>WJYM01000009.1 GCA_009668205.1 Enterobacteriaceae bacterium RIT691 | reverse complement strand
ATTTAATATTATTAATCATATAAACTTTTAAATCATGTTTATTTCTTATTTTACTAAGCGTAATAATACCATCGTTTTTTTCGTATAATTTTGATTCTAAATTTTGAATTAATTCATTAATCTTAATAATCAATCCAGTTTTGCTGGTGCAGAATGGTCTAGTATATTTTTTGAACTTATTTGTATTTAATTGAAGATTAAACTCATTTAACTTCACGTTAATAGTTTTAGATATTATCTCAGCATTCGACTCATTGTTGCAAAATACAATAAAATCATCTACATACCTCAAGATAACATAATCTTTGGTGTTTACCCAACCATGCTCACCCATAAGTTCCGACTCAATATTATTGTCGATACGTTGGAAGATCAATTCTGCAAATACCCTGCTAAACTCTGATCCTATTGGGATACCATTAGTTTCATTATTATTGCTTCGCTGCATCAGCGTGTCTAACTCTTGTCCAAACTGATTACTATTAGCTATATGCTTACGAATGTAAGCTTTACTTTTTAAAGCCCACGATACGGAATGAGTATAAATGCTATCAAAACAATGCGATACATCCAGCATCCACATTGTTGAGAATTTTTTCTCAAGCTCAAAAAAAAGTTTACTTTGAAATAGTTTATATATCCTGTTGAAGCCACCATAAGAAAAATATGAAGACGAATATCTCCTCATTAATTCATCTTCAGTAGTTTCAATGTCCTCCCCCTTATATTTTTCCGAATCGTTCCTCTCATATAAAAAAAATGAATTAGCAACCTTCCTAGGAAACCTTATTGAATAATTACTTTTTGATGCATTGTAGGTTATAACTGACGAATAGTTTTTGTAAAATTCACAGTAATTAAGCTGAGATCTAGGATGAATTAAAGAAAGATGTCTTAAGCTAAAAGTATCCTTAACAATACAGTAACCGAAAGGAAAACTTTGTTTTTTCTTCTTTTGCTCTCTTTCATCAACAGGGATAGAAAAATCCAATGAAGGATTGATGATGTTTTTTAAGAAGGATGAAAGAGGAGTGAAATCTGCTGATGCTTTATAGTTAACTTCAAAATCTGCCAGATTCACATAAAGCCCATCATTTGAGAAAATAATTGGGCAGTCTGCTGGAAGAGTATCACACAACAAAGCTCTGGTATGATCCTTCTTATCCAGTTTAATATTCTTTTTCAGAGCCATATTTTTGTAATCTCTGTATAGCGTTTAAAATTGTATTTCCTATAAACTCTTTCAGAAAAACCTTTTGTAAAATTATTTCGCAATAACTCTTTTCTTTGTTTTAAACTCAATGAATAGTTGGAAACATTACTTAATCGTCCTCTATTTGACATCGCGCAATATATTAAAAAATCATCCAATTGCTCTAATGCCTTAGAGTTTACATCTAACCTTGCATTACTATAATATATCCCAGTACTGATCTTGCTTTTCTCTATTGAACTTAACGATTTAATTTTTCTATTTAAATCTCGATTACTTGTTAGAAAAGAAATCCGGTCGAGTAATAATTTATAATCACCATTATTTTTAAATGCATAAAAAGATCTTGATATTCTGGTCTTTATTTTTTTTAATCTACTACTTGAAAGATCAACAACTACACTTCTATATATAATGTTTACTGCATTTTTTGATATTGGTGTATCTATAATTGAAAAAGAATAACCAAGAAAATCAAATTTATGAAGTAATTTGTTACTATTATTATCACCTTTACTTCTTTTAGGAATCAATGGGGAAATGTTTAGCTTATCTTTATTTAGTTTCAAACCATCCGGAAGGAAAGCTTCTACCTGCTTCATAAAAGAGGCTTGTTCTTCATTTCCACTTGAAACAATCACCATATCATCTACAAATCGAGAGTAATAAAATACTTCGGCATGCCTATTGATGTTAAGGTCAAACTCAGATAAATATAATTCGGATAGCATCGGACTAATTTCAAGTCCTCTAGGTAAACCTTGTGTTTCATGAATACGCTCACAAGCTTTAAGATACCATTCTAACAGATTTTTTGTATGTCGAGATAATCTCGACTCAGCATGCATATATTTAAAAAGCTGAGGTAATTGAATGGATTCAAAAAAAGATTTTATATCTAGCCGATAAACCTTAAACTTCGTACCTTCCTTAAGGTAAATCTTTAATTCATCGATTATTTTATTTCTTTGTTTAGGTAATAATGATTCAAGACACTTCAGGTTAGAATTACAATGCCTCAGTATCAATTTCTCTTTTAAATTAGACGCGGAATAAACACAACGCCCCTTGATATTTAACTTTTTTACACTCACCCCAGAACGAAAATTTTCATCAGCAATTAACACTGCATCATTAATTAGCAATTCTAATTCTTCACTATTACTTTTACTAAAATAATAAATCTTCTCGCTCTCACTTAAATTTCGCTTAAGTGCTGATGAAGTAAATGGCTGCCGGTTCATGAAAATCTCTCAATTCTACCTTTTATGCTTTTTATAACTCTTTAGATCGCTAGACGCAATCATATACCTGCCTGACACTAAGGGACCATGAGTTCAAGCCACCCCCCCCCCAGAAGCCAACCAGAAAAACGCAGCGCTCTTTAGTTAAACACCAACCCCATCACAATGCTTCATTTTCACCACGCAAAACCAACGTCATAAAACGGCTGTTGGGATCGGGCTGGTAGTCAGCAAACGGTTCGCAGTCAACGAAACCGTGCTTGCTGTAAAGCTGATGGCAGGCGGCAAACCCTGGCTGTGTGCCTGTTTCTAAACTCAGACGTTGCAGGCACCGGTCATCCGCGATTTGCAGGATATGCTGCACAATCAGATTCGCGACGCCACGTCGCAAAAAATCGGGTGCGGTGCACATGGATTTCAGCTCGCCATGTGTATCATCAAGCAGCTTAAGCGCCCCCATGCCTGCAAGCTGCTCCCCTTCCCACACCGACCAAAAGGTCACTGCCGGATCGCGTAGTTTTTGCACATTTAATGCATGGCTGCTTTCGGGTGGAGACTGTTCCAGCATGCCGGAAAGATGGTAGGCCACTAACGCCTGAACGGCCGGATGAGAGAGATCGTCGGTTTTGATCGTGAACATCTGATTACTCGTTAATGTGTTACATATTAGCAACATACAAACAAGGGCCTGCCGCTTTGTCCAATAAAGGTTTCTTATGATACTGGGCTTCGTGGAGCTCACTGTACGCCAGAAACACTAACGGCTCCTTTTCACGGGAGCCGTTTTTTTTACTACGGTTACTGCATAGCACGTTGTTGATTACGCCATCTCGGTTTGCAGACGCGTAACCTGACGGTTAATTTCAGACATGACAGAAAGATGCTGTTTGTCCTTCACTTTTGGGATAAGGATCTTGCCCTTATCAAACTCAAAAGCGCCCACATCCTTGATGTATAACCGTCCACGGAACAGGATCTTCACGTACTTCGCCACCTGAAGCGGGTTGTAGCGTTGGAAAATTTTCATTGTTGTCTCCTGCTGAGCTTACGCCCTGACGTCGCCACAGTTGGCTCCGCGTTCCTGGGGGCGCAAAATTAATGCACTAAAACTATAGTCCATTTGGACCGGGTGCCCCAGTCTGTAGATGTTTATTTACCGTTTGATGACAATATTTAAGAATGTTCTATCCAGATATACGAGGAACGCAGTATAAACCTTCGTTTTCTCGCGGTTATGTGCGGTCGCCCGCAATCTGGCATCGCTATTGCGGGAAAACCTCATCATTCACACTTATGATTACTATTCAGAACAAGTGGTCGGATCACCTGCATAAAATAAGGAAAACACCATGACCCTACGTAAGCTGATGGCGATTTCATGCCTGTTAATGCCGCTGATTGCCGCTGCGCATAATCTGCAAACCGGCCAGCGCGTGCCCGCGGTGGGTATTGCCGATCGTGGCGAACTCATTCTTGATAATAATGAGTTTAGCTATAAAAACTGGAATAGCTCGCAGCTGCCTGGCAAAGTGAGAGTTGTACAACATATTGCCGGCCGTACATCTGCAAAAGAGAAAAACGCAACGCTAATCGAAGCGATCAAGGCCGCAAAATTCCCACATGACAAGTATCAGACCACGACCATCGTCAATACTGACGACGCGATCCCCGGTTCCGGTATGTTTGTGCGCAGCAGTCTTGAGAGCAATAAAAAGCTCTACCCCTGGTCGCAGTTTATCGTCGACAGCAACGGCTTAGTGCGCCAGTCCTGGCAGCTCGAAGAGGAAAGCTCGGCGATTATCGTGCTGGATAAAGAAGGCCGCGTGGCGTGGGCGAAGGACGGGGCGTTAACCCAGGAGGAAGTGCAGCAGGTGATTGCCCTGCTGCATAAGCTGCTAGGTCAGTAAAGCGAGACCCGGAAACCGGGGTTGAGGAACGATTCACGCGGCGTATAGTCCAGGGTTTTACCCTGCCAGTCGTGAACGCTCGCCCCGGCGGCAACCGCTACCGCGTGGCCTGCTGCCGTGTCCCACACGTTGGTAGGCCCGAAGCGCGGATACAGCTGGGCTTGCCCTTCTGCCACCAGGCAGAACTTCAGCGACGAACCAATCGATGTGGTCTGATGCTCACCAAGCTGCTGGAGATATTCGGTCAGCTCGTCATCCGAATGAGAGCGGCTGATCACCACCAGCGGCGGGCGGGCATCACGGACCTGGATCTGATTGCGAACACCGCACTCTTCCTTCCAGGCTTTGCCCTCGTGCGCGCTATACATCACCTTCATCACCGGCGCGTATACCACGCCCAGCACGGGTTTGCCTTTATCAATCAGCGCGATATTGACGGTGAACTCGCCGTTGCGCTTGATGAACTCTTTGGTGCCGTCCAGCGGGTCCACCAGCCAGTATCGCTGCCAGTGCTGGCGAATATCCCAGCCCGGTGGATCTTCTTCAGACAGCACGGGGATGTCCGGCGTGAGCACGCTCAGCCCTTCCACAATGACTTTATGGGCCGCGATATCCGCCGCCGTCACCGGTGAATCATCGGCTTTACTGACCACGTCCATCGGCTTTGCGCCCTCGTAGACCTGCATAATGGCCTCACCTGCGTTCCGTGCAAGCTGACATACCTGTTCCAGCATTTTCCACCTCGGTTTGATTACAGTGGTGTTAACTCATTGTTTTAGTTATATCCCATCGCGGCGAATTGCGCTATCTGTGAAGCGATGCCCGTTTCCTGACACTTTTTTCTGGCAAGCTTCACACTTCTGTAAGCAACAGGATGTATACCCTTTTCTCTTTTGTGCCCCTGATCAATGAAAGGACCCTCTGATGATTAAGTTTAGCGTAACGCTCCTTGCCACGCTGATTGCCGCCAGCGTGCAGGCTGCGACGGTGGATTTGCGGATTATGGAAACCACCGACCTTCACAGCAACATGATGGATTTTGACTACTACAAAGACAGTGCGACGGAAAAATTTGGCCTGGTGCGCACGGCAAGTCTGATTAATGCCGCGCGCGGCGAAGTCAAAAACAGCGTGCTGGTCGATAACGGCGACGTTATTCAGGGAAGTCCGCTTGGCGATTATATGGCCGCGAAGGGATTAAAAATGGGAGATGTGCACCCGGTTTACAAAGCGATGAATACGCTGGATTACGTCGTGGGCAACCTGGGTAACCATGAGTTTAACTACGGCCTCGACTACCTGCACAAAGCCCTCAATGGCGCGAAATTCCCGTACGTTAACGCCAATATCCTCGACGTTAAAACCCAAAAGCCGCTCTTTACGCCCTACCTGATTAAAGCGACACAGGTCACTGATAAAGACGGCAAGGCGCAGACGCTGAAAATTGGCTACATCGGTTTTGTGCCGCCCCAAATCATGACCTGGGATAAAGCGAACCTGAGCGGGAAAGTCACCGTCAACGACATCACCGAAACCGCGCGCAAGTATGTGCCAGAAATGCGTGAGAAAGGCGCTGATGTGGTCGTCGTCATCGCTCACTCAGGCTTGTCGGCAGACCCTTATCACGCGATGGCGGAAAACTCTGTTTACTACCTGAGCCAGGTTCCGGGCGTGGATGCCATCATGTTTGGCCACGCGCATGCCGTGTTTCCGTCAAAAGACTTCGCCAATATTAAAGGCGCTGATATCGATAAAGGCTTGCTGAACGGCGTGCCTGCGGTCATGCCAGGCATGTGGGGCGATCATTTGGGCGTGGTGGATTTGGTGCTGAATAATGACAGCGGCAAATGGCAGGTGACGCAGGCGAAAGCCGAAGCACGCCCGATTTACGATCCGGTGGCAAAGAGATCGCTCGCCGCGGAAGACAGCAAGCTGGTTGATGTCCTGAAAGCCGATCATGATGCGACCCGCGCCTTCGTCAGCAAACCGGTTGGCAAATCTTCGGACAACATGTACAGCTATTTGTCGCTGGTTCAGGACGATCCTACTGTTCAGGTCGTCAATATGGCGCAGAAAGCCTACGTGGAACACTATATTCAGGGCGACCCCGATCTGGCGAAACTGCCGGTGCTCTCTGCCGCTGCGCCTTTTAAAGCAGGCGGACGTAAAAACGATCCGGCGAGCTACACCGAAGTCGAAAAAGGTCAGCTGACCTTCCGTAACGCCGCCGATCTCTATCTTTACCCGAACACGCTGGTGGTGATGAAAGTCAGCGGTAAAGAGGTGAAGGAGTGGCTGGAGTGCTCCGCCGGACAGTTCAATCAGATTGACCCAACCAGCAGCAAGCCGCAGTCGCTGATCAACTGGGCTGATTTCCGCACCTACAATTTCGATGTGATCGACGGTGTGAATTATCAGATAGATGTGACTCAGCCAGCGCGCTATGACGGTGAATGTCAGAGCCTGCATCCCGACGCAGAGCGCATCAAAAATCTGACCTTCAAGGGTAAACCTATCGATCCGACAGCCACCTTCCTGGTCGCCACCAATAACTACCGCGCCTACGGCGGGAAGTTCGCAGGTACAGGTGACAGCCATATCGCCTTCGCTTCCCCGGATGAAAACCGTTCGGTGCTGGCTGCGTGGATTGGCGCAGAGTCGAAGAAAAATGGTGAAATTCACCCGGCAGCGGATAACAACTGGCGTCTGGCGCCAATCCATTCCACCACGCCGCTGGATATCCGTTTTGAAACCTCACCGTCTGAAAAAGCCGCCGCCTTTATCAAAGAGAAAGCGCAGTATCCGATGAAGCAGGTGGGCACCGACGAGATTGGTTTCGCGGTGTATCAGGTCGATTTGTCGAAGTAATTTCATTGCCGGGTGGCGCTTGCGCTTACCCGGCCTACAAAATCAGCCAGGCTACTTATGCCGCACGCTCGTTCCAGTTCGCCATCACCTGCGGCAGATTCAGTTCAATCCAGTCGGCCAGCGCCTCCACTTTCTCACTCACCTGCACACCCAGCGGCGTCAGGCTATATTCCACATGCGGCGGCACCACGGGATAAGAAACTCTGTCGACAAAGCCATCCTGTTCCAGCGCCTGTAACGACTGCGCCAGCATCTTTTCACTGACGCCACCCATTTTGCGGCGCAGATCGCTAAAGCGATGCGTACCGTCACGCAAGGCCACCAGAATGAGCACGCCCCAACGGCTGGTGACGTGTTTAAGCACATCACGCGAGGGACACTGTTCAGCAAATAAATTCCCGTCGCGCATTTGCTCACTGAGGGTCGGATTCGCCATTTTCATACTTACCTTTTTGTACGTACTTACTAAAAGTTAGCTTGGGTGTTAGCTTATCATAACTGAAGACAAACACGAAGGAGTCACCCCATGATTGCAATCACCGGCGCTACCGGCCAGCTTGGCCAACTCGTTATCGACAACCTGCTGAACACCGTTCCGGCCAGCCAGCTGGTCGCCATTGTTCGCAACCCGGCAAAAGCTCAGGGCCTGAGCGATAAAGGGGTAAACGTCCGTCAGGGCGACTACAACGACCAGGCTTCATTGCAGGCTGCTTTGCAGGGCGTGGATAAACTGCTGCTGATTTCCGGCAGCGAAGTAGGCAAACGCGCCGAGCAGCATGGCAATGCTATTCGTGCCGCGAAAGCTGCGGGCGTGAAATTTATCGCCTACACCAGTCTGCTGCACGCCGATAAATCTCCGCTGGGCCTGCACGTGGAACACGTTGCCACCGAGAAAATGCTGGCTGAATCCGGTATTCCTTTCGCCCTGCTGCGCAACGGCTGGTATACCGAAAACTATCTGGCAAGCGCGCCGCCTGCCATTGAGCACGGGGTGTTTATCGGTGCTGCCGGTGAAGGCAAAATTGCCTCTGCCACCCGCGCCGATTATGCCGCCGCGGCTGCCCGCGTCATCCGCGAAGATGGCCATGACGGAAAAGTGTATGAACTGGCAGGTGACACCGCCTGGACTCTCAGCGAACTTTCCGCTGAACTGAGCAAACAGAGCGGTAAACCAGTGAGCTATCAGAATCTTAGCGAAGGCGATTTTTCCGCTGCGCTGAAAGGCGTGGGTCTTCCGGCGGGTCTGGCCGATATGCTGGCAGATTCCGATACGGGCGCGTCAAAAGGTGGCCTGTTTGATGACAGCCATACGCTCAGCACGCTGATCGGTCGCCCGACAACGTCGCTCGCTGACAGCGTCAACGCGATCCTGTAAAAGTTAACCACGGGTTAATTTTTGTGGCGTGCCCGCAGGCTATCTCCGATACTCTCGGGAGAGTGTGCGGGAGGTACAGGTGCAGGGCGTTCCAGAACAGTTCATCGACGAAAGAGATTGTGCGAGTTTTCGCCACCTGGCGCAGGTGCCCGGCGTCGAGCTTTATCACGCCCATATCTCCCGTTACGCTTTTGAGCCCCATACCCATGAAGCTTTTGGTATTGGGGCTATTGAGCTCGGTGCAGAGCGCTTTCGCTATCGCGGTACGCAGCACGTTGCGCCGATAAATTCGGTGGTCACCATGAACCCGGACGAACTGCACACCGGCGAAGCGGCAACCGCCGACGGCTGGCGCTATCGTATGGTTTACCTGGAGCCAGAGCTGCTGGAAGCGGTGACGGGCGTCCGCCACTGGTGGTTCAGCGATGTTGTCCGTCACGATGTACAACGTTCCTCTCAGCTTTGCCAGCTTATCTACGGTCTGTGGAATACCGACGATCCGCTGGCGCAAAAAGGCCTGCTGCTCGACCTGATTGAGACCTTCCGCCCTTTAGCACGCCATGGGCTGCAACAACAGGAAGGCGCGCACCGTTTCGAATTGATTCGCGAGTATCTGCATGACAACTACATGCACACCATCACGCTGGAGGATTTAGCGAGCGTTGTCGCGTTAAGCCCTTATCATTTCCAGCGCCAGTTTAAAGCCCGCTATCACGTCACACCGCATCAAATGCTGATGGCCATCCGGCTGTGGCGCGCGAAAAATTTCCTCACCCGAGGTATGCCGGCGGCAGAAGTGGCGGCTGCAACGGGCCTGACAGATCAGTCGCATCTCACTCGCGCCTTCACCCGCCGCTATGGCATCACGCCGGTGCGCTATCAGAAGCAGGTTTTCCCGCGCTGATGCGCAACCTCATACAATACGCGCGCCCTTTTGCCCCCCTACACTGCACCGATTCACAAAGAAGGTGCGAAAGATGATGAGTGGAGTGCTGTACGCCCTGCTGGCAGGGCTGATGTGGGGACTGATTTTTGTCGGGCCGTTGCTGGTGCCGGAATATCCCGCAGTTTTGCAGTCGATGGGACGCTATCTGGCGCTGGGCCTTATCGCGCTGCCTTTGGCCTGGCTCGGTCGTGTCAGACTCAAACAGCTTGGCAGACGTGACTGGCTCACGGCGCTGGCCCTGACGATGATGGGTAATCTGGTGTATTACGTCTGTCTCGCCAGTGCTATCCAACGTGCCGGGGCCCCCGTTTCCACGATGATTATCGGCACGCTGCCGGTGGTTATTCCCGTGTTGGCCAATTGGCTCTACAGCCATCGTGACGGCAAGCTGTCGTGGCGGCGGATGCTGCCCGCGCTGGTGTTCATCGCGACAGGCCTGATCTGCGTGAACGTTGCGGAATTGCGTCACGGCTTGCCGGGCTTTCGCTGGGAGCGTTACGGCAGCGGCATCGCTCTGGCCTTCATTTCTGTTGCCTGCTGGGCATGGTACGCGCTGCGCAACGCTCGCTGGCTGCGTGAAAATCCCGATAAGCATCCGATGATGTGGGCAACCGCGCAAGCGTTAGTCACGCTGCCTGTTTCCCTGCTGGGTTACGTGCTGGCGTGCTTGTGGCTGCACGGCGCAGAAAGCGCATTTCCTCTCCCCTTTGGCCCACGTCCTGCCGTGTTTATCACGCTGATGATCGCCATTGCCGTGTTCTGTTCCTGGGTTGGTGCGCTGTGCTGGAACATCGCCAGTCAGCGTCTGCCGACGGTCATTGTCGGGCCGCTGATTGTGTTCGAAACGCTGGCGGGATTGCTGTACACCTTTATGCTGCGCCAGAGCTTTCCGCCGCTGTTGACGCTGGCGGGTATCGCGCTATTGGTCGTTGGCGTGGTGATTGCGGTGCGGGCAAAGCCTGAAAAACCCCGCCTGCAGACGTTGAAAGAAGAGCCAGTAAAATAGTGCCTTATCCATTAGGGGGTATTCCTTTATCTTAAAGATGCATTTAATATGCATCTTATATTTTACAGATGAGGTAACGGCTATGGCCTTTCGCGATCAACCTTTAGGTGAACTGGCACTCTCCATCCCACGTGCGTCCGCGCTGTTTCGTCACTACGATATGGACTACTGCTGCGGCGGTAAGCAGACGCTGGAACGTGCCGCGGCACGCAAAGCGTTAGATGTTGCGGTGATTGAAGCGGAGCTTGCAAAGCTTGCCGAAAACCCCGTAGAAAAAGACTGGCGCAACACACCGCTGGCCGAAATTATCGATCACATCCTGGTTCGCTATCATGATCGCCACCGTGAACAGCTCCCGGAGCTGATCCTGCAGGCCACCAAAGTGGAACGCGTCCATGTCGATAAGCCTAACGTACCGCGCGGCCTGGCAAAATATCTGACGGCGCTGCATCAGGAGCTGTCCAGTCATATGATGAAAGAGGAGCAGATCCTGTTCCCGATGATCAAACAGGGCATGGGTTCTCAGTCGATGGGGCCGATCAGCGTCATGGAAAGCGAGCACGATGAAGCGGGTGAACTGGTTGAAGTGATTAAGCATGTGACCAATAACGTCACGCCGCCACCGGAAGCCTGTACCACCTGGAAAGCGATGTATAACGGTATCAACGAACTGATTGACGATTTGATGGAGCACATCAGTCTTGAGAATAATGTGCTGTTTCCAAGGGCTTTAGCGGGGGAGTAACTTCCGCGCGGCCTGATGCCCTCTCCCCGCCCCTCTCCCACAGGGAGAGGGAGGAAAAACAAACCGGCTCAAGCAAGTTCCCTCTCCCTATGGGAGAGGGTTAGGGAGAGGGGAACAGCCATTACTTAGCTAAACGTTTCTTCCCGGCATAAAGCCAACCGAGTCCCAGCACCACAAACCACAGCGGCGTCACAATCAGCGCCTGGCGAGTGTCCTCTTCCAGCGTCAGCAGGACCAGCACGAACACAAAGAATGCCATACAAACCCAGCACATCAGCTTGCCGAGCGGCATTTTGTATTTGGATGCAGCATGCAGCTGCGGGCGCTCTTTACGGTAGACCAGGTATGAGCACAGAATGATGGTCCACACGAACATAAACAGAATCGCAGACACGGTGGTGATCATAGTAAACGCCGCAATCGCGCTTGGATTCACATAGAGCATCACCACGCCGCCCAGCAGGCAGATACAGGAGAAGGTGAGCCCTTTCGCCGGTACCGCACGCTTAGAGAGCTTGGCGAACGCTTTCGGTGCAACGCCATCCTGTGCCAGACCAAACAGCATACGGCTCGTCGAGAACACGCCGCTGTTCGCCGAGGACGCTGCAGACGTCAGCACCACAAAGTTGATGATACTCGCCGCCGCAGGCAGGCCCACCAGCACGAATAATTCGACAAACGGGCTCTTATCCGGCACAACAGAACCCCACGGCGTCACGGACATAATCACGACCAACGCAAACACGTAGAACATAATGATGCGGATAGGGATCGAGTTAATCGCGCGCGGCAGGGATTTCTCCGGATCTTTGGTTTCCGCCGCCGTGGTGCCGACCAGCTCAATGCCCACAAAGGCAAAGACGGCTATCTGGAACCCGGCAAAGAATCCGCTGATACCTTTCGGGAACCAGCCGCCGTCATTCCACAGATGGTCAAAAGAGGCCTGTACACCCGATGGGGAAGTAAAGTGCGTCATCACCATCACCAGACCGACAATCACCAGCCCGACGATGGCAACGATTTTGATCATCGCAAACCAGAATTCCATCTCACCGAACATCTTCACGGTGGCGAGGTTAAGCACCAGCAGCAGCAGAATGACCGACAGTGAAGCCACCCAGTCCGAAAGGCCGGGGAACCAGAATTGCGCATACGAGGTAATGGCGACCACATCCGCCATGCCGGTGACCACCCAGCAGAACCAGTAGGTCCAGCCGGTAAAATAGCCCGCCCACGGTCCGAGTAAATCGGCCGCAAAGTCGCTAAAAGATTTGTATTCAAGATTCGACAGCAGCAATTCACCCATTGCACGCATGACGAAAAAGAGCATGAAACCAATGATCATATAAACAAAAATGATCGACGGTCCGGCAAGACTGATCGTTTTGCCCGACCCCATAAACAAACCGGTGCCGATAGCACCGCCAATAGCAATCAGCTGAATATGCCGGTTCGTGAGGTTTCGCCGTAGCGATTGTTCCGTGCCAGCCTCTTCAGCTACCACGTCTTTAGCCTGATCTACCATGTGATTTTCTTCCTGTTGTTCCTGTTGTGTGATGCTGGCTCTGCGGCCATTGAATCCATCTGACGATGTTTCATTTTTAATAACGTATCGATAGTAGGTAAGAATCGGCGGGTTGAATACTAAGAAATGGATATAATGTTAATAAGATGTTTGAAGTGAGTGTTATATCACTCTGTAACCGCGAATCAGGTCACAAAAATACACTGCGGCGGCTTTAATGCAAGATTAAATGCTAACAAAGTGGCAACTTAAGGATTTCACACTGATTTTTATGCTCCCCTCCCGTTTCCGGGAGAGGATTCAGCGGGCTTAGATGATCTCGAGCAGTTCGACTTCGAAGACCAGGGTGCTGAATGGAGGGATGGACGCGCCAGCGCCACGCTCGCCGTAAGCGAGGTTATGAGGAATCGTCAGTTCCCATTTTGAGCCTACTGGCATCAGCGTCAGGGCTTCAATCCAGCCAGCGATAACGCCATTAACCGGGAACTCAGCAGGTTCGCCGCGCGCCACGGAGCTGTCGAAGACAGTCCCGTCAATCAGCTTACCGGTGTAGTGCACGCGAACATGATCGGTACGTGCCGGGATAGCACCTTCACCCTGGGTCAGAACGCGGAACTGCAGACCAGACTCAGTGCTGCTCACGCCTTCTTTCTCACGGTTTTCTTCCAGGTACTTCACGCCGTCTGCCGCCATGGATTCAAAACGTTCGCGACGAACCGCGTCAGCACGCTCATGAATTTCACGCAGCGCACGATGCACCACATCCACAGGCACCTGAGGTTGTTTGCCTTCAAGCGCATCGGCAATACCAGCGACCAGCGCTTCCGGCAGCAGGCCCTGCAGGCCGGATTCGCTGAGCTGTTGTCCTACCTGGAGGCCAATTCCGTAACTGGCCTGGGCTTCAATAGTGTCAAAAGTCGGGGTTGCCATGGTCTTTCCTTTCATCGGATGAAAATCAGCGGGAAGCATATCAGCCAGGCCGCATTGGGTAAAACTTTGTCTCGGCAAAATAATGTATATACTGAGGGGCAAACAGGGAACGCGGAGCAGGAGGTTACCCATGCCCGGGCGATTCGCACTAAAACAGACACTGCTGAACATCTGGCATGCACCGGATAACTTTCGACTGATGGATCCACTGCCGCCGCTGCACCGCCGTGGCATTATTGCCGGTTTTGCGCTGGTGATCGTCGGTTTACTGCTGCCTTCTGCTAACAACACGCCTGACCAGCAGGTCACCCGCGAAGCGCAACTCGACATGCAGTCGCAGTCCCAGCCGCAGCAGGGAAATCTGCAACAGCCGCTACCGCCGATTGTCACGTCCCCACCAGTGAACGATCCAGGCCAGGCCGCGCCTGAGGCCCCGGAAATCGTGCAGGAAGATCAGCCTGACGAGCAGCCACAGCCGCAGCGACAGGTTCAAATCCAACCGCAGTCACAGTCTCAAGCGCAAAGCGTTCCTGAGCACACCGCATCTGGCATTGAGCAACAGTGGCGCACGTATCGCGTGGAACCAGGGAAAACCCTGGCACAGCTGTTCCGCGACCATAACCTTCCGGCAACGGAAGTGTATGCGATGTCAAAAGTGGAAGGGGCGGGAAAACCGCTCAGTTCATTACAGGCAGGACAAATGGTGCAGGTTCGCCAGAACGCTAACGGCGTGGTGACCGGTCTGACGGTGGATAATGGCAGCGGCCAGCAGGTCCTGTTTACCCGCCAGTCGGACGGCAGCTATATTCGCGTCCGATAATCCTGTTGCCCGGCAGGGTGAGTTACCCCTGCCGGTCGCTTTCACGCATGTCGCTTATTGACCCACCAAATCCCCAAACACACCAGCACCAGTGCAACCGCATATTTCCACTCAAGAATATTTTCGCCGAGGAAAATACCTGACAGCACCGTACCCGCGACCGGGATAACAAAATTAAACGGCGCAATCATGCTCACGCGGTTGTATTTGAGCAGCGTGCTCCACAGCGCAAACGCGACAGAGGAGAGCAACGTGAGGTATCCCAGCACCGCGACAGACTCAATCCCGTGGAAGGTCAGTGAACCGCCCGTCAGATAGCCTCCAACCACCAATGCCAGCCCACCAATGCCTAACTGCCAGCCCGTCATGACGGTCGGATCCACCGTCTGCGAAATCCTCTTCCCGTAGAGCGTCGCCGCCGAAAGAATAAAGGCCGCCAGCACCACAAAACCATCCCCTTGCCAGACGAAAGTGAAATCCATCAGCGAGTGATTGAAGTTCACCAGCATCACCCCGGCGAAGCCCAGGATACAGCCCAGCGTTTTGTTGTAGCTCAGCTTGTCGTTATGGTAGATAAAGTGCGCCAACAGCACGCTAAAGAAGGTGCCGGTCGCGTTCATGATCGAACCTTTCACGCCCGTCGTGAAGGCGAGGCCGACGTAGAAAATGGCGTACTGAATGGAGGTTTGCGTAAGCCCAAGCAGCGTCAACTGACCAAACTGGCGGCCGCTGAGTCGGGCAATCGGTTTGCGCTGCGCCATGGCAAACAAGAGCAGCAACAGTCCTGCAAACAGGAAGCGATAGCCTGCAAAAATGATTTTTGACGGAATATCGTCGGTGGCAATCTGAAAGATTTCATAGCCATTTTTAATGGCCGGATAGGAACTGCCCCACAGCAGGCAACACAGCGTTGCGCCAGCGTAGACAACATTTTTACGGGTAAAAAGTGGAGCGGGTGTGACCATTTCCATTACCGACACCTGAATTAAAATCGTGTTTTAATTCATTATCCAGATCGGTTGAAAAATAGCGACTACCTAAGGCAAGAGTTGCAGCGCAGAAAAGCAAAACGCCGGCACAAGGCCGGCGTTTCGTGTTATTTCAGAGTAATGAATTACTCTGCAACAACATTGACAACCAGTTTAGCGAAGACTTCGCTGTGAACCTGGAAGTCCACTTCGTGCTCACCAGTGGTGCGCAGAACGCCGTTCGGCATACGAACTTCGCTCTTAGCCACAGCAACGCCAGCAGCAGAAACTGCATCAGCGATGTCGCGGGTACCAATGGAACCGAACAGTTTACCTTCGTCGCCTGATTTAGACGCGATAGTAACGGTGCCCAGTGCGTTGATTGCTTCAGCGCGAGCGTTAGCAGCCGCCAGAACGTCAGCCAGTTTGGCTTCCAGTTCAGCACGACGTGCTTCGAAAAACTCTACGTTTTTCTTGGTAGCAGGAACAGCTTTACCCTGTGGAACCAGGAAGTTACGAGCGTAGCCCGCTTTAACGTTAACCTGATCACCCAGGCTGCCCAGGTTTGCTACTTTATCAAGCAGAATAACTTGCATTACCTTATCCTCTTAAGTCGTTAATAGACGGCGGCCAATTACTGATGACGATCAGTGTATGGCAGCAGGGACAGGTAGCGAGCGCGCTTGATGCAACGAGCGAGCTGGCGCTGGTATTTTGCACGAGTACCGGTGATACGGCTCGGGACAATTTTACCGCTTTCGGTAATGTAGTTTTTCAGCGTAGCGATATCTTTGTAATCAATCTCTACAACGCCTTCCGCGGTGAAACGGCAGAACTTGCGACGACGGAAATAACGTGCCATTTGGCTAGTCTCCAGAATCTATCAATTCAATCTGCTCGGCATGCAGTACCATTTTGCTGAGCCCATTTCGCGCCTTGTGGCAGCTAATGAAGCCAGAAACAGTGATGTGCGTGCCGACCGTTATACTGTGAGTAACGGCCTGGTTCTCTTGCCCGCTAATAATAACTGGCATTTGACACCACGCCTGCCGGTGAAACCCGGCTTCCTCCTGCATCGAACGGTGCTCAAGCACGAACTGGCAGTGAGGAATTCCTGATGGGCTGACCTTTCGAAGGGGCGCCCTGCACACTGTGCCGGACAACACCAGACGGTTGGCCATCAGTGATTACTCTTCAGAATCCCCAGCATCTTCAGCATCTGTGGTTTCATTTGCGAAATCATCGCGACGCTCACGGCGCTCGTCTTTCGCTTTAACCATCGGAGATGCTTCGGTAACTGCGTGTTTGGTACGCATAACCATGCTGCGGATAACGGCATCGTTGAAGCGGAAAGTAGTTTCCAGCTCATCGATAACTTCCTGCGGAGCTTCAACGTTCAGCAGAACGTAGTGAGCTTTGTGCAGTTTGTTGATCGGATAAGCCAGCTGACGGCGGCCCCAGTCTTCCAGACGATGGATCTTGCCTTCTGCACCAGTGATGGCAGCAGAGTAACGCTCGATCATACCCGGAACCTGTTCGCTCTGGTCAGGATGGACCATAAAAACGATTTCGTAATGACGCATCGAATTGCTCCTTACGGATTATTCAGCCTCCTGTCTGGGTCAGCCGCGGCCCATGGAGGCAAGGAACGTGTTAAAGGGCGGCTGAAAAATGACGCGTAATCATACTTGCAGGCACCATTAAACTCAAGGTGGATTACACAAATAATTCGCACGAAGAGCAAAATCGCCGCCGCTCAGTGACTTAAAATTAACCAATAAGGAATGCGCCAATTTTTTGAACAACTGCATCAGAAATGGTCGCTTAAGAATCGATAAGGAGCGATTACACTTTAATCAGACCTAAATGTATTGCAGAAGGAGACCCCGTCTACCGTAGCAGGCTGTAGGGAGTGAACATCATGAAAAACATCGCAATCGCCATCATGGCTGCAGTATTGCTCAGTGCAAACGCGATGGCAGCCATCAAAATCGACGGCCGGCAGGCCAGAAATATGGACGATGTGCAGAGCTTAGGCGTTATCTACATCAATCATAACATCGCCACCGAAAGCGAAGCAGATCAAGCCTTGAGTGAAGAGAGTGACGCGCGCGGTGCCAAATACTATCACCCAATCCTTCTCCATGAACCCGGCAGCAATGGTTTGATTCACGCCAGCGCTGACGTTTACCGCTAGCACCAGGACAACCACAAAAACGCACTTTGCCCCAATTGAACACTGCCCCCGTACTCCGGGGGCTTTTTTTATTTCTGCCCGTACCAGGCGTCCGGCCCATGTTTGCGTAGATAGTGCTGGTTCATCAGATAGTGGTCGATCGGTTTTAACTGCGGGTTGATGCCCCGCGAAATCCACGCCATTTTGGCGACTTCTTCCATGACCACGGCATTGTGCACAGCCTCATCGGCATTTTTCCCCCAGCAAAAGGGGCCATGCTGATACACCACGACGCCCGGCATGTGTAACGGTTCGCGTTCACCCAGGGTTTCAATAATGACGTTGCCGGTATTCAGCTCGTAGTGACTCTGCACTTCGGCTTCACTCAGCGGGCGCGAGCAGGGAATGTCGCCATAAAAATAATCTGCATGCGTTGTGCCCAGCGCGGGTATAGCAAGCCCCGCCTGTGCCCACGCGGTGGCATGAGTCGAATGGGTATGAACAATTCCACCGAGGGAAGGATAGCGCCGGTAGAGCGCCAGATGCGTCGCCGTATCGGAAGACGGACGCCACTTCCCGTCAATAACGTGGCCCTGTAGATCGACCACCACGATATCCTCCGCGCACATGCCCTCATAGGACACGCCGCTCGGCTTGATCGCTACCCGGCCTCGTTCGCAGTCAATCGCGCTGACGTTACCCCAGGTAAACGTCACCAGCCCAAAGCGAGGAAGCGCAAGATTCGCTTCGAGGACCTGCTCTTTTAGCTGCTGCATTTATGCCACCTCCCTCAGCCCGGCTTGTGCCATTTTCGCCAGCACCCACTCTCTCGCTTTTGCCACTTCGGCCAGCGGCTCCTCTGCCGTTTCACTCCACATCTCAATGAGCCACGGTCCACGGTAGCCGCTTTCACCGAGCGTGCGGAAACATTGTTCAAAATCGACAACGCCTTCGCCAAACGGCACATTTTTGTATACGCCGGGGCGAGTGTCCTTCACGTGCACCGCCACGATGTGCCCGATACCCGCCTGCAGTTCCATCTGCACGTCGTTTTCCCAGGCCGAGAGATTGCCAATATCAGGATAGAGCTGAAACCAGGGGTTATTCAGGTAATGGGCATAGCCGAGCGCTTTGCTGATGGAGTTCATTAAGGGGTAATCCATGATTTCCATCGCCAGCGTGACCTGCGCCCTGCTGGCCATATCGACACTGTCCTTCAGGCCATCCCGAAATCGGCGCCGCGTTGCATCGTTTGCCTGTTGGTAGTAGACATCATAACCTGCCAGTTGGATCACGCGGATGCCGACATCCTGAGCAAACAGAATGGCTTTGCGCATGATCTCCAACCCCTGGTCACGCACAACGTCATCTTCGCTGCCGAGCGGAAAACGACGATGAGCGCTCAGACACAACGAGGGCACACGAACCCCCGTTTCGGCGACGGCATTCACCAGCGCCAGACGCTGTTCACGGCTCCAGTCAAGCCGGGAGAGCCGCAGATCGGTCTCATCCACAGACATTTCAACAAAATCAAAACCCAGCGCTTTCGCCAGCGTCAGCTTCTCCAGCCAGCACTCCCCGGCAGGGAGTGCTTTTTCATAGATGCCAAGCGGTATCTGTTTCGACAACATAGCCGCTCCTTAGCCCCAAAGCTGGGCGATGGAACGCTTAAACTGGCGCGCGGCCTCGACCGGATCGGCCGCATCGCGAATGCTGCGCCCGGCAATAAAGACGTGGATTGGGATACCCTGGAATAAAGGCAAGTCCTCCAGTGCCAGCCCGCCGGTGACGGTAACCTTAAACCCTAACTGAGTGAGGCGTTTGATGGCGGTGATGTCTGCTTCGCTCCAGGCCACGCCCGCCGCCTGCGCATCACGGCTGCGGTGATAAACCACCTGCTGAATGCCTGCCTGACGCCACGCTTCAGCCTGCTCCCAGGTCCAGAAGCCGGTCAGTTCAATCTGCACATCGCCATTGAATTCCTTCGCCACGCCCAGCGCACCTTTGGTGGTATTGATGTCAGCACAGCAGATAACCGTTACCCAGTCGGCGTTGGCTTCAAAGCACATACGCGAAAGGATTTTCCCGGCATCGGCAATTTTTGCATCTGCCAGCACAATTTTATGCGGGTACAGCGCTTTCAAATCGCGAACCGCACGCACGCCTTCAGCCACGCACAGAATCGTCCCCACTTCGATGATATCGACCTCTTCAGCAATTAAGCGCGTGGTGGCGTATGCGTCAGCCATGGTCTGGTTATCCAGTGCGACCTGCAACATCGGTAAAGAATGAGACATAACGTATCCTTTTTAAGCGTAAGCCGCAGTGGCGGTATCAATCAGATTCAGAACGTCCTGCTCGGTACGGCAGGCGCGTAAGCGGTCAAAATTGGCTTCATCATCAAACAGATTGACGATTTGCATGATCCCGATTTCCTGATGGGTGGTGGCATCCACTGCCGCCATCGTTATCAGGATATCCACCGGATCGTTATCTTCGTGGTTGAATGCCAACGGGCGTTTCAGCGTCACCAGCGCAAAGCCCGTTTTATTGACGCCCTCTTCCGGACGGCCGTGCGGCATAGCCAAGCCGGGGGCGAGCACGAAATAAGGGCCGTGCTGGGCCACGCCATCAAGAATGGCCTGGTAGTAGCGCGGCTCGACCACATCGGCTTTTACCAGCAGGTCGACGCCCAGCTTGACCGCGTCCTGCCAGGTCTCGGCTTCCGCCTGCAGCAGGATGGACTGGTTCTCCACCAGCGAATCACGAAGTTTCATGGCGCGTCCTTATTTCATGTCCTGCGGGAAGTGCGCGGTGATCACCGCCATCAGCTTCGGACCAAAATCCGCCGCGGAAAGCATGTTGCGCACGCCAACCACATATTTGTTGCCGGTCACGGTGATCTCCCCGGCGATGTGGGTGGAGGCGATAATCACATCCGCGCTGCCAAGCTCACTTTTGTACTCACCGACCGCACAGCTGTTCACGCTGTGATCCACGCCCTGCTGCGTCAGGAACTGATCGACTTTCATTTTCATGATCATCGAACTGCCCTGCCCGTTCCCGCATACCGCCAGAATTCGTACTGTCATAATCTCAGTCCTTTTAGTGAGCAGATGACTCTGCCAGATGTTTTTCCGCGTCCTCTTCCGCACGCAGCGAGCGTCCGGCGAAGACCATGTAGGCCAGCGCAATCACGATAATCAGCGCCATGAAGATGAGCCCGATGCTGGCGAAGCCCTGCATCATCGGCGGGGCCAGAATTGACCAGTCGGCCATGCCCATCCAGGCGCTCATGCCGGTGAGTTTCACCGCCCAGACGCAGCCGAAAATTTCAATCATCCCCATCACGAGGCAAATTTTGAGCGCGGCACGCCAGCCGCCAAAGTGGTTGGCGAACACGCCGATAGTGGCGTTGGAGAAGAACATCGGGATAAAGCCGGGGATTATCAGAATCGAGGAGCCGCTGCCGACTAAAATGCCCACCGCAATAAGCTGGCCGATGGTGCCCCACATAAAGCCCCAGACCACGGCGTTCGGTGCAAAACTGTAGATTGCCGCGCAGTCGATAGCCAGTACCGCGCCGGGGATCATGCGTTGGGAAATTCCGTTAAAGGCTTCGGAAAGCTCGGCGACGAACATGCGTACGCCCTGGGTAATGATGAAAATGGCCACCGCGAACGAGAAACCGGTTTGCAGAATGTAGACAGTCCAGTGCACTTTGCCCGCCATCGCCTGCACCACGTCGATACCAAACGAGAGCAAAATCGCGCCGAAGAATACGGTCATCACGATAGCGGTGGACACGATGTTGTCGTGGAAGATGTTCAGCCAGCCCGGCAGTTTAAGGTCTTCCACACTCTCTTCTTTCTTCCCGAGGTACGGCGCGATTTTGTAGGCAAGCCAGGACGCAAATTGCTGTTGATGGCCAATCGAGAAACCGCAGTTATCGGTCACTTCCTGGGTCGGCTTGTACATCATGTTGGAGGTGATGCCCCAGTAGAGCGACACCAGCACCGCGGTGCAGGTAATGGTGGTCCACATAGGGTAGCCAAGAATGTAGAAGAACACCGCAATCAGCCCGGCCTGCTGGAACATGATGTGCCCGGTGAGCATGATGGTGCGGATACCGGTGATGCGCCGCAGCAGCACATAAACAATGTTTAACGCCAACGCCAGCAGCACCGCGTAACCCACCCAGCTGTAGGCGTCGCCCATCCTTTCGATGGTGGCCATCATCGAGGCGTAAGTGTCTGAAATCGCCCCGTTAATGCCATACACTTCCGACATTTTCGCCACCACCGGTTTGAACGTGCCGGTTAAAATGCCGGACCCCGCCTGCAACAGCATGAAGCCGATAATGGTTTTGATGGTGCCTTTGATGATAACGCTCACGCTCTTGCGCAGCAGGATGTAGCCGAGGCAGGTGACAATCCCCAACAGCAGCGGCGCGTTGGTCATCACCTGGTTAAAGAACACGGTAAAGATGTCGTAGAGGATCCCCATAACACTCTCCAGCAGAAATAAGAGCTGAACAAACCCCGCTCAGCGTTGGTTGTGCCGCACACTCTAATAATCAAAAATAATCACAACAAGATTGAATTTGATTAAATGTGACTGACCACGCAATTTATTTCCACACGTTGCACGGGGTTTTATTCCGACCTCAGCCGGGACCGCACCATGACAAATAACCAGATGTTTTTATTACCTTTAGCCCGTGACACCTTGTATCATCGCCCTCTCAGGGAAGGCCATAAGAGCAGGCCATTACGAAAAACTGACCGTTGCATTCGTGAAAATTCGGTGCCAGGATAAATCAATAACAATCATTTTGTGATTTATTTTGATAACCAATGAGGAATATCGCGATGAGTAAAGTGGACAGCATCACTCGTGAGTCATGGATCCTGAGCACCTTCCCGGAATGGGGAAGCTGGCTGAACGAAGAAATTGAGCAGGAGCAGGTCGCGCCGGGCACCTTTGCCATGTGGTGGCTGGGCTGCACCGGTATCTGGTTAAAATCTGAGGGTGGTGCCAATCTGTGCGTCGATTTCTGGTGCGGCACCGGCAAGCAAAGCCACGGCAATCCGCTGATGAAAGCCGGCCACCAGATGCAGCGCATGGCCGGAGTGAAAAAGCTTCAGCCTAATCTGCGCACCACGCCGTTCGTCCTCGATCCGTTTGCCATCGGCCAGATTGACGCCGTGTTGTCCACCCACGATCACAACGATCATATCGACGTCAACGTGGCCGCGGCGGTAATGCAAAACTGCGCCGACGATGTGCCGTTTATCGGGCCACAAACCTGTGTCGATCTGTGGACAGGCTGGGGTGTACCGCGCGAGCGCTGCATCGTGGTAAAACCCGGTGATGTCGTCGACGTGAAAGATATTGAAATTCATGCGCTTGATGCCTTCGACCGCACGGCATTGATCACCCTACCAGCCGATCAAAAAGCAGAGGGTATCCTCCCGGACGGAATGGACCAGCGTGCCGTGAACTATCTGTTCAAAACGCCGGGCGGCAACCTGTATCACAGCGGCGATTCCCACTATTCCAACTACTACGCCAAACACGGCAACGAGCATCAGATAGACGTGGCGCTGGGATCGTACGGCGAGAACCCGCGCGGGATAACCGACAAAATGACCAGCGCAGACATTCTGCGCATGGCGGAATCTCTGAATACTCAGGTGGTTATCCCTTTCCATCACGATATCTGGTCAAACTTCCAGGCCGATCCCCAGGAAATCCGGATGCTGTGGGAGATGAAAAAAGACCGTCTGAAATACGGCTTCAAACCGTTTATCTGGCAGGTTGGCGGTAAGTTCACCTGGCCGCTCGATAAAGACAATTTTGAATACCACTACCCTCGCGGCTTCGACGACTGCTTTACCCTCGAGCCCGATCTGCCGTTTAAATCCTTCCTGTAAGCCAGACTGGCGCTGCGCCGATCCGGGGGGATGATGCAGCGCTACGCCTTAAGCTGACTTTGCTTTAGTAATTTCAGACGTTTTCAAATATCATCAGTAAAAATCATGGATTAGCGGAATTGCTCATGACGGAAGCTCAACGGCATCAAATTTTACTCGAACTGCTGGCGCAGTCTGGCTTTGTCACTGTGGAACAGGTGATTGAAAAGCTGGGCATTTCACCGGCCACCGCGCGACGGGACATCAACAAGTTGGATGAAAGCGGTCGCCTGAAAAAAGTGCGCAACGGTGCCGAGGCCATCAGCCAGCAGCGTCCGCGCTGGACGCCGATGAACATTCATGAGGCGATGAATCACGACGAAAAAGTCAGGATCGCTCGTGCCGCTTCGCAGCTGGTCAACCCTGGTGAAAGCGTGGTGATTAACTGTGGATCCACCGCATTCCTGCTGGGCCGTGAGATGTGCGGCAAACCGGTGCAGATAATCACCAACTATCTGCCGCTGGCGAATTTCCTTATCGATCAGGAGCATGACAGCGTGATCATTATGGGTGGTCAGTACAACCGCAGCCAGTCTATTACCCTCAGTCCTCAGGGAAGTGAGAATTCGCTGTATGCCGGGCACTGGATGTTCACCAGTGGCAAAGGGCTGACGGCAGATGGGCTCTATAAAACGGATATGCTGACCGCCATGGCCGAACAGAAAATGCTGAACGGCGTGGGGAAACTGGTGGTGCTGGTTGATAGCAGCAAAGTGGGCGAGCGCGCAGGCATGTTATTCAGCCGTGCCGATGAAATCGATATGCTGATCACCGGCAAAGGCGCCAACCCTGACATTCTTAAACAGCTCGAAGCTCAGGGCGTAAAGGTCTTGCGGGTTTAAAGGTGCTGCTGGAAAAAACGGACGGTGGCATCCAGGGCTTCCGGCGTGATGCGATGCTTAACGCCCACCTGCCACTGACAGGTGAGGTTTTTATCCAGCCCGCGCTGCCGCAGCGCCTGCTGTAAACGGAAGGACTCAACCGCTGGCACCACATCGTCTTCTTCGCCATGCCACAACAGCAGCGGGCGAGCAGCCAGCGTTTCCAGATGATGGCTCGCATCCCATCCTTCCAGCGCCGCCGGGAATTCCGGTGAAGGGAAAAGCGTGCGGGAAAGTGACGAGAAAAAGCCTGAACCCATTAAGCTCGCCACGCACTTTACGTCTGGATTGTGCGTCGCGATACCCAACGCGGCCATCCCGCCCATTGAGGCTCCGCCCACCGCTATTTGTCCCTCCGACAGCCACCCCTGAGAAATAATGGCCGCCTGCAGTGCAGGAAATGCCTCAATGCTGTTAAGAAGGATTGGCCAGAAACACTGCAGCCTGTGTCCTGCGTCCCCGGCAAAGCGTGAACCGTGGTCGAGCGCATCGGGCATAATGACCCGAAACCCGGCCTGCGCCAACGCAACAGCGAAATAGCTGTAGACCACTTTCGACGAGGTAAAACCGTGGTAAAACACAATGCAGGGCAGCGCAGAGGTTGCCGCAGCCTTTGGCCAGGCGTGCAAAACTTCGCTGCCAGCCAGGTTTCGCATTTCAAGTTCAATCATTTACCGTCTCCTTCTTTTATGCTGGTATGACATGCGACGGCCCCGAGAGCAAGCTTCACCCTCGTATCAGAGGCTGCTAATGTTGAGAGGTGGATTACGCTTTTTCGATCATTTCATTCGAAAATAGCGCCGGACATAACAGTTCGGGAACATTCCCCTAAAGGCAAATTCATTAATCACTACACTAATGATTATCAGGAAACGGGATATGGCTATGCGACGAATTGCGCCACTGCTGTTGGTGATGTTGTTGTCCGGATGTAGCGTCCTTCAGGGTACACCTGAAGCGCCACCACCGCTGACCAGTCATCCACAGGAAATCCAGAAAAATCAGACGGAAGGTCTGCAAAAAATGGGCACAGTGAGCGCCATGGTTTACGGTTCTCCGATGGATGTCGAAGCGGCAATCAAGGAGAAAGTGAACGCTGCAAAAGCGGATTACTATGTGATCGTGATGATCGACGACACGGTGGTTCCGGGGCAGTGGTATTCACAGGCAATATTGTACCGCAAACCGTAAACGAAGGTTATTTAACCAGATTTACATTGTTTTTCAGCCATTCACGTTTCCCGATGCACAATGGCGTCATGCCGTTTGGACAGGATGAACGTCTGCGAAGGATTGCCTGGGCTATCTCGGGTTACGTGACATGGAGCTGACGACGATGAAAAATGCCTTTGCTTTTTTACCTGGATTTTCCGCAACCACGGCGCAGTCTGCGGAGTTTGCCAGCGCCGATTGTGTGACCGGGCTGAATGAAATTGGTCTGATTTCCGTCAACAATATTTCGGGCAGCCTTCAGGATGTCGAGCATGCTATCGCGCTGAAAGCCGATGAACAGGGTGCCTCCTGGTATCGCATTATCCAGATGTACGAAGAACAGCGCCCGGATAACTGGCGCGTGCAGGCCATTCTGTACGCCTGAGATTGCGGGCAGACACAACAATCTGCCCCTCCACGTTCACCCCGCGCCACCTGTTGCCCGTAACAGCAGGTCCTCCTGAGTCCTGTCATCGAGTAACACACCGCCTCGCGTATCCAG
Organism: Enterobacteriaceae bacterium RIT691; assembly: GCA_009668205.1. Lineage (GTDB taxonomy): Bacteria > Pseudomonadota > Gammaproteobacteria > Enterobacterales > Enterobacteriaceae > Scandinavium. Next base: position 181,206 of record WJYM01000009.1, on the reverse strand, counting down.
CATCAGCCGACACCATGCCTGAGCCACCGGCGGCGTGGCGAATTGCAGCATCTGCGCCCCCGCGCCCAGCAGATAAAGCTGCTGCGTTATCTCGCGGCCCTGCGCTTCTGTCGGTTTGCGCAGCCGCTGCTGAAGCTGCCGCCAGGCCCGGTCAAAATGTCTGTCCTGCCCTTTGACCTCATTGCACTCCGCGCTGAGCATATCGATAGCGCCCACCTGTTTCGCCAGCACGCGCAACACGTCAAGGCACATGATATTGCCCGACCCTTCCCAGATGCTGTTCACGGGCATTTCGCGATACAGGCGCGGTAATTCGTTGTCCTCGCAATAGCCTATGCCGCCCAGAACCTCCATTGCTTCAGCCACAAAAGGGATACCGGCTTTGCATATCGCAAATTTGGCTGCGGGCGTGAACAATCGCGACCACAATGCCTCATGCGGTGAAACCCGGTTATCCCATGCCCGGGCCAGACGGAAGAGAAACGCCGTTTGCCCTTCCAGTTGCAGCGCCATCCGACTTAGCACCTGGCGCATCAAAGGTTGCTCTATCAGCGTTTTACCAAAAGCCTGTCGCTGATGGGCGTGATAGAGAGCCACCGACAACGCCCGGCGCATCAAACCGTGGCTGCCCAGTGCACAGTCGAAACGCGTTAATCCGCCCATTTTCAGGATCAGACGAATGCCTTCACCCTCCTCGCCCAGCAGCCAGCCCGCGGTATCGGTAAACTCCACTTCACTGCTGGCGTTAGAGCGATTACCCAACTTGTCCTTCAGTCGCTCAAGGCGCAGATCATTACGCTGCCCGTCTGGCAAAAAACGGGGAACAAAGAAGCAGGAAAGTCCTCTTTTCGTCTGCGCCAGCACCAGATGGGCATCACTTTGCGGCACCGAGAAAAACCATTTGTGCCCCACCAGCCGGTACATTCCCCCGTCGATTTTTTCCGCATGCGTGGTATTACTGAGCACATCGGAGCCCCCCTGCTTTTCCGTCATCCCCATACCAATCAACAGGCCGCGTTTTTGATTGCCCGGTAGCAGGTGGGAGTCATAGCGATCGCTCATCAGCGGCGTAAGCCAGTCGGCAAAAGGGGCAGGCAACCGCTGTTGCAGCAGCGGCGTGGCGGCAGACGTCATCGTAATAGGACAGAGCGTCCCAGCCTCTACCTGAGCATGCAGAACAAAACGTGCGGCACGGGCCACAAAGGTTCCGGAACGCGCCTGCTCTTCCCACGCCAGATTGTGAACCCGATTGGCGCACAACCCCTGCATTAACAGGTGCCAGGCGGGATGAAAGCGTACATCGTCCAGCCGTTCACCCATGGCATCATAGCGCAGCAGTTCCGGTGGATTCACATTTGCCAGCCGCCCGAGCTCAAGGGATTCGGCGGTCCCCAGCTGCTGTCCGATACTCGCCAGCAAATCCACATCCCAACCCGCCCCCTCCCGCGCGACGGCTTCCCTCAGCGCGGTATCGGACAAAAACAAATTACTGTTATTCAGCGGAGCTGGCTGATTGAACACGGTATGCGTACGCCAGTGCATTGCGTTTCTCCTTCAGTAAGCTGAGGGATAAGTATGGTCAGAGAGTGGTCATTTGGCGCGTGGAAATACCCTGAAAAAAAGAATCCCCTGGCTTCGTGATGCCCATCACAGCCAGATGAATTTTAAATTTTCTTATGTTTTATGTGTGGAATAATTTATTCACACGTTAATGCGATGTACAAACCGGGATTTTCTATGCACTCAGGATCAACGTCAGCAGGCGCCCATAAGCGTGCGCTTATCGCAGGGTCTATCGGCAATTTTATTGAATGGTATGAGTTCGCCGTGTATGGCTTTCTGGCGACGGTTATCGCCAAAAACTTCTTTCAGTTGGACGGGGAAGCTCCTGTCACTGCCCTTATTCTTACCTACGCGTCCTTTGCCGTCGCGTTCTTCTTCCGCCCACTCGGCGCGGTGATATTCGGCCGGATTGGCGACCGAATAGGGTGTAAACCTACGCTGATTCTGGTGCTCGTGCTGATGACGCTGGCAACCGCAGCGATTGGCCTGGTGCCGGTATACGCAACAATTGGCGTCGCAGCGCCACTGATCCTGACGTGCCTGAGAATTTTACAGGGCCTGTTTGCGGGCGGTGAATACGGTGGTGCGGTGTCGTTGATGACAGAATTCGCTCCACGGGGAAAACGCGGTTTGTACGGTGCATGGCAATCTTTCACCGTGGCGCTGGGTCTGCTGGCGGGCGCGGGCATTGTCGCTCTTTTGTCTACGATGCTGAGCCCGGAAGCCATGCATGACTGGGGCTGGCGTATTCCATTCTATTTAGCGCTGCCAATGGGCGTCGTAGCGCTGTGGCTGCGGATGCATATGGAAGAAACGCCGAGTTTTGTCCAACAGCAGAAAACGGAAACCGGGGTAAAAGCGAACTTTAGCAGCACCCTCAAAGTGATTGTCACAGGCATTGGTCGGCTGATGGTGTGGTCAGCCGCGGGCTATACCTATCTGGTGATCATGCCGTCTTATCTGCAATCTGCATTGCATACCGGATTTAACCAGGCGTTGCTGATTGCCGTTATATCCAACCTCGGCTTTGCGGCCACAATCATTCCCGCAGGCATGCTGAGCGATAAAGTGGGGCGCCGCCGTGTCATGGTTATCGCCGCGATTTTACTGTTAGCACTGGCACTGCCGCTGCTGAAGGTTTTGCAGGCAGAGTCCAGCACCCTGATGGTGAAAGCGCTGGTGGTGTTCATTGCCGGTGGGTTAGTGGGCATGCTGGCAGGTCCTGGACCTGCGATGTTGTCAGAGATGTTCCCGACCAAAGTTCGCTATACCGGGCTGGGGCTGGCTTATTCCCTGTCGAACGCCATTTTCTCGGGCTGTGCAGGGCTGATTATTACCGGACTGATTAAAGAGACGGGGAATCTGGATATTCCGGCTTATTACGTGATGGCAACGGCGCTGGTGAGTATTTTCGCGTTGATGACGCTGAGGAAGGACGACCATTTACGATCGCTGGATGAGTGAGAAATTGCCCGGCGGCGCGATGCTTGCCAGGCCTACAGGTAAGTAGGCCGGGTCAGGCGAAAGCCGCCACCCGGCAAACTATCAGCTGCGCTGACGTACCGCTTCAAACAAGCAGATACCCGTAGCAACGGAGACGTTCAGCGAAGACACGCTGCCCGCCATCGGGATGCTGATCAGTTCGTCACAGTGTTCACGGGTCAGACGGCGCATACCTTCGCCTTCCGCCCCCATCACCAGCGCCATACGACCGGTCATTTTGCTCTGATACAGGGTGTGATCCGCTTCGCCCGCAGTGCCGACGATCCAGACATTCTCTTCCTGCAACAGACGCATGGTGCGCGCCAGGTTGGTCACACGGATCAGCGGGACATTTTCCGCTGCGCCGCAGGCGACTTTTTTCGCCGTGGCATTCAGCTGTGCTGAGCGATCGCGAGGCACGATAACCGCATGCACGCCCGCCGCATCTGCACTGCGCAGACAGGCACCGAGGTTATGCGGATCGGTAACGCCATCGAGGATCAGCAGGAAAGGGTTGTCGAACTGCGCGAGCAAGTCCGGCAGATCGTTTTCCTGATACTGACGGCCCTCTTTTACTCGGGCGATAATCCCCTGATGCACGGCACCTTCGCTTTTCTCATCCAGGAACTGGCGGTTAGCCAGCTGGATGACCACCCCCTGCGCCTCCAGCGCGTGGATCAGCGGCAGCAGACGTTTGTCTTCACGGCCTTTAAGAATAAAGACTTCCTGAAAACGCTCTGGTGCGCGCTCCAGCAGGGCCTGCACCGCGTGGATGCCGTAAATCATTTCACTCATGAAGGGTACTCGTTACCTGTTAGTTCAATTATCGTTTGCCCCTCTCCCTAGCCCTCTCCCACAGGGAGAGGGAACGTTCTTTTCTCCCTCTCCCCTGGGGAGAGGGCCGGGGAGAGGGGTTAGCTAATTACTCGGCTACGTTCTTCTTCGCAGCGCGTTTCGCTTTTGTCGCCGCGGCGATTTTAAGCGTTTTTTCTGACGGTTTTCTGGCTTTTTGACTCGCAGCCTCTTTCTTCGCGGCTTTCGGCTTCACTTTTTTAGGCTGGTTAGGCTGACCTTTCTCGCCGCGGAAAGCACTGTCCGGCTCGAAGTTCACCTTTTTACCCGCCTGACGACGCTTGCCGCCAGATTTGCCGCCTGCCGGTTTTTTCGCTCTTTCACGCTCGGTCTTGCCGACATTGCGCGGACCGCGTTCGCTGGAGATCAGCGAGAAGTCGATTTTGCGCTCGTCCATATTCACCGCTTCCACGCGGACTTCCACGCGGTCACCCAGACGGTAGGTCTGGCCGCCGGATTCACCAATCAAGCGCTGACCGATCTGGTCGAAGCGGTAGTAGTCGTTATCCAGCGAGGAGACATGCACCAGGCCGTCGATAAACAGATCGTTCAGGCGCACGAAGAAACCAAAGCCGGTCACGCTGGCAATGACGCCAGGGAAGACGTTGCCGACCTGATCCTGCATGAAGTCGCACTTCAGCCAGTCAGAGACTTCACGGGTGGCTTCGTCTGCACGACGTTCGGTCATCGAACAGTGCTGACCCAACTGCAGCATCTCTTCCATGCTGTAGTGCCAGCCGCCGGACTCCGTCGAGTTGCCTTTATGCCCCTCTTCTTTCGCCAGCAGGTATTTAATCGCCCGGTGCAGCGACAGGTCAGGATAACGACGAATCGGCGAGGTAAAGTGCGCGTACGACTGCAGCGCCAGCCCAAAGTGACCACGGTTTTCCGGATCGTACACCGCCTGTTTCATCGAGCGCAGCAGCATCGTTTGCAGCATCTCATGATCCGGGCGATCGGCGATGGAGGTCAACAGCTCGGCATAATCGCGTGGCTCAGGCTTGTTGCCACCCGGCAGTTCAAGGCCCAGCTCTGCAAGCACGGTACGGAATGAGGTGATCGCCTCTTCGGTTGGCTTATCGTGAATACGGAACAGCGCAGGCTCATTCTCTTTCTCGACAAAACGCGCCGCCGAAATATTGGCGAGGATCATGCACTCTTCAATCAGTTTATGTGCATCGTTGCGCTGTACCTGCTCGATACGCTCAATGCGACGTTCAGCGTTGAAAATGAACTTCGCTTCCTCGCTTTCAAACGAGATCCCACCGCGTTCAGCGCGGGAGGTATCCAGCACTTTGTAGAGGTTATGCAGCTCTTCGATGTGCTTCACCAGCGGGGCATACTGCTCGCGTAATTCCTGATCGCCCTGCAGGATATGCCAGACCTTGTTGTAGGTCAGGCGCGCATGGGAGCTCATCACCGCTTCGTAGAACGTATAGCTCGTCAGACGGCCCTTCGCGGAGATCGTCATTTCGCAAACCATACACAGACGGTCAACCTGCGGATTCAGCGAGCACAGGCCGTTAGACAGCACTTCCGGCAGCATCGGCACAACCTGCGACGGGAAGTACACAGAAGTCCCGCGGCTGCGGGCTTCGGCGTCGAGCGGGGTCGGTGGGCGCACGTAATAACTGACGTCTGCAATTGCTACCCACAGGCGCCAACCGCCGCCGCGTTTTTTCTCGCAATATACGGCATCGTCAAAGTCACGGGCGTCTTCACCGTCGATGGTCATCAGCGGCAGATCGCGTAAATCGACGCGGCCGATTTTGGCTTCTTCAGGTACCTGCTCTTTCAGGCCGGAAATCTGTTTTTCCACCTCTGGTGGCCAGGTGTAAGGAATTTCATGGGTGCGCAGCGCCATATCGACCGCCATGCTGGTGCCCATGTTATCGCCTAACACTTCAACGATTTTACCGATGGCTTTGGTGCGACGGGTTGGGCGCTGGGTCAGCTCGACCACCACCACAAAGCCCATACGAGCGCCCATCACGGCCTCAGGTGGGATAAGAATATCGAAACTCAGACGACTGTCGTCCGGCACCACAAAGCTGATACCGGCATCGGTAAAGTAGCGGCCCACGATCTGCCCGGTTCTCGGCTCAAGTACGCGCACAATACGCGCTTCACGGCGGCCTTTACGGTCTGCGCCCAACGGCTGCGCCAGCACCAGATCGCCGTGCATGCACATTTTCATCTGCTCGCTTGAGAGATAAAGATCGTCTTTACGGCCTTCAACGCGCAGGAAACCGAAACCATCGCGGTGACCAATCACTTTGCCTTTCAGCAAATCAAGGCGTTCGGGCAGCGCATAACACTGGCGGCGAGTGAAAACGAGTTGGCCGTCGCGCTCCATGGCACGCAGGCGGCGACGCAGAGCTTCGAGTTGTTCTTCACCTTCGATCTTCAGTTCTGTCGCCAGTTCATCACGGCTGACGGGTTTTTCGCGTTTTGAGATGAAATCGAGGATGAATTCCCGGCTCGGGATAGGGTTCGCGTATTTTTCGGCTTCGCGTTGCTGGAAAGGATCTTGTGACATAGCGGTTCCTCCGTTGTCAGCTCCGGTGAAGTGATGAGTCACTCCACCAGCAATAATTTATAAAGCGGTTGATTCTCTTCAACCAAATCAGCCAGCGTGTAGTTATCCAGCTCCTTGAGAAAACTGCTCACGGCCTTAGCAAGCGCCTGTTTCAATCGACAGGCGGGCGTAATATGGCAAAAATCACTGCTACAGTTCACCAGCGTCAGTGGCTCTAATTCACGAACCACATCACCTACGCGGATCTGCACCGCAGGTTTGCCCAAACGAATACCCCCGTTTTTCCCACGTACGGCATCAACATAACCAGCACGGCTCAGCTGATTGATAATTTTAACCATGTGATTACGGGACACGCCATAGACCTCTGTCACCTCAGAGATACTGGTCATCTGACCTTCGGGCAGCGACGCCATATAGATTAGCGCACGCAATCCGTAATCGGTGAAACTCGTTAACTGCACATCAACCTCAAAGCAGGGAAAATCGGGGTGTTATTACTAATGATGATAAACCAGCCAGCCAGGTAGCGGTGAATTAATTTAAGCGGGGGAAGTGGGAAAACAGGAACAAAGGGGCGCAAAGAATGCGCCCCTGACATGATTATGCGTCGAACGGGTCGCGCAGGATCATGGTTTCAGTACGGTCTGGGCCGGTTGAAATGATATCAATCGGCACACCGGTCAGCTCTTCAATGCGCTTGATGTAATCCAGCGCGGCCTGCGGCAGACCACTACGCTCTTTCACACCAAAGGTGGTCTCGGACCAGCCTGGCATGGTTTCGTAGATTGGTTCGATACCTTCCCAGTCGTCTGCTGCCAGCGGAGTGGTTGTCACTTCGCGGCCATCCGGCATACGGTAACCGACGCAGATTTTCACTTCTTTCAGGCCGTCCAGGACGTCCAGTTTGGTCAGGCAGAAGCCAGAGAGGGAGTTGATCTGCACGGCACGGCGTACAGCAACGGCATCCAGCCAACCACAACGACGACGACGACCGGTGGTCGCGCCAAACTCGTTACCCTGCTTACACAGGAACTCGCCGATGTCATCGAACAGTTCAGTCGGGAATGGACCAGCGCCTACACGGGTAGAGTAGGCTTTGATAATCCCCAGAACGTAATCGACATAGCGTGGACCCAGGCCAGAACCGGTCGCCACGCCACCCGCGGTGGTGTTAGAAGAGGTTACGTACGGATAAGTACCGTGATCGATGTCCAGCAGCGTGCCCTGGGCACCTTCGAACATCACGAAATCACCGCGTTTACGCGCCTGATCCAGCAGGTCGGAAACATCAACAACCATGGCTGTCAGGATGTCGGCTACTGCCATCACATCGTCCAGCACTTTCTGGTAGTCAACGGCGTCAGCTTTGTAGTAATTCACCAGCTGGAAGTTGTGATATTCCATCACTTCTTTCAGTTTGTCGGCGAAGGTCGCTTTGTCGAACAGGTCGCCAACGCGCAGGCCACGGCGGGCCACTTTATCTTCATACGCAGGGCCGATGCCGCGACCGGTAGTACCGATAGCTTTCGCGCCACGCGCTTTTTCACGGGCCACGTCCAGCGCCACGTGATAATCAAGGATCAGCGGACAGGCTTCAGAGAGCAGCAGACGTTCACGAACCGGGATACCACGGTCTTCCAGTTCTTTCATCTCTTTCATCAGCGCAGCAGGAGACAGCACAACACCGTTACCGATGATGCTGGTCACATTGTCACGAAGAATACCTGATGGAATAAGATGGAGGACGGTTTTTTCACCGTTGATTACGAGAGTGTGGCCTGCGTTGTGTCCGCCCTGATAGCGAACAACATATTTGGCTCGTTCAGTCAGAAGATCGACGATCTTCCCTTTCCCTTCGTCACCCCATTGGGTGCCCAGTACGACGACGTTGTTACCCATTTTTCAAAATCACCGTTTGCTTAAAAATGGATTCTACCATCGGTTTCGATGATGACCAGCACTTTTTGTCGGCAAAATCCAATCAATCCGCTCGTTAATTGTTCAGCCAATCGTTTTCGTCAACATGTAGTAGATCACCACGCCCGCAACCACAAGACCACCGCCAAAGCGACGTAGCAGATGGTCCGGCAACTGCGACAATGCGGCCACCATTTTGCGCCATGCCTGTGGATAAAGCATTGGCCCAAGGCCTTCAAGGACTAATACCAGCGCGAGCGCCAGCCAGATTGTTGAGTTCATGGTTGATCCTGATAAAAGAAAACCACCGCGAGTGCGGTGGTTTTAAACATACAACTACTGAATAGATTAACGCGTGGTAGCGTTCGGTGTCTTCATGTAGCGGAAGAAATCGCTGTCCGGGCTCAGCACCATCACGTCCTGGTTGCTCTGGAAGCTATTCTCGTAGGCACGCAGGCTACGGATAAAGGCGTAGAAGTCCGGATCCTGGCTGAACGCATCAGCAAACAGTTTCGCGGAATCTGCATCGCCTTCACCGCGCAGGATGCGACCCTGGCGCTCAGCTTCCGCCAGCGTCTTGGTCACTTCGTAATCCGCGGTAGCGCGCAGTTTCTCTGCCTCTTCCTGGCCCTGTGAACGATGGCGACGAGCAACCGCTTCACGCTCAGCGCGCATACGGTTGTAGATTGCATCAGACACTTCGGTCGGCAGGTTGATCTGCTTGATGCGTACGTCAACCACTTCGATACCCAGCGCAGCCATACTGTTCGGGTTGATCACCGGTACTTTACCGTTGGTTTCCGCCGTCACACGCTCCGCCGCTTCAGCGATAGCGCTGTCTGCCGCAGGTGTTGCCACTTCATCATCGGCACCGGAGGTCCCTGCGTTCAGTGCGTCACGAACTTCAATCGTCAGGCGTCCACGGGAATCGGTCACGATGTCTTTCACATCCAGACGACCAATTTCAGAACGCAGACGGTCAGAGAACTTACGCTTCAGCAGAACCTCGGCCTGGGAGACGTCGCCGCCGCCGGTCGCCAGATAGTAACGGCTGAAATCGCTGATACGCCACTTGATGTAGGAGTCAACGATCAGGTCTTTCTTCTCTTTGGTGACAAAGCGATCGGCCTGGTTGTCCATGGTCTGAATGCGAGCATCCAGCGTTTTCACCGATTCAATAAACGGCACTTTGAAATGCAGGCCCGGTGCGAACACCAGCGGCTTGTTTTCATCGTCACGAACGACTTTGCCGAAACGCAGAGTAATACCGCGCTCGCCCTCTTTCACCACAAATACTGAAGTGTAGAGGCCTACCAGCACGATGATAATTATCGCAATTACAGACTTACGCATCGTTATTCCCCCTGACGCTGGTAGTCGTTACGCTGCGCGTTAGCGCGGCGTTGGTCCATGATATCGCCATCGCTTGTGGCCGGTGCATTGCTACTGTTGGCACTGTTGCCGGTGCTGGACGCAGGCGGCAGGCGTAACAGGCTGTTAGCGCCACTGCTGTCACTCTTTTTTGCAGGCGTTGCACTGCCACCTTTCAGCATCTGGTCGAGCGGAAGCACCATCAGGTTGTTGCCGCCTTTATCGTTAACCAGCACTTTACGGGTATGGCTCAGCACTTTCTCCATGGTCTCGATGTAGAGACGCTCTCGGGTAATTTCCGGTGCGGCTTTGTATTCCGGCAGAAGTTTGGCGAAGCGAGCCACTTCACCCTGCGCTTCGAGGACGGTCTGCGTCTTATACGCACGCGCTTCTTCGAGAATACGCTGTGCCTGACCGTTCGCTCGCGGCTGAACTTCGTTGGTATACGCTTCCGCTTCACGGATGTACTGCTGTTCGTTTTCACGCGCGGCAATCGCATCGTCAAACGCGGCCTTCACTTCTTCCGGCGGACGAGCCGTCTGGAAGTTGACGTCCAGCAGGGTGATACCCATGTTGTAAGGACGAATGGTCTCTTCCAGCTCACGCTGGGTATCGCTACGAATAACGGTACGACCCTCAGTCAGGATACGGTCCATGGTGTATTTGCCGATCACACCACGCAGTGCACTGTCGGTCGCCTGACGCAGACTGTCGTCCGGGCTGGTGACGCTATACAGGTATTTCTGCGGATCGGTAACGCGGTACTGCACGTTCATTTCAACGCGCACCACGTTTTCATCAGAGGTCAGCATCACGCCAGATGCCGCCAGTTCGCGGACAGCCTCTACGTTCACGGCCGTGACGTCATCGATAAAGGTTGGCTTCCAGTTCAGACCAGGTTCAACCAGATGACTGAATTTACCAAAGCGAGTCACCACACCGCGTTCTGCTTCTTTAATGGTGTAGAAACCCGTGGCCGCCCAAATAATCACCACCGCGGCGGCTGCAATGCCAACAATGCGCCCGCCCATAGGGCCGCGCGGCAGCTGCGTTGCGTTGCCACCGCCCGATCCGCCTTTACCACCGCCTAAACCACCGAGCTTTTTACTCAGCTTGCGGAAGATATCATCCAGATCAGGAGGACCCTGATCGCGACCACCTTTGTTTCCATTTCCCCCAGAGTTGCCGCCTTGGTTATTGCTGCTTCCCCACGGGTCGCGGTCCTGTCCGTTGTTACCGGGCTGATTCCACGCCATGTATATGCTCCATATTTGTTATGCGGTGTATACCCATAATGCCGGGTATAAAGGCGATGATTCTTCAGGCCAACTGTCTGTCAGACCACATAGTCCGTCAGCGCAGGTACTTGCTTACAGAGGCGACGCCAATCGACTATTGGCATGCGAATTTCTAAGCCCACGCTGCCGTCTTCCTCCATCCACTCTTTCTCTATCGCCTGAAGCTGATAAAACCGGCTTCTCAGACGCCCTTCCTGCGGCGGTAAACGCAGCGTATGCTGAGCCACCTCACCGGAAAGCCGCTCCGTCAAAGCCTGGAAAAGCAGTGGTACACCCACTCCCGTCTGTGCAGAGAGCCAGACGCGAATCGGTTTGTTTTCTTCGTCTCTGTCGATACGCGGCTCAAAATCTTCCAGCATATCGATCTTGTTCATGACCAGCAGCGTTGGGATCTCGTCGGCTTCGATTTCATCGAGCACAACGTTCACTGCATCAATATTTTCCTGCACGCGAACATCCGCGGCATCAATCACATGCAGCAACAGCGTCGCCTGACGCGTCTCCTGCAACGTGGCTTTAAACGCCGCCACTAAATCATGCGGCAGATGGCGAATAAACCCGACGGTATCTGCCAGCACGGTTTCGCCGACATCCGCGACGTTAATCCGGCGCAGGGTTGGGTCGAGCGTCGCAAACAGCTGATCTGCTGCGTACACCTGCGCTTCGGTAATCTGGTTAAAAAGCGTCGACTTCCCGGCGTTGGTATAACCTACCAGCGACACGGTCGGAATATCGGCTTTGGTTCGTGAACGACGCCCCTGCTCTCGCTGCTTCTCCACTCTCTCCAGACGGGAGAGGATCTGCATAATACGGTTGCGCAGTAAGCGGCGGTCGGTTTCGAGCTGGGTTTCACCCGGGCCGCGCAAACCAATCCCGCCTTTTTGACGTTCAAGGTGGGTCCAGCCACGCACCAGGCGTGTCGCCAGATGGCGCAGCTGCGCCAGCTCAACCTGCAGTTTCCCTTCATGGGTACGCGCACGCTGAGCAAAAATATCGAGTATAAGACCGGTACGATCAATAACCCTGCACTCGCACAAACGCTCCAGGTTACGTTCCTGGGCCGGACTTAATGCATGGTCGAATAAAACAACGGATGCCCCCGTCGCTTTCACGGCTTCCGCAATTTCGACAGCCTTACCTTCACCTACAAAATACTTTGGGTGCGGCGCTTTACGGCTACCGGTAATCACCTGCATTGCTTCGACACCGGCGGAAGAGACCAGGGCTTCAAACTCCTGAAGGTCTTCCATATCTTTGTCTTGCGAAAAATAGATGTGTACCAGCACCGCCTGCTCACCGGCATCATAACGGTCAAACAAGCGTAATCTCTCCTAAAAGACCAGCGGGGAACCAAACGCACTGGCTCCCCGACGTGGAAAAACAGCCAGCAACCTTATTCGGTTTCTTCGCTGTCTTGTGGCGCAGAGGATGCCTGCGCGTTGCTACCATGATGGTAGTTGCTGGAAGTACCGCCGCCTGCGTTGTTGCTGTGATGAGAGACAGGACGAGACGGAACAACCGTAGAAATTGCGTGCTTATAGACCATCTGGCTGACCGTGTTTTTCAACAGGATCACGAACTGATCGAAAGACTCAATTTGCCCTTGCAGCTTAATACCATTCACCAAATAAATAGAAACCGGAACACGTTCCCGACGCAGTGCGTTCAGAAACGGATCTTGTAAAGATTGCCCCTTAGCCATTCTCTTTTCCTTATATGCTTGTTATACCCACGGTTTTCAGGGTGTTACCCACAAACTTCGGGCTTGTACTTAGAACCTTGCGATTCTGAAAAATTGCGCACGATACGTCGTAATTTTACACGTTCAGTTTTTACCCGCACTAACAACCTTCAACACTTCGTTGAACGCCTGCTCCGGTTGCTCACTGTCTAACCAGTGAACATCTTCCCAACCGCGCAGCCAGGTCACCTGGCGCTTGGCTAACTGTCTCGTGGCGCAAATACCTCTATAAACCATTTCATCATAAGGAATTTCGCCTTCAAGGTATGACCACATCTGGCGATATCCCACACAACGAACGGAAGGCATATCCGTATGCAAATCTCCACGGGCAAAAAGCGCCCGGACTTCTGCTTCAAAACCTGAAGCTAACATCTGATGAAAACGCTGCTCGATGCGCTGATGGAGCAGTTCACGGCTCGCCGGGGCGATGGCGAACTGATGCACCTTGTACGGCAGAGCGTCTCCTGACGTTTGCGTCAGTTCCGTTAAAGTTTTACCCGAAATGAAAAAAACTTCCAGTGCCCGGGAAAGTCTTTGCGGATCATTTGGATGAATACGCGCTCCAGCGACCGGATCAATCTCCAGAAGTTGCTGATGCAATGCATTCCATCCCTGCTCTGCTGCCTGCTGTTCTATCCTGGCTCTGACGTCTGGATCTGCCGACGGTAAGGGCGACAATCCTTCCAATAACGCCTTGAAATACAGCATGGTACCACCCACCAACAGCGGGATACGCCCTGCTGCGGTGATCTCAGCCATCTCGGCCAGCGCATCGCGACGGAAATCCGCCGCGGAATAAGCCTGCGCCGGATCGAGAATATCCAGCAACCGGTGCGGTGCAGCGGCTAGCTCACGCGCATCCGGCTTAGCGGTTCCGATATCCATCCCTTGGTAAATAAGGGCGGAATCGACGCTAATCAACTCTACGGGCAAAACTTTACGCAGCTCAATCGCCAACGCGGTTTTACCTGAGGCCGTTGGGCCCATCAAAAATAGTGCCTGGGGCAGGCTTTTTGTTACATCACTCATGGTTAAGGGCATTCATCGCCGTATGCAAATCAACGGGTTGTAACAGACCGCCCGGCGGCGCTTTCACCATCTGCGGGCACAAACGCTCAACATCCGTCAGCGTGGCAATGGCCTGAGCCATATTCCACTGCGGGTGATCGCTGGCGAGATTTCGCGCCAGCCACTGAGCCAGTGAGCCTGCATCATAAGATGATTGCTGCGCCAGGTAGCCTATCAGTTCAGGAATCAAGATTTGTAAATTTTGTTGTCTTAAGGGTAAAGGCACCGCCCTTACCGTCACATGTTGCGCTTCTGACTGAATTTCCACGCCTATTTGCCCTAATACTGGCAGGGCTTTTGTCAATGCGGCCTGTTCATCCGCGCTAATTTTTAAGCGCAGTGGAATCAACAAAGGCTGGGCGCAAACTTCGGTGGTGTCCGGTGAAAGTTGCGCCTGTTTCAGCCAACGCTCCGCCACCGGCAGAGCCAACAGGCTGATTTTTCCGTCGCGCTCAAGCAGCGCACGGTCGCCACCAACGATCGTCAGAACCCGACCAAAGCTGTTGCTGTGCCCGGCCAGGCTTTCCGCGGCGACAGGCTGTATCGGCTTGCGCTCAGACGCAGGGGTTTCCAGCAGCTGTTTGTACAGTGCCCCCTGCTGCTTCTGGTAACCCGGCTGTGCATTCGGCCAGCTTGCTCCTGCACTTGTGCTGGCACCGGAACCTGAGCGCGCACTCCCACTTGTAGCGGGCGCACTTTGGCGCGGCGGCGCAGAATCACGCGCAAAAACCGGTTCGGCGAAATGGTTTCGCCCGGCCGCCACACGATTTTCCGGCAGCGTACGAGGCGCAGGTTCATCTTCGCTATCGGCCAACGGCAGTGGTGCATTGACCTGCTGTTGCAGCACACTGACCACCCCCTGATAAATAAAATCATGCACCAGACGCGACTGATGGAAACGCACTTCGTGTTTCGCCGGATGGACGTTCACATCCACCTGATGGGGATCGATAGTCAGATACAGAACGAATGCGGGCTGTTCGCCTGCGCCAAGCTTGTCTTCGCAGGCCTGGCGGATAGCATGATTAATCAGCCGGTCGCGCATCATTCGCCCGTTGACATAGCAATATTGAATTTCAGCGAACTGCGCATTCGACTGTTTTGGATCGGCCACCCAGCCGTGGAGCGCTAAATCACCGTGCTGCCACTCGATAGCCAGCGCCTGTTCTACAAACGGCACGCCGCAAATGGCCGCCAGGCGGCGCTCTTTCTGCCCGCCTTCCGCCACGGCGCGATACTGGCGTACCACTTTCCCGTTGTGATTCAGATTGAGGGTGACATCAAAGCGCGCCAGCGCAATGCGACGGATGACTTCGTCGATGTGCGAAAATTCGGTTTTCTCGGTGCGCATGAATTTGCGCCGCGCGGGCGTGTTATAGAACAAATCCAGCACTTCCAGCGTGGTGCCAACCGGGTGAGCGGCGGGCTTCACCGTCACATCCATATCGCGCCCTTCGGCATAGGCCTGCCAGGCTTCCTGCTGATCGGCAATGCGGGAGGTGAGCGTCAGACGAGACACTGAGCTGATACTGGCCAGCGCTTCACCGCGGAAACCCAGGCTGATGATTGCTTCCAGGTCGTCGAGCGAGGCAATCTTACTGGTGGCATGACGCGCCAACGCCAGCGCCAGCTCGTCTTTTTTGATGCCACAGCCGTTATCACGAATGCGGATGAGCTTTGCGCCACCGCGTTCAATATCGATATCGATGCGGGTCGCGCCCGCATCCAGGCTGTTTTCAACCAGCTCTTTCACTACCGATGCGGGCCGTTCCACCACTTCCCCAGCGGCAATCTGGTTCGCGAGCTGCGGCGGTAAAACCTGAATCGGCATGAAGTGCTCCTTAGTTAATTAAGGTTCCGCCAGGGGCCGTCGCGCTGGCAGTTTGTGACGACTCACCGCGCGGCCCGTTCTGCAACGGATGTTGATCGAAGTAATTGCGCAGTCCGTTGTAGATAGCTTCCGCTATCTGCTGTTGGTAACTGTCGCTGCCCAGCAGACGTTCCTCGCTGTTGTTGCTGATAAAACCGGTTTCAACAAGGATGGAGGGGATATCCGGTGAACGCAGAACGCCCAGGCTGGCATGCTCAGGACGGCGCTTATGGATATTCCCGACCCGCTGCAGCTGGCTTAACACATCGACGGCCACATCATACCCGACGCGCTGGGAATGACCGAATTGTAAATCCAGCACCGCCTGGCTCAGGTAAGGATCGGACTGGCTGTTCGCCAGGACATCACCCGCGCCACCCAATAGCTCCGACTGCTTCTCGTGCTGTTCGAGCCAACCGGCCATTTCGCTATTTGCGCGACGGTTAGACAGCACCCAGACAGAAGCCCCTGTGGCATCACGATTAGGTGCAGCATCGGCGTGAATCGAGACCAGGAAGTTCGCGTTTTGCTTACGCGCCACATCCGAGCGGCCCATCACCGAGATAAAGTAGTCGCCATCACGCGTCAGCACGCCCTTGAACATCGGATCGTCATTCAGCAGCGCACGCAGTTTACGGGCGATCAGGATGGTCACGTTTTTCTCTTTCGTTCCCCCAGGCCCAATAGCGCCAGGATCCTGTCCGCCGTGTCCGGCATCAATGGCGATAATCACTTTATCCCCCGTGACGCTGGCGGTACGTGCACGCGCTGCAGGGCGCGTTTCCGTATTGCTGCTGGTCACGCTGGTCAGGCGATCGTTCTGGCTTTTAAACGGATTGCGCGGCGGTTCCGAAGGACGCGGGGCCACGGCCACCGCAGGTGTTTCCACACGCTTTGCCACAACCGGAGGAGGAGGTGGCGGCGGCGGTGGTGCATCAGCATTGATGGTGAACACCACCGTGTAATTCGCGCCATTCTGCTGCTTCACCGCGCGGGTTTTACCGTCGCCGGTTAAATCCACGACCAGCCGCAGGGATTCCGCATCCTTCGGCGTACCCGAGCGAATGCTTCTCACCAGATTGTTGCCACTAAAATTCAGCGGCAGCCCCTGAATCACACCGGTCTGCTTGATGTCGAGCGCAACGCTGCGTTTCCCTTCCTGAGAAAACGAGTAGTCCGGATCGCCCATAAAACTGAATGTAATCCGGGCCTGCTTGTCTCCGTTAGAGACCTGGATGTCGGATAAACTTGCCGCCGTCGCCTGCAGGCAAATGAGCAGCAGGCTTGCCACTAACCAACTTGTAACGCGATAAATCATCCCGCCATCCCTCAGGTTAACTGGCTAAGCGTGCCAGTAAAGATTCACCCAGTGAGGAGACTGCCGTCACGCGCGCCTCTCGCCCTTGTGCCTGGTACTCTAAGTGAATTTCGACATCCGGTTCAGGCAAGACACCCGCGCCCTGTTGCGGCCATTCCACCAGGCAGATGGCATCATTGGCAAAGTAATCGCGGATCCCCATAAATTCGAGCTCCTCAGGATCCGCAAGGCGATACAAATCGAAGTGGTACACCATCAATGCGTCGAGGGTGTAGGGTTCAACCAGCGTGTAAGTCGGGCTTTTGACGTTCCCTTTATGGCCGAGCGCCTGCAAAAAGCCGCGGCTGAACGTGGTTTTCCCGGCGCCCAAATCGCCGTAGAGATAAATCACGGTTGCACCGGTACAGGCTGCGGCCAGACGTTGGCCGAGATCTAACGTTGCCTGCTCATTGGGTAAGGGAATCACTCTGTTCATCATGGTTTACGTCAATCACATCCGGGTTAACAACACGCTGTAGCGTGAAAAAAAGATCGGTGGCCAACATGCCACGCGTTCCGTAACGCGCCGCCAGCACATCTGCCGCCGCGCCGTGCGCCACACAGCCCGCGCACGCAGCATCATACGGCGTGAGAGGCTGACCTAGCAACGCGCCGATAATGCCTGACAGCACATCGCCCATTCCGCCGCTTGCCATGCCCGCATTGCCTGCGTCAACGATGGCGATACCATGTTGCTCATCGGCAATCACTGTGCCTGCGCCCTTCAGCACAACCACCCCACCGTACAGCTTTACCAGACGCTGCGCAGAAAGTAAGCGGTCGCTTTCAATTTCTGCCACGCTGCAGTTGAGCAGACGGGCGGCTTCGCCGGGGTGCGGCGTCAGCACGCGATTGTGACGTTTATCGGGATTGATTGCCAGAATGTTAAGCGCGTCGGCATCCCATAACATCGGCTTTCGGCTGCTTTCCACTTTCCGCAAAGCCTGTTTTCCCCAGCTCTGCTGCCCGAGGCCTGGGCCGATGACCACAACATCCGCCCATTCAAGGCTCTCATCGAGGCTCCGCGGCGTGAGTTCATGCACCATCAATTCAGGACGCGCGGTGACAATCGGCGCGATATTTTCGTTGCGAGTGAGCACTCGCACTAACCCTGCGCCGGCTCGTAGCGCGGCTTCGCCTGCCATTCTTATGGCACCGGCCGTCCCATGATCGCCACCGATAATCACCAGCTTGCCGTGATCGCCTTTGTGGGAGGTGGGACGCCGAGGGGGTAACCACTGGGAAAGCTGAGAAGCCTCAATACGTTGGATGCGCGTGGTTTGTCGCACCAGCCAACTCTCCAGCCCCAGCGCGTGCTGATGAAGCCGCCCCGTCACATCCCGGGCTTTGCCTGTCAGCAAACCGGGTTTGAGGGCGATAAACGTGAGAGTGCGATCGGCATGGATAACGGCGCCTGGCGTTGCGCCAGTCTGCGCAAGCAGGCCCGAGGGAATATCGAGCGCCAGAACGGGAGCCGGATGCCGGTTAGCACGGGTTATCAGCTCCGCGACCGCCTCGCGAGGGGCGCTGCTCAGGCCAATGCCCAGCAGCGCATCAATTATTAAATCCGTCTGCTGCGGCCAGGCAACGTTTGGCGCATGAATCACACCGCCAGCATCGAGCCACGCCTGCCTTGTCTGCGTTGCTTCATCGGGTTGAGGTTTATCACTTTTCAGTGCCAGCAGCGTGACGCTAACGCCTGCCGCCTGCGCCAGTCTGGCGACCACATAACCGTCGCCACCGTTATTGCCGTGACCGCAGAGAATCAACCAGTGTTGACTGTGAGGGTAGCTTTCGCGAGCCAGGTGATACGCCGCCTCGCCCGCACGCAACATGAGCTCGTAAAGGGTCAGACCAAGGGCATCTGCGGCCTCTTTTTCAGCGCGACGCAGGTCATCCGCAGACCAGATGGTGTGTGGTATACTGGTGGGGTTTCCCGTCATTGTATGGTCCGTCATGTCACAGCCCCTCGATCTCAATCAATTAGCGCAAAACATCAAACAGTGGGGCAATGAGCTCGGCTTCCAACACGTCGGGATTACCGACACCGACCTCAGCGATTCTGAGCCCAAACTGCAGGCCTGGCTGGACAAACAATACCATGGCGAAATGGAGTGGATGGCGCGTCACGGTATGCTGCGCGCGCGCCCTCATGAACTGCTGCCCGGTACGCTTCGCGTGATCAGCGTGCGAATGAACTATCTGCCTGCTCATGCGAAGTTTGCCAGCACCCTGAAAAATCCCTCGCTTGGCTACGTCAGCCGTTATGCCCTCGGGCGTGATTATCATAAGCTGTTGCGTAACCGCCTCAAGAAACTCGGCGAAAAAATTCAGGAACAGTGTGCCTCGCTGAATTTTAGACCTTTTGTCGATTCTGCGCCTGTTCTGGAGCGGCCTATCGCCGAAAAAGCCGGGCTTGGCTGGACAGGGAAGCACTCGCTGATCCTGAGCCGTGACGCCGGTTCCTTTTTTTTCCTCGGTGAGTTGCTGATCGATCTTCCGTTACCTGTTGATAAACCAGTGGAAGAAGCCTGCGGCCGCTGCGTGGCCTGCATGACCATCTGCCCGACAGGGGCGATTGTCGAGCCCTACACGGTGGATGCACGCCGCTGTATTTCTTATCTGACCATTGAGCTGGAAGGGGCTATCCCGGAAGAATTTCGCCCGCTGATGGGCAACCGAATCTATGGTTGCGATGACTGCCAGCTGATTTGTCCGTGGAATCGTTATTCACAATTAACCGCAGAAGACGATTTCAGCCCGCGTAAAGCCCTGCACGCCCCCGAATTGATTGAGCTGTTTGCCTGGAGTGAAGCCCATTTTCTGAAAGTCACCGAAGGCTCGCCGATTCGCCGCATCGGGCATCTGCGCTGGCTGCGTAATATCAGCGTGGCATTGGGTAATGCCCCCTGGGATGAACGTCATCTTCAGGCGCTGGAAAGCCGTCGGGGTGAGCACTCGCTGCTCGACGAACACATTGAATGGGCGATTGCGCAGCAAATTGAGAAGCGGAATGCCTGCATTGTTGAAGTGCAGCTACCGCAAAAGCAACGTTTGGTCAGGGTGATTGAAAAAGGTCTGCCGAGGGATGCCTGATTTCATTCACAGGCTGTGAATAAAAATAAAAACACATTGCAATTCAACGTACCAAAAATCGTCAAGTGATCGTCATAACAATTTGAAACCTTATTTAAGGCATAAAATACAAAAGGTTATGGATTTATTATTCACAACTTGAAGCTTTTGGTCTTTCTGATGAGAGGCGCATAACTGTGGATAAGTCTGTTTACAACACTTTTTAGATGGAAACGAAAATCGTCCCCAACGTGTTTTACGCTGTGGATAAAAAAGGAGAGTAAAGAAAATTTGGAGCGGGAAACGAGACTCGAACTCGCGACCCCGACCTTGGCAAGGTCGTGCTCTACCAACTGAGCTATTCCCGCTTGGGTGGTGCGTGTCTTGCGACACCTTTCAAATTTTGGAGCGGGAAACGAGACTCGAACTCGCGACCCCGACCTTGGCAAGGTCGTGCTCTACCAACTGAGCTATTCCCGCTTGGGTGGTGCATGTCTTGCGACATTTTTCAAATTTTGGAGCGGGAAACGAGACTCGAACTCGCGACCCCGACCTTGGCAAGGTCGTGCTCTACCAACTGAGCTATTCCCGCAAATTTGTTGCTGTCGTAACGTGTAATTCTCTGTCGTTACGGGAGGCGCATTATACGAGAAATCCTTTTAGCTGCAACCCCCCTCAAACCATTTTTTTCGAAATTTAGTTCAAGTGTCGCAATATTAATCGCATTGCGCGTTTTTACGCCAAAAAGGCGTTAAAAAGCCGGGTCAGGCGACCTTTCCCGGCAAACACGCCTATCAAAGCTGAATAAAATGCTCACGGTAATAGCTAAGCTCAGCAACGGATTCGCGGATATCGTCCATCGCCTGGTGGGTCCCCTGCTTCTTAAAGCCGTCAAGGATTTCAGGTTTCCAGCGACGAGCCAGCTCTTTCAGGGTGCTGACGTCCAGGTAACGGTAGTGGAAGTACTCTTCCAGTTCCGGCATATACTTAAACAGGAAGCGGCGATCCTGGCCGATGCTGTTACCACAGATAGGCGACTTCCCTGCTGGCACCCACTGTTTCAAAAATTCGATAGTCGCCAGTTCTGCCGCGCGATCGTCCTGAGTGCTGGCTTTCACACGCTCAACCAAGCCGCTGCCGGTATGGGTGCGTACGTTCCAATCATCCATCAGCGCCAGCTGTGCGTCAGACTGATGCACAGCAATGGTTGGTCCTTCAGCCAGAATGTTCAGGTTGGCATCCGTCACGAGCGTGGCAATCTCAATAATGCGATCGCGCTCGGGATCCAGGCCTGTCATTTCAAGATCAATCCAAATGAGGTTGTTTTCATCTGCACTCATGTTATTTTCCACCCTTCTCAGGTCACCACGACAGTGACTATATTCATCTAAAATAGCGTGTATCATAGAGGTTTTGCCCCTGCGGGGCGATACCAGGAGCCAGCCCGATTGAGTAAAAATAAACTCTCCAAAGGTCAACAGCGCCGCGTTAAAGCAAACCACCAGCGCCGCCTTAAAACGACTTCGGAGAAGGCCGATTTCGATGACAACCTGTTTGGCGAAGCGTCTGAAGGCATCGTCATCAGCCGCTTCGGCATGCATGCCGATGTGGAGTCCGCTGACGGCGATATTCACCGCTGCAACATCCGTCGCACCATTCGCTCGCTGGTCACCGGCGACCGTGTCGTCTGGCGTCCAGGCAAAGCCGCGGCAGAGGGTGTAAAAGTCAAAGGCATCGTCGAGGCAGTTCACGAACGCACCACCGTGCTGACGCGCCCTGATGTTTATGACGGCGTGAAACCGATCGCCGCCAATATCGACCAGATTATTATCGTTTCGGCCATTCTGCCGGAGCTGTCACTCAATATTATCGACAGATATCTGGTGGCCTGCGAAACGCTCGGCGTTGACCCTATTATCGTACTCAATAAAATCGATCTGCTGGATGAAGATGGCATGGCTTTCGTCAACGAGCAGATGGATATCTACCGCAAGATTGGCTACCGCGTACTGATGGTGTCCAGCCGCACGCAAAACGGCCTGAAGCCGCTTGAAGAAGCGCTGACTGACCGCATCAGCATCTTTGCGGGCCAGTCTGGCGTGGGTAAATCAAGCCTGCTGAACGCCCTGCTGGGCCTGCAGGAAGAGATCCTGACCAACGACGTTTCCGATAACTCTGGCCTCGGTCAACACACCACCACTGCGGCACGGCTGTATCACTTCCCGCACGGCGGCGATGTAATTGACTCCCCTGGCGTGCGTGAGTTTGGTCTCTGGCATCTGGAACCGGAACAGATCTTTAACGGCTTTGTCGAATTCCAGGACTACCTTGGCGACTGCAAGTATCGCGACTGCAAACACGACAACGATCCGGGCTGCGCCATCCGTGAAGCCGTCGAAAAAGGGGAAATCGCCGAAACCCGTTTTGAAAACTATCATCGCATTCTGGAAACCATGTCCCAGGTAAAAACGCGTAAAAGCTTTTCTGAAACCGACGACTGACAATTAAGCTGAACGCCGATAGAATCAGCCCCCTTTTCTAAAAGGCTCGGAAAGAGCCTGCTGTATCGACACAACACTGGCCTGGAGGCTACCTTGTTAAACGCATTTAAACTTTCGCTTCAATACATTCTGCCGAAACTGTGGCTTACGCGCCTCGCTGGCTGGGGCGCGAGCAAACGAGCAGGCTGGCTGACCAAGCTGGTGATTGACCTGTTCGTCAAATTTTACAAGGTCGACATGAAAGAGGCGCAGAAGCCGGATACTGCGAGCTATCGCACCTTTAACGATTTCTTCGTGCGCCCGCTTCGTGAAGACGTACGCCCAGTGAACACCGATCCGAACGTCCTGGTGATGCCTGCCGATGGCGTTATCAGCCAGCTTGGCAAAATTGAAGACGACAAAATTTTGCAGGCTAAAGGCCACAACTATAGCCTGGAAGCGCTGCTGGCGGGCAACTACCTGATGGCGGACCTCTTCCGCAACGGTTCGTTTGCAACCACGTATCTCTCTCCGCGTGACTATCACCGCGTGCATATGCCATGCAACGGTATCCTGCGCGAAATGATTTACGTACCGGGCGATCTGTTCTCCGTCAACCACCTGACCGCGCAAAACGTACCAAACCTGTTTGCCCGTAATGAGCGCGTCATCTGCCTGTTCGACACTGAATTTGGCCCAATGGCACAGATTCTGGTGGGTGCAACCATCGTTGGCAGCATCGAAACCGTTTGGGCTGGCACCATTACGCCACCACGCGAAGGCGTCATCAAACGCTGGACCTGGCCTGAGGGTGAGAGCGAAGGTTCTGTGGCTCTGCTGAAGGGTCAGGAAATGGGTCGCTTCAAGCTGGGGTCGACCGTAATCAACCTGTTCGCACCGGGCAAAGTACAGTTGGCTGAACAGCTCGAAAGCCTCTCTGTGACTAAACTTGGCCTTCCGCTGGCCGTGTCGACCGAAGCGTTCGTCGCGCCAGAAACCGAAGCACCGGTGGTGGAAAAAGAGATTAAAGCAGAACACGACGCCAACCCGTTGGTTGACGATAAAGATCAAGGCTAACTTAGAAGGACCGCTGACGTGCGCCTGATTATCACTTTTCTGATGGCCTGGTGCCTCAGCATGGGGGCGTATGCAGCAAGCGCCCCCGACGCCAAACAAATCGAGCAAGAACTGGAACAGGCGAAGGCGGCAAAGCCCGCCCAGCCTGAAGCCGTTGACGCTCTCCAGTCCGCGCTGAACGCGCTTGAGGAACGCAAAGGTTCCCTTGAGCGCGCCACGCAATATCAGCAGTCGATCGACAACTTCCCTAAACTTTCCCAGACGCTCCGGACTCAGCTTTCCAGGCTTAGCGATGAGCCGCGTCAGGTGCCGACCGGGCTGACGACCGATGCGCTAAATCAGGAAATCCTGCAGGTGAGCAGTCAGCTGCTGGAAAAAAGCCGCCAGGCACAGCAGGAGCAGGAGCGCGCCCGCGAAATCGCCGACTCTCTGAACCAACTCCCTCAGCAGCAAACCGACGCGCGTCGCCAGTTGAACGACGTTGAGCGTCGTGCAGGCACGGCCACCGGCACCGCGGCCCAGGCGCAAAACCTCAGCCTGCAGGCAGAATCAGCGAAACTGAAAGCGCTGGTGAATGAACTGGAGCTTGCCCAGCTTTCGGCAAACAACCGCCAGGAGCTGGCGAGAATGCGTTCGGAGCTGGCGCAAAAGCAAAGCGAGCAGTTGGATACCTATCTTCAGGCGCTGCGCAACCAGCTCAACAGCCAGCGTCAGCGCGAAGCCGAAAAAGCGCTGGAAAGCACAGAATTACTGGCTGAAAACAGCGCCAATCTTCCCGCCAGCATCGTGAAGCAGTTCACCATTAACCGCGATCTGTCTCAGGCCCTGAACCAACAGGCGCAGCGGATGGATCTGGTGGCCTCACAGCAGCGCCAGGCCACGAATCAGACGTTGCAGGTGCGCCAGGCGCTCAACACCCTGCGTGAACAGTCACAATGGCTGGGGTCATCGAATCTGCTCGGTGAAGCCCTGCGTGCGCAGGTCGCCCGTTTGCCTGAGATGCCAAAACCGCAGCAGTTGGATACCGAAATGGCCCAGCTTCGCGTGCACCGTCTGCGTTATGAGGATTTACTCAGCAAACAGCCACAGCTGCGTCAGACCGACGGACAGCCGCTCACAGCGGAAGAGTCCCGTATCCTGGATGCTCAGCTTCGCACCCAGCGCGATCTGCTCAACTCTCTGCTGCAGGGCGGCGATACGCTGATTCTGGAACTGACTAAGCTGAAAGTCGCCAATAGTCAGCTTGAAGACGCGCTAAAAGAGATCAACGAAGCCACCCACCGCTATCTGTTCTGGACGTCGGACGTCAGCCCAATCACTTTCGCCTGGCCGCTGGAAATCGTTCAGGACCTGCGTCGCCTTATCTCGCTGGATACCTTCAGCCAGCTGGGCAAAGCCTCGGTGATGATGCTCACCAGCAAAGAAACGCTACTCCCACTGTTTGCGGCGCTGATCCTGGTTGGCTTCAGCATCAGCTCGCGCAAACACTTCACCCGCTTCCTGGAACGCTCCAGCAACCGCGTGGGGAAAGTGACGCAGGATCACTTCTGGCTGACGCTGCGCACCGTCTTCTGGTCGATTTTGGTGGCCTCTCCGCTGCCGGTGCTGTGGATGACGCTGGGCTACGGCCTACAGGAAGCATGGCCCTACCCGCTGGCCGTGGCGATTGGTAACGGTGTAACCGCTACCGTTCCGCTGCTATGGGTGGTGATGATTTGCGCCGCGTTTGCTCGCCCAAATGGCCTGTTCATCGCCCACTTTGGCTGGCCGCGTAACCGGGTGGCGCGAGCGATGCGCTACTACCTGATGAGCATCGGGCTTATCGTGCCGCTGATCATGGCGCTGATCATGTTCGATAATCTCCACGATCGTGAATTTTCCGCGTCGCTGGGCAGGCTTTGCTTCATTCTAATCTGCGGAGCACTGGCGATAGTGACGTTGAGCCTCAAGCGCGCGGGGGTTTCGCTGTACCTCGACAAAGAGGGCAACGGCGACAACATGATTAACCGTCTGCTGTGGAATCTGCTGATGGGCGCCCCGCTGGTCGCCATTCTGGCCGCGGCGATCGGCTACCTGGCAACGTCTAAAGCGCTATTGGCAAGGCTGGAAACCTCGGTGGCTATCTGGTTCCTGCTGCTGGTTATCTATCACGTGATCCGCCGCTGGATGCTCATCCAGCGACGTCGAATCGCCTTCGACAGGGCAAAGCATCGCCGGGCTGAAATGCTGGCTCATCGCGCTCGCGGCGAAGAAGAACCACACCATACCACCAGTCTGGAAGGCTCACCGGAAGTCGATATTGCTGAAGTGGATCTCGACACCCTCAGCGCCCAGTCGCTGCGACTGGTACGTTCGATCCTGATGCTGATTGCGCTGGTGTCAGTCATTGTACTGTGGTCGGAAATTCACTCGGCATTCGGCTTCCTTGAAAACATTTCCCTGTGGGATGTGACTTCCACGGTGCAGGGGGTAGAAAGCCTTGAGCCCATTACGCTTGGCGCGGTGCTGATTGCGATTTTGGTGTTTATCATTACCACGCAGTTGGTGCGCAACCTCCCTGCTTTGTTGGAGCTGGCGGTCCTTCAGCACCTCAGCCTGACGCCGGGCACCGGCTATGCCATCACCACCATCACCAAATATCTGCTGATGCTGATTGGTGGTCTGGTCGGGTTCTCAATGATCGGTATCGAATGGGCGAAACTGCAGTGGCTGGTTGCTGCTCTCGGTGTCGGGCTTGGGTTTGGTCTGCAGGAGATTTTTGCCAACTTTATCTCGGGCCTGATTATTCTGTTTGAAAAACCGATTCGTATTGGCGATACGGTGACTATCCGTGATTTGACCGGCAGCGTGACCAAAATCAATACCCGAGCGACCACCATCAGCGACTGGGACCGCAAAGAGATTATCGTGCCGAACAAGGCCTTTATCACCGAGCAGTTCATCAACTGGTCGCTGTCAGACTCTGTCACCCGCGTGGTATTAACCGTGCCGGCACCGTCTGATGCCAACAGTGAAGAAGTCACGCAAATCCTGATGACCGCCGCTGAGCGGTGCTCGCTGGTTATCGACAATCCGGCCCCGGAAGTCTTCCTGGTCGACCTGCAGCAAGGGATCCAAATTTTCGAACTGCGTATTTATGCCGCTGAGATGGGCCATCGCATGCCGCTGCGTCATGAAATCCACCAGCTGATTCTGGCGGGCTTCCGCGAGCACGGTATCGATATGCCATTCCCACCGTTCCAGATGCGTCTGGAAAGCCTGAATGGTAAGCAAATGGGGAAAACGATGACATCCACAGGGCGTGGTCGTACCGCAGGCAGTTTGTAAGACAGTGAGTTTGCCCGGCGAGAACCGCCGGGCAGAAGGTCCGCTTAGCTTTCGACAAGCGTCCATTCGATGGCGGTACGGCGATAGTTTTCATAAATCGCCAGCGCTAACAGAGAGAAGAAGATAGGCCCGCCGATCATCCACAGCGTACTGCTCCAGTCTCCAGCCTCAACCACCGGCTGAATGATGGTGAAGATATTGGCAAACGTGACGACCAACACCACCATCACCGTCGCCGTCAGCGTCGAACGACGGTTTTTGAAAATCACAAACGGACGATCCAGATCCTGCTTCGCTTTGAAGAACGGGAAAGCCAGGGTCAGGAACAGGTACGGCAGCGTCATCGAGACGTTAGCCATCAGCGTCAGCTTGTTATAAAACGCAGAAGCCGTATCCCCGCCAAACGACACCAGCAGGATAAACACGCCCACCAGCAGACACTGCAGCCACATCGCCGTTGCTGGCATACCGTTGGCATTCAGGCGGGTCATTGGACGTGGCCACAGCGCTTTTGGCGTGCCCTGAATAATGGCTTTCAGCGGCGAATAGCTCAGGGTGAAGAACGCCCCGGTGTACGCCAGGAACATCGACAGGCCGGTAATACGGGCGAACCAGACGCCCATCAGCGTCGCCGCCTCCGCTGACAGGTTCAGAGCATGACCGAAGGTCGTACCGAGGCTGGTCATCAGCACATAGGTGATGTTGCCAAGGTTGGTCGAGTGGTTGCTCAGCACCTGCTGCCAGTTGGCGCTCACGCCCCACAGAACGATAGCCAGCGAGTAGCCCACCGAAATCACCAACGCGGCAATAATAATTCCTTTTGCGAAGTTCTTTTCCGGCTTGTCGGTTTTATCCACCAGGCCGCCTACCGCTTCGATACCGCCGTACGCGAATATGGCAAACACCACAAACGACAGCATCGCCAACCCTGACTGATAGTGCGGGTTAGGTGAAGAACTGAAATCCATCGGCTGAGCGAAATGGCCACCGTTGAGCCACAGAATGGCCATGCTGACCAGCAGCAATACCAAATTCAGGCACATCACCGCAATGCCGCCAATGGCGGTGATTTTGGCGATTTTGTTGATCCCTTTGACCGCCACAAACGTCACCAGCAGCATCCAGGCCGCCGCAAGCACGCCAA
Source organism: Enterobacteriaceae bacterium RIT691 (assembly GCA_009668205.1). Lineage (GTDB taxonomy): Bacteria > Pseudomonadota > Gammaproteobacteria > Enterobacterales > Enterobacteriaceae > Scandinavium. The sequence goes on along the minus strand of WJYM01000009.1, from coordinate 153,039 downwards.
TGGTCTGGGTTGAGGTTAACCCCAACAGTGCCCAGCTCTGCGTTTTGTCAGCACCAAACAAAAATGTTGAGAGCGGAACCCAAATTTTGGCCGCCGTACTCACCATCCATACCACGTAAGAGGAGAACCACATGAAGGTGCCAATAAACGCGAAGCGCGGCCCGACGCTGTTGTTCATCCAGGAATAAATCCCGCCCTCTTCTTTGCGGTAGGCTGAGCCCATTTCCGCCATCATCATGGCAAACGGGATAAAGAAAAATAGCGCAGAAAAAAGATAAAACGGCATGGCGCTGTAACCCATCAGATAAAACGCTGACGGGCTATTGGCAAAACCAAACACCGAAGTGAAGATCATTAATATCAGCCCAATCAGGCTCATCTTCTTGATTTGATGCGGCATAGAGTTTCCAGGCAGGGGGCAACGCAAAGGAACGGTGCCAGTTCATGTCATGAAATAAGCGCGGATAGTAGCAAATTCCCGGTAAAGTCGTGTGGGTATTAGGGCGGTTCAAGGAAGAGCTGCGGCGTAAACAGAAAATGACAGTGATTCAGACTGAAACGGAAAATTCGCGGGAGACTATGATGTGAAAGTAAAAAGCACAGAACGCCGACGTTTACCGGGTGTAAACGTCGGCGAAACCGCTATCAGGCCCGATCGACCGTAAAGGCGATCACTTCTGCCAGGCTTTCTGCGCCCAGCGCCAGCATCACCAGACGGTCCACGCCAAGAGCAACGCCAGAACAATCCGGTAAACCGGCTTTCAGGGCTTCCAACAGATTCACATCAATCGGCTGCTGCGGCAGGCCACGGGCGGCACGCTTACGGTTATCCTGTTCAAAACGCTGCTGCTGTTCGCGAGCATCCGTCAGTTCGTGAAAGCCGTTCGCCAGCTCAATCCCTTTGAAGTAAACCTCAAAACGTTCGGCCACGCGGTGATCTTCGGTGCTGATCTGCGCTAACGACGCCTGACTTGCCGGGAAGTGGTAAATAAACGTTGGGCGATCTTTGCCGATATGTGGCTCAACGCCCATGGTGAACAGCAGCTGCAGCAGCGTATCGCGATCTTCTTCGGTATCCGCAATGTTGCTGAGATCCAGCTTCGCTGCCACTTCGCGCAGCACGGTTTTATCTGCGGAAAGGGGATCGATTTCCAAATGACGCTGGAACGCCTGCTGATAGGAGAGGCTTTCCGCCGGCTGGCACTCCAGCACCTGCTGCAGCAGGTCGTCGACCTCGTTAATCAGGCGGTACATGTCGTAATGCGGGCGGTACCACTCCAGCATGCTGAATTCCGGATTATGGTGACGCCCCATCTCTTCATTGCGGAAGCTGCGACACAGCTGGAACACCGGGCCACAGCCCGCCGCCAGCAGGCGTTTCATGTGGTATTCCGGGCTGGTCATCATATAGAGATTGATACCCTGAGAGTGGCCTGGGCCCACGAAACGTGTCTCAAACGGAACCAAATGAATGTCGGTCACCGTTGCCTGACTCATGCAGGGCGTTTCCACCTCCAGCACGCCGCGGTCCATAAAGAAGCGACGGATCTCCGCCACAATGGCCGCACGTTTTAATAAATTGGGGATGGAGGCGCTCGGCTGCCAGGTGGCCGTTTCGCTCATGGTAAAACTCTCCGAAGTCAAACAAGGGCACGAAGTCTACCTGCAACGCCGGGATGAGACAAATCCTGACCGGTTTAAACGCAGATTTTATTGATGAGATGAATTCCGTGACGCAATTCATCAATTTGAATGATAAAGACGGAAACTGATCAGCAAAAAAATCGAACACGTCAAATTTCCCTCTTCTCCATACGGATATACTCTGATACCCATAAAGGAGCAGTGGAATCGCTTTCGCAATTGCCGTGCCGACTCAGTGAACTACCTTTGGTAATGCGTGTTGCGAAATAACAACAATCTGGAGGAATGTCGTGCAAACTTTTCATGCCGATCTTGCCGTTATAGGCGCTGGCGGAGCGGGATTACGTACTGCAATTGCCGCAGCACAAGCCAATCCCAACGCTAAAATCGCATTGATTTCTAAAGTCTATCCTATGCGCAGCCATACCGTTGCCGCCGAAGGCGGTTCCGCAGCCGTCGCACAGGATCATGACAGCTTTGAGTACCATTTCCATGACACGGTAGCGGGGGGTGACTGGCTCTGCGAGCAGGATGTCGTCGACTACTTTGTCCACCACTGTCCAACCGAAATGACCCAGCTTGAGCAATGGGGTTGCCCGTGGAGTCGCCGCGAAGATGGCTCCGTCAACGTGCGTCGTTTCGGCGGTATGAAAATTGAGCGCACCTGGTTTGCCGCAGATAAAACCGGCTTCCATATGCTGCACACCCTCTTCCAGACCTCTCTGCAGTTCCCACAAATTCAGCGCTTCGACGAGCACTTCGTGCTCGATATTCTCGTCGACGATGGCGAGGCCCGTGGCCTGGTGGCGATGAATATGATGGAAGGCGAACTGGTTCAGATCCGCGCCAAATCGGTGGTGATGGCAACCGGGGGTGCCGGTCGCGTCTATCGCTACAACACTAACGGCGGCATCGTCACCGGCGACGGCATGGGCATGGCGCTCAGCCATGGCATTCCATTGCGCGATATGGAATTCGTTCAGTATCACCCAACGGGTCTGCCAGGTTCCGGCATTCTGATGACCGAAGGTTGCCGCGGTGAAGGCGGTATTCTGGTCAACAAAGACGGCTACCGTTACCTGCAGGATTACGGTATGGGCCCGGAAACCCCGCTTGGGGAGCCGAAAAATAAATACATGGAGCTGGGTCCACGCGACAAAGTGTCTCAGGCTTTCTGGCACGAATGGCGCAAGGGCAACACCATCGCGACGCCGCGTGGCGATGTGGTTTATCTCGATCTGCGCCATCTGGGCGAGAAAAAGCTGCTCGAGCGCCTGCCGTTTATCTGCGAGCTGGCGAAAGCCTACGTCGGAGTCGATCCGGTTAAAGAGCCAATTCCGGTGCGCCCAACCGCGCACTACACCATGGGTGGCATTGAAACCGATCAACAGTGTGAAACCCGTATCAAAGGCCTGTTCGCCGTCGGCGAATGTTCCTCTGTCGGCCTGCATGGTGCTAACCGTCTTGGCTCTAACTCGCTGGCTGAACTGGTTGTCTTCGGTCGTATGGCCGGTGAACGTGCTATCGAACGCGCATCCACCATGGGCGAAGCCAACGGTGCCGCGCTGGACGCACAGGTAGCCGATATTGAAAAACGTCTGAAGGCGGTGGTCAATCAGGAAGGCAACGAAAACTGGTCGAAAATTCGCGACGAGATGGGCCTGTCGATGGAAGAAGGCTGCGGTATCTACCGTACGCCGGAGCTGATGCAGAAAACCATCGATAAGCTCGCCGAATTGCAGGAGCGCTTCAAGCGCGTGCGTATTACCGATACCTCCAGCGTCTTCAACACCGATCTGCTGTACACCCTCGAATTGGGCCATGGCCTGAACGTCGCCGAATGTATGGCGCACTCTGCGCTGGCGCGTAAAGAGTCTCGCGGGGCGCACCAGCGTCTGGACGAAGGCTGCACCGAGCGTGATGACGTTAACTTCCTCAAGCACACCCTGGCGTACCGCGATGCCGACGGCACCACGCGCCTGGACTACAGCGACGTGAAGATAACGACGCTACCGCCAGCGAAACGCGTGTACGGCGCAGAAGCCGACGCTGCCGAGAAGGCCGACAAGAAGGAGACGGCAAATGGCTGAGATGAAGAACCTGAAAGTCGAGATCGTGCGCTACAACCCGGAAGTGGACACGGCCCCGCACAGCGCATTTTATGAAGTGCCTTACGACGAACAGACCTCACTGCTCGATGCACTGGGTTACATCAAAGATAACCTCGCGCCGGACCTGAGCTACCGCTGGTCGTGCCGTATGGCAATCTGCGGCTCGTGCGGCATGATGGTTAACAAGGTGCCAAAGCTTGCCTGCAAGACGTTCCTGCGTGAGTACACCAACGGCCTGAAGGTTGAGGCGCTGGCGAACTTCCCGATTGAACGCGATTTGGTGGTCGACATGACCCACTTTATCGAAAGTCTGGAAGCGATTAAGCCGTACATCATCGGCAACCCGCGCACGCCGGACCAAGGCCCTAACAAGCAGACCCCTGCGCAGATGGCAAAGTATCATCAGTTCTCCGGCTGCATTAACTGCGGTCTGTGCTATGCCGCCTGCCCGCAGTTCGGCCTTAATCCGGAGTTCATCGGCCCGGCCGCGATTACCCTCGCGCATCGCTACAACGAAGACAACCGTGACCATGGCAAAAAGGAACGCATGGCGCAGCTTAACGGCAAAAATGGCGTCTGGAGCTGTACCTTTGTCGGTTACTGCTCGGAAGTGTGTCCGAAGCACGTCGACCCGGCAGCCGCTATTCAGCAGGGAAAAGTGGAAAGCTCAAAAGACTTTCTTATCGCTACCCTGAAACCACGCTAAGGAGTGCATGATGACGACGAAACGTAAACCCTATGTGCGTCCGATGACGTCCACGTGGTGGAGAAAACTGCCCTTTTATCGCTTCTATATGCTACGTGAAGGCACGGCGGTACCGACCGTCTGGTTCAGTATCGTGCTGATTTACGGCCTGTTTGCGCTAAAGCATGGCCCAGAAACCTGGGAGGGATTTGTCGGTTTCCTGCAAAACCCGGTGGTGGTTATCCTTAATCTCATCACTCTGGCGGCAGCACTGCTGCATACCAAAACCTGGTTTGAGCTGGCACCGAAAGCGGCGAACATCATTGTGAAGGGCGAGAAACTGGGGCCTGAACCGGTGATCAAAGGGCTGTGGGGCGTGACGATCGTCGTCACGGTTGTCATTCTGTTTGTCGCATTGTTCTGGTAAGGAGACCACGATGATCAATCCAAATCCAAAACGTTCGGACGAACCGGTATTTTGGGGTCTGTTTGGCGCAGGCGGCATGTGGGGTGCGATTATTGCCCCGGTGATTGTCCTGCTGGTCGGCATTCTGCTGCCGTTGGGACTCGCGCCGCACGATGCTTTCACTTACGAACGCGTGCTGGCTTTTGCCCAGAGCTTTATCGGCCGGGCATTCCTGTTCCTGATGATTGTGCTGCCGCTGTGGTGTGGCCTGCACCGTATTCATCACGCGATGCATGACCTGAAAATTCATGTGCCGAACGGCAAATGGGTGTTCTATGGTCTGGCGGCGATCCTCACCGTCGTTGCGTTGGTTGGGGTGCTTTTCATCTAGACCAGAGCACCGTAAAAACCGGTTTACCGTTAATCTGAGATGCCCGGCACAAGCCGGGCATTTTTATCCCCTGGCACCGCGCTTTTTTCCTGTTGGGTTCTACACTTACAAAAAATCCTGCAAGGATATTGCCATGCGTCTGCTGCCCATCATTGCGACTGTTGCCGCTGCGTTTTTGGTTGTTGCCTGTAGTAATCCCGTTCCGCCTCCCGGCGTCACCGTCGTTTCTCCTTTTGATGCCAACCGCTTTCTTGGCACCTGGTACGAAATCGCCAGACTGGACCACAATTTTGAAAGCGGCCTCGAGAAAGTCACCGCCACCTACAGCACCCGCAGCGATGGCGGGATAAACGTGCTGAATAAGGGCTATAACCCCGACCGGGACATGTGGCAAAAAACGGAAGGCGTGGCTTATTTCACCGGTTCGCCAGACAGAGCCGCGCTGAAGGTTTCCTTCTTCGGCCCGTTCTACGGCGGCTATAACGTCGTTGCGTTGGATAAAGAGTACCGGAATGCCCTGGTGTGCGGGCCGGATCGCGATTATTTGTGGATCCTCTCCCGCACGCCAACCATTCCCCCGGAAATGAAGCAGCAGATGGTCGATATCGCCACCCGCCAGGGCTTCCCGGTACAAAAATTAATTTGGGTGAATCAGCGCTATTAGTGCGCGCTGAGCTTCAGGCCGATGATGCCACAGACGATCAATACCAGGCTGAAGATACGTGCAGCACTGGCGGATTCACCCAGCAGCAGGATCCCGGTAATGGCCGCGCCCACCGCGCCAATGCCCGTCCAGATAGCATAGGCTGTCCCCACCGGCAGGGTTTTCATCGCCCATGACAGCAGGGCAATACTCGCGATCATCGCGGTCGCGGTGATGACGCTTGGTACCAGACGAGAAAAACCATGGGTGTATTTCAGACCGACGGCCCACACCACTTCCAACAGACCAGCAACAACAAGAATTAACCAGGACATTTGTGACTCCAGAATGGGGTCGTCCCCGGATTTGCAGATACGCTTACAGGCCGTCCTGTAAGGTCATAAGGAATGGTTATTTTAGCCGCTGTTTTCGGGGTTGCAAGATATTTAACTTAAGTCATTTATTCACGATGATGACATGAATTAAGCACATTTCACTGCGGAGATCGCCTTTTTAGCCGCTCAATACTTTCTCTATCATAGGGGCATCTGCCATGCGATGAGCAACCACGAGGCCCGCTTCTGCCATCATGTATAAAATCCTGATTATCGACCGCTGCTCGTTCAGCCGCCTTGGGCTGGAAGCATGGCTGCATGAGCATTCCGCGCGTGGTACGGCTTATCTGATCACCCACTTAAACAGTCTGCTGCTGGCAAAAGCGCATGTTGAGAGCTGGCAGCCCCATCTGGTGATTGCGGATTTCAGCAGCTTTCAGCACGATCTTCAGCAGGCCCATGTTCTTCCGGCCTTGTTAGCCGTCTGTGAGCAGAGAACCCGTCTGATTCGCCTCGAAGATGAAGCCCTGTTGTTTAAGAACGTCGGTGAAATGCTGGCGAAAACAGCCTCATTAGCCGCGATAAACCATTTGATTGTCGATGTGCTGAGCGACGGGCCGCGAGTCAATCCCGCCAGGGTTGTCACTCCGCTGCTGACGCGTCAGGAAGAGAAAGTGCTGTCAATGTGGATGGCAGGGTCAAGCAATCAGAGTATTGCCCGTTCAATGCAAATCAACGCAAAAACCGTCTACACCTACAAGCGGAATATCCGCATTAAGTTAAAAGTCGAAAATCGCTTTTCGCCCTTTATTCCAACGGCTGCGTAGGCACAGCAGCGGTACGGCCGCTAAGCCGTACCGAACGACGTTAGTTCTGAGCTTTCGTGGCAGCACCGGAAATAGCCTGGCCACCACTTGAAATGTCCTCTCCCATCCCTTTCGTAGTATTACAGCCCGCAAGGACAGAGGAGAGCACCAGGAGAGTAAAAAACGCAGCAATTGATTTCTTAATCATAATCTCATCCTTCTATTGCCAATTAATTTTTGTGCTGTAGCAACATAAGCATAGACAAGATCGTCGTACCTGATCGGAAACGAGGTAATTTTAGGAAGAGTGGAAGTTATTTGCTGGCGGCGTGGGAAATGGAGTGACCTAAATGCTGAACGTCTTCGCCAAAACCACGAAAAGTGTTGCAGCCAGAGAGCAATGCACTGGAGAACAGCAGTACAAAGAAGAGTTTCATTAAGCGGTTCATCATCCCTGCCTCAATAAAAAAAACGGCACAACCAGGTTGCGCCGTTTTTTTATAGCATGAATTACTTCACGCGAGAAACGTATTCGCCAGAGCGGGTGTCAACTTTGATAACCTCGCCAATCTGTACGAACAGTGGCACTTTCACCACAGCACCGGTGCTCAGGGTTGCTGGCTTACCGCCGGTACCTGCGGTATCGCCTTTCAGACCTGGATCGGTTTCAACGATTTCCAGCTCAACGAAGTTTGGTGGCGTCACAGAAATTGGACGACCGTCCCACAGGGTCACGATGCATTCAGCCTGATCCAGCAGCCATTTGGCGTTTTCGCCAACCGCTTTCTCGTCGGCAGCCAGCTGCTCGAAGGTTTCGTTGTTCATGAAGTGATAGAACTCACCGTCGTTGTACAGGTAAGTCAGGTTCATATCGACAACGTCTGCGCCTTCTGCAGAGTCAGTGGATTTGAAGGTTTTCTCAACACGAGTCCCGGTCAGCAGACGGCGCAGCTTAACGCGCGCGAACGCCTGGCCTTTGCCTGGTTTTACGAACTCGCTGGCTTCAACCGCGTACGGTTCGCCATCCATCATGATTTTAAGACCGGCACGGAAATCGTTGCTAGAATAAGTCGCCATAAGGCCCTCTAAATTTGTTAACTGGTAGCTAAGCCACAAAATGGCGCATATTGTAACCCTAAACACCCCATCCAGAGAAGATTGGTTATCGCAACTTGGCGATGTAATCACCGATCCTGATGAACTGTTGCGTCTCTTAAATGTAGACGCTGATGAAAACTTGCTCGCGGGTCGTGATGCTAAACGTCTTTTCCCGCTGCGCGTACCGCGTGCGTTCGCGGCGCGAATGCAGAAAGGCAACCCCAACGACCCCTTGTTGCGTCAGGTGCTGACCGCACAGGAAGAGTTCATTGCCGTGCCAGGATTCAGTACGGACCCGCTGGAAGAACAGCACAGCGTGGTGCCCGGATTGCTGCACAAATACCGCAATCGCGCCCTGCTGCTGGTGAAAGGCGGGTGTGCGGTGAACTGCCGTTACTGCTTCCGCCGCCACTTCCCATATGCCGAAAATCAGGGCAACAAGCGCAACTGGCAGACCGCACTGGACTACATCGCGGCGCACCCCGAGCTGGATGAAATTATTTTCTCCGGCGGCGACCCCATGATGGCGAAAGACAGTGAGCTAAGCTGGCTGATGGACGCCCTGGAAGCCATCCCACATATCAAACGCCTGCGCATTCACAGCCGACTGCCTATTGTCATCCCGGCGCGTATCACGGATGCCCTGACGGAACGGTTTAGCCGTTCATCGCTGCAGATTCTCCTGGTCAATCACATCAACCACGCCCAGGAAATTGACGACGAGTTTCGTGAGGCGATGCGTAAACTGAAAAAAGCGGGTGTCACGCTGCTGAACCAAAGCGTGCTGCTGCGCGACATTAATGACAACGCGCAAACCCTTGCCGATCTCAGCAATGCGCTGTTTGACGCGGGTGTGATGCCCTACTACCTGCACGTGCTGGATAAAGTACAGGGCGCCGCGCACTTCCTGGTGAGCGATGACGAAGCCCGCGCCATTATGCGTGAACTGCTCACGCTGGTGTCCGGCTATATGGTACCGAAGCTCGCACGTGAAATTGGCGGAGAACCCAGCAAAACGCCGCTGGATCTGCAGCTTCGCCAGCAGTAAACCGTCTCACTCTTACACCTGCACGAACCTTTCGTGCAGGTTTCAAGTCCGGATCCCGACTCTCTCCCCCGTGCGACCGATGCTATTTTAGCCCGCGCTGTCCGCCTTATCAGGGAGAAAAAGCATGGCCTTAGCGATAACCGGCATTAACACAGGCGTCATCCGCCATGGAAATCAATTTCAGGCGCTGGCGTTAATCTTGAAGCATCCGCACAACCAGACGTCGCTGTTTTTAATGCCCGCGCTGGTACTGCGCGATCTGTATATTTGCTGCGAACACCGCTTGCATTTGCAACGCCTGGGGAACGCAAAAACAAAAGCGGCATTCCAGCAAAAACAACAGGCGGCGACACAAGCACTGCACAACAACATTCCTGTCTTGAACAGAGAGATGTTATTGCAGGCAACTCCCCGCCAGCACGTCGAAACATTGACTCCCCGCGACACCCGCGCAGATTCCGTCACGCTGGCATTGCGCCTGCAGGATGGGCAGACGTGTGATGTGATCGTTGAAGATGCACAAATTGCACTCCTCATTAACGCCGTCACCCACGCCCTCAACAATGCGGGCATGCATGCCCTCTCGCTTCGCCTCTCCTCACTGCTCGATTTTCTGCCCCTGTACGATGCAGAAATAAAAGCCAGTGGCGAACTGGAATACGATAACTATCAACATCCCGCCTGGAAATTAACGCTGTTTACGCATTCTCTGGCCCTGGTTTATCACTACACCGACAGTAGCGGACAACAGCGCGCCTGCGGCACCGTGATCAAAACGAGAGTTCGGGGAGAAATGAAAGCAGCGCAGGCCATAGCGAAACGGCTACTGGCGTTCAGTCCGCGGTTAAAAGCGCTGGAAAAAACAGCCTGCCGGATCACCGTCACGACGCTCGCGTCTGGCGCCGGGCATTTACCTCGCGAGCACTGCTTAAAAGCCCTGCATCAGCTTTGGCAAAAAACACGGCCTGTCCACGCTGAATAGCAAAACGCCCTCTGGTAGAGGGCGCTTTCATCATACGGGCTGGATCAGTTCGGGCACTTATAGACCTGACCGATCATTTCGCTGTCGGTCGGTACGAAGCTTGAAAGCATGCCTTGGGTCGGGCTGCTTACGCCATAAATCACGTTACCGCCCATCGCCGCGGCCTGGTTACGCAGCGCATTTGCCGCACCACGCATAGAGCCGCCCTCTTCACCGTGCTGACCAGAGAGCCAGTTGCCCTGCTTGCCTGAAGCGGTGCCCAGAAGTTGGCATTCGCTTGCCGGCTTGTCTTCAACAAAGCGAACGTTTTGCCCGCCTGCGGTCAGTTCATTGCTGGAACTGCAACCGGCCAGCAGCAATGCGGCACCGACGATCCCTGCACAGACTTTTACGCGCATCTTATTCCTCGTTAATAATGGGCTGGACACAACTTGTCCGTGTGAACGTTATACTAAAAAGAAGACCAAAAGAAAAACCCCCGTGACATTATCTGCCACAGGGGTTTATTTATGGATTCACCTGGACGTGAATTACATCATGCCGCCCATGCCACCCATGCCGCCCATGCCTGCGGCGCCTAAGTCAGGTGCGTCGCCTTTAGGCATATCGGTCACCATGCACTCGGTGGTGATCATCAGACCAGCCACAGAGGCCGCGTACTGCAGAGCAGAACGGGTTACTTTGGTTGGATCCAGGATACCCATGTCGATCATGTTGCCGTATTCTTCGGTCGCTGCGTTGTAACCGTAGTTACCTTCGCCCGCTTTCACGTTGTTGGTCACAACAGAAGGCTCTTCACCGGCGTTAGCAACGATCTGACGCAGTGGGGCTTCCATTGCGCGCAGCGCAACTTTGATACCCACGTTCTGGTCTTCGTTCTGAGCCGTCAGGCCAGCGATTTTCGCCGCAACGCGAACCAGCGCCACGCCACCACCAGCAACCACGCCTTCTTCTACTGCTGCACGGGTCGCGTGCAGAGCATCGTCAACGCGTGCTTTTTTCTCTTTCATTTCAACTTCGGTAGCAGCACCGACTTTGATCACTGCAACGCCGCCTGCCAGTTTAGCCACGCGCTCCTGCAGTTTTTCACGATCGTAGTCAGAGGTTGCTTCTTCGATCTGCTGACGAATCTGAGTCACACGACCCTGAATTGCCGCTTCTTCACCCACGCCATCGATGATGGTGGTGGTGTCTTTGTTGATCAGAACACGTTTCGCCTGGCCCAGATCTTCCAGCGTCGCTTTTTCCAGCTCCATACCAATCTCTTCAGAAATCACGGTACCGCCAGTCAGGGTTGCGATGTCCTGCAGCATAGCTTTACGACGGTCGCCGAAGCCTGGTGCTTTAACTGCAGCCACTTTCACGATGCCACGCATGGTGTTAACCACCAGGGTCGCCAACGCTTCGCCTTCAACGTCTTCAGCGATGATAACCAGTGGTTTACCGGCTTTCGCAACGGCTTCCAGAACCGGCAGCATTTCGCGAATGTTGGAGATCTTTTTGTCAGCCAGCAGGATGAACGGGCTTTCCAGCTCAACAGCGCCAGTTTCTGGCTTGTTGATGAAATACGGGGACAGGTAGCCGCGGTCGAACTGCATACCTTCAACGACGTCCAGTTCATCTTCCAGACCGGTGCCGTCTTCAACGGTGATCACGCCTTCTTTACCGACTTTATCCATCGCTTCAGCGATCAGTTTACCTACGGTTTCGTCGGAGTTAGCGGAGATGGTGCCGACCTGAGCGATGGCTTTAGAGTCAGCGCACGGTACGGACAGCGCTTTCAGCTCTTCAACAGCCGCGATAACTGCTTTATCGATGCCACGCTTCAGGTCCATTGGGTTCATGCCTGCAGCAACAGCTTTCAGACCTTCAGTGATGATGGCCTGAGCCAGTACGGTTGCGGTAGTGGTACCGTCGCCTGCAGCGTCGTTCGCTTTAGAGGCAACTTCTTTCACCATCTGAGCGCCCATGTTTTCGAACTTGTCTTCCAGCTCGATTTCACGCGCAACAGAAACACCGTCTTTGGTGATGGTCGGTGCACCGAAAGATTTATCCAGAACCACGTTACGGCCTTTCGGGCCCAGGGTTACTTTCACTGCATCTGCCAGTACGTTTACGCCGCGCAGCATTTTCACACGAGCGTCGTTACCGAATTTTACGTCTTTAGCTGCCATTATTCTTTTCCCTTAAATTCGTTTGTCAGTGTGCGAATGGATTACGCTTCAACAATTGCCAGGATGTCGCTTTCGGACATGATCAGCACTTCTTCGTTGTCGATTTTCTCGGACTTCACGCCGTAGCCATCGTTAAAGATAACGATATCGCCCACTTTAACGTCCAGCGGCTGCACGTTTCCGTTTTCCAGGATGCGGCCTTTACCGACAGCGATGATTTCGCCACGCGTTGATTTTGCTGCCGCTGAACCGGTCAGAACGATGCCGCCAGCAGATTTGGTTTCAACTTCTTTACGTTTGACGATCACACGATCATGTAACGGACGAATACTCATTGATAGCTCTCCTTTGAGAAAGTCTTTATCACTTATGGATGGCGCCGGTCCGTATCCGGTTTTCCGGCTAGTGACCAGAGAGATGGGGGTGCGCAAATTCGCCTTCAAGGGGGAAACCAAAAAAAAACTTAGAATCCATCCTCGCTCACAAAACAGAGCCAACCCGCACGGAGAATGCAATGTGTTACTCTGTTTATTTTCCTGGTGGACTGCATTAATGAGTGGTTTAAAACAAGAACTTGGGCTGTCGCAGGGCGTCGGGCTGCTGTCGACCTCGCTGCTCGGTACGGGGGTTTTCGCCGTTCCCGCCCTCGGCGCGCTGGTCGCGGGCGATAACAGCCTGTGGGCATGGCCCGCGCTGATCGTCCTCGTTTTTCCCATCGCCATCGTTTTTGCCCTGCTGGGCCGTCACTACCCCAGCGCAGGCGGTGTGGCGCATTTTGTCGGTTTAGCGTTCGGCCCTCGTCTGGCGCGGGTCACCGGCTGGCTGTTTTTGTCAGTGATCCCCGTAGGCCTACCCGCCGCACTGCATATCGCCACGGGCTTCAGCCAGGCGCTATTCGGCTGGCACGATGAACAATTGCTTTTCGCCGAGCTGGCCACGCTGGCAATTGTCTGGTGGGTCGGCTCTCGCGGTGCCAGTACCAGCGCAAACCTGCAAACGCTGGTGGCCATTCTGGTGGTTGCGCTGATTGTCGCGCTCTGGTGGGCGGGTGATATCACGCCCTCCCGCATCCCTTTCCCGGCAGTGAACGCCATCGACACCTCGCAGCTTTTCTCGGCATTGTCAGTGATGTTCTGGTGTTTTGTTGGCCTGGAAGCATTCGCTCATATGGCTTCGGAATTCAAAAATCCGGAGCGCGATTTTCCACGGGCGCTGATGATAGGTTTGCTTTTGGCTGGCGCCGTGTACTGGGCCTGTACCGTGCTGGTGCTGCATTTTCATGCCTTCGGCGAAAATAGTGCAGCTGCCACGTCGCTGCCGTCGATTGTGGTCAAATTATTTGGGATTCAGGCTCTGTGGGTCGCGAGCGTGGTGGGCTTTTTGGCCTGCTTCGCCAGCCTTAATATCTATATCCAGAGCTTCGCCCGGCTGGTGTGGTCGCAGGCTCAGGATCGTCCGGCAAGTTACCTGGCACAGCTTTCCCCACGGAGAATTCCCGTCAACGCCCTTAACGCGGTGCTCGCCTGCTGTGTCCTGAGTACGCTGTGCATCTATACCCTCAACATTAATCTTGAAGCGCTGATCGTCTATGCCAACGGCATTTTCATCATGATTTATTTGTTGTGTATGTTGGCGGGCTGTCGGTTGTTGAAGGGGCGCTTCAAGGCGCTGGCGGTAATCGGTGGCGTGTTGTGTGTTCTACTGCTGGCGATGGTAGGCTGGAAAAGTCTGTATGCGGTCGTGATGCTGGCGGCGCTGTGGCTGTTTTTGCCTAAAAGTAGCGCTGTCTGAATGCCGGATGGCGCTACGCTTATCCGGCCGACAAAACCAGCCGGTAGGCCGGGTTAGCGCAGCGCCACCCGGCCAAAAAGATTACAGGTCGTCTTTATGATCGAGGCGATCGCGCTGCTCGTCCTTACGCTGATACTCCCCTTCAAAGGTATCGCCGCCCGCATTCGGGGAGGTAAAACCGCCGCCCGGGGTGCGCGCAAAGCGCAGGTGCGGCATCAGCTTGAGCGTCAGATGTTTCTGCACCGGTGGCAGCAGAAGCAACAGTCCCAGGAAGTCAGTGAAGAAGCCCGGAATAACCAGCAGCAGGCCTGAAATGATCAGCGATACGCTTTTGATCATCTCGGCTGCCGGGCTTTCACCGGCCTGCATTTTCTGCTGCATCAGCAGGAAGTTTTTAAAGCCCTGGTTGCGGATCAGCGACATGCCGATAATCGACGTGAAGATCACCAGAATCAGGGTCATAAATACGCCTAATACATGAGCGACCTGAATGAAAATTGAGATCTCAATGTAGACGTAAAGAAAAACAGCAATTAAAGGTATCCAGCGCACTGGCTTCTCCTGTTGAACAACCGCCGCATCTGGCAACGGTTTAAATCAGTTTGCGACTCGCGTTCTCTGGAAATGGAGGCAAAAGTGGCGTTTTCAATCGCCAGGCACACATTTTTTCCCACATCCTTTTTGCGGTGATTCATTTCACAGATTAATAAATCCAATACGGATCGGCACATAATAAGTGATCCAGATTACGGCAATTCGCTATCATCAGCATATGATCATGGGTACCGGGCCGATTAAGGACATAATCGTCGGTCAGAAAACCCACATGACCCCACTCATCCTGTGTGTCGGGTGAAATCATTGGCAGATTAATCAAGAAGGTTCACATGTTAAACAACATTCGTATCGAAGAAGACTTGTTGGGTACCAGGGAAGTTCCAGCGGACGCTTACTATGGCGTTCACACTCTGAGAGCGATTGAAAACTTCTACATCAGCAACAACAAAATCAGTGACATCCCGGAATTTGTGCGCGGGATGGTGATGGTGAAGAAGGCGGCGGCGCTGGCAAACAAGGAACTGCACACCATTCCAAAGGGTGTGGCGAACGCTATTGTTGCCGCATGTGATGAAGTCCTGAATAACGGCAAGTGCATGGACCAGTTCCCGGTTGACGTCTACCAGGGCGGCGCGGGCACCTCCGTGAACATGAACACCAACGAGGTGCTGGCGAACATCGGCCTGGAGCTGATGGGCCACCAGAAAGGGGAATACCAGTACCTCAACCCTAACGATCACGTGAACAAATGCCAGTCCACTAACGATGCTTACCCAACCGGTTTCCGCATCGCAGTGTATGCTTCTGTGGTGAAACTGATTGATGGGATCAATCAGTTAGGCGACGGCTTCCAGCGCAAATCGGTTGAATTCCAGGACATCCTGAAGATGGGCCGCACGCAGCTGCAGGACGCTGTGCCGATGACCCTCGGTCAGGAATTCCACGCGTTTAATGTGCTGCTGAATGAAGAAACCAAAAACCTGCTGCGCACCTCAGAACTGCTGCTGGAAGTGAACCTCGGCGCGACCGCTATCGGTACTCGCCTGAACACGCCAGAGGGCTATCAGCAGTTGGCCGTGCAGAAACTGGCGGAAGTCTCTAACCTGCCGGTCGTTCCGGCTGAAGACCTGATTGAAGCGACCTCCGACTGCGGCGCTTACGTGATGGTACACAGCGCCCTGAAGCGTCTGGCGGTCAAACTGTCTAAAATCTGTAACGACCTGCGCCTGCTTTCATCCGGCCCACGCGCTGGCCTGAATGAAATCAACCTGCCAGAATTGCAGGCTGGCTCCTCTATCATGCCAGCCAAAGTGAACCCGGTGGTACCTGAAGTGGTGAACCAGGTGTGCTTCAAGGTTATCGGTAACGACACCACCGTGACCATGGCGTCCGAAGCGGGTCAGCTGCAGCTGAACGTCATGGAGCCGGTCATTGGCCAGGCGATGTTCGAATCCATCCACATCCTGACCAACGCATGCTACAACCTGCTGGAAAAATGCATTAACGGCATTACCGCCAACAAAGAGGTGTGCGAAAGCTACGTCTATAATTCCATCGGGATTGTCACCTACCTCAACCCGTACATCGGCCACCACAACGGCGATATCGTCGGCAAAATTTGTGCTGAAACCGGGAAGAGCGTACGGGAAGTGGTGCTCGAGCGAGGATTGCTGACGGAAGCGGAACTGGATGATATCTTCTCCGCCCAGAACCTGATGCACCCAGCCTATAAAGCAAAACGTTATACTGATGAAAATGAACAGTAAGCGTTCGGGCTAGCGTCCACAGGGCACGTCAGCAATGACGTGCCCTTTTACTTTCTATTGAACATCAAAAAAGCAACACTTTTGTATCCAACATCTAACAATCAAGGAAGCGGTTATGATAATCATTGAATTGATCATCGTACTAGCGGCGATTTTTCTTGGCGCCAGGCTAGGGGGAATCGGGATCGGCTATGCCGGCGGGCTGGGCGTTTTAGTGCTCGCCGCCATTGGTGTCGAGCCCGGTAAGATCCCGTTTGACGTTATCTCCATCATCATGGCGGTCATCGCGGCAATCTCTGCCATGCAAATCGCAGGTGGCCTCGATTACCTCGTTAACCAGACCGAAAAACTGCTGCGCCGCAACCCGAAGTACATCACCATCCTCGCGCCTGTCGTCACCTACTTCCTGACCATTTTTGCCGGGACCGGGAACATCTCGCTGGCCACGCTGCCCGTGATTGCCGAAGTGGCGAAAGAACAGGGTGTGAAGCCTTGCCGTCCCCTCTCTACCGCCGTTGTGTCTGCGCAGATTGCGATTACCGCGTCGCCAATCTCCGCGGCGGTGGTGTACATGTCTTCGGTGATGGAAGGCCATGGGGTTAGCTACATCCACCTGCTCTCGGTTGTCATCCCTTCCACGCTGCTGGCCGTGCTGCTGATGTCCTTCCTCGTCACCCTGCTGTTTAACTCAAAGCTTTCCGACGATCCTGTGTATCTCAAGCGTCTGGAAGAAGGGCTGGTTGAGCTGCGTGGCACACGCCAGATGGAAATCAAACCGCGGGCGAAGCTC
Source organism: Enterobacteriaceae bacterium RIT691 (assembly GCA_009668205.1). GTDB lineage: Bacteria > Pseudomonadota > Gammaproteobacteria > Enterobacterales > Enterobacteriaceae > Scandinavium. The sequence goes on along the minus strand of WJYM01000009.1, from coordinate 135,811 downwards.
TCTGTGTTGATGTTCCTGCTGGGCGTGGTCTGCGTGGTCGTTTATGCCATCGTCAACAGCCCGAGTCTCGGTCTGGTCGCGAAGCCGCTGATGACCACCACCAACGCGATCCTGATTATCATGCTGAGCGTGGCGACACTGACTACCATTCTTTGCAAAGTGGAGACCGACAGCATCCTGAGCTCCAGCACCTTTAAAGCGGGCATGAGCGCCTGTATCTGTATTCTCGGCGTGGCATGGCTTGGCGATACCTTCGTTTCTCACAATATCGACTGGATTAAAGAGACGGCGGGTAGCGTCATTCAGGGTCATCCGTGGCTGCTGGCGGTGATTTTCTTTGTGGCTTCCGCACTGCTCTATTCTCAGGCGGCGACGGCCAAAGCCCTGATGCCAATGGCGCTGGCGCTGAACGTATCGCCGTTAACCGCCGTCGCTTCTTTCGCTGCGGTCTCTGGTCTGTTTATTCTGCCGACGTATCCAACGCTGGTCGCTGCGGTGCAAATGGATGATACCGGCACGACCCGTATCGGGCGTTTCGTCTTTAACCATCCCTTCTTCATTCCAGGCACCATGGGCGTGATCTTCTCCGTCTGCTTTGGCTTCCTGATTGGCAGCGTGGTGCTGTAAGTCCTTCTCGAAAGTAAAAATCCTTAAAGTCGGGCCGCTTGCGGCCCGCTTCCTTCATCCTCCTTCCCGCCATCGTGCTATAGTGCCTTTTTTCGCCGATACGAGGTTGATGATGACTCTACCGACTGCCGTTGTTGTTCTCTGCACCGCCCCGGATGAAGCCACCGCTCAGGATTTAGCCGCCAAAGTGTTGGCGGAGAAGTTCGCGGCCTGCGTGACGATTTTGCCTGGTGCCACCTCTCTCTATTACTGGGAAGGCAAGCTTGAGCAGGAGTATGAAGTGCAAATGCTGCTGAAGTCCGATACCGAACATCAGCAGGCTCTGCTGGAGTGCCTGAAGGCCCATCACCCGTATCAAACCCCGGAACTGCTGGTTTTACCCGTTTCCCACGGAGACAACGAATACCTCTCATGGCTCAACGCATCCTTACGCTAATCCTGCTGCTGTGCAGCACGTCTGCCTTCGCCGGGCTGTTTGACGCTCCCGGCCGTTCAAATTTCACGCCAGCCGATCAGGCGTTTGTTTTCGATTTTCAGCAAAGCGGACATGAGCTGCAGCTCAACTGGCAGATAAAAGACGGTTATTACCTCTATCAGAAACAGATCGCCGTCACGCCAGCACAGGCCACGCTTTCACCGTTGCAACTGCCAAACGGCGAGTGGCATGAAGATGAGTTCTTTGGCAAAAGCGAAATCTATCGCCATCAGTTGACCGTGCCGCTGACGGTCAATCAAGCCAGCAAAGGCGCGACGCTGACGATAACTTACCAGGGATGCGCCGAAGCCGGATTCTGCTATCCGCCAGAAACCAAAGTGGTGCCGTTGAGTGCGGTGGTTGCTGCGGCTGCCACTCCCGCAGCTCAAACAGAAAGTACTGTCGTTCTCCCTCGCCCCTCCGGGGAGAGGGTGGGGGAGAGGGGGAACACCCAAACTGAACTCCCCTTCTCCGCGCTCTGGGCATTGCTGATTGGCATAGGCATCGCGTTCACGCCCTGCGTGCTCCCCATGTATCCTCTGATCTCCGGCATCGTACTGGGTGGCAAACAGCGCCTCTCCACCGCACGAGCCTTGCTGCTAGCCTTTATCTATGTGCAGGGCATGGCACTGACCTACACCGCGCTGGGCCTGGTCGTCGCCGCCGCGGGGTTGAAATTCCAGGCCGCACTCCAGCACCCTTACGTGCTGATTGGCCTCTCGGCGGTGTTTACCCTGCTGGCGCTGTCGATGTTTGGCCTGTTTACGCTACAGCTGCCCTCTTCTGTGCAAACGCGTCTGACGCTAATGAGCAATCGCCAGCAAGGCGGCTCGGCAGGCGGAGTGTTTGCGATGGGAGCGATTGCCGGACTCATATGCTCACCCTGCACCACCGCGCCATTGAGCGCGATATTGCTGTACATCGCGCAGAGCGGAAATCTCTGGCTCGGCGGCGGAACGCTCTATCTTTACGCGCTGGGCATGGGTTTACCGCTGATACTGGTGACGGTCTTTGGCAATCGCCTGCTGCCAAAAAGTGGCCCGTGGATGGCACAGGTCAAAACCGCGTTTGGTTTTGTTATCCTGGCGCTGCCGGTCTTCTTGCTGGAGCGTATACTGGGTGACGCCTGGGGTTTACGCCTGTGGTCACTGCTCGGGATCGCGTTCTTCAGCTGGGCATTTATCACCAGCCTGACGGCACAAAAACCGTGGATGCGGGTGGTGCAGATTGTTCTGCTGGCAGCCGCGCTGGTCAGTGCCCGACCGTTACAGGATTGGGCTTTTGGCCCATCAGCCGTGCAACAGCAAAAGCATCTCAGCTTCACGCGCATCGCCAATGTGGACGAACTTCAGCAGGCGCTGACGCAAGCCAACGGCAAGCCGGTGATGCTCGATCTGTACGCCGACTGGTGCGTAGCCTGCAAAGAATTCGAGAAATACACCTTTAGCGATCCGCAGGTGCAGCAAGCGCTAAAAAACACCGTTTTGCTCCAGGCAGACGTGACCCGCAACACAGCGCAGGACGCTGCACTGCTGAAACAGTTGCAAGTTCCGGGTCTACCGACCATTCTGTTTTTTGATACCGCAGGTCATGAGATCCCAGCCATGCGGGTTGCCGGGTTTATGGATGCTGCCACGTTCCGCCTTCATTTGCAGAATCTGGCCCGGTAAACGACACTTTTAAAGGGATTAATGGAGGACACAGCCGTGCAACGCGAAGACGTATTGGGGCAAGCCCTGCAATTACTGGAATCAAAAGGGATCGCCGACACCACGCTGGAGATGGTGGCTGAGAAGGTCGACACACCGCTCGACGACCTCAAGCGTTTCTGGCCTGACGAAGAAGCGCTGCTCTATGATGTCCTGCGTTCCTTGAGCCAGCGAGTTGACGTGTGGCGTCGACAGCTGATGCTGAACGATGACCTAAGCCCTGAGCAAAAGCTGATGGCACGCTACAGCGCGTTAACGGATTGCGTGAGTAACAACCGCTATCCCGGCTGCCTGTTTATTGCTGCCTGCACCTATTATCCGGATCCTGAGCATCCCATCCATCAGCTGGCCGATTTGCAAAAGCGCACCGCCCATGAATACACCCATGAGCTGCTGACCAAACTGGAAGTCGATGACCCGACGATGGTTGCCAAACAGATGGAGCTGGTGCTGGAAGGCTGCCTGAGCCGACTGCTGGTGAAACGCAGCCAGCAGGATGTTGATACTGCCCAGCGACTTGCAGAAGATATTCTTCGTTTCGCCCAGTGTCGTGCCGGCGGCGCGCTGACCTGACATTCCCTGTTGCGGTGAAAGTGCGCAAATCGCCGCAAAGTTAAGCAAACGCAACAGTTTTACCGAAATTGAGTTGACGGGCTGCACTGATTAAGGTTTAATGCGCCCCGTTGCCCGGATAGCTCAGTCGGTAGAGCAGGGGATTGAAAATCCCCGTGTCCTTGGTTCGATTCCGAGTCCGGGCACCACTTATTTAAAGAAACCAGCCTACGGGCTGGTTTTTTGCTTTCTGGGGTTCTGGACTCTGCATCGAACAGATTCGCTGCAAGCAGCTCACCCCTCCGGGGCATAATAAGTATGTCGGAAGATCTCTAAAAATGAATGGGCCGGTTAAGCGGGATACTTACAAGTCGGCTACAACTTATCGTCACATGCTGTAGCCGACCTAAAAGCACCCCTCTCAGAGACATCAAATCGCGATGGGTTAGCCCGTCATGGCTTGCTCGTCCACAGGTACTGTTGGCATCGGCCAAATCTTCTTGAGTTGTTCTATCAGATACTGTGTGCGAGTTTCAATTTCATTCTCCCCCCATTGCGCAGCATGCTCGCCATGAAAGTATTGCGTTAAATTGAGCTTGCTAAACTTTAGCAACTCTGGTCGTTTTAAGACCCACGCAGAATTCGACAACGCGGGATTCAGGCTACATGTGACAAGCGTTAAATTACCTAAAGTATTTAATAGCTTATCTCGTCTCTGAATAGCCTCCTGCTCAATCATTGGATCAGCTTTATCGGAGGGACAAAGCGGCCAGTTATCCGCCCACTTTTGCGGCATCACATGCTCAATCGTCAATCCATTAGGTAATGGCTCTGCTTCACTTTTTTTGTTAAACGCATAAGCATCAAGCGCTTCGAGTATGGTTCGTACTTTATATTGAGCCAGCCGGTCATAAAGTGGCAAATCTGTGATGGCCGCAGCTAGTACAATATCGTCTGGGAATCGAGTACTATCCCCAGAACTTCTCTTCAACTGCTCAGCCACACCTGCTGCCGTTATGACCCCTTTCTTGTCCAGCGCTTTAATAAGCTCAACAAAGTAGCGATTGTAGTTTTTACTGGTCATTCCACAGATCATCCGGCGCACCAAATACGCTTCAAGCAACTCAAGAATTGCATCAAACTCCGCAACGTTGTCGGGCAATAATTCGGCGTATGAATACAGCAAAAACGGAAAAACTGTGGTTGTATCTACAGCATCTAAGCGGCGTAGAAAAGTTGCTAAGCGGGGATGGTTATCCGACCAATAGAATTTCTTGAAAACCTCTGCGTAACGCGAGAGATAAGCAATGTGCTCTGCCGCTGTTTTAGGGACCTGGTCTGTGCTCGACTCTGACTGCCTGGCAAACGCCTTGAACGCATTAAAAATATGTGAAGACTTGACCTCATCGCGCGTCATCATCGTTAAATAATGATTGATGAATACATCCACACGAGGGCGGGTGATGCGCCCCTGCCTGATTTCATCTCTCCACCAATCAGTCTCGAATAATTTCCAGTTATCTGCATAAAGCCGCTCAACATTATCACCATTAGCTTTCGCACGCCTAAACAGAAAGTTCTTGATTAGGTCTGCAGGAAGAAGATCCTCCCCTCTTGCATTCAGCGTCTCAAAAATGACTTGTGTTTCGTCATTCTGGTCCAGATCGATTACAACAATCTGAAGGCAGTCCTTAACAACCTGCCAAAGAGAGTCAAAACGATCATCCAGAGACTTTTCACTTAACGCTTGGGTATCTTCCTTATCATCAAGCAACCCGTTAAACCACTGTTCTATCTGCTTATAAAAGTACTTATAGCCTTCAATTATGTTATTAGACCCATCACAAAGCTCAGGGCGTAGCGTAATTTGCTTATCAATAGCAGCAGGTGAGCCAGCTTCGTGAACAGCCTTGAAAGATTCTCGATTGCTGTTAGTAGGCCATACTTTGAACATTTCGTCATCGTGATCAATCTTGCTACGCCGGTTTGTCACGAGGTCTGAAAAGCGTTCGACATATTTAGTCTGTTTATGCGCTACAGCATGGTCACGCGCAGCCATCAGGAATAACTGGAGAGTAGTGAATCGTTGTTGACCATCGATCACCTGCCGACTTTCGATGGAGCCTGTCGGGTTTGCAACCTGTTCCAATACCACAGCCCCTAAAAAATGAGGGTGAGCCTTTCCTCTATTCAAATGCTTATCAAGAAGCGCCAGGATGTCCTCCCACAAGGGCTCCCAATTTTTCTCGCGCGTCCACACATAAGGACGCTGGAACAGTGGCACTTGATAGGTGATGGTCTGATCGAAAATTCTTTCTAGTTTACGCGTGTTGGCTTCCATAACGACTCACTAATTCTTGTTTTCAATCCAATATGTGGTGAATACCACATACACAAAGCAAGTACTACAAGACATTGATCTTACCCACTTATTCGCACATTCCTTAGAATTTATCGTGTTTTCTAGAGGTCTTGAAAGAAAGAAAATCGTATTCCCGTGTCTTCGATTAAACAAGATGCATTCCTTTCCATATGGGTCAAAAAGCTAAAGACGTATACGAAATAGGGGAAAATCCTGTCAAAGAGACTGGATTTTATGTCACAAGTTATGAAGGTACGCTAAGTAAACTGCGCAAAATGAAATGTGCGGGCTGGAGAGATTTTGGGATGGGATACAGCCAGAATGCGCATAAGGCTATCGGATGGTTTTGCAGAATGATGCAACCAAACTTTTAGCCGAAGCGGATGCTGAACGTCGAGTTGAGCTATTTAAATCGATTAGGAATATTGTTGAGTAGTACTGCAAACAGCCAAGCTGTATTAGCCCTGTTAAAATCGGACACGAGTTTTGAAAATCCCCGAATCCTTGGTTCGATGATTCGCTGGTAGTAGCTCAACCCTTCGGGGCCAACGCGGCAAGCGCGTTGTTCAAACGCCTGCGGCGTTAGTCCGAGTCCGGGCACCACTATTTAGAAAAACCAGCCTACGGGCTGGTTTTTGCTGACCATTTTATCCATGGTTCTCAGCACAGGCTGATAAGACATTTTCTCTCTCCACTTGCCAGGCATCCCCTACACTTACAAAGATCAGACCTTTAGGGCCTTGTTTGTTCGTGTCACTCGATAAGAGATAATGCTATGGAATTAAAGGATTATTACGCCATCATGGGCGTGAAGCCGACGGACGATCTCAAAACCATCAAGACCGCCTACCGTCGTCTGGCCCGCAAATATCATCCTGATGTCAGTAAAGAAACCGATGCTGAAGCCCGCTTCAAGGAAGTGGCAGAAGCTTGGGAAGTGCTCAGCGATGAACAGCGTCGCACGGAATACGACACGCTTTGGCAACACCGCAACGACCCGCAGTTCCGCCAACAGCCTCATCAGTCCCAATCCGGTCAACAGCAGAGCTACAGCCAGGCCGATTTTGACGATATCTTCTCCTCGGTCTTTGGACAGCGCGCTCAACACGCCCGACAGCATCAGGGTACACGTGGCTACGATGTGGAAATTGAGGTGGCTGTATTCCTTGAGGAAACACTGGACGCCCACAGTCGCACCATCAGCTTTACGCTGCCGGTGTATAACGTCTTCGGCATAGTCGAGCAGGAAATCCCGAAAACGCTCAATGTTAAAATCCCGGCAGGCGTCAGTGATGGTCAGCGTATTCGCCTGAAAGGCCAGGGGACGCCAGGCGAGAGCGGCGGTCCGAGCGGAGACCTGTGGCTCATCATCCGCATTGCCCCTCACCCTCTGTTCGACATCGTCGGCCACAATCTTGAAGTGGTGGTACCGCTGGCGCCCTGGGAAGCCGCACTGGGAGCTAAGGTCACTGTGCCTACGCTAAAAGAGAGCATTTTGCTGACCATTCCGCCAGGCAGTCAGGCCGGGCAGCGTCTGCGCATTAAGGGGAAAGGGCTGGTGAATAAGCAGCATACCGGCGACCTGTTTGCGATCATCAAAATCGTGATGCCGCCAAAACCCGACGAGCGAACTGCCGCCCTGTGGCAGCAGCTGGCCGACGCTCAGACGACGTTCGATCCACGCAAAGAGTGGGGGAAAAATCATGGTTAAAACCACCGTCACCCTGACCATCACCGAGTTTTGCCTGCATACCGGTGTCTCTGAAGAAGAGCTTGATGAAATCGTGGGCCTTGGCGTGATAGAACCCCACTCAGACCAGGATACCGCCTGGCGTTTCGACGATCGCGCCGTCACCGTCGTTCACCGTGCATTGCGGCTACGTCGCGAGCTTGCGCTGGACTGGCCGGGGATCGCCGTGACCCTGACGCTGCTCGATGAAAATGCCAGACTGAAGCGGGAAAACCGCCTGCTGCTTCAGCGGTTGCAGCGCTATCTGGAGTGACCTGAAATCAGTTGAAACAAGGCCAGCCACCCAGTTGGCCTTTTTATCGCCGCTTTCCCTTATACTTTCCCTGTCACAGCGTGAAAGACGGTAGCTAAAATGAACACCTTTATCGCAAAACGAGACTGGCGGATCCCCTGTGCAGCAGCGTTGGCTCTGCTTGTGCTGGCCTTTGCCTTCCAACTCCACGCTCACTGGGCCTCTTTCTTGCAATGGTGCCTCAGTACCCAAATCACTCTACACCGCTATCTGGTGATGTACCTGCTGCAGCTCAATAATCATCAATACAGCGGTGGGATCTGGCTGCTGACCGGCGCGTTTCTTTACGGCGTGTTGCACGCCATCGGCCCAGGACATGGTAAATTTATCGTCACCACCTACCTCAGCACCAATCAGGAGAGCCCGCTTGCTGCGCGCGTAGTGCCGTTCCTCGGCAGCCTGATGCAGGGGGTTAGCGCGATTCTGTTCGTGTTTATTCTGGCGGTTGGCTTCAATCTGGCCTCGGGCGATCTTAGCGAAAGCCGCTGGTATATCGAAAAAATGAGCGCGGTGCTTATCGGCTGTTTTGGTGCATTTGTCCTTTGGCAGGCGCTGAAAAGTTTACGCGTGCAGAAGCGCCGTATTCACACTCTTAAGCCACTTCATCGCCACAGCGCGGACTGCGGCTGTGGCCACCATGGTGTGGGCGCCGACATCGCCCAGGCCGACTGGAAAACCCGTACAGGCGTTGTACTGGCGATTGGCGCTCGCCCTTGTAGCGGCGCAATCATGATCCTGTTGTTTGCTAACGCGTTGGGGATTGTGACGTGGGGCATTATGGCGGTGATGACCATGGCGCTGGGTACCGCATTGTCGATTCTGGGGCTTTCTCTGGCGGTGCGTTATGCAAGAGCCCGTACCGTGGCGATGTTTGGCGAAAGCGCCAGCCAGCTAAGCTGGCTTGTGCCCGCAATCAAAATGATCGGCGGCGTGCTGATAATCCTCTTTGCCCTGGTCCTGTTTCTGACCGTGATCCCCATCAGCGCCAATGGGGATTACATCGCCGCAGGCTGCTAATCAGGCATAAAAAAAAACGCCTCCGTGTGGAGGCGTTTTGACGTTTCGCTAAACGAAATTACTCGTTAATCCGCGGATGCTGGTCAACCAGAGTGGATCGTTTTGCCTGCAGCGCTTCAATTTCGGCATCGATATCTTCAATCTTCTGCTCAATATTGTCGTGGTGTTCCCGCAGGATTTCTTTGGCTTCCTGGATGTCAGATGCCGCTGGTGTCGCCCCTTTCAGCGGACGGTTCGCGGTCTCTTTCATGAACAGTCCGGTCAGCAAACCAATCACCGCGATGACCATCAGGTAGTACGCTGGCACCATCAGATCCTGGGTGTATTCCACCAGCCAGGCTGCCAACGTAGGCGTCAGGCCAGCAATCAGGATGGAGATGTTAAACGCACTGGCAAGCGCACTAAAGCGAATGTGCGTTGGGAACATCGCAGGCAGCGATGACGCCATCACCCCGATAAAGCAGTTAAGGATAATCGCCAGCAGCAGCAGCCCCGAGAAAATCAGCGCAATCACGTCGCTGTTAATCATGATGAATGCCGGGATAGAGCACACAAACAGCAGCACGCTACCGATCAAAATGAACGGACGACGGCCAAAACGGTCGCTCAGCATGCCGATAATCGGCTGCACAAACAGCATCCCTACCATGATCGCAATGATGATCATCACGCCATGATCTTCAGAGTAGTGCAGGTTATGCGACAGGTAGCTCGGCATGTAAGTGAGCAGCATGTAGTAGGTGACGTTGGTGGAAATCACCATCCCTACGCACACCAGCAGCGAGCGCCAGTGCTTGGTCGCAATCTCTTTAAACGAGACTTTTGGTCCTTCCTGCAGCCCCTGACGGTCGCCCTGCTCCAGCTGTTCGACATGCTGCTGGAACGCGGGAGTCTCTTCCAGGGCGTGACGCAGATACAACCCGATAAGCCCTAACGGAAGCGCGAGGAAGAACGGCAGACGCCAGCCCCATTCGAGGAAGTTATCTTCTCCGACAATGGTGGAGATCAGTACCACCAGACCGGCACCCAGCACAAAGCCCGCTATCGAGCCAAAGTCCAGCCAGCTGCCCATAAAGCCGCGTTTACGGTCCGGAGAGTACTCGGCCACAAAGATGGACGCGCCGGTGTATTCGCCGCCGACCGAGAAGCCCTGAGCCATCTTACACACCAGCAGCAGGAGCGGTGCCCAAATACCAATCGTCGCATAGGACGGAATCAACCCGATACAGAAGGTACTGATCGACATGATAACGATGGTGATGGCGAGTATTTTCTGGCGGCCATATTTGTCGCCCAGCATCCCGAAGAACAAGCCTCCGAGCGGACGAATCAGGAAGGGAACGGAAAATGTCCCCAGTGCGGCAATCATCTGAACACCAGGATCGGCGTCGGGGAAAAAGACCTTACCAAGCGCATACGCCACAAAGCCGTACACACCGAAATCAAACCATTCCATTGCATTACCAAGCGACGCCGCCGTAATGGCCTTGCGCAGCTTGCTGTCGTCAATGATGGTGACATCACGTAGGGTAATCGGCTTAACTTTTTTCCTTTTTAGCATTGTTGTCCTCGTTAACTATCGCCGTGAGCGCACACAAGGAGAGGCGAATCAAAGATTCGCACGGTGCGGGAGTGGAGCGGTGCATTGCTGTGCCCCTCATTTCAAGCGTAGCAGGTTTACTTACACTGGCTGTTCACAGCCTGTACAACCGAACCTGTTGACGCCTGCTCTGGCAGTAAAAAATGCTGACCAAAACCTCAATCTGCAGTGATATTTCTCGTTGTAACCATAATTACCCTAACAGTGTTTATAGGTGTGATCAACTTCACAGCCAAATAGCCGCCAACGTCAAGCTGATTCATGAAACGTAAATCAGTTCAATCTCAAGAGAATTCTTGCGGCGATCTCTCACACGGTTATTCCTGGAAAAATTGCTTTTATCTACAATTAATTACCCATTAGTGATCGTGAGAATAATTTATTTGCTAACGAATTTAAGACGACATTTATTTACATTCAGATCACATTCAATTCATTAATATCGGACGCCATTACCTTTTAATCAAATATGCGATCGAGATAACTAAAACACTGTTTTATTTTCATTGAATCAATATTCCATCGATCGCATTATAGGCCCTGAGCATTTTCTTGTGGGCCTACACGTCGCCAGAAAACGAGACCCATGCTCATTTTTTAGCTTGCATAAACAAACAGATACCCGAGCACTTCTCGGCAAGCCTGTTGCTTCGCACTCTTTTATGTCTTCCCGGTAATTGGCCGAAGGAAGTGAGGATGAAAAATGAAAATTAAAGCGACGATCGAACGTATCCCGGGCGGAATGATGCTGGTTCCGCTGCTGTTGGGCGCCGTGTTAAATACGCTGGCACCCGACACGGGAAATTATTTTGGTTCCTTCACCAAAGGAATGATTGGCGGAACGGTGCCTATTCTTGCCGTTTGGTTTTTCTGCATTGGGGCCTCTATCGATTTGCGCGCTACCGGCACGGTATTACGCAAATCTGGCACACTGGTGGTGACCAAAATTGCCGTTGCCTGGCTAGTGGCCATGCTCGCCGCCACGTTCATTCCGGAAGGGGGAATTCAGACCGGCTTCTTCGCCGGATTATCGGTTCTGGCTCTGGTCTCTGCGATGGACATGACCAACGGCGGGCTTTATGCCAGCCTGATGAATCAGTACGGCACCAAAGAAGAATCCGGGGCATTTGTGCTGATGTCGCTGGAATCTGGCCCACTGATGACCATGGTTATCCTCGGTTCTGCCGGACTGGCCTCGTTTGAACCCCACCACTTCATCGGTGCCGTGCTGCCCTTCCTGATTGGCTTTACGCTGGGCAACCTCGATCACGACTTCCGCACGTTCTTCAGCAAGGCCACGCCGGTGCTGATCCCGTTCTTTGGTTTTGCCCTCGGCAACACCATCAACCTGAGCGTGATCATGGATACCGGTCTGCTGGGGATTGTTCTGGGTGTGGCGGTTATCGTGATCACCGGTATCCCGCTGATCCTGGCGGACCGTCTGATTGGCGGCGGGAATGGTACTGCCGGGGTGGCCGCCTCGTCTGCAGCGGGTGCTGCAGTGGCTAACCCGGTGATCATCGCGCAGATCAACCCGGCATTTGAGCCCGTTGCCGCGTCTGCCACCGCGTTGGTTGCCGCCAGCGTGATTGTGACGGCGATTCTGGTACCGATTATCACCGCGCTGTACGCCAAACGCTTTGGTCATCCACAGGCGGTGAAACAGACCGGGCAGCCGGCGGCTGCGGAATCACTGCATCATTAAGGACTCAGGCGCTTAACTTCCTGATGTAGCGATGCCTTATCCGGCCGACACCGTTTTCCGTCAGGCCGGATAAGTGCTGAACGAACAGCATGAAACACCCCGGTCGGGTTTTGTCACACCGGAAGTTCATCGACAAACAGCTCTTCGATCATCGCGTTCACCAGCCGGGCCGCCGAACAAAGCCGTGGCATACCCAGCGCAACAGGCTGCCAGGTCTGGGTCACGGACCAGCACACCGGCTGACGCACGGTATCGCAGCTACCGCCCATCCACGTCAGCATCTCTTTGTGATCCATTAGCCCGATCGACGAAGGCGACGCCAACCATTGATGGTAAAAATGGCGGGTCTCCGTCGCGGCACCAATCCCTTCAGCCAGATACTGCGCCGCCATGCTGCTCAGACTGTCTTTTAGCAACCCTCGCACCTCGGCATTCGCCAGCCGCCAGGCATCACCGAAAGTCCCCCAACGCAACTCTTCCAGCGCAATGTAGCAGCGCCCGGCCAGCGACCAGCCGTCGTAGTGTCCGGCATGCCAGCGGGTAAAAACTTCATCACCGTGCAAACCGGACTCCACCATCAGTCCGCGCTGAGAGAGTGCTCGCTGTTTATGTTCCGCACGCAGGCTGAACTGCTCGCCCACCAGCCCAAACTGCTCACGCAGCTCGGGCGACCCGTGGCTTTTCTTCTGTAAAAAAAGCAGATAGCGGCTCATCCTGGTCAGCGCCAGATGGCCGGGATCAAACTGGCTGGCCAATTTTTCCGCCAGCCCCAGACGCATTGCCGGATTATCGCTAAACAATCCGGCAATCGACCACGGGCGTAGCTGCGTTTGCGCCATGATTTCCTGCATCAGGCGTTCGCGGAACTGTTGTTGCTGGGGAGCGAGCGTGTGCTGGCGCGGGTTTTCAATACCCATCACCAGGTCAACCATAAATCGGGCATGCAGGGATTCAAGCCTGCTGCCCGGCCCATCCAGCAATCGCGTGTTCATCTCTGTTCTGCCGCAAAAAGGGTTTGGATGTCATCGCGCAACAGGCGCGCATCTTCTTCAATCCACCGTACTGTCGCCAGGTTTTGCGTAAGCTGTTGGCAAAGACCCGTCACGGTGGACTGATGCTGTTGGCGAAGGAGCAAACTCTCCTGCAGGTTTTGCTGCAAATAGCTGAGGCTTTGCGAAAACTCCGCAAAGAAAGTCGCCATTCCCGCCGTAACAGAAACATCGACTTGTGCCGCTAAAGCTTTAAGGATTTGTGCGCAAAAGGTGCTGACGCTGTCGATTATCCGCCCTTTGATCGCATTGACATCAATGACATAACGCGTTTTTGTCATAACATAGTCATCCCAGCCCCAGTTAGGGTTGTTGAGCCAACGGCTAACGGTTTCCCGCATCCCACCGCGCAGCGTCCCTATCGGTCTGTCTTCGGTCGCAATGGTGCCGTTAAACCACTGCGGCATGGTGATTTGCAGTGAACCCGCCTGAAACACCGGCAGTGAAATGCGAGCGCGAAAACCGGCGCGATGCAGCTCCTCTTTGACATGGGATTCTATCGGGCGCAACGCATCATCCAGTGAACGGCTGAGCGACGTTTCCAGTTGGCCAAAACGCAGCGACAGCTCGCGGATTATGCTCTGCTGGCAGGTAAAAATCGTCCCTTCACAATCAGCACGAATAATGCTGAGCAGCCTGTTTGCCTGCTCTTCATCCTCCAGAATGAGTTCCTGGCCATCATTGTGCGGCGTCCAGCTCAGATCGGCCTGAAGAGAGAGGCTCATCTGATGCAAATTGTCCGCACTGAAACAACTCTCCGCCCAGTGCAAAATCTCACTCTGCTGCTGGGCGATAAATTCCTGCGCGGCCTCCATTGCCTGATCGACTTCGTGACCAATCTCGTCGCTGACCACCTGCTGGCGCAGGTGGAATTGCGCCATATCTTCTTCCAGACGTTGAATATTATTCTGCAGTTGATCGGAGGTGACGGTCAGCCCCTGCAGGCGGAAATCGAGAAACTCCCGGGCCGTCTGGGCATAATTCAGCAGCTTATGCGAGGCCGAACGCAGGGCAAACAGTGACGCATTGGCGTGGGCCGCGTGCAGCAGCATATTGATCGGTTTTTCAAACAGCGAGTCTTCCCACAGCAGATCGGCGGCATGGCGGATATGGGTTAAATCATCAAGATCTGCCGTACGCCAGCGCCGCCCAAGCGCCGCTTCAGCAAAATCCTGTACCCAACGCTGCTCCTGATGATCGGGCAATTTCCCATGGGTAACGATCTCATGGCGGGCGCGGTTGGCCAGATAGCCCCACATCGACGACACAGGGTAAATCTGACCAGGCGTAATGTAGCCCTTCATCAGGGTACCGGAGATCATCGCCCTCACCTGCTCTTCATCATCGCTGTTGCGATCTTTCTGATCGAACTTATTCACCAGCGCGTACAGCGGCACGGATTTACTCACCGCCGCCACCGCCTGACGAACTTCCTGGTCGGAAATCGACTTGAGTTGGGTGTAATCCATGACCGCCAGTACCGCAGAGGCCCGGGCCAGCTGTTCGTTGAGCATTTTTTGAAGATGCGGCTGCCCGGCTTCGTTTGGCCCCGGCGTGTCCAGCAGCGTCAGCTGACCAGGATTGTCACCCAGCCCCGCCAGATGAACAAATTCCACTTCAATCACCGGAATATGTTCAATGTCGGCATAATCCGCAAAAGGAAAATCAACATCGAGCGCCCGCGATAAACGCACCAGATCGTTCAGGCTTTTCAGACACTGGAAAATAGGCTGCGCGCCAAGATAGTGTTTCTCAAAGGCCACGCCGCCAATAATGCGCTCCAACAGCGCATTCATGTCTTTATCCATTTCCAGTTTCAGCGCAAGCTTAGCCCGGTCGATATGCCGGAGCCGCTCCTGCAATTCATGCAACAAACGCTCAATCGGCTTCACGTGGATAAAGTTAAGCACCGGTTCTTTCTGACCCGGGGAATGACGAATAAGCGTCGGCAACGCCGTCATAGGACGATTGCGGTTAGGTAAAACCTCCGTCCCTACAATGGCATTAATGGTGGTAGATTTACCGGCTTTCATCGTGCCGACAATCGCCAACACCATTTCGAGGCGGGTAATTTTACGCAACTCATTGTTCAGCGTGTCCTGCTGTGTCGCTAACAATGGGCGTGCCGGTTCTGTTTGCGTGCCCCCCACGCAGTAGCCTGGCAACGCATTGACGGTATCGAGATGTCTTAATGCCAGTTGCAGCAAACGCTCTGCTTCCTGACTTAATTCGAAAATTGTCTGTGTGTGCATGGTTAAGCATTCCCTTAACGCAAATTTTATAAATTTTATTTGTCAGACTTTTTTATTACCCGCGCTTTTTTCTTATGTAATTATTCGCACTATTAATTATCCAGTGCGTTGAAAAGCCGGGAGATATACAGCGTAGCGCGATATACACCCTTCCGCAGGATATATCGAAAATATATTTCCTGTAGAAAATGAACGAGGAGAGTGGGAGCGCCAGTGAATAATCGAAATATAGCCCCCACCATAACGCAAATGACATTACCCGGCAATTTCGACATCGCAAAAAAGCGCCCTTGATCGGCATCCAACGCAGGCGGCCATAAATAGTCCCGACAAACACCGGGGATATGCAGTATAATGAGTCATACTTTTGGCGCTCAGCCGTGTTTTATAAGGCCTGTGGCGCATTTTCAACGTTTATGAGGTAACCATGTCTCTGCCACATTGCCCAAAATGCAACTCTGAATACACTTATGAAGATAACGGCATGTATATCTGCCCGGAATGCGCCCACGAGTGGAACGACGCAGAACCGGCTCAGGATGGCGACGCACTGATTGTCAAAGATGCCAACGGCAATCTGCTGGCCGACGGCGACAGCGTGACCGTGGTGAAAGATTTGAAAGTCAAAGGCAGCTCTTCGATGCTGAAAATCGGCACAAAAGTGAAGAATATCCGCCTCGTTGAAGGCGATCACAACATTGACTGTAAAATTGATGGTTTTGGCCCAATGAAGCTGAAATCAGAGTTCGTGAAGAAGAATTAATATCCCGTGCCCGGCGGCGGTTGCCCGGTGGCGGCAACGCCTTACCGGGCCTACGCGGTCATATTGGTTTTGTAGGCCCGGCAAGCGCAGCGCCGCCGGGCATTTCCCTCCCACTGCCCCAATCGTACCTCCTGGTGACATTCACCTAACGTAACTACACTTATCGGGTCCCTTTATTCGAGGTCATGGTTATGTCTTTAAGTCCCTACATCTCCTTTGGCGGCAACTGCGCCGAGGCCCACACCTTTTATAAGCAGGCGCTAAACGCCGAAGTGGGCTACATCATTACCTTTGGCGAAATGCCCAAACCGGAAAACAGCGATGAAGGCTGTCCTTCCGGAATGTCATTTCCACCCGAAGCCATCGCCCACTCCAACGTCCGCATTGCCGGTAGCGAGATCATGATGAGCGATGGAATGACCAGCAGCGTCAGCTATTCCGGCTTCACACTGGTGCTCGACACCCAGGACGTTAACGAAGGAAAACGCTGGTTCGATGCCCTGGCCCAGGGCGGCAACATCGAAATGGACTGGCAGGAAACCTTCTGGGCGCACGGCTTTGGCAAAGTGGCCGATAAGTTCGGCGTGCCGTGGATGATCAACGTCGTCAAACAACCGCAGTAATTCCTCTCCAGGGCGGCCCCCTCCGCCCTGTCATACGCCTTACTTCAACTCTTCATCGTTCAGTCACCGGCCCTTAACGGCGCTGTCATATTGCATCGTCACCATGTCGGCAGTTTAGATTCATGCGCACCCTCTCCCCTGCCCTCTCCCTGAGGGAGAGGGAGAAAGAAAAGTGCACATCAGCTAAAACATGCACCATCCGCCCCCTCTCCCTGTGGGAGAGGGTTGGGGAGAGGGCAACAGCCAATCCGTGCTGAAGAGGTCTTGCTTATGATCCACTTGTCCAGACATCCGACCAGTTACCCGACGCGCTACGAGGAAATTGCCGCGAAGCTCGAACAGGAACTTCGCAGCCAGTATCGCTGTGGTGACTACCTTCCGGCTGAGCATCAGCTGGCGGCCCGCTTTGAAGTCAACCGTCACACGCTGCGTCGCGCTATCGATCAGTTAGTGGAAAAAGGCTGGGTTCAGCGTCGTCAGGGCATTGGCGTGCTGGTGCTGATGCGGCCATTCGATTATCCGCTTAACGCGCAGGCTCGCTTCAGCCAAAACTTGCTCGAACAGGGCAGTCACCCTTCCTGCGAAAAACTGCTCTCGGTGCTGCGTCCGGCCTCCGGACATGTGGCCGATGCGCTGGGCGTTCAGGAAGGCGACAACGTCATTCACCTGCGCACGCTGCGTCGGGTCAACGGCGTGGCGCTCTGCCTTATCGATCACTACTTCGCAGAGATGCGCTTCTGGCCTGCCCTTCAGCGCTTCAACAGCGGGTCATTGCACGATTTTCTGCACGCTGAGCTCGCCATTACCCTGACCCGCACGCAAACGCGAATCAGCGCCCGTCGCGCTCAGGCCAAAGAGAGCAAGGTTCTCGAAATCCCCAATATGGCGCCGCTGCTGTGCGTGCGCACCCTGAACCATCGTGAAGGCCAGGTCAACGCTGCGGAGTACTCCGTGAGCCTGACCCGCGCCGACATGATTGAATTCACCATGGAGCACTGAATGCATTTTGACACCGCAACCCGTCAGCACTGGATGTCGGCGCTGGCCCACAGTGAGCCACAGCAGCTGGCTGACCTTATGCAAACGCTGAAGCTCGCCCCTGAATATGACGCGATTCGCGCCCCGGAAAGTGGCCTGGTGCAGATTCAGGCCCGGATGGGCGCCACCGGCGCACGCTTTTTCGCTGGCGATGCCACGCTGACCCGCGCCACCGTGCGTTTACAGGATGGCACGCTCGGCTACAGCTGGGTGCTGGGCCGCGATAAAGCGCACGCCGAACGCTGCGCCCTCATCGATGCTCTGCTGCAAACCTCAGCCCATTTTCACTCCCTGATGGAAACCCTGATTGCCCCGCTGGACGCTCATCGTGCTGCGCGCATCGCAGCCCGCCACGCCGAAGTGAACACCAGCCGGGTAGACTTCTTTACCTTAGTGCGTGGAGACAACGCATGACCTTACAGACCGCTTTTCCGCTTCCGGTGCAGGATGCCCAGCACAGTTTTCGTCGTCTGCTCAAAGCCATGAGCGAGCCGGGCGTCATTGTCTCGATGCATCAGCACAAGCACGGCTGGCAGCCGCTCTCTCCAGCCACCACCAGCGTGCTGCTGACGCTGGCCGATAACGACACGCCGGTGTGGCTCTCTGCTTCTGTTGATAATGACATCGCCCGCCAAAACCTGCGCTTTCACACCAACGCGCCCCTGGTCGAGAGGCCAGAGCAGGCGCTGTTCGCGGTGACCGATGCCCGCATCAGCGCGGAGCAGTTGAATGCGCTCTCTACCGGCAGCGCCATCGCCCCGGAAACCAGCGCCACCCTGATTGTGCAGCTCAACAGCCTGAGCGGCGGGCGCATGCTGCGTCTGACCGGCGCGGGCATTCAGGATGAACGCATGATCGCCCCTCAACTGCCCGAATGCATTCTTCACGAACTGACCGAACGTCCGCATCCGTTCCCGCTGGGCGTTGATTTAATCCTGACCTGTGGCGAACGCCTGCTGGCGATCCCGCGCACCACTCATGTGGAGGTATGCTGATGTACGTTGCCGTGAAAGGGGGCGAAAAGGCGATAGCCGCCGCACACGCCCTACAGGAAAGCAAACGCCGCGGCGATCCTGCGGTCCAGGAACTGAGCGTCGCGCAAATCGACCAGCAGCTGAATCTGGCAGTGGACAGGGTAATGACCGAAGGCGGAATTGCCGACCGCGAACTGGCAGCCCTGGCGCTGAAACAGGCCAGCGGCGATAACGTCGAAGCCATTTTTCTGCTGCGCGCCTACCGCACGACGCTGGCCAAATTTGCCGTCAGCGAGCCGATTAACACCGCCGAGATGCGCCTCGAACGCCGAATTTCAGCCGTCTATAAAGACGTGCCTGGCGGTCAGCTGCTCGGTCCAACCTACGACTACACGCATCGCCTGCTGGATTTCACCCTGCTGGCAAACGGTGAAACACCTGAATTACGTACCCGCGACGAAGAGGCTACCGCTTCCCCACACGTCTTCAGCCTGCTGAGCAATCAGGGACTGGCGAAAGTGGAAGAAGATGCGGGGGAAACCCCGGATGACATCACCCGCACCCCACCGGTTTATCCGTGCTCCCGCGCATCTCGCCTGCAACAGTTGATGCGCGGTGACGAAGGGTATTTGCTGGCGCTGGCTTATTCCACGCAGCGTGGTTACGGGCGCAATCACCCGTTCGCCGGGGAAATCCGCAGCGGCTACATCGACGTGGAAATCGTACCTGAAGAGCTGGGTTTTACCGTGAACGTCGGCGAACTGCTGATAACAGAATGCGAAATGGTGAACGGTTTTGTCGCGCCACAAGACGAAGCGCCGCACTTCACCCGTGGTTACGGGCTGGTGTTTGGCCTGAGCGAACGCAAAGCGATGGCGATGGCGCTGATGGACCGTGCGCTGCAAGCCCCGGACTATGACGAGCACGTTGCCGGCCCGGCACAGGACGAAGAGTTCGTGCTGGCCCACGCCGATAACGTGGAAGCCGCCGGGTTTGTTTCGCACCTTAAACTGCCTCATTACGTCGATTTCCAGGCCGAACTGGAACTGCTCAAACGCCTGCAACAGGAGCACAACCGTGGCTAACCTCACCGGCTATAACTTCGCTTATCTCGACGAACAGACCAAACGCATGATCCGCCGCGCCATCCTCAAAGCGGTCGCCATTCCCGGCTATCAGGTGCCTTTCGGTGGCCGTGAAATGCCGATGCCATACGGCTGGGGCACCGGCGGGATCCAGCTGACCGCCAGCGTGATTGGCGAAGCGGACGTCCTGAAAGTGATCGACCAGGGTGCCGATGACACCACCAACGCGGTCTCGATTCGTAACTTCTTCAAGCGGGTGACCGGGGTGAACACCACCGAGAGCACCGAAGACGCCACCCTGATCCAGACCCGTCACCGGATCCCGGAAACACCGCTGACCGAAGATCAGATCCTGATCTTCCAGGTGCCGATCCCGGAGCCGCTGCGCTTTATCGAGCCGCGCGAAACCGAAACCCGCACCATGCACGCGCTGGAAGAATACGGCGTGATGCAGGTGAAGCTGTATGAAGATATCGCCCGCTTCGGCCATATCGCCACCACCTATGCCTACCCGGTGAAGGTGAACGATCGCTACGTGATGGATCCGTCGCCAATCCCGAAATTCGATAACCCGAAAATGGACAGGATGCCCGCCTTACAGCTGTTCGGTGCCGGGCGTGAAAAACGCATCTACGCCGTACCGCCGTACACCAAAGTGGAAAGTCTCGATTTCGACGATCACCCGTTCACCGTGCAGGCCTGGGATGAACCCTGCGCCATCTGTGGTTCCCGCCACAGCTATCTCGACGAAGTGGTACTCGATGACACCGGCAAACGGATGTTTGTCTGCTCCGATACCGATTACTGCCGCCAACAGAGCGAGGCGTTAAGCCAATGAACCAGCCGTTACTTTCGGTCACTAACCTGACCCACCTTTATGCGCCAGGCAAAGGGTTTACCGACGTGTCGTTTGACCTGTGGCCGGGCGAAGTGCTGGGCATTGTCGGCGAGTCCGGTTCCGGCAAAACCACGCTGCTGAAAGCCATTTCTGCCCGCCTTGCGCCGCAGCAGGGTGACGTTATCTATCAGGACCAGTCCCTCTACGACATGTCGGAAGGTGAACGCCGCCGCCTGCTGCGCACGGAGTGGGGCGTGGTGCATCAGCATCCGATGGACGGCCTGCGTCGTCAGGTGTCGGCGGGCGGCAATATCGGCGAACGCCTGATGGCAACGGGGGCGCGCCATTACGGCAATATCCGCGAAACCGCCCAGCAATGGCTCGAAGCGGTAGAAATTCCGCCGTCACGCATCGACGAACTGCCGACCACCTTTTCCGGCGGTATGCAGCAGCGCCTGCAAATCGCCCGCAATCTGGTGACACACCCGAAACTGGTGTTCATGGATGAGCCGACCGGCGGACTGGACGTCTCCGTGCAGGCACGCCTGCTCGATCTGCTCAGAGGCCTGGTGGTGGAACTGGATCTGGCGGTGGTGATTGTCACCCATGATTTGGGGGTTGCGCGCCTGCTGGCCGACCGCCTGATGGTGATGAAAGAGGGTCAGGTGGTGGAAAGCGGCTTAACCGACCGCGTGCTCGACGACCCGCTGCATCCGTATACCCAGCTGCTGGTGTCATCCGTATTGCAGAACTGATTTTTTGCCGGGTGGCGGCTACGCCTTACCCGGCAACCCGAACCAAGAGGCCAACATGATTCGCGTTGAAAACCTGAGTAAAACCTTCGTCCTGCATCATCAAAACGGCATTCATTTGCCGGTGTTATACAAAGCGGCGCTGACGGTGAACGCCGGAGAATGCGTGGTGCTGCACGGGCATTCCGGCAGCGGTAAATCAACCCTGCTGCGCTCGCTGTACGCCAACTATTTGCCTGACACCGGCCATATTCACGTGAAGCACGGCGACGAGTGGGTGGATTTGGTGAGTGCACCAGCCCGCAAAGTGCTGGAAGTGCGCAAGAGCACCATCGGCTGGGTCAGCCAGTTTCTGCGCGTCATTCCGCGCATCTCCGCGCTGGATGTCGTGATGCAGCCGCTGCTGGATCTCGGGGTACCGCGCGAAACCTGCTACACCAAAGCCGCCAGCCTGCTGACGCGTCTGAATGTGCCTGAACGCCTGTGGCATCTGGCGCCGTCCACTTTTTCCGGCGGCGAACAGCAGCGCGTCAACATCGCCCGCGGCTTTATCGTCGACTACCCGATCCTGCTGCTCGACGAGCCCACTGCCTCGCTGGATGAGAAAAACAGCGCCGCGGTGGTTGAGCTTATCGACGAAGCCAAGGCGCGTGGCGCGGCTATCGTCGGCATTTTCCATGATGAAGCGGTACGCAACCGCGTCGCCGACCGTCTCCACCCAATGGGAACCGCAGCATGATTATCAACAACGTGAAGTTAGTGCTTGAAAATGAAGTGGTTCATGGCTCAATGGATATTCAGGACGGCGTAATTCGCACCTTCGCGGAAACCCAAAGCCAAAGCCCACAGGCGATGGATGGCGAAGGCGGCTGGCTGCTGCCGGGGCTGATTGAACTGCACACCGACAATCTGGATAAATTCTTCACCCCGCGCCCGAAAGTCGACTGGCCAGCACACTCTGCCATGAGCAGCCACGACGCGCTGATGGTGGCAAGCGGCATCACCACCGTGCTGGACGCGGTGGCGATTGGCGATGTGCGCGACGGCGGCGATCGTCTGGAAAATCTGGAGAAGATGATCAACGCCATCGAGGACACGGAAAAACGTGGCCTCAACCGCGCCGAGCACCGTCTGCATCTGCGCTGTGAATTGCCGCATTTCACCACGTTGCCGCTGTTTGAAAAGCTGGTCGACCGCGAGCTGGTCTCGCTGGTGTCGCTGATGGATCACTCGCCCGGCCAGCGTCAGTATGCCGACCGCTCGAAATATCGCGAGTATTACCAGGGCAAATACCACCTGACCAACGAGCAGATGGCCCGTTTTGAAGCCGAGCAAATCGCGCTGGCAGAGGAGTGGTCCCAGCCCAACAGAATGGCAATTTCCGATGCCTGCCGGGCGCGCAACATTGCACTGGCAAGCCACGATGACGCCACTCATGCTCATGTTATCGAATCGCACCAGATTGGCAGCGTGATCGCCGAATTTCCCACCACTTTCGAAGCCGCAGAGTCTTCTCGCCTGCTCGGCATGAACGTGCTGATGGGGGCACCGAACATTGTGCGCGGTGGTTCTCATTCCGGCAATGTGGCTGCGCATGAACTGGCTTCGCGCGGCCTGCTGGATATTCTTTCCTCCGATTACTACCCGGCAAGCCTGCTGGATGCCGCCTTCCGCATCGCCGACGACGAACGCAACGCTTACACGCTGCCTCAGGCCATTCACCTGGTCACACGCAATCCGGCTCGTGCGCTGGCGTTGACCGACCGGGGCACCATTACAGAAGGCAAACGCGCAGACCTGGTGTTGGCGCACCGCAAAGGCGATCACGTGCATATCGACCACGTCTGGCGTCAAGGGAAAAGGGTGTTCTGATGACGGGAAAGCTCATCTGGTTAGTCGGCCCGTCCGGGTCAGGAAAAGACAGCCTGTTGGCGGCACTCCGCCAGCAGGAACATCCGCAGATGCTGGTGGCTCATCGCTACATTACGCGTGCGGCAAACGCGGGCAACGAGAACCATATCGCGCTCAGCGAACATGAGTTTTTCACCCGCGCAGAGCGACAATTGTTCGCCCTGAGCTGGCATGCAAATGCTCTGTACTACGGCGTAGGCATTGAAATTGACGTCTGGCTACACGCCGGGTTTGACGTGGTGGTGAACGGTTCTCGCGCCCATCTGCCACAGGCGCAAGCCCGCTACGCCGATGCGCTACTACCCGTCTGTCTGCACGTTTCGCCTGATGTCCTGCGTGACCGCCTGGAGCAGCGCGGGCGCGAAACGGCAAAAGAGATCGAACAGCGTCTGGATCGCGCCGCACGCTATACGCCCAGCGGCTGTCTGATGCTCAATAACGACGGCAGTCTGCTACAGTCTGTGGACACCTTTTTACATATGATCCGTACGCATGGAAACCAGAAAGAGAGCCAGCATGTCCTGTGAACTTCGCCCCGCTACCGTGGCGGATACCGATGCCGTGTACGGCCTTATCTGCGAACTTAAGCAGAAGGCCTACGATCGGCAAACCTTTGCAGCAGGCTTCGCTGCGAACCTCAGCAACCCTAACCAGTGCTACCAACTCGCGGTGACAAACGGCGAGATTGTCGGGCTACTCGGTCTGCAGATCATGTTCCCGCTGAACCTGAACTGCTGGATTGGCGAGATTCAGGAGCTGGTCATTTTGCCGCAGGTCCGCGGCCTGAACATCGGCAAAAAACTGCTGGCGTGGGCGGAAGACACTGCCCGGGAGCGCGGCGCGAGCCTGATGGAACTTTCCAGCGGCAAGGTACGTACCGATGCGCACCGTTTTTATCTGCGCGAAGGGTATCTGGAGAGTCACTTCCGGTTTAAGAAAACGCTGTGAAGCCGGTGCCGGGTGGCGGCTTTACCTTACCCGGCCTACACATTCGATATTTGGCCCTGTAGGCCGGGTCAGCGAAGCGCCACCCGGCATTTTCTGTGAGGGGAAATCCATGAGCCTGACTCTCCGTCTTACTGGCACCGGCGGTGCTCAGCTGGTGCCCGCGTTTGGCTGTTATTGTATTGCCTGTCAGCGCGCCCGGCTCAATCCCGATTTTCGTCGTCGCCCCTGTAGCGCGGAGGTGCGTTATAACGACGCCCTGACGTTGCTGGATGCGGGCATTCCCGACCTGATGGACCAGCATCCCGCAGGCAGCTTCCGTCAGTTTTTGCTGACGCACTACCACATGGATCATGTGCAGGGGTTATTCCCTTTACGCTGGGGAGTGGGCGACCACATTCCTGTCTACGGGCCGCCAGATGAGCAAGGCTGCGACGATCTGTTTAAGCATCCGGGCCTCCTGGATTTCAGCCACACCGTGGCACCGTTTGTGGTGTTTGAATTGCAGGGATTACAGGTGACGCCGCTGCCGCTCAATCACTCAAAACTCACTTTTGGTTACCTGCTGGAATCGGCGCATAGCCGTGTGGCCTGGTTGTCTGATACCGCCGGGTTACCGGAAAAAACGCTGAAGTTTCTGCTAAACAACCACCCGCAGGTGATGATTATTGATTGCAGCCACGCGCCGCGCGAGCAAACTCCACGCAACCATTGCGATCTCAATACCGTGATCGCGATAAATGAAGTGATTCGCTGCCCGCGCGTGGTGTTAACCCATATCAGCCATCAGTTTGACGCCTGGATGATGGAAAACGCGCTGCCGGAAGGGATTGAAGCGGGGTTCGATGGCATGGAAATTCGCGTGGCGTGAGGCCCGGCAAATCGGGCCTGTGCGTTTACTTAGCCAAAAGGGTCATCAGGTCCTGGCGTGAAGGCGTCCAGGCCGTCAGTACCTTTCCTGGCGCATCCGGGTGGCAGGTGATGTTATGCGGCTGATTGGGCGGAATGCGAATCGCCTGCCCGGCCTGTAATGTCGTCACTTCGCCGTCGCACATAAAATCGAGCACGCCGCTCACCACGTAGTTGACCTCTTCATGAGGGTGCTGGTGGACGCTGGCTACCGCCCCGGCAGGAATCGACAATTCCGACACCGTCATGTCATCGCTGTTAGTCAGAATACGGATCGTCACATCGCCAAACTGCACGCTATCGTTGTGTTGTGTCATAAATCAGCTTCCTGTTGTTGTTTTAGAGTGCATTGATAACTAACCAGATACCGCAAAGTGCTGACGCCGCGCCTGAGAACCTCAGCAGGCGGTTACCATTCCGGGCTTTCTGCAGGAAGTGAGCACTAAACGCGCCCACCAGATGCAGACAGGCCGTGGTGGTCAGAAAACCGGCGGTGTAGACCACTTTGTTCTGCATCAGCGGCATTTCGTAACCATGGGCATAGCCGTGGAAAATCCCGAAAAGCGCCGTCGCGCTGGCGGCCACCAGCAGCGGTAAGCGCTGACGCAGCGCAATGGCGATGCCGAGCAGGACAACCGACATCGCCACTCCCACTTCCGTCAGCGGCAGTTCAACGTGTTCAAAACCGATGACACCGCCAAGGAACATAAAGCAGACAAACGCACCAGGAACGACCCACACCGCGCGTCCGCCGATTTGCACGCTCCACGCGCCAACCGCAGTCATCGCCAGCAAATGGTCAATGCCGCTTAGCGGATGCCACCATCCGGCACTGTTACCGGCGTGGGCCCATGCCATCGTGGGCAGAAGCATCAGACTCAGCGTGCTGATGGCATCCTGTCGTAATTTCATCACCCAGCCTCCTTGCCAATCGCCAGAGTCAGAGAAGCCCATAGGCTATCCCAATCCGCATCCGGGCTTTGCGACGGCACCATGTCGACCGCGCTGAAAAGCCATACCCCAGATTCGGGCAGCGTCAGTGCCACTTCGCCGTTCGCATCCGTCACTACCTTCAGCTGATAACGCTGCTGGCCCTGCATTTGCGCTTTCACCTGCGTGCCCACCAAGGGTTGCCCGTCGCGCAGCAAACGCAGGCGGTAGGATTGCCCTGGTTTGAAGCTCAGCGGCTCGGTTTGCGGGATCAGTTCAAGCGGTAACCCAACGGCTTTGTCAAAACCCTGACTCTGCCCATCCACCAAAATGATGCTTTTCGCGCAACGGGAATAAAGCTCGTTATCCGGCTGCGCCGAGTCACCATTCTCCTGGCGCTGACGGATGATTTTCTCCAGCCCTTCCTCGCGCAGATACGCCTCAAATTCTGCGGCAGACAGGGTTATCTGCGCTTCGTTGGTCCGTAATGCGGCAATGGTCGCGCCTGCACGGCGCGGCCTTAAATGCCCTGTCACTAACGAATTATCATGACCGCTGACGGCATAACTGCCGTCAGCGTCCGTGGCGGTAAAGTCCGACACCAGCCCAGGAATTCGCGGTGACTGTTTCCCGGGTATTCCGCTGCCGATGCGCAGTTCAAACAGAACCTGTGCATCGGTTTTGCTCAGCGCATCGTGTGGGACCATCCAGAACTCATGAGCCTGAACGCTGCTGGCAGCAAAGACAGACAGCGCCAGAACACTGCTCATGACCCACTTCATTGCAATGTCACAGGCACGACATACGGGAAGCTCTGGCTGTAGCGTTTAGGATTAGCCAGCGCCTGGTCGGTCGGCTGACCAATCAACAGGCTCAGCATCGCACTCATTGCGTCATCATCGAGACTGCGCCCGTTGCGCTTTTCAGCCGTGTAAATCGCCTTTTCACCCACCTGATAGGTCAGTACGTCCGGCACCAGCATATTCGCGACCTTATCGCCGTAAGCCACCGGATCTTTTTGTGAATGTGCCACTGCGCTGGCGCGGGTGACGCGGGCCGAGACGATAGGCTTGATGTCATCACCGTTTTGCGGGCGACTGGCGTCATGCTCACGCTTCAGCGCGGCGTTTTCAAACAGCAGAGCGTGCGAGAACAGCGGGTTAGCGGAATACTGCACCTGCTTCCAGGCATCGTTGCTTTGGAAATCGGTGGTCATGTAGACACTGATGTTCTTCGCCAGCAGAGAATTGGGGACTTCCAGGACAATGGCGCCACAGTTGCGGGCGGCGAAAATGTTTTTCCCTTTTGAGGATGTCCAGACCGCAGGATCGTATTTGCCTTCCGCCAGCTGAGTACGGAAACGGTGCAGGCCTGGCGAATTGCCAACAAACGGGTCCTGAGCAGAACCGGTCCACAGCTTAATACCGTTACTGAGCGTCGTCGTACTGTTGGCTTTACCTGAACCGAGGCTTTCGCCCGTCACACCCACGGTACTGTCGGCCGTGGCTTCCTGATAAACGGTAACATTCCCCTGCGGATCGAATTTAAAACTGAAGGTTTTTCCCTGCTTATAATCTGCGGATTCAGCAATGTGAATATTATACAGCGCGTCTGGATTAAATATGCCGCCAGCGCCCGCCTTCGGCGTGTGATTAATGGTCATCACAATAGCGGTATAACCTTTGGTTGTGGCGGGGAAAACAAAATTATCCAGCTGATTCAGTGTAGGGATTTTGATCGCCTGAGCAGATTCAAAATGGTGGCTGGCACTGGCCAGAGGAGAAAAAATAAGCGACGACAAAATTGCGGCCAGAAGCGTTTTCTTTAACATGTTCACATCCTTGAAAAAGGAGCCGATATATCGCTAACGGAATCTATATCGGCCCAAAAAGTACCGGGCGGAGAAAAGCGTTTTTATTTATAAACCACCGCTGTGGCCCTGATATCAGAACTCATCCCGGCACGTTCTAACGAGGTAATATGATAATAAGCGGCCCCTTTTCCATCCGCTTCTTTGCTCAGAGCGGCCATCGCTTCTTCAAAGGTGCCATTCTTAACATTGACGGACACATTGCCAATTTTTTCTTTCATACCCGCCGTTTGCGAGTCACGAATTTCGGTAGCGGCAAAAGATGTCGCGCTAATCGCCATCAGCGCTGTAAAGATAATTGCTTTATTGATCATGGTGGAACCCTCTTTTTATGTTGTGTTGTCGATAACGAGGAAATTTTTCTTTGCTTCAGTACGTTTCTCGTCAGTCACTTCAACACTAGCCAGGAAAAAGCCACCAGGTATCGCCAAACCTTCAATAAAATATAACCAAAAGTTTATATTTGTATTTTCATAAATTAAAAAAGCAAAAATCAAGAAATTAAAATCAGAGCATTAAAAATTATTTTTAAATGTTCCAAAAAGATGCAAATGTTGTTATAAAAATATTGACCTTTATTGACCTTTAGCAAGCAGACAGCAAAAGACAGAGGCCTCAGGTGCATCCCGATGATTATTACCGTGCTAATAATACCTCTATCACTGCCAATTATTTTTATTATCCTGTTTTATTTAGCGTCTAACAGCCCGTGGTTTATGGCGTTATTACATCTGTCTGCGGTGGGGCATTGGCAAGGTCTGACGGGCAGTGCTTGTGTCATTCTGTTGGCTGCCGTCAGCGTATTGAACCTGATAGCGCTCCTGCTAACGGCACTGTTCGCTGCCATCCTGAATCGCAGGCTCCACAAACGACAGCCCGCTCCGACGAAAATGGAGTAACACGCTTACCGGTCGTCTTCATCCTGCAGCTGCCGCTCTTCGTCGTCCAACTGACGTCGTTCCTGATCTAACTGGCGCTGGCGATCGTCCAACTGATGACGTCGGTCTTCAAGCTGGCGATAGCGGTCGTCATACTGACGGCTACGGGCTTTATCCTGCTGTCGACTGTTGTCACTATCATCACGGTCATCGTGGTAGACGTTGTCGCTGCCGCTGTTTGGCTTGTACGCATCGCTAATGGCCTGCTGAATATTGCCAATGGCATCATCGATAATATCGGCGTGGGCCAGCTGTGCTGTCAGGGAACCTGTGCAGAACAGCAGTACGATCAGGGTTCGTTTCATCAATTCAGTCTCGGGTTTGGACCCTTCTGAGCGTAAACAACGCCCGCGAAACCGGGTAGCGGACGAATCTCAATTACGCCCTGGCCTGACGCAGCGCCTGCGCGAGTTGAATTTGGGTAAAGGGTTTGCGTAACAGCTCGACGTCCGGCAGTTGAGGATTATTCGCCGGACGTAAATCCTGGCCGCTGATCATCAGCACGCCCAAATGCGGAAAATGTTGCCGGGCGTGATTCACCACCTCTGCGCCACTCAGCTTACCCGGCAGCATCAGATCGCTGACCAGCATGGCGATATCCGGCGAGGCGTTCAGCAGGGTGATGGCCTGCTCGCCATCGGTGGCTTCCAGCGTCAGCCAGCCCAGCTGATGCAGCTGCTCGCACAGCGTCTGGCGGACATCCGCTTCATCCTCCAGCACCAGGGCCAGCTGATCGGCAGGCAGGTCGTCCTGGATGTGTTCATCGCGAACCTGTTCCACCGCCTGCAGGGTTGAACGCGGAAGCTGTAACCGTACCGTTGTCCCCTGCCCTTGTGCGCTTTCAATTTCCACCCGTCCGCCCGACTGGCGCACAAAACCGTAAACCATCGACAAGCCTAACCCGCTGCCGCTGCCCGTCTGTTTGGTGGTGAAGAACGGTTCAAACACCTGCGCTTTGACGTCCTGTGACATGCCGCTGCCGTGGTCAATCACTTCTACCGCCACCATATCCTGTCTGCGCCCATCGCTGCGCGTCACACGTTGATTCCAGGTGCGGATTTTAATCACCCCGGTTTGCCCTTCCATCGCGTCGCGGGCGTTCATCACCATGTTAATCATCGCGTTTTCCAGCTGCCCAACGTCAATCCACGCGGACCAAGCAGGCGTTTGTGCTTCAATCTCGAGGGTCAGCGTCGAGGGCAGAGAGTGACGCATCAGTTCCCCCAGATTTTCCAGCAGCGCTTTCATCTCTACTGCATGCGGATGCAGCGATTGTTTACGCGAAAACGCCAGCAGACGCTGCGTCAGCATGGCGCCGCGCTCGGCCGCTTTCAGCGCCCGTGAGATCCGCGCTACATCGGTTTCATTGGGTTTCACCAGTTCCAGGCTGCCGATAATGACCGCCAGCAGATTATTGAAATCATGCGCCAGACCGCCGGTCAGCTGCCCCACCGCTTTCATCTTTTGGCTGTGCAGCAGCGCCTGCTCCAGGCCCTGGCGCTCGATTCTGTCGATCTCCATTTGGGTGGTTTTTTCTTTCAACAGGCGAGTTGTGTGCTGGAGCGATGCGGTATTGCGAGCAAAAACGTTGAACACGCGCGCCAGTTCACCCAGCTCGTCACGCCGCTGCAGCGCCGGAACCGTCACGTCCTGCTCGCCGTGCGCCAGCCGCGACATCGCTTCTGAAATCGCATTCAGGTTGGAGCCGAGATTGCGGTAAATATACCAACCGGCAAAACCGGTGATGATCAGGGCCAGCAGCGCAAAGCTGATAATCAGGTCGACGATAGATCCCAACTCACGGTGACTTTGCGCCACGCGCTGCTCGGAGCTCTGCGCCACCTGTGCCACATACTGGTTAATGTCTTCGTTGAGGATAGCCACCAGCGCCTTAATGTGAAACATCGACCAGCTGATGGCCAAATCGCTTTGTTCTAATTTCAGGGAAAGTGGCGCCAGTTTGCGCAGTTCTTGATTGAAATCCGGCAAAATGAAGGCAATCAGCGGATCGGCACTTTGCACCGGCAGGGCGTGCATGACCTCATCCAGCTGCCGTACCGTGGAACGCGGCATCGACGTTTCAATCGCCGCCGTCAGCAGCCTGTCCATTTCCAGTAACAGCGAGCTATCCAAAGAGCCTTCGCCCTGGCGCTGGTTAATTTGCTCAAGATGACGCAGATAGCTCTGGTTCTGGTACAACGAACTGAGCAAGGCATTACGCTCCAGGTGGCGCAGCTGGCCGCGCTGCAGCATGTCCGCCACGCTCTGCTGCAATTCGTTACTGCGCAGGGCGATACGCTGGACCAGCTCCGGCTCACGGCTTGCCAGTGGCGCTGTCGCCAGTTGATCCAGTGAATGCTTCAGCGCTTGCTGTGTGGCCTGTAAGCGCTCCGCTTCGCCTTTGTATTCCAGCGCGCCCACTACCTGAGAGAGCCGTACCGCCGCCGTCGCCACGTTGGCGGTGTCGCGCGCCAGGTTCATGCTGCCGGTCATGTCGTCAAAGGTTTGCTGCTGCACCTGTTCCTGAATGCGGCTGGCATGACGAAAACCCAGCACCGCCGCTGCGCTGACCATCAGGGTGACGGCGACCATCAGCAGATTGAACAGCAGCAGGCGACCGCGAGCGCTGGCGAAAAATGAAGGTCGGCGTAGTGGCATGGCTGCTCCATTTGTGAATACGGTGATAGCCCCTCTCCCCTGCCCTCTCCCCAAAGGAGAGGGAGCAAAGAAAGTTCCCTCTCCCCTCGGGAGAGGGTTAGGGAGAGGGGCGAGCGCTGTGAGGCACATCAAATTCCCCGCACTATGACAAATATGAACGGCCTCTGACATTTTGCATTTACTTTCCTGTGATGGACTGCTGATATCGACAAGACTCTCAGGAGTTCCGCCATGACTCAGACGCCAGTTTTGGAAATGCGCAACATCGCCAAAGCGTTCGGCAAGTTTTATGCGCTGAAAGGGGTGGACCTGACGGTGTATCCCGGCGAAATTCATGCCCTGATGGGTGAGAACGGTGCGGGCAAAAGCACACTGATGAAAATTCTCGCCGGGGCGTATACCGCCACCAGCGGTGAGATCCTGATTGATGGGCAGCCGCACGCGATCAAAGGGCCGAAAGATGCGTTAGCCGCAGGCATCACCCTGATTTACCAGGAGATGCAGCTGGCCCCCAATCTGACCGTCGCCGAAAACATTTTTCTTGGCAGCGAGCTCTCGCGCGGCGGGCTGGTCCAGCGCAAAACGATGGTGGCGCAGGCGCAGGAAGTGATTAATCGTCTGGGCGCGCAGTTCAAAGCGACCGACCTGGTGATGAAGCTCACCATTGCCGAGCAGCAGCAGGTGGAGATCGCCCGCGCGCTGCACCGCAACAGCCGTATTCTGGTGATGGATGAACCCACCGCCGCCCTCTCCTCTCGCGAAACCCATCGTCTCTTTGAACTGATCATGCGCCTGCGCGATGAAGGGATGGCAATCATCTACATCAGCCACCGCATGGCGGAAGTGTATGAGCTGTCCGACCGCGTCAGCGTGCTACGCGACGGGCAATACGTCGGCAGCCTGATGCGCGATAAACTCAACGCCTCTGAGCTGGTACGCATGATGGTGGGTCGCCCGCTCAGCGACCTGTTTAACAAAGAGCACGATATCCCCCACGGTCAGCCACGCCTTAACGTTCATCACCTGACGGACGGTGGCAAAGTGCAGCCATGCAGTCTGCTGGTACGTTCTGGCGAAATTGTCGGGCTGGCGGGGTTGGTTGGCGCAGGCCGCTCGGAGCTGGCGCAGCTGATCTTCGGCGTGCGTAAAGCCACCGGCGGCGTGATTGAGGTGGATGGTGAACCGGTGCTTATCCACTCCCCCCGTGAAGCCATCGATCTGGGTATCGGCTTTCTGACCGAAAACCGCAAAGAACAGGGGCTGTTTCTGGAGCTGGCGGCGCAGGAAAACATCACCATGGCGACGCTGGAGCGCGATGCGCATTACGGCATGCTCGACCGCAAAAAAGCGCAGACCATTTCTGATGATGCCATCAAATTACTGAATATCCGCGTGCCGCATTCACAGGTGCGCGCCGGTGGGTTGTCCGGCGGCAATCAACAAAAGCTGCTGATTTCCCGCTGGGTAGCGATTGGCCCGCGCATTCTGATTCTGGATGAACCGACACGCGGCGTGGACGTCGGCGCGAAAAGTGAAATCTATCGCATCATGAACCAGATGGCGCGTCAGGGCGTGGCCATCCTGATGATCTCCAGCGAGCTGCCGGAAGTGGTCGGCATGAGCGACCGGGTTTACGTAATGCGCGAAGGCAGTATCGCCGGAGAGTTACTCAATGGCGATATCACTCAGGAAAGCATCATGACGCTCGCCACGGGCGTAAACGAATCCCACCACCAGGCGGTGTCACCATGAGCAAAGAGAACTCCGTACCCACACCTCAGCAGGTCGCGAAAACGTCAGCCAAAAAAATGTTGATGGGCGATTTGATGCAAACGGTCGGCATTTTGCCGATCCTTATCCTGATAGTGGCGGTATTTGGCTTTATCGCACCGAATTTCTTTACCGAAAGCAATCTGCTGAACATCACCCGCCAGGCGTCGATCAACATCGTGCTGGCAGCAGGCATGACCTTCATCATTCTGACCGGCGGGATTGACCTCTCCGTGGGCTCCATTCTCGGCACCACGGCGGTGGCGGCGATGGTGGTGTCGCTGATGCCGCAGTTTGCGATGCTGTCCATTCCTGCCGCGCTGATGCTAGGCATGGGGCTGGGGCTGTTCAACGGTGCGCTGGTGGCCTTTGCCGGGTTGCCGCCGTTTATCGTCACGCTAGGCACCTACACGGCCCTGCGCGGCGCGGCGTATCTGCTGGCAGACGGCACAACGGTCATCAACTCCGACATCAGCTTTGAGTGGATCGGCAATAACTACCTCGGGCCGATCCCCTGGCTGGTGGTCATTGCGTTGGCGGTGATTGCGGTGTGCTGGTTCATTCTGCGCCGCACGACGCTCGGGGTGCATATCTATGCGGTGGGCGGCAACATGCAGGCCGCGCGCCTGACGGGCATCAAAGTCTGGCTGGTCCTGCTGTTCGTGTATGGCATGAGCGGCCTGCTCTCCGGGCTTGGCGGGGTGATGATCGCTTCGCGCCTTTACAGCGCCAACGGCAACTTAGGCACGGGTTACGAGCTGGATGCGATTGCTGCGGTCATTCTGGGCGGCACCAGCTTCGTGGGCGGCATCGGCACCATCACCGGTACGCTGGTCGGCGCGTTGATTATCGCCACCCTCAACAACGGCATGACGCTGATGGGCGTCTCTTACTTCTGGCAACTGGTGATCAAAGGGGCGGTGATCATCATTGCGGTGCTGATCGACAAATACCGTACCCGACACCATCAAAGTGCATAACAACATTTCCCTACTAAAGAGGAACACAACATGCGTTTAAAGCCACTTGCCCTCGCACTCTGTGCAGGCACCCTGCTCGCCGCCGCGCCGTTTGTGCAGGCCAAAGAGCTGAAGTCCATCGGCGTGACGGTGGGCGATCTTGCCAACCCGTTCTTCGTGCAAATCACCAAAGGGGCTGAACTGGAAGCCCGTAAGCTGGCGGGGGATAACGTCAAGGTGACGCTGGTGTCCAGCGGCTACGACCTGGGCCAGCAGGTTTCGCAGATTGATAACTTTATCGCGGCGAAAGTCGACATGATCATTCTCAACGCGGCGGATTCTAAGGGCATCGGCCCGGCCGTGAAGCGGGCGAAAGACGCAGGTATTGTGGTGGTGGCGGTTGACGTAGCGGCAGAAGGCGCCGATGCGACCATCACCTCCAACAACACCCAGGCGGGCGAAATGGCCTGTAAATACATCACCGACCGTCTGAAAGGCAAAGGCAACGTGGTTATCATCAACGGGCCACCGGTGTCCGCGGTGCAAAACCGTGTGGAAGGCTGTCAGACCGAATTCAAGAAACACCCTGACATCAAAGTGCTGTCCGATAACCAGAATGCGAAAGGCAGCCGGGATGGTGGCCTGGAAGTGATGACCTCTCTGCTGGCGGCAAATCCGAAGATCGACGGCGTATTTGCCATTAACGATCCTACCGCGATCGGTGCCGATCTGGCGGCAAAACAGGCGCAGCGCAAAGAGTTCTTTATCGTTGGCGTGGATGGATCACCGGATGGCGAAGAGGCGTTGAAGCGCCAGAATTCGCTGTTTGTGGCAACACCGGCGCAGGATCCTCAGGTCATGGCGGCAAAAGCGGTCGAAATCGGCTATGACATTCTACAGGGCAAGCCCGCGCCGAAAGAGCCTGTGCTGATCCCGGTGACGATGATCGATAAGAACAACGTCGGCAGCTATAAGGGATGGACGGTTAAGTAACGGTTATGCCTTCTCCCCTCACCCCGGCCCTCTCCCCATAGGGGCGAGGGAGAAAAGAACGTTCCCTCTCCCCTTTGGGGAGAGGGTTAGGGTGAGGGGAAAACACCACAGGAGAATCGATGAAACGTTCCGACATCAACGACATACTCGGCCAGACGCGTCAGTTTTTCTCCATGCACGACGTCCATCTGCCACCGTTTGCCAGTTTCCCGCCCACCAAATGGCAGCAGCTCGATCCCGATGCCTGGCATGAGGTCTTTGCGCTTAAACTCGGCTGGGATGTCACCGCCTTTGGCGGCAATCAGTTTCTTGCTCAGGGGCTGACGCTGTTTACCCTGCGTAATGGCTCTCCCAACGGCATGCCCTACGAAAAAAGCTATGCTGAGAAAATCATGCACGTTCGCGATGGGCAGGTGACCCCGATGCATTTTCACTGGCGTAAGCGGGAAGACATCATTAACCGCGGCGGCGGGAATCTGATCATCGAGCTGTGGAACGCCGACGCGCACGAGCAAACGGAAAACAGTGATGTCAGCGTCTCGGTGGATGGCTGTCAGCAGACGCATGCGGCGGGCAGCCAGCTTCGTTTGATGCCAGGCGAAAGCATTTGTCTGCCGCCAGGGCTTTACCACAGCTTCTGGGGAGAACGGGGTTTCGGCGATGTGCTGGTAGGAGAAGTGTCGACCATCAACGATGACGACCATGACAATCACTTTCTCTACCCACTCGACCGCTACAACAGCATTGAAGAAGACGAGCCAGCGCATCTGGTCCTGTGCAATGAGTACCGCCTGTTTCGCAGCTGAAGGAAAACGCTATGCCGATGATTTCTCTTGCCGAAGGCCTGGCCCATGCCCGCGAGCATCACTACGCGTTAGGGGCATTTAACGTACTCGACTCTCACTTTCTGCGCGCGCTGTTTGCCGCAGCGGAACAGGAGCGCTCGCCGTTTATCATCAACATTGCCGAAGTGCATTTTAAGTATCTGTCGCTGGAATCGCTGGTGGAAGCCGTGCGTTTTGAAGCGGCAAAACACGACATTCCGGTGGTGCTGAATCTCGACCACGGCCTGCATTTTGAGGCGGTGGTGCGTGCGCTGCGGCTGGGCTTTAGCTCTGTGATGTTCGATGGCTCCACGCTCAGCTATGACGAGAATATTCGCCAGACCCGAGAAGTGGTGAAGATGTGTCATGCCGTGGGCGTGTCAGTGGAGGCAGAACTGGGCGCCGTTGGCGGCGATGAAGGCGGCGCACTGTATGGCCACGCCGATGAAGCCTTCTTTACCGACCCGGATCTGGCCCGCGAGTTTGTCGACAGAACAGGGATCGATGCACTGGCGGTCGCCATTGGTAACGCGCACGGAAAATATAAAGGCGAGCCGAAACTCGATTTTGCTCGCCTCGACGCAATCCGCCAACAAACAGGTTTGCCGTTGGTGCTGCACGGCGGATCCGGGATCAGCGACGCCGATTTTCGTCGCGCCATTGAGCTTGGGATCCACAAGATCAATTTCTATACCGGTATGTCGCAGGCCGCTTTGCACGCCGTTGAGCAACGCATAACGCATCGTCAGCCCATCTACGACGAATTCGCTGAACTGCTGCTGGGCATCGAAACGGCCATCGCCGATACCGTGGCAGAGCAGATGCGCATCTTCGGCAGCGCGGGGAAAGCCTAATGGAACGCCAGGGGATCATCGCCGCCGGCAACATGCTGGTGGATCACGTCCATAAAATCGTGCAGTGGCCGGAGCGCGGCTGGCTGGCTGAAATTACCCACAGTGAACGCTCCACCGGCGGCGCGCCGCTGAATGTCTTGCTGACGCTGGCGCAAATGCGCAGCCATCTGCCGCTACAGGCCGTCGGGCTGATCGGCGAAGACAGCGACGGTGACTATATTATGGCGATGCTCGACCAGTATCACGTCAATCGTCAGCACGTGCAGCGCACCAGCTTTGCGCCCACCTCCATGTCGCAGGTGATGACCGATCCCACAGGCCAGCGCACATTCTTTCACTCTCCCGGCGCGAATCGCCTGTTAGACCTGCCCGCGTTCGACAGGCTGGAAGGATCGATGAAGATCTTCCATCTTGGCTATTTGCTGCTGCTCGACAGCCTCGATCTGGCGGATAAAGAGTTTGGTACCCGCGCCGCACGCCTGCTGGCGCAGATGCGGGAGAAAGGCTATGAAACCTCGCTCGATTTAGTCTCCCGCAAAGGCGATCCGCGCTATCAGCCGCTGGTGCGCCCGGCATTGCAGCATCTCGATTATCTGGTGATTAACGAACTGGAAGCCGGGGAATTCAGCGAACTGGCGATCCGGGCGCCAGACGGCGAGCCGATAATCGACAATATCGCCAGCGCCGCCGCGCTGCTCTTGCAGGCAGGCGTAAGGCAGCGCGTGGTGATCCATTGCCCGGAAGGTGCCTGGTGCGAAGCGCCCGATGAAACGGGCCAGTGGGTGCCGTCGTGGCGGCTGGACCAGACCGAGATTGTCGGCAGCGTAGGCGCAGGAGATGCCTTCTGCGCCGGGTTCCTGTACGGCTGTCACGAACGCTGGTCGCTGCGGGAAAGTGTTCAGTTGGCCCATGCCTGCGCCCGCGCCAGTTTGTTATGCGCCAATGCCATTGACGGGGCGAAAACGCTGGAGGAGTTGCAGGTGTTTATCAGTGAGAATGGCGTTTGAATTACCGGGTGGCGGCCTATGCGATCTGTGATTTTGTAGGCCGGATAAGCACAGCGCATCCGGCATTCAGGCCGCTTTGTCGCTATGCGCCACGTCCGCGGCAAACACATAGCCCAACCCGCGCAGGGTTTTGATCAGGGTTGGCTGATGAGGATTCAGCTCGATCTTGCGTCTCAGGCGCATGATCAGCACATCGATCGTGCGATCGAACACCTCCATGCTTTCGCTGTGCGTAAGCTCCAGCAATTGTTCACGGCTCAGCACCCGACGTGCATTTTGCGCCAGCGCCTGCAGCAAGCCAAACTCTCCTTGCGTCAACGGAATCAGCTGCTGCTGCGGGTTGCTCAGCTCACCGCGCTGGGTGTCCAACCGCCAGCCGTTAAAGGTCATTCCGTTGCCCTGCCCGCTGCTGGCGTCGGGGGTTAACGCCCCCGTCCGACGCAGAACCGCTTTCAGACGCGCCACCACAATCCTCGGATTGAAGGGCTTACCGATGTAATCATCCGCGCCCATTTCCAGCCCAACCACCACGTCCGATTCACTGCCAAGACCGGTCAGCATCACGACGGGCAGCGCCGGGCGGATTTTTTGCAGCTGGGTAAGTACCTGTAACCCGTTGATATCTGGCAGCATCATATCGAGCAGCACTAAAGCAATATCCGGGTGCTCTGCGGCCATTGCCACCCCCTGCTGCCCGAGGTGGCACACCGCAACGTCAAAAACGTGTTCGGCGAGCACATCCCGCAGGAGCTCACACATAGCGATGTCGTCATCAATGACCAGAATGCGCGGTTTCATCGTCAGCCCCTGCCTGATTGCCATAACGTTAAGTCTGATCGATTCTGCTGCGGCCTCCAGCCATTTCCACTTCCGGGTGACGAATCTTTAACCGCCGTCACATCCCAATGCCTTTCGACACGTCAAAACTGTCGAATTACGCCGTTTCGTCATCCACAGGCGCGATAAACCCCGGGAATACCCCTACAAAGAAGACTGGCATAAAACCTGCATTAACGAGCGCTGAACGCATTTATGCGACTGTTTAACTGGAGCGAAACCGATGAAAAAAGTCGTCACGGTTTGCCCTTACTGCGCATCGGGCTGCAAGATAAACCTGGTGGTGGATAACGGCAAAATAATCCGGGCGGAAGCGGCGCAGGGCAAAACCAACAAAGGCACGCTGTGCCTGAAGGGTTACTACGGCTGGGACTTTATTAACGATACCCAGATCCTGACGCCACGCCTGAAAACCCCGATGATCCGTCGTGAACGCGGCGGCAAGCTGGAAGCGGTGTCCTGGGACGAAGCCCTGAATTATGTGGCGGAACGCCTGAGCACCATCAAGGCCAAGTATGGCCCGGATGCTATCCAGACCACCGGTTCCTCACGCGGAACAGGGAACGAAACGAATTACATCATGCAGAAATTTGCGCGCGCCGTTATTGGTACCAATAACGTGGACTGCTGCGCACGCGTCTGACACGGCCCTTCGGTTGCAGGTCTGCACCAGTCGGTCGGTAATGGCGCCATGAGTAATGCCATCAACGAGATTGATAACACCGATCTCGTGTTTATCTTCGGGTACAACCCGGCAGATTCACACCCTATTGTGGCGAATCACGTGATTAACGCCAAACGCAATGGGGCGAAAATTATCGTCTGCGATCCGCGCAAAATTGAAACCGCGCGCATTGCCGATATGCACATAGCGCTGAAAAACGGCTCCAACATTGCGCTGCTGAACGCCATTGGGCATGTGATCATCGAAGAAAATCTGTACGACCAGGCGTTTATCGCCAGCCGTACTGAAGGCTTCGAGGAGTATCGCAAAATTGTCGAAGGCTATACGCCGGAATCGGTGGAAGCGATAACCGGTGTCAGCGCCCAGGAAATTCGCCAGTGCGCGAGAATGTACGCGGGTGCCAAATCCGCCGCCATCCTGTGGGGCATGGGCGTGACCCAGTTCTATCAGGGTGTCGAAACGGTACGTTCACTGACCAGCCTTGCGATGATGACCGGCAACCTCGGTCGTCCGAGCGTCGGCGTCAACCCGGTGCGTGGGCAGAACAACGTGCAGGGCGCGTGCGATATGGGCGCGCTGCCGGATACCTATCCGGGCTATCAGTACATCAACAATCCGGCCAACCGCGAGAAATTCGCCAAAGCCTGGGGCGTGGAAAGTCTGCCTGCACATACCGGCTATCGCATCAGCGAGCTGCCGCACCGCGCGGCGCATGGCGAAGTGCGGGCCGCGTACATCATGGGTGAAGATCCGCTGCAGACCGACGCCGAACTTTCTGCGGTGCGCAAAGGCTTCGACGATCTCGAACTGGTTATCGTGCAGGACATCTTTATGACCAAAACCGCTGCGGCGGCCGACGTCATTCTGCCGTCCACCTCCTGGGGTGAGCACGAAGGGGTGTATACCGCCGCTGACCGTGGTTTCCAGCGCTTCTTTAAAGCGGTGGAACCGAAGTGGGATCTGAAAACCGACTGGCAGATCATCAGCGAAATCGCCACTCGCATGGGCTACCCAATGCATTACAACAACACTCAGGAAATCTGGGATGAGTTGCGTAACCTGTGCCCAAGCTTCAAAGGGGCCACGTACGAAAAAATGGGTGAACTGGGCTATGTGATGTGGCCGTGCCGCGATGAGTCAGACGCCGATCAGGGCACGTCATATCTCTTCGAAGAGAAGTTCGACACGCCAAACGGGCTGGCGCAGTTCTTCACCTGCGACTGGGTTGCGCCTATCGATAAACTCACCGAAGAGTACCCGATGGTACTTTCCACTGTGCGTGAAGTCGGCCACTATTCCTGCCGCTCAATGACCGGCAACTGTGCGGCACTGGCGGCGCTGGCGGATGAACCTGGCTACGCGCAAATCAACACAGCGGATGCCGTCGCGCTTGGCATTGAGAACGAAGCGTTGGTGTGGGTGAACTCGCGTAAAGGCAGAATTATCACCCGTGCACAGGTCAGCGATCGCCCAAATAAAGGGGCGGTGTATATGACCTATCAATGGTGGATTGGGGCCTGTAACGAGCTGGTGACGGAAAACCTAAGCCCGATTACCAAAACGCCGGAGTATAAATACTGCGCCGTTCGGGTTGAACGTATCGCCGACCAGCACGCCGCCGAGCAGTATGTGATCGACGAATATAATAAGTTGAAATCCCGTTTACGTGAGAGTGCGCTGGGTTAACGCTTATTATCTTGTCGGTATTTTGGGGTGAATTTTTTCACCCCTTTTTTATTTGTGTACACCCTTTATACTACGCACTCCTTTTCAAGGATGATTCCCATAATGAAACGCTGCAGTTTATTGCTGTTGCTCCCCCTGCTCGCGCAGGCCGATGAGATAGGCAGCCAGTACAAAGAGCAGGCCGAAGCGGGCGACAAGCGCGCTCAATATTATCTCGCCGATACGTATTTCAGCTCCGGCGATGAACGCCATGCCCGTTATTGGGCGGAAAAAGCCGCACAAAGCGGTGAGCCGGATGCCGCCGCCCTGCTGGCGCAAATGTTGATGAAAACCAACCTGCCTGACGCACGTAAGCTTGCGGAACAGGCCACGCTCGCGGGCAGCACCAACGGTGAAATCGTTCTCGCCCACACCTTAGTGAACTCCCTTGCAGGCAAGACGGATTATCCGCGTGCGCTGTCCCTGTTAGAAAAAGCCGCCGCAAACACCGACAGCGATGCGGCTGTCGATGCGCAAATGCTGCTCGGGATGATTTATGCCAACGGCGGTGAGGTTAAAGAAGACGAGGCCAAAGCCACGCAGTTCTTTAAAAATAGTTCGATGCTGTCACGCTCCGGCTACGCCGAATTCTGGGCAGCAGAGATGTTCCGCGAAGGCGAAAAAGGCTTTATTGAACCGAACAAACAGAAGGCGTTGAACTGGTATAACGTCAGCTGTGTAGAAGGAAATGATTCTGGCTGTGAAGCGCTGGATGCGCTGAGCGGGGAGTAAAATGCCCAGCGCGGCTTCGCTTGCATGGGCCTACAAACCTGCAGGCCCACACGAGGCCGGGCCAGCGTAAACGCCAGCCGGCACCGATCGGTTAACGTTTCGCGGTCTGATCAAATTTGCCCAGCATTTCACGCTCATAAGCCTGCGCTTTTTTGCGGTCAAACTTGTGTTCCCACTTGGCAATCACCAGCACTGCCAGCGCATTACCCACCACGTTCAGCGCGGTGCGCGCCATATCAAGGATTCGGTCAACACCGGCTATAAACGCCAGCCCTTCCAGC
This sequence comes from Enterobacteriaceae bacterium RIT691, assembly GCA_009668205.1. Taxonomy (GTDB): domain Bacteria; phylum Pseudomonadota; class Gammaproteobacteria; order Enterobacterales; family Enterobacteriaceae; genus Scandinavium. The sequence goes on along the minus strand of WJYM01000009.1, from coordinate 93,520 downwards.
GGAATACCGACACTGCCCAACGTCGCCAGCAGCACGACAAACGACACGCCCGGCACACCGGCAATGCCTTTGGACGTCACCATCAGCGTCAGTACCAGAATGATTTCCTGGCCCAACGAGAGGTCGATACCGTACAGCTGCGCGATGAAAATCGCCGCGATGCTTTGGTACAGCGTTGAACCGTCGAGGTTAAAGGAGTAGCCGGTCGGGACCACGAAGCTGGTGATCGCCGGTGGCGCGCCATAGGCTTCCATCTTCTCGATAATGCGCGGCAGCACGCTCTCGGAACTCGCGGTGGAGTACGCCAGAATCAGTTCGTCTTTCAGGATACGAATCAGAGTCCAGATGCTCAGCCCACACATTTTCGCCACCGCACCCAGCACCACCAGCGCGAAGAAAACAATCGCGGCGTACACCAGGATAACCAGCTTGGCGAGCGGCAGCAAAGAAGCAAAACCAAAGTTCGCGACAGTCACGGAAATCAGCGCAAAGACCCCGACGGGCGCATAGCGCATCACCATATGGGTCACTTTAAACATGGTTTCAGAAACGGAACGGAACACCGTCACCAGCGGCTCACGATGCGTGGCGGGCAGTGAAGAAAGCCCCAGACCAAACAGCACCGAGAAGAAGATGATAGGCAGCATTTCGCCCTTGGCCATTGAGGCGAAGATATTGGTCGGCACCAGAGACAAAATGGTCCCCATCAGGCCGTGAGCATGGCTCGCCACTTCCGCGGTGGTGTTTTGATATTTCGAAATATCCACCGTAGCCAGGTGCGACATATCGATACCGGCTCCCGGCTTGAACACGTTCGCCAGCGTAATGCCGAGCACAATCGCCACCGTGGTGATTATCTCAAAATAGAGGATCGTTTTCGCGCCGATACGGCCCAACGATTTTGCATCACCCACGCCAGCAATACCGACCACCAGCGTCGAAATAACAATCGGAACCACGATCATTTTGATCAGATGGATAAAGATATCACCCGCCGGTGAAAGCAGATTGGCAATCAGCCATTCGCGGCTATCACTTTGATAATGCAGATAACTACCCAAAAGAATACCCAGTACCAACGCGAGCAGGATCTGCCACGCCAGACTGACTTTCGCTTTTTTCATAACGACAGACTTCCTTAATGCCGAGCGCCTTTCTTGTCACGAAGACACTCATTGAAAGGGGATGATTTGTGTTGCGTCTTTGAATGGAGTTTTTTAACGCGCCGTATCAGTATCATCTGTATGGCATGCTGCGCAACCCTTTCAGAACAGGGCTTTAAGCTGACAAAAGCGTGATTAAAGCGAATTAAGCCCGGTTACTGAAAGTAACATTTTGTTATGAAGGGATTTTTTTAAACGAAAAAACTATAAATTCAGATAGGTGATTATTTGCTGTAAAAGATTCATTTGATGAATTTTCATTCGATATCATCAATGCGTGATCTGTCCCCCAAATAGTAAACAAAGCCAGTAAAAGCCCTACAATTAACGTTTGTGCGACATATTATTAACATCCTAACAAGGAGAATAATAGCCATGAGCCAGGTCCATAAACATTCTATTCCCGCAAACATTGCGGAAAACTGCCTGATTAACCCGGAACAGTACAAGGCGAAATATCTACAGTCCATCAGCGATCCTGATGCCTTCTGGGGCGATCAGGGCAAAATCCTTGAGTGGATGAAACCGTACACCAAAGTCAAAAACACCTCTTTCGCCCCCGGTAACGTCTCTATCAAATGGTTTGAAGACGGTACCCTGAACCTGGCGGCCAACTGCCTCGACCGCCATCTGGCGGAACGAGGCGACCAGACAGCCATCATCTGGGAAGGCGACGACGCCAGCCAGAGCAAACACATCACCTACCAGGAACTGCATCGCGACGTTTGCCGTTTTGCCAACGTGCTGACTGACCTTGGCATTAAAAAAGGCGATGTGGTCGCGATTTACATGCCCATGGTGCCGGAAGCCGCGGTGGCGATGCTGGCCTGTGCCCGCATTGGTGCAGTGCATTCGGTCATCTTTGGCGGGTTCTCGCCGGAAGCCGTGGCCGGTCGTATCATCGACTCCAGCTCACGCCTGGTGATCACCGCCGATGAGGGCGTGCGCGCAGGCCGTTCTATTCCGCTGAAGAAAAATGTGGATGACGCGCTGAAGAACCCGAACGTGAAGAGCGTGGAGCACGTCGTCGTGTTCAAGCGTACTGGCGGGAAAACCGAATGGCACGAAGGCCATGACCTGTGCTGGAGCGAACTGGTAGAGAAAGCCAGCGACCAGCATCAGCCCGTCGAAATGAATGCCGAAGATCCGCTGTTTATCCTCTACACCTCCGGGTCGACCGGTAAACCGAAAGGCGTACTGCACACGACCGGTGGTTATCTGGTGTATGCCGCCACCACGTTCAAATATGTCTTTGATTATCATCAGGGCGATATCTACTGGTGTACGGCAGACGTTGGCTGGGTCACCGGCCACAGCTACCTGCTGTACGGGCCGCTGGCCTGCGGCGCCACCACGCTGATGTTTGAAGGCGTACCGAACTGGCCGACCCCGACGCGTATGAGCCAGGTGGTTGATAAGCATAAGGTCAATATTCTCTACACAGCACCTACCGCTATCCGCGCCTTAATGGCTGAAGGCGATAAAGCGATTCAGGGGACCGATCGTTCTTCTCTGCGCATTCTTGGCTCCGTCGGCGAACCGATTAACCCGGAAGCCTGGGAGTGGTACTGGAAGAAAATCGGCAACGAAAAATGCCCGGTGATGGACACCTGGTGGCAGACTGAAACCGGTGGTTTCATGATAACTCCGCTGCCCGGCGCTATCGAACTGAAAGCCGGTTCGGCAACCCGTCCGTTCTTTGGCGTTCAGCCTGCCCTGGTCGATAACGAAGGGCATCCACAGGAAGGCGCCACCGAAGGCAACCTGGTGATCACCGATTCCTGGCCAGGCCAGGCACGTACGCTGTTTGGCGATCATGAGCGCTTTGAGCAGACCTATTTCTCAACCTTCAAGAACATGTATTTCAGCGGTGATGGCGCTCGTCGTGACGAAGATGGCTACTACTGGATAACCGGACGCGTGGATGACGTGCTGAACGTCTCGGGTCACCGCCTGGGGACAGCTGAGATTGAATCTGCGCTGGTGTCGCATCCGAAGATTGCCGAAGCGGCGGTCGTGGGTATCCCGCACAGCATTAAGGGCCAGGCGATTTATGCCTACGTCACGCTGAACCACGGCGAAGAGCCAACGCCTGAGCTGTATACCGAAGTGCGTAACTGGGTGCGTAAAGAGATTGGTCCGCTGGCGACGCCTGATGTGCTGCACTGGACCGATTCACTGCCGAAAACCCGCTCCGGTAAGATTATGCGTCGCATCCTGCGCAAAATCGCTGCCGGGGATACCAGCAACTTTGGCGATACTTCAACGCTCGCCGATCCTGGCGTAGTGGAAAAACTGCTCGAAGAGAAGCAGTCCATTACCATGCCTTCTTAACACAGATTTACCCTCCGCTTTATCAAGCGGAGATCGGGTGAGAGGAATCAGCCGTACACTTTCCCCTCACCCTAACCCTCTCCCCACAGGGGCGAGGGGATCGTACGGTGCTTTTACTTAACAATAATATCTGACCCCTCCCCTATGGATTTCGTGTTGCAGGCAGGCGGCAAGCACGACCATCCCCAGGAGCATAGCTTCACTATGTGACTGGGGTGATCGTGTGCAGCCAACGCACCTGCGGCGCGAAAGACGACGGGGACCTCTGGAGAAACTCTGTGATGAATAATACTATTTGTCAGCAGATAGAAGACAGTGCGCATTTCAGGGAGTTAGTTCAAAAACGGCAACGGTTTGCCACCATTCTGTCGATTATCATGCTTATCGTGTACGTCGGTTTTATTCTGCTTATCGCTTTTGCCCCCGGCTGGCTTGGTACCCCTCTGCATGCAGGAACCAGCGTCACACGCGGGATCCCTATCGGTATCGGTGTGATTGTCATTTCGTTCCTGCTCACCGGCGTGTACGTCTGGCGCGCCAATGGAGAGTTCGACAAACTCAACAACGCCGTTATGCGTGAGGTAAAAGCGTCATGAAAAAGTCTTTGATGGCGCTTGTCGCCGCGCTCCCGTTTGCCGCCAGCGCGGCGGATGCCATTACCGGTGAGGTCCAGCGCCAGCCCACCAACTGGCAGGCGATCGTGATGTTCCTGGTCTTCGTGCTGTTGACGCTCTACATCACCTACTGGGCCTCCAAGCGCGTGCGTTCGCGCAACGACTATTACACTGCCGGGGGCAACATTACCGGCTTCCAGAATGGGCTGGCGATTGCCGGCGACTTTATGTCTGCCGCCTCTTTCCTCGGCATCTCTGCCCTGGTCTACACCTCCGGCTACGACGGTCTGATTTACTCTCTTGGCTTCCTCGTCGGCTGGCCGATTATCCTGTTCCTGATTGCTGAACGCCTGCGCAACCTCGGACGCTTCACCTTTGCTGACGTGGCATCTTATCGCCTGAAGCAAGGGCCGATTCGAATTCTCGCCGCCTGCGGCTCGTTGGTGGTGGTGGCGCTGTATCTGATTGCCCAGATGGTGGGTGCCGGGAAGCTCATCGAGCTGCTGTTCGGCCTCAACTACCACGTCGCCGTGGTACTGGTTGGCGTGCTGATGGTGATGTACGTGCTGTTTGGCGGCATGCTCGCCACCACATGGGTGCAGATAATCAAAGCCGTACTGCTGCTGTTCGGCGCAAGCTTTATGGCCTTCATGGTGATGAAGCACGTCGGTTTCAGCTTTAATAATCTGTTCAGCGAAGCCATGGCGGTGCATCCGAAGGGTGCGGCCATTATGAGCCCTGGCGGCCTGGTGAAAGACCCGATATCGGCGCTGTCGCTCGGTCTGGGTCTGATGTTCGGTACCGCCGGATTACCGCACATTCTGATGCGCTTCTTTACCGTCAGCGACGCCCGTGAAGCCCGCAAAAGCGTCTTCTATGCCACCGGTTTTATGGGCTATTTCTACATCCTGACCTTCATTATTGGCTTTGGTGCCATCATGCTGGTCGGTGCGAATCCGGCGTTTAAAGATTCTGCGGGTCTGTTGATTGGCGGCAACAACATGGCGGCAGTCCACCTGGCCGATGCCGTTGGCGGGAATCTGTTCCTCGGCTTTATCTCTGCGGTTGCTTTCGCCACCATTCTGGCGGTCGTGGCCGGACTGACGCTGGCGGGGGCTTCTGCGGTTTCTCACGATCTCTATGCCAATGTGTTCCGCAAAGGCGCGTCCGAGCGTGACGAGCTGCGGGTATCGAAAATCACCGTTCTGGTGCTCGGCGTGGTGGCGATTCTGTTGGGGATTTTGTTTGAGAAACAGAACATTGCGTTCATGGTAGGGCTGGCCTTCTCGATTGCCGCAAGCTGTAACTTCCCGATTATTCTGCTGTCCATGTACTGGTCAAGACTGACCACGCGCGGCGCGATGATTGGCGGCTGGCTGGGCCTGCTGACGGCGATTGTGCTGATGATCCTTGGCCCGACTATTTGGGTGCAAATCCTCGGTCACGAGAAAGCCGTGTTCCCGTACGAATACCCGGCGCTGTTCTCCATCGCCATCGCCTTTATCGGCATTTGGGTGTTCTCCGCCACGGACAACTCCGCCGAAGGGCTGCGCGAACGCGAGCAGTTCCGCGCACAGTTTATCCGTTCGCAAACCGGTCTGGGCATCGACCAGGGCCGCGCGCACTAAAGAAATGCCCGGTGGCGCTCTGCTTACCGGGCCGACAACTGACTAACGATGACACCCTTTGTAGGCCGGATAAGGCGCAGCCGCATCCGGCCATTCGGCCATTCGGCCATTCGGCCCATCAGAACATCACCAAAGAAACCAGCGGTGCGGCCAGTACGGTCACGATGCCGGAGAGCATCATCACGAGGCTTGCGACCACCCCTTCCTGTTGGCCCAGTTCATAAGAGCGTGCCGTCCCGGCGCCGTGTGACGCCGCACCAAATCCGGCCCCTTTCGCCATCCCTTCACGAATAGCAAGACGCATAAACAGCATATCGCCCACCGCCATCCCGAACACGCCGGTTACCACCACGAACAGCGCGACCAGCTCAGGCTGACCGCCAATCGGCTTCGCTGCCGCCAGGGCAAAGGGAGTGGTGATGGAACGCACCGCCAGGCTGCGCTGAATTTCGTCCGACAGCGTAAACAGCCGGGCCAGCCACACGGAGCTGGTGACGGCAACCACAACCGCGGTCGTCACCCCTGCGGTCAGCGACATCCAGTGACGCTTAATCACCGCCAGATTGTCATAAACAGGCACCGCAAAGGCGATGGTTGACGGCCCCAGCAGCCACAGCAGCCAGTGCGCTTCGCCCATATAGTTCTGATAGGAAATATGGCCGAACACCAGCATCAGCACCAACAGGATCGGGGTAAACACCAGCGGCATCAGAGGAAGCTTATGAAAACGGCGATACAGTCGTTTGTTGGCGTAATAAAGCCCGAGCGTAATGACAAGACACAAGATGCTGAGCTGAAAACTACTCATGATCCATCCTGCGCAGTTCGTAACGATACACCTTATCGACCACCCATGCCGTGGCACCCAGCACCATCAGCGTGCTCAGGGCAATCACCAGGAAGATACGCCAGCCATCGACCATCAGCAGCTGCGCATAATTCACCACGGCCACCACCGCGGGGACAAAAAACAGCAGCATTTCGGCCAGCAGCCAGCGAGAGCCCGCGCGTACCCAGTTGAGTGGAATGACGCGACACACGATAAGCCCCAGCAGCAGCAGCATGCCCACCAGATTGGCAGGGAGCGGTAAATGCAGCCACGCCACCAAATACTCCGCGACAACAAACAACCCGGCATACAAAACCACCTGCACCGGAACCTGAAGGTGATGCAGGACAGCAGGCGTTACACGCCCCATAGCCACAGCCATGAAAGGAATTCCTGAAAAAAGTGAAGGCGCTCAGTATAGTGAGACGCCGTCAGTGACTGAAATGAATTAAAATCATTGAAGGTATAGTTTCGAGGAATAATCATGGACATAAGAACGCTGCGCTATTTCGTCGAAGTGGTTCGCCAGCAGAGCTTTACCCGGGCGGCTGAAAAGCTGTTTGTGACGCAGCCCACCATCAGTAAGATGCTGAAAAATCTGGAAGATGAACTCAACTGTACCCTGCTTATCCGCGATGGTCGCAAGCTGCTGTTAACCGACACCGGGCGGGTGGTCTTCGAACGCGGCGTGGCGATCCTGACTGAGTTTCGCCAGCTGGAAGCTGAACTCAGCGACATTAATCATCTGCACAAAGGCCTGTTGCGTCTCGGAATTCCTCCCATGGTGGGGATGATGATGGCAGGCCCGATCAGCCTGTTCCGTCAACGTTATCCCGGTGTGGAGCTGAAAATTTCCGAATTCGGCGGTCTGACCGTGCAACAGGCGGTGGTTAACGGAGAGCTGGACGTCGCCATGACCGCCCTGCCCGTTGACGAAGAAAGCGGTCTGGCCACGCTGCCGCTGTTCAGCTATCCGCTGTGCGTACTGGTGCCACGTTCAGGCGACTGGCTGAACGTTGAGTCGGTAAGTCCGGCCCAGCTGGCCGCGCACCCGCTGCTGATTTACAACGAAGATTTCGCGCTTAGCCGTCAGCTGATGCAGCTGTTCACCGATCACGATGTGAAGCCGCGCATCGCCGTGCGCAGCGGGCAATGGGATTTTCTGGCAGCCATGGTGCAGGCGGGCGTTGGGGTGGCGATTCTGCCGGAACCCATTTGCCAGCGCCTCGACAAAAATACCCTGCGCTGGATCCCATTGGACAGCAGCCTGCTCTGGCAATTGGGCCTGATTTGGCGTGAAGGCAGCTACCTTTCGCACAGCGCTCAGGCGTGGCTGGAGTGCTGCGAAGGTTTTTGGCTACCGGGGAAGTAGCGGGTTGGCATTCAGGTGGGTGAAACCGCATTCGCCTGTTTGACTGATAGCGGCTTACTTCGTCAAAGATCCGGCCATCTGCAAAACCCCCGCTCTACAGCTTCTCCACCAGCGTGCGGCTCTGGTCGATCAGCTCGCGACGCGTCTCTTCCCCTTGTTGCAGCAGGCACACAAACAGTAAATCGATCAGCGTATGCTGCGCCGTGCGCACGGCAATGGATGAGCTGTGCGTCTTACTGCCATCGGCAAGGGTATCCAGCGTAATATCGGCGACCTGGCGCAGCGGTGACTGCAGAAGCGAGGTCAGGGCAATGATTTTTGCGCCACGGGCTTTCGCGGCTTCTGCCGCGACCTGAATTTCACGGCGCTTGCCGGAAAACGAAATCGCAATCTGCACATCTTTCGCCGTCAGCGATTGAGCGACGGTTATCTGCACGTGGCTGTCCATTTCATTCATCACCGGATAACCGATTTTCATGAGCTTGTAGGCCAAATCTTTGGCAATCAGTGACGAGCCGCCGATGGCGATGATTTGCACGCGCCCGGCCTCGCGGATGAGGTCCACGACCTGCTGAAGCTTTTTGAAATCCAGACTGGATGTCGTGTCACGCAGCGCCTGCTGCTTCTCCATCAACAGCTTTTCGGCAATTTCCGGTAAGGTATCTTCGCTGTTAATTTCGTTGTGAATGTAGGCAACGTCATTCTTTCGTTCAGGACTCTGCTGTCCCCACTCTTCCACCAGCGCGATTTTGAAATTGGTGAATCCTTTAAAACCCAGCTTTTGCGCAAACTTGATAATACTGGACTGGCTTATCCCCAACACCTCAGCGAGTTCAGGCGAGGAGAACTGCTTAACGCGTCCCGGATTTTCAAGAATGAAATCGGCGATTTTGCGTTCGCCCGGCGTAAACAGCGCTTTGTTATGCAGGATAGTGTTGATGTGTCTCATATAACGGTAATCAATCGCTCGGTTCAGCAGGCCAGAAGTGGGAGTAAAATGATAAGGCATTCCCCCCCGCATGACACCCTCTCATCTCGTTTCAGGATATGAAGAGGCCATGCCCGCGAGCCTGGTGACCACGATCACAGATTGCCGCAAGGGATAAAATATTACTTTTTATATTTAAATGTGGAATATATTATTCCAACCATCAAGTCCGTTATTCACCGAGGCCGCTATGAAAATTGATTTATCCACCCTGACCACTGAAAGCCGCAACCAGGCGAGTGAAAACATCGATAACCTGTCCACCCTGGACATGCTGAAGGTGATCAACGAGGAAGATAAAAAAGTCGCTCTGGCGGTGGAAGAGCAGCTGCCCGCCATTGCCAGTGCCGTCGATGCCATTGCTGCCGCCTTCGCCTGCGGCGGCCGCCTGATTTACTGTGGTGCAGGCACCTCAGGGCGCCTCGGTATCCTGGATGCCAGCGAATGCCCACCCACTTACGGCACCCCACGTGAGCAGGTTATCGGCCTGATTGCCGGCGGTCACAAGGCCATTCTTCAGGCGGTCGAAAACGCCGAGGACAGTCCGCAGATGGGCGAGCAGGATTTGCGCGACCTGGCGCTCAACGAGCGTGACGTGGTGGTTGGCATTGCGGCCAGCGGCCGTACGCCGTATGTGATTGGCGCGCTGAACTACGCCCGCAGCGTCGGGGCGACAACCGGCGCTATCGCCTGTAACCGCGGCAGCGAGATTGGCAAACTGGCCGACATTGCTATCGAACCGCTGGTCGGCCCGGAAGTGGTCACCGGTTCTTCCCGTATGAAAGCGGGTACCGCGCAGAAACTGATCCTGAATATGCTGACCACCGGCGCGATGATCCGCTCCGGCAAAGTGTTCGGCAATCTGATGGTCGATGTTGAAGCCACCAACGCCAAGCTGCTGCAGCGCCAGGTGAACATTGTGGTGCAGGCCACCGAATGCAAACCCGAAGACGCGGAAGCGGCGCTGAGCGCCTGCCACCGTCACTGTAAAACGGCCATCGTGATGATTCTGGCGGGCATCAGTGCCGAAGAAGCCAGCGCGATGCTTTCCCGCAACAACGGTTTTATTCGCAGCGCCCTTCAGGGTAGCGGGAGTCACTAACTCATGGCCAAAATCACCAGCTCAATGATTGAGCAACTGCTGCAACTTTCGGGCGGGAAAGCCAATATCAGCGTGTGCGGCAATTGTATGACCCGTCTGCGCCTGACGCTGCGCGATCGTGACATTATCGATATCGACAAGCTGAAAGCCGTTCCCGGCGTGATGGGCGTGATTAACGGTGACGATCAGCTGCAAATCATTCTTGGCCCAGGCAAAGCGCAAACCGCCAGTGAGATGATGAATGCGATGATCAAAGCGGATGGCGGTGAGAGCGACCCGCTGGCCGAAGCCGATCTCAGCGCTCAGGCAAAGCAGAATAAAGCCAAAATGAAGGGCAAGCAAAACAGCGCCATTCATAACTTTCTGACCAAATTCGCCACCATCTTTACCCCGCTTATCCCGGGCTTTATCGCCGCGGGTCTGCTGCTGGGTGTGGCGACGCTGTTACAGCAGATTTATGCAACACCCGCCAGCTGGCTCACCGACCTGATTGCTTACATGAAAGTGTTCAGCATTGGCCTGTTCACCTTCCTGAGCATTCTTATCGGCTACAACACGCAGAAAGCGTTCGGCGGCTCTGGCGTCAACGGGGCCATCATCGCGTCGCTGTTTATTCTGCGCTATGTGCCGGAAGGCAAAGTAGGCTATTACGCGGGCATGCAGGACTTCTTCAGCCTGACCATCGATCCGCGCGGGAATATCATCGGTGTCCTGCTGGCCTGTATCCTGGGCGCCTGGATTGAACGCCAGGTTCGTCGCTTCATTCACGACGATCTGGACATGATTCTGACGTCAGCCATCACCCTGCTGATCACCGGTGCGTTCACCTACACCGTGATCATGCCGATTGGCGGCGAGCTGTTTAAAGGCATGTCGTGGCTGTTCCTGCACCTTAACGGCAACCCATTTGGCACCGCTCTGCTGGCAGGTCTGTTCCTGATCGCCGTTGTATTTGGTATTCACCAGGGCTTTGTGCCGGTGTACTTCGCGCTGATGGATGCTCAGGGCTTCAACTCCCTGTTCCCAATTCTGGCAATGGCCGGTGCAGGTCAGGTCGGGGCATCGCTGGCGCTGTACTTCCGCGCCAAACAGGGATCCGTACTGCGCAGCCAGATTAAAGGTGCCATCTTCCCGGGCCTGTTGGGCATTGGTGAACCCCTGATTTACGGTGTGACGCTGCCGCGCCTTAAACCGTTCGTGACCGCTTGCTTCGGCGGTGCCGTCGGCGGCTTCTTTATCGGCCTGGTGTCGTGGATGGGTCTGCCGGTGGGTCTGAACACGGTGTTTGGCCCGTCTGGCCTGGTGTCCATTCCGCTGATGACGTCTGCACAGGGCATCTTTGCCGGGATGGCGGTCTACGTCGCCGGGATCCTGATTTCTTATCTTGCAGGTTTCGTACTGACCTGGTTCTTTGGCACTAAAAACGTTGATCTGCAGTAACGATTGACGGTATTCCCCCCCCCTTTTTAGCCGCCGTGAAGGCGGCTTTTTTTATGGGCGGTGGTCGCTACTGATCTTCAATCAGCAAAGCTTCCAGCAGATCGAGATCGTGCAGCAGCTTTTGCAGGGTTTCATTGCTGATTTGACGCGTGGCGCGCAGATGATACAGCTCACCGCGTTCAGAACGCAGCGCTGCCAGACGAAAACGGCGCTCCAGACTCTCTTCCAGCATTGACGTTTCAACATCGTTGCGCCCGTCTGCCCGTCGGCGAAGATTACCAATAACGCGCGAACTGACCTCGGTCAGCAGCTGATTATCGATATTCTCTTCGGCATCCACGGCCATACGTTCGACCTTTTTCTGAATCGCGACAATCGCCACTTCCGCCGTCGCGGCCCGTGCCAGCCGCTCTTCTTTATGCTGTTGAGACTGGTCCGCGACCTCAATGTGACGCAGCAGAACCGGCATCACCACCACGGCGACAAACAGCGAGAACAGGATCACCCCGGCAGAGAGGAACACCAGCTCGTAACGTGCCGGGAACACATTGCCGTCCGGCAGCAGCAGCGGAATGGAGAGGACACCGGCCAGCGTAATGGCACCGCGTACCCCGGCAAAAGAGGCGATCAGCAGCTCTCGCGTACTCCAGTGACTGAACTCCATCGGTTTTTTCTTCAGGAATCTCTGGCTGAAGCGCTGCATCGTCCACAACCAACCGAAACGCACCAGCATCAGCGCGGCGTAGATCAGGATGATGTCCGCAAACAGCATCCAGGTTTCGACATTCGGGTCCGCTTCGGCGGCGACCAACGACATCTCAAGGATCCCCGGCAGCTGCAGGCCCAGCAGCAGGAACACCATGCCGTTAAAGACAAACTCGAGCATTGCCCAGGTGCTGTTCGCACGCAGGCGCATCGCCAGCGGCGCTGTACGCATCACTCCGGAACGGGTGATGGTCATCCCGGCGGCAACCGCGGCCAGAATGCCGGAAACGCCAATATGCTCCGCAATCAGGTAGGACGCGAACGGCAACAGGAACAGCAGGACGATCTGCGTCGCAGGCTCATCCCCGCCCCAGCGGCTGAGGAAACGCATTGAACGGGCGTACAGCCAGCTGACGGCAAAACCCGCCAGAATGCCGCCAATCGCCACTTTCAGGAACTCAAGGCTGGCACCGCCTACGCTGAAGACCATGGTGCCCATCGCCACCGCCACGGCAAATTTCAGCGACACCAGGCCGGAAGCGTCATTCATCAGCGCTTCGCCCTGTAAAATCCCCATGATTTTCTTAGGAATGCGTCCTTCGCCCACAATCCCGGACAGCGCCACGGCATCGGTCGGCGACAGCACGGCCGCAAGGGCAAATGCCGGGATAAGTGGGATCCCCGGCACCACCCAGTAAATCAGGAAGCCAATGCCGATCACCGTCACCAGCACCAGTGCCAGCGCAAGGCCAAAGATTTCCCGGCCGTGTTCGAGGAATTCACGCGTGGGCGTCTTCCAACCGTCGGCAAACAGCAGCGGTGGAATGAACAACACCAGAAACAGTTCAGGATCAAATTCAACGTGTAAACCGAACGTCGGCCATGCCAGCAGCGCGCCAATGCCGATTTGCATCAGCGGCAGCGGGATTTGGAAGGGGAGTACACGGGTAACGACCCCGGACAATGAGACCACAAGGGTCATGATGAGTATTGTGAAGAAAATTTCCATGCTATCCCTGTATGCGATGTCTTATTTCTGTTGCAGCAGAGTGACTATACGCCTCTCAGCTTATCGTAAAGGATGGCGGGATGTGCCCTAAAAAGTAAAATCGAAATAATTCATTACGTTATTGCCATTCATTAGCCTGAGAAGCTCGCGCATTCTCAAAATAAGCCGTTCTCAACAAACAAAAACGGGCGGCCGAAGCCACCCGTATTTTGACGCAGCACCTGAGCTTAGATAGCCCAGCCGCCCGCGTAGAAAGCCACCAGCGCAACGGCAATCACCACGGTGCCGATGTTCAGCTTACGCCATTCACCGGACACCACGCGACCAATCACCAGCGTCGCGAAACCAATCATGATGCCGGTAACGATGTTACACGTCAGCACGATCATGACCGCCGTGATCAGGCCAGACATCGCATCAACAAAGTCGTTGAAATCGATTTTCGCCACGTTGCTCAGCATCAGCAGACCTACGTACATCAGCGCCGGTGCGGTTGCGTATGCAGGAACCAGATAAGAGAGCGGTGCGAGGAACAGGATCAGCAGGAACAGCACGCCAACCGTGATCGCCGTGAGGCCTGTTTTACCGCCAGCAGCAGTACCCGCTGCGGATTCGATGTAGACCGCTGCAGGCGCTGCGCCCACCAGACCGGAGAAGATGCTACTCAGGGAGTCAGAGGTCAGCGCTTTGCCGCCGTTGATGATCTGCCCGTCTTTATCCAGCAGATTCGCCTGGCCCGCTACCGCACGGATGGTACCGGTGGCATCAAACACCGCGGTCATGACCAGCGCCAGTACGCTTGGCAGCACCACCGGGTTCAGTGCCCCCATGATGTCCAGGCTGCCGATCAGGGATTTGCCGTTCTCATCGCTCAGAGAAGGCATCGCGAACACGCCAGAGAAATGCACCGCCGGATCGAAAATCAGACCGACAATCGACACGCCGATAATGGTCAGCAGAATGCCGCCTGGCACCTTCAGTTTTTCCAGACCGATAATCACGGCCAGACCAATCAGGGTCATGATGACCGGGAAGCTGTCGAACTGGCCCAGTGCGACAGGCAGGCCATCGAGAGGGTTTTTGATAACCAGACCCACGCCGTTCGCCGCGATCAGCAGCAGGAACAGACCGATACCAATGCCCGTGCCGTGCGCAACGCCCTGCGGCAGGTTGCGCAGGATCCAGCTACGGATGCCGGTGGCAGAAATGACGGTAAACAGCACGCCCATCAGGAACACGGCGCCGAGCGCGACCGGGATACTAATATGCTGACCCAGCACCAGGCTGAATGCAGTAAAGGCCGTCAGTGAGATGGCGCAGCCAATCGCCAGCGGCAGGTTCGCCCACAGACCCATCAACAGAGAACCAAACCCGGCAACCAGGCAAGTCGCGACGAACACGGCGGCAGGCGGGAAGCCCGCTTTGCCCAACATGCCCGGTACGACGATAACGGAGTACACCATCGCAAGGAAGGTGGTTAATCCGGCAAGAATTTCCTGACGAACAGTGCTTCCGCGAGCTGAAATTTTGAACCAGGCGTCTAAGGAACCACCGGTACGCGCTGAAGGCGTAGACATATCAAACATCCCCTGAGAGTTTTTTATCATTCGTCCGTCTGCGTGGTGGACATTCCACTGCCAGTTAAGCGTCATCTCCCTGTGCTACATCGTGGCTAAGGGGGGCCACAAAAAAGCAAACGATTAACTCCGCGCAGACAAAAACGGTATTCACTGAGACCTGCCACCGGATTTACGCAAGGCAAAACGGGGCAGGCAAAAAAAGGCAAACGATTATCTGGCTTTTATACTGCCCTTTTCAACTGATGTTTGCGCGATTTTGCTAAATTTCGCTTATGACGGCGAAGAAATCGCCAACGTGTGCGCAAACGTTATCGTCAATGCGCAATCTGGCAACATTTTTGCGGGAGAAAATTTTCATTTCCGTTCCCGACATCCCTTTTGCTGATGAAAAATCATCCACCGGGAAAATCCAAAGGCCCGCCTTGTTCGATCGCCTTTTGCCAGGCCGGAAGCATTTCCACTTTTTTCTTCCAGGCCTGCAGGTGCGGCAATGGCCCTTGCCCACCGCGAGCCAGCAGTGCGAAGGCCGGATAGCTCATCTGGATATCGGCCATGCTGAGCTGTTCACCGGCAAACCAGGGGTATTGGGCCAAATGGGCATCGATAAACGCCGCATGAGTGGCTAACTGTTTGTTGAGATACGCTTTCTGTACCCCCTGGCCCAACACTTTGCCAACGGTACGCAGCCCAATCGGTACCGGCGGTTTGCCCAAACTGGCAAACACCAGCTTCATCAGCAGCAAAGGCATCAGGGAACCTTCGGCATAATGCAGCCAGAAGCGGTACTGTATGCGCTCCTGAGGCGCCAGCGGTTTCAGTTTCTGCTGGGGATCGTAGGTTTCCTGTAAATACTCAAGAATGGCTCCCGACTCGGCGAGGACCATCCCCTCATCTTCCAGAACCGGCGACTTCCCCAACGGATGCACTTTTTTCAGCGCCTCAGGCGCGAGCATGGTCGGTTCGCGCTGGTAGCGCACAATCTGATAGGGAAGTTCCAGTTCTTCCAGCGCCCACAGCACACGCTGTGAGCGAGACAGATTGAGATGATGGACTGTTAACATGGCGGTCTCCGGTGAGTTGTTCAAAATAACTATAGGAACCGGGGAAGAAAGCGGGAAAAAATTCGGCTAAAAAGTGCGCTAATCAGGTGGCAAAAACGGCCTCCCGGCATAGAATTAAAGTGTCAGCACAAACCGGAACCTCCAACCCATTTGATCGACTGAGGGATGCTGATGTCGGGGGAAACCCTCCCGTGAACCAGCGGGATAGAGAGAAAGACAAAGACCGGAAAACAACTAAAGCGCCCTCGTGTGGCGCTTTAGTTTTTTAGGGATTCATCATCTTCCGGGAAATGTGCCCCTGGTCCTTTCTCACCCAACATGTCGCCCGGGTTACGCAACGGGCAGTCACGATGTGAAAGGCAGCCGCAGCCAATACAGCCATCCAATTGGTCACGGAGCGCCACCAGCGTATGGATACGCTCATCCAACTCTTCACGCCATTGTGAAGAAAGCTGCTTCCAGGCTTTCGGACTCAGATTGTGTCCTTCCGGCAGAACCCCCAGCGCATCACTGATGGTGGAAAGCGGAATGCCAATACGCTGGGCAATCTTGATGATCGCCACATAACGCAGCACATCACGACGGTATCGCCGTTGGTTGCCGCCGTTACGCGTGCTTTCGATAAGCCCTTTGCTTTCATAAAAATGCAAGGCTGAGACGGCGACACCGCTACGTCTGGCCACTTCGCCCGGCGTCAACAGCGTTTTAATACGGGGAGATTTCTTTTCCATAAAGCGCTTTACCTCAAGTTAACTTGAGGAATTATACTCGCTCACAGACCAAACGACGAATCGAAAGAGTGAGAAAGAGGCCGCTTATGTCCCATCAGCAAATTGTTCAGACGTTGATTGAATGGATTGATGAACATATCGATCAACCACTTAACATCGATGTAGTGGCCAGAAAATCCGGCTATTCGAAATGGTATTTGCAGCGGATGTTCCGCCAGGTGATGCATCAGACGCTGGGGGACTATATTCGTCAGCGCAGGCTCTCAATGGCCGCGGTGGAGCTCCGGACCACACAGCGCCCTATCTTTGATATCGCGATGGATTTGGGTTATGTCTCGCAACAGACGTTTTCGCGGGTTTTCCGCCGGGAATTCGACCGAACCCCCAGCGACTACCGTCATCAGATTTCTGCCTGAACCGTATTAGCCGTCATCTGACGCGTCGAACGCTGCTGCCACTGGATGAATTCCTGAGGCGGCATCGCTTTCGCAAACAGCCAGCCCTGGCAGTACTTCACATCGCGTTTCAGTAGCCATTTCACCTGCTCTGGCGTTTCCACGCCTTCAGCGATGATTTTCAGCTGCAGGCTCTGCGCCATTTCAATGATATGTTCAGCGATTAAATGACTGGTGCTGTTGGTCGTCAACGTGTCGATGAAGGATTTATCAATCTTGAGAATATCGACGTTGAGCGAATAGAGGTTGTGCAGATTGGAATACCCGGTCCCGAAATCATCAATCGCCACTTCATAACCCGCCTGACGAAACGCCTGGATCACCGGGGTGGTTTTTGGAATATCAATGAATCCCCGTTCGGTCACTTCAATTTTAATCTGCTGCGCACGCACCCGGTGCTGTTGGGCTCTGTCAGAGATCATCGAGATCAGGCGTGAAGAGTGGAAATCCGATGCCGACAGATTGATTGAGATATAGAGATGAGGGTGATGTTCAAGGAAAGCGCCAAGGTCAGCAAAAACGTGTTCCACAACGTAATCCGTCACCTGCTCAATTAACCCCTCTTTTTCCGCCAACGGAATAAACTCCGCCGGGCTCATCACTGCGCCATCGAAGCCGGGCCAGCGCAATAAGGCTTCGGCACCCACACACTGATTGCTCTTTATATCCATGATGGGCTGATAATGCAGGGCTAACTGTTGCTTAATCAGCGCGCGTTGCAACATGCGCTTCGGAGAATGAAACTGACGTCGGGAACGCACCCAGACCAGTAAAATAATAACGCTACAAATCAACCCTAAGGGTAACGTCAGCGTGGCCTGATGGCGGAAGTTTTGCAAATAACGTGAAACCGGTGAAGAAATAATGATGGCAATAGGCCGTTTTTCGGAGAGCGAGATAGTATAAAAGCGGCCGTCACGTTGAAATGCGTAATCGCTGTCGCGGATCCACGGCTGTAGCGCCTCAGCGTGCGCATTTTCGCTGACAGAGAAAAACTGATTGGTTTTAGTATCGTACACGCCATAAGCAAGAGAATGGTCATCGGTGACAATTTCGCCCCAGGACAGCGGGTTAATCACCACGACATAATTCCCACGCTGCAGGTAGGTCATTTTATAACCCGGAAAAAACGGCGTGTCGCGGTAATAGTAGATGGCAATATTGGGCTTACGGCGATAATTAGCTTCGGGCATGGTCCAGGCGTTATCCGGACGAAGCGAGGTGGAACATAAGAATTGATTATCTTCGGCGTATATTAAATCTTCGACATATAAGCGGCCGCGAATGATATTTAACATGGCCTGCCGATGTTGCGGCGAGCACATTTCACCGCGATAGCCTTCTGCGGCTGCTCTGGCAAGATCGGCCTGACGGATAACTAACTCTGTTTTGTTCAGAACAATACGCGCAAATGTTTTTAGCTGGCTGTGCGTTTCAGATTCGGCCCGCAGATGAGCAAACCAAAGCGCAAGCATCACCGGGAGGAGCACAACGATGATGACTCCTAAGCCTCTCAGTACGTTGCTGCGCGCACTTTGGTTCATATTCAGCCTGATATCCCTGCATATTATGTGCCTGCTATTCAGGCCAGATGCTTTCCGACAGCAGATTACGTTGCATCAATCATACAACATAAGCAACCGTCTTTTACCTGGAAAAATCGAATATTTGGTTATGACGATAATATTTTTCCATAAAGCAAACTAAAAGTGTCGATGACGTTTTTATTAAGTTCGCTATTTATTAAGCAGTAATAGACGATAAGGCCGAAAACGACAACAAATTGCCCTTAACGAAAGTAAAAAAATAACAAACAACGCCACGGCAGATTGCCGCTGCTACGTCGCGATAGCGGCCAGGGTTTTGCCACGTCCGGTACGTTTAGCATCGTACAGCGCATTGTCTGCAAGGGTTAATAACACAGCAGGTTCATGGCTATTATGGCAAACCGCGATCGCGCCAGCGCTGAACGATAACGTAATGGCCACGTCACCCAACAAAAAAGGCAGAGACTGTAACTGCGCCCGGATCTGGTCGGTAAGACAGATAGCCTGTGGCACATCCATCAACGGCAGTAATAATAAAAACTCTTCACCGCCAAGACGGCCGAGATGCGCGGGTTCGCGGCATAGTTCGCGAATAGACTGGCAAAAATAGACCAGCACTTCATCACCGACAATATGCCCCCAACGGTCATTAATTTGCTTAAAGTGGTCAACATCGATCATCACGATGGCGAAATGCGTGGCGCTATTTTCAGCCTGGCAATGCGTCAGGAAGTGCTGCAACTGCTCCAGGATCGCCAACCGGTTAAAGCAGCCCGTCAGTGCATCCGTGGTTGCCTTGAGCGCCAGCAGATTCTCCACCCTTTTACGCTCGGTAATATCCACGCCGATATTCAAAATCTCCCCGTCAGGCAGCATGATATTTGACCATAAGGTCGCCAGTACTGCACCGTCCCGACGGCAGGGGAACCACTCATGCATTTCGAGCGTGGGAGAGATATTGACTGACTCACGCACCCGCCGACGAACCTCCGGATCGGGATAAAACAGCGCCAAAGGATCCGGTTGTTGATTTATTTCATCGACGGTCCAACCAAATACCCGTTCACACTCCCCATTCCACAACGTGCAACGATTATGTTTATCAAACGAGTTCATTAATACCGGAGCCTGATCGAATAATATTCGATACTGATTCACAATCTGCTGTAATTCCAGCGCGGTTCGTTTTCGCGATATTAATTCCGTTATATAGTCACGAAGTTTCTCGGTAATAATAATGGCCACGCTGCGTAACACCGCCGGTGATAATAAAGGCTGATCAAAGGCCAAAAATAAAAATGCGCGGGAATTTTCCTGTAACGGTGATATCTGGCAAAGCACACCGCACTCCAGTTCCTGGGCCAAAGGATGTTCTTCAGCATAGAGTAATTTGCCGACATCACTGTGCCAGCACTTCACCCGCCAGAACGTCTGCTGTTGCTGTAGCAGATTCAGCAGGCACAGCGCGCTGTCCTCCTGATGAGGGTGACCACCGGACATTTCCAGCTGTCGGGTGCCATCACTCTCGAGCATCATCCATGAAAGACGGGCGCCCATCTCATCATGGATAAGCTGCAACACCTCCGACAGCGTGCGCGGGGAGGTCAACCCAGGGATAAGCCTGGATAAACGGTGCAAACTCAACTCTGCATCGTTAATGGCTGTGTGGAGTCTCTCTTTTTTCATTTTTCAATCACAGGTTCGCTAAGGACAAAACCCGCAATGAATAAATCAGATACTGATTCACATGATTAAGCAGTGATTAATCATGAAAGTGTATGCTCAGACAGACAAAGTAGACTGTGTTGTCATTGAAAAGTGACAAGTAAATAATAATACCAATGAAATCAATAGCTGATTAATTGATCGCAAGTAAAATAAATTATCCAGAAAAGCATAATCCATGAAGTTTATGCTGTAAATATTGTACAACTGCTTAACTTTTGTAGCGATTCACTATCCCACTGAATTACCTCACAAGACGGGCCAGGGCCCGGGAAAATATATTCTTCAGGCCAATGTTCTGCCCTTGCCCCCTTCTGAAAATGCAAAAAAAACCGGGGAAGATATGGTCAATAAAACGACAAACGTGATATAGTTCACAAATATTATGAAACAAGAAACAATGTTTCATTACGTTCATGAATGCCTATCGATAGCCAGAATGTGATGCTTCAGAGCTCGCCGCGCTATCTGCGGGCGCCGTTTTTCTGAGGGTCGTTTCATGGTTTCAGTTACCACCGGTGTTGTACTTTTGCGCTGGCCACTCGTTAGCGCCGTTCTGATGTTTCTTGCCAGTACGCTGAAAATTCAGCTGCGTAAAGCCGACTATGCCGGGCTGGCGGTGATTTGCAGCCTCTTAGGTGTGGCTTCAGCCTGTTGGTTTGCCATGGGGTTGCTGGGCATCACGCTCATTGACATGTCCATCGTCTGGAACAACATCAAAGATGTGATGGTCGACGTGATGAGCCAGACACCGCCGCAATGGCCAGTAGTGATGAGCTAATTTTACGACACCGGCACACTGCACAGTGAAGGCGCTTCCCCTGGGAGGCGCTTTTTTTATCCGTCATATTGACCCCTCATTGACGCGCCATTTCGCGCTTCACCTGTCGGTTGACTAAACTAGAGTGATGCTCCATTCAGGACGCAGCACCATGAATACGCACTCTTGTTCGCGCACGATGTACGCTTTATTGACCTTCCTCACCCTCCTGTTTATCGCGGGCGCAGCCAGTGCTGATGCGACGAAAAACGAAGCGCCAAAGCCCGACGAACCCCTTCCCCTCGAAGTCAACATGGATGAAATGCTCCAACCCTGGCAAGGGGACTTACCCGGCATGCTGGACAGGCGCGTTATTCGGGTTCTCGTGACCTACAGCAAGACCTTTTTCTTCATTGATAAAGGCACCCAACGAGGCATTACGCATGACGTGTTCATAGAATTTGAACGGAACCTGAATGCCCAATTGGCGAAAGAGAACAAATTGAAACAGCGTCACCTGAAGGTCCGTATTCTGTTTGTGCCCGTTTCACGCGATCAGTTATTCAAAGCGCTCAATGAAGGTAAAGGTGACATCGCGGCAGCCAATTTGACGGTCACCCCCTCAAGAGAGCAGGACGTTGATTTTACTCAACCGATATACCCCAACACCCAGGAGCTTCTGCTCTCCGGCCCAGCGTCTCCGAAAGTCGATAGCCTGGAACAACTTTCCGGAAAAACGGTGTTTGTTCGCTTCTCATCAAGCTATTACGAAAGCCTGAAAGCGCTGAATGAGCATTTCGCCAAAGAGTCGCTACCGCCCGTCAAACTGGAAGCTGCGCCGGAAGCATTGGAAGACGAGGATCTGATTGAAATGTTGAGTGCGGGGCTGATCCCACTGATTGTGGTCGATCGCCATAAAGCCGTTTTCTGGAAGCAGGTGTTTCCAAAAATTGAGATCCATCAAAATGTGATCCTGCGGGATCATGCCGACATCGCCTGGGCGGTACGCAAAAATAATCCGCAGCTGCTTGCCCTGCTCAATACGTTCCTCAAAGCCAACAGCAAAGGCAGCACGCTGGGTAATACCCTGCTGCTGCGCTACCTGAAAAACGCTAACTATGTGAAAAATGCAGCGTCGAATAAGGAACGCCAGAAATTTCTCGCGATGGTGCAGCTGTTCAGAAAGTATGGGCAGCGCTATCAGGTCGACTGGCTGCTGATGGCCGCACAGGGATACCAGGAATCGCGCCTTAACCAGACCGTCCGCAGCCCGGTGGGCGCGGTGGGCGTGATGCAGGTGATGCCAACTACGGGTAAAGAGTTAAATGTCGGTAATATTCACCAGATAGAACCCAATATTCATGCCGGTGTGAAGTACATGCGCTGGATGATTGACCACTACTACGCTGACGAACCGATGACCCCGCTCGACAAAGCGTTATTCTCCTTTGCCTCTTACAATGCGGGCCCTGCACGCATTGCTAAATTGCGTATCGAGACGCAAAAACGCGGCTTTGACCCGAACGTCTGGTTTGGCAATGTCGAACACCTTGCCGCAGAAAAAATTGGCGCTGAGACAGTAACTTATGTCAGCAACATCTATAAATACTATGTGGCTTACCGCCTGATTATGGACGATCTCGCGCGTAAGCAAAAAGCAACAGGCAAACCGTCGCTTCTCCCAGGCATGGCACCGGCTGCAGAAAAAGCAAAAGCCTCGTAAAACGAGGCTTTTGAAGTCGACTGCGACTGTCTGAATCGAGGATCAGAACGGGATATCGTCGTCAAAATCCATCGGCGGTTCGTTAGACGGTGCCGGTGCAGAAGAAGGTTGCTGCTGCGGACGAGACTGCGCGCCGCCGCTGAACTGATTGCCGCCCTGCGGCTGCTGTGGCTGACCCCAGCTTCCGCCCTGCTGCTGACCACCACCTGCCGGTGCGCCGCCGCCCTGACGGCCGCCGAGCATCTGCATGGTACCGCCCACGTTCACCACCACTTCAGTGGTGTATTTTTCAACGCCGGACTGATCGGTCCATTTACGGGTACGCAGCTGGCCTTCGATGTAAACCTGAGAACCTTTACGCAGGTACTCCGCGGCCACTTCTGCCAGTTTGCCAAACAGCACAACGCGGTGCCATTCGGTCTGCTCTTTCATTTCGCCGGTCGCTTTATCACGCCAGGATTCAGAGGTCGCCAGCGTAATGTTGGCAACTGCACCACCACTCGGCATATAGCGTACTTCCGGGTCCTGACCCAGATTCCCGACGAGAATCACCTTGTTTACGCCTCTGCTGGCCATGATCGTGTCTCCTGAAAACGTATCTTAAAAAAACGTGTCTTAATAGTTTAAGCGCGGGATTGTAGCATTACAAAGCGTAGGTTTGATAGTTTGCGAACCTTATTCCAGGAATCCGCTTTCGACACACTCAGTTGCAACAACCCGCGGAAGCCGGATTCCAATACTGTATATTAAAACAGGTTAATCTGTGTCATAATTAGCCGTTTCTGCCGTTTGTCTCTCAGACAAACCCGCATGCCGAGTCTCTACCGGGAAAGGTGAATGGATAAGATCGAAGTTCGGGGCGCCCGCACCCATAATCTCAAAAACATCAACCTCGTTATCCCTCGCGACAAGCTGATTGTCGTGACCGGGCTTTCGGGTTCGGGTAAGTCGTCACTGGCGTTCGATACGCTGTACGCTGAAGGCCAGCGACGCTATGTGGAATCGCTGTCAGCCTATGCGCGCCAGTTCCTGTCGCTGATGGAAAAACCGGACGTAGACCATATCGAAGGCCTGTCCCCGGCGATTTCCATTGAACAGAAGTCCACGTCGCATAACCCGCGCTCTACCGTGGGGACGATTACCGAAATCCACGACTACCTGCGTCTGCTGTATGCCCGCGTGGGTGAACCGCGCTGTCCGGACCATGATGTTCCGCTGGCGGCACAAACGGTCAGTCAGATGGTCGATAACGTCCTGTCGCAGCCCGAAGGCAAACGCCTGATGCTGCTGGCGCCGGTGATTAAAGAGCGTAAAGGTGAGCACACCAAAACGCTGGAAAACCTGGCAAGCCAAGGCTACATCCGCGCGCGTATCGACGGTGAAGTCTGCGACCTGTCCGATCCCCCGAAGCTGGAGCTGCAAAAGAAACACACCATTGAAGTGGTGATTGACCGTTTTAAAGTGCGTGACGACCTGGCTCAGCGCCTGGCGGAATCCTTTGAAACCGCGCTGGATCTCTCCGGCGGTACCGCCGTTGTCGCCGATATGGACGACCCGAAAGCGGAAGAGCTGCTGTTTTCAGCCAACTTCGCCTGCCCGATTTGCGGCTACAGCATGCGCGAACTGGAACCACGTCTGTTCTCCTTTAATAACCCGGCGGGTGCCTGCCCGACGTGTGACGGTCTGGGCGTGCAGCAGTATTTCGATCCGGACCGCATCATTCAGAACCCAGAGCTTTCTTTGGCAGGCGGCGCAATCCGCGGCTGGGATCGCCGTAATTTCTACTATTTCCAGATGCTGCGCTCGCTGGCCGAACATTACGAATTTGATGTCGAAGCGCCGTGGGGAAGCCTGAGCGCACATGTGCAGAAAGTCGTGCTGTACGGTTCAGGGAAAGAATCCATCGAATTCAAATACATGAACGATCGCGGCGACACGTCAGTCCGCCGCCATCCGTTCGAAGGCGTTCTGCACAATATGGAACGCCGCTATAAAGAAACCGAATCCAACGCCGTGCGCGAAGAACTGGCGAAGTTTATCAGTAATCGCCCCTGCACCAGCTGTGACGGCACTCGTCTGAACCGCGAAGCGCGCCACGTGTTTGTTGAAAATACCGCGCTGCCGACCATTTCAGACATGAGCATCGGCCACGCGATGGACTTCTTCAATAACATGAAGCTGTCCGGACAGCGCGCGAAAATCGCCGAAAAAGTGCTGAAAGAGATTGGTGATCGCCTGAAGTTCCTGGTCAACGTTGGCCTGAACTACCTGACGCTTTCTCGTTCAGCGGAAACCCTCTCCGGCGGTGAAGCCCAGCGTATTCGTCTGGCAAGCCAGATTGGCGCCGGTCTGGTCGGCGTGATGTACGTGCTCGATGAGCCGTCTATCGGCCTGCACCAGCGCGATAACGAACGCCTGCTGGGTACGCTTATCCACCTGCGCAACCTCGGTAACACGGTGATTGTGGTGGAGCACGATGAAGACGCGATCCGCGCCGCAGACCACGTGATTGATATCGGCCCTGGCGCTGGTGTACATGGCGGTGAAGTGGTGGCAGAAGGCCCACTGGAAGCGATCATGGCCGTGCCGGAATCGCTGACGGGCCAGTTCATGAGCGGCAAGCGTAAAATCGAAGTACCGAAACAGCGCGTGCCGGCCAATCCGGAAAAAGTGCTGAAGCTGACGGGCGCTCGCGGCAACAACCTGAAAGACGTCACCCTGACGGTGCCGGTCGGGCTGTTCACCTGCGTGACCGGGGTGTCCGGTTCCGGGAAATCCACGCTGATTAACGATACCCTGTTCCCTATCGCGCAGCGCCAGCTGAACGGCGCGACCATCGCTGAACCTGCGCCGTATCGTGATGTCGCGGGTCTTGAGCATTTCGACAAAGTTATCGATATCGACCAGAGCCCAATCGGCCGTACGCCACGCTCTAACCCGGCAACCTATACAGGCATTTTCACGCCTGTTCGCGAGCTGTTTGCTGGCGTGCCGGAATCACGTTCACGTGGCTACACGCCGGGGCGCTTCAGCTTTAACGTGCGCGGCGGACGCTGTGAAGCCTGTCAGGGCGATGGCGTTATCAAAGTGGAAATGCACTTCCTGCCAGACATCTACGTGCCGTGCGATCAGTGCAAAGGCAAGCGCTATAACCGCGAAACGCTGGAGATCAAATACAAAGGCAAAACCATCCACGAAGTGCTGGATATGACCATCGAAGAGGCACGTGAATTCTTTGATGCCGTGCCCGCGCTGGCGCGTAAGCTGCAAACGCTGATGGATGTCGGTCTGACGTATATCAGTCTGGGGCAGTCCGCCACCACGCTTTCCGGCGGTGAAGCACAGCGCGTGAAGCTGGCGCGTGAGCTGTCCAAACGCGGCACGGGCCAGACGCTGTACATTTTGGATGAGCCAACCACCGGCCTGCACTTTGCAGACATTCAGCAACTGCTGGAAGTTCTGCACCAGCTGCGCGATCAGGGCAACACCATCGTGGTGATTGAGCATAACCTGGACGTGATTAAGACCGCGGACTGGATCGTCGATCTTGGCCCGGAAGGCGGCAGCGGCGGCGGCGAAATCCTCGTCTCCGGCACGCCAGAAACTGTCGCCGAATGCGAAGCCTCGCACACGGCGCGCTTCCTCAAGCCAATGCTGTAATCACTCTGAAAGCTGCTGTCGGACCTGTTCCGGCAGCAGTCCCATCGCTTGCTGATACGAAGCATCGACCAGATAGTAAATCTGCGAATCCGGTAATGAACCATCGAGATAGACGGTGCTCCAGTGCGCTTTATTCAAATGCTGGCTTGGCCGTACATCCTGATGCTGCTGACGCAGCAAATCCGCCAGTTCCGGGCTGGTTTTCAGCGACGTCGCCGGACGCCCTTCGACCTCTTTCACCATCGCAAACAGCACATCTGACACTTTGATTTGCGTGGCTTTCCAGTCGCTATGCACGCTTTGCTCAGCCCCGGGTTTCCCCATGCAATATTGCAGCAACTCCGAAATTGTCATCTTCATTCCCCTTGTAGTGTCGCCACGATCCGTCGCGACCCGCCGTGAATGCGATGCTCCCCTAACCAGATCCCCTGCCAGGTGCCGAGCAGGACACGACCTTGTTGTACCGGCAGCAGCAGCGACACGCCCAGCGTCGATGATTTGATATGCGATGGCATATCATCCGGCCCTTCATAATCGTGTTCATAAGGCCCGTTATCCGGCACCGTCTTCAAAAAGTGCTGTTCCATATCAAAGCGAACGGTCGGATCGCAGTTTTCATTAAGCGTCAGAGAAGCGGAAGTGTGTTGAAGCAACAGGTGGAGCAAACCCGTCTGAACCCGCGTTAAGCCGTGGATCTTATCCAGCAACTCATCGGTCACCAGATGAAACCCGCGAGGCTTCGGGGTTAAGGTCAGAATTTGCTGGTACCACATAGACTGCTCCACGCGAAAAGAATCCTTCTAAGTGTGCAGCAAGTCGAGGGAAAGAGGAAACGGTTCTGATTAAAAAAACGGCAACTCTCGCGAATTGCCGTCTGGTGCGTCAGTACTCGGAATTGACGATAACTTCTTCACCATAGGCGCCTGCATTCGGCAAAGGTTTGTAGGTGGAATTTGAAGCCCGCAATACGCGGATCCCACGAGCGCCTGCTTCTTGCGCAGCGGTAATATCGTTATCCGAATCGCCGTAAAACACTTTAATGTTCTTCTGCTGCAACCACTGAACCTTAGTGTTCTGGTCGGGTTTATCACCCGCAAAAATAACCGGATTCATATTCGCCGCCGGGATCAGGAAATCATCCTGCAGCGTTTTGCTGACGGTTTCCGTTTTCGTTTCGCTGCGTCCGGTCACGAAATAGATGCTATCGCCACGCTTCACGTGCATCGCAATCAGCGCACGAGCGGCTTCTTTCGGGATGCTGAAGCTGTCCCAGCCGTTGTTCATTTTTTCCCAGAATTCCGGGTTTTTCAGGTACGCTTCGCTGTCCGGGGAATACGTTTTTTTGCCGCGCCAGAAGCCCGGGCTTGAGAAAAGCACCGTATCATCAATGTCAAAACCCACCGCCATCGGCGGACGACTGAGCAGGCTGTTTTCAATTTGCGCCACGGAGACCCAGTGAATGGGCGCCTGTTCTGCCAGTTGGGCAACGTTGGTCCCGACGTAAAGCGGTGATGGCGAAGAGGCATGTGCATCTGCCATCGTACTGTTTACCGTAAACAACAGGCAGATGGCGCTGAAGGCCAGGCTAAGTTTGCGCATTTTTATCCCTGTAATGAGCTGTTTTTAGTTATTTGAAAAGGGGTGTGGCGAAAAATCGAATTGACCTTAACCGCCCAGGGGCATGAAGGGAAGGAATATCTGTCCTGGATGTCATAGAAAAGGGTGATGATCACACGAATCATTCACCCTTCGAATATTTAGCCTGGCGAGGCTGTCAAAAAAGTTAGCAGACGCTTACATTACGGCAGAGAAAGCCTGCGCCACGCGCTGCACGTTACCGGCATTCAATCCAGCCACGCACATGCGCCCGCTGGCGATCAGATACACGCCGAACTCTTCACGCAGACGCTCAACCTGTGCGGCACTCAGGCCGGTGTAGCTGAACATCCCGCGCTGCTGCAGAAGGTAGTCAAAATTCCCTTCCGGCATAGCCTGTTTCAATACCGTCACCAGCGCCTGACGCATAGACAGTATACGCGTGCGCATCGCTTCCACTTCCGCCAGCCAGGACGCCTTCAGACCGGCATCGTTCAGCACCGCAGAAACCACCTGAGCGCCAAAATTCGGCGGGCTGGAGTAGTTACGACGCACGGTGGCTTTCAGCTGCCCCAGCACGCGCCCGGCGGTCGCACTGTCTTCACACACGACTGACAGACCGCCAACGCGCTCGCCGTAGAGGGAGAAAATCTTGGAGAAAGAGTTGCTGACCAGTACCGGCAGGCCTGCGCTGGCAATCGTACGGATAGCGTAGGCATCTTCTTCCATCCCGGCACCAAAGCCCTGATAGGCAATGTCGAGGAACGGGATCAGATTGCGTGCTTTCAGGACTTCCGTTACCGCATCCCACTGCGCATTGGTCAGATCGGCGCCTGTCGGGTTATGACAGCACGGATGCAGCAGAACAATGTCTTTCTCCGGCAGCGAATTGAGCTTTTCAAGCAGGGCTTCAAAGCGCACGCCGTTGGTCTGTTCATCAAACCATGGGTAAGTACTTACTTCGAATCCAGCCCCCTCGAATATTGCGATGTGGTTTTCCCAGGTCGGGTCACTGACCCAAACTTTTGACCCCGGGAAGTAGCGTTTCAGGAAATCCGCACCCACTTTCAGCGCACCGGAACCGCCCAGCGTCTGGATAGTGGCCACACGGTTTTGCTGTAACACCGGATGGTTTTCGCCGAACAGCAGCGGTGCCACGCCGTTGCGATAGGCGTTCAGCCCTTCCATTGGCAGGTAGACAGAGGCGCCATGAGGGGTCGCATTCAGGCGCGCTTCGGCTTCGGCAACGGCCTGTAATTGTGGAATAATCCCGTCTTCGTTGTAGTAAAGGCCAATGCTGAGGTTCACTTTGTCACTACGGGAGTCTTCTTTGAATTTTTCCATCAGCGAGAGGATGGGATCGCCAGCGTAGGCGTCAACTTTCTGAAACACGCGATGATTCTCCAGATTTACACAGGGCAGGTCACACCACAATAAACCGGATGCCGGGGAAGATCGAGAGGATGTTTGAACAGAAGTTTCTCCCCGGAAACCGGCGTCGACGGGGAGAGGAAAAGCGTGGTCAGTCGAGGTACTTCATCGCCACCCTTGACGTCAAACGGGTGATAAGTTCGTAAGCACTCACTTTCGTAATTTCGGCGATGCGTTCGACCGGCAGGTCTTTCCCCCACAGCTCGACGGCATCCCCTGTTTTTTCGCTGGCATTCGGACCGAGATCCACGCAAATCATGTCCATTGCTACACGGCCCACAATCGGCACTTCGCGGCCGTTAACCAGCACCGGGGTGCCTGTTGGCGCGGCACGTGGATACCCATCGCCGTAGCCCATCGCCACGACGCCCAGACGGGTGTCACGCTCGCTGACCCAGGTGCCGCCGTAGCCGACGGGCTCACCGGCTTTATGGTCACGCACCGCAATCAGGCTGGACGTAAGCGACATCACCGGCTGGAAGCCAAAATGCGCGCCCCAACGCTTATCTTCAAGCGGAGAAACGCCGTAAAGGATAATCCCCGGGCGAACCCAATCAAAATGAGATTGAGGGAACAGCAGAATGCCGCCGGAGGCCGCGATAGAACGCAGCCCGGGCTTGCCTTCGGTAAAGGTGGTGAAGATATCGAGCTGTTGCTCTGTCGCCCCGCATTCTGGCTCGTCAGCACGCGCAAAATGGCTGACTACGTTCACCGGCTGGCGGACGTTTTTACACTGGCTCAGGCGCTGATAAAAGTCATTGGCTTCTTCGGGGCGAACGCCGAGGCGATGCATACCGGTATCGAGCTTCATCCAGACGGTGACGGGTTCGGCAAGCTCGGCCTGCTCCAGCGCTTCCAGCTGTTCCGGATTGTGCACGGCGGTCTGGAAACCCTGAGCGGAAATCAGTGGCAGATCGCTGGCGTTAAAGAAACCTTCAAGCAGCAGAATGGGCTGGAGGATCCCGCCCTCGCGCAGGCGCAGCGCTTCTTCCAGCCGGGCGACGCCAAAGGCATCGGCGTCGGGGAGCGTTCGCGCAGTCTCAAGAAGACCGTGTCCGTAGGCGTTCGCTTTCACGACCGCAACCAGTTTACTGGCAGGAGCCAGTTCACGCAGGCGTTGCAGATTGTGTCGCAGAGCGCGGCGGTTAATGACTACAGTTGCCGCTTGCATTTGAATTCCTTCATTAAAAAAAGAATTTCCAAAACCCTTCGTGTTGCAGGAAGACGACAAGCCCGTGAATCCCCAGGAGCTTAGTTAACTAAGTGACCGGGGTGAGCGAGCGCAGTCAACGCACCTGCGGCGTGAAGGGTGAAGGAAATTTACTCGTCGTCGTACTGCGGACCCGCATAATTATCGAATCGCGACCACTGCCCGTTAAAGGTCAGTCGTACCGTACCGATTGGGCCGTTACGCTGCTTACCCAGAATAATTTCGGCGATCCCTTTCAGGTCGCTGTTCTCGTGATAGACCTCATCACGGTAGATGAACATGATTAAGTCGGCATCCTGCTCGATGGAACCCGATTCACGCAGATCCGAGTTTACCGGGCGCTTATCCGCACGCTGCTCCAAAGAACGGTTAAGCTGCGACAGCGCCACCACGGGTACGTGAAGTTCTTTCGCCAGCGCCTTGAGCGAGCGGGAGATTTCCGCAATCTCAAGGGTACGGTTATCCGACAGGGACGGCACGCGCATCAGCTGGAGGTAGTCGATCATGATAAGGCCAATGCCACCATGCTCGCGGGCAATACGGCGGGCGCGGGAGCGCACTTCCGTTGGCGTCAGGCCAGAAGAGTCATCAATGTAGATATTGCGCTTTTCCAGCAGAATGCCCATGGTGCCGGAAATTCTTGCCCAGTCTTCGTCGTCGAGCTGCCCGGTACGGATACGGGTTTGATCCACGCGGGACAGCGACGCGAGCGAACGCATCATGATCTGTTCTGAGGGCATTTCGAGACTGAAGATAAGTACCGGCTTATCCTGCAACATCGCCGCGTTTTCGACGAGGTTCATCGCAAAGGTGGTTTTACCCATCGATGGACGAGCGGCGACGATGATCAGATCCGACGGCTGCAAACCGGCGGTTTTTTTGTTCAGGTCATCATAGCCGGTGTTCACGCCCGTTACGCCGTCGTGCGGCTGCTGGAACAGCTGCTCAATACGCGCCACGGTGGCGTCCAGCACGTCGGCGATATTTTTCGGGCCTTCGTCTTTATTGGAGCGACTTTCAGCAATTTTAAAGACGCGGGACTCTGCGAGGTCCAGCAGGTCTTCACTGGTGCGTCCCTGGGGATCAAACCCCGCTTCGGCAATTTCATTCGCGACCGAAATCATTTCACGAACAACGGCTCGTTCACGCACGATGTCGGCATAAGCGCTGATGTTCGCCGCACTTGGCGTATTTTTGGAGAGTTCAGCCAGATAAGCGAAGCCGCCCACGCTGTCCAACTGCCCTTCCCGCTCCAGCGATTCCGCGAGCGTAATCAGGTCAATCGGACTGCCGGACTCCTGCAACCGCGCCATCTCAACGAAGATATGACGATGCGGACGGGTGTAGAAATCTTCTGCCACCACGCGCTCGGCCACGTCGTCCCAGCGCTGGTTATCCAGCATTAAACCGCCCAACACCGACTGCTCCGCTTCAATTGAGTGCGGAGGAACTTTCAGCCCGGCCACCTGCGGATCGCGCTCGCGGGGTTCAGACTGTTGTTTGTTGAAGGGTTTATTTCCTGCCATAGTGAATGGAGACCAAAAAATGAATGACGGAAAATTATAACAGTTTTTTCCGTCCATGAATCGACAAAGGAGTTCGTATGGCAACGCGTATTGAGTTTCATCAGCACGGCGGTCCGGAAGTTCTCAAAGCGGCCGAGTTTACCCCTGCCGACCCTGGCGAAAACGACATTCAGGTGGAAAACAAAGCCATCGGCATCAACTACATCGATACCTACATTCGCAGTGGCCTTTACCCACCGCCTGCACTGCCGAGCGGCCTTGGCACGGAAGCAGCGGGCGTGGTGAGTAAAGTCGGCAGCGGCGTTAAGCACATCAAAGCAGGCGACCGGGTGGTGTACGCACAGTCGGCGCTGGGCGCATACAGCACGGTGCATAACGTACCTGCGGATAAAGCCGCCATTCTGCCTGCCGCCATCTCTTATGAGCAGGCCGCCGCCTCCTTCCTGAAGGGGCTGACGGTGTTCTATCTGCTGCGCAAAACCCATGAAATCAAACCGAATGAACCGTTTCTGTTCCACGCCGCCGCCGGTGGCGTTGGGCTGATTGCCTGCCAGTGGGCAAAAGCATTGGGAGCGCAGTTGATTGGCACCGTTGGGTCGGCTCAGAAAGCACAGCGCGCATTGCAGGCGGGGGCCTGGCAGGTCATTAACTATCGTGAAGAAAATCTGGTCGAGCGAGTGAAAGAGATCACTCACGGCAAGAAACTGCGCGTGGTGTATGACTCCGTCGGCAAAGACACCTGGGAAGCCTCACTCGACTGCCTCCAGCGCCGCGGCCTGATGGTCAGCTTCGGTAACTCATCCGGTGCGGTCACCGGCGTGAACCTGGGAATTCTGAATCAAAAAGGCTCACTGTTTGTCACTCGCCCTTCTCTTCAGGGCTACATCACCACGCGCGAAGAACTGGCGGAGGCCAGTAACGAACTGTTCTCGCTGATCGCCAGCGGCGTGATTAAGGTGGATGTGGCGCAGGCGCAGAAATACCCGTTGAAGGATGCGCAGAAAGCCCATGAAGTTCTGGAAAGCCGGGCGACGGAAGGGTCTAGTTTGCTGATCCCTTAACAGCGCGGATCGGTACAAATTATTAGGGCTTCCCGAAGGAAGCCCTGTTTTTTTATCGTTCGCTGTATGTAGGGTACAGCGCGATGAATTCGTTAGCCGGGTAAGCATGACAGAGTTATGACGCGCTGCCTACGCTGGCCTTTCCAGGTTGTGACGCACTCCGCAAACCCTTAATAGCGCCACCGATCATCGCGGCGATACTGTGGCACTTTTGGCGCTTTCACCGCTCGGATAATCCACACCACGGCGACCGCCAGCAGCAGCCACGGCAGCAGTTTGATCATCAACGCAAACAATCCACCGACAAACATCAGCGCCGTTGCCACAATAATGGCGGCCAGAATCCCCAGGATGGATACCCCCGTGACCAACAGCATGACAAAAAACCCAATCACAAATAGCAGTTCCAACATGGTTTTCCCCTTAATATCATCGTGCTCTGGGTTATCCCTTACAAAAACCATGCCAAAATTAACTTATTGAATAACAACAAAAACGCCCCGCAGTGAACTGCGAGGCGTGGTCAATTTGACTAACTATTAGCGCGTTAATTAGCGCTTGCTCGCCACCAATTGCAGCGCCTGCTCCAGCACGTTGATATCCGCGCCGGCTTTATGGGCGTTTTCGCTCAGGTAACGACGCCACTGACGCGCGCCAGGGATCCCCTGGAACAGACCCAGCATATGGCGGGTCACATGGCCCAGATAGGTGCCGTTGCTCAGCTCACGCTCAATGTACGGATACATCGCGCGCACCACCGCCACCGGATCGACATCCGCGCCTTCGATACCAAAAATTTCGCGATCAACGGTCGCCAGAATGCCCGGATTTTGATACGCCTCACGCCCGACCATCACGCCATCCATATGCTGGAGATGCTCTTTGGCTTCGGCGAGTGATTTGATCCCACCGTTGATGGACATGGCCAGATGCGGGAAATCACGCTTGAGTTGATACACCCGCGGGTAATCCAGCGGCGGGATCTCGCGGTTCTCTTTCGGGCTCAGGCCAGAGAGCCACGCTTTACGGGCGTGGATAATAAACATCTCGCATTCGCCGTTGCCGGACACGGTGTTGATGAAGTCACAGAGGAATTCATAACTGTCCTGATCGTCAATACCGATGCGTGTTTTTACCGTCACCGGAATGGACACCACATCGCGCATTGCCTTGACGCAGTCTGCCACCAGTTGAGCGTTGCCCATCAGGCAGGCGCCGAACATGCCGTTTTGTACCCGGTCGGACGGGCAGCCAACGTTCAGATTGATTTCGTCATAACCGCGTTCTTCCGCCAACTTGGCGCAATGCGCCAGCGCAGCCGGATCGCTCCCGCCCAACTGCAACGCCAGAGGATGCTCTTCTTCACTGTACGCCAGATAATCGCCTTTACCGTGAATAATGGCCCCAGTGGTGACCATTTCGGTGTACAGCAGCGTGTGGCGCGACAGCAAACGCAGGAAGTAACGACAGTGCCTGTCCGTCCAGTCGAGCATCGGTGCGATGGAGAAGCGGTGTGCAGGATAAGTCGATGGGGATTCTGGCAGCATGGCGAAATAATGAGCGTCTCAGGAAAATGGGGCGCTACTATAGCACAAAGAAAAAGCGGAGGCTCCTCGCCTCCACTAAGTTGCCGTAAATCCATTAACCGCCGCGTAAATCCTTAGGTCGTCAGAACGTCAGCGTCAACTGCGCCCCGGCACCCCAGGTTTCGTTCTGGCCATACAGCCCCGTCAAATCGACGTGCACCGTATTCAGCGGCGCAAAACCGACACCGGCGGTGAAGACATTACTGTCGTTGCCTTTCATATCTGCACGATAGCCCGCGCGCACCGCCAGCCAGCTCAGCGGGGTGACTTCCGCGCCTACGCCGACATATTGCGAGTTATCTTCGCTCTTGAAGCCCTTGGTTTCCGTCAGGTCGCCATCGGCACTCAGCGTCAGTAAATCGGTATGCCACGCCACACCGGCGGTGACTAATGGGCGGATCTGATAGGTGTCTTTGTAGTTGGTCACCACGCCCGTCTCGCCATTGGTGATCCGCACATCTTTGGTATCGATATCCCGCGACATCAGGTTTTGCCCACTCAGGCCCACGGTCCAGTTATCACCAAAATCAGCAGCGATACCGGCATCCACGTTAAAGCCCGTATCGTCATTGCGATACTTGCTCTTTTTCCAGTCATTGCTGTGGTAGTTGTCGATGGAGGTGGTGTAGTTGTAGAGCCAGGTTTGCTGCAGTTTTGGCGTCACGCCCAATGAGACCGGCACGCCGCCAATGTCGAATTTACGGGCAATCGCCACGCCGTAATCAGAAACAACTGCCGCTCGGCCAGACGCCGTGGAGTTGAGGTTATTGGTTATCTCATCACTGCCATTTAGCACGGCCATACCGGCCTGCGAAGCTGCAAACGCAGTAGAATTCTGGATGTGACGCAGGTAATCGATATCGTTTTGGTCGATGCTGGAGCTGGCCACCGCGTGCGCATAGGCTTTCGTCACAAACGCGAGCGAAACGGCTGACGTCGGAACGCTGACGGCGATCCCTGCTCCCGCATTGCCGCGGGCTGTTTTCCCGCGCAGATCGTCCATTTGAGTGGCTAAATCCCCGGCCGCATTCTGAAACTGATTCAACGTCGCCGTCGGGTTAGTCAGGATTTGTGCTGGCGTAATATTGTCTAAAACGCTGCGGTAATTGTCGATTTCATTACTGATATCGTCAATTTGATCGCGAAGATTGTCTTTGTCGGTAATCTGCGCGCCGACGGAAGGAATAACGACAGAGACATCATCATCCGCTTTAGATTTTGCCAACAAGGCGGGGTTAATGAATACCGCACTGCCATAGTTGGCAGAAGCGACACCGGTTCCCCCCATCGCATCATTCCTTGCCTCAGACCAGGTATTGGCCGCGCCAGCCTGGTTTGACAAAAAAAGTGAGACTGCCGCAGACACCACCGAATATTTGATATTTTTTTTCACAGTACGCTCGTTATTTGCAGGTAAACGTTTTTCCCCTTTCTTTATCGGCAGAAAGAGGGTGAGCTATTGCTGTGAATAACGATGAAAAATGCCGCTTTTTTAGGCGATTTACTTTAAGGGGCGGCATGTTATGGGTGTGTTATGTGACGCCCCTCAATATTTATAGGAAGGGATTGTTATTTTCGCGAAGGTTTTCCGTCATGAGGGCCAAAAAACTGTGGCGGATGATCGACCCAGCGGTCCTGGCGGGTGGCGGCATATTCCTGGTTGAGCGGATAATAAATACGGTTGTGCTTTTTATTCGCCTCGCCCACTACAAGCAGATTCACCTCTTCCTCCGTATTATTGATAAAGGTGTGACAGACGCCCGTTCCGGCAGGAAAACCTACGCTGTCGCCCGGCGCTAATTGCCAGAGATAACCGTTAATCCACGCTTGCGGATGGCCTTCCAGAACATAGATAAACTCTTCTTCGTCGCTTTCTGCATGCGGGTATGAGGTACGCCGTCCCGGCGGCAGACGCTCATGGTGAATACCCAGATGCCGCAGCCCCAGTTTACGGGCCAGCGGGGCACCGATGGCAAACAGTTCCGGGCTATCCGGGTACGTTGAATTGTCTGGCTCTTCCAGATCGCGCCAGTGGCGAATGCAGTCAGGTCTTTTCATGCTCAGCCCTCGGGGTCGGTTCCATGTTGTATGGGGACAGGTATAGCACACCTGGCCGATGATCGGCGTTTGAGTGATAACATGGTAAAGTAGTCACAGACCTTAACCGAGTTGAGAACGCCGATGGACAAGACCACGCCTCAGGATATGCTTGCGCATGCCGAAAGACTTTGCGCCCAGCGCGGTGTACGCCTGACAACCCAACGCCTGGAAGTGCTGCGCCTGATGACCCTGCAACAGGGTGCCATCAGTGCATACGATCTTCTCGATTTGCTAAAGGTCAGCGAACCTCAGGCGAAGCCGCCAACGGTTTATCGTGCGCTGGAATTT
The DNA here is from genome assembly GCA_009668205.1 of Enterobacteriaceae bacterium RIT691. Lineage (GTDB taxonomy): Bacteria > Pseudomonadota > Gammaproteobacteria > Enterobacterales > Enterobacteriaceae > Scandinavium. The sequence goes on along the minus strand of WJYM01000009.1, from coordinate 56,296 downwards.
CTGCTCGAGCAGGGCTTTGTGCATAAGGTTGAGTCCACCAACAGCTACGTGCTGTGTCATCTGATGGATAATCCGTCGCACACTTCCGCAATGTTTATTTGCGATCGCTGTGGCGTGGTGAAAGAAGAAGCCGCAGACGGTGTGGAAGACACCCTGCATGCGCTGGCCGCCCGAATGGGCTTTGCGTTAAGACACAATGTGATTGAGGCGCATGGCCTGTGTGCGGAATGCGTTGAAGTGGAAGCCTGCCGTACGAAAGACTGCTGTGGACACGACCACACCATTCAGATTAAGCGTAAGCCGGGCCAGAAATGAATCGAGCGGCTATTGCCGCTCGTGAGGGTTGTACTTCCTGGTACGTCGGGTATGGCGATGGGTTACCAGCGATAATCGTTGGTGCTTTCCCAATCTTTGACCTCTTTCTCGGCCTGATCTTTCGCGTATCCGTAACGCTCCTGAATTTTCCCGACCAGCTGATCGCGCTTACCTTCGATGACGGTAAAATCATCATCGGTCAGCTTGCCCCATTTCTCTTTCACTTTACCTTTCAGCTGTTTCCAGTTTCCGCCGATTTCGTCTTTATTCATCACTGAATCCTCATCGTTCGGTGCTGCAGGGTGGAGTTGCTTCGTCCGTAAACACACCGTTTTCTGCTGGACGTGAGAATAAGTATAGGCAGGCATTTCGCCGTTCTGGATTTATTCGGAATCTTTAACCACCGAGCACTCAAATCCTCAGGATGCGAACCAGGTGCCCTGTCGCCAGTGTCGTCGCCAAATCCAGCCGAGTGACAGGCCGCGCAGCCCAAGGAAAACGGCCAGCGAGAGCCATAATCCATGGTTGCCCAAAACGGGGACCGTGAGCAACGTGAGCGCAAAACCTGCAGCCGCAACGGCCATGCTGTTACGCATTTCCGCGCCACGCGTTGCGCCGATAAACATGCCATCAAGCAGATAACACCAGACCCCGATCACCGGCAAAACAGCCTGCCAAAGGACATAGCGATCCGCCAGCTCGCGTAGCTGCGGCAGCGAGGTCAGCATCGCGACAATGTGTTCCCCAAAAACGGCATACGCCAGCGCAAAGAACAGCGCGACAATCCCCGACTGGCGGCACGCGGCTTCCCACACATGAAGCAGCTGACTCCCGTCACGTGCCCCAAATGCCTGCCCGGAATGCGCTTCAACTGCGTAGGCAAAGCCGTCCAGCGCATAGGCGGTAAAGGTCAGCATGGTCATCAACACGGCGTTCACGGCAACGACGTCGCTACCGAGTCTTGCGCCAAAGACCGTTAAGGCACCAAAGCAGAGCTGTAAGAGTAACGAACGCAACATGATGTCGCGGTTGAGCGCCAACAGCCGACGGATATTGCCGCGCCAGGCCTCTTTCAGCATCGCGAGAGAAATCCCCCGCAGGTGCAGCACGCGTTTGACCATCAACAGACCGACGAAGAAAGTCAGGTACTCCGAACACGCCGTCGCCAGTGCGGCGCCTTGCACGTTCATGTGCAGCCCCATCACCAGCCACAGGTCGAGGACGATATTCAGCAGGTTGCCGACCACCAGCAAAATAACCGGCGCTCGGGCATATTGCACGCCCAGCAGCCAGCCAAGCAGCACCAGATTGGCAAGCGAGGCCGGGGCGCTCAGCCAGCGGATTTCAAGAAAACGTCTTGCCTGCTCAAGCACCGCATCGCTGCCGCCCACAATATGCAGCGCCAGATCGATAAGCGGCGTGCGCAACAGCATGATTAACAGGCCTGCGCCCAAAGCCAGCAGCAGTGGCTGCACTAACGCTCTTGCCAGGCGTACGGGATCTTTCGCGCCAAACGCCTGCGCAGTCAGCCCGGTCGTGCTCATGCGCAGGAACAACAGCAGCATGAATAAGAAGCTGGTTGCCATAGAGCCCACGGCCACACCGCCGAGATACACCGGACTGTCGAGATGCCCGATCACTGCCGTATCCACCAGCCCCAGCAGCGGCACGGTGATGTTGGAAAAAATCATGGGCAGCGCAAGACGCCACAATGCCTTATCCGCAGCGGTGAATCGCAACATCGGGAAACCTGTCATGGTGATAGATGTGAAAAGTGGCGCCAGAACGGCACCACTTAAAATGAAAAAACAAAACGCTAAGCGACGATTATAGCCATTCGCCGTTGCGGATGACGCCAACAGCCAGACCTTCAATGGAGAAGCTCTGCTCACGCAGGTCAACAACAATCGGGGAGAATTCGCTGTTTTCCGGCAGCAGCTCAACGGTACTGCCTTGCTTTTTCAGGCGCTTCACCGTCACTTCGTCGTCGATACGGGCAACCACGACCTGACCGTTACGCACGTCCTGGGTTTTATGCACCGCCAGCAGATCGCCGTCGAGAATACCGATGTCGCGCATCGACATACCGCTGACGCGCAACAGGAAATCCGCGCTTGGCTTGAACATTCCCGGATCGACCTGATAGTGGCCTTCAATATGCTGCTGTGCCAGCAGCGGTTCCCCTGCCGCCACGCGGCCAATCAGTGGAATGCCGGTCTCTTCTTCCACCAGCAAACGAATGCCGCGAGAAGCGCCAGAGACAATCTCGATAACGCCTTTACGGGCCAGCGCTTTCAGGTGCTCTTCAGCGGCATTCGGGGAACGGAACCCCAGACGCTGCGCGATTTCCGCACGCGTGGGTGGCATGCCCGTCTGGCTGATGTGATCCCGGATGAGATCAAACACCTCTTGCTGCCTGGTCGTTAACGCTTTCATTCCGCCCCCTGGGTGTATATACAGTTATGCTGTGAGTATATACAGTCAATGGTGATTTTGGAACCACAAAACGCACAAAAAACCAGACGGTTGCGAATTTCCGTTTCGGTTAGTGGAAATGCGACCAGAGCAGGACACCCCAGGTAATGAGAGCAACAAAAATCGACAGCAGCACCGCCGCAGAGCCCATATCTTTTGCTCGTCCGGACAGTTCGTGATGCTCGCTGCCGATACGGTCGACGACCGCTTCAATCGCACTGTTTAAAATTTCAACTATCATCACCAGAAGCACCGAGCCAATCAGTAAAACCCGGGTAATAGCGTCGACATCCAGCCAGCAGGCAATGATGACGGCGATAATGGCAGCGGTACCTTCCTGGCGAAAAGCTGCTTCGTTTTTCCATGCTGCGCGGAAGCCTTTCCAGGAATAGCCTGCCGCCTTGATGATTCGGGTTAGCCCGGTGGTATTATTGGCCATCAAAAGAACCTTTTTATTTATTTAGCGTCAATGTCACTGCGCGCCGAAAGCGGTAGAACAGATATTCTGTGCACTTTCTGTTATCCTTGCGGCGCATTTGCATGATTAACCAGAGGCTTTACATCGTTTATGTCTGGCTGGCCACGAATTTACTACAAATTACTGAATTTACCATTAAGCGTGCTGGTAAAAAGCAAGTCCATTCCGGCAAATCCTGCCCAGGAACTTGGACTCGATACCTCACGCCCGATTATGTATGTTCTGCCTTATAACTCGAAGGCAGACCTGCTGACGTTACGCGCCCAGTGTCTGGCGCACGATCTTCCGGACCCCCTGGAGCCGCTGGAGATCGACGGAACCGAACTGCCGCGCTACGTGTTCATTCACGGCGGGCCGCGCGCGTTCACGTATTACACGCCGAAAGAAGAGTCCATCAAGCTGTTCCATAACTATCTGGATTTGCACCGCAGCAATCCGGATCTTGACGTGCAGATGGTGCCCGTTTCAGTGATGTTTGGTCGCTCACCGGGCCGCGAAAAGGGCGAAGTCAATCCGCCGCTGCGCATGATGAACGGCATTCAGAAATTCTTTGCGGTTATCTGGCTTGGACGCGACAGTTTTGTCCGCTTCTCGCCGTCCGTCTCTCTGCGCCGAATGGCAACAGAGCACGGTACCGACAAAATCATCGCCCAAAAATTGGCTCGCGTAGCGCGCACTCACTTCGCTCGTCAGCGTCTGGCGGCCGTGGGTCCACGCCTACCTGCGCGCCAGGACTTGTTTAACAAGCTGCTGGCGTCAAAAGCGATTGCCCGTGCCGTGGAAGACGAAGCACGCAGCAAGAAAATCTCTCACGAGAAGGCGCAGCAGAACGCGATTGCGCTGATGGAAGAGATCGCCGCGAACTTCTCCTACGAGATGATTCGTCTGACCGACCGTATTCTCAGCTTTACGTGGAACCGCCTTTATCAGGGGATCAACGTGCATAACGCTGAGCGTGTGCGCCAACTGGCTCACGACGGCCATGAAATTGTCTATGTCCCCTGCCACCGCAGCCACATGGACTACATGCTGCTCTCCTATGTGCTGTATCACCAGGGTCTGGTGCCGCCGCATATCGCCGCCGGTATCAACCTGAACTTCTGGCCAGCCGGTCCGATTTTCCGTCGCCTGGGCGCGTTCTTTATTCGCCGCACCTTTAAGGGCAACAAGCTCTACTCCACGGTGTTCCGTGAATACCTTGGCGAACTGTTCAGCCGCGGCTATTCCGTTGAATACTTTGTGGAAGGTGGGCGTTCCCGTACCGGCCGTCTGCTCGATCCCAAAACCGGCACCCTGTCGATGACCATTCAGGCGATGCTGCGCGGTGGCACGCGTCCGATCACCCTGGTGCCGATTTATATCGGCTACGAGCACGTGATGGAAGTGGGGACCTACGCGAAAGAGCTGCGCGGTGCGACCAAAGAGAAAGAGAGCCTGCCGCAGATGCTGAAAGGCCTGAGCAAGCTGCGCAACCTGGGTCAGGGCTACGTCAACTTTGGCGAACCGCTGCCGCTGATGACCTACCTCAATCAGCACGTGCCAGAATGGCGTGAGTCTATCGATCCCATTGAAGCCATTCGTCCGGCGTGGCTGACGCCAACGGTGAACAACATCGCCGAAGATCTGATGGTGCGTATCAACAATGCGGGCGCGGCAAACGCCATGAACCTGTGTGTGACGGCGCTGTTGGCCTCTCGTCAGCGTTCACTGACCCGCGAACAACTGACACAGCAGTTAGAGTGCTACCTGCAGCTGATGCGCAACGTACCTTATTCGGCCGATGCCACTGTCCCTGCACTGAGCGCCAGCGAACTTATCGATCATGCGCTGCAGATGAACAAGTTCGAAGTCGAGAAGGACACCATTGGCGATATCATCATCCTGCCACGCGAGCAGGCGGTGCTGATGACCTATTACCGCAATAACATCACGCACATGCTGATGATCCCGTCCCTGCTGGCGGCGATTGTCACTCAGCATCGCAAGATGTCACGTGCGGAAATGGTGTCTCACGTCGAGATGATTTACCCGATGCTGAAAGCCGAGCTGTTCCTGCGTTGGGAAAAAGCAGAGCTGGCGGGAGTTATCGATCTGCTGCTGGCAGAAATGCAGCGTCAGGGGCTGGTTACGCTGGAGAATGACGACGTCAGCATTAATCCATCGCACTCCCGGACCCTGCAGCTGCTGGCGGCCGGCGCGCGCGAGACGCTGCAGCGCTACGCCATCACCTTCTGGTTGCTGAGCGCGAATCCGTCGATCAACCGCAGCACGCTGGAAAAAGAGAGCCGCACCGTCGCACAGCGCCTCTCGGTACTGCACGGCATCAACGCGCCGGAGTTCTTCGACAAGGCCGTGTTCAGCTGTCTGGTGCTGACGCTGCGTGACGAAGGCTTTATCAGCGATACCGGTGATGCAGAACCGGCTGAAACACTGAAAATCTACCAGATGCTGGCGGAGCTGATTACCTCCGACGTGCGTCTGACGATCGAAAGTGCCAGTCAGGACGCCTGACAAAACGCGGTTAAAAAAAAGCCAGGGCAACCTGGCTTTTTTCATTTTAAGTACTTGCAAGAATGAGGAATTATCGCCATAAATGAGCTCCACGCCACGGGACAGAGGAGCCCATCATGTCGATGAGAGAAAACATTGCCAACGGCATGCTGTTTACGGATATGTGTGAAGGCCTGCCAGAAGAGCGACTGCGCGGCAAAGAATTGATGTACGATTTTAATCACACCCGCCCCTCAGAAATTGAAAAAAGACTGGAACTGATCCGCGCCATGTTTGGCAAAGTCGGCGCTAACGCCTGGATTGAGCCTCCTCTTCACTTCGCCTACGGCAGCAATATCTTCATCGGCGAGAACTTTTTCGCCAACGTTAATCTGACGATTATCGATGACAACCACGTCACAATTGGCAATGACGTACTGATTGCGCCCAATGTGACGTTCACCGCCACCGGTCACCCTGTGCATCCTGAGCTTAAAAAAACCGGGTTGAAGTATGCCTTTCCTATCACCATTGGGGACAACGTGTGGATCGGCAGCAATGCGGTGATTAACCCTGGCGTGACCATCGGCGAAAACAGCGTGATTGGCTCAGGCAGCGTCGTGACCCGGGATATTCCGCCCAACGTCGTGGCGGCAGGCGTTCCCTGCAAAGTCATCAGAGCCATCACGGACAGAGACAGAGAGTTCTACTTCCGGGATCTTCGCGTGTAGACTACGCCGACGACATGCACTGCAAGGTATCCGGTATGAAACCCAAATCAATCACGTTATACGATGTGGCAAGCGCTGCCGGGGTTTCCTACCAGACGGTATCGCGTGTTATCAACGATGCCGCGCATGTGTCCGAAAAAACTCGCCAGAAAGTCGAAGTGGCAATGGCGGCGCTGAACTACGTTCCGAACCGGGTGGCCCAACAGCTTGCCGGAAAACTCAGCCAAACGCTCGGCCTCGTGACCACCACGCTCTCTCTCCACGCCCCCTCGCAAATCGCCGCTGCCGTGAAAACGCAGGCGGGGAAAATGCAGTTCAGCGTGGTGATGTCGATGCTTGAAGCGCCGGGATTCGATGCCAGCAAAGCCGCGGTGCAGAGCCTGCTCTCGCAACGCGTGGATGGGCTGATCGTCAATATCCCGTTGGAAAACGATGAAGTCCGCGCGCTACAAACCCTCTGCGGCGATGTGCCTGTGCTGTTCCTGGATGTGTCGCCTGCACTTGCCGTCCATTCCACCGTGTTCTCTCCTGACGAAGGCGCACAGCTGGGCGTTGAGCATCTGTTGGCGCTGGGGCATCAAAACATCGCACTGCTTAACGGGCCACAAAGTTCCATCTCCGCGCGTCTGCGCTTTGAAGGCTGGCAACACCGACTCGGCCTGCATCAGTTGGAAGCGACAGCCATCCTGGAAGGCGACTGGAGCTCACGTTCCGGTTACGAACAGGTTTCCCGGCTGTTGCAGGAAGGAAGTATGCCTGGCGCTCTGCTTGTGGCGAATGACCAAATGGCGTTGGGTGCGTTACGCGCATTCTCCGAACAGGGCCTCTCCGTACCGACGGACGTCTCGGTTGTCGGTTATGACGATACCGAAGACAGCGCTTTCTTTATTCCGCCGCTGACGACAATCAAGCAGGATTTCAAAATGCTCGGGCAGGCCAGCGTCAATCGCCTGATTGAACTCATCCATCAGCCCGACGTGCCTCCGGCATCACAGGTTCTTCCCGTCACGCTGGTGACTCGCAAAACCACCGCGGTTCCCGCAGGTAAAAAACCACAGGCTCAGGAACTGGCAAAGGCCCTGTCAGCACTTGCTCAGCAGGTGGCAAAACTCGGCTAGTTTGTGAACAGCATCACTGAATCCCGTCCTGCAGCTTTACACCCTGAAGGGGAAAACGCATATTTCTCTAAATTGTGAGCGAATAACAAAACACTTTAGAGATCCCCTTATGGCTATCAAAGCAGGTACCTCCGCCGCAACCCTGGCCGCCATTCTTGGCCGCCGGGACTGGGAAAATCCCGCCGTCACTCACCTGAATCAACTCGCCGCACATCCGCCATTCAGCAGTTGGCGAACCGCAGATCAGGCCCGTGATGATTCACCTTCTGCACAACTACGCAGCCTGAATGGCGAATGGACATTCAGCTATTTCCACCGCCCGGAAGCGGTTCCTGAAAGCTGGGTCACACAGGATCTACAGGAGGCTGATGGCGTGCGCGTGCCGTCAAACTGGCAAATGCTGGGTTACGATGCGCCAATTTACACCAACGTCACTTACCCGATTCCGGTGAATCCTCCGTTTGTGCCGCAGGACAATGCCACCGGATGTTATTCGCTCACATTCAATGTTGACGCATCATGGCTCTCGTCAGGGCAAACCCGCATCATTTTCGATGGCGTGAATTCCGCCTTTCATCTGTGGTGCAACGGGCACTGGATTGGCTACGCCCAGGACAGCCGCCTGCCGCATGAATTTGATCTGAGCGACGTACTGGTTAGCGGGGAAAACCGCATCGCGGTACTGGTGTTGCGCTGGAGCGACGGCACTTATCTGGAAGATCAGGATATGTGGCGGATGAGCGGTATTTTCCGCGATGTTTCCCTGCTGCATAAGCCCGCCACGCACCTCGGCGATATGCAGGTCGCGACGCACCTCAATGACGATTTCACCCGCGCAGTGCTGGAAACAAACGTTCAGATAAAGGGCGAACCGCATGCGCAAACAGCGATTGCGGTTCAGCTATGGAAAGGCAGCGAACTGATCGCCGAAAAGCAGCAAGCGATGGGCAGCGAAATAATTGATGAGCGCGGTGCCTACGGTGACAAAACGACAGTACGCATGACGATAGAAAGTCCGCTGCTGTGGAGTGCGGAAATCCCCAACCTGTACCGCGCAGTGGTCATTTTAAAAGACAGCACCGGCAGCGTCATTGAAGCAGAAGCCTGCGACGTGGGTTTTCGTAAAGTCGGGATCGACAAAGGGCTGCTAAAACTCAACGGCAAACCCTTGTTGATCCGCGGGACCAACCGCCACGAGCATCACCCGCTCAACGGTCAGGTGATGGACCGTGAGACCATGCGTCAGGATATCCTGTTGATGAAACAGCATAACTTTAACGCCGTGCGCTGCTCGCACTATCCCAACCATCCGTTGTGGTATCGCCTCTGCGACCAGTACGGTCTGTACGTGGTGGACGAAGCGAACATCGAAACCCACGGCATGGTGCCCATGAACCGGCTAACGGACGATCCGGCCTGGCTGCCTGCGATGACAGAGCGTGTCACGCGCATGGTTCAACGCGATCGCAACCACCCGTCAATCATCATCTGGTCGCTTGGCAACGAATCAGGTCACGGGAGCAACCACGACGCACTGTATCAGTGGATAAAATCGAATGACCCGACCCGCCCGGTGCAGTATGAAGGCGGCGGCGCTGACAGTGCCGCTACCGATATCATCTGCCCGATGTACGCCCGCGTCGATCAGGATCAGCCTTTCCCGGCCGTCCCAAAATGGTCGATCAAGAAGTGGATCGGTCTGCCAGATGAAGATCGCCCCCTGATCCTCTGCGAATACGCGCATGCCATGGGTAACAGCTTTGGCGGTTTCCACAAATATTGGGCGGCGTTTCGCAAGCATCCGCGTCTTCAGGGGGGATTTGTTTGGGACTGGGTCGACCAGTCGCTGCTCAAATATGACGACAGCGGTAAGCCGTTCAGCGCCTACGGTGGCGATTTTGGCGATACGCCAAACGACCGCCAGTTCTGCATGAACGGTCTGGTCTTTGCCGACCGGACGCCGCACCCGGCGCTGTTTGAAGCGCAACAGGCACAGCAGTTTTTCCAGTTCACCCTGCTGCGTGAAGCGCCGATGAAGCTTGAAATCACCAGCGAATACCTGTTCCGCCACAGCGAGAATGAACGACTGCTTTGGACCGTGAAACAGACCGGCAATGTGCTGGCCTCCGGCGAGATCCCTCTGGACATCGCCCCACAAGGCAAACAAACGATAGCGTTCGATTCGCTGCCAGACATCACCGGGTCTGGTGACGTCTGGCTCACGGTGCAGGTACAGCAAATCAACGCCACGCCGTGGTCAGAAGCCGGGCACATCTGCGCATGGGATCAGTGGCAGTTGCCTGGGATGTTACTCGTGGAAACAAACCCTGAGCAGGGTGAAGCGCCGCAGTTAGCCATCACGCCGCAGTTCATTGATATCACCCATAAGGACCAGCGTTGGTCCTTCCACCGTGACAGCGGTCTGTTGGTACAGTGGTGGAAAAACGGTGAAGAAACCCTGCTCTCCCCGCTTCAGGATGTTTTCACCCGTGCACCGCTGGATAACGATATCGGCGTGAGTGAAGCGACACGTATCGACCCCAATGCCTGGGTGGAACGCTGGAAAGCCGCAGGCATGTATGAAATGGACGCTGAACGGCTGGCGTGCGACGCGCACAAGCTGGAAAGCGACGTTCTGGTTTGCACCACGCATCGCTGGCAGCACCACGGAAAAACGCTGTTTGTCTCCCGTAAACACTTCCGCATCGACCGCCACGGCGAGCTGCACATTACCGTGGATGTGGACGTCGCCTTTGGGATCCCGACACCCGCCTGTATCGCCCTGAGCTGTCAGTTGAAAGAGGTGAATCCAGCGGTGCGCTGGTTGGGTCGTGGGCCGCATGAAAACTATCCGGACCGTAAGCAGTCGGCCATGATCGACCAATGGCAGCGGCCGCTGGAGGCGCTGTATACGCCGTACGTATTCCCCTCAGAAAATGGTCTGCGCTGTGACACGCAACGCCTGGAATATGGCGATAACCTCTGGCGCGGCAATTTCCACTTCACGCTCAGCCGCTACAGTCAGCAGCAGTTGCGGGATACCTCGCATCGCCATCTGATCAATGAGGAGCCTGGAAGCTGGCTGACGATCAACGGTTTTCATATGGGCGTCGGCGGGGATGATTCGTGGAGTCCGAGCGTCTCGCCGGAATATCTGCTTACGGAGCCGCATTATCATTATGCGTTCAGCTGGCGTCGTCGCAAAGGTGAAGAAAACCCCCAGGAGCCGGGCCAGGCCGTGAATTAAGTCGCTATTCTCGGGAAGCAAAGGATTAAAACCGGGTGCCCATTCTTGCCACTGGCGAAATGGGACACCCGGCGGAGCACAGCCACGATTTAAGAGTAGGTCTCCTGACTTTCATTATCCTCAAGTTTATCTGCCGCCCAGAACACGGCCTGGGTGCGGTTTTTCACCTTTATTTTCTTGAAAAGGTTATAAATATGGGTTCTCACCGTATGTTCGCTGATAAATAGCGAGCAGGCGATATCACTGTTCGTTGCGCCTTCACACAGCTTCCTGAGGATTTGCTTTTCACGTACGGTCAGTTGCTCACCCTCTTCTGCGGATGCTGCATCTCTTTGTGGGGACGGGAACAGATGCGTGGTCAGGTCATGCAGAATGTGACGACAGGTATTCACGGTTTCCTTTATCCTGGCATGCACATGTAATTGCGAGTCAGAACGGTAGAATATATCGGACAACGACGGCCATTCGCTGAGTGTCTTTCCACGTTCGCGGTCATCAATATTCATTAATAAAACTTTAATCGGATGAATCTGTTTACGCAGCGTGTTTTGCCAGAAGGTACTCAGGCGTTTATTCGCTGAGACCGTATCAAAGAGTACCAGCGTTCCTGCCGGAAGCATTTCAGGTAAAGGATTATGTATATTATGGATCTGTATCGGAATGAGGGTCTCTTTTTGCAATACGGTAATAAATGCCTGTGCCTGTAATGAAGGTTCAGTTAAAAAGCAGACAGACACTGGCGGTACAGGGCTGTGTAAGCCATCAGACATTTTTGTAATCCTTCTCTCATCTTAAAAAATCTATTTTTATAGTAGATTCAGCTGGTTATTGGCTAGCAACGCAAACCAATCAACCGCTCGAAGGCTGACGTATTTTTGCCGTGGATAACAACTGCTTGGACTTCAGTGGATACTCATTGAGATGGTAGACAGCAACCTAAACACTGTCAAAGCGATGAAAGCAAAATATGATTACGTTTTTTAAACATTGAATGGAGAGGAGGAGAATATATTCGTTACAGCTGTTAATTTCCATATTAATAATAACCATGGACAGACTCCGCATAAATATGGACATATCCATTACCGCAAGAGATAGCGCTGCTTTATAAAAAATAACGAGCACCAAATAGAGCTTATTCATCTTAAGAAAATAGACTTCACTGGCATTGAACGGCGTGCCAGCGAAAACACCGACTTTTTTCTTCAATCGTAGCTGATACTGAACACCATATGGGACTGCACTACCCCGGCTGACGCCTTAGGCAAGTACTGATAGTAACGGGCAAAGTAAGACAGGTTCAGGAACTGCATCGCCTCGCTGTTTAAGATGGCGACAGGGTTAGCTTTGCGGAACTCGATAAGCTGATGTTTCATATCAAGTACCTGCACACCGATACCGGTGGCGACGTTCATTCCTTGCTGTTCATTTCTTAGTACCCCCTGTGCGACCGTGGTATTTTCTGCCAGATTCCCGTCAAACGTCAGATTGACCCGAGTGCCTGCAACACCCGCCCCGCCAGGACACTGCAGCTTGATGGAAAAATCGCGTCCTCCCGTGGTGCTGCCTGGGCCCTTAAATTCAGAGAAGGACACGTTGCCCAGATCGACATGAAAATTCATCGTATTACTCACGCGACAGGAGGGTGACACAATGGTCAGAGAATTTCCGCGCAGCCACGTCGTAAACAACGGCGTGCCAGACAGCGTGTTGCCGAAGGTCGTATATTGCCCGGGAGCAACCTGACCACTGCCAGAGAGCAAGGCAGTTTTCACCACTTCCAGCGTGAAGGTGGCATTCTTCATCGTGACATCCGTGCTGGAGCCCGAATTCAGGTTCATTTGGCCGTTATACGATAGCGGCATGCCGACATTGTTTTTCAGCGTGAAGCGTAAGCCAATACCGGGAATATTCGTGGACCAGACACCGTTACCCGCATCCTGACTGCCGGGCATCATGACTCTGGCGTCAAACTGATTGCTTCCCGAGCAACGATAGCTGGTGCTGACATTACGCAGCGTCCAGCTTCTTGTCGCCAGCACCGAGCCTGTAGGGGCATCCGCATCAACAATCACTCTGCCAATATCCATAAACAGCGCCGAATCAGACGAGCTTCCGGTGAGCGAATAACATTCAGCATGAGCGACACCGCACCCGAGCAGCACGAGGAACAGCAGTCGGGACAGAAAACGACTCAGAGACATAGCAGCTCCTTAACCGTCACGGGAACCAGATTCACTTCACACTGACCGCCCTCCCAACCGATACGGCCTCGTTTGGCGGTGTCACTGCTGATAAACAGACTGCTTCCCTGTCCAACAAACCCAATCGACCCTCCGGTTTCATCGGTGATCTCCGCCCCAAATGGCAGGGCGATATTGCCCGGTCGGTGAGCGACCAGGATTCGGGTTTTCGCCACTTTGGTATTAAAAATGACTTTGGTCATGCTGCCTTCATAAGGGGCAATTTGGGCACTGGTCGAATCAAAGCTCACATCATCAGGGGCGCCCTTCATATCCACTTCAATGTTATTCATCCGGTAAGGCTGCAGGGCAGACACCAGCGCATAGCCGTGGCTGTCGATGCGCGTGGTGGACCCCACGATCGCCGCGCCTTCAGCCCCTTTCGCCTCGACCAGCGTCATCATCGACCCCATTTCTGAAGTGAATGTTAGGCCTTTGGAATGCAGCCCCACCGCGCCGTTGGCCCCGGCACCGATTTGCTGATAGGTATTGCCATAGCTGTAGCTGGCGGACAGCGAAGACCACGGTGCAATGTAGTTCCCGTTCAGCCCGACATCATAATTGTGGCTCTGGTCGACACTGCTGGTCACCCCGTACAGCAGCGTATTGTCCTTGTTAAGCGAGCCGTTCAATCCCACCTGAGTGTTGTCAAACGACCCGTTTTTAAATGTGGTGTTAGACGAGACGGAAGCCGATCGGTCACTGCCGAAAGAGAGGGGATAGCTGAAATTCAACGAAATGGTATCGTCTTTTTTACGCTGCGTTGGCGCAAGACCGTTGGTCAGTGTAGAGTCGCTTCCGGATGCTGAGAAACCACTTGGCGTGGAGTACACACGCTGCAGGTTGATCCCCCAATTCAATCTTCCCCAGGTATTGCCATAGCCCACGGAGTACTGCTCTTCGGTGCCGGGGCGGTGCCAGTAACGACTGAACGATCCCGAGAGATACAGGCTTCCCCATCCTTCAGGTAGTTGCTGGTTGAGCATGATGCTGAGATCGGTTTTTTCCGGCTGATATTCGCCATACATCCCCCGCTTTTGCTGATCGATGATGTACAGCGCGCTGGGCAGTGAATAGTAATTTTCCGTTGCCTGGCTAAGCTGGACGCTGATCCCCGTACCCGTGCCGGCAAACTGCCGGTTGAACATCAGGCGGTACTGCTGGCCAGAAGCCGCAGAGGGGCTTAAGTGCGCCTTTGCCTGAGTCACATCCAGCGCGAGCCCTCCAACAACCGTATTCATGCCGACACCGGCCTGTGCCGCCTGGTAGTCATTAAAACCGCTCACCCCACCGTAGACCGTGAAGGTGTTATTCAGGCCGTAGCGTAAGCTGCCAACGCCAATAAGCGGCTTGTTCTTTAAGCTGTCATCATTGGCCTGGCCCAGGGTTAATGAATAGTCGCTCATCCCCGGATGAAGCAGTTTCACCACCGCGTTGTACGGAACGGAGAATGTTTTCTCACGCCCATCGGCTTCGTGCACCGTCACGATTAAATCGTTGCCGACCCCAGAGGGATAAACGTTATTCAGACTAAAAGGACCTGGGGCCACGGTGGTTTGATAGATAAGGTTATTGTTCTGGTAGACGGTCACCAGGGCATTCGTTTCAGCCACACCGTTAATTACCGGTGCGTAATTGACCATATTGTCCGGATACATTTTGCTATTAGTGGCAAGGCTGGCACCCAGCAAATTCACGGAATCAAAAGAATCGCCATTGGACCCAAACTGGCCCAGCGATAACAGGGATTTTATGGGCGCCAGAGGGCGCGTAAGAATAGTTTGGTTGCTGGTCCACTTGGCCCCCTCTTTATCGGTCCAATTGGCATTACCGCTATGGTGTAACTGCCATCCGGCATAGGAAAGAAAAGCCTGTACGCCCAAATAAGCATTTTGACCTTTGCCCCCGTTTTCGGATTGCAAAATATCATAGTAGTTAGCGGTATAATTGATATTCAGCGCGGGGATCCCTTTATCCCAAAGGGCCGGGGCGACATAACCTTTATATTGCTCATTTTCGAATTTTTGCGGCACGCTAAGCGTAAGACGCAACTGTGCCGAGCTAAAAGTATCCTGCAATGTAGGCTCATGACTCCAGGCGCTTAAACGCCCGCAATAGTTTTCATCTGCATTTTTTTCTTTGTCGAGCTGTGTCACATCGATACCAAACTCATCCAGCATTTGACGGGTATAACAGACACCCGCGTGGCCTTTTTCATCGCGGGTGACCTTCAGATCGAATTTCCCTTTCCATTCATCATTATTATAGACATCAACGGAATATGTCCCCGCTTGTAAACTGGTGGTATCGAAGCGTTTTAAATCCGTTTGGTTGCTGGCGCCCACCAAAAAATTACTGTTAAAGGTGTATTCAGGGTCTCCCTCAGCCCCCTCACCTTCCGCATGGCAAACCGCAGGGGTGACGCCGATAAAGAGAATGAAAATAGCATTCCGCTTAATCATCGTATCGTCCATTTTTTTCTTAAAGACAGACAAATACCCTACGGCACCGCGGGGGTTATTTTCGCACAGCAGTATTTATTTCGGGATTAAATGACTTTAGCTTTAAATTTATTGGTACCGCCAAAGTCATTAATCTCTATCAAAGAGAGCTGATCGCCAGTATGAACGGCTGAGCGGAACGTGACTTGCTTCGTGGATTCCGGTTCCAGCATCACCGCATCGCTATTCAGCGCTTTCGCATGATCAGGAACAAAGGCCACCACGGTAATATAAAAAGGTGTCGGGTTAGACACCGTTATGGTATTTCCTGACCCTTTCAGAATGAGTTTTTCGGCCGCCTGTTCACGCCCATTCAAACCGGTTGGACGATAGATAAATTTCAGGCGTGACCGAATCGCCATCTGTAACTCACCACCAGATTCCGGCCCTGCTTTTTTGACTGCTGCGGGGATATCCAACACATTAAGCCACCATAGCGACTCTTTATTGGCAGGCAGCGTGGTGGCTGAAGACAGGCGGATACGGATGGACTGCCCGCCTTGCCCGTCAATCCTCGAAATTGGGGGAGTAATGACGAACGGCGTGCTGATCTTCTCCGGCGAAACATTCGGGTCACCGTTATCCAGCCACACCTGGGCCAGAGCCGGGCGCGCAGAGGTATTCGTTAACTGCACGGTGATTTCTTTTTCAGATTGCGGATAAACAAAACGGTTGCCGTTAATAACAATATTATCGGCCAGCACAGGAGAAATATACATAACGGCCATTGCTGCAAATAAATATTTCATTGAGGACCCTCAATAGAAACGAATGCGGTGGGTGTTGAGCAGAAAGAAAAATGGCGGCGAATAACTCGCCGCCATGAAACATTATTCGTAAATAACGTTAAAGGTGGCAGAGCCGCTTACGCTGCCTGAACCTGGAGGGAGCAGAGACGCCGTTTTAGAATAGCCGGCCTCAAAATTATAAGTATCACTGTCTGCTACTGAGGCTCTGAAATTAGTATTGCTGGCAGTCACCGCACCAGAAGGGTTAGTAGCAGTGTCGGTATCTTTCAGATAAATAGAGACGTTAATTGCGCTGCCAGTGTTTCTAATCAGGTTCAACGGGCCAATCCCATTCTTCGCTGCCCACATCCCGCTGTTAACGTCCCAGCTTATTTTGCGATAAACGTCTGGTTCAGTAAAGTTTTTCAGATCGCCATCGTTCGCACAATCTTTTAATTTAATTGAAAATGCTTTTGTTTTATTACTGGTGTCAGTGAGGCCCCAATCGGAAGCCTGAGTCACCGGCAAATAAACAGTCTGGCCGTTTGCCCCGTCATAGGAGATTGTGCAGGAGGACTGCAGAACATAACCTTTGAAATTAACCGTACCACCATTCAGTGTTACCGTTGCATTCGCAGCATTAATACCAAATAACGCCGTGGAGAGTAATAAACCCAGATAGACTTTTTTCATTTTTCAATCCCATTGCTGTATATAGTAGGTATTTGCACCACAGACGGAACGATGCCTGCGGCAAGGATATAAAAATTGCTAAAATTTACTCAGGTACACTATCGCCGGGAAATTAATTTCGTCAATTAACCGCCAGCAGGTTCATTATGAAAAAAAGCGGCCAAAATGCTTTACAACTATATACGTATTTTGACAAATCTTTAAGATTCTACGATCTAAGTATGAGGTGTTCAGCGTCGCTCATACGTTTGGTTTGCAGAGTCCAGAGAATAAGCCCGGCAGGCTTATTTATGTAAACCAAAAGGCATTTTTGAGGCGGATTATCGGCTGATGAGTGGAATAAAAGGGAAGAAAAAAGAAAGGCCCTGTCAGTGACGAACAGGGCCTGTGATTCAGGCAAGATAGCTCATCGCCAGACCGATAAACAGCACCAGCCCGACGTAGTTGTTGTTCATAAAGGCTTTAAAGCAGGCATCGCGCTCGCGGTTTTTAATCAGCTTCTGCTGGTAAACAAACAGCGCCCCGGCGATGAACAGCGACCAGTAAAACGCCCAGTTCAGCCCGCTCAGCCAGCCTACCGTCGCCATCAGCGCCAGTACCACCACCTGCAAAATGCCGATAATCAGTTTGTCGTTTTTACCGAACAGAATTGCCGTGGACTTGATGCCAATTTTCACGTCGTCGTCGCGATCGACCATCGCGTACTGCGTGTCGTACGCCACGGCCCAACAAATGTTGGCTAAGAACATCAGCCAGCAACTCAGCGGCAACGCTTCACTGACGGCGGCGTACGCCATCGGAATCGACCAGCCAAACGCCGCGCCCAGCACCACCTGCGGCAGATGGGTGTAGCGCTTCATAAACGGATACACCCACGCCAGCACCAACCCGGCAACGGACAGCAGGATGGTCATCTTGTTCAGCGTCAGCACCAGCAGGAAGGAAAGCAGCACCAGCACCACAAACAGGCCACGTGCCTCTTTTTCGCTGACATCGCCACTCGGCAGCGGGCGGTGCGCCGTGCGTTTCACGTGACCATCAAATTTCCGGTCTGCGTAGTCATTCACCACGCAGCCCGCGGCACGCATCAGCCAGACGCCAGCCACGAACACGGCCAGGATCCACAGCGGCGGGACGCCGGGTGTTGCAACCCACAGCGCCCAAAGGGTGGGCCAAAGCAACAGCAGCGCGCCGATGGGCTTATCAGTGCGCATCAGGCGGTGGAAGGCCAGCAGCTTATTCTGCGTCAGACTCCTCTCCATTCTTTCTTCCTCTCAATACAGCGGTGATGCAGGTAAAAACAGCTCCGTCAGGAGCAGCGGTTTTCCACTCAGCCGCAGGCGGGAACGACGCCCCCACAGCGCTGCA
Organism: Enterobacteriaceae bacterium RIT691; assembly: GCA_009668205.1. Classification (GTDB taxonomy): domain Bacteria; phylum Pseudomonadota; class Gammaproteobacteria; order Enterobacterales; family Enterobacteriaceae; genus Scandinavium. The sequence continues at coordinate 37,909 of WJYM01000009.1, read as the reverse complement.
TCATGACCAATTTCAATAAAATCACGGGATAATGTAGATGACGTAAACAGGTAGCGCCCAAGCGGGGTATCACCCAGCTGTTGCAACCGTAGCTCTGGCCCACTCAGGGTGGATTCAGGCACCACGGTACGTCCGGCAAGCCAGGGCACGCCATCGGCGCAGAGTAAAATTTCCCGCAGCCAGTAGTGCGGTTCCGCAGGGAGCAGCGACAATTCTTCCGTCACCTCTTCCTGCCCGACAAAACCTTCACGGACCAGGGTCACGGTCACTTGTTTGCCCTGTTGCTCGAAGCGTTTGGTCATGGAATCTTCCAGCAGCAGCCAGTCGCGTAACCCGGCATCGAGTTCCGGCAGGGTGGCGAAATAGCGTAACGCGCGCAGCTGCGCCAGCGCGGGGTGTGACATGCCTGACTCTCCGATACAAAACTTAGCGGCATTGTATCGTAGAAAAGCGTTAACGGGAGGAAGAAAGAGGAATATACGATCTTCTGCGCAACAGCGATGCAACACCCGCCATTGCCGCAGAAAAAACGGTGCGCCCGAAGGGACGCACCGAATCATGAGGGCCAAACATCAGCACTGCGGGGAGACGGTTACCCCTTGCCTTTTACAGCGCCAATAAAGGTGGAACGAGCAGACGTTGAACCGAGGCGTTCAGCTTCGTTCAACAATTTGAGGGCTTTATCGATATTGCCTTCCTTCACCGCCTGTTTAATGGCGTTGTTGAAATAGCTTTCGGTGTCATTCAGAACCGGTTCGCTCTTCGCCGCAGGCGCGGAGGAAACAACGGCCGGTGCAGCCACCGCTGCAGCCGCTACCGGGGCGGCGGCAGGTGCGGCTGGCGCACTATAGACCGGCGCAGCAGTATTCCCGACGGTCACTGGGGCAGCCGTTGATGATGAGCCAAACAGTGGGCCGACCAGCACGCTGGAACCCGAGGACGTTTTCACTTTCAGCTTAAGCGTCCCGTCAGTGGTGTGGCGGGCAATCGGGTCGGGAATATCCGGAACGGCGTTACCGTTGCCTTTGGCATAGGCTTTGGCCGGATCAACCATGGTGGTGGTCTTTTGCAGATCCTGTGGCGTGGTGAAGACCAGCACATAAATTTTCTGCTGGCCCAGCGCAGGCGTAAGACGCATCACGCCTTCAAGGCGATTGGCGCTCATCACGCCCGGCTCCTGATAGGCAAAATAGCTGCTTGGGAAGTACGCGGATGGCGTCATGCTCTGATCAAGGATCAGCACGTTTGGTGCATAAACGCGGGCGTCTTTTGTCACTTCGCTGGTCAGCGTAATGGTCAACTCACCAATGTTAGCGGGCACGCTATACGCGGCGACCGGGCCAGTGATGCCAGAGACATTCAGCTGTTGGCCACCGCCCGCCAGATCGGTGCTTTGGGTATTGGCGGTATCCACCGGGATCCAGGTCAGCTGCTGTAACGCAGAGGCTGGGATAGCAGGCGCTGCAGCGGTGTTCTGTGGCACGAAATTGACTTCAGCGAAACTGACTGCCGGTACGCTTGCCAGCAGGCCCGCGGACAGGCAAAGAGCAACGAGACTTTTCTTCATTTTCATTTTATCACCTCAGGGTTCCAGCGCAGCGGTAGCCAGGCAATAGCGCGCGACGCTTAAGTCAGGAGGGGGCTTTCGCCCCCACCTTTAGGTCATTACTTCAGATTAACGATGGCTTACCACCAGATTTCCATCTGGGCACCAAAGCTCCACTCGTCGTTGTCGCCACGGCCAAGGCCAGCGGTCTGCATACCGAAGTTGGAGTTGTAGTCAGTGCTGTTGGTTGCCGGGCTGCCGGAAGTGTCATAACCCCACTTCTCGTTCCACTTGGCGTAGGTCGCGAAGACACGCAGTGCCGGACGAGACCAGATGCTGTCACCCGCCTGCCACTGCTGTGCCAGGGTGATTTTGTACTGGTTGTTGGTATCGCCGGTATTCTGGGATTTGACGTTGTCGTAGCCCACTTCCAGCAAGGTGCTCATGATCGGCGTCCATTTGTACATTGGGCGCACACCGACGGTCCACCACTGGGTCCCGTTGTTGTTATCCCAGCTGATGTCCTGGTACATACCGACGTACATCAGGTCCCAGCTGTCGCCCAGAGAGATTGCACCGTGGTCGAGAACACGCAGCAGGTGGCCGTTGTTGTTGATACCGTAAGCAAACAGTTTGCCGTCTTCATCATTGCCGATACCAACACCAGCGCCCTGAGACTGGCCTTTACCCTGAGAGGTCATTGCGTCTGTTGCGTACTGAACAACAAACTTGTTAAAGCCTTTCAGCATGCTCTGAGTATGTTCTGCGGTGAACATCCAGCCATCTTTCGATGCCTGCGGCTGCAGGTAGAAATCGTCGTTAACGTTGGTATGGCCGTAATCCACACCCAGCTCCAGCGTACCGCCTGGGTTGATTTCCATCTGGCCTAAACGCACGTCAAAGACGTCGTTCGAGGTCGGTTCGGTGTAGTCACGCAGCTGGCTGCTGGCGAAGGCAGAAGAGCCCCCTGCTTCCGTCGAACGGGTGGCGGCGAAGGAGAGTTTACCAATGCCGGCATCAATGTTTTCAAGACCCGCACCTGGGCCTGAAATGTCCCAGTAGTAGAAGTCGATCATGTGAACGTCATGACGCTGGTAGAAGCGCTTACCGGCCCACATGTTGGCACCTGGCAGTGCATCAATCAGGTTTTTACCCACCACGTTGAATTCACGAATGGCCGGTGTTGTTCCGTTTTCCCAGTCGTTCAGCTGTGGAGAGGTGTAGGCAATGTTGGAGTCGAAATAGAAGCTTTTGTCCGCTTCTTTCCAAACTTCCTGGCCTAATTTAATTTCGGCGTAGGTTTCGCACTCGTTACCCAGACGGTATTTAGACTGTGCCCCTGTCGCCTGGAAGCACTGCTGTGGACCACCGCTGCCGGTCCAGCCAATCCCCGAACGGGCGTAACCTTTAAAATCGACGGCGCCTGCGTGTGCAGACAAAATGCCTGCCGTCACGGCGATTGCCAGTGGAAGTTTGCGCAGAGTAATCATCATTCTATCTCCTGAGACCATTGCTTTTCTTTTGTTATGGGATTTAAACGCCCGGTTCTTTGTGCAGCCGACGACATGCAGAGCCATCCTCACGGAACAAATGGCAGCGCTCTGGCGGCAGACCGATAGCGAATGTGGCTCCCTCTTCTACCAACACCACGTCGTTCTGGCGGTAGACCAGGTTTTGACGGATGGCGGGGATCTGGATATGAATTTGCGTTTCGTGACCGAGTTGCTCGATAACCTGAACTTCACCTTCCAGGGTGACATCGGCGATGTCGCTTGGCAGAAGATGCTCAGGGCGAATACCTAACGACATATTGGCGCCAACCTGCACGCCGGTACTTTCCACCGGCAGCCACACCTGCTGACGGTTAGGGAGTTCAACCTGCACTTGCTCAATGGCAGTGGCGGTGACTTTCACCGGCAGGAAATTCATCTTCGGTGAGCCAATAAAGCCCGCGACGAATCGGTCTGCCGGGTAGTGATACAGTTCCAGCGGTTTACCGACCTGCGCCACGCGACCGGCATCCAGCACCACGATTTTGTCGGCCAGCGTCATCGCTTCGACCTGGTCATGGGTGACGTAAATCATCGTGCGGCCCAGGCGCTTATGCAGACGGGAAATCTCAATGCGCATCTGCACGCGCAGCGCGGCATCAAGGTTGGAGAGCGGTTCGTCCAACAGGAACACGCGAGGTTCCGCCACCAGCGTACGACCAATCGCCACACGCTGACGCTGCCCACCGGAGAGCGCTTTCGGCTTACGCTCCAACAGGTGAGCCAGCTGCAGCACTTCGGCCACCTGAGTCACGCGCTGGTTAATGACGTCTTTTTTCGCGCCCGCAAGCTTCAGGCCAAAAGACATGTTTTCTGCAACAGAGAGATGGGGATAGAGGGCGTAGGACTGGAACACCATGCCGATGCCGCGTTCTGCGGGCGGCGTGTCGTTCATCCGTTTGTCACCAATCATCAGCTCGCCGCTGGTGATGGTTTCAAGTCCGGCGATCATACGCAGCAGCGTGGATTTACCGCAGCCTGATGGCCCGACAAACACCACAAACTCCCCCTCATGGATGTCGAGATTGATGTCTTTCGACACCACCACGTCACCCCAGGCTTTGGTTACATTTCGCAGCTGTACGCTCGCCATCCGCTTCTCCCTTCGTTACAACTCGTCACTGACTGACACAATCAAGATGGCCTGACTATGCGTGTTCAATAACTTTCGTGAATCCTCCACCCCTCGGCTTTTTGATGGGGGAGGAGACGGGAGGATGAGAGAAGTGAGTCTGGCCGCGCGGCTGGCGGGCTTCGCTGAAAAGCGTGATGCAGACGGCAAAATTGGATGTCGTTTTGTGTGCGCCAGGACTCATAACTTAATTTTATGCAAGAGAGATCACAAAAAGCCGCGGTGGGGCGTAGGGTCGGGGAGGATGGAAAGAGGTTGCTAAGAAAGGAAACTCGTCAGGGTAAAAGCCACCAGGCGTATCCACGAGCACATCACCAAATAGGACGGGATATATGAAAATCAAAACTGGCGCACGCATCCTCGCGCTGTCTGCATTGACCACGATGATGTTTTCCGCCTCTGCCCTCGCCAAAATCGAGGAAGGCAAGCTGGTTATCTGGATCAACGGCGACAAAGGCTATAACGGCCTGGCCGAAGTGGGTAAAAAGTTTGAGAAAGACACCGGCATCAAAGTGACCATCGAACACCCGGACAAGCTGGAAGAGAAATTCCCGCAGGTCGCGGCGACCGGCGATGGCCCGGACATCATCTTCTGGGCGCATGACCGTTTTGGTGGCTACGCGCAATCTGGCCTGCTGGCTGAAGTGACGCCGGACAAAGCCTTCCAGGACAAACTCTACCCGTTCACCTGGGACGCGGTACGCTATAACGGCAAGCTGATTGCCTACCCGATTGCAGTTGAAGCCCTGTCGCTTATCTACAACAAAGACCTGGTGCCAAACCCACCGAAAACCTGGGAAGAGATCCCGGCGCTGGATAAAACGCTGAAGGCGAAGGGTAAATCCGCGCTGATGTTCAACCTGCAAGAGCCGTACTTCACCTGGCCGCTGATTGCCGCCGACGGCGGATACGCGTTCAAGTTTGAAAACGGCAAATACGACGTGAAGGACGTCGGTGTGGACAACGCTGGCGCGAAAGCGGGTCTGACCTTCCTGGTTGACCTGATCAAAAACAAACACATGAACGCAGACACCGACTACTCCATCGCTGAAGCCGCCTTCAACAAGGGCGACACGGCGATGACCATCAACGGTCCGTGGGCATGGGCGAACATCGACAAGAGCAAAATCAACTACGGCGTAACGCTGCTGCCAAGCTTCAAAGGCAAAGCGTCGAAACCGTTCGTGGGCGTGCTGAGCGCAGGCATCAACGCGGCGAGCCCGAACAAAGAGCTGGCGAAAGAGTTCCTCGAAAACTATCTGCTGACCAACGACGGTCTGGCGGAAGTGAACAAGGACAAACCGCTGGGTGCCGTGGCGCTGAAAACATACCAGGAACAGCTGGAAAAAGATCCGCGCATCGCGGCCACCATGGCGAACGCCAAAACCGGCGAAATTATGCCTAACATCCCGCAGATGGCGGCCTTCTGGTATGCCACCCGTACCGCGGTGATTAACGCTGCCAGCGGCCGTCAGACCGTGGATGCTGCACTGAAGGACGCTCAGAGTCGTATTACCAAGTAAGCACTGTGGCGGGTGGCGCTTTGCTGACCCGCCCTACTTCTACGGTTTGCCCCGTAGGTCAGGTTAGCGAAGCGCCACCTGACATTAAGTTTCCACCGTTGTAGAGGAAGAACCCCATGGATGCCGTTAAAAAGAGTCACTGGTGGCAAAGCGAAACGCTGAAGTGGTCCGTCGTTGGACTGCTGGGCCTGCTGGTTGGCTATCTTGTTGTGTTGATGTACGCCCAGGGGGAGTACCTGTTTGCCATCATGACGCTGATTTTAAGCTCGGCTGGCCTTTATATCTTCGCCAATCGCAAAGCCTATGCCTGGCGTTACGTCTACCCGGGCATGGCCGGAATGGGCCTGTTCGTGCTGTTCCCATTGATTTGCACCATCGCGATTGCCTTTACCAACTACAGCAGCACCAACCAACTGACGCAAGAACGTGCGCAGCAGGTGCTGATGGACCGCTCCTATCAGGCGGGCAAAGCGTTTAACTTTGGCCTGTATCCGGCGGGCGATGAGTGGAAGCTGGCGCTGACCGACGGCGACAGCGGTAAAAATTATGTCTCCGACGCCTTTAAGCTTGGCGGCGAGCAAAAAATCACGCTGAAAGAAGCCGATGCCTTGCCGGAAGGCGAGCGCGGTAATCTGCGTGTGATCACCCAGAATCGTCAGGCGCTGAATCAGCTGACCGCGATCCTGCCCGATGACAGCAAAGTCATCATGAGCTCTCTGCGTCAGTTCTCGGGCACGCGCCCTCTGTATACCGCAGGGGAAAACGGCGAGCTGACCAACAACCAAAGCGGCGTGAAATACCGTGCTAACAATCAAATCGGTTTCTATCAGTCGGTCAACGCCGACGGTAACTGGGGCGATGAAAAGCTGAGCCCGGGCTACACCGTCAGCATTGGCTGGGACAACTTTACCCGCGTCTTTACCGACGAAGGCATTCAAAAACCGTTCTTCGCGATTTTCGTCTGGACGGTGGTGTTCTCTATTCTGACCGTGCTGCTGACCGTGGCGGTCGGCATGGTACTGGCCTGCGTTGTGCAGTGGGAATCCCTGAAAGGCAAAGCGATTTACCGCGTGCTGTTGATTCTGCCCTACGCCGTGCCGTCGTTTATCTCGATTCTGATTTTCAAAGGGCTGTTCAACCAGAGCTTTGGTGAGATCAATATGATGCTGAGCGCGCTGTTTGGCATCAAGCCGGCCTGGTTCAGCGACCCGACCACCGCGCGTTCGATGATCATCATCGTCAACACCTGGCTCGGCTACCCGTACATGATGATCCTGTGCATGGGCCTGCTGAAAGCGATTCCGGACGATCTGTATGAAGCCTCGGCGATGGATGGCGCGGGCCCATTCCAGAACTTCTTTAAAATCACGCTGCCGCTGCTGATCAAGCCGCTGACGCCGCTGATGATTGCCAGCTTCGCCTTTAATTTTAATAACTTTGTTCTGATTCAGCTGTTGACCAACGGTGGCCCGGACAGGCTCGGCACCACCACGCCAGCAGGCTATACGGATTTACTGGTGAGCTACACCTACCGCATTGCCTTTGAAGGCGGCGGCGGTCAGGACTTCGGCCTGGCGGCAGCGATTGCCACGCTGATCTTCCTGCTGGTAGGCGCGCTGGCGATTATCAATCTCAAAGCTACGCGCATGAAATTTGACTAAGGAGGGCTCGAGAAATGGCCATGGTTCAACCGAAATCCCAGAAGATGCGCCTCTTTATCACGCACCTGCTGCTGCTGATATTTATCGCCGCGATCATGTTCCCCCTGCTGATGGTGGTGGCGATTTCCCTGCGCGAAGGCAACTTCGCGACCGGCAGCCTAATCCCGGATCAAATTTCCTGGGAGCACTGGAAGCTGGCGCTGGGCTTTAGCGTCGAGCACGCTGATGGGCGCGTCACGCCACCGCCGTTCCCGGTTCTGTTGTGGCTCTGGAACTCGATTAAAATTGCAGGCATTACCGCCGTGGGTATCGTGGCGCTCTCCACCACCTGTGCTTACGCTTTCGCCCGCATGAAGTTCCCGGGCAAAGCCACATTGCTGAAAAGCATGCTGATTTTCCAGATGTTCCCGGCGGTGCTTTCTCTGGTGGCGCTGTATGCCCTGTTTGACCGTCTGGGCCAGTATGTGCCGTTTATCGGCCTGAACACCCACGGCGGCGTGATCTTCGCCTACATGGGCGGTATCGCGCTACACGTGTGGACCATCAAAGGCTATTTCGAAACTATCGACGGCTCGCTGGAAGAAGCGGCGGCGCTGGATGGCGCAACTCCATGGCAGGCCTTCCGCCTTGTGCTGTTGCCGCTGTCGGTACCGATTCTGGCGGTAGTCTTTATTCTGTCGTTTATCGCCGCGATCACCGAAGTCCCGGTTGCCTCGCTGCTGCTGCGCGACGTCAACAGCTACACCCTGGCTGTGGGCATGCAGCAGTATCTCAACCCGCAGAACTATCTGTGGGGCGACTTTGCCGCTGCGGCCGTGCTCTCAGCCATTCCGATTACCGTCGTGTTCCTGCTGGCTCAGCGCTGGCTGGTCAATGGCCTCACCGCCGGCGGGGTAAAAGGATAAGATTTTCATCGTTGTATGCCACTGTAACCCTCAGCAGTATGTATGTGTTTTAACCCTAACTTGTGACTGTTATTTGGCGCTCTTCGGAGCGCCATTTTTTTATTTTCTTTCTATATAAAGCGTGTGGTCTTGGGTAAACGAAATAACCGTTTGTGCCCCCGCATAGGTGAATGTTTCTATAGCGGAAAAGTCGGGAACAACGAATTCTGCACCACATGCAAGCAACTCATCACCGCCAATACCCACGCAGCGAGCGCCCGCAGTCACCGCCGCGGTCACACCGCTTTTTGCATCTTCGAAAACAAGCGTCTCGGCGGGAGGAAGCCCCAGGCGTTCAGCCGCAAGCAGATAGGGATCGGGGAAGGGTTTTCCGCGCTTAACATCATCCCGCTCAACGATAACGGAGAAGCAGGATTGCGCATTCAGAGAGGCTATAACGCGATCGATTTTATACCGCCACCCGCTGGTCACAATTCCCAGAGGGATCCCAGCGGCCGATAATCTGCCGACAAATTTGGCCACGCCAGGAACAGGCACACACTCGGACGTATTTTCGCTATGAATAATGTGAGTCTGTACTTTCTGCTGATCCACGGGAGGCAAATGGCCAAACAGCGCCCGAATGGTGTGCGGACCCGGTTGTCCGTGAATATGAGTATGAATGTCATCTTCGGTGATACTGACACCATACATGCCAGCCGCTTCGCGCCATGCCCTCTCAATCACGCTCCGGGAATCCACGAGCACCCCATCCATATCGAATAATATGGCGGATATTTTTCTGTTGTTACTCATGTTTCTCACCTTGTTAGCCCTATAAGCCTTGATACTTGCCTGAGCTAAAAAAAATGTATAATCAAAAAATAGGCAGGTTCGATAACAGAACGGAATGAGTGAGATGGATATAAAGCTTATACGCGCATTTATTACGCTTGCCGATAAGGGAAATTATCGCGCTGCCGCGGCCGATTTATGCCTGACCCAACCGGCCTTAACGAAGCAAATCCAGATGCTCGAAAGAAAGATTGGGGTAAACCTTTTTGTGCGCGGACGTCATGGCGCGCAGCTTACGGAGGAAGGTAAACAGCTTTATCCAGCCAGCAGTACCTTTCTGAAACAACACAATGATTTTATGAAATATATTTCCAACATCGGGCATGCTGCTTCTCAAAAATTGAGCTTAGGATTTGGAATTTCTTCTTACCAACTGGCACCAGAGTTGGTGAATGCTTTTAGTAAAGTACATCCGGCAATAGATATTTCGCTGAAAGATCTCCCGTCTACACTTCAATGCCAGATGCTTCTTGATGGTGAGCTTGATATCGGCTTCCTGCGTCTGCCTGTTTGTGAAGACCTACACTCCCGTTTACTCATAACTGAAACATTGATGTTGGCCGTATCGAAAAACCTTCAACGCTCTGATTCAGATGTTTTTAAGTTATTATCATCACAAAAGTTATTGCAGGTTAGCCCCTCCAAAGCCCCTTGTTTATCCGGGTTGGTAAACAGTTTTTTAATCGCCCATAAAATAAAAACGAAAGCGCATGCCGTCGCGGAGGACATCCACACCTTGCTGGCACTGATCGCTGCCAACAATGGAGTCGCATTGCTTCCCTCTGCCGTCAGCCATTTTCTGCCTGCCAACGTATCCCTGCTGGCCTGCCCTGCAAGCCCGGAAGAGTGGCAAATAGGCGTGGCATGGAACCCGCAATTTAGTAGCCCGTCCCGGGATCTCTTTTTGAAAATGCTTGATGAGAACTTCAGGACACCAGCCCTACTCGCGCCGTAGCCGCTTCGAATTACACAGCCACAGCGTCACCACCAGCAGCAGGATCGCCGCCGAATAGATCAGCACGTCGAGGGGAGATTTGTGATCGACGATGATCAGCCGCACGATGGCGGTGATCCCGATGTATACGAAGTAGCGCAGGGGAAAGTGAAAGCCGGACTGAAAGTATTTCACGATCAGGGCGATAAATTCGAAGTAGAGGAAGTAAACCACCAGCCCTTCCACCAGCTCGTATTTGCTGGTCTGTTCCGGGGCGAACAGCACGTCGGCCAGATGGAGGGTTTCTTTGCCAAGAAAGACCACCAGAATCAGGCCAAGACTGAGCAAACCCAGATTCAAGACCGTTTGCAAAACGGTGGAGATAAACTCTACGCGAGGACGAATCAGCGACGTCATACAGCACCTCCTTCGCATGGGCGAGCCTCCTGTATAACGCAGAAATGTGACGGAGATCTATATTTTTTGTTTATGTTTTGTGCAAACCGTTCCCCTCACCCTAGCCCTCTCCCCATAGGGGAGAGGGGACTGACGGAGCCGATTTTTCTCCCTCGCCCCATAGGGAAGAGGGGACTGACGGAGCCGGTTTTTCTCCCTCGCCCCTTTGGGGAGAGGGTCGGGGTGAGGGGGTGACTTAAACAAATCAGCGGAAATTCAAACTCTTATCGCTGGTCATGTCATACAGCTGGAATTTACGCCCAAGCTGCTGGCCGCCATCACGCGTCAGTGGTGTCCAGCCAATCGCGGCGCGGCTGCGGGTTGGGCCAGACGAGAACAGATCCAGTGGCACGGAAACATATACGCCTTTGGTGAAATCACCTTCCCCGTATTCCTGCGCTGAGACATTAGTGATGGTGGCATACGCGCCAACCACGACGCCGCTGTCGAAGTGTTTCGAGACTTCCAGCGTGCCGCCTTTATCGCCCGCCAGATACTGCCCAACGCTGGCTTTAATCAGCACATCCTGCGCAAATGGCGGTGTCCAGTAGGCGGTAAGGTTGCCCACTTTGGCGCTGTAATCGGTGAACTTCATCATGTCCAACGAGCTGGTCCAGTCACGCTGTTTTACGTAGTTAGCATCCAGGCCAAACGCCCAGTTGCTGTCAACCGGACGCCACAACACTTCGCCGCCTACGCCGCCATACATGGTTTCCAGATAGCCGCCATAAACCTGGCCGTAGAAATTATTGCCCAGGTACTGGAGGTAGTTGGCCTGCAGGTTATTCACGTAGACGTCGTTTTCGACGTAATCACGGACGTGGGTACGCACGCGCGGGAGCGTCGAATCGTTTGGCGGATTGGTGTAGTTAAATTTGTCGTAGTTGTTGGCGATGTTGCCAAACAGACTGCCGGTGGTCAGCAGGTGATCGGTGACCCACCAATCGGCCGTCGCCATTACGCCTAACTGGTACATATAGAAACTTTCCGGGCCGCCGATGGACTGGCTAAGCACCGGATCGATATGGAAATCGAAGCTCGATTTGTCGATATACCAGCCCTGCTCGGTTTTATCCGGCACCACAGGGGTTTCGCGCTTTTGCACCAATGTGGTTTCGTGGCCCAGCGGTTCGCCTTCCAGATGATGCTGAAGACTCGCAACGTCCGTTTCCGTCGTCACCTGCGGCATATGGAGCCGGTTTTCCGTCACGCGGATCGTCTGCACGCCTTCGGGCAAATCGTTGATGATGATTCGGTTGGCACGTTCGATGCCTTCGCGTGAATCACGGTATTTCACCTGCTCGCCCGTGACGTACAGCGTATCGCCTTTGACCTGAATTTTCGGATCGGCGAACCCGGCGTTGTACTTCAGCAGCGTCAGTTGGTTGGCCACTACCGAGTGTTGCAGAACCGCATCCTGTGGCTCCGGCTGGTATTTTGGACGCGGCGCATCGTTGTAGGACGGGCGCAGATCGTTAAAGTTAGTGCGCAATGTAAAGCCGAACATCAGCGTGTTGCCGCGCTCATAGCTCAGGTTGACGTCGGCCCAATCCGCCACGCGATAAATGGCGCCGACGTTAAACTTGCTCTTTTGGTCGAGCTTTCCGGCAAAGTCCTGACTGTAATCGTTACCCTCATACTCCAGCTTCAGGCGCAGCGGCTGCCAGGGCGTTTGATACTCCACCCCCCCAAAAATCGAGGCCGGACCGTGGAACATTTGGCTGCTGTCCATCGAGCCCGCCTGGCGGTAGCTGTTATTTCGATAACAGAATTTTTCGTCATAGCTGCAGAACGGATTTTTGACGTTGCCGCTGGTGCCCAGGTAGCCCCAACCCAGGCCAAGACTGAAATCAAATGGCCCCCAGGCCTTGCTCGCCACCACGTATTCCGCATCAAACAGACCCGTACCGCCGATATCACGTGCGCCCACAGACACCTGTGGCAACCAGTAGCTCTCTTCCCACAGGCGTAGCTTCAGGTCGAACGCTTTATCTTTGTACGTCTGGTCGCCAGAGAAAGCCTCGACGCTGCTGTACTGCTTCGTACGCACGTCGGTATAGCGCAGCGTGGTTTCCAGCCAGGGGAACAGTTGCACCGATGCGGAGTAGTAGCGGTACTGATCGTTATCACGGTAGTTGAGGCTTAACTCCCCTTCCCGCGCCATGCGTGCCGTCGGCGTTTGCAGCAGGCCGACGCCACCAAAATCAGATTGCGAGGGGCCAATCGGTGCCGGATAGGTTTCTGCGTGACAGGCCGCACTGATGCTGAGCGCGAGCAGGCTGAAAAGATGGCTTTTTTTCATGATTCCGGGATCCGCTGTGCAAGGGTACGAAGCAGTCTGGCGTTCAGCTCGTCATACTTTTTCGTCCAAAGTGAGTCGGCGAAACCGACAAAAATCGTGCTGCCAGGCATGGGTTCGATATGGCGTTTGTTCCAGTACGCCACCGGGGCTTTTTGTTGACGGCCATCGGGATAAACGACCCAGGCGTAGCTGCGGTCGGCGCCGCTTAACAGACTCATCTCATCGAGATAGCTTGCAATGTCTTTACCCGGCACAAATGCTGTTTTACCCGGACGGCTGACGAGGCCAAAAATTGTCACCGTGGTCGGCTGCTGTCCGACCCACAGGCTGTAATGGCCTTCCAGCGGAGGATTGCTCCGACGGCCGATGCGGACCTTGTCCGGATCGAGCGTGACCCACTGTCTGCCGGTAATGTTGAGTGACTGCACCTGCTGGCGCAGTGCGGTGATAGCCGCCGCCGCATCCCCGCTTTCATCGGCAGCCTGAGCGGCCAGCGCTGCCAGCAGGGTTTGCTTCTGCTGCTGCGCGATGACCGTCGCCTGCTGTTCTGCGATAACGGCACCGGGCCACCAGCTTAACGCTAAGCGCGGCTGAGCCACCAAATCTGCCAGGTGAGCGGCATCGGACAGGGTTTTAGGTTCTTTTGCGCCGTTGATGTAGACGTCTACCGTGCCCGCTGCGAAGGTCAGAGGTGTCACGATGAGCGCCAGTAGCGCGGCGAAGGAGACGCTTTTCATGGTTTCGCCGCCTTAATCAGGGTGGTTTTCACCGGGTAGAAACCGGCGCCGAGATACTGTTCGGACTGGCGAATTTGCCCGTCGCTGTCCACCCAGAAGCGGTTAACCCAGCTCGCTTGCTCAGTGCTGGCCTCTTCCACCAGTACGCGGGTCACGGTGGAATCGCCTGCCAGTTTCAGCGTGTCGGTACCTTGCCAATGGAATTGAGAACGTACGGTGGCGTAGCGAACCTGTTTGTGTTCGGTCCATCCCTGAGTCCGTGTCCAGCTTGCGCCGTCCACAATTTGATTGGGTTTAGCGAGGGGATCGTCGTCGATATTGCTGAGACTCAGCAGGTTATCGCCGCCTAACAGCGTTTTCACCAGGCGGCCGTGCTGTGTGACCAGCGTGGCCTGATCCTGCGTCACCCATTTTTGCTGGCCATTTTCTGAGTACGCCAGCACCACAAAGAGCTGTGGGCCATTATTCAGCTGCATATACTGGCTGGCATAAGGCATGTTCTGAATGTCGTCATCGGTAAGCTGCACGCCCGGCGAGCCAAAAATACTGTGCCAGAGAGATTTTCCAATGCCTTCCGTGCTGGATGAACAGGCCTGGAGCAATAAACAAAGCAGAATAAGTGTGGGTCGCTTCACGACTCTTCTCCGAGGGGCGAAATAACCACACCGAAGTGTGGTTAGAATTAATAACCCGCAGTGCTTAACGGGTACTTGTGGTGGTTGTGGTCGTGGTTCCAGTATTGGAGCCATCACCACTACCGGTCGCCGCCAGTGCGACCCCCACAGCCGAGCTTACGGCGCTGGCGCTGGTTGCAGCAGAGCTTCCTGCTGATACCGACGTCGCTGCCGACCCTGCCGCTTCACCGGTTGCTACCGGCTCGGCATAAACAGAGGTCGCCGCAAGTGCGGAAATGGCAAAAATGCCATACACGATTTTCTTCATTGCTATTTCCCTTCATTGGTTGAATGAATGGATATTCACCTGAAAACCTCAGGCGCCATCGAGTATACACAACTAAGGACAGCGAATTAGGACGCGGGAAATAAGAGGAGAGGTTTTAGGACAACGAGAAAAAATGATGAATTCATTAAAGTGAAAACATGTAAACTCAATTAAATCATAAAATTAAAAAACAAAGACCTGCGGATAATCCTAAAATAATAAATATCCAGAAATTGTCACAGACCTTTTTAGGAATAACCTGAACGGGAAGAACAGAATAGACGTTCAATCTTACAAGCCTTATTACCCTGCAATTTAAAAGGGAAATAAATCCCCTCTTCTGTAAGCGGCCAGCATAATTTTCGACGATTAACCTAACCTGCGATCCGGATAATCCTTTCCTCTACCGGGCTGCCACCGTCTTGTTTTTGATGTCCATCAGACGCAGGTTTTGCCACGGGCTCCTGCGTAAAGTGACGGCATTTCGTCGTCCATTCTGAGGATCCTATGAAAACGTTCACCGTTGGTTTATTCGGCATCGGCCTTGATACCTACTGGCCACAGTTTCACGGTTTGCGCGAGCAGCTTGAAGGCTATCTCGGCGAAGTGGAAAACCGGTTGCAGCGCCAGGACGCCACCGTGGTCAACGCGGGCCTGGTCGACAACCCGCAAACCATGGACCACGCCAGCACGCTGTTTGCCGACAGCCAGATTGATGCGCTGGTGCTGTACATCACCACCTACGCCCTGAGTTCAACGGTGCTGCCGCTGGTGCAGCAGCTTAACGTGCCGGTGATGATTCTGGCGCTCCAGCCGGAGAAAAAAGTGCCCTGCGCCACCATCAACCAGCGGGAAGATCGCGGCGAACGCACCGGGCAATGGCTGGCGCATTGTCAGGCCTGTAGCGCGCCGGAGTTGGTCAACGTGTTCCAGCGGGCGAACATCGGCTACACGCTGGTGCCGGGCTACCTGCATGACCCGCAGGCGTGGCGGGAAATCGACAGCTGGCTGGCCGCCACCGCCGCGGTAAAGGCTCTGAAGCGCACCAACGTCGGCGTGTTGGGCCACTATTACAACGGCATGTATGACGTCTATTCCGACATGACCAATCTGTCGGCTACGTTCGGCGTGCGCTTTAAAGTGCTCGAGATTTGCGAAGTGGCGGCTTCGCTGCCCGACGTTAGCGAAGCGGAAAAGCAGCAGACGCGTGAGCAGGTTTTTAGCACCCTGAATGTCGATCCGTCCTGCGAAGAAATTGAGCTTCAGCGAGCCATCGCCACCGCCGTTTCGCTGGATAAACTGGCGGCGAAACATCAGCTTGGCGCAATGGCCTACTACTACGAGGGTGCGGCTGGTTCGGTTCAGGAAAATATTATTACCTCGGTGATCCTCGGCAATACGCTGCTGACCGCGCGCGATATTCCGGTGGCAGGCGAATGCGAAATCAAAAACGTGATTGCGATGAAAATCCTCAGCCTGCTGAAGGCGGGCGGATCGTTCTCCGAGCCTTACGGCATTGATTTTGACGGGGACACCGTACAGTGGGGCCACGACGGTCCGGCGCATCCGCTGATGTCCGAAGAGAAAGTGCGGCTGGTGCCACTGCCTATCTATCACGGCAAGCCGGGGAAAGGCGTGTCGATTCAGATGACGGTCAAACCGGGGCCGGTGACGTTTTTATCCGTGGTGGAACATCGGGATGGCCGCGTGACGCTGCAATACGCCGAAGGGGAAGCGGTGCCGTGCGAAGTGCTGGATATTGGCAACACCAACAGCCATTACCGGTTTGCGCTGTCGGCGCGGGAATTCACCCGCCAGTGGTGCGAAGGCGGCCCGGCGCATCATTGCGCGATCGGCACGGGTCACGTGGGGGATAAAATCGAGGCGATAGCGAAGCTGTTAGGGATTGGGAGTTTGCGGGTTGGGTAATGATGGGATAAGTGCGGTCTGGTGCCCTCACCCCGACCCTCTCCCACAGGGAGAGGGAGAAAATCATAAACCGCACATGACAGTTCCCTCGCCCACAGGGAGGGAGAAAATCAAAACACCGCACATGACGATTCCCTCTCCCTTAGGGAGAGGGTGCAAACACTAAAAACCCTTCGCCGAAGAGAAGGGTTTTACTGTTTATTTCCAGGCTTTATAACGGTTGATCAGGCCGTTGGTAGAGCTGTCATGGCTGCTGACGTCTTTATCGTCGGTCAGCTCTGGCAGGATGCGGTTTGCCAGCTGTTTACCCAGCTCAACGCCCCACTGATCGAAGGTGAAGATATTCAGGATTGCACCCTGAGTGAAGATTTTGTGCTCATACAGGGCAATCAACGCACCCAGGCTGAACGGGGTGATTTCGCGCAGCAGGATGGAGTTGGTTGGGCGGTTGCCTTCGAACACTTTGAACGGCACCACGTGGTCCAGCGTTGCCGGATCTTTACCCTGGTCACGGTATTCCTGCTCAACCACTTCACGCGATTTCCCAAACGCCAGCGCTTCGGTCTGAGCGAAGAAGTTAGACAGCAGCTTCGGATGGTGATCGGACAGTGGGTTGTGGGTGATAGCCGGCGCGATGAAATCGCACGGCACCATTTTGGTCCCCTGGTGGATCAGCTGATAGAACGCGTGCTGGCCGTTGGTGCCCGGCTCGCCCCAGATGATTGGGCCAGTCTGGTAATCCACGGCGTTGCCGTTACGGTCAACGTATTTGCCGTTGGATTCCATGTTGCCCTGCTGGAAATAAGCCGGGAAACGGTGCATGTACTGGTCGTACGGCAGAATAGCTTCGGTTTCAGCGCCGAAGAAATTGTTGTACCAGATGCCAATCAGGGCCAGCAGCACCGGCAGGTTTTTCTCTGGGGCCGTGGTGGAGAAGTGCTTGTCCATCGCGTGTGCGCCAGACAGCAGCTCAACGAAGTTGTCGAAGCCTACAGAGAGAATGATCGACAGACCAATCGCGGACCACAGAGAGTAGCGGCCGCCAACCCAGTCCCAGAACTCGAACATGTTAGCGGTATCAATGCCGAACTCGCCCACGGCTTTACCGTTGGTGGACAGCGCCGCGAAGTGTTTCGCTACGTGCTTGTCGTCACCGGCGGTTTTCAGGAACCAGTCGCGCGCGCTGTGGGCGTTGGTCATGGTTTCCTGAGTGGTAAAGGTTTTTGACGCGACCAGGAACAGCGTGGTTTCCGGGTTCACATTTTTCAGCACTTCGGCAATGTGAGTACCATCAACGTTGGACACGAAATGCATGTTCAGGTGATTTTTGTACGGACGCAGCGCTTCAGTCACCATGAACGGGCCGAGATCGGAGCCGCCGATACCGATGTTCACCACATCCGTGATCGCTTTGCCGGTGTAGCCTTTCCAGTTACCCGAAATGATCGCTTCCGAGAAATGCTTCATTTTTTCCAGAACGGCGTTCACTTCCGGCATCACGTCTTTGCCGTCAACGATAATAGGCGTATTGCTGCGGTTGCGCAGAGCAACGTGCAGAACGGCACGGTCTTCGGTACGGTTGATCTTTTCACCCGAGAACATCGACTTGATGGCACCCGCCAGGTCGGTCTCTTTTGCCAGCGCCTGCAGCTTGCTCAGCGTCTCTTCGGTGATGCGGTTTTTGGAGAAATCCACCAGCATCTGATCGTCGAACGTCGCAGAGAATTTGGCGAAACGGTCGCCATCTTTCGCGAACAGGTCGGCAATCGACACGTCCTTCATTTCATCATAATGTTTCTGTAATGCCTGCCAGGCAGAAGTCTGCGTTGGATTGATGTTTTTCATAGCAATACTCTTCTGATTTGAAAAATGTGACTTTGGTCGATTGTAGCGCCTGCTGCGCTATTTGTGATGGATTTTATGTTATCCGGGCATTTCTTGTGTCGGATGAATTCTCAGATTTCATTGGCGTTGTTTATAATCTGAACACGCTATTGCTCACTGTTCTGAGCGATTTACGTGCCATTGAGGAAGAAAGAAAAGAATGGAATTGCCTGTCCCTTTCATGCTGGTGATCATCGCGATTGCCTCCCTGCTGGCCCAATGGCTGGCGTGGCGTTTGCGCATTCCCGCCATCCTGCCGCTGCTGCTTATTGGCGTCCTGCTCGGCCCGGGGTTGCATCTGCTCCAGCCCGATATGCTGTTTGGCCCGTTGCTGTTCCCGCTGGTGTCACTGGCGGTGGCCATCATTCTGTTTGAAGGCGCATTGACGCTGCGTTTCGATGAGATTCGCGGGCTGGGTGGCGTCGTGCGTAATTTAGTCACCATCGGGATGCTCATCACCTTCGCCGTCATCTCGCTGACCTGCTGGGGAATTTTGGGCCTTTCACCGCAAATTTCGGCCCTGATTGGCGCGGTAACGGTGGTCACCGGGCCGACGGTCATCGCCCCGCTGATGCGCGTGGTTCGCCCAAATGCCGCCATCAATCAGGTGTTGCGCTGGGAAGGAATTGTGATTGACCCTGTCGGGGCGATTTTCACGCTTTTGGTGTTCGAATTCATTACCCTGCAGGAACAAACCGGAACGTGGTTACACCTGTTGATCATGCTGGCCAAAACGCTGGTGATGGGACTGGCAACCGGCGCTGCGTTTGGTATTTTTTTAGGAAATGCCCTCAAGCGCGGTTGGATCCCCCGCTATCTGCAAAACTTTGCCGTACTGGCTATCGTTTTGCTGACCTTTGGCCTGTCCAACACGCTGGTTGATGAATCCGGGCTGCTGGCGGTGACGGTGCTCGGGATCTGGCTTGCCAATATGCGGGATTTGGAAACCACAGACATTGTTGAGTTCAAAGAGGAACTCTCTGCCATTCTGCTTTCTGCCTTGTTTATCATTCTCGCCGCGCGTCTGGATATTCAGGCGCTTTGGGCAATGGGCTGGCCGCTGCTGCTTCTGCTGCTGATCGTCCAGTTCGTGGCCCGTCCGCTCTGTATTCTGGCGTCGACCTGGCGTTCGAGTTTGCATTGGCGCGATAAGCTGATGCTGTGCTGGATTGCGCCGCGCGGGATTGTTGCCGCCGCCGTCAGTTCGCTGTTTGCTCTGACGCTGCAAAAGAATGGCTACAAAGGAGCCGACCAGGTTGTGACCGTCGTGTTTGCCATCATCATCGGTACCGTCGTGCTGCAAAGCCTGACCAGCAGCAGGCTGGCGCGCTGGCTTGGGGTGCAGCAGCACAAACCGCGCGGGGTACTGATTGTGGGGGCCAATACGGTT
This sequence comes from Enterobacteriaceae bacterium RIT691, assembly GCA_009668205.1. Classification (GTDB taxonomy): domain Bacteria; phylum Pseudomonadota; class Gammaproteobacteria; order Enterobacterales; family Enterobacteriaceae; genus Scandinavium. Next base: position 18,184 of record WJYM01000009.1, on the reverse strand, counting down.
GCACGGACGCTGGCGAAAGCGCTGAAAAAACTCGATATCCCGGTGCAGCTCAGCGATAACAGTTGGGAATATTACCGCCTGGCCAGGATGGAAGGATTGCCGACCTATTATGGCAACGTCTGGTCTGAGCATGCGGAAAACTTTCTGAATCTGAGTGAAACCCGTCAGGTGATCGCCCTGTCGCCAAACCGACATCAAAATGCGCTGGCTGCGCTGCATTTTCGGCACATCGTCGGCGAAAACCGCGTTTTCTCCATCAGAACAGGTCCGGCGATAAAAGGCCGTAGCGAAAAAGAGTCACGCCATGAACAGCTTTTCGATACCGAGATGACCTGGGCAAGGCTAAGTAGCCTGCTCGCCAAAGGCGCGGTGGTGAAGGTGACGCGTCTGAATGACAATTTTGGCTGGCCGGAGTATTGCCAGACCAACCCTGGCGCCACACCGCTTTTTGCCCAAAAAGAAGATGGCGTGTTGATGCCAATGAACCGTGAAATCATCCCGCCGCTCCCCTGCACAATCGTCGCGATTATCGAGGCGGCAGCCGAAAATGAAAAATCACCATCATCGGATCGTTGACAAGCCCCCCCTGATCCCTTTATTTATTAAACCCTACCTGCGCACCTTGTGCGCAGGCCAGAAGAGGAGCATCGCCCAGGCGGAGTGTTCGAGGAGCCAGTCCGACGACAACACTTGATGGGGAGCGGTGCCGAGATAGCGGAGCATCTGGCAGTGTTCACTATCGGCTACAGAGGCTGAATCCTCTGGGCTGTCACCGGAAGCGACCCCCAGTCGGGCGCTTCACAAGGTGGAGCGCTTCTGGGTGAACTGTAGCCCTCTACGTCTGCCCTTCCGCTCTTCCCTTGTGCCAAGGCTGAGAATTTAATTCCCTGACACGAGGTTGTTATGACACATGCCGTTTCTCCGCGAGTAGTAGCCAAATTTGGTGGTACCAGCGTCGCCGATTACGATGCCATGAACCGCAGCGCCGATGTGGTGCTTTCCGACGCATCCGTCCGTCTGGTTGTGCTTTCCGCCTCTGCAGGCGTCACCAATTTGCTGGTTGCTCTGGCTGACGGCCAGGAAGCCACCGAGCGTTATGCGAAACTCGATGCACTGCGCAAAATTCAGTTCGATATTCTCGATCGCCTGCGCAATCCCAATGTCATTCGCGAAGAGGTGGAACGCCTGCTGGAGAACATCACCACGCTGGCAGAGGCCGCTTCTCTGGCCACCTCCGCTGCGCTGACCGATGAATTAGTCAGCCATGGCGAGCTGATGTCCACCCTGCTGTTTGTTGAAATCCTGCGGGAACGCGATGTCCAGGCGCAGTGGTTCGATGTCCGTAAAGTGATGCGCACAAGCGACCGGTTTGGTCGTGCTGAACCTGATGTCGCCGCGCTGGCAGAACTCTCCTCGCAGCAGCTGGAACCGCGCCTGGAAGAAGGGCTGGTGATCACTCAGGGCTTTATCGGTAGCGAAGCCAAAGGCCGCACCACCACGCTGGGTCGTGGCGGCAGTGATTATACGGCGGCGTTGCTTGGCGAAGCGCTGCACGCCACCCGTGTGGATATCTGGACCGATGTGCCGGGTATTTACACCACCGATCCACGCGTCGTCCCTGCGGCACAGCGTATTGATGAAATCGCGTTTGAAGAGGCCGCTGAAATGGCCACCTTTGGCGCGAAAGTGCTGCACCCGGCCACGCTGCTGCCGGCGGTGCGCAGCGATATTCCCGTGTTTGTTGGCTCCAGCAAAGATCCGAAAGCGGGCGGCACGCTGGTGTGTAATAAAACCGAAAATCCACCGCTGTTCCGTGCGCTGGCTCTGCGTCGCAAGCAAACGCTGCTGACCCTGCACAGCCTGAACATGCTGCACTCCCGCGGTTTCCTGGCGGAAGTGTTCGGTATCCTGGCGCGCCATAATATCTCCGTCGACCTGATAACCACCTCCGAAGTGAGCATCGCACTGACGCTGGATACCACCGGCTCCACCGCCACCAGCGACACGCTGCTGACCCAATCGCTGCTGATTGAGCTGTCCGCGCTGTGCCGCGTAGAAGTGGAAGAGAATCTGGCGCTGGTTGCCCTGATTGGCAACAACCTGTCGAAAGCCTGCGGCGTGGGCAAAGAAGTGTTTGGCGTGCTCGAACCGTTCAACATTCGCATGATTTGCTACGGTGCCTCCAGCCACAACCTCTGCTTCCTGGTCCCTGGTGCCGAAGCAGAAGAAGTCGTGCAAAAACTTCATCACAATTTGTTTGAATAAAAATCCTTAGCAGGATAAACATTATCTCAAGCCGGGCTCGAACCCGGCTTTTTTATACCTATAAATCCCCTAAATAATTCGAGTTGCAGGAAGGCGACAAGGGAGCTCATCCCCAGGAGCTTACTTTAGTAAGTGACTGGGGTGAGGGACAGCAGTCAACGCGCCTGCAGCTCGAAGTATGACGGGGAAAACACAACACGCTTTCAAGGAAATCGCTATGCTTGCCAAACTCACGCGGCTGTTCCCGCTCTGGGCCGTGCTGCTCTCTGTTCTCGCCTATAAATCCCCGACGACCTTTACGCCGATTGGCCCCTGGGTCACCACGCTGCTGATGCTGATCATGTTCGGCATGGGTGTTCATCTGAAGCTGGACGATTTTAAACGTGTCCTGTCACGCCCGGCGCCGGTGGCAGCAGGCATTTTTCTGCACTACCTGGTGATGCCGCTTGCGGCGTGGCTGCTGGCGCTGCTGTTCCACATGCCGCCAGAGCTGTCTGCAGGAATGGTGTTGGTGGGCAGCGTTGCCAGCGGGACCGCTTCTAACGTGATGATCTTTTTAGCGAAGGGGGATGTGGCGCTGTCCGTCACCATCTCTTCGGTCTCCACGTTAGTTGGCGTGATCGCCACCCCGCTGCTGACGCGTCTGTATGTCGATACCCATATTCAGGTGGATGTGATGGGCATGCTGCTGAGCATTCTGCAAATTGTGGTGATCCCGATTGCGCTGGGCCTGGTGGTGCATCATCTGCTGCCACGCGTAGTTAAAACGGTTGAGCCCTATCTGCCCGCGTTCTCAATGCTTTGCATTCTGGCGATCATCAGCGCCGTTGTGGCCGGTTCCGCTTCGCATATCGCTTCCGTGGGCTTCGTGGTGATTATCGCGGTTATCCTGCATAACACGATTGGCCTGCTCGGCGGCTACTGGGGCGGACGCCTGTTCGGTTTCGACGAATCCACCTGCCGCACGCTGGCGATTGAAGTGGGTATGCAGAACTCCGGCCTGGCGGCGGCACTGGGTAAAATTTACTTCGGCCCGCTCGCCGCGCTGCCGGGTGCGCTGTTCTCGGTATGGCACAACCTGTCCGGCTCGCTGCTGGCGGGCTACTGGTCCGGTAAGCCTGTCGAAAAAGAGAAGATTGCGGTGGCAAAAGAGAGTTAGGAAGGGCATGCATGATGATTCATCTCATCATGCATGCAGAAGTCGAAGGCGCATTGATCGGTTGTGCGGTACACTCAGGCCATAATTCTTTGGAGGTTTCACCATGGCAACAGCACGTCTGACCCAGCAGGATATGACCGAGAAAGAACAACGCGAGCTGAAAACCCTCCTCGATCGCGCCCGTATCGCCCACGGCCGCCTGCTGACCAATGCAGAAACGAACAGCGTCAAAAAAGAGTACATCGACAAACTTATGGCCGAGCGAGAAGCACTGGCAAAGAAAGCGCGCCAGTTGAAAAAAAATCAGGCCTATAAAGTTGATAAAGAAGCGACGTTTACCTGGACTGCCAGCACCGGGCCGCGCGGCAGGCGTTAAGCAGCGTAAAACAATAAAAAATGCCGGGGATTTCCCGGCATTTTCGTTTTTGGTGTAAGGATCCACTACCGCCCTTTCTTCTTACGTCCAGGGCCGGAAAATCGCTTACTTTTCGCCAATTCGGCAGGCGTTTTCGCCATGTTTTTGCCGCCGCTGCTGGCAGGCTTTTTCGCCGGTGTGGCAGCCGCTTTCGGTTTTGCCTTAGGCTTCGCTTTCTCGTGCTCAGCTTGTGAAGACGAATGCTCAATCAGCTTAAACAGCTCGATCAGCTCGTCGTCCGTCAGTTCGCGCCATTCACCCAACGGCAATCCTTTCAGGCTGACGTTCATGATACGGACACGTTCCAGCTTGGTAACCTCAAAACCGAAATGTTTGCACATACGGCGAATCTGACGGTTCAAGCCCTGCACCAGGGTGATACGGAAGGTGCAAGCGGCTTCCTTCTTCACCTTACATTTCTTGGTCACCGTTCCGAGGATCGGCACCCCTTTGCCCATTCCCACGATGAATTCATCGGTCACGGGTTTATCCACCGTCACCAGATATTCTTTTTCATGGTCGTTACCGGCACGCAGGATTTTATTCACCAGGTCGCCATGATTGGTGAGGAAAATCAGGCCCTGTGAATCTTTGTCGAGGCGGCCAATCGGAAATACGCGGCTGCTGTGGTTGACGTAATCGACGATGTTGTCCTTTTCACCGTTCTCGGTAGTGCTGACGATGCCGACTGGCTTATTCAACGCGATTAATACCAGATCGTCTTCCTGACGTGGCTCAATCAGTTGGCCGTTAACTTTGACGACGTCGCCCACGGACACCTGATCGCCAACGGCGGCGCGTTTACCGTTGATAAACACGTTCCCTTGTTCAACGTAGCGGTCAGCTTCACGGCGTGAGCAGATCCCGCTTTCGCTAATGTATTTATTTAATCGGATGGATTGAGTCGGCAGCATAGTTTCTCCTGTAAGAGCGAACTATACATCAGGCCGATAGCCTTAGAAAACAGCCATCGACCTGATGTTGAGGCGGGTCAGCGTTTAATAATCGTCGCGCTCGTCATCTTCGTCCGGCTGTTCCATTACGCTGTAGGCTACGGCGCAGAACAGCGAGTTCAGACGCTTCATGTCGCCAAGCAATCCCAAGTGCAGCGAACTGGTTTCAATACTCTGCACGTTTTGCTGATGAAGTCTTTCCACGTGCGCATGGGAGTAGCGGCGGTTCATGATGCGGAAACGGTGCTTGTTACGACGCAGGCGGCGGGCGCTGTCGAAATCGCCGGAGAAAAACACCGACATCGCCAGCTGCAGGTTGCTGACCAGCTGATCAAACAACGCATCCAGCTCTTTCAGTCCCTCAACGGAAAACGCACGCCGCGCCGCGAGGGATTTATCGGCGATTTCACTGCCCATGCGCTCCACAATATCGGAAGCCTGTTCAAGGTTGAGCGCGGTTTCGATGATCTCTGCCCAGCGGCGCGACTCTTCTTCCGCCAGTTCATCCTTCGGCATCCTTGCCAGATAGAGCTTGATGGCGGTGTAGAGCACGTTGATATCGTCAGCGATTTTGCGCAGCTCTTTCTCTTCCCGCGGTTCGCCGTGCATGACCTTACGCAGGCCATCCATCATGTTTTCCATCGCATCACCGATGCGCAGCGTCTCACGTGCGGCATTGGCGAGTGCCAGCGTCGGCGTATCGAGCGCGGTGACGTCAAGATGCTTCGGCTTCAGACGTGCATCCAGCTCGGGGGTTTCCTGGATAATACGCTTACAGAAACGGGCCATCGGGTCGACAAACGGCACCATCGCCAGACAGCGAATCAGGTTGTAGAACACGTGGAAGTAGATAACCAGTTCGGATTTGGCCACCGGTAGCTTTGCCATCTGATCGGCCAGCAGATGGACGAACGGCAGCACAATCAGGCTGCCCACCAGCTTGAACAGCAAACTGCCGAGCGCCACGCGGCGGGCAGCAGCGTTGGCGGCGCTGTTGTTGAGCATCGCCAGCAGGCCGGACCCGAGGTTGGCACCAATCACCAGACACAGCGCAACGGGGAAGGAAATCACGCCCGTGGCCGTTAATGTTGCAGTCAGCAGCACGGCGGCAAGACTCGAGTAGGTGATCACCGCGAACAGTGCGCCAATCAATGCATCCAGCATGACGTCGCCCGTCAGCGAGGCGAAAATGACCTGTACGCCATCGGCCTGGGTTATCGGATGCACCGCCTGCACGATCAGCTCAAGCGCCAGCAGGATCAGGCCAAGGCCAATCCCCACGCGTCCCAGTTGTCCGGCACGGGTTTGCTTTCGCCCGAGGAAGAAAATCACGCCGATGAAAATCAGCAGCGGTGAGAGCCACGAGAGATCGAACGTCAGCACGCGCGCCATCAGTGCGGTACCCACGTCTGCGCCCAGTACGATAACCAGCGCGGGCGTTAACGCCACCAAATCCTGGGCAACGAACGACGTCACCAGCATGGTGGTGGCATTGCTGCTTTGCACCAGCGCGGTAACGCCGATGCCCGCACAGAAGGCGAGCGGTTTTTTCTCGACGCTACGGCTAAGGACAGTACGCAGGCGAGCGCCAAACACGCGCATTACGCCAGTGCGTACAATGTGGGTCCCCCACACCAGCAGGGCGATGGCAGAAAGCAGGTGTAACAGTATCAGCACGGATTTTTGTTCTCCTTATCGTTATAGGTTTTCCTTTGGAGCCTCTGCCGGGCGGCACTGCGTTTGCCCGGCCTACAATAAGTTTTAGGTCGGTTTGTAGGCCCGGTAAGCGTCAGCGCCACCGGGCAGGACAGGATGCCAATAGCTTAAGTATATGAGTTATTGCAGTAGAAAGAGACAGAGCACCGTGACGGTGCCCTGTTTGTTGTAAGAAAAGATGAATTAATCAGCGTCGTAGCCCAGATTCGGCGCCAGCCAGCGTTCGGCTTCAGCCACGCTCATCCCTTTACGGAAGGCGTAATCCTCGACCTGGTCACGCTGGATCTGCGCCACGGCGTAGTATTTGCTGTCCGGATGGCTGAAGTACCAGCCGGATACCGATGCGCCAGGCCACATGGCGTAAGACTCAGTGAGCTTCATCCCTGTATGCGTTTCCACATCCAGCAGCTGCCAGATGGTGGCTTTTTCCGTGTGTTCCGGACAGGCCGGATAGCCCGGTGCCGGGCGAATGCCCTGGTAGTTTTCGCGGATCAGCTCGTCGTTGCTCAGATTTTCATTAGCCGCATAGCCCCAGTAAACCTTACGCACGCGCTCATGCAGATACTCGGCAAAGGCTTCCGCCAGGCGGTCAGCAATCGCTTTGATCATGATCTTGTTATAGTCATCGTGCTTCGCGTCAAAGGCTTCTGCCAGCGCATCCTCTTCCAGGCCACCGGTTACCGCAAACGCGCCGAGGTAGTCCGCTTTACCGGAAATTTTCGGTGCGACGAAATCCGACAGACAGTAATTCGCAAAGCCCACTTTCTCGGTCTGCTGACGCAAATGGCGGCTGACGGCCTGAACGTGGGTACGGGTTTCATCACGATACACTTCGATGTCGTCGCCAACGCGGTTCGCCGGGAACAGACCCACAACGCCGCGCGGGTTCAGCGTTTTGTCGGCGCTGAGCTGATCGAGCATGTCGTTCGCATCCTTAAACAGGCGCTGTGCTTCCTCGCCCACCACGTCGTCTTCAAGAATGCGCGGATATTTGCCCGCCAGCGACCAGGTCATGAAGAAAGGCGTCCAGTCGATGTAGTTACGCAGCGTTTCGATGTTCGCGCTGACGGCCTGGACGCCCAGACGATGGGCCACCGGCGGCGTGTAGTTTGCCCAGTCAAAGGCCAGATCGTTATCGCGTGCGGCCTGTAACGAAACCGGCGGCGTGCGCGGTTTTTTACGCGCGTGCTGAATACGCACGGTTTCATATTCCTGGCGGGTACGGGCCACAAAGTCATCGCGCTGGGTTGCAGACAGCAGCGCAGACACCACGCCAACGGTGCGCGAGGCGTTCTGCACGTAAACGGTTGGGCCGCTGTAGTTCTGCTCAATTTTCACTGCGGTGTGCGCTTTGGAGGTGGTCGCGCCGCCAATCAGCAGCGGAATGGTGAAGCCCTGACGTTCCATCTCTTTCGCCACGTTCACCATTTCGTCCAGCGACGGGGTTATCAGCCCGGAAAGGCCAATCAGGTCAGCATTCACTTCACGCGCCGTTTTAAGGATTTTCTCCGTCGGCACCATCACGCCAAGATCGATAATCTCGTAGTTGTTGCACTGCAGCACCACGCCGACGATATTTTTGCCGATGTCATGCACGTCGCCCTTCACGGTGGCGATGACCATTTTACCGTTGGTCTGGCCTTTCTCTTTGCTGGCTTCAATGTACGGCTCAAGATACGCCACCGCCTGCTTCATCACGCGGGCGGATTTCACCACCTGCGGCAGGAACATTTTGCCTTCGCCAAACAGATCGCCGACGACGTTCATGCCGTCCATCAGCGGGCCTTCAATCACTTCAATTGGGCGTGAGGCTTGCTGACGGGCTTCTTCTGTGTCCTGCTCGATAAACTCAGTGATGCCTTTCACCAATGAATATTCGAGGCGCTTTTTGACTTCCCAGCCGCGCCATTCGGCCAGTTGGGGATTCGCCGCTTCGTCGGTTTTGCTGCCACGGTATTTCTCTGCCAGGTCTAACAGACGTTCTGTGCTGTCATCGCGGCGATTGAGGATCACATCTTCTACCGCGTCGCGCAGTTCGGCAGGAAGGTCGTCGTAAATTGCCAGCTGTCCGGCATTGACGATCCCCATGTCCATGCCGTTACGGATGGCGTAGTAGAGGAACACAGCGTGAATCGCTTCGCGCACCGGATCGTTACCCCGGAAAGAGAACGACACGTTGGATACGCCGCCGGAAATTAGCGCGTGCGGCAGTTCGCGTTTGATGTCCTCACACGCCCCGATGAAATCCTGCGCGTAATTGTTGTGCTCTTCGATTCCCGTCGCCACGGCGAAAATGTTCGGGTCGAAGATAATGTCTTCCGGCGGGAAGCCGACTTCTTTGGTCAGAATGTTGTAGGCGCGGCGGCAAATTTCGATTTTGCGCTCACGGGTATCCGCCTGGCCCACTTCGTCAAACGCCATCACCACCACGGCCGCGCCATAGCGACGCACCTTTTTAGCGTGATGCACAAAGGCTTCCACGCCCTCTTTCATCGAGATGGAGTTCACAATGCCTTTGCCCTGAATACACTTCAGGCCCTTCTCGATGACGTCCCATTTGGAGGAGTCAATCATGATCGGCACGCGGGCGATGTCCGGCTCACCGGCAATCAGGTTCAGGAAACGCACCATTGCCGCTTCAGCGTCGAGCATCCCTTCATCCATGTTGATGTCGATGATCTGCGCGCCGCTTTCGACCTGCTGACGCGCTACGTCGAGCGCTTCGGCATATTTTTCTTCTTTGATCAGACGCTTAAACTTTGCCGAGCCGGTGACGTTGGTACGCTCACCGACGTTCACAAACAGGCTGTCATCACCAATGTTCAGCGGCTCAAGGCCAGCAAGACGGCAAGCGACGGGGATTTCTGGCAGCTTACGTGGCGCAAGGCCAGCCACTGCACGGCTCATCGCCGCAATATGTTCTGGCGTGGTGCCACAGCAGCCGCCAACGATATTCAGGAACCCGGCTTCCGCCCATTCACGAATTTGCAGCGCCATGGTGTCGGCATCAAGATCGTATTCACCAAACGCATTTGGCAGACCGGCGTTGGGGTGCGCTGTCACGTAGCAATCGGCAATGCGAGACAGTTCCTGCACATACTGGCGCAGTTCATCTGGCCCCAGCGCACAGTTCAGGCCAAACGACAGAGCATCGGCGTGACGCAGCGAGTTATAAAACGCTTCGGTGGTCTGCCCTGAGAGCGTACGGCCAGACGCATCGGTGATGGTGCCGGAAATCATGATCGGCAAATCAACGCCCAGCGCTTCCAGCTCTTCTTTTACCGCATATATGGCGGCTTTGGCGTTGAGGGTATCAAAGACTGTCTCAATCAGAATCAGGTCTGAGCCACCTTCCACCAGCGCTTTGGTGGATTCACGGTAAGCGGCCACCAGCTGATCAAAGGTGACGTTACGGTAAGCCGGATCGTTCACGTCCGGAGAGATGGAGGCCGTGCGGTTTGTCGGGCCAAGTACCCCGGCGACATAGCGCGGTTTGCCCGGTGTTTTCGCCGTCCATTCGTCAGCGCAGGCGCGAGCCAGCTTTGCCGCCGCGAAGTTAATCTCCGCCGACAGCGACTCCATCTCATAATCCGCCATCGCGATGGTGGTGGAGTTGAAGGTGTTGGTCTCGACGATATCCGCCCCGGCCTCAAAATAGGCGTTGTGGATAGCGGCAATGATGTCCGGTTGGGTCAGCACCAGCAGGTCGTTGTTGCCTTTCAGGTCGCAGGACCACTGGGCAAAGCGTTCGCCGCGGTAGTCTTCTTCATTCAGGCGGTAGCTCTGGATCATGGTGCCCATGCCCCCATCCAGAACCAGAATACGGTCTTTTAGTTGCTGCTGTAACTGCTTAACAATGGTGCTCACACGGACTCCCAACAACGCGCTTATCATCAGGCCATAGTGGCATATTCATCCAGTGTGTAAAAGAGAACCGCGTGGAACATGAGAGATGCTCACGACCACTGATCGGATCAGTTTGGATAACGGTTGCATTATAATCAAATAAAACGAAAATGATTTCCACGATACAGAAAAGGAGTCCGTCATGGTGGCTACCGTTCCCGCGAAACGCGGCAGAAAACCCGCACCTGCTACAGCTGCTCAGGCTGGCGGTCAGGTTCAGTCCTTAACCCGTGGCCTGAAACTTCTCGAATATATTGCCGAATCTCATGGCGACGTGGCATTAACCGAACTGGCGCAGCAGGCTGGGCTGCCGAACTCCACCACGCATCGTTTACTGACCACCATGCAGCAGCAGGGCTTTGTACGTCAGGTGGGGGATTTGGGTCACTGGACGGTGGGCGCACACGCCTTTATTGTCGGCAGCAGCTTCCTGCAAAGCCGTAATTTGCTGGCTATCGTGCATCCGATTCTGCGCAAGCTGATGGAAGACTCCGGCGAGACGGTAAACCTGGCGGTGCTCGACCAGAGCGATCATCAGGCGATTATCATCGACCAGGTCCAGTGCACCCAACTCATGCGCATGTCCGCGCCGATTGGCGGTAAGCTGCCGATGCATGCCTCCGGCGCAGGGAAAGCCTTTTTAGCGCAGTTGAGCGAAGATCAGGTCAGCGGCCTGCTGCACCGTAAAGGGCTGCACGCCTACACGCCTGCCACGCTGGTCTCTCCGGTGCATCTGAAAGAAGATTTGGCACAGACGCGCAAGCGCGGCTACTCCTTTGACGACGAAGAGCACGCACTCGGCCTGCGCTGTGTCGCTTCCTGCATTTACGACGAGCATCGTGAGCCGTTTGCGGCGATCTCCATTTCCGGACCGATTTCACGTATGACGGACGACCGGGTGACAGAGTTAGGGGCTTTGGTAATCAAAGCGGCGAAAGAAGTGACGCTGGCCTATGGTGGGACGCGTTAACGCTTGTGCGGTCTGATGCCCTCACCCCAACCCTCTCCCACAGGGAGAGGGCGCAAATACTAAAGGCCTTCTTCAAAAAGAAGGCCTTGCTGTTTACCTCGCACAGCTGCCATCAGGCAGTTAACCATTAACCAAATCGAATACAGAATCGCTGGCGCTTGCGGTAAGCAAAAACATCCTCAACGTATCCCTCGCGAATGCGCGTCTGTAGCACCCGCCAATATTCCGCCCGGAACAATTCGGCATGCATCTCCTCAAACAACGGTCCTATCCGTGGATCGGCACACAGCCAGTGACGAAATTCTTCAGGGAAAACATCGCCCGGTGACACGCTGTACCACGGCTCGCTGGCCAGCTCATCCTCCGGATAGCGTGGCGGGGGCACATCGCGAAAATTCACTTCTGTCATATAGCAAATTTCGTCGTAGTCATAAAACACCACCCGTCCGTGGCGCGTGACGCCAAAGTTTTTAAACAACATATCACCGGGAAAAATATTAGCGGCGGCAAGCTGGCGAATCGCGTTGCCGTACTCTTCCACCGCATCCCGCAGCTGCTGGCCTTCCACCTGCTGCAACCACAAATTGAGCGGCACCATACGGCGCTCAATGTAAAGATGGCTGATAACGATACGATCGCCGAGATCGGTAATTTTCTGCGGCACCTCCTGCCACAGCAAATCGAGAAGCGGCTGGGAGATTTGCTGTTTCTCCAGAACGAAATTTTCGAATTCCTGGGTGTCCGCCATTCGGCCTACGCGATCGTGCTCTTTCACCAGCTGATAGCAGGCCCGTACGTGGGCAGCACTCATTTCCTTCTGCGGCGCGAAGCGGTCTTTGATCACCTTGAACACTCTGTCAAAGCCCGGCAGCGTAAAGACCAGCATCACCATGCCGCGAATGCCTGGCGCTTCAATAAACTGCTCGTCAGTCTGGCGAATGTAGGTGAGATATTCGCGGTAACTTTCGGTTTTCCCGTGCTTCTGGCAGCCAATCGCCATATACAGCTCAGCCGTGGTTTTTCCCGGCAGGATGTCACGCAACCACTCCACCAGCGCGGCGGGCAGCGGCGCATAAACCATAAAATAGGAACGCGCAAAGCCAAACACAATGCTGGCCTCGGCGCGGGTGGTCAGGCAGGTGTCGATAAACAGCTCACCGTCATCACTGCGGTGAATGGGCATTAACAGTGGCACCATCCCACCCGGCGTATACAGCTTGCCCACCAACCAGGCGGCTTTGTTGCGATAAAAGAGTTCGTTTGCCACCTGCAGATGCGATTCACGCAGCGCCTCCTGGCCGAATGTTTCCAGCAGATGCGCCACGATGTAGCCCACATCACGCGCTTTGTCCTGCCACGGCAAGCGCAGCGGCAGATCGCTCAACATTCGGTTAAGCAGCGTTTCCCACCCCTTTTCCGGATAGAACGCTTTCGCCAGCGGACGTGGGATAGAACGAAAACGCCGCTCCGGCTGAGAACTGAAAATAAAAAGCCGCTCGGGTGTTAACGAGCGGTGGTCAAATAACCGACAATACACAGAGTTAAAGAAGCTTTCGGCAATTTCAAAGCGAGGGTAATCAGGCAGCAAAGCGACGTAGTGATCTTTCACGCGCAGCAGAAAGTCTGCATCCGGACTTCTGCCTTCTGTAATGCAGCGCAGCTGTTCTACGACCAGACCGACATGGTGATCGTAGAGATGGATACGCTGCTTCATAGCCTGCTGAACGGCGTGCCAGTCGGCCTGTTCGAAGCGCTGCTGCGCACCGGAAGTGACTTCCAGAAAACGACCATATTGAGCATCGAAGCCCTGCAGGATAGTTTGAGCAATCAGCAGTTCCAGACCACGCGGCATAGCTTTCCCCATCAACAGGCAGGTTTTGCCGGATGGCGCATTCACTTATCCGGCCTACGAACCTTGTAGGCCCGGCAAGCTCTGCGCCGCCGGGCATGAAGATTCAGAATTGCGACTCTTCCGTCGACCCGGTTAACGCCGTTACCGAAGACGCGCCGCCCTGAATGATGGTGGTGACTTTGTCGAAGTAGCCGGTGCCCACTTCCTGCTGGTGTGACGCGAAGGTATACCCCTCTTTGCTGGCAGAAAATTCAGGCTGTTGGACTTTTTCGACATAGTGCTTCATGCCTTCACCCTGCGCATAGGCATGGGCCAGATCGAACATGTTGAACCACATGCTGTGGATCCCGGCCAGCGTGATGAACTGGTATTTGTAGCCCATCTCCGAGAGCTGCTGCTGGAAACTGGCAATGGTCTTGTCGTCCAGATTCTTCTGCCAGTTGAAGGACGGCGAGCAGTTATAAGCCAGCAGTTTACCCGGGTACTTCGCATGAATGGCTTGCGCAAAGCGGCGCGCTAAATCCAAATCCGGGGTGGACGTTTCACACCACACCAGGTCCGCATACGGCGCATAGGCCAGCCCACGGCTGATGGCCTGTTCGATACCCGCGCGTGTGCGATAGAAACCTTCGCTGGTGCGCTCGCCGGTAATAAATTCGCTGTCATACGGATCGCAGTCGGAGGTAATCAAATCGGCGGCATCCGCATCGGTACGGGCAATCAGCAGGGTCGGTACGCCCAGCACGTCAGCCGCTAAACGTGCAGCCACCAGTTTCTGAATCGCTTCCTGGGTTGGCACCAGCACTTTGCCGCCCATATGACCGCATTTCTTCACGGACGCCAGCTGATCTTCAAAGTGAACGGCCGCCGCCCCGGCTTCAATCATCGATTTCATCAGCTCGAACGCGTTAAGCACGCCGCCAAATCCAGCTTCGGCATCGGCCACGATCGGCAGGAAGTAATCAATGAAACGAGGATCGTTTGGCTCAATGCCCGATGCCCATTGGATCTGATCCGCACGACGGAACGTGTTATTGATCCGATCCACCACTGACGGAACGGAGTTCGCTGGGTAGAGCGATTGATCCGGGTACATGCTGGAAGCCAGGTTAGCATCGGCTGCCACCTGCCAGCCGGAGAGATAAACTGCTTCAATACCCGCTTTCGCTTGCTGCAATGCCTGCCCGCCGGTCAGCGCACCCAGGCTGTTGACGTACCCTTTTTTCGATTCGCCATGCAGCAAACGCCACATTTTGGCCGCCCCGCGCTGCGCCAGGGTGCATTCCGGGTTCACTGAACCACGCAGTTTTACCACCTCTTCCGCGCTGTATGGGCGACGAATGCCTTCCCAGCGTGGGTTCGTCCATTCCTGCTGTACTGCTTCGATTTGTTGGGTACGCGTTTTCATGTGCAGATGCTCCATTTTATTATTGAGGTGGATTAAGCCAGCAGGCGGTAGCCGGGCAGGGTTAAGAAATCAACGAGTTCATCGGAGGTGGTGATTTGTTCCATCAGGCGCGCCGCTTCATCAAAACGACCGCTGCTGAACCGGTGCTCGCCCAGCTCGTCCTGAACCACCATTAGCTCTTCAGCCAGCATCTGGCGGAACAACGCTTTGGTAACCGGTTTGCCATTGCTGAGCGTTTTCTGGTGATGGATCCACTGCCAGATAGAGGTACGGGAGATTTCGGCCGTCGCCGCGTCTTCCATCAGGCCATAAATCGGCACACAGCCATTGCCGGAGATCCAGGCTTCGATGTACTGCACGGCCACGCGGATATTGGCACGCATGCCTTCTTCCGTGCGTTCTCCCTCACAAGGCGCCAGCAGTTGCTCTGCAGTGATAGGCGCATCTTGCTCGCGACTGACGTCAAGCTGATTACGGTTATTGCCCAGCACTTCGTTGAACACCGCCATCGCGGTATCCGCCAGGCCAGGATGCGCAATCCACGTCCCGTCATGGCCGTTATTCGCCTCCAGGGTTTTGTCTGCTTTCACCTTGTTGAGCACCTGCGTATTGCGGGCGGCGTCTTTACTCGGGATAAAGGCCGCCATCCCACCCATCGCAAAGGCGCCGCGCTTGTGACAGGTTTTGATCAACAAGTGTGAATAGGCATTCAGGAAGGGCTTATCCATGGTGACGGCCTGGCGATCCGGCAGCACACGGTCAGGATGGTTTTTCAGCGTCTTGATGTAGCTGAAGATATAATCCCAGCGACCGCAGTTCAGACCGACGATATGGTCACGCAGCGCATGGAGAATTTCATCCATCTGGAAAACCGCGGGCAGCGTTTCAATCAGCAACGTGGCTTTGATGGTGCCGCGTGGCAGTTCAAAGCGATCTTCTGCGTAGCTGAACACCTCGCTCCACCAGGCGGCTTCCTGCCAGGCTTGTGTTTTCGGCAGATAGAAATAAGGGCCGCTACCTTTGGCCAGCAGCGCTTTGTGGTTATGGAAGAAGTAGAGGGCGAAATCAAACAGGCTGCCCGGGATGGCCTCACCGCGCCATGTCACGTGCTTCTCTGGCAGATGCAGACCACGAACGCGACAAATCAGTACCGCCGGATTGGGTTTGAGCTGATAAATTTTGCCCGCTTCGTTGGTGTGGCTGATGGTGCCATTCACCGCGTCGCGCAGGTTAATCTGCCCATCAATGACTTTTCCCCAGTTGGGTGCCAGCGAATCCTCGAAGTCCGCCATGAACACTTTCACATTGGCATTCAGTGCGTTGATCACCATCTTGCGCTCAACAGGCCCGGTTATCTCTACCCGGCGGTCGCGCAGATCCTGTGGAATCCCGCGTATTGTCCACTCTCCATTACGAATGGAATCGGTTTCCGAAATAAAGTCAGGCAGGCATCCATCATCGATTTCCTGTTGCTGCTGGATACGTGCTGCCAGCAATTTATTGCGTTTCGGTGTAAAACGCGTCACCAGCTCGCTGAGAAATTCGACCGCTTCTGGCGTCAGGATCTGCTCTTCCTGCTCGCCAAACGGCTGGTTGAAGGCCAGTTCTTCGGTGGTTGTAGCCTGTTGTGTCATTGCACAGCTCCTCGTCGTGGATCCAAAGTCACTTTCAGCGCGAACGAAGATCGTTGTCGGTTTTTCGTTCAGCTCACTTAAGCCTATTCAATATTTCTTCAAAATCAAAAACAATTTCCATTTTTAAATTAAACATTAATTAACTAATTGATTACATTAATATTAAAGTTTTAAAGGCATTGGTTTTGATTTTCGGAAATAAAAAAGGCACCCGAAGGTGCCTGAGATGGTGTGCTGAATCGCTTTACGATCGTCTGCGCGGAAGATTACTCCAGCGTCGGATTCATATGACGCAGATCGTATGGTGTGATCTGGTAGACGTAATAGTTGAGCCAGTTGATAAACAGCAGATTACCGTGGCTGCGCCAGGTGGCTCGCGGTGTGTGCTGCGGATCATTTTGCGGGAAATAGTTATACGGAACCTCCGGTGAAAGCCCCGCTTCTTCGTCACGGAAAAACTCACCGGCAAGGGTGTGAGCATCGTACTCAGGGTGCCCGGTGACAAAAGCGATGCGCTTGTCTTTACTCGCAAACAGGTAAGCATCGCCCTGCTCGGTTTCTGCGAGGATCTCCAGATCGGTATAGTCGCGGATTATCGCTGCCGGGAAATCCGCGTAGCGTGAATGCGGTGCCAGGAAAGAGTCGTCGAAGCCCCGCGTCAGCAAAGCGTGAGGCTGCAAAATACGGTGTTCATATACGCCAGAGAGCTTTTCCGTGCGGGTTTGCTTAGGAATGCCATAGAGGATATTCAGCGCGGCCTGAACCGCCCAGCACACAAACAGCGTTGAGGTGACGTGATCTTTGGCCCACTCCAGCACCTGCTTTATCTGCGGCCAATACGCCACATCATTAAATTCGACTAACCCCAGCGGCGCACCGGTGACGATCAGGCCATCGTAGTTATCGTTGCAGATATCTTCGAAGTTGCAGTAGAAGTTATTCAGATGTTCTGTCGGCGTGTTTCGCGACTCTCGGGCATCGATACGTAGCAGTTGGACATCTACCTGCAGCGGTGAGTTAGACAGCAGACGTAGAAACTGGTTTTCCGTCTCGATCTTCTTCGGCATCAGGTTAAGGATTAGCACCTTCAGGGGGCGAATTTCCTGGTTTGTGGCGCGCGATGCCGTCATCACAAAGACGTTCTCATCACGCAAGAAATTGACGGCCGGTAGCTCGTCCTGCACCCGAATTGGCATAACCTTATTTCCTCACAGCATACGTTTACACGTTTAGACATCCAGATAGCTGAAGATAACCAGGAATAACGTAAATGTCGAGTCTGCATGCTGAAGGTGAGAAAGTTTCAACCACAGCTGCAGTAGAATGCCATAACGATTCTGCAAGGAGGAATAAAGTGGTGATTCGGCGTTCACAGTGCCATGAGGGCGAGCAATTGGTAGAGATCTGGTGTCGCGCGGTCGATGCGACCCATACCTTTCTTTCTGCCAGTGACAGAGCGGAAATTGAAGCTCAGGTAAGCGTATTTTTGCCTGAAGCGCCATTGTGGGTGGCAACCAGGGAAGATGATGTGCCGCTGGCATTTATGCTGCTTTCTGAGCATCACCTTGAAGCCCTGTTTGTTGACCCTGCTGCGCGAGGGCAGGGTATAGGGAAGAAACTGATTGAGCACGCCCTGTCGCTGATCCCTGATTTGACGACAGAGGTAAACGAACAGAACGATCAGGCGGTAGGATTCTATCGGAAGATGGGATTTGTGGTTACCGGACGTTCGGAAACCGATGATCATGGGCGACCCTATCCGTTACTGCATTTGCAGTATCAGGGTTCACGAACCTGAGCGCTCTGATTATCCGAGTAATCATCCCGCCAGATTTGCAGAGCTCAGCAATTCAACAATCACCATAGCTCTCTCTGCCTACAGATAAATGCAAAAAGGCCATCCGCA
>WJYM01000008.1 GCA_009668205.1 Enterobacteriaceae bacterium RIT691 | reverse complement strand
GTTATTCTGAGGTGACAAGAGGAAATTTGAAAAATTTCACTGTTAGCATCTTTTTTCACCAAAGCAGTCGAAAAACAGTCATTAATTACGCTATCTGTTGATTTTACCGCCGCATTTTGTCGCTGAGTGGCATACTAAAAGAAGAGATTGTAGAGAAGGAACAACATTTATGCCCTTAAGCGCACAGCAGCTGGCGGCACAGAAGAACATTTCATGGGTCCTTGCCGAGAAATTGGCGCAGAAGATTTTGACCGGAGACTATCCCCCTGAATCCATCCTGCCCGGAGAAATGGAGCTGGGCGAGCAGTTTGGGGTCAGTAGAACCGTCGTTCGCGAAGCGGTGAAGACACTCACAGCAAAAGGCATGCTTTTACCTCGCCCCCGCATTGGTACCCGGGTGATGTCTCGCAGCGACTGGAACTTCCTTGATAAAGAGCTGCTCTCCTGGTGGATGACGGAAGATAACTTTACCGAGGTGGTCGAGCATTTCCTCGTGATGCGCAGCAGCCTTGAACCCCAGGCCTGCATGCTCGCCGCCACGCAGGGCAGTGCCGAACAAAAAGCCCAGTTGAATACGCTAATGGAAGAAATGGTTCACCTGAAACGCCACTTCAACCGCCAGCGCTGGATTGAGGTCGATATGGCCTGGCACGAACATATCTACATAATGAGCGCCAATCCGTTCCTGACCTCTTTCGCTTCTTTATTCCACTCCGTCTATCAGACGTACTTCGCCGCGATTACACAAAATGAAGTGGTAAAACTCGATCTTCATCAGGCCATTGTTGATGCCATTCAGGACAGCGACGGCATGCGGGCGTTTCAGGCCTGCCAGGCCCTGTTAATAGCCCCAACTACGCAGGCACAAAAGTAGATGACAGAAAAGAAAGCTCGCAGCATGGCCGGATTGCCGTGGATTGCGGCAATGGCCTTCTTTATGCAGGCACTGGATGCCACCATTCTTAACACCGCACTCCCCGCCATTGCCCACAGTCTCAATCGCCCTCCGTTGGCCATGCAGTCCGCTATCATCAGCTATACGCTCACGGTAGCGATGTTAATCCCCGTGAGCGGCTGGCTAGCCGATCGCTTCGGCACCCGCCGGGTCTTTATGCTCGCCGTCTCTTTATTTACGCTGGGCTCCCTGGCCTGTGCGCTTTCGGGGTCTTTATTACAGTTGGTCATTTTCCGCGTCATTCAGGGGATTGGCGGCGCGATGATGATGCCCGTTGCTCGTCTGGCACTGCTACGGGCCTATCCGCGCAGTGAATTATTGCCGGTGCTGAATTTTGTCACCATGCCCGGATTAGTCGGCCCAATTCTGGGGCCCGTGCTGGGCGGAGTACTGGTGACCTGGGCAAGCTGGCACTGGATCTTCCTGATTAATATTCCCATTGGTGTGGCGGGGCTGATCTATGCACGTAAATATATGCCGAACTTTACCACGCCACGCCGGCGCTTTGATTTAACCGGTTTCCTGCTGTTCGGTCTAAGCCTGGTCCTGTTCTCCAGCGGGATGGAGCTGTTTGGCGAGAAAATTGTCGCCAGTTGGATTGCTTTAGTTATTGTCCTCATCAGCCTGGTGTTGCTGTTTGCTTATATTCGCCATGCCCGTCGTCACCCAACGCCGCTGATTTCTCTGCCTATGTTCAAAACCCGCACCTTTTCAGTTGGGATTGTCGGTAACCTGGCAACCCGACTGGGTACCGGCTGCGTACCATTCCTGATGCCGCTGATGCTGCAGGTAGGATTTGGTTATCCGGCGCTGATTGCGGGCTGCATGATGGCGCCCACGGCAATGGGGTCCATTCTGGCGAAATCCATGGTCACTCGGGTGCTCCGTTCACTGGGCTACCGTACTACGCTTGTCGGCATAACGGTCTTCATCGGTTTAATGATTGCCCAATTCTCACTGCAATCGCCATCGATGCCCGTGTGGATGCTGATCCTGCCGCTATTTGTACTTGGAATGGCAATGTCCACTCAGTTCACATCGATGAACACGATTACGCTGGCAGATTTGACCGACGAGAACGCCAGTAGCGGGAACAGTGTGCTGGCGGTAACGCAGCAGCTCTCAATCAGCCTGGGGGTTGCCATTAGCGCCGCGGTATTGCGGTTTTATGAAGGA
This sequence comes from Enterobacteriaceae bacterium RIT691, assembly GCA_009668205.1. GTDB lineage: Bacteria > Pseudomonadota > Gammaproteobacteria > Enterobacterales > Enterobacteriaceae > Scandinavium. The sequence goes on along the minus strand of WJYM01000008.1, from coordinate 312,511 downwards.
TTCGACAGCGCAAATACCGTTGAACAGTTCCACTATACCTTTATGACCATGGGGGCGATCACGGTAGTCTCGGCGCTGGTCTTTATGCTGCTGAAAAGCAAAGATGGCCGCAACCTGATTAAGGAGCGGCACAGGAAGGCTTAAGCGGAACCGCGAACCACCAGCTCGGGCGTGAGTTGCACACGCTGCTGTTTTTGTCCGGGCTGGGCCATACGGTGAATAAGGACATCAATTGCCAGTTCACCCAACTCATCTTTTGGCTGATGGATAGTCGTCAGCGGGGGCGTCATGTAGGCCGCCAGTTCGATATCATCATAGCCGACAACCGCCATATTCTGCGGAACACGCAAACCAGCCTGATAAAGGGCCTGATATACCCCGACAGCCATCGCATCATTGCCAACGAAAACCGCCTGCGGAGGTTCAGGCAGCGCCAGCAGCGCCTGCATAGCTTCCAGCCCACCGCCAAATTCAAAATCGCTGGTAATAATGTAACCTTCAGACACCGGCAATCCACTGCGTCGCATCGCGGCCTCATAACCTTCAAGACGTAAACGCGCCGGGGTTTTGTCCAGCGGCCCGGCAATGCAGGCGATGCGGACATAGCCTTTGTCTATCAGGTACTGAGTGGCCATATCGCCCCCCAGCAACGAGTTATCCTGAATAAGATCGCTGTCGCCATCGAAAGGAGCCCAATCCATCATCACGGTCGGAATGGAAGGATAGCGTTGCATAATTTCCGGCGAAGGCTGATGCGTTTCGGTGCAAAGCAGCAGTAAGCCGTCGACACGCTTTTGCATCAGGGTTTCGAGATTACGGTTCATCCGCTGCTCGTCGCCTTCCGTATTGCAAAGCACCAGACTGTAGCCGCGCTCAAAACAGCTGCGCTCCACGCCGCGCACCAGTTCCGAATAAAACGGATTGGTACTGGCAGTAATCAACATGCCGATAGTTCGGGTCTGGTTGAGCTTGAGACTTCGCGCCAGTGCGGAAGGCGCATAGTTGAGGCTTTTGATCGCCGCCATCACTTTCTCGGTGATGGCTTCACTGACAAACCTGTCTTTATTAATGACATGAGAGACGGTCGAGGTGGAAACGCCCGCCTCGCGGGCAACATCCTTCATGGTAGCCAAGCGTTACCCCTGCTGAGCAAGAAAGTCGTCGATCTCTTTGCGCCAGGGAACTGAAGGCTGCGCACCTTTACGGGTCACCGCGATAGCCGCCGCCGCATGAGCAAAACGCAAGGCGTCGGCCAGAGGTTTCTTCTCCAGCAGCGCCGTCATCAGTGCACCGTTAAAGGTATCTCCGGCAGCGATAGTATCCACCGCCTGAACCTTAAAGCCCGGTACGCGTTCACCTTTACCTTGCTGGCTTGCCCAAACACCGCGGCTGCCCAGGGTGATAATGACGGTGTCGATACCTTTACCATGCAGGATCTGCGCGGCTTTGGCGGCATCGTCATCGTTTTCAACTTTTACGCCCGTCAGCTTTTCCGCTTCGGTTTCATTTGGGGTGATGATATCCACCAGCGCAAGCAACTCGTCAGCCAGTTCACGGGCGGGAGCCGGGTTGAGCACGACCTGAGTGCCATTTTGCTGAGCGAATTTTGCTGCCGCCAGCACGCTATCGAGCGGCGACTCCAGCTGCATCAGCAGGGCATCGGCTTGTGCAATGCGCTGCTGCTGCATGGTCACCCGCTCAACGGTCAGTGCCGCATTCGCACCTGCATGAATACCGATGACATTCTCACCTTCTGCGTTAACGAAAATCAGCGCCACGCCGGTAGACTCACCGCTCACCGCATTGACTGAGGCGACGTCGATATTGTCGCTTTCCAGCTGCTTGCGGATCTGTTTTCCGGTGTCGTCATCACCCGTGCAGGCAATAAAAGCAATCTTCGCGCCGCTACGACCAGCGGCGACAGCCTGGTTTGCGCCTTTACCGCCAAAAGCCACCTGATACTGGCTGCCCGTGACGGTTTCACCCGGACGAGGGAAAGCGTCAAGGTTGAGAATGTGATCGGCATTAATACTGCCAAGGACAACAAGGTTGCCTGCGTTATTCATATCATGTGTGTCCGGTAAAGAGCGCCACCGGGATCCCGGTGGCGCATGCCACGCTTTTCTTTTTACGTTGTCCCCTCAGGCTCTTGGTGGCCTGAGTCGGTATGACTTATTGCTTGATAACCAGCTTCAGGTCAACAGGGTATTTCGCCTGAACCTTCTCGCCTTTCAGCACCTTATCAGCAACTTCAACGCCCTGGGCGCCGATTTGCTCCGGCAGCTGCGCAATCGTCGCTGCCAGTTTGCCATCTTTTACTGCCTTTTCGCCATCTGGCGTGCCGTCAAAACCGACAACCATCACATCTGACTTACCGGCAGTCTGCAATGCACGCAGTGCACCGAGCGCCATTTCGTCGTTCTGCGCAAAGACCGCTTTCACGTCAGGATGCGCAGTCAGCAGGTTCTGCATAACGTTCAGACCTTTTGTACGGTCGAAATCTGCAGGCTGGCTGGCCAGTACGTTAAATTTGTGCGCGGCGACGGCCTGTTGGAAACCTTCACCACGCTCGCGCGCAGCGGAAGTCCCGGCAATGCCCTGCAGTTCGATAACTTTCGCGCCTTCACCGGCTTTTTTCGCGATGTAATCACCGGCGATTTTACCGCCCAGCACGTTATCAGAAGCGATGTGGCTGACCACTTCACCTTTGGCCGCCTGGCGATCGAGCGTAATCACCGGGATCTTCGCCTGGTTTGCCATCTTCACGGCGTTGCCCACGGCATCAGAGTCGGTCGGGTTGATCAGCAGGATTTTGGTGCCGCGAACGGTCAGGTCCTGCACGTTAGCCAGCTCTTTCGCCGGGTTGTTCTGCGAATCCAGCACCACCAGGTTGTAGCCAAGCTTATCGGCTTCCTTCTGCGCGCCGTCTTTCAGCGAAACGAAGAACGGGTTGTTCAGGGTGGAGATAACCAGCGCAATGGTGTCTTTCGCCATTGCGTTTGCACTTACGGTGGCGCTCAGTGCCACAGCGGAAACGAGGGTAGCCAGTTTTTTCATGTTCATATCTGTAGAGGTCCTGTTATGTCAGTTATTACTGCTTTTTGTTGTCTACCAAAACCGCCAGCAATATCACCACCGCTTTAACGATCATCTGGTAATAGGAGGAAACACCTAACAAATTCAAACCATTATTCAGGAAACCGAGAATCAATGCGCCGATCAGCGTCCCAACAATGCGCCCTTTACCGCCCGCCAGGCTGGTACCGCCGAGCACCACGGCGGCGATAGCGTCCAGCTCATAGCCTGTCCCCGCCGTAGGCTGCGCAGAAGAGAGGCGAGCCACTTCAATAATCCCCGCCAGCGAAGCCAGCAGGCCACACAGCGAGTAGACGATAATTTTGACTTTATCGACGCTGATACCGGACAGGCGCGTCGCCGCTTCATTGCCACCGAGCGCATAGATATAGCGGCCAAGGCGCGTGTGGTGCAGCATGTACCAGGCCGCAAGGAACACAATCGCCATGATCCACACCGGCGTCGGGATCCCCAGTGGACGACCGATACCGAACCAGCCAAACACATCGGCGTTGTCGGTAAATCCGGTATTCACCGGGCTGCCGTTGGTGTAAACCATGGTCACACCGCGTAGCAATAGCATCATGACCAGTGTGGCGATGAACGCCTGCACGCGGCCTTTTGCGACAATCACGCCCGTCACCGCGCCAATCGCCGCACCCAATGCCAGGGCTGCCGCAGCCGCCACCAGCGCATTCACTTCAATGCCGACAATGGATGCCGCCACCGCGCCGGTCAGCGCCAGCAAAGAGCCAACGGATAAATCAATCCCGGAGGTCAGAATAACCAGCGTCATCCCGACCGCCATAATGGCGTTCACCGAGGTCTGCTGCAGGATATTGAACAGGTTATTGACGGTAAAAAAGTTGGGGCTCATGGTCGAAACGATCGCTATCAGCACCAGCAGGGCTATCAGCGACTTTTGCTCCAGCAGCCACGCTTTGGTGAAATAACGGCGACCAGAAACAGCCTGGGTAGTCATCTTTCTTACTCCTGATTCACACGATTAAGCTTGCCCACAGCGGCAGCCATCAATACTTCCTGGGTGGCCTGCTCGCGTGTGAATTCACCGCCGAGATGCCCTTCATGCATCACCATGATGCGATCGCTCATCCCCAGCACTTCCGGCATCTCTGACGAGACGAGAATGATGCTCAGGCCATCGGCTTTAAACTGGTTAATCAGCTGATAAATCTCTTTTTTCGCGCCAACGTCCACGCCACGGGTGGGTTCATCGAGGATCAGCACTTTCGGCCGCGTCATCAGCCCACGGGCAATGGCAACTTTTTGCTGGTTTCCCCCGGACAGCAGACCAATCGCTTGCTCCATCGACGGGGTTTTGACGTTAAACAAGCGAATGAAATCACTCACCGCCTGCTCTTCATCCTTATGCTTCAGGCTACCGCCTGAGCGGCTGAAATAACGCAATGCGGTCAGGGACATGTTCTCTTTCACCGACATGCCCAGCACCAGGCCATCACGCTTACGGTCTTCAGAGATGTAAACGATGCCGTTCGCGAGGCCGTCCTGTGGCGATTTGGTCACCACTTCATGCCCGTCGAGCGTGACATAACCGCTGGTGCGCGGCAGCGCGCCATACAGCACTTTCATTAACTCGGTACGCCCGGCGCCCATCAGGCCCGCCACGCCAAGGATTTCACCTTTGCGCAGGGTAAAACTGACGTTGTCCACGCCTGGTCCGCAGAGACTGTCGACCTTCAATCGCACTTCGCCCGGCATCTTATCCAGGTGCGGATACTGATCTTCGAGCTTGCGGCCCACCATCATCTCAATCAGCGAATCTTCCGTAAGACTTGAAACTTCACGCTCGGCAATAAATTGCCCGTCGCGGAATACGGTCACGTCGTCGCAGATGTCGAAGATCTCTTTCATGCGGTGAGAGATATAAACAATGCCGCGCCCCTGCGATTTCAGCTCGCGGATTACGCGGAATAAGGATTCGGTTTCGGTATCGGTCAGTGCGTCCGTCGGTTCATCCATGATGATGACTTTGGATTCAAAGCTCAGCACTTTGGCGATTTCCACCATCTGCTGATCGCCAATGGACAGCTCACCGACCAGCCTGTCGCTCTTGAAGCGCAGATTCAGTTTCGCCAGCAGCTTATCCGCCTCGGCATACATCGTTTTCCAGTCGATTTTGCCAAAGCGGTTAACGAATTCACGACCGAGGAAAATGTTTTCGGCGATGGTTAACTGCGGGATCAGGTTCAGTTCCTGATGGATAATGCCGATCCCGGCTTCCTGTGAGGATTTCGGTCCGGTAAAGGTGACTTCCTGGCCGAGCCAGTGCAGCGAACCGGCATCTTTGGTGTAGATCCCGGTCAGCACTTTCATCATCGTGGATTTACCCGCGCCGTTTTCGCCCACCAGCGCCATCACGCGCCCGGAATAGACATTCAGCGCGGCGCCGGAAAGCGCTTTGACGCCCGGGAAGGATTTATCGATTCCTTTGAGTTGCAGAAGTGCGTCCATGATGGCCTCAGAAGGTGACGCCAGCACAGAGAATCACATTCGCATACGGGGAACACTCCCCGCTGCGAATCACCGCCTGACTTTGCGCGGTTTGTTGTTTGAACTGCTCATGTGTGGTGTAACGAATTTCAATGGTGTTTCCCTGGTGTTGCTGCAGCTGCTCCAGGTGACGGAGCAACGTTTCGTGGAGCTGCGGATTATGGGTTTTGATTTCCGCGGCGAGAATTGCCGTCTCAACCTGCATCTCGGTCGTGACCACTTCCAGCACCTGCATAAACGATGGCACGCCCTGAGTGAGTGCCATATCAATACGCTGTGTGCTGTGAGGGATAGGAAGGCCCGCATCACACACCACCAGCGTATCGGTATGCCCAAGACGGGAAATAACCGAGGAGAGTTCAGCGTTGAGTACCGTACCTTTCTTCATCTTTTTCTCCACTAGCGAAACGTTTCGCTGGCATAAGTTTATGCTGAAGAAAGCGCAGAAAACCACCTTGAGGTTATAGAAATGTGATCGATATCGAAACGTTTCGAGGTAAATGCAAAACGGTACCAAAGGTACCGTTTTTAGTGTCTGCACCCTCTCCCCGTGGGAGAGGGCCGGGGGTGAGGGCATCAGGCTGCTCCGATCAAAACATTGAGCGGGCCTACAGGAATGCGGGTTGAAAAAGTAGGCCGGGTTAGCGCTAGCGCCACCCGGCATTGTTGCAGACGTTAAATCTCGACCTGAGTCCCAAGCTCAATCACGCGGTTGGGTGGGATTTCAAACTGATCCGGTGCGCGCAGGGCGTTACGCTGCAGCAGCAGATAAAGTTTACCGCGCAGACGCAAATACCACGGACGCCCGCTGCCAATGATCAACGACTCATGGGACATAAAGAAGGAGGTTTCCATCATTCGGCAGCTGAGCCCTTCAAGACCACAGCGATGGAACACTTCTTCCACATTCGGCGTCTCACGCCAGCCGTAGCTTGCCACGACACGCCAGAAGGACGGCGAAAGCTGCTCAATCTGCACACGGCGCACGTTGTGAACATACGGTGCGTCTTCCGTACGCAGGGTCAGCAGAATAACGCGCTCATGCAGCACCTTGTTGTGCTTGAGGTTATGGAGCATCGCAAACGGGATCACGTTCAGCGCGCGGGACATATACACCGCAGTGCCTGGCACGCGTACCGGCGGGGATTTCTCCAGTGATGCGATCATCGCTTCCAGGGAATTACCGTGCTCATGCATACGGCGCAGCAGGCGGAAACGCTCGCTCTTCCAGGTGGTCATCACCAGGAACATGACCAGACCCAGCGTCAACGGCAGCCAGCCACCGGACATCAGTTTATCGAGGTTTGCCGAGAACAGCGGCACGTCAACACACAAGAACGCCACCAGGATCATCCCGACAAAGTACTTGTTCCAATGCCAGTTGCGGTAGGCCACGGTGGTCGAGAGAATCGAGGTCAGCACCATCGTCCCGGTCACAGCAATACCGTACGCCGCCGCCAAATTACTGGAGTGCTCAAAGCTGACGATAACCAACACCACGGAAACGTACAGCAGCCAGTTAACGAACGGGATGTAAATCTGCCCGGACTCCATTTCCGACGTATGAATGATGCGCATTGGCGACAGATAGCCCAGACGCACCGCCTGGCGAGTCAGAGAAAAGACGCCCGAAATAACGGCCTGAGAAGCGATGACCGTGGCCAGCGCGGCGATAATCAGCAGCGGGATCAGTGCCCATTCAGGCGCCAGCAGGAAGAACGGGTTTTTGATCGCTTCCGGGTGTTTAAGCAGCAGTGCACCCTGACCAAAATAGTTCAGCACCAGCGACGGCAGAACCACCGAGAACCAGGCGATACGAATCGGCAGTTTGCCGAAGTGACCCATATCGGCATACAGCGCTTCAACACCGGTAATAGAAAGAACGACAGCCCCCAATGCAACGAAGGACACCGTTTTGTATTCAAGGAAGAAATGCACAGCCCAGTAAGGATTGAGCGCCTGCAGCACTTCCGGGTTGGAAATAATACTTCTGGCACCCAGTACCGCCAGTAACAGGAACCAAACGAGCATGATCGGGGCAAACAGTTTGCCGACCATCGCGGTACCGTGCTTTTGGATAGCAAACAGCAGCGTCAGGACGAAAATCGAGATGGGGACAATCCAGCTATCAAGCTGCGGGGCAATAATCTCCAGACCTTCGATGGCCGACATCACCGAGATGGCTGGGGTAATAACCACCTCACCATAGAAGAAGCTGCCGCCGATCAGGCCGAGAATTACCAACACAGAGGTCATTTTGGCCGAGGTGTTTCGCCCGGCGAGCGACATCAGCGTCAGGATCCCACCTTCACCGGCGTTATCCGCGCGCATGACGAAGGTGATGTATTTCAATGAAACGGTAAAAATCAGCAGCCAGAAAATCAGTGACAGGAAGCCAAAGACTGCATCGCGTTCTACGCCAAATCCAAACTGGCCAGAGAGACACTCTCTCAACGTATAAAGGGGGCTGGTACCTATATCACCGTAGACCACGCCGATTGCCGCAAGGGTGATGGCCGGCAATGAATGCTTATTATCAGTGCTCATAGACTCGTCTTTCGTTTAATAAGACAAATGTGTACCTGATTCCCTGGCTCACAAAAGGCGCACAGTATGCACGATTAATCGCAGAATCGTACTCCAAAATGCATCCCTCTTAGCCTCGCGCAAAGAAATATCAGCAGTTTCTTGCGCTGTTTCCTGTTAGCCTCAAACGGCTATAATCGCTTGATAGCTGGATAATTGGCGGAGGGACACCACTCTATTATGGCGCAATCACACTTATTAGCAGAAAGAATTTCCCGGCTCAGCGCAGCGCTGGAGAAGGGGCTATTTGAACGCAGCCACGCCATTCGGCTGTGCCTGCTGGCTGCGCTCAGCGGCGAAAGTGTCTTTCTTCTTGGCCCACCGGGGATAGCCAAAAGCCTCATCGCCCGCCGCCTGAAATTTGCCTTTCGGCACGCCCGCGCTTTCGAATATCTGATGACCCGATTCTCCACCCCGGAAGAGGTCTTTGGCCCACTTTCCATTCAGGCACTGAAAGATGAAGGCCGCTATGAGCGCCTGACTACGGGCTATCTGCCGGAAGCCGAAATCGTGTTTCTGGATGAGATCTGGAAAGCGGGTCCGGCAATCCTGAACACCCTCCTCACCGCCATTAACGAACGCAGTTTCCGAAACGGCGCCAGCGAAGAGAAAATCCCGATGCGCCTGCTGGTGGCCGCGTCGAATGAACTGCCAGAAGCTGACAGCAGCCTGGAAGCCTTATACGACCGAATGCTGATCCGCCTGTGGCTGGACAAAGTGCAGGACAAAGGCAATTTCCGTTCGCTGCTGATAAATCAGCAGGATGAAAACAGTAACCCGGTGCCGGAAACGCTGCAGGTTACTGATGAAGAGTTCATGCAGTGGCAGAAAGAGATCGGCGACGTGAAGTTGCCCGATGCTGTTTTCGAACTGGTTTATCAACTGCGCCAGCAGTTGGATACGCTGCCAAATGCGCCGTATGTCTCCGATCGTCGCTGGAAAAAGGCCATTCGTCTGTTGCAGGCTTGTGCCTTCTTTAGCGGCCGCGAGGCCATTGCCCCTATCGATCTTATTCTGCTGAAGGATTGCCTGTGGCATGACGCCGAAAGCCGCCATCTGATGAAACAGCAGCTTGATGTTTTGATGACCGGGCACGCCTGGCAGCAGCAGGCGATGTTGACCAAACTCGGCACCATTACCCAGCGTCGGCTGCAAATTCAACAGCAGCAAAGCGACAAAACTGCGCTGAAAGTTACGCGAGTCGGCGGAATGTTCAGCCGCAAGCCACATTATGAGCTGCCTGACTCGCTTCAGGAGCCAACCCTCACGCTGCTGTTGCAACAGCCCTTAAAGCTGCACGATATGAATGTGGTGCACATTACCGTTGAACGGCCAGGGCTGGAGCACTGGCTGGAAAAAGGCGGAGAAATGCGCGGTAAACTCAACGGCATCGGTTTTGCACAGGTAGTGAATCTGGAAGTGGATACCAGCCAGCATCTGGTTATCCGCGACGTGAGTTTACAGGGGTCACGCCTGGCGCTGCCAGGTTCCGGCACGCGGGAAAATATGCCTGGCGAAATCAAACAGCAGCTTGATGCGCTGGACGATGAATGGCATCAGCAACACACCCGTTTTAGCGAACAGCAAAAATGCCTGTTTGTTCACGGCGACTGGCTGGGTCGCATTGAAGCCAGCCTGCAGGATGTCGGTGAGCAGATTAAACAGGCGCTTCACTAATGTTAACCCTCGACACACTGAACGTGATGCTGGCTGTCAGCGAAGAAGGATTGATCGAAGAGATGATCCTCGCGCTGCTGGCGTCACCTCAGTTGGCGATCTTCTTCGAAAAATTCCCACGCCTAAAAAATGCGCTCACGGAAGACATCCCGCGCTGGCGGGAAGCGCTGAAAGGAAAGCTGAAAGAAGCGCCAGTGCCGCAGGATCTCACCGATGAAGTGATGTGCTATCAGCAAAGCCAGACGCTCTCCACGGCGCAGTTTATCGTCCAGCTCCCACAAATACTGGCGTTGTTGCAAAAGGTTCACTCTCCGTTTGCCGCCCAGGCGCAACAGCTGGTGGATAACAACACAGTATTTACCGCCGCGCTGCATACGCTTTTTCTTCAACGCTGGCGTCTGAGCCTGGTCGTTCAGGCGACAACACTGAATCAACAGCTGCTGGAAGATGAACGCGAACAACTGCTCAGCGAAGTGCAGGAAAAAATGACGCTCAGCGGTCAGCTTGAACCTGTGCTGGTGGAAAACGACGCCGCCGCAGGCAGGCTATGGGACATGAGCGACGGTAAGTTAAAGCGGGGTGACTGGCAGCTTATCGTGAAGTACGGCGATTTCCTCAGTGAACAGCCTGAACTGATGCAGCTGGCAGAGCAATTAGGGCGTTCGCGAGAGGCAAAATCAGTTCCGCGCAAAGATGCGCCAATGGAAACCTTCCGCACGATGGTGCGTGAACCGGCAACGGTGCCAGAGCAGGTAGATGGGCTGCAGCAGAGCGACGACATTCTGCGTCTGCTGCCACCGGAGCTGGCGACGCTTGGCATCACCGAGCTGGAGTATGAGTTTTATCGCCGGCTGGTGGAGAAACAGCTGCTGACGTATCGCCTGCACGGCGACGCCTGGCGGGAGAAAATCAGCGAACGCCCGGTAGTCCACCAGGACTTTGACGAACAGCCACGGGGGCCCTTTATTGTCTGCGTGGATACGTCCGGCTCGATGGGTGGCTTCAATGAACAGTGCGCCAAAGCGTTTTGTCTGGCACTGATGCGCGTGGCGCTGGCGGACAATCGTCGCTGCTTCATTATGCTGTTTTCCAGCGAAGTGGTGCGCTACGAGCTGACCGGTCCGCAGGGGCTCGAACAGGCGATCCGTTTTTTAAGCCAGCGCTTTCGCGGCGGCACGGATATCGCCAGCTGTTTTCGCGCCATTATAGAAAGGATGCAGGGTCCGGAATGGACAGATGCCGATGCGGTGGTGATTTCTGACTTTATTGCCCAACGCTTACCGGACGATGTAGTGAATAAGGTCGGTGAACTGCAGCGCAAACATCAGCACCGCTTTCATGCGGTGGCGATGTCCCAGCATGGTAAACCCGGCATCATGCGCATCTTCGATCATATCTGGCGCTTTGATACCGGGCTGCGCAGTCGACTGCTGCGCCGCTGGCAACGTTAATTACAGTAGCGCACCCACGGTGTCACGAACCTGTTGTGGCCATACGCCACACTGAACCTGACCGATATGCGGCAGCTGTAACAGCAGCATAGTCAGACGCGACTGGCCAATGCCACCACCCACCGTCTGCGGCATTTCGCCACGCAACAGCGACTGGTGCCACTCCAGCTGCAGACGATCTTCATCCCCAGTGAGTGCTAACTGACGCTTCAATGCTTGTGCGTCCACACGGATCCCCATCGAGGAAAGCTCGAAAGCATCTTCCAGAACCGGGTTCCACACCAGAATATCGCCGTTCAGACCCGCATGGCCGGTATCCGCTTCAGTACTCCAGTCGTCATAATCCGGCGCGCGAACGTCGTGGCGATCGCCATGAGAAAGTTTGCCGCCGATACCGATCAGGAAAACAGCACCCAGTTCCTTCGCAATGGCGCGCTCACGGCCTTTGGCATCGAGATCCGGATAACGGCTCAGTAATTCCTGGCTGTGCACAAAGTGGATCTGTTCTGGCAGGAACGGTGCCAGACCAAATTCTTTGCTTACCGCAGCTTCTGTCGCTTTGATCCCCGCGTAGATCGCCTCAACGGTAGCTTTCAGCGTGCCGGTGTGACGTTCCCCCTCTCCCATAACGCGCTCCCAGTCCCACTGGTCGACATAAACGGAATGGATCGGCGACAGGCGGTCTTCATCAGGACGAAGGGCTTTCATGTGCGTGTAGAGCCCTTCGCCTGCGCTGAAGTCGTGTTGTCCGAGCGTCTGACGCTTCCATTTCGCGAGGGAATGCACCACCTCGAACTGGGCGTCAGGCAAGTTTTTCACTTTTACCTGTACCGCTTTTTCGCAACCAGAAAGGTTGTCCTGAGTGCCATCACCCACGCGGCTTAAGATCGGTGCCTGAACTTCAACGAGTCCAAGTCTGTCTTCGAGCTCACGGGAAAAATGGGACTTAACGAAACTGATCTGGCGTTGTTTTGCGATGTAAGCGGTTTTCATTTTTATTATCTCCTGCGTCCTGTTGCACTGATTAAGCAACAGAAAGGCACAACAATTCAATAATCAATCAGCAAAAAGCCACCTTCAGTTTTAAATCATCAATATGAAGCGCTAAAATAGAAAGAATCATCAATCTTCATAAGAAAAACCTATGGAAAATTATCAGATCGACAATCTCGACCGCGGCATCCTCGAAGCACTGATGGCCAATGCGCGTACGGCGTATGCCGAACTGGCCAAACAGTTTGGCGTTAGCCCCGGCACCATTCACGTTCGCGTAGAGAAGATGAAGCAGGCAGGGATCATTACTGGCGCACGCATCGATGTGAACCCAAAGCAGCTGGGCTATGACGTGTGCTGTTTTATCGGCATCATTTTGAAAAGCGCAAAAGATTACCCGTCCGCACTGGCTCGACTGGAAAGCCTGGATGAAGTCACCGAAGCCTATTACACCACCGGGCACTACAGCATCTTTATTAAAGTGATGTGCCGCTCGATCGATGCGCTGCAACAGGTACTTATCAACAAGATCCAAACAATCGATGAAATTCAATCCACCGAGACGTTGATCTCCCTGCAGAACCCGATCATGCGGACCATTCGCCCATGATCGGGCTTTTTAATCCCACAGCTTTCCACAGGTAGATCCCAGCTCACACACAGCGTACAATGTCCCACTCAGAACTATGGGTGGATTTCATGACAGATATTACACTGATCAGTGGCAGTACCCTCGGCGGCGCCGAATACGTGGCAGAACATCTGGCTGAGAAGCTGGAAGAAGCAGGATTTGTCACCGAAACGCTGCACGGTCCTTTAGTTGAGGACCTGAATACGAGCGGGATCTGGCTGGTGGTGTGTTCTACCCATGGCGCAGGGGATATTCCCGACAACCTTGTTCCTTTATATGAAGCATTGCAGGAACAAAAACCCGATCTGTCCGCTGTACGCTTTGGTGCCGTGGGGATTGGCAGTCGCGAATATGACACCTTCTGCGGCGCGATCGACAAAATTGACAGCGCGTTGCTTGCCTGTGGAGCAAAGCAACTGGGTGAAACACTGAAGATCAACATCCTCGATCATGACATTCCGGAAGATCCAGCAGAGATTTGGCTCGGATCCTGGAAAAATTTGATCGGAGATTTGTAAAGATCGCCTTTTTTTGTGTGGATAAGTCTGGTTAAAAGCACTGATCAACCGGTAGTTATCCAACGGATAAGGGTTGGTCAGTTTTTGAGTTGTGCATAACCCTTCATTTTGATCCCAGCTTATACGGAACAGGATCACCGATCATTCACAGAAAGTGATCCTTCTTAAGCGGTTGATCTTAAATACCGGATCCGCCTTATCCACAAAGGATGCCGATCCTAATAAGAGATCACAATAAAACAGATCTCTCTTTAAAAGATCTTCTTTTAATTACCCAGGATCCCGGGAGCTTTCTCCGACTCGCAAAGTTGAGTAGAATCCACGGCCCGGGCTTCAATCACATTTCAAACCGCTTTCCAGCGAGGCAGAACACCATGTTTTATCAGGATCCTTTCGACGTCATCATCATTGGCGGGGGTCATGCAGGTACCGAAGCAGCAATGGCTGCTGCACGTATGGGTCAGCAAACCCTGCTGTTGACACACAATATCGACACGCTGGGGCAGATGAGCTGCAACCCGGCTATTGGCGGCATTGGGAAAGGACACCTGGTAAAAGAAGTGGATGCGCTGGGCGGGCTGATGGCCACCGCCATCGATCAGGCCGGTATCCAGTTTAGGATACTAAACGCCAGCAAAGGCCCGGCAGTTCGAGCCACCCGAGCTCAGGCTGACCGTGTGCTGTATCGTCAGGCCGTTCGCACTGCGCTGGAAAACCAGCCGAACCTGATGATCTTCCAGCAGGCGGTTGAAGATCTGATCGTTGAGAACGATCGGGTTGTCGGTGCTGTGACCCAAATGGGCCTTAAGTTCCGTGCTAAATCCGTGGTGCTGACCGTCGGGACTTTCCTGGATGGCAAAATCCATATCGGTCTGGATAACTACAGCGGCGGCCGTGCGGGCGATCCACCGTCCATTCCACTGTCTCGTCGTTTACGTGAACTGCCGCTACGCGTTGGTCGCCTGAAAACCGGTACACCACCGCGCATCGATGCCAGAACGATTGATTTCAGCGTGCTGGCGCAGCAGCATGGCGATAACCCGATGCCGGTGTTCTCGTTCATGGGCAATGTGGCTCAGCATCCGCGTCAGGTACCGTGCTACATCACGCACACCAATGAAAAAACGCACGATGTTATTCGCAATAATCTCGATCGCAGCCCGATGTACGCTGGTGTGATTGAAGGTATTGGTCCGCGCTATTGTCCGTCGATTGAAGACAAGGTCATGCGTTTTGCGGACAAAAACCAGCACCAGATTTTCCTGGAGCCAGAAGGGCTGACCTCAAACGAAATTTATCCAAACGGCATCTCCACCAGCCTGCCGTTTGATGTGCAGATGCAGATTGTGCGCTCGATGGAAGGGATGGCAAACGCGAAGATCGTCCGTCCTGGCTATGCTATCGAATACGATTTCTTCGATCCGCGCGATCTGAAGCCGACGCTCGAAAGCAAATACATTCAGGGTCTGTTCTTTGCCGGACAGATCAACGGTACTACCGGTTACGAAGAAGCTGCTGCTCAGGGCCTGCTGGCCGGTCTTAACGCCGCTCGCTTCTCTGCTGAGAAAGAGGGTTGGGCACCACGCCGCGATCAGGCTTACCTGGGGGTTTTGGTCGACGACCTTTGCACGCTGGGGACCAAAGAACCGTACCGCATGTTCACCTCCCGTGCGGAATACCGCCTGATGCTGCGTGAAGACAACGCCGATCTGCGTCTGACCGAACAGGGCCGCGAATTGGGTCTGGTTGATGATGAACGCTGGGCACGCTTCAACGAAAAACTGGAAAGCATCGAGCAGGAACGTCAGCGTCTGAAATCGACCTGGGTAACACCGACCTCAGAAGCCGCTGCAGAAGTGAATGCTCAGTTGAGCGCCCCGCTTTCCCGCGAAGCCAGCGGAGAAGATCTTCTGCGTCGTCCTGGCGTGAGCTACGATCAGCTGGTTCAGCTGTCTCCGTTTGCCCCGGGCCTGAACGATCCTCAGGCTGCAGAGCAGGTGGAAATTCAGGTTAAATACGAAGGCTACATTGCGCGTCAGCAGGATGAAATCGACAGACACCAGCGTAACGAAAACACGCTGCTGCCGGCGACGCTGGACTACCGTCAGGTTTCCGGGCTGTCCAACGAGGTGATCGCCAAACTTAACGATCACAAGCCGTCATCCATCGGACAGGCTTCTCGTATCTCAGGCGTCACGCCCGCAGCGATCTCCATTCTGCTGGTCTGGCTGAAAAAGCAGGGCATGCTGCGCCGTAGCGCTTAATTTTTGAAAACTGCCCGGCGGCGCGATGCTTGCCGGGCCTACATACCCGTAGGGCGGGTCAGCGAAGCGCCACCCGCCACAAGTCGCTCAACAGGGATCTCTCAGTGCTTAACAAACTCTCTCGTCTGCTCGCTGAAGCAGGCATTTCGTTGTCCGCAAATCAGCAACAACAGCTGGTGGCCTACGTCGAACTGCTCCACAAATGGAACAAAGCGTACAACCTCACTTCTGTACGCGATCCGAACGAGATGCTGGTGCGTCATATCCTCGACAGCATTATCGTTGCCCCGCATTTGCAGGGAACCCGCTTCATTGATGTCGGGACAGGACCGGGCTTACCGGGGATCCCCTTGGCCATCGTCTTACCGCAGGCGCAATTCACGCTGTTGGATAGCCTGGGTAAACGCGTCCGTTTCCTGCGCCAGGTTCAGCACGAGCTGAAGCTTGATAACGTCACGCCGGTACAGAGCCGCGTAGAAGAGTTTCCGGCAGAGCCGCCTTTTGATGGCGTAATTAGCCGTGCGTTTGCCTCGCTCACTGACATGGTGAGCTGGTGTCACCACCTGCCTGGTGCTCAGGGGCGTTTCTACGCATTGAAAGGGCTGGTGCCGGATGATGAAATTGCGCAGTTACCTGCTGAATTTTCCGTCGAAGAGATTGTTAAACTTAGGGTTCCACAGCTCGACGGCGAGCGCCATCTGGTTATGATTAAGCCAACTAAAATTTAATTTTTATCAAAAAATGTGAAGTTTAGTGTCCAGGGTAAGTGTTAAAATCAGGTGGGGAAAGCGGTGATACGTTCAGTTACATTTAACGAATGATTCACCGTTTTTTTGCTTTTAGCTAACCTTTCTACGAGTGCTTAATCAACGCAATAGTCAACTGCGAAAATATCAGCCTGCTAAAATTCGGCGTATTGAACTGCTTATTGATGTTAATTTTTTATTAAGAATGTCAATGAGGGGTTTTCGTTCTGTATTGAGCTGTTTTAAAAAGAGTTTGATTTTTTTGCTATGGATTTCATAAAGATGAAATCAACGAATTAATTCAATGCCAAAAAACGATAACGGTCTAAATGTTTTTTTTGTGACCGAATTCACGCTTTGATGTGTGATTTCAGGCATTGTTTGCCGTTTTTCCTCCAGGTCCGCCGTTTCTGCAAAAGTTCAAAAAGCGATCTGTCGAAAATTATTTAAACATTTATTCACCTTTTCGCTACTTATTGTTTGAATTCACGGGGCGTCACCGTATAATTTGTCCGCATTTTGAAGCTTGACTCAGAGCGCCAAAGAACGTTTTATACGATACGCGGCATACCTCGAAGGGAGCAGGAGTAAAAACGTGATGTCTGTGTCGCTCTTGAGTCGAAACGTTGCTCGTAAGCTTCTGTTCATTCAGCTTCTGGCAGTGATAGCAAGTGGATTGCTGTTTTGTCTTAAAGACCCCTGGTGGGGCATCTCCGCAGTCAGTGGAGGTTTGGCGGTTATCTTGCCAAATGCGTTGTTCATGATTTTTGCCTGGCGTCATCAGGCGCATACACCAGCCAAAGGCCGAGTGGCCTGGTCTTTCGCCTTCGGCGAAGTGTTTAAGGTGTTGCTGACCTTTGCCCTCCTGGTGATGGCGCTGGCGGTCTTTAAGGTGGCATTTTTGCCGCTGATAGTGACGTGGGTTTTGGTGCTGGTGGTACAAGTTCTGGCACCAGCTGTAATCAACAACAAAGGGTAAAAGGCATCATGGCTTCAGAAAATATGACGCCGCAGGAATACATAGGTCATCACCTGAATAACCTTCAGCTTGATCTGCGTACTTTCTCGCTGGTGGATCCGCATAACCCCCCGGCCACCTTCTGGACACTCAACATTGACTCCATGTTCTTCTCAGTAGTTCTGGGTCTGTTGTTCCTGGCTGTGTTCCGCGGCGTTGCTAAAAAAGCAACCAGCGGCGTGCCAGGCAAGTTCCAGACGGCCATTGAAATGATCATCGGCTTCGTCCACGGCAGCGTGAAGGATATGTATCACGGCAAGAGCAAGTTGATTGCTCCGCTGGCGCTGACGGTGTTCGTTTGGGTCTTCCTGATGAACCTGATGGACCTGCTGCCTATCGACCTGATTCCTTACATCGGTGAGCATATCTTTGGTCTGCCAGCCCTGCGCGTGGTACCGTCTGCGGACGTGAACATCACCCTGTCGATGGCGCTTGGCGTATTTATCCTGATTCTTTTCTACAGCATCAAAATGAAAGGCGTTGGCGGCTTTGTTAAAGAGCTTACCCTGCAGCCGTTCAATCACTGGGCGTTCATTCCGGTCAACCTGATCCTGGAAGGCGTCAGCCTGCTGTCCAAACCGGTTTCTCTCGGTCTGCGACTGTTCGGCAACATGTACGCAGGTGAGCTGATTTTCATTCTGATAGCCGGCCTTCTGCCGTGGTGGTCACAGTGGCTTCTGAATGTGCCTTGGGCCATTTTCCACATCCTGATTATTACGCTGCAAGCCTTTATTTTCATGGTTCTGACGATCGTCTATCTGTCGATGGCGTCTGAAGAGCACTGATTTTTTACCAACACTACTACGTTTTAACTGAAACAAACTGGAGACTGTCATGGAAAACCTGAATATGGATCTGCTGTACATGGCTGCCGCTGTGATGATGGGTCTGGCGGCAATCGGTGCTGCGATCGGTATCGGCATCCTCGGGGGCAAATTCCTGGAAGGCGCAGCGCGTCAACCGGATCTGATTCCTCTGCTGCGTACTCAGTTCTTTATCGTTATGGGTCTGGTGGATGCTATCCCAATGATCGCGGTAGGTCTGGGTCTGTACGTGATGTTCGCCGTCGCGTAGTAAGTAGCCGTTTAATTTTAAGAGGTATTGTGCTGTGAACATGAACGCAACAATCCTCGGCCAGGCCATCGCGTTTATTCTCTTTGTCTGGTTCTGCATGAAGTACGTATGGCCGCCATTAATGGCAGCCATCGAGAAACGTCAGAAAGAAATTTCTGACGGTCTGGCTTCCGCAGAACGTGCCAAGAAAGATTTGGACCTTGCACAGGCCAACGCGACCGACCAGCTGAAAAAAGCCAAAGCAGAAGCCCAGGTGATTATTGAACAGGCTAACAAACGCCGTTCACAGATCATGGACGAAGCGAAAGCTGAAGCAGAACAGGAACGTAGCAAAATCGTTGCCCAGGCGCAGGCTGAGATCGACGCCGAGCGTAAACGTGCTCGCGAAGAACTTCGTAAGCAAGTGGCGATTCTGGCTGTTGCTGGTGCCGAGAAGATCATCGAACGTTCCGTGGATGAAGCTGCTAACAGCGACATCGTGGATAAACTTGTCGCTGAACTGTAAGGAGGGAGGGGCTGATGTCTGAATTTGTAACGGTAGCTCGCCCCTACGCCAAAGCAGCTTTTGACTTTGCGGTCGAAAACCAGAGCGTAGAGAGCTGGCAGAACATGCTGGCGTTCGCCGCCGAGGTCACGAAACACGACCAAATCGCGGAGTTACTTTCTGGCGCTCTGGCGCCGGAAACCCTCGCAGAAGCGTTTATCGCTATCTGTGGTGAGCAGCTCGATGCCAGCGGCCAAAACCTGATTCGGGTGATGGCTGAAAATGGTCGTCTGAAAGCACTCCCGGATGTTCTCGAGCAGTTCGCGCACTTACGTGCCCTGAGTGAAGCTACCGCCGAAGTCGAAGTGACTTCTGCTTCAGCCCTCAGTGACGAACAGCTTGCGAAAATCTCTGCCGCGATGGAAAAACGTCTGTCACGCAAAGTTAAGCTGAATTGCAAAATCGATAAGTCTGTAATGGCAGGAGTGATCATCCGTTCGGGTGACACGGTCATTGATGGTAGCGTACGCGGCCGTCTTGATCGCCTTGCAGACGTCTTGCAGTCTTAAGGGGACTGGAGCATGCAACTGAATTCCACCGAAATCAGCGAACTGATCAAGCAGCGCATTGCTCAGTTCAATGTTGTGAGTGAAGCTCACAACGAAGGTACTATTGTTTCTGTAAGTGACGGTGTTATCCGTATCCACGGCCTGGCCGATTGTATGCAGGGTGAGATGATTTCCCTTCCGGGTAACCGTTACGCTATCGCATTGAACCTGGAGCGTGACTCCGTAGGTGCTGTTGTGATGGGTCCATACGCTGACCTCGCCGAAGGCATGAAGGTTAAGTGTACTGGCCGTATTCTTGAAGTTCCGGTTGGTCGTGGCATGTTAGGCCGCGTGGTGAACACCCTGGGTGCGCCAATTGACGGTAAAGGTCCGGTTGATAACGATGGCTTCTCGCCAATCGAAGTTATCGCACCAGGCGTAATCGAACGTCAGTCCGTAGACCAGCCTGTTCAGACCGGCTATAAGTCTGTTGATGCCATGATCCCAATCGGCCGTGGCCAGCGTGAGCTGATCATCGGTGACCGTCAGACCGGTAAAACCGCGATGGCAATCGATGCGATCATCAACCAGCGTGATTCCGGTATCAAATGTGTGTACGTGGCTATCGGCCAGAAAGCGTCCACCATTTCTAACGTGGTTCGCAAACTGGAAGAGCACGGCGCGCTGGCTAACACCATCGTCGTTGTGGCTACCGCTTCTGAATCTGCTGCACTGCAATACCTGGCGCCGTATGCCGGTTGCGCAATGGGCGAATACTTCCGTGACCGCGGTGAAGATGCACTGATCGTTTACGATGACCTGTCCAAACAGGCTGTTGCTTACCGTCAGGTTTCTCTGCTGCTCCGTCGTCCACCAGGACGTGAAGCATTCCCAGGCGACGTGTTCTACCTCCACTCCCGTCTGCTGGAGCGCGCATCCCGCGTAAACGCGGAATACGTTGAGAACTTCACCAAAGGTGAAGTGAAAGGTAAAACCGGTTCCCTGACTGCACTGCCGATTATCGAAACGCAGGCGGGTGACGTTTCTGCATTCGTTCCGACCAACGTAATTTCCATTACCGATGGTCAGATCTTCCTGGAAACTAACCTGTTCAACTCCGGTATTCGTCCTGCGGTTAACCCAGGGATCTCCGTATCCCGTGTGGGTGGTGCTGCTCAGACCAAGATCATCAAGAAACTGTCCGGTGGTATCCGTACCGCGCTGGCACAGTATCGTGAACTGGCGGCGTTCTCTCAGTTCGCATCCGATCTGGACGAAGCAACCCGTAAACAGCTGAGCCACGGTCAGAAAGTGACCGAGCTGCTGAAACAGAAACAGTATGCCCCTATGTCTGTAGCACAGCAGGGTGTGGTTCTGTTCGCGGCTGAACGCGGTTACCTCGAAGATGTGGAACTGGCGAAAATTGGTAGCTTCGAAGCCGCTCTGCTGGCTTACGTCGACCGTGACCATGCTCCGCTGATGCAAGAAATCAACCAGACTGGTAACTATAACGACGAAATCGAAGGCAAGCTGAAAGGCATCCTCGATTCCTTCAAAGCAACCCAGTCCTGGTAACGTCTGGCGGCTTGTCTTAGGGCAGGCCGCAAGGCATTGAGGAGAAGCTCATGGCCGGCGCAAAAGAGATACGTAGTAAGATCGCAAGCGTCCAGAACACGCAGAAGATCACTAAAGCGATGGAAATGGTCGCCGCGTCCAAAATGCGTAAATCGCAGGAACGCATGGCAGCCAGCCGTCCTTATGCTGATACCATGCGCAAAGTGATTGGTCACCTTGCCACCGGTAATCTGGAATATAAGCACCCATACCTGGAAGAACGCGACGTTAAGCGCGTGGGCTACCTGGTGGTGTCCACTGACCGTGGTCTGTGCGGCGGTTTGAACATTAACCTGTTCAAAAAAGTGCTGGCAGAGATGAAAGCCTGGTCCGATAAAGGCGTTCAGAGCGAACTCGCGATGATCGGCTCGAAGGGCGTGTCTTTCTTTAATTCCGTTGGCGGTAACGTGGTTGCTCAGGTCACAGGTATGGGGGATAACCCTTCCCTGTCCGAACTGATCGGCCCGGTAAAAGTGATGTTGCAGGCCTACGATGAAGGCCGTCTGGACAAGCTTTACGTTGTCAGCAACAAATTTATTAACACCATGTCTCAGGTGCCAACCATCACTCAGCTGCTGCCTTTACCGGCATCAGAAGAGGGTGAAATGAAGCACAAAACCTGGGATTACCTGTATGAGCCAGATCCGAAACCGCTGCTGGATACCCTGCTGCGTCGTTACGTTGAGTCTCAGGTTTATCAGGGCGTGGTAGAAAACCTGGCCAGCGAGCAGGCCGCACGTATGGTGGCGATGAAAGCCGCGACCGACAATGGCGGCAGCCTGATTAAAGAGCTGCAGTTGGTATACAACAAAGCTCGTCAGGCCAGCATTACTCAGGAACTCACCGAAATCGTCGGTGGTGCATCCGCGGTATAACCAGGTTAATTCGTAGAGGATTCAAGATGGCTACTGGAAAAATTGTCCAGGTAATCGGCGCCGTGGTTGACGTCGAATTCCCTCAGGATGCCGTACCGCGCGTGTACGATGCTCTTGAGGTTCAGAATGGTAATGAGAGCCTGGTGCTGGAAGTTCAGCAGCAGCTCGGTGGTGGTATCGTTCGTACCATCGCCATGGGTTCTTCTGACGGTCTGCGTCGTGGTCTGGAAGTGAAAGACCTTGAGCACCCGATCGAAGTCCCGGTGGGTAAAGCAACGCTGGGTCGTATCATGAACGTCCTCGGTCAGCCGATCGACATGAAAGGCGACATCGGCGAAGAAGACCGTTGGGCGATTCACCGTGCAGCACCTTCCTACGAAGAGCTGTCCAGCTCTCAGGAACTGCTGGAAACCGGTATCAAAGTAATGGACCTGATCTGCCCGTTCGCTAAAGGCGGTAAAGTGGGTCTGTTCGGTGGTGCGGGTGTAGGTAAAACCGTAAACATGATGGAGCTTATCCGTAACATCGCGATCGAGCACTCCGGTTACTCTGTGTTTGCGGGCGTAGGTGAGCGTACTCGTGAGGGTAACGACTTCTACCACGAAATGACCGACTCCAACGTTCTGGATAAAGTATCCCTGGTTTACGGCCAGATGAACGAGCCACCAGGAAACCGTCTGCGCGTTGCGCTGACCGGCCTGACCATGGCTGAGAAATTCCGTGATGAAGGTCGTGACGTACTGCTGTTCGTCGACAACATCTACCGTTATACCCTGGCCGGTACTGAAGTATCCGCACTGCTGGGCCGTATGCCATCAGCGGTAGGTTATCAGCCGACCCTGGCGGAAGAGATGGGTGTTCTGCAGGAACGTATCACCTCCACCAAAACTGGTTCTATCACCTCCGTTCAGGCGGTATACGTACCTGCGGATGACTTGACTGACCCATCTCCAGCCACCACCTTTGCTCACTTGGATGCAACCGTGGTACTGAGCCGTCAGATCGCGTCTCTGGGTATCTACCCGGCCGTTGACCCGCTGGATTCCACCAGCCGTCAGCTGGATCCACTGGTGGTTGGTCAGGAACACTACGACACCGCGCGTGGCGTTCAGTCCATCCTGCAGCGTTACCAGGAACTGAAAGACATCATCGCTATCCTGGGTATGGACGAACTGTCTGAAGAAGACAAACTGGTGGTAGCACGTGCGCGTAAGATCCAGCGCTTCCTGTCCCAGCCATTCTTCGTTGCAGAAGTCTTTACCGGTTCCCCAGGTAAATTCGTATCGCTGAAAGACACCATCCGTGGCTTTAAAGGCATCATGGACGGCGAATACGACCACCTGCCGGAGCAGGCGTTCTATATGGTTGGCACCATCGACGAAGCTGTTGAGAAAGCCAAAAAACTTTAACGCCTTAATCGGAGGGTGATATGGCAATGACTTACCACCTGGATGTCGTCAGCGCAGAGCAACAGATGTTCTCTGGTCTGGTCGAGAAAATCCAGGTAACGGGTAGCGAAGGTGAACTGGGGATTTTCCCGGGTCACGCCCCGCTGCTCACCGCCATTAAGCCTGGTATGATCCGCATCGTTAAGCAGTTTGGACACGAAGAGTTTATCTATCTGTCCGGCGGTGTTCTTGAAGTGCAGCCTGGTTCGGTTACCGTTCTGGCTGATACTGCGATTCGTGGCCAGGATCTCGACGAAGCTCGAGCCATGGAAGCGAAACGTAAAGCAGAAGAGCACATCAAGAACTCTCACGGCGACGTGGATTACGCTCAGGCGTCTGCGGAACTGGCCAAAGCGATCGCCAAACTGCGCGTTATCGAGTTGACCAAAAAAGCGATGTAACACCGGCTTGAAAGCACAAAGGCCAGTCTGGTTTCCAGGCTGGCTTTTTTATTGGATGTAACCATTAAGTGTGAGTTATGTCACATAGATGTTGATCGGGTCAAAAATCCGGCGTAGACTCTTTTGTGTGAGTTAGATCACATAATAATTGTGCTATGCAGGAATAAAAATGAAACGTTTTCACAAAATCATCGCGCTGTTCAGCAACCTGAGCTTCTAAGCTTCTGTATTGCTCAACAAAAAGAATATGAGAAGGTCGCCGAAAGGCGGCCTTTTTGTTTTTAGGGTATTAACCTCAGCGAGCACAAGCTTGATTCAGGTATCGAAAGAACAGCCAAAGCAGACACATACTGGCTAATCTTCGGATTATGGGGCTTTTTTTCAGGACAAAGCACGCTACGATAGTTGAAAATAGTGTCTATAACCCGGTTTTGACTTTCGCATTGTACACTTTCCCAGCATTTCATTTTAGGATGAAAAATATGTAGAAATTTCAATGTGAAAGGTTTTAACTCCTCACTCAAACAACTGTCAGGATGCGTATGTCAAACAGTCCGATGAGCGTAGTGATCCTTGCCGCAGGCAAAGGTACTCGCATGTATTCCGATCTCCCGAAAGTGTTACACACGCTGGCGGGTAAGCCTATGGTTCAGCATGTCATTGATGCAGCGAATGAATTAGGCGCATCACAGGTTCATCTGGTGTACGGTCACGGTGGCGATCTGCTGAAGCAAACGCTGACCGAAGGCAACCTTAACTGGGTGCTGCAGGCTGAACAGCTGGGGACAGGCCATGCGATGCAGCAGGCAGCGCCGTTCTTCGCCGATGATGAAGACATCATGATGCTGTATGGCGATGTGCCGCTGATTTCCGTTGCAACGCTGGAGCGTCTGCGTGCCGCAAAACCGCAGGGCGGAATCGGTCTGCTGACCGTTAAGCTGGATGATCCGACAGGTTACGGCCGTATTACCCGTGAAAACGGAACAGTCACTGGCATTGTTGAGCACAAAGATGCCACTGATGAACAGCGTCAGATTCAGGAAATTAACACTGGGATCTTGATCGCAGGGGGTGCCGATCTCAAGCGTTGGTTGGGGAAACTGGACAACAATAACGCCCAGGGCGAATTTTATATCACTGATATTATTGCCATGGCACATCGGGAAGGCCGTGAAATTGCGGCGGTTCATCCGGCACGCATCAGCGAAACCGAGGGTGTGAACAACCGTCTGCAGCTTTCCCGCCTGGAGCGTATTTATCAGTCAGAGCAGGCCGAGAAGCTGCTGTTGGCGGGCGTGATGCTGCGCGATCCGGCTCGTTTTGATCTGCGTGGCACGCTGGATTACGGGCGCGACGTAGAAATCGATACTAACGTTATCTTTGAAGGTCACGTGACGCTCGGCCACCGGGTGAAAATCGGCGCAGGCTGTGTGATTAAGAACAGCGTGATTGGCGATGACTGCGAAATCAGTCCGTACAGCGTGGTGGAAGATGCCGAACTGAAAGCCGCTTGTACCATCGGGCCATTTGCTCGCCTGCGTCCAGGCGCTGAGCTGCTGGAAGGCGCACACGTGGGTAACTTTGTCGAAATCAAGAAAGCGCGTCTGGGGAAAGGCTCGAAAGCGGGTCACCTGAGCTATCTGGGCGATGCCGACATTGGCGACAACGTGAATATCGGCGCGGGCACCATTACCTGCAACTACGATGGCGCGAACAAATTCAAAACTATCATTGGCGATGATGTATTTGTCGGTTCCGACACCCAGCTGGTGGCCCCTGTCACCGTGGGCAAAGGCGCGACGATTGCGGCAGGCACCACCGTGACCCGTAACGTAGGCGACAATGAACTGGTTTTAAGCCGTGTGCCGCAGGTCCATAAACAGGGCTGGCAGCGTCCGGTGAAGAAGAAGTAAAGCGTTTCCCCTCACCCCGGCCCTCTCCCCAGAGGGGCGAGGGAGGAAAAACAGATTTGTAGGCCTGATAAGGCGTAGCTGCCATCAGGCAAATGGGATGAGGGGAAAAAATATTCTCCCGCCCACCAGCACCACCCATAAAAATAACCCCACTCTCTACAAGGCTCGGGGCTCCGGAAAAAACCGGAAAACACAGGTCAGCGACAACGCATGGCATCTTGCCAATTCAGGAAATCTAACTATGTGTGGAATTGTTGGCGCAGTCGCGCAGCGTGATATTGCTGAAATCCTTCTCGAAGGACTTCGTCGTCTGGAATACCGTGGTTATGACTCTGCCGGTCTGGCGGTGGTTGATAACGCCGGGCACATGACCCGCCTGCGCCGCCTCGGTAAAGTGCAAATGTTGGCTCAGGCGGCAGAAGAAACCCCTTTGCACGGCGGAACCGGGATTGCTCACACCCGTTGGGCGACTCACGGTGAGCCGTCGGAAGGCAACGCGCATCCTCACGTCTCTGAACACATTGTGGTGGTGCATAACGGCATCATCGAAAACCACGAGCCGCTGCGCGAACTGCTGCAGTCCCGTGGCTATGTATTCGCCTCAGAAACGGATACCGAGGTTATCGCCCATCTCGTTCACTGGGAACTGGAGCAAGGCGGTACGCTGCGTGAAGCCGTGCTGCGCGCCATCCCTCAGCTGCGCGGTGCCTACGGCACCGTTATCATGGATACCCGTCATCCGGATACCCTGCTGGCCGCGCGTTCCGGTAGCCCGCTGGTGATTGGTCTGGGCATGGGCGAAAACTTTATCGCTTCCGATCAGCTGGCTCTGCTGCCTGTGACCCGTCGCTTTATCTTCCTCGAAGAGGGCGATATCGCGGAAGTGACCCGTCGTAGCGTGACCGTGTTTGATAAATCCGGCGAGCAGGTGAAACGCCCGGACATCGAATCTAATTTGCAGTACGACGCCGGTGACAAAGGCATCTATCGTCACTATATGCAAAAAGAGATCTACGAGCAGCCAAACGCGATCAAAAACACCCTGATCGGACGCATCAGTCACGGGCAGGTCGATCTCAGCGAGTTAGGCGCGAACGCCAATGAAATGCTGTCGAAAGTCGAGCATATTCAAATCGTCGCCTGCGGCACCTCCTACAACTCCGGGATGGTTTCTCGCTACTGGTTTGAATCGCTGGCGGGCGTGCCGTGCGATGTCGAAATCGCGTCCGAATTCCGCTATCGCAAATCCGCAGTGCGTCGCAACAGCCTGATGATCACCCTTTCCCAGTCCGGTGAAACGGCGGATACCCTGGCGGCGCTGCGCCTGTCGAAAGAGCTTGGCTATTTGGGGTCGCTGGCCATTTGTAACGTGGCGGGCTCCTCGCTGGTGCGTGAATCCGACCTGGCGCTGATGACCAAAGCGGGTACCGAAATTGGCGTGGCGTCCACCAAAGCCTTCACCACCCAGCTGACCGTGCTGCTGATGCTGGTGGCGAAACTGGCCAACCTGAAAGGCCAGGACGCGTCGGTTGAGCATGACATCGTGCACGGACTGCAGGCCCTGCCGAGCCGCATTGAGCAGATGCTGTCGCAGGACAAACGCATCGAAGCACTGGCGGAAGATTTCTCCGACAAGCATCATGCGCTGTTCCTCGGCCGTGGTGACCAGTACCCGATTGCCCTCGAAGGCGCGCTGAAGCTCAAGGAAATCTCCTACATTCATGCCGAAGCGTATGCGGCAGGCGAGCTGAAGCACGGTCCGCTGGCGCTGATTGATGCCGACATGCCGGTGATTGTGGTGGCCCCGAATAACGAGCTGCTGGAAAAACTGAAGTCCAACATCGAAGAAGTCCGCGCCCGCGGCGGCGTGCTGTATGT
The DNA here is from genome assembly GCA_009668205.1 of Enterobacteriaceae bacterium RIT691. Taxonomy (GTDB): domain Bacteria; phylum Pseudomonadota; class Gammaproteobacteria; order Enterobacterales; family Enterobacteriaceae; genus Scandinavium. The sequence continues at coordinate 284,785 of WJYM01000008.1, read as the reverse complement.
CTTCGCCGACAGGGATGCCGGTTTCAACAGTAGCGACAACATGCACATCATCGAGATGCCGCATGTGGAAGATGTGATTGCCCCTATCTTCTATACCGTGCCGCTGCAGCTGCTGGCCTATCACGTTGCGCTGATCAAAGGCACCGACGTGGACCAACCGCGTAACCTGGCAAAATCGGTTACCGTTGAGTAAATAATAAGCGCCTCATCCTGCCGGGATGGGGCATTTTTTTGCCTGCCGTTTATGACAATCTGTCATCTTCAGCTAACTTTTACAGTGTCATAAAAATAAAATTTCACTGAAAACTTAGCGTCACAATCATTATTAATTTATTGATATAGTTGATAAAAAATCAAATATCTTAATGCAAATTTCCTGCGTCATAAAACTGTCATAATTCGTACATTTAACTGTCACCTGTTTGACCTATTTTGCTCAACGTAGCCACTTAAACAACGATTTACGAAGTCCACCAGGAGACATTATGAAAGTTATGCGTACCACTGTCGCAACTGTTGTCGCCGCGACCTTATCGATGAGTGCTTTCTCTGTATTTGCAGAGGCAAGCCTGACTGGCGCAGGTGCAACCTTCCCGGCGCCGGTGTATGCCAAATGGGCGGATACCTACCAGAAAGAGACCGGCAACAAGGTGAACTATCAGGGTATTGGCTCCTCCGGTGGCGTTAAGCAGATCACTGCAAATACCGTGGACTTCGGCGCCTCTGATGCCCCGCTGTCTGACGACAAGCTGGTGCAGGAAGGCCTGTTCCAGTTCCCTACCGTTATCGGCGGTGTGGTACTGGCAGTAAACCTGCCAGGCTTCAAATCCGGCGAGCTGGTGCTTGACGGTAAAACCCTGGGTGACATCTACCTCGGAAAAATTAAAAAATGGGACGACGAAGCGATTGCTAAGCTGAACCCGGGCAAGAAACTGCCTTCTCAGAACATCGCCGTTGTGCGTCGTGCTGATGGTTCAGGTACGTCCTTCGTGTTCACCAGCTACCTGGCTAAAGTCAACGAAGAGTGGAAATCCAAGATCGGCGCGGGCTCTACCGTAAACTGGCCGACCGGTCTGGGCGGTAAAGGTAACGACGGTATCGCGGCGTTCGTACAGCGTCTGCCGGGCTCTATCGGTTATGTTGAATATGCTTACGCCAAGCAGAACAACCTGACCTACACCAAACTGAAGTCTGCTGATGGCGCAGATGTCAGCCCAACCGAAGAGAGCTTCTCCAATGCGGCGAAAGGCGCAGACTGGAGCAAATCCTTCGCTCAGGACCTGACTAACCAGAAAGGTGCGGACGTGTGGCCAATCACCTCCACCACCTTCATCCTGGTGCACAAAGATCAGAAGAAACCAGAGCAGGGCGCAGAAGTGCTGAAGTTCTTCGACTGGGCCTACAAAAATGGCGCCAAAGAAGCGAATGCACTGGACTATGCGTCACTGCCAGACAGCGTGGTTGAGCAGGTTCGTGCTGCATGGAAGACCAACGTGAAAGACAGCAGCGGTAAAGCGCTGTACTAACAGGATATTTTTGACGAAGATGGCGGGTGACGCTCACGTTACCCGCCCTACGGTCTGAATCGTAGGCCCGAGAAGCGTGAGTGCATCGGGCAACTTCGTAAACGCTTTTAACTGAAGAGTAACTTATGGCTGCAACCAAGCCGGCATTTAACCCACCGAGTAAAAAGGGTGACCTCATTTTCAGCGCGCTGGTAAAACTGGCTGCGCTGATTGTGCTATTGATGCTGGGTGGCATTATTGTTTCCCTGATTATCTCCTCCTGGCCGAGCATTCAGAAGTTTGGTTTCTCCTTCCTCTGGACTAAAGAGTGGGATGCGCCGAACGACATTTACGGTGCACTGGTACCTATCTACGGCACGCTCGTGACCTCCATTATCGCCCTGCTGATTGCTGTTCCTGTCAGTTTTGGTATCGCCCTGTTCCTGACGGAACTGGCGCCAAACTGGCTGAAGCGTCCGCTGGGTATTGCCATTGAATTGCTGGCGGCGATCCCAAGTATCGTGTACGGCATGTGGGGCCTGTTTATCTTTGCTCCCCTGTTTGCGACCTACTTCCAGGAACCGGTCGGCAATGTGCTTTCTGCCATCCCGTTTGTCGGCGCTCTGTTCTCTGGCCCGGCGTTTGGTATTGGCCTGCTGGCGGCAGGTGTGATCCTCGCCATCATGATTATTCCGTACATTGCGGCGGTTATGCGTGATGTGTTCGAACAAACCCCGGTGATGATGAAAGAGTCGGCCTACGGTATCGGCTGCACCACCTGGGAAGTTATCTGGCGCATCGTTCTGCCGTTTACCAAAAATGGGGTGATTGGCGGCGTGATGCTCGGCCTGGGCCGTGCCTTGGGTGAAACCATGGCCGTCACCTTTATCATCGGTAACACCTACCAGCTCGACAGCGCTTCGCTGTACATGCCGGGTAACAGCATCACCTCTGCACTGGCCAATGAGTTTGCCGAAGCGGAATCCGGCCTGCACGTTGCGGCGCTGATGGAGCTCGGCCTGATCCTGTTTGTCATCACCTTTATCGTTTTGGCTATCTCTAAGCTGATGATCAAACGCCTCGCGAAAAACGAGGGGGCACGCTAATGGCGACACTTGAAATGCAAACCACGCCAGAGTTACTGGAATCCCGCCGCAAAATGCAGGCGCGCCGTCGCACCAAAAACCGTATAGCACTGACATTGTCGATGGCGACGATGGCATTCGGTCTGTTCTGGTTGGTGTGGATCCTGTTTTCCACCGTTACGCGCGGTATCGATGGCATGTCTATCGCGCTGTTTACCGAAATGACGCCTCCGCCGAACACCGCTGGCGGGGGGCTGGCGAATGCGCTGGCCGGGAGTGGCCTGTTGATCCTTTGGTCCACCGTTATCGGTACACCAATGGGCATCATGGCGGGTATTTATCTTGCGGAATACGGGCGTAAATCCTGGCTTGCTGAGGTGATTCGCTTCATTAACGATATTCTGCTGTCTGCGCCGTCTATCGTGGTTGGCCTGTTCGTTTACACCATCGTGGTGGCGAAGATGCAGCACTTCTCCGGCTGGGCGGGCGTGATTGCGCTGGCGCTGCTGCAGGTGCCGATCGTGATTCGTACCACCGAGAACATGCTGAAACTGGTACCGGATAACCTGCGTGAAGCGGCCTATGCGCTGGGCACACCAAAATGGAAGATGATTTCTGCGATTACGCTGAAAGCCTCCATTTCCGGGATCATGACCGGGGTTCTGCTGGCGGTGGCGCGTATCGCCGGTGAAACGGCACCTCTGCTGTTCACGGCGCTGTCGAACCAGTTCTGGAGCACCGACATGATGCAGCCGATTGCCAACCTGCCGGTGACCATTTTCAAATTTGCCATGAGCCCGTTTGCCGAATGGCAACAGCTGGCCTGGGCCGGGGTACTGATCATTACCCTGTGTGTACTGCTATTGAACGTTCTGGCTCGCGTGATTTTCGCGAAGAAGAAACACAGCTAATTTTTTGCAGCGTGGCGGCATGCGGCGCTGATAGAGGAAGAAAGTGATATGAGTATGGTTAATACTGCCCCGGGTAAAATTTCAGTTCGTGATTTGAATTTCTACTACGGCAAATTCCATGCCCTGAAGAACATCAATCTGGATATCGCCAAGAACCAGGTTACGGCGTTCATCGGTCCATCAGGCTGCGGTAAATCCACACTGCTGCGTACGTTCAACAAAATGTTTGAACTGTATCCGGATCAGCGTGCGGAAGGTGAAATCCTGCTGGATGGCGACAATATCTTGACTAATACCCAGGATATCGCGCTGCTTCGTGCCAAAGTGGGCATGGTATTCCAGAAGCCAACGCCGTTCCCAATGTCGATTTATGACAACATCGCGTTTGGCGTGCGTCTGTTTGAGAAGCTGTCCCGTGCCGATATGGATGAGCGCGTGCAGTGGGCTTTGACCAAAGCCGCATTATGGAATGAAACCAAAGATAAGCTGCATCAGAGTGGCTATTCTCTCTCTGGTGGTCAGCAGCAGCGTCTGTGCATTGCTCGTGGTATTGCGATTCGCCCGGAGATCCTGCTGCTTGATGAGCCGTGTTCCGCGCTGGATCCGATTTCCACAGGACGCATTGAAGAGCTCATCACCGAGCTGAAGCAGGATTACACCGTGGTTATCGTGACCCACAACATGCAGCAGGCGGCACGTTGTTCCGACCATACGGCGTTTATGTACCTTGGCGAACTTATCGAGTTCAGCAACACGGACGATCTGTTCACCAAGCCTGCGAAGAAACAAACTGAAGATTACATTACTGGCCGCTACGGTTGATCGGAGTTAATCATGGACAATCTTAACCTCAACAAACACATTTCTGGCCAGTTCAACGCAGAACTCGAACATATCCGCACCCAGGTGATGACCATGGGCGGGCTGGTGGAGCAGCAGTTATCTGATGCGATCACCGCGATGCACAACCAGGATCAGGAACTGGCGAAGCGCGTTATCGACGGCGACAAGCAGGTCAACATGATGGAAGTGGCGATTGATGAAGCCTGCGTGCGCATCATCGCTAAACGTCAACCGACCGCGAGCGATCTGCGCCTGGTGATGGCTATTATCAAAACCATCGCTGAGCTGGAACGTATTGGTGACGTTGCTGATAAAATCTGCCGTACCGCGCTGGAGAAATTCTCTCAGCAGCACCAGCCACTGCTGGTGAGCCTGGAATCCCTCGGTCGCCATACCGTGCAGATGCTGCATGACGTGCTGGACGCTTTTGCGCGTATGGATCTCGACGAAGCGGTTCGTATCTATCGCGAAGACAAGAAGGTGGATCAGGAGTACGAAGGCATTGTGCGTCAGCTGATGACCTACATGATGGAAGACTCCCGCACCATTCCAAGCGTACTGACTGCGCTGTTCTGCGCCCGCTCCATTGAGCGTATTGGTGACCGCTGTCAGAACATCTGTGAATACATCTTCTACTTCGTGAAAGGGCAGGATTTCCGTCACGTGGGCGGCGATGAGCTGGATAAGCTGCTGGCGGGAAAAGATCCGAAAGAGTGATGAACACGTAAACACATGCGTTTTTATTTTTAAAAAGAGCCGAATTGTCGGCTCTTTTTTATTTGTCTCTGCAAGCTTCAATAAATAAAAGGACTGCCAGGGGAAAATATGAAGCGCGAGAATACAACGGCGCGTTAATTAATTCGTTAGTTATTTATTTAAGTTATCTTTCTTCATGGTTATATATGTGATGTGAATTGTCATGGCTTTGTGACTCTGTCCGCTAAAAACCTTATTTCAGTGCCAGGATAATAATTTGGTGTCCATGGCGTAAAGGTTTTGCGCTGCCTGTTTTTTATACTGCATTTGCGTTACTCCTTCTACGTTATTCTTACGATCAGGAATCAACGGAAATGACAATACAAACATCTATCGTCACGGAGCCGTCGACCGAACTTTCAAACGTTGTTTTTGGTATGCCGGTTAAACTTTTCTGGGGTTATATTGCTATCGCCATTTTTATGACTGGTGACGGCGTCGAGTTAGCGTTCCTCTCTAAATACATCATTGATATCGGTTTTGATGTTTCGCAAAGTGCCATGATTTTCACGGTGTACGCCGTCACGGCCGCGATAGCCAGTTGGCTGTCCGGGGGGATCAGTGAAATTTACGGGCCTAAAAAGATTATGGCGTTGGGCGTGGTCTGGTGGGCTGTTTTCCACGTGTTATTTATCCACTTCGGGCTGGCCGCCCAAAATTATCCGCTTATTCTTCTCTTCTACGCGCTGCGTGGCTTTGCTTATCCGCTGTTCTTTTATGCTTTTTATGTGCTGGTGGTGCAGCGCACGCCTTCACATCGTCTGGCTTCCGCCACGGGCTGGATCTGGTCGATGTTCACGATTGGCTACGGAATTGTGGCTTCCTTTTTACCCAGCGTCACGATTCCGCTGATTGGCTTTATTGCCACACTCTGGATGTCGCTCGTGTGGGTGATTGTTGGCGGCCTTGTGGCATTATTTACGTTGAAAGAATTACCTTCACAAAATAAAACAGCCATTCCGCTGGCAGAGAAGTTTCTGGAAATTAGCCGCGGTGTCACGCTTATCTTTCATGATAAGAGTATGTTTTTGGCGCTGATAATTCGTATTTTGTGCAACCTGGCCTTGTTTGGCTTCCCTATTTTCATGCCGCTGCATTACACCTCGGCGGGCGTGGGTTTTACCTCGGAACAGTGGATGCGAATCTGGGGCATATTCTTCCTCGTGCAGCCCGTCACTAACGTGTTGTGGGGCATTATTGGCGACAGGATTGGCTGGTTATTCCAGATGCGCTGGGTCGGGTTCTTCGGCTGTACCCTGACCACGCTGCTGTTTTATTTTATGCCGCTCTATTTCCCGGCCAATATGGGGATGGCTATCTTCTTTGCCTTGCTGCTGGCTTTTACACTCACCTCATTTGTGCCGATGGGAGCCATTTTCCCGATGCTCGCGCCCGATCACAAAGGGGCGGCAATCTCCGTGCAAAACCTGGGGGGAGGCATCGGCAACTTCATTGGTCCGGCCATTGCGACGCTGCTGTTTAGCGCTTCTTTTGACATCAAAACCGTGGTGATTTGCTACTCCGCGCTGTACTTCCTCGGCGGCGTGCTGACCTGGTTTATCCGCAATCCTCAACAAAACCTCAGGCAGGTTGGCTCTCAACTCGCCGCAGACTCTCTTAAGGATGAATAATGAACATTGATGAATTCTTTGGCATTAACGGGAAAGTGGTCGTGGTGACTGGCGCGTCTGCGGGTATTGGGCTCGCCATCACGGAGCTGATGTGTGAATTTGGCGCAACCGTGGTGATGGTGGATAAAAATCCGCAGGTGGCAGAGCAGGCAAAAACGATGGCCGGGGAGACGTTCGGTATTTCTGCCGATCTCGCTGATATCGAGGCGATCCCGTCGCTAGTCAAACAGATTGTGGAACGCTTTGGCCGCATCGACGTGCTGGTGAATAACGCCGGGATTGGCATTCTGGAAGCGGCTTCAGAAGTGAAGAAAGAGAGCTGGGATGCGACGTTACAAGTCAATCTTACCGCTCCGTATTTCCTGGCGCAGGCCGCAGGACACTACATGATTGCTCAGGGCAGCGGCCGGATTATCAGTATCGCATCACAAGCCAGCGTGATTGCTCTGGAAAACCATGCGGCCTATTGCACCAGTAAAGCCGGTCTGGTGATTGCGTCTAAAGTGATGGCGGCAGAATGGGGAAAATACGGCATCACGGTGAATACCATTTCTCCCACCGTGGTGGAAACCGAGTTGGGTAAACGCTACTGGCAAGGGGAAAGAGCCACTGACATGAAAGCCAAAATTCCAACCGGGCGCTTTGCTATGCCGGATGAAATTGCGGCGGCAGTGGCTTATCTGGCAAGCGATAAGGCCGCGATGATTACCGGTGAAAACCTGATAATCGATGGCGGTTACACCATCGTGTAAGTCTAAAGCCCGGCTACGCGCCGGGCCGTTTCTTTACGGCGTGACCTGCCAGCCACGGGCCTTCCACAGCGCTGGCAGTTCATCCAGCCGCGTAAAGGTTGTCACTTTCGGATGGTCGATCGGCTGATTATGCGGATCGGCGCAGAAGTAAAAGACTTCCATTCCCGCAGCCACCCCGGACATCGCGCCGGCACTGGAATCATCCACCAGAATGCAGTTCACCGGATCAACGTTCATCGCTTTTGCTGCGTGGTACATCAGCGCCGGATCGGGCTTCCAGCGTTGAATATCGTAGCCGCTGAACAGCTTTTCCGGGAAGTGGTGCAACAGACCCGTGTTGCCCAGCGAATGCTGCATTTTGCTGACCGGGCCGTTGGAGACGATACACATCGGCAGGCTGACCGCATCCAGCAATTCATTTGCGCCTGCTATCACTTCGAGTTCAGTGTCGAACAGGCGCGCAACTTCTGCCCGATAGACGGGCTCCATCGCTTCTTTGTGCAGCTCAATGCCGTGCTCTGCACTGATGGTGTCGATAATTTCGTACAACTTCACCCCTTTAAAGCGCTTAAAGATCTCTTCAAGCTCAAGGGTGATACCGAATTCCCGGAACATATGGACATAGGCGCGGGAGCAAATCACTTCACTGTCGACCAGCGTGCCATCACAGTCGAAAAATACCGCTTCAATTCTGGACATGCCGTTTCCTGTAGTAACAAGTTTAACGTTTACTTAATACAATTCTCGCGACGCAATCGTTGCCGTATAAGCAAAATCAATGAAAAAAAATGTGTCACAGCCGCCCCTATTGTCGCATTTTGGTATAGGATAGCGACGAATTTTCCCCTCCTTTGTTTGGAACCAGAAGATGAGTCAACAACACACCACCCAGACGTCGGGTCAGGGTCTGCTTGAGCGCGTGTTTAAACTGCGCGAGCACGGAACTTCGGCACGCACCGAAGTGATCGCCGGTTTTACTACCTTCCTGACGATGGTTTATATCGTCTTCGTGAACCCGCAAATTCTGGGCGTTGCTGGCATGGATACCAGCGCCGTCTTCGTCACGACCTGTCTTATCGCCGCATTTGGCAGCATTATGATGGGGCTGTTCGCAAACCTGCCGGTTGCCCTGGCACCGGCGATGGGTCTGAACGCCTTCTTCGCATTCGTGGTGGTGCAGGCCATGGGCCTGCCGTGGCAAGTCGGCATGGGCGCGATTTTCTGGGGCGCTGTCGGCCTGCTGCTGCTGACCATTTTCCGCGTGCGCTACTGGATGATCGCCAATATTCCAATGGGTCTGCGCGTTGGGATCACCAGCGGTATCGGTCTGTTCATTGGCATGATGGGCCTGAAAAACGCGGGCGTGATCGTGGCCAACAAAGAGACGCTGGTGAGCATCGGCAACCTGACGTCGCACAGCGTGCTGCTGGGCGTGCTGGGCTTCTTTATTATCGCGATTCTGGCCTCCCGTAATATTCATGCGGCGGTGCTGGTGTCTATCGTGGTGACCACCCTGCTGGGTTGGATGCTGGGCGATGTTCACTATACCGGTATCGTCTCTGCGCCGCCGGATGTGACCTCCGTGATTGGCCACGTTGATCTGGCTGGCTCCTTTAACCTGGGCCTCGCTGGCGTGATTTTCTCCTTCATGTTGGTTAACCTGTTTGACTCCTCCGGTACGCTGATTGGCGTGACCGATAAAGCGGGTCTGACCGATGAGAAAGGCAAATTCCCGCGCATGAAGCAGGCGCTGTTTGTTGACAGTATCTCTTCTGTTGCTGGCTCCTTTATCGGGACGTCTTCCGTTACCGCTTACATCGAGTCTTCTTCCGGTGTTTCTGTGGGTGGCCGTACCGGCCTGACCGCCGTGGTGGTTGGTCTGCTGTTCCTGCTGGTGATTTTCCTGTCTCCGCTGGCGGGTATGGTTCCGGCTTACGCTGCTGCAGGCGCACTGATTTACGTCGGCGTGCTGATGACCTCAAGCCTGGCTCGCGTGAAGTGGGACGATCTGACCGAAGCCGTACCGGCGTTTATCACTGCGGTGATGATGCCGTTCAGTTTCTCCATTACTGAAGGTATCGCGCTGGGCTTCATCTCTTACTGCGTGATGAAAATCGGTACTGGCCGTTTCCGCGACCTCAGCCCTTGCGTGATTGTGGTTGCGCTGCTGTTCGTGCTGAAGATTGTGTTTATTGATGCACATTAAGGTGCGGTTTGTCGTGTCAGGTGGCGCTTCGCTTACCTGACCTACAAAAACAGGCCCGGTGAGCGTTAGCGCCACCGGGCTTTTTCTTTTACCCTTTCACGCGCTGAATATAATCCCCGAATGCCGTCAGCTGCCCGGTCAGGTGATCGAGCGTACTCTGATCCACCACTTCACCCGTTTGCGGGTCGACTTTGTTCTGAATCACGCCGCCCATAAACTCAGGTTTGTTCATCACCATTGCGTCCAAGAACACCAGAATCTGACGCAGGTGATACTGGCAGCGTGCGCCGCCAATCGCGCCCATTGAGCTGGTTTGAATCAGCACGGGTTTACCCGCCAGCGGTTGTTCAGGCAGGCGAGACAGCCAGTCGATAGCGTTCTTCAGACCCCCCGGGACCGAGTAGTTGTATTCAGGGGTAACAATCACCACCCCGTCGGCGGCGCGGATTTGTGCGGCCAGTGCTTCTACGCTCTGCGGGAATCCTTCTTCCTGTTGGATATCCGCGTCATACAGTGGGAAATCGCCAATCGATGGCAGGGCGGTGATTTCCATTCCTGCCGGTGCGATGTTGGGCAGGGTGCGTGCCACCATTCCGTTAAACGAACCTTTACGCAGGCTTCCCAGTAACGTCACTACTTTTAATGCTTCAGACATGATGACTCCTTGTTTGTATCATGATGACTCAATTCAGTATAAGGGCCTTTTCCGCCGGCAGGCTGGTGAAACGCATCAGACGAGCCTCGGGTTCGCTGGCGCGCAGTTGCATATCCGGCAATCCTTGCCAGCCCGTTTTGCTGTCGAACGCCCAGACTTTCAGTCTTTCCATCGCGGGCGTTGCGGCGATTGACCACACCAGAACATCTTCTGCGTCGCAGATCGCTTCAATTTTCACCACTCTGGCCGCTCGCAGACGACCCGAGCCGGGCAGCAGCTGCAGCTGTTGCTGGGAGTCGTTATGGGTCTCGCCAGTCAGCTTCAGTACGCTCTGGCGTAGCACATGCAGCTGGGCGCGGGCCTCATTGGGGTCACTTTGGTTTTTAATCCACAGATTCTCGTTACTGCTGAATGGCCAGGCCTCATGCTCAGAGGGACGAAGGAATCCGCGCGTTGCGCGCTGAAGCTCCATATCCAGACCGCAGTCGCCTTCGGTACACAGCGCGACGCCGACGATATTCCCGGCGTAGGCGACAGAAAAGCGGGGGTGATGGCTGTCGCGAAAAACAGGTTTGCCATCAGGGCGGATGATGATGTCCGGCAATTCGCTGATGCCATACAGCATAAACAGCAGTTCGGCGAGTAGCCCACGAGAGGCGAGAAAACGCGCGCGACGGTGCTGTGGTAGCTGCCGCGCTGCATTATGACAGGACGAAGAGAGCCGCACCGAGTGCAGATGCCCGTCATTAAGGATCCCTCTTGCAAAATGCGTTGCCATTATGTCGCTCCGTGATTAATGGTCAGTGGATAAAAGCGATACCTCAATTATCGCCTGGTATTCTGAGGTTTTAATGTTGAATAACCGTTCCTGGAGGGGTTACGCCAGCACATTTACATTTCCTTATCTGCAATATCCGGCTTCCTCACGAAAAACGTCTATCAGGCCCCTATTTCGCGTTGAAACGACCAGTTGTAATTGACCAGATTCAGCCGCAGAGGCGCACTAATCTCGCCAAAACGCAGACTTTCACGCTCAATAAAGAAGTCGCGCAAGGCCTGAGGCAACTGCTCGGCCTGATAGCGCAGAAGCGTGCTGTGCCAGAAGGGTGCAGGCAGAGGCGTATTGGTGTGGCGCGCGCGCAGGGCCTCCTGCCAGCGCGTTTTCAACAGCGTTGCGCTAAAGTCATCCCGCTGAACCCTGGCCTGCGCATCAGGGATCCCTGCCAGCAAAAGCTGCGCAGGCAGTGCCACCAGACGGAGTTCGCTAACGGTAAGGGGCTGATGGCGGAAAGGTTGCCATAAGGCTTGCAGATCGTCGGTCTCGGGCGGACGATCGTGAGCGTTGTAGAGTGGCAGGGTTATCGGTAAAAACGTCAGGTGAAAACTGTCCACGGGCATGAGATCGACCCGTGGATCGCTGGCGGCAAGCGCGTTCAGCTCAGCCAACAGCTGGCGAACCTTATCTGGCAACAGGGGCTTAATGCCACAGGCGATGGCGAGTTTTTGCCGATCGTAAGCGGGTGGCTTCACCTTTCCGCTATCGGGGTGAGCCTGCCAGTGGTTTTTGGTTTTCTGGTTGGTGGTCAGATAGAGCGCATCTAACGTCACTGTTGTTCCTCAAGCAGCTTGCTCTGCAGGGTTTCGCCATAAAGCTCTTTTAACAGCGCCTTCAGCCAAATGAGCTTCGGGTTGTGGCTATTACGCTTGTGCCAGAGCAGGGTAAAAGGCACCGCCAGTTTTTGCAGCTGAGCGCTATCCAGCGGGATCGGGCGGGTCACCAGCTTCAGTCCGTGTTGTTGATTATAATGCTGACAGTAAAGCGGAGCGGTCGCGAGCAGCTGATGGTTGGGTTGGGCGGCCATAAACATCGACGCCTCAAAACCCGGCAGACTTAACGCTATCTGGCGCTTAAGCCCGGCTTCCTGCAGGACGTCGTCCAGCGCCCAGGTATCGCTTTTTTCCCAGCAGATGCTGATGTGTGGGTAGCGCAGAAAGGTCTCCAGACACCACTCTTCCTGTAACGCCGGGTGATCTTCCCGCAGATAGACCCGCGGCAAATCGCTGAACAGGACCTCAAAGTCGATAAACCAGGGCAGCAGGCTCAGGGATTCTCGCGAGCGGGGATGGCTCTCACGCCCTGTGAAACCGACGTCCACTTCACCACGAATAATGGCATCCAGCGAATCGTAGTCCCAGCTGCGCAGGCGTACCGTGGCCTGCGGGTAACGCTGGTAGATGCGCTGAGAAAGCGCATTGAAGGCAATCAGCATCAGGGGGGATTCTGCCGCCAGCTCAAAAGTGAGCCCGCGCGGCGTGTCGTAATGCGGTTTGTCCAGCAGCTGGTGGCTCATTTGCATCCAGTCAGCCAGATCCTGCTCCATGCTGACCGCCAGCGGGGTGGGATGAAGACCGGTAGGGGTTTTGACAAACAGCGGGTCGTTAAACCAGTCCCGCAGTTTGGCCAGCGATTTGCTGACGGCGGAGGGCGTGACGTTCAGCCGCTTCGCCGCTTTACTGACACTGCGGTCCTGCAGCAGTAGCTGCAGGCAAAAGAGCAAATTAAGATCGAGACTGGCGATGGATTTTTTCATGAGCCGGCGCGCCCGATTGCACGGACACCAGGGTAATCAACAGGATGCAGACCATGCTACAGCTAATCAGGATCCCGATCAGCATATTCAATGCACTTATTCCCGAGATTGCCGCCAGCCAGATGTAAAGGGAAGAACCGCAGACCTGCGCGATACCCAGCACCGAGCTGGCGACGCCGGCTCGCAGCGTGAAAGGCCCCAGCGCCTGGCTCATCGTCACCCCAAAGCCCAGAGAAAACCCGGAGCAGATCAGCGTCAGACCGAACAACGTCACCGGAACGGAAGTGGAGACGGCCAGTATCAGAGCGGCGCAGAAAAAGAGTCCCTGAGCGACCAGCATTAACGTCCGCTGGCGGAAAAGCGAGAGGGCAAACGGGGTGGAGAAGGCAACCAGCATGCTGACCAGCGCGGTAAGTGCCATGATGGCGGAATACTCACCGCGGTTAAACTGCAGAACCTCCATCAGAAACACCGGGGAGACATTTACCCAGGTCAAAATCACCGTCACGCTGAGCGTGGTGATGACCACGCGGCTGAGGAAAAAGCGATTCAACAGCGATTCTGCAACGGTAGCCTGCGCCGCATGGTGGCTGGACGGCGCGCCGGGGTGCGACTCTTTCAACACCAGCGTCGAAAGCAGACAGACGATAACGCCCATCCCGACCATCACCCAGAACAGGCTCTGCCAGGGGAATTTCAGCATAATCAGATGGCCGATCACCGGTGCCAGCACGGGCACGATACAGGTAATACCGTTGAGCAGTGACAGCACTTTGGCGCGGCGGCGGTCATCAAGGGTATCGCGCAAAATAGCAAAGGCCACCACATAGCAGCTTCCGGCTCCGGCCCCCTGGATAAACCGTCCAATCAGGAATACGGTGCTGTCAGAGGCGTTAGCACACAGCGCAGAGGCCATCGCAAACACGATGGCACCGCAGATAGCCACCGGCTGGCGTCCTGCTTTATCGGCAATCCGTCCGGCAAACAGCATCGCGGTGGCCATTCCGGCCAGATAAATCGAAAAGGCGATATGGAGCTGGGCTTCGCTTGCCGCCAAATCCTGCGCAATACGGGGAAGACCGACGAGATACATATCAATGCCGGAAGGGTAAAGCAAAACCAGGGCAAAACTGCAGAACAGGAAGCGTGCCATAAGAACCTCACAGAGAAGAGCTGCTTACCCTACGAGATTTTGCCCAGAGACACGAGTTGCCATTTGGACAATAGCGATTTCCAGAATGGAAAAACCCGCAGCAACAGGGTGTTGATGCGGGTTAGTGTATGCTTACATAATGACCAGTGCGGCCATTATTTTCCGATGCAGAAGCTTGAGAAAATACGGCCCAGCAGATCGTCGGAGGTGAATTCTCCGGTAATTTCGCTCAGCGCCTGTTGAGCCAGACGCAGCTCTTCTGCCAGCAATTCCCCGGCCCAGGCGCCCAACAGCTGCTCTTTCCCTTGTTCCAGGTGGGTTGCCGCGGCTTCCAGCGCCTGCAGGTGGCGACGACGGGCCAGGAAACCGCCTTCCATGTTGGTATCAAAGCCCATGCTCTGTTTAAGGTGGTCACGCAGGATATCCACACCTTCACCCTGACGTGCCGACAGGCGAATAAGTGAGTGACCATTCACATCGTTCAGACCGACGGTTTCGCCCGTCATGTCTGCTTTGTTACGCACCACGGTGATCGGCAGATTCGCCGGTAATCGGGCAATAAAGTCAGGCCAGATTTCAGCCGGGTCGACGGCGCGGGTGGTGGTGCTGTCGACCATAAACAGCACGCGATCGGCCTGCTCAATTTCCTGCCAGGCACGTTCAATGCCGATACGCTCCACTTCATCACTGGCATCGCGCAGGCCAGCGGTGTCGATGATGTGCAGAGGCATACCGTCGATGTGAATGTGTTCACGCAGGACGTCGCGAGTGGTGCCTGCGATATCCGTTACGATGGCGGCTTCACGGCCCGCCAGCGCATTCAGCAGGCTCGATTTCCCGGCGTTAGGACGACCGGCGATCACCACCTTCATCCCTTCCCGCAGCAGGCTGCCCTGGCGCGCTTCCGCGCGAACGGCATCGAGATCGCCCATAACCTGGTTCAGCTGCGCTTCGATTTTTCCGTCGGACAGGAAATCAATTTCTTCGTCCGGGAAATCGATAGCGGCTTCCACATAGATACGCAGATGCGTCAGGGCTTCGACAAGATGGTTCACCCGCGTAGAAAACGCGCCCTGAAGCGAGTTCATTGCCGAGCGAGCGGCCTGTTCTGAACTGGCGTCAATCAGATCGGCGATGGCTTCTGCCTGGGCCAAATCCAGCTTGTCGTTCAGAAAGGCGCGTTCGGAAAACTCACCGGGGTTAGCGATACGTAAACCCTGCAGCTTCAGGATGCGTTTCAGCAGCAGGTCAAGAATGACGGGCCCACCGTGTCCCTGGAGCTCCAGCACATCTTCCCCCGTGAAGGAGTTCGGCCCCGGGAACCATAACGCGATGCCCTGATCCAGCGTCGTGCCGTCGGTATCTTTAAACGGCAGGTAATCGGCATAGCGGGGCTTCGGCAGCTTACCCAGGACAACTTCAGCGACTTCACGCGCTTTCAGGCCTGAGATGCGTAGGATCCCTACGCCGCCGCGCCCTGGTGGAGTTGCCTGGGCGACGATAGTGTCGTTGTGGTTCATGGTGGGTCTCGCTCAATACAATAAAAAAGGCGGTCAATCGACCGCCCTATTTTAGCGTTAAGTTACCGAATCAGGACTTTTTCTTTTCGCGGCTATGCAGGCCACGTTTTTCCAGACCACGGTAAATCAGCTGCTGCTGGATGATGGTGACCAGGTTGCTGACGATGTAGTACACCACCAGACCAGACGGGAACCACAGGAAGAACACCGTAAAGATGACCGGCATAAAGGTCATGATCTTCTGCTGCATTGGGTCAGTCACGGTGGTTGGCGACATCTTCTGAATGAAGAACATCGTTGCACCCATGATGATTGGCAGAATGTAGTACGGGTCTTGTGCAGACAGGTCGTGGATCCACAGCATGAACGGCGCATGACGCAGTTCAACGGAGGCGCTCAGCATGTAATACAGTGCCAGGAAGATTGGCATCTGAATAATC
The DNA here is from genome assembly GCA_009668205.1 of Enterobacteriaceae bacterium RIT691. Lineage (GTDB taxonomy): Bacteria > Pseudomonadota > Gammaproteobacteria > Enterobacterales > Enterobacteriaceae > Scandinavium. The sequence continues at coordinate 268,737 of WJYM01000008.1, read as the reverse complement.
AGTGGGAAGCAGCCGCCCAGCGGGTTCACTTTCTCCGCTTTGTACAGGGCCATCATTTCCTGGCTCTGACGCTGTTTGTCATCACCCAGACGCTCACGCATCGCCGCAATCTTCGGCTGCAGCATGCGCATTTTCGCCATGGAGGTGTACTGCGCTTTGGTCAGCGGGTACATGATGCCACGAACGATAAAGGTGATAACGATAATGGAGAAGCCCCAGTTACCGAGGAAGCTGTGGATAAACTTCAGCAGCTTAAACAGCGGCTGAGAGATGAACCACAACCAGCCGTAGTCAACGGTCAGGTCCAGGTGTGGCGCGACGGCGGCCATCTTGTCCTGAATTGCCGGGCCGACCCACAGGGTGCTCTTAAGCTGATCTGCCTGGCCTGGCTGTACCAGAACCGGCTGAGATTTATAGCCGATAGCCACTACGCCGTTACCGAGGTTTGCGGTGTAGAAGTTATTCGTACCGTTGTTCTCCGGAACCCATGCGGTCGTGAAGTACTGTTGCAGCATGGCAACCCAACCGTTCTTGGTGTTGGTGTTCAGGTTCTCGTTATCAGCGATGGTATCGAATTTGTATTTTTCGTACTTAGACTCAGACGTGGAGTACGCTGCACCGCGGAAGGTGTGCATCGTAGACAGGCCGCCGGTCTGCGTATCGCGGTTGGTCGGCAGTGCCGCACTCTGCTTCAGCTGACCGAAAGTCGACACTTCCAGCGGTTTCTCGCTGGTGTTCTTCACGTCGTAATTCACCGTTACTGCATAATCACCGCGTTTCAGGGTGAAGGTTTTGGTGAAGACGTTGCCTGCTTTATCGGTATAGGTCAGTGGAATGACGATGTCATTCTGGCCATCAGCCAGGACAAACGCATCTTTATCAACGTTATACAGCGGACGTGGGCCGTTAGCCGGGTTATCCGGACCATCACGACCGGTTAAGCCGCTTTGCGCCTGATAGATAAACTGTGGCGTGGTTTCCAGTAACTGGAACGGTTCGTCTGATTTCAGTGCTTTCGGGTAAGCCGGAAGCTGCGCCTGCTCAATATCACCACCACGGGTGTTGATGGTCAGCTCAAGCACGTCGGTTTTCACCGTAATCAGTTTTCCCTGGCCACTGGCCGGTACGCCCTGGTCGGCGGCGCTACCCGCTGCGGTGGTCGTAGTCTGCGTGACTTGCTGCTGGGGCTGAGGATTTTTGTCCTGTTCCCATGCCTGCCAAATCATGAAAGACACGAACAACAAAGCGATGATAAGAAGATTGCGTTGCGAATCCATCGTTAGTGTTCTCTGGTATTAGAATGTCCTGGTGGGACGGGATCGTCACCACCCGGGTGTAAAGGGTGGCATTTTAATACGCGTTTCACCGTCAACCAACTGCCTTTTATCACTCCAAACCTGCGCAATGCCTCAATTCCGTATTGTGAACAGGTGGGAGTAAAACGGCAGTGTGGCCCGAGTAGCGGACTAATCAGGCGTTGATAGACCCTGATAAGGGCTATCAGGACCCGTGAGCCAGGCGACAGTGACGGCGCCATAATTTTTCCAACGCTTCCGTGAGTGCCCGGTTGTCGAGGTCAGCAACCCCTTTCTTTGCCACCACCACGAAATCCATCGCGGGAAGTTCATGTTGGCGTAAACGGAAGCTTTCACGCGTCAGACGTTTAATCCGATTGCGTTCATGGGCGCGTTTAACGTTTTTCTTGGCGACAGTAAGACCGATGCGGGGATGCCCCAGCGAATTTAGGCGGCCGAGGATGGTGATTTGCGGCGTGCCAGCCCGTTGCGGCTGCTGGAAGACGAATGTGAAATGAGTGGGAGTTAACAAACGTAACTCCCTGGGAAATGCTAGCTTAACCACTCAGGGGTTAGCTTTATTACTTGGAAACGGTCAGACGTGAACGGCCTTTAGCACGACGACGTGCCAGAACCTGACGACCATTTTTAGTAGCCATACGAGCACGGAAGCCGTGAGAACGGTTGCGCTTCAGTACAGACGGTTGAAAAGTGCGTTTCATGGCGATTTCTACCTAAACTTGAATAAATTCACTGACTTTTGCGTGTACCCGAACGAGATTCGAACGACTTCCGCTTCAGTGTGGGTGATTAAAGAGGCCGGATTGTAATAATTGTACACTCCGGAGTCAATTCTCTTTACCTTGTTTCCCGCTGATTTCCACACAATTGTGCATGAAAAGTGAGCGAGGAACGGTACCTGTTAGCGAGTAGCACGCACCGGGTGGGGGATTATAAAGCCTGCCCGTTAAAGCGCAAGGATCCCCCGGGATCTTTATTAGATCGTTTAAGCAAAAAATTGTCGTTACTCATTAATTTTTCCAATATGCGCGAGAAATCGCCCCTCACCTAAGCCTGATCGTTTACACTTAGCCGGTCCCGATCCTTCCTGTGGATAAATCGGGAAGAATCTGTGAGAAACAGAAGATCTCTGGCTCAGTTTAGGCTATGATCCGCGGTCCTGTTCGGGATCCTGGATCCTGAACAGAGTAAAAACCGCAGATAGCGGTTCGCACGTCCCCTCATTGTAGTGGTCTGAGGGCTTTTCTGGCGTGTGCCTACAATCATTAATTTCAGTATCACCCTTTTTGTTCGAGTGGAGTCCGCCGTGTCACTTTCGCTTTGGCAGCAGTGTCTTGCCCGATTGCAGGATGAGTTACCAGCCACAGAATTCAGCATGTGGATCCGCCCGTTGCAGGCGGAACTGAGCGATAATACGCTGGCTTTGTATGCGCCAAACCGTTTCGTGCTCGATTGGGTCAGGGATAAATACCTCAATAACATCAACGGCCTGTTGAATGATTTCTGCGGTACCGATGCGCCACAGTTGCGCTTTGAAGTCGGTGCCCGCCCCGCAACACAGGTTGTAAGAGAGACGGCTCACGCCGTTGTTCAGGCGCAAACGCAAGTGCAAACTCCGCGTGTTGCTGTACCTGCAGCGCGCCCGGGCTGGGACAACGTTCCTGCGCCTGCTGAGCCATCCTATCGCTCCAACGTGAACGTTAAACACACGTTCGATAACTTCGTCGAAGGTAAATCGAACCAGCTGGCACGCGCGGCGGCCCGTCAGGTGGCGGATAACCCGGGTGGTGCTTATAACCCTCTGTTCCTTTATGGCGGCACGGGCCTCGGTAAGACTCACCTTTTGCACGCTGTGGGTAATGGGATCATCGCTCGCAAACCCAATGCGAAAGTGGTGTACATGCACTCTGAGCGCTTTGTTCAGGATATGGTCAAAGCCCTGCAGAACAACGCCATCGAAGAGTTCAAACGCTATTACCGCTCTGTAGATGCGCTGTTGATCGATGACATCCAGTTCTTTGCGAATAAAGAACGATCCCAGGAAGAATTTTTCCACACGTTCAATGCCCTGCTCGAAGGGAATCAACAGATCATTCTGACGTCGGATCGCTACCCTAAAGAGATCAATGGGGTTGAAGATCGTCTGAAATCCCGTTTTGGTTGGGGCTTAACCGTTGCGATCGAGCCCCCTGAGCTTGAAACGCGCGTGGCGATCCTGATGAAAAAAGCAGACGAGAACGATATCCGTCTGCCGGGTGAAGTGGCCTTCTTTATTGCCAAGCGTCTGCGTTCCAATGTGCGAGAGCTTGAAGGCGCGCTGAACCGCGTGATTGCCAACGCCAACTTTACCGGCCGCGCCATTACTATCGATTTCGTGCGTGAAGCGCTGCGTGATTTGCTGGCGCTGCAGGAAAAACTGGTCACCATCGACAATATTCAGAAGACGGTGGCGGAATACTACAAAATCAAAGTGGCAGATTTGTTGTCTAAGCGTCGTTCTCGCTCTGTGGCACGTCCGCGCCAGATGGCGATGGCGCTGGCGAAGGAGCTCACCAACCACAGCCTGCCGGAAATTGGCGATGCGTTTGGTGGCCGTGACCATACGACCGTGCTGCATGCGTGCCGCAAGATCGAACAGTTGCGTGAAGAAAGCCATGACATCAAAGAAGATTTCTCCAATTTAATCAGAACATTATCTTCGTGACGCTATGAAATTTACCGTTGAACGTGAACATCTATTAAAACCGTTGCAGCAGGTCAGTGGCCCGTTAGGTGGCCGTCCGACGTTGCCGATCCTTGGCAACCTGCTGCTGCAGGTAACAGAAGGTTCCCTGTCACTGACCGGGACCGACCTCGAAATGGAAATGGTCGCACGCGTCGCGCTGATTCAGCCGCACGATCCGGGTGCGACCACCGTACCGGCGCGCAAGTTCTTCGATATTTGCCGCGGTCTGCCGGAAGGCGCGGAAATCGCCGTACAGCTTGAAGGCGATCGTATGCTGGTGCGCTCAGGCCGCAGCCGTTTCTCGCTTTCCACGCTGCCCGCCGCCGACTTCCCGAACCTCGACGACTGGCAGAGCGAAGTCGAATTCACCGTTGCCCAGGCGACGATGAAGCGTCTGATTGAAGCCACCCAGTTCTCGATGGCGCATCAGGATGTGCGTTACTACTTAAACGGCATGCTGTTTGAAACCGAAGGCGAAGAGCTGCGTACCGTGGCAACAGACGGTCACCGTCTGGCGGTGTGCTCGATGCCGATTGGCGAATCGCTGCCGAACCATTCGGTGATCGTACCGCGTAAAGGCGTTATCGAGCTGATGCGTATGCTCGACGGCGGCGAAAACCCGATGCGCGTGCAGATTGGCAGCAACAACATCCGTGCCCACGTTGGCGATTTCATTTTCACCTCTAAACTGGTGGATGGCCGCTTCCCGGACTACCGTCGCGTGCTGCCGAAAAATCCGGATAAACACCTGGATGCGGGCTGCGATATTCTCAAGCAGGCGTTTGCCCGTGCGGCAATCCTCTCTAATGAGAAATTCCGCGGTGTGCGCCTGTACGTCAGCGAAAACCAGCTGAAAATTACCGCCAATAACCCGGAGCAGGAAGAAGCAGAAGAGATTCTGGATGTCACCTACGCCGGGACCGAAATGGAAATCGGGTTCAACGTCAGCTACGTGCTGGACGTGCTTAACGCGCTGAAGTGCGAAAACGTTCGTATTCTGCTGACCGATTCTGTTTCCAGCGTTCAGATTGAAGATGCTGCCAGCCAAAGTGCGGCCTACGTCGTTATGCCAATGAGATTGTAATGGCGCTAACCCGCTTGTTGATCCGCGACTTTCGCAACATTGAAAGCGCGGATCTCGCTTTATCCCCCGGCTTTAACTTCCTGGTTGGCGCTAATGGCAGCGGTAAAACCAGCGTACTGGAAGCTATCTATACGCTCGGTCATGGCCGGGCGTTTCGCAGTTTGCAGATTGGTCGCGTCATTCGTCACGAGCAGGAATCCTTTGTTCTGCATGGGCGTTTACAGGGCCAGGAACGCGAAACCTCGATCGGCCTGACCAAAGATAAACTGGGCGACAGCAAGGTACGCATCGACGGCACCGACGGCCACAAAGTGGCAGAACTGGCGCTGCTGATGCCGATGCAGCTCATTACGCCGGAAGGGTTTACTTTACTCAACGGTGGCCCCAAATTCAGAAGAGCATTCCTCGATTGGGGATGCTTTCACAACGAAGCCGGATTTTTCACCGCCTGGAGCAACCTCAAGCGCCTGCTAAAGCAGCGCAACGCGGCCTTGCGCCAGGTCACCCGCTATGCGCAGCTGCGCCCGTGGGATATGGAACTCATTCCGCTGGCGGAGCAAATCAGCCGCTGGCGTGCGGAATACAGCGCAGGTATCGCCGTGGATATGGCGGATACCTGTAAGCAGTTTCTGCCCGAGTTCAACCTGACTTTCTCTTTCCAGCGCGGCTGGGAAAAAGAGACTGACTATTCTGAGGTGCTCGAACGGAATTTTGAGCGCGATAGAATGCTGACCTACACCGCCCACGGGCCGCACAAAGCGGATTTCCGCATTCGTGCCGACGGTGCGCCGGTGGAGGACACTTTGTCACGCGGACAGCTGAAACTGCTGATGTGCGCCTTACGTTTGGCGCAGGGCGAGTTCCTGACTCGCGAAAGCGGACGACGCTGTCTGTACCTCATCGATGATTTTGCCTCGGAACTGGATGACGAGCGCCGTGGCCTGCTTGCAAGCAGGCTTAAAGCGACGGAATCTCAGGTTTTTGTCAGCGCCATTAGCGCTGAGCACGTAATGGACATGTCGGACAAAAATTCGAAGATGTTCAGCGTGGAAAAAGGTAAAATAACGGATTAACCCAAGTTTAAATGAGCGAGAAACGTTGATGTCGAATTCTTATGACTCCTCCAGTATCAAAGTCCTGAAAGGGCTGGATGCGGTGCGTAAGCGCCCGGGTATGTATATCGGCGACACGGATGACGGCACCGGTCTGCACCACATGGTATTCGAGGTGGTAGATAACGCTATCGACGAAGCGCTCGCGGGTCACTGTAAAGACATCGTGGTCACTATCCATGCCGATAACTCCGTTTCCGTAACGGATGATGGCCGTGGCATCCCAACCGGCATTCACCCGGAAGAGGGTGTGTCGGCGGCGGAAGTGATCATGACCGTGCTGCACGCAGGCGGTAAGTTCGACGATAACTCCTATAAAGTGTCCGGCGGCCTGCACGGCGTAGGCGTTTCGGTGGTTAACGCCCTGTCCCAGAAGCTGGAACTGGTGATTCGCCGCGAAGGCAAAGTTCACCAACAGATTTACGTGCACGGCGTGCCGCAGGCTCCGCTGGCGGTGACCGGTGAAACCGAAGCGACCGGGACTCAGGTCCGTTTCTGGCCAAGCTACGAAACCTTTACCAACGTCATTGAGTTCGAATACGAGATTCTGGCGAAACGCCTGCGTGAACTGTCGTTCCTCAACTCTGGCGTCTCTATCCGCCTGAAAGACAAGCGTGACGGTAAAGAAGATCACTTCCACTACGAAGGCGGCATTAAAGCGTTCGTGGAATATCTGAACAAGAACAAAACCCCGATCCACCCGAATATCTTCTACTTCTCCACCGAAAAAGACGGTATCGGCGTCGAAGTGGCGCTGCAGTGGAACGACGGTTTCCAGGAAAACATCTACTGCTTCACCAACAACATTCCACAGCGTGATGGCGGTACTCACCTGGCAGGCTTCCGTGCGGCGATGACCCGTACCCTGAACGCCTACATGGACAAAGAAGGCTACAGCAAAAAAGCGAAAGTCAGCGCCACCGGTGACGATGCCCGTGAAGGCCTGATTGCTGTCGTTTCCGTAAAAGTGCCGGACCCGAAATTCTCCTCACAGACCAAAGATAAACTGGTTTCCTCTGAGGTGAAATCTGCCGTTGAGCAGCAGATGAACGAACTGCTGGCCGAATACCTGCTGGAAAATCCGTCCGACGCGAAAATCGTGGTTGGCAAAATTATCGATGCAGCGCGTGCCCGTGAAGCGGCGCGTAAAGCCCGCGAAATGACCCGTCGTAAAGGCGCGTTGGATCTGGCTGGCCTGCCGGGCAAACTGGCGGATTGCCAGGAACGCGACCCGGCGTTGTCTGAACTGTACCTTGTGGAAGGGGACTCCGCGGGCGGATCTGCAAAGCAGGGCCGTAACCGTAAGAACCAGGCAATCCTGCCGTTGAAGGGTAAAATCCTCAACGTTGAGAAAGCGCGCTTCGACAAAATGCTCTCTTCTCAGGAAGTGGCAACGCTGATTACCGCACTGGGCTGCGGCATTGGTCGCGACGAGTACAACCCGGACAAACTGCGTTACCACAGCATCATCATCATGACCGATGCGGACGTCGACGGCTCGCACATTCGTACGCTGCTGTTGACCTTCTTCTACCGTCAGATGCCGGAAATCGTTGAGCGTGGCCATGTCTACATTGCACAGCCACCGCTGTATAAAGTGAAGAAAGGCAAGCAGGAACAGTACATTAAAGATGACGAAGCGATGGATCAGTACCAAATCGCGATCGCCCTTGATGGTGCAACCCTGCACACCAACGCCAGCGCTCCGGCACTGGCCGGTGAAGCGCTGGAAAAACTGGTTTCTGAGTTCAACGCCGCGCAGAAAATGATTGTCCGTATGGAGCGTCGTTTCCCACGCACGCTGCTGAAAGAGCTGATTTACCAGCCGACGCTGGTGGAAGCCGATCTCAGCGACGAGCAGAACGTGACCCGCTGGGTCAACGCGCTGGTTACCACACTTAACGAAAACGAGCAGCACGGCAGCATGTGGCAGTTTGACGTTCGCCATAACGTTGAACAGCAGCTGTTCGAGCCGATTATTCGCGTGCGTACTCACGGTGTCGACACCGACTATCCGCTGGATCAGGAGTTTGTCACCGGCGGCGAATACCGTCGTATCTGCACACTCGGCGAAAAACTGCGTGGGCTGATCGAAGAGGATGCCTTCATCGAGCGTGGCGAGCGCCGTCAACCTGTAGCCAGCTTCGAGCAGGCGCTGGAATGGCTGGTGAAAGAGTCCCGCCGTGGTCTGTCAATCCAGCGTTATAAAGGTCTGGGCGAGATGAACCCGGAACAGCTGTGGGAAACCACCATGGATCCGGAAAGCCGCCGTATGCTGCGCGTGACCGTGAAGGACGCGATTGCCGCCGATCAGCTGTTTACCACGCTGATGGGTGACGCCGTTGAACCGCGTCGTGCGTTTATCGAAGAGAACGCCCTGAAAGCCGCGAACATCGATATCTAACGCAACTCGCTTTGCAAAACACAGGCCGCGCTTACTGCGCGGCTTTTTTATGGATAAAACAAAAACGAAGGATTGGCTCTTATGCCAAATCCACCGACATCACAGCCGGCAAACGGTGTATCAGCATGTCGACTGCAACCCGCATTTTCAGCGGCAGGTGGGTCGTTCGCTGCCAGACGGCATGAACGTCAAAGCGGACATCCGGAGCCTGCTTCAACAGGGGAATAAGCGTTCCCTGTTGAATCGCCCCTCGCGCCATCCAGCAGGGGAGCCACGCCAGTCCGTATCCTTTTAAGGCGGCATCGGCAATGGCCTGTAAGTCATCCATATTTATCGATGATTTAGGCAGGAAGCTGTGCGAATTTCCATGGTTATCCGCGAGCTGCCAGGGCAGCACTTTGCCTGCACGCAGATAGTTAATGGCGCGATGCTGGTGTAAATCGGCAAGGGTGTCGGGTCGGCCATTTGCTGCCAGATAATCCGGCGCTGCGCACAGCACCATCCGATGTTCACCCAGTTTGCGTGCGACCAGCACGGAACTGTCGGCGAGTGTGCCATTACGTATCGCCATATCGAACCCTTCTTCCACGATGTCCACGACGCGGTCGCTGAAGGCGAGCTCAAGTTCAAGACCGGGATGTTCCTGCGTCAGCTCAATCAGCAGCGGCGCAACGCACTGGCGGCCAAACAGCACCGGCAGCGCGACACGCAGACGGCCACTCACCTGATGTTTACCGGTTTCCAGCAGGGATTCCGCGCCACGGATTTCTTCCAGCGCGCGCTGGCATCGTTCGTAGAAAAGGGCGCCGCTGTCCGTCAGGCTCTGGCTTCTTGTTGTTCGCTGAAACAGCCGGACGCCGAGTCGTTCTTCCAGACGAGCGATGCTTTTTCCCACCGCCGAGCGTGATAAATGCAGCCGGGTGGCGGCCTGCGAAAAACTTCCCGCCTCAACGGCGGCGACAAAAATGGGAATCTCTTTCAGGCTATCGGTCACGGATTGTATCCATTCAGGCGTCAATGATGAGACAACTTATCGCCACTGGATCCTTTCGGTCAACGCTAGACTTCCTGTACTGACAATCGGGTCGATAGCGGGGAGAAGAAAGATGGCAGAAACAATGCAGCGTTGGGTCATGAATGCGCTTGGGCGTGACAATCTCAACCTGGTTCAAGCGCCGGTTTCACAACCGGGTTCTGGCGAAGTGCGCGTGCGGGTGAATGCCGTCGCGCTGAACTATCGCGATAAAATGGTGATTGAAGGCAGTATGCCGATAGGGCTTCGATTCCCGTTTACGCCCGCATCAGACATGGCGGGGGTGGTGGACGCTATCGGCGATGGGGTGACGCGTTTTACAACAGGCGCCCGGGTGATCTCCACGTTCTCGCCGGAGTGGCTCGACGGTAAACCAGGAGGGGACGCGCGGCATTTACCGTACCGGACGATGGGCGGTTTTTTCCAGGGGATGCTGGCGGAATACATCATTGTGGACGAGAACTGGCTGGTGAACGCGCCGGAAACGCTGGACGATGCTGAAGCCAGTACGCTGCCGTGCGCGGGGCTTACCGCATGGTTTGCGTTGGTGGAGCGCGGGAATCTGCGAGCCGGGCAGTCAGTGCTGGTACAGGGCACCGGCGGTGTGGCGATGTTTGCATTGCAGATAGCCAAAGCGCACGGTGCCTGTGTCTTTGTGACATCGGGCAGCGATGAAAAACTGGCACTGGCCAAAGCGCTTGGTGCCGATCAGGGTATCAACCGTCTGAAGGGGGATTGGGTTGAAGCGCTGTATGGGCTGACCCAGGATCGGGGTATCGATCATATTATTGAAACCGTCGGAGGCGAGAATCTGAGGCATTCACTGCGAGCGGTCGCTGTCCACGGGCGTATCTCGGTGATTGGTGTACTTGCTGGCAGTGAAATCTCGTTGCCCGCGAGCGAGCTATTGCTGAAATCCCCCGTTATTCAGGGTATCGGCGTTGGGCATCGTCGCGCGTTGGAGGATTTTGTCCGCGCGGTGGATGTCATTGGGTTGAAACCTGTGATCGAACATCGCTACCGCTTTGACCAACTGCATCAGGCACTTGAACATTTAGACCGCGGGGCTTTTGGTAAAATCGTGCTCGTTCGGGACTGAGTCAATTACGCCGGGATAAGGGAAAAGAGGCATTATTCGCGCCAAACCTGGCACTATTTTTGTGTGCTAAATCGCGTTAGCATGAGTGAGAACTCACTTATCCCGGGGACCTTATGGCTATCAAACTCATTGCAATCGACATGGACGGAACATTGCTGCTGCCGGACCACACGATTTCTCCTGCGGTTAAACAGGCGATTGCTGCGGCGCGCGAGCGCGGCGTCAAAGTGGTGCTGACCACTGGACGCCCGTATGCCGGCGTTCACAGCTACCTGAAAGAACTGCACATGGAGAAAGAAGGCGACTACTGCATCACCTATAACGGTGCTCTGGTGCAAAATGCCAGCGATGGCAGCACCGTGGCGCAAACGGCGCTGAGTTATGATGACTACCGCTATCTGGAACAGCTCTCCCGTGAAGTCGGTTCCCATTTCCACGCGCTGGATCGCAATACGCTGTATACGGCGAACCGCGATATCAGCTACTACACCGTGCATGAATCTTTTGTCGCGACCATTCCGCTGGTGTTCTGCGAGCCGGAAAATATGGCTCGTGATACGCAGTTCCTGAAAGTGATGATGATTGATGAGCCAGAGATTCTGGATAAAGCCATCGCCCGTATTCCGGCGGAAGTGAAAGAGAAGTATACCGTGCTGAAAAGTGCGCCGTTCTTCCTCGAAATCCTCGATAAACGCGTCAATAAAGGCACCGGTGTGAAATCCCTGGCGGATACGCTGGGCATTAAACCAGAAGAAGTGATGACCCTCGGCGATCAGGAAAATGACATCGCGATGATCGAATACGCGGGTATGGGTGTCGCAATGGAAAACGCGATCCCCTCCGTGAAAGAAGTCGCCAACTTTGTCACCAAATCTAATCTGGAAGACGGTGTTGCCTGGGCAATCGAGAAATTTGTTCTGAATTAAACCCTTCTTCTTAAAACAAGCCCGTTGCTTTTAGCGCGGGCTTTTTTATTGCCTGCGCTCCCCACTTCAGCAAATTTTATTTATGGGTTGTCGTTTTTGTGATCTAAATTGTAGTACAACACATAATATTTGTACTACGATTTGCATGTTGATACGCAATGAGCACTGATGTTTGTACTGCAAAGATGAGGAAAAACCCGCCACAAGCAGTAAAGTAATGGCAGTGAAATCGCAAAAGGACGCGTTATGACCATTACCAAAACTGACCGCATCATCATTGCCCTTGGGCAACAGATTGTGGGTGGGAAATATGTGCCGGGTGCGGCGCTGCCAGCAGAAGCCGATCTCTGTGAAGAGTTTGAAACCTCACGCAACATCATTCGCGAAGTCTTCCGCTCCCTGATGGCGAAGAGACTGATTGAAATGAAGCGCTACCGCGGCGCGTTTGTCGCCCCGCGCAATCAGTGGAATTTCCTCGATACCGAGGTCCTGCAGTGGGTGCTGGAAAATGAGTACGACCCACAGCTGATCCTGGCGATGAGTGAAGTGCGAAATCTGGTGGAGCCTGCGATTGCTCGCTGGGCCGCCGAACGCGCTACCTCCAGTGATTTGGCCCACATTGAAGCCGCACTGAACGACATGGTTGCCAACAATCAGGACAGGGATGCCTTCAATGAAGCGGATATCCGCTATCACGAAGCGGTACTGGCATCGGTGCACAACCCGGTGCTGCAACAACTCAGCGTGGCGATAAGTTCGCTTCAGCGAGCCGTTTTTGAACGCACCTGGATGGGCGATGAGGCCAATATGCCGAACACCCTTCAGGAGCACAAAGCGCTATTCGATGCCATCCGGCATCAGGATAGCAACGCAGCAGAGCAGGCGGCGCTCACGATGATCGCAAGCTCCACAAGAAGGTTAAAGGAAAGCACATGACATCACGCTACATCGCAATCGACTGGGGATCGACCAACCTGCGCGCCTGGCATTACCAGGGTGACGAATGCCTGGAAAACCGGCAATCCGAAGCCGGTGTGACGCGGCTCAACGGACGTTCCCCCGAAGCGGTGTTAGCGGAAATAACGGCAGGCTGGCGTGAAGACAATACGCCAGTGGTCATGGCGGGTATGGTCGGCAGCAATGTCGGCTGGAAAATCGCGCCTTATCTGCCTGTTCCCGTGCATTTCTCGGCAATTGGTCAGCAGTTAACGACCGCTGCCGACAATGTGTGGATCATTCCAGGGCTTTCAGTCTCACGGGATGATAACCATAACGTGATGCGTGGTGAGGAGACTCAGCTGCTGGGCGCTCGTCATCTTGCACCTGCACCTTTGTATGTGATGCCGGGGACCCACTGCAAATGGGTGCTGGCCGACAACCAACAAGTTTTTGATTTCCGTACTGTGATGACCGGTGAGCTGCACCATTTGCTACTGACCCATTCGCTGGTCGGCGTGGGTCTTCCAGACCAGGCAACCTCACCCGACGCATTCCGTTCCGGTATGGAAAAAGGGCTTTCCGAGCCTGCTCTGCTGCCACAGTTATTCGAGATTCGCGCCTCCCATGTGTTGGGGAACTTACCGCGCGAACACGTCAGTGAGTTTTTATCCGGCCTGTTGATCGGTGCGGAAGTCGCCAATATGTGCGAGCGCTTCCCCGGTGAACAGGAGATCACTATCGTCGCAGGAAAATCCCTCGCCGATCGCTACCAGCAGGCCCTGAGCGCTGTTGGCCGCCGTTCGACGATTGTTTCCGGCGACACGGCATTCCAGGCAGGTATAAGGAGCATCGCCCATGCAGTGGCAAACTAAACTTCCGCTGATCGCTATTTTACGCGGCATCAAACCCGAAGAGGCGCGTGACCACGTTGCCGCCATTCTGGACGCCGGTTTCGACGCGGTCGAAATTCCACTCAATTCCCCACAGTGGGAAATCAGCATTGCGGCGATGGTTCGTGAATTTGGTGACAAAGCCCTGATCGGCGCAGGCACTGTGCTGAAAACCGAGCAGGTTGAAACACTTGCAGCGATGGGCAGCAAACTGGTGGTAACGCCGAACACCAATCCGGACGTTATCCGTCGTGCGGTTTCTCACGGTATGACCGTGTGCGCTGGCTGTGCCACCGCAACAGAAGCCTTTGCCGCGCTGGACGCTGGCGCGCAAACGTTGAAAATTTTCCCGTCTTCAGCCTTTGGTCCGGATTACATCAAAGCGTTGAAAGCTGTGTTGCCAAAAGACGTGCCGGTGTTTGCGGTGGGTGGCGTTACGCCTGAAAACCTCGATGTGTGGCTGAACGCAGGCTGTGCGGGCGCAGGTCTGGGTAGCGATTTGTATCGTGCAGGTCAGAGCGTTGAACGCACGGCTGAACAGGCTGCTGCCTTTGTGAAAGCCTGGCAGGAGGCCGTGAAATGAAAATCACCAACATCACGACCTACCGCCTTCCGCCGCGCTGGATGTTCCTGAAAATCGAGACCGATGAAGGCGTTGTCGGCTGGGGCGAACCCGTTATTGAAGGTAAAGCGCGGACTGTTGAAACGGCCGTGCATGAGCTGAGTGAATACCTGATTGGTCAGGACCCGGCGCGTATCAACGACTTGTGGCAGGTGATGTATCGCGGTGGTTTCTATCGCGGCGGCCCAATCCTGATGAGTGCTATCGCCGGTATTGACCAGGCGCTGTGGGATATCAAAGGCAAAGTCCTTGGCGCGCCTGTGTGGCAGCTGATGGGCGGCCTGGTACGCGACAAAATTAAAGCCTACAGCTGGGTCGGCGGCGATCGCCCTGCGGACGTTATTAGCGGCATTAAAACCCTGCGCGGCATCGGCTTCGACACCTTCAAACTGAACGGCTGCGAAGAGATGGGCATTATTGACAGCTCGCGCAGTGTCGACGCTGCGGTCAACACCGTGGCGCAAATCCGTGAAGCCTTCGGCAACGATATCGAATTTGGTCTCGACTTCCATGGTCGCGTCAGTGCGCCAATGGCGAAAGTGCTGATCAAAGAGCTCGAACCATATCGTCCACTCTTTATTGAAGAACCGGTGCTGGCTGAGCAGGCGGAATATTATCCGAAGCTGGCCGAGCAGACCCACATTCCGATTGCTGCCGGTGAACGCATGTTCTCTCGCTTTGAGTTCAAGCGAGTGCTGCAAGCGGGCGGTTTGGCCATTCTTCAGCCGGATCTCTCCCACGCGGGCGGTATCACCGAATGCTACAAAATTGCGGCAATGGCTGAAGCGTACGACGTGTCTCTGGCACCGCACTGCCCACTGGGGCCTATTGCACTGGCAGCCTGTTTGCACCTCGACTTTGTTTCCCGTAATGCCGTTCTGCAAGAGCAGAGCATGGGCATTCACTACAACAAAGGCGCGGAACTGCTTGATTTCGTGAAGAACAAAGAAGACTTCAACATGGAAGGCGGTTACTTCAAACCGCTGATGAAGCCGGGTCTTGGCGTGGAGATTGACGAAGAGAAAGTCATCGAAATGAGCAAGCAAGCCCCGGACTGGCGTAACCCGCTGTGGCGTTATCCTGATGGCAGCGTAGCAGAGTGGTAATTCCCACCCTGTAGGCCCGGTAAGCGCAGCGCCACCGGGCAATCATTTTAAATATTTCAAACACACCCTCTGTATAATTACAGGGCATGGTGCCTGGCCGCGCTATGCCCAAAATCTGGAGACAGATTAATGGATATTTCTGTGACTACCGCAAAAACGGGCCGCCGTCGCTATCTGACGCTGCTGATGATCTTTATTACCGTGGTTATCTGTTATGTTGACCGCGCCAACCTTGCCGTCGCTTCCGCGCATTTTCAGGAAGAGTTCGGTATTTCCAAAACTCAAATGGGGTATATCTTCTCGGCGTTTGCCTGGATGTACACCATCTGCCAGATCCCGGGCGGCCGCGTTTTGGACCGTTTAGGCTCCCGCACCACTTACTGCATCGCCATTTTCGGCTGGTCAGTTGCGACCCTGTTCCAGGGTTTTGCTACCGGTCTGCTGTCGCTGATTGGCCTGCGTGCTATCACCGGTATTTTCGAAGCACCGGCGTTCCCGACGAACAACCGCATGGTAACCAGCTGGTTCCCTGAGCATGAGCGTGCTTCTGCTGTTGGTTTCTACACTTCTGGTCAGTTTGTGGGGCTGGCGTTCCTGACGCCAATGCTTATCTGGATCCAGGAGATGCTGAGCTGGCACTGGGTATTCATCATCACCGGCGGCATCGGTATTATCTGGTCACTGGTGTGGTTCAAGGTGTACCAGTCACCGCGTAAAACCAAAGGCATCACCAAAGCGGAACTGGACTACATCGAGCAAGGCGGCGGTCTGGTTGATGGCGACGCACAGATTGAAAATAAAGTGCGTACCCCACTGACCAAAGCGGACTGGAAACTGGTATTCCATCGCAAATTGGTGGGCGTGTATCTGGGGCAGTTCGCGATTGCGTCTACTCTGTGGTTCTTCCTGACCTGGTTCCCTAACTACCTGACTCAGGAAAAAGGCATCACCGCGCTGAAAGCGGGCTTTATGACCACGGTGCCATTCCTGGCGGCTTTCGTGGGCGTGATTCTGTCCGGTTGGATTGCGGACTTCCTGGTGCGCAAAGGCTACTCAATTGGTTTCTCTCGTAAGCTGCCCATTATCTTCGGCCTGCTGATTTCCACCTGCATCATGGGGGCAAATTACACCAATGACCCGGTGTGGATCACGGTGCTGATGGCTGTAGCGTTCTTCGGTAACGGCTTTGCATCGATCACCTGGTCGCTGGTGTCTTCCCTGGCACCGATGCGTTTGATTGGTCTGACGGGCGGCGTGTTTAACTTTGCGGGTGGCCTGGGCGGCATTACTGTTCCGCTGGTGATTGGTTACCTGGCGCAGGCACATGGATTTGCTCCAGCGCTGACCTATATCTCAGCTATCACGCTGATTGGGGCCCTCTCCTACATCCTGTTAGTGGGTGATGTGAAACGAGTAGGCTAAAAACCGGCATTGCTATACCCTGATGCGATAACCGCGTATCAGGGTACTCCCATGCAACAAATCACTTTTGCTTCCCGCCACCATCAGCTCACCAACACCCAAACCTGGACTCCCGACAGCCAATGGCTGGCGTTTGATGTGCGCCCTTCCGGGGCGTCTTTTACCGGTGAAACCATCGAACGCGTGAACGTCCACACGGGCGAAACGCAGGTGGTCTACCGCGCGACAGACGGCGCGCATGTGGGCGTGGTGACGGTACATCCCCGGGAGGAGAGGTTTGTCTTTATACACGGGCCGGAAAACCCTGATGCGGACTGGAAATACGACTTTCACCACCGCCGCGGCGTGGTGGCCTACCGCAATGAAACGCAGAATCTGGATGCCATGGATATCACACCGCCATTCACCCCAGGTGCCCTGCGTGGTGGCAGCCATGTGCATGTCTACAGCCCGGATGGCCAGTCCGTGAGTTTTACCTACAACGACCATGTTCTGCATCAGCGCGACCCCGCACTGGATTTGCGTAACGTGGGAGTTGCCGTACCTTATGGCCCTGTTACCCCGCACGGGCATCACCCGCGTGAATATGCAGGTAGCCACTGGAGCGTACTGGTTAGCCAGACCACATCCACCCCAACGCCGGGGAGTGATGACATTAACCGCGCCTATGAAGAAGGCTGGGTTGGCAATACACAGCTGGCGTTTATCGGCGATACCCTGTCGCTCAGCGGTGAAAAAGTGCCGGAGCTGTTTATCGTTGATTTGCCGCAGAATGAGGCGGGTTGGACGCGCGCAGGCGAAACGCCTTTGTGTGGCACGGGGTCTGCGATGCCCGCTCCACCGGCAGGTGTGAAGCAGCGGCGTCTCACGTTTACGCACGATAACGCCTTTCCCGGGCTGGTAAACGAGCCTCGTCACTGGATTCGCAGTCATCCACAGGGCGATCACATTGCCTTTCTGATGCGTGATAACGCAGGCGTAGTGCAGCTGTGGTTAATTGCTCCGGAGGGCACGGGTTTACGTCAACTGACGGCGTGCAGCGGTATCCAGTCAGCCTTCAACTGGCATCCTTCAGGAAAATGGTTGGGGTTCGTGGTGGAAAATCGGATTGCAGTTTGCTGTGCGCGAACGGGGGAGATTCGCTTTTTGACAGCCGATCATGAAAATCCGCCATCAGCCGATGCCGTTGTGTTTTCGCCGGATGGGGCACTGATTGCCTGGATGCAGGAAACGCAGGGTTATCGCCAGCTTTGGATGGCAGAGACCGACTGCTGATTACTCGGCAGGCATGGCCGCAGGCGGGATCACTGAGTTCATCGCCTGCGTGTCTTTTTCACTCTTCTCTACGCGCGATCTGACCGAGGTATCCTTGCGGAAAAAATCCCACGGTAGCAACAGCGTGTCAGCGACGGCAGTGAAAGGCATATCCAAAATGGCCAGCGATTTCGTTCCCCAATTGGTGGTGTCATCGCCAATCATTTCTGCACTGGCACGCGTACCCGGGTAGGTGCCTTCTTTTCCCCCGGTATGTGACATCACGCTTGAGCACCCCATCAACATCATCCCTGAACAGAAAACAGGTAACAGAATATAATTTTTCATCATGCATTAATCATCTTTGTTGGTACGTTGAGTACCCGATCCTCGGGTTATAACGGCCCACCGGAAAAATGGATAGTCCGAATACGGCGCTCTGTGGCGTCTGTCGCACTTTCACGTTTTGTGCTGCACTCCAGTCTAAACCCTGTGCCAGAAAGTGCAAAAAAAGTAAGACTCCCGCCCTTGATAAATGTTCAGCTGAACCCACTTAAAGAGTGTAGCCCGATAACGAACTCGCCTGAGGGGGGTTCGGGGCCATCACGACCTGTCCATTGTGGAAGGTCAGATTTTAGAACTCGCTGATTTCAGGAGCTTTATAGTATGCGTAACTTCGATCTTTCTCCGCTGTACCGTTCTGCCATTGGTTTCGACCGTCTGTTCAACCTGCTTGAAAATAATCAGAGCCAAAGCAACGGCGGCTACCCTCCCTATAACGTTGAATTAGTGGATGAAAATAACTACCGCGTTGCGATCGCAGTGGCGGGTTTTGCCGAAAGCGAACTGGAGATTACCGCCCAGGACAATCTGCTGGTGGTGAAAGGCTCCCATCCCACTGAGCAAAAAGAGCGGACCTACCTCTATCAGGGCATCGCGGAGCGGAACTTCGAGCGTAAATTCCAGCTCGCCGACAATATTCATATCAAAGGCGCCAATCTGGTGAATGGCCTGCTGTATATCGATTTGCAGCGCGTGATCCCAGAAGAAAATAAACCGCGCCGTATCGAAATTAACTAATTCTTTTCGGGCGGCAACCGCCGCCTGATGCCCGCCGATAGGGGGCAGTGCGAGCCTCAAGCTTGCAGGGCCAGACTCGCTTCTCAGAAGGAGAAATACTATGCGTAATTACGATTTAACCCCTATGCTGCGTCAGTGGATCGGCTTCGACAAACTGGCGAATGCCATGCTCAGTACAAGCGAAGCTCAGGGCTTCCCGCCGTACAACATCGAAAAGAGTGACGATAACCACTACCGCATCACCCTGGCGCTGGCCGGCTTCCGACAGGAAGATCTGGACGTACAGCTGGAAGGCACGCGGCTGAGCGTGAAAGGGACGCCGGTGCAGCCAGAAAATGAACCAAAATGGCTGCATCAGGGCCTGGTGACCCAGCCTTTCAGCCTGAGCTTTACGCTGGCAGAGCATATGGAAGTGACCGGTGCGACCTTCACCAACGGCCTGTTGCATATCGATTTGACTCGCAACGAACCGGAAGCCATTGCGCCACAGCGCATCGCCATCAGCGAGCGCCCGGCGTTGCAGAGCTAATACTCAAAAGCATGATAAGCCTCGCTTCGGCGGGGCTTTTTTGTGCGTCAGGTTCCCTAAAAAGACGTCCTCCTCCTCAATAGCGACAAAATCTGCTCTCACCTTAAGCGCGATGAAGCGCCGAGGGTACCCGCCTGCCAACACAGAGTGTTAAGCTGGAAGAGAAGACGCAGACATTTTAGGCAGTATTCTCCCTCCCCCTTGTCAGCGGGCGAAGGAGAGGGGAGGCTCATCATCCCCAACGCCAAAAAAGGACCACTAGGAGCCGCAATGAAAATATCCCACCTCGGTGAAGCCCCGGACTACCGTTTCTCGCTGGCCAATGAACGGACGTTCCTGGCGTGGATCCGCACCGCGCTGGGCTTTCTTGCCGCGGGGGTGGGGCTCGATCAGCTGGCACCCGATTTTGCAACACCGCTGATTCGTGAACTGTTGGCTCTGCTGCTGTGCCTGTTTGCGGGCGGGGTGGCGATTTACGGCTATCTGCGCTGGCTCAACAACGAAAAAGCGATGCGCCTGAAGCAGGATCTTCCCTACACCCGTGGTCTGCTTATCATCAGCGGAGCACTCATTCTCGTGGCTGCCGTTGTGAGTGTGCTGGTGTTTTATGCCTGAGCAGCGCCGCGCCCGGCGTGAAAGCGATCCTGGATTACAGCCGGAGAGGACCTCACTGGCCTGGTTTCGTACGCTGTTGGGTTATGGTGCGCTGATGGCGCTGGCGCTTAAACACCACTGGCATCGAGCGGGGACGCCATTCTGGCTTTCCGTAGCGGTACTGATGGTGGTGGGATTTATCCTCTGGCGCTATACCCGCAGCCGAAATCTTATGGACGCTACCTGCCAAGATTTTTCTCAAAATAATGCGGTGAGGGATAAATTTTTGATCGCCCTCGCGGTCCTGTCGCTGGCTTTGTTGTTTGCTATAACTCACTTACAGCAACTCATCACGTTTATCTAAGGGAGTCGAATGACAGGATGTCACGTCATGGCCAAACCGGCCAGATCAGGGTGTAACCTTAACAGCCGCTGCTTCTATAGGGAAAAAACACACCAGTCAGTGATGAGTGAAGACGCGCTGGAGGCGTTTATTCGCCAGCACATTGATGCGCAGCCCGCTGACGAAGTGCATTTTACCTGGCATGAGGGCGAGCCTACGCTGTGCGGGTTGGATTTCTTCCGTATTGCGGCTGCACTGCAGCAGAAGTATGCCGGGGAAAAGCGGATCTACAATGCCTTTCAGACCAATGGGATATTGCTGGATGATGCGTGGTGCCAGTTCTTCAAAGAGCAGAGCTGGTTGGTGGGGATTTCGCTTGATGGGCCGCCAGCGTGCCACGACGAATTTCACGTCAGCCGCAGCGACAATCCGACCCATCACCAGGTGCTTCGCGCCATTGAGTCGTTAAACGCGCACGACGTGGAGTTTACTCTGCTGGTGAGCGTGAATCGCCTGAACTGCCAGTATCCGCAGCAGCTGTACCGCTATCTACGCGAGTTGGGCACACCCTTTTTGCAATTTATCCCGCACCTCGAGATGAACGATCATCAACAGCCAACCGGGTATTCCGTCACGGCCAGGCAGTGGGGGCAATTTTTGTGTGAGGTGTTTGATGTCTGGGTCCATGAAGATGTAGGGCGCGTTTTCGTGCAGCTGTTTGATTCCACTCTGGGGATCTGGAATGGGTTCTCCTCACGGATGTGCTCGCTCGGGGAAACCTGCGATCACCCGTTTGGCGTTGAGAGCTTCCGCCATGGCAATCGCCATCACACCAGCCTGAAGGTCATTAACGCAAGCGCTGAGGCCGGGGAGTTCGGGCAATATAAAACGCGTTCTTTGCCCGATCAATGCAGAAAGTGTTCCGTGCTCAGGTTGTGTAACGGTGACTGCCCGAAGCATCGTGATGCCAGCGGGAAAAGCGCGCTGTGTGAAGGGTATCACCACTTCTTCACCTACAGCGCTCCCCACATGCGCGTGATGCGCGATTTAATTAACCAGCGCCGTTCACCCATGGAGCTAATGATGATGCTGCGCCAGCAGAAAACGGGGTAAATCAGACCGGTTGCTGGTGCTGATTAAAGCGCGAGGCCAGCGGCAGCCAGCACAGCAAAATCAACAGCCCCATCAGCGTCATCAGCAGGCCAAGGCTGCTTTGTCCGTTTTGCGGCATCATGGCCGAAAGCCACGCCAGCACACCGGAACCAATATTCTGTAAGCCACCGACCAACGCCCCCGCCGTGCCTGCCAGGAAAGGAAACGGCTCCATGGCACCGCTGGTGGCGAGTGGGAACAACATGCCTGCGCCAAAGAAGAACAGAGCCGCAGGCACCAGCAGCGTCCAGACGTTCATCACCCCGAGTAAGCCTGGGATCCACATCATCAGGCCCGCCAGCAGACAGCTGATCACCGATTGCCACATCAGGCTGGAGAAACGCTTGTTCTGTCGGCCTGCAAACCAGGCACCAAAAAAGGCGGCGGGGATCGGCAGGATAAACAGAATACTGACCACCATGCTGCTCAGGCCAAGGCCGGCGCCTAACAGCACGCCTGAGCTGGCTTCAAACACCGCAATGCCTGCCAAACCTCCTACCAGCATCAGCAGATAGCAGTTGAACGCGCCGTTGCCGAACAGCGTTTTGTAGCTGGTGACCAGACGGGTGCGCGGTGCATTTTGCGGACGGGTTTCCGGCATCCAGCGCGCCATACTGAATGTGACGATAACGCACAGCACCAGCAGGAAGCCATAGCAGGCGCGCCAGCCCCACACCGTATCGAGCATCCCGCCAATCAGCGGGGCCAGCAGTGGGCTGACCAGAATGCCCATGTTAAGCAGGCTGTTTGCATGGCGAAGCTGCGTGCCTTCATAGAGATCGCGCGGCAGCGTTCTCGCCATCACGCCTCCCACTCCCGTGCCCATTCCCTGCAGCGCGCTGGCGGCAATCAGCATGGTCAGATTGTGAGTGGTCATGGCGATGATGGTCGCCAGCATAAAAATCATCATCCCTGCGAGGATCACCGGGCGACGGCCGATACGGTCTGAAAGCGGTCCGTAAAACAGCTGAGAGAAACCATAGGTCAGAAGATAGGCGCCCATCACGCTCTGCACGGCACCTTCGCGGACGTTTAACGCTTCCGCCATATGGGCAATGGCCGGGATATAAATGGTTTGCGCCATCTGTCCGACAGCGACCAGCAGGACGAGCATCAACAGCAGACTGACGTTCTTATGCCTTTTCATCTCGATGATTTCGTTATAAAGAGTTTGATTAATAGAATATGTGACTGGCACATCCGTTAAAAGCAGGAGGAATCTACCACAGACTGATGACAGAACAACCACTCCCCCCAGAATGGGTAGCGGTGCTAAGGCAGGATTTGTAAACGATTATCGGCAACAATTATTGCCAGTCGGGTTCCTTTGCAATCGGGTATTTATTGAAGGATTTGCAGAGGCAATCCACGACTTTGCTGGGCCCTTCCTTGTGACCGTGCGGCTTTACCTGGGCAGGGAACATCAGCGCGAAACATCATGATGGGTCTTTAAAGTCGTGATTATTTTGTAGACTAATTTTTACCGTTTGATAAGATGCTCACGCCTAGCTTTGAGACTGATCCTTAAACGGTATAGCGTGATGTTTCGTCCGCTGAATTGTCCTTTCCGAACGTGATTTTCTACACGCTACACACTACACGTTAAACGTAGGCTTCAATAAAGAGAGCAAGTTACATTGCTCTCTTTATTTGATCTGCCCAGTTCAATAATCCTTCTGCCTTGCAGAGATTGGCATTATGCATTGATGCTCTGATTAACCTGATGGTCTTTCTTGTCGCCTTAATTTTGTGTTTGTTTACGGCGACGCCTGTAATTATCCGATAACCCCCAGTATCAAGCATCACTTTTGTTTTCTTAGTGTTTACTTTAAATCCACTCTCAGCAAGGAGAGCGCTGATACTCTTAATTATCGCCGTTGACTGTGTGCGGGCATCGGCATCTTTGCGTAGGTTAATGCTAATGGAGATATCATCGGCATACCGGGTATAGGCAAACGTATTTTTTTCAGCCTCATTTTCGTTATGGGTCTTGCTGATTTGGTTTAGCAGAGTGCGGAGAGAGCTTTCCTGATGTATTACGGAGGTATATTGGCTTAAGTAGGTATAGATTTTCTGATCCATGCCTATCATTGCGATGTTAGAAATGACAGGACTGGTTGCCAACCCTTGAGGTAATGTCCCATCAATGAAACAGGCATCAAGGACATCTGAAGAGAAATGGGATGCCAGCATGCTGTCGGTAATGCTACCAAAGAAGTCCTTTATATCAATGGTGATGGTTAAATCGAATCCAATGTGTGCCTGTGCATTGGTTATCGGGCTTCTGCCTTTAAAAAATGCATGAGGTATGTCCTTAATAGCCCGGCTGAGTGCGTTGTTTTCATTTGATGAAATAGGGTTGTCCAGGATTGACAGGTAATGTTCATAAATAACTGTTGCCATTTTTTTATACACCAAAGCTGATTCATCAATGGCTTTGTAGAGGGTCCTGTTTTTCCCTTTTTTCTTCATGTTGAAGCCAAAGAGCGTAATCGCTTTGCCATTAATATGCTTTGTTCTATTTAGCGTCATTGAGTATGGCCTTTGCTAACGTGGAAGCGTTAAGATTATCCCCGTTGATATTGATTGTCTGGGTATTCGTATTGCGTTGTGGAGCATTAACGAAATGAGCAAACAAAGTATCGGTGCTTTTTTTGTATAAAAGTAATAATGTGGTTATTTTATGTTCTGTATCTTTGGTGATAGAAAAGAATTCAATCTTTAATGATGGGTAACGCTTTTGAATATCATCTCCTTGCTTCAATAACAATGATACCTTTGCGATTTTGTTATTATTATAATTATTCTGGTCAACAAAGGTGATGCTTGCTCTGTCATTTTTGATCGCGGATAACTTTACTATTTGCGTTATCCTTATCTTCTTTTTTTCCATCATGTAATGGAAGTTATAGAATGAGTTTTTATTGCTGGGTTTAGCACTGTCCTTATATTTTAATGGGGCGGAAGAAAAAGGGATGCTGGTTAGCAGGGTGCCTGATGTGCGTCTGGAAGGTTCAGTGGTGACGGTTGGTGCAATTTTTTCCTCCGTGTTTTTCGTCTGCTTTTGTGAACGCCATAATGAGTCAAGCATATCTGTTACTGCGACCTGTTGCTCTATAAAGCTTGAACCCTCTTTTTCAAGATTATAGGCATATGCGAAGACGGAATCGGCGCTGATTTTATTTTGTAGTATGCTTTTTAAAAACGTATCGGGGATATTCCTTTTTGACAGAGAAATACCGACAACCGTAATAAATATATCAAGTTCGTCTTTATCTCTCATCCAAGAAGGATAACCTGTTTCTCCAGAAAGGATATTTTTTGCTGCATCGCGTTCTCTTCTGGCGTGATGAGTTTGCTTTTCCTTTAATAGTTTTGCTGCTAAGTATATGATAATGAAAAGCAATATAGACAGGCCGCCGCTGGGCCAGGCGAGTAATAGCGAAAGCAGGAAGAGAATACCCATAATGCCTTTACGTATATTGTTATTGTGAATTAATAAACATATCAACAGTTTTGGGTGTTATCCATTGATTTTTTCCATTAAGAGCGTGTGCTCCGAAGGCCTGAAAACACGATGGATACACCAGGAATTCGACAAGGCGGTATCAATCAACGGTGTCATGGTCCCCCAGGAAAATGGGTTGAAAGAGGGGCGGTTTCCCGCCCCTCTTCAGTACGGCCTGAACCTGATTACCGGAAGGTTTTCAGGACTGCATCAAGCAGTTGCAGCAACGCAACCATGAGTTTCAGGACAAGTAAAACCAGTTCCAGTCCACCCATACGTTTCTCCTATGGTGCAGGAGACCTGCCGACTGACTTACCTTTCCGCTGCCTGTCATCAGCCGCTTTGTTGACGTAACACAGTGTGCTCTCCCGGGGGTTAAGGCGCTGACGGCACCACCCGTTTCAGCCAGGACTTTTGCGCGCCGGGTGTAACTGCGGCCCCCCAATGGCTCACTGCGAACAAACTCAGTATAGATAAACACTGTATGCATGAACAGTATTTTATCGACAAATCATCAATATCATCCCCGGCTTCACGATAGCGTAAACCGTCGTGAAAATTGCACGATCAGCGTCGATCGCGTATACTTTTGCCGTTGACGTAACAGAGTGTGCTTCGCGGTTACCAGCCGCCAACCACGGATAAAACCTCGCCCAGGCGGGGTTTTTTGTTTTCTACGGTTTTGCATTGGAATGTGATCAAAGGCGCAAATTCCCACCCGTCGCGATAAACCTCTTGCTGGCGTATAAAAGCTGTGCTTGTATGAATCCAGTCAATCACACAACGTCATGGTCCCTAATGAACATCAACCTGAACGCAATCAACCTACTACCAACTGCGCAACCAGCCGCAGTGGTCGTCGTGCGTGTGGTGGTGGTCGTCGGCAATGCGCCGTAGGGTCCGGAACACACGATTCCAAAACCCCGCCGGCGCAAACCGGGCGGGGTTTTTCGTTTAAGCCTCCCCGGAAAGTCGGCCCAGAATAAGAAGGACTGGAGCATGGCAACTTCGGGCACAGGAACACAGAACACCTCACAGGCGAAGCGCTTTACTGGCGCACAGCTGATCGTTCATTTACTGGAGCGCCAGGGCATCACCACTGTCACCGGTATTCCAGGCGGAACGGTTTTACCGCTGTACGATGCGCTGAGCCAAAGCAAGCAGATTCGCCACGTGCTGGCCCGCCATGAGCAGGGTGCCGGGTTTATGGCACAGGGGATGGCGCGTACTCAGGGAAAACCGGCGGTGTGCATGGCCTGTAGCGGCCCGGGCGCCACCAACCTGGTGACCGCCATTGCTGACGCCCGCCTCGACTCCATTCCGCTGGTGTGCATCACCGGCCAGGTACCTGCGTCGATGATTGGTACCGATGCTTTTCAGGAAGTGGACACCTACGGCATCTCTATCCCTATCACCAAACACAACTACTTAGTGCGCGATATAGCCGAGCTCCCGCAGGTGATCAGCGATGCATTTCGCATTGCCCAGTCCGGCCGACCGGGCCCGGTGTGGGTAGATATTCCGAAGAATGTCCAGACCGCAGAAATCGACATCGACGACCTGCCGATGCCGGGCTGCAAAGCGCCAGCGCCGGTATTTAATCTGAGCGATGTGCGCGAAGCGGCGGCGATGATTAACGCAGCCAAGCGTCCGGTGCTTTATCTGGGCGGTGGGGTGATTAACGTGCCGGAGCAAATCCGCAAGCTGGCGGAAAAATCCAATCTTCCTACTACCATGACGCTGATGGCGCTGGGTATGCTGCCGAAGGCGCATCCACTCTCGCTGGGTATGCTCGGGATGCACGGCGCACGCAGTACCAACTATATTCTGCAACAATCTGATTTGCTGATTGTTTTAGGGGCGCGTTTTGATGACCGGGCGATTGGCAAAACCGAGCAGTTCTGCCCGAATGCCAAAATTATCCACGTCGATATCGACCGCGCAGAGCTTGGCAAAATCAAGCAGCCGCATGTGGCAATTCAGGCTGATGTGGGTGAGGTGCTGGACCAGCTGATCCCGCTGATTGAAGCGCAGTCACGTACAGAGTGGCGTCAACTGGTGGCAGATTTGCAGCAGGAATTCCCGTCAGCCATTCCGCAGGCGGGCGATCCGCTGACGCATTACGGCCTGATTAATGCCGTGGCTGCCTGCGTTGACGATGAAGCGATTGTGACCACCGACGTTGGTCAGCATCAGATGTGGACGGCGCAGGCCTATCCGTTAAACCGCCCTCGTCAGTGGCTGACCTCTGGTGGCCTCGGCACCATGGGCTTTGGCCTGCCGGCGGCGATTGGCGCTGCGTTGGCGAACCCGCATCGTAAAGTGCTTTGCTTCTCCGGTGATGGCAGCCTGATGATGAACATTCAGGAAATGGCGACGGCGGCGGAAAACCAACTCGACGTGAAAATTATCCTGATGAACAACGAAGCACTGGGGCTGGTGCACCAGCAGCAGAGCCTGTTCTACAAGCAGGGCGTGTTTGCGGCGACCTATCCGGGGATGATCAACTTTATGCAGATTGCCGCAGGCTTTGGTCTCGACACCTGCGATCTGAACGCCGCGGAAGATCCGCAGGCTGCGCTGCAGGAGATTATCTCTCGTCCGGGCCCGGCGCTGATCCACGTGCGTATCGATCCGGAACAAAAAGTCTGGCCAATGGTGCCACCGGGCGCGGCAAATACTGAAATGGTGGGGGAATAAGCCATGCAAAACGCGATTCATGACAACGTTATCCTGGAGCTAACCGTACGCAACCACCCGGGCGTAATGACCCACGTCTGTGGCCTGTTTGCTCGCCGTGCGTTTAACGTGGAAGGCATTCTCTGTCTGCCCATTCAGAACAGCGATAAAAGCCGGATCTGGCTGCTGGTGAATAACGACCAGCGCCTGGAGCAGATGATCAGCCAAATCGACAAACTGGAAGACGTGACTCAGGTGGTCCGTCACCAAAGCGACCCGGGCGTGTTCAATAAGCTGGGGCTCTTTTTTGAGTGATCTTCACGCAGAGTAAAAATACATCACAAATTCACACCGCTAAGGGTCGACATGCGTCCGCATGGCTTTATGATGTGACGGCAATGATTGCCTGAGAGGACGCATGATCTGGTTGATGTTAGCCACCCTGGCGGTGGTGTTTGTGGTGGGCTTTCGGGTGCTGACCTCGGATTCACGTCGAGCGATAAAGCGCCTGAGTGAGCGGTTAGGCGTCACGCCAATGCCGGTAGAATCGATGATCGATCAGATGGGCAAAAAGCAGGGCGAAGAGTATCTGCACTATCTGGAGCGTCCTAACGAAGCGCATTTGCAGAATGCCGCGCAGGTGCTGCTTATCTGGCAGGTTGCGGTGGTGGATGCCAGCGAAAGTAATCTGTTGTACTGGCATCGGCAGATGCAAAAAGCCCGGCTTGCCGCGCCGATAACCGATGCCCAAATCCGTCTGGCGCTCAGCTTCTTACGTGAGCTGGAGCCGGATTTGAATGATTTGAACAACTTCCAGCATCGCTATAACCAACTGTTTATGCCGCAGGATGGTGTGACCTGGTTGCACTGACGAACGTTTTCCCCTCACCCTAACCCTCTCCCCAAAGGGGCGAGGGGATCAGAAAGGTGCTCGTTTTGCTCCCTCTCCCTTTCAGGGAGAGGGCTGGGGTGAGGGTCACCGGCGTTGCCATTGCCAATAGTTGCCAAAACGTTAAATGCGTCACAAATAAAATGTTACACTGCGCAACTTTCCCCCAAACATTGCGCAGGTCCCCATGAGCGAATGCACCGCCAAATTATCCCCTGACGACACCCTCACCCGGCCTAACTGGTCTGCGGTATTTGCCGTCGCGTTCTGCGTTGCCTGCCTGATTACCGTGGAATTTCTGCCGGTCAGCTTGCTGACGCCAATGGCCCAGGAACTCGGCATCACTGAAGGGGTTGCCGGACAGTCCGTCACCACCACGGCGTTTGTGGCGATGTTTGCCAGCCTGTTTGTGACGCACGTGATTGGTCGCACCGACAGACGTCTTATCGTCATCTTGTTTGCCGTGCTGCTGACCGCGTCTTGCCTGCTGGTGTCCTTTGCGTCGAGCTTCAGCCTTTTGCTTTTGGGCCGTGCCTGCCTTGGCCTTGCGCTCGGGGGATTCTGGGCGATGTCGGCTTCGCTGACCATGCGTCTGGTGCCCGCTCGCGTAGTGCCGAAAGCGCTCTCCGTCATCTTTGGTGCGGTGTCGATAGCGCTGGTGATTGCCGCGCCGCTCGGCAGTTTCCTCGGCGGAATTATCGGCTGGCGTAATGTGTTTAACGGCGCGGCTATCATGGGTCTGCTGTGCGTGGCCTGGGTGTGGAAAGCGCTGCCGTCACTGCCGGGGGAAACCGATCAACAGTCGAATATGTTTGGCCTGCTGAAACGCCCGGGCGTGGCGGCGGGGATGACGGCAATCTTCATGGCGTTCGCCGGGCAATTCGCGTTTTTCACCTATATTCGCCCGGTGTTCATGACCCTGGCGGGCTTCGATGTTGATGGCCTGACGCTGGTGCTGTTGAGCTTTGGTATTGCCAGTTTTGTTGGCACCTCGCTTTCCGCACCTATTCTCAAACGTTCGGTAAAAGTTGCGCTTGCCTGCGCGCCGCTAATTCTGGCCGTGAGCGCGTTAGTGCTGGTGCTGTGGGGCAGTGAGAAAATCGTCGCGGCGACGGTGGCGATTATCTGGGGGTTCTCGTTCGCGTTAATTCCGGTGGGCTGGTCAACGTGGATCACGCGGTCTTTGTCCGATCAGGCAGAAAAAGCCGGGTCAATTCAGGTGGCGGTGATTCAGTTAGCCAACACCTGCGGCGCGGCCGTGGGCGGCGTGGCGCTGGACCATTTTGGCCTGCTGTCGCCGCTGATGCTTTCCGGCACGCTGATGCTGCTCACCGCGCTGCTGGTGGCGACCAAGGTGCGCATGAAGTAACGATGGCCCGGATTACATATCCGGGCACTGGATTTGCCCGATGGCATCCCAGTAGTTTTTCTGGTTGTTGCGTTCCAGCGCAATGGTGGCGTCCCGGACGTGCATCTTGTTCTCTTCATTGGCGAGAATTTTGTTGCCGAAATCGGTATCGCTCAGGTTTTTGCTGGGGGTGCAGGTTTTCTTCACGTCTTTCATCACCTGCTGTTTCTGTGCTTCAAACTGCAGGCCCTTCAGAGGTGTGCTCGCAAAGGCGGCCGGAACGGTCATGCAGGCCAGCAGACAAAGCAGGGGAGCTGTTTTCATGGTTGTTCTCTTTTTTGACGATATCATTCATTAACTCTATATGCAGGCCGCCTGATGCGCAAATGCGGCCAAAAGAATTTATTTCTAAATCAGTGCATTAGAAAAATAATCGTGCAAAGGCATGATTGACAGGGTTTGCCCTCAACTTAGCCGCGCATGACGGCGCGAGTCGAGCGAAATCAGCACCACTGACGACAGGATCAGCAGCGTGCCTAACCAGTCAGGCAGAGCAAAACTCACCCCCAGTAACAGCACCGAAAGCAAAGCACTGCTCAAGGGTTCCGCACAGCTTAAAATGCTGGCTTTCGGCCCGCCAATCATCTGCGCGCCTTTCAGGTACAGGCTGAAGGTCAGCGACGTGCCGATCACCACCAGATAGAAAAACGCCAGCAGCAGGCTGCCGTTAATCACAAAGTTCAAACCTTCCCCGGCATAAAACGGCAGCAAAAACGCACCGCCGAGCAGCATGCTCCAGCCGACAATCGGCAGCGTGCCGTAGCGCGCAATCAGCTGCGAGGGATAAGTGGTATAGAACGCCGCGGCAAACGCCGAAGCGATGCCCCAGAACACCGCGGAAGGCGAGACAGACAGCGAAGTAGGATTGCCGTGTGTCACCAGCAAAAAGGTGCCAATCAGCGAAGTGAAAATCGCGGCGAACACCAGGCCGCCCGGGCGTGATTTTCGCGCAATCGCAAACCATGCCACGATGATGGTCGGCGATAAGAACTGCAAAACGGTGGCCGTGGCCGCGTTCGATTTTTCGATGGTCATCAGGAAGGTGAGCTGAACCGTCAGCGCACCCACCACGGAAAACAGCAGCAGGCTCAGGGCGTCTTTACGGTCTTTCAGAATGCGGAAGATGTTATCGCCATGCACGAAGCCGAGCATCAGCAGGATCAGGCCTGCAAAAATCAGGCGCACCATCGTCAAAAACTGCGACGACATCTGGCTCTGCTCCATAATGTACTGCGCACAAACGCCCGAACTCCCCCACAAAACGGCGGCGATCAGTACGTTCAGCATCCCTTTGCGTGTGGCTCCCATCTCATCCTCAATAACCTGATTTGTGTGAGTGAAGAGAATAACACAGCCACGGCGAAAGCCTGTTGCGGCCCTTTTTATGCGAGTGCTCTAAAAGGGGTCTTAGGCTCAGCGCAACGCATTAACAAAACGCTGCGTCTGCTTAATTATACCGCGTTAGCCGTGTCCGTTTTAGCAGGGGTAAACCCATTTATGCATTGATACCCTTCATACCTTCATCGGTATAGCGAGCCCCTTGGATCGAGAAATTACGCCCGGTTTCATTAAGATAATTGAGATCGCGTTCCTCAAGTTGGATATCAACAGCCGCGACGTTTTCTTGCAGGTAAGCAAGCTGCTTAGTGCCTGGAATAGGGACAATGCCGCTATCCTGCGCCAAAAGCCATGCCAGCGAGAGTTGAGCCAGCGTACAGCCATATTTCTCGGCCAATGGCAGCAAAATATCCAGGAGACCAGTGTTATGTGACAGGTTGTTTGACGAAAAACGAGGGTTCATTTTTCGGAAATCATCATCCTGAAAACAATCGTTTGACCGATATTTGCCGCTTAAAAAACCTCGACCTAATGGGGAGTAAGGCACGACACCGATACCTAACTCCAATGCTGCAGGTAAAATGTTATCTTCAATGTCACGGGTCCAGAATGAATACTCTGTCTGCAGTGCCGTAATGGGATGCACGTTATTCGCCTTGATCAGCGTCGTTGCAGAAACCTCACAAAGACCGATATGTCGAATTTTTCCGGCCTGAACGAGTTCTTTCAGGCAAGAAACACTTTCCTCGATCGGCGTTTCAAGATTGACCCGATGCAGATAAAACAGGTCAATACATTCAACACCTAAACGCTTCAATGACCCTTCGCAGCAACGTTTGATATAGTCTGGTGAACTATTGATCCTGCGTTCGTAGCCCGTGCCATGAACACGTTCAATCCCGCACTTGGTCGCAATCTGTAGCTTTTGACGCTGCGCTGTCGGTAATTCGGCTAGAAAACGCCCTAATAGCGCCTCGTTATGCCCATTGCCATAGAAATCTGCTGTGTCAAAAAATGTAATCCCCATATCAACGGCGGCATTGAGTACCTCAAGAGAGTGACTGTCATCCGCTTTTCCATAGAATTCGCTGAACCCCATTGCGCCAAAACCAACGCTTGATACTGTTAATTCACCACCCAGGATTCTGGATTTCATTTTGTTGTCTCCTCGTTATGAAAGGGATGAGACTAATTCATCGGGCAGGGCAGATTAATTCCAATCTTAGAAATACAAAAAAGGTATCACCAAGAGAAAAGCGTAGAGATAACAATAGGCATAACAGACTGAGCTAATTTTCCGACTACCGCCTCGCTCAAGACCGCTGTCGTTAGTGATATGAAAACTGAATGATGAACAGTTTCTGCTGATTTAAATTTTATATTACAAAATTAGCAATTCACTCTGACTCAGTAAAAAACAATTATGATTTCATTCAACGGGGATTTTATCGCTGCAGTGGATAAACATAACCTGGCACGGAGCAGGGTTTAAATACACATTGTTTTCACGCTGTTGATCCTCAGTGCTTACTGTTAGCGGTATAAATCATGTCTGATTCACAATGCCATCATAACCCGTTGGTTGTAGCGAGTCATGGCCCAAACTATCCTCCTTCAGAAATAATGAATGCGGATAGGAGCAATATGGGCTTATTCCTGTTGGTGCTTTTTTTTACGCTATTTTTAATTTACGTGAGGGTGTTTTTTATGAATAAACAAAAAGAGGCTGGGCTAGGTATTAAAAACTGGCTTGCGTTATTAATCTTATCATTGTCGACGTTTGCTATCGTTACAACAGAATTAGCGCCTGTAGGGTTATTAACCCCGATGGCCGAAGGACTTCAACGCTCCGAATCCTCGATTGGGTTACTGGTAACTCTTTATGCATGGGTTGGTGCGGTCAGTGCGTTGCTGTCATCCCTTTTTCTGAGCCATATTTCCAGAAAGGTAATGTTGCTTGGTCTCATGATGACTATCTGTGTCTCCAATATTATGTGTGCAACACTTGGCCAATATAATCTGTTGCTTGTTGCTCGTATCATTGGCGCTTTTGGGCATGGAGCCTTCTGGGCGATGATCGGCGCAACAGCAATATCCTTAGTTCCCGCAAGATTTATTGGATTAGCTACGTCGATAGTCTTTGGTGGGGTTTCTGTCGCCAGTATTCTGGGGGTGCCGCTGTCTAACTACATTGCACTTTCCATTGATTGGCGTGCCGCATTCTGGTTGATGGCCCTCCTCAGTGTTGTCGCCTTTATTGGCATCATGCTGCTGGTGCCGGCGGTGAAAACCCACAGCGCTTTGGCACTTGATTCTCTTAAGCATGTACTGAAGGATCGGTCTCTGTGGAAAGTTTATATTGCCACGTTACTGGCTATTACCGCTCACTTTGCCGCTTTCACTTTTATTGAACCCTGGTTGCAGAGCGCAGGAAGCGTAATGAAATCGGCTATTCCGGTCCTACTCTTCGCTTTTGGCCTGGCAGGCCTTGCTGGGAACTTTTTAACTGGTATGGTCGTGGATCGCTGGTTGAAGGTCACGGTTATCTCTTCGGTACTTGCTACGGCATTAACGTTGCTGGTGTTTGGTCATAGTGCTCACATGCTTACTCAAGGGATGATTGTCGCCTTCATCGTTTTGTGGGGGATCGCAGTATCCGGAATGTTCGTGGGGCTGCAGACCTGGGTACTCAGATTGGCTGCAGAAAATGCTTTCCCTGCATCTGCCATTTATATCACCATTTTTAATACCGCCATTGGTTGTGGTTCGTTGCTCGGTGCATGGATTATCAACAGTTATGATTTGAATGTCCTGATGATGTCAGCAGGTCTCACTATTATCACAACCGTTGCGGTGATTGCACTTATCCCTGCTCACCGTCAGCAAGTTGCAGAGAAACAGGAAAACGTCGGAGAAGCTTTTTCACTTTAATATTAATGTAATAAATACACTACAGGCTGGTCTCACTCATGAGGTAAGTGCACCAGTCTTAGTTTCACGCACTTTTTGAGCGTTCCGTTATACAGCCATCAGCCGGTACGCTTCTGGCGGCTGGTTGTTCAGGGAATCATGAGAGCGTTCGCTATTATATTATTTTAAGCAGATGTTTGTATGATTTCTGCAATGGCATCTATAACATGCTTGCGGTTTTCATTTGCGCGATAGACCAGGTAAATATCAATATTCAGCTTCTGATTATATTCTTCAGTTAAAGGGCGGTAGCACAGGCCATTTATGGTGGAAAGACACATTGATTGCGGCATCAGTGCTATCCCTTTTCCTTTAGCGACTGCGTTTAGCAACATAAGAAGATCCTCTGGCTCTTTAATCCTCATCAGCTCGTGGCGCATTTTTTTAAATATCGCCTCACATTTGTCAAAATAACCAATGTTATAATTTCGCGGAAACCAGAAGAGTGGGATATCAGCGACATCTTCCATTGCAATCGCTGATTGTCGCGCTGCCGGATGGTTTTCAGGGAGCACTGCGAGTAACGGCTCGGTATACACTCGAGTGTAAACCAGTGACGAGTCGAGTAATGCTTTTTCACCGGAAAACACCAATTCCATTTCCCCACCCATCAATAGCATCAGCAATTTTCGTGATGAATGGGCATGTAAAATCGCCTGCTGCTCCTGCTCTAGCTGGGTTAGTAACGACGAAAATTTCGGAATCTGATAAAAATCCAGCATATTCGTCATTCCGATACGTATTTTATCTTGCTCGATATGCAAGCTATGCATCAGGGTGAGTAACTGGCCGATAATATCCTGAGCTTTACTTGCCAGCAGTAATCCGGCTGGCGTCAACTGCACCGCGTGCGTGCTGCGAGAGAGCACGCAACATCCAATTGTTTCTTCAAGGCACTGAATTTGTCGTGTTAGCGGAGGCTGAGTCATATTCATCCTTTCCGCTGCCCGACGAAAATTAAGCTCTTCCGCAACGGCAAGAAAGCATTGCAATTGTTTCAGAGTAGGGAGCTTTTGCCGTTCCATGTGCGTTTATCCTTACTGAGCCAGGTTAAATACCGCGACTACTTTTGAAAAGTAACTTTTTTTCTATCAGTTAGCAAATGCTCTAATTGTCCAGTTGTTGCTTGATACGAAGATTGAAGTGTGGCGTTATTCCAAAGAAAATCCGGTCGGAAAACTTACGGAAAATGGCCTCATGGGAGAATGCACAGGAAGAAAGTACCTCTCTATGACCGGTTTCTACAGACGGGATCTGCGGCCATTAAAAGAGGTGGCAGAGGAAGAAAACATCGCTTAACGTGAGTTTTCTTTCCACTTATCGTCAAACCCCAAAACAACAAATACCCACGCGGAGGCGGCATGAAAATAGAAGTGAAGGAAACGGTCACGGCTGAAGATCAGGAAGAATTATTTGTCGGTTTACGCGCCTACAACAGCCAGTTTATTGATACCAGTGACTGGTACAGCCTTGGCGTTTACGCTCGCGATGAAAACGGGAAAATGCTGGGCGGCCTGATTGGCAAACGTAAAGGCGACTGGCTGTGCATTGATTTTCTGTGGGTGAGCGAAGAAACGCGCGGCACCGGGCTTGGTAGCGAGCTTATCCGCACCGCCGAAGCCAGGATTCTGGAATGGGGCTGCCGTCATATGCTGGTCGACACCGCCAGTTTCCAGGCGCTGCCGTTTTACCAGAAATGCGGCTTTACGCTGCACAACAGCATTCAGGATTTCCCGTATCAGGGCATGCAGCGTCACTACCTGACCAAATCGCTCTAAGCGCCAATCCCCTGGCCCATGATGGCGAGCGCATGGCGCACTATCACGTCAGGGGAGACGGCTTTGAGCCGTTCATCGGTTCTGAGCCGGGAGAACGGCACCAGCACCAGGCTGATGAGCGTGGTGATGAGTAATTCCGGGGCCAGTTCCCGATTCAGTTTGCCCTCGCTCTGCCAGCGGGCGAGCGTTGACAGCATATTATGGTATTTGTCATCACCAAAGCGGGCGTGCATCTGTTGGCGCAGTACCGGCATTTCACCGATCATCTCCTGCATCCACAAGGGCGCGAACCAGGCGTATTGCCCGGCGACCTCCGCCAACACTTGCACCATCAGCGTTAATGATCTGACCGGGTCGTCCGGATGGGTGGCAAACACCGCCGCAATGCGGTTGCGCAGCGGCATAAAGCGTTCTTCCAGCAGCTGATCGACAAGTGCTTCGCGTGACGTGAAGTAGTAGTGCAGCATGGCTGGCGTAACGCCCGCCTCTTTGGCGATCGCATTCAACGATACGCGGGCAATACCCTGGCGAGCAAACAGCATCAGCGCGATGTCCATCAGCTGTTCGCGGTTATCGGCCCCGGCTTTTTTGCCCCGTGGGCGGCCAGGGCGACGCGGTTTCTCAGAATGTTCTTTGTCTTTCTGTGCGGGCATCGGATGGCTAACTCTTGACCTGAATGATAAGCTACACAAATATTAATTGTGTAGTTAATTAATTTCAAGTGAGCCCTGTTATGGAGTCGAAAACAATGACTCAATCCCAGCATGTTCCGGCAACGGGCGTGAAGTCTATCCGTCTGTTATTCACCGCACTGCTGCTGGTAATGCTACTGTCGGCACTGGACCAAACCATTGTCTCCACGGCGCTACCGACCATTGTCGGTGAGCTGGGCGGACTGGATAAACTCTCCTGGGTGGTGACCGCCTATATCCTGACGTCGACCATCGTGGTGCCGCTGTACGGTAAATTCGGCGACTTGTTTGGCCGCAAGCGCGTGCTGCAAATCGCCATTGTGCTGTTCCTGGTGGGCTCCGCCCTGTGCGGGCTGGCGCAGAATATGACACAGCTGGTGCTGATGCGTGCGCTGCAAGGGCTGGGCGGCGGTGGCCTGATGGTCATCAGCATGGCAGCGGTGGCCGATGTGATCCCGCCTGCTGACCGTGGGCGCTATCAGGGGCTGTTCGGCGGCGTGTTTGGCCTTGCCACGGTGATTGGCCCGCTGATCGGTGGTTTTATCGTTGAGCACACGTCATGGCGTTGGATTTTTTATATCAACCTGCCGCTCGGCCTGTTTGCTTTCCTGGTGATCGGCGCGGTGTTCCACAGCACCAACAAACGCAGCGAGCATCAGATTGACTGGCTGGGCGCGCTGTATCTCAGCATGGCGCTGCTGTGCATCACGCTGTTCACCACGGAAGGTGGCACCGTACGAGAGTGGAGCGATCCGCAGCTGTGGTGCATTCTGGCGTTCGGCCTGGTGGGGATTGCCGGGTTTATCTATGAAGAGCGTCTGGCGTTCGAGCCGATCATCCCGCTGTCGCTGTTCCGCGACCGCAGCTTCCTGTTGTGCAGCCTGATTGGCTTTATCATCGGGATGTCGTTGTTTGGCTCGGTGACCTTCCTGCCGCTCTATTTGCAGGTGGTGAAAGAGGCGACCCCAACGCAGGCTGGCTTGCAGTTAATCCCGTTGATGGGCGGCCTGCTGGTGACCTCGGTCATTAGCGGGCGCCTGATCAGCCGCACCGGGAAATATCGCCTGTTCCCCATCCTCGGGACGCTGATAGGCTTCTGCGGCATGCTGCTGCTGACGCGCATTACCATTGATTCGCCGACGTGGCATTTGTATCTGTTTACCGGCGTGCTGGGGATGGGGCTGGGCCTGGTCATGCAGGTGCTGGTGCTGGCGGTGCAGAACTCCGTTGCGCCGAATCTCTATGGCGTGGCAACCTCAGGCGTCACGCTGTTCCGTTCGATTGGGGGCTCCATTGGCGTGGCGCTGTTTGGCGCGGTGTTTACCCATGTGCTGCAGTCGAATCTGACCAAACTGCTGCCGGAAGGCGCAGAGATGCCGCGCGGCATGAACCCGGTGGCGGTTCATCATCTGCCGGAGGCGCTGCGTACCGATTATCTCGACGCTTTTGGTGCCGCCATTCATGCCGCATTCCTGATGGCGGCCTGCATTATGGTGCTGGCGTTTGTGCTGTCGTGGTTCCTGCGCGAATCCCCGCTGAAAAAATCGCATCATTAATCTCCACCCGGGAAGTTGCGGCTTCCCGGTTTCGTTTTTCTGTGGTTATGCCAGGATGAGTGGACCGCCACCGTCGGAGATCCGCCATGACTGAGCAACGTCCACCGCTTCCCCCTTTTACCCTTGAAACCGCCATTCAGAAGGTGCGAGCCGCCGAAGACGGCTGGAACAGCCGCAACCCGGATAAAGTGGCTCTGGCCTACACGCCGCAAAGCCGCTGGCGCAACCGCAGTGAATTTATCGATGGGCGCGAGCAAATAGTCGCGTTTTTGCAACGCAAATGGCACAACGAGCTGGAATACCGCCTGATCAAAGAGCTGTGGGCCTTCACCGATAACCATATCGCGGTACGCTTCGCCTATGAGTGGCACGATGATAGTGGCAATTGGTTCCGCTCCTATGGCAATGAGAACTGGGCGTTTGACGATGACGGCCTGATGAGCAAGCGCTACGCCTGCATCAACGATGTGCCCATCGAAGAGAACGAGCGCCTGTTTCACTGGCCGCAGGGCAAGCGTCCTGACGATCATCCTGGGTTGAGTGCGCTGGGGTTGTAGCGAGTGGGGGATATTCCCCCTGTTAGTGACTGCCTCTGTCGCGACATCTCGCCTAAAGTCGTCCCTAACATCTGATAAGACGAAACGATGAAGGGGACGATTATGCGCAAGACCACCATCCAACTCAGCCTGCTGGCACTTTGCCTTGGCATGACGCTGCAGGCCAGTGCGGCGAACGACTGTGGCGTACCGCAGCTCACCGCTTGTCCGGCACCGGCAGACGCGACGTTGCCTGACGTCAAAGACATGCTCACCTGGAACCAGCAGCAGCGCGTGATTGGTTTCCGCAACGACTATCGTTCCTATGCGGGTGACGTTTTCAAAGCCAGCAATCCACAGCCGATCCCGGTGATGACACGTTCCCTGACCGCGGCGACTTATGACTACCTGGGCCATCGCTACACCTTGCAGGATTACCTCAAGCGTAACGACGTGACCGGGATGATGGTGATCAAAGACGGCAAAGTGGCGTATCAGTATTACAGCCACGGCAACACGCCAACGACGCTGTGGACCTCGCGATCGGTCGGGAAATCGGTGGTTTCAACGCTGGTTGGCATCGCGGTAAAAGAGGGCAAAATCGCCTCGCTGGACGATGAAATCGTCAAATATAACCCGGACGTGAAAGACACCGCGTGGGAACATGTGACCGTTCGCCAGTTAATGCAGCACACTTCCGGCGTGACGTGGAATGAGGATTACACCAACCCACAATCGGATTTCGCCAAACTCACGCAGTGTGAGGCCAACAAAGACACCTATGCCTGCGTGAATGCGCTGGTCAAAGATCCGAAGCGTACTGCCTATGCGAAACCAGGCGTTGCGTGGTCTTACTCCTCCGGCGGCGCATGGTTGCTGGGTGACACGCTGGAGAAAGCCACCGGCCACTCTCTGGCTGAGAACTTACAGGAAAAAATCTGGCAGCCGTACGGTATGGTGCATGACGGTGTATGGCACAGCTACGAGCCAGGCAAACATGACGTCGGCGCGCACGGCTTCAATGCCACCCTGGAAGACTGGGGTAAATTCGGCTTGTTTATCATGAACAACGGCGTACTGCCGGACGGCACAAAAACGCTGCCGGATAACTGGGTAAAAGACGCCAGAACCTGGAACACCGCCGATAAATCCGTTTCTGCCGCGCACCCGGACGGCATGTACGGCTACCAGTGGTGGAACAACAGCGTGCCGGTAAACGCCAAAGACGTCAGCCCGAAACAGGGCTTAGCGAGCCAGGACACAATGTGGGCGCTGGGGATTTACGGGCAGATTGTTGTGGTCAACCAGAAAGAAAATCTGGTGATCGTACAATGGTCTACCTGGCCAAAAGCGGAGCCGTCCTTCAGTGCGCAGCCGCTCGAAGCGTCGCTGATGTTTAACGCCATTGCGAACACGCTCGCCAGATAAAAGCACTCCTGACAGTTCCCTCTCCCTCTGGGAGAGGGCAAGCTCAGGCTCATTATTTCCGCTTTATCACCTTTTCTTCTTATCCATTCCTTTTCGTTTTTATCCTCGCCCCGTTAAAGTCGCTATAGTCATTTTCATTCCACAAAACCTTATTTAACGGCATGTTTTAAAAGGAACTCTGGCATGAAAAAATCCCTCTCCGCTTTTGCAGCGATAGCACTGACGGGCCTGATGCTGGTGGGCTGCGATCAAAAAAGCGACACCGCAAAGCACATCAAAGTGGGCGTCATCAACGGCGCAGAGCAGGACGTTGCTGAAGTCGCCAAAAAAGTGGCGAAGGACAAATACGGCCTCGATGTAGAGCTGGTGGGCTTTAGCGGTTCTCTGCTGCCCAACGATGCCACCAATGCCGGAGAACTGGATGCCAACGTGTTCCAGCATCGCCCGTTCCTGGAACAGGACAACAAAGCGCATAACTATAAGCTGGTGGCAGTGGGAAACACTTTCGTGTTCCCGATGGCGGGATATTCCCGCAAGATTAAATCGGTTTCCGAGCTGAAAGACGGCGCAACGGTCGCTATCCCGAACGACCCAACCAACCTGGGCCGCGCGCTGTTGCTGCTGCAAAAAGAAAAGCTGATTACCCTCAAACAGGGCAAAGGCTTGTTGCCGACGTCGCTGGATATCAGCGATAACCCGCATAAACTGAACATCATGGAAATGGAAGGCGCACAGCTACCACGTGTGCTGGACGACCCAAAAGTGGACGTGGCGATCATCAGCACCACCTACATCCAGCAGTTGGGCCTGTCGCCGGTGCATGACGGCGTGTTTATCGAAGACAAAAACTCGCCATACGTGAATATCATCGTCACCCGCGAAGACAACAAAGACGCGGAGAACGTGAAGGAATTTATCCAGTCGTACCAGTCACCTGAGGTGGCCAAAGCGGCAGAAAAAATCTTTAACGGCGGGGCCGTGCCCGGCTGGGAATGAGTGAGTCACCTGTAGCGCAAAGGGCCAGCGGGATGCTGGCCCGATTTTTTTGTGCGGCGGGATGCTGCGTTTCGATTATTTCGTTTGTTGTGTGTTTCGTTTATTTCGATTAATCTGTCATTAACGGCAGTGAAAAGAGATTACAAGCATGACCACAAAAATAGCGATGACCCTTCCGGACAGCAAAGAGAGCGAACTGGCCCAGCGCGGGCAGCAGGCGCTTGAAGCCTGGCTTTCAACACGGCGGGGAACACAGCGTATTGCCCTGATGGGCGAAAACGAAGAAAGCCATACCCTCGAGCTACCCGTCAGCGCGATGCAAATGCTTGCTGAAATTCTTCGTGAGCTGGCGGCGGGGAATGCCGTTCAGGTGGTTCCTGTGCATGCTGAGCTCACGACACAGAAAGCTGCAAATATTCTGAACGTGTCTCGCCCCCATTTGGTGAAATTGCTGGAAGCAGGTCGTATTCCCTTCCATAAAATCGGCCGTCACCGAAGAATTCTGTTCTCAGACTTACAGGCGTACAAAAATAAACGCGAACATGAAAGTCTCGACATCATGCAGGCGCTGACGGATGAGGCGCAGGATTTAGGGATGTATTAAAAGAGCGATGCTAAATGTGCACCACTCTTTTTAATTAATACGAAGGTATTGCTATTCTATTGCGTAGTAATTTTTACGGACTATTCGATTTATATAGCTATTGAGTCCTCGTCCTGCAGTAGCCAAGCTTTTCATCTCATTGACAATTGCAGTCCCTGGACGAATAGAATTATAGACGTAGATTTTACGATCGCTAAATTGAACCTTAATAGAGTCTGCTGTTACTTCGTAAGCTACAATACCTGAGTCACCATCACGGTTTGCATATCTTTCCATATAACTTCTCCTTATGAATGCAGTGATATGGTAGCTCCATGTTTATAGAATAATTGTGATGAATGATCCTTTTTAAGGGCTGAATATATTTTTATTTTATATATGATTTGCTTTTCTATTGATGGTTTGGATGGTCGATTTAAAAATGATGAAATAGACTTCTTCTGAAGGAAAAGGAGAAGTCTATCGGTTAAGAAAATACGATATTTCTGATGCAACTGCCGCAATAGGCAGAGAAAAGAGTTAGTGGAGAGCGGACAAGGATTCCTGAATTTCCGCCAGCGCCTTTTTCGCTTCGCGCAGTTCCTCAATCAGCCCTTTCTCTTTCGGGCTATCCGCCACCAGAACGATGCACCCGTCCATCACTTTGGCCGCAATATGATGCCCGATAGTAAACCCGGCCTCGTTCATCCACTTGCCACAAATCACCAGATTCGGGGTAGTGCGATCTTTACTTCGTGGACGATATCCCACAATGAACCGACGCGAGGTTCCGATTACAGAACTGTCTGAGGTAGAATGCTTTCCAGCCATAATCATCTCCTTGATAGTTGGTGCGGTTAGCTCTCGTTCGGTACTGAGAATACTGAGCGGGAGCGATTAAAAGTCAGGACGACTTGCTGCATAGGTACGTACCTGAGTGGTTAAACCTTACTCTTGTAGGTACGAACATGACAACTGCCAAACGTGATAAAAACCAGTCAAAGTCCGGAAAAGCACCTACTTTTCAAATGCGCATTACACCTGAGCTAAAGGCTCAGTTTGAGGC
Source organism: Enterobacteriaceae bacterium RIT691 (assembly GCA_009668205.1). Classification (GTDB taxonomy): domain Bacteria; phylum Pseudomonadota; class Gammaproteobacteria; order Enterobacterales; family Enterobacteriaceae; genus Scandinavium. Next base: position 225,680 of record WJYM01000008.1, on the reverse strand, counting down.
TGCTGCGAGGGCTGAAGGGATGAGTTTGGGGAATTGGTTTAAGGAGTTGGGTAGAAGGGAATTGACAATAAAAAGTAAATTATAAAGTTGACCATTAATCACTAAATGAATATCTAAGTGATTTACTTTTTATGCTCGTTGTTAAAAGTAATAAAATATTTTCTTTCTTCTTCCGTTAAATCTCTTGTCACGCTTAACTGTGTAAGTAGTTTATTTTTCTCCTCGTTTCTTTTTTTTCTTATTGCAATTGATGCCTTTAGATTTGCCAGTGAAACATCAAAGTTTCTTAATTGTATAGCTGAAACAACTGCGCTAAATAGAAGGGATAAAGAAAGAGAGCCGAGAATTCTTGAAATTAAAAAATTATGATCAAAGATTTTGAATATGGCTATAATGCAAGCGCAAAAAACATAGAAAAACATCAATCGCCATATCTTCAAAATAAATATTGTTATTTGGTTATTGAGTCTACCCAATTCAAGTGATGATAAGTCTTGTATTTCAATAGATTTTTCAAAACGACCTTTTAATGTCCATGCATAAGTCGCTAGTGGGGTCAGGACTCCCCCACTAACCAAGAGTTGCAACCAGCTGTTCAAACTTTCAATTCTTTGCGGCTTTGAAAAGTAACAAAAGGCGCCATAAAAAATTGATATAAAAAGAACAGCTTTTATTAAACTAGGCAATTTCAGCATCTAGCTCACCTAATCTAATCTGCTCAGTCAGCCACTCCCTTATTTTCATATACAACTCCTCGGGCTCAACAATCCCATTAATAAATTTAAGTTTTACTTTTTTACTAATGATTAGCTTGTCACCTTTTATTTTACCAATTTTATCCAATGTGAGTTCAACATCGTCAGGATGGCTGTGTCTTAGTGCTTGGCTAATGTTGTTCAGTATGCTTTGCGATGTCTTTTTCGCTTTATAATTATAGCTGACCTCGATTGAAATATTTATATTTCCTTTGTCAAGAGCGTCACCAGATAAAATATCATCTGTGAGGCCGTAATTCTCTCTTTCTGATTCTGTAAGGAGAGCCTTTAAAATGTCGAGTCCTCTTCCTTTAGGTTTAACTCTAACTTGATTAGTCCTAATTACCTCTGAGGTAATCATTTGTCTAGCTGTATCCAATGGAGTATTCCCCAACTCTTCAACTAAAGGGGTACCAATTTTTATTTTTTTTGTATTATTATTAATTATTTTATCACGTTGTTGCTTCGGAAGTTCAGCAGTAAGCATGACCGAACCTATTGTAATAAGCCCAGCTGTTTTTAATAGCCAAGTAATGTATTTTTCTAACTCGCGGGTTCGAAGAACTGGAGACTGAATCAGAACAACGTGATTTTTTAGAAAAGCTACGTGTAAAATAGAATCTAAAAACTCTCTCCTTTTACCATCATCTGAAGCTGGTGGTGCTAATTGTGCGATAGGGAAATGCGTTGCATTTTCATCAATAGTAATAATATTTTTATTTGCTCCATCACTAAATCGAACCAATTCATCAAAAAGAATACTCCATCTATCAACCTTATTATTCATGAACTGGCGTGCTAATTGCACATCTCCTTCCTGACTTTCATAGCTGTCAACACTAACTATCTGGTATCTATCCTTTACAATCGATAAGCGATTCAATGCCAATGCCATCATTTCTTGTAGAGTATAATCAACATGCTCCCCTACAATTTTTGCAACACGATAATGTAGAGTCTTATCTTTGTATTCAATTGATGGTTCTTTAATTGCTAAGTGGTTAGCTAGCATAATAAAAACGTCCTATTTTTCATTAGTCACAATATTCAACAAATACCACAACCAATCGAGGAGAAAAATGCTTCAGCCAGCAATTATTCAAAAAAAGGAGCAGATTAAAAATGAGTGATAGAGAGTGCTGTATTTAAATACAGTATTATCAAGGGAAGGAAATGTCAATTTTTGAATGTACGCGATGAAAACTTGATTGGCCAGATAGCTTAGTCTAGATGCAATCTCTTCTATATCATTGAAATATTGAGTATTTTGGCGGAAGATCACAGGAGTCGAACCTGCCCGGGGCCGCTGGCGGTCCCATCTGGAGTTGAAGTCCAGCCGCCTCACCGGAGACGACGACCTTCCGCGCCTCGATTGCTACATGGAGGCGGGGCGCATTATAGCTACTTTCAGTCAGTTACCCCACTCTTTGATGCATTTTTTTCTCCCGTTTGCGCAGCATGTCAGCAAATCAGCGACAAAACCCCACAAAATTAGTAAGTTACATTTCTACACATTCTTCTCCTGAACCGCGATCACAGAAAACAAGAAACATAATCCGCTAACGAGATATCGGAATGTCATCGGCAAAGCCTATGGGTTACAACTCTGGAACCGGTTACTGCTGTCTGATGACCTTGCGAAGGAAGAGAAAAATGCGTCATGAAGTGTTGTCCGTGAAGGAGAAGATTGGCTACGGCATGGGAGATGCCGCCAGCCATATCATTTTTGATAACGTCATGTTGTACATGATGTTTTTTTATACCGATATCTTTGGTATTCCCGCTGGCTTTGTCGGCACCATGTTCCTGCTCGCCCGCGCGCTGGATGCCATCTCCGACCCGTGCATGGGGCTGCTGGCCGACCGAACCCGCAGCCGCTGGGGCAAGTTCCGCCCGTGGATTTTGTTCGGCGCTATCCCCTTCGGCCTGGTCTGCGTGCTGGCTTATAGCTCGCCGGATCTCACCCACAACGGCAAATTGATTTACGCGGCAGCGACGTACACGCTGCTGACGCTGCTGTATACCGTGGTTAACATTCCGTATTGCGCGCTGGGCGGGGTGATCACCGACGACCCAACGCAGCGCATCTCGTTGCAGTCCTGGCGCTTCGTGCTGGCGACGGCGGGCGGCATGCTCTCCACCGTGCTGATGATGCCGCTGGTGAACCTGATTGGCGGCGACGACAAAGCGTTCGGTTTCCAGGGCGGGATTGCGGTGCTGTCAGTGGTGGCGTTCCTGATGCTGGCGTTCTGCTTCTTCACCACCAAAGAGCGCATTCAGGTGCCGCCGAGCACCTCTTCGATGCGTGAAGACCTGCGTGATATCTGGCAGAACGACCAGTGGCGCATCGTCGGCCTGCTGACCATCCTTAACATCCTTGCGGTGTGCGTGCGCGGCGGCGCGATGATGTATTACACCACCTGGATTATGGGCTCCGCCGGGCTGTTCACCGCGTTCCTCTGCACCTACTGCGTCGGCAACCTGATTGGCTCTGCGCTGGCGAAACCGCTCACCGACTGGAAATGTAAGGTCAGCGTGTTCTGGTGGACCAACGCCGCGCTGACGGTGCTGAGTGCGGCAATGTTCTTCGTGCCGATTCAGGCCAACCTGGTGATGTTCGTCTTCATCTTCGTGATTGGCGTACTGCACCAGCTGGTGACGCCGATTCAGTGGGTCATGATGTCCGACACCGTCGACTACGGCGAATGGTGCAACGGCAAACGCCTGACCGGCATCAGCTTCGCAGGCACGCTGTTCGTGTTGAAACTCGGCCTGGCGCTGGGCGGCGCAATGATCGGCTGGATGCTGGCGGCAGGGGGTTACGATGCCGGGGCGAAAAGCCAGAATGCCGACACTATCAACATCATTATCGCTCTGTTTACCCTGGTCCCGGCGGTGTGCTACCTGCTCAGCGCCGTGATCGCCAAACGTTATTACACGCTGAAAACCCCAATGCTGAGAAAAATCATGGCGGATATCGCGCAGGGCGCGCGCCGCAATCAGCAGGAGTTTGAAAAGGCTCCCGTCAGCAAAGAATTAGCGAACTAAGAGGAAAAAGGCATGAAAATCAGTGATGGAAACTGGCTTATTCAACCTGGGCTGAATCTTATCCACCCGCTGCAGGTGTTCGACGTCGAGCAGCAGGGCAACGAAATGGTGGTCTACGCCGCGCCGCGCGATGTGCGCGAGCGTACATGGCAACTGGATACTCCGCTGTTTACGCTGCGCTTTTTCTCACCGCAGGAAGGCGTGATCGGCGTTCGCATTGAGCATTTCCAGGGGGCGAATGATAACGGCCCGCACTATCCGCTCAATGTGCTGAAAGACGTGAACGTGGAGATGCAGAACACCGCCGAGTTTGCTGAGCTGAAAAGCGGCAATCTGAGCGTGCGCGTTGGCAAAGGCGAATTCTGGTCCCTCGATTTCCTGCGTAACGGCGTGCGTATCACCGGCAGCCAGGTCAAAAACAACGGCTACGTGCAGGACGCGAATACCGATCGCAATTATATGTTCGAACGCCTGGATTTGGGCGTGGGCGAAACGGTGTACGGCCTGGGCGAGCGCTTTACGGCGCTGGTGCGCAACGGCCAGACGGTGGAAACCTGGAACCGTGATGGCGGCACCAGCACCGAGCAGTCTTACAAAAACATTCCGTTCTACATCACCAATCGTGGCTACGGCGTACTGGTGAATCACCCGGAAAACGTGTCGTTTGAAATCGGCTCTGAGAAAGTGTCGAAGGTGCAGTTCAGCGTCGAGGGCGAATATCTTGAGTATTTCGTGATTGATGGTCCGACGCCGAAAGACGTGCTGAACCGCTATACGCAGTTCACCGGGCGTCCTGCTCTGCCTCCGGCGTGGTCTTTTGGCCTGTGGCTCACCACCTCATTCACCACCAATTACGACGAAGCGACGGTGAACAGCTTTATCGACGGCATGGCCGAGCGCAATTTGCCGCTGCACGTGTTCCATTTTGACTGCTTCTGGATGAAGGCCTTCCAGTGGTGCGACTTCGAGTGGGACCCGGTGACGTTCCCGGATCCGGAAGGGATGATCCGCCGCCTGAAGGCCAAAGGGCTGAAGGTCTGCGTGTGGATCAACCCGTACATCGGACAAAAATCTCCGGTATTCAAAGAGCTGAAAGAGAAAGGCTATCTGCTGAAACGCCCGGACGGCTCGGTGTGGCAGTGGGATAAATGGCAGCCGGGGCTGGCGATTTATGACTTCACCAATCCGGAAGCCTGCCAGTGGTACGCCGACAAGCTGAAAGGCCTGGTGGATATCGGCGTTGACTGCTTCAAAACTGATTTCGGCGAGCGCATCCCGACGGACGTGGTCTGGCATGACGGCGCCGATCCGCAGAAAATGCACAACCATTATGCGTTCATCTACAACGAACTGGTGTGGAACGTGCTGAAAGAGACGGTTGGCGAGCAGGAAGCGGTGCTGTTTGCCCGTTCAGCTTCCGTGGGCGCGCAACAGTTCCCGGTACACTGGGGCGGCGACTGCTACGCCAACTACGAATCGATGGCTGAAAGCCTGCGCGGCGGCCTGTCGATTGGCATGTCCGGCTTTGGCTTCTGGAGCCATGATATCGGCGGTTTCGAAAACACCGCTCCGGCGCATGTCTACAAACGCTGGTGCGCGTTCGGGCTGCTGTCGAGCCACAGCCGTCTGCACGGCAGCAAATCCTACCGTGTGCCATGGGCGTACGACGATGAATCCTGCGATGTGGTGCGCCACTTCACCGAGCTGAAATGCCGGATGATGCCGTATCTCTATCGCCAGGCGGCCATCGCGCATGAAACGGGCACGCCGATGCTGCGCTCGATGATGCTTGAGTTCCCGGAAGACCCAACATGCGACTACCTCGACCGCCAGTACATGCTCGGCGATTCAATTCTGGTTGCGCCGGTGTTCTCTGAAGCAGGCGATGTGCAGGTTTATCTGCCAGAAGGCCGCTGGACGCATCTGTGGCATAACGACGAAGCCACCGGCAGCCGCTGGCACAAACAGCAGCACGATACGCTGAGCCTGCCAGTATACGTGCGTGACAACACACTGTTGGCGCTGGGCAACAATACGCAGAAGCCAGATTACGCATGGCATGAAGGCACCGCGTTCCAGCTGTTCCATCTGGAAGACGGACGCGAGGCCGTATGCCAGGTGCCAGCGGCGGATGGTTCAACCGTCTTTACGTTGAAAGCGAAACGTCAGGGGAACGTGATTTCGGTGCAAGGGAACGGCGAAGCGCGTGGCTGGACGCTGTGCCTGCGCAACGCGCAGCAGGTTGCTGGCGTGCAGGGCGGTTCGCAGTCCGGCAGCGAATGGGGCGTGGTGATTGCGGCTCAGGGGAATGAGATGGTGATTACGCTTTAAGTGTCGATTGCCCGGCGGCGCTAACGCTTGCAGGGCCTACAAAAGCATACCGAGCCGGGCAGAGAGAACGCTTCCCGGCTTTTTTGTGGCTATGGTGTTGGATTTCCCCCCTCACCCTAACCCTCTCCCTCAAGGGAGAGGGAACAGACAGGAGCTGGTTTTGGTTTTCTCCCTCTCCCTCAAGGGAGAGGGAACAGGCAGGAGCTGGTTTTGGTTTTCCCCCTAGCCCTCAAGGGAGAGGGCCGGGGTGAGGGGGGGCAGCAATGAACGGAGCGGAAAGACTCACTGCACTGGTTGAGCAGGCGCAGGTTCCGCCGCAGGGGCACCCTCGGTCGGCGCTGGCACCACCGGCTGCGCGGTGCTCACTTCGCCGTTGGTCATCGTCTGCGTGACTTCTTGTTTATTCATATTCACCGCGTGAACCTGTCCCGTGACCGTGGGCTTCAACGGTGCCGTAAAGTGAATATTGCCGCTTGCCTTCAGCTGTAAGTTGCCGTCGCCAGTAATCGGCAGTGCAGGCCATCCCCACTGTTGCAGAATATCCAGCGGCACGCCGCGGCCGTTCAGTGCAATAGCGGCCCGACGCTGTGGGTCCTGGGTCACCGCCGCTGTCGCCTCCAGAATACCTTTCTCGGTAAACGCGCTCAGTTCATTCAGGTTCACCTGAGTGTCATTGGCCGCAATTTTCACGGACGGGCGACGAACATCCACACGGTTAAACGTGGCCGCTGCGGCATTCAGGGCCGCATTGCCGCGCCACACACCCCAGTTGCCGTTTTTCGCCAGCTGCAGGTTATCGCCATACCCGTCCAGAGAAGTTATCTGCCACGGGAATTCAGGATCGATATCAATCACCAGATTGCGGCTGGCGGTGAACTTACTCAGGGTGACGCTCTGCAGCCATGATGGCAGCGGGTCCATCCACAGCTGCTTCCAGTTTTGTGGCAGCGTGTACTCAAGCCCGGCGATGGCTGCATCATCCAGCACTAACGCTTTTCCGTTGCGTAACCAGTTCCCGGAGGTGCGCAGCATGCCGCCTTCCCAGCGGGACGTGAACTGGCGCAGCGCTACGCCCTGTGGTGAGAATTCAGTGTTGAGGATCGGATCGATAAAGTGCAGTGAGCCGTAGATAAACTCGTCGGCGTTCATCGACAGACGGCCACCGTCGCTGCTCCAGTCGCCTTTGCTGAGCGTCAGGTCTCGCAGGCTCAGGTCAAGATCGGCAATGGCCCAGTCCGGCCCTTGCAGGCGAGCGTCGGTCACTTCAAGGCTACCGATGGCCAGTGAAGGAACGGTTGTCAGAGGGGCGAAGAAATCCTGCAGCGATTTATCGCTCTGGTAGCGGATATCGGTCAGGCGCAGGCTGTCGACCAGCCAGCTACCATCGGCGTTGCGTTTGGCATTGCCCGTCAGCGATCCCCGCGCGATGTCTGCGCCGATAGTACTCAGCGTCACCACACTGTGATCGATATTACCCTGAATCAGCACATTGGTGGCCGGAATGCCGTTCAGCGTCATCGAGCCGGCACTCATCTGAATTTGCGTCTGTTTGCCCAGCACATTTCCTGCTTCCGGCAGCCAGGGTGACACGCCGCCGGTGACGCGCTGAGCGCTGAGATCCCAGCCGGTTTCCGGGCTGTTGAAGGCCATATTGCTGAGCTGCAGGGTATCGGCTTCAAACGGGAACGGTGCCGTGGACGGCGAAAGGTTCAGGGTACCGTCCTGCAGCGTGATGGTATCGGCGTGCAGCGGATCGGTGAGCTGACGGGTACCGATGCCGATATCCACCGTTTTGGCGACCAGCGTTGCCGGTTTCCCATCGCGCCCAAAGGTGACGTTTTTCAGTACGACATGCGACGGCGAAGAAAAACGATGATCCATCGCGTCAAACGCGAGGTGGTAATCGGTGTTGGCCGAAATCCAGCCGCTGATTTGCCGCGCGCCCCAGCGGGTTTGCAACAAAAAGTAGAACGCCAGCGCAACCAGCAGCACGGCGATCAGCAGCCAGACCAACAGCTTCCCGATAAATTTCATCGTCTTCCATCCAGTGAAGGGCACATAAAGGAGTTATGCACGATTTGTGCGCAATCCTCAAGGAGGGATTCGTTTAATAAGATTACATGAAGGCGGTTGACGCCGCCTTCATGGGAGAGCATGGGAGAGGGATCAGTTTTTCTCTGGCGGGAAGACCAGGTTCAACACGATAGCGGTAATACCGCCTGCGGCGATACCGGAAGAGAGCAGGTTTTTCAGCCAGTCCGGGGCAAACTGCAGGATCAGCGGCTGTTGGGAAACGCCCATGCCCACGGCCAGCGACAGCGCAATAATCATGATGGCGCGGCGGTTCAGGGGCTCACGGGACACAATGCGAACGCCGGAAGCGGCGATGGTGCCGAACATCACCAGCGTTGCGCCGCCCAGAACCGGCTCCGGAATATGCTGCACAAATCCGCTGACGGCAGGGAACAGGCCGAGCACGATAAGCATCAACGCGACCACGAAACCTACGTAGCGGCTGGCAACGCCAGTCAGCTGGATAACGCCGTTGTTTTGTCCGAAACAGGAGTTCGGGAAGGTGTTAAACACCGCTGATACGCAGGAGTTAAGCCCGTTCGCCAGCACGCCGCCTTTCAGGCGTTTCATATACAGTGGGCCAGAGACTGGCTGTTCAGAGACATCGGACGTTGCGGTGATATCGCCAATGGTTTCCAGCGAGGTGATCATAAACACCAGCATCAGCGGCAGCAGCAGGTTCCAGTCGATGCCAAGACCATAATAGAGTGGCGTTGGGACGGTGATCAGCGACGGGTTCAGCGGCTCGCTGCTCGCCGGAAGCATGTCCATCGCCCAGGCCAGCAGATAGCCTGCCGCCATGGCAATCACCAGTGAAGCGATGCGCAAATAAGGATTGCGCTGGCGGTTCAGCAGAATAATCAGCGCCAGCACCACGCCCGCCAGCAGGAGGTTTTTCGGGGCGCCGAAAGTATGGTCAGCCATGGCAGCGTATCCGCCACCAATCGAAGTGAGCCCAACCTGAATCAGCGACAGGCCGATAATCATGACCACCACGCCAGACACCAGCGGCGTAATCACCCGACGGGCCAGATGCAGCACGCGGGACAGCGCCATTTCGGTGAAGCTGGCAAGCATAAGCGTGCCAAACAGCGCGGCCATCATGGTGGGCACATCGGCGCCACCGGTTTTCAGCGCCGTACCGCCCATGATAAGCGGTGCGACGAAGTTGAAGCTGGTGCCCTGAATGGACAGTAACCCGGAGCCGACCGGGCCCCACGCTTTGATCTGAATAATGGACGCCACGCCGGAAGCGAACAGCGACATGCTGATGATGTGCTGGGTATCCTGTGCCGGTAAGCCCAGCGCCTGGCAAATCAGCAGCGCAGGGGTGATCACCGCAACGAACATCGCCAACAGATGCTGAAAAGCAGCGAACAGGGTTTGTGGCAGCGGCGGACGGTCTTCAAGGCGGTAGATAAGCTCGCTGTTGGTTGTCTGCGCAATCGGTTGCGCATTTTCGACGTCGAGGGTATTCACTGACATATTCAGAACAATCTCGTGGGAAGGAAAGGGGGGCATTTTAGCGAACGGCCAGGTAAAAGCAATCGTTTGCGGCTATTATATTAAGGATGAATAAGTGGACAGTTTTTTATGCTGTTTATGCAACTTTTGTCGCAAATTTCACCGTTAAGAACAACTTTTGCTGTCAATATTAGCGGCCTTTTGCTTAAAATCCGGCTCCTGATTCTTAATGATGAGAACTTTGTATTACAGGATAAAGCTGTCGCGTGTCTCGGATCATGCGCTAACAAGGAGCCTCTATGTTTCATCTCGATACCTTATCGACGCTTGTTGCGGCAACGCTGGTGTTGCTGTTAGGACGCAAACTGGTCCACACAGTCCCTCTCTTTAAGAAATACACAATCCCTGAACCGGTCGCCGGTGGCCTGCTGGTGGCGCTTGCCCTTTTGGTCCTGAAGAAAAGTGTAGGCTGGGAAATTGACTTTGACATGAGTCTCAAAGACCCGCTGATGCTGGCCTTCTTTGCGACAATTGGCCTGAACGCCAACCTCTCCAGCCTGAAAATGGGCGGCAAAGTGTTGGGCACTTTCCTGATTGTGGTGGTTGGCCTGCTGCTGATGCAGAACGCCATCGGGATCGGCATGGCGAAAATGCTGGGCCTGGATCCGCTGATGGGTCTGTTGGCGGGTTCAATCACGTTATCCGGCGGCCATGGTACAGGCGCGGCCTGGAGTAAGCTGTTTGTTGAACGCTACGGTTTCCAGAACGCGACAGAAGTAGCGATGGCCTGTGCGACCTTTGGTCTGGTACTGGGTGGTCTGATTGGTGGCCCGGTGGCGCGCTATCTGGTTAAGCACTCCTCCACACCGAACGGCACGCCAGACGATCAGGAAACCCCGACCGCGTTTGAAAAGCCGGAAGTGGGCCGCATGATCACCTCGCTGGTGCTGATTGAAACCATCGCGATGATCGCTATCTGTATTACGCTTGGCAAAATCGTTGCGCAATTGATGATCGGAACGGCGCTGGAGCTGCCAACGTTTGTTTGCGTGCTGTTTATCGGTGTTATTCTGAGTAACGGGCTGGCGCTGTTGGGCTTCTACCGCGTCTTTGAGCGTGCGGTGTCCGTGCTGGGTAACGTTTCGCTGTCGCTGTTCCTGGCCATGGCGCTGATGAGCCTTAAGCTGTGGGAACTTGCTTCTCTGGCACTGCCAATGCTGGCCATTCTGGCCGTGCAGACGCTGGCCATGGCGCTGTACGCGATTTTTGTTACCTATCGCATGATGGGCAAAAATTACGATGCGGCGGTGCTGGCTGCCGGTCACTGTGGTTTTGGTCTGGGCGCAACGCCAACGGCGATTGCGAATATGCAGGCGATCACCGAACGCTTTGGTCCTTCCCACATGGCATTCCTGGTGGTGCCGATGGTCGGTGCGTTCTTTATCGATATCGTGAACGCATTAGTGATTAAGCTCTATCTGATGCTGCCAATGTTTGGCTAAATCCCCGTCGTCTTCCGGGCCACAGGGGTGTTGGCTGCGTTTGCTCACCCCGGTCACATAGTTAATCTATGTTCCCGGGGATTCACAAACTTGCCGCCTACCTGTGACCTGAAATCCTTAGGGGATTCGGATCTCGCGTAGGTCCGGCAAGTTTCTCTCGTGATTACTCGTGATCTTCCCACGCCAGTGCGCGTTTCACCGCTTTTTTCCAGCCGCTGTAGCGGTAGTTGCGCTCGGTGGTTTCGATACCCGGACGGAACTCACGCTCGATGACCGCTTTCTCCTGCAGCTCATCCAGATTCTGCCAGAAGCCAACCGCCAGACCCGCCAGGTAAGCGGCACCCAGTGCTGTCACTTCACGCACTTCCGGGCGCTCTACGCGGGTACCCAGAATGTCTGCCTGGAACTGCATCAGGAAGTTGTTGGCAACTGCACCACCGTCCACACGCAGCGCGTGCAGGCGAATGCCGGAGTCAGCCTGCATCGCTTCCAGTACGTCACGAGTCTGATAGGCGATGGACTCCAGCGTCGCACGAATGATGTGGTTCGAGTTCACGCCACGGGTCAGGCCAAAGATGGCACCGCGCGCATACGGGTCCCAGTATGGCGCTCCCAGGCCAGTGAACGCTGGCACCACATATACGCCGTTGGTGTCATTCACTTTGGTGGCGAAATATTCGGAATCGAAAGCGTCGTTAATCAGCTTCATTTCGTCACGCAGCCACTGAATGGATGCACCCGCCATAAACACGGCGCCTTCCAGCGCGTAGTTCACTTCGCCTTTCGGACCGCAGGCGATGGTCGTCAGCAGCCCGTTTTCTGATTTCACCGCTTTATCGCCGGTGTTCATCAGCATAAAGCAGCCGGTGCCGTAGGTGTTTTTCGCCATCCCTTCCTTCACGCACAGCTGGCCAAACAGCGCCGCCTGCTGGTCACCGGCGATCCCGGCGATAGGAATACGCGTGCCGCCTTTACCACCGATATTGGTCTGACCGTACACTTCAGAAGACTTGCGCACTTCCGGCAGCATGGCGCGCGGAATATCCAGCGCGTCGAGCATTTTGTCGTCCCAGTCCAGTTCATGGATGTTGAACAGCATGGTGCGCGAGGCGTTAGTGTAGTCGGTGACGTGCACGCGACCCTGAGTCATGCGCCAGATAAGCCAGGTATCGACCGTACCGAACAGCAGCTCGCCTTTTTTCGCTCTTTCACGAGCGCCTTCGACGTGGTCCAGAATCCACTTCACTTTGGTGCCGGAGAAGTACGGGTCGACCACCAGGCCGGTGGCGCTGCGCACGTAATCTTCCATGCCATCACGCTTCAGCTGCTCACAAATATCGGCGGTACGGCGGCACTGCCAGACGATGGCGTTGTAAATGGGCTTCCCGGTTTCGCGTTCCCACACCACCGTGGTTTCACGCTGGTTGGTGATACCGATGGCAGCGACCTGATCGGAACTGATATCGGCTTTCGCCAGCACTTCAATCAGCGTGGAGCTCTGGGTCGCCCAGATTTCCATTGGGTCGTGCTCAACCCAGCCTGGCTTAGGATAAATTTGTTCGAATTCGCGCTGTGAAACGCTGACGATATTGGCGTCGTGATCCATGACGACGGCGCGGGAACTGGTGGTACCCTGGTCCAACGCAACGATATATTTTTTGTCGGTCATTTTGATAAGTCCCGTAGTCAGATTACAGCGAAGCTTTTTGTTGTGCGGAGCCGGAGGTGGTGTCTTTCTCTTCCACTTCACACACATCGCACGGTAAATTGCGGCCAATCAGCTTGCGATAGCCGAAGGCACCCAGCGACGCCCCGATAATTGGCGCAAACAACGGCACCAGGAAATAAGGAATATCTTTGCCGCCGGTGAAGGCTACGTTGCCCCAGCCCGCTAACCAGGCGAAGGCTTTTGGTCCGATATCACGTGCCGGGTTCATCGCGAAGCCGGTCAGTGGGCCCATGGAAGCACCAATCACCGCGATCAACAGACCAATCAGCAGAGGGGCCATTGGGCCGCGCGGCACGCCGTTGCCATCGTCCGTCAGCGCGAGAATAACGCCCATCAGGATAGCGGTAATGACCAGTTCTACTGCGAAGGCCTGCACAAAATTAATATGCGGGTTCGGATAGGTCGAGAAAATGCCTGCCAGGTCGAGGCTTTCAACGCTGCCGCGGACCATATTGTGCGTGTGTTCGAAGTCGATGAAAAGATTGTAATAAAGCCCGTAAACCAACGCCGCTGCGCAAAACGCGCCGGCAAACTGAGAAAGAATGTAGGGAACAACTTTGCGCCCGTCGAAACAGGCAAACAGCCACAGTGCAATTGTTACCGCCGGGTTGAGATGGGCGCCGGAAACCCCTGCAGTCAGGTAAATGGCCATCGCCACGCCCAGACCCCAGATAATGCTGATTTCCCACTGACCGAAGGTAGCACCTGCAACTTTCAGCGCTGCCACGCATCCAACACCGAAGAAGATCAACAACCCGGTACCAAGGAACTCGGCAATGCACTGGCCTTTTAAGGTTGATGTTTGACTCATGATCGGATCCTGAAGACTGATTGATGGTTATTGTGAACACGGTTGTCGATGACGACCATGCTGCCATGTAGGCATAGTGTTAATTTATCGTTAACGAGCAGAAACGAGAAATATCGAACTTAAATTCTGTGTGCTATGTCAATAAAATGAGCGTTTTCGCGCGAAGAAGTGCGCATTTTGCTGTTTGTCAAACCCAGGAAAAGATCATTTTTATCACCCGACGATTAACAAATGAGAGGGGATCTGCGCTAAACGCACCAGGTATAGACTGAAATGCGTTGCAAACCGCAATCAGCGCGCCCCGGCGCTGGACAGGGCGTGCGCGGCTCCATACAATCGGAAGCATAGTAGTGCGCTTATTTTCGTTAAGGCGTCGCCGGGAGCCGGGACGACTTCAACGCCTTGCAAATTCAGGAGAGGTATGACGATGTCATTAGAAGTGTTTGAGAAATTGGAATCCAAAGTACAGCAGGCGATTGATACTATCACTCTGCTGCAAATGGAAATCGAAGAGCTGAAAGAGAAAAATACCACCCTGGCGCAGGAAGTTCAGAATGCCGCCCAGAGCCGTGAAGATCTGGAGCGCGAAAACAACCAGCTGAAAGATCAGCAGCACGGTTGGCAGGAACGTCTGCAGGCGCTGCTGGGCCGCATGGAAGAAGTCTGATTCCCCATCGCCCCTCGTTCTGAGGGGCGATAGCTTTCCCCTCCGTTATATCCTCACGTTATAGCCAATCTTTTTTTATTCTTTAATCATCATTTCTATTTCTGGCACGCTACCTCCATCACAACACAACAGATGAGAGTGGTCGATGAACAAATTGGCTCTGGGGTTAACGCTGCTGCTGGCTTCCGCTGGTGTTCTGGCAAAAGATATTCAACTGCTTAACGTGTCATACGATCCGACGCGTGAGCTGTATGACAATTACAACAAAGCCTTCAGCGCTTACTGGAAACAAAAAACCGGTGACAGCGTGGTGATCCGCCAGTCTCACGGGGGGTCTGGCAAGCAGGCCACATCCGTGATTAACGGTATCGAAGCCGATGTGGTTACGCTGGCACTGGCCTATGACGTGGACGCCATCGCCGAGCGCGGTCGCATCGACAAATCCTGGGTGAAGCGTCTGCCGGACAACTCTGCGCCTTATACTTCGACCATCGTCTTCCTGGTGCGCAAAGGCAATCCCAAACAGATCCACGACTGGAACGATTTAATTAAGCCGGGCGTGTCGATTATCACGCCTAACCCGAAAAGCTCTGGTGGCGCACGCTGGAACTATCTGGCCGCGTGGGGCTATGCACTTCACCACAACAACAACGATCAGGCCAAAGCGCAGGATTTCGTGAAGGCGTTGTATAAGAACGTCGAAGTGCTGGATTCCGGTGCCCGTGGCTCAACAAACACGTTTGTCGAACGTGGCATTGGTGATGTGTTGATTGCCTGGGAAAACGAAGCGCTGCTGGCAACCCATGAGCTTGGCAAAGACAAGTTTGAAATCGTGACCCCGAGCGAGTCGATTCTGGCAGAACCGACGGTCTCTGTGGTCGACAAAGTGGTGGATAAGAAAGGGACGCGTGAAGTCGCAGATGCCTACCTGAAATATCTCTACTCACCGGAAGGCCAGGATATCGTCGCGAAAAACTACTACCGCCCACGTGATGCAGAAGTGGCGAAAAAATACGACAGCGAGTTCCCAAAACTGAAGCTGTTTACTATCGATCAGGAATTTGGCGGCTGGACCAAGGCGCAAAAAGAGCACTTCTCTAATGGCGGCACGTTCGATCAGATTAGCCAACGCTAACTCGCTGTGAGTCAGCCAGGTGCTGGCCAGCAAATCAGCGCAAAGCAACAATAAAGCTAACGGCCCTCTGGGGCCGTTTTTCTTTGGTCATCATTCTGAGCTACCCTTTGGCTTCAGCGAGTTAACAGGGAACGAGATATGAAGCGTATTGGCTTTTTGATTTTAGCAGTTGTGATTCTGGGAGGCGTTGTTGCCGGAGGCAGCTTCTGGCTCTCTTCTGGACATCCTGATGCCTTACGCCACTTTGTCATCGACCAGTGCGTGCCGAACCAGCAGCAGCACCAGTCTCCCGCGCCCTGCGCCTCGGTTAATCTGAAGGGCGGCTATGTGCTGTTTAAAGACAGGAATGGCCCGCTGCAATATCTGCTGATGCCGACTTACCGTATCAACGGGACCGAGAGCCCGTTGTTGCTGAATCCGCATACGCCGAACTTCTTTTGGCAAGCCTGGCAAAACCGGCAGGTGATGAGCGAGCGTCGTGGTTCAGCGGTACCGGATTCAGCTGTTTCGCTGGCCATTAACTCCCGTACCGGGCGCACGCAAAATCATTTCCATATTCATATTTCCTGTCTGCGGCCTGATGTCCGTCAGCAGCTGAATGAGGAGGGTACAGCGATAGGAACCCTGTGGCAGCCGCTGCCGACCAATTTGCGAGGTCATCAATATCTTGCCCGGCGAGTCACCGAAACGGAGCTGGCGCAGAAAAGTCCTTTCCTGATGCTGGCGGAGGAAGTGCCGGAGGCCCGTATGCATATGGGGCGCTTTGCGCTGGCGATGGTGCAGCAGCCTGATGAATCGTTTGTGTTGCTGGCAACGGAGCGGGATGTGTTAACGCTGAATCGTGCGTCGGCGGAAGAGATCCAGGATCACGACTGTAAGATTTTGCAGTGAAGGAATTCTGAGAGGGAGATATTTCCCCTCGCCCTGACCCTCTCCCAAAAGGGCGAGGGAACAGCATGGCGCTGTTTATCAGGACGAGGGGGCAGTCAATTAAGCCTGTTTAGCGGCTTCAGCTGCTTTAACGATCACCGCGAAAGCGTCTGCTTTCAGGGATGCGCCGCCAACCAGCGCGCCGTCGATGTCCGGCTGGGTGAACAGCTCAGCTGCGTTTGCCGCGTTAACGGAACCGCCGTACTGAATGATAACCTGCTGAGCCACTTTCGCGTCTGCTTTAGCAATGTGGTCACGGATAAACTTGTGAACCGCCTGAGCCTGAGCTGGGGTTGCAGATTTGCCAGTACCGATTGCCCATACTGGTTCGTAAGCGATAACCACGCCTTCGAACGCGGCAGCGCCCTGGGTTTTCAGGACGGCGTCGATCTGACGTGCGCAAACTTCTTCTGTTTTGCCCGCTTCGTTTTCTGCTTCGGTTTCACCGATGCACAGTACCGGGACCAGACCCTGCTCTTTCAGCACGGCGAATTTCTTCGCGATCAGCTCGTCAGATTCTTTGTGATAAGTACGACGCTCAGAGTGGCCGATGATGATGTATTTCGCGCCAATATCTTTCAGCATTTCTGCGGAGGTTTCACCGGTGAATGCGCCGGACAGGTTCAGGTCAACGTTCTGCGCACCCAGGTTGATGTGGCTGCCGCCCGCGGCGTGTTTTGCCAGGTCGATGTACATTTCCGGCGGAGCGATCGCAACGTCACAGCCTGTCACGCCAGACAGCTCTTTACGCAGGTTAGCAACCAGCTCGTTGACCATGTGGCGGCTGCCGTTCAGTTTCCAGTTACCCATCACCAAAGGATGTCGCATTTGAATTCTCCACGCAGTTAAGCGAATTAAGGAATATGGCCGCCCATCAGGGCAGCGTAGTCTGTGAAACAGTATAGAGATCATGCCGCGCAAAGGCTTTGCTTTTTGTCATTTATTATTGCCTTCGAGCGTTTCAGATAGCGCCAGCTTAATCGGTTCAACCGCGAAGGTCAGCCCCTTTTCGCCGTTGTCCGCGACAACATAGCGAATCGCGCCTTCGATGGTGCTGTAGTAGTGTTTATTCTTCCCGTTGGTAAGCAGTTTTTGCAGTTTCTGCACGCTTTGCGCTTTGGTGATTGAGGGGGTAAACAGGCGAATAAGGGCACTCATGTACTCCTGTGCTTTCGCTTTTGCCGCTTTTTGCTCGGGTCCCTGAATCGGCAGCCAGGTGATTTGCATCGACTTAATCTTTAGCGTCCCGCGCTCCAGCGCCGTGGAGGCGTAGAGATTTTCGTTAATCTTGCTGGCGGCGCGAGTGAGGTTCAGCTGATCGCGACTGGTGGTGATTGAGCGAAATTCGTTCAGCGGCAGCGTGGGGTTATCACTATTAAATTGTTCACGAAACTGGCTGATCGAGAGATCAAACGTTGGCGAGCCGGGAATTAAATAAGGCGCAGCCGTGGTTTCGGCGGATTCCGCCGACAGCGCATTCTGCCCGATGGCCAACGCGGTAAGTCCAATCAAACACAGAGTCAGCCATCTTGTCATGTAGTCCACCTGATTATTCTTATGCTGACGATTAAAACGGTAAACGGCCCCGCTTGTCAAAAAGAGACCACTTCAGGGTAAACTACGCGGCATTGAGATTATCAGGAATGTCCTATGACCCTACAGCAGTGGCTTTTTTCGATTAACGGGCGTATCGGGCGCCGTGACTTCTGGATCTGGATGGGGATCTGGGTGCTGGCGATGATTGTGCTGTTTACGGTGGCCGGAAGTGGTTGGCTGAGCCTGCAAACGGCCGCATTTGCTCTGGTTTGCCTGCTATGGCCAACGGCAGCGGTGACGGTGAAACGCTTGCACGATCGTGGTAAATCAGGGATTTGGGCGCTGTTAATGGTGCTGGCGTGGATGCTGCTTGCGGGCAACTGGGTGATGCTGCCTGGCTTCTGGCAATGGGGCGTCGGGCGTTTTGTCCCGACGCTTATCATTGTGATGATGCTTATCGATCTTGGCGCATTTGTCGGAACCCAGGGTGAAAACAAGTACGGCAAAGAGACAAAAGCGGTGAAATACCGCTGATCACCAGTAATGTTCTGCGGTCATGTGTCCTGGCCGACGGCGTAAATGTTTGGTCATCTGCCGGGACTCTTTCAGCAACTGCTGGGTATCACGCACCATTTGCGGATTTCCGCAGAGCATCACATGGCTGTTTTCCGCGGTCATGTTCAGGCCGGTGGCTTCTTCCAGCGCACCGCTTTCAATCAGCGCCGGAATGCGTCCGGTGAGTGAGCCAGGAAGGTTCTCACGGCTGACCACGGTCTGAATCCGGAGTTTTCCTTCGTAGCGCTTTTGCAGATCCAGCATCAGAGGAAGATAGCTCAGATCGGTGGCGTAGCGCACCGCATGCACCAAGACCAGGTTCTTGAATCGATCGAGGTCTTTTCCTTCCTGCAGAATAGACAAATAGGGCCCCAGCGCGGTCCCGGTAGCCAGCATCCACAGCGTTTCGCAGTCTGGCACTTCATCCAGAACGAAAAAGCCTGCGGCTTCGCTGACGAGCTGTACCTCGTCACCCGGTTTGAGTGCGGCCAGGCGTGGGCTGAGCTTGCCGTCAGGGACGGTCACCAGATAAAACTCAAGGTCGGGATTGTTGGGGGCGTTAACGTAGGAATAGGCGCGCTGGACGCGTTCACCGTCAATCTCGAGTCCCAGCTTAGTAAACTGCCCGGCGGTGAAGGGATGCACAGGGGCATGAACGGTGAGGCTGAATAACGCATCCGTCCAATATTCTATTTTCGTGACCTTTCCGGTAACCCACTCCGCCATAATCGTTTCCTCGCTGCGTTGATAGTTCTATCTTCGCCACCTGGGGAAAAGATTTCCAGCCCTGAAAGGCTGGAAAGCTCGATTGATCAAATGATTTACAGGATGTGACGCTGAATTTCTGAATCTTTGCGATCAAGATAGTGAATGGACTGAATGCGACGAATGGTGCGTGATTTGCCGCGAATCAGCAGGGTCTCGGTGGTGGCAATGTTGCCCTTGCGGGTGATGCCATCCAGCAGATCGCCTTTGGTGATGCCGGTGGCGGAGAAAATAACGTTGTCGCTGCGCGCCATTTCATCCAGACGAAGGACTTTGCCTGCTTCGATGCCCATCGCCGCACAGCGCTCAAGTTCATTTTCGCCAATACGGCGATTTTCAGGCGTATCGCCTTTCACATCGTGACGAGCCAGCAGACGCCCCTGCATGTCGCCGTCCAGCGCGCGAATCACCGCCGCGGACACCACGCCTTCCGGCGCGCCACCAATGCCATACAAAACGTCGACTTCGCTGTCCGGCATGCAGGTAAGGATTGAGGCGGCAACATCGCCGTCAGGAATGGCGAACACGCGCACCCCGAGCTTCTGCATGCTGAGGATCACATCATCGTGACGCGGCTTCGCAAGGATGGTGACGGTCAACTCTTCAAGCGGCTTGTTCAGTGCGTTGGCCACGTTGCGCAGGTTTTCCGCCAGCGGCAGATTGAGGTCAATCGTGCCTTTCGCACCAGGGCCAACAATCAGTTTTTCCATGTACATATCTGGCGCATTCAGGAAACAGCCTTTATCGCCCACGGCCAGCACCGCCAGCGCGTTTGCCTGGCCCATCGCGGTCATGCGGGTGCCTTCGATCGGGTCCACGGCGATATCGACAGCGTCGCCATTGCCAGTCCCTACCTGCTCGCCGATAAACAGCATCGGTGCCTCGTCAATTTCACCTTCGCCAATCACGATGGTGCCGTCGATGTTAACTTTATTGAGCATGATGCGCATGGCGTTGACTGCAGCGCCGTCGGCGGTATTTTTGTCGCCGCGTCCCAGCCATTTGTACCCGGCAAGCGCCGCGGCCTCAGTCACACGCGAAAATTCGATGGCAAGTTCTCGTCTCATAACCTACTCGTAGTGGAAGCTAAAAATGACACGCAGTCTGAAAACTACGCGTTGGAATAACGTTCGGTTTCCGGCATCCAGCGCTCGATGAGGGCCAGCGCCTGCTGTGGATATTTTTCATGAATGTGGCGTGCTATGCGCTGAACATCCGGGATAATGGCCTGATCGCGCAGCAGGTCAGCCACTTTGAATTCGGCGTTGCCGGTCTGCCGGGTGCCAAGCAGTTCGCCAGGGCCGCGGATTTCCAAATCTTTTTGCGCAATCACGAAACCGTCATTGCTGTCGCGCAGCACCTGCAGGCGTTTTTGCGCGGTTTTGGATAACGGTGATTTATAGAGTAGTACACAGTGGGAGGCGACGGCTCCACGACCCACGCGGCCGCGCAGCTGGTGAAGCTGGGCAAGCCCCAAACGCTCGGGGTTCTCGATAATCATCAGGCTGGCGTTGGGGACGTCAACCCCGACTTCAATGACTGTCGTCGCGATCAACAGATGCAGTTCACCCTGTTTGAACGCCTGCATTACCGCCTGTTTCTCCGCGGGCTTCATTCGCCCGTGGACTAAACCGATATTCAGCTCTGGCAGCGCGATTTTCAGCTCTTCCCAGGTGGCTTCTGCCGCCTGAGCTTCCAGTAATTCAGACTCTTCGATCAGGGTACACACCCAATAGGCCTGGCGGCCTTCGTGAGTACAGGCGTTGCGGACACGATCGATAATTTCGTTACGTCGGGTATCGGTGATAGCCACCGTGGTGACGGGAGTTCGTCCTGGCGGCAGCTCATCAATGACTGAGGTATCCAGATCGGCATAGGCGGTCATCGCCAGCGTTCGTGGGATCGGTGTTGCCGTCATGATCAGCTGATGGGGATGGAATCCCTGCTGTTGGCCTTTTTCCCACAGTGCAAGACGTTGGTGGACGCCAAAGCGGTGCTGTTCGTCGATGATAACCAGCGCCAGGCCGTTAAATTGCACCTGTTCCTGGAAAATAGCGTGAGTGCCAACCACCATTTGCACCTGGCCGCTGGCGATGGCTTCCTGCTGAGCCAGACGCGCCTTGCCCTTTTGTTTCCCCGCAAGCCAGCCTACTTCAATGCCCAACGGCGCAAACCAGCTGCGGAAATTATTGGCGTGCTGCTCGGCGAGCAGTTCCGTCGGTGCCATCAACCCGACCTGTTTGCCGTGCGCGATGGCCCTCAGCGCAGCGAGAGCCGCAACCAGCGTCTTACCCGAGCCGACATCGCCCTGCACAAGGCGCATCATCGGAATGTCCTGCGCCATGTCTTTTTCTATTTCAGCGACCACCCGTGCCTGGGCGCCGGTAGGTTTAAACGGCAGCGCGGTCAGCAGACCCTTTTTCAACTCATCTTTTGTACTGAGGGGTTCGGCATGATAGCGCTGGGCACCGGCTCGCAGCGCCAGCATGCTCAGGTTGTGGGCCAGCAACTCTTCCATAATCAGACGACGTTGTGCCGGATGCTGCCCGCTTTCCAGATCGCTCAGCTGCAATGACGGCGGCGGGCGATGCAGCGTGCGCAGGGCTTCCGGCAGGCTCATCAACCCCTGAGAGAGCTCTGGTGGCAGCAGTTCCGCAATGGCGCAGGTATCGAGCAGATCGAGCGCCTGATCGGTCAGTTTGCGTAGCGTGGCCTGGCGAACGCCCTCGGTGGTGGGATAAACGGGCGTCAGCGTTTCCTGCAGTTCTGGTTCACTCAAATCACCCTGAATACGGTATTCCGGGTGGATCATCTCCGCGCCGTACTTGCCGCGCTTTGCTTCTCCATAGGCCAGTACACGCCGGCCTGTGGCGAGGCTGTTTTTCATCGCCGCGTTGAAATTGAAGAAGCGCATAGTGAGGATGCCCGTGCCGTCACTTATCTGGCAGGTCATCATCCGGCGGCCGCCGAAAGTGATCGTGCTGTTGAGCACTTCGCCTTCTACCGTGGCGTAAATGCCTGGCACAAGGTCATTAATAGGGTAGAGATGGGTGCGGTCTTCGTAGCGTAATGGCAGGTGCAGCAGCAGATCCTGCACGTTATGCAGACCGATTTTTGCCAGCTTACTGGTTTGTGCCGCACCAACGCCGGTTAATGCACTCAGCGGCACGGCATCCAGCAGGCGACCTTTCATGGCTTACTTCGCCGCCTGCATGGTGGCCCACCAGGCATCATCTGCCTCGATTTCGCCGTTGTCGTTGACGTATGGATAAGGCAGCTTTTTACGCTTAGCGACGTTCGCCAAAACCGGGTAACCGCCTTCAAACAGCAGGCGCTGCTGCTCTTCTTCCGCGAGCATGCTGTTTGCACGTTTATACATGCCAGCGTTCTGACGCTGACGTTGCGCTTCGTAGAGGATCAGGGCGGAGGCGACGGAAACATTCAGGGACTGCACCATGCCGATCATCGGAATGATGATGTCCTGGTCTGCGAGCGCTAATGCTTGCTGGGAGATACCGGTTTTTTCCTGACCCATTAAAATGCAGGTCGGGTGCGTGTAATCAATTTCACGAAAATCGACGGCTTTATCAGAAAGATGAGTGGCCAGAATCTGCATGCCGCGCCCTTTCAGAGTGGCAACGGCTTCGCCGATAGTCGGGTGCGTTTTTACCTGTACCCAGCTATTGCTGCCTGCCGCAGCGGAAACCATGGTTCGCATGCGGCTTCCTGGCCAGACGGCATGGACTTCATGGACGCCGACAGCATCAGCAGTACGGACGATTGCCGAGACGTTATGGGGCTTATGAACCTCTTCCATGCAGACCGTCAGGTCAGGCTGACGCCTGGCGAGCATCTCACAGATACGCGCATAACGCTGTGAATTCATAACACTAGTTTCTGTTGCGAGTGACTTTAATCACATCCGGCATGACGCGAATTTTACGCATAATGTTAGCCAGATGGACGCGATCGCGTGCCGTCAGACGAATAAAGGCGCTGTAGACGCGACCATCTTTCTCTTCGGTGTTCAGGCTTTGAATATTGGAAGAGGCGGTGTTGATCGCGGCGGTAAGGTTCGCCAGCGCACCCTGATGGTTGAACATATCCACCTTAATTTCGGTGATAAATTCCTGTTCGGTCTCTTTATCCCATTCCACGGCCATGAATTTTTCTGGCTCTTTTTGGTAGCCGCGAATATTTCGACAGGACTCGTGGTGGATAACCAGCCCTTTGCCTGGGCTGACGTGGGCGATAATCGGGTCGCCTGGAATAGGGCGGCAGCACTTAGCAAAAGTGATCAGTACGCCATCGGCGCCTTTTATCGGCAGGTGAGCGTGAGGACCGGACATAGCCGGTTGTGCGGCCGTGCTGGCTTCACCCTGCTGCAGGTTTTTCGCGACCACAACACTCATGGCGTTGCCAAGACCAATTTCAGCCAGCAGATCGTCAAGCGTGGCGAGCTTCATGCGCACCAGCTCACGATGAATATTATCCTGAGGAATTTCCGCCAGTTTGCGACTGCCGCCGAGCGCATGGTTCAGCAGGCGGCGGCCGAGGCTCACGGAATCGTCGCGCTTCAGGTTTTTCAGCAGTTGGCGAATTCTGGCGCGGGCTTTCGAGCTGACGACAAAGTTCAGCCATGCCGCATTCGGGCGTGCGCCAGGGGCAGTGATGATTTCCACCGTTTGCCCGCTGCTCAACGGTTGAGAAAGCGGATAGGGTTGTCTGTCGACGCGTGCGCCTACACAGGCATGGCCAATGTCGGTATGTACCGCATAGGCGAAATCGACCGGTGTTGCGCCAGCCGGAAGCTCGACAATACGACCTTCCGGGGTGAAAACATAAATCTCATCCGGGAAGAGATCAGATTTTACGCTCTCGATAAATTCAAACGAGCTGCCGGCGCTCTGCTGCAGTTCCAGCAAGCTTTGCATCCAGCGCTGAGCACGGATTTGCGCGGTGGTACTGCTTTCGCCGTTTCCTTTGTACGCCCAGTGAGCGGCAACACCCATTTCTGCCATCACGTCCATGTCTTCGGTACGGATCTGCACCTCAACAGGCACGCCGTGCGGACCGATCATCGAGGTGTGCAAAGATTGATAGCCGTTCGCTTTCGGAATGGCAATGTAGTCTTTCACCCGGCCTGGACGCGGCTTGTACAGGCTATGCATCTGGCCCAATACGCGATAACAGGTGTCAACATCATGGACGATAACGCGGAAAGCATAGATATCCATGATCGAGTGAAAACGCTGCTCTTTCAGCACCATTTTGCAGTAGATCGAATACAGATGTTTCTCACGACCGCTGACGCGGCAAGGGATCCCCGCTTCCTGTAGTCGACCGTCTATTTCCGAAAGGATTTTCTGAATCATCTCTTTACGGTTGCCGCGTGCAGCCTTAACGACTTCTTTAATTACGCGGTAGCGGTTCGGATACAGTGCTTCAAAACCCAGCTCTTCCAGCTCGGTTTTAATGTGGTGAATACCTAAACGGTGGGCCAGTGGGCTGTAGATTTCCAGCGTTTCACGGGCAATGCGGCGGCGCTTATCCGGGCGAAGAGAGCCCAGCGTGCGCATATTATGGGTGCGGTCGGCAAGTTTGATGAGAATGACGCGGATATCCTGCACCATCGCCATAATCATCTTGCGAAAGTTTTCAGCCTGAGCCTCTTTCTTATCGCGAAACTTGAGCTTATCAAGCTTTGACACCCCTTCCACCAGTTCGGCAACGCTTTTGCCAAACAGCTGTTCCATATCCTGGTAGGTGGCGGGGGTATCTTCAATCACATCATGCAGAAGCGCAGCCATCAGCGTTTCATAGTCGAGTTTCATCTCGGCCAGAATGCAGGCTACCGCAACGGGATGGGTGATATAGGGTTCACCGCTTGAACGTGTTTGTCCCTCGTGAGCATCACGTGCAACGAGATAAGCCTGCTGCAGACGCTTAATTTGGTCTGGCGGCAGGTAGGTTTGAATCAGCTGATTCAGGCTCTCAAACAGATACAAGGGCGACCCGCAGGTTTAATTAACGACGACCTTCAGCAATGGCGGTAACGGCCTGCAGTTCTGCGGCTTCCTGCTCTTGCTGCTCCTGGCGCTCACGCACGTCGAGGATCTGGTTGTTAATCAGACCTTCTTCGATTTCGCGCAGCGCGATAACGGTAGTTTTATCGTTTTCTTCCGCTACCAGTGGATCTTTACCGCCCACCTGCATCTGACGAGCGCGACGCGCGGCGACCAGTACTAAGTCAAAACGGTTACCAATTTTCTCTACAGCGTCCTGAACAGTTACGCGTGCCATATTTATAAAGCTCCACAGGTGAAGAAATGACTGGGCATGATACTGAATGTGGGTTCAGTCTGCCAATAGTTTGCTGATTAAAGCGTCATGACGCTGCTTTTGGCGGCTCATGCGCAGACGTTCAGCGCGAATAATGGTTTTCAAATCGCCCAGGGCGGTATCAAAATCATCGTTCACAATCAGATAGTTGTACTCGGCATAGTGGCTCATTTCCGTCACTGCTTGCGCCATACGTTTGGCGATGACTTCTTCGCTGTCCTGGCCACGGCCACGCAGACGGCGATCAAGTTCATCTTTGGACGGTGGCAGAATAAAAATGCTGCGTGCTTCTGGCATCATTTTACGAATCTGCTGCGCGCCCTGCCAGTCGATATCAAGAAACACATCAACGCCGGTTTTTAGAACCTGCTCAATGGTTTCACGCGACGTGCCGTAATAGTTGCCAAAGACTTCCGCATGTTCAAGAAACGCATCTCTGCCGATCATCGCTTTAAATTCAGTGTGATCAACGAAGAAATAGTGTTCACCGTGCACTTCACCGGGACGCGGCGCGCGCGTGGTGTGTGAAACAGAAACCTGGGTGTCGTACAACGGTTGGGTTTTCAGCAATGCCTGAATCAGGCTGGATTTACCCGCGCCACTAGGGGCAGAAACAATATAAAGCGTGCCTTGAGCCATGAGAGTCTTGTGTATGTGAGTCGAAAGAAAGTCTACATACGAGCCTATTATACACGTCGCCGCAGTGTGACGTAGCCTTTGTCACACTTTTTGCCTCAGTTTCTTCCATTTTGCGTACTGTTTTCCTGATTTCACGTCCTGTTGCAGCAACTCTCCACGTTTCTCTGAACCCGTTACGCAATCTTCAAAACACGGACTCGAAACGGGTTTCTGTTCGCGCTAAAACCCTCGTTAATCAGTCAGGAGAAGACAAATGATAGGGATAATACGAGGAGTGATGGCGGTGCTTTTTCTCTGGGGCGTCTGCGCCGTACAGGCGGCTTGCCCTGTGTGGACGGCAGATCGCGCCGAACAGGAAATTGCACGCCTACAACAGCAAATATCACACTGGAACGACGCTTACTGGGAATCAGGGAGGAGTGAAGTGAGTGATTCCCAGTATGACCAGCTCAGCGCCCAACTTAAGCAATGGCAGCACTGTTTTGGTCGGGAAAGTGAGGAGGCAGCCATCCCGGTGGTGAGTGGGAATGTCGCGCATCCGGTTGCTCACACGGGCGTACGCAAACTCAAGGATAGCCAGACCATGGCGCAATGGATGGCCGGAAAGCAGGATTTGTGGGTTCAACCGAAAGTTGACGGTGTGGCGGTCACGTTGGTTTATCGCCGCGGGGCACTCGTCCGGGCAATTAGCCGTGGCAACGGGCTGGCGGGGGAAGACTGGACGGCAAAGGTGAAACAAATCCCCGCGGTGCCGAAAAAAGTGGATGGTTATCTGGCGGACAGCGTTCTACAGGGGGAACTCTTCTTACACCGGGACAGGCATGTTCAGCAGGAGATGGGCGGAATGAATGCCAGATCCAAAGTCGCTGGCGCGATGATGCGCAAAGACGATACAGGGTCGCTTGCAGACATCTCGATTTTTATCTGGGCATGGCCGGATGGGCCAGCATCAATGACGCAGCGGCTGGCTGTGCTTGAGAATGCAGGATTTCCATGGGTTAAGGCGTATTCGCATCCCGTTAAGTCTGTTTCCGAAGTGGCGGCATTTCGCCAGCATTGGTACTCCTCTGCGCTGCCTTTTGTCACCGATGGCATTATTGTCCGTGTGGCCAAAGAACCCCCCACGAAGTTCTGGCTACCTGGGGAAGGGAGCTGGGTAGCGGCCTGGAAATACCCCCCGGCCACGCAAATCGCGGAAGTAAAATCCATCGAGTTCACTGTAGGCCGAACGGGGAAAGTGGCAGTAGTGGCGGTACTTGACGTTGTGCAACTGGATGATAAATCGGTTCGGCGTGTGAGTTTGGGTTCGCTCAAACGTTGGCAGGCGCTGGATATCGCCCCGGGCGATCGTCTCAATCTTAGCCTCGCTGGGCAGGGGATACCGAGGGTTGATGGTGTTGCGTGGCGGAATACCGATCGTACGAAGCCCATCCCACCGGCGGCAAAATTTACCCCTTTAAGCTGCTACTGGGCTTCAGAAGAATGCCTGCCTCAGTTTCTGGCACGCCTGAGCTGGGCAGGAACACAGCTTGGTGTCGACGGCGCGGGTGAATCGCTGTGGCGGCAGATGTATCAAACGTATCAGTTCGAACATCTCTTTTCGTGGCTACAGCTAACACAGGCTCAGCTGCAGGCAACCCCAGGGATTTCCCCTGCGAGGGGTTTAGCACTCTGGCATCGTTTTAACCTGGTGCGTGAGCAACCGTTTATTCGTTGGATTATGGCGATGGGGATCCCGTTGACCAAGCTTCAGCTCACGTCAACAGAAGACCTGTCGTGGAAGAAGCTTAGCGAACGTAGGCCTGAAGCGTGGCAGGCGCTTCCTGGCATTGGTCAGGAAAAAGCACGGCAGATCATCGCGTTCATTCACGACCCAGGCATCGCGGCCCTGGCATCCTGGTTGGGTGAGCAGAGCATTCAGGGCTTTTAAAGCGAATTCTTCTTTTCTGCTCGCCATGGGGTATTTCTATCCGGAGAGCTGAATGTATTGCGAAGCTGATCGTACTTGAAAATATGACGCCCACCATCCATGACTGATATCTGTGTCTGCTGCTGGTAGCACGTTTCCAGCACAGAGCTGCAGTTCTGGACACCGGTGCTGATCCCAAGCCATGTCAGCATCAGGGCATAATTATTTGCCGTAGGCCAGGGCTCTTGCATCCAGCCCAGCATTCTTTTTTGCGTATTCAGGGCTGGCTGGCTGTACCAGATAAACTGGGGAACCTGATAAGCCTCTTTGCTGGGATTACGCGAGCCGTGCATGTAGATGGATTCCAGATCCGGGTTCTTTTCCAGACCATGGTCTGAAAAATAGAGCATGGATGATTCGCTATTTTTCAGCCGTTTAGTCACTTCACCAATGAAGTAATCGGTAAAGTGAATGGCGTTGTTATAACAATCTTCATACTTGTTGCCGGTACTAAAGATTTGGGCTGATGCAGGGTAACGATCGCAGGCCATTTCATGGCTACCGTTAATGTGCAAGAAAATCAATTTTTTACCAGGTGCTTTCAACGCTTCATCCAGCGCAGGTAAAAGTTCCGTGTCATAGCGTGTGTCGATCCATTGCGCTTTTTGACTGCCGGAGGCGATGGCGACAACGTAGTTATTGCTCTTGCCTGAGTTGCCCTGAGCGCTGATCCATTCGGTGTGGTAGCCCGCTTTTGTGGCGACGCTGATGATATTGTCAGCAAGCATATCAGTCGTGAAGCTTTCTGGATCGGCTTTACTTAAGATCATCGGTACGGCCAGCACGGTGGCTGATGCCGGAGCGATGGCATTGCTAAAGAGCAGTGCGTTTTTTGTAAATGAAGACTCTACCGGGGTAGTCCTCTGACTAAAACCATAGAGCTGCATGTTACTGCGGCGCGCGGACTCTCCCACGATAACGACATAGTTTTCGATGCCGGTTTCCCGGGTGTGCAGAGCGGGATAGTGGGTATTATGTTGGCTAATCTTTTCAGCCAACGCGTTGTCGCGCTGGGCGATAATAAATTCAGAACCGACATAAAGCGGCGTATTGGTCAAAATACGCGAACTTAATGGGTAATAGACCTCCAGGTCTTTGCGCTTTTTCAGCCAGTTTACTGTGGAGTACCAGCCCATATACCCGGTGAACAGTACAATCCCAACGACTTTTGCCTTATCCGACGTATTTTCGCTGAGCGATTTGATGGCGTACCAGGTGACCAGCGCGTAAGCAATTACCACCGGCAAACAGTGCCAATACAACCCAGCCATACTTTTGGCCTCTGCAGGGTGGGTCGTCAGAATGCTCATGGCAAAGACCGTATTGAACTCGCTTTGATATACGCTCCACGTGCTGAACGCGAAAGCAAAATTGAACGTCAGCAGTGAGATCAGAAGAAATACAATGATTTTACCCGGAAGGTAGCGATAGATGGCCGCAGCGCTGATCAATAGCAATGCATTGCAAATTGCAATGCGGATCATGAAACGCACAGGTTGCGTAAAGAAAACCGGCCAGAGCTGAATCAGCACAGAAAGGATCAGTAGAATCAAAAAATGATTGCCGATTTTTTTGTTTAACACCAGTGCTGTGGCTTTTGTAAATGACATTATTTCTTAACGTAAAGAGTAAGGCAAAAGAGGGTTAGTTTATCTCGTTTGCCTGAGTAATGTTGAATTCAAAAGTGCTTTTGAATTCGTTAAGAAATCAGTGAGCGCTGTGTTTGTAGTCAAAAACGGGCAGGCCAAGCTTCAGGCGCAGCGCTAAAAGACGCAGCGTAAAGCCAAACAGCAGTGTGGCGATCACGACAATATCGTGGCTGCTGACGTAGTGCTGAAGAGCGATATAGAGCACTGCCGAGGCAAAAGAAACGCCGGCATACAGTTCTTTTTGGAAAACCAACGGGATGCGTTTACAGAACATATCGCGTAGCACACCACCAAAGACGCCGGTCACGACGGCAGCGATGGAGGCGATCACCGGGCCTTCTCCCATATCGAGAGCAATCTGGGCACCGATGATGGAGAACACCACCAGGCCGAGGGCATCCAGTACCAGGAATAAACGGCGAAGGTGCGGCATAACGGGAGCCACAATGGTGGTTAACACCGCTGCGCAGGCAACGATGATGACGTATTCCGGGTTTTTAACCCAGCCCAGGGGGTAGTGGCCGAGCAGAATGTCGCGAACAGAACCACCGCCCAGAGCAGTCGCTGTCGCGATAATGATAACGCCAAAGGTATCCATACGACGGCGGCCAGCAGCCAGTGCACCGGTCATGGCTTCAGCGGTGATACCAATCAGATAAAGAATATGTAGCAGCATGTTTGCCCCCGTCAATGATGGCGGGAAGATTAGCGATTTGTGCGGTAGATCACGATTGAGATTTTCTAAGGTGAAGTGAAATTGATTAGTTTTACTAATCCATTATTGCGAAATTGGCGCTGAATTATGGCTGTGATTTAATTTTATGGATTAGAAAAATTATCCTGTTTATCGAATATTGATGGAGTCCGTGGCAATTCAATTGGAGAAAATGGGGTTGATCAGTGCGGAACAATTGGTGGCGCTGACTCAATAAAGTAAAAGGCCCGGAAAAACCGGGCCAAATCGCTTACTCGATGTTCTGAATTTGCTCGCGCATCTGTTCGATCAGCACTTTCAGCTCGATAGCGGATGCGGTGACATCCGCATTGATGGACTTGGAGGCCAGCGTGTTGGATTCACGGTTGAACTCCTGCATCATGAAGTCGAGACGACGGCCGACGGCCTCCTTCTTCTTCAGGATGTTCCAGGTCTCTTTGACGTGAGCTTCCAGTCGGTCCAGCTCTTCAGCAACGTCAATGCGCTGTGCCATCAGCACCAGTTCCTGCTCAAGACGGTTGTTTTCCAACTGAACCTGAGCCTCATCAAGCTTGGCGACCAGGCGGTCACGCTGCCACTGGAGTATTTCTGGCATATGCGCGCGGACTTTGGTGACTTCACCACTGACGCCATCCAGACGCTGTTCGATGAGGCTTTTCAGCGCCTGGCCTTCGGTTTCGCGAGCCACGATAAAGTCGTCGAGCGCGCCGTCGAGAGCCTTAAGAATTTCCGTGGTAATGGCATCAAGGTCTTGCTCCTGTGCGGCCATGACGCCAGGCCAGCGCAGAATATCAACCGGGTTAATTTCGCCTTCGTCGCTTTGCATCTTCACCCAGTTTGCGGCGTTAACCAGCTGACGGGCCAGATTTTCGTTCAGGATAAGCTCACCCTGTGCGCTTGCGTCTTGCTCAAAACGCAGCGTGCACTCTACTTTACCGCGGGTCAGGCGGGCACGAATGCGTTCACGAACCACAGGCTCGAGGCTGCGGAACTGCTCTGGCATACGGAAGTAAGTTTCGAGATAACGCTGGTTTACCGAGCGCAGTTCCCACGCGGCACTGCCCCATGTGCCCTTAATTTCACGACGGGCGTAGGCGGTCATACTGCGGATCATAGACGGTCCTGTTTTCAAAGGAGAGATGGGGGGATTATAGCTACCGGGGCTTTCTCATGATAGGAATAAGCGCGTTTAATCCGTATAATGCGCAGCCACATTCGTTTTTAGCCGGAGAATCATCATGCGTCCAGCAGGCCGTAGCGCTCATCAGGTGCGTCCCGTAACCCTGACCCGTAACTACACCAAACACGCAGAAGGCTCTGTGCTGGTTGAATTCGGTGAAACGAAAGTACTGTGCACCGCCTCTATCGAGGAAAGTGTACCGCGTTTCCTTAAAGGTCAGGGCCAGGGCTGGATCACCGCAGAATATGGCATGCTGCCACGCGCGACCCATACCCGTAACGCCCGTGAAGCGGCCAAAGGGAAACAGGGCGGGCGCACCATGGAAATCCAGCGCCTCATCGCTCGTGCACTGCGCGCAGCGGTTGATCTGAAAGCCCTGGGCGAATTTACCATCACTCTGGACTGCGATGTGATTCAGGCCGACGGTGGTACGCGTACCGCTTCCATTACCGGTGCCTGCGTGGCGCTGGCCGATGCACTGAACAGCCTGGTGGCTGCCGGTAAGCTGAAATCCAACCCAATGAAAGGGATGGTGGCTGCTGTTTCTGTTGGCATCGTTAACGGTGAAGCGCTGTGCGATCTGGAATATGTTGAAGATTCTGCGGCAGGAACCGACATGAACGTGGTGATGACCGAAGACGGTCGCATCATTGAGGTTCAGGGCACGGCAGAGGGTGAGCCCTTCACCCATGAAGAACTTCTCACCCTGTTGGCGTTGGCCCGAGGGGGGATCGAATCCATTGTAACGACGCAGAAGGCGGCGTTAGAAAATTGATATTAAGGCGACTGAGAAGTCGCCTTTTTTTTGTCCAGAAAAAAGTAAAACAGAAAAGTAAGATGAGGAACGAGTCCATGAAACCGTATCAGCGCCAGTTTATTGAATTTGCGTTAGGCAAGCAGGTCCTGAAGTTCGGCGAATTTACGCTGAAATCCGGGCGCAAAAGCCCCTATTTCTTTAATGCCGGCCTTTTTAATACCGGGCGCGATCTGGCTCTGTTAGGCCGCTTCTATGCAGAAGCGCTGGTGGATTCAAAGATTGATTTCGACCTGCTTTTTGGCCCGGCTTACAAAGGCATTCCGATTGCCACCACCACCGCTGTTGCGCTGGCTGAACATCACGATCGCGATCTGCCGTACTGCTTTAACCGCAAAGAAGCGAAAGACCATGGTGAAGGCGGTAGTCTGGTGGGGAGTGCGCTGGAAGGGCGTGTGATGCTGGTGGATGACGTTATCACGGCTGGCACGGCGATTCGTGAATCCATGGAGATTATTCAGGCAAACGGCGCAAAACTGGCCGGTGTGCTGATCTCTCTTGATCGACAGGAACGTGGCCGTGGTGAGATCTCTGCGATTCAGGAAGTCGAGCGTGACTACGGATGTGAAGTTATCTCCATCATCACGCTGAAAGACCTGATTGCGTATCTGGAAGAGAAGCCTGAAATGGCTGAGCATCTGGCGGCCGTTCGCGCTTACCGCGAAGCGTTTGGCGTATAAAACAAAACCGGGCGATTGCGCCCGGTTTTTTACTGAAGCTGTGAAGCGACCAGCGGCCAGCGAGCGTCAAAATCGTCCGTTGGGCGGTACTTGAACTCACTGCGCACAAAGCGTGACAGCATACCTTCACAAAATGCCAGCAGTTGGCCTGCTAAAAGCGTTTCATCAATCTCGTAGCCTTCGCCTTCACGCATTTTCTTTTCACGAAGGACCTGACGCAGTTGGGCCTCAATGCGTTCAAAAAGCTGATTAATGCGGCCCTGCAGTCTGTCCTGCTCGAACATCAGAGCATGACCGGTCAGGATACGGGTCAGACCCGGGTTGCGCTCTCCGAAGCCCAGGATCAGTAAGACAATCAGACGCAAACGCGTACCCGTGTCTTTCTCATCTTTCAGGATCAGGTTGATACGGGTAATCAGACTGTCTTCAATAAATTCAATCAGACTGTCAAACATTCGGGTTTTGCTTGGGAAATGGCGATACAACGCCGCTTCTGAAACGCCAACCGACGCCGCCAGTTTAGCGGTGGTAATTCGCTGGCTGCCATCGCTGGATTCCAGCATCAGCGCCAAAGACTGAAGTATTTCTTCGCGACGGTTCCTTTTCGCGGTTTGTTTTTCTGCCATGTTGTAAAATACCCCTGAAAATAAAACCTTAGCAGGCGGTTATCCGCACAGTGACCGCAGGCAATGGCCTGCGGAATGTTATTACGTTATTTCACTGCAGAATATCCGTTCAGTTGCGCTTAGCTGCGTCCTGAATGGCCGAAGCCGCCTTCGCCGCGATCGGTGGCATCAAAGTCTTCCACCAGATTAAATTCAGCCTGCACCACAGGCACAAACACCATCTGAGCGATACGTTCACCTGGCTCGATGGTGAAACTCTGCTGGCCACGGTTCCAGACGGACACCATCAGCTGGCCCTGATAATCGGAATCAATAAGGCCGACCAGGTTACCCAGCACGACGCCGTGCTTATGACCCAGACCTGAACGTGGCAAGATAACGGCGGCCAGAGAGGCGTCCGCGATATGAATGGCAAGACCGGTCGGCAGCAGTGTCGTTGCGCCAGGTGCCAGTTCTACGGCGTCATCCAGACAGGCTCGCAGGTCAAGTCCGGCAGAGCCGGAGGTGGCGTAAGTCGGCAGAGGGAATTGCTCGCCAACGCGCGGGTCCAGAATCTTAACGTCGATTTTTTTCATCATAACGGGTAACGATCTCGTCCAGTAGTAATTGGCCCAGGAGTTCCTTTCGCGCTAGCGGTAAGACTTTATCTCCATCCTGCCAGAACAAATGCAGCGCATTGTTTTCGCTGTTAAATCCTTGATTCTCTTGAGATACGTCATTGGCGCAAATCAGATCAAGGTTCTTGCGGGCACGTTTTTGCCGCGCGTATTCTTCCACATTATTCGTTTCTGCGGCAAACCCTACGACAAAAGGACGAGAGGTTTTCAGCGCGGCAACACCGGCAACGATATCCGGATTTTTTACCATTTTTATTGTTAATTCATCGCCTTGCTTCTTGATTTTCTCGTCGGCAATGAGGGCTGCACGGTAATCCGCGACGGCGGCGCAGCCGATAAAAATCTGTTGGTTCTGAGCATTAGCCTTAACAGCCGCTTCCATCTCCAGTGCCGTGGTGACATCGATGCGTTGGACGAAAGGCGGTGTCGCCAGGGAAACCGGCCCGCTCACTAGCGTGACCTTGGCGCCTCGTTTCGCGGCGGCGGCGGCGATAGCAAACCCCATTTTCCCTGAACTGTGATTGGTGATGTAGCGCACCGGGTCCAGCGGTTCACGGGTTGGGCCTGCGGTAATCATGATATTGAGATGTTGCAGGTCTTTGACAGGCGAAAAATGCGCTGCCGCCATCTCGACAATGGTCAGCGGATCCAGCATTCGGCCAGGACCTACATCGCCACAGGCCTGGCTCCCGCTGTCCGGACCCCAAAGCAGCAGACCACGCGAAGCCAGTGTCTCCAGATTGTGCTGAGTGGCTGGCGCGCGATACATCTGCTGGTTCATGGCCGGGACAACGGCGATTGGAGAGGGGGTGGCGAGACAGATGGTGGAGACCAGATCGTTGGCCATCCCTGCTGCGACACGGGCGATGAGATCGGCAGTGGCAGGCGCAAGAATCACTAAATCTGCCCATTTGCCGAGCTCAATATGTCCCATCGCTGCC
The DNA here is from genome assembly GCA_009668205.1 of Enterobacteriaceae bacterium RIT691. GTDB lineage: Bacteria > Pseudomonadota > Gammaproteobacteria > Enterobacterales > Enterobacteriaceae > Scandinavium. Next base: position 190,207 of record WJYM01000008.1, on the reverse strand, counting down.
TCTGCGGCGGGGTCAAGCAGGCTGTCTGAGACCGGATAGCCTGACACTGCCTGCAAGCTTAACGGCGTAATAAACGCTTTTGCCGCTTCTGTCATCGCTACCCGCACATCTGCACCTCGCTCGCGCAAACGGCGAACCAGTTCCGGTGTTTTATAGGCAGCGATACCGCCACTGACACCGAGAACGATTTTTTTACCGGCCAGGCTCATCATCTTACTTTCCTGTGAAGTACATCGGAATCCTGCCATTTTACCACAATCCCCCCTGGCTGTTGTGCGCAATGGAAAATGCACTTTGCGAGGGACTACGCAGGAGCGAAATCAGGTGGTCGTCACGAGCCAAAAACGTGTGGCAAGATAGCCGAAGTGAACAGGAGACGGGAAATGGAGAGCACGGATACGCGATTGCCGCGGGAAAAAATGCTGACAGACGGCATTGAGTCACTGACCGATATTGAGCTGCTGGCGCTTTTTTTACGCACCGGCACGCAGCGAAGAGACGTGCTGTCCTTTGCCCGCTATCTGCTCCGCCATTTCGGTTCTCTCCATGCGTTACTGGCTGCGCCGGAGCGTGAGCTTATCCGGATGGACGGCATAGGCATTGCCAAATACGCGCAGCTGAAGGGGATTGCTGAGCTGGCCAGACGCTTTTTCAGTGTGCAACTTCAGCTGTATGACCTACTGGAAAGCCCTGATGCGACGAGAGATTTTCTTAAAAGCCAGCTTTCCGGCGAAGAGCGAGAGATCTTCATGGTGATCTTTCTTGATAATCGCAATCGGGTTCTGAAGCACAGTCGAATGTTCACTGGCACGCTGACTCACGTAGAGGTGCATCCCAGAGAAATTGTGCGGGAAGCCATCAAAACCAATGCGGCGGCGCTGATCCTCGCGCATAATCATCCTTCCGGAAGTGCTGAACCCAGCAAAGCCGATAGAATCATGACAGATAGAGTGGTAAAGTGTTGCCACTTCATGGAGATACGTGTTCTCGACCATCTGGTTGTGGGCCGGGGCGACATTGTTTCCTTCGCCGAAAGAGGCTGGATTTAGCGATCCAATGGGATCTTTGTCTGTTCGGGACTTGAGCACACCGCGGAGTCAGCGTATACTACGCCACCTTTGAGAATCTCGGGTTTGGCATTTGGGCCTGGCTGCACGAGTTCACTTAGAACCGTCAAACCGGGCTGTAGCAGCCTGACGAGGCGCCAATACCCTATACGAAGCTCGAGCTAATTTGATTTTTGGAGAATAGACATGTCCCGAGTCTGCCAAGTAACTGGCAAGCGTCCGGTGACCGGTAACAACCGTTCCCACGCACTGAACGCGACTAAGCGCCGTTTCCTGCCGAACCTGCACTCTCACCGTTTCTGGGTTGAGAGCGAGAAGCGCTTTGTCACCCTGCGTGTATCTGCTAAAGGTATGCGTGTAATTGATAAGAAAGGCATCGATACAGTTCTGGCTGAAATCCGTGCCCGTGGCGAAAAGTACTAAGTACTAAGAGGAAATAAATCATGGCTAAAGGTATTCGTGAGAAAATCAAGCTGGTTTCTTCCGCTGGTACTGGTCACTTCTATACCACCACGAAGAACAAGCGTACTAAACCGGAAAAACTGGAACTGAAAAAATTCGATCCAGTTGTCCGTCAGCACGTACTCTACAAAGAAGCAAAAATTAAATAATTTTCGCTTTCTTGTACAAAAACCCCGCTCTTGCGGGGTTTTTTGTTTTCTGCGCGTCCCCATAATAGAGAGCATCCTGCACTGTCTTTGGAGACGTCATGCCTGAGTTACCTGAGGTCGAAACCAGCCGTCGTGGCATCGAGCCGCATTTGGTGGGTCAGACCATCCTGCACGCCATCGTTCGCAACGAACGCCTGCGCTGGCCTGTCTCTGCGGAAATTCACCGCCTGAGTGATGCACCTGTTCTGAGCGTCCAACGCCGCGCAAAGTACCTGCTGCTGGAGCTTCCGGACGGCTGGATTATCATCCATCTGGGGATGTCCGGTAGCCTGCGTATTCTTCCTGAAGAACTCCCGCCGCAGAAGCACGATCACGTTGATTTGGTGATGAGCAACGGTAAGGTGCTGCGCTATACCGATCCTCGTCGCTTTGGGGCATGGCTGTGGACTAAAGAGCTTGAAGGGCACAACGTGCTGGCTCATCTGGGGCCGGAGCCGCTCAGCGAGGCTTTTAACGGGGAGTACTTCCGTGAGAAGTGTGCCAAAAAGAAAACGCCTATCAAGCCCTGGCTGATGGACAATAAGCTGGTGGTGGGTGTCGGGAATATTTACGCCAGCGAATCGTTATTTGCGGCGGGGATCCATCCTGATCGCCTGGCCTCATCGCTTTCACCGCAGGAGTGCGAGTTACTGGTGAAGGTGATTAAAGCCGTGCTGCTGCGTTCGATTGAACAGGGGGGCACTACGCTGAAGGATTTTCTGCAAAGTGACGGGAAACCGGGGTATTTCGCCCAGGAATTGCAGGTTTATGGGCGGAAAGATGAACCCTGCCGGGTATGCGGAGCGCCGATCGTTGCGACCAAACATGCGCAGCGGGCGACATTTTACTGCCGCCGCTGCCAGAAATGATTATTTGAGCTTATCCATCAGCGCCTGATGAACGGCGGGTGGCAGGAAGTGCGCGACGTCGCCGTCGTGACGGGCCACTTCCTTCACCAGAGAGGACGAGATAAACGACCACTCTTTGGAAGGCATCAGGAACACGCTTTCCAGTTCTGGCATCAGATGGCGGTTCATATGCGCCAGCTGCATCTCATATTCGAAATCTGCTACTGCTCTCAGGCCCCGGATCAGGATATTGGCCTGCTGTAAGCGCGCGAAATTCGCCATTAAATCGCTGAACCCCACCACTTCAACATTCGGCAGATGTGAGATAGCCTGACGGGCCAGGGCAACGCGCTCATCAAGCGTGAACATGGGCTTTTTGCTTGGGCTTGCTGCAATGGCCAAAAGCACTTTATCGAACATCGCGCTGGCGCGGGTGACGATATCGAGATGACCGTTTGTGATGGGATCAAAGGTGCCAGGGTAAATGGCTTTTGTGCTCATGGCTCACGCCTTCTTACTAAAGCCATGGTTCAGCGCCCACAGCTCGGTGTATTTGTTAAACGTATACTGGGCGTTGACCACCGCCAGTAACCAGCCCTGGGCACCATCCAACACCCCACCGCGCAGCAGCAGCGTTTTAATGAATGCTCCAAGAGTATGGCCGAATATTCCGCCCAAAGAGGCTTTCTTGCCCTTCTGATGCCGTTCCTGCGCCCAGGCGGTGGCATAAGCCAGCTGCTTTTGTTGGAAACCGGCAAAATCACGGCAGGTCAGATGCTTCAGGTCACCTTTCAGCTCAACGACTTTCGCATCACGGCATTCCAGGGATTCATGAACAAGATTCGCGTTGTACTGCCAGCGGCTACGTTCGTAGAGACGAAGCACCCGGTCTGGATACCAGCCGCTGTGGCGCATGAAACGCCCAAGAAAGAAGTTTCGACGAGCGATACTGTAGACCGTATCAGGCTGGGGAGCGGCAAGCACAGCATGAAGGGATTGCTCCAGCTCCGGCGTAACGCGCTCATCGGTATCGATCATCAGAATATAATCACCGGTCGCGAGAGCTTGCGCGCGCTGGCGCTGAATGCCGTAACCCTGCCAGTCGGTGTTCACATGGACCTGAGCACCCAGGCTGCGGGCGACCTCAATCGTGTTATCACTGCTGCCAGAATCCAGCACAATAATTTCATCCGCCCACTGTACCGAAGCCAAACAATCTGGCAACAGGTCAGCGGCGTTTTTGGCGATCATCACCACCGACAGGCGTGCAGGCATCAATGGCTCCGCTGAGGCAGATAGGGTTGCAGTAACTGTAGCAGACGGGCCAGTGCGCCCTGATTTTGATGAAGGACTTCGACGGCATGACGGCCGTACCACAGACGGTAGTCTTCGTCCGTCAACAGCGTGGTGACTTCTTTCACCAGCGTATCGCCGTCCGTGACGGTGATTAATCCGTCGTCCTGCTGTAATTTGGCGCAAATATCTTTGAAATTAAAGGTATGCGGCCCCATCAGTACCGGAATAGCGTGCGCGGCAGGTTCCAGCGGGTTATGACCACCGCGTTCAACCAGGCTGCCGCCAACGAAAGCGAGATCGGCAATGCCGTACAGCAGCATCAATTCGCCCATGGTGTCGCCAATCACAACCTGAGTGCTGCCCGACGGGATTTCACCGCTGCTGCGCAGGGTGAAGGTCATGCCGGCTTTCTGTACCAGATCGCGCGCGTCAGCAAAACGTTCCGGATGACGCGGCACCAGAATCAACAACAGATCCGGGAAGGTTTCCAGCAGCTTCTTATGCGCTTCGAGAATGATTTTTTCTTCACCGTCATGGGTGCTGGTGGCAATCCAGACCTGGCGACGGGGTGCCCACTGACGACGCAGCGTGATGGCGCGTGCCGCCAGTTCAGGCGTCACGGAGATATCAAATTTCAGGCTGCCGGTAATCGCCAAATGATTGCGTTTGAGCCCGAGCGAAAGGAAGCGATTCCCGTCTTCTTCGTTCTGGGCCGCAATCAGGGTGATCCGACTCAGCAAGCGGCGCATAAAGTTGCCAAGCTTGCCGTATCCTTTTGCAGAACGCTCAGAAAGGCGTGCATTCGCGATGACCAGCGGGATCTGACGCTTATGTAGCGCTTTGACCATATTAGGCCACAGCTCGGTTTCCATCACGATAACCAACTTCGGGCGCACGGTCTCGAGGAAACGGTTCATCGCACCCGGGAGATCGTAAGGCAGATACACGTGCTGCACATCTTTGCCAAACGCGGACATCGCGCGCTCAGAGCCTGTTGGCGTCATGGTGGTGACGGTTATCGGCAGCGAAGGGTAACGGTGACGCAGCGCGCGAACCAGCGGGATTGCCGCCAGCGTTTCGCCGACAGAGACGGAATGCAGCAATATGCCCTCCGGCACTACCTTGCCTTTGCAAAAGCCATAGCGTTCAGCCCAGCGTTTACGGTACGCGGGCGCTTTGCGGCTGCGCAGCAGCAGCCGCAGCCAGACCAGTGGCTGAATCAGGTAGAGCAGGGTGGTATACAGAAATTCCAAGCGTGTTATCCGTTTTTATACTTCGGCGGGCAAATTCTAAGCATTTAGCGTGCTTAAAGCTATCCCTTTGGCATTTTCGGCATCCATTTGCCTGTGTTGCGCGCACTGCAGAGACAAAAACGGGCAATGACTTGCCCGTTTACTCCCTGAGGATTAACGCTCTGCTGCGGGAAGTGCATTCAGATGATAAGTGACACGCTCCGATAAGCCACGGATATCCCCACCCGTGATGAAGAAGCTGTCGTCCTTTTGGTTCGGATTGCTGACGTCGTAACCCAGCATTTTGTTGATAAGCGTCGCCAACTGATAATGGTTCAGCGGCATTTGGGCGCTGATGTTTTGCATGGCGTAGGCCGGGTCGTTGCTGAAGTACAGGAAAGGTACCTGAGCAATCGGCATTTCCACGACGGAGTGACCGAACAGGCCGTTATCACCCACGCGTTCGCCGTGATCCGAGGTAATGAACACCAGCACTGGCAGTTTGGATTTAGCGATTGCCGTACGAATAGCCGATGCCAGAGCTTTGTCGTACAGGCGAACCGCATCGTCGTACTCATTTTTCTTCTGGGCAACGTCATCGCTCAGGCGAGGGGTAGAGAATTTGGCAAACCCCTGCGGTATGTTGCGATCGTACGGGATATGGGGAGCGCGACTGTTCAGCACCATCAGGAAGGGCTTATTCCAGTCGAGGGGCGCTTTTTCCACGGAGGGCGTCAGGACAACGTCAGCTCCCACGTCGGGTGCCGGGCGAATCTGCGTATCTTCCCATAAATCGATGTTATGGATACCAATCCAGTTGCTCAGACCTTCGAGCCCCTGGGCGGAGATAAACGCGGTCTGGTAACCCTGTTTCTTCGCATTGGCGAAGATGTTGGTCGATTTCGATTTATAGGCGCCGTAGTTATCCGGTTCACGCAAATTGTTGACCAGCATAGGGATTGCCACGCGCGTTGAGACCGCATTCGACACAATCAGACGGCCCGTACCCTGATACTGGTTCAGTAGCGCTTTTAGCTCTGGCGTGGTGTCACGCTCGTAACCCAGTGCGCTGACATGATGTGGATTCAAACTCTCGCCGATGGCCAGAATGATGGAGTATTTACCCGCCTGTGTTCCCTCAATCGGTTTGACCTGATAAGGATCGTAATGGGTCAGATTCTGGTTTTCTCCAGAGATCGCTTCGGGGATCAGACGCATAGCGCTGAAGCTCATCGCTGAGAGGCCATTGCGTAACAGAGAGTGGCGCAGGTCCGGGTTGAACTTATACATCTGCCCATTAATGGCTTTATAGAACTGGCCCACAAACATCACAACGATAACCAGCAGGCAAGGAATCGCCAGCCACTTATGCCACTGCGGTGCCAGGCGGCGCGCAAAGATCAGCGCGAAGATAATGGCCACAAGCATAATGGCGAAGTAGATGCCAAGGGTACCCAAGCTATCGGTGATGCCACTGGCAATATCTTTGGTTTCGACAAAGGCCAGCCAGACTTCACTTGGACCATAAAACTGACCGTAAAACTGATAATAAATGGCTTCAGAAATCTGCACGATGAACGTGACTGCCAGCAGCACGCGCGTCAGGAAGAAACGCGCGCTGACAGCTGCGAGCAAGGAGATGATCAGATAGAGGCTGATATCGCCGGCTTTCGGCTGATAAACGTGATCCTTCAGTAAAATGATGGCTTCCGACAGCGAAAACAGCAGCAGAAATGCGACGGTTAGCCCCACGGTACGCAGCAGGTTGTGGCGTGGGGACAGTGAAAGGCGTTGTGATGTTTTGAACATGAGAAGACTCTATTCCGATCAGAACTTCTTCGTCAGTGGACGAATAGCTTTACCAAAACCAAAGCGCAGCGCACGTATCGCCGTAGGGCGATTGTGCAATCCTTTACGCCAGATATCCTCAAACAGGCTGTACCAGCGGGCGGCAACCGCTTCACGGGAATACACCTGTAAGCGTTTATCTCCCTGCTCCCGCATCTGACGATAGAGCTCAGGAGAGTGCTTCAGCCGCATGATGGCCTCAAAGGCGTCGTCCGGATTTTTGGCGATCAGGTAGTCCAGCTCGCTTTCACGGATTGCGCGGTAGGAGGGTTCATCGTCACAAACCATCACTGTTTTACCTAGCCAGTTATTAATCAGCTTACTGGCAGGCTTGCGGGCGAGTTTGTGATCGTGCGATTTACGGAAGCTGATACACACGTCGACATCCTGGTAGTTCGTCCAGTTATCAAACGAAATGCGCAGTTCAATACCCTGTTCAGCAAGGCGTTGCTTAAAGTTCCCTTCGCGGTATTCGTCCGGGAAACTGTCTACGCGACCAAAGAATGCGACAGTTTTGATGGTCTCGTCGGTACGCTGACGAGGTTTCACGCCTGGCTGCGGCCAGTAGGGGACAAAGATGCGGTTGCTGTGATTATCCACTTCCGGGTTCTGATCGACGACGACATCAGCACCTACCACCGGCGGGCGATCGGCGCGTGCGACGACGGTGACACCGCGCCAGGGTTTCACGCGTGAGCCAAAATCGTCGTTATGCATCAGGTTGATGGCGTCAGGTCGGCATTCTGAGCCAAACGAACAGTCAATATCATCACCATAGTAATGCTTCAGCGCCAGCGTAGTCTGGAACGTCCAGCCGCCGCGGCCGCCACAGTAAAAACGCTCCGGGATATCATCCGGGTTTACGCGATTATCCAGCAGAGTCTGAAAATCGGAATAGTTTTTAGCGATAAAATCCGCTCGGGAAACCGCGTGTAGTTTGAGTTTGCTCATAATATCCGTTAGCCGAGAATTTTTTTAAGACGGAAGTAGCGACGCCCCAGGCGCCAGCGCTGACGTAAACCGCGTGCATTTTGCCAGATCATGGTCCAGATACCCCGTTCGAAGAGTTCGCGGGTGATCTCGCGCTTTTTCGCCATGTCGCCAATGTTGTTAATGCTGTGCAGGATCCCCAAACCCTCTTTCGCAATTTGCCAGTGGCAGGCTGGGACGCGCTTGACCTGTTCCGGATAGCGTTTATTGATGGTCTCCAGCATCTCCAAAATTTTCATATAGTGGCGGGAGGAGCGCATACGTGTGTCATCCGTGCCTGGGGTGTGCGAGACCGAGGCGGAGTGGATCAGGTAATCGTAATAGACTTCATCAACATACTGTACGCGTTTGGCGTTTAGCAGCACTTCCGTTGTCCATGGGATATCCTGATGGCGCAGACCGTGCTCAAAGCTGAAACTGTGTTCTTTGATAAAGGCATGGCGGTAGATATTCAGCCAGGTCACGTGCAAAAATTTACGAGACTCCAGCGCCATTTGCAGCCAGGTTGGGCCATCCAGAACGGGGGTTGATGCGAGTTTATCGGAGGGGAAAATCTTTTTGGATGGTCGCCCGTCGTCGTAAATGTAGGTTCCGTTGCACGTTGCAACGTCCAGTTGGCCAGCAAGAGCGATTTCCAACAAACGGGGATACATGCCTGGGTAGATAACGTCATCAATATCCGGAAAAGCGACATAATCCCCCGTCGCCATGGCAAGACCGGTATTACGCGCAGCTGAAACCCCGCCGTTAGCCTGGTCTATTACCTTGAAATTACTGAATTCATTAGCATAGCGGGAGATGATCTCCACAGAATTGTCAGTGGAACCGTCATTAACAATAATGAGTTCCAGGCTTTGCAGATTCTGTTTCTTAATGCTGTCAAAAAAAGCGCTCAGGAAACTTTCGCCATTATAAACGGCGACAATGAGGCTTAATTGAGGCGTTCCAGACATGCTTACTCCGTAATATAACGCGTTGAGGCGCGGCTAACGCTCTTTACCGTAACGTACAATGGCATTTCGACAGCCGCAGAGCAAAAGAGTTCTGACTGAAAAAGTTACGCCGATGTCTATAAGCATCGGCGTAATGTGTTCACTATCAGGGGTTTATTGTTTTTGAGTGGGCCGTAATGCGCACATCCCAATCAGCAACCCCGTTAAAAACATGTATTGCTCGAGATAGTGATCCTTCAGGTTATGATCGACCATGGTCCGGGAGAAGAAACCTATGGTAAACAGCAATAGGAACATCCCCGTCATCGTGTTCCCATTACGGAACTCGCGCCAGCCAATATACCAGCAGCCAACCAGGAGAATCAGCCAGCCGGCAATTCCGGCAATACCGTTCTGAATCCCAAACTCAATCAGACCATAGTGGCTATGTGGAATGTTGATACGTTGGTCCTGAGTATCGCGACGCAAAACAAAGCGGAATGCCTCTTTGCGTGGGCCGATCCCTGCGGGATGTTCACCTACCAGTTTCCAGCCCTGATGGAAGAAGCTGGCGCGACAGCCGTTAGAGTGGTTCATGGGCTGGCCCAGGTCGTTAGCGGGGATGGTTCCGTCTGTTTTGTTATAGCAAAAACTGGTGAATGGAGCGTTCCAGCCGGTTATCGCGTCATCTTCCAGACCTTGCCAACGCGGGTCTGTTTTCCATGAGGCATAACCCAGCAAAGCGGAGGCGACAACAATTCCCACCAGAATACTGCCCGTCAGAACCATACGGCTGCGGCGTTTGCTGTGCAAGCTGAGCAGAATAAAGGTAGAAAACAGGCTGCCGACGAGGCCAATGGTTCCCCAGCGGGTATCCACCAATGCCGTACAAACAAGGTTGCTGACCAGCATAAAGGCCAGGAATGGTGTGCTCAGGCGTAAAAAACGCTCCTTCAGCAGACCCCGGGCTAAAATCTCGGCGAGCAGGAATCCGGTGATCATATTCACCTGGAAGCTCATGCGGGTGCGGTTGTAGACAATCCGCGTTTCGCCCCAGTGGATCACCCCGTCACGCCAGTATAACCAGACTGTATCCAGCAAATGGATACAGACAACACCCCAGAAGAAAAGGATCACCAGCGTAAAAAAGCGGGCCGGGGAGAGGGTAGGGAAACGATCCAGGATGACGGGCAATAACACTAATCCCATACAGAAAAGTAGCACTGGCCGTAACCACTGCCCATCCCAGGTTGACACCATTTCCTTCAGGTCTGGCGCAACAAAAAAGCCGTTAATCAGAATAAAAAATGTGAGTGCCCACAGGATAATGAGGACAAATTTAATTTTGCTAAAATTGAGCGCGTTTTTTGCCGTCAGAGAACTAAAAAAAAGACCGAGGGAGACGACAATACTCGGATAAATGAGTCCATTGCGCTGAAAGAGAATTTGGTCATTGGGGATTGGCCAGACAAAACATAGCGCTAGCGTTGCGAGAACTAAAAGGCCCGTCAGAATGTTACGAGTGTTTGTCATAATGGGTACAGATTCAGTATGTTGGCATTTTTGCCGATTATTCAACAATGCTATGTGTAAGTGTCAAAGATTGCCGATGGAAATGAAAGCGTGTGAAAACTATCACAGATGGCACCTCGACAGAAGGGCAATGTTTGTAAGAAGGATTAATCCATTTGTGCATTACCCGTTGTTGGCACGTGTATAATCTGCCAAACGAACAGGCCTTAGTTCAACGACAGGAAATTTATGCATATTGTCCACACCGAAGCCGATGGTGGGAAAGGCGGGCAGCCGCTGCGTATCATTAACGAATCGCTGGGTATGATACAGCGCGGACACCAGGTGACAATCCTTTGCCCTGACAGCGCGCCATTGCACCAACTTGCGAAAGAGGCTGGACTCACCGTGGTCACGATGCCTCTGAAACGCAAAAATTTTCGCAATCTGTTCACCTTGCGCCGTTGGCTTCGCGAACATGGCAAGAGTATTGATGTCATCAATAGCCACAACTCGGCGGATACCTGGATGGTGGCGCTGGCAAATCTTATTTTGCCGCAGCCAATACCGTTGGTGCGAACCCGACATGCTTCAGGTGTGCCTCGCAATAACTGGACCACCCGTTGGTTGTTCCGCAAAGCCTGTACGCATATCGTTTCTACGGGTGAAGCGTTGCGTTTGCAGATGGTGGCACTGGGCGTTCCGCTGGAAAACACGACTTCCGTTCCCAGCGGCGTGGATACGACACGTTTTCACCCGGGAGATAAGAACAGCGCCCGTGAAAACGCTAACCTGAGCCAGAATGATTTTTGGTTGGGCGTGGTATCGCACTTACGTCCTAATAAAGGGCATAGCGTATTACTTCAGGCGTTGGCGGAAATCGCGATCCCGGAAATTAAGCTGGTCATCATCGGAGAAGGTCCCCACCGCGAAACGCTGGAGCGTGAAGTGATTCAGCTCAATCTCCTGACGCGTGTCGTGTTTGCTGGCCATCGCAGCGACCCTGAGCGCTGGTTCCAGGCACTGGATGTCGCTATCAGCCCTTCACATGATATGGAGGGGGTGCCGCAGGGGGTTCTGCAATCTTTGGCATCGGGTATCGCCACTATCGCGACGGATGCGGGCGGCACTGCCGATGCAATCATAGAGGGAAAAACAGGGTTGCTGGTTGCTCAGCGGGACGTGGATGCCTTGCGTGAAGCAATTCTGAAGCTCTATCACGATGCTGAATTGCGTCGCACGTTGGCCGCGGAGGGAAATGCATATCTTAATACGCATTTCACCCGTGAGTGCATGTTACAGGCGATGGAGAAAGTCTTCAGCGACGCAGCTCAGTCCAGAAGCTCACGGTAGAGCGCCTGTAACTCGCAGGCCATACGGTCAAGCGTATAAGGTTCTGCGGTAGCGCGCGCCGCTGCCGCATAATCCACACCTTGTTTTCGCCCGTCAAGCCAGTGTGCGATGGCCTGTTGGTAGCCTGATACATCCAGCGCATCACGCACCCAGCCGTTTTTCCCTTCGCTTATCCACTCTGCGGCGCCGCAGCCGTGGCTGGTTAACAGCACCAGTCCGCAGGCAAGCGCTTCAACGCAGACGTTAGGGAACGGATCGTAAAGTGTCGGCAGAATGAGGGCATCTGCAGCGCCGTAGACTTCACGTACATCCGCGACCGGGCCAAGAAATTTCACCCGTTCCGCCACGCCCAGTGACTGAGCAAGTTTTTGGAATTTCCCCGCGCGCTTATCATGCCCGGCAATCAGCAACCAGACATCATCGTGTGGGGCGATGGCTTTCAGTGCCGTGGCGACCCCTTTGCGGGCGAAACCCGAACCGACATAGGCCAGAACGGGCGCATGTTCTGGCAGACCAAACGTTGCCCGCAGCGACGGCTGACGAAGGCGTGGGTGAAAATAGTCGGTATCGACGCCGTTGTAGATGACCGTGAGCTTATCATCCGCCAGGCCAAAACGGCGGGCGATATCGTCGCGAACCATGCGGGAGTTGCAGATGACTTTGCGCAGCTGAGGATGGGTAAACATCTGCCGCTCAGCGGTCAGGATATAGCGGTGATAGCCGCTAAACGACTGCACCAGACGCTCCAAAGGCGACTGAATGCGGTTGTATTGCTCAAGCCAGGTGGCGTGAACGCCATCGCCAGCCCGAAAAATAGTGGCACCCGGAATGCGCTCATGGCTTTGCACGATATCGAAATCGGCAAAGCGCGCGGCGGCGGCGGCGGCGAATCCCGCTTCACGTTTTAATCGGTTGCTGAATGGCGGATCCACCGTCAGCGTATGCCAGCCAGTGGCATTTTCCCATTTGCGGGCGATTAGCGTGACGTCGAGTGCAGAATCCTGCGCCAGAACATTCAGGGCGCGGGAGACGAATCGCTCAGCACCGCCGTTGGGATTGTAGGTCTGTCGGACGATAGCGAGCTTCATGCCGGATTTTCCAGCAGCAGAGTATCGATAGCGCTCAGGACCTGCTGGGGTTCAATCGCGGTGATGCAATCCGAGACATGACTGTCGCCACAGCCCGCTTTGCCGCAAGGTTGGCAGGTGAATCCGGCAGTGATGACCCGATACTGGACTCCCCAGGGGGCCCATTTAATCGAGCCGGTTGGCCCGAAAATGGCCACGGTGGGGGTACCCACTGCGCTAGCCAGATGCATCGGCATGGAGTCAACGCCGAAGTACAGTCGGGCGTGTTTCATCAGCGCGCCCAGCTCTTTCAGGTTCAGTTTGCCGCTCAGATCGTGATACGGCAGGGTCAGTGCGGCACGCAGCGCATCCATATACTCGCTCTCTTCTTTCGAAGGCGCAGCGGAAAGCACAATAGGTAAACCGCGGGCGGCAAGAGAATCAATGGTGGCGGCCAGTTTATCAATGGTCCAGGCCTTAAACATCCAGCGGGAAGTCGGATGTACCAGGATATATGACTTTGGCTTTACGCCCAGCGTCTCCAGCTTTTGTGCAATGGAGCGCTCGGCCTCTTCCCCAGGTACGAATAACGTATGTTTATCCTCTGCGGACTGAGGGTGAATACCAATATGTCGCAGGGCATCAAGGTTGACCTCCACCATATGGCGGGAGTTGTCCTGAATCGCTGGATAGAGTGTCGTAAAAGAATTCACCCAGCGACGACGCGCCAGCCCGCCACGTTTGTCAGGTTTAAAACCGACGGAAACACGAGGTTTCAGGCGGCGGGCCAGTCGTGCCCCATGCCAGTGTTCAGTGAGATTCACCAGCACGTCGTATTTACGCGCTTTGAGGGTGTTCAGTAACGCACGATAGAGCGTCAACTGTTTGATAAAACCCTGTTTTCGCCAGTTGCGACCAATAGTATGGACCTGATCGATTGACGGATGGTTGGTGAGCATTGCCTGGGTGTCGTCATACACCAGCGCGTCGACCTCTACGCCGGGCCAGTTTTTTTTCAGCACGGTGAAGACCGGCGAAGTCAGCAGAACATCGCCATGATGGCGAAGTTTGATAATCAGAACTCGCTTTGGCGGGCGCTCAGGTGAGAAAAAATCAGGCATGATGTCTCTCTTCAACCAGTAAGGGGGTCAATTGATCAAAAACGGTCGACGCTTGGAGGTCGCTCAGTTGTGAGGAATGAGAAGGACGGCAGATATGCTGATGCTTACCATAGCCGCCAATCAGCCCCGGGTCGGTTGGGCCATACAGGGTAATATTAGGGCGAGCCAGCGCGGCTGTCAGATGGCTAAGGCCGGTATCTACCGAGACGACGGCCTTTGCGCCGGCAAGGATTCTGGCAACCTGCTCAAGACTCATTTTCGGCAATACATCGACAAAGGGATGCCCTTCAGCCAGCCGTTTCGCTCTGGCCTCTTCATGAGGGGCGCCCCAGGGCAGTTTAATGCGTAATCCACTGTCGGCAAGACGGGCAATCAATTCGCGCCAGTGCGATTCAGGCCAGTGCTTATCATCACGCGTGGTGGCATGCAAAAAGACCAGATAGGGCTCATCCTGGGGGGAAGTGGTTGTCAGAAAATGCTGCGCAATCGCGTAGTCGCCCTGGGTCTCTGGTTTGGCGTAGCCAAGACTTTTGGCAAACAGTTCACGGGTGCGCTCTACGGCATGCTGCTGTTTGGCAATGTGATGACGACGGTTATAGAACAGGCTTGCCAGCGGTTCGCGGGCGCTGCTCCAGTCCATGCCATGCTTTACGCCATGGGCGAGGCGCGTGACTAATGCTGCACTTTTCACCAGCCCTTGCGCATCAATAATGGCGTCGTATTTCTGAGCCCGAATGGCTTCACGAAAGGCTTTACGTTCCGCTTTGATGGGGGCTGAAAACCAGGCTTTACGCCAGCGGCGAATGGCAACAGGGATGACCTTGTCCACGTCGGCGTGCCAGGTGGGGATCTGAGCGAACCCTTCTTCTAACACCCAGTCGAAACGGATCCCTGGAATCGCGTTAGCGGCATCCGTCAGCGCGGGAAGCGTGTGTAACACATCGCCCATGGAAGACGTTTTAACGATCAGTACTCGCATCCGTTATGCGTCCTCACTCAGCAGCAGCTGGTTCAGCTCGTCCAGAACCCGGTCAGGCGTAATATCGATCAAGCTTTGGTGATAGCCTTCTGCAGCGTCGCCTTTTCGCACTTTGTGATAGCCGGTGATCAGTCGAATCACTTTCGCTTTGTGCGACAACGGTGGCGTGAAGTCCGGGCTGCTTGGGCCATAGAGTGCCACCAGGGGGCGATTGAGCGCCGCAGCAACGTGCATCAGGCCGGAGTCGTTAGTGACCACCGCCGTGCAGCTCGCCAACAGGACGACGGCCTGCTCCAACTGCGTTTCTCCTGCCAGGTTGCGGCACCAGGCCTGCTGTTCCTGACTCAGGGTAGCCAGAATCTCATTGCCGGCTTCATTATCTTTAGCTGAACCCAACAGCACGACCTGATAGCCTTCGTCGATCAGCTGTTTCGCCAGCTCAGCGTAGTGGTAATGCGGCCAGCGTTTTGCCGGGCCAAATTCGGCACCCGGGCAAAAGCCGATAATCTGGCGCTCGGCAGAAAGGTTGAAGGTGCTGCAGACCTGCGATTTTTCGCCTTCGTTAACCTGAAGTTGGGGCCATAACAGCGGCTGCGGTAAATCTTTGGCTGAGCGCATCACACCTTTATCGTAGGCCAGCGCGACATAGCGCTCTACCATCAGCGGCCAGGCTTCTTTGTCGAGTACCCGGGCATCATTCAGCAGACCGTAACGCATTTCACCGCGCCAGCCTGTACGCTGAGGCACACCGGCGAAGAAGGGGACTAAAGCCGATTTGAAGGAATTGGGGAGTACATAAGCGCGATCGTAGCGTTTATCGCGCAGGCTCTGCCCGAGGCGACGGCGCTCGCCAATTTCCAATGCGCCATGACCCAGCGGCATCGGAATTGCTTCGTTGACTTCCGGCATGCGCGACAAAAGAGGACGGCACCACGCAGGTGCCATCACATCAATTATCGCCTGGGGATAACGCGCCTTGAGCGTGCGATAGAGACTTTGCGACATCATCATGTCGCCCACCCATGACGGGCCAATCACCAGAATATTCATGCTTTTCGTCTTATGCGTCGCGGTTCAGCCAGGCCATATATTCCGTTACGCCTTCGGCAACGGTTTTGAACGGTTTGTCATAGCCCGCTGCACGCAGGTTAGTCAGATCCGCCTGCGTGAATGCCTGATAGCGGCCTTTCAGTTTCTCCGGGAACGGGATGTACTCAATGCTGCCTTTTTTATGGTAAGCCAGCGCTGCATCGGCCACGGCCTGGAAGGATTCCGCACGGCCGGTGCCGAGGTTGAAAATACCGGACACGCCGTTTTCCCAGAACCACAGGTTCACTGCTGCCACATCACCGACATAGACGAAATCGCGTTTGAAGCCATCGCTGCCTTCGAACAGTTTCGGGCTTTCGCCGTTGTTCAACTGGGTGTTCAGGTGGAATGCCACGCTTGCCATGCTGCCTTTGTGACCTTCACGCGGGCCATAGACGTTGAAGTAGCGGAAGCCCACGACCGGGGAGTCTGCTTCTGGCAGGATCTGACGCACGTATTCATCGAACAGGAATTTGGAGTAACCATAAACGTTAAGCGGTTTTTCATATTCGCGGGATTCGATGAAGTCTGACGTACGGCCGCCGTAGACGGACGCTGAAGAGGCGTACAGGAACGGAATTTCGCGCTCCAGGCAGTAGTGCAGCAGCTCTTTGGAATACTGATAGTTGTTATCCATCATGTATTTGCCATCCCACTCGGTGGTGGAAGAGCAGGCACCTTCATGGAACACGGCTTCGATCTCTTCGCCGAGATCTTCCCCGGCCATAATCTGGATCAGGAAGTCTTCTTTATCCATGTAATCGGCGATGTTGAGGTCAGCCAGATTGACGAATTTTGTGCCATCTTTCAGGTTGTCCACCACCAGAATGTCGGTGATGCCTTTATCATTCAGAGCCTTAATGATGTTGCTGCCGATTAAGCCTGCGCCGCCGGTAACGATGATCATAACGATAACCTTTGAAATATGGGTGACCGGGCCACTCCCGGACGCTAATGGTTCTTATCATACCACCACTGGGCAGACTCTTCATATTCACCGACACCCCGCAGGGGTACACGTGATTTATGCTACAAAATTGCTTATGTGGCGCAACGTCATCTCGTATACACCTATATCATTGGGTAATATGTGCCGAAATTTGCCGAATCTGGAGAGTTGCAATGCGTGGTGATTTTTACAAACAGTTAACCGGTGACCTCGATACCGCTCGCGCGGAAGGGTTGTTTAAAGAAGAACGCATCATTACTTCTGCCCAACAGGCGGACATTACCGTCGGTGACGGAAGTCATGTCATCAACTTCTGCGCCAACAACTATCTGGGTCTGGCAAACCACCCGGAACTGATTGCGGCCGCAAAAGCAGGCATGGACAGCCATGGCTTCGGCATGGCCTCCGTGCGCTTTATCTGCGGGACCCAGGACAGCCACAAAGTGCTTGAGAAAAAACTGGCTGATTTCCTCGGCATGGAAGATGCCATTCTTTACTCTTCTTGCTTCGATGCCAACGGCGGTCTGTTTGAAACGCTGCTGGGTGCGGAAGATGCCATTATTTCCGATGCCCTGAACCATGCGTCCATTATCGACGGTGTGCGTCTGTGTAAAGCGAAACGCTTCCGTTATGCCAATAACGACATGCAGGAACTGGAAGCGCGTCTGAAAGAAGCCCGTGAAGCGGGTGCCCGTCACGTGCTGATCGCCACTGACGGCGTGTTCTCGATGGACGGCGTGATTGCTAATCTGAAAGGCGTATGTGACCTGGCGGATAAATACGATGCGCTGGTCATGGTCGATGACTCCCACGCCGTCGGCTTTGTCGGTGAGAACGGTCGCGGTTCCCATGAATACTGTGAAGTTATGGGTCGTGTAGACATCATCACCGGTACGCTGGGTAAAGCGCTGGGTGGCGCATCCGGTGGTTACACCGCTGCGCGTAAGGAAGTGGTCGAATGGCTGCGTCAGCGCTCCCGCCCGTATCTGTTCTCTAACTCGCTGGCACCGGCTATTGTGTCTGCCTCCATCAAAGTCCTCGAAATGGTGGAATCAGGGGCCGATCTGCGCGATCGCCTGTGGAGCAACGCGCGTCTGTTCCGTGAAAAAATGACGGCAGCAGGATTTACCCTGGCGGGTGCCGATCACGCCATCATTCCGGTGATGCTGGGAGAAGCAACCGTCGCGCAGGACTTTGCGCGCGAACTGCAAAAAGAAGGGATTTACGTCACCGGTTTCTTCTATCCGGTGGTGCCAAAAGGTCAGGCGCGTATCCGCACCCAGATGTCTGCGGCGCATACCCCTGAGCAAATTGAACGTGCGGTGGACGCGTTTACCCGCATCGGTAAGCAACTGGGCGTGATTGCCTGAGGATGTGAGATGAAAGCATTATCGAAACTGAAAGCCGAAGAAGGGATTTGGATGAACGACGTTCCGCAACCGGAAGTCGGGCATAACGATCTGCTGATTAAAATTCGCAAAACGGCAATCTGCGGCACCGATGTGCATATCTACAACTGGGACGACTGGTCACAGAAAACCATTCCGGTTCCGATGGTTGTCGGTCATGAATACGTCGGCGAAGTGGTTGGCATCGGCCAGGAAGTGAAGGGCTTTAAGATTGGCGATCGCGTTTCTGGCGAAGGCCACATCACCTGCGGGCACTGCCGCAACTGCCGTGCGGGCCGCACACACCTGTGTCGCAATACCATCGGGGTGGGTGTTAACCGCCCTGGCTGCTTTGCAGAATATCTGGTGATCCCTGCATTCAACGCGTTCAAAATCCCGGACAACATTTCCGACGATTTGGCATCCATTTTTGACCCGTTTGGTAACGCGGTGCACACTGCGCTGTCGTTCGATCTGGTGGGCGAAGATGTGCTGGTTTCTGGCGCGGGCCCGATCGGTATCATGGCGGCAGCCGTGGCAAAACACGTCGGCGCACGCAATGTGGTGATCACCGATGTGAATGAATACCGCCTGGATCTGGCGCGCAAAATGGGCGTCACCAAAGCAGTTAACGTCTCTAAAGAGAACCTGACGGACGTTATGGCTGAGCTCGGTATGACGGAAGGGTTTGACGTGGGTCTGGAGATGTCCGGTGCGCCACCGGCGTTCCGCACCATGCTCGATACCATGAACCACGGCGGGCGTATTGCGATGCTGGGTATTCCTCCGTCAGACATGTCCATCGACTGGACCAAAGTCATCTTCAAAGGTCTGTTCATCAAAGGCATCTATGGCCGTGAGATGTTCGAAACCTGGTACAAGATGGCGGCACTGATTCAGTCTGGCCTCGATCTCTCCCCAATCATTACCCATCGCTTCGGTATTGATGACTTCCAGCAAGGCTTTGACGCGATGCGTTCAGGGCAATCAGGGAAAGTTATCCTGAGCTGGGATTAAGCCGCATCCCGACCTAAGGGGCCTTCCGGCCCCTTAATTTATTTTTGGACTCTTCTTTCATCTGCATCCGACAGATTATCCGCGGATCCGCCCTGATTCTGACTTATAATCACCCAATTGCTGTCCGCATCATCAAACTGTGAATTCGACTGTTTTTTAGCGGTAGTAATAAGAATTATACTGCCAAAACATTCCGGGAATAAAATAGTCAGGTTAGGGTGAAATGTTCAAACTTACCGTTTGTCTGTTAACATTTAATTCAGAAAGGTTACTCGATGAGGTCATTCCTCCCTTAATGAGGGTGGCGGATGAAATTATTGTCGTAGACTCAGGTAGTACAGATAACACATTAACTATTTGTCAGAAATATGGATTATCCCCAGTACATAATAAATATCGTATGCATGGGGAACAGATGAATATTGCTATTAACCTGGCATCACATGACTGGGTATTATGCATGGACAGCGATGAGATCCTCGACGAGCGTACCATTCAGTTTATCCAGACACTAAAAGCCGGGGTAGAGCCTTCCCCTCAACATGGCTGGCGTATCACGCGCCATTGGTATGTGCTGGGCGAAGAGATACGTACGATCTACCCTGTTTCTTCTCCTGATTACCCCGTTCGTCTTTTTAATCGCCATCACGCTCGGTTCAACCTTCGCCCTGTGGACGATCAGGTTGAGGGAAATACTCAGACATTCAGAATAGAAGGCCATGTCCGACATGATACCTTTTGGTCTTTACACGAGGTGTTCAGCAAATTAAATAGCTATACCACGCGTCTGGTTAAATATAAGAAAATTCGGCCTTCTTTGGGGCGCGGGGTGATAAGTGCGATCGGCGCCTTCTTTAAATGGTATTTGTTCAGTGGCGCGTGGCGGAAAGGGAAAGTGGGTGCTGTGACGGGGCTTTATGCCACGCTCTACAGTTTTCTGAAATATTTTAAAGCCTGGTATTTCCATGATTCACAAAAGAGAGTCGTCGCAGAAAAGCGCTCCGACTCCCGTCAGATGTGAATTCAGGCCTTAGGCTGCCAGCCTTCCCACTGCAGTTGGAAGTACTGCACCAGCGTGCTGTGAGCAATGCTTTCACCTAACACAGCAAAGTAACGGTCGGCATATACCGGCTGCTGAGGTTGCTTCGGTTTACACAGCTTCACGCCGCGGAACGGGTTTCGCGGGGCCGTTGGCTGAACTGGGATCGCGTTATTCGGTGTGGAGGTATCCACCTGAGGTTCATTAAGCAGGCTGCTCGGACGCACCAGCGTAATATCCGGTGGCAGGGTATAGATCATCTGTTGCAGGACGCGAACCGTGGTCGGATGCGGGTGACCGATGGCAATGGCCGAGCCGTTGCGTCTGGCCAGCTGAACGGCACGGTTAAACTGGAAACGAATATCCGCCTCGTTTTGCGTGTCGTCCAGGAAGACCCGGCGCTTAATGACCTTCACGCCCGTTCCGGCGGCGGCCCGCATCGACTGACTGTTGCCGATGGTCATGCTGTCGAGAAAGTAGAAGTTGTAGTGACTAAGCGCCTGCATGACTTTTTGCATGCCGAACAGGCTGGAGGTCATCGCGCTGCCCATGTGGTTATTCAGACCCACAGCGTACGGTACTTTCCCCACGGCATCACGGATGATGCGCTCAATCTCATCACTGCTCATGTCGGGGCGTAGGGTATCTTTTTCCAACGGCTGTTTGCTCAGCGGTGCCATTGGCAGATGAATCAGAACTTCATGCCCGCCATTGTGCGCTTTTGTTGCCATTTCACGGGCGTGAGGCGCATTCGGGAGTACGGCGACGGAGACGGTGTTCGGCATGGCCAACACCTGATTTTCCTGCTGAGGACGGTAGCCAAAATCATCAATGACAATGGCGAGTTTTCCGGCATGGACCGGAGCCACCATCGCCAGAGCGGCGGTGATGGATAACGCAAGTGTGCGAAATTGAAGCAAAACTTATCTTCCCAACCACGGCTGTGGATTGACCGCCTGACCCTGGCGGCGAATTTCGAAGTAGAGTGATGGCCGGCCCTGGCCGCCACTGCTGCCCACAAGGGCAATCGGCTGACCGGCGCGAACCTGAGTTCCGACGCTGACCAGCGCGCTCTGGTTATAGCCATAGAGACTCATATCGCCTTTGCCGTGCTCCACCACGACCACCAGTCCGTAGCCCTGAAGCCAGTCGGCGAGGATCACCCGACCGTCGGCGATAGCTTTGACCTCGGTGCCTTCAGACGCACCGATAACCATCCCTTTCCAACGTAGCTCACCCTGCAATTGTTCGCCATAGCGATGCAGCGTTGGGCCACGTACTGGCCAAAAAGCTTGTCCGCGCGGCGCACCCAGACCACCGGTACGCGACATCAGAGAGCGTTCACTTTCGGACGGTTTGTAGGTGGTGCCTTTGCGGGAGGCGTCCTGCTGGCGATCGCGAACGGCCTGAGCGTCCCGAGCTTCTTTCTCTGCTCTTGCCCTGGCCGCGGCTTCTGCACGCGCGATACTGCTTTGCAAGCGTGACTGGTTAGCACGCAGCTCGCTGAGCTGTTGCTGCCCTTCCTGAATGGAGGAATCCAGCCCGGCGAGCGTTTTCTTACGTTCGTTACGCGCCTGCTCAAGTTTCGCCTGCTGCGCTTTCTGCTCATAAACCAGCGTCTGCTGCTCGGTTTGCTTCTCTTCGAGCTCGGCTTTCTGTGAGGTGACCTCTTCGCGCGTCTGTTTCAACTCCGCGATGGTTTCCTGACGGGCCTGATTGAGATAGCCGAAGTAAGCCTGCAGGCGTTGCCCGCGCTGGCTCTCTTCACCGCTGAGAATCAGCTGAATCCCGGTATGCTCACCCTGACGAAATGCGGCATCAAGCTGAGCGGCAAGATTTTGTTCCTGCTGGGCTTTTTGCTTTTCGAGTTTTGCGATTGACGCGTTCATCGCATCAACCTGCTTATTGAGATCGGCGAGGGTGTTCTGAGTATCGCGAAGTTTACGGGCGGCAGCGGCAATCGCCACTTCCTGCGATCTTAGTTGGGTAAGTAAGGCGGAGCGTTGTTGTTGCTGTTGGCGAACCGCACGCTCTTTCGCGGCGATGTCGGCCTGAATAGATTGCAGCTGTGCGCGATCGTCAGCATGAGCGGACGTGGTGCACAGCAATACGCCAGCGCTAAATGCGCTGGCGTAACAAATGGATCGGACAGCCGTCGCGATCCATGTATTTGAAAAAATCGCCTTTCCCCTCATGGGGAGGGATTATTCCACGATGAACAGCGGCTTGCCAGTCATCTCTTCCGGGATTTCCATCCCCATCAGCGTCAGCATCGTCGGTGCGATATCAGACAGCTTGCCGCCTTCCACCGCTTTCAGCGCTTTGTCGCCAACGTAGATCAGTGGAACTGGCAGGTTGGTATGCGCGGTATGCGCCTGGCCGGTAGACGGGTCACGCATCTGTTCTGCGTTGCCGTGGTCTGCGGTGATCAGCAGCTGGCCGCCAACGGATTCAACCGCTTTGGTCACTTCGTCGATGCAGTGATCCAGCGCTTCGATAGCCTTAACTGCCGCTTCCATCACGCCGGTATGGCCGACCATATCGCCGTTCGGATAGTTACAGATAATCGCGTCGAACTGGCCACCTTTGATAGCACCGACCAGCTTCTCGGTCAGTTCTGCAGAACTCATTTCTGGCTGCAGGTCGTAGGTTGCCACTTTCGGGGAGTTGATCAGAATGCGTTCTTCACCTGCGAAAGACTCTTCAACGCCGCCGTTGAAGAAGAAGGTCACGTGCGCATATTTCTCAGTTTCTGAGATACGCAGCTGCGTTTTGTCATTCTTCGCCATCCACTCACCAAAGGTATTGGCAAGAGACGCTGGTGGGTAGGCAGAAGGCGCTTCAATGTCTGCCGCGTACTGGGTCAGCATGATGTAGTCGAGGTTGACCACTTTCTTACGCGCGAAGCCGTCGAAGTCTTTGCCGACGAACGCACGGGTGATTTCACGGGCACGGTCAGCACGGAAGTTCATGAAAATCAGCGCATCGCCGTCTTCCATTGCTGCATCCGGCTGGCCTTCAGCGCGAATCACGGACGCTTTCACGAACTCGTCGTTTTCGTCACGAGCATAAGCCGCTTCCAGACCCGCAACAGCAGAATCGTACTGGAACTCGCCTTTTGCCAGCGTCATCAGGTCGTAAGCTTGCTCAACGCGATCCCAACGGTTGTCGCGGTCCATGGCGTAGTAACGACCAATGATGGACGCAACGCGGCCTTTGCCCAGCGCGGCAAATTTGTCTTCGAATTTTTTCAGTGAAGACTCAGCGCTGCGAGGTGGCGTATCGCGGCCATCGAGGAACGCATGCAGATAGATTTTCTCTGCGCCACGTTCAGCGGCCAGTTCAACCATCGCCATGATGTGATCTTCGTGGCTGTGAACGCCACCCGCGGAGAGCAGACCCATGATGTGAACAGCTTTACCTGCGGCAACGGCTTTATCTACTGCACCGGCCAGCACGCTGTTATCGAAGAAGGTACGTTCTTTAATTTCAACATCCAGGCGCGTCAGATCCTGGTAAACAATGCGGCCAGCGCCGAGGTTTACGTGACCCACTTCAGAGTTGCCCATCTGGCGATCTGGCAGACCGACTTCCAGGCCGGAAGCATCGATCAGCGTGTGTGGACGTTTGGCCCACAGGTTATCCATAACGGGCGTTTTCGCGTTGAAAATCGCGTTATCCTGCTGGTCTTCGCGATAGCCGTAGCCATCCAGAATCACCAATACCATCGGTTTTTTAGTAACAGACATTGCGACAACCTCATGCTCACAAGAGTAAAAAATTTGCGTAATTTTACTACAGCTGAATCGATAAATCTGCCTCAGAAGATCAAAGTTCGACCCGCAGACCCTTCTGTTTGATTATTTTTGGCCTGAATTTTTCGTTCCAGGCCGCATAAAATGGATTAGCTTAGGCGCACTTGCTGTATTTGCCACCACGCACAGGTATACTCCATCCTCTAAATTTTAATCATTAGTTGGGAGTTACACCCCCCCATGCAAGAAATTATGCAATTTGTGAGCCGCCATCCCGTTTTGAGCATTGCCTGGGTTGGTTTACTGGCCGCTGTTCTGGTCACTACATTCAAAGGGTTAACCTCGAAGATTAAAGTGATCACCCGCGGTGAAGCGACGCGTCTTATCAACAAAGAAGAGGCCGTCGTAGTGGACCTGCGTCAGCGTGACGATTTCCGTAAAGGCCATATTGCAGGTTCCGTTAACCTGCTGCCGACCGAAATCAAAGCCAACAACGTGGGCGAGCTTGAAAAACACAAAGACAAACCCATCATTGTTGTGGATGGTTCTGGTATGCAGGCTCAGGAGCCAGCAAATGGACTGAGCAAAGCGGGCTTTGAGCGCGTGTTCGTCCTGAAAGAAGGCATTGCGGGCTGGAGTGGTGAAAACCTGCCGCTGGTTCGTGGTAAGTAACATTCTGAGGTAACGTCATGGCCAATATTGAGATCTACACGAAAGCAACGTGTCCGTTCTGCCACCGCGCAAAAGCGCTGCTGAATGAGAAGGGCGTCAGCTTCCAGGAACTGCCTATCGACGGCAACGCTGAGAAGCGCGAAGAAATGATTGAACGTAGTGGCCGTACCACGGTGCCGCAGATTTTTATTGATGCACAGCACATTGGCGGCTGTGACGACTTGTATGCACTTGACGCGCGTGGTGGACTTGATCCCCTGCTGCGATAATCCCTTTTAAGGACAGAAAAGATGTCAGAACAAAATAACACCGAAATGGCTTTCCAGATTCAGCGTATCTACACCAAAGACGTTTCCTTTGAAGCACCAAATGCGCCACACGTTTTCCAGAAAGACTGGCAGCCAGAGGTTAAACTTGATCTGGATACGGCTTCTACCCAACTGGCTGAAGGCGTATACGAAGTCGTACTGCGTGTGACCGTAACGGCGTCTCTGGGCGAAGAAACTGCGTTCCTGTGTGAAGTTCAGCAGGGTGGTATTTTCTCCATCGAAGGTATCGAAGGGACTCAGATGGCGCATTGCCTGGGTGCATACTGCCCGAACATCCTGTTCCCATATGCACGCGAATGCATCACCAGCCTGGTTTCTCGCGGTACTTTCCCGCAACTGAACCTTGCGCCAGTGAACTTTGATGCGCTGTTTATGAACTATCTGCAGCAGCAGACTGGCGAAGGTGCTGAACAACATCAGGATGCCTGATGAACGCATTTAATGCTGCAATGACTGTGATCGGTGCCGGCTCGTACGGCACCGCTCTTGCCATCACGCTGGCAAGAAATGGCCACAACGTTGTCCTTTGGGGCCATGATCCAAAACATATAGAGCGCCTGCAGCACGATCGCTGCAATACGGCTTTCCTTCCTGATGTGCCTTTCCCTGATACGCTACACCTCGAAACCGATCTCGCGACGGCCCTGGCCGCCAGCCGGGATATTCTGGTCGTGGTGCCGAGCCATGTGTTTGGCCAGGTGCTGAGTCAGTTGAAACCGCTGCTGCGTCCGGAAGCGCGAGTCGTGTGGGCGACGAAAGGCCTTGAAGCGGAAACGGGGCGTCTTTTGCAGGACGTTGCGCGTGAAGCCCTGGGCGAGAAAATGCCTCTGGCAGTCATTTCCGGGCCGACCTTTGCTAAAGAATTGGCCGCGGGTATGCCGACGGCGATTGCGCTGGCGTCTACCGATCCCCAGTTTGCAGAAGATCTGCAAAAGCTGCTGCACTGCGGGAAAAGCTTCCGCGTCTACAGCAACCCAGATTTTATCGGTGTTCAGCTGGGCGGGGCGGTGAAAAACGTTATTGCGATTGGTGCCGGTATGTCTGATGGTATCGGCTTCGGTGCGAATGCGCGTACGGCGCTGATCACCCGTGGTCTCGCCGAGATGTCACGTCTTGGTGCGGCATTGGGGGCGGATCCTTCCACCTTCATGGGCATGGCCGGGCTTGGCGACCTGGTGCTGACCTGTACCGATAACCAATCACGTAACCGCCGCTTTGGCATGATGCTCGGCAAGGGCAAAGATGTGCAAAGCGCACAGGATGAGATTGGTCAGGTGGTTGAAGGCTATCGCAATACCAAAGAGGTAAGGGCACTTGCACACCGTTTTGGTGTCGAAATGCCAATAACCGAGGAAATTTATCAGGTATTGTATTGCGGAAAAAACGCGCGCGAGGCAGCATTGACCTTATTGGGTCGTGCCAGCAAGGAAGAGCGCAGCCACCACTAGTCCCAGGGAATGTCGTCATCCGAATGGCCCGGTCAGCGCAGAACTGACCGGTCATTATCATCGCTGCTGGAGTTTGCAATGCCGTGTGAAGAACTGGACATCGTCTGGAACAATATCAAAGCCGAAGCCCGCGCGCTGGCTGACTGCGAGCCCATGCTTGCCAGCTTCTACCACGCCACGCTCCTCAAGCACGAAAATCTCGGCAGCGCGCTGAGCTACATGCTCGCAAACAAGCTTGCCTCCTCGATTATGCCTGCCATCGCCATTCGTGAAGTGGTGGAAGAGGCTTATGCTGCCGATCCTGAAATGATCGCCTCTGCTGCCTGTGATATCCAGGCCGTGCGTACCCGAGATCCGGCGGTAGACAAATACTCCACGCCATTGCTGTACCTGAAAGGCTTTCACGCATTGCAGGCTTATCGCATCGGCCACTGGCTGTGGAATCAGGGACGTCGCGCGTTAGCGATTTTCCTGCAAAATCAGGTTTCCGTTACGTTCCAGGTCGATATTCACCCTGCGGCGAAAATTGGCCGTGGCATCATGCTCGACCATGCCACCGGGATTGTTGTCGGTGAAACGGCAGTGATTGAAGATGACGTTTCGATTTTGCAGTCGGTAACGCTCGGCGGGACCGGCAAAACCAGCGGTGACCGCCATCCGAAAATCCGCGAGGGCGTGATGATTGGCGCTGGAGCGAAAATCCTCGGCAATATCGAAGTCGGGCGTGGCGCGAAGATTGGCGCGGGTTCTGTTGTTCTGCAACCCGTACCGCCGCACACCACTGCCGCGGGCGTACCCGCGCGCATCGTCGGTAAACCTGACAGCGACAAACCGTCGATGGATATGGATCAGCACTTCAACGGCATACACCATACCTTTGAGTTTGGCGACGGTATCTGATTTGTAGGCCGGGTCAGGCGTAGCCGCCACCCGGCAAGTCGTTTAACTGCGTAACACCGCGCCAGGGTACCCTAGCTGGCGCCACGCCTCATACACCACCACCGATACCGCATTTGACAGGTTCATGCTGCGGCTGTCCGGCATCATTGGAATACGAATTTTTTGCTCCGGCGGCAGGGCGTCAAGAATGCTGGCGGGCAGGCCACGAGTCTCAGGACCAAACATCAGGAAATCCCCCTCCTGATAGCTCACGGCGCTGTGCGCCGGTGTGCCTTTGGTGGTCAGGGCAAACAGGCGCTGTGGCTGCTCGGCTTCGACGAAAGCAGCATAGTCAGCGTGACGTTTCACGGCAGTGAATTCATGGTAGTCCAGCCCCGCGCGACGCAGGCGCTTATCGTCCCAGGTGAAGCCCATCGGCTCAATGATATGCAGGCGAAACCCGGTGTTGGCACAGAGGCGAATAATGTTGCCGGTATTCGGTGGAATTTCTGGTTCGAATAAAACGATGTTAAGCATGCTGCCCCCCTTAATTGCGGGGGAGAATAGCAGAATTTCAGGATGACCCCAAAAGGAGAGGGAGGAAACCGAGCCCACACTCGTTCTGTTCCCTCTCCCTTTGGGAGAGGGTTAGGGAGAGGGGGAAAATCTTAAGCCGCATCTCCACGAGCAACAGGCGCGAGCGCCGCCGCCAGCTGCTTCGCCTCCTGCACCAAAGAATCACGGGAAATCTCGCTGATAGATTTGGCCCCGGTCAGCGTCATTGCCACTTTCATCTCTTTCTCAATCAGATTCAGCAAATTCGCTACGCCTGCACCGCCGTGCGTGGCCAGCGCGTACAAATAAGCGCGGCCCAGCAGCACGCTGTCGGCACCCAGCGCAATCATGCGTACCACGTCCAGGCCGTTGCGAATGCCGCTGTCGGCCAGGATCGCGATGTCCCCTTTCACCGCATCAGCAATGGCCGGAAGTGCACGGGCGGAGGAGAGTACGCCATCCAGCTGACGGCCGCCATGGTTTGAGACCACTATGCCATCGGCACCAAAACGTACCGCATCACGCGCATCCTCCGGATCGAGGATCCCTTTGATCACCATCGGGCCATCCCAGAATTCGCGGATCCACTCGAGGTCTTTCCACGAAATCGACGGATCGAAATTGTTCGCCAGCCAGCCAATATAATCCTCTAACCCCGTCGGCTTTCCGAGATAGGTGGAGATATTGCCTAAATCGTGCGGACGGCCGTTCAGGCCCACGTCCCAGGCCCACTGAGGATGCGTGGCAGCCTGCCAGTAACGGCGTAGCGCCGCGTTCGGGCCACTCATACCGGAATGCGCATCGCGATAACGGGCTCCTGGCGTTGGCATATCCACGGTAAAGACCAACGTAGAACAGCCCGCGGCTTTCGCGCGTTCGAGCGCATTACGCATAAAGCCACGGTCACGCAGCACATAAAGCTGGAACCACATCGGGCGCTTAATGGTTGGCGCGACTTCTTCAATCGGACACACGGAAACCGTTGAGAGCGTAAACGGAATGCCTTTCGCATCGGCTGCACCTGCGGCCTGAACCTCACCACGACGCGCATACATGCCACACAGGCCGACCGGAGCCAGCGCGACCGGCATCGACAGTTTTTCGTTAAATAGCGTCGTTTCAAGGCTCAGGTCAGACATGTTTTTCAGCACACGCTGGCGTAGCGCCACCTGCGACAAATCTTCTACATTGCGGCGAAGGGTATGTTCCGAATAAGCCCCTCCGTCGATGTAGTGGAACAAAAACGGCGGCAGAATTCGCTGGGCGGCGGCACGGTAATCGCTGGCGGCGGAAATGATCATGACTTGTTCTCCCTGGACGGCGTGAGGTGGGCATCAGGCAGGCGGGTAATGCGCGCCTGGCGAGCCTGGTCTTCATCGAATTGTTTAATGGTGGCGTGGACAAACCCCAGATGGGCCATCATGGCGCTGCGTGCGCCGTCGGCATCACCTGAAAGAATGGCACCCAGCACGGCCTGATGCTGCTCGGTGAGTTTGGCGAATACGGGTGGAACCTGATACATCCGCTGGCGGCTCTGTTTCACGGAGGATTCCAGCAGCTCAAAGAAGCCACGCATGGTCTGGAGCAGCACGACGTTGTGCGAGGCCTCGGCGATGGCAAGGTGGAAACGCACGTCAGCCTGAGATGCCAAATCCGGGTCATCGCTGAGCGTGGCCTCATAGCAGAGGCGGATTTTCTCTTTATCGGACTCTGTAGCCGTAAAGCGGCGTGCCACGCGGTGCTGCCTTCGATGGCATGACGGGCCTCGAGAATATCAAAGCTGTAGTCAGGATCGTCAGCCAGCAGGCTTCTGAGCGGCTGGACAATATTCTGTTCGGACCAGGGCTCATGCTGCCAGCGAACAAAAGTCCCGCCTCCGCGACGACTGACCAGCAGCCCTTCGCTCACCAATTTTGCCAGCGCTTCCCGCAAGGAGTTGCGGGAGACACCAAGCTGTTGCGACAGCTGGCGTTCTGCAGGCAGCCGCATTCCGGCTTCCAGATTCTGTTCTTCAATTAACCGACACACACGATCGGCAATGTCATCCGTTAGACGTCGGGGAAGTACCCTCATGTAAAAGTGGTCCTGCCAATGCTGCTTTGTGAGATTGATGATATGGAATGGTTAACTATATGTTGATATCAGGCAATGCAAGGAGAGGATGCGATCGCAGAACTGTGAGGGGACAGACAGAAGAGGGAGGGATTGGTTGGGCCAATTCAAGCGAATACCCTCTCCAGGCGAGAGGGTATTAAAAAGAGAAGAGGTCAGGCGATCAGAATTCGGTTTTCGCGAAACCCGTCATTTCTTTCAGTTCCATCTCGCGACCCAGCGCGGTCATCGGATGGATAACCACCAGGCCACGGACGCTTTTCTTCAGCTTGCCCATATCGGCCTGCTCTTTTTTGGTGATAGCGCGGCGGAACGGCATGTCAGCCAGTTTCTGTGCTTCTTTGCTCAGCTTCTGGCCATACACTTCGCGCAGGCGCGCGATTTCTGTTTCCAGCGTCGCTTTCTCTTTTTCCAGCTCCGCATACTTCTCTGCGTCATCCACCAGAGAGAGGGTTGGCTGCAGGTGACGAATCGCGTCCAGACGGTCGCTCAGGCGTTTAATTTCGTTCTTTTCTACTTCTTTCATAGTCTCTGCTTTTACGTGTAAAAGAGTCTCAATGCCTCATAGTATGCGCGTTGAGGGCTGTTCCTGATAGTTAATTATCGCCATTTACTTTTTTCTGAGGCGCTTTAATGCGTATGTTCTATTTCTAATGCATTGAAAATAAAAAATAATCTCAAAGATGACGAACAGTTCTCATTTTGAGCTTTTAAGCCGCTAAAAAAGCACGTTTTCCCCAACGGTAAGACGACCGTTTGACCAGGCTTGAAGGGAGGTTATCCAAATGGAGGTGACGTATGGCTAAGATTGGCGAAAATGTTCCGCTTCTCATCGACAAAGCGGTGGATTTCATGGCTTCCAGCCAGGCATTTGTGGAATATCTGAAAAAATCACCACGGACAAACCGTGTGCCGGAACAGATCCCGAAAGAGAAGGAAGGCCAGTTCCTGGAAAGACTTGAGTATTATCGGGCGCTGTACAAACCGGAATGCGAGCAGGAAACAGAGCAGTAGGCGGTTTACTTCTGGAAGGCTTTTTTCAGGCTGATGCGTGAAATCAGCTCTGTAAGAGAAAGTACCATCGTGGAACGCACAACCTGCTGATAGCGCTGCTTTTGCATGGCGTAGAGTTCGGCATCGCTATTGTCGAACAGAGGCTGTGGCGGCAGCGCTGTCACGCAGTGCAGCTCACCAAACGGACCGAGGATTTCATCATCGGTAAAGGCGTATTCATTGCCGTCATGATTCAGCTCTTCACGCAGAGCCATCAGCAGTTCTGCATCTTCGTATTCGACACGGCTGATCACGCCAAGACCATAGATGAGCTTCAGACGCACCGACAGATCGCCTAATGGCCCTTCGCCGTCCAGCAGGGGCTCTACGGCGTACTTCACCGCGTAATCGTCTTTGCGGAACACCTGAAGCACCAGCATATTGACCGCTTCAGTCAGCAGTTCCACCGCGGCAATCAAGAAGCTTCGTACGGTTTTGCCAGCATTCAGACGCTCAAGCACACGGTTTTCAAAGGCCTGTGTTTTTTCCATTATTGCCTGCATATCTGACAATCTTTTGTTGAGGTGCTGCTCGATGAGCAGCACCGGGTCTTGCGTCATTTGGTCGCGTTGTATGCGTTCACTGCCTCCACGACCACGTCGCTGCTGGCATCCAGCCCGGATACCTGCGCCAGTGCGCCCTGAGGGCCATTCTCCGCAATCAGCTGCGCCAGTTCAATCGCCTGCGGATCCTGCTCGCTACGGTAATGCATCGCACCCGCAATGCCTTTCACCAGATTGGCATGTGGCAGACCGTATTCCAGGGTGCCGAGCAGCGGTTTAATCAGACGGTCGCCCGCACTCAGCTTACGCAGTGGCTGACGGCCAACGCGCTCAACGTCATCTTTCAGATACGGGTTCTCAAAGCGTCCGAGGATTTTCTGGATGTAGGCAGCGTGTTTATCGGCATCAAAACCGTAACGTTTAATCAGCACCGCGCCGCTCTCTTCCATCGCGCCTTTCACCACGGCACGGATGGTTTCATCCAGGATCGCATCGCGAATGGTCTGATGACCTGCCAGCTTACCGAGGTAGGCGGTTATAGCATGACCCGTGTTCAGCGTGAAGAGCTTGCGTTCCACAAATGCCATCAGGTTATCAGTTAATTCCATTCCAGGAATCGTCGGCAGTGCACCCTTGAATTGTGTCTTATCGACAATCCACTCGCTGAAGGTTTCTACGGTCACTTCCAGCGGGTCGTTGGTGGCCGATTCTGACGGTGGCACGATACGATCAACGGCAGAATCGACAAAGCCTACGTGCTCTGCAACCCAGGCTTTATCTTCATCTGCCAGAGCGGCTTCTACGTGACCTTTCAGCTGCGTGGTACCGCGAACCATGTTTTCACAGGCGATGATATTCAACGGCGTGTTATTGCCAGCGGCTTTACGTTGAGCCAGACCTTTAGCAATGGCAGGCGCGATACGCTCAAGCACAACCGGACCGACAGCCGTCGTGACCAGATCAACCTCAGCAATCAGGCCAACCACCTCATCACCGATGCTGCTGACGGCGTTCACGCCAGAAACGGTTTCCACCTGCTCATTCTCGCCAACCACGTGCACCTGATAGCTATGACGGGCATTCAGGGCATCGAGAACCACCTGATTCACATCGGCGAACGTCAGAGTGATCCCGGCGTCAGCCAACAGTTTGCCGATAAAGCCACGTCCGATATTACCTGCGCCAAAATGTAATGCTTTCATAGTATTAACCTTCATCAATGTTTTTACCCGAGAGGGCTCGGGTGAGGGCAGATCCAAAGTCCCTCACCCGAACCCTCTCCCTTTCGGGAGAGAGTATCCCCGTCATACTTCGAGCAGCAGATGCGTTGGCTGTCCTCGCTCACCCCAGTCACTTACTCAAGTAAGCTCCTGGGGATTCTCTGCGGAGCCGCCTTTCTGCAACTCGAATTATTTAGGGGATATGCGTCCGTTATTGCTTGTTACCCGAAATCAGGGCCAGCACTTCAGCCACGCTGTGGGTGGTCGCCAGACGCTCGATAACGGATTCATCGTCCAGCGCGTTGGTCAGGCTGGTAATCACATGAATGTGCTCGTTATTGCGTGCTGCGATACCAATCACCAGACGGGCGATGTCATCAGGCTCTTCGCCGAAGCGCACGCCATCAGGGTACTGGCAGAATACCACGCCGGTTTTCAGCACGCGGTCTTTCGCTTCGATGGTGCCGTGCGGTACCGCGATGGACTCACCCAGATAAGTCGGGGTCAGTTTTTCACGTTCCAGCATCGCTGCAACATATTCCGGCTCAACGTAGCCGCCTTTCACCAGCTGCTCACCGGCAAAACGGATGGCTTCTTCTTTGCTGAACGCTTTGCAGCCGAGGAAGATGTTTTCCGCGCCGAGCTTGAACAGATGGCTGTCGTCCTGCTCAAAGCTGCCTTGCAAGGTTTCACGTACTTTGACTTCGTTATCTTCATGACGCTGTGCCGCAACCAGACGTTCTGTCAGGCTGGTGTACAGACCACTGTCGAGGAAGTTAGTCAGTGAAATATGCTGTGCCTGCGGTACCTGACGCATTGCACGCTCGGTCAGGTCGCGGTGAGTAATCACCAGGTCCACATCCGGCGGCAGGTTGTTGATCGCGGTGTTGGTCACGGAAATCTGAGTCAGACCCGCGTCCTGCACTTTCTTACGCAGCACACCTGCACCCATTGCGCTGGAACCCATACCGGCGTCACAGGCAACGATGATTTTACGCACGTGGCTCAGGTCGTTAGTCACATCACCCGCGGTCAGCGGGTTCGCTGCACCTTTGGATTCTGCTTTCATGTCCTGCATACGACGGGTCGCCGCTTCGATGTCATCTTCTTCTTTCACTTTGCTGGTTTTCAGCAGGACAGCCGAGACGGCGAAGGAGACTGCCATTGCCGCACAGATTGCCGCGATGTTAGCGAAGTACGCGCCTTTCGGGGTCATCGCCAGCACGGCCAGGATAGAACCTGGGGAAGCCGGAGACACCAGGCCGCCGTTCAGCATGGTCAGGGTGAAGACGCCCGTCATACCGCCGAGGATAACGGCCAGGATCAGACGTGGGTTCATCAGTACGTACGGGAAGTAAATTTCGTGGATACCGCCCAGGAAGTGGATGATAGCCGCGCCGCCAGCAGACTGTTTAGCGCTGCCGCGACCAAAGAACATGTACGCCAGCAGGACGCCCATACCCGGACCCGGGTTGGCTTCAATCAGGAAGAAGATGGACTTGCCGAGGTCGTGAGACTGCTGAATACCCAGCGGTGAGAAGATACCGTGGTTAATGGCGTTGTTGAGGAACAGGATTTTCGCTGGCTCAACAAAGATAGACGCCAGTGGCAGCATGTCGTGCGCAACCATGAAGTTAACGCCCGCGGCCAGCAGTTTAGACAGCACTTCAACCGCAGGACCAATGCCGAGGAATGCGAGGATGGCGAGGATCATCCCGATGATGCCAGCGGAGAAGTTATTCACCAGCATTTCGAAACCGGATTTGATCTTACCGTCTACCCAAACGTCGAATTTCTTAATTGCCCAACCGCCCAGAGGACCGGCAATCATTGCGCCGAGGAACATCGGCATATCCGCACCCACGATAACACCCATCGTGGTAATCGCACCGACCACACCACCGCGGTCACCGCCGACCAGACGACCACCGGTATAACCGATGAGCAGTGGCAGCAGATAGGTGATCATCGGGCCGACCAGTTTCGCCAGCGTTTCGTTTGGTAACCATCCTGTTGGAATAAATAACGCGGTGATGATACCCCACGCGATAAACGCGCCGATATTTGGCATCACCATATTGCTGAGGAATCGACCAAAGCTTTGTACTTTGATCTTGAAATCGGATGACATAAAACACCCCTTCTTCTGTTTACGCTGAGGCTTGCGGCCCGAGGCTTATAGTTAACGTGCGGCGGCAGAAGTAGCCGAACCCTGTTCTGATGCTGTGAAATCTGGCACTGAATCGTTCAACTGTCCAGACGACGCCATTTAATGTGATTCGCGTCACGTAAATATAGGGGGTGAGGTGATTAATGAAGTGATCATCATCACAAAATAGTTGGACAAAAAAAATACGCAGGGTGAAAAACGCGCAAAAGCACCCTTATTTTGTGATTTGGATCTCATTTGTGCCCGGGTGCTTTGTGTGAGGAGTGTGATGAAGTTAACAAAATATTTTCACGTCGATCCAGGCAGATGTGATGTAGAGCAAACTCTGCCCATCCTGCTCTTGTTGCTCTCGACAACATCACCCGGTCATCTGAATGGATTTTTTTCTGGCCCCATGGCGAAAAAGTCAAAGCTGGCGTAAGCTCAAAAGTGTAAAGATAAGTCTATTATTATTCAGGATATGTTTTGTCACTTTTATTCACTTGCATAAATAATGCTTAAAAAATAATACTCCCGGCTCAAAAATATTCGTAAGGGCTATCTGGTTCGTTGTGAATTAATTTGCCTGCTTATTGTTTTAATTATTTAAAGCTTTTACTGTTGTATTAAGTGAGGAAAGTATGTTTCTTAACTACTTTGCGCTGGGTGTATTGATCTTTGTTTTTCTGGTCCTGTTTTACGGCATTATCGCCATTCACGATATTCCCTATAATATGGCCAAAAAGCGTAACCATCCCCATGCAGATGCCATCCACACAGCGGGGTGGATAAGCCTGTTTACGCTCCATGCTATTTGGCCATTCCTGTGGATTTGGGCCACGTTGTATCAGCCAGAACGTGGCTGGGGGATGCAAAACCATATGCCACAGTCAGAACCAACGCCTGACACCAAACCCGACCTTGACGCACTGTCTAAGCGTGTTGCGGAGCTGGAACAAAAGCTGGCAGCCGTGCAAACGTCCGCCCAGAAGAATACGTCGGAGCAATAATCATGGATCTGTTGATCATATTAACTTATGTGGCCTTTGCGTGGGCGATATTTAAGATTTTCCGCATCCCGGTAAACCAATGGACGCTGGCGACGGCGACGTTAGGTGGTGTATTTATCGTTGCCGGCCTGATATTACTGATGAACTATAACCATCCGTATACCTTTACGGCCCAGAAAGCGGTGATTTCGATTCCGATTACCCCGCAGGTGACCGGAATCGTTAGCGAGGTAACGGATAAAAATAATCAGCTGATTAAAAAAGGTGAAGTGCTCTTTAAACTCGACCCGACGCGTTATCAGGCGCGGGTGGATCGATTACAAGCTGACCTCGTCACCGCCACACACAATATTGAAGTGTTAAAAGCCCAGCTTTCCGAAGCGCAGGCCAACACGACGCGTGTTTCAGCAGAGCGTGACCGTCTGTCCAAAGATTATCAGCGCTATTTGCAAGGCAGCAAGGCGAAGGTCAATCCATTCTCTGCGAGTGATATCGACAACGCCCGGCAAAATTATCTGGCTCAGGATGCGTTGGTAAAAGGGTCAATAGCTGAACAAACCCAGATTCAGAGCCAACTGGACAGCATGTCGAACGGCGAGCAGTCTCAGGTTGCCTCACTGCGTGCGCAGCTCACGGAAGCGAAGTACAACCTGGATCAGACCGTTATCCGTGCGCCCAGCAATGGCTATGTCACTCAGGTATTGATTCGCCCAGGGACCTATGCCGCCGCGCTGCCGCTGCGTCCGGTCATGGTCTTCATCCCAGAACAGAAACGGCAGATAGTGGCGCAATTCCGTCAGAACTCGTTACTGCGTCTGAAACCAGGGGATGAAGCCGAAGTGGTGTTTAACGCTCTGCCGGGCCAGGTTTTCGGTGGGAAATTAACCAGCATTCTGCCAGTCGTACCCGGTGGGTCTTATCAGGCTCAGGGCGCCTTACAGTCATTATCGGTGGTGCCGGGGACGGATGGCGTGATTGCCACCATTGAGCTGGATCCGAATGCCGATGTTGACGCTCTGCCTGACGGCATTTATGCGCAGGTGGCCGTCTATTCCGACCACTTCTCCCATGTGTCAGTGATGCGTAAAGTGCTGCTGCGCATGACAAGCTGGATGCATTATCTCTACCTGGATCATTAAGTTACAGTCTACAAACGGGCAAGAGGGGCTGCGCTTTTGCCCGTTGTAGATCATACTCATTCCTTTGTTGGCGAAAAGGAGAGTGTGATGAAACTGATCGGCAGCTATACCAGCCCCTTTGTGCGTAAAATCTCGGTGATCCTGCTGGAAAAGGGGATCCCTTTTGAGTTCATTAACGAGATGCCCTACAACGCCGTCAATGGCGTCGCGAAATATAACCCGCTGGGAAAAGTGCCCGCGCTGCTGACCGACAGCGGTGAATGCTGGTACGACTCCCCCATTATTACCCAATACATTGAACTGCTGGATATCGCGCCTGCCATCGTGCCGCAGGACCCGAGGGCGGCGTTGAAAATGCGCCAGCTGGAGTCGCTCGCCGATGGGATCATGGATGCGGGTCTGGTTTCGGTGCGTGAACTTGCCCGCCCGGCCGCGCAGCAATCTCCCGAAGAACTGGTGCGTCAGCGCGAGAAAATGAGCCGCGGTCTGGATGCGCTGGAAGGTTTTGCCGCGGATGGCACGCTCAGGGCCGATGAACTGACGCTGGCAACCATCGCGACAGCCTGTGCCGTGGGGTATCTCAATTTCCGTCACCTCTCGCCGGGTTGGTGTGCAACGCGTCCGCATCTGGTGAAGCTGGTGGAAGCGTTATTCCAGCGCGACAGTTTTGCTCGCACTGAACCACCAAAAGCCTGACGCGATCAATAACGCTCTGCTAAAAATCGCAGTACACTTCCTGCACATAAAGACCCCTCTCCCGTCGGGAGGGGGCAAACCACAGGCTTAGTCATGACCACCGAAAACCCTTCGCTGTTCAGTCAAATTCCCGCGACCGACCGTCTGCTGCGCGACCCGGCGTTCACGTCGCTTATTGAACAATTCGGCCACAGCCAACTCGTAAATCTGCTGCGCCAACTGCAGGAGGAAGCCCGTCAGGCTATCCGTGAACACGGCGTACTGCCCGCATGGAGTCAGGACTGGGCGCATGCGGTCACCGGCCGCTTATCTGCCGACACGCACAGCGCGTTGCGTCCGGTGATTAATCTGACAGGCACCGTCCTGCATACCAATCTTGGACGTGCGCTTCAGGCTGAAGCGGCGGTTGAGGCGGTCGCTCAGGTGATGCGCGCGCCGGTTACGCTGGAGTATTCGCTGGACGGCGCCGGACGCGGGCATCGCGATAGCGCACTGGCTGAGCTGCTGTGCCGCCTCACCGGCGCGGAGGATGCCTGCATTGTGAATAACAATGCCGCAGCTGTATTGCTGATGCTGGCGGCAACGGCGAACGGTAAAGAAGTGGTGGTGTCTCGCGGCGAGCTGGTGGAGATTGGCGGCGCGTTTCGTATTCCCGATGTGATGCGCCAGGCCGGTTGTGAACTGCACGAAGTGGGCACCACTAACCGCACTCACCCCCGCGATTACGTGAATGCCATTAACGAAAATACCGGGCTGCTGATGAAGGTTCATACCAGCAACTACAGCATTGAAGGGTTCACCACCTCGGTGGATGAAGCCGAACTGGCGGCGATGGGGCAGCAGCACGGTATTCCGGTAGTGGCCGATTTGGGCAGCGGATCGCTTATCGATTTGAGCCAGTACGGCCTGCCGAAAGAGCCGATGCCGCAGGCGCTGATTGCCAGCGGAGTGAGCCTGGTGAGTTTCTCCGGCGATAAGCTGTTGGGCGGCCCGCAGGCGGGCATTATTGTCGGCAAACGAGCGCTGATAGCAAAGTTGCAGCAGCATCCGCTCAAGCGTGCGCTGCGGGCCGACAAAATGACGCTGGCCGCGTTAGAGGCCACGCTGCGCCTCTATCTGCATCCTGAAAAATTACCGCAGGCGTTGCCAACCTTACGCCTGTTAACGCGCCAACAGGATGAGATTCGTGAGCAGGGCGAGCGCTTACTTGCGCCGCTGCAAGCGCATTATCCTGATTTCACGGTGCGCCTTGAGCCTTGTTTGTCGCAGATAGGAAGTGGTTCGCTGCCGGTTGATCGCCTGCCTTCTCAGGCGGTAACGTTCACGCCGAATGACGGTCGCGGCAGCCAGCTTGAAGCGCTGGCAGAGCGCTGGCGCGGTGCGGATGCGCCAGTGCTTGGGCGTATTTATGACGGGCGTCTGTGGCTCGATTTACGCTGCCTTGAGGATGAATCCCGCTTTCTGGAGAGTCTGCTGAAATGATTATCGCCACCGCCGGGCACGTTGACCACGGCAAAACCACCTTGTTGCAGGCCATCACCGGGGTTAACGCTTCGCGTCTGCCGGAAGAAAAAGCACGCGGTATGACCATCGATCTGGGCTATGCCTACTGGCCGCAACCGGACGGCCGGGTTCCAGGCTTTATTGATGTCCCGGGTCATGAAAAATTCCTCGCCAATATGCTGGCAGGGGTCGGCGGTATCGATCATGCACTGCTGGTGGTGGCCTGTGACGACGGTGTGATGGCGCAAACGCGTGAGCATTTAGCCATTCTGCAGCTCACCGGTAAACCGACGCTGACGGTGGCGCTGACCAAAACCGATCGTGTTGACGCGGAGCGCGTCGCTGACGTTCGTCGGCAGGTTATCGACGTTTTGCGTGAGTACGCATTTGACGATGTGGCACTGTTTGAAACCGCCGCGACGTCAATGCGGGGAATTGACGCTTTGCGTGACCATCTTCTGGCGCTGTCGGAACGCCAGCATTCGCAAGGTCAGCGTTTCCGTCTGGCAATCGACAGGGCTTTCACGGTGAAAGGTGCCGGGCTGGTCGTGACGGGCACCGCACTGACAGGCGAAGTGAGCGTGGGTGACACGCTATGGCTGACGGGCGTCAATAAACCGATGCGCGTGCGTGGCCTGCATGCGCAAAACCAGACGGTGGAACAGGCGCGAGCCGGGCAGCGCATAGCGCTGAATATCACGGGTGATGCACAAAAAGAGGCGCTGACCCGCGGCGACTGGTTGCTGGCGCACCAACCGCCAGAGCCAGCGCAGCGCGTTATCGTGGAGCTTCATTGCCACGAGCCCCT
This sequence comes from Enterobacteriaceae bacterium RIT691, assembly GCA_009668205.1. Classification (GTDB taxonomy): domain Bacteria; phylum Pseudomonadota; class Gammaproteobacteria; order Enterobacterales; family Enterobacteriaceae; genus Scandinavium. Next base: position 149,999 of record WJYM01000008.1, on the reverse strand, counting down.
GAGCCAATGGCAACCGTTGCATATTCACCATGCGGCGAGCCATATCACCGGGCGCGTTTCGCTGCTGGAAAATAATCTGGCTGAGCTGGTATTGGATAAACCGCTGTGGCTTGCGGATAACGACCGGCTGGTGTTACGTGATATCTCTGCGCGTAGCACGCTGGCGGGCGCACGCGTGGTGACGCTAAACCCGCCTCGTCGTGGCAAACGTAAGGCGGCCTACCTGCAATGGCTGGCAAAACTGGCTGAAGCGAAAACGGATGCGGAAGCGTTCGCTCTCCATCTTCAGCGCGACGCGGTGCGTAAAAGTGAGTTTGGCTGGGCGCGTCAGCGTAATGAGAAGGGTCTGGAAGCGTTAATGCAGCAACAGGCTGGCTTGCTGGCTGCCGGAGATTCTCTGCTGAGCGCTGAACTGGCCAGCGGCTGGCAGGAAAAGCTGATGGCTGCGCTGGCGCTGTACCACGAACAGCATCGTGATGAGCCGGGTCCCGGACGTGAACGCCTGCGCCGTATCGCTTTACCGATGGAAGATGAAGCATTGGTGCTGATGTTACTGGAACAGATGCGCAGCAGTGGGATTATCGAAAGTCATCACGGCTGGCTACATCTGCCCGAGCACAAAGCAGGTTTTACCGATGAGCAGTCTGCCATCTGGCATAAAGTCCAGCCGCTGTTTGGCGATGAGGCCTGGTGGGTGCGGGATCTGGCGACTGAAACCGGCTGTGACGAACAGGCGATGCGCCTGACGTTAAGACAAGCGGCCCAGCAAGGGATGATTACGGCGATCGTGAAAGATCGTTACTACCGCAACGATCGCATTGTGCAGTTTGCTGAATTGATCCGTCAGCTCGATCTGGAACGGGGATCCACCTGTGCGGCGGATTTCCGCGATAGCCTGAACGTCGGTCGCAAGCTGGCGATTCAAATCCTCGAGTATTTTGACCGTATTGGTTTTACCCGTCGCCGTGGCAACGACCACCTCTTACGCGACGCGTTGCTGTTCCCGGCGGCAGAAAAATAATCGGCCAGAGGCGGCAGGTGAGAGGCCTGCCGCTGCGCGTTATTTATTCTTGTCGGCGTCAAAAAGGGAGAGATATTCCTCGTAGCCTTCCGCGGCTAAATTCGCTTTCGGGATGAAGCGCAGCGACGCGGAGTTAATGCAGTAACGCAGACCCCCTTTGTCCTGCGGTCCGTCCGGGAACACGTGTCCGAGATGGCTGTCGCCGTGCTGAGAGCGAACTTCAGTGCGCACCATGCCGTGACTTAAATCTTTGATGTTGCGAACATTGTCTTCCACCGGACGGCTGAAGGCAGGCCAGCCACAGCCGGAATCAAACTTATCCAGCGACGAAAAAAGCGGCTCGCCGGAAACAATATCGACGTAAAGTCCTTCCTCAAAATGCTCATCATATATGCCGGTGAACGGGCGCTCGGTGGCATTTTTCTGGGTGACGTTGAATTCCAGTTCGGACAGGGCCTGAACGGCTTTCGGGTCTTTTTGATACGGGCGGCTCATGGTTATCTCCTGGTTGGGATCGCGTCAGTGAAAACAGGATAAGGCTGATGTGGAGTGACAATCAGATAATCACGGTGAAGGGAACGACGTCAAATTCCTCACAGAAAAGTTAACAATGGCGGCCGGTGTCTGCCGTCCGCAGTGAAACCTTTGTGGCTGTTTTAACGTCAAAAATGCCGGATGGCGCTACGCTTATCCGGCCTACAAAATCTTTCGTAGGCCCGGTAAGGCGTAGCCGCCACCGGGCAGAGAGAGTTAATGCCCTGCTGCAGGTGCGCCCGGAGCGCCTGAACGGACAAACGGTGGGCGGGTGAACCAGATGATGAAAATCAGCCCCATGAAGCCCCAGCCGAGCATCCAAAAATAGTCGATCGTCGACATCATGTAGGCCTGTTGCGTCACCACTCTGTCAATCATCGCAAAGTGCTGCTGCGTTGGGCCGCCCATCGTCTGCACGTAATCCACCGCCGCTGGGTTGTACTGCGTCACGCTCTCGGTCAGATTCGCGTGATGGAAAATTTCACGACGCTGCCAGATCCATGTGGTTAACGATGAGGCGAAGGAACCGCCGAGCACGCGGAAAAACGTTGCCAGCCCTGAGCCTTCGGCCACTTCGTTACCGTGCAGATTCGACAGCACGATGGTGGTCAGTGGCATAAAGAAGAAGGCCACGCCAATCCCCATAAACATCTGCACGCTGGCAATGGTGCGGAAATCTACGTCGGTATTGAACTGCGCACGCATCAGACAGGATGCGCCCATCGTCAGGAACGACACCGAGCATAAAATGCGCAAATCCACTTTGGTGGCATAGCGTCCGATGACCGGCGTCAGCACCAACGGTAAAAAGCCCATCGGCGCGGCGGCAAGCCCGGCCCAGATAGCCGTGTAGCCCATCTGGGTTTGCAACCACTGTGGCAGAATAATGTTGATGGCAAAGAACGCGGCATAGCCCAGCATCAGCGCCAGCGTGCCGATGGCGAAATTACGGTCCTTGAACAGGCGCAGATTCACGATCGGGTGGCGTTCGCCCAGCTCCCAAATCACAAAGCTAATCAGGCTGATAGCCGACACAATCGACATGATAATAATCGGCATGGAGGAGAACCAGTCTTCGTCATTGCCCTTATCCAGCACCACCTGCAGCAGGCCTACGCCAAGTACCAGCAGCGCGATACCGATGTAGTCGATAGGCGCGGACTGGGTGGTTTCTTCCCTTGTGCGCAGCTGTGACCACACCACGATGGAGGCGAAAATCCCGATCGGCACGTTGATGTAGAAAATCCAGGGCCAGGAATAGTTATCGGTTATCCAGCCGCCCGTAATCGGCCCGACGATGGGCGCAACCACGGTCACCATCGACAGCAATGCCAGCGCCATACTGCGCTTCATCGGCGGGAAAATGACCAGCAGCAGCGTCTGACACATCGGAAACATCGGTCCGGCGAAAAAACCCTGCAGCGCACGGAAGATGATGAGTTCCGTCATGCTGTGGGCAAACCCGCACAGGAACGACGTCAGGGTGAAGAACACCACCGAAGCGATGAACAGCCGCAGCTGCCCGAAGCGGCGGGTAAACCAGCCGGTCAAGGGCAGCGCTATCGCGTTACAGACGGCAAACGAGGTGATTACCCACGTTCCCTGATCGGCGCTGACGCCGAGATTACCGGAGATGGTCGGCAGTGCCACGTTGGCGATGGTGGAGTCCAACACCTGCATAAAGGTTGCCAGCGACAGGGCAAGCGTCGCCAGGAACAGGCTGGGGGGCGTAAAGGCCGCCTTCGGCTCTGACATAGCTACTCTCTTAGCGCTGGGCTACAGCACTGGTGTTGTCGTGAAGGATTTTCGCCACCAGTTTATCGGCTGCTTCCATTGGCGTTTCATACACATCGGTGCTGAATCGCGGCTGTTCGACGGTTTTTTGCGGCAGAAGGTGACCGTCCAGGTTGCGAATATCGACCTGAGCGTTCATCGACAACCCCACGCGCAGCGGATGTTTCTGCATGTCATGCGGATCGAGCGTGATGCGCACGGGCAGACGCTGAACGATTTTGATCCAGTTACCGCTGGCGTTCTGTGCAGGCAGCAGGGAGAACGCGCTGCCGGTACCAATGCCGAGGCTTTCGATCGTGCCGTGATATTTCACGTCATCACCATAAAGGTCAGCATTCAGCACCACTTTTTGGCCAATGCGCATGTCCTGCATTTGGCTCTCTTTAAAGTTGGCATCCACCCACACTTCATTGAGCGGAACAATGGCGAGCAGCGTGGTGCCTGATGTGACGCGCATCCCGAGCTGTACGGCGCGTTTGGCGACATAGCCACTGACAGGCGCGACGATGGTGCTGCGCGAGTTATCGAGATAGCGCTGGCGTAGCGTGGCCACGGCGGTTTTGACTTCAGGATGGTTTTCCACCACGGTGTCATCCACCATCGCCTGATTGGTTTTGAGCGCTTGTTCAGCTGCCAGCAAATCGCTTTGGGCACTGGTTACGGCATCGCGGTAGTGCGCCAGATCTTCCACGGCGATAGCCCCGGAACTGACAATTTTTTCGCGGCGCGCGTAGTCGCTCTTCGCCGTTTGCAGCGCGACTTTTTTGGCAGCGACCTGTGCACGGTAGTTATCGGCGGTGCTGTAGAGGCCGCGAACCTGACGCACGGTGCTGGCAAGGCTGGCTTCTGCCTGCTGCAGGGCGATGGTGGTATCACTCGGGTCCAGCAGCACAAGAGGCTGGCCTTTCTCGACGAAATCGCCTTCATCCACCGTAACCTGAGTCACCGTACCGGTGATTTGTGGCGTCAACGTGACCTGATTGCCGTTGACGTAAGCATCGTCAGTGCTTTCGTAATAGCGAGCATAAAGCAGATACCAGGCCAGACAGCCTGCCGCCGCGAGGATCAGGATCAGGAATAAAATCGCGAAGTTTCTTTTACGCTTGCTTGGGCGTTTTTCCGCAGGCGGAGCGTTATTTTCCATAGACATAACAGGTGACCTTAATTAGCGATGCGGGGCCGTGAATTCGTCGGGCAGCATTTTGATGAGAAGTTCTGTGAGCTGCAGGGACTCATCAGGCGTCAGGCGGGCGGTTAAGTCCGCCAGAATAGTTTTCAGGGCTTCGTTCTGGAACGTATTACACAGCGCCAACCCTCTTTCCGTCAGTGCCAGGATCACCTGGCGTTTGTCCTGGGGGTTCGGGTGGCGCTCAATCAGGTCACTTTTCACCATACGCTCAACCATACGGCTCATGGCGCCGGTATCCATCTGCAGACTCTTGCAGATTTCGGCCGGGCTGGTGTTGCCTTTAAATATATTAATCAACACTTTAAATTGCGGCGCGGTAATGCCACTGCCGGCAAAGTAATGGCCGATAAGCTGGTCCTTAAACTGGTTTGCCAGATGAAACAGCAAACCCAGATGCAGGTTCTTATTGGAGGAGTCGGTTGGGGTTGTCATGATAGCTGCCTGGTCAGTAATTAAGATAATGATTACTGCCTGGTCATCAATTGTCAAATTACGTCAACGGAAAGCACACATTTTGACAAACGGGAGAGGGGTCAGAAGAAAGGCCTTCTTAGAGCGTAGCCGACGCACTGGATTTTGCAGGGAGCGGTAAACAAAACGCCGCCAGCAATGGCGGCGTGGGTGGGTCTCTTAACGATTACTTCTCATTCACCCAGATCCGCATTTCACCTTCTCCACGGTTTGCCCAACTGAACCACGGGATAAAGGTCAGGGTCTGCGTTTGTTTCGCGGTTGGCGCGCGGTCGTAGTGCCATAATGGCTGTTGCGCTGGCTTTTCGGCTCCTTGTCTGAGGCCTTCGGCCTGAATCAACACTTTATGGGCGAAGAGTCCTTTGCCTTCAAAGGCCTTAAAGTCGGCATTTTCCGGCAGCCACAGGTTATGCAGTTCCTCACCGTTGTCTGCCTGTTCGAGGCAGTACACCAACGGACCGCGTTGGATCGCGACTTTTCCTGCCACATGACGGACCAGCGGATTGCCGTAAACCCGGCGAACCGGCATTGGGAAGGTCAGGGTCAGGGTGTCGCCTTCCTGCCAGCGGCGGGCGATATGCAGATAGCCTTTGCGGATGTCTTGCGGGACTTCAACGCCATTCAGCAGCACGTTTGGATCGGCACACCAGTCGGGTAAACGCAGCGCCAGCGTGTGCTGCACGGGCTCAGGTGAGTCGATAGCAAGGGTCACTTTTTCCTGCCACGGGAAGTTACCGCTGATGCGCAGACGCAGGGTGTCGTCTCCTACCGCAATCTCCGCACTGTTGCCCACATACAAATTCACGTACAGCGCATCTTCGCGCGGCGTGTAGATGTAATGGCCCAGCGATGTCAGCACGCGGGCGATATTGGGCGGGCAGCAGGCACAGCCAAACCAGCGCTGGCGTACCGGTTTGACGTGATCATAGATGTGATTGAAAGGAAGAGACTTTGGATGCACTTCCAACGGATTGACGTAGAAGAAGTGTTTTCCGTCCAGCGCCATACCGCCAAGCACGGTGTTATACAACGCGCGTTCCATGACGTCGGCATACTGGCTGTCTGCTTCCATCTCCAGCATCCGGCGGGCAAACATCATCAGGCCAATCGACGCACAGCTTTCGGCATAGACGGTGTCATTCGGCAAATCGTAGTCGCTGCTGAAGGCTTCGCCGCTGCTCTGGGAACCAATGCCGCCAGTGATGTAGAGCTGACGCTGCGCCATGTTGTTCCACAGACGCAGGCAGTCCTGGCGTTTAGCTTCATCGTTGCTAAGGCGTGCCAGATGCGCCACGCCGGTCATCAGGTAGACAAAGCGTACGGCATGACCGATAGCGGTCGGCTGTTCGGCAATCGGCTGATGCGCCTGACTGTACGGCTTATCTTTCACCATCCATGCCGGGCCATAAGTGTTCCAATAAGATGTTTTTCCGCGCTTCTCATACTCAATGTCGTAGTAATGCGGCTGCGAGCCGCGTTCTTCGACAAAGTAATTCACTAACGCCTGATAGCGCGGTTCGGCCGTGACTTCATAAAGGCGCATCAGCGCCAGTTCGATTTCCGGATGGCCGGGGTAACCGTGTAGCTGGTTTTCGCCGGGGCCAAAGACGCTGTCGATATGGTCAGCCAGCTTGCAAACGACCTCCAGCAACCGACGTTTGCCGGTGGCCTGGAAGAAGGCGACGCCAGCTTCAATCATGTGCCCGGCGCAGTAAAGCTCATGGCACTCCGCCAGATTGGTCCAGCGTTCTTCCGGTGCTTTCACGGTGAAATAGGTGTTGAGATAACCGTCATCACATTGTGCAGCGGCGACCAGTTCGATGACCTCATCGGCGGTTTTTTCCAGTTCAGCATCGGGCTTCTGGCATAGCGACCAGGCAACGGCTTCCAGCCATTTCGCCACGTCGCTGTCCTGGAAAACCATGCCGTAAAATTCACCTTGCTGCAGCCCGGCAGCGATGCGGAAATTTTCAATGGCGTGGCTGGGGTCGGCTTCCGCGATGCGATCGTTAAGCGCATCCCACTGATAGGGGATCACCACGTCACGAACCAGTTGCTGGTACTGACCCAGGAACGGATCGCTGACTTTTAGCTTATGCAGATCGACTTCCATCACAGACATAACGGTCTCCTTAAGAGTGAACGTGACGTACGCGTAAATCAGTACTGATGCGCGACATCATCGGATTGTTGAGCTTGCAGGCACGAATGGTGAAGGCCAACAGCAGATGGAACAGGGCAGGCAGCAGCGTTTCCATCGCGGTGATGCCGTGCAGTGACGCTGCCGTCTGGTTGCCCGCACCTGGCTGATAGGCAACGAAAATAAACACCAGGCTGATAATCCCGGCGCTGGAGGCCCAGGCGAGCTTGATGCAGAACAGGTTGAAGGCGAAGTTCATGCCGGAGGAACGAACGCCGTTTTTCCACTCGCCGTAGTCGTCGGCGAAGGCCATCAGCGCGAAGTGCAGCGGCAGCGTAAAACCAAGAATAATGCCGTTGCCGAGAATGACGGCTAACCACAGCGTTTGCCACGCCGGACCCGTTGGCAGGAACCACATCATCACCGCCAGGGCGGCCAGAATGAGGTTAGTGGAGTAATACAGTTTGACGGTGTCGATACGTTTTGACAGCGGGCTGACCAGCACAGAGCCGAGAATCGAGGCAAACGTCACCATGGTGAAAAACAGCGAGGTATAGGCGGTGCTGCCCTTCAGGACATAGGTGATGAAATACATGTAGCCACCACCGCGAATGTTAAACACGTTGATGAGCAGGAAGGACATCAGCAGCATCAGCAACAGCTGGTCGTTTTTCCGCAGGCCAGCGAAGTGCTCGCGCAGCGTGAATTTCCCCATTGCGTCCAGCGGCACGCGCTCGCGAACCCAAAAGAAGCAGCACAGGAACATGATAACCGCGGCAGCGCACAGGATGCTGACGCCCATCTGGTAGCCATGGGCAGTGTTGCCCTCGCCAAGGGTCGAGACCATCCACGGCAGGCCAACGGAAACCAGAAAACCCGCCACACCGCACAGGACAAAACGCCAGGACTGACAGGCGATCACTTCGGAATGGCGGGTGGTCATGGTGTTGATCAGCGCGCAGTAGGGCACGTTAATCGCGGTGTAGCTCACGGACAGCAGCAGATAGGTGCCAAACGCCCAGGCGATTTTCATGTTCATGCTGACATCAGGGACGGTAAACGTCAGTACGCCAATAAGGCCAATCGGGACGGCAACCCACATCTGCCAGGGGCGGAAACGCCCCCAGCGGCTCTGGGTTCGGTCGGCAATCACGCCCATGATCGGGTCGGAAATGGCATCAAATACGCGTAAAGCAATAAACAGGGTGCCGACCAGTGCAGGCGTCAGACCGAAGACATCGGTATAGAAAAAGGTGAGAAAATTCATGATCAGGCAGGTGATCACCGTACCGCCGGCGTCGCCCAGTCCGTAACCCACTTTTTCCCGTAGCGACAGCGTTTCGTTGGCCGCGCGTTGAGCGATGTCTGTTTGTGTAATCGGAGCTGAAGTCATTGAAACTCCTCAAGGAGGTCAGAGAGCGGGCCCGCTTTTTACGCGGACTTAATCTTTCATCGTCAAAATACCTTATTCATTCTGCCTGGATTCCCGGCCCCAACAAGGGAAGGGAAAAGTATAAAAAAGTGAGGATTCCGACCTGATCCACAAACTGTGATCGTGATCGAGAGAGTTTTACTTTTATGGTTAATAATCAATAAGAAAGTCGATAAATTTGAATGCAAAAAGCTGAAAATGAAATGATCATGCTTGAATTATCCATAGCGTTTCCGATTCGTGTACAAAATGGCGGGTTGTTTATTTCCCGTGGTGTTGGGCGTCATCCCATTCGCACGTTGACGTCCTGGGAACTGATTTTCGTTGAGCGCGGGGAGCTACACATCCGCGAGGAAGGAAAGTTGTTTACGGTGCAGGCCGGCGAAAGCCTGTTACTGCGGCCAGGGCATCGCCATGAAGGTGAGGGGGAGTTTCCGCCCGATCTGAAGTTCTATTGGCTGCATTTCGAGTGGCTCGCGGAGCAGGCAAGTGCCGCACAGCGACAGACATTGCTGAATATTGCGCAGTACACCGTCGTAAACGATCCGCAGTACATGACTTCTCTGTTTCGCCAGTTCCTGCATGAACAGGAAAGTATCCATCGTTCCATTGCGCTGGAGTGCATTCTGCTGCTTATCCTGCAGCAGCTATCGATGGCAGGAGCCCAGGAAAAAGCCAATGACAGCCCCGGGGTCGCGCTGGCATGGAAAGCGAGACAAATCATCAGCACCCAGTTTCATTTGCCGCTGTCGGCTTCACTGCTGGCCAAAGAGCTGCACTGTAATGCGGATTATCTGGGAAGGGTGTACCGTCGCATCTTCCGTTTAACCCTCACTGAGGCCATTCACCGCCAGCGCGTGGTGGCTGCTGAAAAACGGCTGATCGGCGATTCTCTGTCATTAAAAGAAGTTGCGATGCAGTGCGGATTTAACGACGTCGGCTACTTCCGGCAAATTTTCCGCAAACACACCGGACTCACACCGGCGATGTGGAAAAAACGCTACTGCAAAGAGCATATTAATTCAGGCTGACTCACTGTTGGGTACTGCGACAATAGAGCGCCGGGGTGTCTTCATACAAAAAGAGATACCCGGCAGCGTTTTCTTTCACCACTTTTAAACGAATACCGCGTTCTCTTGAGGAAAAGAAATCGGGGACGTTGTTAAGCACGGGAGGCGCTTGTTTTGGAAGACGGTTGGTTTCGTTCGAGACCATCACCAGAGAACCCCCTTCCCGCCAAAAATTGAAGGTGATTTTATTGCTGGTGGAGATAACCTCGCCGGTCCCGGAATTATATTTCCCTCGGGTTTCCACATGTCCGGAATCCCCATCAAAGCGAAAATGCATAATCACGTCCTCCGTTCCCTTGCTGTCCACCATAGTAAGCTGGCTATCGCAGACAAAATGCGTTTGCTGCCAATAGGATAAACCGGCATAGCTGGCACAAATCACGCCGGTAATTAACGGGATGAGAAGAAGGAATAAGCGATTATTTATTTTCATTTTCTTTATCCCTGAACATGATGATCCTGCACTGGGCGTTATCATGATTAATCGGAACATCGCACAGGACCAGCGTCGAGCCAATCTGTAAGCGATTAATTGTAAGGTAGGCAATGTGTTTTTTACTGCAGTCGATAGGCGCGCGTTGGCGTAATTCATTAAATACCGACTGACTATACTCGGCCCCGGACCATGAAGAATTCAGCGTGCAGTTTTCAATGTTCCCTGCCGGATAATAAGGAATGGGAAGCGCATCATCGGCCTGATTATTCCACAATAAAAAGCCGGTAATTATCGCCAGTGTCAGCAGGCAACTCAGTACCAGACGATAATTTTTTTCGGGGGCAGCAGGTGTGGTTATTACTGCAGAAGGCTCTGCGGGCATGACAGTGGAAAGGGGAACAGGTTCTCTCATGTTGGTTGTCACAACGGGAGGGATAAACTCCTCCCGCGCACCAAACTGAATGGTGGCATTGCACTGGAAACCCTGTTTGGGAAGGGTGCGAATAATATCCTCTTCCAGCCCTGCGGTTTTTAAGCCTTTGCGGATCGACGCGATGCTCTGATAGAGCGTGTTGGTGGAAACGACGACCCCTTTTTTCTCCCACACCTGCGCAAAGAGAACTTTTTGCGTCACAGGCTGCCAGGGATGCGCCAACAGCAGATGCAAGCACTCCGCTGCCGGGGCATGAATAGTGGTCCTCCCCAAGGGCCAGGATTTGCGCGGGGTCAGGCTGCACTCTTCCGGATCAAATAAAACTATCTCATTGATTAAATAAACTGTTTTCATATTTTTACAGCGCCGGAACCTGCCATGTTGTGTTGTGAAGTTGAACAGTAAAAGCCTGAATCAGGAGAGATCAGTTAACTTCACTCCTCTTTTGGCTGGTCTCTCATCTATGCTGGGCCCCATGAAATCGTGCACCGCTCCGGGCCGGGGATCGTCAATCTGTTGCACAGCAGTATAGTGCAGAGGCGCTCACTCTATCCGTGAAAGCAGAATAATAATCTGTAAAAGTACATTAATATGTTTCTTTATGTTGAGTCATTGGCGTTGTTGCGTTTAGCCATGCGGCTAACCCCACGGTTCCTAATGATGTAGATAATTATGCGGAGTATTTTTGTTTTGGTGATTTATTATTTTGCCGTTTAGCTTTTGTTGTGGCGCATTATTCACTTTCGGGTAGAGATTGAAAGTCTCATTGTTTGATTTATATTAGACCACACAAACCGCAATGAAATAATACACGTTGTGATGGTGCTAGTAGTCCTTAACGCTTATGGGTTCCTAACATGGACTATCAGTTGCACGGTTTTATTATCGGCAGTGAAATTCACTTTGATATTCTTAATCAGAGACTGTATCGATTGCCTTCACGTCATGCCGATAAAAGTATTGTCTTTATTACCATTGGTCTGAACAAGACGATGCTGGAACTGTTCCTTTATTTAATGAAGCACGCCCGGGAACGAGCAGTGAGCAAAGATGAGCTCATTCAGAAGGTGTGGGAAGATAATGATTTGAGCTGTTCCTCACAACGATTATGGCAGGTGCTGAGCAACTTAACCAAAAAGCTGGAGCTGTTAGGTTTGCCTGCGGATTTTATTAGTCATTCGAAACAAACGGGCTATCGGATAACCGATAACACCATTCGGCCGGTTTACTATAAAGAAAATGAACTGACGAATTAAACCACATTCAAGACTTGCGTTGGGAGAGTGATGTCTTCCTGACACGCTTTTCCCTGGGCATTCTGCCCAGGGCTTTTTTATTCACAATGACCGACGCTACGAATAATGGGTGTCGACTTCACCTCAAGCGCCGTCAGATCGCTGAGGGATCTTTTTAATATGAGACGAGTAATACGATGAAAATGTCTTCATTTTTCTTAAATCTCAGGATTGGCAGTAAATTGTCTGGCGGTTTTATGGTGCTGTTGCTACTGATGGTAGCGATTCTGCTGACCAGTATGCTGGGATTAAAAAATATTCAGGATAAGGTGACGAAGGGCTCTATTTCCGTCAATCTGCTTAATTCTCTTTTTGATACCCGTCTGAACCGCACTTATTACCAATATACCAATGATGAACAGTATCTGAAAAAGAATGGCATCGCGGTTAACCAACTGCTGACGACGCTCTCAAGTCTAAAGGGAATGCAGTGGGACAAGAGCTCGCTCGGTGCATTACACCGGGCTGAATCTGCGGTTAACGGTTATATGACGGATCGCGAGCCCTTTAATAATGCCATGAAGCTGAAGATCACTGCCGAAGCTAAGCTTAACTCAAGCGCCATCTGTGATAACTCACGGCTGATCGCCGCGTTGGCCGAGAACGATACGCTTTCCTTTGAGCAAAAATTCCAGGCAACGCAGCTGGCCTTTATGTTCAATGATATTGATTCACAGCTGAGCGATTACAAACGTAACCCGACGGACAGCAGCCTGAGCATGACGAAGGCACGCATTGAAGACGCGCTGGTGCTGTCACAAAAAATTCTGCCGTGGCTACCGGAAAAGGAAAAGTCCATCGTGATGGGCGCAGTACAGTCCTTCCATCAATTCCTGACGATGTTGCTGCCTTATAAAGAGGCCTGGGCACAGCTGAGCGTTGCCTCGGACCGATTGTTAGTGCGTGCCAATGAAATGACGGCGGCGATTAATGTCCTGCACAATCAGCAGGAGCAGAGGGTGGAAAGCATTGTTGGCCGGGTTGAAACGTCGATGCAATGGGTGACGGCGGTGGGCATTTTCCTCGGCCTCTTGCTGGCGTGGGTCATCACCCGTGCAATCACTCGCCCTCTGCACCAGACCCTGAGCCTGGCAGAAAGAATTGCGGAAGGGGATTTAACCCACTCGGTAGAGAGCCAGCGAAAGGACGAACTGGGGAAATTGATGACAGCGATGTCGTTGATGAACACCAATCTGAAAAACATTATTCACGATGTACGAGATGGCGTCAGCAATGTGACGCATTCATCAACGGAAATTGCGCGCGGCAATATTGACCTCTCCTCACGCACGGAGCAGCAGGCTGCGGCGGTGGTGGAAACGGCGGCCAGCATGGAAGAGTTGACCTCAACCGTTGCGCTTAATGCCGAAAACGCCACTGAGGCACGAAGACTGTCTGAGCAGGCAGCGGATAAAGCCAGCCAGGGCTGTGAATTGTCCCGGGCAGTGGTCGAGACCATGCGTTCAGTGCAGGGCAGCGCGCACCGGATTTCTGAAATTACCACGGTCATCAACGGTATCGCCTTCCAGACCAATATTCTGGCCCTTAACGCGGCGGTTGAAGCGGCGCGGGCGGGTGAACAAGGGAAGGGGTTTGCGGTCGTTGCCGGGGAAGTCCGCCATCTTGCTCAGCGAAGCGCGCAATCGGCCAAAGAGATAGAAAGCCTGATCCAGGAGTCGGTGGGGATTGTCGATACCGGTTTCAAGCTGGTTGAGCGAGCCGGTAGTGCGATGTCGGAGATTGAAACGTCCGTCGGCCAGGTGCGCGATATCATGAGCGAAATTGCTTCCGCCACGGATGAGCAGAGCCGGGGCATCTCTCAGATTGCCCAGGCGATGGCTGAAATGGACACCACCACCCAGCAAAACGCGGCTCTGGTGGTGGAGTCTTCCTCTGCCGCCAACAGCCTCGAAGAACAGGCGCATAAACTCGAAGAGGCGGTGTCCGTGTTTCGGATTTCCAACGACCCGCTGCTGCAACCTCATCGCAGCAGCAGTCGCCAGGGTGCTGCAGGGGTGAAACCGTCGAAAGCGGCAGCCAGGGAAACCGACAGCTGGACCACGTTCTAGTGATACAGCCCTCTCCTGACGGCGAGGGCATTAATGCAAGTTGTTGAAATTCCATGTCAGGGTCAGGCTGTAGCGCCAGTCCCGGTTATTACTGTCAGAGGGAACATCACCCACCGGTTTGGCCGCTTCGACGCTCACGCTGTAGTGGCGATTATCACCCAGCATGATCCCGGCGGCGACCGAGCCAAGGCGCTGATGACGCAGCCCTTGCTGGTTAAACCAGGTTTGCGCCGTGTCGGTCAAAATGTAGGGCTGAATGGTCGCAAGCCAGGTGCTCTCTTTGCGCATATGCAGATAGCGCAGTTCCACCTGGCCGCCGTAGCCGTAGTCGCCGCTGGCTTCGCCGTCCTGGTAGCCGCGTCCAAAGTGCTGTGCGCCAAAGCTGACCCGTTCCGGCTCGGGTAAATCATTGTTCGACCAGTCACCTTCCCAGGCGGTAGACAGCTTCCAGTTTTCGCTCATCAACCACGCGGCATCGAGATACCCCTTCCATAAGCTGAAACTGAGATCGGTGCCCTGAGAGGGTGACGCGTCTGCCAGTGAGCCTTCGATACCCTGACGGAACGCCAGTCGGCTACTGATGCTCGCTGTATCAAAATTACGAACGCCATTAATGCCGAGCTCCAGCGCCGGATAGCGGACGTGCTGATGCTGGCTATCCAGACCGTAAGTTTGCCCGCCCACGAGGGCCTGTAAATCGTAATCGTCGCGACGGTCGGTGTAGTCCAGCCCACCTGTAATGTTGAGCTGTTTTTTACGCGTCAGGATTAGCGGGTAGCCAAAGGTGATACCGCCGTTGTACTGGGTGGCTTTCTGACGAGCGTTCACGGTGATGTCATTAGGCAGGTAAAGCAGGGGCGTAAAATCCTTGGGGTCTTCGTGATAGTAGCTGCCTTTCAGCTGCATCGTCAGCCCTTCGTCATTGAGAAACTGCTGCCAGTTCATGCCGAAGTAGGTCTTTTTGGTGTCGTTATCCAGTGGGATAAACGTTGCCAGACCCAGCTGATCGCCGTAGCTCGTCAGGTTGCTCAGCGTGCCGTTCACCAGCGCCAAATTTTGCCCTTTGCGCGTATCGACGGTCGATGAGATATCCCAGAGGTGAGGCTGCATGCCTGTTACCTGCATCGCCGCGGCGCCGTAAATATTTTTGGGTAGCTGCGCGTTAGCGTCAACGGGCACTTCCGGGGTTTGCGTCATCAACAGGCTGTAGCGGTCAAAGGTGTCCTGAGTCAGCGGTTTTTCACCCATGATTTTTTCTGCCAGGCGTTTCAGGCGTGCGGCCACATCGGGGTTATTGCTGTGGATATCGCTATGGGCGACATAGCCCTCAACCAGCACGATTTTGATGTTTCCGTCCTGAAAGTTGTTATCCGGCAGCCAGGCATACGACAGCGGATAGCCGTCCGCCTTGTAACGGGCGGTGATATCGTTCACCAGCCCCGACAGCGTTTTTAACGGCACCGTCTTTTGGGCATAGGGCCGAAAAGGCTCAAGCAGCGTCTTCAGGGGGTAAACCGTGCCGCCAATGAACTGAATATGGCGGATTGCTACCGGCGTCTCTGGCGTGAGTTTGGACCCTGGCTTTTGCACCGTCACTTTCGGAACCGGTGTTGGGGCTTCGGGAGGCGCAATCTCGCGTGAAGCTTTTGCCGGGTTGTTGGGGTCAATGAGCGCGGGAAGGGTATCTGCACGGGCGAGGCTCAGCAACACCAGCCCAGGCAGGACAAGGTAAAATGGCTGTTTCATCATGCTATCCCTGTTCTTATCCCGTCTGTGCGGGCGATCTCTGCTGTGAAACGTGCCCCCTTTGCGGGGGCACGGAAGGCAATGCATTAATGTTGAGTCGGTTTAAGAATGCCGCTGACGAGCGTATTTAACCCGCCAAGCGGATTGGTATTCGTGCTGCTCTGCGTGGTGGTGCCTGTCGTGGCGGTCGCGCTGGCGGTCAGAGTGTTGACGGTGGTATTCACGTTCGCGACGAGGCCGCTGTTGTTGGCATTGACGGCAGCATTAGCAGAGACGTTACCGCTGCTGGCCGTGGTTGAAGAGGCGGGTTTCACCAATCCCCCGGTATCCGTGACGGTCTGGCCAACGTTATTCACCACCTGGCCGACGCCGTTCAGCCCTGAATTACTGTCGCCCACTTTGGTGCCTACGTTGCTGACGGTGGTACCCACCTCGGTCAGCAGCCCATTAACCGGCGTTCCCAGGCCTGTGGTGGTGCCAACGCCCTGGGTGACGCCTTGTACGCCGCCAAGGGTTTTATTCACCACGGTTGTGGTATCCGTCGTGACTTTAGTGACGCCACTGCTGTCGACCACGTTGGTCAATCCTGTCCCGGTGTTGCTCACCAGTTGGCCGGTACCGTTCACCACGTTCCCTGCGACACCGGTTACGCCACCGAGCTGAGTCCCGGTCGTCGTACCGCTAAGATCGGTACCGACGGTGGAAACCGTATTGCCAAGCGAAGTCACCGTCGTGGTGACGCCTTTCACGGTCGTGCCGACGCCGTTGGTATTGGTCGGGTTACCGATGCCCGTGGTCACGCCTGTACCGACAGTTGATACGGCATCACCCACACCGGTGACGGTAGTCGACACCGTGGAGGTCACAGGATTATCGGTTGGCAATTGGCTGCCCAGGCTGTCGACCGTGGTGCCGACAGAAGTGACGGTTTTGCCGGTATCACTCAGCACATTATTGAGCGCGGCGGTCGACGTGCCCCCGGAGGTGCCACCACCGCCGGTGCCTGTTCCGCCACCCCCTGTGCCGCCACTCCCTGTGCCTCCGCTGCCAGTTCCACCCGAGCCAGTACCGGCCGTGCCTGAGCCTGTACCGCTACTGCCGGAACCGCTGCCATTACTGGCCGTTGAACCGCTACTATCATCAGAACCTGATCCACTACTACCCGTTGTTGGATGGTTTTTGGCTGTGGAGTGCGAACCGCCACCACTGCCGCTGCAGGCCGAGAGAGAAAACGCGAGCAGCACAGCCACCGCGATAACGCTTAAGTGGCTAACGTTATTGGAGGACATAGCAATACTCCACTAAATGAAACGCCGGGCGGCGTATTAATGAGTGTAAATGGAAATAAAAGAGCTGAAGTGGTCGAAACCTTTGCCGCTCATGGAGTAGATGGATTATTTATTTACATCACGAGGGTTAAAAATAAACGGTGAAGAAGAGTGTTTAGAAAACAATCAGCTAACGAGAAGATAAAAAGTTAAGCAGGGCTACACTATATGTGTGTTGATACAGCGTTATTTAATTCAAGAATAAATTTAAGACGATTCCTAATAAATTAAGGTGATTTTTATTGATCGGATATATCATTATTTTACGCAACAGATCACAGAAAAAAACAGGCCCTGAAATCCAGGGCCTTTTTATTTATTCGCAACCACTTTCCTGCCAGGCGAGTTCAATCTCTTCAGCAAGGATTTTCACTCCCGCTTCGATTTTGTCAGGCTCCGGAACGTAATTCATGCGCATACACTGATGCGTGTGTGGCCAGGGTTTATCCAGACCAGGGAAGAAGAAATCACCCGGAACCATCAGCACGCCACGCTTCTTCAGGCGTTGGTACAGCACTTCGGTGGTAATTGGCAGATCCTTAAACCACAGCCAGAGGAAAATAGCCCCTTCGGGTTTATGGATCAGGCAGCGTTCTTCCGGTAAATAACGGCGAATAATCGCCAGCGTTTCCTGAACGCGCTGATAATAAAACGGTTTAATTACCGTTTCAGATAAACGCAGCAGATCGTTACGCTGAATCATTTCGCACATCATCGCCGGGCCAATGCCGCCGGGCGAGAGGCTGATGATGCCGTTCATATTGCTGATTGCGCTGATGATTTTCTCGTTGGCAATCATAATGCCACAGCGGCTGCCCGGCAGACCCAATTTCGAGAGGCTCATGCACAGCACAATATTAGGGTTCCACAGCGGACGTGCTTCGCTAAAAATAATACCCGGGAAAGGGACACCGTAAGCATTATCGATAACGAGAGGAATGCCGTGCTGGTTAGCTAAGGCATCAAGCTTCATCAGCTCTTCGTCGGTGATCACGTTGCCGGTTGGGTTTGTTGGGCGTGAAACGCAAATCATCCCCGTTTCTTCGGTTACCCGCAGGTGCTCAAAATCGACGTGGTATTTAAACTGGCCTTCCGGCAGCAGTTCGATATTTGGGCGTGCGGAAACAAACAGGTCCTCTTCCAGACCGGAATCGGCATAGCCGATGTACTCAGGCGTCAGAGGGAACAGGACTTTGCGAACGGAGCCATCGGCACGACGGCCGGCAAACAGATTAAACAAGTAGAAAAATGCGCTCTGGCTGCCGTTGGTCAGTGCAATATTCTGTGGGCCGATATCCCAGCCAAACTCTTCGCGCAGCATCTCTGCCAGCGCAGTCAGGAGCGCAGATTTCCCCTGCGGGCCGTCATAATTGCAGAGTGCTTCAGTCGCTTTGCCGCTTTCCAGCATTTCAGCCAGCAGGTGGTGGAAGTAGTCATTCATCTGTGGAATTTGCGCCGGGTTACCGCCGCCAAGCATGATGGCACCTGGGGTGCGCAGGCCATCATTGAGGTCTTCCATCAGGCGGGTGATGCCGGAATGACGGGTGAATTTGTCGCCGAAAAGTGAAAAAGTCATATGCAGGTTTTCTGTCGGTCTTACTGAGAGAGGATAACCATAACCCCTGCATCGGCGCGGTGCAAACAGAGAGACAGTCCTGGCTTTGGTTGTTTATTCTTAATTTAAAATCTTTGCTAGCGTATTCATCTGTTAGCGCTCGGAAGTGAGCATCAGGGTTTTCCTGCCCAAACCACCATCACCTTGTCTTCACCCTGCTCGCGAATAAAGCCATAGCCTTGGGGCAGCGAAAGCGTCGTCTGTTTTCCGGCACCGATCGCCGGATGGCGAGCACGGAATTGCCCCAGCTTTTTCCAGTGAGTGACCATGGCGGCCTTTTGGCCGCTGACATCCTGCCAGTTCATGTCTGAACGCGTGCCCTGAAGGGGGTCTGAGCCCGTTGGACCAAAGGGGCGGGAGGATTCATCACCATAGAAAATCTGTACAGCACCAGGGGCGAGTAACAGCAGTTCTGCAGCTTGGCTGCCGCCGTCGCGAAACAGGCGCGTATCGTGCGACGAGAGATAGCTCAAGACGTTGAAATTTTGCAGTTTGTCTGCCATTTGTTGCCAGG
Organism: Enterobacteriaceae bacterium RIT691; assembly: GCA_009668205.1. Classification (GTDB taxonomy): domain Bacteria; phylum Pseudomonadota; class Gammaproteobacteria; order Enterobacterales; family Enterobacteriaceae; genus Scandinavium. The sequence goes on along the minus strand of WJYM01000008.1, from coordinate 130,912 downwards.
TCGGATCGATGTTTGCCAGACAGTCCACGGCTTTCTGAGCCTGCTCCTGATAGTCAAAATTGATCATCGCATCGAAGCCGTGTTGGTAATAAGCACTCTGCATCACGCCGTGCCCCCACGCTTCTCCGGTCATCCAAAATGCACTGTCATCCTGTGCTTTGTCCGGATTGGCTTTCTTCCACTCCGCCAGCGCCTGTGTCGCCTGCGTTTTCAACTGGTCCCACGCCGGGAGTTCAACGTGTTTGGCGGTATCGACCCGGAAGCCATCAATGCCGTAATCCCGAACCCATTGGCTTAGCCAGTGCGTCAGATAATCACGGGGGCGGTAGCCTGCCATGGCGATAGCCGCGGTATCCGGCTTATGCTGATAAAAGACGGGCAGCCCCGAGGCCTCAGTGGATTCTGTTTTGAGGTCCGGGAGGAACGCCAGTGACATCGTGAGGTCATCAAACCCCGGGCTGTCGTAATCGCCAATATCGGTGCGGATCCATTGTTTTCCCCACCATTGCGCCCAGGCGGCTTTGTCGCTGAAATTAATGTAATCGTTGAAGCTATGCCAGGTCTGGCCCGGGCCTGGCGTCCAGTCAGTCCAGCGATCGCCGAGCGTTTTTTTCAGCGCCTCACCTTTCAGGTACAGTGCGCCGAACTGATATTGCTGCATATCGGCCAGCGTCGCGTAGCCGGTGTGATTCATCACCACGTCGAACAGAATACGGATCCCACGCTTGTGGGCCTCATCCACCAAATGGCGCAGGTCACTCTCTGTGCCCATATTGGCGTCGAGTTTTGTCCAGTCCATTGGGTAGTAGCCGTGGTAGGCATAATGCGGGAAATCACCGTTAGCCCCGCCGCCCACCCAGCCGTGAATTTGCTCAAGCGGGGAGCTTATCCACAGCGCATTCACCCCAAGCTGCTGCAGATAATCAAGCTTGCTGGCGAGTCCCTGCAAATCACCCCCGTGAAAAGTACCAATCTCCTGCATGCCATCCGGATGACGGCCATAGCTGTGGTCATTCGCGGGATTGCCATTCACAAAGCGGTCGGTCAGGACAAAATAGAGTGTGGCGTTGTGCCAGGTGAATTTGGCCGGGCCCTGGGTGTCGTCCCGCTCAAGCAGCAGAAGGCCGTTGCTGTGCTGATCCGGCTGAAGAGTAATTTTTCCCTGACTGACTATCGCGTTCTTACCGCTGTAAAAATCGCGGACTTTGCTGCCTTCGGCAAACGTCTGGCTGACATCTATCGTTAAGGGTTTACCGTCCCAACGCGGGCACTGGCGGATGGCCACCTGAGGGGTTTCTGCTGGCGTGTTTTCAACGCTTAGCAGCAGCGTAGGGGTTCCGGAGCGCGTATCTACCGTCAGGGTGTAGCTGCCGTCGCGAAAGAGGTGCCACTGGGGAGGCGCGGCGTGACAGGGCTCCAGCGAAAGCATCTGATTGAGTCTGATGGCCTCAGCGGGCTGCCAGCACTGTTGGTCAAAATTTAACGTCAGAGGGCGAGTACCCTTCGCAAGCGTTGTTTGACTGACAACGGTTCCGTTACCTTGAGGTGTGAACGCCGGGAAATCCGCAGCAGACCAGGCCGCCAGTACGGTTGTGGGGAGCAGGAGCGGGATAAGCGCGACACGTTTCATTCCATACACCTCTGTCAGTTTTGGCCCATTCTGCCAACAGAGTGCTCACCTGAACTCCTCCTTCCTGCGTATCAGTGGGGAGGACGCGAAAGGGTGAGTGATCGGGCGCAAATAAGAAATTATTTTCTGCGATAACTGCTGTAATTTCATGACTGTGAGTTGAACGGATGCAATTTATGCGTGACATTGTTTCGGAATTGGACTATTTCTTTGGGTGCGCAATCGAGCTATTTTTGATATGATTTGTGATTCATTTCGCAAATATGTGAAAAATATAAGGTGTTGGAATGCAGTTATCCGACCAGGAGACCTAATGATATCGACTCCCATCCGACGATATGGGGCTGCGATACTCATGTTACTCACCTGTGCATTTTCAGGTGGCGTGCTGGCAACAACGCACACAGCAACAACGAGTCATAAAGCCCCGGTAATAAAGACAAGCAGTAATAGTAAGGTTAGCAGTAAACAAGAGTATTCTCGCAATAGTGCAAAGAGTAGTTCACTTCCTGATTTGCGAAAATACCCTTCCGGAACACCAAGGAAAAATGCGTTTCTCCGGACAGTAATGCCTTATATTACCAGCCAAAATGCGGCGATCACCGCGGATCGTAACTGGCTTGTTTCCAAGCAGTACGATGGCCGTTGGTCACCGTCAGAGCGCGCGCGCCTGAAAAATATCACGCAGCGCTACAAAATCAGCTGGTCAGGGAACACGCGTAAGATCCCGTGGAACCCGCTGCTTGAGCGCGTAGACATTATTCCTGGCAGCATGGTCGCAACCATGGCTGCGGCAGAAAGTGGCTGGGGCACCTCTAAGCTTGCCCGTAGCAATAACAATCTGTTCGGGATGAAGTGTGGTAAAGGCAAATGCCCATCGGGATCCGGTAAGGTGAAAGGCTATTCACACTTTGAATCGGTGAAAGAATCCGTTGAAGCGTATGTCGTGAACCTGAATACGCATCCGGCCTACTCGTCGTTCCGTAAATCCCGTGCGCAGCTGCGTAAAACGGATCAGGAAGTGACGGCCAGCGCGATGATCCACAAGCTGAAAGGCTACTCAACGCGTGGTTCCAGTTACAACAACTACCTGTTCAGTATGTACCAGGATAATCAGCGTCTGATTGCGAACCACATGTAATCAAACGCGGTAATAAACAACGCCTTCCATCCGGAAGGCGTTTTTGTTTCTACACCAGCGCTTCGCCAAATTTTTCCCGATACTCCTTCGGCGTGGTGTCGTACTCTTTCTTAAAGACGGAATAAAAATACTGTAGCGATGGGTAGCCGCACATCTGCGAAATTTCGTTGATAGAGAGCGACGTTGAGACCAGCAGGCTGCGCGCTTTTTCAAGCTTCTCGCTGTGGATCACCGCATGGATGGTTTCTCCCACTTCTTCTTTGAAGCGTTTCTCCAGATTTGAGCGCGAAATACCGACGGCATCCAGCACCTGCTCGACCTTAATGCCTTTGCAGGCGTTATTGCGGATGTAGTGCATGGCCTGAATGACGGCAGGATCGTCGAGAGAGCGGTAATCCGTCGAGCGGCGTTCTACGACACGCACGGGCGGGACCAGCAGTCGTTGCAGGGGGAGGGGTTCGTTATCCAGCAGGCGGTGCAGCAGCTTTGCCGCCTGATATCCCATCTGACGGGTCCCCTGCGCCACGGAGGACAGCGCCACGCGCGACAGATAGCGAGTGAGCTCCTCGTTATCAATGCCAATCACGCACAGTTTCTCCGGCACCGGAATATGCAAATGTTCACAGGCTTGCAGAATATGGCGGGCACGGGCATCGGTGACCGCGATAATCCCGGTTTGTGGCGGCAGCGTTTGCAGCCAGTCGGCGAGTCGGTTCTGGGCATGCTGCCAGTTTTCTGGCGCGGTTTGCTGACCCTGATACACCACACCGCGATACTTTTCTTTCGCGACTATCTGACAGAACGCATGTTCACGCTCCACTGCCCAGCGTTTGCCGCTGGACGCCGGTAAACCGTAGAACGCAAAGCGGTGTACGCCTTTCTCTTTCAAATGCAAAAACGCGCTCTCGACCAGCGCGTGGTTATCCGTTGCGATGTAGTGGACCGGCGGGTAGCCTTCCGGACGATGATAGGAGCCTCCCACGCCGATGATCGGGACATCGACATCGGCGAGCAGGGCCTCGATTTCCGGATCGTCATAATCGGCAATCACACCATCCCCGAGCCACTCTTTAATATTTTCAATACGGGCGCGGAAATCCTCTTCAATGAAGATATCCCACTCGGATTGCGACGCCTGCAGATATTCCCCCACGCCTTCGACGACCTGGCGGTCATAGGCTTTGTTGGCATTAAATAACAGCGTGATCCGGTGGCGTTTTTCAAACATGTTCAGCATTCCTGAGGAAACAAGGATGGCGATGTCAGTGGGCATCGCCATTGTATCGGTGTATCGCGCAATCAGGCTCGCCGCTTGGTCGCTGAGTCCATCCACACCGCCAGCAGTAAAATGGCACCCTTGACGATATATTGCCAGAAAGTGGGGACGTCCATCATGCTCATTCCGTTATCCAGCGCGGACATGATAAAGGCCCCCATCACCGCGCCCGCCACGCTACCAACGCCGCCTGCAAGGCTGGTGCCGCCAATCACGCAGGCGGCGATAGCATCCAGTTCCGCAATATTCCCGGCCGATGGCGAGCCAGCCCCCAGGCGCGAGCTGAGGATTAGCCCTGCGATGGCCACCATCAGGCCATTGATCGCGAAGACGGCAAGCTTGGTGCGCTCCACGTTGATGCCGGACAGCCGTGCGGCTTCCAGGTTGCCGCCGATGGCATAGATGCGACGCCCGAATGCGGTACGGGTAGCCATAAACATACCCGCCAGTAGCAGCAGGGTGAGGATCAGCACCGGTGTGGGCACACCACGATAATCGTTTAGCATCCAGATGGCACCCAGGGCGATAATGGCCGTTAAAGCCTGGCGCACCAGGACGCCCGTCGCCGCCGGATTAGCCAGCCCCAGCGCCTGCCGACGCTGTCGCCCGCGCCACTGCCAGGCCACAAAAGCCATTAATCCAACGACCCCAATCACAAAGCCAACCCCGTCCGGCAGGTAGCTCTGGCCAATCTGCGACATCGCCGGGCTGGTGGGCGAAACCGTTGTTCCGTTGGTGATACCAATGAGTACGCCTCGGAAAGCCAGCATCCCCGCCAGAGTGACAATAAATGAGGGCACTTTACGATAGGCCACCCACCACCCGTTCCATGCACCCAATACCAATCCCAGGAGCAGGGTGACGATGATAGTCAGCGGCAGCGGCCAGCCTAACCAGACGTCGAAAATGGCCGCGACACCGCCGAGCAAGCCCATCATCGAGCCGACGGAAAGGTCTATCTCGGCTGAAATAATCACGAACACCATGCCTACAGCCAGGATGCCAGTAATAGCGGTCTGGCGCAGAAGGTTAGACACATTGCGGGCGCTGAGATATGACCCCTCGGTGGTCCAGGTGAAAAACAGCATGATGGCGATAATGGCCGCAATCATCACAAACACCTGGAAGTTAAGGTTTTTCACTCCGGCGAAGGCGAGCGGGGCCTGTGCATTGAGCTTGAGTTCAGATGGGCTGTTTTTCGACATGGCGTTCACTCCTCAGGGCTGCTTCCATCACTGTCTCCTGGGTCAGGTTTTGGTTGACCAGGTTCGCTTTCACTTTGCCTTCATGCATCACCAATATGCGATCGCTCAGGCCAAGCACTTCCGGCAGTTCAGAAGAGATGACAATCACCGCAATACCCTGCTGCACCAGCTGATTAATCAGTTTGTAGATTTCGAATTTCGCCCCGATATCGATGCCCCGGGTGGGTTCATCGAGGATAAGAATGCGAGGGTTCAGCAGCAGGCAGCGCGCCAGAATGGCTTTCTGTTGATTGCCGCCGCTCAGCCTGCCAATGGCTAACTCCGGTGAGGACGTTTTGACCTTCAGGCGCTGCAGGGATTGCAGGATGCAGTGCTGTTCAGCGGCATCATCCAGTGCACTTAGCGGCCCGGAGAACTGGTCGAGTGCGCTCAGCGTGATGTTCTTACCCACGGCCATCACCGGCACAATGCCGTCCTTTTTGCGATCTTCCGGTACCATCGCAATGCCTCTGGCAATGGCCTGCTGGCAGGTGTTGATCTGCACCTGTTCACCGTCGATGAAGATTTTCCCTTCCCAACGGCCGCGCCAGACGCCAAACAAACACTGCACCGCTTCCGTTCGTCCTGCGCCCACCAGACCGGCAATACCCAGAATTTCACCGCGACGGAGCGAGAAAGAGACGTCGTTCACGCGCTTAATATGGCGATTCACCGGGTGCCAGGCCGTCAGGTGTTCAACGCGCAAGATTTCTGCACCTGGCTCGTGGGGTTCATTGGGGTAAAGGGCTGTCAGCTCGCGACCGACCATCATGGTGATGATATCGTCTTCGCTCATGCCGCTGGCATCGCGGGTACCGATGTGTTGCCCATCGCGGATCACACAAATGGTATCCGATATCTCTTTGACTTCATTGAGCTTGTGGGAAATGTAGATACAGGCAATGCCGTGATGTTGCAGATCGCGGATGATGTTCAGCAGTACCGCCGTTTCCTGCTCGGTCAGCGAGGCCGTTGGTTCATCCAGGATCAGCAGGCGCACCTGTTTATTCAGCGCTTTGGCTATCTCAACCAGCTGCTGTTGCCCCAGGCCTAACTCACCGACCCGCGTGTTCGGAGAAATGGCCAGGCTGACCTGAGCCAACAGCTTTTCGCAGCGCAGGGTCATTTGATCGTAATCGAGGATCCCATGGCGAGTCATTTCGGCACCGAGGAAGATGTTTTCCAGTACGGTCAGATGCTTAACCAGCGCCAGCTCCTGGTGAATAATGGCAATGCCGCGACGCTCGGTATCGCGAATGTGTCCCGCCTCGAGCGGTTCACCGGCAAAGACAATCTCACCCTCATAGCTGCCATGCGGGTAAATGCCGCACAGCACTTTCATCAGCGTGGATTTCCCCGAACCATTTTCGCCGCAGAGCGAAACGACCTCACCGGCATTCAGGCGCAGGCTGACATTATCGACCGCTTTCACCGCGCCAAATGCTTTGGTAATGCTCTTCATTTCAAGTAAATAAGGCATAGCGACTCCCCGTAACGTTCCACATTAATAAAATGGCCCCTCGTCGGAGGGGCGTGGAATTACAGTTCGCTCTTCTTATGGAAGCCGTCTTTAATCACGGTTTCGTCAATGTTGGACTTATTCACTTCGATAGGGGTCAGCAGACGCGCCGGAACGTCTTTCAGGCCATTATTCAGCGTGGTATCCGATTTCGGTTGTTCGCCGTTACCCAACTGCACCGCAATTTCAGCGGCGGTCGTCGCCAGTTGGGTGATTGGTTTATACACGGTCATGGTCTGAGTGCCGGAGATAATGCGTTTTACGCCCGCCAGGTCGGCATCCTGACCCGAAATTGCCACTTTACCGGCAAGACCTTGCGCACTGAGTGCCTGAATGGCACCGCCTGCGGTGGCATCGTTGGACGCCACCACGGCATCAATTTTGTTGTTATTGGCGGTCAGGGCATTTTCCATAATTTTCAGCGCGTTTTCCGGCAGCCATCCATCGGCCCACTGGTCGCCCACTACTTTAATTTTTCCGCTGTCGACATACGGTTTTAAGACTTTCATTTGGCCCGCGCGGAACATTTTGGCGTTGCTATCTACCGGTGAGCCACCCATCAGGAAGTAGTTGCCGGTCGGCACTTTATCCACCAGGCTCTGAGCCTGTAATTCGCCGACTTTTTCATTGTCGAAAGAAATATAATAATCAATATCCGCATTATTAATCATGCGGTCATAGGCTAATACTTTAATACCCTCCTGTTTGGCTTCTTTAATAACGTTGCTAAGAACCTGACCGTTATAAGGAATAATGACGAGAACATCGACGCCGCGGTTAATCATATTTTCAATTTGCGCCATTTGCGTTTCTTCATTGCCGTTGGCCGACTGCACAAAGACTTTGGCACCCAGAGATTCAGCTTTACTCACAAAGATGTCGCGGTCTTTTTGCCAGCGCTCAAGGCGCAGGTCGTCGATCGCCATGCCGATTTTCACTTCTTTTGCGATACCGGCAAAGCTGGTTAACAGCAGCGATGCGCAGAGGGTGAGGCAAAGGTTCTTTATCTTCATCATCATAGGGCCTTTTGTAAGAATAGAGGGTGTTGAGACGGGTGATAAAAGAAACAAATACGACGGGTACGGAGCAAATTTTTAGCACGGGAGGAAATTCTGGCAATTATAGATTTTTATCTTCTGATTATGATATTTGGTTTATTTTCTGAACTATGACCTTGATCGGATTTTAAATCGTTTCAGCGCTTCGTTGCAGAGCAAACCGGAAACTCAGCCGCAAAGGCGCAATATCGGAGCGGTATTTTGCGAGCCAGCGCACGTTTGAGCATTCTCTTAATCGCAGTGTGAAATAACGTAATTGAGCAACCGCGAAACCGGTAACAGTATTACGACACTGTCTGTATTCGCCGCGTCTAATGGAGTTCAATTATGCAAGCTTATTTCGACCAACTCGATCGTGTTCGTTATGAAGGCCCGAAAACACAAAATCCGCTGGCTTTCCGCCACTACAACCCGGATGAGCTGGTGCTCGGCAAGCGCATGGAAGACCACCTGCGTTTCGCAGCCTGCTACTGGCACACCTTCTGCTGGAACGGCGCGGACATGTTCGGTGTCGGCTCCTTTGATCGCCCATGGCAGCAGCCGGGCGAAGCTATCGCGCTGGCTAAGCGTAAAGCCGACGTCGCGTTTGAATTTTTCCACAAGCTGAATGTGCCGTATTACTGCTTCCACGACGTGGATGTTTCGCCAGAAGGCGCATCGCTTAAAGAATATCTGAACAACTTCGCGCAAATGGTTGATGTGCTGGCTGAAAAACAGCAACAAAGCGGCGTGAAGCTGCTGTGGGGCACGGCGAACTGCTTTACCAATCCGCGCTACGGCGCTGGCGCCGCCACCAACCCAGACCCGGAAGTATTCAGCTGGGCAGCCACTCAGGTGGTTACGGCAATGAATGCGACGCATCAGTTGGGGGGCGAAAACTACGTCCTGTGGGGCGGCCGTGAAGGCTATGAAACCCTGCTGAATACCGACCTGCGCCAGGAGCGCGAGCAGATTGGCCGCTTCATGCAGATGGTGGTGGAGCACAAACATAAAATCGGTTTCCGCGGCACGCTGCTCATCGAGCCAAAACCGCAGGAGCCGACCAAGCACCAGTACGACTACGATGCTTCTACCGTCTACGGTTTCCTGAAGCAGTTCGGTCTGGAAAAAGAGATCAAGCTGAACATCGAAGCGAACCATGCCACGCTGGCAGGACACTCCTTCCATCATGAAATCGCCACCGCCATCGCACTGGGTCTGTTTGGTTCTGTCGATGCGAACCGTGGTGATGCGCAATTGGGTTGGGATACCGATCAGTTCCCGAACAGCGTGGAAGAAAATGCGCTGGTGATGTATGAAATTATTAAGGCGGGTGGTTTCACGACCGGTGGCCTGAACTTTGATGCCAAAGTTCGTCGTCAAAGCACGGATAAGTATGACCTGTTCTATGGTCACATTGGTGCGATGGACACGATGGCGCTGTCGCTGAAAGTGGCGGCACGCATGATTGAAGATGGCGAGCTGGATAAGCGTGTGGCGCGCCGTTATGCCGGCTGGAATGGTGAACTTGGGCAGCAAATCCTGAAAGGGCAAATGTCGCTGACCGACATTGCGAAGTACGCTGAGCAGCATAGCCTTGCGCCGCAGCACCACAGCGGACACCAGGAGTTGCTCGAAAATCTGGTCAATCATTACCTGTTTGATAAGTAACCTCTGATTGCCCGGTGGCGCTACGCTGACCGGGCCTACGGGGTTTTGTAGGCCGGTGCAAGCGCAGCGCCGCCCGGCAACTGTTAGAAGGATTCTCCACTCATGTATATCGGGATAGATCTCGGCACCTCCGGCGTAAAAGCGATTTTGCTTAGCGAGCAGGGCGACGTACTGGCTTCACAGACTGAAAAATTGACTGTCTCTCGCCCTCATCCGTTGTGGTCTGAACAGGATCCCGAACAATGGTGGCTGGCGACGGGTAGCGCACTCAAAGCGTTAAGCAAGCAACATTCGTTAGCGGAAGTGAAAGCCCTGGGTATCGCCGGGCAGATGCACGGCGCAACCCTGCTGGATAAACATCAGCGTGTGCTGCGGCCCGCCATTCTATGGAACGACGGGCGCTGCGCCGAAGAGTGCTCGCGGCTTGAAAAGGCGGTTCCGCGTTCAAGAGAGATCACCGGCAACCTGATGATGCCGGGGTTTACCGCGCCGAAACTGCTGTGGGTGAAGCAGCATGAACCCGAGGTCTTTGCTCAGGTTGATAAGGTGCTGTTACCGAAAGATTATCTGCGCCTGCGCATGACAGGCGAATTCGCCAGCGACATGTCAGACGCCGCGGGCACGATGTGGCTGGACGTGGCGAAGCGAGACTGGAGCGACGAAATGCTGCAGGCGTGTGGCCTGAGCCGGGACAACATGCCTGCGCTGTTTGAAGGCTGCGAAATCACGGGTGAACTGCTGCCGTCAGTGGCTCAGGCGTGGAATATGCCTGCTGTCCCTGTCGTGGCCGGCGGTGGTGACAACGCTGCCGGGGCCGTGGGCGTGGGCATGGCGGATGCCGGGCAGGCTATGCTGTCACTCGGTACGTCAGGGGTGTACTTTGCCGTCAGCAATGGTTTTCTCAGCAGGCCAGAAAGCGCCGTGCACAGTTTCTGTCACGCATTACCGGAGCGCTGGCATCTGATGTCCGTGATGCTGAGTGCCGCGTCTTGCCTGGACTGGGCAGCGAAACTGACCGGATTAGGCGATGTCCCTGCATTGCTCGCAGCCGCGCAAACGGCGGATAAAAGTGCTGATCCTGTGTGGTTCCTGCCGTATCTTTCCGGCGAACGTACGCCACACAATAACCCGAATGCGAAGGGCGTCTTTTTTGGGCTGACGCATCAGCATGGTCAGGCTGAACTGGCGCAGGCCGTGCTTGAAGGCGTCGGGTTTGCGCTGGCAGACGGCATGGACGTTGTGCATGCCTGCGGCGTGACGCCAAAAAGCGTCACGCTGATTGGTGGCGGTGCGCGCAGTCCGTACTGGCGGCAGATGTTGGCCGATATCAGCGGTATCGCACTGGATTATCGCACTGGTGGCGACGTTGGCCCGGCTTTAGGGGCGGCGCGTCTTGCTCAACTGGCGATGAATCCGGGAAAACCGTATTCCGATTTATTGCCTCAGTTGGCGCTGGAGCAAACGCATCAGCCTGATGCCGCGAAAGTTGCCGCGTATGCACCCCGTCGGGAGATGTTCCGTAAGCTTTATCAGCAGCTAAAACCGTTAATGTCCTGAAGCGGCGGTTAGCTGTCCTTTTTTGACCTTCGCGTGACTCCTGTTTGTTGCCAGAATCGTTCTACACTGAACTCAACAGGAGTTGCATCATGTCCCGCACCGCTCTGATTAACATCGATACGCAGCAGTCTTTTGAACACCGTCCTTTTTGGCAGGTCGATGATTTATCGGCATTTCAATCAGCAATGTTGCAACTGATTGATGGCTGCCAGCACCGTGATATTCCTGTGGTAGACATTTTTCATGTCGACAGTCAGGGGCCATTTTCCCTGGAAAGCGGCTTCGTGAAACCGATGTCCTTTTTGCGCCATCAACCTGACGTGACGTTCTTTAAGCATGTTCACAACGCTTTCACCGATACCGGGCTCGACTTCTGGCTGAGAAGCCGCGATATCAACCACCTGATCATTTGCGGATTACGCACCGAACAGTGTTGTGAAACCACGACGCGTGTGGCCTCCGATCTTGGCTATCAGGTCACGTTTGTCACGGAAGCGACGCTGACCTTTCCGATGACCCACAAAGGCGTTACGCTGGATGTTGAAACGTTGCGACATCGGACAGAAACCGTGCTGAGCGGGCGATTCGCTACCCTGAAAACCGCCGCGGAGACGCTGAAATCCCTATGAGTACTGATGTCTGGTTCGTCATGCTGCCTGGGTTGTTATCGCTGGATATGACCGGCCCGGCAGAAACCTTTGTGCTGGCGGGCGATGCTTTTCGCCTGCACTTCATCGGACCAGAGACAGACATCCCCACCTCCATTGGGATGACGATGGGGGGAATTCAACCGCTGCCGGAGACACTGCCGTCAGGAAGCCTGCTGGTGTTGCCCGGTGTTTGCGATTCAAATCACTTTTTTGCCACCCCACAGGCCGAGCTGGTGCGCCGCTGGCTTACGCGTCAGCAGCCGCTGATCCATAACCAAAAACTTACCCTGATGTGCGTCTGTTCCGGTTCGCTGCTGGCCGCCAAAGCCGGGCTATTGCACGGCGTACAGTGCACAACCCATCACGACGTGATCTCGCGCCTGAAAGCGGCGGCGCCGGGGGCTGTGGTGAAAGAAAATCGGATATTCATTGAAGACAGCGGTATCTGGACCAGCGCCGGGATTACCTCCGGTATCGATCTGGCGCTACACCTGATTAATCGACTGTACGGCCCAGAGCGGGCAATGGCGGTTGCCCGTGAGATGGTGGTGTGGTTCCGCCGTTCCGGTGACGATCCGCAGCTTTCACCCTGGCTGCGCTATCGCAATCATCTGCATCCGGCGATTCATCGTGCTCAGGATGCGTTAACCGCAGCACCTCAGCGCGCCTGGTCGCTGGTGGAGATTGCAGCACAGGCGCATGTCACGACGCGTCATCTGACTCGCCTTTTTAAACAGCACCTTGGCATTAGCGTGCGGGATTATCTTGAGCAGCTCCGGTTGGCATTGGCGGAGCAGCGATTGCTGCAGGGAAGCGGGGTAGAGCAGGCGGCACTGGCCGCCGGATTCAGCTCCGCCCGGCAATTGCACCGGGCGCGCACCAGGGCTTTAGCTGACCAGACGGCGGGTGTCGATCTTTTGCACCAGCATTGAGAGCAGCAGGCTCATCGTCAGCGTCGCGCCAAAGATCCAGACGATATCCAGTACCGGCCAGCTTTTGAGCTCAATGCCGCTGCTGCGCAGGGCGTGAATCACCAACGCGTGAAAACCATAAATCCCCAGTGAATGTTGCGAGATGGTGCTTAATCCCGGTAATTCCCGCCCATTCATGGTGTTTTTGACGAAGATGAATATCGTTACCGCGCAGATGAAGACCATTGGCCCGGCGTAGAGATACCAGGTGTCAGCAAAATTTCCTCGCCAGTGCAATTCGTGCAGCGTGCCGCGGGAAATAATCCAGACCGAAGCGATAAACAGCCCGGCACAGAGCCATGTCAGCGGTTTTTTCTCGGTGTTCATCATGCCCAGAGCACGACCTAGCAGGCCATAGACCACGTAGTAAAACGTGTCACCGTTGATATACAGGTTCACCGGCAGCCATTCGACTCCCCCGGTTTTTACCGGCACCGTATTCGGGTTGGCAATGACCCCAAGTATCGCCATCAGTGCCAGCAGCATCCCTCCATTCACGCGCTTGACCTGAATCAGCGGGGAGAGCAGATAAATCACGAAAATCGCGAAGAAAAACCACAGGTGGTAGAACACCGGTTTTTGCAGCAGATTTTTGAGTGACAGCTCGACATTGATGTGGGTGAACAGAACGATATAGGCCAGCGCCAGGGCGCTGTAGAACAGCAGACACAGTCCAATGCGCAGAAAATGCCGGGGCTGTGCGCTGCGCTCGCCAAAAAACAGGTAGCCGGAAATCATAAAAAACAGCGGTACGCTGACGCGTGAGGCCGAATTCAGCAGATTGGCAACATCCCAATTGTAGGGGCTAATGCTGTGTGCATTGGTGATATACCAGGTGGTGGTGTGGATCATCAACACCATCAGACAGGCAATCCCTCGCAGGTTAGTTATCCAGTTAATCTTTCCCGACATCAGTTCCTCAGGGTGAAAGCGGACAGTCTTCTGACTGATGAGTATGGCCTGGGTTGCATGGATAAATCTGAGTTTAGTCCCGTAAGCTTGCTGCACAGGGAACCGATTCGCAGAATACAGGGTCTCAGTGTTATTCCAGTCGTAAAATGACAATAACAGCCAATAACAAAGGCCGTAACCAAAAATGATGATCAAGCATTTCATACCCTTGCTGATGATAGCGACGCTGGCAGGGTGTAGCACTGTAAAACCACCTGAACAAAAAGCGCAGCGAGCGAAAATGGATTCCACCCGTTCGCTCGGTATGGAGCATCTCTGCAAAGACAAAGCCGCCGAACGTTATAATACCGGCGTGCAGAAGGTTGATGTCACCGGTTTTGAACAGTTCCAGGGCAGCTACGAGCTGAAAGGGTATACGAGCCGGAAAGAGAGTTTCGTCTGTTCTTTTGATTCAGACGGCCAATTTCTCCATCTTTCGATGCGTTGATCTGTCCCTGTTTCGTGGGGAAAAGCGCCACTTTTCCCCAATAATTCCTCAATTTTCCTTAAACACCTGCCATTCATACTGTATATCTCGCAGCCAGCGGTTATACTGGTCGCTTCCTATAAATCCACACGTATCCAGCACGAAAAAATATGCAAAAGTTTGATACCAGGACTTTCCAGGGCCTGATCCTGACCTTACAGGATTACTGGGCTCGTCAGGGCTGCACCATTGTTCAACCACTGGACATGGAAGTCGGCGCTGGCACCTCCCATCCGATGACCTGTCTGCGCGCGCTCGGCCCGGAGCCGATGGCGACTGCTTATGTGCAGCCGTCCCGTCGCCCAACTGACGGTCGCTATGGTGAAAACCCGAACCGTTTACAGCACTACTACCAGTTCCAGGTGGTGATTAAGCCTTCCCCGGACAACATTCAGGAGCTGTATCTCGGATCCCTGAAAGAGCTGGGCATGGATCCAACCATTCACGACATTCGCTTTGTGGAAGACAACTGGGAGAACCCGACGCTGGGTGCCTGGGGTCTGGGTTGGGAAGTGTGGCTGAACGGCATGGAAGTGACCCAGTTCACCTACTTCCAGCAGGTTGGCGGCCTCGAGTGTAAGCCTGTAACGGGTGAGATCACTTACGGTCTGGAACGTCTGGCGATGTACATTCAAGGTGTAGACAGCGTTTACGACCTGGTCTGGAGCGACGGTCCGTTGGGTAAAACCACCTACGGCGACGTGTTCCACCAGAACGAAGTGGAGCAATCCACCTACAACTTCGAATACGCTGACGTCGACTTCCTGTTCACCTGCTTCGAGCAGTACGAGAAAGAAGCGCAGCAGCTTCTGGCGCTGGAAAACCCACTGCCGCTGCCTGCTTACGAACGTATTCTGAAGGCCGCCCACAGCTTCAACCTGCTGGATGCGCGTAAAGCCATCTCGGTTACCGAGCGTCAGCGCTACATTCTGCGCATTCGCACCCTGACCAAAGCAGTGGCAGAGGCTTACTATGCTTCCCGTGAAGCCCTTGGCTTCCCGATGTGCAACAAGAATAAATAAGAGGCGGCCATGTCTGAAAAAACTTTCCTGGTGGAAATCGGCACTGAAGAGCTGCCACCAAAAGCCCTGCGCAGCCTGGCGGAATCCTTTGCTGCCAACTTTACCGCGGAGCTTGATAACGCGGGCCTGGCCCATGGCAACGTTGAGTGGTTTGCCGCTCCACGTCGTCTGGCGCTGAAAGTTGCTGCGCTGGCAGAGTCTCAAGCCGATCGCGAAGTCGAAAAACGCGGCCCGGCGTTATCTGCAGCGTTTGATGCTGAAGGTAAACCAAGCAAAGCGGCTGAAGGCTGGGCGCGGGGTTGCGGGATCACCGTAGACCAGGCCGAGCGTATGGTCACCGACAAAGGTGAATGGCTGCTGTATCGCGCACATGTGAAGGGCGAGAGCGCAGAAGCGCTGCTGCCGAACATGGTGACGGCCTCTCTGGGCAAACTGCCGATTCCAAAACTGATGCGTTGGGGCGCGTCCGACGTGCAGTTCGTGCGTCCGGTTCACACCGTGACGCTGCTGCTCGGTGAAAAAGTTGTCCCTGCGACCATTCTGGGCGTTGCCTCCGATCGCGTGATTCGCGGCCATCGCTTTATGGGCGAGCCTGAGTTCACCATCGACAACGCCGATCAGTACCCGCAGATCCTGCTGGAGCGCGGTAAAGTCATTGCGGATTACGAAGCGCGTAAAGCTACCATTAAAGCGGGTGCAGAAGACGCGGCGCGTAAGATTGGCGGCAATGCCGATCTGAGCGAAAGCCTGCTGGAAGAAGTGACCTCGCTGGTCGAATGGCCGGTGGTGCTGACGGCGAAATTCGAAGAGAAGTTCCTCGCGGTGCCTGCGGAAGCGCTGGTCTACACCATGAAGGGCGACCAGAAATATTTCCCGGTATACGGCAATGACGGCAAACTGCTGCCGAACTTCATTTTCGTGACCAACATCGAGTCGAAAGATCCGACCCAGATTATTTCAGGTAACGAGAAAGTCGTTCGTCCACGTCTGGCGGATGCGGAGTTCTTCTTCAACACCGACCGTAAAAAACGTCTGGAAGACAACCTGCCGCGCCTGCAAACCGTGCTGTTCCAACAACAGCTTGGTACGCTGCGTGATAAGACCGACCGCATTCAGGCTCTTGCAGGCTGGATTGCCGGGCAGATCGGCGCGGATGTGAATCACGCGACCCGTGCTGGCCTGCTCTCCAAGTGCGACCTGATGACCAACATGGTGTTCGAGTTTACCGACACTCAGGGCATCATGGGCATGCACTACGCCCGTCACGATGGCGAAGCGGAAGATGTTGCGGTTGCGCTGAATGAACAGTATCAGCCGCGTTTCGCGGGTGATGAACTGCCGTCCAATCTGGTTGCCTGTGCAGTCGCGATTGCCGATAAGATGGATACCCTTGCGGGGATCTTCGGCATTGGTCAGCATCCGAAAGGGGATAAAGACCCGTTTGCGCTGCGTCGTGCCGCACTTGGCGTGCTGCGTATCATTGTAGAGAAGAACCTGAACCTCGATCTGCAAACGCTGACCGAAGAAGCGGTTCGTCTGTACGGTGAGAAGCTGACTAACGCCAACGTTGTGGATGACGTTATCGACTTTATGCTGGGCCGTTTCCGCGCCTGGTATCAGGACGAAGGCTTCACCGTTGACACCATTCAGGCGGTGCTTGCACGTCGTCCGACGCGTCCGGCAGACTTTGACGCACGTATGAAAGCGGTCTCGCACTTCCGTACGCTGGAAGAAGCGGCAGCGCTGGCGGCAGCCAACAAGCGTGTTTCTAACATCCTCGCGAAATCAGACGAAACCCTGAACGACACCGTTCACGCCTCCGTGCTGAAAGAAGCGGCAGAGATCAAGCTGGCGACCCATCTGGTGGTGCTGCGCGATAAACTGCAGCCGTTCTTCGCCGAAGGCCGCTATCAGGAAGCGCTGGTTGAACTGGCGGCCCTGCGCGAGCCGGTGGATGAGTTCTTCGAGAACGTGATGGTTAACGCCGACGACAAAGACGTGCGTATCAACCGTCTGACGCTGCTCAGCAAACTGCGCGAGCTGTTCCTGCAGGTAGCGGATATCTCCCTGCTGCAGTAATTCGCTTTACGCATAAAACGAACCCGCCTGTTGGCGGGTTTTTTATGGGTGTGAGCCGGTTTAAATCCCGCCCTGTAGGCCCGCGTAAATGAAATGCCGCCGGGCATTCACGTCAGTGGGTGAAGAAATAACCTTGAAATGACGTTTGAATTGCCGTTATCCTTAGCCCTGACTTTTCTTCCTTCCAGGAGCGCATCCCGAAAATGAACACTCACGACTGATGAATTCGGCCCTGTTACCACGCACACGCGTTGGCGGGGATGGTATTGATTTCATTCAGGAGTGCTTATGGCTCATTTTTGTGCGCAATCCCCTTCTTTTATCTTGCATCAGGTCACCTGTCAGTTTGCCACGGGCGACGTGCTGTTTGGTCCTTTGACTGTTTCGCTTGAACCCACACTGTGTGGTTTGGTGGGACGCAATGGCAGCGGAAAAACCCGGCTGCTTCAGTTGCTTTCCGGCCTGGAAAGCCCCGCTCACGGGCATATCGAGAGTTTTGCTCGTGTAATCTATGTCGCGCAGCAGCATGACGTCACAGCGGACAGTTGCCTTGCCGATCTGCTTGGTCTGCGGGCGGAATTTGATGCACTGGCGCGGGTCGCCCATGGCGAGATGGAGCCTGACGATGTTGAACGCCTTGAGGGGCAATGGGATTTGGCTGACCGCCTGAGGCTGGCGTTTCGTGAACTCTCGTTGCCTGACTTTGATCCGTTCCTGCCAGCAGCGTCTCTGAGCGGAGGAGAGCGGGTGAAAGCGCTGCTCTGTGCTGCATTTATGTCGGAAGCTGATTATTTGCTGCTGGATGAGCCGACGAACCATCTGGATAGCGCCGGACGAGAGTGGTTTTATCATCAGCTTCAGGGCTGGAACGGAGGGGCGCTGATTGCCAGCCATGACCGCGAACTGTTGTCACAGTTACCACGAATACTTGAGCTGACGGCGGGTGAGCTACGCAGCTATGGCGGGAATTTCACGGCATATCAGCAGCAGCGGGAAGCAGAGCGGCAGGCGGCAAAAAACGCGCTGGAACACGCCGTGGTGGAACGTAAACGCACGCGAGCGCGGTTGCAGAAAGAGCACGATGCCAGCCTGCGGCGATCGGCACACACGCTGCGTACCGTTGACAGCCTGAATATTGCCTCCTTTGAACGCGTGGCCTATAAAGGTGCCGCGAAGGCCCGTCCTGGCTCGCTTCGCCGCCAACATCGGGAGCAGAACTCCGCACTCAATTTGTCAGTGCATGAGGCGCGAGAACGCGTTGAGGATGAGGCTCAGGTCATGTTCACCCTACCCGGTAATGAGATTGCCGCGGGCAAACGGGTGCTGGAGTGTCAGCAACTGGTGCTGCGGCACACTCGCACGCCGCCACTGACGTTACGGCTACAGGGGCCTGTGCGCATTGCCGTGCGCGGACCCAACGGCTGTGGAAAAACAACGTTGCTCAAAACGCTGTTGGGTCTGGAAACCCCCGTGGCCGGATGTTGTCAGCTGTCGGTCCATTCTGCCTGGCTCGATCAGCATCTCAGCCAGTTTGATCTGTCGCAGTCGGTTCTCTCGCTGTTGAGCCTGGGTGACGCGCCGTTGGAAGAGGGGGCATTGCGTAGCCGTCTGGTACAACTGCAGCTCGGTGCCGATAAAGTGGGGCTTCCGCTGACCGCGCTGAGCGGAGGGGAACGTCTAAAAGCGGTGTTGGCCAGCGTGCTATGGCGCAGGGAACCCGCGCAGCTTCTGCTGCTGGACGAACCGACCAACCATCTGGATTTGGCTTCAACAGAAGCCATTGAAGCCGCATTGGCCGATTTTCCCGGGGCGATGCTGGTGGTTTCACACGACGAGGCCTTCCTGCGTGGTTTAAGGCTCACGCACTCTCTCGAATGGAAGGAAAGCGGCTGGGCGTTTGGCGAGCTATAAACTAAAACCCCCGCATGGGCGGGGGTGGGTACATCGACAAAAACGCTGAGAAAAAAAGAAAGATTAGCTGGTCACTGGATTCGGCTGGATAAGACGCATCAGCCTCAACTCTGTGGGCGACGGTTTTTCACGTCTCGATTCCCACTCCTGAACCATCGCCACACTCACGCCCATGGCGCTGGCAAATTCATCGGTTCTCATACCGGAGCCTTTACGCAGTTGTTCGAACTCGGTAAAGGCTGTGGGCTTTTGGTTCAGAATTACTCGCTGTGAATCATCCTTAAAAACAATTTGTTCCAGACTGCTCAGCAGCTCATACATCGGATCTTTATCTTCCATTGAGAACTCCCCGGGAACGTTATTATTGGAAAGCTCATTAAGCGTAGTCACTAAAATGGGTGAGAGGAGGTCACGGAAGTGATTATTCGTGCGTTATATTTTTCCTGACCCGTTTCAGCCTCTGTGAAGTCAGAACTAATTATCTGAAAAAGAAACGCGAATCTTGTTCAGAACTTTTTTTGTAAATCATCGGTAAAAAACGGCAAAAGGCGGGAAGGGCGCCCGCCTTTTGGTCATCAGGCTTTTTGTGTCGTCTTTGCTATGTCGCCAGAGGGGCTGTTGGCAGAAGACGTTTGTCGGGTGGCGAAATATTTCACCATTAATGCGCCAGCGGAGAGCAGCGCCGGGATCGCCAGCAGACCGAAGATGGTTTCAAACGAGAGCTGAGCCTGCATCAGGAAGGCACCGCTGAAGGCCCCCAAAATGCCGCCGAAGCGACCAATCCCCAGCATCCACGCGACACCCGTTGCACGGCCCTGCGTCGGATAGAAACCTGCGGCCAGCGCTGGCATTGAGGACTGCGCGCCATTCATAATGCTGCCCGCAATAAAGACCATCACCCCCATCAGCACCAGACTGCTG
This sequence comes from Enterobacteriaceae bacterium RIT691, assembly GCA_009668205.1. Classification (GTDB taxonomy): domain Bacteria; phylum Pseudomonadota; class Gammaproteobacteria; order Enterobacterales; family Enterobacteriaceae; genus Scandinavium. The sequence goes on along the minus strand of WJYM01000008.1, from coordinate 110,845 downwards.
GTCGAGAAGCCGACCAGGAAGACAAAGACACCCGTCAGCAGCCAACCCACCGCGACCACTTTATTGGGGTTGAATTTATCCATCAATGCGCCGAGCACCAGTACACCAATTCCTCCCCCTAACGGGAACAGGGCGGTGACCACTGAGGCCTGACTCATGGAGGCCCCGGTTTCGCGGATCAGCAGCGGCAGCCAGCTGGTCAACAAATAGAAAATCAGCAGGCCCATAAAGTAGGTCATGCACAGCATCACCGTTCCGACGATATAGCGCGGTGAGAAAATCACACCGAGCGCGGATTTCTGTTCCACTTCGCCGACTTCGTGCAGCACAAACCGCGTGTCCGCAGGCAGGGGAGCAATGCGGCGTAAAATCGTCGCCACCTGCTGCTGTGATTTGTTTTTCGCGACCAAATAGCGCACGGATTCCGGCAGGAAAAACAGCAGCGCGACAGACATTATCAACGGCATCACGCCACCGAGAATCAGCACGCTCTGCCAGCCATAGTGCGGAATAAGCCAGGCAGAGATAAATCCGCCCAACGACGAACCTATCGGGAAGCCTACAAACATCAGGTTGACCAGCAGCGCACGACGCCGCTCCGGGGCGTATTCGCTCATCAGCGTGGCGGCGTTGGGCATCGCGGCACCGAGGCCCAGACCCGTCAGGAAACGCAGCAACGTCAACTGGTTCAGGCTGGTCGCCGCCGCGGTCAACAGACTGAAGGCCCCGAAGACCACAATGGAGAGGATCAGCACTTTTTTACGGCCAATACGGTCTGCCATTGGCCCTGCGGTCAGCGCGCCTACCGCAAGACCGACCAGCGCTGCGCTCATCACCGGGCCTAACGCGGATTTCTGTACGCCCCACTCTTGCACCAGATCGGAAGCAATAAAGCCAATAATCGCTGTGTCGAAACCATCCATCGCCACCGTAATAAAACACAGGGCGAGGATCATCCACTGGTACTTCGTGAACGGATGGTCGTTGATGAAAGCCTGGATATCGGTTGTTGTCTTTGTCATATCTCGATTCCTGGGAGGTAAAATGTGCGATTATCGAACATGAATCCGGTAATCGTTCATTTAATCAAACCATCAGCCACCCTGTTCGACAACGTGTGGCCGGGCGTAAGCGTGCGATAATCGTACGATGGCGTCGGGGAGACTCAGCGGAAGATAATTAAAATACGTAAATTCAATACGTTAGAAAGGGAATGAGGGAAAACGGTAAACGTCGTAATTGTGATGTGAATTACAAATAGTTAACATTCGCGAAAAGGCATGCGTCTATGCGAAATTTCCAATTCTGAATGCACTTAAGGGTATCCTGCGAGGCTCTCGTGGACTATCCTTGTCACCGTCAGGCACTTGTGTGCCAGTTTGCGCTTTTATGGTTGAAAGGAGTATTAAAATGGCGGCTGGAAAGTCCTGCTCTCGCTGGTTTGCGCCCGTTGCGGCGTTATTAATGGTAGTTAGCCTGAGTGGGTGTTTCGATAAAGAAGGCGATCAGCGCAAAGCGTTTATCGACTTTTTACAAAATACCGTGATGCGTAGCGGCGAACGTCTGCCAACGCTGACCACCGATCAGAAAAAACAGTTTGGTCCATTTGTCTCCGATTACGCCGTGATTTATGGCTATTCCCAGCAGGTTAGTCAGGCGATGGATGCCGGTCTGCGTCCCGTCGTGGACAGCGTGAACGCTATCCGTGTTCCGCAGGACTATATGACCCAGCGTGAACCGCTGCGTCAGGCGAATGGTGCGCTTGGCGTGCTCAGCCAGAATCTGGAAAACGCCAAAATGCAGGCGGATGCCGCACACACTGCGCTGAAGCAAAATGACGATCTGAAACCGGTCTATGACCAGGTCTTCAATAAAGTGGTCACTCAGCCTGCCAATGCTCTGCAGCCGCTGATCCCGGCCGCACAGATCTTCACCCAGCAGTTGGTGCAGGTCGGTGATTTTGTTGCCCAGCAGGGGCAGCAGGTGAGCTTCGTCGCGAACGGAATTCAGTTCCCTGCGTCGCAGCAGGCTAGCCAGTACAACTCGCTGATTGGGCCGCTGGCCTCCCAGCACCAGGCATTTAATCAGGCCTGGAGCGCAGCGGTTAACGCGACGCGTTAATGGCTCAGGATGAGAGGAACATCGCCCGATGTCCTCTCTCCACTCCTCTCCTGCGGGAGAGGAGCCTCTCACCTGACCTGCGGATTCACGCAATTCTTCTCGACGTTCCCGTTCAGCGCCGCCACCAGATTATCCACCGCCGTAGCCGCCATCGCGTAGCGAGTCTCGTGTGTGGCAGAGCCAATGTGCGGCAGGGCCACCACGTTAGGCAGCGTTAGCAGCTCCGATGAGACTGGCAGAGGCTCCTGTTCGAACACATCCAGCCCGGCGGCATGAATTTCTCCGTTTTTGAGCGCGTTAATCAGGGCCGGTTCATCCACGACAGGGCCACGACCGGCGTTGATGAAAATCGCCGACGGCTTCATTTTTGTAAACTGCTCAGCGCCGAAAAGATGCCGGGTTTCCTCCGTCAGCGGCAGAATCGAGCAGACAAAATCCGCTTCCTGCAGAAGGGTATCCAAATCGCAGCGGCGGGCGGAAAAACGTTCTTCAGCTTCCTGATGCTGGCGGCGGGCGTTATACAGCACCGGCATGCCGAAGCCAAAATGCGCACGCTGCGCCAGCGCCAGACCGATACGCCCCATGCCGACAATCCCGATCGTTTTGTGGTGCACATCGGTGCCGAACCAGTCCGGACCGATGCCTTTGGTCCATTCACCCTGCTTCACGCGTTCTGCCACTTCCACCACCCGACGGGCGCTGCTCAGGATCAACGCCATCAGTGTGTCGGCGACCGTTTCGGTGAGCGCGGTGGGGGTATGCATCAGCAGCACTTTACGGGCATTCAGGGCGTTGACATCGAAATTGTCGTAACCCACGGAAATGGTGGATGTGGCTTGCAGTGCGGGCATCTTTTCTAACAGTTCAGCGCCAACGGTTTCGCTGGCGCCAAGCAATCCACGCGCCTGTTCAAACACGTGCGCGTGCTGGTGTACGGTTTCAGGGCTGAGGTCGGGGACCTGAGTCACGCTGAAATGGGTTTCCAGGCGTTGTAGCAGATCGTCAGGTAGCGGCTTATAGAGAACAACGGACGGCTTCATTCACACATCTCCATTCATTAGCAGGCTTTGTAATCAGTTAGCCACAGGCGAGGAGGATGTGCCAGCCCCGATTTAAGGGGGAGGGGAGAACCCGGCTGCGAAACTCAGCCGGGAACAGAGGTTACTGCAGAGGGCTGAGGGTGATTTCCACGCGGCGGTTTTGCGCCTTGCCTTCTGCCGTGCTGTTGCTGGCAATTGGATTCGCCGGGCCCATACCGGTGGTGCGGATACGGTTGGCGGCAACGCCCTGAGTGATAAGCGAGCTTGCAACGGATTCTGCACGCTGCTGGGACAGGCGCATGTTCAGTTCCTGACTGCCGGTGCTGTCGGTGTAACCCACAACGTTAACAGCGGTTTTTTCATACTCTTTAAGCACCATCGCCACGCCGGTCAGGGTGTTTGCGCCAGCGGGCTTCAGATTCGCGCTGCTGCTGTCGAAGGTGACGTTGTTTGGCATATTCAGCACGATGTTGTCACCGTTACGGGTGACGCTGACGCCAGTACCCTGCATTTTTTCACGCAGTTTTGCTTCCTGCACATCCATGTAGTAACCGACGCCGCCGCCAACAGCCGCACCGGCTGCCGCGCCAATCAGCGCCCCTTTACCACGATCCTTCTTCGATGAAGAGAGCATACCAATGCCAGCGCCAGCCAGCGCACCAATACCTGCGCCGATGCCCGATTTACCCGCTTCACGTTCACCGGTGTAGGGGTTGGTGGTACAGCCAGAAATGGCCAGCGCGCCGCTTACCATTGCAGCAATCATGATTACGCGTTTTTTCATCTTATTTCCTTAATCCTTTTTATTCTTTGCCACGACGAACGTGGCGGTTGATTATGACGCCTGATTGCGAGGAAAATTCCAGGCGCAATTCCTAATTTTGTAAATAAATGGAACGGTGATGGAAAAATCGCCGTCGCAACACCTGCATCCGCTAACAGGAGCCAGCTTTGGCCAACGCATCTGCAACAAAAACCATTCTTACCGCTGCGCATTGGGGACCGATGCTGGTCGACACCGATGGCGACACGGTGTTCTCTTCCCGTGGCGCGCTGCCAGGCACTTTTGCCAATTCGCTGCAAAGCGTGGTGCGTGACCAGGTACACAGTAAAACTCGCGTGCGCTGGCCAATGGTGCGTAAAGGGTTTTTGGCTTCCCCCCATGATCCTCAGGGTGTACGCGGGCAGGATGAGTTTGTGCGGGTGAGCTGGGATGACGCGTTAACCCTGATCCACACCCAGCATCAGCGTATTCGTGATGCCTACGGTCCCTCGTCTATTTTCGCAGGCTCTTACGGCTGGCGCTCGAATGGCGTATTCCATAAAGCGGCCACGCTGCTGCAACGCTACATGAGCCTTGCGGGCGGCTATACCGGGCATCTTGGCGATTATTCCACCGGGGCGGCGCAGGCTATCATGCCGTACGTGGTTGGCGGGAATGAGGTTTATCAGCAGCAGACCAGCTGGCCGCTGATTCTGGAACATACCGATGTGGTGGTGCTCTGGAGTGCGAACCCGCTCAATACCCTGAAAATCGCCTGGAATGCGTCAGACGAGCAGGGCATTCCGTATTTTGATCAGCTGCGTAAAAGCGGTAAACGTCTGATTTGCATCGATCCGATGCGCTCTGAAACCGTCGACTTCTTTGGCGACGCGATGGAGTGGCTGGCCCCGCACATGGGCACCGATGTGGCGTTGATGCTTGGCATCGCCCATACGCTGGTGGAAAACGACTGGCACGATAAGGATTTCCTCGAACGTTGTACCACCGGTTACGACACCTTTGCCCGCTATCTGTCCGGTGAAAATGACGGGGTGGCCAAAACCGCCGAGTGGGCGGCGGAGATCTGCGGTATTGAGGCCGATATCATTCGCGGGCTAGCAAAACTATTCCACGAAAATACCACCATGTTGATGTCCGGCTGGGGCATGCAGCGTCAGCAGTTTGGGGAGCAGAAGCACTGGATGCTGGTGACGCTCGCGGCGATGCTTGGGCAAATTGGCACGCCGGGCGGCGGTTTCGGCCTGTCGTACCATTTCTCTAACGGCGGTAATCCCACGCGTCGCGCTGCGGTATTGGCGTCGATGCAGGGCAGCGTCAAAGGCGGAACCGATGCCGTCGATAAAATTCCGGTGGCAAGGATTGTCGAAGCGCTGGAGAACCCAGGTGCCCCGTATCAGCACAACGGCATGGACAGGCATTTCCCCGATATTCGTTTTGTCTGGTGGGCTGGCGGTGCCAACTTTACCCATCATCAGGACACTCATCGTCTGATTCGTGCCTGGCAGAAGCCAGAGCTGGTGATCATCTCAGAATGCTTCTGGACCGCGGCTGCGCGCCATGCGGATATTGTGTTGCCAGCCACCACCTCTTTTGAGCGCGACGATTTAACCATGACCGGCGACTACAGCAACCAGCATCTGGTGCCGATGAAGCAGGTTGTGCCGCCGCGTGATGAAGCACGGAACGATTGGGACGTGTTTGCCTGTCTTAGCGAGCGTTGGGAAACGGGGGGGCGTGAGCGTTTCACCGAAGGCAAAACCTGTCTTGAATGGCTTGAGACGTTCTACACCATCGCAGGCCAGCGTGGCGCAAGCCAGCAGGTGACTCTGCCGCCGTTCCAGGCTTTCTGGGAAGCCAATCAGCTTATTGAAATGCCGGAAAGTGAAGAGAACGCCCGGTTTATCCGCTTTGGGGCATTCCGGGCCGATCCGCAGGCCAATCCGCTGAAAACGGACAGCGGCAGGATTGAGATTTTCTCGGAACGCATTGCCGGTTATGGCTATGCCGATTGTCCGGGACATCCCACGTGGCTGGAGCCGGATGAGTGGCACGGCAACGCGCAGGCGGGGCAGCTGCAACTCTTATCTGCCCACCCGGCGCACCGTCTGCACAGCCAGCTTAACTACACCTCACTGCGCGAAAAATATGCCGTCGCGGGCCGCGAACCGCTGACGCTTCATCCTGAAGACGCACGAGCAAGGGGCATTGCCGATGGCGATCTGGTGCGCGTCTGGAATGGCCGAGGACAGGTGCTGGCAGGGGCCGTGGTGACCGAAGGCATCCGCCAGGGCGTTATCTGTTTGCATGAAGGTGCGTGGCCCGATCTGGACATCAGTGCGGGTGGCCTGTGCAAAAACGGGGCGGTGAATGTGCTGACCAAAGATCTCCCCAGCTCGAAGCTGGGGAACGGTTGTGCGGGCAATACGGCGCTGGCGTGGCTTGAGAAGTACAGTGGGCCGGTCTTGCCGCTTACTGCTTTTGATCCCCCAACCAACGCATGATCCACGTGGGCTGACGCGTTTCATCCTGCCATGCGCTATCTTCAATTCGGAAGCCCTGCGCATGGTAGAAGTTCACCGCGCGGGTGTTTTTCTGATACACCTCGAGGCTTAAATCCGGGTAACGCTCGCACACGTGTGTGAGCAGCGCCCGGCCAATGCCTTGCCCGATTTTGCCAGGTGCGACAAACAGTGCGCCGACAAAGCGATCGTCCATCACGCTGACAAACCCTTGCAGCACACCCTCTTCATCCCAAACCCAGGTTTGTGCCGGGGGCAGGTAAACATCGCGCACCAGCGGCTCGCTCTCATACCAGTAGCGCTCTTCGATAAACGGATGGGCAAAGATGGTGCTTTCGAGCCAAAGCGTCAGCAGCGGCGGGATGTCGCGCTTATCTCCTTTGCGGATCATCGGCACCTCCCGGAGCGCAGAAGCAGCTCGCGACGTGATCGTTCACCAGTCCGCAGGCCTGCATAAAGGAGTAACAGATGGTGGTGCCGACAAACTTAAAACCGCGTTTCTTGAGGGCCTTCGACAAAGCATCTGACGCCGGGGTGGAGGTGGGAATGTCCGCAAGCGTTGCCGCACGGGACAGCTGTGGCTGGTTATCGACAAACGACCAGACAAACTCGTTGAAAGCCTCACCGTTGGCCTCCATGGCCAGAAACGCTTTGGCGTTGCCAATAATGGCCTGAATTTTCCCCCGGTGGCGAATGATTCCGGCATTTTGTACCAGTTTCTCCACATCTTCTTCGGTCATCGCCGCGACTTTTCGCGGATCGAAACGGTGAAAAGCCTCGCGGTAATTTTCTCGTTTCTTCAGCACGGTGATCCATGAAAGTCCGGCCTGTTGACCTTCAAGGCAGATCATCTCAAAGAGCTGCTGGTTATCTCGCTGGGGCACGCCCCACTCGCTATCGTGATAGGCAATATAAAGCGGATCCTGACTTACCCAACCGCAACGTTCCATCCTGTTCTCCCACTTTTTGATGTCGATGAAGAAATGTGCAGACTGCCTTGACGACAGAAATAAAATGACAATATTTAGTAATACGCAGTTGCGTAAAAAATCATAACAACAATGCCGGACCAGGCTCTTTCGGAGTCGCAAAATGATAATAAAGAGATGCAATGGCTTTCGGGGTCTTGTCTACCCGACCTCTGTTTTTGTCTGGATGTCGTTAACGACATCTGCTTTTGCCTGGCAACAGGAATATATCGTTACTGACCCACAAAGTAATACGCCGGAACGTTATACCTGGGATAGCGATCACCAACCCAGTTATGACGATATTCTCGCCGAGCGGATCAGCGCATCTCAGCCAGAGCCTGGAATGGCGATGACCATGCCTGATGAAACGCCTGTGGAGGCGACCCGCACGATGAGCGTGGGCTGGAATATCTCGCTAAGTCCACAGTTTACCACCGGGCCGGTGGCCAGCTGGCATTATGACGGCTCTGCCACTTCCACGTGGAACGAATTTGGCGACAGCGGTACCAGCACGACGGCGTTGACCGATCCGATGTGGCATGCCAGCGTCAGTACCCTGGGCTGGCGCTTCGATTCACAGCCGCTTTGGGGTGTGCATCCGTGGGCGCAAATCAGCTATAACCAGCAGTTTGGTGAGAACCAATGGAAATCACAATCCGGGCTGAACCGCACGCCAACCTCGACTCAGGACGGTAACTGGATGGATGTGACGGTGGGTGCCGATTTGCTGCTGAATCAACATCTGGCGGCCTATGCTTCTCTGTCTCAGGCCGATAATCTCAGCGAAGGGGCCAATTACCTTTACATCATGGGGGTGAGCGCGCGTTTTTAACATTGTTTCCTCGAATGATTTACGTGTGGATTACATTGTTGGCGCGCTTTTTGTTGATAGCATTCACTCACTTTTAAGTCTCCTTTCTTTGCACAATGTCATTCATTCCCTCTCCAGTGCATTTCATTCCGCACCAGGGTCAGTTCATGCCTTTTTTCACCCGCAATGAAATGCACTTCGCTATGGTAGCTGCAGTTAATTTTCATAAGGCTTTCGTGCTATGAACACTGCAATCCGCCCATCGACTCGTTGGTTCACGCTTTTTGGAACCATCATTACGCAATTTGCCCTCGGTTCTGTTTATACCTGGAGTTTGTTCAACGGGGCGCTGTCCGCCAAACTCGATGAACCCGTCAGTCAGGTCGCCTTCTCATTCGGTCTGTTGAGCCTCGGTCTGGCCATCTCTTCTTCCGTTGCCGGAAAATTACAAGAACGTTTTGGTGTGAAGCACGTCACCATGGCTTCCGGTATTCTGCTGGGTGTGGGCTTTTTCCTGACCGCACATGCCAATAGCCTGTTGATGCTGTGGCTGAGCGCCGGGATATTGGTGGGTCTGGCCGACGGTGCTGGTTATCTGCTGACGCTGTCCAACTGTGTGAAGTGGTTCCCGGAGCGTAAAGGGCTGATTTCCGCGTTTTCCATTGGTGCCTATGGTCTCGGTAGCCTCGGCTTCAAGTTCATCGACAGCCATTTACTGGCAAGCGTAGGCCTCGAGAAAACGTTCGTTATCTGGGGCGCGATTGTGCTGGTGATGATTGTGTTTGGCGCCACGATGATGAAAGACGCGCCGAAGCAGGAAGTGAAAACGGCCAGTGGTGCGGTAGAGAGCGACTTCAGCCTGGCAGAGTCTATGCGTCAACCACAGTACTGGATGCTGGCAGTGATGTTCCTGACGGCGTGCATGAGCGGTCTGTATGTGATTGGTGTGGCGAAAGACATCGCGCAGGGGATGGTACATCTGGATGTGATGACCGCAGCGAACGCCGTCACCGTCATCTCCATTGCTAACTTGAGTGGCCGTCTGGTGCTGGGGATCCTGTCTGACAAAATCGCCCGTATTCGTGTGATTACTATCGGCCAGGTGATTTCACTGGTGGGCATGGCTGCACTGCTGTTTGCCCCACTGAATGCCACCACGTTCTTCGCGGCGATTGCCTGTGTGGCCTTTAATTTCGGCGGCACCATCACCGTCTTCCCATCGCTGGTCAGCGAGTTCTTTGGTCTGAACAATCTGGCGAAAAACTACGGTGTGATTTACCTCGGTTTCGGGATTGGCAGCCTCGGTGGTTCGATTATCGCTTCGCTGTTCGGCGGGTTCTACGTCACTTTCTGCGTGATTTTCGCCCTGCTGATTCTGTCTCTGGCGCTCTCCACCACCATTCGCCAGCCAAAACGTGAAGTCCTCGAGCCCGTTCACATTTGATGAGCGGTAACTGATTGGCGAAATAAATCGTTAACCCCGGGCAATTATTTTTGTAAATAATTGCCCGAATCACACTTCCTGCCGACACTTTTCCCGTCCGCTATGGTCTACTCCCTGCGCTTATAGACCTTTCTTATAACGGTTCCTTACGCATTTACTTAACCTGCTTGTTGCGATTCCGGCAATACGTCGGGTTTTTCTATACCCCTTTTCCCAGGGTTAGCTTGCATGAATTATATTAAATCTTTGACTCAGCAGAGACTTTGTCTGTTTCTCGCTGTTTATATCGGCTTCTTCCTCAACGGAGCCGTGCTCATTCGACGCCTGCTCGGCTATCTCGAAGACTTTACGGTCAGGAACAGTATCTATGCCGTGATTGAAATCTTCGGCTCTGTGCTGGCAACCTTCTGTTTATTACGCCTGTTGTCTCTGTTGGGGCGTCGCCCATGGCAGGTGCTGGCGACCTTGGTGGTTGTTATTTCTGCGGCTGCCAGCTATTACATGACCTTTATGAACGTGGTGATTGGCTACGGCATCATCGCGTCAGTGATGACGACAGACATCGACCTGTCAAAGGAAGTGATTGGGCGCGGTCTGTTTATGTGGACGGTGCTGGCGAGTCTGCCACCGCTGTTCTTCATCTGGAATAACCGCAGCAGATATACGCTGCAACGTCAGCTGCGTACTCGCGGCCAGCGTCTGCGGAGTATTGGCGTCGTGGTGATGGCCGGTCTACTTGTCTGGGCACCGATTCGCCTGATGGAGCGTTCGCAAAAGCAGCTGGAGAAATCCTCCGGCGTCGACATGCCAAGCTACGGCGGCGTGGTGGCTAACTCCTACTTACCCTCTAACTGGGTATCGGCGCTGGGCCTGTACGCGTGGGCGCAGGTCGATGAGTCATCCGATAGCAAATCGTTGATTAATCCTGCAAAAAAATTCACCTACGTGGCACCTGGTAACGATCTGGATGACACCTATATGGTATTTATCATCGGCGAAACGACCCGCTGGGATCACATGGGCATTCTCGGCTATGACCGCAATACCACGCCGAAGTTGGCGCAGGAGAAAAACCTGGTGGCCTATCGTGGTAACTCCTGTGACACCGCGACTAAACTCTCCTTGCGCTGTATGTTCGTGCGTCAGGGCGGGGCTGAGGACAATCCTCAGCGCACGCTCAAAGAGCAGAACGTGTTTGCGGTGCTGAAACAGCTGGGCTTCAGCTCTGATCTGTTCGCCATGCAGAGTGAAATCTGGTTCTACAGCAACACGATGGCCGATAACATCGCCTACCGTGAGCAGATTGGCGCTGAGCCAAAAAACCGCGGCAGAGACGTGGATGATAAGCTGCTGCTGAGCGAAGTGTCGCAGTCGCTGCAGGGGCACCCGAAGGGTAAACACCTCATCATCCTGCACACCAAAGGGTCACACTGGAGCTACTATCAGCGTTATACCCGCGACTTTGCGAAGTGGAAACCGGAGTGCGTCGGCATTAATGACAGCTGCAGTAAGCAGGAGATGATCAACGCTTACGACAACTCGATTTTGTACGTTGATACCTTTATCAGCGACGTGCTGGACCAGCTGAGAGACAAGAAAGCCATCGTCTTCTATGCGGCTGACCACGGCGAGTCGATCAATGAGAAAGAGCACCTGCACGGTACACCGCGCAACCTGGCCCCGCCGGAGCAGTTCCGCGTGCCAATGCTGGTCTGGATGTCTGACAAGTATCTGGAAAATCCGGCCCATCAGCAGGCCTTCACCCAGCTGAAGAAAGAGGCTGACATGAAGGTGCCACGCCGCCACGTCGAGCTGTATGACACCATTATGGGCTGTCTCGGATACACCTCGCCGGACGGTGGGATCAACGAGAACAACAACTGGTGCCACGTTCCGGCGAAGGGGAAATAGCGGTCTGGCGAGTTTCTCGCCGATCGGCCTGACTTTTGGCGAAAAGGGATTGACGGGGTAGCATCACAGCAGTAAGATGCGCTCCGCATTCGGCGAGTAGCGCAGCTTGGTAGCGCAACTGGTTTGGGACCAGTGGGTCGGAGGTTCGAATCCTCTCTCGCCGACCACATTCGAAAAACCTGCTTTTAAAGCAGGTTTTTTTTCGTCTGGCGTTTGTGTCGGGTGGCGGCTTTGCCTTACCCGACCTACGAATCAGTAGCTTTTGTAGGCCCGTGCAAACGGAGTGCCGCCGGGCGAGAGCGCCTGATGATGTAAAAATCCTTTTTCGCTCTTAAAGCAGGTTTTTTTCGTCTGGAGTTTATGTCGGGTGGCGGCTTTGCCTTACCCGACCTACGAATCAGTGGCTTTTGTAGGCCCGTACAAACGAAGTGCCGCCGGGCGAGAGCGCCTGATGATGCAAAAATCCTTTTTCGCTCTTAAAGCAGGTTTAGTTTCGTCAGGCGTTTGTGTCGGGTGGCGGCTTTGCCTTACCCGACCTACGAATTGGTGGCTTTTGTAGGCCCGTGCAAACGAAGTGCCGCCGGGCGAGAGTGCCTCATGATGTAAAAACCCCTCACTCACCCCACTTCTCACCTTCTGTTCACTGTTTTGTGACATATTCCATTGTATTTTTTTATGTTTGCTTAGTTCCGATCCTGCGTTACTTATGAATAAGCTCAGCATTTTCACCTGTGCGTTTTAACGTTCACGCTATTAACCGCTCAGATATTCGCCATACTGCAAGAAATTTTCGTCATTTCGCACAATTGTTAATCACTGGTTATTGCAAAGTGTGAAGACGATTGTGCTGGTGTAACGCGCGTAGCATAAATTTCCCTGCTGAAAACCTGCCCCTGAAGTTTTTTTAATCTTTGTTTGCGGATTCTCACCCCTGATGTAAATCCCGGTTGGCTGTATTGACGTTTTCACATTCTGTTGACAGATTGTAGGGCATGAGGGGCATTTCAGGGAGAATCTGCGCTGCAACTCAGACGCTCTTCTGAAAGGATTCTCCAACCCTTTTAACGCCTTCGGGCACTACCGACCAGACCGGGTAAAAAACAAATAAAGGCCTGGCGGAAGAACAAAACACAACAAACAATAAACATCACATTTGGAGCAGAATAATGAGTATTTCCTTGAAAAAGTCAGGGATGCTGAAGCTTGGTCTTAGCCTCGTGGCTCTGACCGTGGCGGCAAGCGTGCAGGCCAAAACCCTGGTTTACTGTTCTGAAGGCTCGCCGGAAGGCTTTAACCCACAGCTATTCACCTCTGGTACGACGTATGATGCGAGCTCCGTGCCTATCTATAACCGTTTGGTTGAATTCAAAACGGGCACCACAGAAATCGTTCCGGGCCTGGCTGAGAAGTGGGACGTCAGTCCAGACGGCAAAACCTACACTTTCCACCTGCGTCAGGGCGTGAAGTGGCAGGACAACAAAGATTTCAAACCAACGCGTGACATGAACGCGGACGACATCGTGTTCTCCTTCGATCGTCAGAAGAACGACAAAAACCCGTTCCATAAAGTGTCTGGCGGCAGCTACGAATACTTTGAAGGCATGGGTCTGCCGGACCTGATCAGCGAAGTGAAGAAAGTGGACGATAACACCGTTCAGTTCGTGCTGACTCGCCCTGAGTCTCCGTTCCTCGCGGATCTGGCGATGGACTTCGCGTCCATTCTGTCCAAAGAATATGCTGACAACATGCTGAAAGCCGGCACGCCGGAGAAAATTGACCTGAACCCAATCGGTACCGGTCCGTTCCAGCTGCTGCAGTACCAGAAAGACTCCCGTATTCTGTACAAAGCGTTCCCGGGCTACTGGGGCACCAAGCCACAGATCGATCGTCTGGTCTTCTCCATTACGCCTGATGCATCCGTGCGTTACGCCAAGCTGCAGAAAAACGAGTGTCAGGTCATGCCGTACCCGAACCCGGCTGACATCGCTCGTATGAAGGAAGACAAAAACATCAACCTGCTGTCTCAGGCTGGCCTGAACGTGGGTTATCTCTCCTTCAACACCGAGAAGAAGCCGCTGGATGAAGTGAAAGTGCGTCAGGCGCTGACCTATGCGGTGAACAAAGAAGCGATCATCAAAGCCGTTTATCAGGGCGCAGGCGTGGCCGCGAAAAACCTGATCCCGCCAACCATGTGGGGCTATAACGACGACGTTAAGGACTACACCTACGATCCAGAGAAAGCCAAAGCGCTGCTGAAAGAAGCAGGCCATGCTGACGGTTTCACTATCGATCTGTGGGCAATGCCAGTTCAGCGTCCATACAACCCGAACGCTCGCCGTATGGCTGAGATGATTCAGGCTGACTGGGCGAAAGTGGGCGTGAAAGCCAACATCGTGACCTACGAGTGGGGCGAGTACCTGAAGCGTGCCAAAGCGGGCGAGCACCAGTCTGTGATGATGGGCTGGACCGGCGACAATGGGGATCCGGATAACTTCTTCGCGACCCTGTTCAGCTGCGCCGCGGCGAAAGACGGTTCTAACTACTCTCGCTGGTGCTACAAGCCGTTTGAAGATCTGATTCAGCCGGCTCGCGCAACCGACGACCACAACAAGCGTATTGAACTGTACAAACAGGCTCAGGTAGTGATGCATGACCAGGCTCCGGCGCTGATCATCGCTCACTCCACCGTTTACGAGCCAGTGCGTAAAGAAGTCAAAGGCTATGTGGTTGATCCGTTGGGCAAACACCACTTCGAAAACGTCTCTGTCGAATAATTAAAAATGTAAGGGGCACTCACGTGCCCTTATGCCCGGCGGCGCTGTGCTTGCGCGGGCCTACACAAGTAGGCCGGGTAAGCGGCAGCGCCACCCGGCAGTTGTGAGCAATACAGACGAGCAGTTCCAGGCTGAACGTCTTTAGAGAGAGTACGTGTTATGTTGCAGTTCATCCTCCGACGTTTGGGATTAGTTATCCCGACCTTTATCGGTATCACCCTCCTCACGTTTGCCTTTGTTCATATGATCCCCGGTGATCCGGTGCTGATCATGGCAGGCGAGCGTGGTATTTCTCCTGAGCGTCACGCGCAGCTTCTGGCCGCTTTAGGTCTGGATAAGCCGCTGTGGCAGCAGTATGTCAACTATGTCTGGGGCGTTCTTCACGGCGATTTGGGTATTTCGCTGAAGAGCCGTCTGCCGGTGTGGACGGAGTTCGTGCCGCGCTTTAAAGCGACGCTGGAACTCGGCGTTTGCGCCATGATTTTTGCCGTCGCCGTAGGGATCCCTGTGGGCGTGCTGGCTGCCGTTAAACGCGGTTCCATCTTCGATCACACCGCGGTGGGTCTGGCGTTGACCGGTTACTCGATGCCGATTTTCTGGTGGGGCATGATGCTTATCATGCTGGTGTCGGTGCAGCTGAACCTGGCACCGGTGTCCGGGCGTATCAGCGATTCGATATTCCTTGACGACAGCCAGCCACTGACCGGTTTCATGCTGATTGATACTGCCATTTGGGGTGAGCAGGGTGACTTCCTCGATGCCCTGGCGCACATGGTGCTGCCTGCGGTCGTGCTTGGCACCATTCCACTGGCGGTGATTGTGCGTATGACCCGTTCGGCGATGCTGGAAGTGCTGGGCGAAGACTACATCCGCACCGCGCGTGCGAAAGGCCTGACCCGTATGCGCGTCATCATTGTGCATGCGCTGCGTAACGCGATGCTGCCGGTGGTGACGGTCATTGGTTTGCAGGTGGGCACGCTGCTGGCGGGGGCTATCCTGACCGAAACTATCTTCTCCTGGCCGGGCCTTGGGCGCTGGCTGATCGATGCACTGCAGCGCCGTGACTATCCGGTGGTGCAGGGTGGGGTGCTGCTGGTGGCGACGATGATTATCCTCGTCAACCTGCTGGTCGACCTGCTTTACGGCGTGGTGAACCCGCGTATTCGTCATAAGAAGTAAGGGGCCATCATGTCACAAGTCACTGAAAATAAAATTGCTGCACCGGTGCCCATGACCCCGTTGCAGGAGTTCTGGCACTATTTTAAACGTAACAAAGGCGCGGTTGTTGGGCTGGTGTACGTGGTGGTGGTGATGTTCATCGCTATCTTCGCCAACTGGCTGGCACCGTATAACCCGGCCGATCAGTTCCGCGATTCGCTGCTGGTACCGCCATTCTGGCAGGACGGCGGTAGCCTGGCGCACCTGTTTGGTACTGACGATGTGGGCCGTGATGTGCTTTCGCGTCTGATGTACGGCGCGCGCCTGTCGCTGCTGGTCGGCTGTCTGGTGGTGGTGCTGTCGCTAGTGCTGGGGGTTGTTCTCGGTCTGGTCGCTGGCTACTTCGGCGGTATCGTCGATAACATCATTATGCGTATCGTCGACATCATGCTGGCCCTGCCAAGCCTGCTGCTGGCGCTGGTACTGGTGGCGATTTTCGGTCCGTCGATTGGTAACGCCGCTCTGGCGCTAACGTTCGTCGCCCTTCCGCACTATGTGCGCTTAACGCGTGCCGCGGTGCTGGTGGAAGTGAACCGCGATTACGTGATTGCTTCTCGCGTGGCGGGGGCGGGTGCAATGCGCCAGATGTTCGTCAATATCTTCCCTAACTGCCTTGCGCCACTGATTGTTCAGGCGTCGCTTGGTTTCTCTAACGCCATTCTCGATATGGCCGCTCTTGGCTTCCTTGGCATGGGTGCGCAGCCGCCAACACCGGAGTGGGGCACCATGCTCTCCGACGTGTTGCAGTTCGCGCAGAGCGCCTGGTGGGTCGTGACCTTCCCGGGTCTCGCTATCCTGCTGACGGTGCTGGCATTCAACCTGATGGGCGACGGTCTGCGTGACGCGCTGGATCCAAAACTGAAGCAGTAAGAGGCACGAGATGGCGTTATTAAATGTAGATAAATTATCGGTGCACTTCGGTGACGAAGGCACCCCGTTTCGCGCAGTGGATCGCATCAGTTACAGCGTAAAGCAGGGCGAAGTGGTTGGGATTGTTGGGGAATCCGGTTCCGGTAAATCCGTCAGCTCGCTGGCGATTATGGGGCTGATTGATTACCCGGGCCGCGTGATGGCGGAAAAGCTGGAGTTTAACGGTCGCGACCTGAAGCGCATTTCCGAGAAAGAACGCCGCCAGCTGGTGGGCGCGGAAGTGGCAATGATTTTCCAGGATCCGATGACCAGCCTGAACCCGTGCTACACCGTCGGTTTCCAGATTATGGAAGCGATTAAGGTGCATCAGGGCGGCAACAAGAAAACTCGTCGTCAGCGTGCCATTGACCTGCTGAACCTGGTTGGTATTCCTGACCCGGCGTCGCGCCTGGACGTGTATCCGCATCAGCTCTCCGGTGGGATGAGCCAGCGCGTGATGATTGCAATGGCGATTGCCTGTCGACCGAAGCTGTTGATTGCCGATGAACCGACGACGGCGCTGGATGTGACCATTCAGGCGCAGATCATCGAACTGCTGCTGGAATTGCAGCAGAAAGAGAACATGGCGCTGGTGCTGATTACGCACGATCTGGCGCTGGTGGCGGAAGCGGCGCACAAAATTATCGTGATGTACGCCGGTCAGGTGGTTGAAACCGGTGACGCGCACGACATTTTCCGCGCGCCGCGTCACCCGTATACCCAGGCGCTGCTGCGTGCGCTGCCGGAGTTTGCCCAGGATAAAGCACGTCTGGCATCGCTGCCGGGCGTGGTACCGGGGAAATATGACCGCCCGAACGGCTGTCTGCTGAACCCGCGCTGCCCGTATGCCACGGACAAATGCCGCAGTGAAGAACCCGGCCTGAATGCCGTTGATGGCGGCCGTCAGTCCAAATGCCATTACCCCCTCGATGATGCCGGGAGGCCGACACTATGAGTACGCACGAGGCCACCTCGCAGCAGCCACTGCTGCACGCGATCGACCTGAAAAAACACTATCCGGTGAAGAAGGGGATTTTCGCCCCGGAGCGCCTGGTCAAAGCGCTGGACGGCGTGTCCTTCACGCTGGAACGCGGTAAAACGCTGGCGGTGGTCGGCGAGTCCGGCTGTGGGAAATCCACGCTGGGCCGACTGCTGACGATGATTGAAACGCCAAGCGGCGGTGAGCTCTATTATCAGGGCCAGGATCTGCTCAAGCACGATCCGCATTCGCAGAAGCTGCGTCGCCAGAAAATCCAGATTGTGTTCCAGAACCCTTACGGTTCCCTGAATCCGCGTAAGAAGGTGAGTCAGATCCTGGAAGAACCGCTGCAGATCAACACCACGCTGAGCAAAGCAGAACGCCGGGAAAAAGTGTTGGAGATGATGGCGAAAGTGGGCCTGAAGACCGAGCACTACGACCGCTATCCGCATATGTTCTCCGGCGGTCAGCGCCAGCGTATCGCGATTGCCCGCGGCCTGATGCTCGACCCGGACGTGGTGATTGCGGACGAACCGGTTTCCGCGCTGGACGTTTCCGTGCGCGCGCAGGTGTTAAACCTGATGATGGATTTGCAGCAGGACATGGGGCTGTCGTATGTCTTCATCTCTCACGACCTGTCGGTGGTCGAGCACATTGCTGATGAAGTGATGGTGATGTACCTGGGCCGCTGTGTCGAGAAGGGGACCAAAGATCAGATCTTTAATAATCCGCGTCATCCGTACACTCAGGCCCTGCTCTCTGCAACACCACGCCTGAACCCGGACGACCGCCGCGAGCGCATTAAGCTCACCGGCGAATTGCCAAGCCCGCTGAATCCGCCTCCTGGCTGTGCGTTCAATGCCCGCTGCCGCCGTCGTTTCGGTCCGTGCACGCAATTGCAGCCGCAGCTGAAGGAGTACGGCGGCCAGCTGGTGGCCTGCTTCGCGGTCGATCAGGACGAGAATGGCGAGAAGCCGCTGAGCTGATTTTCGGCCAGTTCATAAACAGAACCGGAGCCTGGCGCTCCGGTTTTTTTATTCCCAAAGCGTTTGGGGATCTTAATTGATAACTTGTAACTAAAAATTTCAATAGATGTATTGAAATTTCCAGCAAGTAAAGCATGCACAAACGAATAGTGTTAAAATTTGCTATTCATCACATTTATGTGTTGTCTGGATTGTTCCGGGAAGCGTGTTCTCTTGATGATAAGTGAAATTTAAGGCAGAAAGGTCTGAGTCGCTTTTGACAATAAAAAAAGGTAGGCGCGGTAACAGAACTATGGAAATATTGCGCTTACTACACTTACTCTTATTTAACATTGAATCCCTGCTTAATAGTTACGTTGGGGAATTAACGCATTGATAAGGTAAGTACTCGCATTCAAACAAAATACACTATGCTGTAAATGAACGGATATGCCATAAACAGCAGGGTAGTAGAATTATATTTTGTAAATCATGGGGTTACTATGAACCAGTATGATGATTTGCAGCGGTTTAAGGACAAAACACGTACGCAAAATCTCGACTTTAAGGATCTGTCTACTCAAACGACCGCGCATGAGCGTGGGGATTGGTCGATCCTTGAACAATTGTCCCCTTCCACTGATGAAGCGTCTTCCCTGGCGATTGGCGGTTCGGTATCACAGGTTGTACCGCAACCTGTTGCTGCCGATGCCTTTGTCTCGCATGAACCACCGGTGCAGCCCGCCATGCGTGATGCGCCTGCGCAGGAGCCTCGTGCAGCCACGTCCATTATGCAGAGTGTTTCGACGCAAATGACACCGCCTGCCGTGGAACACGCCGCGCCTCAAGCGTCGATTCAGCAGCCTGCTGTGCAACCGACGCCGGCTATTCAACCGCCGACGCCACGCGTTATCGCGGCTCCGCCTGCGCCTCAGCCCGTTGCCCGAAAACCAGAGCCGGCGGCGACGACGGAAAGCACCAGCTATTCTCATCTTTTTGCGCCAAAAACCGCTGAAGCTGTGGGTAAAGAAGAGAAACAAGATAAAGATCAGCCATTAAAATCACTGCTGGAAAGGATTGCTTCATGCCGTTAATTTGCGTCTGTTCTCCTAAAGGCGGCGTGGGTAAAACTACTCTCGCCGCGAATCTGACCTATGCCCTGGCACGCGCGGGTAGCAAGGTGTTGGCCATTGATTTTGACGTGCAAAATGCGCTGCGTCTGCACTTTGGCGTGCCGCTGTCTGATGAGCGTGGCTATGTGGCTCGCTCTGCTGAATCCTCTGACTGGAGCCCTTATGTGCTGGGGGCCGGTGGCAATATGTTTGTGCTGCCGTACGGCGAGGTTAGCGAACAGCAGCGCGTTGATTTCGAAGATAAATTGACCCACGACGAGCATTTTCTTGCCCGAGGATTAGGGACGCTGCTCAATTATCCTGGGCTGATTATCGTTGCCGATTTTCCACCAGGTCCGTCTGCGGCACTGAAGGCAATGACGGCGCTAGCCGACGTTCATCTGGTGACGCTGCTGGCGGATACGGCCTCGATGTCCCTACTGCCACATGTCGAAAATAACCGTCTGACCGGCGAACCGCTAAATCATAAGCTCGGCCATTTTTTTGTCGTGAATCAGAGCGATAGCCGCCGACAGATCAGCCGCGATGTCACCGCTTTTATGGAAGAGCGCCTCGGTGAACAGCTGCTTGGCATTATTCATCGCGATGAAAGCGTGATTGAAGCTAATGCCTCACAAAAGTCGATTTTCGAGTTTAGCCCGGCCTCTGCGGCGGCGTTCGATATCGAAATAATAGCCAAAAAAGTCGCCGCGAAACTGGGCGTCAAAGTTGGGGATGGCACGGTGCATAACATGCCACGCATGTCTGCCGGGCTTTAAAACATTCAGGGTCGCTTATGAAAAAGTTCGCCTTCTGGTTGCTGGTATTGGCACTGGCACCCATTGCACTGCTTGTTATCGCAACACCCATGGATGGCCAGAAACAGTTTATTTTCGGCCTGCTCAGTATTGGTATCCTTTTCTTAATGGGATTCAGTAAACGGCGAAGTATTTCCGTCATTATGGTGGTGACATCGCTGCTGATGTCCACCCGTTATATGTATTTCCGCCTGACCCAAACCCTGCATTTTAATTCCGAAATTGAAGCAATCCTCGGCATGGGGTTATTTTTGGCGGAAGTCTATATCTGGGTGATGCTGCTGCTGAACTATTTGCAGACCGTCTGGCCATTGAAACGTGAAATAACCCCGCTGCCGGATGATATGACACTCTGGCCGACGGTGGACGTGTATATCCCCAGCTATAACGAGCCTTTGGAAGTGGTGCGCGATACCGTGCTGGCGGCGCAGTGTATCGATTATCCAAAAGACAAGATGAACATCTATATTCTGGACGACGGCAAACGCAGTGAATTTGCCGTGTTTGCCGCCGATGTCGGCGTGGGGTATATCACCCGTCCGGATAACAGCCATGCCAAAGCCGGGAACCTGAACCATGCGATGAAGCTCACCAAAGGCGAGCTTATCTGCGTCTTTGACTGCGACCACGTGGCGACCCGAGTGTTCCTGCAGGCCACCGTCGGGGGCTTCCTGAAAGACCCAATGCTGGCGTTGGTGCAGACGCCGCACTACTTCTATTCGCCGGATCCGTTCGAACGTAACCTGTCGGTTGGCCGCAATATTCCTAACGAAGGGATGCTGTTCTACGGCCCGATTCAGCAGGGTAATGACAACTGGAACGCGACCTTCTTCTGCGGTTCTTGTGCGGTTATCCGCCGCAGCGCGCTGGAGCAGATTGGCGGTTTCGCGGTAGAAACCGTCACCGAAGATGCGCACACCGCGCTGAAAATGCAGCGCCTGGGCTGGAAATCCGCGTTTATCGATATTCCACTGGCGGCAGGGCTTGCAACAGAACGTCTGGTGCTGCACGTTATCCAGCGTACGCGTTGGGCGCGTGGCATGACGCAGATTTTCCGTATGGATAATCCGCTCTGGGGCCGTGGGCTGACCATTCAACAGCGTCTGTGCTATCTCAGCGCCATGCTCTACTACCAGTTTGCCCTGCCGCGCGTGGTGTTTGTCACCGCGCCGCTCGCTTACCTGCTGTTTAACCTCAACATTATTCACTCTTCTGCCAGTTTGATTGTGGCCTATGCGCTGCCGCATCTGTTCCTCGCTATCTATGTCGGATCGAGAATGAACGGGCGCTATCGCTACAGCTTCTGGGGGGAAATCTACGATATCGTGCTGGCGTTCCACCTGGTGCTGCCAACGATCATCACCATGATTTTCCCAAGACGCGGCAAATTTAACGTGACGGATAAAGGCCAACTGCTGGACGTAGGCTATTTCGATTTTGGCGTGGTCCGTCCGCATCTGGTGGTGGCTTTCCTTCTGGGGGCGGCGGTTATCGCCGGTATCGTCAGGGCCGTCGGTCACGACTATTTTGGTTCCGACCCCAGTGTTATTGCCCTGAACGTCGGCTGGGGGCTCTACAGCCTCATCTTCCTGCTGGCGGCCATCGCGGTGGCGCGTGAAACTAAACAGACGCGTAAGACCATCCGTATTGATGTCGATATTCCGGTGCTCATCCACTATGCCAGCGGCATTGTGTCGCGCAGCAAAACTGCCGACCTCTCCATGGGCGGCTGTCGCGTGGAGGTACAGGATGAACGGCATCTGCACGATGAAATTGAAGAGGTGGAGCTGATGCTCGAATCGGGCGGGATCTCGATTCCGGCCAAAATGATTGCCTCTGACGATCGTCATATCCGCCTGATGTTTGAAGAGAATATTCCCCTGTCGCGTCGGCGCGAGCTGGTACGCGTGGTGTTGTCGCGTGCTGACGCGTGGATCAACCCGCCGCGGCCACAGGACAACCCGTTCCGTTCGTTCGCCACGATCCTGCGCTGCGTGTTTGAGCTGTTCTGGCTGACCTGGAAATCACGTAAGGAAAACCGCCGTCTGCGTGCGGCGTTGGCAAAAGAGGATGGCCGGGTATGAAACGACTTTCGACGCTCGCGCTGCTGATTGGCGCGTTGCTCACCCCTTCCTTGCACAGTGAAGAGACGGGAGAGGTCTCCGCACCGGTGAGCTTCCCGTCGCCGCTGGCGGATACTTCATCCCCTGCGACACCGCCCGGACAAGTGCCTGCCTCGCCGGTAGCGACGCCTGCGCCGGGTGATGCTGGTGCGACGTCGGCACCTACCGAAGCGGCACCGGGAGACGCGGCCTCCGCGCCTGACGCAGCACCGCAGCAGAGCGATACGCCGCCGGTCAGTGAATCTGACAATGCGCCAGCGGTGGTGACGCCGCCGTCGATACCGCCGGTTCAGGATGACACGACGCCTTCATTATCGGGGCTGGTGCCTTCGATGGTGACTGGTCTGACGCTGTCGCAGATGGGCATGCCGGAAGGCGTGGTCCTGAGTGGCGGACAGCTGCAGGGCGGAGCAGATTTCACCCTGCCGGGCGACCAGGTCGTCACCATGGCGCAGCTGATGCTGGACGTGAAAGTGTCGCCGGAAATGGCGACCCGTAACGCGACGCTGCAGCTGATGATGAACGGCCAACCGCTGGGAACCGTGCCGCTCGGCGCGGCAGAGAACGACATTTCTCACTATCAGCTCGATATTCCGGCCGCGCTGATGGTGTCGAGCAACAATCTGAGCTTTAAAATCAACGATGGGGATGCGCAACAGTGTCTGCGCGACCTGACGGATAAATACCGCGTGGTGATCATGCCGACTTCTCGCTTTAACTGGGAAGCTCAGCAGCTGGATATTGGCTCGGATTTAAGCCACTTCCCGCGCCCGTTCTTTGACACCATGCAGATGACACCGGCAAGCGTCTCGATGAGTTTCCCGGCGCGTTTCAGTGCCGATACCATCGGCGCTGCGGCGCTGGTCTCGTCGTGGCTTGGGATCCAGGCCGATTACCGTGGAATTTCGTTCTCCGCCCTGCGTGACCATCTGCCGGAGAAACACGGTATCGTGATTGGTCACCCTGGTGAGCAGGTCGGCGGTTTGACCCTGCCACAAACGGATAAACCGTTGCTGAAGATTATCCCGAACCCGGCGAACCCCGTGTATAAGCTGCTGCTGATTGTCGGCAAAGATGAGGCAGCACTGCGGTCCGCGGCCTGGCGTCTGACGAAGGGCAATTTCGATCTGCAAACCGCGAGCAGTGACGTGGCCCCTCAGGCTATTCCCGTCAGCCAGCCTTACGATGCGCCGCGCTGGATCCCGACCGATCGTCGGGTGAAAATCAGCGATCTGATCCGTAAAGATCAGAGCACCACGGTAAGTGGCGTCTGGCATGAACCGCTGCGGGTGGCGTTCCGCGCTGCACCGGATCTCTATCTGTGGGATGGCGAAACCATTCCGCTGCAGATTGGCTACCGCTTCCCGTCGGAGAGCTGGATCGACGAGCAAAAATCCCTGCTGAGCATCACGCTTAACAATACGTTCCTGCGCAACCTGCCGATGAATAAACAGGGGCTGCTGGAGTCACTGTGGCACCGATTGGGGGGAGATGCGCGCCAGGAGAGCTTCACTATCCCGCTTGAGCCGTACCTGATTTATGGTGACAACCAGATGTCGCTCTATTTCAACGTGGTACCGAAAGACAGCGCACCGTGTAGCGTATTGCTCAACAACAACATCAAAAGCCGGATTACCGACGATTCATGGATTGATCTGAGCCATACCCGTCACTTCTCGCTGCTGCCGAACCTGTCGTATTTCGTGGGGGCTTCGTTCCCGTTCACGCGCTTAGCGGACTATTCACAGACCGTGCTGCTGCTGCCGGAAACGCCGTCCGAAACCCAGGTGTCGACGATGCTGAACATGACCGCGCGCTCAGGCAATGCCACGGGTACGGCGCTGGGCAATAACAAAGTGGTGATGGGCGTGCCGTCCGGCGGCGCCAACCTTGAGTACTTGCGTAGCCGTGATGTCCTGGCGGTGAGTGGCCTCGATCAGAAAGCCTTTAACCAGGCGCTGCTGGCCAATTCGCCTTATACCGTCACCGATAACACCCTCGGCGTTCGCAGCGTGTCGACCTGGCAAAAAATGCAGCGCTGGTTGTTCGGCGACTGGACGTCCGACGGCGTCGATGCCGATCGCTATTTCTCTTCAAACAGCTCCTGGCGCGGCTTTGTCAGCTATCGCTCGGCGTGGAACAGCGATCGCCTGGTGGTCGCGGCGATTGGCAGCAACGATGAGCAACTGTCGCGTTTATACAATGACCTGAGCTCATCCCGCATTAACGCAGGCATTCGCGGCGATACCTCCATCATCACCAACGAGAACGGCGTGCGCAGTTTCCGCGTCAGCACGCAGTTCCCGAGCGGACAGATGCCCTGGTACATGATGGCTATCTGGTATGCCAACCAGCACTCCGGGCTGCTGGCGATTCTGGGACTTTTAGCCACCACGATAATTGGTCTGGCACTCACAGGCATGTTCAGACGACACGCTCATAAGCGCTTGCATCCGGGGGAAGACAAATGAAAAGAGCCACCCCAATGAAGTCTCCTAAACTGCGCAGGCTTTCCACGCTGTGCCTTTCCGGCGCTCTGGCGCTGGCGGCCATGGAGCCCGCGCAGGCGGCGGGCAACACGGCGGCGATGAAAGCGCTGTTCGACCAGGCGCAGTACTGGCATGAAAAATCCCATGACGACCTGGCGATGGAGTCGCTGAATAAAGTGTTGATGGTTGATCCTAACAACACCCAGGCGTTGTACCTGATGGCGCTGTGGAATCAGCAGAGCGGCAACATGCAGGCCTCCGCGCAGTGGCGCGAGCGGCTGGCAAAAGCGTCGCCGAATGACACTGGCCTGCAGGATCTGGATAACGCCCGTAAAATGGCAAAAGTGCCGCAGGGGCAGCTCACGCTGGCACGTCAGCAGGCTCGCAGCGGGAATATTCCGGCGGCGTTGCAGACCTGGCAGAGCATGTTTAACGGCAGTCAGCCGCCGCAGGCGCTGGCATCCGAATACTACATGACCATGGCCAGCGATAAATCGCTTTATCCACAGGCGGTTAGCGAACTGCGTGGCTATGTGGCACAGCATCCGCAGGACAACGCCAGCCGGGTTGCCCTCGGTAAAGTGCTGACGTGGCGCGAAGACTCCCGTCGCGAAGGGATTGAAATGCTCGAACCGATGGCGAGCGGTAACAAAGACGCTGACGCCGGGTTACGGCAGGCGCTGCTGTGGCTGGGGCCGCAGTCAGGTGACGACCAGTATTACAACACCTGGATGCAGCGCCATCCGCAGGATTCTGCGGTTCAGGCTTATTATCGCGAGCACGTGGGTGGCCAGGCGAAAGGCCAGGGCTTTACCGATCTCAATAGCGGGAATACCTCTGGTGCAAAACAGCAGTTTGAACAGGTTCTGCGTACCAACCCGGAAGATGCCGATGCGCTGGCGGGGATGGGTTATATCGCACAGCGCAATGGGGATTACCAGGCGGCGGCTCAGTACCTGAACCGTGCAGCGGCGCTGGGCGGTGATGCGTCCGCAGAGCGGCGTGAACAGGCTGCCGATGCCCAGTTCTACGGCCAGTTGGCCCAGGCGCAGGCGGCGTATAAGCAGGGGAATGTCAGCCAGGCACTGGCCCTTTCCGCCCCGCTGGCCGAGCAGACCGGTACTCGCGGCACGGCAGCAAAACTGTTCCGTGCCGATGTGCTGCGCCATAACAAAGATTATCCGCAGGCGGAGCAGACGCTGCGCGCCTTGCTGAACGATCAGCCGCAGAACGCCTCCGCGCGCGAAAACCTCTATTACGTATTGCGCGATGCGAACAAAACGGACGAGGCGCAGGCCGTCCTGCGCACGCTGCCCGCCAGCCTGCAGTCGAAGCTCTCTCCGAAAGTGGTCAGCGGTGCGCCGGGCGACGGTATTCGTCGTCAGGCACAGCAGCTGGCAGCCAATGGCAGCACTCAGCAGGCTATCGCCACTCTGCAACAGGGTGTGGCCCGCTACCCTGATGATCCCTGGATGCGTCTGGATTTAGCGCGTTTACTGCAAAAATCCGGCAACAGCGGCGAAGCCGCGTCGGTGATGACGACGGCTTACCGCCCAGGTGCCAGCAGCAACTCGCTGTATGCCGCCGCTCTGTTTGCCAGTGAAAATGGCGCGTGGCAGCAGTCGCAGTCGCTGCTTTCACGCATTCCGGCTTCAGCACAAACCGCCCAAATGCGCGACCTGCGTCAACGGGTGAACTACAACCTGCAGATGGCAACGGCGCAAAGCTATTTGGCGCAGGGGAATACCGTCGCGGCTGCGAATACGCTGAAAGCGCTGGCGGCCTCACCGCCAAAAGATCCGGCTGATGTCGGCAAGCTGGCAAGAATGCTGGCCGACAGCGGCGATATGAACACCGCGGTCTCGCTGGTGCGTAACAACATCAGCGGCGGGGTACAGGGCAACGTGGGGGATTACGCCGATCAGGTTACCGTGCTGAATCAGGCCGGTCTGACGCGTGAAGCTCAGGCGCTGCTGTCGAACCCGACGCTGCAGGCTGGCAGTACGCCGACGCAGCTGGCAAGCATCCGCAACGGCTACGTTATCAACGAAGCCGACCGTCTGCGCGAGCAGGGCAACTATGCCGGGGCGTACGACAAGCTCATTGGCGCCTTGCAAAACGATCCGCAGAATACCGATTTGATGTTCGCCATGGCGCGACTCTATCAGACCGGCAAAATGAACAAAGAAGCGGGCGTGGTGTATGACTACCTGATGACCCGCGACACGCCTTCTCAGGATGCCCGTTCGGGTGCTATCGACGTGGCGCTGGCAGAAGGCAATAACGATCGTGCGGCTGAGCTGGCAAGCGGCCTGCGCACCAACAACACGCCGGATCGCTTACTGCTTCTGGCCCGTGTCGAAGAGGCTCAGGGTCATCACCAGCAGGCGATGACCTATCTGCGCAGCGCGCGCGGTAAGCTTATCGGACTGGAATCCACCAACACGGCGCAGACGCCAACGGTGGGCGGTTTACTGTTAGCCGATAACCCGTTTGTCGGTACCTCAAAAACGCAAGTTCCCCCACGAACAGCCTCCGCGTATGGCGCCACGCTGCCATGGCAAATTGGCCAGACGGCGGCCGATCCAGGCACGGCGTATCCCGGCACTCAGCGTACCGATTTGCCGGTGGATACCGCTCAGACTCGCACGCTGCGTCAGGTTGATACCATGATGCAGCAGCTTGAGGAGAAAACCGGCACCTGGGTTCAGGCGGGGATGCAGGTTCGTAGCCGTGACGGTGAATCTGGCACCAGTAAACTGACCGAGATGAAAGCGCCGCTGACGTGGTCTTCAGCCCCGTTCGGCGATTCACGCTTCGACTTTACCGTCACGCCGGTGACGCTGAGCGCCGGGAGCGCAACGGGTGACGCCTGGCGGCGCTACGGCTCTAACCCGCTGTCGAATGCGGTCAGCAATATCACCACCACCGCCACCAACGAGCAGAAAGCGATTGCCGGTATGAATGCGGTAGAGCGTGCGGCCTATTTTGCGGCCAACCCAGGTGCTGCGGCGCTGGCGGGTCTGGATACGCTGGATCCTTCAAAATTCAACCCAACGACAGATACCGGCATGGAGAACCTGGCGAAACTCGGCCAGTACGATGGCGGTAAAGTGGCGTCCTATCTGGCCGCGTCGAATCAGAAACCTGATGTCGATCAGGCAGGCGATGTCTCCACGGATTCGCAAAAAGCCAACGGCGTTGAGCTCGGCATGGCGTTGAGCGGAGATAACTACAAGGTTGATATCGGCAGTACGCCGCTGGGGCAGGATCTCAATACCCTGGTGGGCGGCGTGAAGTGGTCACCGAAGCTGACCAACTATCTGTCGCTGATCTTTACCGGCGAGCGCCGTTCACTCACGGACAGCCTGCTGTCTTACGTGGGGCTGAAAGATGAGTATTCTGGCAAAACCTGGGGTCAGGTGACGAAAAACGGCGGCGACGTTCAGCTCAGCTATGACGATGGCGATGCCGGGTTCTACGTGGGTGCGGGCGGCTACAGCTATCTGGGTGAAAACGTCGAGAGCAACAGCAGCTTTAACGCCAATGCGGGTGTCTATCTGCGTCCGTATCATGATGAGTATCAGACGCTGCAGACCGGGCTCAGCATGAGCTACATGGACTTCTCGAAAAACCTCAGCCAGTTCACCTTCGGCCAGGGCGGCTATTTCAGCCCGCAGAACTACGTCAGCGTGTCGCTGCCGGTGGACTTGACGCAGAAGTACAACAACTGGACGCTGAAAGTGGGCGGTGCCGTGGGTTATCAGTCCTACAGCCAGGATAAGAGCCCGTACTTCCCGACGGAATCCGGTTGGCAGCAGTCGCTGGAAACGGCGGTGGCTAACGGCTTTGCGAAAGAAGCTTATTACAAAGGCTCCTCGGAGAATGGCATGGGCTACACCGTGCGCGCAGGGGCTGATTATAAGGTCAATAAACAAATGACCATTGGCGGTCAGGTGGGTTATGACACCTTCGGTGACTACAACGAAAGCACCGCCGGGCTCTATTTCCGTTACATGTTGGGAGACTATTAAGATGACGGACAACACGACCTCTGCCGCGCTGGCGTGGTTTCAGCAACAACAAACGCCCGCGGGTTGGTTTGATCTCCTGACCATCATGATTGATGGGATGGTGCGCAATGCCGGGGAGATGGAGAGTCAGCCGTTTTTGCGTCAGATGGGCGAGCAGCTTGCGCAGACCTGGCCGCTGCCAGAATCTGAAACGCTGGGTGACCTGGAAGCGAATATGAACCATTTTTTGACCCGTTTTCAGTGGGGCGTGATCGGCCTGAGCGTAGGGGAAAATGGCATACAGATTCGCCATCAGGCGCTGCCAGTGAACCGAGACCCGGAGCAGCAGATGCGCTGGTGCAACGCATTTTGTACAATACTGGAAGGGCTGTACTCTCGCTGGCTGCAGGCGCAGGGCGGCGGGAATAATGTGCTGCTACAGCGTGAGCGGATTTGGTCCGTCACCGATGTGCAGTTCCGCTACTTCAATCCATAAGAGTGACACTATGTTGGTGCGACTGCTGATAGCGATAAGCGTGCTGTTTTCTGCGTTTGCCCAAGCCGATGCCTGGGAAAATTACAAAGCCCGTTTTGTGATGCCAGACGGGCGGGTTGTCGACACGGGAAACGGCAATGTTTCCCATACCGAAGGGCAGGGGTTTGCCATGCTGATGGCGGTCAGTCTGAATGACCGCCAGACGTTCGATAAGCTGTGGAAGTGGACGGATTCGACCCTCAGGAACAAAGATAACGGGCTGTTTTACTGGCGCTATAACCCGGTAGCGCCTGACCCGATTACCGATAAAAATGATGCCACCGACGGGGATATGATGATTGCCTGGGCCCTGTTGAAAGCCCAGAAGCAATGGCGGGAAAACAGCTATGGTATCGCCTCAGATAGCATCAGCCAGGCGTTGCTGAAACACACGGTGATAAGCTATGCCGGATACCGGGTGATGCTGCCGGGCGCGAAAGGGTTTAACCTCAACTCCCATATCAATCTCAACCCTTCTTACTTTATCTTCCCTGCATGGCAGGCCTTTGCCGATCGTACGCACCTGGTGGCCTGGCGAGAGCTAATGAGCGATGGCAAGAAGCTGGTGGGCAAAATGGGCTGGGGGAACGCAAATCTCCCTACCGATTGGGTGACGCTGAGCGCCGATGGGAAAATGAAACCTGCGCAAGAGTGGAAGCCACGCATGAG
Source organism: Enterobacteriaceae bacterium RIT691 (assembly GCA_009668205.1). Lineage (GTDB taxonomy): Bacteria > Pseudomonadota > Gammaproteobacteria > Enterobacterales > Enterobacteriaceae > Scandinavium. The sequence goes on along the minus strand of WJYM01000008.1, from coordinate 80,640 downwards.
CTACGATGCAGTGCGTATCCCCCTCTACATCCGCTGGCAGGATCCACAAAGCCCGCTGTTGGCACCGTGGAAAGCCTGGTGGCAGCACTATCAGCGGGAGCAGACGCCAGCATGGGTTAACGTGATGACCAACGAAACCTCGCCGTACGCGATGAATGGTGGCCTGTTGGCGGTTCGTGATTTCACCTTCGGCAGCGTTGTTGCTGAGCCACAAATTACCGCGCAGGACGACTACTACTCCGCGAGCCTGAAAATGCTGACCTGGCTGGCACAGCGGGATATCTCCCGATAATTTTGGCTGGTAGTGAAGTTAAAAAAAACCGCTGCAGGCAGCGGTTTTTTTGTGGCTGAAGATTATTCCGGGTAAGGCACCCAGTCACCGCCGTTGAGACGGACATACGGTTTGCCCTGATACTGGATGACCACCGCGTTGGAGTTCTCTGACACCGGGGCCGTTTGCGGCAGGGCGCTGGTGTATTTCTCCCAGTCGACGCTATCTTCGGTGAACATCTTGCCGTCTACGGCACGGGACACCAGCTCGGAAATCGCCAGATAGCTGCTAGGCTGATCGATTTCAAGCGCCGGGCCTTGATGCGGTGCTTTCATGCCAAAGAATTTGATCGCGGCAGGCACGTTGGTGATGTTCGGGCTTGGAATATCACGCAGTCCGGACACCTGCATTTTATCGCCCTTCAGCGCACCGCCGTGTTCCGGGGCAATCACCACCATCACTTTACGCCCGGACTTTTCCAGCTCGGTGAAGAACGTATCCAGCTCATCGAACAGCTTCTGCGCACGGACTTTATAGTCGGCGGTTTTGCTCTGCCCCGCAAAGTGGTTGCCGTCATGCAGCGGCAGAATGTTCACAAAGGTGGCCGTTCGCGCGCCGTTTTCTTTGGCTTCACCCTCCACCCAACGGTTCAACAAGGCCAGGTCGTCATACACTGGCGAACCGTCAAAGCCCAGCAGGTTTACCGGCAACCCTTTTTGGTCCATCAGCGGTGCCTGCATATCGCCGTAGTTGCGTAGCTCTTTGAGGAAATCGCCAAACACGCCGTTGTGGCCGAGCATCAGCTGTTCTTTAAAGCCCAGCGCCGCCAGGTTATCAAACAGGTAGCACTGTCGGCCTGCCGGAGAGTAAAGGTTGGTGTGCGAAGGCTGTCCGCAGCTGGCTCTCAGCAGACGAATTGCCGCCGGGCCGCTATACGAGGTGGCCGAATTGAAGTGTTTAAAGACGATATCAAAGTGCGACCACAGCGGGTGTTGCATCAGGCCAGCGGCCTCAATGTCATCCCACGACAGTGAACAGATGTTGATCACCAGCAGCTCGAAAGGCTGAGCATCAGCGGGGAGTGCGCTCGGGAAGGTGGTCTTGCGCTTCTCTTCTGCGGCATAAAAGCTGGAAAGCCAGGCGTTAAGATTGGCGGAAGTCGGCGGTGCCGTTTGCGCGGGGATATCCCCGACAACAGGCTTCGCATTCGCCGTCGCAACCGTGGCGGCAGCCGTCGCGCCTGTGGTTGTCACCGTGTTGGTCTGCTGCCCACCCGGGAACAGCGAGAAGCTCGGGCCGACGACGGTAATCAGATTCAGCCAGACCATAATGCCGACGACAAAGAGCGTCACGCGTATCCATTGGGTTAAGAACAGCCACGCCACCAGCAGCACGAAGAATAATCCCACCATCTGCCAGTTAATAAAACGCGTCACCAGGTCGATGATGTAATTCATGCTAAAGCCCGCCAGCTGCGAGCCCTGATTCATGATGCTTTCCGGCCCCGGAAGCCAGGTATCGTGCCAGAACAGCGCAATACCGATGGGGATAGCAATCCAGTGGCGCCACGTGTGCAGTTTGCGGTTGGGGATAGGCAGCAGCAGAAACGCCATAAACACCAGGTTTTGCAGCGCATGGAAATTAAGATAGCCCGCCCACAGCAGCGCAAACTTGGCCAGGAAGTAGAAATTCCAACCGGCCAGGCCGCGCCAGTACTGCCAGAACGGGGATGGCGAGACGGCGGTATGCGTTGAATTAGTCATTTTTTTGCTTTGCCTTCACGGTCAAATCCCGGCGCAGTGTGCCTGCCGGTTTCACATAACGGGGACGGAAAAACATCATGCGCAGGCTGGTTTCAATGCGGCGCAGAAAATGGCGCGTCAAAAAACCCAGCGGAAAGAACAGCAGGGCACACAGCACCACCAACTGAATAATATCGGCGACAGACATCATGGTGGGGTGTCTCCTTGTGTCGCTGCCAGGCGGTGAGGCTGCGGGTAACGCCGCCAGCTTCGGCCATCGTGGGTCGCATTCATGATCTCATTTTTACCTTGCATGAGCGGCAGCGGGGCCGTCCAGCGATCGGCAGTGACCGCCCGCATTTGCACGATTTCGGCGGTGATTTGTTTATCTTCAGACCAGATCATGCGGTTAGAGAAAATGTCGCCCGTGGGCAGAGGGAAAATGTGATTCAGCGCGGTATCCAGATCGTTAAAACGACAGAAGGACAGGAACAACACCAGTCGGTTGTCCCCAATGGTCATGATATCGCCCAGTCGATTCGGCCGGCACAGCGTGAGCGCCTGCTCTACCCGCAGCCCAGGTACCGGGCGTAAGGCGACCATCACACCCCGGTTATCGGCTGGCAGCAGCGGGTTGTTCATCATGTTATGCACGGCTTCACAGAAGATGTCCCACTTCTGATAACCGCGCAGCTTGAGCGGCTGGGTCATCGACATCAGGGTGTCTATTTCATCGGGAACATGACGCTGGAATTGCTGCTTTTGCACGCTTTCCGTCAGCGTCAGGAAGCGAGAGAGCTGCGTATTCCAGGGCACAACGAGATTCGCGCCGCACCCCAGCAGCAAGCGCTCATCGGTGGTGCGCAGGCTGGCGACGATTTCCCGCACCACGATTTTCAGTGCGCTGCCACGCTGGCGGCGAAGCGTGTGGATATAGCGCGCCAACGGCTCAATCTGACTGGTTTGCTCAACGGCAAAGATGATGGTGGCGGCCTGAGCCGTGCGGGCCGCGTGAAATGCCGCATCGTTAGTCTCATAAACCGCCCAGTATTCTGACAGGGGCGGTGCGCCCTCCAGCGTACTTTTAACGCTGATGACATCCTTCTCGTCGCTGCGCGGTTGCACTACGGCTTCTTCTTTTTCTGCCAGCAACCATCGCTGTTCTCTGTATTTCACGTCCAGCTGTTGACGTGCGCTCACCCCTTTTTCATTCGCCCAAAAGGCAATGTCAAACAGATGGCTGTCCAGCTGATAGCGCAGGCTTGCTAATCCGGAGAGCGCCCGGTGCTGGCCTAATAATAGAGATAAGCGGGCGTCCGCATTGCTGTCCGGATTAAGGACTAACAGCGAGCAACGATAGTATTTAGCCCAGCGCTCAATACTATTAAGCCACGCACGCAGGCGGCCTGGTGAAATATTCTGCCAGACGTTATCAGCACACAACAGGATAAATAGATAGTCTGAGGGGTCTAATGAGCAAAGCAGGTCACGGTGCAGCCAGCGTAGACTATTTTCATTATTTGGCATGCTGAAAAGACGTATTTTTTCAGGACCGTGAGAGGGATTAAGTTTTACCACGCTTTGCGGCTTGTCACCCATGACAATAGCCCCCACTTTGGCATCCTTGGGTTGGGCCGAAAGTGTTTGATTTAGCAGTGTAATGGCGTCTTCACGGCGGTCGGTGTTTATCCACCACACACCACCGGTGGGCATATGGCTAACTTCGTCCCATAAAGACTGGATTCCAAGTGTAAATACAGGCTCCACGGTATCCCTCGCGTGCAAATTTATCTCACTCTCAGTTTACTAGCAAAACAAGCAGAATGAACCTAACATTGAAATTAAAGAGTAACAGATCTAGCATGTAAAAAAATTCCAAAGTGAACAGCTGTGTCGGAAAGACGAATCCCGTTTTACTGCCTGTGATTCAGACCAGTCCGAAGAAGGAGTGAAACAATGTCAGATCATGAACTCCGGACAACCTCAGAAACAACCTCTGGTTACTCCTTTCAGAATGATTTTTTGGCGCTGAGCCGGGCTTTTTCCTTGCCTGAAATAGATTACACCGATATATCCCAACGCGAGCAGCTCGCGACCGCGTTAAAGCGTTGGCCGTTGTTGGCGGAGTTTGCGGAACAAAAATAAGGAAATCTGAATGGCCATTTTGGGACTACAGGGCCTGCGCGGTGGAGTCGGTACGACGTCGTTAGCAGCCGCGCTTGGCTGGTCATTGCAAATATTGGGTGAGTCAGTCATCGTCGTGGATGCTTGCCCTGATAATCTGCTGCGTTTCTCCTTCAATGGCGAAATAGCCGATCGTCAGGGATGGGCGCGCGCGTTGCTGGATGGCGATGATTGGCGCGATGCCGGAAGGCGGTACACCTCACAGTTGGATTTTCTTCCCTTTGGCCAGCTTTCCGCAACGGAACGTCTGAATATTCAGGTTTTAACCCCGGCGCTGCAGGAAATTACGGCGATCGTTCAGTCTTTGCATCAACACAAAGCCCATCAATGGATCCTTATCGATTTACCCCATCAGGTCGAGCCGTGGATGCAACCGCTGATTGAGGCCTGTCAGCATGTGCTCACCGTAGTGAATCCGGATGCCAATGCCCATATCCGCCTGCATCAGCAGGTGCTGCCAAAGCACGGCCATATTTTGATCAATCATTTTCGGGTCGGGAGCCAGGTACAGGACGATCTGTATCGCGTATGGCTTCAGAGTCAGCATCGACTGGTGCCTGTGGTTATCCATCAGGATGAAGCGTTGGCTGAGTGCCTTGCTGCCAAACAGCCGCTGGGGGAATATCGCAGTGATTCGTTGGCGGCAGAAGAAGTGATGACCCTGGCAAGCTGGTGCCTGCTGCATTACGCCGGGGTGTCCATAGGGATGGAGTCGCGCTCATGATTCGCCTGACCGCACTGCTGCTGGCCCCTGAAGCAGGGGCTCGTCTGCGTGCGCGGTATCAGGACTATCGCCAGCATAAAGCCAGCTGGCTTGGGGCCACGCTCGGCTGTCTCTGGGTGGCCCTGGCGTGGATCCTGTTGCCGCTTGAGCGGCCACGCTGGCAGTATATTCGGGCTAATCATGCGGTGTTCTTTCCCCACATCAATCCACATCGTCCCCGCCCGTTGGATCCTTTTCGCTATCTGCTGCAAAGCCTGTGGCTAATCGTCATGCGGCCGCCCTCCCGGAAACCCGCGTTTAACTGGCAGGGGCTGAAGACGCTGCGGGGCGTGCAGGGGCGCTATCATCAATGGCTTGAAGATTTGCCGGAACGCATGAGCCAAAAAACAGATCGGCGTGAGCGCAAAAAAGAGATGGCCGATGTGCATCCTGCGCTGCGAAAAGCCATCCTGGGCACGGTGATTGTCGGATCGCTGATCCTGGCACTGATTTGCATCACTCAGCCCTTCAACCCGATGTCGCAGTTTATCTTTTTGCTGCTGCTGTGGGGCGCGGCGTTGCTGGTGCGCCGTATCCCAGGACGGTTTTCTGCTTTGATGCTGATTGTGCTCTCGCTGACGGTCTCCTGCCGTTACATCTGGTGGCGTTATACCTCAACCCTCAACTGGAATGACCCCGTCAGTCTGGTCTGTGGGTTGGTGTTGTTGTTAGCCGAAACTTACGCCTGGGTGGTGCTGGTGCTGGGCTATTTTCAGGTTATCTGGCCGCTCAACCGCCAGCCGGTGCCGATGCCGCAGGATATGACACAGTGGCCGAGCGTGGATATTTTCGTTCCGACCTATAACGAAGAGCTTGGGGTCGTAAAAAACACCATTTTTGCCTCGCTGGGTATCGACTGGCCAAAAGACAAACTGAAAATCTGGATCCTGGATGATGGCGGGCGCGAAGAGTTTCGCCAGTTTGCCCTGGATGTCGGGGTGGAATACATCGCCCGCACCACGCATGAACATGCGAAAGCAGGGAATATCAATAATGCGCTGAAATACGCCACCGGCGAGTTTGTCGCCATTTTTGACTGTGACCACGTGCCGACGCGCTCGTTCCTGCAGATGACGATGGGCTGGTTCCGCAAAGACCAGAAGCTGGCCGTGATGCAGACACCGCACCACTTTTTCTCGCCGGATCCGTTTGAACGCAACCTCGGTCGTTTTCGCAAAACGCCCAACGAAGGGACGCTGTTCTACGGCCTGGTGCAGGACGGTAACGACATGTGGGACGCCACCTTCTTCTGCGGTTCTTGTGCGGTGATCCGCCGTGGGCCGCTGGATGAAGTGGGGGGCATTGCCGTCGAAACGGTGACTGAGGATGCCCACACCTCTCTGCGACTGCACCGCAAAGGCTACACCTCTGCCTACATGCGTATCCCTCAGGCGGCCGGGTTGGCCACCGAGAGCCTGTCTGCCCACATTGGGCAGCGAATTCGCTGGGCGCGCGGGATGGTGCAGATATTCCGTACCGATAACCCGCTGTTCGGCAAAGGGTTAAAAATGTCGCAGCGCATCTGCTATGCCAACGCCATGCTGCACTTTTTATCCGGCGTGCCGCGGCTAATCTTCCTCACGGCACCGCTGGCGTTTCTGCTGTTGCATGCCTATATCATCTACGCGCCTGCGCTGATGATTGCCCTGTTCGTCCTGCCACATATGATTCACTCGAGCCTGACGACCTCCAAAATTCAGGGGAAATACCGCCACTCTTTCTGGAGTGAAATTTATGAAACGGTGCTGGCCTGGTATATCGCCCCGCCGACCATCGTGGCGCTGATTAACCCGAAAATCGGGAAATTCAACGTCACCGCGAAAGGCGGACTGGTGAAAGAGGAGTACGTGGACTGGGTGATTTCACGTCCTTATCTCTGGCTGGTGCTGCTGAATCTGTTGGGCATTGCGGTGGGTATCTGGCGTTATTTCTATGGCCCGGAAAACGAAATTCTGACCGTGTGGGTCAGCATCGCGTGGGTGTTCTATAACCTGATTATTCTTGGCGGTGCCGTCGCGGTGTCCGTGGAGAGTAAACAGGTGCGCCGCTCGCACCGTGTGGAAATGAACATGCCTGCGGCGATCGCCCGTGAAGATGGTCATCTGTTCTCCTGTAAGCTGCACGACTTCTCCGATGGCGGCGTGGGGCTGAAAATTAATGGTGATGCGCATGTGCTGGAAGGGCAAAAAGTCCGGCTGTTGCTCAAACGCGGGCAGCAGGAGTTTTCCTTCCCGACGCTGGTGGTTCGCGTTATGGGTAGCGAGGTTGGGCTGAAACTGTTGCCGATGCCTACGCGCCAGCATATCGATTTTGTGCAGTGTACTTTCGCCCGCGCCGATACCTGGGCGCTGTGGCAGGACGGCTTCCCGGAAGATAAACCGTTGGAAAGTATGCTGGATATTCTAAAACTGGGGTTCCGTGGCTATCGCCACCTGGCGGAATTCGCGCCGCCTTCAGTGAAATACATTTTCCGATCGCTTCTTTCACTGGTTGCCTGGATTGTTTCTTTCATCCCCCGTCGCCTGCAGCCTGGCGCGGAGATGATCCTCCCGGAACCGGCTGTGGCCCAACGATGATGACTCTATGATGAAAAGAAAACTTTCCTGGATTTGCGCAGTGGCAGTAGGGGTCGGGAGCTTTATCCCACAGACCAGCTTCTCTGAACCGACGTCAGCAACCACGCCCGGGCAGAATGCTGTCGCCGAGGATGCGGTGACGTCTGCCGTCACACCCGCCGCACCTGCGACAGCGGGGATGGTCGACCCTACGGTTATCGATCCGGGGGCGGTGAATGCCGCCGCGGCCGTCACGAATCCTGTGGTCGTCGACGATGTCCCGTCCCGGGATGTCAAACTCAGTTTTGCGCAGATTGCCCCAGCGCCCGGCAGCATGGTGCTGAAAGGGTCGAACCCGACCGGCGCCGTTGAGTTTGGTATGCGTAGTGACGAAGTCGTGTCAAAAGCGATGCTGAATCTGGTGTATACCCCGTCGCCCTCGCTGCTGCCGGTACAGTCTCAGCTCAAGGTCTATCTCAATGACGAACTGATGGGCGTACTGCCCGTCACGAAAGAGCAATTGGGCAAAAAAGTGATGGCGCAGGTGCCGGTGGACCCGCTGTACATCACCGACCTGAACCGGGTGCGGCTGGAATTTGTCGGGCATTATCGTGACGTCTGCGAAAACCCTGCCAGTACCACGCTGTGGCTGGATGTGGCGCGTAATACGTCGCTGGATTTAACCTTCCAGCAGCTCAACGTGAAGAACGACCTGTCGTATTTCCCGATTCCGTTTTTCGATTCGCGTGACAACCGTCCGCTCAATTTGCCGATGGTGTTTGCCGCGTCGCCTACGCTGACGCAGCAAAGAGCTGCCTCGCTGGTTGCCTCCTGGTTTGGCGCGCGCGCTGGCTGGCGTGGGCAGAAGTTCCCGGTCCTGTACAACCAGATGCCGGAGAGCAATGCCATCGTCTTTGCCACCAACGATAAACGCCCTGATTTCCTGCGCGATTATCCGCAGGTCAACGCCCCGATGATTCAGATGATCAGCCGCCCGGACAAACCTTACGTCAAGCTGCTGGTGGTGTTCGGTCGTGATGACAACGATGTGCTGAAGGCGGCAGAAGGGATCGCCGCGGGAAATATTCTGTTCCGGGGTGATAAGGTGACCGTCGACAGCGTGAAACCGCTGATGGCTCGCAAACCTTACGATGCGCCGAATTGGGTGCATACCGACAGGGCAGTGACCTTTGGTGAGCTCAAAACCTATGAGCAGCAGCTGCAGTCTTCCGGGCTTGAACCTGCCTCTATCAACCTGTCGTTGAATCTGCCGCCCGATCTTTACCTGCTGCGCAGCAACGGTATCGACATGGATCTGAAGTACCGTTACACCCAGCCGGCGATGAAAGACAGCTCGCGGATGGACATCAACCTGAACGACCAGTTCCTGCAGTCGTACAACCTGAGCAGCAGCCAGGAAATCAGCACACTGCTGCTGCGCCTGCCAATTGTGCAGGGGCTGCTGGACGGCAAAAACGAAGTCTCCATTCCGGCGCTGCGGCTGGGTGCCGTTAACCAGCTGCGTTTCGACTTCCAGTACACTAACCCGATGCCGGGTGGCACCATTGAGAACTGTATTACGTTCCAGCCGATTCAGAATCACGTGGTCATTGGTGACGACTCGACCATCGATTTCTCAAACTATTACCACTTCCTGGCGATGCCGGATCTGCGTGCTTTTGCGAACGCCGGTTTCCCGTTCAGCCGGATGGCGGATCTCTCGGACTCGTTGATTGTGGTACCGAAAGCGCCTACGCCGGACCAGGTCTCTACGCTGTTGGACGCCGTGGCCACTATTGGCGGGCAAGTGGGATTGACGGGGGCACGTCTGCAACTGACGGATAACCCGGATGACATGAAAAACAAGGATGCCGATATCCTGCTGATCGGCACGATCCCACCGCAGTTGAAAGACGATAAACACATTAACCTGCTGGTCGATGCGACGAAGAGCTGGGTGAAAACACCCGTCCGTCAGATGGAGCTGCCTTCGGTCGATGTCGACGATCATGAGCGTCAGCCCGCAGCCCGGGCCGACCTGACCGCGGATGGCCCGATGGCGGCGATCATTGGCTTCCAGTCACCGTTTAACGACCAGCGCAGCGTGATAGCCCTGATGGCGGACAGCCCGCGCGGGTTTGAATTGCTGAATGACGCGCTGAACGACAGCGGCAAACGCGCAGTGATGTTTGGCTCGGTGTCGGTGATTCGTGAGTCGGGCGTTAACAGCCTGCGGGTGGGGGATATTTACTACGTTGGTCACCTGCCGTGGTTTGAGCGCCTGTGGTTTGCGCTCTCGAACCACCCAATTCTGCTGTCCGTGCTGGCGGCCCTGAGTGTGATACTGCTGGCGTGGGTGCTGTGGCGTTTGCTGCGTATTCTCAGCCGTCGTCGCCTCGATCCGGATGATGAGTAACAGGTTATGAAGCGTATCGGTCTGAGCGTTCTGGCGCTGCTGATGCTGGTCACGTTACAGGCCACTGCGGCCTGTCAGTGGCCTGCGTGGGAGCAGTTTAAAAAGGATTATGTTAGCGAACAGGGGCGGGTGATTGACCCGAGCGACGCGCGGAAAATCACCACCTCTGAAGGGCAAAGCTATGCGCTGTTCTTTGCCCTCGCGGCGAACGATCGTGAGACCTTCGCTTCCCTGTTCAACTGGACGCAAAACAATCTGGCTGAGGGCGATTTAAAGGCGCATCTGCCTGCCTGGCTGTGGGGCAAAAAAGGCGATGATGACTGGAAAGTGCTCGACACGAATTCGGCCTCGGACTCCGATATCTGGATTGCCTGGTCGCTGTTGGAAGCCGGGCGCTTGTGGAAAATGCCGCAGTACAGCGAGACCGGGAAAGCGCTGTTGTCACGTATCGCAAAAGAGGAAGTGGTGAAGGTGCCAGGGCTTGGCTCAATGCTCCTGCCGGGGAAAGTCGGTTTTGTGGATGAGGCCGGGTGGCGCTTTAATCCGAGCTATCTGCCGGTGCAACTGGCGGCCTATTTCTCACGCTACGGTGAACCGTGGAAAGCGATTCAGGCAACAAATCTGCGACTGCTGCTGGAAACGGCGCCAAAGGGCTACTCGCCGAACTGGGTGCGCTTCGACAATAAAAAGGGCTGGCAGCTGAAGCAGGACAAGACGCTTTTGGGGAGCTATGACGCTATCCGGGTCTATCTGTGGGTGGGGATGCTCAACGAGGCCGATCCGCAAAAAGCCCGGCTGTTGAAGAAATTCGCGCCGATGGCGGCACAAACCACCAAAGCGGGCGTCGTGCCTGAGAAAGTGGAGATTGCCAGCGGTAAAACAGAGGGGGACGGCCCGGTTGGGTTCTCTGCTGCTCTCCTGCCGTTCTTACAAAATCGCGATGCCCAGGCCGTTCAACGCCAGCGCATTGCAGATCACTTCCCCGGCAATGACGCCTATTACAGCTATGTTCTGACCCTGTTCGGGCAAGGATGGGATCAACATCGTTTTCGCTTCACCGCTCGCGGCGAGCTCTTACCTGACTGGGGCCAGGAATGCGTAAGTTCACATTAAGTTTACTCAGCCTGTCGCTCGGGATGGCGCTGATGCCATTAGCCCAGGCTGCGCCCTCAGCGCAACAGCAGCTGCTGGATCAGGTGCGTTTGGGGGAATCTGCCAAACGTGACGATCTGGTGCGCCAGTCGCTGTACCGTCTTGAGCTGATTGCCCCCGACGACCCGCAGGTTATCGCCGCGCGGATGCGCTATTTACTGCGCCAGGGGGATAGCGCGGGCGCGCAAAAACAGCTCGATCGCCTGAAATCCCTTGATCCGAATGCCGACGCCTATAAAACCGCGCAAAGCGAAATGCAGCTTTCCACCGGCAAAGGCCGCCAGGCCTTGCAGGAAGCCCGTTTACAGGTGACGACCGGGCATATTCCGGAAGGGATTGCGCAGTATGATCAGCTCTTCAACGGGGCACCTCCGGAAGGTGATTTGGCCGTAGAGTACTGGACGGCGGTTGCCCGTCTGCCGGCGCGCCACAATGAAGCGGTGAATAAACTCAAAGCGCTGAATGCTAAATCGCCAGGTAACACGCAGCTGCAAACCACGCTCGCCAAAATGCTGTTCGCGGATAACCGCAGCGACGAAGGCTTTGCGCTGCTGCAACAGATGGCTCGTTCCAATGCCGGGCGCGGCACCGCGGCAGACATTTGGTATGACCAGGTAAAAAACGAGCCGACCAGTGCGAAGAGCGTGAAGGATCTTCAGCAATTCCTGACGATCTTCACCACCGGCGATCTTGCGGATCAGGCCCGTGGTCAGCTGGCGGATCAGCAAAAGCAGCTCGCCGATCCGGCGTTCCGCGTGAAGGCCGAAGCCCAGGCGAAACAGGCCGAAGTGGCGAAAGCGGAAGCCAGCAAACCGCAGACCTGGCAAATCTACTGGCCGCTGATTCGTAAAGGCGATGCCGCCCTGAAGCGTAAAAATCTCGACCAGGCTCAGCGCTATTACCAGCAGGCGCAGCGCGTGGACAGCACGAACAGCTACGCCCCGCTCGGTCTGGGGGATGTGGCGATGGCGCGCAACGACAGTGCGGCGGGCGAACGTTACTACCAGCAGGCTCTGCGTCTGGATCGCAGCAACAGCAGCGCCATTCGCGGTCTGGCAAACCTTTATCGCGCGGAATCTCCGGAGAAGGCCACGGCGTTCATTAACGGATTGTCTGCCAGCCAGCGACGCAGTATTGATGATATCGAGCGCAGCCTGACGAACGATCGCCTGGCGCAGCAGGCTGAAGCGCTGGAAAGCAAGGGACAATGGGCACAGGCGGCAGAAATTCAGCGCCGCAGACTGGCTTTGGATCCGGACAGCGTATGGGTGACTTACCGACTGGCGAAAGATCTCAACAGTGCCGGGCAGCGCAATGAAGCTGATAACCTGATGATGGATCTGGCGCGCAAAAAATCAGGCGATCCGGATCAGGTTTACGCCTACGGCCTTTACCTCTCCGGCAATAATCAGGATTTGGCGGCGCTGTCGCACCTCAATGCGCTGCCAAAAAGTCAGTGGAACAGCAATATTCATGAGCTGGCCGACAGGCTACAGGCCGACCAGACGCTGCAAAAAGCTAACCTGCTGCGTGAAAACGGTCAGGAAGCTCAGGCGATTGCGCTGCTGAAACAGCAGCCGCCTTCAGCACGTTTTGATATGACGCTGGCCGACTGGGCGCAGCAGCGCGGGGATACCGATGCGGCGGTGGCGGAGTACAACGCCGCGTTGCAGAAAGACAAAACCAATGACGATGCCCGTCTTGGCCTGGCGGAAGTGTATGTGGCGGACGGGAATGACGCTGCTGCCCGCCAGCAGCTCACGCAGCTCCAGCCACCGGCATCGGGTGAAACCCGCTCGCTGAATATGCAGCGTCGTATCGCGCTGGTGGATACCAGCCTTGGCGATACAGCCTCGGCGCAGCAGATTTTCAGCGCCATTGTGCCGCAGGCAAAAGCGCAGCCCGCGTCGATGGAAAGCGCCCTGGTACTGCGTGACAGCGCCCGTTTTCAGGTCCAGAACGGCGATCCGCAGCAGGCGCTTGAAGGCTACAAAGATGCGATGGTGGCTGCAGGGATCACCCCGACGCGACCGCAGGACAACGACACCTTTACCCGTCTGACCCGTAATGATGCGACGGATGACTGGCTCAAACGCGGCGTGCGTAGCGATGCGGCCGATCTTTATCGTCAGCAGGATGTGAACGTGACGCTGGAGCACGATTACTGGGGCTCCAGCGGGACCGGCGGCTATTCGGATTTGAAAGCGCACACCACAATGCTTCAGGTGGATGCGCCGCTCGCCGATGGGCGCATGTTCTTCCGGAGCGATTACGTCAACATGAACGCCGGGAATTTTTCCACCGATGATGATGGTGGCTATTCACCGAAGTGGGGGACCTGCGCGGATATCACCTGTTACGGCGGCGACAGGAGCCAAAGTGACAGAGGCGCGAGTGTCGCCGTAGGCTGGCGTAATGACACCTGGGACATGGATATCGGCACCACGCCAATGGGCTTTAACGTGGTGGATGTCGTGGGGGGCGTGAGCTACAGCAACAGCATTGGCTCCCTCGGCTACACCGTTGAAGGGCACCGTCGCCCCATCTCCAGCTCGCTGCTGGCGTTTGGCGGGCAGAAAGACCCGAATACTGGCACGACCTGGGGAGGCGTGCGGGCTGACGGGGGTGGAGTTAGCCTGAGCTACGACAAAGGCAATGCCAACGGCGTTTGGGCTTCGTTGAGCGCGGATGCGCTGACCGGGCAAAACGTCGAAGACAACTGGCGTGCGCGCTGGATGGCAGGGTATTACTACAAGATTATCAATGAGAACAACCGTCGGGTGACGATTGGCCTCAACAATATGATTTGGCACTACGACAAAGATCTCAGCGGCTATACCCTTGGGCAGGGCGGCTATTACAGTCCGCAGCAGTATCTGTCCTTTGCCGTCCCGGTAAACTGGCGTCAGCGCACGGAAAACTGGTCGTGGGAGCTGGGCGGTTCGGTCTCCTGGTCGCACTCGAGAACCGACAATCAGGCCCGTTATCCAATCCCTAACCTGCTACCGTCAGATTTCCGCAGCGAGGGAAGTCAGATTGTGGATGATGGCAGCGCGTCTTCCGGGTTTGGTTATACCGCCCGGGCGCTGATTGAGCGGCGTCTGACCTCAAACTGGTTTATTGGTGCCGCCGTCGACATTCAGCAGGCGAAAGATTACACCCCGAGCCACGCCTTATTGTACGTTCGTTATTCTGCCGCCGGTTGGCAGGGCGATATGGATCTGCCGCCGCAGCCGTTAATCCCTTACGCAGACTGGTAACAGATTAGACCTAATTAGCGAACACCCGTCACGATATGCGCTTTGTTGGCGTATAATGTGCCGAAAATCACTTACTGCCGGGGTCAATTGTGCTAGCCCGGTTAGCCGGTGATGCACCGTCAGGTGTTTCTTTTTTCGGGAGAAGGTTCTTTTGCGCGTTAGCCGCTCATTAACAATAAAACAAATGGCCATAGTGGCGGCGTTCACTATGGTGTTTGTGTTCATCTTTTGTTCGATTTTGTTTTTTCATTTTGTGCAACAAAACCGCTATGTTACCGCGACTCAGCTCGAAAGCATTGCCCGTTCTGTGCGTGAACCGCTCTCTTCAGCGATCCTGAAAGGGGATATTCCGGAAGCCGAAACGATACTCGCACGAATCCAGCCTGCGGGGATTGTCAGCCGTGCCGATGTGGTTCTGCCAAATCAGTTTCAGGCGCTGGGGATGCGTTTTATTGAAGAGCGCCCGGTTCCGGTGACGATCACCCGCATGTTTGAGCTGCCGGTGCAGATCTCCTTGCCTGTCTATTCGTTGGAGCGTTCGGCCAATCCTCAGCCGCTGGCGTATCTGGTGCTGCAATCCGACTCGTATCGCACCTATAAATTCGTGATGAGTTCGCTTGCTACATTAGTAACTGCTTACTTACTTTTGGTGCTGATGCTCACCGTGGGCCTCACGTGGTGCATCAACCGCCTGATTGTGCGCCCGCTGCGCACGCTGGCCCGTGAGCTGAACAACATTTCACCGCAGGATCGTGTCGGTCACCAGTTGCCGCTGCCGCGACTGCATCATGATGATGAGATTGGCATGCTGGTGCGCAGCTATAACCGTAACCAGCAAATTCTGTTGCGCCAGCATGAAGAATTGAGTAACCAGTCTACCCGCTTCCCGGTCTCTGAACTGCCCAATAAGGCCTTCCTGCTGGCGTTGTTAGAACAGACCGTGACCCACAAGAAGACCACCGCGCTGATGGTGGTGGCCTGCGAAACGCTGCAGGACACGGCGGGCGTGCTGAAAGAGAGCCAGCGCGAGATGCTGCTGCTGACGCTGGCGGAAAAGCTCAAATCCGTGATTTCTCCCCGTATGGTGCTGGCCCAGGTCAGCGCCTATGACTTTGCCATCCTGGCCCATGGCGTGAAAGAGCCGTGGCATGCGATCACATTAAGTCAGCAAGTACTTACTATCATAAATGAGCGGTTGCCCCTTCAGGGCATTCAGCTGCGCCCCAGCGCCAGTATCGGTATTGCCATGTTCCAGGGGGATTTGACCGCTGAACAGCTGTATCGTCACGCGATGTCTGCGGCCTTCACCGCCCGGCGTAAAGGTAAAAACCAGATTGAGTTCTTTGATCCCGAACAGATGGTCAAAGCCCAGCAGCGCCTGACGGAAGAGAGCGATATCCTCTCAGCGTTGGATAACCAGCAGTTTGCCATCTGGCTGCAGCCTCAGATTGATATCGCCAGCGGCAAAGTGTGCAGTGCGGAAGCGCTGCTGCGCTTGCGTCAGCCGGATGGTCGCTGGGAACTGCCGTCTGACCTCATCGAACGTATTGAAACCTGCGGCCTGATGGTGACCGTGGGCTACTGGGTGCTCGAGGAGTCCTGCCGTCAACTGGCGGCCTGGCAGAGCCGTGGCATTATGCTGCCTCTCTCGGTGAACCTCTCCGCGCTACAATTGCTCCACCACGATATGGTGGCGGACATGCTCGAGTTACTGAATCGCTACCGCATTGCGCGCGGCACGCTGGTGCTGGAAGTCACAGAAAGCCGACGTATCGATGACCCTAAAGCTGCCGTGGCAATCCTGCGTCCGCTGCGAAATGCGGGCGTGCAGATAGCGCTGGACGATTTCGGTATGGGCTATGCCGGGCTGCGCCAGCTTCAGCACATGAAATCACTGCCAGTCGATATCCTTAAAATCGATAAAATCTTCGTCGATTCTCTGCCTGACGATATCAGTATGGTGTCGGCCATCATTCAGCTGGCCCGCAGCCTTAATCTCAGCATTGTCGCCGAAGGGGTTGAAACCGAAGCGCAGCTTGAATGGCTGAAAAATGCCGGGGTAGATGTCGGACAAGGGTATTTGTTCGATCGCGCAGTGCCGCCTGAGAAATTCGAGGAGCAGTATCTCAGCGGGCAGGGAAAAAATGAAACCGCGTAATGCGTTGCGCGCTTTTACGAGTCAGCTCTAATTTTTTAACATTAACCGCGCTATTTGTTTCTGCATTGTTTATCGGATGTTATTTTAAGGCCGCAGGCGAATAAAAACCCTACGTTGCCTGTGGTCTTACCTTAAGGACATCCTATGAAAACCTCACTGTTTAAAAGCCTCTATTTTCAGGTCCTGACGGCAATTGCTGTCGGGATCCTGCTTGGCCACTACTACCCGGAACTGGGCGCGCAAATGAAGCCGCTTGGCGACGCGTTCGTGAAACTCATCAAAATGGTGATTGCCCCGGTTATCTTCTGTACCGTCGTGACCGGGATTGCGGGCATGGAAAGCATGAAAGCCGTTGGCCGTACCGGCGCGGTGGCTCTGCTCTATTTTGAAGTGGTCAGTACGCTGGCGCTGATCATCGGTCTTGTTATCGTCAACCTGGTCCAGCCAGGTGCCGGAATGAACGTCGATCCGGCGACGCTGGATGCTCATGCGGTGGCGGTTTATGCCGAGCAGGCAAAAGAACAGGGGGTTGTGGCCTTCCTGCTGGATGTGATTCCGTCCAGCGTGATTGGCGCCTTCGCCAGTGGCAATATCCTGCAGGTGCTGATGTTTGCGGTGCTGTTTGGCTTTGCGTTGCACCGCCTGGGCAACAAAGGCCAGCTGATTTTCAACGTCATTGAAAGCTTCTCGCAGGTCATTTTTGGCATCATCAACATGATCATGCGCCTCGCGCCTATTGGTGCCTTTGGGGCCATGGCCTTCACCATCGGCAAATATGGCGTTGGGTCGCTGCTGCAGCTGGGTCAGCTGATCATCTGCTTCTACATCACCTGTATTCTGTTTGTGGTGGTCGTACTGGGCACCATCGCCCGACTGACCGGCTTTAGCATCTTTAAATTTATCCGCTACATCCGTGAAGAACTGCTGATCGTGCTGGGCACGTCCTCGTCGGAATCCGCGCTGCCGCGCATGCTGGATAAAATGGAAAAGCTGGGATGCCGTAAATCGGTGGTGGGGCTGGTTATCCCAACGGGCTACTCCTTTAACCTCGACGGAACCTCCATTTACCTGACGATGGCGGCGGTATTTATCGCTCAGGCCACCAACAGCCACATGGACATTTTCCATCAGATTACGCTGCTGGTGGTTCTGCTGCTGTCCTCGAAAGGGGCCGCTGGGGTCACGGGCAGTGGATTTATCGTGCTGGCTGCTACCCTTTCTGCCGTAGGGCATTTACCGGTGGCAGGGCTTGCGCTGATCCTCGGGATTGACCGCTTTATGTCGGAAGCCCGTGCGCTGACCAACCTGGTGGGCAATGGCGTGGCGACCGTGGTGGTGGCGAAATGGGTGAAAGAGCTGGATACCCAACAGCTTGATGATGTGCTCAATAACCGCGCGCCATCCGGCAAGACACAAGAAATTTCTCAATAATCCCGCGACTTACCTCGGTAATCTGCCCGTAGTCCCTTGATGGACTGCGGGCTCCTGCGCATAATTGACCATATTTTTCGTGGAACGTGTGACATTTCATCTTTCGCACGGTCTAAACCACGTATTTAACTCATCATTTGAGTGTGAGTTGTCTTTTTAACCAGGATTGTTGATTCAGGGGTTCAGATGCAGGGCACAAAAATTCGACTCATAGCGGGCGGGATGCTGTTAATGGCAACTGCGGGCTATGTGCAAGCAGAAGCGCTCCAGCCAGACCCGGCATGGCAACAGGGCACTCTGGCCAACGGTTTTCAGTGGCAGGTCTTAGCCACGCCACAGCGTCCAGGCGATCGCGTTGAAATTCGTCTGCAAATCAATACGGGTTCCCTTAATGAGAGCTCGCAACAGTCTGGCTATAGCCACTTTATTCCCCGTCTGGCGCTTTCGCAGAGCGGCAGTTTAGAAACCATGCAGGCCCGTTCTTTGTGGCAGCAGGGCATCGATCCCCAACATCCCATGCCACCGGCGATTGTGTCCTATGACTACACGCTGTTCAGCCTGAGCCTCCCCGTTAGCCGTAATGATTTGCTGAAAGAGTCACTGACCTGGCTTGCGGATGCCGGGGGTGAAATGAAGATCACACCAGAAGCCATCAACCATGCGCTGAGTGGCGAAAATATGGTGATGACCTGGCCGCAGGACCCGAAAGAGGGCTGGTGGCGTTATCGCCTGAAAGGCTCAACGATGTTAGGGCACGACCCGGCAGAACCGCTGAAGCAGCCGGTTGACGCCGCCCAGTTGGCGAATTTCTACCATAAATGGTACACCCCGGATGCGATGACGCTGATTGTGGTGGGGAATGTCGACAGCCGCAGCGTGAGCGAGCAGATCAACAAAATCTTTGGTGGGATGAAAGGCAAACGTGAAACCCCAGCCGCGTTGCCTACGCTTGCCCCGCTGCCCGCCGCTGCCGTCAGCATCATGACCAATGCCGTGACCCAGGACAAGCTCGCCATTATGTGGGATACCCCATGGTCGCCAATTCGAGAGTCCTCGGCGCTGCAGCGCTACTGGCGTGCCGATCTGGCGCGTGAAGCGCTGTTCTGGCACGTCCAGCAGAACCTCAGTAAAAGCAACGTGAAAGACATTGGACTTGGCTTCGACTGTCGGGTGCTTTATCAGCGTGCCCAATGTGCCATTAACGTCGATTCACCGAATGAGAAGCTCAACAGTAATCTTGAGCTGGTGGCGCGTGAACTGGCGAAAGTGCGTGATGAAGGGCTGCCAAAAGAAGAGTTTGATGCGCTGATTGCACAGAAAAATCTCGAACTGCAAAAGCTGTTTGCCACCTATGCGCGCACCAATACCGATCTTCTGGTTGGCCAGCGCATGCGTTCGCTGCAAAATCAGGTGGTGGATATCGCCCCTGAGCAGTATCAAAAATTGCGTCAGGAATTCTTAAGCTCGCTGACGGTGGAGAGCCTCAATCAGGAGCTTCGCCAACAGCTGTCACAGGATATGGCGCTGATTCTTATGCAGCCGAAAGGCGAGCCGGAATACAGCATGAAAGCCCTGCAGGAAACCTGGGACAAGCTGATGCAGTCATCCTCCGCGACAGCCGCACCAGCGGCAAATGATGACGCGCATCAGGATGTCACCGATATTCCACCAGGACAGTAAGTGATTTACCCCTCACCCTAACCCTCTCCCCATAGGGGAGAGGGGACAAGATGGCACCGTCTTTGATTTTCTCCCTCGCCCCTTTGGGGAGAGGGCCGGGGTGAGGGGAATATAACGATGCTCAGGCAGGCATCGCTTCGCGAGGGATAATGGCACCGCGATACTGAATCACCGTGCTGGCCGTCAGATGGCCTCGCTGCGCGGCGGCTACCGCATCGCCGCCCGTCAGGCGTACCGCCAGATAACCTGCGCTGAAGGAATCGCCCGCGGCAGTGGTATCAATCACGTTCTCTTTCGGCAGTTTCACCGCAGGTACATCCTGCAGCGCTTCACCGACCAGAGACACGAGGCAGGACTCCGCCCCGCGTTTAACCACCACTTCATGCACGCCAGCGGCGTGGGTGCGTGCAATAACGTCATCGACAGGTTTCTCACCCCACAGCGCATCTTCATCGTCCAGCGTCAGGAAGGCGATATCCGTGCATTCCAGCATCCGCTGGTACACCTGCTGCGTCTCTTCACGGCTGGCCCACAGGCGTGGTCGATAGTTGTTATCGAAAATCACCTTACCGCCGTTTGCACGGCATTCGTGCAGCAGTGAGAACAGCTTATCGCGACTGGCCGGGCTCAGGATAGCCAGGCTGATGCCGCTCAGATAGAGGTAATCAAAGGTGGCCAGCTCTTCACAAATCGCGGCGGCCTGGTCGCTTTCGAGCCAGAATTTTGCCGCGGCTTCGTTGCGCCAGTAGTAGAAGGTGCGCTCGCCCGTGTCATCGGTTTCGATGTAGTAAAGCCCCGGCATGCGGTCGGCCATACGCTGGATCAGGCGGGTATCCACGTTTTCTTTCTGCCAGGCGTCGAGCATCTGCTGGCTGAAGCTGTCGGTGCCGAGTGCCGTGATATAGCTGACCTGGAGGTCTGCCTGCTGGACCTGGCGGGCAATATAGACAGAGGTATTGAGCGTATCGCCGCCAAACCCACGGTTAACCAGCGAGCCCTTTTCAGACAGCTCAATCATGCATTCGCCAATGACGGCAATTTTTTTAGACATAGTCGCCAAGCCTTAAGAAATCGAAAAATTAGCGGTAGTTTGCGCTGAGCATTTTGTGCGGTCAACTATATTAAAACAACGTTCCATTATTTCTTTGAGCTGGCGCGTGTTCTGCGCTGAGTCCTGTGACACAGATTCGTAAAATGCCCGCCGTTGAACATAAAGTTCTCACTTTCATCGCCGATAACCCAATGACGAGTTCCGACAGATTCCCCTATTTACAGGAAAGCTGAGATGAAGTTAAAGCAGGTAATCCAGCGGTTAAGCCTACCCGATGCAGGCCTGGAAAGCCTCCAGGAGCGGCGTTATTGGCTGGAGTGTGAGCGTGCTTATACTTACCAGCCCATCTATAAAACGGATGGACGCCTGATGGCGGTAGAAGTGTTGACCGTAGTCACTCACCCTGAGCATCCAGGGCAGCGCATTGCACCCGATCGCTATTTTTCAGAAGTCGCTGTTCGCCAGCGCATCGATATTGTGAAAGAGCAGCTTGCCGTGCTGCAGGCCAGGCAATCTTTCTTTGCTCACCATAACATTCTGGCGTCGGTGAATGTCGATGGGCCTACGCTGCTGGCGATGCGTCAGGATCCCGCACTAATGCAGCAAATTGAGAGCATCCCGTGGCTGCGTTTCGAGCTGGTGGAGCATATTCGCCTACCGAAGGACTCTTCCTTTGCCTCGCTGTGCGAGTTTGGTCCGCTGTGGCTGGATGACTTTGGCACCGGGATGGCCAATTTCTCGGCGCTCAGTGAAGTGCGTTATGACTACATCAAAGTGGCTCGCGACCTGTTCATCATGCTGCGTAAAACCCCGGAGGGGCGCAATTTATTTGAACTGCTGATCCAACTGATGAACCGCTATTGTCATGGTGTGATTGTGGAGGGAGTTGAAACGCTGGAAGAGTGGCGTGATGTTCAGCAGTCTCCGGCTCATGCGGCCCAGGGCTATTTCTTATCCCGCCCGGTACCGATGGCGACCCTTGAAGAAGTGATGCTTAATCTGGCCTGATCTGCCGTTTTTCTGTCAGCCTCAACTATAGTCATGAAAGGAGAGGCGAAACAGGAATCTGAGTGGCATGACTAAAACCACCAAAGCCGTAACCGGCATTTTTGCGACCCTGGTGTTGCTCATCGTCCTGCTGTTGATCATTATTGCGACGTTTGACTGGAACCGACTGAAGCCGACCATTAACCAGAAAGTCTCTGCGGAACTGAACCGCCCCTTTGCCATTAAGGGAGATTTAGGGGTGGTCTGGGAGCGTCAGCCTGAGGCAACCGGTTGGCGACGCTGGGTTCCCTGGCCGCACATCCACGCCGAAGACATCATTTTGGGCAACCCGCCGGAAATCCCGGAAATCACCATGGTTCATCTGCCCAGGGTCGAAGCGACGTTATCCCCGCTGGCGCTGCTGAGCAAAACCGTCTATCTGCCCTGGGTGAAGCTGGTGCAGCCAGATGCGCGGATCATTCGCCTGTCTGAAAAAACCAACAACTGGACGTTTACGCTCGCCTCCGCCAATAGCGATCACACCAACGCGCAGCCTTCCTCCTGGTCTTTCCGCCTCGATAACATCCTGTTCGATCGCGGGCGGATCGCTGTCGATGACAAAGTGACAAAGGCGAATATCGAGATCCTGGTCGATCCATTAGGAAAGCCGCTGGCTTTCAGTGAAGTGACCGGCGAAAAAGGCAAAGGCGACAGCCCGAAAGCGGGGGATTATGTCTTCGGCCTGAAAGCCGAAGGGCGCTACAACGGACAGCCTCTGACCGGCACCGGGAAAATGGGCGGCATGCTCGCGCTACGCAGTGAAGGAACGCCGTTCCCGGTGCAGGCGGATATCCATTCTGGCCATACTCGTGTCGCGTTTGAAGGCACTGTGAACGATCCGATGAAAATGGGCGGCGTCGATTTACGGCTCAAATTCTCCGGCGACTCGCTTGGGCAACTTTATGATTTAACCGGCATTGTTCTGCCAGATACGCCACCGTTCGAAACCGACGGACATCTGGTGGCGAAAATCGATACCGACAAAGGCTCGGTCTTTAACTATCGAAACTTCAATGGGCGCATCGGCGACAGTGATATTCACGGCACACTGAAATACAGCGTCAGTAAGCCGCGGCCGAAGCTGGAAGGGGATCTGGAATCTAAGCAGCTGCGGCTGGCGGATTTAGGGCCGCTTATCGGCGTCGATTCCGGTAAAGGCACCAAAACGGCAGAGGTGAAAAAAGATCCGCAGCCTGCCGGCAAAGTGCTGCCTTACGAGCGTTTTGATACCGACAAATGGGACGTAATGGATGCGGATGTGCGCTTCAAAGGGCAGCATATCGAACATGGCAGCTCGCTGCCGCTGAGCGATTTGAGCACCCATGTTATCCTGGAACGTGGCGATTTACGCCTGCAGCCGCTGAAGTTTGGCATGGCCAACGGCACCATCAGCGCCACCCTGCATCTGGCAGGAAACAAAAAGCCGATGCAAGGGGAGGCCGATATCCAGGCGAGACGATTGCGGCTGAAGCAGCTGATGCCCAATGTCGAACTGATGCAGAAAACCCTGGGTGAGCTCAACGGCGATGCACAACTGCGGGGAACCGGGAACTCTGTTGCCGCACTGCTGGGCTCCAGTAACGGCAATCTGAAGCTGTTGATGAACGACGGCGTGGTGAGTCGCAATCTCATGGAGATCCTCGGGCTGAATGTCGGGAACTTTATCATTGGGCAAATTTTTGGTGATGATGAAGTGCGTGTGAACTGCGCCGCCGCGAATGTGGATATTCACAGCGGTATCGCGACGCCGCAAATTTTGGCGTTTGATACCGAAAATGCGCTGATAAACGTGACCGGGACGGCGAGTTTTGCCTCGGAGCAGCTGAATTTGACTATCGATCCGGAGAGCAAGGGCATCCGCATCATCACGCTGCGATCGCCGCTGTATGTGCGCGGAACGTTCAAGAATCCGGATTACGGCGTGAAGCCGGGCCCGCTGATTGTGCGCGGTGCGGTTGCCGCCGCGTTGGCGGCGTTGGTCACCCCTGCCGCCGCGCTTCTGGCGCTGGTATCACCGTCAGAAGGCGATGCGAATCAGTGTCATGTGATTTTGTCTGAAATGCGGAAGTAGGCTAACCCTCACCCCGGCCCTCTCCCTGAAAGGGAGAGGGAGCAAAACGCGCTCGATACTGTTCCCTCGCCCCTTTGGGGAGAGGGTTAGGGTGAGGGGAAGGGCACTAACTTAAAGCGACTGATGACGAGTCTCGTGCGTCAATACCAGCGCAATCAACGTCAGCGCAGCCATCGACGCCAGATAGTAGCCAACATACGCCAGTCCATAAGTCCCGGTCAGCCACGCCGCGATGTACGGTGCAACGGATGCGCCCAGAATCGACGACATGTTGTAAGAGAACGACGCTCCGGTATAGCGTACTTCCGTCGGGAACAGTTCAGGCAGCAGGGCACCCATCGGACCGAAGGTCAGGCCCATCAGGCTCAGGCCAATCAGCAGATACGCCATAATCAGCGACGGGTTTCCTGAACCGAGCAGCGGCTGGAAGACGAACAGACCGAACAGGATAATCAGCGAAGTAATGGTGATCATACTCTTACGACGGCCAAATTTATCCGCCAGCAGACCCGCAATCGGCACCATCACACCAAAACCAATGACCGCCATCATCAGCATCCACAGGACTTCGTTACGCGGCAGACCCAGACCGTGCGGCACGGCAGCGGTGCTGTAAGTCATTGAGTAAACGGTCATGATGTAGAACAGCGTATAGGTTGCCAGCATGATAAAGGTGCCAAGGATGGTCACCCGCAGATGCTTGCTGAGCAGCGTGCCCATCGGTACTTTAACCTGTTTTTTCGCCGCGGCGACTTTCGCGAACACCGGCGTTTCGTGCAGAGACACGCGCACGTACAGGCCGATAATGACCAGCACGGCAGAGAAGATAAACGGCACGCGCCAGCCCCATTGCATAAACTGGTCATCGCTCAGCAGCCATGACAGCAGCAGGAAGGTGCCGTTAGCGAAGAAGAACCCAATGGGCGCGCCAAGCTGTGGGAACGAACCGTAAAGGGCCCGTTTTTTGGCGGGGGCATTTTCTGTTGCCAGTAATGCCGCGCCGCCCCACTCACCACCCAATCCCAGCCCCTGACCAAAACGTGCCAGCGCCAGCAGCAGCGGTGCCATAATGCCGATGCTCTCGTAGCTCGGCAGCAAACCGATCACCACGGTAGAAATCCCCATCGTCAGTAAAGACGCAACCAGCGTGACTTTACGGCCTATGCGGTCACCAAAGTGACCAAACAGCGCAGAGCCGATAGGGCGCGCAACGAAGGCGATGGCAAACGTTGCCAGAGACTGCAGCGTGGCGGCCGTCGGGTCGCCCTGCGGGAAGAAGATATGTGGGAATACGATAACCGCCGCGGTGGCATAAATATAAAAGTCGAAGAACTCAATGGCGGTTCCAATGAGCGACGCAATGACGACTTTATTACGCGAATTGACCGGGGCGATGTCCTGGCGATTGTCGAGTGTTGTGGCAGCAGGTTGCATAGTGTTTTCTTATTTTTTGGCGAACGAAGGGCCATATTACGCACAGCAAAAGCGCTATTTCAATGTGTAACAAAGTCGGAAAAAGGGCGGAAAACAGGCAAAAAGCGAATAATTTTTGCACCTGCAAATTCGCTTCTATGAAATGCTTCACATAAATAATTAAATAGCAGATAAAACCAGTTTTTGGTTAAAGAAAAGTTACTAACTGGATTTATCTGCTGAAGAAGTGAATCGGGTTGAGATTTCAACCCGAGAACGACGTCAGTGGTGGGTTTTTCCCGGCATCCGCGGGTCGTCTTTGTACTGTGCCGTGGCAATCCATGCCGCGCAGAAAAGCGTTAATCGGGCAAAGAAGTAGAAGAATGCCATTAACCCGAGCACGGAACCAAAGGCCGCGCCAGAGGGGGATTTCATCAGCGCGGGCAGCGTCCAGGTCATGATAATTTTAATCACTTCAAAACCGATGGCGGCAATAAACGTCCCGCGAACCAGCGCCTTTTTGCGCGGGCGATGACGAGGCAAACGCCAGAAAATCCAGAAGAACAGCAGGTAGTTGGCGAAAATCGAAATAGCGAGGCCAATGAGCCGCCACGCGGGCTTCAGCCACTCGATATTGTCCAGATACAGGGCCGAAATAATCATCTGTTGTGCCGCTCCGGACACGGAGGTAATGGCGAGGGTGACAATCAGGGCAATCAGCAGGCCAATCAGAGAAACCAAATCGCGAAAATACTTAATCCAAATTTTTTCCTGATCCTGCGGTGTACGTTCCCAAACATCACGCGACTGGGCGCGGATCGCTTCACGCAGATTACCCATCCAGTTGATGCCGGAATAGAGTGCAATCAGCAGGCCGACAAGCCCAACCGTGGTGCGCTGTTGAACTGCGGTGTTGATGGTGTTTTTTAGCGTAGCGGCAAGCATCGGGTCGCTGACGTTGAGCAGAATTTTATCGAAAATATCCTGCAGCAACGTGGGATGCGAGGCGAGAATAAAGCCCCCCGCCGCAAAGGACACCATCAGAATCGGGATCATCGACAGAAAAGAGAAGTAGGTGATGGCGGCACCAAACTGATTCCCCAGGCGATCGTTAAATCGCTCCGCCGCCCGGATCAGGTGGGCGATAACAGGCTGGCGCTGGACTTTTTGCGCCGTGCCTGTCGCCTTGTTCAGCGCACCGCTGGCTCTTTGCTTTATCCCCGCAGCGGGATTCTCTTCAGTTTGCATTTTCCTGACGGGATCGTATTCCAGATCCTGAGTGGGGCGTTTTGCGTCGTTATCCGGCGTCATCAGGTGCTTATTCCTTATTTTTACAACACATCTTTAAAATTATAGCCGATGACGGGGCCAGACCCGAGCGCCTTAGTCGACATAGCTTTTCAAAATGTCCGTCAACCACTCCATAAACAGGTGAACACGGCGGGAAAGGTTACGGCGATGGGGATAAATCAGCGAAACCGGCATGGGTTCTGCACGGTGTTGTGGCAGGATTTCAACCAGTTTCCCGCTGCGCAGCGCTTCCTTCACCCCGATACGCGGCACCTGGATAATTCCCAGCCCGGCCAGACAGGCGGCGTGATAGGTTTCCGTACTGTTGACCGTCAGTACACCGCCCGTTTTTATCCAATGCGTCTGGTTATCCACCCGTATTTCAAAGCCCTGTGGGCGCACGCCAATGTTGACCGCATAGTGAATTAACGCATGGCTGGCGAGATCGTCGAGGTTTTCCGGATAGCCAAACCGCACCAGATAATCGGGGCTGGCACAGTTCACAACGGTCAGTTTCCCCAGCGGGCGTGCAACCAGCCCGGAGTCCTTAAGTGTGCCCACCCGAACCACGCAGTCGAAGCCTTCGCGGATAACATCCACCAGACGGTCGCTGCTGCTGAGCTCCAGCTCTATCCCCGGATACTGCTGCAGGAAAGTGGGCAGTTTAGGGATCACCAGGTTTTTTGCCACGCCCACGGGCATGTCCACGCGCAGGCGCCCGCTGATGCTGGTGGGGTCATGCTGAAACATCCCGTCCAGTTCATCGAGATTGCTGAGCAGATCTTTTGCCCGCTCGTAATAGACCATCCCGTCCTGCGTGAGCTGTACCCGGCGGGTCGTGCGGTGCAGAAGGCGTGTGCCAAGCAGATTTTCCAGCGCCTGGATCTGGCGCGATACGCTACCTTTAGGAAGCCCGAGCGTATCCGCGGCACGAGAAAAACTCTCCAGTTCCGCCACGCGGATGAACAGCTGCATTGCGTGAATTTTATCCATCACAGAACTCTTTTGTTGTTATTACTGAAACAATGAAACGTATTTTACGCTCTTTATTGTTTTTATAGCACCTAATAAGCTCTCTCTCATCGTTCACATACCTGAAATGAGGTTGGTTATGACACACCGTATTGCTTTAATCACCGGCGGCAGCCGTGGACTGGGAAAAAACGCGGCGCTGAAGCTGGCCGCGAAGGGAATTGATATTCTGCTGACCTACAACAGCAATCAGCAGGAAGCCGAAAAAGTTGTCGGCGAAATTGAAGCACTTGGCGCGAAAGCCGCGGCATTGCAGCTGAATGTCGGCGATATTTCCGGCTTTGAAACCTTTGCCGCCAACGTGCAAAAACAGCTGAAGCAACACTGGCAGCGTGACACTTTTGATTATTTAGTGAACAACGCCGGTATCGGGCTCTACGGCTCTTTTGCCGAGACCAGCGAAGCCGTGTTTGATGAACTTATGAACATCCATTTCAAGGGGCCGTTCTTCTTGACCCAGCGTCTGCTGCCGTTGATTCAGGACGGTGGACGCATTCTGAATGTGTCCACTGGCCTTGCCCGGTTTGCGCTGCCAGGCTTTGCGGCTTACGCCTCCATGAAAGGGGCCATGGAAGTGCTGACCCGTTATCAGGCGAAAGAGCTGGGTGCGCGCAAAATTTCGGTCAATATCATTGCGCCTGGCGCAATTGAAACTGACTTTGGCGGTGGCCAGGTGCGTGATAATGCGGAAATGAACCAGCATATTGCGGCACAAACCGCGCTGGGCCGTGTCGGACAGCCTGATGATATCGGCGGCGCTATCGCTGCGCTGTTAAGCGATGAGCTGGGCTGGATGAATGCGCAGCGTATTGAAGTGTCAGGCGGGATGTTCCTGTAATTTGAGCCTCACCCCGGCCCTCTCCCTAAAAGGGGCGAGGGTTAGGGTGAGGGGAACACAAACTCGCTTCGCAGCAAGCCTAACAACCAGTCGTTATGCCATTTCCCGCCAAGCTGATAGCTTTCTCTCAACTCGCCTTCGAGCACAAAACCCGTTTTTTCCAGCAGGCGGCGTGATGCCTTATTTCCCACGGTCACCGTTGCCGACAAACGCCTCATGGCCCCTTCGGTGAAGGCGAAATCACACACAGCCTGAAGCGACTCGAAGCCATAGCCTTTTCCCTGAGCCGCTGGCGAAAAAATAAACCCCACTTCGGCTATTGCTGTTTCACGCTGGATAAAGCCGGTGAGCCCCAACGGATGGCCCTGTTCCCGGTCCCGGACGACCAGACATAGCCAGTGTTCTGCGCCCGGTGTCCAGGGCGCAAGCCGGGGGTCGAACGCTTCACGAATATCCGTTTCGCTGAGCTCATCCATCACAAAGCGCATCACCGCAGGGTTTTGGTACAGCGATAAAAAGAACGGCCAGTCCGCTTCACTCAGTGAACTGCAGGTCAGTCTCGGGGTAATGAGTTCTATCATCGCCATTGCTCCGGGTATTTTCAGCGGTTTATAGACGGATTAGCGCCGCTTGCTTTGCGCTAAGCTACTTTGTAACCATCTAAAAACAAAAATAAAACCCTGTAAATATTCCGGGTACTCATTGCCTCAGTGGAAGGAAAACAGATGCACACAGCATCGCACTATGCGGGTGACCAGTTTGAGCACTGCCTTAGCGTCATTCGGCAGGCTGCCATGGAAATCCTTTCGTTGCTCAACGTTCGTGTTACCGATGCCAAAGATCCCCGCTGGTTTCTGGAACAGCTCGAGCAGGCTCGCCTGAATTTAGGCGGCTGGGCAAATGTCGCCCGTCGACTCAATCTTAACGATGCTGAACTGAGTGACTTTACCCTTCAACTGCGCCATTTACAGCAGGTGGTCCCGGTGTATGAGCGTGGTCAGGCGGTCAATGATAATCAGCTGATAGCCGCGCTGCGGTTTGTGTCATCGCTGGAATCCGTGCGCAACAAGCAGCCTGTGCTTAAGTTTGCTTCGATCCCTGGTGATGACAGCGATGCGCGCCAGGAGCAGGCGCAGCGACAAATGCGGGCGCTGAAGATGACGCTAAAGGCGCTGATTTCCCAGGCCTGGCCGGATGCCACGCGGCTCAATGACCATCTGAAGCTGCAGTTCGGCCCCGAAAAAGTGCGTCAGTGGCTGGCAAACAGCGATGCCGGCGATGTGCTTTCAGGCATGCTGTTCACCGATTTAGCGCTCCTGGTGGTGGATAAAAAAGCCTTTGCCCGCCACTACTCCTCATTGTTTAACTCGGCTTCAGCACTGACCTTTCTGGCGGAGCAGCGAGTCACGTTGCACGCATTTTTGGAGGACTGCAGGGTGATGCGCAACGCGATTGTGGATAACCGCCCGCTGACCAGTACCGAAATTGTGCTGCTGGATAACTATCTCCGTCAGATTGCCGGGCCGGTTCAGCGGGCTTTTGAACAGGGCCGCACGCGGGTCAACCCGGCCGCGTTTATGGCGGTGGACAGCAACGAATTGCATCACTTTTGGGAACATGCGCGCAGTAAAGATCGCGCGCTGGGTGGCGATCGTCAGCCTTTGCGTGACAATATCGATCCACCCAAAAAGCAGGAATTACAGGCACCCAAGGGGCATGAACAGCTGATATCCGGTGTGCTGTGGTCCACCGTTGGCGTGGCTATCCTGGCAATGGCGTTGGCGGCAATCTGGTTGTTCAGCAACACGTCACCGGCGGACTCTGTGGCTGAGACGACAGCATCGCTGGCGGATGCGCCGGAACCCGAGGGGCTCTCACCACGTCAAAAGCTGGCCAATCAGGGGATTAGCTGGGATATTAACAGCCTGCGCTCGGCTATCGATCGCAATGATACCGATGTCACGATGCTGTTTTTGCAGGGCGGCATGAACTGGCAGCTGTCATGGACCGAACAGGCTCAGTCATCCCGTAATGACGAGGTGTTGGAACTGCTGCTGCGCTATCGTTTGCAGATGGATGAAGCCAAACCCTGCCGTCGGTTTATCAATACGCTGGGCCATGCGATGGCTAACGGTGAGGCGCTGACGTCGGTGCGGAAATCCTATCTTCAGGCGTTTTGTACCGGGCCTGCGGTGGTGGAAAGGCAGGGCTATAGCGTCTCACAGGCGAGGCTACGGGTGGATGCGCAGCCGGATGCGCAGAATAAAAAATGGCTGGCCATCCAGTCAGCCATTTACAGTGCTATCCGTTAGCGCGTCATTCCGGTTCGCCATACAGGCCCATTAAGCGGCGCACCACGCCATTGGTCCAGCCAAATCCATCCTGCAGTGGGTATTCACCGCCGCCGCCCTGACGGGGCGTGCTGGCGCCGATGTGGTATTTCTCAATCAGTTTGTGATGTTGCTGATAAACATGATTGACGGTATTCAGCCAGCTGCGGGCAATTTCATTGCCGAGCGCGTCGTTGCCGTACAGCTTAAAGCCCTGAATCGCCATCCACTGCAGCGGTGCCCAGCCGTTCGGGAAGTCCCATTGTTCACCGCTGTCGTATTCGGTAGCCAGAACACCGCCAGGCGTGAGCAGGCGAGTGCGCACGGCGGTATCGAGTTTATCGGCCTGTTCATGCGAGGCCATGCCAACGTACAGCGGGACGACGCTGGCAGCAGAGAACAGCCCCAGCTGTTCACGCCGCCAGTCGTAATCACGGAAGCAGCCCTGTTCCTCATCCCACAGATAGCGATTCACCGCGGCGCGACGTTCACTGGCCTTGTGGCGGAAGTCGCTCTCGGTTTGCTTGTCGCCGCTCAGACCGGAAAGATTAGCGATGGTATTTTCCAGTTTGAACAGAAAGGCGTTCAAATCTATGGGCACAAACTGGGTGGTGCGGATACTGGCAAGACGCGTGGTATCCCGCAGCCAGCGCGAGGAGTAGTCCCAGCCAGACTCAGCACCGGCGCGCAGATCGCGGTAAACCTCATTCGGCGGTCTGCCTGAATGGCGGGCGGTTTCCACATCTTCCAGCCAGGACTCGTCACGAGGCGTGTCGCGATCGTCCCAGTAGCGGTTCAGCAGTGAGCCATCGGGCAGGCGCACCACGTGGCGATAAGCCTGATTCGGCAGTAGGGTGCCAGCGCCATCCATCCAAAAGCGGTGCTCCATTTTCAAATGTTCCAGATAGCGTCGCGCCCCGCGCACGCCATCTTCCTCGAACAACTCGACCATCAGCGCAAACACCGGCGGCTGCGAGCGGCTGAGGTAATAGGTACGGTTGCCGTTGGGAATGTGCCCGTAACGCTCAATCATCCACGCGAAGTTGTCCGCCATGCATTTGAGCAAATCTTCACGGCCACTTTCGGCAAGGCCCAGCATGGTGAAATAGGAATCCCAGTAGTAGGTTTCGGTAAAACGCCCGCCTGGCACCAAATACGCCTGCGGTAATGTCAGCAACGAAGACCAGGGAATATGGTCGTGTGGCTCGCGGGTCAGCACCGGCCACAGTTTTTCGATATGCTCTTTAAGTGAGTCGCCCGGATCGGACACATACGCATTGTCGTGACTTTCCGGCAGCCAGAAATGCGCTTCGACAAACGCCCGCAAATCAAAACCAGGCTGGCGCTTAAGCTTGCGAAAGCGAATCAGAATGTCCAGCGGATCCCTTTTCGGCGCGCAGTCCGGGAACGTTTTGCTGTCCGCAAAAATACGCGCGCTCTGCACGCGCTCGAACAGCTCAAGATAGCGATCGGCCGGGGTGAGGGCGTCCGAGTCGGGCATTCCCTCGATCATTTCTGGCTCTGGCTCGACCTCAATCATGTCATCCAGTTTTAGCTCGCACGGATCCGTTTCGTAGCAAAGCTCAGGCGATAACGCCTGTACTTCCTCGGTGTCCGGGTTTCGTAATTTCTGGTTGAACATAGCGGTAAAACCTCCAGGATTGCCGATTTTTCTGATGCCGGGGAGCACCGGCGTATCCGTTAAGCGTAGACATTCGCTTCGATCTTTGCGGACGGAAGTGTGCGCTTTGTCACATTTATGGGAATGCGGATGGCGTGGACTTTTTCGCTAACCCGCTATTTTATCAATGAATCTATCTCAAATTACCCGCTTTAGGGTGGCGGCACTTTCAGAGCTTTCACTTTGCAACGATTTATGAATATCGTTATCGTTTGGCCTCTATTTCTCTTCACCTCACGGCGCTAATTAAACAGGAAGGTCAGTGTTGAAAGGGCTTTTTCTCCCTGTAGTAATAGCGTCTGCGCTCGCGTCCGGCTGTTCCGGGACGTTATCGCAAATGAATATGCCTTCCAGTGAAGTGAAGCAGGTGGCGCAGAACGGCCAGGCGCTGCCGGTCAATAAACTCGTTAATACCTATATGCAGACCAAGCAGGTTTCCGGCATGGTGGTGGCGGTTATCCATCACAATGGCCCGGCGCGGTTTTATTGCTATGGCGTGACGGACGAAAAAAATCATTATCCCATTACCCCGGATACCCTGTTTGCGCTCGGCTCAGTGAGTAAAGGGATGACGGCAGAAGTCACCACATTGCTGGTGAACGAAGGGCGGTTGCATTGGGATGACACCCTGGCGACGCTGCTTCCACCGGGAACCCCCCTGAGTGACGATGCGCAGAAAATTACGCTGCTGCAGCTGGTGACGCACACGTCCGGGCTGCCGCGCCAGCCGATGAATCTGCTGTCGCTGGAGCACCTTGTCGGCTACCTGAGCGATGGCGAAAATTTCTATCACGATTTGGATGATGATGGCGTTCTGGAGTACCTCAGCAAGTTCAATGCGCCGTTAACCCATGAGCCGCGCTATTCCAACATTGGCTATGCGATCCTCGGTTATATCCTTAAGTACCAAACCGGTCAGACGATTGAAAGCCTCGCCTCGCAGCGTCTTTTCCAGCCGCTACAGATGGACAACACCAGCTTTACCCCGGAGAAACTGCGGGCTTATCCCCTTCGTGCGCTGGGGCATGCGGGCGATCAGCCGAAATTCATTGCGCGTGGCGATCTGACGCCAGACTGGCACTTCTCGAATAATATGGTGGGTGCCGCGAGCCTCTACAGCAATGCCCGCAATCTGATTGAATATACCCGCGACCATTTCACGCCGACGCATAATGCGGCTCTGGATAAAGCCTTTAGCGATGTCGCCATAGATTATTACCCGCGAGAAAAAGAAGCGGCGAATATTGCATGGATCACAGATACTTATGGCGATCAGAAGATTACTTATCAGGTGGGATATATCGCCGGGTACTCCAGCTATATTGGCTATGATAAAGAGAATCAGAATGCGGTCGTGGTATTACAAAACAGTTTTAACTGGAGTAATTATATCGGGCACGCGATATTAAAACATCTCGTGCCCTGAAGGTCAGATTACCATTTTACATCGCGTGCATCATGACGACCGTCGCGGCGATTCTCGCGCTTATCCTGACGACAACCGGCATTGCTTTTATTATCGTTACGCACGCATTGCTGTTTTACATCACGACCCGTTTGACGAGCGTCCTGGCGAGTATCGCGAGCGTCCTGACGTTTTTCCCCCTGGTAGGTGGCATGGGCCGGAAGCGTTATCGCCGGCAACAGTAAGGCTGCGGTGATCAGAGAAAACAAAATTTTTTTCATTGCGTTACAACCTCACAAAAATAAAACAGGGAGCATTTGCCATAACGAGAATCGGCTTAGTGCTTTAGAGATTTTAATTTATGTGCAGGGTGGGGGTAGGGGAGAAATGTCTAAAAATAAACAAATAATTATAAAAACCAATGAAATCAATCCATTGGTTTTGAGTTGCGGGCAAAGCATTCAGACCCCGTGAAGGCACGGGGTCCGAACAGTTAACGCATGGTAACGAACTCTTCCGCCGCAGTCGGGTGGATAGCCACGGTGTTATCGAAATCTTTTTTGGTCGCGCCCATTTTCAGCGCCACGGCGAAGCCTTGCAGCATTTCATCCATACCAAAACCGATACCGTGAATCCCCACGATCTTCTCTTCAGGACCGACGCAGACCAGCTTCATACGGCAAGGCTGACGGTGCGACGTGACGGCGGTGTACATGGCGGTAAAGGACGATTTATAGACCTTCACGGCATCGTCGCCAAACTGCTCGCGCGCCTGCGGTTCCGTCAGACCCACAGTCCCAATCGGTGGATGGCTGAAGACCACGGTCGCAATGTTGCTGTAATCCAGATGTTCTTCCGGCTTGTTGTTAAACAGACGCTCGGAAAGACGGCGGCCTG
Organism: Enterobacteriaceae bacterium RIT691; assembly: GCA_009668205.1. Taxonomy (GTDB): domain Bacteria; phylum Pseudomonadota; class Gammaproteobacteria; order Enterobacterales; family Enterobacteriaceae; genus Scandinavium. The sequence goes on along the minus strand of WJYM01000008.1, from coordinate 45,973 downwards.
CCGCAACCGCGACGGGTGTCAGCTCAACCGCACCGGTGTTATCGCCGACAGCGTAGATACCCGGGATATTGGTGTTCTGGAATTTATCGACAACGATGTAGCCTTTGTCGTTGGTTTTCACGCCGGTCACGCCGAGGTTGAAGTTGTTGGTTTCTGGCTCACGACCAATCGCCCAAATCAGGCAATCCACGGTCTGGCTGCGGCCATCTTCCAGCGTCAGGGTCAGGCTACCGTCAGCGTTTTTCACCACCGCTTTCGGGATAGCCTGGGTGTGCAGCGTAGGGCCTTCGGCGGCCATCACTTCGACCAGCGTTTCGACGATCAGCGGATCGAAGCTGCGCAGCGGCGCGTGTTTGCGCACGAACAGGTGCGTTTCAGCGCCCAGACCGTTGATCACGCCAGCCAGTTCGACGGCGATATAGCCAGCACCCACCACCGCAACGCGTTTTGGCAGCGCGGGCAGTTCGAAGAAGCCGTCAGAATCGATACCGTATTCCACGCCGGGAATGTTCGGGTGGCTTGGACGACCACCGGTGGCAATCAGGATATGATCGGCTGTCAGCAGCTCGCCGTTCACTTCGAGGGTTTTCGCATCCACGAAGCGCGCAAAGCCTTTGATCACATCTACTTTATTTTTGCCCAGCACGTTATCGTACGAGGTGTGGATGCGGTCGATGTAGGCGCTACGACTGGAAACCAGTTTATTCCAGTCGAAGTGATTAATGGTGGTATCGAAGCCGTAATCCGGGCCATACATATGAATCGCTTCGCGGATTTGGGCAGCATGCCACATCACTTTCTTTGGCACGCAGCCGACGTTAACGCAGGTGCCGCCCAGTTCTTTGGCTTCAATCAGCGCACATTTCTGGCCATACATAGCGGCGCGGTTGATAGAGGCGATGCCGCCGCTGCCGCCGCCGATTGCGATGTAGTCATAATGCTTAGTCATAGCTTCTTCCTTAATCGTTGATTGCCGCGATTGTATACCTGGAATCCATAGGTTCCACCGATGGTTGTGATTACTCAGGCACGATCCAACTGACGGTAGCGTGTCCGGTACCCGCAGGGACCAGCTTTTTGTGCAGCCATGGCAGCACGTTGTTCATCTGCTGTTCCAGCTTCCACGGTGGATTGATAACGATCATGCCCGATGCGGTCATGCCACGCTGATCGCTGTCCGGGCGCACCGCCAGCTCAATTTGCAGAATGCGGCGAATGCCGGTGGCTTCCAGATCTTTCACCATGCGTTTGATTTGCGCACGCAATACCACCGGATACCACAGTGCGTAAGTGCCGGTCGCGAAACGCTTATAGCCTTCGTTGATGCCGGTCACAACGGCCTGGTAATCGGTTTTAATTTCATAAGGCGGGTCGATAAGAATCAGTCCACGACGAGAAGCGGGTGGCAGTTTAGCCTTCAGCTGCTGATAGCCATCGGCCTTCGCCACACGGGCGCGGTCGTCTTTCTGGAATTCGGAACGCAGCAGCGGGAAGTCGCTGGGGTGCAGTTCGGTCAGCTCAAGGCTGTCCTGCTCACGCATAAGCTGACGGGCAATCAGCGGCGAACCCGGGTAGTAGCGCAGCTGGCCGCTACGGTTGAAATGACTCACCACGTTGATGTACGGCTCTAATTCCGCAGGCAGATCATCCTGCTGCCAGATGCGGGCGATGCCTTCAAGGTATTCACCCGTACGCTCAGCATGCTCACCGCTCAACTGATAGCGCCCGGCACCAGCATGGGTATCGAGATAGAGAAACGGCTTTTCTTTCTCTTTCAGCGACTCAATGATCAGGCTTTGAACGGTGTGTTTAAGGACGTCGGCATGGTTGCCGGCATGAAAGCTGTGGCGATAACTGAGCATGGATACGGGTGTTCCGAAATAATAAACATTGCCGACAGTTTACCGTAGATTGCGCAGGATTACCGCTGATGCTGCACGATCCCCTGGCAGGGAGCGCAAAATCGACCAACACTAAGAGGGCTCGGTGCCTTTCACCACGGGATAAAAAATGAAAAAACGCCTGTTTCTGTTCGTTTTAGTGCTGCTGTTAAGTCAGCCAGGGTTGGCCAAAGAGATGTCGATTCCGGGGTCGTCGTCTGCGGCGGATGATGTCACCTCGGCGGCGGATTCTTCGACTTACGTGCAGCTTGAACAGCGGGTACTGATCGCACTGCGCAAATCGCTGCAGGGGAATGCCGCCACCCTTAGCCGCGATAACCTTGAAAAAGCCACGCAGTCTGCGGCGTTGGCTGATGGTGGATGGTTAAAGGCCAGCGGCTATGACTTCCAGACCTCATCACGGCAACAGGCTGGCATTGCGCTACTGTCCGGTTTTAGCGATCTCCCGGTCGACACGCTGAAAGCGAACCTGCAGACCGTTATCGTCATCAACCAGGATGCCACGCAAACCCTGCGCCATCAGGCGCTGATGGATGCAGAAGGCATCAGCTTCCTGTGGTTTTTAAGCGATGCGCTCGGGCCGCGTCTGGGAAATGCGTTTCTCACGGCCTACGGCAAGGGTGAGTTAAGCAAAGCTGCGGCGCTGATCAAAGCCAGTGAAGTCAGCACCGGTGCAGCGAAGAAACACTTTAATTACGAACGGCCCTTTCTGGTGCAGGGAAGCGGCATTTATCTCGTTCCGGATGATATCGTGGTCAAAGACAGGCATCCCTACCGTGCCGACGGCGGCTCGTTTCCCAGCGGGCATACCAATACTGGCGTAACCGATGCGCTGTTGGTGGCGCAGATGCTCCCAGAGCGCTACGCCTCGTTAGTGGTTCGCGGCGTACGCTACGGCTACTCCCGGGTGGTGCTGGGGGTGCATTATCCGCTGGATGTGATGGGCTCAAGAATGATCGCCGAAAACAATGTGGCTTATTACCTTAACGATCCTGCCTATCAGGCGCTGTTTAAGGAGGCGCGCGATGAACTGCGCGCGGCGCTGGAAAAAGAGTGCGGAGCCACGATTGCGGAATGTGCCAAAACCAACGGCAAAGATGACCCGTACCGCGAGCCGGAAATGAAAGATTTTTATCGCTTTACGCTGACGTATAACCTGCCCGCGCAAAAAAGCAGTCAGCAAAAACTCAAGGTGCCGAAAGGCGCTGAAGTGCTGCTGGAAAGTGCGTTGCCCACGCTGTCGGCGGCGAAGCGGCGGGAATTGATGGTCAGCACTGCGTTACCAGCAGGGTATCCGCTTTCCGGTTCAACGCCGGAGCAGCAGTTCTGGCAGAGGCTTGACCTGTCAGCGGCCTATGCGGCGGGCCTAAAAATGCAGTAAGCGGGCGTGAGAATTCCGGGAAAGGTTTATCGCAACGATAAGCCTTTCCGCTGCCTACGGCATTGAAATCCTCTACACTTAACCCCATTGTGCTAGTAATCGGTAAAGCGCCGGAACGTGCGCTGAGACATTCACATTTTCAAAGGACCGCGCTAATGACCAATCCCTTACTGACGCCTTTCGAACTGCCTCCGTTTTCTCAGATTCAGCCTGAACATGTGGTTCCTGCGGTCACCAAAGCGCTTGAAGATTGCCGCGCGGCGGTAGAGAGCGCGGTGGCGCAAGGCGCGCCCTATAGCTGGGAAAATCTCTGCCAGAAACTGGCGGAAGTGGACGATGTGCTGGGCCGTATTTTCTCCCCTATCAGCCACCTGAATTCCGTAAAAAACAGCCCGGAGCTGCGCGAAGCCTATGAGCAAACGCTGCCGCTGCTGTCCGAGTACAGCACCTGGGTTGGTCAGCATGAAGGGCTGTATCAGGCCTATCGCGATCTGCGCGAGGGGGCGAATTACGACGTTTTGAACGTGGCGCAGAAAAAGGCAGTGGATAACGCGCTGCGTGACTTTGAGCTGTCCGGGATTGGCCTGCCAAAAGAGCAGCAGAAGCGCTACGGTGAAATCGCTGCGCGCCTGTCTGAACTGGGTAACCAGTACAGCAACAACGTACTGGATGCCACCATGGGCTGGAACAAGCTGGTGACCGATGAAGCCGAACTTGCCGGTATGCCGGAAAGCGCACTGGCGGCGGCACAGGCTCAGGCACAGGCCAAAGAGCAGGAAGGCTATCTGTTAACGCTGGATATCCCGAGCTACCTGCCGGTGATGACTTACTGCGACAACAAAGCGCTGCGCGAAGAGATGTATCGCGCGTATACCACGCGGGCCTCTGACCAGGGGCCGAACGCTGGTAAGTGGGATAACAGCCCGGTGATGGAAGAGATCCTCTCTCTGCGTCATGAGCTGGCGCAGCTCCTGGGCTTTGAAAGCTATGCGTTTAAATCGCTCGCCACCAAAATGGCGGAAAATCCTCAGCAGGTGCTCGACTTCCTGACCGATCTGGCAAAACGCGCGCGTCCTCAGGGTGAGAAAGAGCTGGCGCAGCTGCGTGCCTACGCGAAAGCAGAATTTGGCGTTGATGAGCTGGACCCGTGGGATATCGCCTACTACAGCGAAAAACAGAAACAACATTTGTACAGCATCAGCGATGAACAGCTTCGCCCGTATTTCCCGGAAAACAAAGCCGTTAACGGCCTGTTCGAAGTCGTTAAGCGCATTTATGGCATCACCGCCAAAGAGCGAACCGATATCGATATCTGGAATCCGGAAGTCCGTTTCTTCGAACTGTATGACGAGAAAAACGAACTGCGCGGCAGTTTCTACCTGGATTTGTACGCCCGCGAACACAAGCGTGGCGGCGCATGGATGGACGACTGCGTCGGCCAAATGCGCAAAGCAGACGGTTCACTGCAAAAACCGGTGGCCTATCTCACCTGTAACTTCAACCGTCCGGTCAACGGCAAGCCTGCCCTGTTTACCCACGATGAAGTGATCACCCTGTTCCACGAATTTGGCCACGGTCTGCACCATATGCTGACCCGTGTAGAAGCGGCAGGGGTATCCGGTATCAGCGGTGTGCCGTGGGACGCCGTCGAACTGCCAAGCCAGTTTATGGAGAACTGGTGCTGGGAGCCGGACGCACTGGCGTTTATCTCCGGGCATTTCGAGACTGGTGAGCCACTGCCGAAAGAACTGCTGGAGAAAATGCTGGCGGCGAAAAACTACCAGGCGGCGATGTTCGTACTGCGCCAGCTGGAGTTCGGCCTGTTCGATTTCCGTCTGCACGCGGAATTTAACCCGCAGCAGGGCGCGAAAATTCTCGACACCCTGGCTGAAATCAAGAAGCAGGTGGCCGTGGTGCCGGGTCCGTCATGGGGCCGTTTCCCACATGCGTTTAGCCATATCTTTGCGGGGGGTTATGCCGCGGGTTACTACAGCTACCTGTGGGCCGACGTGCTGGCGGCCGATGCGTTCTCTCGTTTCGAAGAGGAAGGGATTTTCAACCGCGAAACCGGGCAGTCGTTCCTCGACAACATTCTGAGCCGTGGCGGTTCTGAAGAGCCGATGACGCTGTTCAAACGCTTCCGTGGCCGTGAGCCAAAACTCGATGCCATGCTTGAGCACTACGGCATCAAGGGTTAAGCGTTTCGTGAAAATCTGTTTACTCAATGAATCAGGCGCCAGCGATGGCGCCTTATCTGTTCTTGCTGCCCGCTGGGGGCTGGAGCACGATGCCGATAACCTGATGGCGCTGGCGTTAACGCCGGAGCATCTGGAGCTACGTAAACGCGATGAGCCAAAGCTCGGCGGGATCTTTGTCGATTTCGTGGGCGGCGCGATGGCGCATCGCCGTAAATTTGGCGGCGGTCGTGGTGAGGCGGTGGCGAAAGCCGTCGGCGTCAAAGGCAGCTATCTGCCCGACGTGGTGGATGCGACGGCTGGGCTGGGGCGTGACGCCTTTGTGCTGGCGTCGGTGGGGTGTCGGGTGCGAATGCTCGAACGCAATCCGGTAGTGGCAGCATTACTGGATGACGGCCTTGCGCGTGGCTATGCCGACCCGGAAATCGGCCCATGGCTGCAGGATCGTTTACAGCTGATTCATGCTTCCAGCCTGACTGCGCTCACGGATATCACGCCGCGCCCGCAGGTGGTGTATCTCGACCCGATGTTCCCACATAAGCAGAAAAGCGCGCTGGTGAAAAAGGAGATGCGGGTGTTTCAGTCTCTGGTGGGGCCCGATCTGGATGCCGATGGTTTACTGGAGCCCGCGCGTCAGTTAGCGCTTAAACGTGTGGTGGTTAAGCGCCCGGACTATGCGCCGCCGCTGGCAGACGTCGCGACAACCAATGCGGTGACCACCAAAGGGCACCGGTTTGATATTTATGCCGGTACGCCGGAATAAAAAAGCCGGGTGGCGGCGTCGCCTTACCCGGCCTACGTTTTCTGTCATGCTGCTTTGCAGGCCCGGTAAGGCGTAGCCGCCATCGGGCAACACTTAACTACTCTTCTTCTTCATCACGCAGCGGAACAATCAGCATATCCACGTGCACGGTGTTAATCAGCTGGCGAGCAGAAGACATCAGCTTGCTCCAGAAATCCTGATGGTGCCCACAGACCACCAAATCCATATCGTATTTCTTAATGGCATCAACCAGCACCTGGCCGAGGTCGCCGCTACCGCTCAGGGTTTCAGTAATCGGATAGCCCGCATTGGTGGAAAGCTCAGACAAGGCGTGATGAGTTTCTTCAGAAATGCGCTTCTGCATGTCGCCAAGGTTAACGTCAATCAGGCCGGTGTAGAGATCGGAGTAATTCACATCGACATGAATCAGGGAAACTTTCGCGTTGTAGGGGCGCGCCATAGAGACTGCTTTATCGACCAGTACCTTGCTTTCCGGTGAGAGGTCAACCGCGATAAGAATGTGTTTATAAGCCATAGTGTTACTCCTTCCTTAAGTGATTAATGACTAAGTGTAGACAACTCAACATTAAAACGACCATCTGGCGACGTCAATGTGCCTTGATCACCAATCAGTTAAACAAATCTTTCCAGTTTAGCTATTGATAACGATTAAGGATGTGGCAAAAAAAGGGAGCCATCTTCTACACTATTTAATGAGCCGGTCGAATAGTTTAATGTGACCAGCTTCACACTCTTTCACTGACTGTCTGTCGAGTTTCGGGGTGCGGTAGTCCCGGAGGGAGTCTCCGTGGGCGGGCGCCGGGGAGGAGGTATGGTAAGCACTGTCGCACTGTTTTGGGCTTTATGTATTGTTTGTGTGGTAAATATGGCGCGCTATTTCTCATCGCTGCGCGCGTTGTTGGTGGTGCTCCGTGGTTGCGATCCCTTGCTCTATCAGTATGTGGATGGCGGAGGTTTTTTCACCTCCCACGGTCAGCCTGGCAAACAGGTGCGTCTGGTGTGGTATATCTACGCGCAGCGTTACCGCGATCATCATGATGATGAGTTTATTCGCCGCTGTGAGCGCGTTCGCCGTCAATTCGTGTTAACCAGCGCCCTGTGTGGGCTGGTGATTATCAGCATGGTCGCGCTGATGATTTGGCACTGATTTCTGGCGATGAGGCATAAAAAAACGGGTCGATAATCGACCCGTTTTTGTTGTCTCTGAAACGATTAGATCAGTTTCAGGCTAATCCAGTACAGACCGCCGGACAGCAGAATCGCCGCAGGCAGGGTGAGCACCCATGCCATCAGGATACTGGTCACGGTTCTGCGCTGCAGGCCGCCACCGTCAACGAGCATCGTACCCGCAACAGAGGACGACAGCACGTGTGTGGTGGAAACCGGCATGCCGGTATAGCTTGCCAGACCGATAGACACCGCAGCGGTCATCTGAGCGGACATGCCCTGTGCATAGGTCATGCCTTTCTTACCGATTTTCTCACCGATGGTGGTCGCCACGCGGCGCCAGCCGATCATGGTACCAATGCCCAGCGCCAGCGCGACGGCCATGATAATCCAGATTGGCGCGTACTCGATGGTATTCAGCATATCGGTTTTGAGTTTCTTCAGCAGACGCTGATCGTCATTGCTCACGTCAGGCAGCTTCGCGACTTTATCCGTCGTGTCAGAGATGCACAGCATGATGCGACGCAGCTGGCTGCGCTGATCGATAGTCAGTTTGTCGTAGCTTTCAACGTTGTTACTCAGCATACCTTTCACGCGGTTCAGCGCGTTCATGGTGTTAGCCGGGTGACAATGGAACTCGCCAGGCGTCGTTGAAGAGGTGTCCGGGGAAGGAATCAGCTGATCCACACCGGTCGCCTTTTTCAGCAAATCAGGATGCTGCTGGAAATAGGTTTCCACGTTATTCACGGCATCGCGAGTCCGGGTGATTTCATAGCCGGAAGCATTCATGTTCACCACGAAACCTGCCGGTGCTACGCCAATCAGAACCAGCATCACCAGACCAATGCCTTTCTGTCCGTCGTTGGCACCGTGAGAGAACGAAACACCAATAGCAGAAAGGATAAGCGCGATACGTGTCCAGAAAGGTGGCTTTTTCTTGCCATCCATCTTTTCACGTTCCGCTGGCGTCATGTGGATACGCGCGCGTTTTTTGGTGCCACTCCAATAGCGACGCAGCAGGAAAATCAAACCGCCTGCAATCACCAGGCCGACAATCGGCGAGATGATAAGCGAAGCGAAAATCCCGATCACTTTTGGAATGTTCAGCGCATCAACCACGGAGGTGCCGGTCATCAGAGCATTGGTTAAGCCAATCCCGATAATAGCGCCGATAAGGGTGTGAGAGCTGGATGCCGGAAGGCCGAAATACCAGGTTCCGAGGTTCCAGATAATCGCTGCCAGCAGCATAGAGAAGACCATGGCGAGACCATGAGCAGAGCCCATGTTCAGCAGAAGATCCGTTGGCAGCATATGCACAATCGCATAGGCCACGCTCAGACCGCCTAACAGCACGCCAAAGAAGTTGAAGATGGCTGCCATCACCACCGCCAGCTGAGAACGCATAGCACGGGTGTAGATAACAGTCGCAACGGCATTTGCAGTGTCATGGAAGCCATTAATCGCTTCGTAGAACAACACAAACCCCAGAGCAAGCAATAACAAAAGCCCGGTATGTAAATCCAGGCCGGCAAACAAATGTAGCATAGGACGTTACGCCATTTTGAGGACATGAACGCGGCGCATTATCGTGGACAAACGCGGCGCGGGCAAAGAAAAATATAGACTTATATTGAAAATTATTCACTGTTCAGAAATCAGCGTTAATAATTACCCCATACATATCAATGATATGTTGAATTGTGCAAAAAATCAGACTGGTCCTACCGCCATGGAAAATTTACACTTCCCGACATTCAGATTAAGAGGAAAGACGTGTGGAAAGGTTTGATGCCATTGTTGTCGGCGCTGGCGCGGCGGGAATGTTTTGTGCGGCCCAGGCGGGGCAGGCCGGCGCGCGCGTGCTGCTGCTGGATAACGGCAAAAAGCCTGGCCGCAAAATTTTAATGTCCGGGGGCGGGCGCTGTAACTTCACCAACATGTACGTGGAGCCTGCCGCTTACCTCAGCCAAAATCCGCATTTCTGTAAATCGGCCCTGGCCCGCTATACCCAGTGGGATTTTATCGAACTGGTGGGCAAATACGGTATTGCCTGGCATGAGAAAACCCTGGGCCAGCTGTTTTGTGACGACTCCGCCGAGCAAATCGTCGACATGCTGGTCTCTGAATGTGAGAAGGGCAAGGTGACGACTCGTCTGCGTACCGAGATTATCAGCGTTGAGCGCGATGACGAAGGCTACGTTTTACAGCTGAACGGTGAGACGGTTGCGGCGAAAAAGCTGGTGATCGCCAGCGGCGGCCTGTCGATGCCGGGTTTAGGTGCCTCGCCGTTTGGCTATAAAATTGCCGAGCAGTTTGGCCTGAACGTGCTGCCGACGCGCGCCGGTCTGGTGCCATTCACTCTGCATAAACCTTTGCTGGAACAACTGCAGGTGCTCTCGGGTGTTTCAGTGCCTTCGGTGATAACGGCAAATGACGGCACGGTATTCCGTGAAAACCTGTTGTTTACCCACCGCGGTCTTTCCGGCCCGGCGGTACTGCAAATTTCCAGCTATTGGCAGTCGGGTGAGTTTGTCACGATTAACTTAGTGCCCGACTGCGATCTGGACACGTTCCTCGACGAACAACGCAATGCGCATCCGAATCAGAGCCTGAAAAATACCCTGGCAATGCAATTACCGAAGCGCCTGGTCGAGTGTCTGCAAACGCTGGGGCAGATCCCGGATGTCCAGCTGAAGCAGCTGAACAGCAAAGATCAGACGCAGCTGGTTGAGACGCTGACAAACTGGCGAGTACAGCCCAACGGCACCGAAGGTTATCGCACGGCGGAAGTCACGCTGGGTGGGGTCGATACCAACGAACTTTCTTCTCGGTCCATGGAAGCACGTAAAGTCCCAGGGCTCTACTTCATCGGTGAAGTGATGGATGTGACTGGCTGGCTGGGGGGGTATAACTTCCAGTGGGCATGGGCTTCTGCCTGGGCCTGTGCGCAGGCGTTGGTTGAACAGGACTGATTGATGCCGATGCTCTGCCTGACGTGGCAGAACATCGGGTCTTAATGTCTAAAAAGCATTCAGCTGTAAAAAATATAAGTATTAAATGTTATTAAGTCCGACGAAAATCGGCATGCAATGGCAATGCTTTTTTGATTTTAAAGAAACTCGCGGAGGGGAAATAATTACTCTGCGTTATTTTAAGAAGTTTCCGCGTTGTAAATCCAAAATTACATTGCAAAAGCCTGAAAGCTCAACGGGGATTGCTTATACTGTAGCATGATATTGTTTATTTGTAAGAATCATGCCGAATCGTAATAAGCTGAAAACTGAAAAGTTAATATACCGATCATTTTTGATTGCTGCGTTTATTTTTGTCAATATTTTTATTGGTTATTTTGCCTATGCGCAAGCAGGGAAAAATCTTCAGATAGCCGTTTCAAATGTTGCAGGATTGCTGAATAAAAATATTGAGAATAATAAAAACATAGCAACCGCGTTGGGTAATACGATCCCTTTGTCGAACGACGCCATCCGGACTCAGCTCGGTGTGGATATTGACAAGGAATTTCATGCCAGTAATTCTCAGGACTATGAATCGCATCTGATGTTCTTACCCAAAGAAATCAGCTACGAAGATGCTCGCATTTCGATGGTCATCAATGCCTTCTGGAAACGACTGAGTGATGAAAACAAGTCATCGTACTGGACTTATTTCACAAGGCCCGATCGGAAATATTATTTTTGTATGAATGAACAGCAGTTCATGCATTTTAAAAATAAATCCCCGCATCTTTTTATTAAAGACTATTTAAAACGGCTACAACAGAAACTGAACTCAGATAAAGGCTTCCTGGTTTCTGACGTGTTCTATAGCAATGTCTACAGTGATGCATTGACGGGGTTGCCGACCATTACGGTGGGCTCTCCTGTCATTACCGATAACCAGAGTATAAAAGACTCAAAAATTGCCGGGATGATTGTTACGGATTTCACGCTCAATGACCTTAATGATATTTTTGAACGCGTGTTCCTTAGCGATGGCGATAACATCGCGACCTATCGCATCAGAATAAAAAGTCATCTCGGTAACGACGCTTTAATGCAGGTTGAAAATAAAAGAAACCGTAGGTTCTTCCTGCCTGACATTAATATTAAGATGACAGACGGTTACTATGTGTCAGCCAGTACGGGGGTGTGGGATATCATCTCTCTGGCCAAATGGGCATTTCTGTTCACTAACCTGTTCCTGTTGATGTTTGCCGTTGCATTCTGCCAGTCGTCCCGTAAAACCCGGCAGGCAATGGATAAGCTAAGTTACGACTCGTTGACCAACGCGCTTTCCAGAGAAGGCGGGGATGCGATCATTAATACGCTTTCGCATCATCAAAAAATGATGCTCATTGTTGCGGATTTAAATGATTTCAAAACGATCAATGATACCTATGGTCACCACGTTGGCGACCTTGCACTCATCTATTTTGTTGAGACACTCAACGGAATTCTGAGCGCGTCAGATAAAATCATCAGGATGGGAGGCGATGAGTTCCTCATTCTGCTTCCTGATTGCGATTACGAGACTGTCGATATTCTGATGCAGCGTGCGCAAAGCCAGTTTGACTATTTCAGCTACAACGGAACGGCAATCCCTATTTCCTGTGCTTATGGCGTTCAGGCACTGACCGGTGTCTTCTCGGAAGATTATCAGCGTGCGGATGAAAAGCTGTACGAGATGAAAAGAAAGCGGGCCGAGGCTTCGCTGAACGGGAAGACGAATGAGTGGTCAGGGGATTTAGCCCCTGTCGATGGCTCACTGCTGACGCTGGCAGAAATCCGTCAGCATCCGGAGTGCTTCCAAAAACGAAGTGTGCTGGCGTTAATCCATCTCAGTAACCACTCGTCCCTGAACAACCTGTTGGGTGTCGGTTACGGTCGGGCGTTGATGGAATACCTGATTAGCCGCCTTAAAGAGGCCCTGCCCGAAGGCATTCTGCTGTGCCGGGAAAGACCCGATAAGCTGTTGGTGGTTTTCCCGCCATTGCAAACGGCAGAACAGCTGCCCATCTGGAAGCGTCAGTTGGAATCGCTGTTCACGCTGCAGGAAGTCGCCCATTCAGACAACCATGAGCTCCGCATTTCCGGCAATGCCGGGATTGTAGAAGAGCCTATTTTGCCAGAGCGTTTCGATGACATCGTGCTCAACGCGGGCATTGCGCTTCATCATGTCCGCAACAGAATTGGGAATGGCGGAGTGGCCTGGTTTACCCCTGAGATGCAGCAGGACGGCCTGCGCCAGATTCAGCTGCACGAACAAATTAGCCTCGCGCTTGAGCGCGATGAGTTTCATTTGGTGATGCAGCCGATTGTCGAACTTGGGCAGGAGAACCAGTGTCGCGAAGGGGAGTGTCTGATTCGCTGGCAAAGCCCGGTGCTGGGCTTTGTGCCGCCGGACAAATTCATTTCTCTGGCGGAGGAGACTGGCCTGATTATTCCGCTTGGCGAATGGATTATTCACCAGGCGTGTAAGCAGCTTTCCGCGTTCATTGCCCGCGGTGCGCCAGGCGATTTCAAGCTGCACATCAACGTGTCGCCGCTGCAGCTGCAGCAGAAAAACTTTTCTTCCAGCGTGCTGGAGAATCTCAACCGGTATGCGCTGCAGGGGAAAAATATCTGCATCGAAATTACCGAGGGCGTGATGCTGGAAAGCGGCGAGCACATTATTAAGCAACTGACGCTGCTGCAGCAGGCGGGCGTCACCATTGCGCTCGATGATTTCGGGTCGGGTTACTCGAGCCTCTCTTATCTGCACGCTCTGCCTTTTGATCAGCTGAAAATCGATCGTGAATTTGTCAACGGCATGCTAACGGACAGCCGAAGCGAGTCGGTGGTGGCATCCGTCGTGAATCTTTCGCGGGTATTCGATGTGCCACTGGTGGCCGAAGGTATCGAGAACAAAGAAACGGAAGAGAAATTACGCTCGATGGGGTGTCAGCTGGCGCAAGGCTATTTTTATGGGCGTCCACAGCCGTTCTTGTCCTGGAAGTATCAAGACGGTTTGATTTCCTGCTGATACTGCAGGCGCACGCGACCTGAGGTGTACAGGCTAAAACACGCGGGGAGCTTTCGGGTTCCCTCTGGCCCGGTTTTTCACTGGATTGAATACTGGAATGACTTACTTATCCTGATTGAAGTGCAATACATGTTAAGAAAAACAACGCTGGCGTTATCGCTAATGGTGGTAGCGACACTGGCGCATGCTGAGGTCCAGACCAAGAGCATCGCGGTAGTGAAAAAAACCAATGATTCCTGTCGGCAGCAAGGCGATAGCTGCGTTCCCTTGTCGACCGGCGATCAAATCTATGTGGGCGACACGGTGAAAACCAAGTCTCAGGGTTACACCGGAATAAGCTTTGAAGACGGAACCACCGTTGCGTTGGGCGATAAGACTGAATTTAACGTCAAAGATTACAAGTACGCCCCGTTAAATAAGACCTATGCCTTTAATGTGACGCTGCGCAAAGGTAAAGCGCTGTATACCTCTGGACGGGTAGGCAAACTCTCGCCAGAGTCCGTCAGTATTCATACCCCGACCGCGGTGATTGCGGTTCGCGGCACGCGTTTTCTCGTGACGGCGGACTGAGATGATGACAATGAAAAAGAGTCTCATGGTCGCTGCGTTGCTGCTGTTAAGCGGTTGCTCCCGAACTCAGGTGACATTGTTGCCTGAAATGTCCGGCCACGTCGGGCGAGTCATCGTCACGGAAGAGGGGAAAAGCACCACGCTTGATAAGTCTGGGGAGTCTGTGCATTCCTCAATTCTGGGGCCTCGTGAGTCGCAAAGTACCCCGGACGCCGTGCGTCAGTCTAATACTGCCATTTTTAATGCGGAGCCCGCGCCTTTCGCCAGCGAGCTGGTGTACTTCAAAAGTGAGTCGGTGGAACCGATCGTCGATACGGCGTCGTTGGTTAAGGTGGTCAAAAAGGATTGTGAGACGCGCCAGCCTTGCCAGCTTACGCTCATCGGGCATACCGATGCGACAGGCGACAGTCAGTACAACATGACGCTGTCGCTGAAGCGTGCGCAGCAGGTGCGCCATATCCTGGTTGAACACGGTTTCTCTGCTGAGCATATCCGCGTCAGAAGCCATGGTATGTACGATCCTTTAGTGAAGAAACCGGTTGGGGTACCTGAACCACGCAATCGCCGGGTCGAAATTATGGTCCACTGATGGCGGTATTGATTTCCGGCGAGGGGCATCGTCAGAGACTGCTGGCGGGTATTCTGTTTGCACTCGCCTGGCTTTTCGTCTGTCACTACGACGCCCCGTTGATTGGCGAAGTGGAAGGCCATCTGCAGGACTGGATGGTGGGCTCACTGTTGGCGGATACCGACCGTTCACCCGTCACGATCGTTGATATTGACGACAGGACGCTGCAATCCGTGGGGCAGTGGCCCTGGCCGCGCTACGTTTTTGCCGATCTGCTGGAACAATTGCGCCGTCAGACTCACGCCGTCATTGGCTTCGATATTCTGTTTCCGGAAGGCGACCGCACGTCTTTAAATCGGGTGGGGCGGCGGTTTAATCAGGAGTTTGGTGACTACCTGAACCTCGCCAGCATTCCCCCACAGCTGCAGGATAACGATGCCATTTTCGCCCGGGCCTTGGCGCAATACCGGCCAGTCGTCGGTGCGGCACAGATGCTATTTTCAGGTGACGAGCCGCAGTGCGAGAAAATGCCGGCGAAATTATCTGCTGTGCAGCCTCCCTGCGCCAGCTATGTGTTGGGCAGCGTTCCTGTCCTGAGCCATGCGATGAGTGGCGAGGGGGTGGTGAATGCACTGAATGAGGGCGACGGGATCCTACGGCGTTCCCCTTTGCTGATTAACAGCCCACAAGGACCCATTGCCGGTCTGGCGCTGGCGATGTTAATGCAGCACAGCCATGTATCACACCTTCGTACGCGTTCCACGCTGCTGGGGCCGGAACTCATCGCCGGGCCGTACCGTATTCCCGTGGATACCGACGGACAGGTCTGGCTCAATTTCTCCGCGCATCACCACCGTCATACTACGCTGTCTGCCATCGACGTCCTCACGGGGGATAAACTCCCGGCGGCTGGCAGCATCGTGCTGGTGGGATCGTCGGCGGCGGCGCTGCACGACGATGTCACCACGTCATTCAGTATGGACTGGCCGGGGACAGAAGTTCACGCCACCCTGCTGGATAACATCCTGACCCATACGCTGCTGCGTTATCCTTCCTGGATAAACCTCTGGTACCGGCTGATGGCGGGAGGGTTATGCCTCGCTGTGGCCATCGTGATGCTGTCGCGCCGGATTCGCCCTGTTGTGCTGTGTCTGTCAGGGATCGTGCTTCTGTCCTGTCTGGCGACGGTCGTCGCACTTCGCGCTTACCATGTCTGGTTGCCGGTGCTGTTTCCTTTGCTGGGCGCCTGTCTGCAGCTTGTTTTCCTGACGGGAATGAATGCGCTACAGCTGTACCGTAAAGCGCTCACCTGGCGTCGGGATGTGAATCATACCAATCAGCTTGTCATGCGCACCATGGCGGCGATGTGTGAATCAAGGGACTCCGAGACGGGCGCGCACATCATCCGTACCCAGCATTATGTGCAACAGCTGGCAAGCTATCTTCATCTAAACGGGCACCCGGAAGCCAGGGATCCCATGCTGGCAAAGAAGATGTTCCATGCGGCATTACTGCATGACGTGGGTAAAGTTGCCATTCCGGATGCGGTACTGCTCAAGCCAGGAAAACTGACGCCGGACGAATTTGAGGTGATGAAGACGCATGCCATGAAGGGGCGACAGCTGCTGGAAAGGGTAGGCAAGGATTTACACTCGCCGGGCGATTTTATTCAGCGCGCCACAGAGATTGCGGGCAGTCACCACGAACGCTGGGACGGCAAGGGGTATCCGGAAGGGATCGCCGGGACAACGATCCCATTCTCGGCAAGGATAATGGCCGTTGCCGATGTTTATGATGCACTGGTGGGCAAGCGTATCTACAAGCCATCGATGCCCCATAGCAAAGCGGTCGACATTATTCGCGACGGCCGTGCGGCACATTTTGACCCCGATGTGGTGGATGCTTTTATTGCGCTGGAAGATAAATTTTGCGATATCGCGCAGAGATTTTTGGATGACTGAGTTTTACGGCTTAAGCCGACACCTCAGCGCAAACCGTGGCAAATCCCATGTGAAAGGTATGGGAAGCCACTTTTTAGCATTTTGTTAATAGTAATGTTTAATTTGTGGTTTAAATGTTTTAAAAAACAGAAACAATTCCCTTCTTTCTTTAGGTGAATGTTTCCGTTAGCATTCCCGGCTCGATAAAACGGAAAAAATCCGATAAGAGCGAAGATGAATTTTGTCATTATTTTGTTGCTGGGCGTCGCGGTAAAGTTTTTGATTTCTCTGGTGTTATATAGAAAGAATCGGCATGTATTGGCGAGAATGAGTCTGCCTGCGAAGGGCGCAGTGATTGGGAGCGGTTGGCTGGTCGGCTACGGCGTCTTTCACTTTCTGGAGGCTTTTATCTGACCACCGTGTCTGGCAATACGCGCCGGGCTGCCAGTAGATGCTGATTCCAGTAAGGATTCGTTAGCTCTGAAATGGTCACGCCTTTGGTGCGCGAAGCATGGATAAAGCGGTTTTCCCCAATATAAATACCGACATGTTTTTGCGACCTACCGGTTTTAAAGAACACCAGATCGCCAATGTGCATCGTCGCCTTTTTGACTTTCCTCCCCCTCGTTAACTGCCCGCTGGTCGTGCGCGGCAGGTCGATAGAAAATGCCTCCTGATACAGTTTTTGCGTCAGCGCAGAACAATCAATCTCCCGATGAGAATGCCCCCCTAACCGATAATGCGTGCCTTTCCAGCTTTGATATTCATACATCAGGCGCTTGCGGCGTTTGATATTGGGTGTGCGTTTTGTCGTCGTGAAGGCTAACTGATCACCAGGGCGGGCTGTGGAATAGCGCTTTTGCTTTGCTGTGTGGCGGACGGAATGGCCGTGAGTCACATGCTTCTTTTTCGTCGTTTTGGTGAGGTGATGCACTTTAGTGGGATGCTTTCTTTTCGTCGTTTTAACGGCGACCTTTTTGGCATGGTGAACTTTAGGCGCACTCTTCGCATAAGCGATGCAGTGAAATCCTAATAATAAACACATGATAAAAACGATTCGCAGCGACATAAGTGTGAATAATGTAAACAACAAAAAGTGAACAAGTGCTTTGATGCTACTTTCTTTACGGTAAAGGAGCAACGCAAAAGCGGTGAGTTGGTTTTTTAATTTGCCTAAATCTGACGTTTTTTCATCGCTCTGGTGCTTTTTTCATAATTTTAAAAAGTAAATTTAATTATTGGTTAACATTCGCAGGCACTTAATGCGGATGACATATTTTGCAACGGCAGAGCGCTAATTTTATCTTCCATCGCCAAATGGTAATGAAGATAACAGTCGAACGTCATTTGCAGCTCAGGCGGCGGCGAAAAGGATTTAACCGGGAAACGCTTCTGCATGTAAGGCACGAAGATGTTCGGCATGATCATCACGTAGTCTGAGATAGAACAATGCCAGGCGAGGGAGAGCAGATTGGGGCTGGTCCAGGCAATTTTCCGCCCGCTGAGCAGGCTGGGCTCAACGTTATCGGCCATGCCAATAATGCTGCCAATGCCTCGTTGCCAGCTCAGGTGCTCATTTTCACGCCAGTCATCAAGGGTGAAAACGTCTTTAATATTCGGATGGTTTTCACTCACAATGATGCTGATATCGGATTGCACAAAGTGGCGGGACACGATTGAGCGGTCTTCCGGAAGTTTGCCACCGATATCAATATCCACCTCGCGATGTTTGAGTTTGCGCAGGCGTTCTTCCTCGCCAGACCCCATCGTGACAAAGTGCATCAGTGAGTCCTCACCGCCGTGCAGATACTCCGCCAACAGAATTTCAATCAGCGAGTAGGTGGCAATGACGTACTCATTTTTTCGGGAATTCAGTTGCACCACTTCTTTGAATTTTGCCTGGAGTTCAAAGGCATGGCTGTTGGGACGAAGCCCACTCCGCGTGCGTATGAACAGCTCTTTACCAGTTTGCTTTTTGAGCTGATTGAGCGAATAGCTGATCGCGGAAGGCGATATATTAAGCACCTGCGCTGCCTTGACGGCACTTTGATACTCAATCAGCGTATTGATAATTTTGAGTTGGCGAAGATTGATATCATTCATGCTATAAGCCCACCGTCAGCTGCACGCTTGTTCTTTGCAGTCGATTCATTAATGAAGAAAACGTATTTCCCTGTTTTCGAGCGTATCCATCAGGTTCATTATTGATGGGGATAGGTGTCACTCAGGCCTTTTCGCAGCAACGTGGTTATCGCGTTGGCAACATTCAATGCACTCTCATTTTCCATGAGACTGTTATTAAAATGCAGGTAGCAATCGTACTTTATTTCCATTTCAGGGGGCATGAGTAGACGCTTCACGGGAAACGCTTGTGTTAATAAAGGGGCGAAATAATCCGGAATAATCATCATGCAATCGCTGCTGGCGCAGAAGGCGACCATGTTGATGATGCTGGCGGAAATCATGGCGATGTTACGCTCATTGATATGCTGCATCGCGCTTTTCGCCGTCAGGATATTTTCGCTATAGTAATCCGCGAAGACAGACCAGACGGCGTGTTGGTGATTCCGCCAGTCGTCCAGCGTGAGCTGGGTGTCGAGAGCTGAATCTCGCTTAACCAGCACGGAGACCGGGCAGCTAAACAGCTTTACTTTGCTGATCAGCGTGTCGGCCGGCAGTTTTGCCCCGATGTCGATGTCGACCTGGCCGTTCTTTAAATTCTCAAGTCGCAGGCTGACATTATTGTTATAGGGCAGAAAGGTGTAGCGATAAGATTGTTTTTTTATTTCGCTGTGCTGCGCTATTTTGGCTATCATCATTTCAACCAAAGAGTAGGTCATCACGGTTATTTCTTTGCTGGCTAATGGTTCATCCGTGAAGGCTGAGTCATTATTTAAGCCGGCGAATTTATGATAACGTTGGCTAAGCTCTCTGGCGGTAGTATCGGGCTTCATTCCTGTTTTGGTGCGAATGAAGAGGTGGGCTCCGGTGAGTGTCCGGGCTTTTTTTAACGAATAACTGATGGTGCCGGGGCTCAGGTTTAACAGCTTAGCTGTTTTTGTCACACTGCCACTGACAACCAACGTGTTAATGATTTTTAAAAGCTTGAGATCGATTTCTGTCTGCATACCCCGATTTCCTTTATGAGCGATCTGGTGATAGAACAGACACGCCTTCCCTGGTGTTACTCTTTATGCAATTGATTCCGTTCAATGCTCAGAGCGATATGTTTCCTGTTTGATTGAAATCTAATAGCAAATCAGTACGGAATACAATCCACGTTTGTCTTTTCATGTTTCAGTTAGCAAATTGTCGGCAGATGAAGGCGGCTAACTCAGTGTAAATTGAGGCTTTTATTCCGTAATTTAAATTAATTAAAAAGTGAACGGACTTTTTTTGAAGAAACAAAAAAAAGAGTGGGAGTGCTGTTCGGCATAGGGGGAGTTTAACGGGGGAGGCCCCCGTTAACGTGATACGGAAAATGCTCTGCGCGGGATCAGGCGTGCTGAGTCAGCAAGCCGTGCAGGTGTGAGCCATTGCTGCGTGAAATGGCCGTTTTAATTCTCAGCATCGCCAGCGTATTTTTGGATTTCATCCGCAGTTTATGCTGAATGTTAACCCGGTGACCGCTGGCCGTCTTTTGTGAGATATCGAGCTCACGGGCTATCTTCACATTTTGCAGGTGGAAAACATCCAGAATGTCCAGTTCGCGTTGAGTCAATACGTTCTGACGCGGCTTCGGAAAATAGCGGGCAATTTTCTGGATGTAATGCGGTGAGCACTCGAGTGAAGAGAACACCACATCACCAATCTTGAAGCAGTGATCTTTAATAATATCCTGCATCAGCACCATGTATTTGATGCTCAGCTGATTCACTTTTTTAATAAAGTAATCACGCAGATACAGGTTCTCAATGCCGACAACCAGGTAGTTGGCCGGGTTATAGGTCGCCAGATACACATCGATATCCAGCTGGCTGGCAATTTGATGCGAATCGAACACCTGCGACTCAATACCTGCGCACAGGTAATAGTTATCACTCACGAAACTGATGTTCATAATATTTTGATGGTCCTGGTGGATGAAAGAAATTTAAGAAAACAATGTCTACAGTGTTTTATTATAAATTTCAGGACTGAAGGGATATTACCGAAAACAGTAATGCGAATGCAGGGGAGTGTAAACCCTTAACTGTTTAATATCCTTAAAATCAAAATTTAGAAACGTTGTAATGTCTTGTTTTATAACTATGAATTGACTCTTCTTTTATTTGTGCAGAAATAAATGTTACACATATTTTTATTTAAGCACAGTTTACGGATTGCTGGAAAAACGAAATCAAATCACTCATCTGTTTGTTATTGGCGTGAGAGTGATGGTAATGCAAAAAGCACTCATAATGCATGCTTAATTCTTCCGGTGCCGGAAGCCATTTTACCGGAAAAAATATTTCCAGTTTGCGGCCAATAATTTCAGGCATCAGGATAACCAAATCGCTAAATGCGCACAGCGTTGCCACACTCAGAGAGCTGCTGGCAATCAGAGAGACAGACTGCTGGCGGAACAAATCGTCGAAGCGATTGCTGTGTTCAATGCTGTCACTGAAAAAATGCATGCCCCGAGTCCATATAGCATGTCGGCTGTTGTGCCACTGTTCGAGGGTGATGCTGTCGGAGATGGACGGGTGTTGTTTGTTCAACAAAACCCCCGAGTCACTCATCAGGAATTTGATTTGTACAATGGAACGGTCGACAGGCAGGCGGGTGCCGATGTCAATATCGACTTCTTTATTGCGCAGCTTGATCAGGCGTTCATTGTCATTGTCTCTGTGGGGCTGGAAGTGCAGTTGGGGTACGGGAGACGTACAGCTCAGCATGGCGTGTGACAAAATCAGTTCCAGCAGCGAGTAGGTACTGACGACCATCCTCCGGCTGAAAAGGGCATTCTCATCATCAGAGGAGGTCAGTTCGTGGCTAATATTTTGATAGCGTTGACTCAACTCTTTCGCCAGATTGTTCGGTTCCATCCCGCTGCGGGTGCGGAAAAAGAGGGCTGATCCCGTTGCCTTCCGGGCTTTATTGATCAAATAGCTGATAGCACCCGGCGTCACCTCGAGGATCTCCGCGGCTCTTGTCACACTGCCGCAGGTGCTTAACACGTGGATGGCCCGCAGGACCTTGATATCCAGACCGTCGCCTGCCATAAAATTTACTCTTTATATTATTGATTAACTGAATGATAGTGCACTGTAGAGTGGGTTGAAGTGCCATTTGTGCGTTCCTTGCCAGGCGTGCCGTTGCGGTTGGGTTGTTGAACAAGGCCATAGACAAGTGAATTAAACGAGAAATGTGATTGAGTTCATCAAAATGCCGATGAATATATTTCACGTTTAGCTTTCGTTGACATTATTAACATAACCTTAAGGCCGTTACGTATTTATAAGCATTATTTATTAGCGTGCATATTAAAAATTATTCTTTCGTAAGTTGTTGAAATTATTGCGTTTAAATAATTGTCATCCCTGTTGCCCCCATTCTTAATATTTTCCTAATAAACCTCGTATAGCGTAGAGTGCACTAAGCTGGCTTATTTAAAACATCACGTTTTTAGCGTTCTTTATTTCTCCTTCGTTTAACTAAGCGCGCGCACGATGTCCGGTACTATCCCAATGTTCGGGTAAGGAAAATGAATGAGTGAATTTTTACCTTTCTCACGCCCATCAATGGGGGATGAGGAGTTCGCGGCCCTGAAAGAGGTGCTGCAGTCAGGCTGGATAACCACCGGGCCGAAGAATCACCAGCTTGAAGACGCTTTCTGCACCCTGACCGGTAACCGCCATGCGATTGCCGTGAGTTCCGCAACCGGGGGAATGCACGTTACGCTGATGGCGCTCGATATCGGGCCGGGTGACGAAGTGATCACCCCTTCGCAGACCTGGGTTTCAACCCTCAACATGATCGAATTACTCGGCGCGACCCCGGTGATGATCGACGTTGATCGTGACACCCTGATGGTCACCCCAGAAGCCGTTGCCGCCGCCATTACCCCGAAAACCAAAGCGATTATCCCTGTTCACTACGCCGGTGCGCCTTGTGACATTGACGGTATTCGCGCGCTGGGTGACCAGCATGGAATTACGGTGATTGAAGATGCGGCTCATGCGGTAGGCACTTACTACAAAGGGCAGCACGTAGGCGGCAAAGGGACGGCGATTTTCTCCTTCCATGCCATTAAGAATATGACCAGTGCCGAGGGCGGGCTGATTGTGACGGACAACGAACAGTTGGCTAACCGCATTCGCAGCCTGAAATTCCACGGCCTGGGTGTGGATGCCTATGATCGACAGACCCACGGACGCGCCCCTCAGGCAGAAGTTATCTCTCCGGGCTTTAAATATAACCTCGCCGATATCAACGCCGCGCTGGCGCTGGTCCAGCTGGCTAAGCTGCCGAAGATGAATCAGCGTCGTGCTGAAATCGCCCAGCGTTATCAGCAGGAACTGGCCGATACGCCGTTCCAGCCCCTGGGGATCCCGGCCTGGGCACACCAACACGCCTGGCATCTGTTCATTATTCGCGTGGATGAAGCCCGCTGTGGCATCAGCCGTGATGCGCTGATGGAACAGCTGAAAGCCCAGGGCATTGGCACCGGTCTGCACTTCCGTGCGGCCCATACGCAAAAATATTACCGCGAACGCTATCCGGACGTTTCCTTACCGAATACCGAATGGAACAGCGCCCGCATCTGTTCTCTGCCTCTTTTCCCGGATATGACCCATGACGACACAACCCGCGTCATTTCTGCGCTCCGTAAGCTCACAGGACGTTGATATGTTTGACTCTCCCGCTGTAAAAAAAGTGTCGGTGGTCATCCCCGTCTACAACGAACAGGAAAGCCTGCCTGAGTTGATTCGCCGCACCGATGCGGCCTGCGCCAGCCTGAATCGCGATTATGAAATCCTGCTGGTCGACGACGGCAGCAGTGATGATTCCGCGCGGATGCTCTGCCTGGCGGCGGAAGCACCGGACAGCCACGTGGTGGCGGTGCTGTTGAACCGTAACTACGGCCAGCACTCGGCGATTATGGCTGGCTTCAGCCATGTCACGGGCGATTTGATTATTACCCTGGATGCCGACCTGCAAAACCCACCGGAAGAGATCCCTCGTCTGGTGGAAAAAGCGGATGAAGGCTATGACGTGGTCGGTACCGTACGCCAGAACCGTCAGGACAGCATTTTCCGTAAGTCAGCCTCGAAGATGATTAACCGTCTGATTCAGCGCACCACCGGTAAAGCGATGGGCGACTACGGCTGCATGCTGCGTGCTTATCGCCGTCACATCGTGGATGCGATGCTGAATTGCCATGAGCGCAGTACGTTCATCCCGATTCTGGCCAACACCTTCGCCCGCCGTGCCGTGGAGATCCCGGTACTGCACGCTGAGCGTGAATTTGGCGATTCGAAATACAGCTTCATGCGCCTCATCAACCTGATGTACGACCTGGTGACCTGTCTGACCACCACGCCGCTGCGTTTGTTAAGCGTGGTCGGGAGTGTCATCGCCGTCGCCGGTTTCGCATTTGCCATTCTGTTGGTGCTGTTGCGCCTGGTCTTTGGTGCCCAGTGGGCAGGGGACGGTATGTTCCTGCTGTTCGCTGTGCTGTTCATGTTTATTGGCGCGCAGTTTGTCGGTATGGGACTCCTGGGTGAGTACATCGGCCGCATCTATAACGATGTGCGTGCGCGTCCCCGCTATTTTATTCAACGTGTTGTACGTCACGAAGAACTGACGTCTGAAGAGGAAAATCGTTCATGAAAGCTGTTGTTTTCGCCTATCACGATATGGGCTGCACAGGTATCCAGGCACTGTTGGACGCAGGATATGACATCGCAGCCATTTTCACCCACCCGGATTCCACCGGTGAAAACAATTTCTTTGGGTCTGTGGCACGTCTTGCCGCGGAACAAGGGATTACCGTGTATGCCCCGGAAGATGTGAACCATCCACTGTGGGTGGACCGTATTCAGGCGATGAGCCCGGACGTCATTTTCTCCTTCTACTACCGTAATCTGCTGAGTGACGCAGTTCTCAGCGCCGCGAAAAAGGGGGCTTTTAACCTGCATGGTTCTCTGCTGCCTAAATACCGTGGTCGTGCGCCGCTGAACTGGGTGCTGGCGAACGGTGAGAAAGAAACCGGCGTTACCCTGCACCGTATGGTGAACCGCGCAGA
Organism: Enterobacteriaceae bacterium RIT691; assembly: GCA_009668205.1. GTDB lineage: Bacteria > Pseudomonadota > Gammaproteobacteria > Enterobacterales > Enterobacteriaceae > Scandinavium. The sequence goes on along the minus strand of WJYM01000008.1, from coordinate 21,216 downwards.
CGCGGGCGACATCGTGGCTCAACAGGTTGTGGCGATCGACGATAACGACGTGGCAATGACCCTGCACCGCAAACTCTGCACAACCGCTCAGAGCGTACTGCGTGATGCACTGCCGCTGATCCGCGAAGGCAAAACGAAAGAAATCGCTCAGGATCACAGCCAGGCGACCGTGTTTGGCCGCCGTACCCCTGAAGATGGCCGTCTGGTGTGGGAAAAATCCGCTGAAGAACTGAACAACCTGGTGCGTGCGGTCTCCGATCCGTGGCCGGGCGCGTTCGGCTTTGTCGGCACCAATAAATTTATCGTCTGGAAATCTCGCGTACGTCACGACGTGGCTGCCGCGAAGCCGGGAACCGTCATTTCCACCTCTCCGCTGCTGGTTGCCTGTGGCAATGGCGCGCTGGAAATTCTGACCGGGCAGACCGATAAAGGCGTTTACATGCAGGGCACTCAGCTGGCCCTGGCTTTGGGCCTGGTGCCAAGCGCGCTGCTTTCCAGCCATCCTTTTGTTGCGGTTAAGCGTCGTACCCGCGTGCTGATTCTGGGGGTGAACGGCTTCATCGGTAACCATCTGACCGAGCGCCTGCTGGCTGACGACAACTACGAAATCTACGGTCTGGATATCGGGTCTGACGCCATCAGCCGTTTCCTCGACAACCCGCGCTTCCACTTCGTGGAAGGGGATATCAGCATTCACTCCGAGTGGATCGAATATCACATCAAGAAGTGCGACGTTGTACTGCCGCTGGTCGCTATCGCGACCCCAATCGAGTACACCCGTAACCCGCTGCGTGTGTTTGAACTCGACTTCGAAGAGAACCTGAAGATCATCCGCGACTGTGTGAAATACAACAAGCGCATCATCTTCCCGTCCACCTCTGAAGTGTACGGCATGTGTACCGATAAGAACTTCGACGAAGATAACTCCAATCTGGTGGTGGGTCCTATCAACAAACAGCGTTGGATCTACTCTGTGTCCAAGCAGCTGCTGGATCGCGTGATCTGGGCTTATGGCGACAAAGAAGGCCTGAAGTTCACCCTGTTCCGTCCATTTAACTGGATGGGTCCACGTCTGGATAGCCTGAACTCTGCGCGTATCGGTAGCTCACGTGCGATCACTCAGCTGATCCTGAACCTGGTGGAAGGCTCGCCGATCAAACTGATCGAAGGCGGCAAGCAGAAGCGTTGCTTCACTGACATCAGCGACGGTATCGAAGCGCTGTTCCGCATTATCGAAAACAAAGGCGGCCGCTGCGACGGACAAATCGTCAACATCGGTAACCCGGACAACGAAGCGAGCATCAAAGAGCTGGCAGAAATGCTGCTGGATTGCTTCGAGCGCCATCCGCTGCGTAACCAGTTCCCGCCGTTTGCCGGTTTCCGCGAAGTGGAAAGCAGTGATTACTACGGGAAAGGGTATCAGGACGTTGAGCACCGTAAGCCAAGCATCCGCAATGCGAAGCGTTGCCTCGACTGGCAGCCAACGGTCGAAATGCAGCAGACCGTTGAACAGACTCTGGACTTCTTCCTGCGCACTGTTGAGTTAACGGAACCCGCAAAATGAGGAAAAAAGTAGGCTTACGTGTTGATGTTGACACTTTTCGCGGTACCCGCGAGGGCGTCCCGCGCCTGCTGGAGATTTTCCAGCGGCACAACATCCAGGCGAGCTTCTTTTTCAGCGTTGGACCGGACAATATGGGGCGCCACTTGTGGCGCCTGCTAAAGCCTAAGTTTCTGTGGAAGATGCTGCGCTCGCGCGCGGCATCGCTGTATGGCTGGGATATTCTTCTTGCAGGAACGGCCTGGCCGGGCAAAAACATCGGCACCGGTAACGCAGACGTTATCCGTGCCACGGCAAAAGCGCATGAAGTGGGTCTGCACGCCTGGGATCACCATCGTTGGCAGCTGTGGAGCGGCGTCTGGGATCAGCCCCATCTTGAACAGGAAATTGGGCGCGGATTACAGGCTTTGGAAGAGATCGTCGGGTCTTCAGTCACCTGCTCTGCCGTTGCAGGGTGGCGTGCCGATGGGCGCGTTGTCCGGGCGAAAGAGTCGTTTGATTTCCTCTACAACAGCGACTGTCGCGGTACCCGGCCATTTTTACCGGTGCTGGGGACCGGCATCACGGGGACGGTACAAATCCCCGTCACGCTGCCGACCTGGGATGAAGCGGTTGGGGTCAACGTCAGCGCTGAAGGTTTCAACGACTGGCTCATAGAGCAAATCCACAACGATCGGGGCGTACCGGTTTACACTATCCACGCTGAAGTGGAAGGCATTATCGGTGCCAGTCAGTTTGAGCAGTTGCTGAAACAGGCGGCGGAAGAGGGCATTGAATTTTGCCCGCTGAGCCAGCTGTTGCCTGACGATTTCAGCACCTTGCCAAAAGGAAATGTGGTGCGTGGGGAATTAGCTGGCCGGGAAGGCTGGTTAGGGCAAGAACAACTTTTGGGCTAAGGCTGATGAAAACCTTACGTTTAAGTGCATCATTGCTGTTTTTATATGCGCTCTATTATTTACTCCCTCTCAATTTTCGTTTGTTGTGGCAGCCGGATGAGACCCGCTATGCGGAGATCAGCCGTGAAATGCTCGCGTCCGGAGACTGGGTGGTTCCCCATTTTCTTGGGCTGCGCTATTTCGAAAAGCCGATAGCCGGTTACTGGATTAACAGCATTGGGCAGTGGCTTTTTGGCCATGATAACTTTGCCGTTCGTTTTGGTGTGGTGTTCTCCACGGCCTGTACCGCGCTGTTAGTCGCGTGGATGGCGTGGAAACTCTGGCAGGATAAACGCACGGCACTGCTGTCTGCTGTGATTTTCCTGACGGCATTTTTGGTCTACGGCGTGGGGTCTTACGCCGTGCTGGATCCGATGATCTCCCTGTGGCTGATGCTGGCATTATGCAGCTTCTGGGGCGCGTCTCAGGCCAAAACCAGCGGCGGTAAACTGGGTGGCTACGTGCTGCTGGGCATCGCCTGCGGTATGGGCGTGATGACCAAAGGTTTCCTGGCGCTGGCCGTGCCGGTGATTGGCGTGTTGCCGTGGATAGTTGTGCAGAAGCGCTGGAAAGAGGTGCTGCTGTGGGGCTGGGTCGCGATTATTGTCTGCGTGCTGACGGTGTTGCCGTGGGGGCTGGCCATTGCTCATCGCGAGCCGGACTTCTGGCGCTACTTCTTCTGGGTCGAGCATATTCAGCGTTTTGCACAGAGTGATGCGCAGCACAAGGCTCCGTTCTGGTACTACATTCCGTTCCTGATTGCCGGCAGCCTGCCGTGGCTGGCGTTGCTTCCGGGCGCGCTGAAAAAAGGCTGGCAGGATCGTGAAGGACAGCGCGGCATGTTTTATCTGCTGGGCTGGGTGGTGATGCCATTCCTGTTCTTTAGTATCGCCAAAGGCAAACTGCCGACCTATATCCTGCCCTGCTTCGCGCCGCTGGCCATTCTGATGGCCCGCTATGCCATTGACGCCGTGGATAAAGGAGCGAAAGCACTGCGCTACAACGGGCTTATCAACATCGGTTTCGGTCTGATAGGGTTGATTGCAGTGCTGGTGGTTTCCCCCTGGGGCTTCATGCACAAACCCGTATGGAGCAACATTGAACTCTACAAGTGCCTGTTGGCGGCGATAGGGTTCGGTGTGTGGGCGCTGGTCGGCTGGTTCTCCATTCGCGACGGCGTCAAAAACTGGGCATTGGCGGCCTGTTGTCCACTGGGCATTGCGCTGCTGGTCGGTTTTGCCATTCCGGATAAAGTGATCGACAGCAAACAGCCGCAGTTCATTACGGATATCGTCAGTGAACAACTGGCGCCGAGCCGCTACGTGCTGACCAACAGCGTGGGTGTGGCTGCCGGGCTGGCATGGGAGCTTAAACGCAGCGATATCACGATGTTCAAGCAGCAGGGTGAGCTAAAGTATGGTCTGGCTTTCCCGGATGCCGCAGGGCGCTTTATTGATGATAATGAGTTCGACAGCTGGCTGGCGGCTCATCGTGCTGAAGGTCCGGTATCATTGGTGCTACAGCTGAATAAAGGCCAAACGCTTGAGGATCTTGCGCTGCCGAAACCTGACCACGTCTACAAGATGAGCCGGATGGTCTTCGTGCAATATCTGCCACAATGATCACTGTTTTCTCACTGCTACTGGCAAGCCTGCTGACCTGTATCGGACAGCTCTGCCAGAAACAAGCCACCCGCCCGGCGAAATCCGGGCGGCGTGGACAACATATCGCCCTGTGGCTGGGACTGGCACTGTTCTGCCTGGGGTTCGGTATGTTGCTGTGGCTGGTGGTACTGCAGCGGCTGCCCGTTGGGATTGCCTACCCGATGCTTAGCCTTAATTTTGTCTGGGTGACGCTGGCCGCCAAATTTGTCTGGAAAGAGCCTGTCTCTGGCCGACACTGGTTTGGTATCGCCCTGATTATCCTTGGCATTGCGGTATTGGGAGGGAGCCACTGATGGGCGTTATCTGGGCATTATTCAGTGTGATTCTGGTCAGTGGCGCACAGCTTTTGCTGCGTGCCGCGATGGTGGCACTGCCACCTGTCAATAATGTGATGTCGTTGTTCTGGCATCTGATTCAGTTTCAGCACGGTGCGGGTCTGTTGTTGCTGGGGCTGTGTGGCTATGTGGCATCGATGGGGTGTTGGTTTTTTGCCTTGCGCCATCTGCCACTGGCGAAAGCCTATGCGCTTCTGAGCCTCAGCTATATTGCCGTCTGGGGAGCCGCGTTGCTGTTTCAGAACGAGGCCTTTTCCTGGCAGGGGCTGGCGGGGGTGCTGCTGGTAATGGCTGGCGTGACGACGATTTTCGCGCCCGTACGGCGGTAAAATCCCCTCTCCCTGAGGGAGAGGGAACCGCTCAGTGGTCTGATTTTCTCCCTCTCCCTGGGGAGAGGGTCGGGGTGAGGGTGCACTCAGGACGTTCAGCGATGCTTTCCCTATCCCACCCGCTCAATCACCTTATCAGACACGCTGAACAGCGTCGGCGTGCATACCGCAAGACTCAACCCTTCATGCTGTAAATCACTCAGATGCAGATTCTGTGGCGCGGTGCTGTCGAAACTGACAATCTGCCAGGCACTCCCGCCGCGCTGTTTCACCATCGCTTCTTTTCGGGTCCAGATGCGCCAGAACGCATTCAGACGGTGCTCTTCGGCTTCCCGTTCTATCCGGGCATGCTCGTTAACCGTAAAGGTGGCATTGGCCAACTGCTGCCACTGGGGACGTGGGCGAAGAGCTTCGATATCACAGCCCACCGGGCCTACATCGCTGAGCAACAGGGCGATGTTATCGCCACTGTGGCTCAGGTTGAACCACAGTGCGTGGCTATCATCAAACCCGGGTTTACCTTGATCGCCATAGCGAATGTCCGGTAGCGGCGAAACGGCGTGGCACAGCAGCGCACGCCCGGCAATCCAGGCGTCACGTCGCTTACCCTCAGGCACTTGCTCCGCCAGAACGGGCGGAAGGGCCGTCAGACTGAGGGTGGAAATTTTTCCGAGAAACAGCCGATACATCGTTACTCCCAGCGTTTAATCACCAGCGAAGTGTTAATTCCGCCGAAGGCAAAGTTGTTACTCTGCAAGAATTGGCAGTTAATCGCCCGCGACTCTCCCATAATGTAGTCCAGATCGCCACATTGTTCGTCGGGCTGATGCAGGTTAATGGTCGGTGCGAACCAGTCTTCACGCATCATTTGCAGACTCATCCAGGCCTCGAGCGCACCGCAGGCACCGAGCGTATGGCCGAAATAACTCTTCAGCGATGAAATCGGTGTCCGGTGGCCAAACACGGCAGCGGTTGCCTGACTTTCTGCAATATCGCCACGCTCTGTCGCCGTACCGTGCGCAGAAATGTAGCCGATCTCCGAGGCCGCGATCCCGGCCTGACGCAGCGACATCTCCATGCAAATCTGCATCGTTTCTTTCTGCGGCTGGGTGATATGGGCGGCATCGCAGTTGGTGGCAAAACCGACGATTTCCCCGTAGATTTTCGCGCCTCGTGCCTGCGCATGCTCCAACGCTTCCAGTACCAGCGTGCCAGCCCCTTCACCAATCACCAGCCCGTCGCGGTTCACATCAAACGGCGAAGGTGTGGAAGAGGGGTCGTCATTGCGCTGGCTGGTGGCGAACAGCGTATCAAACACCGCCGCTTCGGACGGGCAAAGCTCTTCTGCACCGCCCGCCACCATCACCGTCTGATAGCCATTGCGGATGGCTTCATAGGCATAACCGATCGCCTGGCTTCCGGAGGTGCAGGCGCTGGAGGTTGGAATAACACGCCCGCGTAGACCAAAGAACAGCCCGGTATTCACCGCGGTAGTGTGCGGCATCATCTGCACGTAAGTCGTGCCGGTGATGTTATTGGTGTGCTTCTCGGTCAGCATGGTGGCAAATTCACTGACCGGCCCGGTGCTGCCGGTGGACGAGCCGTAGGCAATCCCCGTTTCGCCGTTCGTCAAAACAGGATCGCCAATCAGACCCGCATCCTCCAGCGCCAGTTCGCTGGCCCGGGTCGACATCAGCGACACGCGACCCATCGCACGAATGCGCTTGCGGGTGTAGTGGGCGGGCAGGGTGAAGTCGTCAATCGGCGCGCCGAGCAGCGTGTGCAGCCCGTCGTAAACCTGCCACTCGGGCATCTTGCGCACCGCATTCTGGTATTGACGCAGGCGCGCCGAGACCGCATCCCAGCTCTCGCCAAAGGCGGTCACGCCGCCCATGCCGGTGATCACCACGCGACGGGTCATAGCATGCCTCCGTTAATGGAAATCACCTGGCGGGTGACATAGCCTGCGATGTCTGACATCAGATAGCTGGCAAGCCCGGCGACTTCGTCAGCCTGTCCCATCCGTTTCATGGGAATGATGCTCATCGCTTCCTTCAGCGCCGCTTCTTCCATGGCGATCATCCCGGTGTCGATAAGCCCCGGGGCGATGCAGTTGACGGTGATTTTGCGTTTCGCCAGTTCAATCGCCAGCGCTTTGGTCGCGCCGATAATGCCCGCTTTTGCCGCGCTGTAGTTCACCTGGCCGCGGTTGCCCATGACGCCGGACACGGACGAAAGCGTAATGATGCGTCCGCCCTGACGAGCTGAAATCATCGGCATGACGCAGGGGTGGATTACGTTGTAGAAGCTGTCGAGATTGGTGTGAATAACGCTGTCCCAATCGTCTTCGCTCAGGGCCGGGAAGGCGCCGTCGCGGGTAATCCCCGCATTGCTCACGACTCCGTACCACGCGCCATGCCGCTCAAGGTCGGCCTCCAGCACGTCGCGACACTGCTCGCGGTTGCCGACGTCAAACTGAAGCAGACGGCCTGCGCCGCCCGCGGTTTCAATGGCGGCCAGAGTATCCTGTGCGCCTTGTTTATCGCTGTGAAAATGCACGCCGACGGTAAATCCGTCAGCCGCCAGTTTGAGCGCAATTGCGCGCCCAATGCCTTTGCTGGCCCCAGTCACCAGTACTGAACGACTCATGATGACGCTCCCTGTTGAAAAAGCGTGGTTAGTTCTTGTTGTGTAGGTTGAAACGTATTCACTCGCCCGCTGGCAAGCGTGTCGCCATTTGCGGTAATAAGGCACTCAAAGCTGCCGAAACGCTCGTCCTGCATCAGCAGCGATACGGTGATTTCAAGCAGCGCATTCGCGGGCAATTCTCCGGCGGCGCATTTCAGTTCACGCGCGCCAAGCACCATGCCCAGAGAGATTTGTGCTTCGCCGCGCTGTTGGCGATGCCAGCCTGACCAGACGCCAACGGTCTGCGCCATCAGCTCCAGCGCATACCAGCCTGGCAAGTTGCCGTTGTCATTAATGAACGGCGCAAGCACGCCGCTGCGGTTGACGGTCACCCGGCAAATGGCTTTTTCATCCGTCACGCTGACGACCGTTTCCAGCAGCATCATCGGCGCATCGTGGGGCAGGTAATGGCCGGGTGTTAAGTAATGGCTCATGCCGTTCTCCCCAGCAGAATGCTGGCGTTATTCCCGCCGAAGGCGAAGGAATTGGATAAAATAGTTGGGCGTGCCAGCGGCTGCGGCGCGGTGATAATGCCGCAGGCAGGCAGCGTCGAATCGGCAGGCGCCACGCTGAAATCCTGTGCCGGTAAAGGCAGATTGCGTTCCAGTATCAGCAGACTCAGCGCCGCTTCGGTAATTCCCGCCGCCCCCAGCGTATGGCCTGTCAGATGCTTGGTTGAGCTGCAGGGCACATTCTCGCCGAACAGGGCGTGAACCACGGCGGACTCTACCTGATCGTTCAGCGGCGTAGCGGTGCCATGCAGGTTGATATAGCCCACGTCCTGCGGCTGCAGATTTGCTTCTGTCAGCGCCTGTTGAATCGCCCGGATTGCACCCGCACCGTCAGGATGCGGGGCGGAAATATGGTGAGCATCGCTGGATTCACCGACGCCAAGCAGCGCGATGGCCTGCGGCTCGCGAGTCAGCAGCATCAGTGCCGCGCCTTCGCCAATGGTGATACCGCAGCGATCGCGCCCGAACGGCTGGCACAGCGTGGTGGACAGCGACTCTAAGCTGTTGAAACCGTTAATGGGCATCCGGCTGAGCGTATCGACACCGCCGACAATCGCCACGTCCACGAGATCCGCTTCAATTAAACGGCGACCGCTGATAATGGCGCGCGCGCTGGAAGAGCAGGCGGTGGAGAGCGTGTAGGCCGGGCCTTCCAGCTGCAGCCAGTTGCGCAGGAAACGCGACGGGTCGCCCAGTTCCTGCTGCGAATAGCGCCACGCCTCGCTCTCTTCGCCGTTGAGTTTCAGCCTGGCGTGGGTGTCGCCTTCGTCCAGGCCAGAGGTGCTGGTGCCCATGATCACCGCCACGCGGTCACGACCAAAACGGGCGATAGCGTCATCGACCTGCGGCTGAATTTGCGCGAGGGCGGCCAGTAAAAGCTGGTTATTGCGGGAACGATGAGCGGCAAACGTGTCGGGAATCGCAGGCAGTTCACCGTCGACGCCGCCGAGCACAGCGCTAACGTCACCCTGCATCCAGCCCGCACGCGGGCGCATACCGGGCGCGATGCCAGCGGTCAGGTTCGCCGCAATCTCATCCGGGGTCCGGCCCAGCGCGTTAATCATGCCTGCGGCAGCAATGTAGATCATCTCAGTCGCCCAGATATTGAATGGTGATGTGATAGTTAAAAACGTGCTGTTCGATGCTGATAGGCTCGCGCCGACCTTTGCGCTGCAGGTAGGTGATTTCCGTCACCAGCTTGCCGCTCGCATTGCGAAGCTCACGTTTATCAGCGATGTCTTTCAGCGTCCAGCCTTTCGGCAGCTGTGGCGTCCAGGCGCTGACAGGCCAGTGGCTCAGCATCACATCCGCCAACACCTGGCTGGCCGGTGGCAGCTGCGGCACCACGATGGATTGTTCGGTATGAATGCCTTTCTCGTCGTAGGTGACAAGGAACAGGCGAATGCCGACGGAGGACAGCCCCGCGAGGGTCAGTTTCTTGTCGTCAGCGTTAAGCATCACCAGCAACGACTGGGTTTTGCCGTTAAAGCTGCCGGTTAACAGCTGCTGCGACGTGACGGCAGGCGTAATGCCCGGCGGTGGCAGCGTGATTTGCGTGCCCGGTTGCAGCCAGGCCTGCGGACGCCCGTTTTCATCACCGGAAGAGTGGCTACAGCCGGTGAGGGCCAGCACCGCCGCAACAGCAGCCATGCGCAAAAATTGACTTATCATCGTGTTACCTCAAAACGGCGGTGCCGGGTGGCGCTACGCTTACCCGGCCTACAAAACCCGTGGCCCGGCAATGCCCGGATCCTCATGACTGCTTTCTCTTCTTGCCCGGCATCGCCAGTGGCGACAGCAGGAAAGCGGCGAAAATACCGCTCACCAGCACAATGCCAAAACTGCTGATGGCCTGGGTGGCGCTGAACACCAGCATGCCGAGCGTCAACAGTGTGGTCATCATCGCCAGCGTAATGGCCAACAGTGACGTCAGCGGCGTACCGCGTGGGTTACTGAAAAACAGGGTGTAGTTGATGCCGATACCCAGCACCAGCACCAGCGCCAGCAGGGAAAACAGGTTCACGGCGTGGCCGCTAAACGCCAGCACCGCCAGCCCGCAGCCGAGCGACAGCAGCGAAGGGACGAGGCTTATCAGCCCTTTACGCCAGCCAAGGCGGACCATTGCCCCCAGCGAGATTATCAACAGCGCCACGCCCAGCAGGGCGGTCAGAATCGTGCGGTAAAGCGAAAACAGCGCGTCAAAAGAGGCCTTGCGGTCGTTCCACACCACGCCCTGATGCTGCTCTGCAAGGGTTTGCAGCGCGGCCGTCTCTTTCACGCCATCCACCGGCACCAGCACGCCGCTGTGCCCGTTCGGCAACGTTATCCACAGCAGTCGCCAGCCTTCACTTGCCGGGCTTTTTAACCAGTTATCGACCGTAACCGGCATTAAGTTTAGGTCGGGTGACACCGTTTTCAGCCCGGCGCTTTGCAGGACTTGCGCGACGGCAGGCGTTGCCTGCTTCAGCAGCTGTAAATCCTGCTGTTGGCGAGCCAGTGAGTTAAGCGGGATGCTGCGAAAATGGCTGATCACGCCCTGCTGCTGCGCTTTTTCCAGCTCGGGAGTAAAGGCTTCCAGTCGCTCCAGCGTTTGCTGTTGGCTATCGCCATATACCACGAACCACTTCTGGTCGACGCTCTGCCCGGTCAGGCGGGTTATCTGTTTTTCCTGCGCCAGGAGCTGCTGTGGCAGGGCCTGAAGCTGAGAGATATCGTCGTCCACGCGTAGCTGAGACAGACCTGCCAGCGAGAATAACCCCAGCGCGACAGGCAAACCCATGGACAGCTTTTTGTTGCGACGCCAGGCGGCCAGCCAGCGCAGCATTAGCGTCATTAACGGCACCGGACGAACGGGCAGGCCACGACACAGCCACGGATGCCAGAAAATCACGGTCAGGCAGGAGGCGCTCAGTCCGGCCGCAGCAAACACGGCCATCTGGCGAATCCCTGGGAACGGGGCGAGGATCATGATGAGATAGGCCGCCACGGTGGTGAGCAGCGCCAGCAGCAGCGCGTTGCGCACTTTCAGCAGGCTTTCCCACGGCGAGGAGACTTCACCGTGTACCATCCGTTCGGTCAGGTAATACAGCGTATAGTCAGCGGAAATACCGATGATGCTCATGCTCATCACCAGCGTCATCAGGTGCAGCTCGCCAAACAGCAGCAGTGTCACCACGGTGCCTGCGAGGGCGCCAATGCTGATGGAGATCAGGCACAGCAGCAGCGGGCGCAGGGAACGGAACACCAGCACGATCAGCAGGATAACGCCAAGCACGGTCGCCACGCCAAGCGTGGAAACATCGTGTTTCGCCTGTTGGCTGGCGTAATCGCTGTAGAACACGGTGCCACGTGACAGCAGCCGGGCCTGCGGATACTGCTTTTTCAGTTCCGTCGCCAGCGCAGTCAGTTTTGTCACTACTGCGTGCGTCTGCTGCATATCAAAAGAGGAGCCTTTCAGCTCGCCGTGCAGCAGATACCAGGGATGACCGTCGCGGTCCTGAGCGACCAGCCAGCCATCCATCAGCCGTAATTTCTGTCCATTTTGCGCCAGCGCCAGCTGGGAACCGCGCATCAGCATCAGCGGGTCGTTATTCAGCTCTTTGCCGCTGACGCCGGAAAACGCAGAGTACAGCTGAGATAAAATCCATTGCGCCTGCGCTTCGCCGCCCTGCTGTAGCCGTGCGCGGGTCGCAGGATCAACCATGCCGTTGCGGTGCGTAAAGAAGAACGCGCCCCATGCCTGCTGGCTCTGCGCATCCATCGGGCCTTTCACGTCCCGCAGTACGCCAGCGTGTTCAAGCAATGACTGCCAGCGTTGCGCCACCGCCGGGTCGGCCGTTTTCCCTGGGCTGACCAGCCAAACGAGCTGGCTGTCCAGACGCTGCATAAAACCGTCACTCAGCGCCGGTGGAATGGCCCCCAGGCTTTGCTTGGGCAGCATCGCCAGCACGCTGCTGTTCAGGCGCGCGCGCGGTAGCAGCAGGGCCAGTACCGCCAGCAGGATCAGGCACAGGGCGAGCCAGCCAAAGGCCGCGCGGCGGGCGTTACTGGGCAGCAAAGCGCTTACGTTCGTCATCGGTCAGAGTCGTTGGGGTGATACGCTGATTCGACAGGGAAATGTCGGTGCGGTCGCCCTGCTTATCGTTAAGCTGGATGGTGTTGAGGTAGGTTTTTCCACTCAAATCGATCGAGGTGAAAATCTTGTCCAGCGGCGTGGCGATCGGCGTGAGCTTCAGCGTCCAGCTGCCGTTGCCCTGGTCTTTAAAGTCGATACGGAAGTTTTGCTCCAGCACGCTGCGGTCGGCCTGGAACAGGGCGCGCAGCAGGTGGTTAAACTGGAACATCTGTGGATTGTTCTCGGCGGTGATGGTCTGCGGCGGCTGGCCGTTGATCATTTGCACCATCCGCGAGTCATCGAGCATCAGCTGCATCGGGAACGGGGAGGTTTGGTCCCACAGCAGCCCGGTGTCGCGGGCAATCAGCATTTCGCCCTGCGAGCGCAGTGGCTGCGGCATCGCTTTGATGGTGCGAGTCTGATCGAAATGCGCGCGTACCACCGGCTGTTCGGTAAAGCGCTGCTGGAGTTCATCCAGCGTGATCGCGTGAGCCAGCGGGGCTAACAGTAAAACGACAAGCGGCCAGAGCTTCATGGCGTCACCCCCATGCGCTCGAAAAGCACCGACGGGCTGACGAAGCACAGCTCTTTGGTTTGCTCATCGACCGCCACCTGGATGGTGTAACCGGTGGTGGTGCGCTTGCCTGTCGCGGCATCGAAAATGGTGTAACCAATGCGCAGGCGGTTTTCATACTCTTCGAGTTTGGCGCGCACACGAATGGTTTGTTCGAAGGTCACCACATCGCGGTATTTGACGCGAGTGTCGACCACCGGCCAGACATAACCGGACGCTTTCATCTGGCGGTAACCGTAGTTGAACTGGTTGAGCAGCGCCTCGCGGGCGATTTCGAAATAGCGGAAGTAATTGCCGTGCCACACCACGCCCATCATATCGACGTCGTGAAACGGGACGGTAATCTCAACTTCAGTGGTAAAGCGGGGATCGTTCAGCACCCGTTACTCCTTATCCGTTGCATCCGGCAGCTGCCAGAAATCAAAAAAGTTAAACCAGTCGAGCGGCGACAGCAGAGCGTAATGCTCCAGCCGTTGTGCATAACGGTCGATGGTCCGCTGAAGTGCCTGCTGGCGCTCGCCTCGCGGTAAAATCAGCGGGTCAGCAAAGGAGTCGCAATGAACGTGCAGTTTGCCCTGCTGTTTGAGGGCCACAATCATCAGTACCGGGCATTTCAGCACCGACGCCAGAATAAACGGTCCCTGAGGGAACGGCGCGGGCGAACCCATAAACTCGCTCCAGGTGACGCGATATTCGCCGCCGCGCTGCGAATTGACCGCAATTCTGTCGCCGACAATCGCCACCCACTCGCCCTGATCCAACTTCTCTTTCAGCAGCATCGCCGTATCAGGGCCGATATCGGTCACCGGGATCAGGTTCATACCCGACTGCGGGGCGTTCTCTTCCATGATTTGTTTAAACCGCTGAGCGTTATCGTTAAACACCAGCGCGTTGATGGTGCGGGTCGACAGCGCGCGGCAGGCTTCCACATCGCCAAGGTGCGAGGCCAGCAGCAGCTTACCCTGCGGGGCCGACATATCCAGCGCGGCTTCCGCACCGGGTGCAAAAACAATATCGCGGCCCGGTTTCAGTTCGCCGCGCCAGCTGGCGATTTTGTCGAGAATGGCGTGACCAAAACGCATGAAGTGGTGAAAGCTGGTAAAGCGTTTGGGCGACGGTAAATTGCGGGCTGCCAACTGCTGTTTCGCTTTGGCTATCCACTGCTGCGAAGCGCGGCGCGGGGCGCTGGCGGTCAGCCAGAAAACGGCGATCACCGGCCACAACAGCAGAGAAAACGCGGCACGACCGAAGGTTTTCCACACCCAAATCATCAGCCGCATTCCCCACAATCCCTTGGCTTCCGGCTGGCGCGCCCAGTGCTGAGTCCGACGGCGAAACAGCAGGGAAGGCATGCGCGGCAGCATGCCGAAGAACAGGCGGGTGTGCATCCAGGAGATACGCACGTTGTCTTTCAGCGCATCAAAATGGGAAAGGCCATCGGGCGGATAGGTCACGCGCGTGGGCACAAAATAGCTGGTGTTGCCCTGCCAGTAGAGGCGCACCATCACTTCGGTATCGAAGTCCATGCGCTTCCCCAGCGCGACGCGTTGGGACAGCTTCAGGGTGGGCGCAACAGGGTAAACGCGAAAGCCGCACATGCTGTCCTGTAACTGCAACGAGAGCGTTTCAATCCACACCCAGACGTGAGTCACATAGCGGCCGTACAGGCGCGAACGAGGAACGGAGTCGTCGTAAATCGGTTTGCCGGAAATCAGCGCTTGCGGATGCTTTTCCGCCATGGCAAGCAGACGCGGGATATCTTCTATCGCGTGCTGACCGTCGGCATCCACCTGCACCGCGTGGCTGAAGCCAGCGCGCTGTGCCTCTTCCAGCCCACGTATGACCGCCGCCCCTTTGCCTGCGTTTTCAGGCAGTCGGACCAGCGTCACGTTATCGCGTTCTGCCGCCAGCGCGTCCAGCGTGCTGCGGGTGAGGTCATCGCTACCGTCGTCGACAATGATGCACGGCATCTGAAACGCAGACAGCCGCGCCAGCACGCTCGCCATCATTGCGCCGTGGTTGTAGCAGGGGATCAGGATGCAGGGGGCAAAGGCTACTGACATAAGCGAATCTTTCCGCTGCTGGCGGTATGGCGTAACTCGCCGTCATGACGTTGATAGCTGAACGACAGCAGCTGTTTTTCTGCCTGCCAGCTCAGTTCGAGCGTAACGGTGGTGTCCGGCAGCAGCGGAGCCTGGAATTTTACATTCTGAATGCTGTGAAAACGGTAGCCCGGAGCCAGCAGCGTCGCGGCGTAATGCATCACCCAATCGAGTTGAGCCACGCCCGGCAACAGAGGCTGAATAGCAAAATGTCCCTGGAACCAGAACAGGTCCGGATCCAGATGCAGCACCACCGACAGGGTTTGCGGCTGCGGCTGATGACGTTCTGTTTCACGCGGCTTCATGAAAAGAGCTCCTGCAATTGCGCGTAGACACGCTTGTTCAGACTGTTGGCCGGAATTTCATCGACGACCCGCCAGTAACGCGGCACAGCAACGGATTCCAGCAGCGGAATGAGCGTCTGACGCCATGCCTGCTCCTGGGCCTTTTCACCGCGCTCCTGCCACCGTTGACGTGCGTCTTTGTTCAGGACCAGCACCACACCAATGCCCTGGCGACCTCCGCGGGACACGGGGACCGCGGCGGCATCGATGATGCCCTCCAACGCCATCAGGCGATGTTCAATTTCGCTGAGCGAAACGCGTTTTTCTTCAATTTTGACGACCCGGCCACGGCGGCCCGCAAGGCGGAAACCGTCATCGACCAGCTCAATGCGATCGTCCAGCAGCAAGCCGTCGGCATCGTTAAGCAGCGGGGAGAGTAAGCGCCACTCTTCGCCTTCCGCCCGCAGCGTCACTTCAGGGAACAGCTGCCATGACGTGCTGTTATCAATGCGCTGTCGCCAGGCCATCACGCCGGTTTCGGTGCTGCCGTAGATTTCATCGGGCCAGACGTTAAGCCAACTTTGCGTCTGCTGCGCTTCTTTCCACGACAGCATGCCGCCTGCGGAAAACAGCATGCTGACCGGCGGTGGCGCCAGCGCGGGGTCAAGACGCTTCAGAAAGGCCGGGCTGCTGACAAACAGGTAACGGTGCGTATTTTCCAGCGCGGTCAGCTGCTCGGCATAGCAGGTCATCGCGGCGTTCAGCGGCAGTCCGCAGGCCATCGGCAAGAAGATGCGGAACGTCAGACCGTAGAGATGCTGAGGCACCACGGACGCCACCACGCGGCATCCTTCCAGACGTGGGCCAAACCGGGTGTGCAGCATTCGCGCTTCTTCATCGAGCAGCGAGACAGGTTTAATCACCTGTTTCGGTTTTCCGGTCGAGCCGGAGGTGAAGATTTCCACCTGGCTGTCGGGGGCCACTGGCGGCAGTGAAACGGCGTTCGGCGAAGCTTTGTCTTCGCTCGCTTTCACCACGATGTGTTTGCCTTCCCATTTCAGCGAAGCTTCACTCAGCACGCCATCGAAAAGACTCCGCTGCTCGCGCAGTAACGAGGCGCGGCAATGCCCCGGGATAACCGGTGTCTTGTTGGCGTGCAGGGTCGCCAGCAGGGCAACAATAAACAGATAGCTGTCTTCAAAACAGAGCGCCCACCGCTTATCGGGCTGAGCCTGTAGCGCGTTAACCACAATGGTGACGTCGTGTCGGAGGCAGCCAAGCGTCCACTGACGTGCGCCGAGCCAGGCGATGCAGGTGTCATCAGGGCGCGAAGGATCCAGCCATTGTGCCAGCGGCAGGGGGTAGTTCATGATTGTTCTCTTTTCATCAGACGCCTGCGAACCAGCCACTCTCCGGCCATCAGGGTTCCCATCAGCACGTAGGCGATAGCGCCGTTCCATGCCGTCCACAGCGTCATGTCGCCATGCAGCGCCGTGAACAACGCGATTGACCCATTGACGATAAAAAACAGGCACCAGATACGGGTGACCTGACGGGTATAGCGCACACCGGTCGGAGGAAGGTCCGGCTCACGCAGGCGGGCCAGCCGTTCGACGATCGGCATCGCGCTCCACAGGGAGCCACCAAAAACGGCCAGCATCACCAGATTGACCACTACCGGGTAAAACAGCAGCAGCTGGTGCGTTTTCAGCAGCGCGCTTGCGGTGCACAGCGCAATGCCGACAAGGGCCACCACCTGCAGCACGCCACGCAGGGGGCCGGCCTGCTTGCGCACCTGAAACAGGCGCAGCATAAGCAACAAGGCCATCACGGGCAGCAGCCAGTGCAGGCCATTGTGCGCCAGACCAAAAAAGACCAGCAGCGGCCAGGCCAGCACAATAGCGCCTGTCGCCAGCCGCATCAGCGGCAGCGAGCGTGAGCCACGCATCCGGTTACCCGGCGTGCAGCAGACGGCTTACGGCATCGACCACGTCCTGGACGGTGCGTACCGATTTAAATTCGTCGGGCTTAATTTTGCGGCTGGTTTTCTTCTGCAGGTGCACGACCATGTCCACAGCATCGATGCTGTCGAGTTCCAGGTCTTCATACAGACGGGCCTCAGGCTTGATGTCCTGCGGATCGATTTCAAAGAGTTTTTGCAGAAGTTCAGAGACTTCCTGATAAATGGTTTCTTGTTCGGTCATAACGGACTCGTCTTCAGGCGCGCTGAGCGCTGATAAAGGACGCCAGTGTGGCAACGGAGTAGAAATGCTGACGCATCTCTTCACTTTCAGCAGAAAGCACCACGCCATACTGATTTTTTACCGCCAGCCCCAGTTCCAGAGCATCAATGGAGTCCAGGCCTAAGCCGTCACCAAAGAGAGGGGCATCGGTATCGATATCATCCGCTGACAGCTCATCCAGATTCAGGGTCTGAATGATGAGGTTTTTTACTTCAAGATAGAGCGCTTGCATCATTAATTCCTGCCAAAGAGGTACTTTCCCGGTCATGTTTCCGGGTTTGTCATCTGCAATTGAGACAGAAACAGCCGGTTGAGCTGCCGAGCAGCCAGGGCGGGTTCCTGTAGGTTTGCATCATAAAAATCGGCGATCGCGATACGCTCGCGAACCTGCACATCAAAGATGGGTTTCACCGGAGGCACATCATACCATTGGCTTTGTTTATCCAGCATACGTTGACTGCAATGGATTGTCACAATTCGGACATCGCTGGTGCAGCGTACCGCGATATTGGCGGCGCCGCGCTGCAGCGTCATGGCTTCGCCCACCCGCGTGCGGGTGCCTTCCGGGAAAATTAAAATGGTGTCGCCCTGCGCCAAACGTTCTTCACAGGCGGGCAGCAGGCTGTCGGCTTCGCTGTTGATCAGGTAGTTAGCGCTGCGGATAACCCCGCTCATAAACGGGTTTCGCAGCAGCGAGCTTTTCACCATGCAGTCGGTTTCGGGCATCACTGAGGCGATCAGCACGTAATCGAGCAGCGACGGATGGTTGGCAATCACCAAACAGCCGCGCTCATTTTGCAGGATCTCTTCGCCGTGAAAGCGGTAATCCAGCACGCCCATGACTTTGGTCACCCACAGGAAGAAACGGAAGCTCAGCGAGATGCTGCGGCGGGCAATACGACGGCGGCGGGTGGCGTTGCGCACGCAGACCAACAGGATATTAAACCAGATAAGCGACAGTAGCAGGCCGCCGAGGCCAAACAGGGAGAAACAGAATCCGGTGGCGAAGATGCGCCATAAACGATTGAGCTGCTTCATGGGCGACTCCAGCACCAGCGGGCCACTTCACCCTCAAGGGCAAACTGACTTTCCCCTTGCAGATAGTGGCGCAGGAACGCCAGGCTTTGCGGCAGATCGCTTTCTTCCGCCGAACCGCCAGCGTGAGGGGTGCAGGTCAGCGCGTCTCCGGCTTCGAGCACGAAGGCCGTGGCATAGGCCCAGACCGGCATCTGAGCCGGTAAGTCAGGGTGATAAAAGGCGGGAACGGCACCGTCAAAATCGACCAGCAAAACGCGTTTATACCCGGCCTGGAACAGACTGATGACTTCGAAAAGTCCCTGCTGGAAAGTGTCCTTTCCGGCAGAAAGTGAAGACGTGACGACAGGCTTCTGAGCCACAATGGTCAGGTTGCCTACGGCAGAGTTATGCACTGACAGCGCGAAATCGGTTGGCGACACCGGCTGCTCTTTGGCCAGCGCCTCAAGAATGCGGTAATTGCGCTCGAGCTCACCATGACGACTGGTATACAGCACCGCGTCAATTTCATGACGTTGTAGCATCGACAGCCCGCACTCGACGGCAAGTTTGCTGCCGGAACTTAAACGGCGGGCCGTCATCATTGGCAGTGTGGTCAGTTTTGCCTGCGGGGCTGTCGGGTCGATAGCCGCCGTCTTGCGTGCCCATTCGAGCCACGCCGCAGCATCGCTCAATCCCGGTGCACGGGCCTGCCAGTCGATAAGGTTAAAGGCTAAATTCATCAGTTCGGGCCTGGTATATCGGAGCTCATCAAAAGGTTATGCCATGTATTATCGGTTTATTCACGCGCTATCTTATCTGGCAGGCCAGCATGGCCCCGATATCCTACAAGGTTGTTGTCAGGCTTGCGAACAAATAAAGGGCAGAGTGGTCTTAATTATCCTGCCTGCTACCACTCAGTGTGTAATATCGGGACAGTGTGCCCCGATATTCTCTTCGGCAGATTAGAGCTGGGCTCCGGTCGAGAGATTAAGTTGAATATCTTTATCGAGGTTATGTACCCAGCGATTGTAATTCTTATGAATTTGACCGCCTGAGGCCATCAGGTTGACGCTGCCGTCATATTTAATGATATAGCTGTTAGCAGAGTACTGGACAATAATATTGGCGGTATGGTCACGCGCCTGCTGGCGGCCTTTAATGATACCCGGACCGGCATCCGCCATGATCCACTGGCGGTTTAAACCTGCTTTCAGAATGGCGGAACGAACCTGTGCGTCGGTATGCCCTGCGGTGACATTATTTTGTACCGTTTCAATCGGCGCGGTACGAGACACGCAGCCTGCCAGCGAGCCCATGATGGCTGCGGCCGCTAACCACTTCACGAATTTCTTCATCAATAACTCCATTCACTATTTTATCTGTACATTATTAAAACAAGTGCAAGCCAAACCTTTTATCAACGTAAAATGAAATTCTCGCAGGATATTAGGTCTCGCTGGTCGTTTGGTTATTTGAACGTTAAAAATAACGGGGTTTATTAAACCATAGTTGCTAATGATCGCCGAATGTAAAATGATAAGGGAGTCCGTAGCGAGGCGCAACCGATCCCTGAATACAGCGATGATAATATATCAATGAGAGATTATTGTGCGCTGAGCCTAATTATTGGGGCGAAATTTTAGTTAGGTGAGTATTTGTTTCCAGGCTAAGAAAAAATAAAACTACCGGAAGTGGTAGTTTTATTTCGCTTCGCGGCTTAACCGGGGAGGCGGCTTTTCGGTCGCCCAGGCCCCAACAAAATGGCCAACTTGCTGCCGCCTGCTGTGGTCTCCATCCAGATTTTACAGACGCTGGTGAGTGGCACGGAGAGCAACATTCCCACCGGGCCAAGCAGCCATCCCCACACCAGCAATGAGAGAAACACCACCAGGGTCGACATGCCCAGACGTTTCCCCATCAGCCGCGGTTCGAGAATATTGCCCAGCACCATATGGACCGCGAGGAACAACCCACCAACCAGCAGGCATTCATACCAGCCATTAAACAGCAGCGCCTGAATCATCGGGGGGATGGCGGAAATCACTGAACCGATGTTCGGGATATAGTTCAGCAGGAACGCCAGCACGCCCCACATCAGCGCAAACTGTACGCCCATCAGCACCAGACCGACCCACACGACGAGCCCGGTCAGCAGGCTGACAAAGGTTTTGAGTGCCAGATAGTGCGACACTCCTTTTAACGCGCGATGCAGTCCGGCGATGTGAATTTGTGGATTGGCCAGTGCGAAACGCATTTTGTAAGGCACATGGCGGACTTCAAACAGCATAAACACCACGGTCATTACCAGCAGGACGATGCTCGCCATCGCACCAGAAAGTTGTGTCATCAGGGCGGTGGCGAAGGTCATGATTTTTTCAGAGTCCATGCGTTGCAGCATCCGTTCTGGCGACATGTGCATATGCAAAAACGGCAGCGCATCCTGCAGCGCCAGTATCTTGTGCGTCAATTCCTTGTTGTATTTCGGCAGCATTGCCACGAACTCGCTGCTCGAGGCCGCCAGCACGCCAAACAGGGCGGTGAGCACGCAGAGCATCACAAAGACCACGAGGGTGATGGCGAGCGGACGCCGAATGCCTCGTCGTATAAGCCAGGTGACTAACGGGTTCAATACAATGGCGAAAAACAGCGCCAGTAAAAGCTGCACCAGAATATCGGCGGCGGCATGGATGCCGGCAAGAATGATGACCAGCGAGGCCATTTTTAACAAAATATGCAGTCCCGCTTTATCCGGGGCAGGTGTGCTCATGGGGCTTTCCTTTATTCGCTATCGGCATTAAGTGTAGTGCGTAGCGGCAGGAAAAAAGTCTGAATCAGGAATGACAAACGGGCGGGGGATA
>WJYM01000007.1 GCA_009668205.1 Enterobacteriaceae bacterium RIT691 | reverse complement strand
GTCTAAGGTACCAGAGCAGGATATCGCCCTCACGGGTGGAGAGTTTAAATATGCGCTGCGGACCCTGCGTATGGGCTATCTGTATGTGCTGTTGGATAAAACTGCCTGGCAGGGTTATATGGTGACAGCGGAAGGTTACCTGCGGTATTTCAATCCGCTTGAGATGCCGGAAGGGGAAACGGTTGAACCAATAACGGAAGCATGTCGGCAGCAGGGGCACTGCATCAATGCCAGTTTTATCAATATTGATGTGAACCCGGCTACGGGCCAGGACTATGACCAGGCCTGGCTGGCCTTCAGCAGTGACCCGTGGAGCAAAGAGGTACTGGCTGAATACCAGAGTGGAAAACGGCCCGCCTCGCGGTTCACGCAGATTTCACTGAGTACGCTGAAAATCAGCCCGGCGAGCATACCGGAAGCGCGGGTGCTGGATATGTCGCTGTCAGCCCTGACGTCAGATGTGGCGGAGTTTGCGACAGAACTTTTCGGCAACGTGCAAACAATCACGGGCGAACCGAACGGCGGTGCACACGGTTTTTACCCGCGTCAGGGTGACAAAGCGGCGCTGGGTGCGCGGGTTGTTACGATGACGGCCCAGTATGGGTGTCCGATATCGGCGCTGATCCTGGAAGATGCGGTTGGGGTGGTGCAGGAGCTGAATATCGGGCGATTACAGGTGGTGGAAGCGCGGCAGACGTACAATGAATTGCCCTTTATCAGGCATAAGCACATGATTTCGGATGCGATAGAGTTGTATCTGGCTTCACTGAAAAAGACGATACAAGCCAGCAGCAAACCGCGCCACCATGAACCGAGCGCCAGCGGCTACCCTGCCGCAGCGGGAACAACCGTTCCTGCTGAGCAGGTAGCATTCGAGACTTACGCTGAAAAAGTGGCTCGCCTGTCTGAATATTATAAAGAGCCTGAGCGCGCTGAGTTTGCCCAACAATATCAACAGCAGCAGGAAGACTACCAGAAGCGGATAGCCGCTATCGGTAAAGACCTGGCCGCCTGGTATCAGTCTCAGAAATGGCTGGCATTACTCACCGATGACTACGCCCCGGAACCCTGCCCACAAAGCTGGGCGGCCCGCCTGTCGACGGTGGCATCCTGTATTCAGGGGGGATGTACCGATGATGAGACGGAGAAAGTCTGGCTGGGCTGGTTGCAGGATCCGGCCAGCCCGGCATATCAATGGATACTGGGCAATATTCCTTCAGTCACTGAAGCGATCTATAACGGTACCGCCGGTTATACCAATCTGAAGGCTGTGCTGGGCTCGAAGGAAGTGAGTGACCTGATTGATTCAAAGAGAGTCCAGCAGGCGACGGCCCATATTGCTCTGGCGATGAGCGGAGGCGTCTCCCGGCTGACAACAAAACTGGCGCAGTCTGCGCGGGACGGGTATAGCCGGGTGATTCAGGGCGTGATTTATCTGACGTCAAAGCAGAAGGTCACGGTCTTTACGCTGAATATGACGGTGCAAGAGTATCAGACACTGAGTCGCAATATTGCCCGCGCACAGCTTACCACCACGGGAAAACCCGCGCAGTTCAGCGGTGAATCGCAGAATGGCAAGCAGCTGAAGCGGAGCCAGTCAGGCGGGAACTTTTTACAAATAACCGACCCGGAAATACTCGGACAGCGGATGACGGTCACGCTGGTGAGCGAGATGGAGCCTGAAAAATTCGCCTCACACTGGGGAGTTGGCCCGGTAAAAGGGCTTCCTGATTTTACTGATTTTTCAGAGTTACGCATTTCAACGGTGACGCTGGATGGGGCCGCCAGCAAACCCATCAGGTTGCTGCCAAAGCAGGTAGAACAGGTGCTTGAGGAGCAGGTTCAGCTGTCGCGGCGGCTGGTGAGCAGCAACACCCTGGGCGGTTTGCTGGGTGGCGGAATGCTGTTTCTGCAGGTCGGTGCTCTGGCCGATAACATGCAGGCGGTGATGGATGCGGTGGGGCATGATGTGGATGCACAAATAGTGTTGCTCTCCAACATGACCATGGTGGCCAGTTCAGCGGTCGAGACCAGCGGTTTTGTGCATATGCTGGTGCGGGCGAATCCCTGGGATCTGGCGCCTAACGTTATCGTGAAAGGTGTACCGGAGTATGTGCATCCGCTGATACGCATGGGCGGTGCGCTGGCCGGGGTTTCGGCGATTATTGATGGGATAGGGATGTTGGTAAAGTGGTCTGAAGCAAAAAACACAGGAGATACAGAGGCCGCTGGATGGTATTTTTGGGGAGGAGCATCAACCGTGGTTGGTGGTGTTACCGCTATTTATGCTGCCTGGGCCTGCCAGTTTGCCCTATTGGGCCCAGCAGGATTAGCCGCCGTGCTAATTGTGGCAGGTGCGATGATGGCTATCGAGGCCGCCAATGCTGTCAGCAGTGCATTTGAAGTCTGGCTGCGCAGCGGCTGTTTTGGCGTGGAGAGTAAGCGGGGACAGAGTGACCGGATATGGAATGTCTCAGTCCCGGAAGATCTGAGCGACGCCCTGATGGCATATGAAGTGATCGTCAGCGGTATGGAAGCCGAGGTGGATTATCAGGATGTAACCGGTGAAATCGGGAACGATGAGGACGTGATAAAAATGCGCGTGCGGTTACCGTGCTGTAATAGCAGCATGTCCGCATGGGTTATGACGCTCACTGGCCAGGGGAGTGGTGGCAGCATTCAGTTGCTGAGCAGTCGCTACCCCCTTCCCGGTCCTGCCGATACCCCGATGTACCCGGATGATGGCTCGTCGCTGCTCTGCCACCCAAACCATCCGAACTACCCACTGAATAACACCCTGACGGAGCGCTGGGACGGTAACAGCCTGGTGCTGGAAGGCATAGCCTGGGTTACCCCTTCCCGTTATAATTTTGCTTCCCTGGCGGTAGATTACTGGTCAGATCGCGAAGATCCTGCAAGCCAAATGACAATAAACCTGACCGTAGAAGATTAGTCGTTCAAGGAATAGAGACCAGAATGAAAGAACAGGATAAACAACCCGACAGCCAGTGGCCTGCGGATGCGCAAACCGTGCGTGCCGCAGTCAATGCGCGCTTCTCCCGCAAACCGCAACTCAGCCCGCCTTTAAAAGGCTGGGAGGAGGATTTGCCGGGAAATAAAGAACCACAGACGGTCATTGGGCAACTAATTTGGGTAACAGAAATCAATGACATCTGGCTGGAAATACCACGCTATGAAAATATCATGTGGGGAATAGGGTGGTTAGGAATAATATCTATGTTTATATCTTTTTTGCTGGGCGCAGGGTTCTCTTTTATCCCCGGTTTTTTTTATAAAATGATTTTGTCAGATTTTATGTTTTTTATTTCTTACTTTTTATCATTGTTTGTGATTTTTTCGTTGTTTTTACTGCAATTTAGAATGGTTTTCTTAGTCCCACGAGATCAACCCATCCGCTTTAATCGTAAACGCCAGAAGGTCTATGTCTTCGACTACCACAGAAATCACTGGAACCCGTGGGGGAAATGGCCTGCGACCGTCAAGGTATTTGACTGGGCCGATATTCACGGCGAAATAGGCCACGAAGCGGATCGTTACGATCAGGGTTTCCGTTTGTATTGTGCGGTGTGCAAGCCCGGCACCCGCGAAGTGAGCGAGCGTTTTATCCTGAACCAGGCCATGAGCCACCCGGAGCCCCAGCGCAGGTTATGGAGCCACCTCTGCCAGTATATGCAGCACAAACCGGTGGTTATGGATCCGGTCTATCCAGGAAGGCCGGACAACTGGAAACCGCGCAAAAATGTGGGCTGGCCGGAAGATCTGGAGCGAGAGTCCATCACGGCACCATAAAAAATTAGCCCCTCAAGGAATGGAGACCAGAATGCAAGAACAGGATAAACAACCCAACAGCCAGTGGCCTGCGGATGCGCAAACCGTGCGTGCCGCAGTCAATGCACGCTTCTCCCGCAAACCGCAACTCAGCCCGCCGTTAAA
The DNA here is from genome assembly GCA_009668205.1 of Enterobacteriaceae bacterium RIT691. Classification (GTDB taxonomy): domain Bacteria; phylum Pseudomonadota; class Gammaproteobacteria; order Enterobacterales; family Enterobacteriaceae; genus Scandinavium. The sequence goes on along the minus strand of WJYM01000007.1, from coordinate 314,790 downwards.
AGGCTGGGAGGAGGATTTACCGGGAAATAAAGAACCACAGTCGGTTATCGGACAATTAGTCCGCGTGACAGAAATTAATGATACCTGGCTGGAAATACCACGTTATGAAAATATCATGTGGGGAGGAGCATGGTTGGGCGTAGTCGCTTCATTAGTGTCCTTTTTTGTTTTTATCTATCCTGCTTTTACTCCAGGATTTTTCCATGAAATTGTTCTGCAAAATATTTTATCCTTTATCCTTTATCCTTTATCCTTATTTTTCTTTTTTTCTATGTTTCTTCTTCAATTACGAATGGCTTTATTCGTCCCCCGGGATCAACCGATCCGCTTTAACCGAAAACGCCAGAAGGTCTATATATTCGATTACCACAGAAATCAATGGAACCCATGGGGGAAATGGCCTGCGACCGTCAAGGAATTTGACTGGGCCGATATTCACGGCGAAATAGGCCACGAAGCGGATCGTTACGATCAGGGATTTCGGTTGTATTGTGCGGTGTGCAAGCCCGGCACCCGCGAAGTGAGCGAGCGTTTTATCCTGAACCAGGCCATGAGCCACCCGGAGCCCCAACGCAGGTTATGGAGCCACCTCTGCCAGTATATGCAGCACAAACCGGTGGTTATGGATCCTGTCTATCCAGGAAGACCGGACAACTGGAAACCGCGTAAAAATATGTGCTGGCCGGAGGACCTGGAGCGAGAGTCCATCACGGCGCCATAAAAAATTAGCCCCTCAAGGAATGGAAACCAGAATGCAAGAACAGGATAAACAACACGACAGCCAGTGGCCTGCGGATGCGCAAACCGTGCGTGCCGCAGTCAATGCGCGCTTCTCCCGCAAACCGCAACTCAATCCGCCATTAAAAGGCTGGGAGGAGGATTTACCGGGGAATAAAGACCCACAGACAGTCATTGGGCAATTAATACGCGTGACAGAAATTAATGACACCTGGATGGAGATACCACGCTATGAAAATATAATGTGGGGAGGGGCATGGTTTGGAGGGGCATTTTCGTTGATCTTCTTTCTTTGTGCTTCCTCTTTAATTTTTGTTCAAGGTTTTTTTCATAATACAGGTATGTTTTTTCTCCCATTCTATATGTTTTGCCTTTTTATTGCGTTTTCTGTGTGCTTGCTTCAGTTGAGAATGGTATTATTTGTCCCCCGTGACCAACCCATCCGCTTTAATCGTAAACGCCAGAAGGTCTATGTCTTCGACTACCACAGAAATCACTGGAATCCGTGGGGGAAATGGCCTGCGACCGTCAAGGTATTTGACTGGGCCGATATTCACGGCGAAATAGGCCACGAAGCGGATCGTTACGATCAGGGTTTCCGTTTGTATTGTGCGGTGTGCAAATCCGGCACCCGCGAAGTGAGCGAGCGTTTTATTCTGAACCAGGCCATGAGTCACCCGGAGCCCCAGCGCAGATTATGGAGCCACCTCTGCCAGTACATGCAGCACAAACCGGTGGTCATGGACCCGGTCTATCCGGGAAGGCCGGACAGCTGGAAACCCCGCAAAAATGTGGGCTGGCCGGAAGATCTGGAACGGGAATCGACAACGGCACCCTAAAATAAGCCGGCATGATAAAATCATATTCATGCCTTATTGTTTGTCTGCATTGTCGCATTCATAACGACGTTAAATTTAACTGAAATAAATCTCACCCTTTTATTCTAACAGGGGCCACTTCGCCTATGCCTGTAAAGTTAAATATCATACCTGACTTGTCTCTACGCCCTTCGCCACCCAAAGCAATGCGTTGGTTCGGTGCTTTATTTTTCTTCATTGCAGCAGGGGTGATAGTTATCCGTTATTTTGGAGGAATATCCGGGGGCAGAGAGTTCTGGTTATTTTCCGTTGGTGTGCCTTCCGTTTTCTGGTTGGTGCTGATGGTTTGCCGTCAGACTGTGTATCTATTGGAGGGTATTCATGCTAATGCCTGGGATACGCGGCGTGAAGAAGTCATTCTGCAAGAAACGCGGCGTGGACGCCGGGCGTTGCAGATACTTGGCGTTGAATGTTTTACCGCGCACTCTGCCATGATTAATGCACAGTTTTCCGCGTCGAGTCAGGAACTGTTTCAGGGTGAAAATAAATTATCGCCACAAACCTCCTGGCAGGGACATCATCATATTCGCCATAGCCGTCTGCCTGTTACGCCCGGCCAGAAAAGTGAAGATCTGCTGTTAAATTGTTTTACTGAAATTTTGAAACAGATCGCGCCAAAAATTTCATCACTTCCGCCCGACAACCCGGTCGCTATTTTGCTGGAATATACCTCGACCCTTTCTGGGGAAAAGATACGCGAGGTGTGGCGTTTTGCATGGCAAAAAAGTGCGATTCAACAGCCCGTTGAATTCGTAAAAGGAAAGGGGGTGGGGTTTATAGATTACTGGCTCGATTATCGAATTAAAGACAACGCTGTTTTGCTGATTATCGCATTGCAGATTGCACCTGAGCAGCCTGAAATGACGACTGAAACAGTCGTGGCATTATTATTGGCAAACCGACTCACTCAGAAAACGCTAGCGCCTCTGACATTACTGCATCGTCCCGAAAAAAGTAGCGCGGGGGATCTGGAACGCGGCGTATTGCAAGCGGGCGATTGGGTTCCAGTGTTTCCTGATACGTTAAAACATCTCTGGTTAACAGGGTTACATGGCGAAGGGGCTCTGAATTCTATCACCTTGCCAGGCAAAGCCCCTTTCGTGGCAATTACCAATGCTTCCGCGATACACCGCCCCGACATGACTCTGGGCCACGCCGGTTGCGCCGCGCCCTGGTTGGCTGTCGCCGCTGCGGCTCAGGCTGCACAACTCAGGGATGAAGCTCAAATGATTATCAGCAGTGAACAAGGACAGGGTGATATCTGGAGCGCAGTTGTTGCGCCCTGTGACATCCAACAGGAGAACGTGACGTGAGGCTTTTTTCATTACCTTCAATTCCCTTTATCAGCATCAAAAAACCAGAGAACCGTTTCCTGGCGGCGATGCTGATGCTCTTTATCGTCGGCGGTACGCTGTGCTGGCTGGCATGGCGACATCCCGAACGTCTCGGGCTTGTCAGTGGAGCGCCGGGGCGTGAGCACTGGCTTCTGGGACTGTGCATCGCCACCGGCATGGTGATGCTGGGCGGGCTGGTTATGTATTTTTCCTTGCGCTCAGCAGGCCGGAAAAGTTTTGATGTTACCCGCCAGCAAGCCGCAGGGGATGATGCCCCGATTGCGGTCAGTACAACAACAGACAATCAGCCGCAACACACGGAGCTCACGCGCCTGAAACAGCACCTGCGTTCCCGCTATGGATGGTTTTGGCGCTATAAAGTCCGGATGCTGCTGGTGGTAGGGGAGGACAGTCTGATCTCATCGGTTGCCCCGACGCTGAAACAAAAGCAATGGCTGGAGGGAGAGCGCACGGTATTGATCGACGGTGCGAGTCTGCACGGCAGCCTGGACCTGCCCCGTTTTGAGGCCCTGCGCCTGATCCGCCGTAGTCGCCCGTTCGACGGGGTGGTCTGGGCGCTGTCTTCGGAACAAAGTCAGACGCCGGGCTGGATGGATAACGGTTTGCGCACGTTACAGCAAATAGGAGCGGTGCTGCGGTTTCAGCCCTCCGTCTGGCTCTGGCAGGTGCGCGACAGCCTATGGTCGCAGGATGAACGCGTGATCCAACCCGTTGGCGTGCAGTTTCCTCATAATGTCACGCCGGAGAAAGTGGCGCAGCAGTTGCAGTCGCTGTTGCCTGCGTTGCGCGAACAGGGTTTACAGCAGGTATTTACGTCACGGCCCCATGATTTCCTGCTCCGTCTGGGATATGACCTGGCCCAGGGCGGCATTGCACAGTGGCGCCAGCAATTAACCCCGTGGATAGCCGAATATGCCAGACGAATTCCGTTGCGTGGGCTGATGTTCAGCCTGCCGCAGACGACTCCGATCGTTGCCGGGCTGCATGAACATCGTCACGAAAATTCCGTCCTCTGGCAGAGCATCGCTGACGATAGCCCGCGGGCATACGGTAAGCGCATTGGTCTGCCGTGGGAGCAGGGGGCGTATCACGGCCTGCTGGCACTGATATTGTTGTGGGGGCTGGGGAGCGTGATTGCGTTTACCGCTAACCGCCACCAGATTGTGGCATCGGCCCAGCGGGTGCACTCTCTGGTCAACAGTCGTGAGGTGTCGGATACACAACTGATGGCCTTGCAGGCGCTACGCAATGACATCGGGCGGTTGCAACAACAGCGCAGCGATGGCGCGCCCTGGTATCAGCGTTTTGGCCTGAACCATAATCTGCAACTGCTGGAAACGCTTTGGGCGTGGTATGGCCCGGCGAGTCAGCGCCTGGTACGCGATGCCGCCGCAGAAAGCCTGCACCAGAAACTGACTCAACTGGCGAATCTGCCCCCGGACAGTCTTCAACGCGCCACGATGGCAAAAACCGGTTACGACCAGCTCAAAGCTTACCTGATGATGGTGCATCCGGAAAAAGCGCAGGCTGATTTTTTCAGTCAGGTGATGAAGACTGTCGCGCCGCAGAGCAAGGGGATTTCTCCTGGCCTGTGGCAAAGCCTGGCACCGGATTTATGGTCTTTCTATGCTGCCAATTTGCCTACCCGGCCCGACTGGAAAATCAACCCGGATAACGCCCTGATTGCCCAGGTCCGTCAGGTTTTGCTGGGGCAGATAGGCCGCAAAAATGCCGATAATACCGTTTACCAGACTATCCTTGCGCAGGCTCGGCGCAATTATGCGGATATGACGCTTGAAGATATGACAGGCGACACCGATGCCCGGCAGCTATTTACCACTGATGAGCTTATTCCGGGCGTGTTTACCCGCAAAGTGTGGGAGGAGGCAGTTCAACCGGCGATTGAAAAAGCGGTTACCGCACGACGGAATGAAATTGACTGGGTGCTGAGCGATAACCGTCAGCAGGTCAGTCAGGATGTACTACCAGAAGTTCTGCAACAGCGCCTCACTGAGCGCTATTTCTCTGATTTCTCCGCCACCTGGTTGCGTTTTTTAAACAGCTTACGCTGGAACAAAACGCAGAACCTCTCCGATGTGACCGACCAGCTCACCCTGATGAGCGACGTACGCCAGTCGCCGCTGATAGCTCTGATGAACACGTTGGCAGAGCAGGGGCAGGCCGGACGGCAGCATGCCGCCTTATCGGACTCGTTGATAAAATCAGCCAAAGAGCTGATTGCGAATAAAAAAGAAGAGGCTCCGGTGATTGACCAGAAAAGCGCAGATTTGACTGGTCCGCTGGATAAAACCTTCGGTCCTCTGCTTGCGCTGGTGGGAAAAGCGCCCGCCACGGCGGTTTCATCCGGGGATAATGTTCTTAGTCTGCAAACCTACCTGACCCGCGTCACCCGCGTGCGACTGAAACTCCAGCAGATTTCCGATGCTGCCGAACCGCAGGAAATGATGCAGCAGCTGGCCCAGACGGTATTCCGGGGCAAAAGTGTTGACCTCACTGACAGCCAGGAATACGGCAGCCTGGTGGCCGCCAGCCTCGGGGCGGAGTGGAGTGGTTTCGGTCAGACGATGTTTGTCCAGCCGCTGAAACAGTCCTGGCAGGCGGTGCTGGAGCCTACGGCGGCGAGCCTGAATGACCAGTGGCGTGACAGCGTCGTGAACGAATGGGATGAAACCTTTGCCGGTCGATATCCGTTTGCTGACAGTGACAGCGATGTGTCCCTGCCCGCGCTGGCCGATTTTATTCGCCAGGACAGCGGGCGGATAGATCAGTTTCTTACCCGTGAGTTGGATGGCCTATTGCATAAAGAGGGGCACCGCTGGGTCGTGAATACTGTGAACATGCAGGGGATGACGGTCAACCCGGCCTTTCTGAACGCGGTCAATCAGTTAGGTGAACTCTCGGCCATTCTGTTTCCAGCAGGGAGTCAGGGCATTCACTTTGAACTGCGGGCACGACCCGCTCCGGAGGTGGTGGAAACGATGCTGACGATTGATGGACAGAAACTGCACTACTTTAACCAGAGGGAGAGCTGGCAGGCTTTCCGCTGGCCGGGAGACACTTACCAGCCCGGAACGCAACTGACGTGGGCCAGCATTGACGCAGGCTCACGGCTGCAGGGGAACTACCCTGGTTCGCTGGGGTTCATCCGCTTGTTGGCGCAGGCCAAAACGAAACAACTGGACGAAAGCCGCTGGCAGCTCACGTTCACCGCACCGGATAAACGACAACTGCAGTGGATATTGCGCACAGAGCGCGGTAGCGGGCCGCTTGCGCTGCTGGAGCTACAGCATTTCCGTCTGCCATCGCAGATTTTTGGTGTAGCGACATCAACAGAAAACGAGGCTACCGGCGAAAAACCGGATGAAGTGGAAAGTCTGAGCAATGCAGGAGTGAGCCAATAATCTCCCCGTGTTATGCGCAACGGGTGATGACGCCGGTTTTTGTCAATGCCGGTGATGAGGAGCTGCTTCAGGTAGTGGTTCGCAGGATGAAATAATACCGACAGGGATAACGCTGAGATGGGCACATTATCAACGCTGCTGATGGCTGCAGGTTGTGAACAACAGGCATTACTGCAACAGACACAAAGCCGACTTGCACTTTGGGATAACTGGTTACTTCCGGTCACGGCTGACCATCCGACAGGAAATGATCCCGGTTACGATGACGATTTTCAGAGTATGCGCGAAGAGGTGAATAAACTCTCGGGTGTGGATACTGACCGGGTATGCCAGTTAGCCGAGAAGTTGCTGACGACGGTCTGCAAAGACACCCGCGTGGTGACCTACTACATCTGGGCAAGATTACATCGTGACGGCGAAGTGGGGCTGGCGGAAGGGCTGGAGTTACTGGCGGCGTTGTTGACCCGCTTTGGCGACAGGCTTCATCCCCTGCGAGCCAACAGCCGCAAGCTGGCGCTGGAATGGCTGACAGGGCGGCGGATGCTGGACAGTTTGTTGCGGTATCCGGAAGTCGCCCGCGGCGATTTTGAACGTATCGCCGGTGCGCTGGCACTGGCCGGGCAGTGCCTGGACCAGTGGGAGGAATCCACCCGGCCAGACTTTACGGCCCTGTATGGCGCACTGGAAAACCGGCTGGCGCAGTCTGGCGGGCTTGATGCCGTGGTGCCGCAAAACATCCTGCCGCAGAACACCCCCGCGGGCGTCCAGTACAACTCAGAGTACAGCAGCGCACCGCAGCTACAGGCCGTACAGTCGGGTCGTGAACTGCTGGAACAAAGCAAGCTACTGGCGAAATATCTCAGCGACCAGCCACAGGGCTGGCTCTCAGGCCACCACCTGATGAAATGCGTGCGCTGGGACACTGTGCATCAGTTACCCCCGCTGGATGCAGCCGGTCGCACCCGATTAATCGCCCCACGCGCTGACTATCGTGCCCAGCTCAGGCGCCTGTATCTGCAACAAAGCTGGCAGGAACTGCTGGAGCAAGCCGACAGTATGTTCAGTGAAAGCGTCAACCACTTCTGGCTGGACGTGCAGTGGTATTTGTATCAGGCGCTGACGAAGTTACCCCCTCCATGTGACGTTTGGGCAGAAATGATTAAGCAGGACTTACGTATTCTGTTGATGCGTCTGCCGGGGTTGGAAGGGCTTGCGTATAACGACGGAATGCCGTTTGCCGACGAGGTGACGCAAAACTGGATTACCCAGCAGGTGCTGGATGCGCCAGCAGACTGGAATCAGGCGCAGAGCAGTACGGATGCGCAGAGCAGTGAGGACGATATTTTGCAGCTGGAGCCAGAAGCCCTAATGCTTGCAGACAGTGAAGGTACGGAAGAGGCACTGAACTGGCTACAGCAGAGGCCCGGCATAGTAACCCCTCGCCAGCAATGGCTGCTCAGGCTGCTGATGGCGCGGGTGGCGGAACAGTACGGTAAAAATGAGATGGCGCTGCATTTACTGGGTGAGCTGAATGATCGCGCCGGTCAGCTGACACTGGCCCAGTGGGAGCCGGGGTTGTTGTTTGAAGTGAAAGCACGCAGGCTGAAACTGCTGCGGATGAAGTCCGGGCGCAGCGAGGCGGATAAAGCACGGTTAGGCCCGGAAATGGACGCGCTGCTGGCGGGGCTTATCGCCCTTGATCCGGCACGGGCGACGGTGTTGTGTGGCTAATCTACGGAGAGAACAAACATGGCTATGGGCTATTACCTTGTTATAGGTGACAAAACGACCTGCGGGGGTGTGATACTCGAAGGTGACCCGACGCATCTGATTATGGGCATCCCGGTGGCGCGTGAACTGGATCGTGTGACCTGCGGCAAGTTACCGCCCTCTATGCAGTTTCCCATCTCAGGGGGTATTCCCGGCGATACGGTGAATATGCGCAATTTCGCCGGGACACTGCACAGTAAAAGCACCTGCCCGTGCCAGTCACGGTTTATTCCGTCGATGGTGGATGATTTTTATGAGTTAGCGCCAGGAGATGATGGATTCAGGATAAATAGGGATTCGCAGGAGGAGGCAGAACAGCATGCGCAATCAGCCAGGAAACATAATTTTGGCAGCGAAGATTCAAATGACGACGATTCAGATAACGACAATAAAAAACTATCCTACACCATAAAACTATCCGGTAATAAAATTCTTACGCCTCTTAATATTCCTGATTTTGAGGAGATGATGTCCGGAGGTGATACAAAGAATACGGAAAAAATTGAGTTTGTCATAACAAACAGTGGAGATGAACCCGACGGTCTTACTGTGGAAATTTTGGATGGAACGACATTAATCTACTCAGAACATAAAATCAGTGAGTTTTATGAACCTGGATCGCATAGTTGGTCATGGGATGGATACAGTAATAAAGGCATTCTTGATACCCAAGTACTAAAAAGCCCTGCGCTGATGGTTAGATTGATCGCATTACTGGATGACCAAATGATTAAGGTAGATTGTGTTCTGGACAACACTGCCGAACAAGAAGACTGGGTGGATGTGAAGGTAAATAAAAATACGCGGTCAGTAGATATTCAGTGGCGTGTAGGTTTCGAAGATGGTGGAATATCGGGTTCCAATACAACATTAAAGCCTGTTAGCTATGCAGATTTACAAAATATAGCCAAGAGTGGCATTGAGTTTTATTGGTCAAGAAATGGTGCCAGAGGTGGGGGTATCGGTGATTGTATTATTACTGATAAGGGCAATTATAAAGCTACAGTTGTTACTGTTATCAATGTGGAACCGATGATGTCAGAATTCGAATTGGTGGAAAACCTGGATGGTGAGTACGGACGCTCTTCGAGTCTTGCGGGATTCAGAAAGGTAAGTCATAACCTGGGTTTTTATTATGATAGATATCTTCAGGGAAAGGAGAAAGACGGTTATATCGCGACTGCAAATCGGTTCAGGCTAGACTCTGCCCATGAAATGGGTCATATAGTACTCAATAAATATGCATCACATTCATCTCCTGATTTTTCATGGAGCCATAAAGGAACTTCGACTGTGCTTACACAAGAATCTCTGCCTGGTAATAAAATGTCAAGAGCTGGAGAGATCGATTTAATGAAATATTCTGATGATCCTGCACCGGTTGTAGTTAAATATATGAACTCGGTAGCGGCTAATGAAGATGTTAAAGGGCTAATATGGCTTAGCAGGGTCAAATTTAATGTATAGAAATTTAATGGTTGTCCTAGTGGTGTATGTTATTTTCGGCTGTACATCACAGCGCTTTTATGAGGGGGCGATTTATATCGTTAATTCTTGTGGGAAAACAATTCATGTAACCGCGAATCATTATACATCAAGTATATCTCCAGTTGAAGAAGGAGACGCAACACAGTTTGAACTCTCTAGGCAAGAGCGTAAAGTTGTTGCTGTTTTCACTCTTGCGAGAAGTGACAAGAATATAGCCTATCTTTTCTCTGAGGAGGGGGAGGATTTCCAGATAAAAGTATCTGATGGAAAAAGAGAGAAAGTTTTTCATGGTCAACAGTTATATCGTCTTTCTGTGAATGTAACGAGTGGCAGGGATCGAAAGCATGACGATGTTAATTATGAAATACGCAGTAAAGAAATTTGCCCTTAATATTGTTTCGCTTTCTCAGTCGGGTGACATTTAATGCATAAATACTTAATGATAGTTATAGCTATTTGTCTGATCTCAGGGTGTACATCGCAACGTCTATATGGGGGGGCATTTTTATTGTTAACTCCTGTGATAGAACAATTCAAGTATTAGCGGATAATTATACGTCAAGTATATCACCGGTAGGGGGAGGGAATACCACCCAAATTGAACTTTCTACGCCAGAGCGTAAAGCTGTTGCTGTTTTTACTCTTGCGAGAAGTGATCGGAATATAGCCTATCTTTTCTCCGAGCAGGGGGCCGATTTTCAGATAAAAATATCCGACGGTAAAAAAGACAAGATCTTCCGAGGCCAGGAAATTTATCGTCTGTCTAAAAAAGTAACCACTAGAGAAGAAAGAAAAGATGATTTTGTGTTTTTTGAAATAAACAGCAAGGAAATATGCCCGTAGTTTTAATCTTATTACCAATTAAATGTATTAAACAGTTTGTCTAGTGCAGTTCAAGGCAGTTGAATGTTAAATTGATAGAATGGCGGGAGTTAATGTTTAAAATTTTAATGATCGTTATAGTCACTAGTCTGATCTCAGGGTGCACATCGCAACGTCCGTTTGGAGGGGCAATATATATCGTTAACTCTTGTGGGAAAACAATTCATGTCGTTGCTGAAAATTTTAAGCCATGGATGGAGCCTGTTGGTGGTGGGGATAAACTTTTGCTTGATCTCACTGCAGCAGAACGTAAGGTTGTTGCTATTTTTACACTTGCGAGAGAGGACCAGGATATTACATATCTTTTTTCCGAAAAAGGTGCTGATTTCATGATGAAAATATCTGATGGAAATAAAGAGAAAGTTTTTCATGGTCAGCAGTTATATCGTCTTTCTGTGAATGTAACGAGTAACGGGGATCGAAAGTATGACGATGTCAATTATGAAATACGCAGTAAAGAAATCTGCCCTTGATATTGTTGCGCTTTCTCAGACGGATGACATTTAATGCTTAAATACTTAATGATAGTTATAGCTATTTGTATGCTTTCAGGGTGTACATCACAACGTCTATATGGGGGGGGGCTATTTTTATTGTTAACTCCTGTGATAGAACAATTCAAGTATTAGCGGATAATTATACGTCAAGTATATCACCGGTAGGGAGAGGGCATACCACCCAGATTGAACTTTCTACGCCAGAGCGTAAAGCTGTTGCTGTTTTTACTCTTGCGAGAAGTGATCAGAATATAGCCTATCTTTTCTCAGGGCAGGGGGCTGATTTTCAGATAAAAATATCCGACGGTAAAAAAGACAAGATCTTCCGAGGCCAGGAAATTTATCGTCTGTCTAAAAATGTAACCACTAAAGAAGAAAGAAAAGATGATTTTGTGTTTTTTGAAATAAACAGCAAGGAAATATGTCCATAGTTGATATTTAAAAAACATGGGCGTGCTTATTTCATTAAGATACATATTAACGTAATTAAAACGCAATTCAGAATCCTCACCGTATCAATATCTACTAAAGAAGAAACCATGGACGACTTAACCCTGCGTTATTTTGACGCTGAAATGCGCTACCTGCGTGAAGCCGGTGACGAGTTTGCCCGCGCACACCCCGACCAGGCGGCCGGATTAAATCTGGATAAAACCGGTGCACGCGATCCCTATGTTGAGCGCCTGTTTGAAGGGTTCGCTTTTCTGATGGGACGCCTGCGTGAAAAGCTCGATGATGATCTCCCGGAACTCACCGAAGGGCTGGTCAGCCTGCTGTGGCCGCATTACCTCCGGACTATTCCTTCTCTGTCGATCGTTGAATTTACGCCAGAGTGGACAGGGATGAAAGAGTGCCTGCTGATGCCCAGGGGGTTTGAAGTGCTCTCCCGACCGATTGGCGAGCGCAACACACGATGCCGTTACACGACGACTCAGGATATCACACTGCTACCGCTGTCCATGCAGCGTGCTGAACTGGACACGGAACCTGATGGCCGCTCAGTTATTCGACTGCGTTTTCAGTGCGGCGATCTGGCGGACTGGAGTCAGGTTGATTTACAGCGCCTGCCGCTTTATCTGGACGCCGATGCTCCGCTGGCCTGTGCGCTGCACCAAGCGCTGACGCTCAATGCGTCCCGCCTGTGGATACGTCTGCCGGGGCAGCCCGATCGCCAGCCGTTCGATGGTCACTTTGCTCCTCAGGGCTTTGGTGAAATGGATAGCCTGTGGCCAAAAGGTGACAGCAGTTTTAGCGGCTATCAGCTGCTGCTGGAGTACTTCACCTTCCGCGAAAAGTTTATGTTTGTCGCACTGCACGGCCTGCAAAACGTGCTTCTGCCTGCGGAGTTGCCGTGGTTTGAAATTGACATTGTGCTGGAAAAACGCTGGGAGTACGACTTTGCCTTCTCGGAGAGAAATCTGCGTCTGCACAGCGTCCCGGTGATCAATTTGTTCTCGCTGGAGTCCGATCCCCTGCGCCTGGATCTGTTGCAGACCGACTATCTGCTGCGCCCGATGCGCATCCAGGACGGACATACCGAAATTTACTCGGTCGATTCAGTTATCTCGTCTCGCCACTCAGGGCAGCAGGTATATGTTCCGTTCAGTAGCTTCCGCCATAAGGGCGGCATGTTACGTCATGAAGCGCCGGAGTATTACTACCACACACGAGTCAAGCGCGGACCGTCAGGGCTGCATGATACCTGGTTGATACTGGGCGGTGAGGCCTTTGATGACCATAGCGTACCGGAGGATGAAAACCTGTCTCTGAGTCTGACCGGAACTAATGGGCAGCTCCCGCGTAAAGCGTTGCAGAGCACGGTGCTGGACACGGTCGTGAAAACGACGGCTGCCAATGTCCGGGTGCGTAATCTGTGCGCGCCGACGCAACCCTGTTATCCACCGAATCGCGATCGTTTTCACTGGCGGGTGTTGAGTCATCTGGGAAGTAGTTTTCTGTGGATGATGGATAACCCGGAAGTGCTGCGTGGCACACTGGCGTTGTATGACTGGACGGACAATGAGATGAACCGCCGCAGGCTGGCGGCGATTGTTGATGTTAAACACCGTGAAATTGAGCGTTTTGAGCAGGGCTATCTGCTGCGGGGTGTCGAAATCGATATCACCCTCGACAGCCATGGTTTTGCCGGAACCGGAGATATCTGCCTGTTTGGTGAAATGCTCAACCACTTTTTTGCGCTGTATACCGACATCCACCTGTTTAATCGCCTGATATTAACACTGCAACCCACCGGAGAGCGTCTCGAATGGAACGAGAATCACAACCGGCGCATACCCGGTTAACCCGGGGACTGAGCCATGATATCGGGCGTATCAATTTTTATCGCTTTTGCCAGTTGCTGGAGCGCTATGCGCCGGAAAAACCCGCACTGGGCAGCACTTCGGACCCTGCCGATGACCCGATACGTTTTCGTCCGCATCCCGGAATGGGATTTCCGGTAAGTGAGCTGAAAGTGATTGAACATGATGAACAGCACCCCGACGCCCGCCCGACGGTGCGCACCACGTTTATGGGGCTGTACGGGGTCGATTCACCTCTGCCCACAGGCTACATAGATGACATTACGCAGCAGCGGGAAGGGCACGAGTCACTTGAAGCCTTCCTCGATATTTTTAATCACCGCATTCTGACGCAGTTCTACCGTATCTGGCGTAAATACTCGTATCCGGCGACTTTTGAGCCAGGCGGTCAGGATAAAACCTCGCAATGCCTGCTGGGACTCATCGGGCTGGGGATCCCTGGTACGGCGAATCATATTGCCACGCCGGTATCACGGTTTCTGGCCCTGCTGGGGATCATGCGCCAGCCTGCACGAACGGCGGAAGGGGTTAAGGCGCTGGTCAGGCTGTTGGCCCCGTTTACCCAGGCGACAGTAATCCCCCATTGCCTGCGTCCGGTGCCCATTGCCGCGCCCGCCGGTTTTTTTGACGATACCCCGTTGTGGCTGGATGGGCAAACCGTGCTCGGGGATGAGGCCTGGGATGCGAACAGCCAGCTTCTTATTACGCTGTCTACCGAAAACAGGCCAGAAGCACAAGGTTGGTTGCCTGAAGGGCAGTGTTATCGCGATTTTATGGTGCTGCTGCGTGTTTACCTGGGCTGGCGTTACAAAGCCCGAATACAACTGACAATACCCACCACATTACTCCCGGCTCCGGTACTGGGGGACGCTACCGTCTGGCTGGGACTTAACGGTGTGCTGGGTTTGACCGAAGGCGATATTCCCGAGTCAATGCCGCTGCACTACACCGTCGAGCTGGGCCATTATTGTGGCCTGTTACCCGCCAGCCCAACACAAGGAAACCGTCGTGTTAAATATCACCTCAACCTGCCGCTTTAAATATCTGCTCCCCGCGCTCGTGCTCACTCTGGCGGGGTGTGGTCTGACGCAGAGCGTCTCGGACAGTATTTCTTCTGCCACTAAGTCACTGCTCTTCAAACAGATAAAAACCCTGCATTTGGATATCGCTGCCCGTTCGGTACTCAATACCGACAGCCAGGAAGCGGATCCGTCCCCGGAGGCAGTGATGGTTCGGGTATATCAGCTTAAAGACAGGGGAAGCTTTGATAAAGCCAGCTATGAACAACTGGTCCATGAAGGTGATACGCAACTGGCCACCGATCTGCTGGCCAGTCACAGTCTGGTGATCACTCCGGGAAGTGCTAAGCCGCTCGATGTGCCGATGAACAAAGAGGCCAACTATGTGGCAATCGTCGGTCTCTTTCGCGCTCCGGATATCGAGCAGAACAGCTGGCGACTGGTGCTGAAACGGGACGAACTTGATGCCGATAAGCCACGCACCATTGAACTAAGCACCCATACCCTGAAACTGCTGCCGGAGGAGAAATAATGCCTGACTCGTCTTCCCCTTCGCTGTATGAGCAGCTGCTTGGCAGCTTTAGCGGCGGGCTGGCCCTGCACCAGGTGAGCGGAGCCAGCCAATTGATAGTCTCGGTGCTTGATAACATGCAACGCATTCTGAACTGCCGTGCAGGTACGCTGGCACATCTACCCGATTACGGCCTGCCGGATATGAGCCAAATTCTGCACGGGATGCCCGGTACGGCACATGAACTGATTACATTGCTCTCAGCGGTATTGCTTAAATATGAGCCGCGTCTGAAGTCCATTAACGTGGTATTGCTGACGCAGGTCGAGCCGGGAAAACTGGCCTATGGCATTGATGCGGAACTGAAGGGTGTCGGCCTGGTGCGCTACGGTACGGAGTTTATGCCGGAGGGCAAAATTCTGGTACGCCATCTGAAGCATCAGCATTACCTGGATACGGCCATTATTTAACAGAAGGGAGCTCATGATGAACTCACCACTCAAACAACACCTGAAAACGGGCGCAGATCCGCGCTCATTGGCCGATTATATTGCCCTGCGCGATGAAATCAGCAAACTGACCCACCCGGCCCGTCCTGATGTCGACTGGCATAAAGCTGAGCAGCTCTCACTGGCGTTATTCCGGCAGAATGGCGTTGAGCTACAGACCTGTGCATGGTACACCCTGGCCCGAACCCGAACCAGCGGGTTGCATGGGCTCAATGAAGGTCTGTCGATACTGGTGGCCATTATTCGCCATCAGTGGGGGGCTGTCTGGCCCCCGCAGGCCCATGCCCGGATGGACATTCTGAGCAATCTGGTTTCTCGCCTTCAACAGGTACTGCGTAGTCTGCATTTCCAATATGCCGATCTCAGCGTGCTGTATCAGGTGGAGCAACGACTGGTGCAGTTATGCGACACGTTACAACAGCTTGAGCTTAAGCACCTGAGCCAGTTTGACTCGCTGCGCACACTCGTTCATAACGCAGCAGTCCGGTTGGAAAGTATGGATAGCCATGGAGATGAAGGGGGATTACCCCCGGACACCCCGGTGATAAGCTTGCCGTCGATGCTGGATATCACAGTGGCACCGGCCACACAATTTGTCTATGTGGTGGATGGAGGTGATAACACGTTACCGCCAGTGTCTCGTGGTCTTCGGTCATGGATTGCTTTTATTACAGGCGCACTGGTGATGGCGCTTATCGGCAGCGGTGGCTTATGGGGCGTGCAACACTGGCAACAGGGTTCACCTGAAAATCGCCTGCTGGCCACGGTGCAGACACTCCCCGCCGTATTCAGTGACACAGAACAAAAACAGCTTGTTGCACAACAACCCGACAAACTGGCCGCGCTGGCTACGCCAGTACTGACGGCGACCCGCCTACAACTTGACCGCGTATCACCATTATGGGCAATGCATTACCGGCTGCAACTGGTGCAGCAGGCGCTGACATTATGGCCTGAATCAACGCAAACTAAAGCCCTGACCGCAGCGTGGCAGCAACAACTGACCCGCGATGCGGCGAGCGAGGCGTCTCTGAATGACTGGTATCAGGCGCAGGAGCGATTACAGCAACTGACGGCCCAGCTTAATGCGCTGGATGGCGTGAAAGGGCGCTATATCACCGGTTCGGAGCTGAAAACGCAGGTCTTTGCTATCCGTCAGTCGCTGGAGCGGACACTGCCACTGGAGGAGCTACTGCGCCAGTTAGAAGCGCAACAGAAGGCCGGGGAGATGCCCACCGCTCAGGTAAAAGAAATTGAACGGCGGCTGGAGCAATTGATCCAGCGCTATATGCTTATTCGCGGGAATGGGGATGAATGAAGGGGATGACATGCGGGTCGACACTATCGGGGGATCCCTACGGGCGAGGTAAAGCGCTACCCGCGCAGAAGGGAATTTGTTGATGCGTCATTCTGCAGGAGTTGTCAGTGCCAGAGTCTCGGTGTGGATGACAAAGATATCATGAATGTTGATGAGGTCTTCCTGGTGTGAGGGTTAATCACAGCAGTGGGGGAATTATCAGTTTATTTCAATAATAAAAAGCGGCACACTTTATGCTAGTGCCGCTTTTTTATTATCTGAATTTAGTGATGACATACACCGTCACAAACAAGACGTTGTTGTTTCGCGTGGATATACGGTGGAATGTACTCACTACTGTCAGCATCCTTGTAATCCTGGCTCTACGGCATCTTAGATTTCCAGGGTGAGATTCTTTCCCGCTAAAGCGATAGTTGAGATACCAGAGACGGAAAACACGGGATTGACGAGCAAACACAGACCGAGAGAATCAGTGAATTTTACAGGATTGAAAGAAGGTTTAATTTGCGGATTTTTGAATCATTTAAGGATATATGGCGGTCACGCCATAATCGAACCGGATTGATACCAGATCTGACCACCAAATTCTTCCGATGCATGCAGAAAAATAACGATGCATCGGGAAGATTTTTCACGCTAGCGCATTGAATCAAAAAATATAATGATTCGCCGGGATGCATGAAAACAAGAATATGGCTCCTCTGACTGGACTCGAACCAGTGACATACGGATTAACAGTCCGCCGTTCTACCGACTGAACTACAGAGGAATCGTGTGCTGCGTATCTTAGCGGCGAAAAAGTTTTTGTCAAACGCCAAAACACGCCTTTCTGCGCAACTGCTGATTCTGTCAACAATTTGTTGTATTTACCCACAATTTTACGCCAATTCTACATTGCAGGTTTTCCGTTTCTCCCTCATCATTTAAAACGTGGTTTCAACTTTCTCTCTTAAGGCACCCCTTGAACGTCTCTGCCGCAGTAAGCCAGGCTGTCACTCGCACCACCTGGTATAAAAATCGTAAGACTTATCGTGTTCTGTTCTGGCGTGAAATCACCCCTCTTGCTGTGCCTATCTTTCTGGAAAATACCTGCGTCCTGTTGATGGGAGTGCTCAGTACCTTTTTGGTGAGCTGGCTTGGCGCTGATGCGATGGCGGGTGTGGGTCTGGCGGACAGCTTCAACATGGTGATCATGGCGTTTTTCGCCGCTATTGATTTGGGGACTACGGTGGTGGTGGCCTTCAGTCTTGGGCGACGAAATCGTAAACAGGCCCGTGCGGCGGCCAGGCAGTCGCTGGTTATCATGACGCTGTTCTCGATTATCCTTGCTGTGGTTATCCATCTTTTTGGGCGAGAGATTATTGAGGTGGTTGCAGGGGCGGCGACGGAGCACGTTAAAGAACTGGCGCTGACCTATCTTGAACTGACGGTGCTGAGCTATCCGGCGGCGGCGATCGCGCTTATCGGCAGCGGTGCGTTGCGCGGGGCAGGGAATACCAAAATTCCGCTATTGATTAACGGTGGGATGAACATCCTCAATATCATTATCAGCAGCATCCTGATTTACGGCGTTTTCTCCTGGCAAGGAATGGGGTTTGCCGGCGCGGGTCTGGGGCTGACGATTTCTCGCTATATCGGTGCAGTGGCGATTGTTGTGGTGCTGGCGAAGGGGGTAAAAGCCCTGCAGATTCCGCTGAAAAGTTATCTAAAGCCGCTCAACTTCGCCATCATTTGGGAAGTGATGGGGATTGGTATCCCGGCCAGTATTGAGTCGGTGCTGTTCAACAGCGGCAAACTGCTGACGCAAATGTTCGTTGCCGGGATGGGGACCGACGTTATCGCCGGTAACTTTATTGCCTTCTCTGTCGCCTCATTAATTAACCTGCCGGGGAACGCATTGGGTTCAGCGTCCACCATCATCACCGGTAAACGTCTGGGCAAAGGGCAGATTGGTCAGGCAGAGAAACAGCTACGCCACGTGTTCTGGATGTCGACCATTGTGCTCACGGCTATCGCGTGGGGAACCGCACCGTTTGCCGGGCTGTTTGCATCGTTCTACACCCATGAAGCGGATGTGAAGCAGGTGGTGAAAGAATTGCTGTGGCTGAACGCGGCGTTTATGCCTATCTGGTCAGCCTCATGGGTTCTGCCTGCTGGACTGAAAGGGGCGCGCGACGCTCGTTTCGCAATGTGGGTGTCGATGTTCAGCATGTGGGGGGCGCGAGTGGTGGCGGGTTATCTGCTGGGGATTGTGCTCGGTATGGGCGTTATCGGCGTATGGCTCGGGATGTTCCTCGACTGGGCGGTGCGTGGCGCCGCGTTTTACTGGCGTATGGTCAGCGGGCGCTGGCTGTGGAAATATCCGCGGGTCAGGAGCGAATAACAATGCCGGGTGGCGGCTTCGCCTTACTCCGGCCTACGAATGATTTCGGCGATGAATAAAAAAACGCACAGGGGGGATCTCCCTGTGCGTTGGGCAAAACACCAGAGCTCATTACACCCCAAGGCGATCGCGAAGACTGTAGTACGCGGCACCCATTGCCGTGAAAGGAATGCGGAACGTGCGGCCACCCGGGAACGGGTAGTGCGGCAGATTAGCAAAGGCGTTGAAGCGTTCGGCATCACCGCGCAGCAGTTCGGCAATCAGTCGGCCTGCCAGATGGGTATAGGTTACACCATGCCCGCTGCAGCCCTGACTGTAGTAAATATTGTTATCCAGACGGCCAACCTGTGGCAGGCGAGATAGCGTCAGCAGGAAGTTACCCGTCCAGCTGTAGTCAATTTTCACGCCTTTCAGCTGCGGGAAGGTTTTCAGCAGGTTCGGCATGACCAGACGTTCAATATCTGCCGGGTCGCGCGCGCCGTACACCACGCCGCCGCCGTACAGCAGACGGTTATCTGCCGTCAGACGGTAGTAATCCAGCAGATAGTTACAGTCTTCCACGCAGTAGTTGTTTGGGATAAGCGAACGGGCGACGTCTTCGCTTAACGGCTCGGTGGTCAACACCTGGGTGCCGCACGGCATACTGCGCTTCGCCAGATCCGGCTCCACTTTATCGCCGAGATAGGCATTTCCCGCCACAATGACATATTTCGCCGTTACCTGGCCTTTCGCGGTGCTGACCACCGCCGGGCTGGTATGCTGAATTTTGATAACCGGCGACTGCTCAAACACGCGACCACCGTTGAGGCGAATGGCGTTAGCTTCACCGATGGCGAGGTTCAGCGGATGAATATGGCCGCCGCTGTGATCCAGCAGCGCACCGACGTAGCGGTCACTGTCCACTTCACGCTTCAGCGCGTTGGCATCCAGTAATTCCAGTTGGGTATTGCCGTAGCGTTCCCAGTTCGCTTTCTGATCTTCCAGTTTCTCCATCTGCTTATGGTTCATCGCCACAAACAGGCCGCCAGGACGGTAATCGCAGTCAATCTGATAGCGTTTGATGCGCTCGCGAATGATCTCCCCGCCTTCAAACATCATGCTGCCGAGCATTTTTGCTGCTTCCGGGCCGTAGCTGCGCTCAATGACGTCAATGTCGCGGCTGTAGGAGTTCACCAGTTGGCCGCCGTTGCGCCCGCTGGCGCCGAAGCCGATGCGGGCGGATTCCAGCAGCACCACGTCAAAGCCCATTTCAGATAAATGCAGCGCAGAGGAAAGCCCGGTGTAGCCGCCGCCGACCACGCACACATCACAGGTGACGGATTCTGTCAGTTGCGGGAACGGTTCATACTGGTTAGCGCTCGCGGCGTAATAGCTGGTGGTATGTTCAGTCATGATTAAGGCTCCAGGGCAATCCAGATAGTTTTCAGTTCACTAAATTTTTCGAGGGCATGCAGGGACTTATCGCGTCCGTTGCCGCTCTGCTTATAACCGCCAAACGGCACCGTCATGTCGCCATCGTTGTAGTTATTGACGAAGACGGAGCCTGCTTTCAGGCGGCGGCTCATGCGGTGTGCGCGAGAGAGATCGCGGGTCCACACTGCGGCACCCAGGCCGTAATCACTGTTGTTGGCGATTTCCAGCGCCTGTGCTTCAGAGGTAAATCGGGTAACAACCAGAACCGGGCCAAAAATTTCATCACGCCCAACGCGAGCATCCGGGGTCGTGTCGATGAAGATGGTGGGGCCGATTGCCGCAGGGTGCTGACCGTCGCGGCCATCCAGCGCCAGCTTGCCCTGGGTTTCGCCATCGCGAATAAAACCGTGTACGGTGTCGGCGTGAGCGTTATCAATCAGGGTGCCCATGGTGGTGTTCGGATCGAGCGGGTTGCCGGGTTGCCAGTTTTTGGCCTGCTCTTTCAACAGGGCAATAAACTCATCAGCGATGCTCTCTTCCAGCAGCAGACGCGTACCGGCGATGCACACCTGGCCCTGGTTGTAGAAAATACCGGCGGCGGCGTTAGCGGCGGCTTTTTTCAGATCCGGACAGTCGGCGAAAACGATATTTGCGCTCTTGCCGCCAGCTTCCAGCCACACGCGCTTCATGTTGCTGTCGCCTGCGTCTTTCAGCAGCTGTTTACCGGTGCGGGTAGAGCCGGTGAAGGTAATCACGTCCACATCCGGGTGCAAAGAGAGTGCCTGGCCTGCTTCATGACCGAAGCCCGGGATGACGTTAAATACGCCATCCGGCAGCCCGGCTTCTTTCGCCAACTGTGCCAGACGAATGGCTGTTAAGGGGGATTTTTCAGAAGGTTTCAGGATAACGCTGTTGCCGGTTGCCAGCGCCGGACCGAGCTTCCAGCAGGCCAGCAGCAGCGGGAAGTTCCACGGCACGACGGCCGCCACCACGCCAATCGGCTCATGGACAATCATCGCCAGTTCGTTGACGCTGGTGGTGGCGACTTCGCCATACACTTTGTCAATCGCTTCGGCGTACCAGCGGATAGCGCGGGTCGCGCCGGGAATATCATCACGCAGGCTATGGCGAATCGGTTTGCCGGTGTCGAGCGTTTCCAGCAGTGCCAGCTCCTCGTGATGCTGCTCCATCAGATCCGCCAGCTTGTTCAGCACGGCCTTGCGTTTTGCCGGGGAGGCCTGTGACCAGTCTCCGCGTTCAAACACGTCGCGAGCGGCACGCACGGCAATGTCAACATCGGCTTTTTTGCCTCGTGATACCTGCGCCAATGTACTTTGCGCCGCTGGGTTGACGATATCGAACGTGCTGCCGTCCTGCGCCTGACAATAGTTGCCGTTAATAAACAGGCGCGTTTCCGGTTTGGCCTGGCTTGCTTTTTCCTGCCAGTAATTCAGATGCTGAAAGTCCATGATTATTCCTTCTTCTTCAATAAGATAATCGATGTTTCTTTACTGCAGCCGCGGATTTCAGGTTGCAGGATGCCCCAGGAAATAAATCCTGTTAAAAAAGCATCGTTTTAAGATGGCCTGAGAAACTCAGGCCAGAAGGAAGTCAGAACGTGGTGGGGGTATGGGCACTGATAATGCGGCAGAGGCCTGCCGAGGTGTTGCTGAAGCTGTGCGGTATGCCGGTGTTGATGGCATAGCTTTGCCCTGCAACAAGGTGATAATCCTGGCCGTTGATGGTCAGTACTACTTCACCTTCCAGTATCGTGCCTATCTCCTCACCCTGGTGTTTGATCCTCTCACCGGTCGTTGTTCCGGGTTGGTAAGTCTCGAAGATCATCGCCAGTGTACGGTTCGGATTTCCGTTGTGTACCAGCTTCATTGAAACACCCTGACTCCCGATCTCAATCAGGTCATCCTGATTGATAACCACCTGCGGTTCGTCAGGTTTTTCCGGTTCCGCGAAGAACTCGGAGAGCGACAGCCCGTAGACTTTCAGCAGCTTTTGCAGCGTACTGATGGCAGGACTGACTTTGTCCTGCTCTATGGTGCTGATGGCGCTATGCGTTAATCCAGACAGTTCGGCGGCACGACGTTGTGAAAGACCCAGTTGTTGGCGAATCTCTGACAAACGTTTACCCGGCGCCAGGCCGTCATCGCTCATATTGGCATTTCCTTAACAGTAGGGGTCAGAGTCGCTTTTTTTCAGCGAGGTGGTTCTGACAAGCGGTGATAAAACCTTCCAGCAACATACGCGAAAGTGCGTATTCGCTACTGTTCCATTCCGGGTGCCACTGCACGCCAAGGGCAAACGGATGATCGTGAACGCTGGCGGCTTCGACCAGGCCATCCTGCGAGCGTGCTTCCACGCGCAGCAATGGGCCCAGCGTTTTCGCGCCCTGTCCATGTAACGAGTTAACCCAAAACGTGTTGCAACCCGGGATTAATGTAGAAAGCAATCCTCCCTGTTGAACCTGGACTTCATGAGATGGCGCATATTGTTGCTCCACCGGGAGTTCCGAATCTTCACGATGTTCCAGGAACTGTGGTTGATCGCAGAGGCGACGATACAGAGTCCCGCCTGTTGCCACAACCAATTCCTGCAAACCCCGACAGATGGCGAAAATGGGAATGCGCCTCTCAAGCCCGGCGGCAATCAGCGCCATGCTCAACTCATCACGCCCGGGATCGGCGTCAGGCTCATCGCCGTTTTCACCATAAAGGTGCGGCTGCACATTACTGGGGCTGCCCGGGAGGAAGATTCCGTCCAGTTTTGGCAGAAGGGCATTTAACAATTCTGGCTCTGCCAGTGCATGAGGCAGGGCGATCGGCAAACCGCCGGCATTCAACACTGCGTTCAGGTACTTTTCTTGCAACGTCTGGGTCTGGTGACCCTTAAGCCTGTTTCTGCACATCACAACACCGATTACCGGCTTGTCAAATATATTGCCCATGATCAACCTCACAGTCTGGACTAAATTATTGCCAAAATCTTCCATATGGCTCTGTTCCGTTCAATATTTTCTCAATCTAGCAGCGAGATAACCTATTTGCAAACTCAATTTAACATTTGACAAACATTTGGATTGGTATCATTGTCGAAAAGTGGACATTATATTTAACGGTCGAAAGCAGTGACCGGCATCCAAAGCAACGGCGGTGAATCATGGAAACCAATATCGTAGAAGTTGAGAACTTTGTTCAGCAGTCCGAAGAGAGACGAAGTAGCGCGTTTGCGCGCGAAGTAAAGAACTACCTCGAGCGTTACCCGAATACCCAATATGTTGATGTGCTGCTGACCGACCTGAACGGCTGCTTCCGTGGCAAACGTATTCCGGTGTCCAGTCTGAGCAAAGTCGAGAAGGGGTGCTACTTCCCGGCGTCCGTCTTTGCGATGGACATTCTGGGCAACGTCGTAGAAGAGGGCGGGCTCGGGCAGGAATTAGGTGAGCCCGATCGCAACTGTGTGCCGGTACTGGGGACCTTAACCCCGTCGGCGGCGGACCCGGAATTTATCGGTCAGGTACAGCTGACGATGCAGGATGAAGATGGCGCTCCCTTTGACGTTGAGCCGCGGAACGTGCTTAACCGACTCTGGCAGAAGCTGCGCCAGCGCGGTCTGTTCCCCGTGGTAGCGGTAGAGCTGGAGTTCTATTTACTTGACCGGCAGCGAGATAACGAAGGCTACCTGCAGCCACCGTGCGCGCCAGGCACCGATAACCGCAACACCCAAAGCCAGGTGTACTCCGTTGATAACCTGAACCACTTTGCCGCGGTGCTGGAAGACATTGACGATCTGGCGGTTTTACAGCTGATCCCTGCGGATGGCGCGGTGGCCGAAGCCTCACCAGGCCAGTTTGAAATCAACCTGCATCACACCGATAACGTGCTGGATGCCTGTGACGATGCGCTGGCGTTGAAGCGTCTGGTCCGCACCGTGGCGGAAAAACACAAAATGCACGCCACCTTTATGGCAAAACCGTATGAAGAGCACGCCGGTAGCGGGATGCATATCCATATCAGCATGCTCAACAGCAAAGGTGAAAACGTGCTGGCCGATGCCGATGGCGAAGATTCCGCCATCCTGAAGCGCGCGCTTGCAGGAATGATTGATTTAATGCCGGCATCAATGGCACTGTTAGCGCCTAACGTAAACTCCTACCGTCGTTTCCAGCCAGGTATGTATGTGCCAACGCAGGCTTCATGGGGGCATAACAACCGTACCGTTGCGCTGCGTATCCCTTGTGGCGATCGTGATAACCACCGTGTCGAGTACCGCGTCGCGGGTGCCGATGCCAACCCGTATCTGGTGATGGCGTCGATCCTCGCGGGTATTCTGCACGGTCTGGACAACGATCTGCCGCTGCAGGAAGAAGTAGAAGGCAATGGTCTGGAGCAGGAAGGTCTGCCGTTCCCTATCCGTCAGAGCGATGCGCTGTGGGAATTCACCCAGAACGACCACCTGCGTGAGTTGATGGGCGAGCGTTTCAGCCATGTTTACCATGCCTGTAAGAACGACGAGTTGATTCAGTTTGAGCGTTTAATCACAGAAACTGAAATTGAGTGGATGCTGAAAAACGCCTGATTGACGACGTAGCCCGGTGGCGCGACGTCAACCGGGCTTAAAAAAAGAAGCAGCATCATACGGTCTGAGCGGAGCCAGACTGGACGTTTTGCAGGGTAACCTGCCATTTTCCGATGTCGCATAACGGAACGCAGGCGACAGAGGGTCTTCAGTTAATAACAGATTGTATGACGAGGAAATGAGATGATGCAGATGTTCAAATACCCACACGGCGAAGGCGAATGCCGTTGCCGCGTTGATTACGACGGACCAACCGAAGGTCATTGCCCGACGTTTACCCCATTCTCTTCACGATTAACCCCCAGGCTTTGCAGGTTTGCTATAACGACGACATTATCATCGCAGACCAGCACTCGCGTGGGGGGGCATCGTCATGGCGACTAATTCTTCGCTGGATCTCCCATCGCAGGCGGGAAAACCGCAGCTGCGCAAATCTTTAAAACTCTGGCAGGTGGTGGTGATGGGCTTAGCCTATCTCACGCCGATGTCGGTGTTTGACACCTTTGGTATCGTATCCGGCATTAGCGACGGCCACGTACCGGCTTCCTATATTCTGGCGCTGGCGGGCGTGCTGTTTACCGCCATCAGCTACGGCAAACTGGTGCGTCAGTTCCCACAGGCCGGTTCTGCTTATACCTATGCTCAAAAAGCCATCAGCCCGCACGTCGGCTTTATGGTCGGCTGGTCATCGCTACTGGACTACCTGTTCCTGCCGATGATTAACGTCCTGTTGGCGAAAATCTACCTTTCAGCGCTGTTCCCGGGGGTTGCCCCGTGGATTTGGGTGGTGGGCTTTGTGTGCATCCTGACCGCCGCTAACCTGAAAAGCGTCAACCTGGTCGCCAACTTCAACACCCTGTTTGTGCTGGTGCAGGTGGCAATTATGGTGGTGTTTATCTTCCTCGTGGTGCAGGGCCTGCACAAAGGGGAAGGGGTTGGCACTGTCTGGAGCCTGCAGCCCTTCATCAGCCAAAACGCGCACCTGATCCCGATAATCACCGGGGCGACGATAGTCTGCTTCTCGTTCCTCGGTTTTGATGCGGTCACCACGCTCTCTGAAGAAACTCCGGATGCCGCGCGCACCATTCCAAAAGCGATTTTTCTGACGGCGGTATACGGCGGGATCATCTTTATCGTGGCGTCCTTCTTTATGCAGCTGTTCTTCCCGGACATCAGCCGCTTCAAAAACCCGGATGCTGCGTTGCCGGAAATCGCGCTGTACGTTGGCGGTAAGCTGTTCCAGTCGATTTTCCTTTGCACTACCTTCGTCAACACGCTGGCGTCAGGCCTGGCTTCGCATGCCAGCGTCTCCCGTCTGCTGTACGTGATGGGCCGCGACAACGTGTTCCCCGAAAAATACTTCGGCTATGTCCACCCGAAATGGCGTACTCCAGCGCTGAACGTGCTGATGGTTGGTGTGGTGGCGCTCTCCGCGTTGTTCTTCGATCTGGTGACCGCGACGGCGTTGATTAACTTCGGTGCGCTGGTGGCGTTTACCTTCGTGAATCTGTCGGTGTTCAACCACTTCTGGCGTCGTGAAGGGCGTAACAAAACCTGGAAAGATAAAGTGCATTACCTGATCCTGCCGCTGATGGGCGCTGCTACCGTTGCCGTGCTGTGGGTCAATCTGGAGATGACATCGCTGACGCTGGGTCTGGTGTGGGCGGCGGTCGGGATCCTGTATCTGACCTACCTGACAGGCCGCTTCCGTAAGCCTCCTCCGCAGTTTGATGCCGCGAAAGCGGAGCAGGCCTGGGAGTGATTTTTACCCGCTTTGCAGAAGAAAGCAGCAAACGAATTAAAATGTGAAAAACAGGCTTTGACAACCCGGGGGCGCATCGTTAATATGCGCCCCGTTCACACGATTCCTCTGTAGTTCAGTCGGTAGAACGGCGGACTGTTAATCCGTATGTCACTGGTTCGAGTCCAGTCAGAGGAGCCATATTTAAGAAGCCCGCTCAGGAAACTGAGCGGGCTTTTTGCTTTTCAGCATTTGTTAAAGCTTAAAGCCAAAGTGGGAGCCGTCGGGGAGTTCGATGTCCAGATTAAGTCTACACCCCGCCGCTTCGACATAGCGCTTCAGTGATGACAGCTTGATATCACGTCCTTCCTTTTCCATACCTGCTACGGTAGGTTGCTTGATGCCAAGTTCCTTTGCCATTTCCACCTGCGTTTTATTCATTTTTTCACGCAGTTTCGCCAGACTGTAGTTGAGGCGAATCTCCTGATAGATAACCTCGGCTTCGGCCACAACATCTGGTTTTGCCTCGGTAAACATCTGTTCCAGCGTTTTACCCATTTCTCACCTCGATTGATATAAATGGTTCAGATATTCGGTATATTCCTGATCTGCTATAGGGATCATGATGTCGTAAAAGCGTTTTTCATCGCCAACCTTGTTGCCTGCGCAAAGCAGGATCCCTTTCCGGGTTGGAGAGAAGGCAAAGAACACACGAAGCGGATCGCCATGACTTTGGATCCGAAGTTCTTTCATATGTCTAAAGCGCGAGCCTTTTACGGTGTCTGCGTAAGGACGGCTAAGCATAGGGCCTTCCTCCTGCAGGAATCGCAGTGTTGCCAGGACGCGCGATTCTTCTCTCATCGTTAATTCTGCATGCCAGCGGTCATAGGTTTCGGTGGTGATAATTTCCCACATGTGATTCCCTCATTAATATAGGTTAAAAGCAATATAGGTGTAAACCTATATTCTGAGTATGTGGAATATTGACTGGTCAAAAAAGCGGGAAACAGCAAAACAGGAAGCGTGGTTCTGAAGGAAATGAATAAGTTACACGTGATACATGAAATCTGCGCTGAGAGTCGCAAAGGCAGGCTGGCTCTTTGAGTTCAGGTTATACACCTCTGTTCAGAGGAACCAGACCCTCCGGAAAAACTCCCGGTACTGACAATGAAAGCCGTCCTGGCTGCGTCCCTTCACCGTCTGAAATTTAAACCGCAAGCAGATGTTAATTATTTATTTCATTTCCGCTGCAATATAAATCACCTCCCGCGACGAATATCTCACGCCTTCAGGGGGGGGGGGGTTCAATAATATTCAATTAAAACAAGGTATTGAATGATGTGTTTTCTGATTGAAAACCCAGCGACGGCCTGCGTTGACGAAAAAGCACTCTATTCTCTACGTTTAACTCGTCAACAAATACAACCGGTACGACCTGTCTAATCAGCTGAAAGGGAAATTTGTGGCTACTACCAGAACCTCCGTCGTCCAGCAGGCGATAAAAGAAATCGAAACCCGCATCAGTGGCGGAGAGTGGCAGGTCGGTGAACGACTGCCTTCCCAGCACGAACTGGCCCGGTTGTTGAATCTCAGCCGGACCTCGCTGCGCGAGACGTTAAGCCACCTTGAATCGCGTGGCATGCTGAGCATTCAGCCGGGCAAAGGGGTTTACATTTGCGAACCACAACCCGTCGAGAGGGTATGGACCCGCGATGATTACACGCTGGCCGAAGTGCTGGCGATACGCCGGCAGTTAGAAGGGTTTGCCGCGGCGAATGCGGCGCTGAATGCGACAGAACAGGATATCCAGATATTAGAGCGGTCCATTGAACTCTCTTTCCAGGCGGCGAAGGAAGGGGATTTATTACGGGTAAAGCTGTGCGATCTGGAATTTCATGCCCATATCATCCGCGTCGCGGATAACCGCCTTTTGCACGAAATTATCAAATTGATTCGTAAACCTTACGAACAAAGCAAAATGCCGCCGCATGGGAATTTTAAAGATATGGAACCCACGCTTGAAGAACACCGACAAATTTTCCTGGCAATAAAAATGAATGAGCCGCATTTAGCTCGAACCGCCATGGAGCAGCATATAAAAAACACTGCTCTCCGGGCAAACATTAACCTGGGTGAGTCCTATTAAATATTCGGCAGGAGTTATCGTGATTAAACAATTTACGCTTAGTGTGGGTGCCTCTTTATTACTTCTTAGCGGCATGACGTATGCTGCGGATCAGGTTAAAACGCTGAAAGTCTGTACCGAAGCCAGCCCTGATGGGTTTGATTATTCGTTATATCATGCTAACTCTACTGCCGATGCTGCCTCTGAGGCGATTTATAACCGGCTGATTGAATTTAAACCGGGGACCACTGAACTGCGCCCGGCATTAGCCGAAAGTTGGGATATCAGCCCTGATGGCAAGACTTACACTTTCCATCTACGCAAAGATGTCCAGTTCCACACCACACCCTGGTTTAAACCTACCAGACCCATGACCTCTGCGGATGTGGTTTACAGCCTGCAGCGTCAGATTGACCCGAATAACGTCTGGTACAAAGCCGCGCCTCAGGGGTGGTTCTATGCTCAGGCGATGGATTTTAAAGCGTTAGTGAAATCCATTACTGCCGTCGATGATAATACCGTCACCATTGAGCTGAACCATGCGGAAGCCCCGTTCCTTGCCGATCTGGCGATGGGCTTTACCTCCATTCTGTCGCAGGAATATGCCGCGCAGCTTGAGAAAACCAATAGCCTGCATGATATGGATACTAAACCGGTGGGCACCGGGCCGTTTATTTTCAAGCGCTACGTGAAGGACCAAATGGTTCGTTACGAAGCGAACCCGACCTATTTCCGCGGGAAGCCTAAAATTGACCAGCTGATTTTCAGTATCGCGACCGATGCCTCTGTGCGCTTGCAGCGCCTGAAGGCCGGGGAGTGTAACGTGATGCTGTATCCAAATCCGCAGGATTGGGCCGCCATCGAGCAGGATCAGAAGCTCAAGCTGATTAAGGGCTCCGCCCTGACCAGCGCCTATTTGCAGCTAAACACCCAGAAGCCACCGCTGGATAATAAACTCGTGCGTCAGGCGTTGGCGCTGGCGGTCGACAGACCGAACATGATTAAGGTGGTGACGGCAGATGCCGCAGCACCGGCCACCAACCCGTACCCGGAATCGCAGTGGAGCTACAACAAAACGATCAAACCGCTGACCCTGGACATTGATAAAGCGAAAGCGCTGTTAGCCCAGGCGGGCTACCCGAACGGCTTTAACATGGAGGTGTGGGCGCGTCCGGGGACCAGCGGTGCGAACCCAAATCCTAAGTTGAGCGCAGAAATGCTGCAGGCCGATTTCAAAAAGATTGGCGTCAATATGGACGTAAAAACCATCGAATGGGGTGAGCTGCTGCGCCGTGCCCGCAATGGCGAACATATGTCGGCCATGCTGGGCTGGTCATCGGACAATGGCGATCCGGATAACTTCCTGTCCAATAACTTATCCTGCGCCGGTTTGCAGGATGGCGGTAACTTCTCGCGCTGGTGCCAGAAAGATTTCGACCAGCTGCTGAAAGATGCCCGTGCCGAATCGGATAAAGAGAAGCGTACTCAGCTTTATCAGCAGGCTCAGGTTATTTTCCACGATGAAATGCCCTGGATCCCATTATTTTATCCATTGAATGCGCTGGCAGTGAATAAAAACGTCAGCGGAATTGTGGCCAGTCCGTTGACGTTAAATAACTACGCCGATGCCGATATTACGCAATAACAGCGACTCCCCTCGGTAAAAGGAGGGGAGACTTTTCGCGTAATGTCTTAATAAGCCTTTTTATCGCCAAAGGTAAAAAATGAATCATTTGACGCTGAATGAGTATGTCGCACGTCTGAGTGATGTGTTGAACAGTATTAATTTGCTGAACTGGGATGCCAGTACCGGAATGCCGGATGCCGCAAGCCGCCGCCGTGGATTACAGGTTGCCACGCTCAATACGCTGGCCCAGCAGCTCTTATTGTCCGCCGATTTTGCTGCCGCGCTGGCCCATGATAAAAAACAGCCCGGCCTGACGTTACAGCAGCGCAATGCCCATCGGGCGCTGGATGAGGCTATTGTCTGGCATAAGAAAATCCCGGCGGAGCTGATGGCAACGCAGGCTCATCTGACTTCCGTCGCCGAAGTGGTCTGGCGGGAGGCGAGGGCCAAAAATGATTTCGCGGCGTTTAAACCGTATCTGGAGAAAATCGTTGAGCTTAAGCGCCGCGTTGCCGATGCGGTCGGTTACGAGAATCATCCGTATGAAGCCCTGATGCATGAATACGAACCGGGGCTGAAATTACCTGCGCTCCAGGGGCTGTTTGAGCAACTCCAGTCCCGGCTCATTCCACTGGCCCGCGCCGTTCACGCGGCCCCGAAGCCGGATAATCATTTCTTATTTCGCCACTATCCCGAAGCACAGCAGCGGCAGCTTTCAACACACCTGGCCACCAGGATTGGGTATGACTTTACGCGTGGAAAACTGGATACCACCACGCACCCGTTTGAGATTTCGATGAGCCGCGACGATGTACGGATTACCACGCGTTTTAATCCTCATTTTATTAACGCGGGCCTGTTTGGCACCCTGCATGAAGCCGGCCACGGTATGTATGAGCAGAACGTCGATCCGGCACTGAGCGACACGGCGTTAACGCTGGATCTGACGGGGTTATACGCGGTGGCTGGTGCCAGCTTTGGGTTGCATGAGTCACAGTCCCGCCTGTGGGAGAACCGTATCGGCCGCTCTCTGACTTTCTGGCAGCACCACTTCTCGCTATTGCAGTCCACGTTCCCTGGCGTGCTGGAGGATATCGACGTTGGCCAGTTCTATCGTGCAATCAACCGCTCAGAACCGAGCGCCATCCGTGTTGAGGCCGATGAGCTGACCTATGACTTCCACATTATGCTGCGCGTTGAGCTGGAGATTGGCCTGATTGACGGCAGTGTTCGCGTGGACGATTTGCCAGGGCTGTGGTCGGAAAAGTTACAGCACTATTTAGGCATCCCGGCACCAGACGATAGCCACGGCGTGCTGCAGGATATTCACTGGTCGAAGGGCATGATGGGATCTTTCCCAACCTACACCCTGGGCAACGTCATGGGGGCACAGTTTATGGCCACGGCGCTGCAAAGCTCCCCGGACATTCAGAAAGCCATCAACCGCGCCGACTATCAGCCTCTGCGTGAATGGCTGACCGCGCAAATTTATCAGCATGGCCGCACCTTCCAGCCCGGTGAACTCCTTCAGCGCGTCACCGGCAGCGCCCTCGATGCGGGGCCGTATTTGGGGTATCTGGAACAAAAATATCGCGCACTTTACCCCTCTGTCTGACAACAAAGAGAACGAAGATGAAAATTGCCAACATGAACTGGATGCAACTGGACGCCTATCTGCAGCAGGACGACAGGGCGGTGGTGCCGCTCGGCAGCGTGGAACAGCACGCCTATTTAAGCCTGGCCGTGGATATGCTGCTGGCGGAAAAAATTGCCAATGACGCCGCCGAGCCGCTGGGGATCCCGGTTTACCCGGCGATGCCTTTTGGTATTACACCGTATTTTTCTGATTATCCGGGCACCATCAATTTGCGCGTGGAGACCTACGTGCGGGTGATCCACGACATTCTGGACAGCCTGGCGCGCTCCGGGTTTAAGCGCATCGTTTTCGTGAATGGACACGGCGGCAATCAGCCTGCGGCCAGCGCGGTCAGCGAGTGGATGCTGCAACATCCGCAAATCAAAGTGCGCTTTTATAACTGGTGGAATGCACCACAGACGCTGGCCTATGTGCGGTCTGTGGATGCTACGTCTTCCCATGCCAGTTGGATGGAAAACCTGCCGTGGACGCGGTTAGCGGATGCTCCCTGCCCGGCGGAACAAAAACCGGCGGCCGATTACCAGCGCCTGCACGTGATGAACCCGGCGCAGGCGAAAGCCTATTTAGGCGATGGCAACTTTGGCGGCTGGTACCAGCGCTCCGAAGAGGAAGAAACCGCCATGTGGACTATCGCGATTAAGGAAACCCGCAGCATTCTTGAAGGCCCTTGGGACTAACGTGCAGGAGGATGAGATGAAATTCGATTTTTCCACCCAACAGGTCCTCGTGACCGGCGCCGGACAGGGCATTGGCCGGGCGATTGCCTGCGCTTTCGCCGGGCTGGGTGCCAGGGTTGCGGTTTGTGATATCGACGAACAGGCGCTGGCCATCACCCGGGAAAACTGCGGCCCGCAGGCCACGGCAGGCGTACTGGACGCGACCGACCCGGCGCAGGTGCAGCAGTTTGTCGGGCAGACCGGGCACGTCGACATTCTGGTGAACTGCGCAGGAGGCGTGCGAGGGCAGGAGGGACAACCGCTGGAGGCGGTCTCCCTCGCCCAGTGGCATGCGTTGTTTCAGGTCAACGTCGACAGTACCTTCCTGTTTAGCCAGGCCGTCGCACCGGGCATGAAGGCCGCAGGTTTTGGCCGCATTATCAATATTTCCAGCGGCGCCGGGCTTGGGGTCAGTCTGACCGGTATTCAGGCCTATGCCGCGGCAAAAGCGGCACAGATTGGCTTAACCCGGCAGTTGGGGCATGAGCTGGGTGAGTTCGGGATTACGGTCAACAGCGTTGCGCCCGGCTTTATTCGCTCAAACCCGAACAGTGAGCGTCAGTGGCAGAAATTTGGTGAGGCGCGTCAACAGCAGATCCTCGGCCAGATAGCGACCCGTCGCCTGGGCACTCCGGAAGATATTGCCCATGCGGTGCTGTTCTTTGCCTCACCGTATGCCAGCTGGATAACCGGACAGGTGCTGTCGGTGGATGGCGGTAAATAGGCGCATTGCGCCACGCTAAGAGGTTTGTCATCACTCTCATGTATACATTTATTCTAAAAAGGATGGTGCTGCTGATCCCGACGTTTCTCGGCATCACCTTCATCACATTTATGCTGGTACGTCTGATCCCCGGCGATCCGGTGGAGATCATGGCCGGTGCCCGGGGGCTTGATGCGGCATATCATGCGGCAGCATTGAAAAAGCTCGGTCTGGATTTGCCCCTTCCCCAGCAGTATTTCAACTATCTGGTGCATCTGCTGCATGGCGATCTGGGGACCTCTTACACGTCGCAGGAATCGGTGATTCATGAATTTATGACGCTGTTTCCTGCCACCCTGGAGCTGTCGATCGTGGCGATGATTCTGGCCATCGGCGTGGGGATCCCGCTCGGCGTGGTGGCGGCGGTGAAGCGCGGTTCCATTTTCGATCACGGGGTGATGGGCCTCTCCCTGACCGGCTTCTCAATGCCGATTTTCTGGTGGAGCCTGATTCTGATCATGTTCTTCTCCGTCAGGCTCGGTTGGACGCCGGTATCCGGGCGCATCGACCTGGCCTTTGATATTGAGCCGCACACCGGCCTGATGCTGGTCGACACCCTGATTGCACAATATCAGGATCCGGTGGGGAATCAGGGGGCGTTTTGGGATGCCCTGAAGCACCTGATCCTGCCCGCCATTGTGCTGGGCACCATCCCGCTGGCGATTGTCTCCCGTATGACGCGCTCGTCGATGCTGGAAGTGCTCCGTGAAGATTACGTCCGCACCGCCTGGGCTAAAGGATTATCGCCCTGGAAGGTGATTTTCGGCCATGCCTTACGCAATGCCCTGATCCCCGTGCTGACCATGATTGGTTTAAGCGTCAGCCAGCTGTTGGGCGGCGCGGTGCTGACTGAGACCATTTTCTCCTGGCCTGGGATTGGTAAATGGCTGATTGAGGCCATTGGCCGCCGTGATTATCAGGTGGTCCAGAACGGCATCCTGCTGGTGGCGACGCTGGTGATCATCACCAATTTTGTCGTCGATATTCTGTACGGGGTCGTGAACCCTCGCATCCGGCACAATTAATCAAAGGGCTGTTTATTATGACAAATATGGCTTCGGTCGGCGCGGAATTACCTGCAGAAACGGGGAAAGAGGCGGGGCATTACATCTCCCCTCTGCGGATATTCTGGCACCATTTTTCTGCCAACAAAGGCGCATTGGCAGGGTTGTGTTTTCTGGGTCTGGTGCTGCTGGTGGCTGTGCTGGCGACGTGGATTGCCCCGCACGACCCGATTGAGCAGTTTCGTGACCATGCGATGCAGCCACCGGTATGGGAAACCGGCGGCAGCAACCGCTTTTTACTGGGGACCGATGAGGTCGGGCGCGATTTACTCTCCCGTCTGATGTTCGGCGCTCGTATGTCACTGTTTGTGGGCTTTTGTGCGGTGATGATTGCCCTGATCCCAGGCATTATTCTTGGACTTTTTGCTGCCTTTTATCCGCGTACCCTTGGGGCGGTGACCATGCGGCTGATGGACATCATGCTCTCAATGCCGACGCTGCTGCTGGCGGTGGCCATTATGGCGGTCTTAGGCCCCGGCCTGCTCAATGCGATGATCGCCATCGCCATTTCATCGCTGCCGGGGTACGTCCGTCTGACGAGAGCGTCGGTCATGGGCGAACGGGAACGTGATTATGTGCTGGCCGCGCGAATGGGCGGTTCGGGCACGTTACGGGTGATGTTCTGCACCGTTTTACCCAACTGCATGGCCCCGCTTATCGTGCATATGACCCTGAGCTTTTCGTCTGCCATCCTCGATATTGCCGCGCTCGGTTTTCTCGGGCTGGGGATCCAGCCACCGGTGCCGGAATGGGGAACCATGCTGGCCTCTTCGCGCGACTATATTGAGCGGGCATGGTGGATTGTCACCGCACCTGGGGTGACGATTTTGCTGTCGGTGATTGCCATCAACCTGATTGGCGATGGTCTGCGCGACGCGTTGGATCCGAAACTGAAGCAGGCAGGTTAACCATGAGCCTCTTAGAGATTAACCAGCTCTCCGTGGAGTTTGGTGCGGTGAAGAAACCGTTTCGAGCCGTCGAAAACATGACGCTCACGGTTGAGCCGGGTGAAATTGTCGGCATTGTCGGGGAATCTGGCTCCGGCAAGTCGGTCACCATGATGGCGATGATGGGGCTACTGGAAAAGCAGGGGCGCGTCAGCGCACAGACCCTGCGCTTTGATGGTCATGATATGTTGACCCTCTCCTCACGACAGCGGCGAAAAATTATTGGCAAAGATATCGCGATGATTTTTCAGGATCCGATGATGTCGCTGAATCCTTGCTACACCGTCGGGCATCAGATCAGGGAGGTGCTGACCCTGCATCAGGGCTTGCGCGGCGCGGCGTTACAGCAGCGCGTGCTGGAGCTAATGCGGCTGGTCGAAATTCCGGATCCGGAAAGCCGCATTGATGCTTACCCCCATCAACTTTCCGGCGGAATGAGCCAGCGGGTGGCCATCGCGATGGCGATTGCCTGTAAACCCAAACTCCTGATCGCCGATGAGCCGACCACGGCGCTCGATGTGACCATTCAGGCGCAGATCATGGCGCTGCTGGTGAGTTTGCAGAAAACGCAGAATATGGCGCTGATCCTGATCACCCACGACCTGGCGGTGGTAGCGGAAGTGGCTCACAAAGCGGTGGTGATGTACGCCGGGCAATGGATGGAGATTGCGTCGGTGCCGACGATTTTTGAAAAGCCTCATCATCCCTACACCCAGGCCTTGCTGAAATCCATCCCTGAGCACAGCAAAGGGGCCACGCGGTTGTTCACGCTGCCGGGCATCGTGCCGGGTCAGTTTGACCGTCCTGTGGGGTGTTTATTGGCACCCCGTTGTCCCTATGTCAAAGAAACCTGTTTGCAGCGGCCGCCTGACGTCAGGCCGATGGACCACAGTCAGGTGCGCTGCTATTACCCTCTGAACGGAGAAGGTGGATGATGGATACCGTTTTACAGGCGATGGATCTGAAGCGCTATTTCCAGGTGCAGCGGGGGTTATTCCGCCCGGCGGCGGAAGTGAAGGCGCTCAACGGCGTCAGCTTCTCGCTGCAACAGGGACGAACGCTGGCGGTCGTTGGCGAATCCGGGTGTGGCAAATCGACGCTGGCGCGCCAGCTCACGCTTATCGACACGCCGACCTCCGGTACGCTGATTGTCGATGGGCAGAATGTGGCGCAGGCAAGCGCCTCGCAGCGCAAGGCGATGCGCAATAAAGTGCAAATGGTGTTCCAGAATCCCTATGGTTCGCTGAACCCGCGCAGCAAAATCAGCCGCCAGCTTAGCGACCCGCTGCAGCGAAACTTCGCGCTGACGGCGAAAGAGTGCGAAGAGCGGGTGCGTACCATGATGACGAAAGTCGGCCTGCGCCCTGAACATGCCGACCGCTATCCGCATATGTTCTCCGGCGGCCAGCGTCAGCGTATTGCTATCGCCCGCGCCATGATCCTCAACCCTAAAATTGTGATTGCGGATGAACCGACTTCGGCGCTGGATGTGTCGATTCAGGCGCAGGTGCTGAATTTGTTTATGGATCTGCAGCAGGAATTCAGCACCAGCTATGTCTTTATCTCCCACAACCTGTCGGTGGTGGAGCACGTCGCCCACGATGTGATGGTGATGTATTTGGGGCGGGTGGTGGAGATGAGCCGCAAAGAGGATCTCTATCAGCGCCCGCTGCATCCCTACACCCGGGTGCTGCTGTCGGCGACGCCCAGCATTAATCCGGCGGAGCGGCGGATTAAAATTGAAGTGAAAGGGGAACTCCCCAGTCCGTTGCATCCGCCGTCAGGCTGTGCATTTCATAAACGTTGCCCCTTTGCGACTGAGTTATGTCGTCAGCAGGAACCCCAACTTCGTCCCATCGACGGCAGCCAGGTTGCCTGTCACCACATCGAGACAATCCCGCTATGAAAACTGCTGTTCCTGTCATTGTTATCCATGGCGGTGCTGGCACGATAAGCCAACGCACCATTTCGCCGCAAAAAGAGGAAGAGTACCACCACGCGCTGCGGCACATTCTGACCACCGCGCAGGCGATGCTGGAAGCAAAGCACAGTGCGCTAGAGGTGGTGAGCGAGGCTGTCCGCCTGCTGGAGGAGTGCCCGCTGTTTAATGCCGGGAAAGGGGCCGTTTTTACCCAGCAGGAAACGCATGAAATGGATGCCGCGGTGATGACCGGCCACGATCTGAATGCCGGTGCCGTGGCCTGTGTCACGCGCATCAAAAATCCGGTGTTAGCGGCGCGAGCCGTGCTGGAAGAGAGCCCGCATCTGTTGCTGGTGGGCGAAGGGGCAGAGCAGTTTGCGAGCCAGTGTGGAATGACGCTGGTCGACAATGACTACTTTTCGACAGAGTTTCGTCGTGAGCAGCTGTACCGCGTCCGCCAGCAGCAGGGGGATGCCTTCGTGCTGGATCACAGTGCGGCGGCGCCGATTGATGAGGATAAAAAGTTCGGCACGGTCGGTGCGGTGGCGCTGGATGCGTGGGGCAATATTGCGGCCGCCACCTCTACCGGCGGCATGACCAATAAGCGCCCAGGTCGCTTAGGCGACAGCCCGGTGATTGGCGCGGGAACCTATGCCAACAACCGAACCGCCGCGGTGTCCTGTACCGGCACGGGGGAAATGTTTATTCGCGGTGTGGCCGCGTATGACGTCTGCGCCCTGATGGACTACGCGGGCCTGTCGCTCGAGCAGGCGGCCAACAAGGTGGTGATGGAGAAATTGCCGCTGATCAACGGCGAGGGCGGGCTGATTGCGGTCGATGCGCAGGGCAATATCGCGTTACCCTTCAACAGTGAGGGCATGTACCGCGGCTATGCCCGGGTGGGCGAAGCGGTTGTCAGCGGTATATTCCGCTGACAGGTCCGGAGCCGGGTGAGCATCTCATTTCGCCCGGCGGCACTTCGTTTGCACGGGCCTACAAAGGGCAACCGAAGCGTTGGCCGGGTAAGCCACTCATTTCGCCCGGCGGCACTTCGTTTGCACGGGCCTACAAAGGACAACCGAAGCGTTGGCCGGGTAAGGCACTCATTTCGCCCGGCGGCACTTCGTTTGCACGGGCCTACAAAGGACAACTGAAGCGTAGGCCGGGTAAGCGAAGCGCCACCCGGTTTTTTTCGATTAGCTGCGCTGCACCCGCACCGGTGCCGTCGCGGTAAACAGCCACGGACGTGCCTCGCTCTCTACCAACGGGGACAGGGTTTCGCGCACGAGCTGGTGATAATCATCCAACCACTGTTTTTCCTGCTCGTTCAGAAGGTTCATTTCCACCTGACTCAGATCGATAGGGATCATCGTCAGTGACGCGAACTTGCAGAAGCCCGGCTGGGATTCCACCACTTCGACCTGGTTTTCGATACGGATCCCGTATTCGCCTTCCAGATAATAACCCGGTTCGATGGTGATGATGTTCCCTGCTGCCAGTGGCCACGGGTTGACCTTTTTGGCGATACGATGCGGGGCTTCGTGGATCAACAACTGATGGCCGACGCCGTGACCGGTGCCGTGATCGAAGTCCAGACCCAGCTCCCACAATGCGCGACGCGCGAAGGCATCAATTTGATGACCAAAGCTGCCCGACGGAAACTGCAGGGAAATAACCGACAGAAAACCTTTCAATACGGCGGTGTAGTGCAGTTTGCGCTTCGGATCGAGCGGCGCAAACGACAGCGTCCGCGTGGCATCCGTGGTGCCGTTGCTGTACTGACCGCCAGAATCGTTCAGATAAAAGCTGTCTGCGGTAATCGCCGTGTTGGTGGCTTCGCTGGAGTGGTAATGACACATTGCAGCGTTAGCCGCGGCGGCGGAAATCGTGCCGAAACTAGGCTCGATAAAGTGTTCCTGCTGCTCGCGGAAGGTCTGTTGTTTCGCCTGCGCTTCCAGCTCGGTGAGCGGGTTGCCTGCGGCGATACGCGCCGGAACCTCATGGGCCAGCCAGGCGAGGAAATTCACCCATGCCGCGCCAT
This sequence comes from Enterobacteriaceae bacterium RIT691, assembly GCA_009668205.1. Classification (GTDB taxonomy): domain Bacteria; phylum Pseudomonadota; class Gammaproteobacteria; order Enterobacterales; family Enterobacteriaceae; genus Scandinavium. The sequence continues at coordinate 275,094 of WJYM01000007.1, read as the reverse complement.
CTTTCTGGTGGCTGTCGCGGTAACCTTCCAGCTCCACGTCATTCTTGGTGGCTTTGATAAAGGTTATCGGGTCAGCGTGCCAGACCACGTCGCCACCGTGCTGTTCCACGGCAAAGCGCAGGGCAACAGGGGCGCTGTCGGCATCCAGCAGAACGCGTTTGCCGTGTGCGACCTGTTGGCATCGCGCCACCAGCTGATCCATCGGCGATAGCGTCAGGCTGCCAAGCAGAGCTTGTGGCAGGCCAGCGGTTTTGGCCGCATCGACAAACCATTCCACGTCACCGTTACGGCTGAGCAGGGCGAAGGACAGCGGCACCGGGCTGGTGGCAATATCCGCGCCGCGCACGTTGAGCAGCCAGGCGATGTTGTCCGGCTGGGTGATGGCGAGAAAGTCCGCGCCATGGGCATCCAGGTCCGCGGCGATACGCGCGCGTTTCGCTTCGCTGGTTTCACCGGCAATGGCCAGCGGCATTTCGCGAATGGCACCACACGGCGCGGCCGGGCGGTCCTGCCACACCTGGGCAAACGGGTCGTCCTTCAACGCCACCAGCTCACCGGCTGCGGCGTTCAGTAATTCAAACTGACTGTTCACCATCAGCAGCGGATCAAAACCAATCCGGCTGCCAGTGGGAAGATGACGTTCCAGCGGATCGTTGTGCAGATGGTGGATTTCCCACGCCTGCAGATCCACTTCGTTGCGTACCTGAACCTGATAGCGACCATCAACGAAAATCAGCGCGCGATCCTGTAACACCAGCGCGACGCCAGCGGAGCCGGTGAAGCCGGAGACCCACGCAAGTTTGTCATCGTGCGGGGCGGCATATTCGCTCTGCCAGGCATCTGCGCGCGGTACGATCATGCCATCGAGGCCCTGTGATTTTAGCCAATCGCGCAGTGCGGAAAGCGGCGTTGTGTTTTGCATTCTTCTTATCCTTACGATTAACGGAACGGCGGCTCGTTGAAGGTACGCAGCTTGCGTGAATGCAGCTTGTCGCCTTCGGCACGCAGCAGATCGATGGCCCGGATGCCAATTTGTAAGTGTTCGGAAATGGCCCCTTCATAAAAGCGGTTGGCCTGACCGGGGAGCTTGATTTCGCCGTGCAGGGGTTTATCTGAGACGCACAGCAGTGTGCCGTAGGGAACGCGGAAACGGTAGCCCTGTGCGGCAATAGTGGCACTTTCCATATCAATCGCCACCGCGCGGCTAAGATTGAAGCGCAGGGCAGAGGCTGAGTAGCGCAGCTCCCAGTTACGGTCGTCGGTGGTGACCACCGTCCCGGTACGCAGACGTTGTTTCACCTCTTCCCCCGGCATGCCGCTCACTTCTTTGGTGGCATCGTACAGCGCGCGCTGCACTTCGGCGATGCTTGGGATGGGGATGTCTGGCGGCAGAACGGCATCCAGCACGTGATCGTCACGCAGGTACGCGTGCGCCAGCACGTAATCGCCAATGGTCTGGCTTTCGCGCAGGCCGCCACAGTGGCCAATCATCATCCACACGTCCGGACGCAGCACGGCCAGATGGTCGCAGATATTTTTAGCATTCGCCGGGCCCACGCCAATATTGATGAGCGTAATTCCCTGACCGTCTTTGGTGATCAGGTGCCAGGCCGGCATCTGGTGTTTTTTCCATGCCAGATCGGAAATGGCGGTTTCCGGGGCTTCGGTATCGGCGGTGATCCACACGCCACCCGCACAGGAGAGCGCAATATACGGGCTGTCCGGATCGAGAATTTGGCTACAGCCCCAGCGCACAAATTCATCCACATAGCGGGTGTAGTTGGTGAACAGCACGAAGGGCTGGAAGTGTTCGACCGGCGTGCCGGTGTAATGACGCAGGCGGGCGAGGGAGAAATCTACGCGGCGGGCATCAAAATGCGACAGCGGGTAGCGCTCGGTCGGGTGGAACAGGCCATCGGCGGTTTCATCGCCAATTTGCGCCAGATCGGTGGTCGGGAAATGACGGGTCAGTCCGGCGCTCATCGAGCGGTCCAGCGTCAGCGTCGAACCGTCAATGACATACGGATACGGGATCTCATGCTGCGACAGCTCAACGGTGATGTTCGCACCGTAGTCCTGATACAGCGAGGTCAGCTGCTCGAGCAGATAAGGGCGGAACAGGGTGGGCTGGGTGATGGTGGTGGAGTAACAGCCGGAGTGGGTGAAACGGCCCCAGGCGCGGGTTTTCAGCGCATTGTGGGCTTCGCCATCCCATGAGACGGACAGTGACGGATAGACAAAAAGCCCTTTGGCGCGTTCTTCAGGCGTCGGCAGGGTATTGTGGTTGATGTAGCGGCCAATCGCTTCACGCAGTGACGCGACCGATTGATTGTACAGCGCATCGAGCTTTTCCAGCGCTTGTTCCGGGGTCAGGCCGGTTGCCTTGTTGATCATCCTTCGCTCCCTGTGTCATCTCTGCGGTTTCTCCCGATAATATGTCACAGAAATGTGAAACAAAAGCAGACAGAGGCGAGGGATCAATAAAGACGGGGTCAGAAAAGCAAAAGCCTGTCGGCAAACAGGCTTTTTGAGTCAGGGACTTTTTTATCGCGGTGCTGGCGTTTGCCAGCCAAGGCGGCGTTCAACCTGGCTGGCGCAGGCCTGCACCAGTGCCCGAAGATCGGGCTGCCGTTGCACGGCTTTGCTGGCCGGGACCACAATAGACACCGTTATCTGACACACGCCCTGGGCATCACACACCGGTGCGGCGATACAGGCAACGGAGAAATCGGACTCCCCGGCCTGAATCGACAGCCGTTGCGCCAGCAACTCGCCCGCACTTTTAGCCAGAATCACGGGGTCCGTTTCCGCGCGCCCGGTGGGGGACGGTTCCGCCGAGGCGGCGAACAGCGCTTCTCGCTCAGCAAGCGGTAAATGTCCCACCAGCAGACGCCCCGAAGCGGACCAGTTCAGCGGGATGCGAGTGCCAACCCGTGAGGCCACATGAAAATGGTCCCGACCTTCCGCCATCGCCAGAACCACCATCCTGTCACCATCCCGACCACAAATCTGCACGATTTCGCCGCACTGCTGGTTGAGGAGTTCCATTTCCTGCGCGGCGATGGTCAGCGTATCCAGGTGGCGGCTGTAGGTCAGACCGTAGTAATACAGTCGTGGCCCAAACCAGACCTGCCCGTTAACGTCTCGCTCAAGCAGCGATTTGCTCACCAGATCGTCCACAATCGAATAGACGGTGGAGAGCGGCGCGCCAACCTGGTGAGCGATTTCATAACAGGTCTGCGCCTGCTGGCGCTGCTGTAATAAATCCATGATTTGCAGCGCACGATCGATACCGCTGGTGCGCTGCCGTTTCTTTGGGGAAAACTCTTCGATTGTCACGCTCATGACCTTTCTCGTTCATTCGCCAGCGCTCAGTCTGGCCACCGCAAAATCGCCTGTTGGCGCTGTTTTAAGATTTCCGCAAAGGCGGTCTTTTTGGCTGTCGGGGCTTCACGGGCGGCTGCCAGCGCTTCACGCAAGCGAGCCAGCACGACCTCTTCCTGTCCTGGATGCAGATTACAGGGATCGAGGTAAAAATACCCTTTTTCCGCCAGATGATCCCGCACGATGATCGAAGGTTTGCCCGCGGCGAGCGTCTGAGCCAAATCCCATGCGGTGGTTCGGGTCAGCGTGGGATCGAGGGTAATTTTACAACGCTCAAGAGGATTGTCGGTGGGATCCGCTTCACGTGCGGCCTGAACGCCTGGAATGTTTGCCAGGCCCGCTACCCACAGGTCGAGAATGCGCGTTTCATTATCGCGGACTCTCTGGTGATCGCGGGTTTCCCACGCCTCAAGCGCGGCAATGGCTCCGTATACGCTCTCTTTTCCCACCTTCATTCCACGTCCAATACCGCGATTTTGCAGCCAGGCGTAGCGCACCAGTTCCTTCTTCCCGGCGACAATGCCGGACGTAGGGCCGCCAAGAAACTTGTGTCCGGAATAAAGCACGATATCGGCGCCGTCGGCAAGAAAACGGCGTAAATCATATTCGGAAGCTGCATCGACAATGACCGGGACGCCACGCGCATGGGCAATTTCGCAAAACAGTGACAGCGGAAGTTGGCCGTACTCCACCACGTGATGCGACACAACGTACAGCGCGGCAACGGTGTTTTCGTTGATGCTCTGCTCCAGATGATAGGGCTGGCACTGGGTGGCCTGACCCGCCTGCACGCAGCGCGCACCGGTTAAACGAACCGCCTGATCGACCGCCGCGCCGTAGCTAACATTGTGCCCGGCCTGAATCACCACGTCGTACGGTGCTGCCGTTTCGGGCAACGCTTCGACGGCCAACAGGTTATCTTTGGTCATACACCCGGCTATCGCCAAAGAAATTCCGGACGCACAGGAGGCGGTAATAAACCCGGCTTCACTGCCCGTCAGGCGGGCAATGGTGCGACTGGCGAAACGCTGTAGCTCCTCCATTTTGACAAATTCAGGCAGGATCTTCGTCATCGCCTCGATGGCCTGCGGGACGACAATCGACGCCCCCAGATAGGTCATGGTGCCAGACACGTTGATGACCGGCGTGAGGTTCAGGGCTTTCGCGAGTTCAGAATTGTTCATCAGGCAGACTCTCATTCAAAGGCCACAATGGCTTCAATTTCAACGGTGATTTGGTCAGGCAACGAGGAGAACCCGACGGCGGAGCGCGAGTGGATCCCTTGGGCACCAAACACGCTGACCAGCAGGTCAGAACAGCCGTTGATGACCTTGGGGTGCTCACGAAATTCTTCGCAGGCGTTGACCATGCCAAGCAGTTTCACCACCTGTTTCACCCGACCCAGATCGCCCAACGCTTCATGGATAACCGCCAGCAGATTGACCCCCGTCAGGCGCGCATGCTGATAGGCTTCTTCGGTGGTGACGGTTTTCCCGACTTTCCCCTGATGCTTGGTGTTATCGGCTTCAACCGGCCCCTGACCGGAGAGGAACAGCAGATTGCCGACGATGACATGTGAGCTGAAATTGGCGATCGGCGTCGGTGAGGCTGGCAGCGTGATCCCTTGTGCCTGCAAACGGTGATACGGCGTATCGCTGAAAGACTCAGTGCTCATACTGATTTCCTTAATGGTCAAACGGGCGAATAAGTGGGAATTTCGCTGGCGCGTATACAGCTGACCCAATGGGGTGCGGCGGGCGTGTTATCTTCCGCCGCCTGTTCTGGCGGCACGTCCTGCGCGCACTGGTCGGTAGCAAAGGCACAGCGGGTACGAAAAACGCACCCTGTGGGGGGCGAAATCGGGCTTGGGATATCCCCTTTCAGCACGATGCGCTGTTTTTGCCTTCCCGGCTCCGGCAGAGGGATCGCGGAAAGCAGCGCCTGGGTATATGGGTGTCGGGGATTGTTGTAGACCTGCTGGCAGGTGCCTCTTTCCATGACCCGACCCAGATACATCACCACCACGTCATCACACAGGTATTCCACCACGCTTAAGTCATGGGCGATGAACAGCAGCGTCAGCCCCAGAGACTGCTGTAATTCTCCCAGCAGATTCAGTACCTGGGCCTGCACGGAGACATCCAGTGCCGAAACGGATTCGTCGGCCACGATAAATTCCGGTTCCACGGCAATGGCACGGGCGATGCCTATTCGCTGGCGCTGACCCCCGGAAAATTCATGGGGGAAGCGGCTGGCGTGTTCCGGGTGCAGCCCAACGCGCTGCAGCAGTTCGGCAATACGCTGATGGCGAGCGTCACCTTTCGGATAGCCGCAGGCGTCAAGCGCTTCGCCAATAATCGCTGAAACGCGCAGGCGGGGATTCAGGCTCGAAAAGGGATCCTGAAAAATAATCTGCATTTTCTGTCGGTAACGTTTCATCTCCCGGTGAGAGAGTTTAAGCACATCGCTGCCGTCGAACAGCACGCGCCCGGCGGTCGGTTCCAGTAATCGCAGGATTGCCCGTCCGGCGGTGGTTTTGCCGGAGCCAGATTCACCGACCAGGCCGACGGTGCGGCCGCGCTGAATATCAAAAGTCAGATTTTCAACGGCGTAAACGGTGCGGCCATCCGCAGTTTTAAAATGCTGGCTCAGTCCCTGGATACTCAGCAAGGGGGGATTGGCGGTCATCTTTATTCACTCCACAGGCAGCGTGAAAAGGTCCCTTCGCTCAGTTGGCGCAGCTCCGGCGAACGGGTCCGACACTCCTCACGCACCTGGCTGCAGCGCGGAGAGAAAGCGCAGCCTGAGGGCAGCGCGTGCAGAGAAGGCACCGAGCCTGGGATCGCATAGAGCGTTTCTCGCTCTATCTTTCCTCGGGTTTGAAGGTGATGATTCGGCGTACAGGCCAGCAACCCCTGGGTATAAGGATGGGCAGGGCGTGCGAAAAGAGAGGCCACCGGGGCATGCTCCACAACGCGACCGGCGTACATCACCACCACATCCTGAGCGATTTCCGCAACGACGCCGAGATTATGGGTGATAAAAATAATGCCCATACCGGACTCCTGTTGCAGCCGTCTCAGCAGATCCAGAATCTGGGCCTGAATCGTCACATCCAGTGCGGTGGTCGGTTCATCGGCAATCAGCAGGGCAGGCTCGCAGGCCAACGCAAGGGCAATCATGACCCGTTGCCGCATTCCGCCGGACATACTGTGCGGATAGTCGTCAATGCGACTTTCCGCGGCGGGGATCTCGACCTTTTTCAGCATATCGATGGCCTTGCGGCGAGCCTGCTGTTTGGATAACGGCTGATGCAGCATCAGCATTTCCATGATCTGCTCCCCGACGGTAAACAGAGGATTGAGGCTGGTCATCGGCTCCTGAAAAATCATCGACATCTCTTTGCCGCGCAGTCGGCGAAACTGCGCAGGGGTAAACTGGTGCAGCGCCTGCACCTGATGCTGCCTGTCGCGATAATAGATTTCCCCGCCGCCGATACGCCCTTGTTTACCGAGCAGCCCCATCAGCGTCAGGCTGGTGACCGATTTTCCTGAACCGGATTCGCCCACGACGGCCAGCGTCTGGCCCCGCTTAAGGTCGAAGGTGACACCATCGACCGGCGTGACCTGTTGGCGCTTCTGCCCGAAACAGGTGCGCAGATTACGCACTGAGAGCAGCGTTTGATCGTCAGACAACGGCGTCATAAATGGCCTCCGCAGGTACATTTTCGGGCAGTCTGAGAGGGCTGATAGCGCTCGGCGTGCCAGGCGCGGTTACCCAGAATGGCATAGCGGGGATCGAACACTTTTGTCAGCGCGCTGGGGATGCCTTTGGAATCTTTTACCACCAGATCGGAGTCATTCAGTTCAAACAGCGTGAAGTTAGCGCGGGCGCCAGGCTTAAGCTGATCGCCGTAAGGGCGGTTGATGACCTGGCGCGGCGTGGTGCTGGAAGCCGCAATCACATCCTCAAATTTCATGCCGAGGGACAACAGTTTGGACATGGTGGTGGGCATATCCCATACCGAGCCCGGCATTGAGCGATTATGAATATCGGTGGAAATGGTGTGCGGGAGCAAATCCTGTCCGAGGGCCGCTCTGGCAACGTCAAACGAGAACGAAGCGCCGCCGTGCCCGACGTCGAGGATGACGCCCCGGTCACGGGAGGATTTGACCAGTTCGTAAAGCTCTTCATCTTCCAGAATCGATCCGCCCAGCTTACCGTTAAAGCAGTGAGTGATGATGTCGCCTTCGCCCAGAATGCGCAGCACGTCGTCATACAGCGGCAGCGGCTCGCCGACGTGCACCATGATCGGCAGCTTCAGCACCCGGCCAAGCTTTTTGGCCAGCTTCACGGGCGCGACGTCCCAACCGCCGGTGATCACGCCGCTGGCACGCACCTTCAACCCGACAATCAGATCGCGGTTGGCTTCAACGGTGGCGGCGATACGATCGATATCCACCGAGCTCAGCCCGGTCAGTTCACTGACCCGGTTGCAGGCCACCAGGCCAATCGAGCCCAGATTGAGGAACGCGAAAATATCTTCACTGGCGGGTTCGATAATCAGTTCGCGCAGGCCGTGGAAATTGGCCTCGCCTGCAGAGCCTGCATCCACCAGCGTGGTCACGCCCCGGGATAACCCGCAGACCTCGGGCTTGAGTGAAATATCTGTCCCACCGTACCAGATGTGGGTGTGCAGATCGGTCCAGCCCGGTGAGAGCCAGCCGCCGTTGCCTTCCACGATGCGGACATCGGCAGGTAAATCGACACTCACGCCTGCGGCGGCGCGGATAACGTTGCCATCATCGCCGATCAGGATATCAATGCAGCCCTTGCTGTCGGGCGCTATCTGAGTGGGGAAACCCACGGGTTTCACGTTACGGAGACACAGAGCAGGGGTTTGGGACAAATGTTCGTTGTTCATCAGGCACCTTTAGCAAGTCGGGGGTCGAGCATGTCGCGAAGACCATCGCCTAACAGCTGCAGCGACAGCACGGTAATCACAATGGCAAGTCCGGGAAACAGCATGATCCAACCGGCCTGGTCCATGTACTGGCGGCCCTGGCTTATCATGGTTCCCCACGTAGGAATGTCAGCCGAGATGCCGACGCCGAGAAACGAAAGGCCGGCTTCGGCCAGAATGGCGTTAGCGAAAATAAAGGTGCATTGCACCAACAGCGGTGACGTGAGGTTGCGCAGGATGTGTCGCCAGAGGATCACCGGCGTGGCGACACCCAGCGCTTTCGCGGCCTCAATATAGGGCAGCTCGCGGATAACCAGCGTAGAGGCGCGGATCACGCGTGCCAGGCGTGGGGTGTAAACCACCGACAGCGCGATGATCACATTGCTGGTGGACGGACCGAGAGCCGCCACCAGTGCAATCGCCAGCAGGATATCGGGAAAAGCCATCATCGCATCAATGAGACGAGAAAGCGGGGCGTCAAGACGGCGAAAATAGCCCGCGAGGATCCCAAGCGTGACGCCAAACAGGGCGGTCAGGACCACCACGCTAAGCCCGACGCCCAGCGACGTTTGCCCGCCGATCAAAAGCCGTGAGAAAACGTCGCGCCCGAGTTCATCCGTGCCCATCAGATGCACGGCATCAGGCACCTTCAGGCGATTGATTATCGAGAGCTGGCTGGCCGAAAACGGGGCCAGCCACGGGGACAGCAGCGCCGCGACCACGACGAGGCCGAAAACAACGGCGGCGAGTGTCGTCGAGGGGCGAGCGACCAGTGTTTTGAGTAGCCGCGGTGACTGAGGCAAAGCAAGCGTGGTATTCATGCGTAACGGACCCTCGGATCAACCCACAGATAGAGCATGTCGACAATAAAGTTCATCAACACATACAGGCCGGAAACCACCAGCAGCGTTCCCTGAATCACCGGATAATCCCGGCGTAAAACGGCGGACACCGTCAGGCTACCAATGCCCGGTAAACCAAAAACGGTTTCGGTGACGATGGCACCCGACACCAGCAGCGCGGCGGTCAGCCCAATGACGGTTAACACCGGGATCAGCGCATTTTTAAACGCGTGCTTCACCACCACACGATATTCGGACATCCCTTTTGCCCGCGCGGTACGCACATAATCGTCGTTCAACACGTCCAGCATGCTGGCGCGGGTAAAGCGCATAATCAGTGCCGAGCAGACCGCGCCCAGCGACAGGGCAGGCATAACCAGATGCGAAAGACGACTGGCCAGCGTGGCATCGGGACCGCCGTAGCCGGAGGTGTCGAACCAGCCGAGCTTCACGGCAAAGACCTGAATAAAAATCAGACCCAGCCAGAAGGACGGTATGCTGGCCGACAGCATGGCCAGCGTGGTCGCCAGTTGATCGAACCAGGAACCGCGGTAATAGGCTGAAAGGATCCCAATCGGCAGGGCGATAAACGTCGCCACCAGCAGCGCCATGAGGGTGAGAAAGAACGTCGGTTCTGCCCGCTGCCACAACGCTTCGGTGACCGGGATATTCAGGAACAGCGAACGCCCTAAATCCCCTTGCAGCACGCCGCTCAGATAGTGCACAAACTGCTGCCACAGCGGCGCGTTCAGCCCGAGCTGCTCGCGCAGCGCGGCGATATCATCCGCGGTGGCGTCCGGTCCCAGCATCACCGCAGCCGGATCGCCCGGGGTGATATGGATAATCAGAAACACCAGAACAATGACCAGCAGCATCACCACCAGCATGCCGCCAATACGGTTTACAAGGATACGTAACATGATCCGCTCCAGATTATTTCGTCAGCCAGGCGTTCCAGAAATAGGGCCACGGTGAAGGTGTCACGCCCTGTAACTTCGGCGATTGGGCATACAGGGCGTTAAAGTTGCCCACTTTGAAGATCGGCACATCTTCGTAAATGGCTTTCTGCACATTGGCCCACAACGCAACACGCTTTTGCGGATCGGTCTCGCGATTGAACGCCTCAAGCGCGGCATGCTTTTTGTCGCTGCTCCACCAGCCCGGCGCAGAGTCCGCCATGATGCCCGTCAGCGACGGTTCCGGCAGGAAAGGGCTGTGGCTGATGTAAATATCCCAGCGCTCCGGATTGGCGCGGTTTTGGGTGAGGGAAGCCCACTCCTGAACGTCCAGCTTCACCTTGAAACCGGCCGCTTCCAGATAGGCCTGGGCCACCTGGGCTAACTTGTAGTGAAACTCATACTGACGACTGGTCAGGATGCGCAGCGGCTGGCCCTGATAATTGGCCTCTTTCAGCAGCGTTTGCGCTTTGGCGGTATCCCCCATGGGTTTATAGGGGTCGGTGCCTGCCTGGGTATGCCAGATATTGCCTTGCGGATACATGGCACCGTCTGTGGTGAAGAAGGACGGGGAGCCGAACGCCGCCGTCAGCATATCCTGCGGGGCCAGTGCCGCCTGAATGGCCTGGCGGATTTTCAGATTGGCGGTCAGGCCCTGTTTGGTGTTCATCACCATCACCGGCCAGCCAAAGGGTTTCAGAATTTCGGGTTTATCCACGCCGTTCTTCAGCTTGTCGTAGGATTCCACGGGCAGGGCGTCGGCATACTGGAACTGCCCGGCAACGGCCCCTTCGACACGGGTATTCGGATCCGGTACCGGCACGAAGCGGATTTCGTCGAGGTATTGTTTGCGGGCACCGCCATAGCCGTCGCTTTTCCCGTCCAGACTGCGGTAGCCATCATAACGAGTCAGCTGAATATACTGGTCCGGCTGGTGCGATTTGAGCTGATAGGGGCCGGTGCCGATAAAATGGCTCAGCGGTGTTTCCTGTGTCTGTGTGGCAGGCATGATCACCGCGGCCGAATTGTTCATCGCCAGCAGCGCGAGCAGAGGCGCATAGGCCTGCTTTAACTGGATCTGCAGGGTGTGATCGTCCGGCGCGCTAATGCTGTCTATGATCTTCCCGGTCTGACGGCCACGGCTGGCGACATTCTCCCAGCGCTGCAGAGACGCTAAAACGTCTTTTGCCGTCATCGGCTGCCCGTCCTGGAAAGTGACATCCTGGCGCAGCGGGATCGTGTAGGTTTTGCCGTCATCGCTGATGGTGGGCATGCCTGCCGCCAGCAGCGGGGTGATTTTCCACGCGTCGTCAAAGGTATAGAGCGTTTCGAAGAAATGCTGCGTGATGGTGCCGACCAGATCGGCGGTGGAGAGCATGGGATCCAGGGTGGGCGGCTCCCCGACCATTGCGACATTGATAACGCCCCCCTTCACGCCTTCGGCATGCGTGACGTGGGCGGTCGTGGATAACGTGAAAAGCAGTGCAAGCGAGAGATGGCGTAATCGGAACATGAGAGGACTCCATTGTTACATAATTATGTAATATATGTTTTATTAATGTAATCACGAGGTAACAAATGGCAGGTGGTGGCGAATTTTTCAACGCATTTTTGCGCTGGTGCACCCGTTTCGGGAGCTGATTCACACTTCACTTTGCTGTATTCAGCCGGGAGCGACCGCATGAGCCGCAGAGAGGAGGGAGATGACGCGTAGGGAAACGCAGGCAGCGGTGACGACGCTACCTGCGCTGAACGGGTTATTCCTGCAAGTAAGCCAGGCTGCCGTACCTGTCGAGGAGCTTCTGGTACTCGTTGGCATCGTAGAACGCGGCTTTCTGCCAGGTAAACTGTTTGGCCACTTCCAGGGCAAACACCGTGGCATCAACCAGCTCGCTCTCGTAGCTGGCACCGCTTTCGCAGCCGGGAACCACCGCTTTGGCGGTAAGCGCCAGTCCGACCACCGGGGCGGAGGTGGCCACGTGAGGCTGCATAATCGAGTTAAAGTGGTACACGCCGTTATCGTACGGGGTGATGTCCTGCGTCGTTATCGGGAAGGTTTTTGCGGGTTTGCCGGTGGCATATTCCATCAGCCTTACCAGGTCTGGCGCGACCCGCAAAATATACCCTTCTTTGGCCGTGGCAGAGAGCGCAATACCCCGGTGCTTGATGACGCTGTTACCTTTTGACGTATCAATGGACAGAATGGCATCCATCTCCTCATCCACTTCGTACTGATTCATGATCCCCGATGTGACCGGCATCCCCATAAAATCGGCGGGATCGTGGGGCGTAATGGAGACGTGGGTCGCCAGATGGGTGGTGATGATGACATCTCCGGCAAGCTGTGCGCCTTTGGCGGCCATATCCAGCAGTTTCATCGCAGTGGCCAACGCGACAATTGAACCGTCAGCATCAGACACCTTACCGATGCGATCCGGTTGCGCCTGCTGTGCCCCCAGACGACCAATGATCCCCATCGTTGGGGAGGGCGCGTCTCCCCCCCGTGATTTCCCGTTACTGCCTTTAATCACCACCTTGATGAAATCGCAAATCTGCGTGCTGTCTTCCGGGGCCTGATAATGCACCGGCGTGCAGGTGATGCTGGCGTTAGGGGCGCCCGATTCGCTCAGGAGCGCCACGATTTTCTGCCCGTTAACACCAGGATCGTCCATAAGCTCGTAAATCATGCTGACAAATTTCGATGACATGCTAGTTCACTCCTTTGATCATGCTTAACTCGAACGGCGTTTCCGGGGCAATCTTGTCAATCTGATTGGGGCCGCGGAACCACAGTCCCTCTTTTTCACCCAGAATGCGCCCCTGCTGATTGTCGATATACAGCGCCGAGCCTTCATACAGCGCCAGCAGCTCTTCTTCGGCATTGAGGGTCAGAAACTCATTCAGTCTTTCTTCACGGCTTTCACCGTTATGCCCCACGGGTTTGCCGGAAATAAAGTGCGGGTTCATCTGGAACGGCGCGATGTTCAGTGCGTTAAAAGAGGGCGGTTGAACAATCGGCATATCGTTGGTGGTGCGCAGGGTTGGGGTGGCAACATTACTGCCCGCGCTCCAACCGACATAGGGTAATTCTCCCTGGTTCACCCGGCGGGAGATCGCCTCAACAAGGTTGTTCTGATAAAGGCGGTTTAGCAGGGCAAAGGTATTTCCTCCTCCCACGGCAATTGCTTTGGCATTGTTCACGGCGGCGAGCGGATCGCTGAAGTGGTGGATGGATTTCAGGCCATAGCCAAAACGCGCAAAAGCGGATTTCACAATCGATTCAAACTCGTCAAAACTGAAGGACACCGCCGCATAGGGAATAAACAGCACCTCTTGTGCATCGTGCCGGAAAAGCGTGTGTAGCTGCTGCTCTGCGTGCTCCAGATAGCCAAGCTGACCCATCCGTGAACTGCTCATTAACAGGGCTCGTTTCATTGTTGTGCTCCAGTAAATTCAGCGATAGCGGAAACCAGACGGTCAATTTCGGCGGTCTGATTAAAGTAGTGCAGGGAAATGCGTGCCATTTTTTCAATCTGGTAGGTGCGCAAAATGGCGCTGGCCATAAAGTGGCCGGACTCAATGATGATGTGCTGCTGTTCCAGCCAGGCAGTGAGCTTGTCCGGACAGACGCCACGGATGTTGAAAGGGATAATCCCCAGCCTGTTTCCGGCGTTCGCGGGCCCATAGGCTTCAAACCCGGAAAGCCCGGCGAGCTGCGTCAGGGCGTACTGCGTCAGCTCGCGGCAGCGGGCTTCAATGGTGGTAATGCCAATGGCGTTGGCATAATCCAGCGCGCAGTCGAGGCTTATCACGGCCGGAACGTTAGGGCATCCGGCCTCAAAGCGCTTCGCGGTGTCGGGCAGCAGGACCTGGCCGCTCTGCGGATCCAGGGTGCTGTTCCACCAGCCGACCAATGCCGGGCTGAGCGTCGCAATCAGTGATTCCCGAACGAACAAAACGCCCGAGCCTTCGATGGCGCGCAGCCCCTTACGGCCACAGGCAGAAAGGAAATCACACTGCCATTCCCGCACGTTGATAGCCAGCATCCCAAGCGCCTGAGACGCGCTGACGTGGCTAAGCACCCCGGCTTCGCGGGCTATATGACAAAGTTGCGCCACCGGCTGGACGGCACCGGTCACGTTAGACAGGGCCACGAAGCTCACCAGCCGTGTTTTCGGCGTGATGAGTCGGCGCAGGCTTTCCGGCTCAATAATGCCTTCCGGGTTGGCTTTCAGCGGCACCACGGTGAGGTTTTTTTCTTTTGCCAGCAGATGCCAGACGGAGACGTTACTGAGCATTTCAGTATCCGGCAGGATAATTTCATCGCCTTCCTGCCAGTCGATACCCCGGGCGACCAGGCAAATAGACTCCGTGCCATTCTTAGTGAAGGCGATTTCTTGCGCGTCGGCATGAAGGAACGCCGCCATTTTTTTGCGGGTCAGCTCGATGTTCTGATACACCTCTTTGCGAAAACTCGGCAGATAGGTGCCCAGGCTTGCCGTTTTATCAAGATACGTTTTGACGGCGGCGACCACCGGGGCTGGCGGCGGGGCGGCTGCACCGGTATCAAAATAGGCATAGCGTTCAGCGACCAGCGTCTCCTGGTAAATACGTGTCCAGTTCATACAATCTCCCTTGGATTAGTGACTTAACATGCTCAGAATTTTGGCTTTCAGCGCAGGATAGAGCGCGGTGGCGGCCGAGGTGAGGGCATCCCCGGCAATCAACCCACCCGCGAGGGTCGAAATCCGGTCACTGCTGATACGGAAAACGTTAACCAGCAGCAGGCGAACGGCCAGCGCCGCCAGAACGGTCCAGCCCGCAATGGGGTAATGGATCATCAACCCGGTGGAAAACAGCACGCCAATCTGATGGCGAGCGCCGCCAATCAGTTGCAGCAGCGCACCGGGAACCGCCCAGATCAGCAGCATGGTGGCGATATTGCTGGATTTGCCCGCCTGAATGGTGGCGGCGTAAAGACGTGAGGCGGGGACAATTTTGTCCTGCGAAAAATAGAACTGATAGCTCAGGGCAACGACTATCATCGCGCAGGCGAAGCCAATCATCGCCGCGATATACTGCTGTCGGCGGCCGTAGCGCTCCTGCTCTAAATCTTTGCCGTAGCCACGGATCATAAAGCCGGTTTTTAAATCAAAACCCATATCGGCAAAGGCCGGGCCGGTCGCGGTACAGAACCCTACCAGCACGGCGAGCGCCTCAGGCGGGAAGCCTAAAAGCATCCCCACAACCAGGGAGATAAGCGCAGCAGCCGTCGCCGGGAACCAGCCCGAGTGCATCGCGGCCATCCCGACGACCATCTCCTGGACCAGGGCCGCCGCCGTGGCAAACAGCAGAAAACCGATAAGCATCGGGAACGACATGTGGGTAAAGAGCTGAGTCAGCCCGGTTAACAACAGGGCGGTGATAAAGTAGAAAACGGCACCCGTCAGCAGTGATTTCTTCAGGCGGGCAGAGCTGAATGCCAGCTCCGGGTTGTTGTCGATTTCCTGAGTATCCGCATCGCGGCGCTTTTTAACGACAATCCAGCCAATCTGCAGCAGAGCCACCAGACCCGCACCAATCATGAAACCATGCGGGACAAAGTGTTCATACAGGTTGTAGTGAATCAGCCCCGATTCTGAGTAGCCACGCACCAGCAGGCCGATGGCAAACATCATCAACGCAAAGATACTGCCGATAAGCGCAATCCCCGCGGAGGCCATGGGAATGCCTGCATAGGCACCGGCAATACCGGCGGCAAAACCAACGACCAGCAGCCCCAGGCGTTTGCCCCCCTGATTGCCTGCCCAGAGTGTTTCTGCGGTTGCCACCCCGGCAGGCCAGCTGCCGCTGGCGGGAAACGCCCGGGAATTAAATACGCCATACAGAATGGTGCCGTCGATAACCAGCGCCAGCGAAGAGCCCGCCAGCATCGGCCAAATCAGTTCATGCATGCCGAGCGCCCAGGGAACGCCGATGGAGATCAACAGACCGTTGGCCGCGGCAAAGGTGGCAGAGGAGATGGCCGTCTGCACCAGGTTTTGCGCATCAATATAGCGGAAAGTCGAAAACGCCGCGGCAGGGATCCTTGAAAGCAGAATTGCCAGCACCGCGCCGATAATAGAGGTATTCGCTGAGATCCCCAGCGTCACAATGATCTGCATTCCAATAATGGCGCCCAAAAATGACAGCGCGACGATAGTAATAAAGAGTGCAGGTTTAAATACCGAGACACCGGAATGGCTCGGTGGGGCGCATGCCGAAATTTCTGAATCCATATCAGCCACCTGTTAGTATTATATTGGGTTAATGACTTAATTTATTGTTGGTGCGGTGTTTATTAGATAATGCTTCTTAATTTTTTGGCCGCTGATTGCAGAAGTATTTTATATTCTGTTAATTCCCCTCGCAGGCTTGAGGCGGCAATACATAAAGAACCTGCGACGATATCCTGCCGGTTAAATAAAGGAACGGAAATCCCCTGGGTATGAGGCTGCCAGGCTTCACAGGAGCTGGCGTATCCCTGCTGTGCCCATTTGTGCAGCGCCTCTTTCAGCGTAGGGTCGTCTGCCAGATTGTGGCGATCCAAATAAGCGTCCTGCTCGGCCTGCGGCATAAATGCCAGCGTTACCTGGGTGAACGGGGCCTGATGCAGCGGAAGGCGATCGCCCACCGTCGCCGTAAAGCGGATGTGTTCAGCGCTTTCTAAAATAAAGTTGCACACCAGATAGTCGTCCCGCTGGCGATAGATGAAGACGGTTTCCCCTGTCTCATCCACAACGGGGCGCAGACACAGTTCAGCCAACTCTGTAAAGGACAGCGTTGAATTGGCTAATTGGCCTAATTCAATGCAGCGGAAGCCCAATTGATAATTTTTACTGATCGCATTTTTGAGCAGAAAACCTTCCTGTTCAAGAACGTTAATGGCTCTTTGAATAACGGAAGGGCTGCGGTGAGTGACGCGAGCTAATTCCCGGACACCCCAGTTTGGTTTTTCTACTGTGAAATAATTCAATAATGAAAAAACCACCTGTGTCGACTGCAGTGCATTTGTCATGGGTCATCTCTCTTATTCTTGAGGGTGATTTTCTGCTGTTCCATATAGCGGCACACTGTTCCATTTCATATTTTCTTATACATATCAGGAACGGCTTAGGGGTTAAGAAGTAAGCGTTAAAAATGCCGCGTTGGTCACAAAATAAAAACATCACGTTAACAATCGAGAGGGGGAGAGATGCCTGAAACCGCGATCGCGGGGCAGCGGATGGACCTGACGAAAGATAAGGCGTCAGGCCGTCAGCAGAGGGAAAGGCGTGTTTACACCTTCAGGCTGATAATCGCCTGTAACGCGGCGCGAAACTGCTCGCTGAGAGAGTCTTCGTTCTGGGGCTTCCCTTGCGTGTTCTGCAACAGAAAGCGGTAGACCCCGTCCAGCATGGCATAACCCAGCGCGGCTGAATGAGGCATGATAACGCCCAGAGTACGCAGCACCTCGCTAAGCACTTGCTGGAGACTGTGTTCAATCTCGCTGACCACGGGTAAAAACGTGGGATCAAACATCGCCTGATTGCGGATGTCATACCACAGGCGATGCGTTGCCCGATCCTCAAGGATGGAGCGCGCCAGTTCGTCGGCCAGCTGAGCTATCACGCCCTGCGGCGAAAGTTGAGCGTCCGCCACGCGGCTTATCCGCTGAATAAACTCCGTTTTATACAGACGCACGCACCAGGTGATGAGATCTTCTTTATCGATAAAGTAATAGGTCAGGCTGCCGAGCGACATCTCGCAGACGGCGGCAATATCGCGCATGGTGGTGTTGGCATAGCCCATGCGTTTCAGCGCATCCAGCGCGCTCATGGCGATGGCCATTTTCTTGGCTTCGCGGCGCTCGGTTTTACGCTGGGTGCGCTCTTCAGGTCGTGTTACCGTTGATGGCAGCGGTTGGTTCATCGTTTCCCCGTTCTTTGTTCTTCCCGGCTGCCGTTGGCAGCGCAACCGGAAAAGCTCATCCGAGCAAGGCGTGCCAGAAAATACCCGGGAGTTTTTGCAAGCCTGGGCGGGAATAAAAATCAGTGAGTCTTTTTGCGACGCTCAGCTGACGCTGATGGGTCACAAACCACGGCGGCTTTGGCAACAGCGTCATGTTCGCGCTCCCATCAATATTTGTCCGTATTCATGGCGCAGTTCATTCTTCAGAACTTTACCCGTCGCGCTCATCGGCAGCGTGTCGATAAAGAGGATTTTGTCCGGAATTTGCCATTTAGGCACCCGAGCCTGAAACCACAGGTGCAGCGCGGCTTCATCCACTTCGCTCCCTGATTTTCGGACGCATATCAATACCGGACGCTCATCCCATTTAGGGTGAGTCACCCCAATGGCGGCGGCGCGCTGAATCTCCGGGTGGGCGACGGCAACATTTTCCAGTTCCACGGTAGAAATCCACTCGCCGCCGGATTTAATGATGTCTTTGGCCCGGTCGCAAAGGATCAGGTAACCGTGCTCATCCAGGGTGCCAATATCGCCGGTGTCGAACCAGCCATCCTCGGTGAGCGCGCTTTTGTCCTGATTAAAATAGTGCCCAACCACCCAGTGGCCGCGGACCTGCAAATAACCTCGCGTCTTGCCATCGCTGGGAAGAGTCTGTCCGTCAGCATCCACCAGACGCAAATCGATGCCAAACACGGGCCGCCCCTGGCCGCTTTTTAACGTGAGGGCATGCGCCTCGGTGAGCGGCTGCGGGCGATGGAGAGGGGCATTAATGGTGCCAATCGGCGAGGTTTCCGTCATGCCCCAGGCGTGGACGAGTTCGATGCGGTGCTCGGTCTCAAAGATTTCCGTCATGGCGGGCGACAGCGCAGCACCGCCAACAAAAGAGCGTCGGAAATGCGGCAGAGGGCGCGGATGGTTTTGCAGTGCTTCGAGGACATTGGCCCAGATAACCGGCACCCCAAAGGCGACGGTGATGCATTCCGAGCTCAGCAGCTGTAACAGGCTTTCACCGTCCAGTTTTGCCCCCGGCAGGACCAGCCGCGCCCCCACCATGGCGGCAATAAAAGGCGTTCCCCAGGCGTTGACGTGGAACATCGGAACCACCGGAAGCAGGCAGTCGCGAGCAGAAATGCCGGTGCCGTCGGGCTGATTACTGCTCAGCGTGTGCAGCACCAGTGAACGGTGGGTGTTGAGCACCCCTTTGGGCATCCCCGTGGTCCCGGAGGTGTAGCAAAGCGAAGCGGGCGTGGTTTCACTGAATTCCGGCCAGCGGTGATTTTTATCACCGTGCTCAAGCAGCTCGTCGAAAAACAGCAGCGGAGCCAGTTCTTCAGGGATGTCGTCCGTGTGGGGCTCCATCAATACATAGTGTTTCACCGTTTTCAGGTGCGGGCGCAAGCGTTGGATAAGCGGGCAGAACGAGAAGTCAAAGAACAGCACGTCATCTTCTGCATCGTTGAGAATGTAGATGAGGTGTTCGTCCGACAGCCGGGGATTGACGGTGTGCGTTACTCTGCCGCCTGCACCCACGCCGAAATAGATCTCAAGATGGCGGCGGTTGTTCCACGCCAGCGTGGCACAGCGGGCGCCGGAGGGCACACCAAGATGGTCCAGCGCGGATGCCACACGATGGGCATTGTGCGCCACCTGCTGCCAGGTTGTCCGTTCCGTACCGCCCCGGGTATTCACTGAAACAATCTCTGTGTCGGCATGATAACGCGCGGCATGGTCAATCAGGCTGCCGCTGGTGAGCGGCTGGTACATCATGAAGGTACTCATGACTGTGTCTCCTCAATCAGGGAAGCATGGCGGGAAGTTGTGTCGGGCGTGGGATGACCGAGGATCATCTCCACGGCCTTTTCGGCGATCATAATGGTAGGTGCATTGGTATTGCCGTAGCCGGGTAACATCGCGACCCCCCCGATGAGGGTACGCACCAGTAAATTTTTCCCTTCTTTGCCCGCTTCCAGCAAGCAAACCTGAATGTCAGGCTCTGCGCTCAGGCGGTTGGCAAGCGTTGCTCCAGCAGATCCTCCGCCGATAATGACGTAGTCAAATTCCATAATCACCCCAAAAATTGTCGTGACAGGCATTGCTGTGTGAGTCGCTTTTAACCCTGGAATATGTTCGTACAAATGACCAAAACCAATGTACGAATCATTGAACTGGTGCACAAAAAAACCGCAGTCAAAGACCGATGGCAGAGATGAGAGGGGAAAAACAGCGGTTGTGAAGGAGGTGGGGGAGAAACTTTATTGCCGCAGAAAAGCAAAAAGCCTGCTCAGTTTCCTGAGCAGGCTTCTTAAATATGGCTCCTCTGACTGGACTCGAACCAGTGACATACGGATTAACAGTCCGCCGTTCTACCGACTGAACTACAGAGGAATCGTGTGAACGGGGCGAATATTAGCGATGCCCGCGCAGCATGTCAAAGCCTCTCTTCACTCAGTGAGATCGTTTGCTGACAATTTCAGCAATATGCGAGGAATTGCCGAAAAAAGGACCGAATCACGCTTCGCTGACGCACACTGTTTGCTGAAGTGAGGGGCTCAATCCAATGCGCATGACATCCTGAGCGATCATCAACTCTTCATTGGTATTGATGACGGCCACTTTAACCACCGAGCTGTCGGACTGAATAAACGTCACATTCCTGGTGTTTTTCTGCTCATCCACCGCCAGGCCCAAAAATCCCAGGTTCTTGCAGATGGCTGCTCTGGCACGTGCAGCGTTTTCGCCGATGCCCCCGGTGAAAATAAGCGCATCAATACCGCCCATTTGCAGAACGTAGCTGCCGATTGTTGCCCTGATCCTTTCGGCGAAAAGCGTCAGGGCGAGGGCGGCGTGTTGATTGCCCGCATCCGCGGCCTGTTCGACATCCCGATAGTCGTTGGACACCCCTGATACGCCCAAAAGCCCTGACTCATTGTTGATCAACTGATTGAGCTGCTGCGGGGTTTTGTGCTCTCGCTGCGCAATCCACGGCAGAATGGAAGGGTCGATATCGCCGCTGCGGGTGCCCATCATCACCCCGGACTGTGGGGTAAAGCCCATTGAGGTATTCACCGATTTCCCGCCCTGAATCGCACAGACGCTGCAACCGTTGCCAAGATGGCAGCTGACCACGCGAAACGCGCTCAACGGGGTACCCATTTTTTCGGCTAGTTTCTGGCTGACAAATTTATGGCTGGTTCCGTGAAAACCATAGCGACGCACGCCCAGCGCCTGGTAATAGCGTAACGGCAGAGGATAAAGATAAGCGGAGGCTTCGAGCGTTTGGTGGAAGGCCGTGTCAAACACCGCCACTGCGGGTATTGCGGGTAAAAGCTGGCGAAACACGTTGATACCCAACACGTTAACCGGGTTATGCAGCGGCGCCAGTTCCGCCAGTTGCTCTATTTTTGCCAGCGTATCGTCGGTGATGCTCACCGAGTCTTTGAAATATTCCCCGCCGTGGGCGACGCGATGCCCAACGCCGTCAATATCCTGCAACGAATTGATTATCCCCAGTGCGATCAGTTTATCCAGCAGCAAAGTGACCGCGTGATGATGATCGTTGACGGGCAGCGTTTCCTGCCATTTTTGTGCCGCCGCTTTTAGGGAAAAGCTCGCATCGTGTTTGCCGATTCGTTCAATCATCCCCTGACAGCGCACCTCGCCCTGCGGCAGTTTCAGCAGCTGAAACTTCAGGGACGAACTTCCGGCGTTGATCGCCATAATGTTATACGACATGAACATTCCTCTGATTCAAAAAGGCGCTGATTTCCTTCAGCCCTGTATGGGTCGCGGCGCTGGTAATGAACACCGTTTGCGCTCCGGCCTGTGCCAGCCAGTCTTCTGCCTGAGCTATTTGCTGTGTGGTCGCAATATCTGCTTTAGTGACAATCCCGATGGCGGGCCGGTTCATCGGTTCGGTGAGCCCCGGAGAAAACGGTGAACTGGCTGCATCCGCATTCAACACCAACGCGATGACATCGGCTTCACAGGCGCTTGCCAGCAGCGCACTGTACAGACGTCGGTTTTCCAGGTATTCGCCGGGGGTGTCGATGCTTTCCGGACTCCAGGCTATCGCCTGCGTTTTTTGATAATGCAGCGCTTCCCCGCGAAAACACTGGGTGAGCGAGGTTTTGCCGCACTGGCTGGGGCCAATAAGCATGATGCGTTTCATCGCGCTACGTCCGGGTGATGGAGCAAGCGGTAAAATGCAGCACGTCGCCCAGCGTTCGGGTGACCTGCGTTAAGGCATATTCGACGGCGGAGACATCGCCCGTCAGCACCACCGAACCGGTAAACCGGTCGAGAAAGCCGATCTCTACCGCGCCCGATTTTGTTGCAATGTCGCAGGCGATAATCGAGGCTTCGCTCGGGGTGATGGTCAGAATGCCAATCGCTGACACGGCATCTTTCAGCCCCAGTTTTTTAAAGAGCTCCTTTCCTGGATTGGCAATCAAATGGGCCAGCGTGACCTGTTTGCCCGGCACATATTCCTGAATCATACGATCGGTGGTCGGTGCGTTTTCCATTATGCCTCCACTATCTGTCGCCACATGGCATCGTGGGGACGAGGGAGCACCACGCGCGAAACCAGCAGGCCCTTTTCACCCGCAACGTCTGTGGCAACGGTAACGGCATTGTTTACATCTGAGATTTCGCCCACCAGTACCATGTAGCATTTACCGCCAATGCCGTAGGCCATATGCACGCGAACAAGCGTGACGTTTGAGGCTTTGACGGCACGGTCGGCGGCAGCGAGACAGGCGGCGATACTCCAGGTTTCCACAACCCCCACCGCCTGTTTGCTTTCAACCGCGTTCAGACCGCTCATCGCAGGCAGGATGCTGTGATGAAGATTGGGTAGAACCAGGCTGTCAACGAGCATCTCGCCCGCCAGCGCTTCGCCTGCAGCAACGGCCTGTTGCACGGCACCGACATTACCGCCCAACATCAGCAGATACTTTCCGGGGCAGGTGGTTTTGCTCGCAAGCAGCGTCACGTTGGCGCTTTTCAGCATCACGTCACCGGCTTCCATCCCCTTCGCAATGCTGGTGAGCTCTAAAATTCCAATAGCCTGAGACATGGTTATCCTCTTATCACCGTAATGGCTTGTGCCGTAATGTCGCTGACAATGCCGTCGATGCTGGCATGAATGGCGGCGCCTAACGTCTGTGCAGGCACATCCGCGACGCATTGCCCGCGCACAACCTGTTCCCCTTTTTTCACGCAAGGCGTGGCACTTGCTCCGATGTGTTGGCGCAGCAGTAAGGTGACCTGTGGTGGCTGATAGTCTGTTTCGGTAAATGGCGCGTCGTGATACCCGTGATTCAGACCGAGTCGGGCAACGAGCCGTTTGGTTGGCACCATGCGGTGCTTAGCCATCTCGTCGGCGGCGAGAAGTGGTCTTTCATAGCGCTGGTTTTGCGCCCGAAGTTCACGTTTGAGCATTCTGTTAATTCGCATCGGCGAAATGCCAACCGGGCACGCCACGCTTTCACACAGATTGCACTCTGAGCAGGTGAGGGCACTCAACAGGATTTGCGGCGTAGCGGTTTGCTGATAGTTCACCGCGCGCACCAGAAGATGAGGCGACAGCGGATGGCCAATCAAATGCCTTGGACAGAGATCGGTGCATAAGCGGCACTGTTCACACACGGTTTTCGCCAGCGCCAGCACGGTTTTGTCATCCTGTAAGCGTCGCTGAATGAGTGCGTGTGTTTTGGGGAGCACCAGCAGCCCACCGGTTGTTTTGGTGACGGGGGTATCAAGAGAAGACATCAGGCTTCCCATCATCGGGCCGCCGTTGATAAAGCCCGGATCGGGGACGGTTGCGCCGCCCGCCAGAGCCAGAACTTCACGCAGAGAAATCCCAACAGGCACGGTGACCGTCATCGGAGTTGCCACTGCACCATTAACGGTCAGGGTTCTGCGTGTCACCGGGTAGTGTTGTTCGACGGCTCTGGCGATATTCAGTACGGTCTGCACGTTAATGACGACAACGCCCACGCTGACAGGCAGCGCGGCGGGGGGCACACGCCGACCGGTCGCCATCCAGATGGTTAACACCTCATCGCCTGCCGGATAGACGTCCGGCAGAATGTGCAGGCGAATATCTTCAGTCAGCAACGGCGTTAAGGCGCTTATCGCCTCGCGATACTTCTCTTTTAACGCAATGATCCCCGTGCCTGCGCCAGTGGCGGTCATGGCATAGCACAGACCGCGAATCAGACGTGCGGCTTGCCGGGCCATCAGCTGCTGATCCACTTTCAACAGCGGCTCACATTCGGCGGCATTAACTAAAAAGGTATCGACCTGAGCCTGAAGTTTCACGTGGGTTGGGAAGCCTGCTCCCCCAGCGCCAACGACGCCAGCCGCTTTGACATGCTGGCGAATGGTTTGCGCATCGACATCCACAAGCGTCCTCATAGCAATTCCTCCAGAAGCTCCTTGATAGCCCCTGCATCTGCGTTGCGCGGATTGGTTGCCAGCGTGACGTCAACAAGCGCAGCCTGAACCATCGCCGGAATGCGGCTCTGATAGTCGGGTTTGTGCTCACCCAGGGCGGCGGCAAAGCGGGGGATCTCGCACTGTTTTAGCAACCGGGCGATATGCTGAAGCAGGGCATTCAGGCTGGTGGTGTCGTTCGCGGTTTCAGGGCACAGGCGGCACGCTTTTGCCAGCCGTGCATAACGTTTCTCGGCACGTGAGTCTGTGGCATTGAAGCGAATGACTGCGGTGAGCAACAGGGCATTTGCCAGCCCGTGCGGCAAATGGAATTGCCCGCCCAGTTGATGGGCGATGGCGTGGTTCAGCCCAAGCCCGGCCTGGCTGAACGCCATACCAGCCAGCGTTGAGGCATTGTGCATTTTGCCGCGAGTGGCCAGGCAATCGCCTTTTCTGACCGCCACAGGGAGATAGCGAAACACCAGCTGTGCGGCCTTTTCTGCCAGCGCATCGGTGAAGTCACTGGCTTTAGGGGAAACGTAAGCCTCAATCGCGTGAGTCAACACATCCAGGCCGGTATTGGCCGTGATGTTGGCGGGCACACTGACCACTAACGCGGGATCAAGGATGGCGATATCCGGGTATAACGCCTTGTCAAATAAGGGGTATTTAATCCCTTTGCCCGGGTCGGTGATCACACAGGCACAGGTCACTTCCGAGCCGGTGCCGCTGGTGGTGGGAATGGCCACACAGGTTTCAATCTCCACTCCGGCCTGGCGGCTGAACCAGACAATGGCTTTTGCGGCATCAAGCGCCGAACCGCCGCCAAATCCAATCACCACCTGGGGTTTCAGTTGCTGCATCTGTTTGATGCCCTGAACCACGGTGCTGATAGTGGGATCGGGCGTGATGTCACTGAAAACGCTGATCTGATTACTGGCGGGCAATATGCGCTTCAGCGCATCGAAAATCGGCGAACGGGCAAGGAAAGCATCGCAGATTATCCAGATATGTTTGTTCTCAAAGCGTTGCAGAACATTCAGGCTGTCCTGGCCGCTGTACAAGGTGGTGCGAAGTGAAAAGGGTTTCATCACAGCCTCGTTAGCGAATGGAAAAGCCGTTCGTCAGCACACAGCGACGGGAACGAGCAAACGTGCGCGCCGACGTTGTTCCTTCGCCTGTCGGCGTGGCGATGGTGAAGGTAGTGAAGCCTTCACCCCCGACGCCAATCCCGGCATAAGACGGTCCGTTTTTAACGAAAATGGAGGTCTGCAGGGCGCGGGCAGCCTGATTCAGCCGCGAAACGTTTTGCGAATGCATGACCGCGGTGTGATGCAATCCCTCTTCGACGATCAGCGCTAACTCAAGCGCGCTGGAAAAATCCTTCACTTTAACAAGGGGGAGCATTGGCATCAGCTGTTCGCAGGTGACCCAAGGGTCGCGAGCATCGACAACGCCAATCAGCAGACGTGGGGCTTTTGTCGGAACCGGCAGTCCGGCGGCAGTGAGCATCTCCGAAGGGCTTTTGCCCACCAGTTTCTTATTCACCTGGCCTTCAGGCAGACAGGCTGCGCGAAGCTTGTCGGTGTCCTGCGCACTGAGTAACAGCGCCCCAAAGGCTTGCAGTTGCTGAATCAAACGATCGGCAACGGATTCGACAACAATCAGGCTTTTCTCTGCAATGCAGGGCAGGTTGTAGTCAAAGGACGCGCCATTGATGATGTCTTCGGCCGCTTTGACCAGGTCGGCGGTTTCATCCACGATGCACGGCGGATTTCCGGCCCCGGCGCCAATCACTTTCTTTCCGCTTTTCATCCCCATCGCCACAATGCCCGGCCCACCGGTAATGGCAAGAATGGCGATTTTTTCATGTGCCATCATCTGCTGGGTGGCTTCAAACGTTGGCTCGGCGACAGTGACCACCAGATTGCGAATGCCGCAGCAACGAAACGCAATCTCTTCAATCAGAGCTATCAGCTTGAGAGAAACATTTTTTGCCGCCGGATGAGGGCTGAAGTACACACAGTTGCCTGCGGCCAGCATGCTGATGCTGTTATTGATGAGGGTTTCTGTCGGGTTGGTGCTGGGCGCGACGGAACCAATAACGCCAAACGGAGAGTATTCAAACAGCACCATCCCGCCATCGCCGGTCAGGGCGGTGGTGGTGAGGTCTTCCACGCCGGGCGTGTTATCCAGCGCGGCTTTGTTCTTGAGAAATTTATCTTCTTTGTTGCCCATGCCGGTTTCGCGCATGCTCTCTTCGGCGAGCGCTGGCAGATGCGGGGTCAGCTCTTGTCGCAGCGTGTTGATGATGGCGCTGCGTGTTTTTAACGGGCATTGCTGATAACGCAGAAAGGCCTGATGCGCGGCGTTAATCGCTTCATCCACTGAGGTAAAAATACCTTGCGTTGTCTTGGGCTGCGTTTCTGTCGCAGGACGTTTTTCGCGCAAAATGGCGCGAATCAAGGTTTCAAGCTCTTGGGGATTCATGATGGTGTCCTTGTCTCTAATGCCAGCATCGCCGCCCGGGCAATGTCCATGTCCTGTTCCACGCTGCCGCCGCTGATCCCTAACCCGCCGATGAGAACGCCTTCGCGCCAGAGAGGAAACCCTCCGCCAAAGGTCACGACTTTGCCCTGCATTTGGCTTTCCAGCCCGTACAGTTCAGCGCCGGGCTGGACGGCAGCGGAAAGCTCGTGGGTGGCGGTTTTCATTGCGACCGCGGTCCAGGCTTTTTTAGGGGCCAGTTCACTGCTGACCAGCAAGGCGTCTGGCATTCGCCAGGTCACGGTTTGTGTGCCATGCGCATCCACGATGCTGACGACAACAGGCACGCCCAGTGCTTCGGCATGCTTCACCGCGGCCTGGGTTAATTGATGAAGGTCTTTGAACGAGAGTGACATGGTGGATTTCCTGCTGGTGGCGGTAAGGCTGGCTGAGAGATAACGGCGAGTTACTTCCTGAATAAGGGCTCGCTGATGAGCGTCATGATCTTCCGCGCGAGCCAGGGCGTATAAGCAATCTGAGAGGCGATTGAGGTAGCGCAGCAGTTCGCTTCTGACGGTTGCTGTGGCGGATAATTCCACCAGACGCCTTTCCGCCCGGCGAGCGAGCGTTCTGGCAAAATGCAGACGACTTGCCGCCTCGCATCGCCCCGGCAAAATAAACTGCTGAAGCGGCGTAACGCGGTCCATGGCGGTATCAATGCTGGTTTCGAGTGCAGAAATGTCTTCGACGCTGATGTCATGACGCTTTGCGCTGGCTGCGTCACCTCCACTGGCAAGTTCGGCACTCAGCCAGAAAAGGTGCTGCTGTACAGTTTCAAGTAACTCACGGTGTTCCGCACAGGGGCTGGCGCAAACACACAGGCTCAGCGCTGAATTCAGTTCATCCAGCGTGCCGTAGGTCTCGACTCGCGGATGTGTTTTGCTGACCCGTTCCCCGGTGAATAATGTGGTGGTGCCTGAATCGCCGGTGCGGGTATAAATCGCCATACGCTCTCCTTAGCGGGACAGGGTGTCGACAATGCCAACGATGGCAAGATCGATGGCTTCATTGGGGCCGGAGAAAACGTGCCGCGCGCTGGAGCCGCTCGATAGCAACACCAGCTCCCCGACGCCTGCCCCGACGGAATCCACCGCCACTTCGTCACCCTGGCTGGGGGGCTCAGGAAGATCGCCGCTGGCGCTCACTCGCCGAACCAGCAGCAGCTTTTTGCCAACCAGAGAAGACGATTTTTGTGACGACACCACAGAGCCAGTGACGCGGGCCAGTTGCATGATTCACTCCTGCTTAATGAGGTGGATGTTGCGTGCCCGCGCAGCGTCAAGCGCGAGGGCGGTAGTGACACAGCGACGACGCAGCACCAGCCAACTTTCGTTAAGGCAAGCCAGGTCGGCATAACTTAAAAGCGTTGTCGGATGCAGAACGATGGCGCGTTCATGCTCGTCGCACCACTGCAGAGGCAAACCCGCCAGCTTGTGTACCGGTATCGCGGGCAAGAAGTGCCCGGGGATTGTTATTCGCACCCGCAGGCCCAGGCTTAAGACTTCAAAGAGTTTTCTCACCATGCGATCCTCCTCCTCATGATCTGCAAGCTGCCTGAGCTGCGGAAGGCTGACCTCATTCAGTTGCAGCGCGTCGTGTTGGCTGCTTACGGCCCGGCAGTCGATATCCTGAAATTGTGCGGCGCTTAAGGTCCTGGTTTGCCCCGCACGTTGCTGCAGACGAGCGACGACTTCATCAATAACCTGCTGCACCAATGCGCTGTTCATTAGCGGCTAACCAACGTGGCAAAAGCGTGTGGGTTATCTGCACCCGCCGCGTTGGCTTCATCGGTATCAATGTGCATTTCAAGGCGCATGTCCGGCGAAACCCGAATATCGACGTTGTCGAAAACCAGTTGTCGCTCATCGCCTTTGATGGCAACAGCCACGCTGTCGCCGTGTGATACGCGTAAAATCAGAGCGTCCAGAGGTGACATATGAATATGCCGACGGGCGACAATGACACCTGAAGTCAGTTCCAGCTCGGCAAAAGGGCTAACCAGACGCAGACCGGGCGTGCCGTTCAGATTGCCAGAACTACGTAACGGGGCCGCTACCCCCAATGTTCGCGCATCGCTCCGGGATATTTCGACCTGGCTTGCGCTGCGTAATGGCCCCAGTAACCGGACATTGCCTATCTGACCTTTTGGCCCGACTAAAGTGACCGTTTGCTCAGCCGCGTACTGACCGGGCTGCAGCAAAGCCTTCTTCTTACCAATGGACTGGCCAGGGAAAAGGTACGCATAATCTTCAGCGCACAGATGGAGATGACGGTTGGAAACGCCCAGCGGAATCGGGCGCTCCCGCATTTCATCCAGTACATTGCGAACAACGGCGTGCAGAGCGTCTTTATCCATGGCGTGTCACCTCACTGGCCCGCATGCAGGCAGAGCGTTCGGGGCTCACCTTTCTGGCGTTGACAGGCAGGATCAAGGCAAAGATTGCAGAGGGTAGAATCGAGGCCCTCACTCTGCGCTGTTTCCGTTATTGAGGTGTCCTCAAGGGAGTCTTCTTTCACCCCGACCGATTCTGGTGAAACGTTAACCGCCGCAGGTTGTTGCAAAATATCGCTCGCCGGGCGAGCGATAACTTTGTGTGCAACTAAACCTTGTTGCTGTTCCGCGAGGCTGGCACCGGTGATAACGGCAGCCTGTACCGAGGCAACATCTCCGGCGATTTTGATCAGCGTCCAGCCTGAACCGTTGGTTTTTTCGAATCCTAGCAGCGTGATGGCAGCGGCTTTCGCCATGACATCAGCGCAGGTGATTGCCAGTGCCAGACCACTGACTTCCAGTAACCCCAGTGATTGCTTCACGCTGTGCTCCTTGCCTGAAAGCGTCAGGCTGACTTAGGTAAAATGGCCTCAACGTCACTGTGCGGACGCGGAATCACGTGACAGGATTTCACTTCGCCGACCGCGTTGGCTGCCGCACTGCCTGCATCGACAGCCGCTTTCACCGCGCCCACGTCGCCACGAACCATTACCGTGACCAGACCTGAACCAATTTTTTCGTAGCCAACCAGCTGCACATTGGCCGATTTCACCATCGCATCAGCGGCTTCGATGGCCGCGACCAGGCCCTTTGTTTCAACCATTCCCAGTGCATTATTCATACTGCGATCCTCCTGTGGATAACGAATGAGCGTCCCTGAAGGGGAGGCCCTTAACCAACCGCGCCGCGTTGTTTCCAGTGTGTCGGTGGGCGAGGTGATTTTGGTTCTGCGCCAGCCTAAAGAGCGGGGATGACGCAGGTAGATTTTTGTAGTGCACGACGAGCGTGCTTTCATCGCAGGCAATACCGACCCGCAAGGGCGAGTGTTGAGCGGCCTGCCATGCGCACTGAACGAGGCCATCCGTAGGCTGCTCGCGAATGAATACGGGGATGTCTTCTTCTTCAATGCCCAACAGGACTTCTTGCCAGAGCGCGAGAGAGTTGTTCAGCACGGTTATCACAATGGCCGGAACCGGATCGCTATTAGCCATGCGCCGCCTCCTCTTGCCACGACAGGATCAGACCCGTGGCAACGGCATTGCGAGGGCCTTCGATACCGCGAATATTGCCGCGCCCTGCAACCAGTCGATATTGAGCAAGGGCATCGGTCACCAGTTGCGGGACTTCAAAATCGAGAGCTGAACCGCCGACAAGCACCACAAAAGGAATGTCCCGAATATTGCCCGTTGGGCTTACCTGGCGGAGGGCGCGCAGCGCGTTGGTTACGAACACGCGTTCCTTCGCTCGGCGGCGAACGGCGCGAACTTTCTCCAGAGGCAGGTCGCCTGGGAGGGGAAGCAGGCCGTCGGCCTTCATCACACAAACACGCGCAAAGACGCTCGGCGGAAGCGGGGCGGGGAAAAACTGGACGCTGCCGTCTTCATGACGGAGATGGAACAGGCTTTCCACTTTGGCCAACGGATGCTTTTTGATTTCTTCCGCCAGGTATCGGTCTTCGAGCCCCAGTTCACGTGCGATGATCATCGTGACCATATCGCCCGCACCGGCAAGGTGAGTGGCAATGATGTCGCCCTGAGAATTGATAATGGAGGCATCGGTCGACCCGGCGCCGAGATCGAGAATGGCCAGCGGGCGAGTGGTGCCGGGGGTGGTCAATGCGCCAAGGATCGCGGCTTCCGCTTCCGCACCGCCGACCTGCACATCAATATTGAGTTTTTGTGTGATCTCATTGGCGATCATCGCCATTTGCAGACGATCGGATTTCACCATCGAGGCAATACCAACGGCTTGTTCCAGCGAGAATTCCCCTGCGACACCGCCGGTGACGCTCACGGGTACGGACGTATCAACGGCCAGTAAATCCTGAATATAAATCTCACTGCTGGGCTTGTTGGTCAGTTCGGCCATCTGTTGCCGGACGTTTTCCAGCATGCCACCAATATTGGTGCCTGCTTCGCCGGTCACGTTATCGAGTGTGCGGCACTCGCCGACGACTTTCATGATGGCATCAGCCCCCGCCGCAACATCCACCCGTAATGTTCTGCCTTGTGACAGCAACTCAATATTTCCGGCAGGAATGGATCGCGCTTTGACGTCACCTGCGGGGGTTTTCACCACCACGGCAGAGCGGTTGCCTATCAGCGCTCTGGCAATGGGCACGATGTTTTTGGTTTCTTCGGCATTGAGCTTGAAAACCGTGGCGATACCGTAAGGGTTTGAGAGCGTTTCAATCACTTTGCCCGGCACGGCGACTTCGATGGCGGCAAGCATCCCCAACGGGATCCTGTCGATGTAACGCACTTCATCGACCACCGGGAGAGGGTGATCCAGCCGGTTGCTGACCAGTACGCCATCGTCCTGCTGAAGGATAACGCCGGTCAGCCGATAGCCGACACGCACAGCGGCATTAATCATGTTCGCCACATCGGCAAAATCAAAAGCCGAAGACACCACCAGAATGTACGGTGACTCCGTTGTACGGGTTAACAACTCTTCCGGCGTGATGGTGATGCCCGTACCCAAGCCAACACCGCCGGGCGTTTTCGGGTTGTGACCAATCATGGTCGACTCGGTGATAATGGTCTCGGTGATGGTTTCCATCGCGACATCGCCAATCACCGGTGTGGCTTCGTTTATGCGAATAAGTGAAATATCGCTGACAGCGATCCCGGCATGGTTAGCAGCCAGTGAGAGTGCCTCCTGGATGCCAAACACATTTCTCAACGTGCCTTTGACTCCGGTGGTTTCCGTGAGCGCGCTGCTCACAATGCTCAGTGTGCCTTGCTCATCAACCGCTGCCAGAGCAACCTCGGTTGAGGAGTTTCCAATATCAATGCCAGCGATATAGAGCATGTTCCGTCCCTGCGATTAGTCGTCGCCTTTGAGTTTTTTCCGCGCCACATACAACTCAGCGGCTTCACGAACGAATCCGGCGCAAATCGTGGCCTGATAACGTTGCTCAAGGTCGTCTGCTATTGCCTGCAGTTCTGCTTTGGTTGACCGGAACGGGCGCAGCGCGTTGTAGATTTCCAGGATGCGATCGTCCGGCACGGCGGTAAGCTCAGCGGCGCGCTCAAAGTTAATGGCGAGACGTTCACGCCCGGCATCTCGGGCAATTGCCGCCTGAATTCGCAACGTTTCAGGGGTGATGCGCATGTCCTGGGCAGTGACCTGATTGTTCAGCACATTTTCCAGCGTGAAGTCGTCCAGGGTCTTATTGGTCGCGGTTTTGACCCACTCCGGATGCTTGTTAGCCAGCGGATAGTCGGAGACTTTTGCCGCGTGAGCCGAACCACTCACAACAGGTGCGACCGGGGTTTCACCCTGCAGGCTGTTCATGCGGCTCAACACATCCCGAACCATCGATTCAATTGCTTCGGTTTTCATGGAATATCCTTGTTAAAGCGCCACGCGCAGTTCCTGTGGGTTTTTGCCAGTAATGACGTATTTCGTCTCTTTGATGTGCAAAATGGCTGATTTCGCCTGATATTTCGGGCGCGCCATTTGGTCATTCAGTGTGGGCACGGGCTGTGGCGATTCCCGCTTGGCGTAACGCGCCGCGTTTTTCCCAATCTGGCGGTAGGTTTCCAGCGTCAGCAGCGGAGCCTGGGGAAACAGCTCGAGGTTTGAAAGGGGAGGTAATCCTTGCTGGTGGATAACCGTGGTGCCTTTCGACTGAATACCGATGGAGATCCCGGACCCGCTCAGGCGATTGCCTTCCACCGCGACAAAGGCCACATCTGAGGATTTAAAGCAGCGAATAACGCGCGCTTTGATGCCTTCTTCTTCGATCCCGGCAATCACTTCACGCAAAATGCTTTGATGAGGAACACCGATAATGTTGGTGGTTTGCGACAAACCAAACGCAGGGCCGACGGCAATCACCACCTCGTCCTGCTGAGTGCCCTGGCGGGCCTCGCCGATTTCGCTTAGAAAACCTTGATCCTGCGCTGGGGTAGCCTGAGGCGTCGACACTGGAGCCGCGCTAAATGAGACGGGCTTATCGCTACCCTGCATCTCTTTCAGCACATCCTCGATTATCTGACGGAGTAGTTTTTCATTGATTTCCATTGTTCACCCCTTAACCCAGCTGATTGGGGTCGAGTGCGCCAGGGATGTTTTTAATCTCTTCCCAGCGTTCGCCCTGCAGACGATAGCCCGTTGCCGGACCGGCATAATCATTGATGTCGTTAACAGCAGAGAGCACTTGCCCCTGACCGACGATAATGGCGGAGGTGTGAAGGTAATCTCCGGTGAGTTTGGCTTTCTGGATGTCGAGCATGTCCTGTGCCACATCCATAAATCCGCCCTGAGCCAGTGCTTTCACCACTTCTAATCCGTGACGGTTTTTGCTGATGATCTCCTGGGCAAACTTGATGTCTTCGACGATGTTGCGTTCCGGCATATCTTTTGAGCCGTGGGCGTAGGTGGCGGCTTCAACTTCCTCGTCGGTAATCGGCGGCAGGCCCATTCCGGCGAACACCACCTGTAAGGCGCGAGCCGCTTTGTTGCGAATAGCGATGACATCTTCTTCACGCACCGGACGCAAACCACCGTCTACTTTCAGGTCTCGCTGAAGGACGTTGTAGTCGTCAAAGTCTTCGGCATCTTCATTGGAACCGGCAAACATGTTGTCGTAGTTCGGTACGGCGGAATATCCCGATGAAATAAAGTCAGTGCCGGGCAAGAACTGCATCAGTAAACGCGCGGTACGACGCATATCGGAATGGGTAAAGGTTTGGTCGTTGCTGGAGGCGCATTCCAAATCCAATGACGAGCAGATCAGGTTTTCGGCCAGCACGGCACGTATTCCGGAAGGCACCGCAGAAGGTATGCCAATACAGCTGACCGAGCCATTCTGTAAACCCTGCACGCCTGCGGCTTTGGTGATGTAGATGCAGCGTGCTTCCAGATAGAGCATCGATTTCCCTTCCGCATAGCCCATCTGCACTTCGGAGCCAGAGCCCGAGGTAAAGCGCATTTTCAGGCCGCGGGAAGCGTAAGAAGAGGCGAGGAAGCCCTTCGACCAGGGCGTATCATCACCGTCAGTGAAGACCGGTTCGGTGCCGTACACGGAGATCGTTTCGGCGTAGCAAGTGTGGCCCAACATGCCGAGCTTCAGCTCGGTCGCTTCTTCAAGTGAGCACTGCGTTAATACACCAGGGCGCCCGACCTGGGAACCGACCAGCAGCGCAATAGCATTGAAGGGCGCGTAACGGGCGACAGCCACCGTCGTCTCTTGTTCATCAAACCCACGCCATGCGCCTTCTGCCGCGTCGGCAGCGATTTGTACCGGGTTATCTTTGACGTTGGTGACGTGGGCTTGTTGTGATGGTGTGCGGCGCGCGCGCATTTTCTGCATCGCCATCATCATTTCAACCACGTTCATCTGCGACATGACGTCGACAATTTTCGCCGGTGTCATCGCGGTGGTCAGCGGGACGATGTCGCTGCGCTTTACGTTCGGGTCGCAGAGCATATTGGCCAGTTTGACGGAGTCCATCGCCATCACTTCTTCCGCACGCGCCAGGTTGATGCCGTAACGAGCGATGAAATGGTCAATCAGGTCAAATGCGCTGACGGGTTTGCTGTCCAGCTCAGTCACCATGCCATTGATGATTTTGATGGAAGGCTTCGGATCGTTCGGACTTTCCATGGCGATAAAGCCTTCTTCGATCCACTCATTAACGAAACCATCCTGGTTCACGGGACGCTTCGCCAGTGCTTCAAATCTTTTCGATTTCATGCGTCAGCCTCACGCTGTCAGATGTAGGAAGGGCGATCGTTTTTCGGTTCACTGCCGAGCGTCGCCAGCACGGTTTTGCCGATTTCTCGGGCGGAAATGACGGCCTGGCGCACGGCACCGGAGTCTCCGGAAATCACCAAAATGACTTCGTTACTGAAGCTGGTTCCGTGTGCTGGCGAGCTGTAGGCGACAACATCCACGTTGGCGGCTTTCAGCGCGGTGTCTGCCATCAGCACGCCCACGGCCGCAGGCGCACCCACGATGACCCCGCAGGCGCGGCCGAGTGGGGCACCAAAGGCTTTTTCCAGCGCGTGGCTGGCACGAGCGGTATATTGCAGCTCGATATGTCCGGCTTCATTGCCATACACATCGCCGAACGTGCGGTCGAGTTCCTTCAGCGCCACTTCAATGCCGCGCTTCACATCAGACACATCGTTGCCGCCAAGAATAATCAGCGAGCCGTGGCCTGCACCGCCTTTGGTGTCGCGAGGCAACTCAATGCTGACGACTTCAGTGTTGGTGGCTTTAACCGCTTCATCGGCGGCCATAATGTGTGGCCCTGCACCGGTACGGGCACCTAAAATGCCAATCGAGCGGTAGCGCTTTTCTAACTTCATGGCTTCCAGAAGGGCGCTGTCCACATTGGCAATCACCAGACCGACGGTGTCACCGATCGCGGTGCCGACAAATTCCGTTAAACTGCAATTTTTCTCAGCCATCGTTGATTCTCGCGTCACCGGAGAGCTATCGGGTGTGGCCACGCGGGCCATCACCTGAGCCATGATCTGTTCGACCAGTTCATTGCTGCTCATGGGTTATTCCTTTGGGTAAGATTTTCTCGACATCGCTGTGAGGGCGAGGGATGACGTGAACGGCTTTCACTTCCCCTACATTGCGGGCCGCCGCAGCGCCTGCATCGGTCGCGGCTTTCACGGCACCGACATCGCCACGAACCATCACGGTGACCAACCCGGAGCCAATTTTCTCGTAGCCCACCAGCCCTACATTGGCGGATTTCACCATGGCATCAGCCGCTTCGATTGCCGCGGTTAGCCCTTTGGTTTCCACCATTCCCAGTGCTTCTTGTTGCATAAAAACCTCAACTGAGTTGCCTCGATGAGCACGACTATAGAAAGAAGAAAAGAAAAAGAATGGCTGACTTGAGAGGCAGAATGGAAAAAAGAATCGTGGGGTTATGCTACTTAATTGGCGTAATGATTTTTAATCTGTTGTATTTGTATGGGAATAATTTCAGCGTGGATGTGACTATTTCGTTTTGCTTGCGCCAGCTTTACATTATTTATAATGACGGCGCTGTTTTTGTTTGTTAAAGACCAGATGGGTTGTGGCTGCATTTTGGATAATAAAGCAACGCACATAAGCATGATTTTATGATTCAGGTAGATCGCTTTTCTCAGCTTGAACAACTGGCAGCTATGACATCCTTTCATTATTGAGAGCAATAATTTGCTATGGCTTGTGATTTATTTTCCAGGGTGACTCAAGAGGTTGCCAACATTTTTCCGCGGTTTGTTTTTATAGTGAGAGTTTGTAACAAACATCGGGTGAATGGCGGACAGGTGCATCATCCCGATAAACCTCCTGTCCGTTACCGCCAGTCAGGGCGTCGGTGGCTACTGGCACAATTCCTTTTCAGAAGGTGTCACTATGAATGATTCATTAAAAGCACAATGCGTGGCCGAGTTTTTGGGGACCGGGCTGTTTCTGTTCCTGGGCATTGGCTGCCTGAGTGCCGCGAAACTGGCTGGTGCAGATTTGGGACTGTGGGAGATATGCATCGTCTGGGGGCTGGGAATTTCTCTGGCTGTATATCTGACCGCCGGGATTTCCGGGGCGCATCTTAACCCCGCAGTGACGATTGCCTTATGGCTGTTCGCCTGCTTCCCCGGTCGAAAGGTTGTGCCTTACGCGCTGGTGCAGTTCCTCGGTGCTTTTGGCGGGGCACTGTTAGCCTGGCTGCTTTATAGAACCTTGTTTACGGAATATGAATCTGCGCATCAACTGATACGCGGCAGTGCAGAGAGCCTGCAACTGGCGAGCATTTTCAGTACGTATCCTGCCGCGGCCATCAGCGTGTGGCAGGCCGCGCTGGTTGAAGTGGTTATCACCTCAATGCTGATGGGAATGATCATGGCACTGACGGACGACGGCAACGGTGTGCCAAAAGGTGCACTGGCCCCGTTGCTGATTGGGCTTTTAGTCGCGGTGCTTGGGGCCGCCACGGCACCGTTAACGGGTTTTGCCATGAACCCGGCGCGTGACTTCGGACCGAAACTTTTTACCTGGTTTGCCGGATGGGGCGATATTGCAATGACCGGCGGTCGGGATATTCCTTATTTTGTGGTGCCGATAGTGGCACCTGTTATTGGTGCTTGTATTGGTGCGGCGATTTATCGCTTTTTCATTGGCAAAAACCTGCCCTGTAATCGTTGTGCTATTGAATAAAAATGCGAGCGGGCTCGCCGCAGATCACAGATTGATGCAACACCGAAAAGCTTTTCGTGATCTGCTTTCATGAATGGCGCAAAAGTCTCCTCACATCAGGATACTTTTGATATTGTCCCTTTTATTCTTCATTTACGCTGTGTCAGGTGTTGTACGGAAATACGCTGCATGGCTCAATCTATAACAATAAATTAACTGAGGAGGGATGTGATGATATCTGCCAGTACCCTTAACTCAGAACTTATTAATAAAATTGCCCAGGATTTTGCAAAAGCCACCGGTCTGGCGGTGGTGGTCGTTAACATTCATGGCGATGAAATTTCTGAGTTGTTCAATTTCACGCCGTTCTGCCAGCTGATGCGTCAGCATCCTCAGCACAGTTCTCGCTGCCGTTTAAGCGATCGTTGTGGTGGGCTGGAGGCGTCGAAATCCGATGAGCCTTGTATCTATCGTTGTCATGCCGGGCTCACCGATTTTTCCATTCCGTTAGTCATTGCCGGGCATTTGGTGGGCTTTGTGCTCTGCGGCCAGGTCAGGCTGAGTCAGGATGTCGGGCTGGTGGATATTCTTCGGGTGGATGAATGCTGGCGTGCTGACCCTGATTTGCTCCACGAGTTTCTGAATGTCCCGGAGGTAGATTACGCCCGGGTCATCGCCTCGGCGGAATTGCTGAAGCTGATTGTCGAGAACTACCTCAAAAAGCATCTCAGTTTTGTGATGATCAAGGACAACCCCACGCCCGCTGCAGTAAACCGCAAGCAGCCTCTGGCGCATGACAGCAAAATGAAAAAGGCCTTACGCTACATTGAGGCACATCTCTCAGAGGAGCTCCGGCTCGAAGAAGTGGCATCACACGTTTATCTCAGCCCGTACTATTTCAGCAAATTATTCAAAAAATATCAGGGGATTGGCTTCAACGCATGGGTGACTCAACAGCGCATGGCGAACGCCAAAGAGCTGCTTTGCCACAGTGACTGGAGTATTGCCAGCATTGCCCGCAATTTGGGCTTTTCGCAACCCAGCTATTTTTGCAAAGTCTTTCGTCAAACCTATCAGGTGACGCCGCAGGTTTTTCGTCAGCAAAGGAAAGACACCCCCACGTCCATGCCCGCTCATGAAATGAGCTAACGGGTACGCTGTGGGACGGCGTTAACGTAAACATAAACGCGGCGGAAGCCGCTTGATAAGCCAACAGGTTAGCCACATTTGTGGCAGGGAAGGGGGTGAAAATCCCCCGCAGCCCCCGCTGCTGTGATGCCGACGAACCCGTAGAACCACTGATCGCAGGATTGGGAAGGACGGGGGAGGATGACGCTCAGCCAGAAGACCTGCCTGCTGGTGATGACCAACAACTTCGGTGGGAAGTGGGTTGCTCAGAGACGCGTGGTGCGTCAATGCCGCTGCACGTCGCTAAACATGACCCTTACCACCCTGAAGAGGATCAGGGGATGGTAGTAAAACAGTATCTGAATGCGCCTGTCGGGCGTGTTCTGCAAGGCGTTACAGCACAGCAGCCTGCTGGCCTGTCTGTGACAGACCCCTTGCGGCCTGCGCCCTTGCACGTCTTAAAAGATGTTCACGCGCTGTCGCCTTCGGTGGAAGAAACGCCGCTTCGGACGACAGTTCGGCCCGAGTCGATTGCGCTTTTTAATCTGGCTCAGGACCGGGATACGTTGACGACACGTCTGGCAGAGGCCCTGCCATTGTCTTGTTTTAGCGCCCAACAAGGTGTCGGTGACATCTATGTTCCACCAGAAAAGATGATGAACGCTTTTCAGGAGGCATTTGCCCATTTCTCGGTCGTCATGATCCTCGGTGCGCCGTCCGCGCTGAAAGCGTCATTGTCTGTTTTGGCGCGTGGGATGCCGTCAATGCCCGTGGTGTTGCTTATTCGCACCAGGCCACAGCCCGTTATCCACTCGCTTTTCGCAGAGGGCAAACAGGCGAGCGCACTCATGCACTTTCTGTCGGCTTTTTTAAAAACCTGAGCGTCATTGAGCCAGAAGGTAGCTGAAAATTGCGCACCGCCTTGGTGCAGCTCGTCCCTGGATGGGGCAGAAAACCATCTATTGGCGGGCTACTAAAACGAAGAATATTATCAGAATCTCTTATTTTGCAGTCTGTTGGGCGCGCTTCACACTAGTGCTCAAAAGCTGGCAAGCATATTGCAACTCCTCCGACAACTGCATCGCCGTCGTTGGCACTGGCATCCCAGAACTGGAGGCAAAATGAACTTAAGACGACTGAAATACTTCGTAAAAATCGTCGATATCGGTAGCCTGACGCAGGCCGCTGAGGTCTTGCACATTGCGCAGCCCGCGTTAAGCCAGCAGGTGGCAACGCTCGAAGGTGAAATGGATCAACAGCTCCTTATCCGCACCAAACGGGGCGTCACTCCCACCGAAGCCGGTAAAATCCTCTATACCCATGCGCGGACGATTTTGCGTCAGTGCGAGCAGGCGCAACTGGCGGTGAACAGTCTGGGACAGACACTCAGTGGACAGGTGTCCATTGGCCTGGCACCAGGAACGGCAGCCTCATCGGTCACGATGCCGCTGTTGCAGGCCTTACGCAATGAACTACCGGAAGTGACGGTGTATCTGCATGAAAACAGCGGCACGGTGCTGAATGACAAACTGCTGAATGGCCAGTTGGATATGGCGGTACTTTACGATCGCTCGCCCATCGCCGGGATCTCCAGCCAGCAGTTGCTGAAAGAGGATTTATGGCTGGTCGGTACACGTGATTGCCCTGGGCAAAGCGTCGATCTGGTGGCGATTGCTGAAATGAATCTGTTCCTGCCTCGCGACTACAGTGCGGTGCGCGCTCGCGTGGATGAAGCTTTTTCCCTGCGCCGCCTAACGGCGAAAATCATCGGTGAAATTGAATCGATTTCCACGCTCACTGCGGCTATTGCCAGTGGAATGGGAGTCACCGTACTACCAGAATCAGCAGCCCGTGCGCTGTGCAGTACGGCGAATGGCTGGATGGCACGGATTACGACGCCGTCGATGAGTCTGCCGCTGTCGCTGAATATGTCCGCCCGCGGGTCGCTTTCACCGCAGGCTCAGGCGGTGAAAGAGATCCTGATGTCGCTGGTCAGCCGCCCGTCGCTGGAAAACCGCGAACTGCTGATGGTGAGTTGATATATCTGAATGGAATAAGTTGCTGGTTTTTATTATTTGTTGCCCGGGACTGCTGGCCATAACAATAGCGTTATGTCGGCAGGTTCCGGGAGAGAAGGGTGAATTTTCAGCAACTAAAAATTATTCGTGAGGCGGCGCGTCAGGACTACAACCTGACTGAAGTCGCCAATATGCTTTATACCTCGCAATCGGGCGTCAGCCGCCATATTCGCGAACTGGAAGAAGAGCTCGGCATCGAGATTTTCATCCGGCGCGGTAAACGGCTTCTTGGGATGACGGAGCCGGGCAAGGCGCTGCTGCTGATTGCTGAAAGGATCCTCAATGAGGCGGGCAATGTGCGCCGTCTTGCGGATGTTTTCACTAATGATGCTTCGGGCGTCCTGACTATTGCCACCACGCATACCCAGGCGCGCTACAGCCTGCCTCAGGTGATCAAAGCTTTCCGTGAGTTGTTCAAAGACGTTCGTCTGGAGTTGGTCCAGGGGACGCCACAGGAAATAGAAACGCTGCTGCATAACGGTGAGGCGGATATCGGGATTGCCAGTGAGCGCCTGAGCAATGATCCTACGCTGGTGGCGTTTCCCTGGTTCCGCTGGCATCACAATCTGCTGGTGCCGGAAGGGCATCCGTTAACGCAAACCGTGCCGCTGACCCTCGAAGCGATTGCCCGCTGGCCGCTGATTACCTATCGACAGGGCATCACCGGGCGTTCGAAGATTGATGAAGCCTTTAACCGTAAAGGACTGGTGGCGGACATTGTGCTTAGCGCGCAGGATTCTGATGTGATTAAAACCTACGTTGAGTTAGGGCTGGGCATTGGGCTGGTGGCAGAGCAGTCGGGCGATAATCAGGAATCGGGGCGCTTAACGCGGCTGGATACGCATCATCTTTTTGATGCCAGTACCGTGTGGTTGGGTCTGAAGCGTGGTCAGCTCCAGCGTAACTACGTCTGGCGTTTCCTTGAATTGTGTAACGCCGGACTGTCTGTCGAGGAGATTAAACGGCAGGTGATGGAGCCAGAAGAGACGGCAATTGATTATCAA
Organism: Enterobacteriaceae bacterium RIT691; assembly: GCA_009668205.1. Taxonomy (GTDB): domain Bacteria; phylum Pseudomonadota; class Gammaproteobacteria; order Enterobacterales; family Enterobacteriaceae; genus Scandinavium. The sequence continues at coordinate 233,122 of WJYM01000007.1, read as the reverse complement.
ATCTAGAAAAGCAAAAAGCCTGCTCGAAAGCAGGCTTCTTAAATATGGCTCCTCTGACTGGACTCGAACCAGTGACATACGGATTAACAGTCCGCCGTTCTACCGACTGAACTACAGAGGAATCGTGTGAACGAGGCGAATAGTAAAGGCCACCCTTATTTGTGTCAACACTAAATTTAACTGTTTGATTCAACTGAATGAAATTGCGTCAAAATGCATTTTTAGTGTACTACACGCAGGTTTGTACTTTCGTCACCGCCGTGCGCACGTATTCTTTGCAGCGGATCCTGTTGGTAAAAGTGGCAGAAACGCTGCCATAGCGCAGGGAAACGCGGAGCGAACAGCTCGGGTGCGCTGAAGAAGTATTCTGAGAGCACGGCGAAACATTCAGCAGGATCGGTGGCTGCATAGGCGTCGATGCTGGCGGCACTTTCACCCACCAGATCAATCTCATCCTGAATATTATTCATCGCCGCATGCAGGTCGTGTTCCCAGCCTGCCACTTCGCGCAGGGGAATTAACGGGACGCCATTGGCCCGGTCGCCGTTGCGCGTGTCGAGCTTGTGCGCAACTTCGTGGACGATGAGATTGAAACCCGAGGCGTCAAAGGAGTCCTGAATATCGAGCCAGTTGAGCACGATGGGCCCTTGCTGCCAGCTCTGACCGGATTGCACCACGCGTTGGCTGTGCACCAGACCAATATCATCCTCCCACTCGTCGTCGACCACGAACGGGGCAGGGTAGACCAGCACTTCATGGAAACCGTCCAGCCATTCATATCCCAGCTCAATCACTGGCAGGCAAAACAGGAGCGCAATGCGGGCATTACTGACAGGTGTGAGCTGCAGTCCCTGAAGAGGAACGAGACGTTTTTGTTCCAGGAAACGATCGGCCAGCAACACCAGTTTCTGCTGGTCTTCTAGTGACAGCATTGCCAGGACGGGAATGGCCAGTGCCTGTTCCCATGGGATGTCTGCGCTATGGGGCGCGTCGTGTGCTTTCCAGGGCCATTTAATCATCACTTTGCTCGCAAACTCGTCACTTGAACTCAATGAAAAGGACAGGGTCTGTTAAAAATGCCAAAGATCGGGGCATTGTGGCAACCACTCAGCGAAGCTGGGCTAATGTCGAACACCAGAGCAGGCACTGCCCGCTGGCCGTTAGCTTCCGGGCTTTCGCCACTTCCCTAAGTCAGACGACGGCATGATAGTCTGCCGCTTCGCTCAAGTCATTGATGTTTTTTACAACTTGAGAGAGTCGTCGCCCTTTCCCTATTGATTTAAGTCTCTATTGGGAAATTATCCATCAGAGTTACCCGTAAAAGCTCGGATGGCGTTCGCAATCCATTTTTTAGGCACAAAAAAGCCCGCTCGAGGCGGGCTTGTCAGCAAAAGCGAAATTAGAACTGGTAAACCATGCCTACACCCACGACGTCATCGGTGTTGATGCCGGCCGCAGTGTAGAAATCATCGTCGTTATCCAGCAGGTTGATTTTGTAATCAACGTAGGTGGAGAAGTTTTTGTTGAAGTAGTAGTTGGCGCCAACAGAGACGTATTTCACGAGGTCTTTGTCGTTCCAGTCGCTGCGCAAGCCCGTATCTTTCGCCAGGTCCTTACCTTTGGACTGCAGGTAAGAGATTTCTGGACGCAGACCGAAGTCGAACTGGTACTGCGCAGTGATTTCAAAGTTCTGGGTCTTGTTAGCAATAAGGGCATCGCTATCATCACCACTACCAAACGGCGTCATGTTGCGGGTTTCTGCATACATGGTCGCGAGGTAAATTTGGTGTGCGTCATACTTCAGGCCCACTGTCCACACGTCGGCGTTTTCACCGCCGGCGATGCTGTTTGTCTGCTGTTCATTAGTACGATCGGAAGACGCGTAAGCGGCACCTGCGCTGAAGCCCATACCAAAGTCGTAGGTGGTAGAAATGCCGAAACCGTCACCGTTGTCTTCTCGCAAGCCTGAAGAACCGTCGCGGTTACTGGTGCCTTCCTGATCAAACACCCCATTTGAGCCTTCGTTGGCGCCCTGATACTGCAGTGCGAAGTTCAGGCCATCAACCAGACCAAAGAAGTCGCTGTTGCGATAGGTTGCCATCCCGTTACCACGACCGACCATAAAGTTGTCGGTGTAGGTATAGGAGTCGCCACCGAACACGGGCAGCATATCGGTCCAGGCTTCAACGTCGTACACCACGCCATAGTTACGGCCGTAGTCAAATGAGCCGTATTCGCCGAATTTCAGGCCGGCAAAGCCCAGACGAGTGGCTGACTGATTGCCACTGCCTTCAGTGTCATTCGCCTGGATGTTGTATTCCCACTGGCCGTAACCAATCAGTTCGCTGTTAATCTGGGTTTCACCTTTGAAACCGATACGCACATAAGTCTCATCGCCATCGGAGCCAGCATTATCAGAGAATTGATGACGGGCATCGACTTTGCCATACAGATCCAGTTTATTGCCGTCTTTATTATAGATTTCTGCTGCATTTGCCGCGCCAGCCATTAATAAAACAGGCACAAGTATTGCCAGTACTTTTCTTTTCATTATACAGTTCCTTTGAATGATAAATATCATGAATAATTCAGAGTACTCCTTGCTGCGAATAAATAATATCGGCTAAGTTCAGTTTTATTTAAAATAAAGATGTAAATAAATTAGTTAAAATATTTCAGGATGTGTATTTTGTCTGGATTGATATTTTATGAGTATGTATGAGGGTAAAGTATACATTTGCATGATTTATCATGGGTTTTTATGGCGTTGAGGGTTTTTATCTATGAATGGCTGAAATGAAATTTACACCGTGAATATAACAGGGGGAGAGCAAAGAATTAAGTCATTAATAAAAATAAAAAAGCCTGACCGAAGAGGTTAGTCAGGCATTAAAGTTGGTTTTAATTGAGTGCAATGTAAATAACAAAAGACGGAGTGATAATTGCACAGAGTCGTGATAATAAAAAGTTCGGAAATGAACTTAGGTTCTCTTTTTTGAATTATAGGAAAATATTTATCTATAAGTGAGAGAGAAAAATACCGGAGAAGGCGATCAGGCGCAGAATGTTGCCGAAGATCAAAGTAACTGCATTTGCCTATGCCGCGCTGTCGATGAGCGCTGTTCAGGTCGTCTCCAAGCGATATAATGTGAGGTATGTCACATAAATGACCCTGTAAAGTGAAAAACGAAACATACCTGTACGAAAACGATGCGCCAATTCAGCACAAAAACAAAGCCCAACGTGGCCCTGGCGGCAAGCTGGCTTTATGGGTGTTTTATTCATTCTGCGGCTACTGTCTTTGGGCGATGCTGCGCTACTTTTGGGTGGTGAGCCAGATTGACCCGATTCCGGGGGCCACTCTGGAAGGAGAGCTTGGCTCAACGTCGGGAAAATGGCTGGGCGCACTGGCGGGCAGCATGGTGTTGGGCGTGGTGGGAACGCTGTTAGGCTGGATTGCCTGGTATACGCGTCCTCGTCAGAAGGGATAAACAGGATGTGAAGAAAGCTGCTATTCTGGTGACTTACCTCAGTAAATCACGGATTGCGGATGACTGTGCATCTCTGGCAACAACGCTTTGAAAACTGGCTGGCGGCCCATCATGATGACGATGATGCGGCACACGATATCTCTCATTTCCGTCGGGTGTGGGCCACTGCCCAACAGCTTTCTATAGACGAAGAGGTCAATCAACAGGTGCTGCTCTGTGCCTGTTATTTCCATGACATTGTCAGCCTGCCGAAAAACCATCCTGAACGCAGCCGCTCTTCCACGTTGGCGGCACAAAAAGCGCTGTCCATTCTGCAGCAGGATTTTCCCGATTTTCCGCCAGCGCTGTATTCGGCCGTCGCTCATGCCATTGAAGCGCACAGCCACAGTGCCAACATTACGCCGCTGACGCTGGAAGCCCGAATTGTGCAGGATGCGGATCGCCTGGAGTCGCTGGGTGCCATCGGTCTGGCACGGGTATTCGCCGTGGCGGGCAGGCTCAACGTTGCGTTGTTTGAAGCCGACGATCCCTTTGCCGATAACCGGGCATTGAACGACCAGCGTTATGCGTTGGATCACTTTCAGAACAAGCTGTTAGGCCTGCCAAAAACGATGCAGACCGAGAAGGGCAAGGCTCTTGCGGTGCATAATGCACGCTATCTGGTGCAGTTTATGGCCAAGATGGGGGCGGAGCTTAAAGGCGATTATCTGCAATATGATGACGCTGTCCTGAGTCGTTTTGCGCCGGAATCCTGAATCCAGGCGGCAATTTATATGGTACGCTCAGAGAAATGCTCTGGCCCGGTTACTGATATGCAGCACACACTGACACGCTCTCTTTCTTCTGAACTCGCGGGATCCTCCGGGCCAGACGCTCAGGCGCTGCTGACGCAGCTGCTGACGATTTACGATGTCAAAACGCTGGTCGCTACCCTGAATGCGGTGGGTGAACAGCACTGGAGTCCGGCCATTCTTAAACGAGCGGTCGACAACGGTAAAATTCAGCGGCGGCTTGGCGAAAATGAATACCTTCGTCTCGCCGGGTTGTTACCGCAGCCCACCTTGCAACCACGGCAGTTCCGTTTTATCGATCTCTTCGCCGGTATCGGCGGTATCCGCCATGGTTTTGAGGCTATTGGCGGGCAGTGCGTGTTTACCAGTGAATGGAACAAGCATGCGGTCCGGACCTATAAAGCCAACTGGTACTGCGATCCGAATGAGCATCAGTTCAATGAAGATATTCGCGATGTCACCCTGAGTCACAAAACGGATATCAGCGACAGCGAAGCCGCAGAGCATATCCGGGCGATTATTCCACAGCATGACGTCCTGTTGGCAGGCTTCCCCTGTCAGCCTTTTTCTCTGGCTGGTGTGTCGAAGAAAAATGCACTCGGGCGTGCGCACGGCTTTGCGTGTGATACCCAGGGGACGCTCTTTTTTGACGTGGCGAGGATCATTGATGCCTGCCGCCCGGCCATTTTTGTGCTGGAAAACGTCAAAAATCTGAAGAGCCATGATGGCGGTAAAACCTTCCGTATTATCATGCAGACCCTGGAGGCGCTGGGCTATGATATTGCGGACTCCGCAGAAATGGGCGCTGACGATCCGAAAATTATCGACGGTCAACATTTCCTGCCCCAGCACCGCGAGCGCATTGTGTTGGTGGGCTTCCGTCGCGATTTAGCGCTGCAGCAGGGCTTCACGCTGCGCGAGTTGCCTGCGCTTTATCCGCAGCGCCGTCCAACGTTTGGCGAACTGCTGGAGCCAACGGTGGACGCCAAATTTATTCTGACGCCGGTGCTGTGGAAGTATCTCTATCGTTACGCCAAAAAGCATCAGGCCCGGGGTAACGGTTTTGGTTACGGCCTGGTGGACCCGACCCGCGCAGACAGCGTGGCGCGTACCCTCTCTGCCCGCTACTACAAGGATGGCGCGGAGATCCTGGTCGATCGCGGCTGGGACAAAGCGCTGGGTGAAAAGCATTTTGACGATCCACACAACCAGCAGCGGCGTCCGCGCCGTCTGACCCCGCGTGAATGTGGCCGCCTGATGGGTTTTGAAGCGCCACAGGGCTATCAGTTCCGAATCCCGGTTTCCGATACCCAGGCTTATCGCCAGTTTGGCAATTCAGTGGTGGTACCCGCGTTTGCCGCGGTGGCCAAACTGCTGAAAAGTCGGATCCTGCAAGCCGTTGCGCTGCGCGAGAAAGAGCAAACCCATGGCGGACGTTCATAACCCCGGCACCCGCAGCAAAAATATGCGTGCCATCGGCACGCGTGACACCGCGATTGAAAAACGGCTGGCGACTCTACTGAACGCGTCCGGTTTTCGCTTTACTGTCCAGGACGCCACCTTAGCGGGCCGCCCCGATTTTGTATTGCAGCAGTATCGCTGCATCGTTTTTACCCACGGTTGTTTCTGGCATCAGCATCACTGCGAACTGTTTAAAATCCCCGCGACCCGTACCGAATTTTGGCTTGAGAAAATAGGCAAAAATGCCCTTCGCGATAAACGCGATATCGCGCGTCTGGCGGAGCAGGGCTGGCGAGTGTTAGTGGTGTGGGAGTGCGCACTGCGCGGGAAAAATAAGCTGGCGGAGGGGGCGTTACGCGACAGGCTGGAAGAGTGGATCTGCGCGGGCATAGGGTGTGCGCAGATCGACACTCAGGGGATTGCACCGCTCGAGGTTACTTTTCCCCCTCACACGGGGTAGCGGCTGCACGAACCGGGAACAGCGTTTTACCGAGCGTGACCAGCACCACGGCAAAAATGATGACGCCCAGCGCCAGCCACTCAATGGAGGAGAGCGATTCCCCGCCGAAGCTGGTGCCAAGCAGCACCGCCACGACCGGATTGACGTACGCGTAGCTGGTTGCAACGGCGGGTGAGACATTGCGAATCAGGTACATGTAGGCATTGATGGCAATCAGCGAACCAAAAACCGCCAGATAAGCGACGGCCAGGAATCCGGACAGCGTCGGCATTTGGGTCAGCTTTTCCCCAGACAGCTGTGAAGCACACAGCAGCACAATTCCCGCCGCCAGCATCTCAACGGCGCCAGCCATCATGCCGCTCGGCAGTTCAATACGTGAACCATAGACTGAACCGAAGGCCCAGCTTAGCGAACCGATCAGGATCAGAATCGCGCCCCATGGATTGCCGCTCAGATTACCGCCGCTGTTGAGCAAAATAATGCCAGCCAGACCAATCGCAATGCCGCACCACTCCAGTTTACGGGTGGCTATCCCAAACAGGCGGCTGAAACACAGCGTAAATAGCGGTACGGTGGCCACCATCACTGCCGCGATACCCGAGGCCACATGCTGATGCTCAGCAATGGTCACAAAGCCATTCCCGATGGCCAGCAGCAGGACCCCGATCAGTGCGGCGTTGAGCAGCGGACGGCGGGCAGGCAGCTTATGGCCGGTCAACAACAGATACCCCATCAGCAGCACACCCGCGGAGAGAAAGCGCACACCGGCCATCATCATGGGAGGCCAGCTTTCCACTCCGATACTGATGGCAAAATAGGTCGATCCCCAAATGATGTAGAGCGCGAATAACGCGGCGATAAGTGGTAACAACTGTCTGGCGTGCATACGTCCTCATGACGAAATAAGAAGGGCGCGTATAGTTAACGGGAAAACTATCGCCCTGGCGAGTGATTTAATCCACGGTAAATGTTGTATTTTTGTTGACAGCCAGTCGCTTAAGCATGCCTGGGCGAGCCGCGACTTTTCCTTCATACTGTATGTCAGAGAAATCAATAAAGAAGAGAAGGAGCATCATTTGGCCGGGAGCAGTCTTTTAACCCTACTGGACGATATTGCGACACTGCTGGACGACATTTCAGTGATGGGCAAACTGGCAGCCAAGAAAACCGCAGGGGTGCTGGGGGACGATTTGTCGCTCAATGCTCAGCAGGTGAGTGGGGTGCGCGCCAATCGTGAATTGCCGGTGGTCTGGAGTGTGGCAAAAGGGTCCTTCCTGAATAAAGTGATTCTGGTGCCGTTGGCCCTGCTAATTAGCGCATTTTTACCCTGGGCCATTACGCCGCTGTTGATGATCGGCGGGGCATTTTTGTGCTTCGAGGGCGTTGAAAAAGTGGTGCATACGCTGCATGCCCGCAAACATAAAGAAGATCCACAGGCTCGTCAGCAGCGACTGGAAAGCCTGGCCACACAGGATCCGCTGGCCTTTGAACGAGACAAAGTGAAAGGGGCCATTCGAACCGATTTTATTCTTTCAGCTGAAATTGTGGCGATTACGTTAGGCATTGTCGCGGACGCGCCGCTGCTCAATCAGGTGATTGTGCTGGCAGGCATTGCTATTGCGGTCACCATCGGGGTGTACGGTCTGGTAGGGGTTATCGTTAAGCTGGATGATATGGGCTACTGGCTGGTGGAAAAAGCCAGCGCAGCGGCACAGGCCGTGGGAAAAGCGCTGCTGTTTATCGCCCCGTGGCTGATGAAAATTCTGTCCGTGGTGGGTACGCTGGCGATGTTTTTGGTGGGCGGTGGGATTGTGGTTCATGGCATTACCCCGCTGCATCACGCGGTTGAACAATTTGCGAGTGGTGCTGGCAGTATGGCGGCATTACTGCTTCCGACGTTGTTTAATCTTATCTTCGGTTTAGCGCTGGGTGCCGTTGTGCTGGCGGTGATCAATCTGCTGTCGCGTTTTCGTACGAAAGCGTAAAATCGTGCGCCATCATTACGCAAAAGGGCCGGACTTCGTCTATCGTGAAACAGTTTCACCTGATACAGGAGGCAGTCATGGTCTTTTTGGTCAGCGATGAAGTTAAGCCAAAAAATGGTGGACCACGCATGGTCGTCACCGGGTATGCCAGCGGGATGGTTGAATGCCGTTGGTATGATGGGTTTGGTGTGAAGCGGGAAGCGTTCCGTGAAGACGAACTCATTGCCGGTGACAAACGCCTGCCAAAAGAGGCGTAGCAACAGGCCCGGCATTTGCCGGGCCTGTTTGTTGGTCTGTATGACTGTTTTCAGGGAATGCTCAGGGAGTTTGTGTGCCCCATGTACCACTAACGGATAATCCCCGCTGGCTGAACAGACTCAGCCGCCGCACTAACCCGGGTCGGGTGGTTAACATCTGCTTTTTTGTCGTCCTCCTTTTTTCCACTTTACTGACGTGGCGGGAAGTGGCGGTGCTGGAAGATGCCTATATCTCCAGCCAGCGCAATACGCTCGAGAACGTCGCCCACGAACTGAATAACGAGCTACAGCTCAACATCGACAGGCTCCAGTATTTCCGCAACGGCTTTCAGGCCGGGCTGGAGACGCCACTGGCCTTTGAAGTTATGCGCAATGCCGGAGAGGAGTTTGAGCGCGACAGAAAGGCGCATCAATGGTCTATCTTTCTGGATAAAAGACGCACATTTCCGGTGAACGGTGTTTCGGATGAATTTGTCGATAACACCTCTATCCTGTCAAGGGATAACGCTCTGCTCCGCAATGAGCTTACGGCTACGCTGGAAGTGGGATATCTGCTGCGCCTCTCCACGTCGTTGAGGCGCGTCACCCAGCAAATGCTGTATCTGTCGCGTGCCGGTTTCTTCCTGTCCACCACTCCGGTTGAAAACAGCAACGATATCGTTGAACAGTACTATGCGCTGGTTACCCGACCGTGGTTTGCGGCACAGTCACAGAAAAGCAATCCTTCCCGTGGTGTTCGTTGGCTGAGCTGGATGGCCGACACGCCTAACGGTCAGTCACGGCGTGTGGCGCTGACGCTGCCGGTGGATTATCAGGACTACTGGTACGGTGTGCTGGCGATTGAGTTTTCGCTCCCCCAGATAAAACAGCTGCTGCTGACGGCCACGGCAGGCGAAACAGAAGGGGAGTACCGGCTCTACGACAGCCAGATGAACCTGATTGCCAGCACGGTTAAGCCGGGGGACATGCCCGAGCGGTTGAGTGAGGAAGATAAAGCACAGTTAGCTCAGGCCTTTGAACATGACACGCGCGGGGGACTGCGTTCCAACACCCGCTACATCAGTTGGGAAAAAATCCGCAATTTCGACGGCGTGCTGATACGCATCCACCCGCTGAATGAAGGTATGCGTGGCGATTTTGGCACCATCTCCATTGCGCTGGGGCTGCTGTGGGTGCTGTTTACCTCGATGCTGATTTTCTCCTGGTTCCTGATCCGCGAGATGGTCCGCAATATGAGTACGCTGCAGGAATCGCTGCAGTGGCAGGCATGGCACGACGGGCTGACGCGGCTCTATAACCGCAGCTCGCTGTTCGATCTGGCGGCGAAGGCCGCCAAAAAATGCGAGCAGCACCATCAGCCCCTGTCGGTCATTCAGCTGGATCTGGATTTCTTCAAAAATATCAACGATCGCTACGGACACCAGGCGGGAGACAGGGTGCTGGCTCATGTTGCTGGGATGATTGGCGCGCAAATCAGAGAAGACGATATCGCCGGGCGCGTGGGCGGGGAAGAGTTTTGCGTGGTGCTGCCTGGGCTGAATAAGGCCGGTGCCTGTGCGGTGGCCGAACGGATCCGCCAGCGCATCAACGGTCGGGAAATGCTGATTGGCAAGAGTATCACCCTGAGGATCAGCGCATCACTGGGCGTCAGCAGTAGCGACGAGAAAGGGCTGTACGACTTTGAATACCTGCAGTCGATTGCCGATAAGCGCCTGTATCTGGCGAAACAGAACGGGCGAAATCAGGTGTGCTGCGAAGACGGCGAGTGCCAGTGCGATTGACCTACCGGCGCTGGCGTTGATAGCAGAAAGTTGCTACCTAAAGACAATTTTGTTCAAAATAATCACAAATACATTCATAGGAATTATGATTAATGCTTGTTTTACAAAAAAATTGAGGATAATGTTTTACCCGCATCAGATTTCCTGGTGTAACGAATTTTCAAGTGCTTCTTGCTTCAGCAAGTTTCTACCCGACCCGTCCACGGTCGGGTTTTTTTTGTCTGCGCTCAGCGATTGACTTCACTGATGCTAAAGTCATGAATATCGAGCTCAAAGGCCTCAGCAATTTCGCGCCAGGTATGGTATTCACGCCCATCAATGCTGACATGGTGAGGGTCGTCACCTGCGCGGTGGACTTCACTTTCGCTGATCTCATTAATCGCATCCAGCAGGGCGTCGACATCCACGTTGACCTCGCGCTTTGTCGTATCACTGTACTCTTTGCCGGTTTTCATCAGAGGGTCCTCATGCAATAACCCATTTAACAGTATAGACCGTCGATAAAAACACCATTTGACGTGCTGGCCGCTGCCAGCAAAGGGAAATTGTTCTACACTGGGCTAAAGGAAAAGACAGGAGAGAAGCTATGCAGGTGAACGATCGTGTCACGGTCAAAACGGACGGCGGCGCGCGTCGTCCGGGTGTCGTATTGGCCGTCGAACAATTCAACGAAGGGACGATGTATCTGGTGTCTTTGGATGACTACCCGATGGGGATCTGGTTCTTTAACGAAATAGGCCATTCCGACGGTATTTTTGTTGAAAAGACCGAATAGTGTCTGACTCACTGGCGGTGCTGTCCGCCAGTGACTGGTCCGATGTTAGCGCATATTAACGTAAATTCCTGAGGTCACATTATCTGTCAATCGGACAACATGATAAATAACCTGCTTATTATGCGTTTTAATTTTCTTTTTAATATTACCTTTATGTGACGATACCGTTTTGGCCTTAATATTCATCTGGTCGGATATTTGAATCGTCCCCTGACCCGACATCCACATTTTTAGCATACTGGATTCAGTTCTGCTTAATGATAAGGTCGGAATGTTAATCCGGCTAACATTGGTGCTGATTTTTTGCAGATAATCGGCCAGTAATCCGTCCAGTGATTCTGGTTTAATCGATTTTGAGCTAATTAACAGATTGTTTCTGACCCGCAGATACTCATCAAAATGAATATTGGCAATTGCCATAAAGACAATGAACAATGTTCTGGGGTGTTGATTAATGATCTGCTTAATATGCTGACTGCTCTGTGGATCGTGAATGAAGCAGTCTTCATTAATAAACACGACAGACGGGTTCCGGTTCCCGCACGCCTCTTCAAGCTCACTGATGCTTTCGATATCAAGGATATCGCGCTTCCTCATTCCCCGACTGGCCAGATACCCGGTGAGTCCGAGTCGGGTGTAACTGCACAGATCCATAATAATCGTTGACATGCATACCCTCACTCAATGCGTAACGATAATTAACTCCTGACCGACGGTGTCTTATTTTTTTCAGAATACACATCACCTGAACTTTCAAAGAGCATAAAACCCATCGGGCGACCTCAACTATCCCGTAAAGTTAGGTATAATTTGCCAGGAAACATCTTAAAGTAAAGTAAATGTTATGAACTGTGAGTGGCCTAAAAACAAATAGTCCGCACCAGCGTTATGCTGGTGAATGTTTTTAGAAAATGACTTTAAGATTATCCTTAGATTACCCTTTTAATTGCTAAGGGGAACTTATCTTTGGTAACTCACTGATAATATCCGCTAACAGATCGAATATTTCGCTGAAAAGGTGTTCACAGAAAGGTGCAATTAATGGCATGAGTGCGGCCATTAAAATAATCCCCACCGTCAGGGTGATGGGAAAGCCAATAACAAAAACCGACAGCTGGGGTGCCATACGGTTGAGCATGCCCAGCGCCAGGTTGATGGTCAGCAGCAGGGTGATGATCGGCAGTGCCAGCATCAGACCATTGAGGAAGATGAGCCCTCCGGCCCGGGCAAGCGCGATAAACGCATTGCTGTTGAGCGGCTCTCCGCCAATCGGTAGCGTGTGGAAGGTGTCGACCAGCATCGAGATAAGCCACAGGTGGCCGTTAAACACCAGGAACAGCAGCATGGCCAGCATGTCCATTAGCCTTGCCAGAATCGGCATGTTCAGATGGCTGCTGGGATCGACAAAGGTGGCAAAAGAAAGCCCCATCTGCAGGCCGATGATTTCACCCGCGGTGCGCACGGCGGCAAAGGCAAACTGCATGGTAAACCCCAGCGCAATGCCAATCAGGATCTGTTGCAGGGCCAGCCAGAGTGCGTTAGGTGAGAACAGCGTCACGTCCGTCGGGGGCAGCGAGGGTGCAATGATAAAGGTGATGATAAACCCCAGTCCCAGCTTGACCCGCTTAGGAACAGCGTGTTCGCTGAGAATGGGGGCGGTGGAGATCAGCGCCAGCACGCGCAGCATCGGCCAGAAGTAGAGGCTCAGCCACTGCAGCCATTGGTCGCTGGTCACATGCAGCATCTGGCTTATCCGATGATGTACGGCAGGTTGTTAAACAGCGTGCGCACGTAGTCCAGCAACAGGTTAAGCATCCACGGGCCGGCAACAATAATGGCAATAAATACCGCGATAATTTTCGGAATGAACGACAGGGTCATTTCGTTAATCTGCGTTGCTGCCTGCAGAATACTGATCAGCAAACCGGTTATCAGTGCCACCAGCAGCAGCGGCGCCGCCAGGGCTAGCGCAACTTTCATCGCTTCGGTGCCCAGCATCATGACGGATTCAGGGGTCATCGGCGCTCCTTAACTGTAAAAACTCTGGGCCAGTGAGCCAACCAGCAGCTGCCAGCCATCGACTAACACAAACAGCATTAGCTTGAAGGGCAGGGCAATGGTGGCCGGAGGCACCATCATCATCCCCAGTGCCATCAGTACGCTTGCCACCACCAGGTCGATAATCAGGAACGGAATGAAGATGGTAAAGCCAATCTGAAAGGCGGTTTTCAGCTCGCTGGTGACATACGCAGGCAGCAGAATACGCATCGGAACAGCTTCCGGGCCCTGAATCGGTGGCGTATTCGCCAGTCTGGCAAACAGGGCTAAATCGGCTTCACGGGTCTGGCGCAGCATAAATTCCCGCAGCGGCTGGGCGCCTTTATCGATAGCCTGCTCAAGCGTAATTTTGTCGGTGCTGAACGGCTGATAGGCATCGGTATAAATCTTGTCGATAACCGGGGACATGATGAAAAAGGTCAGGAATAACGCCAGGCCCAGCAGCACCTGGTTAGGCGGCGCCGAGGCGGTACCGAGTGCGCTGCGCAACAGACCGAAAACAATGATGATGCGGGTAAAGCTGGTCATCATCAGCAAAATAGCGGGCAGGAACGTCAGCGAGGTGATAAACACCAGCGTCTGTACCGGCAACGACCAGCTTTGACCGCCGTTCGGCAACGGTTGGCTGACAAGACCGGGCAGTTGCGCAAAGGCGGCGGGCGAAAGCAGCCACAGCGCGACAAGCGAAAGGGAAAGCAGGCGGCGCATCAGGATCTCCCGGGTCGCTTGATAACAGATTTCATCAGGGAAGCAAAATCAGGCACTTCAGGCTTTGCCGTCTCTGGCATGGCAGGGGCGGGCGGCAGTTTATGCAGCAGCGAAACCTGGCTTGCGGTCACGCCTAACACCAGACGGGCATCTTCTACGTCAACAATCACAACCCGCTCACGCTGGCCGAGCGAAGCACTGGCGCTGACCTTCAGCTCCCGACTGGCAGACGTTTTCAGTCCGCTAATGCCAAAGCGCTTAGCAAGCCACGCGGCCACCAAAATCAGCAAAATGATCCCCAGCAGCGCGCCGCTGACTTCAATCAACGACGAGGCCGGAGAGGCAGTAACGGTGGCGTGTGTGACGCTGGCCTGGGTGTTCATCTTAACGGCTCAGACGACGCATGCGTTCGGATGGCGTGATGATATCGGTAATGCGCACGCCGTATTTATCGGCCACGACCACGACTTCACCCTGCGCAATCAGATAGCCGTTGATCAGAATATCCAGCGGCTCACCGGCCAGACCGTCCAGAGAAACCACCGACCCCTGCGTCAGGCGCAGCAGCTCTTTGATGGTCATTCGGGTACGACCCAGCTCCACGGTCAGCTTGACCGGAATATCCATAATCAGGTCGATGTCCTGCAGCGTTCCGCTGACATCGCCTCCGCCTAACTGCTGGAAGACGGCATCAGCAGCACTTTTGCTGCTGGCCGATTTCTGTTCGCCCAACGCTTCAGCCCACAGATCGTCCATCGCACCGTTTTCATCGGACGGATTATTCATATCACTCATTTGGGCTGTTCCTCATTCAGCGAGTTCAAAATCGGGTTGATCAAATGCTCTACGCGTAACGCATATTGACCGTTGACCGTGCCGTATTGGCTGGTCAATACCGGTACGCCATCCACATGGGCAATAATGCGATCCGGTTTATCAATCGGCAGCACGTCGCCGGGCTGCAGTTTTAATATTTGTGAAAGCCGCAGCGAGATATCGGCGAAGTTGGCCACCAGTTCCAGCTCGGAGTGCTGCACCTGACGTACCAGGTTTTCGCGCCAGTTCTGGTCTTCGCTGCGGGAGTTCTCCAGCGGCGGGTTAACCAGCAGCTCGCGCAGCGGCTCAATCATGCTGAACGGCAGGCAGATATTAAATTCGCCGGTCAGGTTGCCTATCTCCACGTGGAAGGGGGTGTTGACCACAATGTCGTTCGGTGAGGTGGTGATATTGGTAAATTTCACCTGCATCTCGGAACGGACATATTCCACTTCCAGCGGGTTAATCGCTTTCCACGCATCGCTGTAGCCTTCGAGCGCCAGTTTCAGCATGCGGTTAATGACGCGCTGTTCGGTGTGCGTAAATTCACGGCCTTCCACTTTGGTCGGGAAACGGCCGTCGCCGCCGAACAGGTTGTCGACCGCGATAAATACCAGGCTTGGCGAGAACACAAACAGCCCGGTACCGCGCAGCGGCTTCAGGTGAATAAGGTTCAGGTTGGTCGGGACTGGCAGGTTGCGCGCAAATTCGTGATAGGGCTGAATGCGGATCGCGCCAACGGTAATATCCGGGCTACGACGCAGCAGGTTAAACAGCCCCATACGAAACTGACGGGCAAAACGTTCGTTGATTATTTCCAGCGCCTGCAGGCGTTCACGCACCACACGGCGCTGGGTATTGGGGTCATAGGGACGAATATCGCTGTCGCCAGATTTACTGGTCTGCGGTTCGTCACTTTTCTCGCTGTCGCCGTTCAGCAGCGCATCAATTTCGGCCTGAGAAAGAATACTGTCGCCCATGGGATTACCGCAGAATGAAAGCTGTATACAGCACGTCAGTCACTTCCTGCTTCGGTTGACCCGTTACCAGAGGTGGTGCCAGCGTCTGCTTAATGGCGTTAACCAGATCCTGTTTCCCGGTATCGGTTGCCAGTTTGGCGGCATCCTGACGGGAGAACAGCAGCAGCAAACGGCTGCGGACTTCTGGCAGATAGTCGTTCAGTCGGGTGCGGGTCGCTTCGTCCTTCAGTCGCAGCGTGATCCCGATATACAGCACGCGATCGGCGTCGCCAAGGTTAACCGTGAAGGTGTCCAGCGCCCAGAACACCGGTGCCGGTGGCGGCGGTGCTTCCTGCTTCGCTTCAGCGGTCGGGTGCTGCTGCAGTCGCCAGTAGCTATAGCCAGCTGTTGCGCAGGCGGCGAGCGTTACCAGCACCAGCAGGGGGATCCAGATTGAGCGTTTGCGTTTTTTAGCGATCGCGGTGTCAGTCATCTGATACGACTTTCCTGTATTGGGTATAGCTGTTTTGGTACAGCATTAAGGGTGATTATCCCGACTTAAGTCGCGCTCAAAGGGCGGAAAAGACGGGAATAATCATGCTACCTCTGGCGTTAGGCGAAGATGTCAACAATCCCGTTTCCCCGGGCCTGCGCTTGCAGGGTGGCCGGAACGCTGAGCGTCTCTTCTTCATCGGCAGCAAACGCGCGACCTTCAGCAGAACTTTGTGAGGATGACTGACCAAAAGCCGACTGCTGTTGCTGTCCGGCAAAGCCGTCGCTGCTGACGTTACTCTGGGCCAGCTGGATCCCGTTATCCGCCAGCTGGGTGCGCAGTGTCGGGATCGCCGCTTCCAGCGCCGCGCGAACGTGGCTGTGTGGCGATACCATCTGAATTTGCGCCTGGTTGTCATCCAGCTTGAGGGTGATATTGACCTGACCCAGATCTTCCGGATGCAGCTTCAGCTCGGCGGTTTGCTGTCCCTGACGGGTAAACAGCGTGATGTGCTGGCTGACGTTCTGCTGCCATTCCGGTGTCCCCAACTGAGAGTTTACGGTCACCACGGGATGGGTGTTTACCGTCGCTGTGGCGTTGCTGATAACCGGGGCAGTGGGAACGGCAGAGGCGGCAGAAAGCGTACTGTCGCTGGCATGCTTCGCGGCGACGGCCGCCGCAAACGGCGTGGTTTGGTTAGATGCCAGGTCGTCAGTGGCCGCCGCTTGCTGACTGTGTGCGGCCAGCAGCGTTGCGTTTTTCCCGAGTGCTTTGCCCTGCGCTTTCGTCTCCACGGCGGTATTTCCCACACCCGACAGCGCATCGCTACCGGTTTTACTGTTCGCAGCGGCAGTCGCGCTGCGCTCCGTCATTGGCACTGTTGTCGCCGCGTTGGCATTGTGTGGCAGCATGGCCATCAGCGCGCTGAGGCCAGCCATCTCCTCATTGTCGGCCGATGGCTTATCGTCGCTTTTTTGCAGATCTTTGCTGAGCTGCTTGAGCACATCACTTTTTGCTTCAGGCGTCAGTGCATTTAAAACGGATTGTGCATCGGTCAGGGTAGCGGGACCTGTTTTTTGCAACGCATCGGTATCCTGCTGTGCCAGCAGCTTATTGAGCGCCGTTTTTGCGTCACCCTGAGGGAGTTTTTGACTGGCGGCTTGCAGATCCGCCAGCGTGATCCCGGCCTTGCCGCCTTTGCCTGCCTTGCCGGACATTGCCCCAGAAAGCAAAGCAAAAAAGTCCTGCGCCGAACCTGCGCTGTCGGTGTTTTTTGCCGATTGCGCGGCAGAGGTGATGTCGTTATCACTGACGATAAGTTTCGGCAGAGTAATCATTCCGGTTTCCTTAAGGTTGCACGCTGGGCAAACTCATCCATTTTTTTCTGATCGAGACGGTTTTCCGCCAACAGCGTGGCGGCGGCCTGTCTGTCCTGTAACGTCTGCCATGCCTGCAAACGCTGTTTTTTCTCACGCCAGGCGCTCAGCGCCTGTTCGACTTTGCGGTTCCACTGCAACAGTTGCTGGCGGTGCTGATCAATGGCTTTCTCCAGCGTTTGAATAAATTGCTGATAGTTCTGCCAGCGCAGACTGGCCATGCCCTGGGACATGGTGTCGTTCAGGTTATTCTGGTACTCAAGCTGGTAATCCATCAGCATCTTCAGCTGCTCTTCCGCCTGCTGGCAGCCGCGTCGCATTTCCCCTAACTGCAGGGCTGCGCTATCGACATCTTTTTCGGCAAGCTCCTTGAGCGTTGCCAGTGCGCCATGTTGCGTCATGATGGTGTTCTCCTGCTATCAGGCGGCAGGGAAGATAATCTCCAGTGCCTGGAGCGACTCTTCCCAGCCCGCTTTTTCAAAAATACCCTGTTGCAGATAACCCTCAAGCTGCGGCCACAGCGCAATCGCCTTATCGAGCATCGGATCGCTGCCTTTGGCATACGCGCCGACGCTGACCAAATCGCGGTTGCGTTGGAAGCTGGAGAGCAGTTGTTTGAAGTTTCTCACCCGTGCGTAGTGCTTCTCGGTGATAAGCGCCGTCATCGCACGGCTGATAGAGGCTTCGATGTCGATGGCCGGATAGTGGCCCGCTTCCGCCAAACGGCGGGACAGCACAATGTGGCCGTCAAGAATGGCGCGTGCCGAATCGGCGATCGGATCCTGCTGATCGTCGCCTTCGGTCAGAACGGTATAAAACGCCGTCACCGATCCGCCGCCGGAAATGCCGTTACCGGCACGTTCCACCAGTGCCGGAAGTTTGGCAAACACGGAAGGCGGATAGCCTTTGGTGGCGGGGGGTTCACCGATGGCGAGGGCGATTTCACGCTGGGCCATGGCGTAACGGGTCAGTGAGTCCATGATCAGCAGCACGTGCTGACCACGGTCGCGAAAATCTTCGGCAATGCGGGTTGCGTAGGCCGCGCCTTGCATACGCAGCAGCGGTGAAACATCCGCGGGCGCAGCAATCACCACCGAGCGCGCACGCCCTTCGGCACCCAAAATGTTTTCGATGAAGTCTTTAACTTCACGACCACGCTCACCAATCAGCCCGACCACTATCACATCGGCCTGGGTGTAGCGCGCCATCATGCCGAGCAGCACGCTTTTACCCACACCGGATCCGGCGAACAGACCCATACGCTGACCGCGACCGACGGTGAGCAGGGCATTGATAGGGCGCACGCCGGTGTCGAGAACATGTTCAATCGGGGTACGCTGTAACGGGTTAAACGGTGGGGTGATCAGCGCACCGGTTTCGGTGGTATCTGGCGCAGGCAGACCGTCGAGGGGTTTCCCTGCACCATCGAGGACACGCCCAAGCAGCGCCGGACCCAGCGGTAGCTGTTTCCCGCTGTGCAGGCCGTCGCCGGAAGCGTTGCGGGCGTAAACGCGCGCACCGGGCAGAATGCCTTCCACTTCTTCCAGCGGCATCAAAAAAAGCCGATGACCGTTAAAGCCCACCACTTCACTTTCGACTTCACGAACGTCGCCATTCTCATGGCGCTCAATGACGCAGGTGGCACCAAGCGGCAGCTGTAGGCCGGTCGCTTCCAGCACCAGCCCGGTGGCGCGGGTCAGACGACCGTAGCGACGAACCGCGGGCAGCTGTGTCATCTTCGTTTCGAAGTTATCGAGGGTATTGAGCCAGCGGGTGAGACGGGCGGTCATCAGATGACTCCCGGAGCGGCCAGGCGGCACAGCTCCTGCCAGCGCGTCGCGACGCTGGCATCCAGATCGCCTTCATCGGCGGACACCTTGCAGCCGCCATGATGCAGCGTTGGGTCACCGCGCAACCGCCAGCCGTGCAGGCTTAGCGTAGCGCCCATCATTTCCTCGACACGCTGTAAATCGTCCGGGTGGACGCGCAGCTGAGGTTTGCCGCTGAACAGCGGCTCCTGCTGCAGGAGCGCCTGGATTTGTTTGATGAGCGCCGAGTTATCCACCACCGGCACCTGGCCAATCACCTGCCGTGCGGCTTCCAGCGCCATTTGCATCAGGCGTGAGGCAATCACGCTGTCCAGCGCATCCAGCGTGTGCTGGAATTCACTGACCAGCTGCTGCATCCGGGCGTGCAGGGGGGCCTGCTGCTGTTGCGCCTGCGCCAGCCCCTGTTCTTGTCCCTGCGCCAGGCCTTCCTGATAGCCCTGAGCCTGTCCGGCCGCGCGCCCTTCATTCATCCCCGCTTGATAGCCCTGTTCATGCGCCTGCATCTGAATCTGCGCCAGCTGCTGCTGCAGCTTTTGCTCCTCAGAAATTTCAGGCTCGTCTTCAGGCAGACTCTCCTGGCTGAACTCGGGGACAAATTCCGGCATCCGTGGCGAAAGATCGTCAGGCTGCCAGACTTTCCATGGTGTGGCATCAGACATAGGTGTCCTCTCCGCTGCCAATCACCATCTCGCCGGTTTCCGCCAGACGACGAACAATAAGCAGGATCGCCTTCTGTTCGTTCTCGACCTGAGACAGACGTACCGGGCCACGGTTGGCGAGGTCGTCGCGCAGAATATCGGCCGCACGCTGGGACATATTGCGCAGGAATTTCTCGCGCAGCGGCTGCTCGGCGCCTTTGAGGGCGATAAGCAGCGATTCGGAATCCACTTCCTGCAGCAGGCGCTGGATGCTGCGGTCGTCCACTTCGACCAGGTTCTCGAACAGGAACATCTCGTCGATAATTTTCTGCGCCAGCTCGCCGTCGAATTCGCGCACGGCGGTAATGACCGCTTCTTCCTGCTGCGTTTTCATCAGGTTGATAATTTCGGCTGCGGTTCTCACGCCGCCCATTTTGCTGCGCTTGAGGTTCTGGCCGTCGAGCAGGTTGTTCAACACTTCGGTCAGTTCCGCCAGCGCGGCTGGCTGTACGCCGCCAAAGGTGGCAATACGCAGCATCACATCGTGACGCAGGCGTTCGTCGAACAGCGCCAGAATATCTGCCGCCTGGCCGCGCTTGAGGTGCACCAGAATGGTGGCGATGATCTGCGGGTGTTCGTCGCGAATAAGATCGGCGGCGCTCTGCGGCTCCATAAAGTTGAGCGTTTCGATACCGCTGGTGGTTTCGCGGGTTTCCAGAATATCGTCGAGCAGGCTGGACGCGCGCTCTTCGCCCAGCGCTTTCACCAGCACGGTACGCAGGTACTCGTTGGCGTTGACGGTCAGTGCGGCATACTGCTCGGCTTCGATTTCAAACTCCGCCAGCACGTCGGTCAGCTGTTTATTGGAAAAATGGCGCATGTTTGCCATTGCCGCACTGAGCGACTGTACTTCGCGCGAGTTAAGGTGTTTGAACACCTCCGCGGCGCGATCTTCGCCAATGGTCATCAGCAGGATGACGCTTTTATCGGTACCGCTAAGGGTGACATTACTCATGGTCGTTGCTCATCCACTGGCGAATGACCAGCGCGACGACGCGCGGATCGTTATCTGACATTTCCCGAATGCGCTGGCTCATCACCTCGGCGCTCAGGCGCTGGTTAGCCCGGCGACTCTGCTGCTGTTCATCTTTGCTGAGGCGAACTTCCACCGCTTCGGCGGTTTCACGCTGAAGACGGGCTTCCTCGAGTGCCGCTTTGGTGGCTTCTTCGCGTTTCACAATTTGCGGACGTACTGCTTTACGCCACAGGATCCAGGCCACCAGTGCAATCAGCAGCCAGCGTCCGGCGGACATCAGCTGATCGATAAACGACTGCTGTTGCCAGAACGGCAGCTCACCACCGGTTTCATCCGCGGCGTTGAACGGCGAGTTAACCACGTTGAGGGTATCGCCACGGGTGGTGGTGTAGCCCATCGCTTCACGGGTTAAATCTTCAATCTGTTTCATCTGATCGGCGGTCAGCGGTAGGGGCTTACCGTCAGGCAGATTTTTGTAGTTGACCACCACCGCGACGGACAGGCGCTGAACATCGCCAACGTTCATCTTCGTATGGCGGATAGTACGGTCGACTTCGTAGTTGGTGGTTTCATTGCGCGACGTGTTGCGCGGGCCACTTTGCGTGCTGTTATTGGTTGTCCGCTGTTGCTGCTGGCCTTGCTGATTCGCTGGCGGTGTTGAGATAGGGGCGCTCGGCGCCGGAGCAGGGGAGTTGGACAGTGCGCCCGGCACGCCGCCCGGGTACGGGCTACCGACCTGCTCACTCTCATTCACCTGGCGGGAGCGCATCACCGCCTGGTCAGCATTGCCGTTCGGGCTGTACTGCTCTTCGGTTTGTTCTTTATTGTCGAAGTTGATCTGTGCGGTGACCTGCGCATGCACATTGCCGTTGCCGACAATCGGCGACAGGATCGATTCAATTCGACGCTGGATACGCCCTTCCACATCGGAGGCATATTTCAGTTGGGCGTCATTAAGGTCGCGATCGCCCGTGTTCGACTGGGTCAGGAGATGACCGCCCTGGTCGACCAGCGTGACGTTACCCGGCGGCAGACCCGCCACCGCGCTGGAAACCAGATGCACAACGGCCGCAATCTGGCCTTCATCCAGCGCCCGGCCAGGTTCCAGATTCAGGGTCACGGAGGCAGAAGGGAGTTTCTGTTCACGGACGAAAAGCGACGGTTTTGGCATTGCCAAATGCACGCGCGCACTTTTCACCGGCCCAAGGGTTTCAATCGTACGGGCCAGCTCACCTTCCAGCGCACGCTGGTAGTTCACCTGCTCGCTGAACTGGCTAATGCCGAATTTTTCCTGATCCAGCAACTCAAAGCCTACCGCGCCCCCTTTCGGCAGCCCGGCCTGAGCGAGGCGCAGGCGCAGTTCATGCACTTTCTCGGCCGGGACTTCAATGGCACCGCCATTATCGGCAAAGCGATAGGGCACGTTCATCTGCTGGAGCTGAGTGACAATCGCGCCGCCGTCCTGATCGCTCAGGTTGCTAAACAGGGTGCGGTAATCAGGCTGTTTCGCCCACAGCACCAGCGCCACGATGATGGCGACGGCAGCGGCACTGGCCACCATTAACGGGATTTTTGGATTCGCGCGCAGGCGAGTCACCCACTCTGGCATTTTCGATGGTGATGTAGTCGTGGCTGTCGCGCTCATTGCGCACCTCGTAAATCCAGCTCGATGGCGTTAAACGTGTACAAAAACAAGGCTGACTCCCGGTCGGCAAAGGCAAAATGATAGCTATGCCATTATTTGACGTTCCGCGATTTTCTATGGGTCAAATAGTCGAGGTTTTTAACGTTAATTAGCGCCTTTATCTTAT
The DNA here is from genome assembly GCA_009668205.1 of Enterobacteriaceae bacterium RIT691. GTDB lineage: Bacteria > Pseudomonadota > Gammaproteobacteria > Enterobacterales > Enterobacteriaceae > Scandinavium. The sequence goes on along the minus strand of WJYM01000007.1, from coordinate 210,397 downwards.
TGACAAGATGCTAATCTCCTCCTCCATGACATCGACCAGGGGATAGACATGGCCATTACAGGTATTGAAGGCGTATTGACGCAGATGCAGGCTGCCGCAAGCGTGGCGCGTAACCAGCAGGTAGAAGAGCAGCCGTCCATCAGCTTTGCCGGACAGCTCAGTTCCGCACTGGACCGTATCAGCGAGACGCAAAACAGCGCCAAAGCGCAGGCTGAAAAATTTGTGTTAGGTGAGCCGGGCGTTGCACTTAATGATGTGATGACCGACCTGCAAAAATCCTCCGTCTCGCTGCAGATGGGCATTCAGGTGCGCAATAAAATGATGGCCGCGTACCAGGAAATGATGAGCATGCAGGTGTAGGTTAGGGCAGTACACGCAGCGGTGATGCATAAAGACCGCTAAGGGCCTTCAGACACCAGAATGAAGGTCTTGTGCCATTAATTTATTTCTGAAAATCATACCGCTTTACTCCGGCAGCGCATGCAGACCACAATCTCCTGAAAATTAAGGAGACTGCATGATTCATCACGTCATTGACGAAATTTACTCAGCCATGATGCTGCCTAATGATGCGGTTTTGTATCACGCACCTGCGGGCAATAGCTGGTCGTTACATGGCAACGTTATTCAGGGCGTGCCACGCGGGGAAGCGGTTCCGGATTATTGGAAAAAAGCCGTTGTTGCCGGGGGCAACCCGAAGGTTCAGGGCTATACGCAGGGGCCGTGGACGGCGCTAACGCCATGGTTTGTTGTCTATCCCTCTGCGAGTCACGCCAATCCGGCCGGGCGAGTGCGCGTGGCGGTGAGCTCCCTTGCTCAGTGGGCGCTCATTGCCGATCCCGCTCAGCCGCAGAATATCCGCAAAGCAAAATGGGAGAAAATCACCGCATCTTCTCTGCCGACGTGGACAGCAAGCTACGATTTTAACCTGGTCAATTATATTGAGAATGCAGCGGACGTCAGCAAAGACAGGGCTTATCGGGTTTATCAACTCGATGGCAGTCTGCATCCCTTGCACGGTGGGTCAGATATTGTCCGCATCCCGTCAGGCCACAATTCCGGGCAGGTATTGGCGGTTTTCTCGCAGATAAAAGCCTGGCTTCCCGATGGCGGGGCTGGGGATCGGCTACTGCTGTCCGTTGGTGCGGATTATTATCCAAACGAGAACGTAAGAGCGACCGACCTCACCGGCGCGAACTATCTCCCGGGCGCCTATGGCAGCCGTTTCCGGTATATCACCTCAACCCCGCAATATTTTTATGCCGCCAACGTTGTCGATCCTGCGGCGATTGATGGCCAGGGGAATCACTATTATGAGACCAACAATGACTATGCTCGTGCAGGCGGCAAGACCTATCTGACCCGCGAGGAGCTGAGGGAAAATCCACCGCCGATCCAGACCCCTCCGTAATCACTGAGGCAATCCGTTGATATTGTCTTCATTCTGACCCGTCCGATGGCGTAGCGTGATTTCGCGCAGACGCCGTCTGAACGTTAGCGAAGCATCACTATTTTTTCGTTGCTTCCCCCGACTCCGTGCGTTAGCGACCATACTCTCCCATACAGTTCGCTGCTGCGCGGAGACTACCATGCCTGCACTCAAGTCCTCTTCAACCCATCACGCTTCGGTGGGAGAACATCTGCTGTGGCTGCGGGTTGAGCACGCTGCCCGCCAATACGGTTTTGTGTTGCTGATTTTACTGCTGCTGGCCGGTTTTTGTGGGGTGTTTTCAAAAGGGATCTTCAGTAATACCCATCAGAGCGCGGCGGACCAGTCGCTGAGCGTGAATTACGAACGCTTTGGCCGTAATCAGAGCGATATGGATTTGAAACTCACGCTAAAAGTGCCGGAAAGCGACAGCTACACGGTGACCTTTGGCGGCGACTTTATGAATGCGTTTGAAATCAATGCGCTCTATCCGCAGCCGTGGCGCTTTAGCCGCCATAACGGCAGCATGACCCTCGAGTTTCATGATCAACCGCAGGGCGGGGCGCATACGTTGTGGTTGGGCGTGCAGCCCCGGAGCGCTGGCAGGGTGAAGTCCACTCTGCAGGTCAATCAACAACGCCCCGTTTCGCTGACGCAATACATCTATCCGTAAGGATCAACGATGGACATGACCGGTAAACCCTCATCATTGCGTTGGTTGTGGTTGCGCATACCTGCGGCAATACAACGGAAATGTCCTCAAGGTACGCCGCTGACCACAGTTAACTCTGGAAGGCTTAACGCTTTAATGCCACAATATTTTTTTCACGGTTTGCAGGATGAGTGATGAAAAAGTGTGTAATTATCGGCGCAATGCTGGCGTTGAGCGGCTGTGTCCAGGTCGATAAATATGAGGATGTGGTAAAAGCCCCGGCCCCGGCTGGACTGGCCGGTTACTGGCAGTCAGAAGGCCCGCAGCGTGCGATGGTGAGCCCGGAAGCAATTGCGACGCTGATTGTGACCCCGGAAGGCGATACCCTCGACTGCCGTCAGTGGCAACGTGTTCAGGGTGTACCTGGCAAGTTGATGCTGCGTGGGGAGGATGTCTATAACGTGACCAACAAGAAAGAGGTTTATGCCCTCGATCGTGACGGCACGCGTCTGGATTACGATCGCATGACCCTCAAGCGTGTCGATCGCCCAACGGTCGAGTGTGCCGATTACCTGACGAAACATCCGCTCCCGACACCGCTGCCATAACCCGATTTTTCCCGGCTGAGCGCCTCAGCCGGGGAACTTTAGGCTACAACACGTCTTCCATAACCCATACGCTCACGCTGCCGCCTTTACAGGTGAAAATACCGCTGCCCGAGCTGTCGGTTTCCACGGTTTCTTCGCGGTTTGCCAAAAAATCCTTCCAGCGCTTGTTGCCGTAGTTTTCACCCAGGGCAATGCTTTTCTCGCCGTCGTCGCCATTGGATAACACCACCACGCAGCCCGGTGCCTCATCGGTGCCGCTGCGGCTGAAGGCGATGCAGTTGGGATGATCGAAAAACAGCGTTTGAACGCCGTGGGCGAAGCGCTGGCGGGCATCGATCAGCTCATGCAGTTGTTCAATCACCGGCATCTCAATCTTATAGGTATTTCCATCACGGCCTGTATCTTCATAGACCGCGCCGAAAAGATCCGGATAGAACACCGAAGGGACACCGTTTTCACGCAGTAAAATGAGCGCGTAGGCGAGCGGTTTGAACCAGGGTTCAACGGGGGCTTCCAGCGCCTGCAGCGGCTGAGTGTCGTGATTGGTGACCAGGGTCATGGCGTGGAACGGATCGGCTTCCACCAACGTGCCGGTGAAAATCTGGCTCATATCGTAATCGCGGCCCTGACGCGACGCGTCATGGAAGTGCATCTGCAGCGGGGCATCAAACAGCAGCGTTTGCCCGTCAACCTGATTGATATAGTGCTGGAGCTTATCCACCTCATGCGACCAGTATTCGGCGACGATAAACAGGGGTTGTGGCGCCACTTCCTGCACGTGCTCGATCCACTCTTTGTAAAACCAGGCCGGAATGTGCTTTACCGCGTCAAGGCGGAAGCCATCGCAGTGGGTTTGATCCATTACCCAACGCGCCCAGTATTTCAGCTCTTCGGTGACCGCATGGTTACGAAAATCAATATTCTCGCCCATCAGGTAATCGAAGTTGCCCATTTCATCATCGACCTGATCGTTCCAGCCTTCGCCGCTGTAGTCGTTGACGATTTTAAAGACGCCGTTTTCGTCCGGGTTTTCAATGTGGTCGATGCCGTTGAAGCATTTGTAATCCCAGACGAACTGCGAATATTGCCCGGCGCGCACCGGATAATAGTATTTGGTCCAGACTTCGCATGCGATAACCTCATCGTCAATCTGCGTGCGGTCTTGCGCGTTGACCCGTTGCACCTGAACGTTCTCTTTCTCATCGGCGCCCATTTTATGGTTCACCACCACGTCCAGTAAGACCGCAATGTCATACTGCTTCAGTGCAGTGATAGCCGCCAATAGCTGCTGCTTATCGCCATATTTGGTCGCGACCGATCCTTTTTGATCAAATTCACCCAGATCAAAAAGATCGTAGCTGTCGTAGCCGACGGAATATCCCCCCGATGCGCCTTTATAGGCCGGTGGCAGCCAGACCATGTTGATGCCGATTTCATTGAGGTTAGGGGCCAGCGCTTCGACTTCCCGCCACAGCTCACCGCCTGTGGGGTAGTACCAGTGAAAACATTGCAACAGGGTGGGATTGCGCATACTGAGACTCCGTGTAAGAAGGATCTCTAGTATGGAGTACGCAGCGGAAAAACGCCTGGCGCGCAGCGCGCGCCAGCGAATCAGTTTGACGGGGTGTCGCGGCTTTCCTGCGGAACCAGCACGTGACCGCCTTGTTTGCCGTAGGTGGTCAGCACCGATTTTTGCATTGATGACTGACCCACCAGTTTGGACAGCTCCTCCATGCGCGCCTGCAGCAGGCGCTTCACTTCGCTTTCATTCTCCAGAATCGCCCGCAGGACGGGCCTTAACTGATCCTGAGCCACAGAGGACGGTGGGGTTTGCTGCGTCACTTCTGCCAGTTTCTGCACCGCTCTGACATAGTCCATTTCACAGGCGATCAATTCATCCCATTGTCCTTCGGAGGCATGGCGCAGCAGGACAAGACTTTGGTCAAGCAGCTGCTGGTACAGGCTATACAGGTGCGGTGCAGTACTCATTAGACGGCGTCCTGAATCAAAGTGGGCGAGGTGGTAACGTCCTTCCAGGCATCAGCAATATTGCGCAACAGGTTTTCCACCTCCTCGACGGCTGAGATGTCGTTACGCAGATTCGCCTGCAGGAGACGCCTGACCATATAGGTGTACAGGGCGATCAGATTTTGCGTCAGCTCATCGTCGCTTTTTTCATCGAGGCCAATCTTGAGACCGTTCTCGATGATGTTAATCGCTTTTGAGAGGGAAAGGCCTTTCCCCTCCAGATTGTTGTCCTGCATAAACAGGCGCGCACGCACCAGCGCACTCAGCGCACCGTCAAACAGCATGACGATCAGCTGTTGCTGACTGGCGCTCATCACTGCGCTTTCAACTCCAATTTTTGCGTAGGCCTGTGTGCCGTTTGCGCCGTACATGTTCGCTCCTGAGACTATTAATTAGTTTTTGCTGGAAGAGGTTTCAAACTGCTGCGTCAGATAGCTGCTGGTGGAGTTCAGCGAGTTCATCATCACGTCCAGTTGGGTAAACTGCGCTTTGTAACGTGCCACCATGGTATCGATGCGATCGCTGGCCGCGTTGTATTGCTGCGTCAGGTTGTTCAGGGTTTTACTCACCCCGTCGGTCGCCGCCTGAATAATCCCGGTGGTGGAGAGCCAGCTGGTCAGGTTTTTACCCACAACCGTCGTGATACCCGAGGTTTTACCGTCGCCGACAATCATGGTGGCGACGCCAGCGGCATCGGTAGAAAGGGCGCTTTCAAGCTTGGTACTGTCAACGCTCAGCTCACCGGTGCTCGGATCGGAAGTGACTCCGATTTGTGCCAGTGTTTTGAAGGAAGAGCTGCTGGCGGTATTACTCAGAATACTCTTGAGCTGTGTCTGGATAGTGCGCAGCGTGGTATCGCCCAGCAGTGCCCCGTTACTGGTATCCTGCGAATCCGTACCCGCATCGACCGCAGTGTATTTGGTCAAAGAGGCAAAGGTATCCTGCAGCGAGTTATACGCGGTGACCCAGTTCTTAACGGCTGTTTCGGCCTTTGAGGTGTCTTTAGTAATGGTGAGCGTCTGATTACCGGTGGTGGTGTCATTGAGGTTCAACGTAATATCTTCCAGCGCATCACTGATGGTGTTGCTGCTGTTCTCGATATCCACGTTATTGACCGTCAGTTTGGCGTTCTGCGCGGTAACGCTTTCTTTCATCCCATTGCTGCTGGCAGCAGGGTCATAGCCCATAAAATTCTGCAGAGCGCTGTCGCCGCTGACGCTAATGCTCATCGCATTGTCAGCGCCAGTATCGTTTGACGTGATTGACAGACGGTACTGCCCGCCGCCGACGTTAATGATACTGGCGCTGACGCCTGCTTTGGCGTTGTTGATGGCGTCACGAATGCCTGACAGCGAAGAGTTGGCCGCCGTTAAGTTGATAGTGACCGGCTTTTTCCCACCACCTTGCTGAATGGTGATGGTGCTGTCGGAACTGGCAATCGCGGTTTTGCTATCCGCCTGAGACGTCTGCGTGGTCAGCGTTTGTGCCTGCGCCAGCTGTGACACGCTGATGGTGTATTTCCCGGCAATGGCGTTGCCTGTGGTCGTCGCACTGAAGGCCGAGCTGGAGCTGGCCGTGGAGGTCGCGGTAAACAGGTCAGCACTGTTCAGTGCCGTGTTGGCAGTCTGAAACGAAGACAGCGCATTTTTCAGCGTACCGTAGGCGCTCAGTTTGGCCGTGTAAGAAGACTGCTGGTTAGAAATCGGTGTTAGCGTTGATTTTTCAGCCGCCGTCAGGCTGTCCAGAATACTGCTCAAATCCAAACCTGAACCGACACCCAGCGTAGAAATACTTGCCATTATTTATTCCTTAATGTAGCAACACGTAGAATCATTACCGGGGTTATCGGCGGGAATGGCGCAAAGTTTACGGTTAATTTTCTTTTTTTAATGGCAGGAATAAAGGCAGGTCAGAGGAGTATTTCGGCGGCTAAAAAATTAATGTCGGGTTTGAGAAAAAAATTCTAAAGGTTGTTCAAGGGACGACGATAACCACATTGACGGCGATTGAGCCGACGGGTGGAAACCCAAATCTAACTAACAGATTTGATGAACAACAGGAAACCAAATCATGGCACAAGTCATTAATACCAACAGCCTCTCGCTGATCACTCAGAACAACATCAACAAGAACCAGTCTGCAATGTCTACTGCTATTGAGCGCCTGTCTTCCGGCCTGCGTATCAACAGCGCAAAAGACGATGCAGCGGGTCAGGCAATTGCTAACCGTTTCACCTCTAACATCAAAGGCCTGACTCAGGCAGCGCGTAACGCCAACGACGGTATCTCTGTGGCACAGACCACTGAAGGCGCACTGTCTGAAATCAACAACAACTTACAGCGTATCCGTGAGCTGACCGTTCAGTCTCAGAACGGCACCAACTCCCAGTCTGACCTGGACTCCATCCAGGACGAAATCAAATCCCGCCTGGACGAAATTGACCGCGTATCCGGTCAGACCCAGTTCAACGGCGTGAACGTGCTGGCAAAAGACGGCACCATGAAAGTTCAGGTTGGCGCTAACGATGGCCAGACCATCAATATCGACCTGAAACAAATCGACTCTTCTACGCTGAAACTGACTGGCTTCAACGTGAACGGTAAAGGCGGCGTTGCAAACGCAGTGGCTACTGCCTCTGATATGACCGCTGCAGGCTTTACGCTGGCCGGTAACACCTACACCGGTTCCGCAGGTTTCAAAGCTGCCTCTTCAGCTGACGTGTTCAGCAGCCTGGCAAATGGCGCGACCGTGACCAGCGCGGGCACTGTTGACGATGGACTGTCTTCAGCGACAAACACCTACACCTTCAATAAAGCAAGCAATAGCTTCACCTTCAGCCAGACTGGCGCAACCTCTGCCCAGGTTCTGAGCTATCTGAACCCGGCAGCTGGCGATACCACTAAAGCAAGCGTAACGATTGGTTCGACTAAACAAGACGTTGTTATTGCTAAAGACGGCACCATGACCGCTGCGGATGATGGCGCGGCGCTGTACCTGGATACCACAGGCAACCTGACCAAAAACAGCGCAGGTACCCCGCCTGCTGCAACTCTGGCTGCGTTGCAGGCTAACGCTAACGGTGGTACCGCAGTAGCTTCCTCTATCACCACGGCATCAGGTGAAACGCTGACGCTTACTGGTGGTGCTGCGGGTACGATTGATGTTGCCAATGCCAAGATTAGCGCTGATAAATTGCAAAGCGGTACCGCTGCTGCAGGTTTCACCGCAGGCGCTTACACTGTTGATAACGCCGGTGTTGTTAAAAATGGCGCTAGCGCAGTTTACGTCGATAACAATGCGGCATTAACGACCACTAACACTGCTACTTACTATGTTCAGACTGATGGTTCTATCACCAACGGTTCCGGCAAAGTAGCGCATAAAGACGCGAGCGGCAGCATCACTACCGACGCTCAGACTGCGACCACCACCACCGCAGACCCACTGGCAGCGCTGGACGATGCTATCAGCAACATCGATAAATTCCGTTCTTCTCTGGGTGCTATCCAGAACCGTCTGGATTCTGCGGTCACCAACCTGAACAACACCACCACCAACCTGTCTGAAGCACAGTCCCGTATTCAGGACGCCGACTACGCGACCGAAGTGTCGAACATGTCTAAAGCGCAGATCATTCAGCAGGCCGGTAACTCCGTGCTGGCAAAAGCTAACCAGGTTCCACAGCAGGTTCTGTCTCTGCTGCAGGGCTAATCCTGAGTTCTCTGACTTACGTCACAAACCCCGCTTCGGCGGGGTTTTTTTGCATTTAAGTTTCACTTAACTCCCCAAATAACCCCTCCTTTTAGCCACTATTCCGTCGATTAAAACCCCTGCAGAAACGGATAATCATGCCGATAACTCAACTATTGCAGGGCTGTTTATCGTGAATTCACTCTATACCGCTGAAGGTGTAATGGATAAACACTCGCTGTGGCAGCGTTATGTTCCTTTGGTGCGACACGAAGCATTGCGCCTTCAGGTGCGACTGCCCGCGAGCGTGGAACTGGACGATCTGCTTCAGGCGGGCGGCATTGGGTTGTTGAATGCCGTCGAGCGCTACGATGCTCTGCAAGGCACGGCATTTACCACATATGCAGTACAGCGCATCCGCGGAGCGATGCTGGACGAACTGCGCAGTCGGGATTGGGTACCGCGCAGCGTCCGCCGTAACGCCCGTGAAGTGGCGCAGGCGATGGGGCAACTGGAGCAGGAGCTGGGACGTAACGCGACGGAAACCGAAGTGGCACAGCGTCTTGGCATTGCGGTTGAGGACTACCGGCAGATGCTGCTCGATACCAATAACAGCCAGCTTTTCTCGTACGACGAATGGCGGGAAGAGCACGGCGACAGTATTGAGCTGGTGACGGAAGAGAATCAACAGGAAAACCCCCTCCATCAGCTGATGGAGAGCAATCTGCGTCATCGCGTGATAGAGGCGATTGAAGCCTTACCGGAACGTGAGCAGCTGGTGCTGACGCTCTACTACCAGGAGGAGCTCAATCTGAAAGAGATTGGTGCCGTACTGGAGGTAGGGGAGTCACGCGTCAGCCAGCTTCACAGTCAGGCTATCAAGCGGTTGCGAACCAAACTGGGTCGGTACCAGGAGGGCGGCTAAGCGGTCACCCCTGGAAACATGCCGATAGAGCATTGACTACCAGGAGTTATCATGACGGTGCAGCACGTAAAAAGACGGCCTTTAAGCCGCTACCTTAAAGACTTTAAACACAGCCAGACGCATTGCGCCCATTGTCACAAACTGTTGGACCGCATCACGCTGGTCCGGCAGGGCGAAATCGTCAACAAAATTGCCATCTCCCGCCTTGATACGCTAATGGACGAAGCCGAATGGCTCACGGAGCGCCGTGAGTGGGTGGCGCTTTGTCGTTTCTGCGGCGATCTGCACTGCAAAGAGCAGAGCGATTTCTTTGATATCGTCGGCTTTAAGCAGTACCTGTTCGATCAAACGGACATGAGCCCTGGCACCGTGCGCGAGTATGTCGTTCGCCTGCGTCGCCTGGGGAATCATCTGTCAGCGCTGAATATCAGTCGGGATTTGCTTAACGGCGAACCGGACGAAGCGCTGGCACCGTGGCTGCCGACAACCAGCACCAATAACTACCGCATCGCGTTGCGGAAATACTCGCATTTCAAAAACCTGCAGCCGGTGGTTGAGGTACAGAAGTTCGCGTATCAGGCAACCTCTGATATATATTAAATTCGAATAAGATGTAGCTCACGGGTATTAGCCGTTTTGCTGAAACCCCTTACACTGCAAAAAAATTCGAATTCTCGGGGGAATGATGAAAATAGCACTGCTGGGCCGTCAGGCTCTGATGGGTATGATGGCTGTTGCGCTGGTGGCCGGGGCGAGTGTGAAAACGTTCGCGGCGGAAAATCTGCTGGCACAGGTCAAAGAGCGCGGTTCGCTGCGCGTAGGGTTGGAAGGGACGTATCCTCCGTTCAGTTTCCAGGGAGATGACGGTAAGCTGACCGGCTTCGAAGTGGAGTTTGCCCAGGAGCTGGCCAAACACCTCGGCGTGAAGGCCGATTTAAAACCGACCAAATGGGACGGGATGCTGGCTTCGCTGGATTCCAAACGCATCGACGTCGTCATCAACCAGGTCACCATCTCCGACGTGCGTAAGCAGAAATATGATTTCTCTACGCCGTACACCGTGTCCGGTATTCAGGCGCTGGTGAAAAAAGGCAACGAAGGCAGCATCAAAACCGCGGATGACCTGAAAGGGAAAAAAGTGGGCGTGGGCCTTGGCACTAACTACGAAGAGTGGCTGCGTAAAAACGTACAGGGCGTGGATGTTCGCACCTATGATGATGACCCGACCAAATATCAGGATCTGCGCGTTGGCCGTATCGATGCGATTCTGGTTGACCGTCTGGCGGCGTTGGATCTGGTGAAGAAAACCAAAGACACCCTGGCGGTGACCGGTGAAGCCTTCTCTCGTCAGGAGTCCGGCGTTGCGCTGCGTAAAGGCAACGAAGACCTGCTGAAAGCTATCGATGGTGCGATTGCCGAGATGCAGAAAGACGGCAGCCTGAAAGCACTCTCTGAGAAGTGGTTCGGTGCGGATGTAACAAGGTAAACCGTAAAACCTTCTCCTTGTGAGAAGGTTTTTAGTGTTTGCTCCCTCTCCCCGTGGGAGAGGGAATAGCTCGGCACTGGATTTGACTTTCTCCCTCTCCATTCAGGGAGAGGGTCGGGGTGAGGGGGAGCAGGCCGCACAGGTTTCCCGTCCCGCCCACAAACAATAATAAAAGGCGCTAACTCAGCGCCTTTTTTTATTTCGCCCGCAACTGTGTGCATAATAAAAAGAAAACAGGAGGTGCCATGTCACTGCAAAATCTCACTCGCTTTCCCCGTCTCGAATTTATCGGTGCCCCGACGCCGCTGGAGTACCTGCCGCGTCTATCCGATTATCTCGGCCGCGACCTCTTTATCAAACGCGATGACGTTACGCCGATGGCGCTGGGCGGCAACAAGCTGCGTAAGCTGGAGTTTTTGGCGGCAGATGCCCTGCGTGAAGGCGCAGATACGCTGATCACCGCCGGGGCTATTCAGTCCAATCACGTGCGTCAGACAGCGGCTGTGGCCGCAAAACTCGGTCTGCACTGCATCGCGCTGCTGGAAAACCCGATTGGCACGACAGCTGAAAATTATCTGACCAACGGCAACCGACTGATGCTGGATCTGTTTAATGCGCAGGTCGAAATGTGCGATGCGCTGACCGATCCGAATGCACAGCTGGCGGCGCTGGCGACCCGTGTCGAAGCACAGGGTTTTCGCCCTTATGTGATCCCGGTGGGCGGGTCTAACGCGCTGGGGGCGCTGGGTTACGTAGAAAGTGCGCTCGAAATTGCTCAGCAGTGCGAAGGCGCAGTGTCGCTCTCTTCGGTTGTGGTGGCTTCCGGAAGCGCTGGCACTCACGCCGGATTAGCCGTGGGCCTGGAACAACTGATGCCCGATGTCGAGCTGATTGGCGTCACGGTTTCCCGCAGCGTAGCGGACCAGCTGCCTAAAGTGGTCACGCTGCAGCAGGCCGTCGCCGAAAGTCTGGAGCTGAAAGCCAACGCGGCCATCAACCTGTGGGATGATTATTTCGCTCCGGGCTATGGTACGCCAAATGAAGAAGGCATGGAGGCGGTGAAGCTGCTGGCTCGCCTGGAAGGCATTCTGCTGGATCCGGTGTATACCGGCAAGGCGATGGCCGGCCTTATCGACGGCATCAGTCAGAAACGCTTTAAGGATGAAGGACCGATTCTGTTTGTGCACACCGGCGGCGCACCTGCGCTGTTCGCCTATCATCCTCATGTATAAATAAGAAAACGAGAATGCAAGAAAGTATCCAACTGGTTATCGACTCCCTGCCGTATCTGCTGAAAGGGGCGGTGTTCACCCTGCAGCTCAGCATCGGCGGGATGTTTTTTGGTCTGATCCTCGGCTTTGTGCTGGCATTGATGCGCATGTCAGCGGTAGGACCGGTGCGCTGGGTGGCGCGCTTCTATACCTCGATTTTCCGCGGGACGCCCCTTATCGCCCAGCTGTTTATGATCTACTACGGTCTGCCGCAGTTTGGCATCGAGCTGGATCCTATCCCGGCGGCGATGATCGGCCTGTCGCTGAATACCGCGGCCTATACCTCTGAAACGCTGCGTGCGGCGATTTCCGCCATTGATAAAGGGCAGTGGGAGGCCGCCGCCAGCATTGGTATGACGCCGTGGCAGACACTGCGTCGTGCGATCCTGCCGCAGGCGGCGCGCGTGGCGTTGCCTCCGCTGTCCAACAGCTTTATCAGCCTGGTGAAAGATACGTCGCTCGCCGCCACGATTCAGGTGCCAGAACTGTTCCGACAGGCGCAGCTGATCACCTCGCGGACGCTGGAAGTGTTCACCATGTATCTTGCCGCGTCGCTGATTTACTGGGTGATGGCAACGGTCCTGTCTTCACTGCAGAACTATTTCGAAAACCAGTTGAACCGCCAGGAGCGTGATCCGAAATGAGTGCTATCGATGTCAAAAACCTGGTGAAAAAATTCCACGGCCAGACGGTGCTGCACGGGATCGATCTGGAGGTAAAAGAAGGTGAAGTGGTGGCGATCATCGGGCCAAGCGGCTCGGGGAAAACCACGCTGCTGCGCAGTATCAATCTGCTTGAACAGCCTGAGAGCGGGACCATCCGCGTGGGCGATATCACCATTGATACGGCTCGTCCGCTGAGCCAGCAAAAGGGGCTGATTCGTACGCTTCGTCAACACGTGGGCTTTGTGTTCCAGAACTTCAACCTGTTCCCGCATCGTACGGTGCTGGAGAACATCATTGAAGGGCCGGTGATTGTCAAAGGCGAGAGCAAAAGTGATGCCTCTGCCCGCGCGCGTGATTTGCTGGCGAAGGTCGGGCTGTCGGGCAAAGAGAGCAGCTATCCGCGCCGTCTTTCCGGCGGTCAGCAGCAGCGTGTGGCGATTGCCAGAGCGTTGGCGATGCGGCCAGACGTGATTTTATTCGATGAGCCGACGTCGGCGCTCGATCCTGAACTGGTGGGCGAGGTGCTCAATACCATCCGTCAACTGGCGCAGGAGAAACGCACGCTGGTGATCGTTACCCATGAGATGAGCTTTGCCCGGGATGTGGCGGACAGAGCCATCTTTATGGATCAGGGGCGAATTGTGGAGCAGGGCGAGGCAAAATCACTGTTTGCCAACCCTCAGCAGCCCCGCACCCGTCAGTTCCTCGAAAAATTCCTGATGCAGTAATTCCTTTGCGGCCTGATCGTTTCAGGCCGCAATAATATGAAAACGTGAATTTAACTTAAGCATATTCATTTCTTCTCAGAATACTAATTTCATTAAGTAACAATGAAATTGTGGGTATTTCTGTCAATTTCACTCAGGTCAGCAGACTCTGCGGAATAAATTGCTGGCGCAGTGATATTTTATATTCATAAGTACGATTTATGTGTTAGGTTTATGTATTCATAGGAATGATTATCAATCAGGAGCGTTCTCGTCAGGTATGAGGGACAGAGATTTTTTTCATTGGCGAAGGGATATTTCACAGCAGTTTCAGAGCGCGACTGCCACTGAACACATTTATGCCATTCTGCAACAGCAGACTCACGCGCTGGACTATGACTGGTATGCACTTTTCGTGCGCCACCCGGTTCCATTCACCCGACCCAGAGTGTCATTGCACACCACCTACCCGAAAGCCTGGCTGGCGCATTATCAGGCCGAAAATTATTTTGCGATCGACCCGGTGCTGAAAGAGGAAAATTACCTCAAAGGCCATTTACCCTGGGACGATCATTTATTCCGCGATACTCCTGAATTATGGCGCGCCGCGCAGCATCACGGCCTGCGTAAGGGGATCACGCAATGCACGCTGCTGCCCAACCGTGCTCAGGGGTTTCTGTCGGTGTCCCGGCAAACTCAGCAGGCTAATTCTTATTCCGATGAGGAAACAGAGCTGCGTTTACAAACGCTGGTAGAGCTGAGCCTGGCATCGCTGCTACGCCTGCAGGATGAGAGGGTCATGGCGCAGGAAATGCGATTCAGTAAGCGTGAACTGGAGATTCTGAAATGGACGGCAGAAGGGAAAACATCCGCTGAGATTTCGATCATTTTATCTATTTCTGAAAATACCGTGAATTTCCATCAAAAGAACATGCAGAAGAAATTTAACGCACCGAATAAAACACAGATAGCCTGTTACGCGGCGGCAATTGGCATCATTTGAGGGGCGTGCCTGCGCACGAATGCTAACCGGCTGCCAGATGCAGCCGGCCAGAGATCACTGACGGTAAGCTTGTTTAATTTGCTGAACGGTGCTGGAAAATACGGCCGCCTGTGCTTCATCTTCCATCTGCCCGATTTGCTTCTCCATTTTAAGGATCACGCGACCAGCGTCCGCCTGGCCCATTGCCTGCAGCATCAGCGTCAATAGCGCTTTAAGGCAGGAAACTTCCTGGGAGAGTTGTTGATTATTCTCAGCAGTGGAAAAATCAGGAGTGCTCATCTATTTCCTCGTTGGATTTTTGCGCACAAACGTGCGGTGTAACATAAAGGCCGCGCAGTATACCACAGGGTTTAGGAAAAACGGGAGTGGTTGATTTTTGCTCGCAGATCAGAGCTCTACGGCGGGGTATTTAAATGTCGCCTGGGGATGAATCGTTTATTTGTTTGAAATAGGTTCATTGTTCGTTAATTGTTGTTACATAAATTATGTCGTATTTATCAGATACGCAAAAATTCGTGTTTATTGGTATCTTTTGGTGCAATTGATTTAAGAAAAGGGTTGATGTATCTGGGTGTTAAGCGGATGTTTCCAGTCGTTGTACAAACTAATTTCCAGAAATGCGAGTAAAATCTGAAATGGGCTCTTTTTTGCCTTTCCCAGCGGCGATAAAACCCGTTAATATGTCAGCGCATTTAGAGACAGTAGCGTTATCCCTATTTCAGGAGATTATTCCTTTGATCAACGTCCTTCTTGTTGATGACCACGAACTGGTGCGCGCAGGGATACGACGCATTCTCGAAGATATAAAGGGTATTAAAGTCGTCGGTGCAGTCAACTGTGGTGAGGACGCGGTAAAATGGTGCCGCGCCAATCAGGTTGATGTGGTACTGATGGACATGAACATGCCGGGTATCGGCGGCCTTGAAGCGACACGCAAAATCGTGCGTTCCACGGCAGAGACCCGGGTTATCATGTTAACCGTTCACACGGAAAATCCGCTGCCGGCAAAAGTGATGCAGGCAGGGGCGGCAGGTTACCTCAGTAAAGGGGCCGCACCGCAGGAAGTGGTGAACGCCATTCGTTCGGTGTTTGCCGGGCAGCGTTATATCGCTTCTGATATCGCCCAGCAGATGGCACTGAGCCAGATTGAGCCTGAAAGAACCGAAACACCGTTCGCGAGTTTGTCTGAGCGCGAATTGCAGATTATGCTGATGATCACCAAAGGCCAGAAGGTGAATGAGATTTCTGAACAATTGAATCTCAGCCCGAAAACGGTGAACAGCTATCGCTATCGAATGTTTAGCAAATTGAACATTCACGGCGATGTTGAGCTGACCCACCTGGCCATTCGCCATGGTTTGTGCAATGCGGAGTCGTTAGCAAGTCAGTGAGTGATGTTTTTGATTCAAAAGCGTTTCTAAAAACCGTTACCAGTCAGCCTGGCGTCTATCGGATGTATGATGCTGGCGGTACGGTCATTTATGTTGGCAAAGCCAAAGATCTTAAAAAACGCCTTTCCAGCTATTTTCGCAGCAACCTCGCTTCACGTAAAACCGAAGCGCTGGTTGCGCAAATTTCCCAGATAGATGTCACCGTCACCCATACTGAGACGGAAGCGCTGCTGCTTGAGCATAACTACATCAAGCTGTACCAGCCGCGCTACAACGTGCTGCTGCGTGATGACAAATCCTATCCCTTTATCTTCCTGAGCGGCGACAGCCACCCGCGTCTTGCGATGCATCGCGGGGCCAAGCATGCGAAAGGCGAGTATTTCGGCCCGTTCCCTAACGGCTATGCTGTACGGGAAACGCTGGCACTGCTGCAAAAAATCTTCCCGATCCGCCAGTGTGAAAACAGCGTGTATCGCAACCGCTCACGCCCGTGCCTGCAATACCAGATTGGCCGCTGTCTGGGCCCGTGTGTGGCAGGACTCGTCAGCGAAGAAGAGTATGCGCAACAGGTTGAGTATGTGCGTCTGTTTCTCGCCGGGAAAGATGAACAGGTGATCAATCAGTTGGTGGCTCGGATGGAAAAGGCCAGCCAGGCGTTGGCGTTCGAGGAAGCCGCGCGTATTCGCGATCAGATTCAGGCGGTGCGCCGCGTGACGGAAAAACAGTTCGTGTCTAACGAAGGCGACGATCTCGATGTTATCGGGGTCGCGTTTAATGGCGGTATGGCCTGTGTCCACGTGCTGTTTATTCGCCAGGGGAAAGTGCTGGGCAGCCGCAGCTATTTCCCAAAAGTGCCCGGCGGCACGGATGTAGGGGAAGTAGTGGAAACGTTTATCGGCCAGTTCTATCTGCAGGGCAGCCAGTCGCGAACGCTGCCGGGTGAGATTCTGCTCGATTTCAATCTGGGCGATAAAACCCTGCTGGCCGAAACGCTGACGGAGTTTGCCGGACGTCGGATCCATATCCAGACCAAACCGCGCGGCGACAGGGCTCGCTATCTGAAGCTTGCCCGAACCAATGCCGCGACGGCGCTGGTGACAAAACTTTCACAGCAGTCAACCATTACCCAGCGCTTACAGGCGCTGGCGACCACGCTGAAGCTTCCGGAAGTGAAGCGGATGGAGTGTTTTGATATCAGCCATACCATGGGTGAACAAACCGTCGCTTCCTGCGTGGTGTTTGACAGCAACGGGCCGCTGCGTGCCGAGTATCGACGCTACAATATTACGGGCATCACACCGGGTGATGACTATGCGGCAATGAACCAGGTCCTGCGCCGCCGGTATGGTAAAGCAATAGAAGAGAATAAAATCCCGGACGTCATTCTGATCGATGGCGGTAAAGGCCAACTCGGCCAGGCGAAGCAAGTCTTCGCGGCGCTGGATGTCAGCTGGGATAAACAGCATCCCTTGCTGCTGGGCGTAGCAAAAGGCAGCGATCGTAAGGCGGGGCTGGAAACGCTCTATTTCGAGCCGGAGGGGGAGGGCTTTAATCTGCCTTCGGACTCACCGGCATTACACGTCATTCAGCACATCCGCGATGAGTCGCACGATCATGCGATTGCCGGGCACCGAAAAAAACGCGCGAAAGTCAAAAGCACCAGTAGCCTGGAAACTATCGAGGGCGTGGGGCCGAAGCGTCGCCAGATGCTGTTGAAATACATGGGTGGGCTGCAGGGTTTGCAAAACGCGAGCGTGGACGATATTGCCAAAGTGCCGGGTATTTCACACGGTCTGGCAGAAAAAATCTTCTACTCGTTGAAACATTAGGGGCTCTGTAGCAACATAGAGCTAAATTTACAAACAACAGATAGTTACCGTCGCCATGCAATTTAATATTCCTACATTGCTCACGTTGTTCCGCGTCATTCTGATTCCGTTTTTCGTGCTGGCGTTCTATCTGCCGTTCACCTGGGCGCCTTTTGTGTGTGCACTGATCTTCTTCGTTGCCGCCATTACTGACTGGTTCGATGGGTATCTGGCCCGTCGCTGGAACCAGAGCACCCGTTTCGGCGCATTCCTTGACCCGGTGGCTGATAAAGTGATGGTTGCCATCGCGATGGTGCTGGTGGCTGAGCATTACCATACCTGGTGGGTCACCCTACCGGCAGCCACCATGATTGCCCGTGAAATTATCATCTCAGCGCTGCGTGAATGGATGGCCGAGCTGGGGAAACGCAGCAACGTGGCGGTGTCGTGGATTGGTAAAGTGAAAACCACCGCGCAAATGGCGGCGCTGGTGTGGATGCTGTGGCGTCCAAACGAGTGGGTCGAGTGGGCAGGTATCGGTCTGTTTATGGTGGCTGCAGTGCTCACGCTGTGGTCAATGTGCCAATATCTGAACGCGGCACGCGGCGATTTGCTTGAACAGTGATCGTTTCGACGTAATTTTCAGCAAACGATCCAGTGTGATGAAAATTAACGTTGACTCAGTGCGTCAGGTAAGTAGAATGCATCGCATCGAACGGCAGCACAGTCTGCCAGACGATAGTAAAATCAAGTGATTAACGTCATCTGATTCTGCGGGAATAGCTCAGTTGGTAGAGCACGACCTTGCCAAGGTCGGGGTCGCGAGTTCGAGTCTCGTTTCCCGCTCCAAATTAAAGTACTGGCAATTGCGGGTACTGTCGAAAGACGAAAGATTTAAGGCGCGTTAGCAAAGCGGTTATGTAGCGGATTGCAAATCCGTCTAGTCCGGTTCGACTCCGGAACGCGCCTCCACTTTATTTCCCGAGGCCGGATGGTGGAATCGGTAGACACAAGGGATTTAAAATCCCTCGGCGTTCGCGCTGTGTGGGTTCAAGTCCCACTCCGGCTACCATGGGAAAATAAGAATAAAATCAATGATAAGCAGTGTCGTGAAACCACCTACGGGTGGTTTTTTTATGCCTGCTTTTCCTCAATTCACCCTTGTTTCGCCATAGCAAGAGAGCATTACTGCCCCCGACAACCGGAATTACAGAAATTTTTCGGTTGTATCTTGCAGTCTGCGATGCGTTTTTATGGCCAGAAATTTCCTGCTTCTCATGAAGCGTTCCTTCCAGATCAGATATACCTTTGGCTTTAAGGTCGTGGAAGGTAAAGTGGAATTCGATCTCCGGAAATTTCTCACTCGCCGACTTTTTCGATTTCATCCACTGAGCATTGAAGGCATCGCGGGTATAACGCGAACCAGACGGCTGGTGGATTACATAAAGGCTGACCATCCCTTGAATTAAGGGGAGAGATTCTGCCATGGCAATTGCGGCTGACAGACGATCTGTCCGGTCTTTAATCTGGCTTACTGCTGTTTTGCTTTGCTGAATGAGAATGCCATCATCAAGGATCTGGCTCTTCCTAATGTCCAGAATATCACCCTGCCGTGCACAGCATAAATAGGCCAACTCCATAGCAATTTTTACAGGAAAAGGTGCAATGCTAAATAATGCATCGTATTCCCTGTCCGTAACGTAACGGGTGCGAGCCTGCTCTTTAAATTGCTTCACGCCTTGGCAGGGATTCATCTTTACTTTACCCCTCTCATACCCCCACCTGAACACCCTTGATATAAACGCTTTCTCACGGTTTGCTTGAACCCTGCTTTTTACACCTCTCTTATCCATGTATTTTCTGATATGTTCTGGTTTTATGTTGTCTGGTTTCATTTTTCCGAAAACAACATTCACCTTAGAACCATATTTTCGGTAGTTCTTCCTGGTTTCCGTTGCCAGTTCATGAAAATCACCAGAGTTAAAAAATCTTCACAGAGAGCATGGAAGTTAGAGCCGATCTTGCTATCGTTGATGAAGTTTTCATAGGCAGCCCATACTTGAGACTTCGTGAGATCGCGGTTGCATAATCTGACCGTTCTCCCATCTGGAGTTCTGAACTCATAAGCTGACTTGCCCCGGCGGACACGGGGCGGCATCCAGTTATCTTCTGGTTTTTTACGGATTCTGGGCATTACATGTCCTTAAAGTTTGGTTCTTCTTCCTCTGGATTACTCACTACCAGCTTTAGGCCTGCAGGGTTGGTCACATGATCCCATGTTGTTCCTGGTCTTCCGTCTTTACGAGGAACAAAAAAACACACCGCATTCTTTCAACGCTTTGCATTGAAGAGAAGGGCGGCGATAACCAGTAAGCTGATATAGGTCATCAGGGGTAAGAAAACGTTGGCTATGTCCGCTCATCGAATAGTTCTCCACTTACCCGGCTGCACCTGGATAGTTGCTAAAGATACAGGTCCCACAGCGTCCCATTCAGTTACCTGTTTGGCCTATATTACGAATCACACTGGTTTGTTGTGCTGGTCAACATTCTTATTTGCGCTGCTGTTATCTGGGTTCGTGGAAACGTGGCGCGTCTGATTGATTACCTGAGGCACTAATGAACCAATCACAATTTCAAAAGGCGGCTGGTATTAGCGCCGGAATAGCTGCGCGCTAGTTTCCTCATATTGACGCCGCAATGAAAGAGTTCCGAATCACCAAGCCTGAAGATCAGGCGATGTACATTGCCCAGGCAGGACATGAATCAGCAGGTTTTACCCGAGTGTTTGAGAGCTTCAATTATTCCGTAGCGGCTCTCAAAGCGACATTTGGTAAACGGCTATCAGCTTACCAATGTGAAATGCTGGGTCGTGTTGATAGTCAGCAGGTAGCCCATCAACCTCAGATTGCCAATCTGATCTACGGCGGGCGCATGGGAAACAAAGAGTCTGGTGATGGTTGGGCGTTTAGTGGGCGTGGACTGATTCAGATTACCGGTCGTGTGAATTACAACAGGTGTGGCATCGCGCTGAAACTGGATTTGGTCGGGACCCCTCGCAACTGGAAGAAGACATTAATGCTGCTCGTTCAGCTGCGTGGTTTTATGCCACTAGTGGTTGCCTGAACTACACCGGTGACCTTGTTCGAGTTACGCAGATTATTAACGGTGGGCAGAACGGCATCACTGATCGACGTGCTCGTTTTGAGAAAGCAAAAGCAGCTATCGCGTGAGGAAGCTATGGGTATCGAATCAATAATTGGCCTGATAGTCGCTGTGATAGCCACTATCGCTGGTGCTTTCGGATTTGGTCTCGCGATACCAGTAAGGCGGAAGCAAAAGCCGAGCAGCAGCGTACTGAAGAGCACGCCGCAGCCACTGAAGCGGTTGCTGAGCGACGGGAGGCGTGGAAACGCCCTCGGTAGTCGTTGATACAGCGTGTGACTGGGTTAAGCCAATTTATCTTACCGACCACGATATTGATGCTATGGACACTCAAACCAAAAGAGATGTTTTGACGTTAAATAAGGTTTGGTTCATTAACTGCGGGGCATTCGATCAAATCTTGACCCTTACCTTAACTCGATAAAATAGCCCCTTATGATTTGTTATTGAATGAATCTTGAACGGAAGTTACTTTCAATTGTGGTTGTTGTGTGTAGCGTTAAAAACCTATGAGCCAAATTTAATGCATAAATCACTTCGGTGAAACAGTCAATGCATTTTTGCGGGTCTAATGGTTTATACCTATTAAAAATGTTCACAACGTTCTGCGCAAGAGATAGCGCTTCTGGCATGGTGCGGCTTGCTGAAGATTCGAGCCTATTTATCAACGTTTCTGTACTGGGCCCTAACAGAGCTTGAGCAATATATGCAGCACGGAATGAGGTTATTAATTCAGGGCGGCATGAATTAAACATGTTATTGCTTTCAATATCCATTATTAGTTGTTCAAGCCCTGGCGTATAGTCAATTGTTTCGTCAAAGCCACAACCACTGACTATATCCCAAACATCAATATGTTGAATTAAGTTTGAAAGCATTTTTAATACTTCATACTCAGGCGTTCTGTGCGGTATTGAATCGTGAACGGAAAAAATTGGCCAACCTTCAATTACTAAAATCAGATGAGCGAGTTCATGGCAAATGGTTGGTGGGGTTAAGCTATCTTCTGCGCTAGTCAATAACGTCCAGCCAGCATCAGAACTGTATGCCATCGAACATCTGGCAATCTCATTATGTTCTTCTGACATTTGACCAACTGAAATGGACCCTAAATGTTTTTCTATCTCATCAACTAGGTTGATCAACCTTTCATCACTTAAAAGACTTCTCATTCACAGCTCCAGAATTGTCAGGTGGATTCTTGAATTGAGCTAACGCTATCTGAATATTAGCTTGATGACAATTGGTAGGGAGATAAATGCCACTACGAATACCAAAAGCCTGCCGCGTCCGCGGCTGCCGTTCCACTACAATAGACCCATCAGGTTACTGTGAATCCCATAAAGGCGAAGGCTGGAAATTCTGATACACCCGCCACACGTTCCGCAGTTGAAGCAGAGCTTCGTTCATTTTTGCTTCGAGATGGTTTCCCTGAAGGTGAGCTTGAACTATCCCGAACGAATGAAGCTATTTCAATTGCGACAGGGGAACACAGTCATAAGCTACTGTCGCCAACAGCAGATATGATAATAGCGAAAAATGAGCTGGCGGTACTGGGGGGGGATCACGTGGGCGTAACAACTGATGATTATGTCCAACTACTGAGTGCGCTTCTGCCACCCGGACCAGCCTGGTCATCTGACGATGTCGCTATTAAAGGTGTTGCACCCTCATTATTCCGGGCACATCAGCGCGGGGATGATCTCATGCTTGAGCTCGATCCCCGCACAACCACGGAACTAATAGAACGGTGGGAGCGCTGTTGCGGTTTGCCTGATGAATGCATTCCGTCGGGAACTCAAACGTTACGGCAGCGACAGTAGCGGCTGGACGCTAAGGAAAATCTTGTTGGTGGGATCAATGAAGATTTCTACCTTCGTCAACTTGAGGCGCTCGGCAAATCTGGGGCAACCATCACCCGTTATAACAACGGTCCTTTCAAATGCACATCGTCGTGTATTGATGCGACCTTTTCAACGGAATAGCGTTATTACTGGCAGGTGAATATGCCTGCTACAACAGACGCCACTTGGATGACCTGCAATGACTACTGTGTCACGTCTATTCGCTACTGGGGAGACACAGTTGCAGAGTGCGTTCTCAATAAACTTTGCCCCTCACATACCTACGTAATATTTAAATATCCGTAACCGGAGACGCTATGCATCGTATTGACACACCCACTGCGCAGAAAGATAAATTCGGCGCGGGGAAGAACGGCTTTACCCGTGGTAACCCACAAACCGGAATTCCGGCTACCGATCTGGACGATGATTATTTTGACATGTTGCAGGAAGAGTTGGCGGGAGTGGTTGAAGCAGCCGGGACTACTCTGGATAAAGCAAAACGAAACCAACTTCTGACCGCCATGAAGGCGTTGCTTTTAAGCCGTGGACATCCTTTTGCTGATATTAAAGCTGACGGTGCACCAGCTATCGCTGAAGCTCTCTCAAACCTTGGTTTGGTAGATGGTGATGGATTTGTAGGTCGGCTGCTTGCTCCTCCATTTCGATTAACTGCATCTGGAACATACAACCCATCACCTGAAGCGAAATATGCACTTGTCGTACTGCAAGCAGCTGGAGGGAATGGTGGGAACGCCCCTGCAACGGGAAGCGGCGTTGTAGGTATAGGCGTTGGTGGGTCAGCAGGTGGATACGCCAAATTCCTTGTGAAGATCAGCGATATCACTAATTTCAATTACACCGTAGGGGTTCACGCGTCGTCATCAAATGCAGCAACGGTTGGGGGAAGCACACCTTTTGCGGAGTTACCTGCACAGGTGGCACAGGCTCAACAGTTTCGGGAACCTCGTCTGGTGCATCGTCGGTGCAATCCCGTGGTCTTGTCGGCGGTAATGTTACAAATGCCGCAACAACGCCATTAACATTAATCGAGTCTGCTCAGGGTGATACGAGTGGAAATGCCTTATATACAAGTCCGGGTAACTCAGTATCAGGAAACGGCGCCCCCAGCAAATTTGCCCCTGGGCCGATTGGTATAGGTGGCAGTAGCGGTAATGGCGTAAATGCCAAAGATGGTGCGGGCGGAAGCGGCGCAAACAGTACTAACAACCCTGCTGGCGGATTTACTGGTGGATTTGGTGGTGATGGGTTCATTCAGATATGGGAGTTAGCATAATGTTCAAGCGCTACGCATTGGTAAAAAATAATATTGTTGAGAATCTTGTTGCTTGGGACGGCGAAGGCGACCTCTTCCTTGGCTATGATGCTGTCGAGTTAAGTGATGAATTAATCGCAAGTGTTGGCTTCATATGACGGGAAAACGTTCACAGCACCGCCAGAGTCAGCAAAAACACCGGAAGAACAGGCCGCAGAAAATCTGGCGAAGGCGCAATCAGAATACGATCATGCAACTGCTGTTAGCAACGAACTGAATGAGCAAATTCAGGATGAAGACTATGACGGCACATCGGAAGCAGCTGTCCGGGAAGAACTTTCAGCATGGACAAACTACCGCAAAGAGCTTCGCGCTTATCTGAAAGCAGTAGATGGCAGCCAGCCACTTCCTAAGGAACCTCAGTAGTATTTTTTCAGTGATGCCACGGTGGAGACGTTCAACGGTCGGTTGCGACAGGAATGTCTGAACGAGAACTGGTTCATGTCCTTGGAGGACGCACGATGCAAAATCGAGGCCTGGCGCATACACTATAGCCAGAGACGTCCCTATTCTGCGCTGGGCTGGATGACCCCGTCTGAATTTGCTGAAAAGTCTGTCGGTTGCCAGAATATGCAACCAACATAAAGCCGGTTATTCCTGATTATGACTGGAGCATATTCGGGGTCAGGGTCACAAAACCGACGTTACTAATTGAAGGTTGTATCTAATGCTGGGGGCAGGCCAAGCGGGGCGCAGACACAAAAAAGGGCCGCACAAGGCGGCCCAAAATGGCGTTAATGTCTCCAACTGCGCTTCGGCAGAAAGTTAGTCGTCAAAAGAACCCACAACGGAAACCGTTAACGCGGGGCTATTGTCGGCAGTTTGTGAAATGCTCAAGCTATTTTTTTATTATCGCTATGTTTCAGTAACCTACCCGGCAAACGTAAGCTATAACCTTCCTTTTCACTTATTCCAGTGTACCGCCAATCACGCTGCCACCAAGCTCAACCTGCCAGTCGTAGTCTGTACAGAACCTACTGAACACGACAAGCGCTTAGGCCGCCGACTAACGTAGTACCAGAATATGTACAACTCTCTTTATCATGGTAAGGCGCTGGTCCGGTACATCCATAATCAACGGTGCCATCTTTATTTTGGTACGTTGAAATGGAGCCGTGGCGAATAGCTAAACAACAATGCTGGAAACTGGCAACAGTAGACCTGTCACACTTGGCAGCAGACGTCTGAGATGGAACAGATGATACCATTGACACATTGTTTGCGGAGGAGCTATTGCCAGAAGATTGAGCTATCGAGGTTAAACCAGATTGAGCGGCTGACATCATTTCAGGGTTGTCAGAATTACTCGCGACCATATTAGCAAGGCCATTATTGATTGCTGCCGTCGTATTTCCTCCAGCAGCTTGTGCAATTACACCTGCGCTAATCACTTCTAAAATTTGAGTGCTTAGCGTGGAATTACTTTCGTTTTGAGCCGTCTGTGCTGCTGCGTTTTCGGCTATTGCCCTCGAGCGGGCAGTTTCAACCGTTTCTTGTTGTAACACGGGTACTCTTTGTTTCCATGTTTCTGCTAGTTTGTCTTCTCCGTGTTCACTCAAATATTTTGAAATGATACCAATTCGTAAAATTTGCTTTTGGTAATATTGCTCTGGAACACCATCTTCCCCTTGTACATATGGATATTGTTGTCGCATTTTATTAGCCGCGCCATTCAGAGTTTCTCTTTGTTTTTCCATCTCAGAAGCTGATTTCTTATCTCCTATTTGTTTAGCCATGCCTATAGCCATATCGTAGGTTGGTAATGCATGAACTTCGTCGCGAAATAGTTGATTGTCCGAATTTAAGTATGCCTTGTATTCTAAAACCAACTCCTGGCTTCTCTCACCCATTAAATATCTGTAAGTAAGGGAGGTCTCTATTAATGAATAATACTCATCCCGCGAAAGCTGGTAGTTTGATAATGACTTTTCAAAATCCATAAAAGATTTCTGTGCTGCTGTGGGATTTTTAGGTTTCTCGTAAATCGCTTTTTTATTTACTACTTCCAGGAGACTTAGCGCTTGCGAATTTTGCATGTAAGCAATCCCCTGCGCCTTATACCAAGCGATAGTATATTCTGATGCCTTGTCATAATCGTTTGATTTGGAGAAGAAACTTAGTATGGATTTTTCAACGTTTGATTCAGGTATCTGACTATGGCAAGTAGCTTTAAGCTTTTCAAAACCTTCATCAAAACTGCCCTTATCGGTACCGGTAGAAAGACTATCTAAATTTTGTGCGGCTTCGTTACAAGCTGTTCTTTTTGAGGATTCGCTAGACGAACATGCTGTGAGTAGTGAAAGTAAACTTATAGCAAAAAGTAGATTAAGTGTTTTCATGATAATGCTGCCTGTGTCTTTGGTTATAAGTTTAAAATAAAGAAAGGTATTAATTTATTATCAGGGACATTTTTTACATGAACTGCCCTCCCTTTCCATGAGTGGAGGTGAATTTTGTTTACTTAACTTTACATAGCCTTATGCTATGTAATCTATAGAACAGGATTGGTAGAAAAGCTATGGTAAATTGTTGTGTAACCAGCGGCTTTGTTGAATAAATCAGACTGAGGGCGAGCGTCTCTGTAGCTGACCGGGTTTTTAGGCTATTCGCACGCCTTCTGGCATACCTTCCTTCGTTATTTTATTCAGCGCGCGTACCTTGGCCATCATAATCACGCAGCGTCAGTGAACCTCCGAACGGCCGCTTTACCCTGTACATCGCCGTTTCCGCTATCGAGCGACGGTTGTATTACTTTGTCCATTTCCACCGGGTATTGCTTCCGCTCATATGCTGATTTGCTACTGCGCGATTACGGTCTGCGTACTCACCAGGCCAGTAACCCGCGCCTTTTCGGGGCGGGAGAAGCGCACTGATTTTCTTACGCCGCAGTTCATCGTGACAGAGTCGGGTGTCGTAAGCTCCGTCTGCCGCTGCTGCCCTGATTTTTCAGTGAGTCTGCCTGATAAGACCCGGGAAGACTTCTGAGTCCGTTACATTGTTTAGCGACAGGTCTGCGCAGATGATTTCTTATGTTTTTCCATCAACAGCCAGGTGCAGCTTTCGCCAGATACGACGGCGCTCTTTACCGTGTTTTTTTTGACTTTCCATTCACCTTCACCAAAGACCTTCAGTCCGGTGGAATCAATCACCAAATGTGCAATCTCACCCCGGGTGGGTGCTTTGAAACTAACATTAACCGACCTGACCCAATTACTGACGCTGGTGTAATCCGGGCATCTCAACGGAATGCCCATCAGGGCAAAGATGGAATCAATAAAACCTTGCGCAGCCCGCAATGTCAGTTGGAATACGCGTTTAATCACCAGCACGGTGGCGATGGCAAGGTCAGAATAGCGTTGAGGCCGCCCCGCGAGGAAAGCGTGGCCGACTCGTACCAGGCCTGAATAGCCTCATCGTCCAGCCAGAAAGTGAGGGAGCCACGGTTGATAAGGGCTTTGTGCTGCATTGAAGCGCTCGATAGGTTCCGGGTCATAAGGGATAGCGAGTTCATTATCTTCTGTAATGAGCGAAAGATAATCTTCACGGGTCATGGATTGGGCAAAGCGTCCACACATAGAAACCTTCAGCAAAAAAATGAAAGTATAGTAGATAGGAGAAATGCAATATTTGGTTTCAATTCATGGAAAAGCGGGCGAAACATCGAAATTTGTCTAAAAACAGGATACGTGCCATGAAGACTTATGTTCATAGCTTTAGCACCCTTATGTTTTAAACCGAACGTTCGGGATTTGACGTTGACACGGAATAGAGCACTATATGCCGTCGACAAAACGGAGAAATGACATGAAAGCGATTAACGCAGTACTCATTACATTGATGCTCACAGCTAGCGCTGCCTACGGAAGTAATGAAAGTAACTTCATTGCTGCTGAACAAATGGAACGTCAGAATGCCATAAACGCTCTGTTACGTATTGATAATGGTCCTAGTGCGCAAGAAGCGGCAGAGTTTAACGATCAAATGCTCGATAAGATGCAAGGTGTCATTTTGGATACTGCTAGTAAAGGTGCATTTAGCGAATGCGATAAATTGGAAAACAGTGTTCTGAGAAGTTTAAATGCCCCAATGAAGGGCGTTCCCGATGATATCAATCGTGACTTTTCCATTGCACTATCTCGGCAAGTATCAGATAGGTGTCAGTCAATAGTCTCCCATAACATTGG
Organism: Enterobacteriaceae bacterium RIT691; assembly: GCA_009668205.1. Taxonomy (GTDB): domain Bacteria; phylum Pseudomonadota; class Gammaproteobacteria; order Enterobacterales; family Enterobacteriaceae; genus Scandinavium. Next base: position 182,206 of record WJYM01000007.1, on the reverse strand, counting down.
CCGATAATTCGCCGGTTTGACGTACCTAACGAACTTAATTAACAGGAGCGTTTTTTCGCCATTGAAAAATATCGCTTGCGGTAAGCTTCTGTTTTATAAGATATACAAAAAAGACATTACTGGCGAAAAATAAGAGTAACTTACTGATAATAATGGAAAACACGCATGATTTAAAATCCCTCGGCGTTCGCGCTGTGTGGGTTCAAGTCCCACTCCGGCTACCATGGGAAAATAAGAATGAAATCAATGATAAGCAGTGTCGTGAAACCACCTACGGGTGGTTTTTTTAAGCCAAAAATTCCATTTCCTGACATCATTCTCTTAAACTTGATGAGACTTACCGTTTGTTGTCTCAGAAAGGTGCGTTTTTAGATACCTCCCCTGAGTCTCTTCTATCAAGCCCGCTATTCCGGTGGCTGTCATCTTTCGGCAGAGCTGCCGGCTAAGCTGGAGATAATGGTCGAGCGCCTATGTGATTCAAATCACAATCATGAGCAGCGAAACTTGCCGCAAACGACATTAAGAATAAGGTTTTTGGCTGTAAAATATACGCCCTCGGTAATAATCCGGGGGCTTTTAGTTTATCCAGGGAGTGTTAAGTCGATTAAAAAGGAGTTTTTATGTCATCTGTTCCAATTCCGGGCCCAGGCTCGATAGTTATCGCGAGGAACATGCGGGAGGCACGTCAAAAAGGGATGTCACGCAACATGGCCACGGCTTCGACCTACCATTGGTTTTATCAAAAGGTCAGGCGTGGTGGACCGTGGGACTATAAGCAATTTGATCCCTACTTTCAGAACTTCGGGAACTTTAATTTCGGTGCCGCTGGCCTCGCCGCAGGAATCCCCGAGGGAATTTTACTTGTGGGGGCAGGGTGGGCGCAGAGTCGCGCAGGGACAGCTAAACCAGAGTGGGGAAAGTGGTACGAGAAGCCGCCTTACGGTGACGACCCGACCGATCAGCGCTACATAAAGGAAGGGGTCGACTATGCCATTCAGAACGGCTATTAAGTGGGCGCATAGGGCGATCACCCTGGGGCTTTTAGCCCTTGTCGTGGGGTTCTGGTGGCTCAACTATCAGCCGAACGTCCGGGCGAATGATGCGCTGCAGCGCTCTTATCAGCTCTCCGAGCGCCAGTGGCTCTATATGACCGTTAGCCGTGATGGTGGCGCGACAGTTCCGACAGTTTACCGCTACTATTTAACGGGGCAGCTCCAGGGCACTGACGCTGCTATCGTCCAGCAGCTGAGCGCGGGGACACCTGTGATCGAGGGGGCCGGCAGCATCAGCGAAGCCAGGGTAGACCAGAACGGCGACATCGACATTACCTACGCAGGAAAGGTCCTGACACTGAACGGCTCGTTCGCTGACGTGCGCCTAAAAATCAAACAGTAGTGTCAAGTGTACTTGTTAAAACGTTAGTGGAAAATTAGGAAATGCCCCGTAAACCCTCGTCCAATCGAGCGGAGATATAAGGGGCATTTCCTAACTATGTTCTAAGTCCGGTATTGTTTTAAACCGAGACAGGTTTTAAAACAGACTCTCTGCAAAAACAGCACGCTGACTTGCTAATATTGCCTGAATTTTCTTGCGACCACCTTACCCCACAGTCAACGCTTTGCAACCGCCATCTTTATCAGATTCTTTCTGGCGAAAATCCGTTAAAATAGCGCACCTGATTCAGGCTGGATCAGCACCTTTGGGTTTAACAAAATATAAATGATGATGAGGGATCTTTCATGGCAACGCTGGTAGACAGTTACGTCGATTGTTTTAAAAAGTATGCCACCTTCCGTGGGCGCTCTGCGCGAAAGGAATACGTTGTTTTTACCGTTACCAACTTTGTGCTTTCATTTGTGTTGGGATTAATTCCGCTAGTGGGCGGCATTTGGGGGCTGGCGATCCTCCTGCCTGGATTGGCGGTTGCCGTCCGCCGCCTGCACGATCTTAACAAGTCCGGCTGGCTGCTTCTGGCGCCTTATGGCGTGATGATCATTGGGTTTATCGGGCTGGTAATCAATGCAGAGTCAGATAACACGACCGGCTGGGTGATGCTGCTGCTGGTTGCCGGGTTGGCCGTACTGGGGATGTCACTTTGGATGCTGTTTGCCCGTGGCACGACCGGGAGCAACCGCTTTGGTGATGACCCGCTGAATCCGCCAGCCAGCGAATTTGCAAGCGTTGAACCTGCGAAGACCACGGCTGATGACGTGCGTGAGCGTCTGGCGCAGGCGAAGAAAATGTTCGATGACGGTCTGATTAACGAAGTCGAGTATGAAACGATGCGCAGCAGCATTATCAAGGATATGTAACGGCGGCCGTTGCCGGGTGGTTTTCTCCCGGCATTTCCGCTACTGTAAGCGCCATTTTTTGACATTATGACGAGCCTGTGATGAAAACCGGACCCCTGAACGAAACTGAACTTGAATGGCTGGACGACGTGCTGGCCCGCTACGGCAATGAACAAGCCGTAATGGATGTGGCTGAGCTGGACGGGATGTTGACGGCAATCCTTTCATCGCCGGTCGATATCGAACCCGCAGACTGGATGCTGACTATCTGGGGCGGGGCGGAGCATGTTCCACGTTGGGCTAACGACCGCGAGCGTGACCGCTTTGTGAATCTGACCCTGCAGCATATGGATGACGTTGCCGAGCGTCTGAGCGACTACCCGGATCAGTATGAGCCACTGTTTGGCACCCGTGAGGAAGAAGGTCAGGAAGTCACTATTGTTGAAGAGTGGTGCTTTGGCTATATGCGCGGTGTGGCGTTGAGCGACTGGTCCGACTTGCCTGAGGCGCTGTCAGCGCAATTAGATGCCATTGCGTTACACGGCAAAGAAGAGAATTTTGCTCGCCTTGATGCCCTCACGGCGGAAGAGTACGTGGCAAGCGTTGATCTTATTAAGCCTGCGGCGTTGGCGCTCTGCCATTATTGGTTAGACAATCCACAGGCAGCACCGGTGAAACAGCCGGTCGTCAATCAGCACAAAATTGGGCGTAACGATCCTTGCCCTTGCGGCAGCGGTAAAAAATATAAAAGCTGCTGTCTTAAATAAAAAAAGGCCCTTACGGGCCTTTTTTTATTCCGGGCAACGATACACATTGCCTGTAAGCGTGACGTTCGTTTGCTGAAGCCCGCCAGAACCCTCCCACGAACTGCCCGTCTGACCGGCACGTTGCGTAATGATGGACACCACGTTCCCGCCCATATTCGCCGCCTGATTCTTCAGGTCATTGCGGGCGCCTGTTTCAAGGTTGCTGTTCGAGGTCCAGCCGCCGGTAAAGAAATTACCCTGACTGCCAGTGATATCGCCGAGGAATTTGCATTCTTTTCCAGGTTCATTATTGGTGACACGAACGTGGTTAGCATTGGCACTGATGCCCGTCGCACTACAACCGGCGAGGGTCATCATGACTAAAATAACAGAGATCTTTTTCATAAACTTTTTCTGCCTGATGGAAAACAGCGCAAGAATACGGCAGCAAAAAATAGGCTGCACAAGAAAAGTCTTAATATGGTGGGGCTGTTCGACCGCGATTTGGGATTGGTTTAGGTATGTTGAAATTACTGGAGGGAATCATCGCCGGTTGTAGTCTGTCTGTTATGAGAATTAAGGTAATCTGGCGCGATGTCGCCAGATTACCTTTCAGCAAATTAGCCGACCGCAGGCAGCACGCCCGCCGCAATTAACGCCTGAACCGCAATCACCGCAATCCCACAGCCGAATACCAGCCACAGCGCCGGAGTACCGCCGACAACCCGATAAGCTGCCTCAGGATGCTGTTGACGGCTTTTCATCGCCAGCAGCGAAGGGACGATCAGGGCCAGTACCGCCAGTGCGACACCGGCGTAACCCAGCGCCATCACGAAACCACGGGGATAGAACAGCGCGAAAGCCAGCGGTGGCAGGAAGGTGATCGCTCCTGTCTGCAGACGGCCACCCACCGTGTTCTTACGCTGGAACAGGTCCGCGAGGTAATCGAACAGACCCAGGGCGACGCCCAGGAATGAGGTTGCCAGCGCCAGGTCGGCAAACAGATGCACGGCCAGTTCAACGTGCGGCGTCGCGACGACTTCGCGGATAGCCTGCAGCAAGCCATTCAGACCGGAATTATTGGCTAACAGGCTGCTGAACACCGGAGACTCGATGCTGCCAAGGGTGGCCAACTGCCAGAAAATATACGCGACCAGCGGAATGAAGCTGCCGATAACGAAAATGCGGCGCAGTTTACGCACATCGCCATTCATATAGCTGACAATACTGGGCACGCTGCCATGGAAGCCGAAGGAGGTGAAAACCACCGGAATGGCGGAAAGCGCCAGCCCCTGTTCCAGCGGTAGCGTCAGCAGATTCAGTCGATGGACGTGGGGCAGCAGCAGCACCAGCATCACCACCAGGAAGATGATTTTGGCGCTGAACAGGAAGCGGTTGAACAGGTCGACAAGCGTGGTTCCCACACAAATCACGCCACCGCCAATCAGGGTAAACAGCAGCACGCCTGCAGAAGGAGGGAGTTCAACGTTAAACCATTGACCGAGGCTTGAGGCAAGCAGTTCGCCTGCACCACTGATATAGGCCGCGGTCAGGGCATACATCAGGAACAGCATGCTGAATCCCGTCACCCACTGGCCGTAGCGACCCAGATAACGCAGCGCCAGCGAGCCCAGCCCGGTATCCGCCGGCACGTGCTGATACACTTCCAGCAGCAGCAGTGCGGTATAGCACATCAGCGCCCACAGGGTGAACAGCAGCCCGAGCGTGACGCCAAAGCCCACGCCAGCAGAGGCCAACGGCATCGCCAACATCCCTGCGCCGATGGTGGTACCGGCGACGATTAAAATACTCCCTACAGTGCGGTTCTTCACGCTTTCCTCTGTCATTCAGGATGAATACGGCAAAATATGCCGCGCAGGTTAGGGGAAATCCCGCAGTACGTCAAATCTGAATTACAGTGAGTGTAATGAATAGTTTACGGCTTTGGGGCGGGCGTAGAAGAGGCTGGCAGCAGGGCTGCTGCCAGCGGAAAACTTAGTTTTGTGCGTCGAGGGTCGCCAGCTCTTTATCAACGAAGTACAGGCCTTCACCGCTTTTACCGACCAGTGACAGCTTGTCGATGACCGATTTAAACAGCTTCTCTTCTTCGTGCTGCTCAGCAACATACCACTGCAGGAAATTAAAGGTCGCGTAATCCTGGCCGGTCATCGCCGCATGAACCAGTTCATTAATTTTCTGGGTAATTAACTGTTCGTGTTCATACGTGACCTGGAACAGCTCTGCCAGCGAACTATATTCAGCAAACGGAGACTCCGTGGTATTAATACGCGGCAGGCTACCGGTGTCGGTCAGATAATCAAACAGGCGCTGCATGTGGGTCATTTCTTCCTGAGCGTGACGGCGCAGAAAGGCGGCCGCACCTTCAAAACTGTGATAGCTGCACCACGCGCTCATCTGCTGATACAGCAGTGAGGAGTAGAGCTCCAGATTCATTTGCTCGTTCAGTTTGTCGATCATTTCCGTTTTTAGCATGGTTTGCTCCGTAATATCAGGCTCAGAGAAGTACGCGGAAAGTCTAATTTGTAATTAAAGTATTTGCAAAAGGTAAAATAAAAAATAAAATTTGTTAAATGCAAATGGGAATAAAACGCATTGCAGCTGCTAAATAATAACGATGACGTTTTATTGGGCTGCCGAAAATTATTTCAGCAGCGTGGGTGATTAATAATAGGTGTTTTGGGTTGGGGTGACGGCGATGCCACGACACTGGTACTGCAGGGTGACGCTTTCATTCATGCATAGCGATCCGCTGGTGACCGTGCAGGTGGTCACGGGTTGGCCAAACGGAACGGCCGCGGCATAGCCCATTTGCTGACACTGTTTGGTGGCGGTGCCATTGGCGACGTAGTTATCCGTGGTGGCCGATTGCAGCATGGCCTGGCCATAGGTGAGACGGACAACGCCGCTGTTGGCATCGGCGTCTGTGACGTTTGCCTGACGGTGAACTGCACAGGCGGAAAGTACCATCGCCACGGCGACGGGGATGAGTTTCTTCATGGCTCACTCTGCGTAAAGATCCGATCGCGATATCCTACCTGAGCGCGCATCTGAGCAATCCCCTGAATAACCTGTAGATCCCACGCTACTTTTTCCAACCAGCCGGGTTAGTCGGCGTGGCTGTCAAAAATGGCTTTGAACGTCAGATGAAGCTGCTGAAAACGGTTGACCAGCACAGGATCAAAATGGTGCCCGGCACCGGCAATGATCAGTGAACAGGCATGCTCATGGGTGAAGCCTGGCTTATAGACGCGTTTTTGTCGCAGTGCGTCGTAGACGTCTGCCAGCGCGAGGATCCTGGCTTCAATCGGGATCTGTTCCGCGCAAAGGCCAGCCGGATAGCCGCTGCCGTCCCATTTCTCATGGTGATAATGAATTATATTCTCTGCAACCGGCCCCAGCGCCAGCCCCTGAATAATGCGCCAGCCTTTCACCGTATGCAGTTTCATTTCGGCAAATTCGTCGGGATCGAGCGCCCCCTGCTTATGTAAGATCCGCTCGGGCACCGCAATTTTTCCGACATCATGCAGTGAGGCGAAACGTTCGATATCGTGCACCATTTTTCGCGACAGGCCGATCTCACGCGCCAGCAGGCCGCAGTAGGCCGAGACGCGCTTAACGTGGCTGCCGGTTTCATCATCATGCGCGCGGTTCACTTTCTCCATCGCTTCGACAATACTGCGGCTGACGGCCTGGCTCTGCTTCATGTGCCGCCACATCAACCACAGCAGGCACAGGCTGAACAACATACTGATAAACAGCACTACGCTGATAATTTTAAAGGTGTTTTTGCTGAGATCAGGGAACAGCGGTTTTTCGGGTTGGCGCTCCAGCTGTGTCCGATAGCTTGAAATCAGGTGAATTTGCGTCAACAGCGAATGCAGCGGATGCTCCTTGCTGACCCAGGAGACAATTTTGTAGTCAGAACGCGTCAGCCCGGCGACCTTGAGGACCCCGCGGAAGAGATCGTTGCCGCGCAGCGAGCCTTCCAGTGAGCTTAAGTCGCCAAGAATGAAATCAATCTTCTGCTTGTTGATATCGTTGATCAACGCTTCAACGGAGTCCGCCGACACCAGCGTGACATCATTACCAAAGCGCTGGCGTAAATAGAAGGCGGAGAACGAGCCTTTGAGCACCCCCACGCGCTTATACCGGACCTGTTCTTCGTCCCACAGGAAAGGCTGCTCTGCGCGATTGTAGTAGGCGTTATGCCAGGAAAGGGCCGGGCCAATGATCCCGTCGGCGAGCGAGTCATCACGGCTTTCGACAATATCGACCATCCGGATGGGCCAGCCCTCCTGGTACAGGTGCTCTACGTAGTTATCGGTGTACTTAACGTCGACCTGGATATGCAGTAAATCTCGCATATCGTGGATCATATCCATCGCACTACCGTGATAGCCCTGGTTATCCTGCCACAGCAGCGGGGCGAAGTTTTCATTCTTCGGCAGCCACAGGGTTAGCCGATTATTACGTATCCAACTGGCGGCTTCTGGCGTGATTTGAATACGGCTAAGCAGATAATTACGTTTACTGCTGTTTTCCAGCGCTTTGAGGCGCCCGTTTTGCTGCCACTCGGTAATCAGCTTGTTGATGTTGTCGCGCAGAGGACGCAGTTCCGGGCTGAAACCCAGCACCGAGGCGAGGCGGAGATCGGCGAACGGGCGTGACATCGTGTAGTAATGCAGCGTGTCATCCATCTCAGAATCGTCGTTGATATAAAAGTCGGCTTTCCGCTGCCGCAGCAAAGTAAAGGCTTCCGTGCTGCTGTCGACCAGAATCACCTGGCGGAACTTCAACCACGGATAATGCTGATCGACCTGCAGATGGGTCGCATCGTCGCGTCGAAAAATCACACGGGTATTATTGAGGTCATCCGGCACCGTCGCTGTGCGACTGAGGCTGGCGGCAAGCACTTCGTTGTCGAACAGGCGTGCAGACAGAATTTTAGTGCGCGCGCGTTCTTCCGTACGCAACACGCCCGCGTAGACACCCGGGCTGTCGGCGGCAAAGCGTTTGCCAATCTCTTCGCCACTGATGGGATGGAGTTCCAATGCGTAACCGTAGCGTTTATTTATTTCGCGAATGATTTCTGTGTAATAGCCCTGATAGTTGCCCTGACGATCGCGCCAGAATTCAAAGTTCTCAGCATCGAAAAGCCAGACGGGCACCGGAGTGGCTGAAATAGCGCCCTGTTGAGGCTCAGCCTGCAGTGAGAAAGGCAGAACGAGGCACAGCATCCAGAGTAAAGCCAGCAAGGAATGAGGCATGTTCTGCACAGGGGAGTTCCTGATTATCAGCGTATCGCTTTTTTTCAGTCTAACCAGGACCTTGTTGGTCGGGGGAGAGAATTCTCGTTTTTGTGAATGATCATCCATTCTGCGGATTGACGCTAAAACTGTGAACTCACCAGAATTTAATGAAACATTATTTCATTAAATTTGAATGCATGTTTGATGAGGGGTAAGGTAAGGCATCCTGTCAGGTCACTGCGGAGCCATCCGCCCCGAATTCTGGAGAGAAAAAATGAAAATTGCACTGATGATGGAAAACAGCCAGGCGGCGAAAAATGCCACCATCCTGCGCGAGTTGAACGCGGTCGCGGGTGAAAAAGGTTTCCCGGTCTATAACGTGGGGATGAGCGACGAGCAGGATCATCATCTGACCTATATCCACCTGGGGATTATGGCCAGCATTCTGCTGAATGCCAAAGCGGTCGATTTTGTCGTGACCGGCTGCGGCACCGGGCAGGGAGCGCTGATGTCGCTGAATATTCACCCAGGTGTGGTCTGCGGCTACTGTATTGATCCAGCGGATGCGTTCCTGTTCGCGCAAATTAACAACGGCAATGCGCTCTCTCTGCCTTTTGCTAAAGGTTTCGGCTGGGGCGCAGAGCTGAATGTGCGCTTTATCTTTGAGAAAGCCTTCACCGGCCGCAACGGCGAAGGGTATCCACCGGAGCGTAAAGAGCCTCAGGTGCGTAACGCCGGGATCCTCAATCAGGTGAAAGCCGCGGTGGTCAAAGAGAACTATCTCGATACCCTGCGCGCCATCGATCCGGAACTGGTGAAAACGGCGGTCTCCGGCCAGCGCTTCCAGCAATGTTTCTTCGAGAACTGTCAGGACAAAGCGATTGAAGCGTTTGTGCGCCAGATCCTGAATTAATCATCCTCATTCACCGTAAATGCCCGGGCTGCCGGGCATTTTTCATTTCTTTTTTGACACCGAGCTGCCTGCATCGCGGCTAAGCTGCAGCGTGTCTGTCATGCCCAGCAGGCAAATCAGCGCAATAAACACAAAGGCCAGGCGGAAGCTGATACCCGGAATAGCGCTGAGATCCATCCAGACACTGATCTTTTCACCCAGACGGATGCCAATTGCCCCGAGCGTGATCCCAAGCCCAACGGCCAACTGCGTGGCGGTGCTGAACAGCGTATTGGCGTAGCTCATTTGTGGCGAGGGGACATCGGCAAAAGCCAGCGTGCTGACGCCGGTAAACTGAATCGAACGGAAAACGCCGCCAAGGTAGAGGATCAGCATAATCAGCCAGACGGGGGTCTGTGGCGTCAGGAACGCGCAGGCCAACAGTGCCAGCACGTTAAGCGCACCGTTAATCAACAGCAGGCGGCGAAAGCCCAGTTTGCGGATCAGTGGCGTGGTGGCGGGTTTAATCGTCAGATTACCGACGAAAACGGCCAACACCAGCAGCCCGGCGTGGAAGGGATCCATGCCAAATCCAACCTGGAATAGCAACGGAAGCAGGAAAGGGACCGCACTGATGGACGCGCGGAACAGTGAGCCGCCGTACAGGGTGACTCTGAAAGTGGGTACCTGCAGCGCATCAAGGCGAATCATGGGTGACGGGCTTCGTTTAAAGTGGCGCAGAGCAAAACCGAACGCCAGACTCCCCACGGCCAGCAGCACAAAGGGCAGATAACGGACGCCGCCTTCTGCACCGAAGGCTTCCATCGCGTAGACGAGGCTCACCATTGCCACCGCCGTGGCGATAAAACCGGGAATATCGAACGGTCGGCGGTCGTCGTCGCGAATGTTCGGGATTATCCGCAGGGCGAGAACAATGGCGATGATCCCAAGCGGCACATTGATAAAGAAGATCCAACGCCAGCTGGCAAAACTGGTGATAAACCCGCCCAGCGGTGGGCCGATAATCGGGGCGACCAGCGCGGGCCAGGTGAGCGTCGCGATGGCGGTGATTAACTGATGTTTGGGGGTGGTACGCAGCACAGCCAGACGGCCAACGGGGACCATCAGCGCGCCGCCGACGCCCTGCAAAACACGCATCGCGACAAAGCTGTTAACGCTGGTGGCGAGGCCGCAGAAAACCGACGCGACAGTGAAAATAGCCAGCGCAAGGGCGAAGATTTTTCGCGCGCCGAAACGGTCAGCTATCCAGCCACTGGCGGGGATCAGTACTGCGAGCGTAATCAGATAGGCGCTGATCCCGATGTTCAGGGCAACGGCGTCGACGCCAAAGCTCTTTGCCATGTCCGGCAGTGCGGTGGCAATCACGGTGCCGTCGAGAAACTCCATAAAAAAGGCACCTGCGACGAGCAGCGCGGCGGGGGACAAACCGCTTTTCTCCTTTGCGGAGATATTTTCAGTCATGATAAAACAGCCGTTTTCCTAAAAACTTAACTCTACGCGTATCCACTGGCGATCACGAGATAGCGCTGAGATTTTTCTTTTTGCCACCGCAATTCGGGTTACTATTGCGGTCTGGAAAACAGGAGTGAATCATGTCCCAAAATCTTACCGAAAACGACGAGCTGGTTTCTGACATCGTCGCCTGTCAGCTGGTTATCAAACAAATTCTTGATGTTATTGACGTTATTGCGCCCGTTGAGGTCCGTGAAAAGATGGCCAGTCAGCTGCGTGCGATAGATTTCAGCGCTGCCAGTGCCGACCCGGTCACCGCGCGCGCGGTACAGAAAGCCATCGCGTTGATTGAACTCAAGTTTACATCGCAGGAAGGCAACACCCATTAATCAAAAACGGCGCATTCAGCGCCGTTTTTTGACATCATCCGTTTTTGCCCTGATAGCATGGCCATCAGAGATTAATGCTGCTGGTGATGCACAACGTTCAACAGATGCTGATCGGTCTGGTACATGCACAGTCCGGCTTTTTTGGCATTGCGCACTTCGTCGAGAATGGTCTGCAACAGAATGCCGTCCTGCTGCTGCTCTTTTTCCAGCGTATTCAAAAAGCTCAGCGTACTGTCATCCTGCAGCGCTTTGGCCTCAAGGGCTAACGCGGACAGCGACGTGCTGCGATGCTGGTGTTCGGTCAGCGTTTTCAGGAAAAGGTCTTCCAGCGTTGCATAGTTATCGTCACAAGGCTGAGAGGCTTTCACTATCGGGTATGCTCCCGCCTTTTTCATAAAATCGAAAACGCGCATCATATGTGTGACGTTGGATTGCGCCTGCGAGCGTAAAAAAGTGGCCGTGCCGGTGAGTTTATGTTCGGAGCACCAGTCGCTCAAACGCAGGTATAAATTGGATGCATAGAATTCCTGATTCATCTGGGTATTCAGCTTTTGAACTATTCCTGAAACAGCCATGTTAATATCCTTATTTCCAAAAGAGACGTTAGCGATTAAATAAAGTGAGGTCATCAGGTGTCCGACATTATTTATGTGCTCATGCATTCGGAGGGGGTCTACGACATTGACTGCCTTGACCCTGACCAGAATACGCCCCTTAAAAGCATAAGAAAACTCTTAAGAGTTAATATTTACTGTTCGTTACATGATGCTGCAATTAAGCGTAATCTACAGTATGTCCGTGGGATAAACGACATTTATGACAGGATGATGTGCTGAATAATATTATTACCCGTTTAATATTAAAAACTGAGACGCAGTTAACAGTCCGGATCATCAGATAATGGCAATAGTCTGTCCCGCTTTTCACCATCAGGTGATTCAGACCCAACCTGTATTTAACCCATATTGCAATAGATCATATTTATCCGAGTAAATGAAAAGCGCTTATGATGGAAAATTGATCTGAAGGAGTATCAGATGAAGAAAGTTGCAGTGCTGCTGGCCCCTGGATTCGAAGAAGGTGAGGCCATTGTCACCATTGATATTTTGCGTCGCCTGCAGTTGGAGGTGGAGACACTGGCCTGCTCCGAGTCACGTGCAGTGACCAGCTATCATCAGATCCCGATGGTGGCAGACAGCACGCTGGCTGAACGGAGCGGCACGTTGTATGACGCGGTCGTGCTGCCAGGCGGACCGCAGGGCAGCATGAATCTGGCCGCCAGCGCTCAGGTTATCGATTTTGTTGCCACCCATGATGCTGCCGGAAAATTGATTTGTCCTATTTGTTCTGCCGCCGCGCGAGTGTTGGGGGGAAATCAGCTGCTGAAGGGGCGAAATTACGTCTGTTCCGGTGAGCTTTGGCAGGATGTCACCGACGGCCATTATGTCGATGCGCCCGTCGTGGAGGATGGGAATCTGATCAGCGGAAAGGGCCTTGGCCATGTGTTTGACTTTGCCTTAACGGTTGCCAGCCGGTTACTCGGTGATGAGGCTGCTGCGCGCGACCATGCCGAACATATTTATTACCGTTGGCCGTGATAAGGATGGGTTGGCTGTTGATATAGATAATATTGCTAACTGCAGGGGGAATTGTCTGACAATTCTCCCTTTTTTTATGTCTTTTTTCACTGAATATATGTACGCAACCACTGTAATTCTGCGGTGTGATGGCGCTCTCCTATGGATAATTAATTTCCCGCTATTAATGATTCAGCGCAAATGCTCTTGAAAGCGAAACCGCTAATGCATTGTTTTACTGCTGATAAAAAACTGATTCAGAAAATACCCCTACGAAAAAAATCATTAAAGCTGGAGTTAAGCATGCACAAATTTACTAAAGCGCTGGCGGCCGTTGGGCTCGCCGCGGTTATGTCACAATCAGCTATCGCGGAAACCATGAAGCTCGGTTTTCTGGTCAAACAGCCGGAAGAGCCGTGGTTCCAGACCGAATGGCGCTTCGCCGATAAAGCCGGGAAAGATTTGGGCTTTGACGTCATTAAGATTGCCGTACCGGATGGTGAGAAGACCCTCAATGCTATCGACAGTCTGGCGGCCAACGGTGCGAAAGGGTTTGTTATCTGCACACCGGATCCGAAATTGGGGCCGGCCATTATGGCCAAAGCCCGCAGCTATGACATGAAAGTGATCACCGTGGATGACCAGTTCGTCAACGCCAAAGGCAAACCGATGGATACCGTACCGTTGGTGATGATGGCCGCCAGTGAGATCGGTGCCCGTCAGGGTGATGAACTGTTCAAAGAGATGCAGAAGCGTGGCTGGGATGTGAAAGACACCGGCGTGATGGCCATTACCGCCGATGAACTCGACACGGCGCGCCGCCGTACCACCGGCTCCATGGATGCATTGAAAAAAGCGGGCTTCCCGGCAGCGCAAATCTATCAGGTGCCAACCAAATCCAACGATATCCCTGGTGCCTTCGATGCGGGCAACTCACTGCTGGTTCAGCATCCGGGCGTGAAGCACTGGCTGGTACTCGGTATGAATGACAACACCGTGCTGGGCGGCGTGCGTGCTACCGAAGGTCAGGGCTTTAAAGCTCCGGATGTCATCGGTATCGGTATCAACGGTGTTGATGCGGTTAACGAACTCTCCAAAGCCCAGCCGACCGGCTTCTACGGCTCGCTGCTGCCGAGTCCGGATGTTCACGGTTATAAAACCAGTGAACTGCTCTACAACTGGGTACAGAAAAACGTAGAGCCGCCGAAATTTACCGCCGTGACGGACGTGGTGCTGATCACTCGCGACAACTTCAAAGAAGAGCTGGCGAAGAAAGGGCTGTGATTTAAATTGCCCGGTGGCGCTGACGCTTACCGGGCCTACGGACTGGCGTCATCATTTAACTTTGTAGGTCGGGTAAGCGAAGCGCCACCCGACAAAATACGAACTGGCACCATCTTTTGACGTTGTAGGTCGGGTAAGCAAAGCGCCACCCGACAAAATACGGACTAGCGTCATCTTTTGACGTTGTAGGTCGGGTAAGCAAAGCGCCACCCGACAAAATAAGACGTGCAGAAGTGAATTAGCGTTCTCTGGAGTGCATATGCAACAGTCACAGCCTTATCTCTCATTTCGCGATATCAGCAAAACCTTCCCTGGCGTCAAAGCGCTGACCGACATTAGCTTTGACTGCTATGCCGGACAAGTGCATGCGCTGATGGGGGAGAACGGTGCCGGGAAATCCACGCTGCTGAAGATCCTCAGCGGTAACTACACGCCCAGCGCAGGGACGCTGGCGCTGCAAGGGCAGGACGTCAGCTTTGCTGATACCACGGCGGCGCTCAATGCCGGGGTGGCGATTATTTATCAGGAGCTGCATCTGGTTCCTGAGATGACCGTGGCAGAAAACATTTACCTCGGGCAACTGCCGCACAAGGGCGGGATCGTCAACCGTTCGCTGCTGAACTATGAGGCAGGTCTGCAGCTGCAACACCTAGGGCTGGATATCGATCCACAGACGCCGCTGAAGTATCTCTCCATCGGCCAATGGCAGATGGTGGAAATTGCCAAAGCCCTGGCGCGTAATGCGAAAGTGATCGCCTTTGATGAGCCCACCAGTTCGCTGTCCGCCCGCGAAATCGACAATCTGTTCCGTGTCATTCGTGAGCTGCGCAAAGAAGGGCGCGTCATTATTTATGTCTCACACCGGATGGAAGAAATTTTCGCCCTCAGCGATGCGATTACCGTGTTTAAAGACGGGCGTTACGTTTGCACATTTGACGATATGCAGCAGGTCAGCCACGACCGTCTGGTTCAGGCCATGGTGGGACGGGAGATCGGCGATATCTATGGCTGGCAGCCGCGGGAATATGGGGCGGAGAGACTGCGCCTTGATAACGTCAAAGCACCTGGCGTGCGTCAGCCAATCAGTCTGAGCGTGAAAAGCGGCGAAATTGTCGGCCTGTTTGGCCTGGTGGGGGCCGGACGCAGTGAATTAATGAAAGGGCTGTTTGGCGGCACCCGGATAACCGGCGGACAGGTGATGATTGATGGCGAGACGGTGGACATTCAGAAACCTGCGCATGCCATTCGCGCGGGCATGATGCTCTGCCCGGAGGACCGGAAAGCCGACGGTATTATCCCGGTGCATTCGGTGCGCGATAACATCAATATCAGCGCCAGACGCAAGCATATTCGTGCGGGTTGCCTCATTAATAATGACTGGGAGGCCAACAACGCCGCTCATCATATTCAATCACTGAATATCAAAACCCCTGGTGCCGATCAGCTGATTATGAATCTCTCAGGCGGAAACCAGCAAAAAGCGATCCTCGGACGCTGGCTATCCGAGGAGATGAAGGTGATTCTGCTGGATGAACCGACCCGCGGTATCGACGTGGGGGCCAAGCATGAAATCTACAACGTTATCTACGCGCTCGCTGCTTCAGGGGTTGCCGTGCTGTTTGCCTCCAGCGATTTACCGGAAGTGCTCGGGGTCGCCGATCGTATCGTGGTGATGCGCGAAGGGGAAATCGCCGGCGAACTGCTGCATCAGGACGCGAATGAACAACAGGCGCTGAGTCTGGCGATGCCAAAAACGACTCAGGCCGTAGCCTGACTGTCTGAGAAGGAGTGAATTATGTCATCTGTGACCACATCCGGCGCACGCCGGAGCCCATTCAGCCTTGGGCGAATTTGGGATCAATACGGCATGCTGGTGGTGTTTGCCGTTTTGTTCATCGTCTGCGCCATTTTTGTGCCGAACTTTGCCAGCTTCATCAACATGAAAGGGCTGGGACTGGCTATCTCGATGTCCGGGATGGTGGCCTGCGGGATGCTGTTCTGTTTAGCCTCAGGCGATTTTGATTTGTCCGTCGCGTCGGTCATTGCCTGTGCGGGGGTGACGACTGCGGTGGTGATCAACGTTTCTGAAAGCCTTTGGCTGGGTGTGTTGGCCGGGTTGCTGTTAGGGGCGGTGAGCGGGCTGATCAACGGTTTTGTCATCGCGCGTCTAAAAATTAACGCCCTGATCACCACGCTTGCGACCATGCAAATCGTGCGTGGTCTGGCCTACATCATTTCTGATGGCAAAGCGGTGGGTATCGAAGATGAGCGCTTTTTCACTCTCGGCTATGCCAACTGGCTGGGGCTGCCGGCACCTATCTGGCTAACGGTGGGCTGCCTGATAATCTTTGGTCTGTTACTAAACAAAACCACCTTTGGGCGTAATACGCTGGCGATTGGCGGTAATGAAGAGGCGGCAAGACTGGCGGGTGTCCCGGTTGTGCGGACCAAAATCATCATCTTTGTGCTTTCCGGGCTGGTGTCCGCCGCGGCGGGGATCATTCTGGCCTCGCGCATGACCAGTGGCCAGCCGATGACGTCCATTGGCTATGAGCTGATCGTCATTTCGGCCTGCGTGTTAGGTGGCGTATCTTTGAAGGGCGGGATTGGCAAGATTTCATACGTCGTGGCGGGGATTTTAATCCTCGGCACGGTGGAGAATGCGATGAACCTGCTGAACATTTCACCGTTCTCACAATATGTCGTTCGCGGTTTGATCCTTCTGGCGGCGGTGATTTTTGATCGTTACAAACAAAAGGCCAAGCGGGCAGTCTGATTTAATCCCAACTTTTAAGTTTAATCCTAATGCAGCGCCAGTGGCTAATCCCGCTGGCGTTTTAGTCTGAAAATGGCGAGCCCGGTCACACTGTCTATACTTTATCTGCTAACGTTTAATTAACATTCACGCCTATTTAACAGCAGTGAGGAGGTAGTCAGGGTGACGGACCCGATAACCGCTCCGCCGGTACTGCGCGGACATTATGCCTTTTTCTTCGATCTGGACGGTACGCTGGCCACGCTACAACCGCATCCCGACCAGGTCTCCATTCCCGAACCCATTCGTCAGGCGCTCGGGCAACTGGCGTTACAGCAGAATGGGGCGCTGGCCTTGATTTCAGGGCGCTCAATGCGTGAGCTCGATGCTCTCTGCGCACCGTTTCACTTCCCTCTGGCGGGCGTGCACGGTGCTGAACGCCGTGATATCAGGGATCAGAAACATATCGTTAATTTACCCCCGAATGTTGCACAGGCGCTGGAACCGTGGCTGACGCAGGCCATGGCGTTGTTGACAGGCAGCGAGTTGGAAAACAAAGGCATGGCGTTTGCGCTGCATTATCGCCAGGCACCACAACATGAATACGCGATCCAACAGCTTGCCAAAGACGCTGTAGCCCGCTTTCCCGGCCTGACGTTGCAACCGGGTAAGTGTGTAGTAGAAATTAAACCGGAGGGGATCAACAAAGGGGCCGCGATTGCAGCGTTCATGCGGGAAGCGCCTTTTGTGGGTCGCCAGCCGGTTTTTGTTGGTGATGATTTGACGGATGAGGCGGGTTTTACGGTGGTGAATGGGGCTGAGGGCGTTTCCGTGAAAGTAGGAACAGGCCCCACCCAGGCACAGTGGCGACTGTCCGACGTCGCGGCCACGCACCGGTGGCTACTGAGCCTTGTTGATCAGAATGAAACCGCGCTTGCGGACAGGAGAGAAGGCCATGAGTCGCTTAATCGTCGTATCTAATCGAATCGCCCCCCCGAATGATAAGAAATCGAGCGCAGGCGGGCTGGCTGTGGGGATCCTGGGCGCCCTAAAGGCCGCAGGCGGTCTGTGGTATGGCTGGAGCGGTGAAATTGGTGATGAGAACCAGCCCCTGAAAAAAGTCACTAAAGGGGATATCACCTGGGCTTCTTTCATGCTCAATGAGAAAGACCATGACCTGTATTACAACCAGTTTTCGAATGCGGTGCTGTGGCCTGCTTTCCATTACCGACTGGACCTGGTGAACTTCCAGCGGGAGGCCTGGGAAGGGTACCTGCGCGTCAATACCATGCTGGCAGAAAAGTTGCTGCCGCTGATCAAGCCCGACGATACGCTGTGGGTGCATGACTATCATCTGCTGCCGTTAGCAAATTCCCTGCGTCAGCATGGCGTACACAATCGTATCGGTTTCTTCCTCCACATTCCGTTCCCAACGCCCGAGGTTTTCAACGCATTGCCGACGCATGCGGAGCTGTTGGAGCAGATGTGTGCTTACGATTTGCTGGGCTTCCAGACGGAAAACGACAGACTGGCGTTCCTCGACTGTGTGGCAAGCCAGACGCGCCTGACGGGCAGTAACAGCAAAACGCACAGCGCCTGGGGCCAGTCGTTTCGCACCGATGTTTATCCGATTGGTATCGATCCGGATGAAATTGCACAACAGGCTTCGGGCCCTCTGCCTCCTAAACTGGCGCAGCTTAAAGCGGAGCTTAAAAATGTGCAGAACATCTTCTCCGTTGAGCGCCTGGACTATTCGAAAGGGTTGCCTGAGCGTTTTCAGGCCTATGAGGCGTTGCTCGAGAAGTACCCAAAGCATCATGGCAAAATTCGCTATACCCAGATTGCACCGACATCGCGGGGAGACGTTCAGGCCTATCAGGACATTCGTCACCAGTTGGAAACGGCGGCCGGGCGGATTAATGGCCAATACGGGCAGCTTGGCTGGACACCCCTTTATTATCTGAATCAGCATTTTGACCGTAAATTACTGATGAAAGTTTTTCGCTATTCGGATGTCGGGCTGGTGACGCCACTGCGGGATGGGATGAATCTGGTGGCGAAAGAGTATGTTGCGGCTCAGGATCCTGCAAATCCTGGGGTGCTGGTTCTGTCTCAGTTTGCCGGCGCGGCAAACGAATTAACCTCTGCGCTGATTGTGAACCCCTACGACAGGGATGAAGTGGCAGATGCGCTGAACAGGGCGCTGGTCATGCCGCTGACCGAGCGAATTTCCCGCCATGCCGAAATGCTGGAAGTGATCAAACGCAACGATATTAATCACTGGCAGGCGAGTTTTATTGCCGACCTGAAGCGTGTCACCCCGCGAAGTGAAGCGACCCAGCTGCAGAATAAAGTCGCGTCCTTTCCTAAACTTGCATGATAAAAATGAGGTTGCCCGGCGTGTGTGCCGGGCAATGCTTACTCATTTTCCAGTGTGACCAACAGCACATCTACGCCGCTATTGACCACGACACTTTTCGCCGCACAGGTGGCTCGCGAAAAGAAGCTTTGATTGTGATTGCCGCAGATCACTAAATCGACCTGTCTCTTCTGACAAAAGTCCTTAATGTGTTCACTGAGTTCGCCACAGGCGATAGTGGTGTGCGCGATGGGATAATTGGCGTGCGCAACGAGATCGGTGAGGAACTGGCGGGTCTCTTCCTGCACCAGCTCACGCAGGTTCTCGAGCATCGGCGCGGCGAACTGATTATACATTTCAGGGTCGGTCGAGGTGGTGATCAGGCTGATGCGTGCATTGATCGGTTGCGCAATGGCCACCGCTTTACTGACCAGTTTTCGACTTTCCGGTGTCGGTGCAACAGCTACAAGCAGATGTGTATAGGTCATCCTGTCTCCTTCAGCGTGGCGAAGAACACTTCTGTTACCCTATTACTCCGTTTCGCTAATGACTGCAAGGAAACTGGAGAGGGCAAAGTGTGAACCACTTCTAAGATTCATTAATTATTCTTATGTAAAGAATAGTCAGCGCTATCCACATTTACTGCTTTTTCACGCACTCATCGCAAATCAAACAACTTCTGGCATGGCTCGTAACTTGTTACCCGTAAAAAATAACAAAATGTGAATAGTCCCTAAGTGCAATTACTCAGAAAAAGAGAGTGTTTAAATATATGTTTTTAAAGATTAAAATTTTACTCTCCGGCGGATTTTGTGACGAGACACGCGGTGAAACGCTGCCATAATGTGAAGTGTGCAAAAAAGACGCAAAAAAATATTTCTGCGCGTCCTATTCACATTGATGGAATTAAAAAAAACCTGAATTGAACGAAATCAGAACAATTCACAATGGTTACTGATGGGTTTGGTGCTAAGATTTGGCTGATTTATGTGATGTGTGTCACATAATTCTTAAATTTAATGCAAAGCCACGTTGTATGTGGAAAAGCTGGCGAGTAGAGTTGCCACGAATTAGGATAAATCTTAGTTATTTGTAAGAATTATTTAAAATTGCAGTGTTACTCTCTGCCCGCATTGAGGATTCTGCACATCGCAGGGACGCAACGCCTAAGACAACTATGCATTTTGGCCGTTTCTTTTTTTACCGGGTTTTTCCCGGCGACATCACGGGGTGCGGGTGTTTCCGCATAAAATAATGGTTGGTTATTCGGGATGGGAAAAATGCATACATCCGAGTTGCTAAAACATATCTATGACATTAATTTGTCCTATTTATTGCTTGCTCAGCGCTTGATTAGTCAGGATAAAGCCTCTGCCATGTTCCGTCTCGGGATCAACGATGAGATGGCCACGACACTGGGTGAACTGACGCTTCCTCAGATGGTGAAAATAGCGGAAACAAACCAACTGGTTTGTCAGTTCCGTTTCGACAGCCATCAAACGATCACTCGCCTGACTCAAGAGTCTCGCGTTGATGATCTCCAACAAATTCATACGGGTATTCTGCTCTCCACTCGCTTACTGAAGGAAGCCAGCCTTGCAGACGGCTCTGCACGGAAGAAAAGGGCTTAATCATGAGTGAAAAAAGCATTGTTCAGGAAGCCCGCGACATACAACTGGCAATGGAGCTAATCACACTGGGCGCGCGTTTGCAGATGCTCGAAAGTGAAACCCAGCTGAGTCGCGGTCGTCTCATTAAGTTGTACAAGGAATTGCGTGGAAGCCCGCCGCCAAAAGGCATGCTGCCATTCTCTACCGACTGGTTTATGACCTGGGAACAGAACATCCATTCCTCCATGTTCTGTAATGCCTGGCAGTATCTGCTGAAAACCGGGTTGTGCAACGGCGTTGATGCGGTGATTAAAGCCTATCGTCTCTATCTTGAACAGTGCCCGCAGGAAGAAGAGGGGCCGATTCTTGCGCTCACTCGCGCCTGGACGCTGGTGCGTTTTGTTGAGAGCGGTATGCTTGAACTCAGCGGCTGCAACAGCTGTGGCGGTAACTTTATTACGCACGCTCACCAACCCGTGGGGAGTTTTGTGTGCAGTCTCTGCCAACCGCCGTCACGAGCAGTAAAAAGACGTAAACTTTCCGGCGAAGGTGCCGATATAACTCCACAACTGCTGGATGAACAGATAGAGCAAGCTGTTTAACCGAAGTAAGGTGTGGCAAAACACTCCAGCAGCGGACGCAGGTCCGCTGCTTTTTTTTTGCCATCGCTTCGGCGGACAAGCTGTTTGTTTATCCCGGGCTTATCAATCGCGGAAGGATGATGTCGTGCTTATCTTATTAGGTTACCTGGTTGTTCTTGGTACAGTCTTCGGGGGTTATGCGATCACCGGCGGACACCTTGGCGCACTCTATCAGCCTGCTGAACTGATTATTATTGGCGGTGCGGGGATAGGGGCATTTATCGTTGGCAACAACGGTAAAGCTATCAAGGGAACGCTGAAAGCGCTGCCGTTACTGTTTCGCCGTTCGAAATACACCAAAAGTATGTACATGGATCTGCTGGCACTGCTCTATCGTCTGATGGCGAAGTCTCGCCAACAGGGCATGTTTTCGCTGGAACGTGACATCGAAAACCCGACCGAGAGCGAAATTTTCGCCAGCTACCCGCGCATCCTTGCGGACAAAGTCATGCTGGAATTCATTGTCGATTATCTGCGTCTGATCATCAGCGGCAACATGAACACCTTCGAAATCGAGGCGTTGATGGACGAGGAGATCGAGACCCATGAAAGTGAATGCGAAGTGCCCGCCAATAGCCTGGCGATGGTCGGCGACTCGTTGCCCGCGTTTGGTATTGTTGCGGCGGTCATGGGGGTAGTCCACGCGCTGGGATCGGCGGATCGTCCGGCGGCGGAACTGGGGGCGATGATCGCTCACGCCATGGTCGGTACTTTCCTCGGTATTCTGCTGGCCTACGGTTTTATCTCGCCTTTGGCGACGGTTCTGCGTCAGAAAAGTGCGGAAACCACCAAGATGATGCAGTGCGTCAAAATTACGCTGCTGTCGAACCTCAACGGCTATGCGCCGCCGATTGCGGTGGAGTTTGGTCGTAAGACGCTTTATTCCAGCGAGCGCCCGTCGTTCATTGAACTGGAAGAGCATGTCCGCGCGGTGCGTAACCCAACGGCCGCACAACAGACCACGACTGAGGACGTATGAAAAATCAGTCCCATCCTATCGTTGTTGTCAGGCGACGCAAGCACAAGAGTCATGGCGGTGGGGCGCACGGCTCCTGGAAGATAGCCTACGCCGACTTTATGACGGCAATGATGGCGTTCTTCCTGGTGATGTGGCTGATTTCCATTTCCAGTCCCAAAGAGCTGATTCAGATCGCCGAATACTTCCGTACCCCGCTGGCAACGGCGGTGGCGGGCGGCCCTCGCATTTCTAACAGCGACAGCCCGATTCCTGGCGGCGGTGATGATTACACCCAGCAGCAGGGGGAAGTGAAGAAAGAGCCGAACATCGATGAGCTGAAAAAGCGCATGGAGCAA
This sequence comes from Enterobacteriaceae bacterium RIT691, assembly GCA_009668205.1. Lineage (GTDB taxonomy): Bacteria > Pseudomonadota > Gammaproteobacteria > Enterobacterales > Enterobacteriaceae > Scandinavium. The sequence goes on along the minus strand of WJYM01000007.1, from coordinate 159,605 downwards.
AACCGGCTGAAAAAAATCCGTGGAGAACTGGATCAGCTGATCGAATCCGATCCGAAGCTCAAAGCGCTGCGCCAGTATCTGAAAATCGATCTGGTGCAGGAAGGGTTGCGGATCCAGATAATCGACAGCCAGAACCGGCCGATGTTTAAAACGGGCAGCGCCGACGTAGAGCCTTATATGCGCGATATTCTGCGAGCGATTGCGCCGATACTCAATGAAGTACCCAACAAAATCAGCCTGTCTGGCCATACCGATGACTATCCGTATGCGACGGGGGACAGAGGCTACAGCAACTGGGAACTCTCTGCCGACCGCGCCAATGCGTCGCGCCGGGAGCTGGTGGCTGGCGGGCTGGACGATGGCAAAGTCCTGCGGGTCATTGGCATGGCCAACACCATGAAGCTGCAGGCGCACGGCGGTGACGATGCGATTAACCGTCGCATCAGCCTGCTGGTGCTGAACACTCAGGCTGAACAGGCGATTTTGCACGAGAACGCCGCCAGCCAAAACGAACCTTTAAGCGTATTACAGCAGCCGGGGGCGTTACCGCCTGCGGCCAGTCCTGGATCGCCACAATCCGATCAGAGGTGAAAGCGTGAGCATGGATATCAGCGATTTTTATCAGACATTTTTTGATGAAGCCGACGAATTGTTGGCCGATATGGAGCAGCACCTGCTGGATCTGGTTCCTGAAGCCCCCGACTCAGAGCAACTGAACGCCATTTTCCGTGCTGCGCACTCCATCAAAGGGGGCGCAGGGACATTCGGGTTCAGCGTTCTGCAGGAAACCACGCATCTGATGGAGAACCTGCTGGATGAAGCGCGTCGTGGTGAGATGCAGCTCAATACCGACATTATCAACCTGTTTTTGGAAACAAAAGACATTATGCAGGAACAGCTCGATGCCTATAAAAGCTCGCAGGAGCCTGACGCTGCCAGCTTTGAATATATCTGCCACGCTCTGCGCCAGCTGGCGCTGGAAGCGAAAGGTGAAACCGTTATGCCCGTGGTGGCAGGCGCCAAACTGACGGTCGTCGAAAGCGATGAGTCAGCAGAGGCGGCGGCAAGTGCGCCAGCGGCAGAAGGACAGACCCGTATCGTGCTTTCGCGGCTGAAAGCGGGTGAGCCGGATATGCTGCAGGAAGAGCTGAGTAATCTGGCACAAATTAGCCAGGTCGAAAAAACGGCGGATTCCCTGAGCGCCAACCTCGACGGTGCCGTTTCTCAGGACGATATTATCGCGGTGCTGTGCTTCGTGATTGAAGCCGATCAGATTGCCTTTGAGAGTGCCTCAACGGCGGTGGCTGCCCCTGTGGTAGCGGAAGCGCCCGTTGCTGTGCCTGCGGTGACAGTGGCTCCAGCGCTGAAAGCTGTGCCGAAAGAGCCGTCGGCACCTGCTCGCGCTGAGCGTGAAAAACCGGTCAAGGCCAGCGAGTCCACCAGTATCCGCGTCGCCGTTGAGAAGGTCGATCAGCTGATCAACCTGGTCGGCGAACTGGTGATTACTCAGTCGATGCTGGCACAGCGTTCTAACGAACTGGACCCGGTCCAGCACGGCGATTTGATTACCAGTATGGGCCAGCTACAGCGTAATGCCCGCGATTTGCAAGAATCGGTCATGTCGATTCGTATGATGCCGATGGAATACGTTTTCAGCCGCTTCCCGCGTCTGGTGCGTGATCTGGCTGGCAAGCTCAACAAACAGGTGGAACTGACGCTGATGGGCAGCTCCACCGAGCTGGATAAAAGCCTGATCGAACGGATTATCGACCCGTTAACCCACCTGGTGCGTAACAGCCTTGACCACGGGATTGAATCGCCGGAAAACCGCCTGGCGGCCGGTAAATCGGCCATCGGTAATCTGATCCTCTCCGCAGAGCATCAGGGCGGTAACATTTGCATCGAAGTGACCGATGACGGCGCCGGTTTGAACCGCGAACGTATTCTGGCGAAAGCGATTTCCCAGGGCATGGCGGTGAACGACAACATGAGCGACGAAGACGTGGGGATGTTGATTTTCGCCCCGGGCTTCTCTACCGCTGAGCAGGTCACCGACGTCTCCGGGCGCGGCGTGGGCATGGACGTGGTGAAACGGAACATCCAGGAGATGGGCGGCCACGTTGAGATCAAATCCAAACAGGGGACAGGCACCACTATCCGCATTCTGCTGCCGCTGACGCTGGCTATCCTCGACGGGATGTCGGTGAAGGTGAACGATGAAGTGTTCATTCTGCCGCTGAACGCGGTGATGGAATCCCTGCAGCCAAGAGAAGAAGATTTGCATCCGCTGGCAGGCGGTGAGCGCGTGCTGGAAGTTCGCGGGGAGTACCTGCCGCTGGTGGAACTGTGGAAAGTCTTTGATGTTCAGGGGGCGAAGACTGAAGCCACTCAGGGCATCGTCGTTATCCTGCAGAGTGCAGGGCGCCGCTATGCGCTGCTGGTGGACCAACTGATTGGCCAGCACCAGGTGGTGGTGAAAAACCTGGAGAGCAACTACCGTAAAGTGCCTGGCATCTCAGCCGCCACCATCCTTGGCGATGGCAGCGTGGCGCTGATTGTGGATGTGCAGGCATTGCAGGGGTTAAATCGTGAACAACGTGTGGCGCACACCGCCGCCTGATTGCAAGAAGAAGGGAAAAAAATGACCGGTATGACCAATGTAGCAAAACTGGCGGGCGAACCCTCAGGCCAGGAGTTCCTGGTCTTCACGTTGGGGAATGAAGAGTACGGCATCGATATCCTGAAGGTGCAGGAAATTCGTGGCTACGATCAGGTGACCCGTATCGCCAATACGCCGTCGTTTATCAAAGGCGTGACGAACCTGCGTGGCGTGATTGTGCCGATTGTCGACCTGCGCGTGAAGTTCAGTCAGGAAGACGTTGAGTACAACGATAATACGGTGGTGATCGTCCTGAATCTGAGCCAGCGCGTTGTGGGCATCGTGGTGGATGGCGTGTCTGATGTGCTGTCTCTGGCGGCGGATCAAATCCGTCCGGCACCGGAGTTTGCGGTAACGCTCTCGACCGAATATCTCACCGGCCTGGGCGCGCTCGGCGAGCGGATGCTGATTCTGGTGAACATTGAAAAACTGCTCAACAGTGACGAAATGTCTTTACTGGATAACGCCGCCATCAACGCCGCATAATCCTCTTTCCCCCGCTCCGGCGGGGGGAATTTGTCTCTGGTTTTACCCCTGCTTAACTCCTGATTATTCCTGCTAAAATCACCCACAATCACGTTATGTGATGCGCATCACAATAAAAGTAATATATTCTTCCTGCATGGCCTTACCGCAGACCTTTTTTGTTCATAATTTCATGAAAAATAATGATTTTTATGTAAATACGGAAAAAGGCTTAATTTGACGCGCTGGGTTGGTCGAATGAAATGCTCTGGACTAGATTTCAGTTAAGGCGGCGCAATGCCTGCCCGCTAACCTTCTGACACAGAACAATAAAGCGTCAGGACTTCTGATCCCGGAGATGACCCTATGAACAGAACCGGTCTTCTTATTGCGACAGGGTGCTTGCTGACTCTGATCTCATCAGGCACACAGGCCGTCACCAGCAGCGGCACTATCGCCGCGACGCTGACGTTGACCAATGGCTGTCTGATCAATGGTTCGCCCAGCCAGAACGGCATCAATTTCGGTACGCTGGATTTCGGTACCCATCCCGCCACGTTTTCTACCCTTACCACGCAACTGTCAGGAGCGAGCGGCGGTAACAGCTTCAGCGTTCAGTGCACCACCAGCAGCTACGTGGTGGCGATCACCAGCAATGCCAACAGTACGGCACCCGGCACCATCGTTGGCACTCCCGGCACGCCTGCGCGCTATCTGGTCAGTACCACCAATGCGACACAGGGCGTGGCCTACAGCCTCTACAGCGACAGTGGCTATAACAACGTCATCGCGAATGGCGCGGCATTACCCATCGCCTCGACGACAGGGGGCGTAGACAACTACACCCTGTACGGGCGAATTCAGGGCGGCGGCAACAGCGTGACGGTGGTGCCGGGGACTTACACCGACACGATTAACGTCAGCGTCACCTACTAGCGCTTCTTATGGGTTTGAATGCAACAGGTTTCCTGCGGGAAGCCGGGGGACGGCTACGCCTTTTTAGCCTTGGCGCACTGCTGGTCACCGCGCAGGGTCAGGCGCTGACGGTATCCAGTCAGTCGTTCAAGGTTAACGCCACCATTACGCCCGGGTGTCTGGTGACCACCGGCAGCGGCGGGGCGTTGGGGACACTGAACTTCGGTAGCTACAGCGGGGTGAAATCGGGACAGGTCAGTACCCAGTTCGTGCCCAACGCCTCACTCTCACTGGCCTGTACCCCGGGCGTCGCGCTGAGCATGAGCATTAACGGCGGGCAGAATTACACCACGGTGCGCAATATGTTGCGTTCTGGCGGCACTGACCGGGTGCCGTATCGTTTGTACAGCAGCAGTTCACTGGCGGCTAACAGCGAGATTGCCGTGAATCAGGCCGTCGCAGTGCCCTACAGCAACAGCAATAACATCGCGCTGAGCCTTTATGGTGCGGCGCAGCTGACCGGGTTCAGTCCGGCGGGGACTTACAGTGACCAACTCACCGTGACGTTGTCATGGTAACGCAGGGAGAAACACCATGTTTCAGAGTCGTCTGTCAGGGGCGTTATGTGCGCTGATCGGTCTGAATGCCCTCATTGCGGCGCCGGGAGCCTGGAGTGCCGCCACGGTACTTATCTGGCCCATTGACCCCATTCTGACCGCAGATAAAAACGCCACCGAATTGTGGATTGAAAACCAGGGGGCGGCGGCCACCACCATGCAGGTGCGTATCGTGCGCTGGCAGCAGGAAGGCGGTTTCGAGCGCTATCAACAGCAGCAGGATGTGGTGGCAAGCCCCCCGATCCTGCGGGTCGAACGCGGCGGTAAGCAGCTGATACGCCTGATCAAACAAGCACCTGTACCCCAGGGTAAGGAAGTGGCGTACCGGATAATCGTTGATGAGATCCCACAGCCTTCGGACAACAGTAAACCGCAAATTGGCCTCAGACTGCAAATGCGCTACTCCATCCCGCTGTTTGTGTACGGCGGTGGTATGGCGGTCGCAACGGAAGGGGAAAACCATGTGCAGGTCGATCAGCGTAACCTGAGCTGGTCGATGACTACGCTGGAGGGAAAACCGGCGATTGAGGTGCGAAATCGCGATTTGGTTCATGTGCGGTTGAGTAAAGTGACCGTCAGGCAGGGAGGCAGCGAGCGGGAAATTGCCCCCGGGCTGTTGGGCTATGTCCTGCCAGGGCAGACCCGGAGCTGGCCGCTGCCTGCGGATCTGACGCGTCCGGGTGAACTCAGCGCCACCATTAATGCCCGGGACGCGAAATGGCAGTCCGCCGCGGGCAACTGAAGACCTTTGCTATGTGCCTGTTACTGTCAGGAGCCCGATTTTGCCAGGCGGAGTCCGGTGACGATCTGCTGCCGCCTCCGCCGGATGCGGCAGCCATTAATCAGCAGTCTCAGTACCAGCTCGGCCTGGTTATCAATCACTACGACACCCAGACCGTCGTGCCGGTCACGCTGCGCAACACTCACTGGATAATCGCCAGCGCCGATTTGCAAAAAGCCGGGATCCCAGCGGCCAACATCCCGGCGGGTGACGTGGACCTTTCGTCGCTTGCGGCGGTGAAAACCGAGTATGACGGTAACGGACAGCGGTTGCTGCTCACCGTGCCAACAGACTGGTTTGCCGCTAAAGATGTCGCCTTTCAGGAAGGGCTAAAGCGCGCGGTGCCCATGAATGGCCGCGGGGCGCTGTTCAATTATGATGTCTACACCAGCCAGACCGACAACGGCGCGGGGCAGGCTGCTCTCTGGCACGAGCTGCGGTTTTTCAGTGGCAAAAATACCCTCTCGTCCACCGGCTACGTCCGACAAAATCTCAGTGGCGATACGCCGCTGCAGGACGGCTATATTCGCTACGACACCACCCTGAACTACAGCGATGACGATAATGCCCTGGAATGGGCGTTTGGCGACACCCTCAGTGATGCCCTGAGCTGGAGCAACAGCGTGCGCGTCGGCGGACTCCGTTTTGGGCGTGATTTTTCCTTGCGCCCGGATCTGGTGACCTGGCCGCTTCCGGCGTTTTCCGGGGACGCTGCCGTGCCCACCTCAGTCGATCTGTTTATCGACGGTTATCGGGCAGGTTCCACGCAGCTCCAGCCGGGTCCGTTTACGCTCACCAATCTGCCTTATATCAACGGTGCGGGGAATGCGGTGCTGGTGACGACGGATGCGCTGGGACGTCAGGTCAGCACCACGCTGCCTTTTTATGTCGCGAGCCAAATGCTCAAACCCGGCCTGAGCGACGGCGCGGCAACGCTGGGCGCACTGCGCCGCAATTACGGGATTGAGAATTTTGACTACGGCCCGGCGGTTGGCAGCGGATCGTATCGTTACGGTGTGAATGATGCTTTAACGCTGGAAACGCACGCAGAGGGTGCCGCGTCGCTGGCGCTGGGCGGCGCAGGAGCACTGGTAAAACTGGGGCAGTTCGGGATTGTTAACGGCAGTTATACCCACAGCCGGATGTATGGGGAGGGCGGCCAGCAGATCAACTGGGGCTATCAATACAGCACCGGTGTATTCAGTTTTATCACCCAGCATACGCATCGCGACAAAACCTTCGGTAATCTGGCGCTGTACGATCAGCCGCGGCTTTACGACGCTCAGAACAACCCCATCGCCAGCCTCAGTCAGACCAGCGATCAATATTCTCTCTCGCTGAATATGGGCAACTACGGCAACGTGGGCGCGGCGTGGATTGGCGTGAAAAGCGCTGACAGCGAAAAAACCGAGCTGCTGAATCTCTCCTGGAGCCGCAGTTTATGGGGCGCCAGCAGCATTTATCTTGCCGCCAGCCGCGATCAGCAGCGCGGTGACTGGACGTTGGCGATGTCGCTGCAAATCCCGATTGGCGATCGTGACAGCGTGGCGGTCAGCACCGAAAACACGCCGGATTACGGCAATACTCAACGCATTAATTACAACCACACCATGCCGTCCGATGGCGGCTTTAGCTGGAATATGGCCTGGGCCAGACAATCGCAATCCAGTAACTATCAGCAGGCGACGCTGGGCTGGCGTAATAACAATATCGAGCTGCAGGGTGGGGGCTACGGCGAAGAAAATGAAATGACCTGGTGGGGGGAAGCCATGGGCTCACTGGTGCTGATGGATGGGCAGTTCTTCGCCGCGAACAAGATCAACGATGCCTTTGTGGTGGTCAGCACCGACGGGAACGCAAAAGTCCCGGTGAGCTATGAGCATCAGCCGGTCGGGAGTACCAATGATAAAGGCTACCTGTTGATTAGCGGGGTGTCAGCCTGGTATCCGGCGAGCTACAGCATCAATGCACTGAACTTACCCGCGGATACGCAGCTTAAAGAGACGGAACGGCGCATTGCGTTACGGCGTAACAGCGGTTATTTGCTTGAATTTCCTATGGAACAGGAGCGTGTGGCGAGTGTCATTCTGCATGATGAGCAGGGCAATCCGTTGCCGGTATCGAGCACGGTGTCGCGCCCAGGACAGGCCGATGCGCTGGTGGGGTACGACGGTATCGCCTGGCTGGAAAATCTCAGTAACGTCAACCCGTTAACAGTGACCACCCCGCAGGGAAAACGGTGTGCGGTGACGTTAACCACCCAGGCGCGTGCCGATCATAAATTGCAGACCTACGGCCCGCTGGTGTGCCGGGAGCGCCGGTGAGGATCCGACGGTTTGGCCTGCTGCTACTGGTGTGGCTGTTTAGCCTACCGGCGCAGGCGGCTTGTACCGTGGCGTTGGCCAATGCGGCCTTTGGCAGCCTCTCTTCTTTCACCGTCAACAGCACCGAGCAACAAACCTCAGCCAATCTGGTGGTGACCTGCGATACGGTGTTGAGCTTGCTCACGGCGGGAGACACGATTTCGATGAATGTGCTCAGCGCCACCACCACCTCGGGGACGAGGGCGGCGATGAAGCGGACCGATAACACCACAATACCTGACGTGATCCCCGTTCGAGTCTGCGGAACGTCGACCTGCTCGAACAGTACCGAAACGGCGGTCGGCTCGACGTACACCTGGAGCGGCAGCACGCTGCTCGGTCTGCTGTCGTCAAAAACGTACACGCTGCCGATCTATTTTCGCTCTGTCGCCGGGCAAAGCGTCAGCGCCGGGCCGTATCAGGTCAATATTACGCTGAACGTCAGCTACAGCGTCTGTGCGATTAGCGCCCTCGGGCTGTGTGTCGGGACGCCGCAAACCGGGACGCAGCCGATGACCACGCAGCTGACCATGACCGTCACCAACGACTGCATTACCATTACCGCACCGGATGTCAATTTCGGAAGCGCCCCCCTGGTTAGCAGCTTCCCGACCGTGTCGCAATCCATCACGATTACCTGCACCAAAGGCAGCACCTACACCGTGGGCATCAACAACGGTGCCAACGCCGGAAGCGGCAGCGTGCGCAATATGGTCAGCGGCAGCAATTCGATGAGTTATGAGATCTATAAAGGCGCATCCGGCAACCGATGGGGACCGACTGGCACCGATCGCTGGGCCAGCAGCATTCCCAGCTCGGTCAGTGCCGATGGTACGGTGAATACCTACAACTACACCGCCAAAGTGTTAAGCGGGCAGACCACGCCGCCCGCCGGGAGTTACACGGACACTTTAGTGGTCGACGTGGCTTTTTGAAGGCGACTGAACGTCTGGCGTTTACCCGTTTCTGATTTTGCTATCGACAGAAGGCTGAGGTTTACTGAACAGATAGCCTTGTGCGAAATCACAACCCAGTGCCTGAAGGCTTTCCAGCTGTTCCTGCGTCTCGACACCTTCCGCAACCGCCTTCATATTCAGGGACTTGGCCATCCCGGTAATCAGTCTGATAATATTCAGGGCGTCTTCGTGTGTGGATATCGAATGGACAAAGGACTTGTCGATTTTGATTTTATCAAAGGCAATTCGACTCAGCCGCGAAAGAGAAGAGTAGCCCGTACCAAAATCATCGATGGAAATCGTCACGCCGAGCGCTCTGAGTTTGTTCAGGGTATTCATCGGCGTAGTGCTTTCGCTAAAGAGAGCGGATTCGGTCACTTCGAGCTCAAGACGCTCGGCCGGAAGTCCGGTTTCTTTCAGGATGGACAGCACCGTGCTGGCAAAGGTTTTGCTACTCAGCTGGACAGGAGAGACATTGACTGAAATTTTAACCGGGACCGCCCAGGTCGCGGCTTCTTTGCAGGCCATTTCCAGCATAGATTTCCCCATCTCGTTAATCATCCCTGTTTTTTCAGCAACCGGGATAAAACTGTCCGGCGACAGGAGACCTTTTAGAGGGTGGATCCAACGAATCAACGCTTCATAGCTGTAAATTTCGCGGCTGAACGAATTAACAATCGGCTGGTAATAGACCACGAATTCTTTATTGGCCAATGCCATTGCCATGTCATGCTCGAGGGTTCTGCTCTCCTGCAGCTTATCCAACATCCATTGCCGGAAGACTTTTATCTTCCCCGCACCTTCATTTTTGGCTTCATAAAGTGCCAGATCGGCAAACTTGTAGAGGTAGTCGGAGCGGCGTTCCGTGTCTGATATAACAATGCCCACACAGGTGGTAATGGTGATTATCGTGTTGTAAATCGAGTAAGGCTGGTTGATCGTGTCGGCTATTTTTTGTGCCTGGCTAACCGCCTGGTTTTCCGTCAGGCCGCGAGAGAGGAACGCAAATTCGTCTCCCCCTAAGCGATAAAGCGAATCTGTACTCAAACCCATCAATTTCAGACGGTCAGATATCTGGCGTAATAACATATCACCGGTATCATGGCCATACGTATCATTGACTTCCTTGAATCTGTCTAAATCAAACAACATCACTATCACAGCAGTGTTATTTTGCTGTGCTGTCTCAATCTGCTTATTTAAGCTGTCCCAGAAAAACTGACGGTTATTCATCTCGGTGAGCGAGTCATGGTAGACGTCATACTCCAGTTTGGTATTCTGGATTTGCAGCTTTTCTTTAGATCTTTGGAGCTCTTCGGCAAGGCTCTTAACCTGTAGGTGGGCGGTGCGGATATTTTTGTTTTGATAAAATATCATCATGCCGAGGATCGCACTCAGTATTATAAGCAGCACAGACGTCGCTGAATAAATATAATACAGAGTTTTAATTTTGAGATTAGTGCGGGTAATCGAATTAATATCTTTGTCTAACGCGCCGGATGACAGGCGTCCTAATGGCACATCAAGGGAATGCATCTTTTTCAGGTATGTCTGGAGTTCTGGACGGTTCATCTTCTCGAGATGCGCGTCCAGATAATCCAGGGTGTTTTCCAGTTGTACTGCCAGGTCCCGATGGGCTTTACTGCTTACAATATATTGACCCAAATCACCTTGTTTCATTAAATCGCTCTGGCTGAGCATAATGTCGAGACGCAGACGCACATCATCCAACTGCATCGTGTCATCGATAGTGTAAAGACCGAGCCATGACTCGAATCGGTAATATTCGGATACCAGCTGTACCGCAGACCATGACGTCGTGTAGTGCGTGAGTTTTTGCAACTCTTGTTGTCTGTCATGCACAAGAAACGAGATATACCCCGTAGATATAAAAAGGAGAAATATGATGCCAGCCAGTATCCTGTTCATTATGCTCTTCTTAACTCCTACTCAATGCTCATTCTGCTGACCTGCCAGGCAGACCTTGAGTAAAAAATCTGATTATTCAGTTCAGGCATGCTGTCATAAGGATACACAATGAATAACGGGCCTTTATCACGGATGCGCATATATTCTCCGTTGATTTTTAAAGCAAGGATAACATTGTATTTTTTGAAGTCACTGAGAGGTACGACGGTGGTGTAGTCATTGAGCGCCGTGACCTTAACCACCGAGCCTTTCGCGCCAACGTAATCCATGAGCTTTTGCAGGGAAATACCCGTGAAAGTCGTACGCCCATTATACCACGGTGAGGTGGTCTGGAAGCTGACCGTGCCCAGTTTCTCGAGGCTGGCGGTATCAAAAACGGCTTTGCCGTCTTCATTTGTATTTTCGATATTACCGGACACGGTTAAAATAACTTTACCCGTCGGTTTGGCAAGTTCACCCGCCCAGACCTGTGTAGCGACCACCAGACCCAACAACATGACAATTAACCGCATACGAACCTCAACTCTCGAACGAATGTAAAAGAATTATAATTTAGTTAACATGCTATTTATATATGCTGCCTGGCTATTGTTGATCTAATAATTTCACCTTTGTTTTTCTGGATAAAAATCAATAAGTTACGCCGTTGATATTTTTTCCGTTGATGAGGGAAAATCGGCGTTGTTATTTGCGACGGGTAAAATTTTATTGTTTCTGTACAAAAAACAAACCATCTGATTGGCCAGTACAAATAAACACCCACCAATGGAAAGGGTGATTTGTTTGGATGACGATTCCAACCGTTTTTCGGGTGTATGCTTTAGCAGGGTCTCCCGCAAACGTGACTTAACGTAAAGTTCTGTCGCAACGTGCCGATAACACCGCTATCACGTTATTGAAAAGGTGTTGTATGTTGAACCGTCTGCGCGTTGTCACCCTGTTGATGCTGGTGCTGGTCGTATTCGCACTGCTTCAGCTGCTGTCCGGTGGCTTTCTTTTCTCTTCGTTAAAACAAAACCAACAAAGCTTTGCGCTCTCGAATGAGCTGCGCACCCAGCAAACCGAGCTGAGTAAAACCTGGGAGCTCATGCTGCAAACGCGCATCAACCTCAGCCGGTCTTCTGCCCGTATGATGATGGACAGTGCGAACCAGCAGAGCAACGCCAAAACCGATCTGCTGAATAACGCTAAAAGCACTTTAGCGCAGGCCGCAAAATCCTACACCGCCTTCTCGGAAAACAAGGCCGAGCCAGAGCTGGCGGACGCCACCGCCGCGGTTGATGCCAGTTACCAGAAATACTTCAACGGCCTGACTGAGCTGATTGGCTTCCTGCAAAACGGCAATATGGATGCCTATTTTGCTCAGGCCACACAGGGGATGCAGAACGGGCTGGGCGAGGCGATGACCCGCTACGCCGCTGAAAGTGAAAAACTTTACCAGCAGGCATTTACCACCAGCGCTCAGGATTATCAGTTTGCTCAGTGGCAGCTTGGCACCATTGCCGTGGTGCTGGTGGCGATTCTGGCCGCGGCCTGGTACGGCATTCGTCAGCTGCTGCTTAACCCACTGGCGAAGGTGATGAGCCATCTGCGCCGCATTGCCGGTGGGGATTTAACCCAGCCGGTCACCGTTGCCGGACGTAACGAAATCGCTGAACTGGCGCAAACTGTCGGAGACATGCAGCAATCGCTGATCGATACCGTGACGCGTGTTCGCCAGGGGTCAGATGCCATCTATTCCGGCACCAGCGAGATTGCGCTTGGCAACAACGATCTGTCCTCCCGCACCGAAGAGCAAGCCTCTGCACTGGAACAAACGGCGGCCAGCATGGAAGAGCTGACCGCGACCGTTAAACAGAACGCCGAAAACGCGCGTCAGGCCTCACAGCTGGCGCTGAGCGCCTCCGAAACAGCCCAGCGCGGCGGAAAAGTGGTGGATGGGGTGGTGAAAACCATGCACGACATCGCTGCCAGTTCGCAGAAAATATCCGACATTACCGGCGTAATCGACGGTATTGCCTTCCAGACCAACATTCTGGCCCTGAACGCCGCGGTGGAAGCCGCGCGCGCCGGTGAACAGGGGCGGGGTTTTGCGGTGGTGGCGGGGGAGGTTCGTAACCTTGCCAGCCGCAGCGCTCAGGCGGCCAAAGAGATCAAAGGCCTGATTGAAGACTCCGTGGCGAAAGTGGATACCGGCTCGGTGCTGGTGGAAAGCGCCGGGGAAACCATGAGCGACATCGTCAATGCGGTGACGCGCGTCACCGATATTATGGGTGAAATTTCGTCAGCCTCCGATGAACAGAGCCGCGGTATCGACCAGGTCGCACTGGCCGTTTCTGAAATGGACCGCGTGACCCAGCAAAACGCCGCCCTGGTGCAACAATCTGCCGCTGCCGCCGCTGCGCTTGAAGAGCAGTCCGGCAGTCTGACCCGCGCGGTCTCCGCATTCCGTATCGCCAGCGTCACGCCTAACGCAATGCGTAAAAAAACAACCGTCCCGGTGAGCCATGCCGAGCCTTTGCGCCCACGTGCTGCCGCAACAGGGACGGATGATAACTGGGAAACTTTCTAACTTTATCCGGCAAATTGCCCTATCACGGGAGTACAGATGTTCAACCGTATTCGTATCTCGACAACGCTGTTTTTGATTCTGGTGCTGTGTGGCGTGCTGCAGATTGGCAGCAATGGTTTGTCGTTCTGGGCATTCCATGATGGACAGAAAAACCTCAGTCAGGTTGAGCAAGGGAATTTGCAAATCAGCAGCCTCGCGGATGCCCGCGTCGTGCTGCTGCAGGCGAGTACGTTATTGAACAAAGCAGGGACGTTGACGGCATTGAGCTATCCGTCAGAGGACGTAAAAGCACTGATGACGGCGGCCCGGCGTGACCTGAAACAGGCCGATGTTGAGTTTGCACAGTTTATGGCCATTCCCGTGGGCAACGAGGAAGGCAAAGCGTTGCAGGGACAGAGTCAACAACGCTATGCCGACTGGCACGGTGCGCTGGAAAAACAGGCCACTTACCTGGAAAGCAATCAGCTCTCTGACTCCATGACTCTGCCGGTTCAGCAGGCGCAGGAGACGTTCGATATCGTGTACTACCGCTGGCAGAAAAACGTCGATGTGAATGTGCAACAAGCGCGTGAAGCCAGTAACAGCAGCTATCACCGTTCGGCGGCCATCTTTATTGCTGTCGTGATTATCGCCGCACTGTTGGTCGGCGGAGCTCTGCTGTGGTCACGCCGGATGATTGTTCAGCCGCTGGCGATCATCAGTGACCACTTTGAAAGTATTGCTCAGGGCAATCTTGCCCGCCCCATCCATGTGTATGGCAAAAATGAGATTTCCACCATTTTTGCAGGGTTAAAGCGCATGCAACTGGCGCTGCGCGACACGGTGAGCCAGGTTCGTCAGGGCAGCCAGGCGATGCACACGGGGATTTCTGAGATTGCCGCCGGCAACAACGATCTGTCTGCACGCACGGAGCAGCAGGCGGCATCGCTGGCGGAAACGGCGGCCAGCATGGAACAGCTGACAGCGACTGTCGGCCAGAACGCCGACAACGCGCGTCAGGCGTCCGGGCTTGCCAGCACCGCAGCGGAAACCGCCAAACGTGGCGGCCAGCAGGCATCACATGTTGCTGAGACCATGCACGACATCGCCAGCAGTTCGCAGAAAATTGGCGACATTATCAGCGTGATCGACGGCATTGCGTTCCAGACCAATATTCTGGCGCTGAACGCCGCGGTAGAAGCGGCAAGAGCCGGTGAGCAGGGACGTGGATTTGCGGTCGTGGCCGGGGAGGTGCGTAACCTTGCCAGCCGCAGTGCGCAGGCGGCCAAAGAAATTAAAGGCCTGATTGAAGAGTCGGTCTCCCGCGTTCAGGAAGGCTCGGCGCTGGTGGATACTGCCGCTAAGACCATGAGCGAGATTGTGCGTTCCGTCACCCAGGTTAACGACATCATGGGCGAAATCGCCTCGGCGTCTGACGAACAGCGTCGCGGCATTGAACAGGTCGCGCTGGCAGTAAGCCAGATGGATCAGGTCACCCAGCAGAATGCCTCACTGGTTGAAGAAGCCGCCGTTGCCACGGAACAACTGGCTGGGCAGGCCGATAGCCTGACGATGCTGGTTGCGGTATTTGAAGTAGAAGAAAAAAAGACGACGTACCAACAAGGGGCGCCGTTAACCGCGGTACCCATGGTTTCCTGACAAGAAGTAAGAAGGCGCTATGACAGCAACGCTGCCCAACGGGCAATCGTCATTACTGACACAGATGACACAGCGCCTGGCGCTGTCCGATGCGCAGTTTCGTCGGATATGTCAGCTGATCTACCAGCGCGCAGGTATTGTGCTGGCCGATCATAAACGCGACATGGTGTACAACCGGTTGGTGCGCCGTCTGCGCCAGCTCGGGTTGGACGATTTTGGCCGCTACCTGGCGATGCTGGAAGCCAATCAGGATAACGCCGAGTGGCAGGCCTTTATTAACTCGCTGACCACCAACCTGACGGCGTTTTTCCGCGAAGCGCATCACTTCCCGACGCTGGCAGAGCATGCCCGTCGTCGGCAGGGAGAGTACCGCGTCTGGAGCGCCGCGGCTTCAACCGGAGAAGAGCCGTACTCCATCGGCATTACGCTTGCCGACACGCTCGGCACGGCACCTGGCCGCTGGAAGGTGTTCGCCAGCGATATTGACACGGAAGTTCTGAACAAAGCGCAAAGCGGCGTGTACCGCCAGGACGAACTGAAAACCCTGTCGCAGCAACAGCTGCAGCACTATTTCATGCGCGGTACGGGTCCGCATAGTGGGCTGGTGCGCGTTCGCCAGGAGCTGGCGAATTATGTGGATTTCGCGCCGGTTAACTTGCTGGACAGACAGTACAACGTTCCCGGTCCATTTGATGCCATTTTCTGCCGCAATGTAATGATTTATTTCGATAAAACGACGCAGCAGGACATTTTGCATCGATTTGTTCCCCTGCTTAAACCGGGCGGGCTGCTGTTTGCCGGGCACTCAGAGAACTTCAGCAATCTCGTGCGCGAGTTCAGTCTGCGGGGGCAGACGGTGTACGCGCTGAGTAAGGATAAAGCATGAGTAAAATCAGGGTGTTGTCTGTTGATGACTCGGCTCTGATGCGTCAGATCATGACGGAAATCATCAATAGCCATAGCGACATGGAAATGGTGGCGACCGCGCCGGATCCGCTGGTCGCCCGCGATCTTATCAAAAAATACAATCCGGACGTGCTGACGCTGGACGTCGAAATGCCACGCATGGACGGACTCGATTTTCTGGAAAAACTGATGCGCCTGCGTCCCATGCCGGTGGTGATGGTCTCTTCGCTGACCGGGAAAGGGTCGGAGGTGACGCTGCGTGCGCTGGAGCTCGGGGCGGTGGACTTTGTCACTAAGCCGCAGTTAGGCATCCGCGAAGGGATGCTGGCGTACAGCGAGATGATCGCCGACAAGGTTCGGGCCGCCGCACGAGCACAGCTGAGCGCGCATAAGCCCTTGACCGCACCCGCGACCCTCAAGGCAGGCCCGATGCTGAGTTCGGAAAAACTGCTGGTGATCGGCGCGTCAACCGGAGGAACGGAGGCCATTCGTCATGTTCTCCAGCCATTGCCGTTGACCAGCCCGGCTATTCTGATCACCCAGCATATGCCGCCAGGGTTTACGCGTTCCTTTGCCGAGCGCCTGAACAAGCTGTGTCAGATCGCGGTGAAAGAAGCCGAGGACGGCGAACGTGTGCTGCCGGGGCATGCGTACATTGCACCGGGCGATAAGCACATGGAGCTGGCGCGCAGCGGGGCGAACTATCAAATCAAAATTCATGACGGACCGCCGGTGAATCGTCACCGTCCGTCGGTGGATGTGTTGTTCCATTCGGTGGCGAAAAACGCCGGACGTAACGCCGTTGGGGTGATCCTCACCGGCATGGGCAACGATGGGGCCGCAGGTATGCTGGCGATGCATCAGGCCGGGGCCTGGACCATCGCCCAGAATGAAGCAAGTTGTGTGGTGTTCGGCATGCCGCGTGAGGCCATCAATATGGGTGGCGTCAGCGAAGTGGTCGATCTCAGCCAGGTAAGCCAGCAGATGCTGGCGAAAATCAGTGCCGGACAGGCAATACGTATTTAAGAGGAGTGAAGTGAAATGGCGGATAAAGAGCTTAAGTTTCTGGTTGTGGATGACTTTTCCACCATGCGTCGCATCGTGCGTAACCTGCTAAAAGAGCTGGGATTCAACAACGTAGAAGAAGCGGAAGATGGCGTTGATGCGCTGAACAAACTGCAGGCGGGTGGCTTTGGTTTTGTCATCTCTGACTGGAACATGCCCAACATGGATGGACTCGACCTGCTGAAAACCATTCGTGCGGATGGTGCGATGGCCGCGATGCCGGTGCTGATGGTGACAGCAGAAGCCAAGAAAGAGAACATTATTGCTGCGGCCCAGGCGGGCGCCAGCGGCTATGTCGTTAAACCGTTTACTGCTGCCATTCTCGAAGAGAAGTTGAATAAAATCTTCGAGAAACTCGGTATGTGAGGTGATGACAATGACGCAAACCCCCATAAAACCGACTGACGATCATTCCGCCGCCAATATTATCGCCCGGATTGGCAGCCTCACGCGTATGCTGCGCGACAGCCTGCGTGAGCTGGGGCTGGACCAGGCGATTGCTGAAGCGGCCGAAGCGATCCCCGATGCGCGCGATCGTCTGGACTACGTGGTGCAGATGACGGCACAGGCCGCGGAACGTGCACTGAACTGCGTGGAGCTGTCACAGCCGCACCAGAACCAGATGGAAAAGGAAGCCAAAGCGCTCTCCGGCCGCTGGGATGAGTGGTTTGATAATCCTATTGAGCTTTCTGATGCCCGCGAACTGGTCACAGACACCCGCAGCTATCTGGCTGATGTCCCGAAACATACCAGTTTCACGAACGCCCAACTGCTGGAAATCATGATGGCGCAGGATTTCCAGGATCTGACCGGGCAGGTTATCAAGCGGATGATGGATGTTATCCAGGAGATTGAACGTCAGCTGCTGATGGTTCTGCTGGAAAACATGCCGGATCCGGCGGCCAGGCCGAAACGCGAAAACGAAAGCCTGCTCAATGGCCCGCAGATGGACACCAGTAAAGCTGGCGTGGTCGCAAGCCAGGACCAGGTTGATGATTTGCTGGACAGCTTAGGCTTCTGAAAAGGAATGGCCCGCAATGGGCCATTTTCTTATGAGCGCTTATCGCAGGTCCATTTTGATAGTCACGTTGCCTTCAAATTTACCCGGGTCGGGTTTGCTTTCTTTTGTGGAGACGGGGGCCGCGGTCATGTGGATTGAGCCGTTTCCGCTCTCATCGAGGCTGATGGGAAATTCGCTGTTGCCATCAAGGCGCACGTTGCCGCTGTTAGCGTCATAGACTCTCACACCGATGTCGTCCCGACCGGTCATTTTACCAATAAGCCCACTTTCCGTATCCGCCACGCCCTCATCGGCGGACAGCGTGAGCTTGATTTTTTCCGTATTGCTGACCGCTGCGTTATCGCAGTGAAAGTCGATGTCGACATTTTTCAGCGCGTAGCCCTGCGGCGGCTGCCCTCTGGCGACGAAATTCGAACTCGCCACCGCGCCAAAACTGACTTCAATAACGCTCCCTGCGTTGATGGTACAGCTCAGTGGGGCACTGAGGATCCCGGAAAACCAAACATTCGCGACGGGGTGTGCATCAGACAGCATACATATGCCGCTTCCATAATAGAGGCAGGCAGACGTCTGCTGCACGAGGGTTGAGGGAATAATTTCCTCGCCGAGGATCGGGGATTTAACGTACAGGCGGGCGAAAATGGTGTTCCACTTAAACTGGCGCTGCGGAACGCCTGCGACCGGACGTGTCTGATCGCTGCAGACCGTTTCACTGCTTTCGGAGGACGTCAGCTTTTCGGCTTGTCCGCCAGGGGAGAGTGTCGGATAGGTGTTAATTGTGTTTGCATAGAGACCATTTCCATCGGGTGAATCGATGGCGTCGTTGTAGCCATCAATATGGATATCCAGTTTCTCGGTAAGATAGCCTGTTCCGCTTGTCGAGCCCGCCACCAAAGGGCTGCTAGCAAAGCTGTACCCCTTTACCTGCGCGGAGGATGAAATTGTGCCCGGGCAATTGCATTGCGCATAGATGGCAGGGCCGCTGCCGACCAGGTGCGCATCTGCAGTAATGATGCTCCCTTTTCTATTTTCATCAGGGGAAAGTGGCTGGCTGTATTGCGTTTCATAGCTGCCGGGAGCCGGGAAGCAGCCCTTCAGGACAGTGGCGTACGCTAAATGAGAGTTGAGTAAAAGCAGCACGAAGATGTACCCGCCGCAACGCAATGAAAAGTAACGCATCAGTGTCCTTCCTGACGGCAGATGGCCGTAACGTGTTTGATCCCGGTCGGATTCGTATCGGGAATAGAGGAGGCGACAGGGAGACTCGCCGTACAGTGCTGGCCGGGCTCGTTGCCCCATTTCACCAGCAGCTCAATGGCCTTCTGCAGTCCGGAGAGATAGAGCACGCCGCGGTCGGCCACAATCCCGTTGATTTTCCCGTCGTCGGCGCTGGCTATTGCCCCAAACGGTACAACATCGCCGTTCGGTAACGACAGCTGAACCAGCGCACGGTAGCCCACTTTGGCGCTGAAATGGGCGGCGACGGCCGCGTTGCGGGTCGGCACAACGGTGACGGCGGTGCCTTCACTGTCAATGTTGTCCGGCAGCTGGGTGGTGTCCATGCCAATACGGTTTTCCTGATAGGGGGTCAGCGACGGGATGATGGCATTACCAAACCAGTCGGTGCGGATCCCTTGTTGGTTCTGGAAGGCGATACCCGACGCGCCGTCAGCATCAATAATGGCGAACTGATCGCCGAGCGGCTGCGAGAGCGTCAGGCCATGGGGATGGAGGACCAAGCCACCGCTGGCTCCGTAGCTGGTTTGGCGCTGGCCTGCTGAATCAGCAGAATAACCGACGTTCAGGTTAGCGTACTGCGTACGCCAACTGCTATAGAGGCTGCTGCTGTCAGAAGGGTGTTGGTTGCTGTGGCTCTGCTGCAGCGAATAGCTCAGGCTGTTGTCATCCAGTAAGGTTCCTCCGACCCCCACATTTTGCGTGGTCGCCCCCTGGTTATTGTTGCTGATGTTGTAACTGGCCCAGCTATTCGGCAACCAGCGGCTCAACGGAATACTGAATCCGAAAGAGGCGATGCGGTCATTCTCGTCTCTGTCGCTGTCCCTGTTTTCGGACAAGGCAAGGTGAAAATTGATGCCTTTGATCGGGTAATCGAGCCCTGCGGAGAAGCTCCGCTCGGTGCGCTCGCCACCCCAGTAATTTTGCTGATAGCCGTTGAGATAGAGGCTGCCATCGCCCACCGGCTGGCTGATGCTGATTTGTACCCGATTACGCTTGTGATAGCCGCGATCGTCCCAGTCGTCGTGGTCGTCATGATGGTTGGCATCGGCAAACGAGTAGTAGCCCTGGGTCGAGTAACGGTAGCTTGCCAGCGTAAAGTGTGTCTGCGTGTAGGGCAGCTCTGAGGAGTACAGCGCCCGCCAGGACTGACCGTTACTGACAGAGCCATCATCCAGCTGGGTGCGCGCCGCCGTTAAATCGAGCGAAACTGCGCCAAACTGGCCGAGGCTCACGCCGAAGCCGGATGCCAGCGCGTTGTAGTCTGCGGATCCGGTGATGCCGCCATACAGCGTCAGCCGGTTGTTCAGGCCATAAATGGCGCTTGCCTGAACAAATTCAGGCTCATCATCGTGGCTGCCCTGATCGGCACGAAAGCGTCCAACGGTGGCTTCAAACCGGACATGGGCCGGGCGTTGCATCAATGCCACGCTGGAGAATGCCTGGGTGAAACTGTGTTCACTGCCGTCGGCCTCTTTTACCGTGACATCCAGATTGCCGCTGTTGGTTGAGGCATAGAGGTCGTGAATTTCAAAAGGACCGGGAGAGAGATTCTGCTGATAGATAAGGAAGCCGTTTTGTCTGACGGTCACCGTGGCGTTGGAGTTAGCGGTCCCGCGAATCGTTGGCGCAAACCCACGCTCGCTCACTGGCAGCATGTCGTCATCGGAGGCAATATTTACGCCGCTGAACTGGATACTGTCGAAGACCTCTCCGTGAGTGCTACTTTGCCCGGCAATAAACTGGGCTTTAAGCGCGCGGATGTCGTGTTGAACCCAGCTACTGACATTTTGCCAGGCACTGCTATCGTCATTTTTGGACCAGATACCGTAGTTACGCAGCCGCCAGCCGCCGAGGTTAGCGCCGCTTCTGAGGTTCAAATATTGACTGTGGTCGCGACCGGAGTCGCTGCCCTGATTATCACTGTCGCTAAATGAATAGTCGGCAAACATCACAGGGACCCCGGTTTCCCAGCGTGACTGAGGAACCGATCCGGCGCTGAGAGCATCCAGTGAGGCCTGAGGAATGCTGACTTCAAGCATCTGGCGATTAAAATCAAAGTGGGCGCTGGCAGCCGGAATGTAATCACCAAGCGGTTTATCGAGCGGATCGCCCTGTGGACGAGACGCAATGGCAGGAAAGTCATCCACTTTCACCCCCCATTCTCTTAGCATCGTCGGGGTCAGGCGAGGCTCCAGATGCCCATCGCTGGCACTGGTGTAGCTGAGCATCCGTTCCTGTGCTTTGTGCTGATTAACGATGACCTGAGTTTTGTATTCGCCGGGGAGTTGCGCATTCATGTTAGAAAACAGCGACAAATCGGTTGTTTGCTGAGATCCGGCTCCTCGTTCAAGCGAATCGGGCGAAAAGTAAAATTCTCTTGCCTGGGCGCTTTCAACCAGCAGCAACAGGCCGCTCAAGCCGGCCAGCAGTGCGTGAGGACGTTTTAGCCCGCAGGAGGAGCGACAGAGTATCCTCATGCTCATGGCGTTCCACTGCCTTGCTCAACGACAGCGGTATATTTTGGCGAGGCGTTACCGTAATCGGTAATACAGCGCCAACTGACCTGTTGGCTGCTGTCTGAAACCGCCAGTGTGGCGGTACTTTTGGGTGCGACGATGTCCGCTTTGCGCTGCTGGCTATGGCCCAGATACAGGGAGTCGAAAACGAGATGGTAGCCGCTCTCGTTCTTAATCTGCAGCTGGCTGCCTGAACGCGCAAAATGAAGGTTCTGGCAGGCTTGATCCGGAGTTCCCAGCAGGCCTTCCGGGCGATAAAAAAGTTTCAGCTGTGTTTTGTAGATGATGCGCAGTACGTTCTCGTTTTCATTTTTTTTATCACTGCCGGGAATGGTACGCACGATTAAGTAGAACAGGGATTCTTTATCTGATGGCACGCTGGTACCAGACCAGATTATCCTTAGACTTTGTTCTTTTTGCGGGTCGAGACGAAAAAGCGGTGGCGTGACAATAAATGGTGCAGCTGTTTTCTTATCTTCCTGAGTCACCCAGGATTGAATGAGCCACGGCAGTTCTTTATCCTGATTGACCAAAGGAAGCGCCGTTTCTTTTTTACGCGCATCATAGACGATACGCGTTCTGCCAATTTGAATACCATCGGCCCAGACGATGTTAAATAGGCCGGGCACTAAGAATGATATTAATAAAACCAACCCGAATTTGTACATTTTCATAATGGGTGACAGCCATAAAGAAACATAACCTGACGTAACGACAGGCTATGTTTTAAAAGAGGGTTCGAGGCGTTTTAACGCGATTTTAATTAACGATAAAGAATATTCACCGTCATATCTGCATCAGCCGGTCCCGCCGTCACGGGGAGGGCATAAGCCTGATAGCGTGCAAAGAAACTGGCTCTGATGTTGTCAGTGGTGGGTCTTAGAGCAATCACAATCTGATCTTCGGCTCCGTCAAGCGTCAAAAGCTTCGTTGGCGTATCTTGCAGGCTTACCGCGATGCCGACGTTGGTCGCTGCGGTGGTCCCTTGTGTGGTGATCGCACTGACGGTGAGCAGCTCTGAGTTACTGCTGGCAACGGTGGTCCCTTCGAAGGTCAACTGTACGCTGCTTAGTCCATCAGTTTGCACCGGGCAGTCTTTAAGTGAGATATCGAAAGGTTGAAGCGTTGACTGGTCGCCGACTGCGGCAAACAAAGAGGTCGGATAGCTGCCCAATGGCACATTATTATCCTTGCCATCATTTCCATCAATGACACAGCTTGGTTCAATAATTTCACCCGTAAAATGTACGGTACCGGCATTCATCCCGTCAGCAACAGCATTATAGGAGGAAAACATAAGTGAAAACATAATGAGAGCGAGATGTTTCTTTTTCTGGTTCATAGCGAGAATCCCTTAGAGTAACGAATAATCCGTAAACGGTGCTAACAACCGGTCGCTGCAAAGAATATTGATATCCGCAGTAGTATACACAGATGTCATCTCCTTTAAATACCGATACAGGTAATAGCGTGTT
The DNA here is from genome assembly GCA_009668205.1 of Enterobacteriaceae bacterium RIT691. Classification (GTDB taxonomy): domain Bacteria; phylum Pseudomonadota; class Gammaproteobacteria; order Enterobacterales; family Enterobacteriaceae; genus Scandinavium. The sequence continues at coordinate 136,488 of WJYM01000007.1, read as the reverse complement.
TGTTATCAGACATAAATAGAGTTTTTGGCTGCTTAATATATATTTTATTTATATTGACGGGTGATGGTATTAATAAATCAGATCATTCACGGCGATGAATTATTTCTTTCGGGGCATTCATGCAAACGCGGTGCTCAAAAAGAGGCAAATAAATGGGGGAGGGGATAACGAAAGGAGTGGCAAACCTTCGTCGGCGTTGTTTAACGCGGAACGCAGCCGCAGGGCTCTACGCTGAAAGCCGCTAAAAACTGCCTTTTATGCACGCTTTTCCAGCCATTGACCGGGGCTCCCTCTGTCATTATAACGCCCAGAAACCCAGTCCTTGAGCGTGCGCAGTGTCAGACGAAAGCGACAACGAAGACAAAACAGAAGCCCCCACACCCCAACGGCTGGAAAAGGCGCGTGAGGATGGGCAGATCCCGCGATCGCGCGAGCTGACGTCACTGCTGATATTGCTGGTGGGCGTGGCGGTACTCTGGCTTGGCGGTGAAGCGCTGGCGCGCAGACTGGCAAGCCTGCTCTCTTCCGGACTGCATTTTGACCACAGTATCGTCAACGACCCTAATCTCATTCTTGGGCAAATCATTCTGCTGATTAAACAGGCAATGCTGGCGCTGATGCCGCTGATTGTCGGTGTCGTGGTGGTGGCAATTATTGGCCCAGTGATGCTTGGCGGGTTGGTCTTCAGCCCGAAATCACTGAGTTTTAAGTTCGATAAACTCAATCCTTTACCCGGGATCGCCCGCATGTTTTCGGCGCAGTCAGCGGCGGAGCTGTTGAAGGCGGTCCTCAAATCGGTGCTGGTAGGGTTCGTGGCGGGGCTGTTTGTCTGGCTGCACTGGCCGGACATGATGCGGCTTATCAGCGAATCGCCGATGACCGCCATGGGCAATGCGCTGAACATGGTGGGGCTGTGTGCGCTGCTGGTGGCGCTGGGGGTGATCCCGATGGTGGGATTCGACGTGTTCTTCCAGATTTACAGCCACATCAAAAAACTGCGCATGTCCCGCCAGGATATTCGTGACGAATTCAAACAGAGCGAAGGCGACCCGCACGTTAAAGGCAAAATTCGTCAGATGCAGCGTGCGGCGGCCCGTCGACGGATGATGGCGGATGTGCCGAAAGCCGATGTTATCGTCAATAACCCCACCCATTACTCGGTCGCGCTGAAGTATGACGAAGGCAAAATGAGTGCGCCAAAGGTGGTGGCGAAAGGTGCCGGACTGGTCGCATTACGTATTCGTGAATTGGGGGAAGAGCACAAGATCCCGATGCTGGAAGCGCCGCCACTGGCGCGTGCGCTTTATCGTCATGCCGAAATTGGTCAGCAAATTCCGGGGACGCTGTATGCGGCCGTTGCGGAAGTGCTGGCCTGGGTATGGCAACTGAAACGCTGGCGTCTGGCCGGCGGAACACGACCGAAAAAACCTGAGAATTTACCGGTGCCTGAGGCGCTGGATTTTTTGAACGAGAAGGACACTGATGGCTAATCTGGTCGCAATGCTGCGCCTGCCCGGCAGCTTTAAATCCACCCAATGGCAGGTTCTTGCCGGGCCGGTGCTGATCCTGTTGATTCTGTCGATGATGGTACTGCCGCTGCCGGCGTTCGTCCTCGATTTACTGTTCACCTTCAATATTGCGCTGTCGATTATGGTGCTGTTGGTGGCGATGTTCACCCAGCGCACGCTTGAGTTCGCCGCGTTCCCGACCATTCTGTTATTCACCACCTTGCTGCGTCTGGCGCTCAACGTGGCCTCGACTCGTATCATCCTGATGGAAGGGCACACGGGATCTGCGGCGGCGGGGAAAGTGGTGGAAGCGTTCGGCCACTTCCTGGTCGGCGGTAACTTTGCCATCGGTATCGTGGTCTTCATTATTCTGGTGATCATTAACTTTATGGTTATCACCAAAGGTGCCGGACGTATCGCTGAAGTCGGCGCGCGTTTCGTGCTCGACGGGATGCCCGGCAAGCAAATGGCGATTGATGCCGATTTGAACGCCGGACTGATCGGGGAAGAGGATGCCAAGCGTCGTCGTGCTGAAGTGACGCAGGAGGCCGATTTCTACGGTTCGATGGACGGTGCGAGTAAGTTCGTTCGCGGTGACGCCATCGCCGGTATTTTGATCATGGTGATCAACGTGATTGGCGGGTTGCTGGTGGGGGTTTTGCAACACGGGCTGGATCTCAGTAAGGCGGCGGAATCCTACACGCTGTTGACGATCGGTGACGGCCTTGTGGCACAGATCCCGGCACTGGTTATCTCGACCGCCGCGGGGGTTATTGTGACCCGCGTGGCGACCGATCAGGATGTCGGTGAACAGATGGTCGGCCAGCTGTTCAGCAACCCACGGGTGATGCTGCTCAGCGCCGCGGTACTCGGCTTACTGGGCCTGGTGCCAGGGATGCCGAACTTTGTGTTCCTGCTGTTTACCGCGGGACTGCTCGGGTTGGCCTGGTGGCTGCGTGGGCGCGAACAGCAGGCCCCGGCAGAAGCACCGGCGGTTCGTCCTCAGGAGAATCCACAGGCGGTGGAAGCCACCTGGAATGATGTGGTGCTGGAAGACACCCTTGGGATGGAAGTGGGTTATCGACTGATCCCGATGGTGGATTTTCAGCAGGATGGCGAGCTGTTAGGGCGTATCCGTTCGATTCGTAAGAAGTTCGCCCAGGAAATGGGTTTTTTGCCCCCGGTGGTGCATATCCGCGACAACATGGATCTCCCTCCGGCACGCTATCGAATTTTACTCAAAGGTGTTGAGATTGGCAGCGGCGATGCCTATCCGGGACGCTGGCTGGCTATCAACCCGGGCACTGCCGCCGGTACGTTACCCGGAGAGCCGACGGTCGACCCGGCGTTTGGTCTCGCGGCCATTTGGATCGAGAGTGCGCTGAAAGAGCAGGCGCAGATCCAGGGCTTTACCGTGGTTGAAGCCAGTACCGTGGTGGCGACGCACCTTAATCACCTGATAAGCCAGCACTCGGCCGAACTGTTTGGTCGTCAGGAAGCCCAGCAACTGCTGGAGCGCGTGACGCAGGAGATGCCGAAGCTGACAGAGGACCTGGTGCCGGGCGTGGTCACGTTAACCACGCTGCATAAAGTCCTGCAGAATCTGCTCGACGAGAAAGTGCCGATCCGTGATATGCGCACCATTCTCGAAACACTGGCCGAACATGCGCCGGTGCAGAGCGATCCGCATGAGTTAACCAACGTGGTGCGCGTGGCGCTGGGGCGTGCGATCACTCAGCAGTGGTTCCCGGGGAGCGGTGAGGTGCAGGTGATTGGGCTTGATACCCCACTGGAGCGTCTGCTGCTGCAGGCTCTGCAAAACGGCGGTGGGCTGGAGCCGGGTCTGGCAGACAGGCTGTTGGCACAAACGCAGGAAGCGCTTTCTCGCCAGGAGATGCTGGGTGCGCCGCCGGTACTGCTGGTGAACCATGCGCTGAGACCTTTACTGTCTCGTTTCCTGCGCCGCAATCTGCCACAGCTGGTGGTGCTGTCGAATCTGGAGCTGTCGGATAACCGTCAGATCCGCATGACTGCCACCATCGGGGGCAAATAATGCGGGCTTTGCTGCTGTTACTCTGTCTCCCTCTGGTGGCGCAGGCGGCAGGTGAGGGAAGCTGGCAGGCCAGCAGTCGCGGCATCATTCTGAGCCATCGCGGTGAATCGATGTCGTCACCGCCACTGGCGCCGTCACAGCCCGACAGCGGGTTGGTGACGATGGTCGCCTGGCGCTACACGCTGATTGGCCCAACGCCCGCTGGGTTGCGGGTGCGCCTGTGTTCGCAAACCCGTTGCGTAGAATTAGACGGGCAGAGTGGCAGCACCTGGGGTTTGCAAAACACGCCTGCGGCGGAACCGTTGCGCTTTGTTTGGGAGGTTCCGGGGGGAGGGCGATTAATCCCGGCACTGAACGTGCAAAGCAATCAGATCATTGTGAATTACCGCTAATCCTCCCCCCGCCAGCGACGATTCTGCTGGCGGGCTCGCAAAAATGACCACGCCTTTTGAATGATTCGAAACGCTGTTTTATAAATCAGTGACACGCGTGCGCTGCCTCTTTGTATTTTTGCCATCCGAGTAGCCGCTCTGGCAGAAATGAAAAGGTTTAAGGCCAGACATACTTTTACTGTAGCCGTGTAAGGACAACATCCGCGCTGTTGAGGCGGGCTCTCCTGATAAAAACACGGGATTTACGGCAATGAAAACACGTAAAATCGGATTAGCAAATTATCTTGCCTACGGCTCCGGCGATTTTCTGGGTGCCGGTACTACCGCACTGACCGCCGCCTGGCTCTTGTACTTCTACACCACCTTCTGCGGCCTGAGTCCAATCGAAGCCACCTTCATTTTCGCCACCGCGAGGGTATTGGATGCCGTCGTCAGCCCGCTTATGGGCTTCTTAACGGATAACTTTGGCTCCACCTGGGCGGGCAAACGCTTCGGGCGGCGTAAGTTTTTCATTCTGCTCGGTATTCCCTGTGTCTTCAGCTACTCCTTTATGTGGGTGGGGGACATGGGTTTCTGGTACTACCTGCTGACGTACCTGCTGTTTGATGTGGTGTACACCATGATTCTGGTGCCTTACGAAACGCTGGTACCGGAAATGACCGACGACTTTAAGCAGAAGACCAAATTCTCCGGCGCGCGCATCTCCATGGCGCAGATGTCGGCGATTCTGGCTTCCTTCCTGCCGGGCATCCTGCTGACGCACTTTGGCAAAGACAATGCCGTTTCCTTCTTCTATTCCAGTATGGTGTTCTCGGTACTGTGTGCGCTGATGCTGACCTTCGTCTGGTTCTTTACCTGGGAGCGTGCACGTGAGGACTGGAGTGAAGCGGCGCTGAGAGCAGAAGAAGAGAAAAAGCAGCTGACGCTGGGGCAAAGCCTCAATCGGTTGATTATCGAACTGACCTCAACGCTGCGCATCCGCATTTTCCGTCAGCACCTTGGCATGTACCTGGGCGGCTATATTGCACAGGACGTGTTTAACGCCGTGTTCACGTACTACGTGGTGTTTGTGCTGATGCAGGAAGCTTCGTTTGCCTCCAACCTGATGGGGACGATGGCGATTTTCCAGTTCATCGCCGTGATTGCCATGATGCCGCTGTGCATTCGCTTTGGACCCGCGCCGTCCTACCGTTTGGTGGTGGTGTTGTTCGGGCTGAGTTCCATTTCCTATGCCGTGCTCTACTACGCAGGGCTGAGTGATATCTGGTCGCTGATGCTGCTGCTTTCCGCGGTCGCGGGCCTTGGTCGTGGCGGTATCAACTATGTGCCGTGGAACACTTACACCTACATCGCTGATGTGGATGAGGTGATCACCGGGCAGCGCCGTGAAGGGATCTTTGCCGGGATCATGACCCTGACTCGCAAAGCCTCTCAGGCCGGTGCCATCATGCTGGTGGGGATCATCATGCAGGCCTCAGGATTCGTGTCAGGACAGAAAGCCCAGCCTGCAGAAGTCAGCCACACCATTCTGTTGATCTTGAGCGTGGGCACCGTTGTGGTGCTGGCCTGCGGCTTCCTCGTCTCACTGCGCTTCAAGCTGAACCTGCGAACCCACAGTATTTTGCGCGAAGAAACCGCCAAAATGCGCCAGTCCGGCCGTGCGATGCATGAAGCCGTCACGCCAGAAGCTCAGGCGACCGTCGAAATGCTCGCGGGGATGCCGTTCGATTCCCTGTGGGGGAACAACAACATTGGTTATCTGAATCGCAATAAGCCTGCTGCGCCATCGCTCAAGCAGGATGCTCCACTGAATTCGACATTAAACAGAGGTTAACACCATGAAAGTCTGGCCTGTCAAACATAGCCCTTTATTGTCTCAGCCGACGCGCTTTATCGCCCGCAATGAGCTACAGGCGCTGATTGAGAAAGTGACGCACAATCTGGTCAATATCCACGATGAGAGCGGTGAATTTTTACTGCGACTGGACGACGGGCGCGTGATTGATACCAAAGGCTGGGCTGGCTGGGAGTGGACCCACGGCGTTGGGCTGTACGGCATACATCAGTACTTCCAGCAGACCGGCGATACACAGATGCGCGAGATTATTGACGGCTGGTTTGCTGACCGCTTTGCCGAAGGGGCGACCACGAAAAACGTCAACACCATGGCACCGTTTTTGACGCTGGCTTACCGCTATGAAGAGACGAAAAATCCGCAATATCTGCCCTGGCTGGACAGCTGGGCGGAGTGGGCCATGAACGACATGCCGCGAACCGAGTTTGGCGGCATGCAGCACATCACCCTGGCGGAAGAAAATCATCAGCAGATGTGGGATGACACGCTGATGATGACCGTGCTGCCGCTGGCAAAAATTGGCAAGCTGCTGGACCGTCCGCATTATGTTGAAGAAGCGGTGTATCAGTTCCTGCTGCATGTGCAAAACCTGATGGACAGGCAAACGGGACTGTGGTTCCACGGCTGGAGCTACGAAGGGAATCATAACTTCGCCAATGCGCGCTGGGCACGGGGAAATAGCTGGTTGACCATTGTTATTCCGGACTTCCTGGAGCTGGTGGATTTGCCGGAAAACAATGCGGTACGTCGCTATCTGGTGCAGGTGCTGAATGCGCAAATTGCCGCCCTGGCAAAATGCCAGGATGACAGCGGGCTGTGGCATACGCTCCTCGACGATCCACACTCTTATCTGGAAGCCTCCGCCACCGCCGGATTTGCCTACGGTATTCTGAAAGCGGTGCGCAAGCGTTATGTCAGCGCGGAATATGCTGAAACGGCGGAAAAAGCGATTCGCGGTATTGTGAAAAATATTTCGCCGGAAGGGGAGTTATTGCAAACATCGTTTGGCACAGGCATGGGGAGCAATCTGGCGTTTTACCGCCAAATCCCGCTGACCTCAATGCCGTACGGCCAGGCGATGGCGATCCTTTGTCTGACGGAATATTTGCGCAAGTATTTTTAAACGCTGAGAGCCATCGCCTGGCGGCGCTTCGCTTGCGCAGGCCTACAAAAGCAGGAGCTTGTAGCCCCGGTAAGCAACGCGCCACCGGGGAACATTGCCGGATTACATACGTTCTACGGTTTCGATACCGAGCGTATCAAGACCCAGCTTCAGGGTTTTCGCCGTCAGCAGCGCCAGCTTCAGGCGGCTGTTACGAATTTCTTCGCTTTCAGCGCTGAGGATAGGGCAGTGCTCGTAGAAGCCGGAGAACAGGCCAGCCAGATCGTACAGATAAGAACACATCACGTGCGGGGTACCTTCACGGGCAACCACATTCAGCGTCTCTTCAAACTGCAGCAGACGGGCAGCCAGCTGAGCTTCACGATCTTCATTAATCACCACTGGTGCATTGATGATTGCTGCTTCTTCCAGACCTGCTTTACGGAATACGGAAAGTACGCGGGTGTAGGCATACTGCATGTATGGCGCGGTGTTGCCTTCGAACGCCAGCATGTTATCCCAGTCGAACACGTAGTCCGTGGTGCGGTTTTTGGACAGATCGGCGTATTTCACCGCGCCAATACCGACTGCGTGAGCCAGTTTTTCCAGCTCATCGGCAGGCATGTCCGGGTTCTTTTCGGCCACCAGGCGACGTGCGCGTTCCAGCGCTTCGTCCAGCAGGTCTGCCAGCTTCACGGTACCGCCCGCACGGGTTTTGAACGGCTTGCCGTCTTTACCCAGCATCATGCCGAACATGTGGTGTTCCAGCGGAACGGACGCAGGGACATAGCCCGCTTTACGCACGATGGTCCACGCCTGCATCAGGTGCTGGTGTTGACGGGAATCAATGTAGTACAGCACGCGATCGGCATGCAGCGTTTCGTAGCGGTATTTCGCACACGCGATGTCGGTGGTGGTGTAGAGATAGCCGCCATCCTTCTTCTGGATGATGACGCCCATCGGTTCGCCTTCCTTGTTTTTGTACTCATCAAGGAACACCACGGTTGCGCCTTCGCTCTCGGTGGCCAGGCCCTGGGCTTTCAGGTCGGCGACGATGCCCGGCAGCATTGCGTTGTAGAGGCTTTCACCCATGACGTCGTTGCGGGTCAGGGTGACGTTCAGACGATCGTAGGTTATCTGGTTCTGGGACATGGTGATGTCGACCAGCTGACGCCACATCTTCAGGAAGTACTCATCGCCGCCCTGCAGCTTCACGACATAGCTACGCGCGCGTTCAGCAAAGGCTTCGTCTTCGTCGTAGTGCTTTTTCGCTTCACGGTAGAAGCCTTCGAGGTCTGCCAACGCCATTTCACCGGCATTATCCTGCTGCTGCTTTTCCAGGTAGGCAATCAGCATCCCGAACTGGGTGCCCCAGTCGCCGACGTGGTTCGCGCGGATCACGTTATGACCGAGGAACTCAAGAGTACGGACCGCGGCATCACCGATGATAGTCGAACGCAGGTGGCCTACGTGCATCTCTTTCGCCACGTTTGGCGCAGAGTAATCGATAACCACGGTCTGAGCGTCAGGCTTGGCAACGCCCAGACGATCGGAGGCCAGCGCGTCAGTCACGCCCTGAGCCAGAAACGCCGGGTCGAGGAAAATATTGATAAAGCCAGGACCGGCGATTTCGACCTTATTGGCAATACCGTTCAGATCCAGATGAGTCAGAACCTGCTCTGCCAGTTGTCGCGGGGCCATGCCCAGTTTTTTTGCAACTGCCATCACGCCGTTAGCCTGATAGTCGCCAAACTGAACTTTTGCTGACTGACGAACCTGCGGTTCGCAATCGGCAGGCGCACCTGCCGCAATCAAGGCCTGACTGACTTTTTCTGAGAGAAGAGCCTGAATATTCACCGGAACACCTTACGTTAAAGACGCTGCGCGCGGGTTGGCGCAACGCCGGGATGGGACATGTTTAGCCCGCCAGTATACTGTATTTGCTATCAATCGTCAGCACTGGAAAGGCGCGTTAATCAGCAGTTGGTTGCAGGACAACGACAGGGTAAATTAGCGGCCTGCAAAAAAGAACTAAGGTGGACGTGTGAACTGGCAAACAATTGAGGCGTTAGAGGACATTCAGGCGGATTTACCGCGCTTCGCTCAGGCTCTGAACGAACTGGCGGACAGGTTAGGGCTGGCGATGGCGCCTCTGGATGCTGACCACATTTCTCTGCGCTGTCATCAGAACGCCACGGCAGAGCGCTGGCGCAAAGGGTTTGAACAGTGCGGGGCGCTGTTGTCGGAAAATATCATCAACGGTCGTCCTATTTGCCTGTTCAAGCTGCATGAGCCGGTGCGCGTGGCGCATTGGTCTTTCAGCGTGATTGAACTGCCGTGGCCCGGTGAAAAACGTTATCCGCATGAAGGCTGGGAGCATATCGAAATCGTGCTGCCGGGGGAACCGGAAACGCTGAACGCACGTGCGCTGGCGTTGCTTTCTGACGAAGGGCTGAGCCAGCCGGGAATTTTCGTCAAAACCAGTTCACCGCAGGGCGAGCGTGAGCGGCTGCCGAATCCGACGCTGGCGGTGACCGACGGGAAGGTGACCATTAAATTTCACCCGTGGTCTATCGAAGACATTGTGGCGAGCGAAACAGGCGATCCAACAATGTGAGCTTACGCGAGATCTGCGGTCTGAGAACATGTCATGATGGTCCATTCGTCTTAACAGGAGAGAGTAATGGCTTTACTGGAAGTGTGCTGTTACAGCATGGAATGTGCTCGTGAAGCACAAAGCAAAGGTGCCGATCGCATTGAACTTTGCGCCGCACCGCAGGAAGGCGGACTCACGCCGTCAGTTGGCGTGCTGAAATCGGTTCGTCAGCAGGTGACGATCCCGGTGCACCCGATTGTGCGACCTCGTGGTGGCGATTTTTGCTACACCGAAGGTGAATTTGCCGCAATGCTGGAAGACGTTCGCACGATCCGCGAATTGGGTTTTCCAGGGTTGGTCATTGGCATCCTTGATGCGGATGGCAATGTCGATATGCCGCGTATGCGCCAGGTTATGGCTGCCGCAGGCCCGCTGGCGATCACTTTTCATCGGGCGTTTGACATGTGTGCTGATGCCGCTCAGGCATTTGATAATCTGAAAGAATTAGGCGTAGCACGCATTCTGACCTCGGGCCAACAGCCGTCGGCGGAAAAAGGACTTTCACTGATTGGGGAACTAATTCGCCGTAACGATGCTCCAATTATTATGGCCGGTGCTGGCGTCCGGGCGAACAACATGACGTTGTTCCTTGAGGCCGGGGTGAAAGAAGTACACAGCTCGGCAGGACGTTGGATACCTTCGGTAATGCGTTACCGAAACCCGGGGCTGTCGATGTCCACGGACCCGGCGGCAGACGAATATTCACGATACGCCGTAAACGGCGAATCGGTGGCGGAGATGAAGGCGATCGTTAACCGTTACAAGGCATAACAGTTTTTACCGTGCATCATATCGCCCAATGTGATGCTTATTTGTACCAGGCCCCTGCCTTTTAAACAGGGGCCTTTTTTTATCTTCAATTCCGCAAGAATATATCCTGAGTAAATCGTCAAAATTTAAATGGCTTCCGGGCTCTGGAATCGCCAGAATTATCCTTCGCCCCTCGCGGGCAAGCTACGTTAATTGCGGCCGTTGATGTCGCCTAATGGGTCAATATATTCTGTGTTGGGGTTAGTATTAAAAACGGGGTGAGATATCCTGTTGCTTCCGCTAAATATCGTCGCAGGCAGAAAGAGAGAAGCATGAAAGGGTCATGCTTCTCACAGGATATTATGGTTTTTTCGCGACAATCACCGCGCGAAGTGGGGCAGGGTAGCCTTCGATTGTCTTACTGCTGTCATTCGGGTCGAGGAAATCGGTCAGCGATTCAGTGATCATCCACTCGGTACGACGCTGCTCTTCGGTGCTGGTGACGTTCATATCGACGATACGCACATCGACAAAGCCGCATTTTTCCAGCCACTGTTTGAGCGCAGGTGCAGAAGGGATAAAGTAGACGTTGCGCATCTGGGCATAACGGTCGCCCGGCACCAGTACGGTATTTTCATCGCCTTCCACCACCAGGGTTTCCAGTACCAGCTCGCCTTCACTGACCAGTTGGTCTTTCAACTGCCACAGGTGTTCCAGCGGTGAGCGGCGGTGATACAGCACGCCCATGGAGAAAACGGTATCAAACGCGTTCAGCGCAGGCAGTTGTTCAATGCCGAGTGGCAGTAGATGCGCACGCTGATCGTTGCCCAGCAATTTACGCACCGCTTCAAACTGACAGAGGAATAACTGGGTCGGGTCGATACCGACAGCCAGTTTTGCGCCCGCGCCAATCATCCGCCACATGTGATAGCCGCTGCCGCAGCCAACGTCCAGAATAGTGCGTCCGGTTAAGTCAGACAGATGGGGTAATACGCGGTCCCACTTCCAGTCCGAACGCCATTCGGTATCGATATTGATGCCGTACAGCGAAAACGGCCCTTTGCGCCATGGCATGAGATTGCGCAGCAGCACGTCCATGCGTTTCAGCTGACCTTCGCTTAACGGCTGTTCGCTTTCGGCGGTGACGCTGTGCAGCAAATCCAGTTTCCACGGCTGAATTTCAGGCATGAACTCAACCGCACGGGTCCACTGCTTCATCAGGCCATGAACGTCTTCACGCTGCCAGGCACCTATTTGCGCAGGCAGGGTTTCCAGCCAGCGGGAAAGCAGCGGATCTTTCGCAATTAACTGATAGAAATTACCGAACTCGATCATTCATCCGCCCCCGCTTTCAACGCCACCAGTGAACCGAAGTTAAAACACTGGAACCACAATTCGCTGTGGGCAAAACCGGCCGCGCGCAGTCGGGCTTTGTGCGTTTCCACGGAGTCGGTAAGCATCACGTTTTCCAGCATGCTTCGCTTCTGGCTGATTTCCAGTTCGCTGTAACCGTTGGCGCGCTTGAAGTCGTGATGCATATTGAACAGCAGCTCGCCCACTTTCCCATCTTCAAAGCTGAATTTCTCCGACAGCACCAGCGCGCCGCCCGGATTCAGACCTTTACAGATTTTCTCCAGCAGCAGCTGGCGCTCTGGCGGCTCGATAAATTGCAGGGTGAAATTGAGCACGACCATCGAGGCATTCTCAATGTGGATATCACGAATATCGCCCTCGATAATCTCAACCGGCGTTGGTGCTTTATACGCGTCAATATGGCGACGGCAGCGCTCAACCATGGCCGGAGAGTTATCGACGCCGATAATCTTGCAGCCGTCAGCGGCAATGTTACGACGGATAGAAAGCGTGGCGGCGCCCAGCGAACAGCCTAAGTCGTAGACCTGGGTATTGGGCTGGACGAAACGTTCCGCCAGCATGCCAATCATGGAGATGATATTGGAGTAGCCAGGCACGGAGCGCTGGATCATATCGGGGAAAACTTCCGCTACCCGTTCATCGAAGGTCCAGTCGCCAAGGCTGGCGATCGGCGCAGAAAAAAGCGTGTCGCGATGGGACATAACGTGATTCCAGAAAATAAAAAACGGCGTATTGTGCGCTAACGCAGGGAGAAAACCAACTCCCACGGCAGATACCACAGGTTTGCCAGCACCATAAGTACAAGTGAACACCAGGTGGCGCTCATGGCGGAACGGCGCCAACGGAACAGGCGGTGGTGAAAACCGTAATAATGCATCAGTCGTCCGGCAATCAACAAAATACCGCAGACATGCACCATCCAGGTCTCTGCACCGTTCATCTCCATAAACAGCAGCAAAATGAGGGCAATGGGAATGTATTCCACCGCATTGCCATGGATTCGAATTGCGCTCTGTAGTTCGTTAAAACCGCCGTCGCCGTAGGCCACGCGGTACTGCAATCGCAGACGAACGACATCAAATGAAAACTTAATCAGCAACAACGCACCCAGCACGGCGTATAGCGCGCTTACCATACAAACTCCCTTTTAAACTGGCTGATGGCAATGTCTGTGTCGGGAAGGATAACTCAAAAAAGCGAAGTTTGCTGAGGGATGGCCGGCGCTGGGCCGATTTCTGGCAGGGCGTTTTGCAGATCCTGCCACAGTGAATCCACCAGTTCGGGGGCCTGAGCAATATCCGGGGTGTGTAAAAACAGGTAGGGCGTGGTGTTAACGCACCATTGCGGCAGGGCTTTCAGCCACACAGCAAACAGTTCGCGATTCTGCGCCATGTTATCGCTGCCGATAAAGCGCACCATGGGGTTTTTGGCCGTCACCACGGCATGGACGGGAACCTTGGGTTTTTTCCGCTGCGCGTCGATGATGGCTTCGCTGTGCGGGATGGCGCTATGCACGGGTCTGCTGTCCAATATCACCCGATTCACGCCACGCTCGTGCAGACCCCGATTGAGCTGTTGCTCCTCTGCGCCTTTCGCAAAGAAGCGCGGATGGCGAACTTCAACGCCATAGGTAAATGCTTTCGGGAGCTTATCCAGAAACTGCCACAGGGCAGGGAGGTCTTTCGGGCCAAAAGCGGCGGGAAGCTGAAGCCAGTACTGCCCAATCCGATTTGCCAGCGGTTCCATACGAGCGAAAAACGCCTCGGCCAGATCGTCACATTGGTGCAGTGCCGCCTGATGGCTGATGGTGGCAGGGAATTTAAAACAGAAGCGGAAATCATCCGTGGTTTGCTCGCGCCAACGTTGAACGATGTCCGCTTTAGGTAATGCATACAGCGTCGTGTTGCCTTCCACGCAGTTGAAATGGCGGGCGTACTCTTCCAGAGAAGTGATGCCCAGGCGCACCCATTTTGGGTGCGACCATTGTGGAAGGCCAATATAAATCATAACGCCTTAAGGATTTCCTCGGTGCTACGCACACGACCCAGGCGTGGGAAGATATTGGTCATACTGCCCTGATGCTGGTCAGCGCTGGCGGCGCTGCATGCATCTTCAGCAATAACAACATTAAAGCCCAGTTCCCAGGCATTACGCGCGGTGGATTCCACCCCGATATTGGTGGAGATACCGCACAGAATAATCGTGTCGATACCGCGACGACGCAGCTGCAGCTCGAGGTCGGTGCCGTAAAACGCGCCCCACTGACGTTTGGTCACTTCAATATCGGTGTCTTTTTTACCCAGCGCCTGCGGGTAAGTCCACCAGTTGTCCGGCAGGGCATGAGCGCCTGCTTGTGCATCAACCGGCTGCTTCAGCGCTTCGGCAAAATCGGCAGACCAGCCGACGCGAACCATGATAACGGGCGATCCCTGCTCGCGGCACTTATCGGCCATTTTTGCCGATTTTGCCACAACGTCTGTGGAAGTGTGTGGGCCGCCAGCAAAAGGCAAAATGCCTTCCTGAAGGTCAATCACCACCAGTGCCGTTTTTTTTGCATTCAGTTCAAACATCATAATCCCCGTAAAATCACATCATTAGGAGGCTAACCATACGCTGAGAGCGGCCTGAACGACCTCACAAATTTTGTTAATTTTTGTGAGTGAACGCAATAAGCGTACAGCAAACGTGCGGCCAGTGCGCGTCGGGCTTATCGCGCGGCAGAATTTCCAGTATAATAGCCCCCTTTTTTCATCCAGTTGTGACATTCAGCTAAAGCTGCGACAGGTGTGCCTGCGGCTAAGTTAAGGGAACTCTCATGCGTACAGAATATTGCGGGCAGCTGCGTCAGTCCCACGTTGGGCAGCAGGTGACTCTGTGTGGTTGGGTCAACCGCCGCCGTGACCTCGGCAGCCTTATCTTCATTGATATGCGCGATCGCGAAGGCATCGTGCAGGTGTTCTTCGACCCGGATCGCGCCGAAGCCTTAAAACTGGCTTCTGAACTGCGTAATGAGTTTTGTATTCAAATCACCGGTACCGTTCGTGCGCGTGACGCGAAAAACGTCAACAGCGACATGCCTACCGGTGAAATCGAAGTGTTGGCTTCCGACCTGGTGATCATCAACCGTTCAGAATCTCTGCCGCTTGATTCCAACCACGTCAACACCGAAGAAGCGCGTCTGAAGTACCGCTATCTCGACCTGCGTCGCCCGGAAATGGCTAACCGCCTGAAAACCCGTGCCAAAATCACCAGCTTCGTTCGCCGCTTTATGGACGATCACGGCTTCCTCGACATCGAAACCCCGATGCTGACCAAAGCCACGCCGGAAGGTGCGCGCGATTACCTCGTGCCAAGCCGCGTACATAAAGGCAAATTCTACGCGCTGCCGCAGTCTCCTCAGCTGTTCAAACAGCTGCTGATGATGTCCGGTTTTGACCGCTACTATCAAATCGTAAAATGCTTCCGTGACGAAGACCTGCGTGCTGACCGTCAACCTGAATTTACCCAGATCGACGTCGAGACCTCCTTCATGACCGCGCCTCAGGTGCGTGAAGTGATGGAAGCCCTGGTGCGTCAGCTGTGGCAGGAAATCAAAGGCGTGGATCTGGGCGACTTCCCGATCATGACCTTTGCAGAAGCCGAGCGCCGTTACGGTTCCGATAAACCGGATCTGCGTAATCCGATGGAACTGGTGGACGTTGCCGACCTGCTGAAAAGCGTAGAGTTCGCGGTGTTCTCTGGCCCGGCTAACGATGCCAAGGGCCGTGTTGCTGCCCTGCGCGTACCAGGCGGTGCGGCACTGAGCCGTAAGCAAATCGACGACTACGGTAACTTCATTAAGATCTACGGCGCGAAAGGCCTGGCTTACATCAAAGTCACCGAACGTGCGAAAGGTCTGGAAGGTATCACCAGCCCAGTGGCTAAATTCCTGAATGCTGAGATTATTGAAGAAATTCTGACCCGTACCGGTGCTCAGGATGGTGATATGATCTTCTTCGGCGCAGACAACAAGAAAGTGGTTGCTGACTCCATGGGCGCACTGCGTCTGAAGTTGGGTAAAGACCTGAGTCTGACCGATGAGAACAAATGGGCGCCGCTGTGGGTTATCGACTTCCCAATGTTTGAAGACGACGGTGAAGGCGGTCTGACCGCAATGCACCACCCGTTCACCTCACCAAAAGACATGACGGCGGCAGAGCTGAAAACTGCGGCGGAAGACGCTGTGGCGAACGCCTACGATATGGTTATCAACGGCTATGAAGTGGGCGGCGGTTCCGTGCGTATTCACAGCGGTGAGATGCAGCAGACCGTGTTCGGGATTCTCGGCATCAACGAACAGGAACAGCGCGAGAAATTCGGCTTCCTGCTCGACGCGCTGAAATACGGCACGCCACCGCATGCCGGTCTGGCATTTGGTCTGGATCGTCTGACCATGCTGCTGACGGGCACCGACAACATCCGTGACGTTATCGCCTTCCCGAAAACCACCGCCGCGGCGTGTCTGATGACCGAAGCCCCAAGCTTCGCCAATCCGGCTTCCCTGACGGAGTTGGGTATCGATGTGGTGAAAAAAGAGTCTGCGGAGAATAAGTAATATGTCATTCAAGCGTCCCGTTTCGGTTCTGGTGGTCATCTATGCGCAGGATACGAAGCGGGTGCTGATGTTACAGCGATGCGATGACCCTGATTTCTGGCAGTCGGTGACCGGCAGCCTGGAAGAGGGGGAAACGGCAGAGCAGGCCGCCGTGCGTGAGGTTAAGGAAGAGGTCGCCATTGATGTGGCCGTTGAGTCGCTGCCCCTCATTGACTGTCAGCGCACGGTGGAGTTTGAAATCTTTACGCATTTACGTCATCGCTATGCACCGGGCATCGAGCGCAATACGGAATCCTGGTTCTGTCTTGTGCTGCCTCATGAACGGTCGGTCGAGATCAGTGAACATCTCGCCTGGCGCTGGGTGTCTGCCACTGAAGCAGCGGCGCTCACCAAGTCATGGAGCAACCGGCAGGCGATTGAAGAATTTGTAATTAACCTTAAATAGTTTTCCCTAGCATTTCGGTCCTCAGACAGGCGGCAAGACCGGGAGTGACCCACTGCTTACTTGCGTAAGTGATGGGGGCGAGCGGGTATCGCCAACCCCTGAGGGCTGAAAGGCGCCGGGAATTGGAGAGTATTTTATGGCAGGTCATAGTAAATGGGCCAACACCAAGCACCGCAAAGCGGCACAGGATGCCAAACGCGGTAAGATCTTCACCAAAATCATTCGTGAGCTGGTGACAGCAGCGCGTCTGGGCGGCGGTGATGCAGGCTCCAACCCACGTCTGCGTGCCGCTATTGATAAAGCACTGTCTAACAACATGACGCGTGACACGCTGAACCGTGCCATCGCACGTGGTGTGGGCGGTGATGAAGACGCGAACATGGAAACCATCATTTATGAAGGTTACGGCCCTGGCGGTACTGCGGTGATGATCGAATGTCTTTCTGACAACCGTAACCGTACTGTTGCGGAAGTGCGTCATGCGTTCACCAAAACCGGCGGCAATCTGGGTACCGACGGTTCAGTAGCTTACCTGTTCAGCAAAAAAGGCATCATCTCCTTCGAGAAAGGTGACGAAGATGTGATCATGGAAGCGGCGCTGGAAGCGGGTGCTGAAGACGTTGTGACCTTCGACGACGGTGCTATCGACGTCTACACCGCGTGGGAAGAGATGGGCGCGGTACGTGATGCTCTGGAAGCGGCTGGCCTGAAGCCAGACAACTCAGAAGTCTCCATGATCCCATCGACTAAAGCGGATATGGATGCAGAAACTGCACCGAAACTGCTGCGTCTTATCGACATGCTCGAAGACTGCGACGACGTGCAGGAAGTCTACCACAACGGTGAGATCTCTGATGAGGTTGCGGCTACGCTGTAATGGCGTGGGCTAACTTCAACCTGACCGGAGGCGCGTGATGTCCATCATTCTCGGTATTGACCCGGGCTCGCGCGTCACCGGCTATGGCGTCATTCGTCAGGTCGGACGGCAGTTAACCTATCTTGGCAGCGGCTGTATTCGCACCAAGGTTGATGACCTGCCGTCTCGCCTGAAGCTGATTTACGCGGGCGTCTCGGAAATTATCACCCAGTTCCAGCCCGACGTCTTCGCCATTGAACAAGTCTTCATGGCGAAAAACGCCGACTCAGCCCTGAAATTAGGGCAGGCGCGCGGCGCAGCCATTGTGGCGGCGGTTAACCAGGATCTGCCGGTGTTTGAATATGCGGCACGTCAGGTGAAACAGACCGTTGTCGGTAACGGCGGTGCGGAGAAGACGCAGGTTCAGCACATGGTGCGAACGCTGCTTAAGCTTCCCGCTAATCCGCAGGCGGATGCGGCGGATGCGTTGGCCATTGCCATTACGCATTGCCACATCAGTCAAAATGCGGTGCAGATGAGTGAATCGCGGCTCAATCTGGCGCGCGGCAGATTAAGATAATAGGGGCTGGATATTTATCCAGCCTTTTTTTATGATAGATCATTCAAATTAGTTCTTAACGCAGGAGCGTCACGTGATCGGCAGACTCAGAGGCATTATTATCGAAAAACAACCCCCGCTGGTTCTTCTTGAAACCGGTGGCGTAGGCTATGAAGTCCATATGCCGATGACCTGTTTTTACGAGCTGCCGGAATCCGGGCAGGAAGCGATTATTTTCACCCATTTCGTGGTCCGTGAAGATGCTCAACTGCTGTACGGGTTTAACAACAAACAGGAACGTACCCTGTTTAAAGAGCTGATTAAAACCAATGGTGTGGGTCCTAAACTCGCACTGGCGATCCTCTCCGGGATGTCGGCACCGCAGTTCGTCAATGCCGTCGAGCGTGAAGATTCCGCCGCGCTGGTGAAACTGCCGGGCATCGGCAAGAAAACGGCCGATCGTCTGGTGGTGGAAATGAAAGACCGCTTTAAGGGTCTGCATGGCGATCTGTTCACGCCAGCAGCCGATCTGGTGTTAACCTCTCCGGCAAGCCAGGCAACCGACGATGCCGAGCAGGAAGCGGTGGCAGCGCTGGTGGCGCTGGGCTATAAACCACAAGAAGCCAGCCGTATGGTGAGCAAAATTGCCTCGCCAAACGCCAGCAGTGAAACACTAATCCGCGATGCGCTTCGCGCCGCGATGTGAGGTAACGGATGATTGAAGCTGACCGCCTGGTCTCTGCAGGTACTCTCACCCCAGAAGATGTGGTGGATCGCGCTATTCGCCCGAAGCTGCTGGAAGAGTATATCGGCCAGCCGCAGGTGCGCTCACAGATGGAAATCTTCATCCAGGCGGCCAAACTGCGCGGCGAGGCGCTCGATCATCTGCTGATTTTTGGCCCTCCGGGGCTGGGTAAAACCACGCTCGCCAATATTGTCGCCAATGAGATGGGCGTGAATCTGCGCACCACGTCGGGTCCGGTGCTGGAAAAAGCGGGCGATCTGGCGGCAATGCTCACCAACCTTGAGCCGCACGACGTGCTGTTCATCGATGAAATTCACCGCCTTTCACCGGTGGTGGAAGAGGTGCTGTATCCGGCGATGGAAGACTATCAGCTGGATATCATGATTGGTGAAGGCCCGGCGGCGCGCTCGATTAAAATCGACCTGCCTCCGTTTACCCTGATTGGCGCGACGACCCGTGCGGGCTCGTTGACCTCTCCGCTGCGTGACCGCTTCGGCATTGTGCAGCGACTCGAGTTTTATCAGGTGCCTGATTTGCAGTATATCGTCGGGCGCAGCGCAAGATTTATGGGGCTCGAAATGAGCGAAGAGGGCGCGCTGGAAGTGGCCCGCCGTGCGCGCGGCACACCGCGTATCGCCAACCGTCTGCTGCGCCGCGTGCGTGACTTCGCAGAAGTACGCCACGATGGCACCATTTCAGAAGATATCGCCGCTCAGGCGCTGGATATGCTTAACGTGGATGCCGAAGGATTCGATTATATGGACCGTAAGCTGTTGCTGGCGGTGATCGATAAATTCTTTGGTGGCCCGGTCGGCTTGGACAACCTCGCGGCCGCCATCGGTGAAGAGCGTGAAACGATTGAAGACGTGCTGGAGCCGTATCTTATCCAGCAGGGATTCCTGCAACGCACGCCGCGTGGCCGTATGGCGACCGTTCGCGCGTGGAATCACTTCGGTATTACGCCGCCTGAAATGCCTTAACTGCCCGGTGACGCTGCGCTCACCGGGTATTTTACCGCGCCGAACTTAGCCCTGACCGTAATACGCCGTCTTCCCGTGCTTGCGCAGGTAATGCTTGTCGGTGCAGCCCCGGCAGGACTCTCCTGCCGGGGCGTGGTATTACTGCGCCGCTTTTTTCGTCATGCTAAGAATAAACAGCACGGCTGCACACAGCACCACTGAAGGCCCTGCTGGCGTATCGTAGACCGCCGAAAACGTCAGGCCTCCTGTCACCGCAAGCATTCCCACACCTACCGCGATACCCGCCATCTGCTCCGGCGTACGGGCAAAACGACGCGCCGTTGCCGCCGGGATAATCAGCAGAGAGGTAATGATCAGCGCACCCACAAATTTCATGGCCACGCCGATGGTGAGCGCCGTGACGAGCATCAGCAGCAGTTTTACGCGCTGAAGTTTAACCCCATCAACAAACGCCAGATCGGGACTGATGGTCATCGACAGCAGGTTCCGCCATTGCCACAGCAGAATGGTTAACACGATGACAACGCCTATCGCAATGGAGATAAGGTCTGCCGGGGTGACGGCCAATAAATCGCCAAACAGGTACGCCATCAGGTCCACCCGAACGTTGGACATCAGGCTGACGACCACCAGACCCAGCGACAGCGAGCTGTGCGCCATGATACCCAACAGCGTATCCACGGCGAGGTGAGGGCGACGTTCGAGCCAAACCAGACCGCCAGCCAGCAGCAGCGTGACAGCAATAACCGCGTAGAAAGGATTCACGTTCAGCAACAGGCCAAACGCGACACCAAGCAAAGAGGCATGGGCGAGGGTGTCGCCAAAATAGGACATTCTGCGCCATACCACGAACGAGCCCAAAGGGCCTGCGGCGCAGGCAAGCATCATACCGGCCAGCCAGCCGGGTAACAGTATTTCAATCATTGGCGGTCATTTCCCCGGCGTAAAACAATGCGACCCTGCAAGTCGTGGCGGTGGTTGTGTTGATGGCGGTAGATCCCCAGCTGTTGCGCGCCGCGTGGGCCAAACATGGAGATAAATTCCGGGTGCATCGACACCACATCCGGGGTGCCTGAGCAGCAGATATGATGGTTAAGACACAGCACTTCGTCCGTTTTGGCCATCACCAGGTGTAAATCGTGGGAGACCATCAGTACCGCGCAGTTGAGTTCGGTGCGCAGCTGATCGATTAAATCATACAGGGCCACTTGTCCGTTGACATCGACACCCTGGGTAGGCTCATCGAGGACCAGCAGCTGCGGTCGGTTGAGCAGGGCGCGGGCCAGTAAAACTCGCTGTGTTTCACCACCGGAGAGCTTCTGCATCGGAGCATCCAACAGATGACCGGCCTGAACGCGTTTCAGCGCTGGCAGAATTTCCTCTTTGCGCGCGCCAGGACGCAGACGCAAAAAGCGGCTGACGGTCAGCGGCAACGTCGCATCAAGGTGTATTTTCTGCGGGACATAACCAATGCGCAGTTTGCCCTCTCGCTTGATCGATCCGCTATCAGGCGCTACCAGCCCTAATACAACGCGAACGAGGGTCGATTTGCCTGCGCCATTCGGCCCAAGCAGAGTGAGAATTTTACCTGGCTTCAATGCCAGTGAAACGTCGGACAGCACACGGCGCTGGCCGAAAGAGACCGAAATATTTTCGAGCGTTATGAGATTTGTCATGACAATTTGGGGGTTGCACAAGTCAGTGAATGTTATAATATCACACTTCTTTTCTTCAGTACGATGAGTCGACGCATTATGTTACATAAAAAGACGCTTCTTTTCGCAGCATTTTCCACTGCTTTATGGGGTACGACTGCACTGCAGGCCAACGCCGCCGTTGTGGCTTCGCTGAAACCGATTGGTTTTATTGCCTCAGCTATCGCTGATGGCGTGACTGACACGCAAATTTTGTTGCCCGACGGTGCCTCCGAACACGACTATTCTCTGCGTCCTTCTGATGCAAAACGCTTACAAAACGCCGACTTAGTCGTGTGGATTGGACCAGAGATGGAAGCATTTATGGACAAGACGGCGACCGCATTTCCTGATTCTAAAAAGGTGACTATTTCGGAATTACCCGGTGTGAAACCGCTGCTCATCAAAGGCGCGGATGATGACGACCACGATCATGACCATGAGCACGCCGGAAGTGAAAAAGGTGATGAAGATCACCATCATGGTGAGTACAACATGCACTTGTGGCTCTCCCCTGAGATAGCGCGCCTGTCGGCGGTTGCAATCCACGATAAATTAGTGGAACTTATGCCGCAAAGTCGAGCCAAATTAGACGCCAACCTGAAGGATTTTGAGGCCCAGTTAGCCGCAACTGACAAGCAGGTGGGTAACGAGCTGGCACCGTTGAAAGGGAAAGGGTATTTCGTTTTTCATGACGCCTATGGCTACTACGAAAAACACTACGGATTGACCTCGTTGGGGCATTTTACCGTCAACCCTGAAATCCAACCCGGTGCACAGCGTTTACATGACATAAGAACACAGTTGGTTGAGCAAAAAGCGACCTGCGTTTTTGCTGAGCCACAATTCAGGCCGGCAGTGGTGGAAGCGGTATCACGGGGAACCTCCGTTCGAATGGGAACGTTGGATCCACTGGGGACCAGCATTCAACCGGGGAAATCCAGTTATATGGCGTTTTTGACCCAACTGGCAAACCAGTATGCGAGCTGCCTGAAAGGAGATTAACGAGGAAGTGAATACGTGCAACAGATAGCCCGCTCTGTCGCCCTGGCATTTAACAATTTGCCACGACCCCATCGCGTCATGCTCGGGTCGCTTACTGTTCTTACTCTTGCGGTCGCCGTCTGGCGACCGTACGTCTACCACCCCGAATCTGCCCCGATTGTCAGAACTATCGAGTTAGAGAAAAGCGAAATCCGTTCTCTGTTGCCGGAAGCCAGTGAGCCTATCGATCAGGCCGCACAGGAAGACGAAGCCATCCCACAGGATGAACTCGACGATAAGACCGATAACGAAGCCGGTGTTCATGAATATGTCGTCTCCACGGGCGATACGCTCAGCAGCGTATTGAACCAGTACGGCATTGATATGGGTGATATCAGCCAGCTGTCTGGCGTCGACAAAGACCTGCGTAATCTGAAGATTGGTCAGCAGCTCTCCTGGACCCTGAACGCCGATGGCGATCTGCAGCGTCTGACGTGGGAAATGTCTCGTCGTGAAACCCGCACCTACGATCGTGTTGAAAACGGTTTCAAAATGAGCAGTGAAACGCAGCAGGGCGACTGGGTCAACAATGTGCTGAAAGGCACCGTGGGCGCAAGTTTTGTCTCCAGTGCGCGTGATGCGGGCTTGACCACTAACGAAATCAGCGCAGTCATTAAAGCGATGCAGTGGCAGATGGATTTCCGCAAGCTGAAGAAAGGCGATGAATTCTCAGTGCTGATGTCCCGCGAAATGCTGGATGGCAAACGTGAACAGAGTCAGCTGCTGGGCGTGCGCCTGCGTTCTGCAGGGAAAGATTACTATGCGATTCGCGCTGAAGACGGCAAGTTCTATGATCGTGATGGTACGGGTCTTGCGAAAGGCTTTATGCGTTTCCCCACGGCGCGTCAGTTCCGCGTTTCCTCTAACTTCAATCCGCGCCGCCTGAATCCGGTGACAGGGCGAGTTGCGCCGCACCGTGGCGTCGATTTTGCTATGCCACAGGGTACGCCAGTACTGGCTGTCGGTGATGGTGAAGTGGTGGTGGCAAAACGCAGTGGGGCAGCAGGCTACTATGTTGCGCTGCGCCATGGACGCACCTATACCACGCGCTATATGCACCTGCGTAAGCTGCTGGTGAAAGAAGGGCAGAAAGTGAAACGGGGTGACCGTATAGCGCTTTCCGGCAATACCGGACGTTCTACCGGCCCGCACCTGCACTATGAAGTGTGGATCAACCAGCAGGCGGTGAACCCACTGACCGCGAAACTGCCACGGACGGAAGGCCTGTCGGGATCCGATCGTCGTGATTATCTGGCACAGGTTAAAGAAGTTGTCCCACAGCTTCGCGTTGACTAATTGCTGACCTTTCAAGGCCGACACGTTCTGCGTGTCGGCTTTTTCTTTTGTGTGAAGTCTGGCGCATCGCTAAACTATCCTCATGATTCTCTTTTTCCGGCACGACTCTGGAACAGGCATGGACACGAAAAAAAATAACAGTGAATTTATTCCTCAGTTCGAAAAATCCTTTTTGCACCCTCGCTATTGGGGCGCATGGTTGGGGGTGTTTGCCTTTGCGGGCATTGCGCTGACGCCGCCGACGTTTCGCGATCCTATTTTAGGTAAGCTCGGCAGAACGGTGGGGCGGCTGGCAAAAAGCTCCCGCCGCCGCGCTCAGATTAATCTTTTCTACTGCTTCCCTGAAAAAAGCGAAGCGGAACGTGAAGCCATCATTGATGAGATGTATGCCACGGCGCCGCAGGCGATGGTGATGATGGCGGAGCTGGGTCTGCGTGATCCTAAGAAGATCCTTCCTCGCGTTGACTGGAAAGGCATCGAGATCATCGAAGAGATGCAGCGCAACGATGAAAAGGTGATTTTTCTGGTTCCGCACGGCTGGGGCGTGGATATTCCGGCGATGCTGATGGCGTCAAAAGGCCAGAAGATGGCGGCGATGTTCCACAATCAGGGGAACCCGGTTTTCGATTACGTGTGGAATACCGTTCGTCGCCGTTTTGGTGGCCGTATGCACGCGCGTAATGACGGCATCAAACCGTTTATCAAATCCGTGCGTGAAGGCTACTGGGGATATTATCTGCCCGATCAGGATCACGGCGAAGAGCACAGCGAGTTTGTCGATTTCTTTGCCACCTACAAGGCCACGCTTCCCGCGATTGGCCGCCTGATGAAAGTCTGCCGCGCGCGCGTGGTCCCGCTGTTCCCGGTTTACGACGGCAAAACGCATCGCCTGACGGTCGAAATTCGCCCGCCGATGGATGACCTGATGGAAGCCGATGACAACACCATCGCTCGCCGTATGAATGAAGAAGTCGAGATTTTCGTCACCCCGCATACCGAACAGTACACCTGGATCTTAAAGCTGCTGAAAACCCGTAAGGCGGGAGATATTGAGCCCTATAAGCGGAAAGATTTGTTCCCGAAGAAATAAAAAAAGCGCCGAAAGGCGCTTTTTTACTACTGCCGGGTGACCCGACCTACAACATCTGACGTACAGCAGGCCCGGCAACCGAAGAGCCGCCGGGCAGGATTTTTACTCTACAGTCAGCACGCGAGTGGTGTTGGTGGTGCCCACGGTGCTCATCACGTCACCCTGGGTGACGATAACCAGATCGCCAGAAACCAGATAGCCTTTATCGCGCAGCAGATTTACCGCGTCGCTGGCTGCGGCAACACCGTCTTTCGCACTGTCAAACAGCACCGGGGTTACGCCACGGTACAGCGACGTCAGGTTGAGCGTGCGCTCATGACGGGACATGGCGAAGATCGGCAGGCCAGAACTGATGCGGGAAGTCATCAGCGCGGTACGGCCAGACTCGGTCATGGTGATGATCGCTGAAACGCCTTTCAGGTGGTTAGCGGCATACATCGCTGACATCGCGATAGCTTCTTCCACGTTATCGAACTGCACGTCCAGACGGTGCTTGGAAACGTTAATGCTTGGGATTTTTTCCGCGCCCAGGCACACACGTGCCATCGCGGCTACGGTTTCCGAAGGATACTGACCCGCGGCGGTTTCAGCAGACAGCATGACGGCATCGGTACCGTCCAGCACGGCGTTTGCCACGTCCATCACTTCCGCACGGGTAGGCATTGGATTGGTAATCATGGACTCCATCATCTGCGTGGCGGTGATCACCGCACGGTTCAGTTGACGGGCGCGACGGATCAGCGCTTTCTGAATGCCGACCAGTTCAGGGTCGCCAATTTCAACACCCAGATCGCCACGAGCAACCATGACCACGTCGGAAGCCATGATGATGTCATCCATCGCGTCCTGACTGCAGACGGCTTCAGCACGTTCCACTTTGGCAACGATTTTGGCATCACAACCTGCATCGCGCGCCAGGCGGCGAGCGTAGTTCAGGTCTTCGCCGCAGCGTGGGAAGGAGACGGCGAGATAGTCCACGCCAATCAGCGCGGCGGTCTGGATATCGGCTTTGTCTTTCTCGGTCAACGCTTCCGCAGAGAGGCCGCCGCCGAGTTTGTTAATGCCTTTATTGTTGGAGAGCGGGCCACCGACGGTCACTTCGGTGAACACTTTCATGCCCTGAACTTCCAGTACTTTCAGCTGCACACGACCGTCGTCCAGCAGCAGAATGTCGCCGGGTACCACGTCAGCCGGCAGGCCTTTGTAGTCGATACCGACTTTGTCTTTATCGCCTTCACCTTTACCCAGGTTGGCATCAAGCAGGAACTTGTCGCCAATGTTCAGGAACACTTTGCCTTCTTTGAAGGTGGATACGCGAATTTTTGGACCCTGCAGATCGCCAAGAATAGCGACGTGGCGTCCCAGTTTTGCCGCGATTTCGCGGACTTTATCAGCGCGAAGCTTATGGTCTTCGGCGGTGCCGTGAGAAAAGTTCATACGAACCACGTTGGCGCCTGCGGCGATAACTTTTTCGAGATTGTTGTCGCGGTCAGTAGCTGGGCCTAACGTGGTCACGATCTTGGTTCTGCGAAGCCTTCTGGACATGTAATACTCCGTTGCTGAAACAATTTTGGTGTTGCGTGAACAGGAATTCGGCGCCCCACGCTATGCGTATGCTGGAACTTAACCGAATGTATAAATAGGTTACAAGCTTGTTATAAAATTTTAGTGGTTTTCACTGCCAAGCCGCAGCTCTTTATCAAACCGCGATTCCTTCAATGCTTCTTTGACCCGCTTCAAGTTATCCCGGAATTTCGCGCCTCGACGTAGGGTAAAGCCCGTTGCCAGCACATCAATGAGCGTGAGCTGGGCCAGGCGAGAGACCATCGGCATATAAATATCGGTATCTTCCGGAACGTCGAGCGCCAGCGCCAGCGAGGCTTCGCGAGCCAGCGGGGTGCCTGCGGAGGTAATGGCGATCACCATTGCGTCGTTTTCGCGGGCCAGCTGCGCCAGTTCGACCAGATTTTTCGTCCGCCCCGTGTGCGATATCAGCACCACGACATCACCCTCGCTGCAGTTCATACAGCTCATGCGTTGCAATACGATGTCATCGGAATAGACCACGGGAACGTTGAAGCGAAAAAATTTATTCATGGCGTCGTGGGCGACCGCCGCAGAGGAGCCCAGACCAAAAAAGGCAATCTTTTTGGCCTGGGTGAGGAGATCCACCGCGCGATTGACGGCAGCCATCTCCAGGGACTGCCGGACATGGTCGAGACTGGCCATCGCCGATTCGAAAATTTTACTGGTATACGCCTCAACGCTGTCGTCTTCATCGACATTGCGATTGACGTACGGCGTGCCGTTGGCAAGACTTTGCGCAAGATGCAGCTTAAAATCAGGAAAGCCCCGGGTTTCCATACTCCGGCAGAAACGGTTCACGGTAGGCTCGCTGACGTCAGCCTGCAGGGCCAGCGTCGCGATACTGGAATGGATCGCCTGCGAAGGGGCAGCGAGGATGATTTCCGCCACTTTTCGTTCGGATTTGCTAAGGTTTTCCAGATGCGTCTGGATTTTTTCCAGCATGTTCATGGGGCACGGGCGCTCATCGGTGAAAGCGATTCCATTAAGGGGTGAAATCGGGATGCAATTTAGTGAGAATATACCCCTGTGCCCAGGTCAATGCTGAGGAAAGAGGACAATTTACGTTGTTTTTTTTCATTACATGATCAGGGTCGACTTTTACTGTTCCTGGTTTGGCGAAATTCCGAACAAAATAAGGCCATTACCCCAGAAACTGGCGGCTTTTTTTCCCGGAAATGCCTTTATCTGCCCATAGTGACGGGTTCAGGGTTTCGGCAGGCACGTAAACACAGTACAGTGCAGCGTAAGAAAATTACAAATAGCGCCTGGCAGACGTACCAGGCAATCCAACTGAGGAGAATGACATGGCGGTAACGCAAACAGCCCAGGCATGCGACCTGGTCATTTTCGGCGCGAAAGGCGATCTGGCGCGTCGTAAATTGCTGCCTTCCCTGTATCAACTGGAGAAAGCGGGTCAGATCCATCCGGATACGCGTATCCTTGGGGTAGGGCGTGCCGATTGGGACAAAGATGCCTACACCAAAGTGGTGCGTGAGGCGCTGGAAACCTTCATGAAGGAGAAGATTGACGAGAGTCTTTGGGACACCCTGAGCGGTCGTCTTGATTTCTGCAATCTGGATGTTAACGACACCAAATCCTTCAGCCGCCTTGGCAAAATGCTCGATCAGAAAGAGCGCGTCACCATTAACTATTTCGCCATGCCGCCGAGCACTTTTGGTGCTATCTGTAAAGGCCTGGGGGAAGCGAAACTCAACGCTAAACCGGCGCGCGTGGTGATGGAAAAACCGCTGGGAACTTCCCTGGCAACGTCCCGTGAAATCAACGACCAGGTTGGTGAATACTTCGAAGAGTGCCAGGTTTACCGTATCGACCACTATCTGGGTAAAGAAACGGTGCTGAACCTGCTGGCGCTGCGTTTCGCCAACTCACTGTTCGTCAACAACTGGGATTCCCGCACTATCGACCACGTGGAAATTACCGTGGCAGAAGAAGTGGGTATCGAAGGGCGCTGGGGTTACTTCGATCAGGCCGGGCAGATGCGCGACATGATTCAGAACCACCTGCTGCAAATCCTGTGCATGATTGCGATGTCGCCACCGTCTGACTTGAGCGCCGACAGCATTCGCGATGCGAAAGTGAAGGTGCTGAAATCCCTGCGTCGTATCGATCGTTCAAACGTGCGCGATAAAACCGTGCGTGGCCAGTACACCGCCGGTTTTGCCCAGGGCAAAAAAGTGCCGGGCTATCTGGAAGAAGAAGGCGCGAATAAGAGCAGCAACACCGAAACCTTCGTGGCGATTCGTGTGGATATCGACGACTGGCGCTGGGCGGGTGTTCCGTTCTATCTGCGTACCGGTAAGCGTCTGCCGACCAAATGTTCCGAAGTTGTCGTTTACTTCAAAACCCCAGAACTCAACCTGTTTAAAGAGTCCTGGCAGGAACTGCCACAGAACAAACTGACCATTCGTCTGCAGCCAGACGAAGGCGTGGACATTCAGATCCTCAACAAAGTGCCGGGTCTGGATCACAAGCATAACCTGCAGACCACCAAACTGGATCTGAGCTACTCGGAAACCTTCAACGAAACGCATCTGGCGGATGCTTACGAACGTCTGCTGCTGGAAACCATGCGCGGTATTCAGGCACTGTTCGTGCGTCGTGATGAAGTGGAAGAAGCCTGGAAATGGGTCGACTCCATTACCGAAGCCTGGGCGGCCGATCAGGATGCGCCAAAACCGTATCAGGCGGGTACCTGGGGACCTGTGGCTTCTGTCGCGATGATTACCCGCGATGGCCGTTCCTGGAATGAATTCGAGTAAAGTCTCTGATTACTCCGATCGGGTTATTTTACCGGTAACATGATCTGATACAGCATCTCGTGCGATATTTGCGCATTTAAGCCCCGGGTGGATTCACCCCCGGGGCTTTTTTTATTACACTGGCGGCAGACGAATTTGCCCCTGAGCTACAGCAGCAGCGCGTTTCAGCTTTGTTAATCACTCCTGAATTTCGTGTTAATGCTTATGCCTGGACACTCAGCATTTGAGGAGTATTTTATGAATTCTGTATTGTTACGCGTAACAAAACGCATTGCCGAACGTTCTCAACAGACCCGAAGCGCTTACCTCGCCAGGATCCAACAGGCGAAATCCGACACCGTGCAGCGTTCCCGCCTGGCCTGTGGCAACCTGGCGCATGGTTTCGCCGCCTGTCAGCCAGACGATAAAGCGTCGCTGAAAAGCATGCTGCGTAACAATATTGCGATCATTACATCCTATAACGACATGCTTTCTGCGCATCAGCCGTATGAATACTACCCGGACGTGATCCGCAAAGCCCTGCACGGGGTGAATGCGGTCGGGCAGGTGGCAGGTGGCGTTCCCGCCATGTGTGACGGCGTTACACAGGGTCAGGACGGGATGGAGCTTTCGCTGCTCAGCCGCGAAGTGATTGCCATGTCTGCGGCGGTTGGCCTGTCGCACAACATGTTCGATGGCGCGCTGTATCTCGGCGTGTGTGACAAAATTGTCCCAGGCCTCGCGATGGCGGCGCTGTCGTTTGGTCACCTGCCTTCCATTTTCATTCCTTCTGGCCCTATGGCGAGCGGCCTGGCAAATAAAGAAAAAGTGCGCATCCGCCAGCTGTACGCGGAAGGGAAAGTTGATCGTATGGCGCTGCTGGAATCGGAAGCAGCGTCCTACCATGCGCCGGGTACCTGTACGTTCTACGGTACCGCTAACACCAACCAGATGGTCATCGAGTTCATGGGCATGCAGCTGCCGGGCTCTTCTTTCGTTCATCCGGATGCGCCACTGCGCGAAATGCTGACCACCGCGGCGGCCCGTCAGGTGACGCGTATGACCGGCAACGGCAACGAGTGGATGCCGCTGGGTAAAATGTTCGATGAAAAAGTGGTGGTGAACGGTATTGTGGCACTGCTGGCTACCGGCGGCTCCACCAACCACACCATGCACCTGGTGGCGATGGCGCGCGCGGCGGGCATTATCATTAACTGGGATGACTTCTCTGAGCTTTCCGACGTAGTGCCACTGCTGGCTCGCCTCTATCCTAATGGCCCGGCCGATATTAACCACTTCCAGGCCGCGGGCGGCGTCCCCGTGCTGATGCGTGAATTGCTGAAGGGCGGTCTGCTGCATGAAGATGTCGACACCGTTGCGGGTCACGGTTTGCAGCGCTACACCCTGGAGCCATGGATCAACAACGGTGAACTGGACTGGCGTGAAGGGGCAGAGTCGTCGCTGGATGAGGCGGTGATTGCCTGCTTTGATAAGCCATTCTCGCACCATGGCGGCACCAAAGTGCTGAGCGGTAACCTTGGTCGCGCAGTAATGAAAACGTCTGCGGTACCGGTTGAAAATCAGATTATTGAGGCACCGGCGGTGGTATTTGAAAGCCAGCACGATGTGTTACCGGCGTTTGAAGCGGGGCTGCTGGATAAAGACTGCGTGGTGGTTGTGCGTCTTCAGGGACCAAAAGCCAACGGGATGCCAGAATTACATAAACTTATGCCGCCGTTAGGTGTATTATTGGACCGCTGTTTCAAAATTGCGCTGGTCACCGATGGACGCCTCTCTGGGGCATCCGGTAAAGTGCCTTCTGCCATCCACGTCACCCCGGAAGCTTACGACGGTGGCCTGCTGGCGAAAGTCCATGACGGCGACATTATCCGCGTTAACGGCCAGACAGGTGAACTGACCCTGCTGGTAGATGAAGCGGTACTGGCTGCGCGTAAGCCGCATATTCCCAATTTGAGCGCATCACGAGTGGGTACCGGACGCGAGCTGTTCAGCGCACTGCGCGAGAAACTCTCCGGTGCGGAACAGGGCGCAACCTGTATCACTTTTTAATACGACAAGATTAATTGATCTGGCGAGAGAACAACTCTGATGAAAAACTGGAAAACAACTGCAGAAGCTATCCTGACTAACGGCCCGGTCGTACCGGTGATTGTGGTGAACAAGCTTGAGCACGCGGTACCTATGGCGAAAGCGCTGGTTGCGGGTGGCGTACGTGTCCTGGAAGTGACCCTGCGCACCGCATGTGCAATGGACGCTATCCGTGCCATTGCGAAAGAAGTCCCCGACGCTATCATCGGTGCAGGCACCGTCACCAACGTTCAGCAGCTGAAAGAAGTCACCGAAGCTGGCGCGCAGTTTGCTATCAGCCCGGGTCTGACTGAGCCGCTGCTGAAAGCGGCAACCGAAGGGACGATTCCACTGATCCCAGGTATCAGCACCGTATCTGAACTGATGCTCGGCATGGACTACGGTCTGAAAGAGTTTAAATTCTTCCCGGCAGAAGCCAATGGCGGCGTGAAAGCGCTGCAGGCGATAGCGGGTCCGTTCGCGCACATCCGTTTCTGCCCAACAGGCGGTATCTCTCCGGCCAACTACCGTGACTACCTGGCACAGAAAAGCGTGCTGTGCATCGGCGGTTCCTGGCTGGTACCGGCAGACGCACTGGAAGCTGGCGACTACGACCGCATCACCAAACTCGCTCGCGAAGCGGTTGAAGGCGCGAAATAAGTTTTTTGCGGCGGGTGGCGCTACGCTTACCCGCCCTACAAGATCTGACGTAGGCCGGGCAAACAACGTGCCGCCCGGCAATTTTTTAGCCGCGGACGCTCACTGCCGCTGCCGCCACCTTCGCCCGTTCAACCGCAGTGTCCACATCCTCCGCCACGGCTAACGCCACGCCTAAACGACGTGTTCCATCGATATCCGGTTTACCAAACAGACGAAGCTGCACACCCGCGCCCACAGCGGCGTCGAGGTTGCCAAAGCTGACGTTGTTGCTGGTCATGTTCGGCAGGATCACGGCTGAAGCCGCCGGGCCGTATTGACGGATACCGCCCACCGGCAGGCCAAGGAATGCGCGGACGTGCAGGGCAAATTCTGACAGGTCCTGAGAAACCAGCGTCACCATCCCGGTGTCATGAGGGCGAGGGGACACTTCGCTAAAAATAACCTCATCCCCGCAGACAAACAGCTCAACGCCAAACAGGCCATGGCCGCCGAGTGCCAACACCACTTCACGGGAAATTGCCTGAGCTCGTGCCAGCGCTCGCTCGCTCATCTGCTGCGGCTGCCATGATTCGCGATAATCGCCGTCTTCCTGGCGATGGCCCACAGGGGCACAGAAATGCACACCGTCGGAGGCGCTGACGGTCAGTAGCGTGATTTCGAAATCGAAATTCACTACCCCCTCGACAATCACCCGCCCGGCACCGGCACGTCCACCCTGTTGCGCATACTGCCACGCCGCAGCAAGCTGCTCTTCACTGCGAATAAAACTCTGACCTTTACCGGATGAACTCATCACCGGCTTGACGATGCAGGGCAGGCCAATCGCTGAAACGGCATCGCGGAAATTTTGTTCATTGTCGGCAAAGCGGTAGCGGGACGTCGGTAGCTTAAGCTCTTCAGCAGCCAGGCGGCGGATACCTTCACGGTTCATGGTGAGCTGGGTGGCACGCGCACACGGCACGACGTGCTGACCTGACTGTTCCAGCGCTATCAGCATATCGGTGGCGATAGCTTCAATTTCAGGCACGATATAATCAGGTTTTTCCTGCTCGACCAGCGCCTTGAGCGCCGCACCGTCCAGCATATTGATCACATGGCTGCGATGAGCCACATGCATTGCCGGGGCATCGGCATAGCGATCTACGGCAATCACTTCCACGCCAAGACGTTGGCATTCAATCGCGACTTCTTTCCCCAGTTCGCCTGAACCCAATAACATCACTCGAGTTGCTGCCGGACGCAGCGCTGTGCCTAGTACAGTCATCACCAAATTCCACAGTATTAAAGTGGGCGTCAGTATATACGAAAACGTTTGCGTCTGTCTCGGGTGACGAACGTCATGTGAAATAACAGGTGCTTACTTGCGTTGCTGCCGATTTGTACCATGCTTTTGAGGGTTATCTGTAGAAGGAGAAAAAAGATGAACAAAGCAGGATTACTGGCGGCAGTGGTGTTGATGATGAGCAGCGTTGCAGCGCAGGCGGCCAGTGAAAAAACAGTGAAGTTTCCCAAGTGCACGGGGATGGATGCTGATGGTATTGCGGCGAGCGTTAAGCAGGACTATACCGGCAACAGGATCACCCAATGGCCTGACGATCAGAAAAAATTGGGGCAGTCCGATCCGGTTGCGTGGGTGAACAGTAAGGAAATCACCGGTAAAAACGACCAATGGCAGGTTCCGCTGACCGTTCGCGGTAAAAGTGCCGACCTGCATTACCGCGTCGTTGTGGATTGTGCGGCAGGCAGCGCGATATATAAAGCGCAGTAATTTTCGTATATTTAGTCCAGCCAGACGAATCCTTACAACTTCTCGCTTACGCTGAAATCCTCTTTCTCAGCCTGGCGAGGAAAAAATGACAAACTGGCTTAATCAACTGCAATCACTGCTCGGACAAACCTCTTCCTCTGCTCAGCCCTCCGGCGGGCAGGGGCTCAGTAAGCTTCTGGTGCCGGGAGCGCTTGGCGGACTCGCCGGGTTGCTCGTTTCCAGTAAGTCCTCGCGTAAGCTCTTAGCAAAATACGGCACGGGTGCGCTGCTGGTAGGCGGAGGCGCCGTTGCCGGCACAGTTCTGTGGAATAAGTACAAAGATAAAGTTCGCACCGCCCATCAAAGTGAGCCGGGCTTTGGTCAGGAGACCAGCCCGGTTGACGTCCGGGCTGAAAGGCTGGTGTATGCGCTGGTGTTCGCCGCGAAAAGTGATGGACACATCGACGCGCAGGAAACGGCAGCCATCGAGCAGCATCTTCGTGAGGCAGGAATTGAAGCACAGGGCAGGTCGGTGGTCGAAAAGGCGATTGCTCAACCGCTGGATCCCCAGAGTCTGGCCCGCGGCGTCCAGAACGAAGAAGAGGCGCTTGAACTCTACTTTTTGAGTTGTGCGGCAATCGATGTCGATCATTTTATGGAGCGTAGCTACCTGAATGCGCTGGGGGATGCCCTGAAGATCCCACAGGAGGTGCGTGATGGGATTGAAGCGGACCTGAAGACGCAAAAACAGGCTCTTTAATCATGTAATGGCATGTTTCGCTTGCATCGTTCTGCACTTTTGCCACCCTTAGGGGATGTATTCAGTGAAGAACAAGTCAGAAGAACAACGACATGCCACCAAAAGCCAAACGCATTCCTCATGCCATGACCCTGCATGGCGATACCCGAGTTGATAACTATTACTGGCTGCGCGACGACGATCGCGCGGCGCCTGAGGTCCTGGATTATCTGAAGCGGGAAAATGACTACGGTCATGAGGTCATGGCCTCGCAGCGTAGCCTTCAGGATCAGGTACTGAAAGAGATTGTTGATCGCATCCCTCAGCGTGAAGTCTCTGCACCCTACAGCAGAAACGGTTACCGCTACCGGCAGATTTACGAACCGGGATGCGAATACGCGCTTTATCAGCGTCAGTCGGTGCAAAAAGAGGCGTGGGACGAGTGGGAGCTGCTGCTGGACAGCAATCAGCGTGCAGCACACAGCGAGTTTTATACCCTCGGCGGAATTGGGGTTTCACCCGACAATACGCTGTTGGCGGTGACCGAAGACTATCTGTCGCGTCGCCAGTATGGCCTGCGCATCCGCCATCTTGAAAACGAGACCTGGTTTCCGGAAACGCTGGAAAATATCGAACCGGAATTTATCTGGGGCAATGACTCACAGACGCTGTACTACGTGCGTAAACATCCCACGACCCTGCTGCCTTACCAGGTCTGGCGTCACACCGTAGGGACACGGGTTGCTGAAGATAATCTGGTCTATGAAGAGAAAGACGATACCTTTTACGTCAGCCTGCACAAAACCAGCTCCCGTCACTATGTGGTTATTCATCTCTCCAGTGCGACAACCAGTGAAGTCCTGCTGATCGATGCTGAATTGCCGGATGCTGAGCCGCTGTGCTTTTTACCGCGTCGCAAAGACCATGAGTACAGCGTGGACCACTTCCAGCACAATTTTTATCTGCGCTCTAATCGGGACGGGAAAAATTTCGGGCTGTACCGTTCCTCTGTGCGTGATGAGAGCCGTTGGGAAACGCTGATCCCGCCACGAGACGACGTGATGCTGGAAAGCTTTACGCTGTTCACGGACTGGCTGGTGGTGGAAGAGCGACAGCGTGGGTTGACCAGCCTGCGGCAAATCAATCGCAAGACCCGGGAAGTGACGGGGATTGCTTTTGACGATCCGGCGTATGTCACGTGGGTGGCCTACAATCCGGAACCCGACACCTCACGGCTGCGCTATGGCTACTCCTCGATGACCACGCCGGATACGCTGTTTGAACTGGATATGGACACCGGCGAGCGTAAAGTCCTTAAACAGCAGGAAGTGAAAGGCTTCGACGCCAGCCTGTATCGCAGCGAACATCTGTGGGTCAACGCCCGCGACGGCGTGCAGGTGCCTGTTTCGCTGGTGTATCACCGCAAGCATTTCCGCAAAGGGAAAAATCCGCTGCTGGTCTATGGCTACGGTTCCTACGGCGCGAGTATGGATGCTGACTTCAGCAGCAGTCGCCTCAGTCTGCTCGATCGTGGGTTTGTTTTCGCCATCGCCCATATTCGCGGCGGCGGGGAGCTTGGGCAGCAGTGGTATGAAGATGGCAAATTCCTGCTGAAGAAAAACACCTTCAATGACTATCTGGACGTCTGTGACGCGGTGTTGGCACAGGGCTATGGCGATCCGTTACTCTGCTACGGCATGGGCGGCAGCGCCGGAGGGATGCTGATGGGGGCGGCTATCAACGAGCGTCCTGAGTTGTTCCACGGGGTTATCGCGCAGGTGCCGTTTGTTGATGTGGTCACCACCATGTTGGATGAGTCGATTCCCCTGACCACCGGGGAGTTTGAAGAGTGGGGTAATCCGCAGGACGAGGAGTATTACCACTATATGAAATCGTACAGCCCCTATGACAACGTGACGGCACAAGCCTATCCGCACCTGCTGGTGACCACGGGGCTACATGATTCTCAGGTACAGTACTGGGAACCGGCAAAGTGGGTGGCCAAACTTCGCGAGATTAAGAAGGATGACAATCTGCTGCTGCTGTGTACCGATATGGATTCCGGGCACGGAGGCAAATCCGGGCGCTTCAAGAGCTACGAAGGGGTGGCGCTGGAGTATACCTTCCTGATTGCTCTGGCCCAGGGAACGCTGCCGGGCCAGGCGCCGCGCTGATTACTCACCCAGCCAGTGTTTGAGCGTCATGCGCAGTTCAGGACTCATTGAATTGAGGTTATTAAACAGCCAGCGGAGGTAGCCGGGATCGTTCTCGGCCACTTCCGCAACCGGTTTGCCACGGTACTTGCCAAACGTGAAGGTGGTCAGCAATGCCGGGCGTCCGGTGATGTCTGCCATCTGATCCGGCGTCCAGCCCGAGACGTTAATGATGTCGATAAGCAACGCGGCGGTGATGTAGCAGTCGTATAAGGCTCGGTGGTGATGCAGACCCGGTGGAGTGGCAACGCTGAGCTTGCGAGACTTGTAGAGCGCCATGTTGCTGTATTTGATGCCAGGCCAAAGACGGCGCGCCAGTTTCATGGTGCAGATCCAATCGCCATTCATCTCCGGGAGCACACGACGGTCAAAGCTGGCATTATGTGCCACATACCACGCACAGCCCTGATAGTGCGGCACAACCTCTTCTATCCAGGGCTTGTCCGCGACCATGTCTTCCGTAATGCGGTGAATGGCCATGGCTTGTGGGCTAATCGGTCTGTCCGGGCGAACCAGGTGGCTCATGGGATTAGTGATTTTACCGTCAACGATATCCACTGAGGCAATTTCGACCACGCCTCCCTGTAAACCGCAGGTTTCCGTATCGATAACGCGTAACATAGTGGTGCTCTCCCGGCTAAAAGGGGAAGGTTATGCGTCGCAACAGCTTTCGTCAATGACGTAGAGGCTTTCGCGCAGAGGAATGATATCGCCTTCCCACCCGCCTTCGTATTTACGCCCCGTAAGCAGCAGATCGCCGCTATCGGCACGGACGATCAGCTGACCGCTTTCATCCCATAACGCACTGCCACCCGCATAATTCGACTTGAGCACCGCAATAGCATATTTATGTGCCAGCCGTTGTAGCTGCTGGACGGATTGCTGCTGCTGACACTCGTGGGTACAGGTGCCGGTTGCCAGCAGCGATGCGTTAGGATCAAGTTCATTACCTTCTGCATCAGGAGCCAGCACGCTCACCTGATTGGTTTGTGGCGTCAGACAGGTGCCCTGACCCTGCTGAAGCGTCAGCGGAGTCGGGGCGCCGGGCATGAAAATCGCGATCCCTTTGCGGTTCTCGCCGTTCATCTCAACAGGAAGACCGGCGACGATGGTCATACCATACCGGGTGGCGGCATGGCTGAGTGGATGCAGTAATTCGGTGTCGGGCGAAGGCGGCAGCGGCTGATGGTTTGCCGGGCCCGTTAACGACATCTCGGGAAAAACGACCAGATTACAGGCAAGCCGGGCGGCGGCTTCGATAAACTGGAGATGGTGAGCTACGTTTTCCGCAACGCTCCTGTTGCGGGCTGAGTATTGAGCTGCAGCAATAGTCCATACAGGCATAGTGGCTTCCTTACACATGTCCCTGATAAATGCTTCAGAATCTTCTCAAGATTGTAGCAGCGGCAGTGTAAGGAAGTGTAACAGTCCGTAATTCTTACTTCTGTTTTGGCTCATACGGCAGGCGGGAGAGATTAACCGAGGCCAGTCGGTGTGCGATCAGGCGCTCGCGAAACCAGTCACGCAGGTGGGCGGGCTGCTCACGTTCCACCACCTCAGCCACAATCGGCATGTTATAGCGCTCTTTGAAGGCCACGCCTGCGGCGGCAAGATCGACATTCACTTTGTCCATCTCATCCTGGGGAAGTTGTGCCAGATTGCTGTTCATGATGTGCTCCTTCAATAATCCGGGCAAAAACTACTAAGAGTCTCGCAGAATAGCAAGTCCGGCAGCGGGGAATCTCGACGTAAACATTATTGAGCGTTATTCTCTCCCCCAGATACATAACTAAAGGGAATGAAGAGTATGACCACCATTGCTTCACGCGCGCTGTGCGCGGGTGTTTTCCTGACCTGCATGTTAACCACTTCCGTTGCCTTCGCACATGCCCACCTCAAACAGCAATCCCCGGCTGCCGATACGCAGGTCGACAAGGCTCCTCAGGCGCTGACGCTCAGTTTTTCTGAAGGCATTGAGGCCAAATTCAGCGGCGTCACGTTGACCGGGCCACAGCAGGCAACGGTTCCTGTTGGTGCTGTGGCGCTGAATGAAAAAGATAACAAACAGATGTCCGTTCCTGTTGAACAGACTCTGACGTCGGGTGACTACACCGTGAAATGGCACGTTGTGTCGGTCGATGGACACAAAACCCAGGGCCAGTATCGCTTTAGCGTCAAATAATGGCGCTGGCGTACGTCTATGCCGGGCTGCGTTGGGGACATTTTGTGACCCTGATGCTGGCCTTCGGTTGCCTGTTATATGCCGCTGCCTGGGCTGCGCCCTCACTGCGACGCCTGATAGCGCAGCGCTTCACTGGCCTCCTTCGGGTGACCTTACTGCTCAGTGCGGTGACCTCGACGTTGATGCTCATGGCGCAGGGTGGGTTGATGGCTGATGGGTGGGGGGATGTGTTTAGCCCTGATGTCTGGCTTGCCGTTGCAGGAACACGGTTTGGTAGCGTCTGGCTGTGGCAAATTCTGCTGGCCTGGGTGAGCGTTGTGGTGCTGTGGTTACGTCCACACCGACAGATGCCTGTGCTTATTATCCTCTGCGTCGCGCAATTTCTGCTGATGGCAGGCGTGGGGCATGCCGCGATGCGCGACGGTATCAGCGGGGCGCTACAGCGTACGAATCACGCGGTGCATCTGTTGTGTGCCGCCGCCTGGTTTGGTGGTTTGCTGCCTTTTGCATACTGTCTGAGGCTGGCAAAAGGGCGTTGGCGGACAGCGGCCATCGTCACCATGATGCGCTATTCGCGTTATGGCCATGCGGCTGTGGCGGGGGTTATCGTGAGCGGCATTATTAACACGTTGCTCATTCAGGGCACGTTGGTGAGCTCAACGGCCTACGGCAAGCTGCTGCTGATAAAATCGGCACTGGTGGCGCTGATGGTAGTCATTGCGCTGGCAAACAGGTATGTTTTGGTTCCACGGATGGCGACAGACAGGTCGCGTACTGAAAGCCTGTTTTTGCGTACCACACAGGCGGAGCTCATTCTGGGAACCCTGGTGCTGGCGGCTGTGAGTCTGTTCGCCACCTGGGAACCGTTCTGAACTAACTGGCAAAATCATGAAAAAATTCGTTATATCTTTGATGTTATTGGCAACTTCTGGAGTAGCACTGGCGGCTCCTCAGGTGATCACCGTGAGCCGTTTTGAAGTCGGCAAGGACAAGTGGGCATTTAACCGTGAAGAGGTCATGTTAACCTGCCGTCCAGGGAATGCATTGTATGCGATTAATCCCAGCACGCTGGTGCAGTATCCTCTCAATAGCGTGGCGGAACAGGAAGTGAAAGAGGGGAAAACCACCGCGCAGCCCATTTCAGTGATTCAGATTGAGGATCCTGCGCATGCAGGGCAGAAAATGAGCCTTGAGCCGTTTATTGCCCGGGCGCAAACACTCTGCTAGTCGCTTCGGCTAACCTTCTGAAAGGCAATAAAAAACCGCAAGTTTTCCTGGTGAAAGCTTGCGGTTTTTACGTTGTGTGACGCTTTACGCCCGGTTTTTTTCTGACCACTTTTGTCGCGGACTGGAAAACCTGGCATGGTCATCTATTCTTAAAGGGCAAGGCGACTTTAGCCTGCATTAATGCCAACTTTTAGCGCACGGCTCTCTCCCAAGAGCCATTTCCCTGGACCGAATACAGGAATCGTATTCGGTCTCTTTTTATCTGTAAGCTATATCAGCAACTTACAGGGACCATATCGAAATTTTATCGAAATCTCGTATTCGGTCTTTTCCTTTTATATCACAACAAATTCGGCTTTAACATTTTTTTTACACGAAAAAATCAGATCATCATGGACTTATTT
Source organism: Enterobacteriaceae bacterium RIT691 (assembly GCA_009668205.1). GTDB lineage: Bacteria > Pseudomonadota > Gammaproteobacteria > Enterobacterales > Enterobacteriaceae > Scandinavium. Next base: position 95,889 of record WJYM01000007.1, on the reverse strand, counting down.
TGCCATCAGTCCAGGTACCTCTTCGTCATTTCCCGGCGTTGTGCTGTTACCGCTGCCAACCCGACAATGGCTGACGACGTTAAACGAATAAAGACACGTTAATCGATGAAATTAGCGCAGGCCTCGTCATGAGCGCTGAGCTGCCTTGCCGCAACGGGAAACGCATACACGCGAACAAACCCGTCCCCATCGGCGAATCGGTGAAAGGAGGGAAGGACGTTTTCGTGCTACGTTTAAGCTTTTAATGCGCCAGTCTTTTTGCCACGCCAGGCTCGGTGGTATCCTGCTGAGTTCCTACAACCATGAAGGAAGGTTATTATGCGCGGAGTCGTTGTTCATCATGAACGTCGCACTGGCTACATTGTTATTCGGGACTCATTCGATGAGTTCACTGTTGCTGAGTTGCTTGGTGGATATGACGTCGAAAGAGGGCATGTCATATCCGGTAACCTCCACAGCCTCGGTGGTGAAACCTTTTTCAATGAAACAGGGGACGAAAAACTCGAAGTTTTTGTTCAGCGTTACGGAATGTCTGAACATCAATCCACCCACCTGATCCGAAACACGCGCTAATCCACCGGCGAAACAGGCCACCCTTTTTCACTTTTATCCATCAAACTGCTGCGCGAATCCTCCCGTCTTCTGTGCTTCGGGCTGAGACTTCGCGGGCAGCATGCATGTTCGGTGTTGAGGCATTAAATGCAGGATAACTTACCTGTCGAGACCCGGCGGGAGGCAAATCCTCACATCAGAGATAATCATATTGTTGACGCTACTCATTCAGCAACCAGCCAAAATTCAGCCTCTTCAAACATCTCCTGCACAGCGGCGCTGATGCGCTCTTTTTCATGTTTGCTGGCATCGGTGTTGATGGCCGGTAGGGTCATCATCGGTTTAACGCGTACCTCTGCATCCGGGAAGATACGGTGGATACGCTGGCTCAGCTCACCAAGAATGATCTCTCTTGCACCCGGTAAACCCTCAAAATTCCTTTTGTCATAAACGAGTTCCACGAACATGCTTTAGCTCCTCTTTACTGTATACAAAGACAGTATATATACTGTATGTATAAACAGTGTCAATATGAGTGAGTTCATTATGAAGTTTTATTCACCCGCTGAACTGCGCCAGAGTGTCGTGCTACCCTTGTTTAGCGATCCCGTTCACTGCGGGTTTCCCAGCCCCGCACAGGATTACGTAGAGCAGCGAATCGACCTGAACGATCTGATGGTTCAGCATCCCAGCGCGACCTATTTTGTTAAGTCATCGGGTGATTCCATGGCTGACGCCGGGATCGGTGAGGGGGATTTGCTGGTCGTGGATAGTTCGATAAAGGCTGAACACGGCGACATTGTGATTGCTGCTGTCGATGGGGAGTTCACGGTGAAGCGTTTGCAGCTCCATCCTGTCGTGATGCTCAAACCCGAGAATCCTCTCTATCCGCCAATTATGATTGGGGGAGAAGACAACCTCGAAATCTTCGGGGTAGTCACGTACATCGTCAAGTCTGCTAACTGATCATGTTTGCGCTGGTGGATGTTAATGCTTTCTATGCGAGCTGCGAGACCGTATTCCGGCCTGATTTGAAAGGGCGACCGGTGGTCGTATTGTCGAACAACGACGGCTGCGTGATTGCGCGCTCTGCTGAAGCAAAGCCATTTGTGAAAATGGGTGAGCCGTATTTCAAGCAGAAGGAGCAGTTCCGGCGGCAGGGTGTAGTCTGTTTTAGCAGTAATTACGAGCTCTATGCCGATATGTCGAACCGGGTAATGACCACGCTTGAGGAGATGTCGCCTCGCTGCGAAATATACTCAATCGACGAGGCCTTTTGTGATCTGACAGGCGTTCGGAATTGTCGCGATCTGACTGAGTTTGGCAGGGAAATCCAGGCGACGGTACTTCAACGGACGCACCTCGCCGTAGGAGTAGGGATTGCTCAAACCAAAACTCTCGCGAAGCTGGCGAATCATGCGGCAAAGCAATGGCAGCGGCAAACGGGTGGGGTGGTTGATATATCGAATGTCGATCGTCAGCGGAAATTGATGGCGGCATTGCCCGTAGATGAGGTGTGGGGCGTCGGTCGGCGGATATCGAAAAAGCTTGAGTCTATGGGGATCAAAACGGTCCTCCAGCTTGCTGATACCGATATTCGGTTTATCAGGAAGCACTTCAATGTCGTGCTGGAAAGGACGGTTCGCGAACTGCGTGGAGAACCTTGCCTCGGGCTGGAAGAGTTTGCGCCTGTGAAACAGGAGATTATCTGCTCTCGTTCCTTCGGCGGACGCATTACTGAATACGAAGAGATGCGCCAGGCTATCTGCAGCTATGCCACGCGGGCAGCGGAGAAGCTGCGCAGTGAGCATCAATACTGCCGGTTTGTCTCAGCATTCGTCAAAACCTCGCCATTCGCTCTGCATGAACCGTACTATGGCAACAGCGCTGCAGTGAAATTGCTAACGCCAACGCAGGACAGCCGGGACATCATCAGCGCAGCCACGCGTTGCCTCGATACCATCTGGCGTGACGGTCATCGATACCAGAAAGCGGGAATTATGCTGGGTGACTTTTTCAGCCAGGGGGTGGCGCAGCTCAATCTGTTTGACGACAACGCGCCGCGCGCCGGGAGTGAAAAGTTGATGGCGGTGTTGGATCACCTCAATGCGAAAGAGGGCCGGGGGACGTTGTACTTTGCCGGGCAGGGGATCCAGCAGCAGTGGCAGATGAAGAGAGAGAGACTTTCTCCGCGGTATACCACGCGATACTCAGATCTGCCGGTCGTCCGGTGAGTCACGGGCAGTAAAGGATTCAGGCAGATTTAAATGTCTGTCTTGTGCCAGGAGCGGACATTATAACGTGGTGAATAAATCTACAGTTCGTGGGTTACTCCTCCGAAGGGCCGCGAGGGATATGGTATTATGCTTGCCGTACCTAGATCGACCTGCATTGTGATACCACGGGAAGTAAGCCATGATTAACCGCATTCAAATACAAAATTTTCGTTCAGTGCGCAATATCGACATTGAACTTGGCAAGCTTAATGTTGTATTTGGCAGTAATGGATGTGGTAAATCAAATATTTACAAAGGGATTCAGTTACTTTCGGCTGCCGCTGACGGTCAATTTTCGACGCATCTGAGTGACGAAGGTGGCCTTGAGAATGTGATGTGGTCTGGGGAATCCAGAGTAACCGTTGGGCAACCGAGACGCATTGTGTTGTCATGCCAGACTGATGATTTTGATTATGAAATGCAAATTGGATTTCCAGATAAGTTGCCGTATCCCACTCATTTTTCCTTAGATCCTGTATTCAAAGAAGAAAACATATGGATTGGTAATTCTGGGAGACGTCCAAGTTCGAACGTCTTACACCGCAAAAATAGTGCCGCTTTTTTAGTTGATATTGATGGTCATAAAAATGCGTATACAGACGCTGTCTATGAGAATGAATCCATTTTCGGCCATTTTGGCGAGCCTCATAAATATCCAGAGATCTCCCAGGTCAGAGAAACTATGCGGAAATGGCGTTTTTATCACGAATTTGATGTCTCTAAAACATCTGCTCTGAGGACGGCAAATGTCGGGCATCGTTCTCCTGCATTATTTAGTGACGGCACCAACCTGGCCGCTGCATTTCAGACAATTATTGAAATTGGTGACTCAGAATTACTCACTGAAATACTTGCTGATGCTTTCCCTGAATGTTCGTTTTATTGCGAAAATGAGAACTCCTTATTTGCAATGAAAATGCGGCGAAAAGGTGTAAGTCGCCCTTTGCTGGCAAGCGAAATGTCAGACGGAACATTGCGTTTTTTATGCCTGGCTGTTGCGCTGCTCAGCCCACGCCCTCCTTCATTCTTTGCTTTAAATGAACCAGAAAATAGCCTGCATCCGCTTTTACTCCCGGCACTCGCGAAACTTATTGTGGAATCGTCACGATATTCACAAATATGGCTAACCAGTCACTCCCCTGACCTTGCTGAGCTTATCGCTGATCACACATCGTTTCAGCTCTATGAGTTAGACAATGGGACTGGCGAGACGATGATCAAGCATAGACGCTGAAGAAGTGGTTACTCTCAAGAGATAGCCAGAGTTGATATTCAGCAGATGAAAGTGGATTGACTCATGTCCGCTCCTCGCTCACAGCGGCCCTTGGATCCCCTTACCAGTGCCAGACGTCGCTAACCGAGCGCTACGCGAATGATCTTCTTCGGGCAGGCACTTTGCCACCCAATTTCGCAGACTTTCTTCATAAAACTCGCGCTGGCGCGTTATATTTAACGTATCTCAATCATGTTTAAGAACAGGGAAATGATGATGCGTTTAACTTCGTTGGCCTTCGTGCTTGCCGCCGTGACTCACAGCGCACTGGCGGTGACCTATCCTCTGCCGCCGGAAGGGAGTCGCCTGGTCGGTAAATCGTTTGTGGTAACCGTACCGGAAGGGAACACCCAACCTCTGGAGTATTTTGCTGCGCAGTACGATCAGGGGTTCAGCAATATGACCGAGGCCAACCCCGGGGTGGATCCGTTCCTGCCGCGTGCCGGTACGCAGCTGACCATTCCTCAGCAGCTGATTTTGCCGGATACCGCACGTCAGGGCATTGTGATAAATGTCGCGGAGATGCGCCTGTACTACTATCCGGAAGGGAGCAACACGGTGCAGGTTTTGCCGATTGGTATCGGTCAGGCGGGGCGGGAAACGCCGCGTAACTGGGTGACCTACGTGGAGCGTAAGCAGGAGGCACCGGGCTGGACGCCAACGGCGAACACCCGTAAAGAGTATGCCCGCGAGGGTAAAACCCTGCCGGCGTTCGTGCCGCCGGGGGAAGATAACCCGATGGGGCTGTATGCCATTTACATCGGCAAGCTGTACGCCATTCACGGTACCAACGCCAACTTTGGCATTGGCCTGCGGGTGAGTCAGGGCTGTATCCGCCTGAGAAAAGACGATATCAAATACCTGTTTGATAACGTGCCGGTCGGCACGCGCGTGCAGTTTATCGATCAGCCGGTGAAAACGACCCTTGAGCCAGACGGGCAGCGCTGGCTTGAAGTCCACGAGCCACTGTCGCGTAACCGCGCCGAGTTTGAATCTGACCGGAAAGTCCCGCTGCCGATGACCACGCAGCTGCGGGATGCCACCGAAGGGGCGGGTGTCGATGCAAGCGTCGTCAGCACTGCACTGACGCGACGTTCCGGTATGCCGGTGCAGATTAACACGGGTTCGATAAACGCCGGACATCTCTGAAACGAGCAGGAGCGAGAACAGTTCAGGCTTTTGAAAAACGGTAAGGAAGGCGCTCACCGATGACCTCCCACGTCAAAAGCCGGTGCTGAAAATAAGGTCCTGATGCAGGAAACATTTGAAATAAGCGATTGATGTGTACGAGCAAAAACGAAGGGGGGAGAACGGAATTCGTATCCGGTCTTTTTTATTTGCAAGTCACATCAGTAACTCACCCGCTAACGTTTTCCACACGTTGGTTGCAGTCTGGCTCTGTTTTATGACAACAAAATCACTCTCAAGAGGTATTTGCCAGCTGAAGACTATGGTTTGAGGGGAATTAGATTAAGGGAAAGTGCAGGCAAAAAAAATCCCCTTCACTTCGCAGGATAAAGGGGAAAGCTTGCAATGAATATTATATTTCGGACTTACTTCTGTGGCTTTACAGGGATATGCAGTACCACAGGTTTTTGGCCTGAAAGTTGCGCGTCCAGGGTTTGGATTCAGACAGACCTGAAACGAAAACATGACCTTGTTGGGATGAACAAAAGCCCTGTTTCTGTTTCATGGGGAATGGTATTGAGGAACAGAGTCGGGTTCAAACGCCGATTTGTTTAAAAAAGGATTTGCCCATTCGGGACAGATTATTCCGGCGTCACGATTTCTGGGTACAGCAGTGTTTCAAGATAGCTGACCAGCACCCAGATCTGGTTGCTGAAAACGAACCAAATGGCGAAGGTCAGAATAATAACAACAAGAATTATTAGGATAATTTCAGTTTTACTCATAACCGGCACGTTTCGTCTGCACTCATCGGAGGGATCCTCCGATGATAACGAAAATGTCATCGCAGAAGCAATGGCCGGTTGGGATGCAGGCATCCCAACCCCTTACCTTCAGGCGTGAGGGGTGAACAGCGCGCTAAACTGGTTTTGCATCTCATCCAGCAGGGCAAAACGGCGGCGATATTCGGCGCGCTTCTTGCTGGGGATCTCATCGATCAGTTTTCGCGCTTGCTGAACGGGCAACTGCCAGAGGAAAGGACCGGATTTCACTCCATCAATAGAGGCCCAAAACTCATCATAGCTGGCATGGAAATGGCGGCCTTTGCTGAAACGGTAGCGAAGGGCGCGGAAAACATGACCGTTGTCACTGACGCCAGAAAGGCTGGTGATGTTGCATTGCGCGGCCAGCAGTCCGAAAAACTCAACGATAATCCGCTTTGGGAAAAGCCCATAGCAGGCGCGAGTCGCGACGCGGATGACGTCGTGGGAAACGTTGCGACGTGGCCCCTGCAGTCCACCGATAACTAACGCCCAGCCGTTTTCCGTACGCGTCACGCTAAACGTCGCGCTGGCAAGAAGGGTGTTTTCTTCATTACAGAACCAGACCGTACTTTCGCCTTCACGTTCAGCCTTATGGGCACAGGACGCATAGAGGGTGAATTTTGCACCCTCTTTCCCTTCGAAATGCAGAAGGGCGACAGGATCCATGGCGGTAAGCGCTTCTACCACCTTCGGGCTTTGCAGCGAATCCACAAATTGATAGTGCCCGACGATGGCCTCGGCCCGCTGAACAGACGATAAACCCCGGGCCAGATACTGGCGGTGTGGTTTACTTGGCAGCGTCACCTGAGCTTTCAGCAACTGCATAAAATCCGGACGCTGGCCAAGGCTGTCCAGCATCGTGCGGGTTGCCCGGTAAAAAATGAGGGTACGCAAAAGGAATTTCAGTCGGTATTCGGTTTTTTTCCAGATAGGCGCAGGGGTGACTTTTCCGCGAACTAAATCGGTAATCAGGTGTTCATTCGCTGTGAGTAACTGGCTGGAATGCAGGGTGTTGTCCGACACGATAATAACCTCATCTTAATTCAGCAGTTATTTTAGCGGCAGACAGGTCAACCTTTAATGGTTGCGGAACCTTTATTCCCGGTTTGTTGATGCTGAGTTTAAGTTGTTAATTGGTGGGCATCGAAAACAACCCCTTTCTTCTATACTTAAGGGGCGGGAGGTAATTATGTATCAGAGAGTTGACGGTACGCATTACCAACATATTTGGCTGACGGGCGATCTGCATGGTTGTCACGCATTGCTGATGGCCCGACTTAAGGCCCTGAAATTTAATCCAGGCGAGGATCTTCTTATTTCAGTAGGGGACCTTATCGACCGGGGGCCAGACAGCCTGAAATGCCTTGAGCTTCTTGATAAAAGATGGTTTTTGGCTATTCGCGGGAATCATGAACAAATGGCCATTGATGCACTGGATAATCAGCAGCTGGCGCTCTGGGCAATCAACGGCGGCGAGTGGTTTGAGCGGTGTTCCGAAAGCCAAAAGGCGGAGACCAAAAGTCGGCTCTCTGCCTGTCGGTATCTGCCGCTGGTCATGGAAGTGGATACGCTGAAGGGGATTCATGTCATTGCCCATGCGGATTATCCTGATAACCACTATGACTGGCAAAAGACGTTGGACTGGCATCGGGTGCTTTGGGATCGGCAACGTCTGAGTAATCATCTGGCCGGACAGCACGCGGAGATTGACGGCGCCGATCATTTCTGGTTTGGTCACACGCCGTTGAAGCACCGTTATGATGCCGGGAATCAACACTATATCGATACGGGCGCGGTCTTTGGCGGTGAATTGACTCTCGTCCAATTGCAGTGAGGCGGGCGTTAGCCGGAATGATAACCCGCCTGCGGGCGGGTTTCTGTTAGGTCAGGCGAGGCGCATAACCCAGGCATCGGAATGACGATCGTAGTGCTGGCGGTACAGTACGGAATGCTCTCCATCAAGAATAGCGGGAACGCTGGTATCATCATCCCAGGCATCAAGCTGCATGCATAAATCGGGATCGGATTTACAGGGAATGCTTAACGTTCGCTCCCCTTGCTGCTCACTGTGCATTTCGGCGTCATCGATTTCGAAGGCGCCAATGCGTACGCGGGTTTTAGTCATCTTGCTCTCCGGTTATCTGCTTCGTTGTGGTACGACCAGTTAAGTCCCCCATTTTTCAGCGTAGACAACCCCGCGTATTTTGCCAGTCAGATTGCGTTCTTTTTTATTCCGGAGAACGCGCGGCAGCAAAGAGTTTGCCATCGCGAACCAGCTCACGCGGATAACTATTTTTCAGGCGCGACCCCACTTTTTTGGCCAGGCCCAGCGGATGCCCCTGGAAGGTCACAATCACATCATCCTGTTTTGGCGGGGTTTCCGGCCATACATCTCGGCCGCGATACCACTCTTCGGCTTCAGCCTGGTTGAGTTCGAAATGACGACGGGGATCACTCTCCAGGGCGATAATGGCTTCATGCTGCCAGCGAAAACCTTTGTTAAAGGTTTCGGCAAGGCGCAGGCCAATTCGCGAGAAGCGAACTTTCCCGAACAGAGGGGCCATTTCCGTTGGGAACAGCCAGATTTCTTTGTCTCGCTGCCAAAGCGACAGGCTGTCATTCCAGTGCAGGCCAACGGCAGCGGCAGCCTCAACCACGGCAGCGGCTTCGCGGGTTTTCATTGGCATGAACGGAAACTTTCCGACCTTATAGCCGGGAGCTGGCAGTGCTTCAATGGCGGCTGTTTTGCGCAGCCGGGCGACAAAAAAGCCTTCACAGTCGTAAATCTGTGGGAAAACGTGCAGATAGCCTTCCGCGGTGAGCGCTTTCTCTGCGTCGGGGAACAGCTCGCCAAGTGGCACGATTTCAACGGCTTGCGGATAGGCTGACAGCAGCCACGCCAGCACATCTTCATTCTCTTCTCGGTTGAGGGTGCAGGTGGAGTAAACCAGAGTGCCGCCAGGCTTCAGGGCGTGAAACGCACTGTCGAGCAGTTCGCGCTGGGTACCGGCGATTTCAGTGTTGCTCTCTGCCGACCAGTTTTTGAGCGCATCCGGATCTTTGCGAACCACGCCTTCGCCAGAGCAGGGGGCATCGAGCAGAATGGCATCGAAGCTTTCGGGTAAAGCCGCTCCGAACACCCGGCCGTCAAAATGGGTGAGGGCGACGTTACGGATCCCGCAGCGGCTGATATTGGCATGCAGCACTTTCACCCGGCTGGCGGAAAACTCATTGGCGAGGATCGCGCCTTCGTTACCCATGCGCGCGGCAATTTGCGTTGTTTTGGACCCGGGGGCGGCGGCAACATCCATCACGCGCTGCGGCTGGTTGCCGTCGGCGAATAATGCACTGACCGGCAGCATCGAGCTGGCTTCCTGAATGTAGAACAGTCCGCTCAGATGTTCAGCGGTACTGCCGAGAGGTAATGCATCGTCATCGTCACGTTCGATCCAGAAACCTTCTTCACACCAAGGCACTGGCGTAAGCTGCCAGCCGTAGGGCGCGACCAGCTGAAGAAAATCGGCGACGCTGATTTTGAGCGTATTGACGCGAAGACTACGACGTAGCGGACGCTGACAGGCGGCAACGAAATCATCGAAGGAGAGATGAGCGGGCATTGCTGCACGCATCACCTCGAGGAAAGAGTCTGGAAGATAAGCCACTACACGCACCCGTTTCTGAAATAAGGCGCGCAGTTTATCACAGCGACGCTGGCAGGACGAAGCCAGCGTCGCTGAGGATCACCGTGGCAGGGCTGTGCCCCATTCGCGCCACTCTTTAGGTTCGGTATCCTGCAACAGGAAGTGTTTGCCTTCCTGCGCTTTCGGCGCCAGCGGCGTTCCCGGCGGCGTAGCGAACGAGATACCCCCGCGAATGAACTGGTTGAAGGTCCCGGTTTTGATAACCCCGCCGATAATCCCAAAGTCGAGGTTATAGCCAGAGGCCAGCCAGAAGACCGAGTTGTTGCGCACCAGATGCTGATAGCGCTGACTGATTCGCAGTGCCACCATCACCCTGTCGGACAAGGAGCCCAGCTGCAGGCCCGTCACGGTGCCGACTTCAATGCCGCGGAACAACACCGGCGTACCAATACTGAGTGAACCCGCTTCCGGTGCCTCCACGACGATACTCAGACCGTCGAGATAGCGGGAGTCCGTGATGGTCGCTTCCTGTAGCTCAAAGTCACGACGCGCATTGCCGCCGCGGCCGGGTTCAACGTTGATATACGGCTGCAGGATCGTATCAAGATGCTCGACGCCCGCGGCAGAAATTTGCGGGGTAATGACCGAGAAGCGGGTACCATTACGGGCAAAGGTATTCACGTATTCCGGGTACAGAACCGCTTTGGCCTGAACCTCATTGCGCGAGGTGATCAGATCCAACGTTTGTACCTGACCGATATCGATGCCCAGATAGCGAATCGGCATACCCGGCGCCAGTTTTCCGGCATCGAAGGCGTGCAGCGTTATCTGGCCGCCGACAGCACGGGCCGCGGTTTCAGATGGATATAAAATACGCTTGTCGCCTTTGCGTGCGTTGGCACTGGCACCGCTCAGATTATCGAAGCTGATAGCCCCGCGCAGCGCACGGGAGAGTGGGGCTGCCTGAACCGTTAAACCGGCCCCATTCAGCTGCACCTTTGCCCCTCCCTCGGCCCAGAACACGCTATTTTGCGTCAGCAACTGACGGTACTCCGGTTTGATATGCAGTTCGATATCAAAAGCGTTAGCGTGAGGGCGCACGGTGATCACTTCGCCCACTTCAAACTTGCGATACAGCACCACGGAACCGGCCTGGACATCCGGCAACGTATCCGCCGTCAGCGTCATGGTGGTTGTTGGCAGGTCGCCGAGGCTATTCTCGATCGCTTTTTCCAGGTTGGCATACAGGGGGTATTCAGACTTTATCGGCCCTTTATCGCCGGGTAAAATGCGAATGCCGCCGTTCAACCATTCGCTGGCACTTGCCCCGAGGAACTCAACGCCGTCGAGGCCGACTTTGACATCCACGCGGCTGTTGACCACGAATTTACTGTCACCGTGCAGCAGGTCTTTGTACTGCGGATCGATAGCAACGGAGAAAGCGACGCCTTTACCGGATAGCGTTCTCTCCAGCACCTGGCCCACTTTTACGCCATGCAGGACAATGGGCTGTCCGGCATCAATGCCGTACGATTCCGGCGCACTCAGCGACAGCGTAATCACGCCCGGTTCCTGCAGCAGTGTTTTATCCGCCGGGACCACGACGAAATGATCCTGCGGTTTGCCTTCGCCGGGAACCAGTTCAAACGTACTGCCGGTCAGCAGTGAGCTGAGATTGGTGTTTTCGAGAGACAGCTTAGGATTGCGCAGCTCAATGCGCGTATTTTCGCGCAGCAGATTGACCACGCTTGGGTCGACGGTCATTTCGCCCGTCACCGCGCCACCGGGGATCAGCGTGAGTTTCGTCAGTTGCCCCACTTCCAGACCCTGATACATCAACGCGGTTGACCCTGCTTTCAACCCTGCGCCGTCAGGCAAATCCAGCTTGACGATGACGCCGCGCTGGCTGTGAGCCAAATCTTCGTACAGACCAAATTCATCATTCTGATCGGCTGTTTTGGAACCTTCAGGAGAATCGAAAGCAATCGCGCCGTTGACCAGCGCCGCCAGGCTTTCAAGCTGCACTTTGGCACCGCTCAGGCTGACATCGGCCTTGATGCCCGAGACGTTCCAGAATCGGCTGCCTTTCTTCACCAAATTGGTAAAGCGGCGATCGATAAGCAGATCGACAGTAACGCCCTGTTTGTTGGCATTAATGGAGTAGTCGTAAACTTTACCGACCGGGATCTTGCGGAAATAGACCAGCGACCCGCTGTTGAGCGACCCTAAATCTGGCGCATGCAGATGGATCATCAGCTCGCCGTTATTGAGCCGATAGCGTGGCTGGGTGTCCAACGCGGTAAAGTGATCCTGAGGATTGCCTTTCCCCGGCATCATCCCGATGTAGTTACCGCCGACGAGCGCATCCAGCCCGGAAACCCCGGCAAGCGACGCTTTTGGGGTAACCAGCCAGAATTGCGTTTCGGTTTTCAGGGCGTCTTTCATATCGCCCTTGACGCTGGCTTTCACCTGAATTTTGTTGAGATCTTTGCTCAGGCTCACTTCTTCAACGGTACCGACTTCAACCCCCTGATAACGCACAGGCGTACGCCCGGGCACGATACCGTCTGCGGACATGAAGTCGATAGTAATGGTGGTGCCGCGATCCTGATAGCTGTGCCAGATGAGCCAGCCTGCAATCATCAGGGCAATCACCGGTAGCAGCCAGAATGGGGAGATTCGGCGTTTTGTTTTAATTCTCGCTTCAGTCGGTGAAGCGGGCGTTTCCTGACTCATGTGCGTCCCAAAGTAAGCGGCTATCCAGCCATTCAACTGCAAGAATAGTCAATATTACCGCAGCGCCGAAATAAAACGCAGCGGGTCCCATCGTAAAAGCAAGAAGCTGATCGCGATTGATCAATGACATGGTCAATGAAATCACGAACAGATCCAACATTGACCAGCGGCCAATCCATGTTACCAGCCGCAGTAACCGTATGCGCGTTCGTAACCCTTGCTCACACTTAAACTGAATGGAAACAAGCAGCGTCAGCATTACCAGAACTTTGGTGAACGGGACCAGAATACTGGCGATGAAGACCACGGCGGCAACGGCAACATTGCTGTTAGCAAGGGACATAATCCCGGAAAGGATTGTATCCTCCTGACGCGACCCATTCACATAGATAATGGAGATAGGCAGCAGGTTTGCCGGCAGCAGAAAAATAATCGACGCGATAAGCGCAGCCCAGCACTTTTGCAGACTGTGGGCCCGACGATGGCGCAGTGGCACGTGACACCGACGGCAGCGGCCACGGGCATCGGCAAATCCGGTATGGTGGCAGCCCAGACAGACCTGCAGGCCTGGGTCGGGGCGATGCGCCGGACGCTGGGGATAAAAGCGATCCCACAGCTGTTCCACATTCAGGTGAATAAGGGTCAAAATACTCAATAGGACCAAAGAGATAAAAGCCACCAGTCCAATGCCAGGCTGCAGAAACGCGTAATCCTGCACCTTTATCGAGGCGACGCCAATACCCACAAGGTAAATATCCAGCATCACCCACTCTTTGAGTTTCTCCAGCATCAGCAGCACCGGGCGAAGATTCATCCCGAGAATATTGCCGAGCCATAAATAGGCAATGGCGATCACCAACACCAGCGGGGCACCGACCGTACAAAACAGCACCATTGCCGCCGGAATAGGGTCGCCCTGGTCGGTCATTTGCCAGATCCCCTGTAGCAGGTTGGCGTCTATCCGCACCCCGAGCAGATGCAGCCGCAGAAGAGGTTCACTCCAGGCGAAAGGCATCAGCAGTATCATGGTGACCGCCATGGCGGCGAGGCGGGTTAACGACCAGTCACGACCGTCGCGGATTTTTGCATCGCAGCAGGGGCAATACGCGCTCTGGGACGACTTCAGCACCGGCAAACGAAACAGCGTGTCGCACTGAGGACAGCGATGGTATGCGGGTGGCGCAAGAGGGCGGGTTATCGCCTGCACGGTAATCTTTTTTGCCGGCGTAATGTGAGAAGCTCGGAGTGCCATTTATTCGCTTTTGAAATGAAGGTATAACTCTATCTTAACCTATGAACGGAATCATCTTGAGCCTGAGCGCATTTAATGCTTATTTATGAGAGCTATGCGTCGGCACTGGCCGATTCCGAAGACATTTAACAAGTGATTCAATAATGAACAAAACAGAGTTTTACGCGGAACTTAACCGTGATTTTAAGGCATTGATGGCGGGTGAAACCAGTTTTTTAGCGACTCTCTCTAATACCAGCGCTCTGCTGTTTGAACGTCTTTCCGGTGTGAACTGGGCCGGATTTTACCTGCTCGAGGGCGATACGCTGGTGTTAGCCCCGTTCCAGGGCAAAATTGCCTGCGTACGAATTCCTGTAGGGCGTGGCGTGTGTGGTACTGCGGTGGCAAAAAATGAAGTCCAGCGCGTGGAAGACGTTCACGCTTTTGATGGGCACATCGCCTGTGATGCGGCAAGTAACTCCGAAATCGTCCTTCCACTGGTGGTAAATAATGCCATTCTTGGGGTTCTGGATATCGACAGCCCGGAATATTCTCGCTTTACCGCGGAAGATGAACAAGGCCTGCGTCAGCTGGTAGAGCAGCTAGAACAGGTGCTTGCGGCAACCGATTATCATAAATTCTTTCAGCCTGTCGCAGGATAATCAACGGATAACGTAGCATTTACTGATGGCGTCATTATAATGACGCCTGTTCATGCCCGCGGTATGTTGGCTACGTCCGTTGTAATCAGGAAATTTCATGGAAAATCAACCTAAGTTGAATAGCAGTAAAGAAGTTATCGCTTTTCTGGCAGAACGCTTCCCACAGTGTTTCAGTGCTGAAGGTGAAGCACGCCCCCTGAAAATTGGTATTTTTCAGGATCTGGTGGCGCGCGTTGAGGGTGAGATGAATCTCAGCAAAACCCAACTCCGCTCCGCATTACGTCTCTACACCTCCAGCTGGCGCTACCTGTACGGTATCAAAGCGGGCGCAACCCGTGTTGATCTCGACGGCAACGCGTGCGGCGTGCTGGACGAACAGCATGTGACCCATGCCCGCCAGCAGCTTGAAGAAGCGAAAGCGCGCGTGCAGGCACAGCGTGCTGAGCAGCAGGCGAAAAAACGTGAAGCTGCCATCGCTGCCGGTGAACCGGTCGATGCGCCACGTCGTGAGCGTAAACCTCGCCCGGCTGCGCCGCGTAAAGAGGCTGGCGATCGCAAACCGCGTAATCCGGCAAAACCGGCTGTTGCAAAAGCGCCTCGCGTTGAACGTGAAGAGCGTTTTACCCCAGTATCCGATCTGTCTGCGCTAACTGTGGGCCAGTCCCTGAAGGTTAAAGCGGGCAACAATGCAATGGACGCCACTGTTCTCGAAATCACCAAAGATGGTGTTCGTGTGCAGCTGACTTCTGGTATGTCAATGATTGTACGCGCAGAACATCTGATGTTCTGAAACGGAGGCCGGGCCAGGCATGAACACACTATTTAAGGTCACCGCGCTCGCTGGCATGCTGTTGATGGCAGGCCAGTCGTTCGCCGTGGACGAAATTACGCAGGCTTCGCAGATTCCGGTTCTGAAGGAAGAAGCGCAGCATGCAACGGTAAGCGAGCGAGTAACGTCTCGCTTTACCCGTTCACACTATCGCCAGTTCGATCTCGATAATGCGTTCTCGGCAAAGATTTACGATCGCTACCTTAATCTTCTCGATTACAGCCATAATGTGCTGCTGGCGAGTGATATTGCTCAGTTTGAACCGCGGAAAACGCAGATCGGCGACGAACTGCGCAACGGCAAGCTGGACGTTTTTTACGATTTATACAATCTGGCGCAAAAACGCCGCTTTGAGCGCTATCAATATGCGCTGAAAGTGCTTGAGCGCCCGATGGATTTCACGGGTAATGACAGCTTCAATCTTGACCGCAGCAAATCGCCGTGGCCAAAAGACGAAGCAGAGCTCAATGCCCTGTGGGACGGCAAAGTTAAATATGATGAACTGAGCCTGAAGCTTGCGGGCAAAGACGACAAAGAGATCCGTGAAACGCTGACTCGTCGTTATAAGTTCGCCATTCGCCGTCTGGCACAGACCAACAGCGAAGATGTGTTCTCGCTGGCGATGACGTCCTTTGCCCACGAAATCGACCCGCACACCAACTACCTTTCTCCACGCAATACCGAGCAGTTCAACACCGAAATGAGCCTTTCTCTGGAAGGGATCGGTGCCGTGTTGCAAATGGATGATGACTACACGGTCATTAATTCCATGGTTGCGGGTGGCCCTGCGGCGAAGAGCAAAGCGATAAGCGTTGGCGATCGTATCGTTGGCGTGGGTCAGACAGGTAAAGCGATGGTCGATGTTATCGGCTGGCGCCTGGATGATGTCGTTGCGCTGATCAAAGGGCCGAAGGGCAGCAAAGTGCGTCTGGAAATTCTTCCGGCGGGTAAAGGCACTAAAACGCGCACCATCACCCTGACTCGTGAGCGAATTCGCCTTGAAGACCGTGCGGTGAAGATGTCGGTGAAAACCGTCGGCTCGCAGAAAGTGGGCGTACTGGATATTCCAGGCTTCTACGTGGGTCTGACCGATGACGTGAAGGCACAGCTGCAGAAACTGGATAAGCAAAACGTCAGCAGCATTATTATCGATCTGCGCAGCAACGGCGGTGGTGCACTGACGGAAGCCGTTTCGCTTTCCGGCCTGTTCATTCCTTCTGGCCCGGTCGTGCAGGTTCGCGATAATAACGGCAAAGTACGTGAAGACAGCGATACGGATGGCGTTGTGTACTATAAAGGCCCGCTGGTGGTACTGGTTGACCGCTTCAGCGCCTCGGCATCGGAAATCTTTGCGGCTGCAATGCAGGACTATGGCCGTGCGCTGATTGTCGGTGAGCCGACCTTCGGTAAAGGTACCGTCCAGCAATATCGCTCGCTGAACCGTATCTACGATCAGATGCTGCGCCCTGAATGGCCAGCGCTGGGCTCTGTCCAGTACACCATTCAGAAGTTCTACCGCATCAATGGCGGCAGTACGCAGCGTAAAGGTGTGACGCCGGACATCATGATGCCAACCGGCAGCGAAGAGACGGAAACCGGCGAGAAGTTCGAGGATAACGCACTGCCGTGGGACAGCATTAATGCTGCGACGTACGTGAAGACCGGCGATATGACGCCGTTCGGACCGGAGTTGCTGAAGTCGCACAACGAGCGTATCGCGAAAGATCCTGAATTCCAGTACATCGTGAAGGACATTGCCCGTTTCAATGCCCTGAAGGAGCGCCGTAATATCGCCTCGCTCAATTACGCTCAGCGTGAAAAAGAGAACGAGGAAGATGATGCAACCCGCCTGGCGCGCATCAACGATCGCTACAAGCGTGAAGGCAAACCGCCGTTGAAGAAACTGGACGATTTGCCGAAGGATTACCAGGAGCCGGATCCGTATCTTGATGAAACCGTACACATTGCGGTCGATTTAGCCGATATGGAAAAAGACAAACCTGCCGTTGATCTAAAAGCAACGAAATAACCGCCAGAGGCACAAGAAATTGTGCCTCTTTTTTTTACCTGCCTTTTGCCCACGTCAGCCTGAGATATAATTGTGTAAAGTTGTGTCTTTCTCGTGACTTAGCGGCCTCCGATAGTTGAAAATTGCCATAAGACCCATACGATATGGGTAACCGCATAGTGCGTATTGTTACAACGAGGTTAAAGAATATTATGATGCGAATTGCGCTCTTCCTGATGACCAACCTGGCGGTCATGGTCGTTTTCGGGCTGGTGCTAAGCCTGACGGGAATTCAGTCGAGCAGCATGACGGGTCTGCTTATCATGGCGCTGCTGTTCGGTTTCGGGGGCTCTATTGTCTCTCTGCTGATGTCGAAGTGGATGGCGCTCAAATCCGTTGGCGGTGAAGTTATCGAACAGCCGCGCAACGAGACAGAACGCTGGTTGATGAACACCGTCGCCCAGCAGGCTCGTCAGGCAGGGATTGGTATGCCGCAGGTTGCGGTTTATCACGCGCCGGACATCAACGCCTTTGCTACTGGCGCACGCCGTGATGCGTCGTTGGTGGCGGTGAGTACGGGTCTGCTGCAAAACATGAGCCGTGATGAAGCGGAAGCGGTTATTGCTCATGAAATTAGCCACATCGCGAATGGCGACATGGTCACCATGACGCTGATTCAGGGCGTGGTGAACACCTTTGTTATCTTTATCTCCCGCGTAATCGCGCAGATTGCGGCCGGTTTCCTCGGTGGTAACCGTGACGACGGGGAGAGCAGCAACGGTAACCCGCTGATCTATTTCGCGGTTGCGACGGTTCTGGAACTGGTGTTTGGTATTCTTGCCAGCATCATCACCATGTGGTTCTCCCGCTACCGTGAGTTCCATGCTGATGCCGGTTCCGCGAAACTGGTGGGGCGCGAGAAGATGATTGCCGCGCTGCAGCGGCTGAAAACCAGCTATGAACCGCAGGAAGCCAGCAGCATGATGGCGTTTTGCATCAACGGTAAGGCAAAATCGATGAGCGAACTGTTCATGACGCACCCGCCGTTGGACAAGCGTATTGAAGCGCTGCGCAGCGGCCAATACCTGAAATAACGATTTCACAGCACGACCCTAAGTAAAAAGCGCCTCAACCGAGGCGCTTTTTTTATACTCCGACGCGAGGCTGGGTGATCCTAAGTCCGCTGACGATGGCGGCGATAACCGCCAGCGTTCCCGCGAGCAGCAATGAGGTATGCGTACCGGCGCTGCCAAGCAGGTTGAACAGCAATGCCACCAGCGCGGCCCCCGTGCTTTGGCCAAGCAGCCGGGCGGTTCCCAGCATACCGCTCGCACCGCCGCTACGATTACGTGGGGCAGAGGAGACGATGGTATGGTTGTTGGGCGACTGGAACAGGCCGAACCCGGCACCACAAAGGATCATGCGCCAGATAATATCCAGGTCGTGTGGTGCAGACGGGAGCATCGCCAGAGCAAACAGACCACAGGCCATGATCATCAGGCCCACCGCCCCCAATAACCCGGCATGCACTTTTTCAATCAAATACCCGGCCAGCGGAGCCATCACCATCGTTGCCAGTGGCCACGGTGTCAGCAACAAGCCGGTTTCAACTTCACTTCTCCCCATGGCGGACTGCAGGAAAAAGGGCAGTGAAACCAGCGCCAGCATCTGGGCGCAGAATGAGCAGATCGATGTGCCAATCGACAGCGAGAACAGCGGGATACGCAGTAAATCCACCGGTAAAAGCGGAACCGGAAGCGTCAACTGGCGGCGGACGAAGAAATAGCCCACGACCAGCATGCCAGCTAACTCGGCACCCACCAGCGGCAGGGACTGACCCTGCGCAAAACTGCTCAGGGCGGTTATCAGCAATCCAAAGGTCAACGCATTCATCACCGCGCTTGGCAGGTCGAAACGGGGAGCCTGGCTGCGCGACGGGTTCGCCGGCAGAAAACGCATCGCCAGTATGAAAGAAAGAATGCCCAGCGGTACGTTAATCAAAAACAGCCACTGCCAGGAGGCGACAGAGAGTATAGCGGCGGCAATCGTGGGGCCAGCCGCCGAGGAGACTGCCACAATAAAGGAGTTAATCCCCATCCCACGCCCTAAAAAGCGCTGTGGGTAAATCAGGCGAATTAGCGCGGTGTTTACGCTCATCAATGCTGCGCCACCAAAACCCTGGGCAACACGCGCCAGCGTCAGCATTTCCAGTGAGTGGGAGAGGGCACAGGCCAGTGACGTGCAGGTAAACACCACCAAACCACATTTATACACCCGGCGGTAGCCAAACATATCGCCCAGAAAAGCCAGGCTCAGTAATGAAATGACGATGGCTAT
The DNA here is from genome assembly GCA_009668205.1 of Enterobacteriaceae bacterium RIT691. Taxonomy (GTDB): domain Bacteria; phylum Pseudomonadota; class Gammaproteobacteria; order Enterobacterales; family Enterobacteriaceae; genus Scandinavium. The sequence continues at coordinate 76,392 of WJYM01000007.1, read as the reverse complement.
TTGGTAGGCGTTAACAATCCAGATTGACGCAGCAGGTGAAGCATTCAGATCGCTTGCGATAGTTGGCAGTGCCACGTTGGCAATCGCGCCATCCAAAACGGCCATTGAGATACCAAGAATGATGGTCAGGATTGCACCGTAGCGCTGCGGCAGCGGCAAGCCATCAGAAACTGTTTTATCCATATGAAAATAAGTTCGCGTTGAAATCATTATGCAGAGAATGATTTTAGCATTGATTAATCGGCAGTATGTCGCAGATTTGTAACGAAGAAGCAGAAGAGTGATTGCGGCGGAGGGCGCGCGAAATTATAATAAAAACCAGTTCTGAATTTTATAAAACAGTCGCAATGAGGTGAATAATGGCAGTTGCAGATTTGGATAAACAGCCAGATTCTGTCTCTTCTGTATTGAAGGTGTTTGGCATTCTGCAGGCGCTTGGCGAAGAGCGTGAGATAGGGATCACCGAGTTGTCACAGCGTGTGATGATGTCGAAAAGCACGGTGTACCGTTTTTTACAGACCATGAAATCCCTGGGGTACGTGGCACAGGAAGGGGAATCTGAGAAATATTCTCTGACCCTGAAGCTGTTCGAGCTGGGTGCGCGCTCGCTGCAGAATGTTGATCTTATTCGCAGTGCGGATATTCAGATGCGCGAAATATCGCGCCTCACCAAAGAGACTATCCATCTGGGGGCTCTGGATGAAGACAGCATCGTCTATATCCACAAAATTGACTCCCTGTACAATCTGCGCATGTATTCCCGTATCGGTCGTCGTAATCCGCTCTATAGCACCGCAATCGGTAAAGTGCTGCTGGCCTGGCGTGACCGGGAAGAGGTAAAACAGATCCTCGAGCAGGTCGAATACAAACAAAGCACTGAACGGACCATCGTGAGCACCGACGCCTTGTTGCCGTTGCTCGATCAGGTCCGCGAACAGGGTTATGGTGAAGATAACGAAGAGCAGGAAGAAGGGCTGCGTTGCATCGGCGTCCCTGTCTTCGACCGTTTCGGCGTGGTCATTGCGGGTCTGAGTATCTCGTTCCCGACGCTCCGTTTCTCTGAAGAGCGCCTGCACGAGTATGTGAGCATGTTACACACCGCGGCACGTAAAATTTCTGAACAGATGGGTTATAACGACTACCCGTTCTGATCAACCGCGCATAAAAAACGCCGCAAACGCGGCGTTTTTTTTATGCTTTTCGCTTATCCTTTGTCGACGACAACGTTACTTTTGCGCAGAACAGGGCAGTTCGTCAGCCCGATTATCCCACTATCAGAGTGCACATACTGTGCGATACTGGTGCCACGGGAGGTCAGGTATTTACACTGAAGCCCCAACCCCCCTACATTTTCATTGCTGCCAATCAGCACGCCGTAACCGCTAAGCAGCAGGGCGACCCAGGCAAGGGCTAAAATCAGTATGGTTCGAATAATAATACGCATCATATGCCTCGTTATTTTAACTTCCTGCGCTAAGGGTATTTTGTTCACGATCTGAAACAAGTCGATGATTCCGAAAGTGAACACTCTCCGTTACAGTTAGCCGCGGTTTAAGGTTAGCGTGCTAAGGTGTCGATAAATATGATTTCACGGAGATCTGAGTGAAAAAGTTACGGCGGATTATCCTGATTATTGTTCTGCTGCTGGTCTGCGTACTGTTGTGGACCCAGATGATCAACGTGTTGTGCGATCAGGATGTTCAGTTCTTCAGCGGTATCTGCACGATCAATAAATTCATTCCCTGGTAAGAATTTTCTTGTGAGTGATTTCCTTCCTCAGCCTGGGTGGTAGAATAGCAGGTCCAATTTGAGGTGGTGAAATGTTTGATTTGATGAATTCCGGAATGCTGGGTCTGGCCTCACTGGCGATGTCTCTGCTGGTGTTGGTCATTGGATTGGTATTATGGTTCTTTATTAACCGTGCCAGTTCCAGAACCCATGAGCAGATTGAGCTCCTGGAAACGATGGTGGATCTGCAAAAGCGTCAGAATGCACTTCTGCGCCGTCTTTGTGAAGCCAATGAACCGGAGAAAGCAGAACCGGTGAAGGTCGCTGAACAGGCTAACGAGCAAGAAAAAGATGAGGATATGATCCGTCTGGTGGCGGAGCGTTAATCTTCGGATCGTCCCGGTGGCTTTGACCGCCGGGATGTGTACTCCGGTCGTACACCTTTGCACCTTTGGTTCTGATATATCACTAAATGTTCTTAATCCTGTCTTGTTTTTCGCCAAATATATCCCCGCAATGCCAACAGTGCTCCATTAAGAGATAATTCTTTGTAGATAAACAGCGAAACGTTTTTATTGCCTCCGGATGCCGCAGTGTCATCAGGCTTTCATTATTAGGGGTCACACTAAATAATATTTTAGGTGGTTAGATTAAGCGTTTTTTATAAGCGGTGATGACGCTATCTGAAGAATATTTATGCAAAAAAGTTTCTTTGCTTAGAAAATTCTCACGTTTACAGCGAGGCCGTATGGACGCGTCAAAGCCGTTGAGCTAAGGTAAGAAAGTCGCAGAGAGCGCCGTGTGGCGGTTGTTACACCCAATCCATAAAGGATGATGCGTGTCTTAAAAACCGCATAAATGTGCAGACAATAGACACTCTGTTTTGGAATTTGTGCGACTGATCGAGACATGTTTAAAAATGGCTTGCCATTATTATCGTTGTGTGTGATAACACGTTTTGGGTTAAACGAGGTACAGTTCTGTTTATGTGTGGCATTTTCAGTAAAGAAGTTCTGAGTAAACACGTTGTCGTTGAATACCGCTTCTCTGCCGAACCTTATATTAGTGCCTCATGCAGTAATGTCTCAGTTTTAGCTATGTAAGCGCCCACGGGCGAAGAAAACACTCTAAGGAATTTTGCAAATGGCAAAGATTAAAGGTCAAGTTAAGTGGTTCAACGAGTCTAAAGGTTTTGGTTTCATTACTCCTGCTGACGGCAGCAAAGACGTGTTCGTACACTTCTCTGCAATCCAGGGTAACGGCTTCAAAACTCTGGCTGAAGGCCAGAACGTTGAGTTCGAAATTCAGGACGGCCAGAAAGGCCCAGCAGCTGTTAACGTAACCGCTATCTGATTTCGAATCCACTGATCTCATCTTGAAATCAGCTATAAAGCCTCGCATTTGCGGGGCTTTTTATTTTGATGTTGCAAAGTATGTCATCCAGCCTCCGCCAGTCGCGCTTTGTTGCAAATCAACGTCGTTATTAGCATTGTTTCGCGGTTATCCCGACGCCTTTTCACGTTAAATCATCGGGTTGTAAATCGCAGACGGGAGCTGTAGTGCAAAACCATCACCCTCATTTTACGCCTGTCCGCTTTGGACTGGTGTGCCTAGGTATTTGTTGTTGTCTTGGGTTGCTGCTGGCTCGTGTCGGTTGGCTACAGATCATTTCCCCTGATAATCTTGTAAAACAAGAAGATATGCGATCTGTACGCGAGGTTCCCATTGATGTCCCTCGTGGAATGATCGTTGATCGCAATGGCCGACCTTTGGCCGTGAGCGTGCCGGTCAGCGCCATCTGGGCAGATCCCCAGACGCTGCTCTCCAAAGGCGGGGTCGGTTATGACGCTCACTGGCAGGCGCTGGCTGCCGCATTGCACATTACACTTACCGATTTACGCACCCGTATTAATCAGCATCCTCACTCACGCTTTATGTACCTGGCCCGTCAGGTTGACCCACAGCAAGCGGCATGGGTCAATAAACTGCGCCTGCCCGGCATTAACCTGCGTGATGAGTCGCGCCGCTTTTATCCGGCCGGGCATGTCGCGGCGAATTTACTGGGCTTCACCAATATTGACGACCAGGGGATTGAAGGCGTTGAAAAGAGCTTTAATGCCCAACTGGAAGGACAGCCCGGTCTCAGAAAGGTACGCCAGGATCGCTTTGGTAGGGTCATCGAAAACCTGACCGAGCAGACGCCGGTTCCCGCCCATAATCTGCAGTTAAGCATTGATGAACGCCTGCAAACGGTCACCGAAGATGCGCTTGATAATGCCGTGCGCTGGAACAAAGCTGAATCGGGCGCCTCAGTGCTGATCAAAATCGATACCGGTGAAATTCTGTCGATGGCGAGTTATCCGGATTTTAATCCGAACAATCGCGAGAAAGCGACGCTGGACGATTTCCGTAATCGTGCCATCAGTGACACCTTTGAACCCGGTTCGACAGTGAAACCATTGGTGATTATGACGGCATTGCAGCAGGGTATTGTGCAGCCTGACAGCGTTGTCGATACCCATCCTTACATCGTAGATGGGCACAAAATTCACGACGTGGGCTATTACCCGGAGCTGACTCTGACCGGAATTTTACAAAAATCGAGTGATACCGGTGTGTCTCATCTGTCGTTAGCGATGCCGGTTCAACATCTGCTGGATACCTATCAGGCCTTTGGTTTTGGTCAGTCGACCGGTCTTGGTTTGACGGGCGAAAGTCAGGGACTGATGCCACAGCGTCGCTACTGGGGGCAACTGGATCGTGCAACGTTCTCCTTTGGTTATGGCCTGATGGTGACGCCGCTTCAACTGGCGCACGTCTATGCCACCATCGGGGGTTATGGTGTGAACCGCCCACTTTCCATCACCCGTATTGATCCGCCCGTCGTCGGGCAGCAGGTCATGTCGGCGAACATTGTTCACGAAGTTGAGCATATGATGGAGAGCGTGGCGTTACCGGGAGGGGGCGGCATTAAAGCTGCTGTGCATAATTACCGCGTGGCGGTAAAAACCGGGACTGCAAAGAAAATCGGTGATGACGGTAAGTATGTCGATAAGTACATTGCTTATACTGCAGGCGTCGCCCCGGCCAGCAATCCTAAATACGCCCTGGTGGTCGTAATCAACAACCCGTCGAACGGGAAGTACTACGGCGGTGCCGTTTCTGCACCGGTATTCAGCCAGATCATGGGTGACGTCCTGCGTCTGGAAAACGTGATGCCTGATGGTATCGCTGCGGGTGCGGACAACCTGATCGTCATGCACCATCAGGGAGATATCGCACCGGCCCTGTAATCCTTTCACCTGAAGGGCGAATAGCGGTACACTTTCGCCCTTTCAATCAGACCGGAGTCATTCATGTCCTGGAGTTGTCCGCTTTGCCATGCGCCGCTCGAGCGCCAGAACAACAGTTATATTTGCCCACAGCGCCATCAGTTTGATTTGGCGAAAGAAGGGTATATCAATCTGTTGCCGGTGCAGCATAAGCGCTCGCGCGATCCGGGCGACAGTACGGAGATGATGCAAGCGCGCCGGGCGTTTCTTGATGCCGGACACTACCAGCCGCTGCGTGATGCCATTAAAGCAATCCTTCACGAAGCTCATGTTGAAAACGTACTGGATATTGGCTGCGGTGAAGGGTATTACACCCACGCCTTTGCTGAAGTGGCGGCCCATACGTGGGGGCTGGATGTGGCAAAAGTGGCGGTTCGCTATGGCGCAAAACGCTATCCTCAGGTGGATTTTTGTGTTGCCTCAAGCCAGCGTTTACCTTTCAGCGATGCCTGCATGGACGCGGTGGTTCGCATCTATGCCCCCTGCAATCCGCTCGAACTGGAACGCGTGGTGAAGCCCGGCGGTTTAGTGATTACCGGTACCCCGGGCCCGCGCCATTTGATGGAGCTGAAAGGGCTCATCTATGACGACATCCGCCTGCATGCAGAAAACAGTGAACAGCTGCCTGGGTTCCGTCGCGTCCGTGAACAACAAATCGCTTATCCGATGACCCTGACAGGGGCAGAAGCCACCGCGCTGTTGCAGATGACGCCGTTTGCGTGGCGAGCAAAACCAGAGGTGTGGGAAAAATTAGGCAGGGCAGAGCAGTTTGACTGCCAGACCGATTTTTTAATTCAGGTCTGGCAGCGAGAAGATTAACCGGCGAAGTGGCTCCAGAGGATTTCCACACCCATCCCAATCAGAACGATACCGCCGAGGATCTCGGCGCGTTTACCCAGTAATGGGCCGATAAAGCGGCCTACCATCATCCCAATCGTGGTCATGATCAGCGTGGCGCAGCCAATGGCCAGCGCGGTAAAGATAATATTCACCTGTAAGAAGGCGAGGCCAACACCGACGGCCATGGCGTCAAGGCTGGTGGCAATGGCGGTTGTGACCAACAACCAAAAACCGTGACGATTGGGGGCTTTCTCATCACCGCCATCTTCTTCACCGCGCCAGCCTTCAACCAGCATTCGACCGCCGAGGAAGACTAACAGGGTGAAGGCAATCCAGTGATTCCATTCCAGAACGAACTGGCTGGCCAGCATACCTAATCCCCAGCCGATAAGCGGGGTGATAGCTTCAACAGAGCCGAAAATCAGACCTGTGCGAAGAGCTTCAGAGAATTTAGGTTTATGTAGCGCAGCACCTTTGCTTATCGAGACCGCAAATGCGTCCATCGACATACCGAAGGCGAGGAGGATTATGGCTGAGAGAGTCATCGCTTGTCCTGACCGGGGAAAAATCCATATGACACACCACTGCCCCCAGTACTCCTGTGACCGTTACACAACGGGCACAACGCAGGTGGTATGTCTATGGTCTCGCCTGCTCATCATGCTGATGAACCGTACGTGCCACGTTTTGCAACGAGTATGTTGACACGTACATTTCCGGGAAAGGAAATCGGCTACTCCCCAACGACGGGCGCAACCTTAACATAAGGTGAGAAAATAAAACAATAACAAAAAAATGTAATTCTGGTTATTTGTTGATAACGATTTTCATTTGAATCTATCAGTAAGAAAAACGTTAATCATTATGATGAGATTTGTCGGATAATATAGCCAGAGCTATAAAACAAGTTGTGCAATATAACGGCACATATAGCACTGGCTATAATTGTAACTCATTGAGATGAAGAGAGAAGTTTGTAAATCCTTTCCAGATCGTCGATATTTCGTACGCGCACAAGCAGCCGACGCTGCTCTAATTGCATCACCAGCACGCCATCCTCAGATAAATTCATCGCTTTAATCCTGGAATAAGCAATCCAGACATTGGCAAAGTAAAAGCCTGCTGATTTAAAAATAATCTTCGGTGTACGGATCCAGAACAGATAAAGCCCCATCAATGCCAGTGCGAACAGTAACCATGTGGTGATTATCTGACCGTGCGCATTCACGTTTTGATAGATGAGAATCGCTACCAGACCGACAAAGATAATGCCGTCGACACGGCCACGACGGAGCAGGGGGATCGCGAGCAGGACGGGGCCGTTCAGGCGTGGCATGATGAACTGATCGTAAATGGCGTAAGCCAGCAGGGCGATGATAAACAGGACCAGCACCCAATCCGTGATTGTCATTACTTCTCCAGAAATAAAAAACGGGGCCAGATGAGTGGCCCCGCAGTGTACAACAGAATTACAGACCCAGCAGACCGACTGAGTAACCCGCGATACCGATGACGAAGAAGCCAACGATGATCCACAGCGGGTTCACTTTCTTACGCAGCAGCCACATACAGGCAAAGGTCAGCAGCAGAGGTACCAGGCCCGGCATCAGCTGGTCAAGGATAGTCTGCACGGTGGTCACGTGAACCTGGCCGTCGGAACCGGTGATTTTAGACACCACCAACGGAATGTTCACGTGCGTCCACTTGTTAACCAACGCCCCCATGACAAACAGGCCGAGGATAGATGCCCCCTCAGTCAGTTTCTGCAGGAAGCCGCCGCCCATGTCCTTAACGATGTCCACACCTTTACGGTAGCCGTAAGCCACGCCGTAATAACGGGTTGCCAGACGCACCAGGTTGAACAGCACGAAGAACAGCAGTGGGCCCAGCAGGCTACCGCTCATTGCGATACCCGCACCGAGTGCCGCGAAGACCGGACGTACGGTACCCCAGAAGATAGGGTCACCCACACCAGCCAGCGGGCCCATCAGACCGACTTTGATACCGTTAATGGCACCATCGTCGATTTCGGCACCGTTCGCACGCTGCTCTTCCATCGCCAGCGTAACGCCGAGAACAGGGGCGGCCACGTAAGGATGGGTGTTGAAGAATTCCAGGTGACGTTTAATCGCCTGACGACGCGCTTCGTTATTTTCCGGATACAGACGTTTAATCGCCGGTACCATGGAGAAGCAGAAGCCCAGCGCCTGCATACGTTCGAAGTTCCATGAACCCTGGAACAGGTTAGAACGAAGGAACACGCTGCGAATGTCACTCTGAGTCAGTTTTTTCTCAGGGGTAGTTTTAGTGATATCAACCATGTCGCTCACCTGTTAGTCCAGTTGGTTATCGAGATCGTTGTTAGCAGCCTGTACCGGACCACCTGCAACACGATTGTATTTAGGGCTCAGCTGGATATACAGAATTGCCATTACTGCACCAATCACACCCAGAGCAACCAGGTTGAAGTTGGTGAATGCTGCGGTGACGAAGCCGAGGTAGAAGAACGGCATCAGGTAGCCCGCGCGCATCATATTGATGACCATCGCATAACCGACCACCACGATCATGCCACCTGCGATGTTCAGACCACCGGTGACCACTTCAGGGATAGCATTCAGCATGCCCTGAACTTCACTGGTGCCGACAGAGATAGCCACGATAACCGCAGGGATTGCGATACGCATTGCCTGCAGGAACAGGGATGAGACGTGGAGCCAGGACAGCGCCGTCAGGTTGCCGTTATTGGCCGCTTTATCCGCTGCGTGCTGGAAGGCAACAGTGATAGTACGAACGATAATGGTCAGAACCTGGCCTGCTGCTGCCAGAGGAATGGCCAGTGCGATACCGGCGCCGATGCTTTGATGTCCCGCGATAACCAGAACGGTAGAGATGATGGACGCCAGTGCCGCATCCGGTGCAACCGCTGCACCGATGTTCATCCAGCCCAGGGCGATCATTTCCAGGGTACCACCGATGATAATACCGGTTTTCATGTCACCGAGGACTGCGCCAATCAGCGTACAGGCGATCAGTGGACGGTGGAACTGAAATTCATCGAGTACCGATTCCATACCCGCAATACACGCGACGATGAACACCAGCACAATCTGAAGAGTGGTAATCTCCATTGTACTTCTCCTATTACTTAAGCCTTAAGGTTGAAAATTCGGTGATCAAACAGGGCTGGGCTTATTTGCCGACCTTGCTGATTAAATCCATCATTTTCAGTCTCTGGTCGGTGGAAACTTTACGGGCTTCCAGCTCAATACCGCGTGCGTTTAATTTCTTAAATGCTTCGATATCGGTCTCATCAACAGAAATGGCGTTATTAACCTGAGTTTTCCCCTGACGGAATGCCATACCACCGATATTAACGGTCGTAATTTTCACACCCTGTTCAACGATACGTTCAACGTCGGTCGGGTTAGTAAACAGCAGCATGACGCGATCGCCAGCATATTGCGGGTTGTTGTAGACACGAATCATTTTCGCAACATCCACAACGTGCGCCGTTACGCCTGGAGGCGCAACCTGGGTCAGCAGGGTTTTACGGACGGTGTCAGCCGCGACTTCGTCACTGACGACGATGATACGGGTGACGTTGGTTTCTTTGGTCCAGCGGGTCGCAACCTGACCATGAATCAGACGGTCATCGATACGCGCAAGGCCAATGACCATGTAGTCGTTTGGTCCCATTGGTTTCAGCGGTGCAGCGGCTTTCACTGCAGCAGGTGCCGCAACCGCCGCGGCTTTCTCGACAGGTTTCGCTTTCAGCGCTTTCACGCCTTCACGTCCTGTCTCAACGGCAATACCGACCAGCTCATCGAAGCTCGGGTTGTCGTCACGCGCCATCAGCGTTTCAACCAGCATCGGGATGTTTACACCCGCGACAACTTCATGATGCTCTTTATCGACGACAATGCGGCTCGCAGCGTTGAACGGGCTACCACCCCATGTATCGACGAGAAATAGCACGCCCTGTTGGGTGTCCAGCTTTGCCAGCTGTGCGTTGTACTTCTCGATAAGTGTTTCTGCGTTTTCGCCTGGGACGAAATCGATCCAGCCGACGTTTTCCTGCTCGCCTAACAGCATCTCTGCTGTTTTCAGCAGTTGTTCTGCAGCCCAACCATGTGTGCCTATTACAATAGCAATCGTCACTTGCTACCTCCTTTATTATCGTTGCACCCAGAATTCGGGGGCTTTATGAACCACGGTTTTCACCGAATCGATTCAGATAGGGGTTAGAGTTCAAAAACTAATGACTTCCACGATTTATTTTAGATAGTGAAAAAATAATTAATGTGATGAAGATCCGTAATTTACTCATAGCCTGTGAATAATTTTGAAGCGCAAAAAATCATCGGATAAATGAAAAGAGACGTAAATATTTTCCAGAAAGCGGTTGCCTCTGATATGTTTACTTCTCGTTTAAATACACAGGAGTATAGGGCATAGCCCGCAATATGGACCGTCACCGACGTCAGTACACCCCCTGGCACGTTGCTGCCACACCCATCCCACTTTTTTATCGCACCGAGATAGTCACGTCTGTTTTTGACAAGGCGATGACAGGTTATGCCTTTAGCCGGAGCTCAACATGGAACTGTTAATGGATCCTTCAATCTGGGTCGGCCTGCTGACGCTGGTGGTCCTGGAGATTGTTCTTGGTATCGATAACCTGGTGTTTATTGCCATCCTTGCAGACAAGCTGCCGCCAAAACAGCGTGATAAGGCCCGTCTGATTGGCCTGTCGCTGGCGTTGGTGATGCGTCTTGGCCTGCTGTCGGTGATTTCGTGGATGGTGACCCTGACCCAACCGCTATTTACCGTCCTGGACTACGCGTTTTCCGGGCGCGACCTGATCATGCTATTGGGCGGTATCTTCCTGCTGTTCAAGGCGACGACCGAGTTGCACGAACGGCTGGAAAACCGTCAGCACGATGAAGGGCAGGGGAAAGGCTATGCCAGTTTTTGGGTGGTGGTATTGCAGATCGTGGTGCTTGATGCCGTCTTCTCGCTGGATGCGGTCATCACTGCGGTAGGTATGGTGAACCATCTGCCGGTGATGATGGCCGCGGTGGTGATTGCGATGGCGGTGATGCTGCTGGCCTCCAAGCCGTTGACACGATTCGTTAACCAGCATCCGACGGTCGTGGTGCTCTGTCTGAGCTTCCTGCTGATGATCGGTCTGAGCCTGGTGGCAGAAGGCTTTGGCTTCCATATTCCGAAAGGCTACCTGTACGCCGCGATTGGCTTCTCGATTATCATCGAGCTGTTTAACCAGATTGCCCGTCGCAACTTTATCAAGCACCAGTCGAATGTCCCGCTGCGTGCGCGTACGGCTGACGCGATCCTGCGCCTGATGGGCGGACGTAAACAGAACGTGGTGCAGCATGATGCAGAAGGCCCGGCGGCGGTGCCTGTGCCAGAAGGGGCCTTTGCCGACGAAGAGCGCTACATGATTAACGGTGTGCTGACGCTGGCTTCCCGTTCGCTGCGCAGCATCATGACGCCACGCGGCGAAATCAGCTGGGTGGATGCCAATCTGAGCGTCGATGAAATTCGACAGCAGTTGCTCTCCTCGCCGCACAGCCTGTTCCCGGTGTGTCGCGGAGAACTGGATGAAATCATCGGTATTGTGCGCGCCAAAGAGATGCTGGTGGCGCTGGAAGCGGGTGAAAACGTGGCGGCCATCGCGTCTGCATCACCGGCGATAGTAGTGCCGGAAACGCTGGATCCGATTAACCTGCTTGGCGTGCTTCGTCGTGCCCGCGGTAGCTTTGTCATCGTCACCGATGAGTTCGGCATGATCCAGGGCCTGGTGACGCCGCTGGACGTGCTGGAGGCGATTGCCGGTGAGTTCCCGGATGCCGATGAAACGCCAGAGATCGTGGCTGATGGCGAGGGGTGGCTGGTGAAAGGCAGCACCGATCTCCATGCCCTCCAGCAGGTACTTGGCCTGGATTCTTTGCTCAACGAAGATGACGATATTGCCACCGTGGCGGGGTTGGTCATTGCGGTGAACGGGCATATCCCGCGTCCGGGCGATATGATCACCGTTGCGCCGTTAGACATGACTATCGTGGAAGCGAACAACTACCGTGTCGATCTGGTTCGGGTGGTGAAGCAGCCTTCACTGCACGACGAAGAGGACGCGTAATCGTTACAAAATAACGGGCTGTGGATGCCCGTTATGCGCTTTTGGGGGCGGTTTTCCCCCCGCGAGCCAGCGCGGAAACTCAGCCACTGGCATGGGCTTCGCGTACAAATATCCCTGCAAATAATGCACCCCGTGACGACGCAGATAATGCGCTTGTTGCGGGGTTTCTACCCCTTCGGCCACCAGTTCAATGTTCAGCCGTTGTCCCAGCGCGATAATAATGTCGGTGACGGTCGAATTGACCGCATCCGTGCCGATCGCATTGGTAAACGATTTATCAATCTTCAGAATATCGGGGTGTAACTGTTCCAGCCAGGAAAGTGCGCTGCTGCCGGTGCCAAAATCGTCGATTGCCAGCAGGATCCCTTTGCGGTGCAGCTCACGAACCAGCCGATAATCCACGCCCTTCAGGTTGTCACGCTCGGTAAGCTCCAGCACCAGCTGCTGCTGAGGGCGGGCGTTAAACCAGTACTGATTCACATCGCGCAGCAGCGCGCCCTGCAGAAAATGGCTGGAAGCGACGTTTATCCCGATATGAAAATGGGGCGTTGCCGGGAAATAGCCCAGCTGGCGTACGGTCTCAGTAATGACATAACGGGTGAGGGGCGCAATCAGATTCTCGCGTTCAGCAACGGGGATAAAGACATCCGGGGCGATCCAGCCAAGGCGAGGGTTGTTCCAGCGCAGCAGAATTTCAACGCCGTTGCACTGCTGGGTGCGCGTATCCAACTGCGGCTGGCAGTACAGCTCAAATTCACGTCTGGCCATGCCTAACACTATCTCGCGGGTAAAACTCACTCTGCCTGCGGTGGCAATCCAGGAAATAATGGCAAGCAGAACGCTCAACACAATCGCCAGCGGTGCCTGAGTGGGCAAATCGTTTAAAGCCAGGGCCGTCGCACCTGGCGTAATCACACTGATACCGAAAGGAAAAAGATCGGACGCGCGGGTGACCACTTCTTCGTTATCGGCCAGCAGTAACTGATCGCTAATCCCTTGCGCATCACTGTAGTACTGGCGGCCGACGGAGACGATCACCCGGGTGATCATCGGCCGCTGGGGTTCAAGCAATAGCGTCGTCAGCAGATGGATATTGACGCTCAACACCACGCCGTCTTCACCGTCCTGCGAGGCCGGATACCATTGAATCAAAATGGGGGAGCCTTTCACCAGCGACTGGTCGACAGACAGCAGCAGTTTAGGGGTAGCACTCGGCAGGCCCGATTGTCTTTGGCTCAGGACCAGATTTCTGTCGCCAAAGACGCTGGAGCAATAAATCACCCCGGATTTGACCAGCGCGATAGAGCGCAGCGTTTGCAGAGAGGCCGCCAGTTTTCGCATCGATAAATGCACATTTTCGCAGGGTTGACCGACAAAGGTGGTCAGTTCGTGACGTTTCCCGGCAACGGGGATCAGGATCTTGTCGAGACTCTCAACGGCATGACGGGTGTAGGCATCAATATGCTGCTGATTTAAGCTGCGCTGCGAAATAAATCGCAGACCGAAGGTGAGCAAAAGCGTCAACAGCGCAACCAGCAGGCAGACAATAATCCGCTTGCGGCGATATCCCATCATCAGGCTTTGAGCTGTTTGCATGGCAGGCGTTCACTCCGGAGTGCGCCAGGGAATTAATTGACGTTAACAGAGCAAGTGTAGCGCCCCACAGATAAAAAAAGGGAGGAACGTTAAAAAAATCGCCCATCTGTGGGAGATGGGCGAGAGGATTAATCACATTGTACTTTGATGGCCAGGCCGCCCCGCGAGGTTTCACGGTATTTGGCGTTCATGTCTTTGCCTGTTTCGTACATGGTCTCAATGACTTTATCCAGTGAGACGCGAGGCTCGCTGGTACGGCGCATTGCCATACGCGCGGCGTTAATGGCTTTGACTGACGCAATGGCATTTCGCTCGATGCACGGCACCTGAACTTGCCCGGCGACGGGGTCACAGGTCAGACCCAGATTGTGCTCCATCCCGATTTCAGCCGCTACGCAAACCTGTTCCGGGCTTGCACCCAGCAGTTCCGCCAGGCCCGCAGCCGCCATAGAACAGGCGACACCCACTTCACCCTGACAGCCGACTTCAGCACCGGAAATGGAGGCGTTCATCTTATACAGAGCACCGATTGCGCCGGAGGCCAGGAAGTAGCGGATATAGCTTTCCGGGCTGACAGATTCAATAAAGTGGTCATAGTAGGCCAACACAGCAGGCACAATGCCGCAGGCACCGTTGGTCGGCGCAGTGACGACGCGGCCACCGGCGGCGTTCTCTTCGTTCACCGCCAGCGCGAACATATTCACCCAGTCAACCACGGTCATCGGGTCGCTGTTGGTTTTGTCCTGGCTGACCAGCATCCGACGCAGCGCGGCCGCACGGCGAGGAACACGCAGTGGGCCAGGGAGTACGCCTTCGGTGTTCATGCCACGATCGATACAGGCCTGCATGGTCTGCCAGACGTTGGCGAAATAGTCTTCAATCTCTTTTTTACTGTGCAGCGCCAGTTCGTTCTGCATGACCATGCCGGAAAGCGACAGGCCGGTTTCTTTACAGTAATCGAGCATCTCTTTCGCGGACTTGAACGGGTAAGGCACGCTCACATCGCCGCTGACATCTTTACCAAAATGTTCTTCGTCGACGATGAAGCCGCCGCCGATGGAGTAATAGGTTTTGCTGTAAATGACTTTTTCACCCGCGAACGCATGAATTGACATGCCGTTTTCGTGCAGGGAAAGGTTGTCGCTACGGAAACGCATGCCGTCGTCCTGCGGGAAATCGACTTCACGGCGACCGCGAGCCAACAGCAGACGACCGCGGGTTTCTACGTCGCGAATAAACGCCGGTATGGCGTCAATATCAACAGTATCCGGCATGTTGCCTGCCAGACCCATAATAATGGCGATATCGGTATGGTGGCCCTTACCGGTCAATGACAGTGAACCATAAACGTCAACCGCCACGCGGGTAACGTCATCGATCATTCCCTTTTCGACCAGGTCATCGACGAACTGTTTCCCGGCCTTCATCGGGCCAACGGTGTGGGAAGAGGAGGGACCAATCCCTACCTTGAACATGTCGAATATACTAATCACTTTAACACTCCTGACAGGGTTACCGGAAAGCTCCGATAACGATGTAATAACTGCGCATAGTGTAAGAGGGAACCGGTAACGCAGCTTAACTATTCACATGAATTAAACTAATGCTTCACCTCGATTTTACTAATAACGCGAGGTGGGAAGCATTAACCCTTAATCCACAGTATAGCTAAGGCTTAACGCCGATTTGTAAGGCCAGTTCACGAATAATGCCTGCGGTCATTCCCCAGACAAAATAATGCTCATACCAGGAGAGCCATACACGGTGCGAATTGCCCCGGCGATGGATATCAAGCGGGTGATAGCGCCCAAGACGCAGGGCCTCTGCCAGCGGCATTTCAAAGACTGCAGCCACTTCGTCTACGCTGGCGTGATAGTGCAAATTCGCCGGGATAATCCCGACCACGGGCGTCACCTGAAACCCGGTCACGCTGTCAACCGGGGGCAATACGCCCAGAATTTCCACCGATGAGGGGGGAATGGCAACTTCTTCTTCGGCTTCACGCAGCGCGGCGGCAATCAACGACGCATCGGAGCTATCAACTGCGCCACCGGGAAAGGCAACCTGTCCGGCGTGTTTGCGCAGCTGCGCGGCGCGTTTCGTCAGCAACAATCCTGGCTCTTCACGGCGAACAATCGGAATAAGCACCGCCGCTTTTCTCTGATTCAGTGCTGTGCGCTTGGGCTGCGGGCGCAGGAGCTGAAATCGGGAGATAAAATCGTCAAGCTTGATATCCGGGTGCGGCATGGATTAACGCTCCAGTTGCTGAAGAATACGATTAACTTTATCAAAGGTTTCCTGATATTCCGCTTGTTCGTCACTGTCGGCAACAATGCCACCGCCCGCTGAACAATAAAGTTGGCCGTCAGCGGCCGTCAGGGTGCGGATAGTGATGCTGGTATCCATGGTGCCACAGAAGCTCAGGTAACCAATGCTGCCACACCATGCATTTCGGCGGTGAGGCTCCAGCTCATCAATGATTTCCATCGCCCGGACTTTCGGTGCTCCGGTAATCGAACCACCAGGGAACGCGGCCCGCAGGAGATCGCTTGCATTAAGCGTGGTCGGCAGTTCAGCGGTAATGGTACTCACCAGATGATGCACGGCGGGAAAAGGCTCCACCACGAACAGCTCAGGCACGCGAACGCTGCCGGGGACGGCAACGCGGCCAATGTCATTGCGCATCAGGTCGACGATCATCAGGTTTTCAGCACGATCTTTGGGGGACGTGCGTAATTTTTCAGCCTGCACAGCATCGGCTTCGCGATCGCTTAACCTTGGCAGTGTCCCTTTAATCGGGCGGGTCTGAATGTGTTGGCGCTGAAGCTGGATGAAGCGTTCCGGCGACAGGCTCAGGATCGCACTTTCGCTCAAACGAATAAACGCGCTAAACGGCGCCCGATTAATGCGATTCAGCTGGCAAAATGCCAGCCACTCATCGCCGCAGTAGCCTGCCTGAAAGCGCTGGGCCAGATTCACCTGATAACAGTCGCCGCTTTGCAGATACGCCTGTACCTGGCGAAACTTCTCGCCGTAGGTTTCGCGGCTCATGTTTGAACGCCATGGAGAGGTCAGGGCGAAGGATTCCATTGGCGGCGTCCGTTGCGCCTCAAGCCATGCCAGGCGTTCCTTCGGACTGTCGTGGCTTAACAGCGACACTTTCTGAAGCTGATGGTCAACGATCAGCGCCCAACGATAGATGCCCACCGCCATATCGGGCACCGCAATGTCGGCTTCAGCCCGTTCAGGCAAGGTTTCAAAGCGACGGCCTAAATCGTAGCCAAACAGCCCCAGCGCACCGCCCTGAAAAGGCAAGTCCGGGTGGGAGGCCACGGCTAAATCGCACGTGTCGAGTGCCTGTTGCAGCAGGGAAAGCGGATCGCCCAACGCGCTGTATTCCCCGTCGATACCGCAGATCTGCGTTGATTCACCCCGCGTTTGTAGCGTAATCAGCGGGTCGGCCACCAGGATGTCAAAACGATTATGCGCATGTTCGGCAAAACCGGAGTGGAGCAGCATCGCCCAAGGGCGGGCGGAAAGCGGGGCAAAGTAGTGTTCGGCGGCGTCGGCACGCCACGGCAGAGTAATCACAGCAGGGGACAACATCGACCTCATTTCCTTTGATACCCCCTGCTGGCTAATGGGCAGGCGGCATGAAATAATAAGCGCCCACAATGTAGCAGGAGTTCACCATGTTTGCAGGATTACCTTCACTGAGTCACGACCAGCAGCAGAAAGCGGTCGAGCGTATCCAGGAGCTGATGACCCAGGGGATGAGCAGCGGGGAAGCGATCCAGCTGGTGGCGCGTGAGTTGCGTGAAAATCACAATGGCGAAATGATCGTCGCGCGTTTTGAAGATGAGGACGAAGACGAAGAAGAGTAATTCTCTTCTGCCTTTGCTGACGAGCTGTGCGGCCTGATGCCCTCACCCCGACCCTCTCCCACGGGGAGAGGGAGAAAATCAAAACCCGCACCTTACGGTTCCCTCGCCCCTTTGGGGAGAGGGTTAGGGTGAGGGGAAAGTGTGGTGCGGCCTGATGCCCTCACCCCAGCCCTCTCCCACGGGGAGAGGGGGCAGACACTAAAAACGGCAACCGAGGTTGCCGTTTTGCTTTTACCTTGAGTGGCCTGATGCCCTCACCCCAGCCCTCTCCCACGGGGAGAGGGAGCAGACACTAAAACCTTTTGCCGGGCAAAAGGTTTGCTGTTTATACCGCCGCGATGATTTTAATCTCAACTTTATACTGCGGCTTCATCAATCCGGCCTGTACGGTGCAGCGCACCGGGGCATGCCCGGCGACAACCCACGCATCCCACGCCTTATTCATTGCCGCAAAATCGGCTTTATCAGCAAGGAAAATGGTCGCATCAAGAATGCGGGATTTATCGCTGCCCTGTTTTTCCAGAATGGCGTCAATCTGCGCCAGCGTATTGGCGGTCTGCTCAAAGGCATCGGCGTCGAGGTTTGCCGGCACACCGGTGTAATAGATTGTCTGGTTATGAATTACCACATCAGACCAGCGGGCTTCAGCATCAATGCGGACGATTGTCATCTCAGTTTCCTCGGTTAGATTCCATCTTAAAGTGTCGCAAGAGTGCCACATTGTCCGACGGTCGTCACCACTTTGGCTGGTACAACGTCCTTTGCACTGACATAATTACTGTCCAGATTTACAGGGGGTAGTGTGACTGACGATTTTGCAACAGACGGGCAATTAGCCAAAGCGATACCCGGGTTTAAACCCCGCGAGCCGCAGCGCCAGATGGCGGAAGCGGTCACGCTTGCCATACAGGAAACCCGTCCGCTGGTGGTTGAAGCTGGCACGGGAACCGGTAAAACCTACGCCTATCTTGCGCCCGCGTTGCGTGCAAACAAGAAAGTCATTATTTCCACCGGCTCGAAGGCGCTGCAGGATCAGCTCTATAGCCGCGATTTGCCCACAGTGGCAAAAGCGCTGAACTACAAGGGCCACGTAGCGCTGCTAAAAGGGCGTTCCAACTATCTCTGTCTGGAGCGTCTGGAGCAACAGGCGTTGGCAGGCGGCGATCTCCCTGTTCAGACACTCAGCGACGTTATCCTGCTGCGCAGTTGGTCGAACCAGACCATCGACGGTGATATCAGCACCTGCGTCAGCGTGGCTGAGGATTCGCAGGCCTGGCCGCTGGTCACCAGTACCAATGACAACTGCCTTGGCAGTGACTGCCCACTCTACAAAGACTGTTTTGTGGTGAAAGCACGTAAAAAGGCGATGGATGCCGATGTGGTCGTGGTAAACCATCACCTGTTCCTCGCCGACATGGTGGTCAAAGAGAGCGGCTTTGCCGAGCTTATCCCCGAGGCTGAAGTGATGATTTTCGATGAAGCCCATCAGCTTCCGGATATCGCCAGCCAGTATTTCGGCCAGTCGCTTTCCAGCCGCCAGCTTTTGGATATGGCAAAAGACATTACCATTGCCTATCGCACCGAACTGAAAGATACCCAACAATTGCAGAAGTGTGCGGATCGTCTGGCCCAGGCAACGCAGGATTTCCGCCTGCAGCTGGGCGAACCGGGCTACCGTGGCAATCTGCGTGAACTGCTGGCTGACCACGGCATTCAGCGTGCGCTGCTGTTGCTCGATGATGCTCTGGAGCTCTGCTACGACGTTGCGAAACTCTCACTGGGACGTTCCGCGTTGCTGGATGCGGCTTTCGAGCGCGCCACGCTGTATCGCGCACGACTGAAACGTTTAAAAGAGATCAACCAGCCTGGCTTCAGTTACTGGTACGAATGCACCTCCCGACACTTCACGCTGGCGCTAACGCCCCTGACGGTGTCGGACAAATTTAAAGAAGTGATGGCGCAGAAAGAGGGCAGCTGGATTTTCACCTCTGCGACGCTTTCGGTGAACGACGATCTGCATCACTTCACGGGCCGCCTGGGTATTGATGATGCCCAGTCGCTGCTGTTACCAAGTCCCTTTGATTACCAAAAGCAGGCGCTGCTCTGCGTGCCGCGTAATCTTCCGCTGCCAAATCAACAGGGTGGCGCGAAACAGCTTGCCACCATGCTGCGCCCAATGATTGAAGCGAACAACGGCCGCTGCTTTATGCTCTGCACCTCACACGCCATGATGCGTGAGCTGGCAGAGCATTTCCGCGCGATGCTGGACTTGCCTGTATTACTGCAGGGGGAAACCAGCAAAGGCCAATTGTTGCAGCAGTTTGTCAGCGCGGGGAATGCGCTGTTAGTGGCCACCAGCAGTTTCTGGGAAGGGGTGGACGTCCGCGGTGATACGCTGTCGCTGGTGATTATCGATAAGCTGCCGTTTACCTCACCGGAAGATCCGCTGCTGAAAGCGCGAATGGAAGATTGCCGTCTCAGAGGCGGCGATCCGTTTGATGACGTTCAGCTCCCGGATGCAGTTATCACCCTGAAACAGGGGGTGGGGCGTCTCATCCGTGACGTGGACGATCGCGGCGTGCTGGTGATTTGCGACAACCGTCTGGTGATGCGCCCTTACGGTGCCGTATTCCTGTCGAGTCTGCCGCCTGCACCGCGAACCCGTGATATCAGCCGCGCCGTGCGTTTTCTTGCTGGTTTGTCACTGACGTAATTTGTGACGAACTGTGGTAAGATGCGCGCCATTTTCTTGATCAGCTATTGCGAGAGCGCGACGTCCTATGCGAATTCTGGCTATTGATACCGCCACGGAAGCCTGTTCTGCGGCTCTGTGGAACGACGGTGCCATCAGTGCTCATTTCGAGCTTTGTCCCCGCGAACACACCCAACGCATCCTGCCTCTGGTGCAGGATATTCTCACTGAAAACGGCATCACGTTGACGGAAGTCGATGCGCTGGCGTTTGGCCGCGGGCCGGGCAGTTTTACCGGTGTGCGTATTGGTATTGGCATTGCCCAGGGCCTGGCGCTGGGTGCCGAGCTGCCGATGATTGGCGTCTCCTCGCTGGCGACGATGGCGCAGGGGGCGTTCCGTAAAACCGGCGCGACTCGTGTGTTAGCCGCTATCGATGCCCGGATGGGCGAAGTGTATTGGGCTGAATATCAGCGTGATGAACACGGCGTCTGGCACGGTGAAGACAGCGAAGCGGTGCTGAAACCGGAGAGCGTTAACGCACGATTAAAGCAGCTCAGCGGCGAATGGGCTACGGTAGGCACCGGTTGGCCAGCATGGCCTGACATGGCGAATGACAGTGGGCTGACGCTTGTCGAGGGTGAGGTGTTGTTACCCGCCGCTGAAGATATGCTGCCGCTGGCCTGCCAGCAGTTTGCACAGCAAAAAACCGTTGCCGTAGAGAACGCCGAGCCGGTTTATTTACGCAATGAAGTGGCATGGAAGAAACTTCCCGGCCGGGAATGAATCTTAGTCTATATTGCTGAGAATAAGGGAGTCCTGCGATGGTTAGCCCCAAAAATGTAGTACGCGGTTTACTGGCCGGATGGGTCGTTGCCGCGTTGAGTGGTTGTGTTACGGTGCCGGATGAGATCAAAGGCACCAGTCCAACGCCACAGCAGGATCTGGCCAGAGTCATGGCGGCCCCTCAACTGTACGTTGGGCAGGAAGCGCGCTTTGGCGGAAAAGTGGTCAATGTGAAAAACGAGCAGGGGAAAACCCGGCTTGAGATTGCCACTGTCTCGCTTGATGACGGGGCGCGCCCTTCGCTGGGCCAGCCTTCCCGCGGTCGTATCTATGCCGACGTGAACGGTTTCCTGGATCCTGTTGATTTCCGTAACCAGCTGGTGACCGTTGTCGGGCCGATTACCGGGACGACACAAGGCAAAATAGGCGACACAAACTACACCTACATGGTGATGCAGGCGACGGGCTATAAACGCTGGCGTGTGACCCAGCAGGTCGTCATGCCGCCTGAGCCTATTGACCCGTATTGGGGAATGGGACCCTGCCGTTATCATCGCTGTGGTTATGGCTACGGCGGCTGGGGCTGGTATAACCCAGGCCCTGCGCAGGTACAGACCATCGTTACCGAATAATCCATTGATTTACATTAATTTCGAGACAGCGGCTTGTCCGCTGTTTCTTTTTGGCGGGATGGACTCCCCGGCAGAAGAAAAATAAATAGTGACGCGCTTCGCAACCTTAAATCCGATTAATTAATAAACTGGTACGATTAGTTAATATGTTGTTAACTTTTTGTTTATTGAAAGGGGTTGCGATGACGACGGTTTCTCATTTCAGAGGTGATTCATTGAAAAAGGTTTGGCTTAACCGCTACCCCGCGGATGTTCCGGCGGAGATTGATCCTGACCGTTATCAATCCCTGGTTGATTTGTTTGAACAGGCCACGACCCGTTTTGCCGATCAGCCTGCGTTCGTCAACATGGGCGAGGTGATGACGTTCCGTAAACTGGAAGAGCGCAGCCGTGCTTTTGCCGCCTATCTTCAGGAAGGCCTGGGTTTGCAAAAAGGCGACCGCGTGGCGCTGATGATGCCCAACCTGCTGCAATATCCTGTCGCGCTGTTTGGTATTTTGCGTGCAGGGATGATCGTGGTGAACGTCAACCCGCTGTATACGCCGCGGGAGCTAGAACATCAGCTCAATGATAGCGGTGCCAGCGCGATTGTCATTGTGTCCAACTTTGCCCATACGCTGGAAAAGGTGGTCGAAAAGACCCAGGTCCGTCATGTTATCCTGACGCGCATGGGCGATCAGCTTTCCACGGCCAAAGGCACGCTGGTCAACTTCGTGGTGAAGTACGTTAAACGGCTGGTGCCGAAATACCATCTGCCGGATGCGATTTCGTTCCGTCGTGCTTTGCAGCAGGGTTACCGCATGCAGTACGTGAAGCCGGAAGTGGTGGCGGAAGATTTGGCTTTCCTGCAATACACCGGCGGCACAACGGGCGTAGCAAAAGGGGCGATGCTGACCCATCGCAACATGCTGGCCAACCTGGCACAGGTTCATGCCACCTATGGCCCGCTGTTCCATCCGGGTAAAGAACTGGTGGTGACCGCGCTGCCGCTGTATCACATCTTCGCACTGACCATGAACTGCCTGCTGTTTATCGAACTTGGCGGACAGAACCTGCTTATCACCAACCCGCGTGATATCCCGGGCCTGGTGAAGGAGATGGCAAGATATCCATTCACGGCGATTACCGGGGTTAACACCCTGTTCAACGCGCTGCTGAATAACAAAGAGTTCCAGCAGCTGGACTTCTCGACGCTGCGCCTCTCGGCGGGTGGGGGAATGCCTGTTCAGCAGGTGGTGGCGGAACGCTGGGTTAAACTCACTGGCCGCTATCTGCTTGAGGGATATGGCCTGACGGAGTGTGCGCCACTGGTCAGCGTTAACCCACATGATATCGACTACCACAGCGGCAGTATTGGCCTGCCGGTGCCGTCTACCGAAGTGAAGCTGGTGGACGATGAGAACAACGAAGTGCCGCCAGGTGAACCGGGCGAGTTGTGCGTCAAAGGTC
This sequence comes from Enterobacteriaceae bacterium RIT691, assembly GCA_009668205.1. Taxonomy (GTDB): domain Bacteria; phylum Pseudomonadota; class Gammaproteobacteria; order Enterobacterales; family Enterobacteriaceae; genus Scandinavium. The sequence continues at coordinate 53,292 of WJYM01000007.1, read as the reverse complement.
CACAGGTGATGCTGGGCTACTGGCAGCGTCCGGATGCAACGGATGAAATCATCAAAAATGGCTGGCTGCATACCGGGGATATTGCGGTCATGGATGATGAAGGCTTCATGCGCATTGTCGATCGTAAAAAAGACATGATTCTGGTCTCTGGCTTCAACGTCTATCCGAATGAAATTGAAGACGTGGTGATGCAGCACTCTGGCGTCCAGGAAGTGGCCGCGGTGGGCGTTCCGTCCGGGAGCAGCGGTGAAGCGGTGAAGATTTTTGTGGTCAAAAAAGACCCGGCATTAACGGAAGATGCGCTGATCACTTTCTGCCGTCGTCAGCTGACGGGCTACAAAGTGCCGAAGCTGGTTGAGTTCCGCACCGAGTTACCAAAATCTAACGTTGGAAAGATTTTGCGACGAGAACTGCGTGACGAAGCGCGTGCTAAAGTGGACAATAAAGGCTGAGCTACGAGTGAGTCGCCTGAAGACGCCGGTTAAGCCGGCGTTTTTTATGGGCGCAAACCAGAGAAAGCAAATTGAATTATCAGATGATTACCGAGGATGCTGCGCTGCAGGCTGCCTGTGAGGCCGCGCGCGACGTTCCTGCCATTGCGCTGGACACCGAGTTTGTCCGCACCCGTACCTATTATCCGCAGTTGGGTCTTATCCAAATGTTTGATGGCCAAAATGTGGTGCTGATTGACCCACAGACCATCCATGACTGGCGTCCTTTCAAAGCGCTGATGCAGGATAAAAATGTCACCAAATATTTGCATGCAGGCAGTGAAGATCTGGAGGTCTTCCTGAATGCGTTTGGCGAACTGCCGGAGCCGCTGATTGATACTCAGATACTGGCCGCCTTCTGCGGACGTCCGATGTCGTGGGGCTTTGCCGCGATGGTGGAAGAGTACACGGGCATTGCGTTAGACAAGAGCGAATCCCGCACCGACTGGCTGGCGCGTCCGTTGACCGAACGTCAATGTGATTATGCGGCGGCGGACGTCTGGTATCTGCTGCCGATTGCGAAGAAATTGCTGGCTGAGACCGACACCAGCGGCTGGCTACCGGCTGCGCTCGACGAATGTCGCCTGATGCAGCTGCGTCGTCAGGAAGTGGTTGATCCGGCGGAGGCCTGGCGTGACATCACCAATGCTTCACAGCTGCGCACCCGTCAACTGGCATGTCTTAAGCTGTTGGCAGACTGGCGTTTGCGTAAAGCGCGTGAGCGCAACCTGGCAGTGAATTTTGTGGTACGCGAAGAGCATCTTTGGAGTGTGGCGCGCTATATGCCAGGAAGTCTGGGCGAGCTCGACAGCCTGGGTCTCTCGGGCAGCGAGATCCGTTTCCACGGCAAAATGCTGTTGAGTCTGGTCGAGAAAGCTCAGGCGCTGCCGGAAGACGCTCTGCCAGAACCGCTGCAAAACCTGATGGATATGCCGGCGTACCGCAAAGTGTTCAAAGAGATCAAAGCGCTGGTGCAAGAGGTGAGTGCAGAGAAGGGCGTCAGTGCCGAAATGCTGGCATCCAGAAGGCAAATCAACCAGCTGCTGAACTGGCACTGGGCGCTGAAGCTGCAAAAATCGCTGCCTGAGATGGTGTCAGGCTGGCGCGCAGAATTGATGGCCGATCGCCTGAACGCGCTGCTGGCGAATTATCCACGCGCGTAATGAGCTAATCCTCTTCCTGTGGGAGAGGGCGGTAACACCCATAAAAAACCCCGGACTGCCGGGGTTTTTCACATCAGGATTTCGACTCTTCCGCTTCAGGTAGCGCAACGTTGAGCTCAAGAATGGAGATATCCCCATCTTTTTGCTCCAGCTGCACGGTCACCATCTCCGGGTCGATCTGCACGTACTTGCAGATAACCTCAAGAATATCCTTCCTGAGCTGCGGCAGATAATGCGGTTCCGCGTCACTGCGACGACGTTCCGCGACGATAATCTGCAAACGTTCTTTCGCGATGTTGGCGGTATTCTTTTTTCGTGAGAGAAAAAAGTCGAGTAATGCCATAACTTATCCTCCGAACAGGCGTTTGAGGAAACCTTTCTTCTCTTCTTCGATGAAGCGGAAAGGACGTTCTTCTCCCAGCAGACGTTCTACCGTGTCGGCGTAGGCTTTGCCCGCGTCGGCTTCGGCGTCAAGAATGACCGGCTCACCCTGGTTAGAGGCACGAAGGACTGACTGATCTTCCGGGATCACGCCAACCAGTTTGATGCGCAGAATTTCCAGCACATCTTCCATGCTCAGCATGTCGCCTTTGCTGACGCGGCCCGGATTGTAGCGGGTCAGCAAAAGATGTTCTTTAATCGGGTCTTCACCTTTCTCGGCACGGCGGGATTTGGATGCCAGGATGCCAAGAATACGGTCAGAGTCACGGACGGAAGAGACTTCCGGGTTGGTGGTAATCACCGCTTCATCAGCGAAGTACAGCGCCATCAGCGCGCCGGTTTCAATCCCTGCCGGGGAGTCACAGACGATGAAGTCGAAGTCCATCTTCTTGAGCTCTTCCAGGACTTTTTCAACGCCTTCATAGGTCAGCGCGTCTTTATCACGGGTTTGTGATGCCGGAAGAATGTACAGATTCTCGGTGCGCTTATCTTTAATCAGCGCCTGGTTCAGTGTGGCATCGCCCTGAATGACGTTAACAAAGTCATAAACCACACGGCGCTCACAACCCATGATCAGGTCAAGGTTACGCAGGCCGATATCAAAATCGATAACGACAGTCTTCTTTCCCTTCTGGGCCAGACCCGTAGCGATGGCCGCGCTGGAGGTGGTCTTGCCAACGCCTCCTTTACCCGAAGTCACAACAATAATGCGTGCCATAGAAATTCCTTGTTAAAAAGGGATTAGTTTAACGGTTCAATTGTCAGAGCGGCGTCGTCAAGACGCAGACGTACCGCTTTGCCATAAGAGTCGGCTGGCATATTTTCACTCAGCCAGTAAACACCTGCGATGGAAACCAGTTCTGCCGCCAGGTGGGTACAAAATATTTGTGCTTCTCTGTCGCCGCTTGCACCTGCAAGCGCGCGTCCCCGCATCATGCCGTAAATGTGAATATTGCCGTCAGCGATCAGTTCTGCGCCTGCGCTGACGTGGCTTGTCACAATCAGATCACAGTTTGGTGCATAAATCCGCTGACCGGAACGAACCGGCATGTCAATCAATCGCGTTTTTGTGACAGGGGTAACAATTGGTTCTGCAACAGGGGCTTCAACCGGCGCTGCACGGGTGACTTTGTCTTTCCCTTCAGTCAGTAAGGGAATGCCTGAACGGTCAATTTCCGCTTTCAGCTCGGGATTTTTACACCCACTGACGCCCATAATACGCAGGCCTGTCGCAGAAATGGCCTGCTGCAGAGGCTGCCAGCGGGTAAGGTCTTCAAGACTGCTGATGTTCACCACCACAGGGGCGTGACGCAGGAAAGCAGGAGCCTGGGCGATTTTGTCTTCTAACGCCTGACGAATAACCTCGGGTTTTGCCTCGTGCAAATGAACCACTGATAACGTGAAGCTACTGCCTTTAAGTTCGATGGGCGTATTTGACATCCTGGCCTTACTCAATTTTCAATTTATCAACCGCAACGCTGCGATGATATTCCGAAGACTACAGGGCATGTTATAGTCACTAATATAGAGAGGCAAGTCACCACAGTCTAATTCAGAGTAAAAGTCATGTTTTGTGTGATCTACAGAAGTACCAAGCGCGATCAGACCTATTTATATGTCGAAAAAAAAGACGATTTTTCCCGAGTGCCACCTGAGTTGATGGCCGGCTTTGGTCAGCCTCAGCTGGCCATGCTTTTGCCCCTGGACGGGCGTAAAAAATTGGTCAATGCCGATCTGGAAAAGGTCAAACAGGCCCTGATTGACCAGGGCTATTATCTGCAACTCCCGCCGCCACCGGAAAATTTACTCAAGCAGCATCTGGAGAGCGGAAAACAATAACGCAACGACAGGAGCAGGCATGTATCAACATCATAACTGGCAGGGTGCGCTACTGGATTACCCGGTCAGTAAAGTGGTTTGTGTAGGCAGTAATTATGCGAAGCATATTCAGGAAATGGGCAGTGCGACACCGGAAGAGCCGGTCCTGTTTATTAAACCTGAAACCGCGCTGTGTGATATTCGCCAGCCGCTGGTGCTCCCGGAAGGGCTCGGGTCGGTGCACCATGAGGTAGAACTGGCGGTGCTGATTGGCGGTACGCTCCGTCAGGCCACAGAGGCGCATGTGCTGAAAGCCATCGCAGGTTATGGCATTGCGCTTGATCTGACGCTGCGCGATCTGCAGGGCAAATTGAAGAAAGCCGGGCAGCCCTGGGAAAAAGCCAAGGGTTTTGATAATTCCTGCCCGATTTCCGGATTTATTCCGGCCGCAGACTTCAATGGCGATCCACAAAATACGCCGCTGAGCCTGAAGGTGAATGGTGAAGTGCGCCAGCAGGGGTCGACGACGGATATGATCCACAAGATTGTCCCGCTGATTGCCTACATGAGCCGTTTCTTCACCCTGAAGAGCGGTGATGTGATCCTGACCGGTACGCCGGAAGGGGTCGGGCCATTGCACAACGGTGATGAACTGGAAGTGGGCTTCAACGGCCACTCGCTCACGACCCGAGTGCTGTAACGCTGCATTGCCGCCCTTCAGGGGCGGCAAAACTTGCATCCGCATGCCAGACTGGTTATAAGGTGCCCCTGGTTTTTAATGGCGGATATTTCTATGAGCGATACACCCTTTTGGCAAAGTAAAACGCTGGAGCAGATGACCGATGCCGAGTGGGAATCACTGTGCGACGGCTGCGGTCAGTGCTGCCTGCACAAGCTGATGGATGAAGACAGTGACGAAATCTACTTCACGAATGTTGCCTGTCGCCAGCTGAATATTAAAACCTGCCAGTGCCGTAACTACGAGCGTCGTTTCGAGTACGAGCCGGACTGCATCAAACTGACGCGCGATAACTTGCCCACTTTCGAATGGCTGCCGCATACCTGTGCCTATCGTCTGCTTGCCGAAGGTCAACCGCTCCCTGAATGGCATCCTTTATTGACCGGGTCGAAAGCCGCAATGCACGGTGAGCGCATCTCTGTGCGAAACATTGCGGTGAAGGAATCTGACGTGGTTGACTGGGAAGATCACATCATGAACCACCCTGGACGAGGGTAAGTTTCAGCGCGTGTGGCCGGTTTCTTCTCAGCAGGATCTCTTGCTGAATGGAGAGTGAGCCTGAACTAAAAAACCCCTCCGAAGAGGGGTTTTGTTTTTTCTAGCGTCCAAACAAATCGCGTTTTTTCGGTTTGAAGGGTTGGGCTACCAGAACCAGCAGCGCCACCACGAGATACGCGGCAAAAATACCGACCAACCACTGTGGCATCTCCAGGGTTAAAAATTCCCACTGGCGGACGGAACAGTCACCGGTAGCAACAAACATCTGCGGCAGCCATTTATCCAGCGGCAGCCACGTCGGGAACCGGGCGGCAAAATCACAGGTCTGGAACGGGGAGGGGTGCAGTTGGATCATGGTGTGTTCCCATGCCAGCTGAAGCCCGCGCCAGGCACTGTAAATCCAAATGGCAAGACCGGCATAACGCAGCGAGCTCTTTGGCGCGATAGCACCGACAATCCCGGCGCCCATCACACCCAGCAGTGCGCTGCGTTCATAGATACACAGCACGCAGGGTTTTAACAGCATCACGTGCTGGAACCATAGCGCGACCATTTCGAGTGCGAAGGCGGTGATCGCTAATAACAGCCAGGCTCCACGACCACGAGAGCATTGGTTTAAAAATCGCAACATAATCATTTCCCTGGGATGTGCAAAGACAACGCAGTGTAAACGAAAACCTTCCCTGCGCCACCTGTCCCACTGAAATATTCCATAAACACGGCGGAAAAACCCGGTAAAAATACCGGGTATTCCCCAAACATTAGTGCGTCGGCAGCGGTGTACTGATCAACAGGCCTTTCGCGGCCATCCATTCCGTGTAGGGGATCAGGGTGAATTCTACGCACAGCAGGCCTACCAACGTCAGAACCAGGGTATACGGGAGTGCCATCCATACCATCCGGCCATAGGAAAGGCGAATCAGCGGGGCGAGGGCTGAGGTCAGTAAAAACAGGAATGCGGCCTGACCGTTTGGGGTGGCCACGGACGGCAGATTGGTGCCGGTATTAATGGCCACCGCCAGCATTTCAAACTGCGGCAAAGAGATAGCGCCGTGCTGCAACGCCGATTTCGCTTCGTTGATATAGACCGTACCGACAAACACGTTATCAGAAATGGATGATAACAGGCCATTGAACAGGTAAAACAGCGACAGCTGCGCGTGGGGTGAAGCCTGAAGGACGAAGTCAATGATCGGTGCAAACAGCTGCTGATCGATGATAACCGCCACCACGGCAAAGAAGACAGTCAGCAGTGCGGTGAACGGCAGGGCCTCGGTAAAGGCTTTGCCGATGGCATGCTCGTCGGTTACGCCGGTCAGCGAGGTGGCCAGAATAATCACCGTCAGGCCAATCAGACCCACTTCTGCCAGATGCAGCGCCAGCGCGACAACCAGCCACACGCCGATCGCTCCCTGAATCACCAGTTTTAACGTTTCCTGACGCGTACGCTGCTCACTGCTGCGGGTGTCAAACGCTTTCAGCACATCACGTACGCCCTGGGGCAGCTGCGCGCCGTAACCGAATAACTTGAATTTCTCGACCAGCAGACAGGTCAGCAGGCCGCAGAAAAACACGGGCAGCGTCACCGGCAGCATGCGCAGGAAAAATTCGCCAAAATGCCAACCCGCGGCTTTAGCGATGATCAGGTTCTGTGGCTCGCCGACCATGGTCATCACGCCACCGAGCGCGGTCCCCACGCCAGCATGCATCATCAGACTGCGCAGGAAGGCCCTGAATTGTTCCAGCACGTCTCGATTATGAATATCAATGTGGCTGTCATCGAGCATATCGGCAACATCCGGACGCGCAGAAGCCACCCGGTGATAGATGCCATAGAATCCTACGGCGACGCTGATGATCACCGCAACCACGGTCAGTGCATCGAGGAAAGCGGATAAAAAGGCCGCGGCCAGGCAAAAGGCCACTGAAAGCAGCATTTTGCTACGAATAGTGAGCAGCAAGCGGGTAAAAATGAACAGCAGCAGCTGCTTCATAAAGTAGATGCCAGCCACCATAAACATCAGCAACAACAGCACTTCGAGGTTGCTCGCAATCTCTTCGCGCACGTGTTCGGCACTGGTCATGCCGATGACCACGCCTTCAATCGCCAGCAGACCGCCGGGCAGCAGTGGGTAGCATTTCAGCGCCATTGCCAGCGTAAAAATAAACTCCGCGACCAGCAGCCAGCCAGCCACAAACGGGTTCACGAAAAACACAATCGGGTTAATCGCCAAAAAAATCAGCAGAGTCAGCTTGTACCAGTCAGGCGACTGGCCAAGAAAATTACGCCACAGCGCACGCGAGGTTGAAATTTGCACGACAGAGTTCCGATCCCGTCAAAAGTAGTCAGTTTCCTGATAAAGAGAAGTGAAGTATCCGCCCTGAAGGCCTGGCGATCAAGCGAAGCGGCGGCGAGAAAATAGAGAAAATGAAACGGCGATCCCTTTTTAATTGCTGAGGTGCGCTATCTGCTCCTCACCGGCTCTGGTATGATGAGTTTAATATTTGCAACGCTGTGTAATGGAAATCTCACTATGGTCATTAAGGCGCAGAGCCCGGCGGGTTTCGCGGAAGAGTACATCATTGAAAGTATCTGGAATAACCGCTTTCCCCCTGGATCCATTCTGCCTGCGGAGCGTGAACTCTCAGAACTGATCGGCGTGACGCGTACGACTTTACGTGAAGTGCTGCAACGTCTGGCTCGTGATGGCTGGCTGACCATTCAGCACGGCAAACCGACCAAAGTGAATAACTTTTGGGAAACGTCAGGCTTAAACATTCTCGAAACGCTGGCGCGACTGGATCACGACCGTGTGCCACAGCTGATTGATAATTTGCTCTCCGTGCGTACCAACATCGCCACAATATTCATTCGCACCGCTTTCCGTCAGCACCCGGAAGACGCGATGGCCGTGCTGGCGACCGCCAATGCAGTGGAAGATCACGCAGACGCCTTTGCTGAACTGGATTACAGCATTTTCCGTGGTCTGGCGTTTGCCTCCGGCAACCCGATTTACGGCCTGATCCTCAATGGGATGAAAGGCCTGTATACCCGTATCGGCCGCCACTATTTTGCCAATCCTGAAGCCCGCAGTCTGGCGCTTGGTTTCTACCATCAGCTGGCAAAAGTCTGCGACCAGGGTCAGCACGAGCAGGTCTATGAAACGGTCCGTCGCTACGGTCACGAGAGTGGACTTATCTGGCATAAGATGCAGAAAACGCTGCCGGGCGATCTGGCCATCCACGGGCGTTAAGCGTGGCGTAATAAAAAAAACCGGGCCTGGCCCGGTTTTTTTATCTCTGTTATCTCACAGCAGATTTTGTCGCGGCGGGCAGCGTTCCAATAGCTCCACGCTGCCATCGGCATTCTGCTGCTCCAAAAGCACATCAAAGCCCCACAAACGATGAACATGCTTGAGCACTTCGCGACGGCCCATATCCAGCGGTGCGCGGTTGTGGGGGACATAGCGCAAGGTTAACGAACGGTCTCCACGCAGATCCACATTCCATACCTGAATATTCGGCTCCAGGTTACTCAGATTATATTGAGAAGAGAGACGATTACGGATCTCACGATAGCCTTCCTCATTATGGATAGCTGAAATCTCCAGGAAGTTATTGTGATCGTCATCGAGCACCGTAAACAGGCGGAAATCACGCATCACTTTCGGCGACAGGAACTGGCTGATGAAACTCTCATCCTTAAAGTCGCGCATCGCAAAGTGCAGCGTGGTCACCCAGTCCGAACCGGCAATATCCGGGAACCAGTATTTATCCTCTTCGGTGGGCGACTGACAAATCCGTTTGATGTCCTGGAACATCGCAAAACCGAGCGCATACGGGTTTATGCCGCTGTACCACGGACTGTTGTACGGCGGCTGGAACACCACATTGGTATGACTGTGGAGAAACTCCAGCATGAAGCGTTCGGTCACTTTTCCTTCATCATACAGATGATTGAGAATGGTGTAGTGCCAGAACGTCGCCCAGCCTTCGTTCATCACCTGGGTCTGTTTCTGCGGATAGAAATACTGGCTGACTTTGCGCACGATGCGCAAAATCTCACGCTGCCAGGACTCCAGCAGCGGGGCATTTTTCTCCATAAAGTAGAGAATGTTTTCCTGCGGCTCCGAAGGGTAGCGCCGGGCCACCTCAACGGCTTTCTCTTCTTCTTTCTTCGGCAGCGTACGCCACAGGGTGTTCACCTGGCTTTGCAGGTACTCTTCGCGGCTCTTCTGTCGTGCTTTCTCTTCCTGCAGCGAGATCTTCTGCGGGCGTTTGTAGCGGTCTACGCCGTAGTTCATCAGGGCATGGCAGGAATCGAGCAATTTCTCGACTTCGTCCACACCGTAGCGTTCTTCGCATTCGGTAATGTATTTGCGGGCGAAAATCAGGTAATCAACAATCGAGCTGGCGTCCGTCCAGCTGCGGAACAGGTAGTTATTTTTGAAGAAGGAGTTATGCCCATAGCAGGCGTGCGCCATCACCAGCGCCTGCATGGTCATGGTGTTTTCTTCCATCAGATACGCAATACACGGATTGGAGTTAATGACGATTTCATACGCCAGCCCCTGCTGTCCGTGCTTATACAGCCGCTCGGTTTCAATGAACTTTTTACCAAACGACCAATGGGTATAGTTAATCGGCATCCCGACGCTGGAGTAAGCATCCATCATCTGCTCGGAGGTAATGACTTCGATTTGATGGGGATAGGTGTCGAGGCGGTAAAGCTTCGCCACGCGATCGATTTCTGCCAGGTAGGTATCCAGCAGCTCGAAAGTCCAGTCGGGTCCATCGCTCAGACGTGTGGTGTCCTTATTCATGGAGTCAATCGTAGCCATTAGCGCACCCTCGTTGTTGGCGGCCCTCTCTGTCTGGAGAGCCTCATATCAAGAATAGAACACCCAAAGCGTTACGTGAGAACAGCAAACCCTTTTCTTCGCGATTTCCCTGCGTCAATGACGACGTCAGACGCTTTTATCAGAATTTTGTGCTGACGGTTTTTAAGGCGCAGCATGAGATTTCAAATTCGGCCATACCTTTATCCTGTGGGCTTGTGTGAGGTAAGTCACCATAGAAAAAGCGTATGTTGAATAATATTTTCAACTGGGTTATCAATTTGTAATCAGAAGATTGTTCTTTTACCGATCTGGAGTCGCTATGCGAGTGGTTATCCTGGGAAGTGGGGTAGTGGGTGTGGCCAGTGCCTGGTATCTGCGTCAGGCAGGGCACGATGTGACGGTTATCGACAGAGAACCGGGTCCGGCGCTGGAAACCAGTGCCGCCAACGCCGGGCAGATTTCACCCGGCTATGCGGCCCCTTGGGCAGCACCGGGTGTCCCGCTGAAAGCCATTAAATGGATGTTTCAACGTCATGCTCCGCTGGCCATCAGCCTCGATGGCACGCCGTTCCAGCTGAAATGGATGTGGCAGATGCTACGCAACTGCGACACCCGGCACTACATGGAGAACAAAGGGCGAATGGTGCGGCTGGCGGAATATAGCCGCGACTGCCTGAAAGCGCTGCGCGATGACACCGGTATCCAGTATGAAGGCCGTCAGGGGGGAACATTGCAGCTTTTCCGTACAGCACAACAGTACGAAAACGCCACCCGTGATATTGCCGTGTTGCAGGATGCGGGCGTGCCTTACCAGCTGCTCGAAGCGAATCGGCTGGCAGACGTTGAACCCGCGCTGGCAGAAGTGGCGCACAAATTAACCGGTGGCCTGCGTCTGCCCAACGATGAGACCGGCGACTGCCAGCTCTTCACTCAGCGGCTGGCGAAAATGGCGGAGGAAGCGGGCGTGGTGTTTCGCTTTAATACGCCCGTGGATAGCCTGCTGTCGGAAGGGGGCCAGATTTATGGCGTGAAATGTGGTGATGAGATTGTCAAAGCCGACGCATACGTCATGGCGTTTGGTTCTTACTCCACGTCTATGCTGAAAGGCATTGTCGATATTCCGGTCTACCCTCTGAAGGGCTATTCCCTGACGATCCCGGTCAAAGACGACGACGGTGCGCCAGTATCGACTATTCTTGATGAAACCTACAAAATTGCGATCACGCGTTTTGACAATCGTATTCGCGTTGGCGGGATGGCGGAAATTGTGGGCTTCAACACCGAACTGCTCCAGCCACGCCGCGAAACGCTGGAGATGGTGGTGCGGGATCTGTTCCCACGTGGCGGCCATGTCGAAGAGGCAACGTTCTGGACGGGTCTGCGTCCGATGACGCCGGATGGCACGCCGATAGTGGGCCGTACGCCGTTTAAAAACCTGTGGCTGAACACCGGGCATGGCACGCTAGGCTGGACGATGGCCTGCGGATCGGGGCAGCTGCTGAGCGATCTGCTCTCTGGTCGCACGCCGGCTATCCCCTATGAAGATTTGAGCGTGGCACGTTATCAGTCCGGTTTCACGCCTTCGCGCCCTCAGCATCTGCATGGCGCGCATAACTAAGGAGCAGTAATGTCTCGTCCTGTTCTTGCCAGCCTTGATTTACAGGCGTTACGGCAGAATTTATCGGTCATTCGTCGTGCAGCACCTGGCTCCCGCGTCTGGTCGGTGGTAAAAGCGAATGCCTATGGTCACGGCCTGGAGCGGGTCTGGAACGCACTCAGCGAAACTGATGGCTTCGCGTTGCTCAATCTGGAAGAGGCCATTCTGCTGCGCGAAAGGGGCTGGAAAGGGCCCATTCTGATGCTGGAAGGTTTTTTCCACGCCGACGATTTACCGCTTTATGATCAGTACCGGCTGACCACGGCCGTACACAGTAACTGGCAGTTGAAAGCGCTGCAAAATGCCCGTTTGCGTGCGCCATTAGATGTCTATGTGAAGGTCAACAGCGGTATGAATCGTCTGGGCTTTACGCCGGACAAGATCCACACCGTCTGGCAGCAACTGCGAGGAATGAGCAACGTCAGTGACATGACGCTGATGTCGCATTTCGCAGAGGCAGAAAAACCCGAGGGGATTGCCGATGCGATGGAGAAAATTGAGCTGGCAGCGGAAGGGCTGAATGGCCCGCGTTCGTTATCCAATTCGGCGGCCACATTGTGGCACCCGGAGGCCCATTTTGACTGGGTGCGGCCTGGGATTGTGCTGTATGGCGCGTCGCCTTCCGGCCACTGGCAGGATATTGCCAACAGCGGCCTGAAGCCGGTGATGACGCTGAGCAGTGAAATTATCGCCATTCAGAACCTGAAGCCAGGCGACCGGGTGGGCTACAACGGACGTTATACGGCGCAACAGGAGCAGCGTATCGGCGTTGTGGCCTGCGGCTATGCCGATGGCTACCCGCGCGTTGCGCCGGATGGCACACCGGTGCTGGTGGACGGCATTCGCACGCAGATTGTCGGCAAAGTATCGATGGACATGCTGACCGTCGATTTAACACCCTGTCCGCAGGCGGGGATTGGTACGCCGGTCGAGCTGTGGGGGAAAGAAATTAAAATTGACGAAGTGGCGAGAAGCAGCGGCACCGTTGGCTATGAGCTGATGTGCGCCCTGGCACTTCGGGTGCCGGTGATCACCGAGTAAGTGTAAACCGTGTCAGATGAGGGCGGATTGCTGCCCGTCCTCATCGTGTTTTCAGCTCTTTCAACGCCCCGGATGAGCGCTGAGTCTGCCTGATTTCTTTAAACCACGAATGCTGATGCAGGCCAGCAGAATGAAAATCATCAACCCGCCCGAGATAAACCAGTCTTCTGCCGTCTGATTGAGCGCTCTGCCGCTTAGCAACACCAGAACCAGCAGCGTGATGCAAAGCGTGCTGTACTCTTTCACGACCGCCCGCCGCCAGTTGAAGGGAAAATCGCGCAGCGTCTGCGCCAGCCCGTTCAATCGGGGTAACAAGCGCGGTGTATTGGCGCAGTAGCGGCGATATTCATCACCAAAGCGACCGGACAGATACGCCTCCTCGGCTGCGATAATGCAGCCATACGCCAGAAAAAACAGCGGCAGCGTGATGGCCAGATACCAGGGATTATTCGAGGCGATGCCAAAGCCGATGATCATCAGCAGATTCCCCAGGTACAGCGGATTACGACAGTGAGCAAACAATCCACTCTGGACAAGGTCATCGGCATAAACCCGGCGGTTCCGGCCCCCCCGGACGATATAGTCCAGTCCGACGGTCAACACGCGGATCCCTTGCCCGATCAACGCCAAAAAGCCACCGACGATTAACATCGTCTGGTCGGCGTCGCTGACGCGTGCCAGACCGACAAACAGCGTCAGGTAGAGAAAAGGGAACAGGCCGTTACGGGTGCGGAATAAGAAATTACCGACAGATACTCTCATTTGACTGCCACCATGCCGCAAAAGTTATACCAGCGGAAAAATACGTCGACATGGCTGAAGCCCGTATCGATGAGTATTTTCCGGTTTTCACTTTCGGAATACGGGATCAGCACGTTTTCCAGCGCCTCGCGTTTTTGGCTGATCTCCAGTTCGCTATAACCATGGCGTCGTTTCATGTCGTAGTAATATTTGATGTACTGGCGGTTTAATTCCGCAGAGTCGCAAACGACTTTCTCCACCAAAATCAAAGCGCCGCCGGGATTTAGCCGTTGAAAGATTGACGCCAGAACCTGACGGCGATGATCGGGTCGGACAAACATCAGCGTCAGCACCATGGAGACCACGGAAAGATTATCCGGTAGCTGTATATCTCTGAGATCCTGACACAGGAAACGGGTGGAGCGTCCGGAACGCAGCTGCTCGAACTTAACCCGGCATTTCTCAAGCATTTCAGGGGAATTATCAACGCCGATAAAATGAACATCTTCCGGGATCAGCGGGTCCATCAGCGCCAGCGAGGTGCCGGTGGCACAGCCCAGGTCGCATAAATGACTGCGGGCCACGGCATAGTCAGCGGCAATCTCTCCCACCATCCGCTGAATTTCCTGGTAAAAGGGCACCGAGCGATCGACCATATCGTCAAATACACCGGCGACCTGTTCATCAAAACGAAAATCTTCCGCGGTTTTTTCCAGCGCGAACACAGTATCCAAAGTCATAAGCTATCCTTGCAAACAGAAAATAAAACGCGACGCATAAAAACAGAATAAATGAGAACGTATTTATCATTGATTTGATAAATACATCGGGGAATTATTCTGTGCGGCGGACCGTTGTGTGTAAGGGCAATACGGCCATTAACAACGATGCGATTCGGTTTTCTATTTTTAAGAACCAGGCGACACAGTCAAATAGAAAACATTCTGATTTTGGACCCGTGAGTTCTTGTCTGGCGTGGGGAGTCAATAAATCAATCTGTGGAGAGGAAAAATGAGGCTGACTGTGCTTAACGGCTTTTGGCTGTCGGATAAGGGCAGCCCCTATCCGACAGCGTGTGGGGCTTATTCTTCCGCTTCTTCCGCCACGCGAACCCCGACTTTCAGCACCGCGTTGTCCTCTTTCTCGGCGACCGTCCAGACCATACCGGCAAATTCGACCTGGTCACCGACGACAGGCGCGGCACCCAGCAGGTGTTCCACAATTTCACCCAGCGTTTGCTGCTTATCGCGGTACTCCGTGCCCTCATCCAGGCCATAAATTAGCGCCACATCGGCAAATTTCGCCGTGGCTTCCAGAATGAAGTCACCAAAGAAACGTTGATCCAGCGCGACCGGCGGCGACTGACTGAACATTTTGCCCAGCGCCGGTAAATCACGCTCCCGGCCAATGACGCACAGGATATCGCCTTCGTGCAGACGGGTGCTGCCGGAAGGATCCAGCAGGACATTGTCACGAAACAGTGCTGCGATTCGCGTATCACGCGGCATATGCAGATCGCGCAGGGCGGCCCCGACGCACCATTTATCGGCGCTGAGCTGGTAGACAAACTGCTCCCAGGGGTTTTCAGGGTGAATATCCAGCCCCACGCGCGACACCGGCCAGCCAACAGGCGGGACCACGACCTTGGCTTTTTTCGCCGCCCAGGAGAGAGAGGTGCCCTGCAGTAAAAGCGAAATCAACACCACGAAGAACGCCACATTAAAGAACAGTCGTGCATTCTCAAGCCCGGCCATCATCGGGAAGACCGCGAGAATGATCGGTACCGCGCCGCGCAGGCCAACCCAGCTGATGAACACGCGTTCACGCAGAGTAAACCCACGGAAGGGCAGCAGGGCCATAAACACCGACAGCGGTCGGGCGAAGAAGATCATCCCTGCGGAAAGCAGCAGCGCCGGGATAGCAATCGGTAGCAGGTCTGTCGGCGTCACCAACAGCCCCAGCACCAGGAACATGCCGATTTGTGCCAGCCACGCCAGCCCATCAAAGTTCTGCAAAATGGCGTGGCGGTTGCGGATAGGGCGGTTGCCCAGTATAAAGCCGCACAGGTAGACGGCGAGAATGCCGCTGCCATCGAGCGTGGTGGTGACGCCGAAAATCATAATCCCACCGCTCAACGCGAGCAGCGGATACAGCCCGGCTGGCAGCGAAATACGGTTAATCATCTGCAGCAGCAAATAGCCGCCGCCAAGGCCAATCGCGATCCCCAGACCAAACTGCTGAATGATATGCACCGCAAACATCCAGTCGAGCCCGGCCTGGTGCTGTTGAATCATCTCGATCAGGGTGATGGTGAGAAACACCGCCATCGGATCGTTGCTTCCGGATTCGATCTCAAGCGTTGAGCCGACACGCTCATTGAGCCCTTTACCGCCCAGCAGCGAAAAGACCGCGGCCGCATCGGTGGAGCCAACAATAGCCCCGATAAGCAGGCCTTCCATCAGATTGAGGTTGAACAGCCAGGCCGCCATCATCCCGGTCAGGCCAGAGGTAATAAGAACGCCCAGGGTCGCCAGCGACAGCGCCGGGCCGAGGGCGACCCTGAAGGAGCTGGCCTGGGTGCGCATCCCGCCGTCAAGCAGGATCACCGCCAGCGCCAGGTTGCTTATCATGTACGCGAAGGGATAGTTATCAAACGGGATCCCACCGATGCCATCGACACCGGCGAGCATGCCGATCGCGAGAAAAATCACCAGGATTGGGATCCCTAACCGCGAGGAGAAAGAACTCAATAAAATGCTGCAGGTGACCAGCACCGAACCCAGTATAAACAGACTGACAATTGACCCGGCATCCAACGTTCACGTACTCCCGCTATCGCGTGAAATGAGAATTAAAACGTTACCATACTCAACGCTAAAACGACGGTATTATCAGTGATATGAATGATATTTTTATTCACTGAGGGTCGGATGTCCGCTGACGGTGAGCGTTGTGTGACCTTCCCGATGGACTAAACGCCCTTGTGCGCCGAGGGGGAGCGTCACCGTACGCTGCTCATGACCAAAATCGAGCCCCGAAATCACCGGAATGGTCAGACGAGAACGCAGGTAGTCGATCATCACTGGCAGGTCGTACCCGGCATCGTAATCATTCGGCTCGGCGCCGCTGAAGCTGCCCAGCACAATGGCGCTCTGTCGGCCCAGAATCCCGGCATGGTAAAGCTGGAGCAGCATTCGCTCAACGCGGAACGGATGTTCGTTAATGTCTTCCAGCACCAGAATTCCGTTGCGGATCTCTGGCATCCATGGCGTACCGACTAACGACGCCAGCATCGCCAGATTACCACCCCAGAGTGTGCCTTCGGCGTCGCAGTTATCCCCCTGGCCCGGCCATTCAACACTGAATTCAGGCTGGGTCAGCGCACGCCAGAAATGATCGACGGTATAGTCGTTCAGCACGTCCGCGCCAAAATTACCGGCCAGCATCGGGCCGCTGAACGTGATGACGTTGTGACAGAGCAGCGCCATTTGAATGGCCGTGAAATCGCTGTGGCCGCAAATCAGTAGAGGATCATGCCGTTGGCGCGCCGCAAGCGCTGGCCAGTCAATGGCATCGAGCAGTCTGCTGGCACCATAGCCACCGCGGACGGGCATTATCAGAATATTCTTGCCCGCAAGCGTGGCGAGTTCGTTGATATCCGCCGCACGCTCGGCCTCAGTCCCCGCAAAACGCTGCTGACGTCGGGACAGAATGGCCTGGTTGAGGATCTGGTGACCCTGCGCTTCAAGGCGTTGGATCCCGCGGTTGGCCGCCGCCTGGTTTATGCAATAACCCGATGGCGCAATCAGACGAAACAGAGACATGGCAATTCCTTGCAGAGAGTGAAACGGTTATCATGCCGCCTGAACAACGCGTTGTCATTATGCGCGGCACTTTTCCATCAGAAGGATAGATTGTGAAATTTAGATGGTTGATTGTTTTATTTATCTTGTTGGCTGGATGTAGCTCTAAATCAAAATACGATTACCGTAACCCGCCTTATGACCCGACGGTGCCGGTACAACACTCCATGCAGTGGATGCCTGTCAGCCAAAAAGCGGGTGCCGCCTGGGGGCTGGATCCGAAATTTATCACCGCCATTATTGCCGTGGAGTCCGGCGGTAATCCTAACGTGGTGAGCAAATCGAATGCGGTAGGCCTGATGCAGCTGAAGGCCTCGACGGCCGGGCGTGAAGTCTATCGTTACATGGGCTGGAAGGGCGAACCGTCGACCAGCGAGCTGAAAAATCCGGAGCGCAACATTTCGATGGGGACAGCCTACTTCAGCATCCTCGAGCACGGTATTTTAGCCGGGATTAAAGATCCTGAGGTGATGCAATACGCGCTGGTTGTTTCCTATGCGAACGGTGCGGGCGCGCTGCTGAGAACCTTCTCATCCGATCGAAAAGAAGCGATTGATGAGATCAACGACATGAATAAAGAGGAATTCTTTCAACATGTCGTGAACAATCATCCCTCGCCTCAGGCCCCTCGCTATATCTGGAAAGTGCAAAAGGCCATGGACGCCATCAACTAACGAACTTTATTTGCGCGTTCACGCGCTTCGCGCTCCAGGGAGAAGATAATTCTCTGGAGCGTGCGTTCGATGGCCGGGTTGACGTTAAGAAAGCGGAAGCTCAGGCGCGGCGTGCTGATCGTTTCATTTTTACTGTCGACAATTTTGCGCTCGCTAAGCGAAATCAGCTGGGCATCGAAGTAGAATTTTCCCCACTCCCCCATATCCAGCTCCATCTGTGTAAACATCATCCCCGACTTCAGCGCAGGGGGAGGAGCCTCATCCATCAGCGCTCCCATGCCGCCCAACGATAAATCGCACAGCCGAAAGCGAACAAAGCTCTTGTCGGGCAGTTTGGCTTTGCAGTAGTAAAACGGGTGCAGCGGGGCCGCAATACGAAAATATTCACGGCGCTGAACAAACCACAGCTCTGGCGGAACTGGCATGGTGAAGGCTGGCAAATCGAGAAACTGTCCGCTGCTGACTTTCGGCACCGTGAACTCAATTTTGGCACCCTGTGTTTCCGCCGACAGGGTGATGTTCTCCGCCCGCACCACGGCGCGGTTTTCATACTCCTGGCTGCCGTAATCGATGATTAACGCCTGAGAGGAGATGTCGAGAATGTGACTAATAAATTGATTCGTTCCCCAGGAGACGCGCAGAGGAATGCGATCCCGATGGAGGTCGCGAAGGACGTTCAATACAGCAAGCGGGCTTTGCTTAAGGAATTGCTCATTATAACGACTCACGCAGGGTGCTCCTTATTAACAGACCTTTTGAATCTGTATCGGCAGCGCGTATCAGAACTTAATACAAACAGATTAAAATTTTTTTACCGCAGAAATATTTCTGCCCACAACCGGTCCTTTAAGAATGTTTACCTATACTTAAAACTAACGGAGCGCACAATACGCACGTTTTTTATATGGCGATTGTCATTTTTGGAGGAGGGTCAACATGGGTATTCTTACGTGGATTGTGTTCGGACTGATTGCCGGTATTATTGCGAAATTGATTATGCCAGGCCGTGACGGCGGCGGTTTTATCCTCACCTGTGTTTTGGGGATTGTCGGTGCGGTGGTCGGTGGCTGGCTGGCGACGATGTTTGGCATGGGAGGCGATGTCACCGGTTTTAACCTGCACAGTTTCCTGGTGGCCGTTGTCGGTGCCATTGTGGTACTGGTGGTCTTCAGACTGCTACGCCGTAACGCATAACAAAGACGACGAAATTACAAAGGGCAGCCAATCGGCTGCCCTTTTTGATCGCGGCTCAGTATTACGATTTGGCTGCCGGAGCCGGAGCCGGAGCCGGAGCCGGAGCCGTTTGAGCCTTCGTCACCGGCCGCGTGGCAGGCACATTATCGCAGGGTTTCTCTTTCGGACAGATCAAATCCAGCATTTTGAGCGTCACGCCGTTACTCCAGCCGAAGCCGTCCTGCAGGGGATATTCACCCCCACCGCCGCCGGTGCCGGTCGACGTAATATTATATTTTTCAACCAGTTTTTTCTCACGGTCATAGGTGTGCTGCACGTTACTCAGGAAACGCCAGCTCACTTCCATCGCGATGTTTTCCTTACCGTAGTTTTGCAGGCCTTCAGTCGCGACCCATTGCAACGGGGCCCAGCCGTTAGGCGCGTCCCACTGCTGGCCGCTGTTTATCGTGGTGGTGCTAATCCCGCCCGGTTTCAGCAAGTGGGTTTCTGTGGCGGTAGCCACTTTTGCGGCACGCTCCTGTGAAGCGGCATTCACGTACAGCGGGAAAAGCGCCGCGGCAGTCAGCTGATTGCGTACCTTATGGCTCTTCAGATCGTAATCGGCATACCAGCCCTCTTTATCGTTCCACAGATAGCGTTCCATCGCTTTCTGGCGGTTATTGGCCAGCTCGTCGTAGCGGGAAGCGTTGCCGTCATCACCCGCGGCTTTACTGGCCCTGGCGATGATTTTCTCCATTTTGAACATCAGCGCGTTCAGGTCGACCGGTACAATGCTGGTGGTTCTGATGGTGCTGAGCTTTTGAGGGTCATCCATCCAGCGGGAACTAAAGTCCCAGCCGGAGGCGGCGGCTGAACGCAGATCGCGATAGATTTCGGTGGCCGGGCGATTCGGGTTGCTCTTCGCGGTAGTGACATCATCAAGCCAGGATTCCGGACGCGGGGTATCTTCATCATCCCAGTAGCGGTTAAGCAGGGCGCCATCTTTCATTTTCACCACCCGCTTAGCCGCCGCGTCGTTCTGCAGCGTATTTTGCCCCTCCATCCAATAGGCGTGTTCTTTCTCCATCTGCGGCAGGTATTTTTTCAGCGCGGCGTCACCGTCGTGCGTGGCGAGCAGTTCCACCATCAGGGCAAAGAACGGCGGCTGTGAGCGGCTCAGGTAGTAACTGCGGTTGCCGTTCGGAATGTGTCCCCACGTATCCAGTTCGTAGGCGAAGTTATCGACCATGTCCTCGACTTTGTCCCAGTGCCCGCTCTCGGCCAGCCCGAGCATGGTGAAGTAACTGTCCCAGTAATAGACTTCACGGAAACGCCCGCCTGGCACCACGTAAGGTTTCGGCAGAGGCAGCAGAGAGTCCCACTTTGCTGCCGAGTCCGTCGTGCGGGTCAGAACGGGCCACAGTCCATCAATGTGTTCGCGCAGGCTCTGGCCCGCAGGCGGCACATACTTCTGTTTCTCTTCCGGCAGGCTGAAATTCACATCAACGAAGTGGCGCAAATCGAAGCTGCTTTGATTTCGCTGCATCCGGTAGTCGGCGAGGATCATCAGCGGATCCCCTTTCGGTACCGCATCCGCAAAGGTTTTTTGATCGGGGAACAGCCTGGCACTTTGCACATCGTTAAACAGAGGGCCTAACAGGACATCTGGCGATTGCGGCGTGTCAGCGGCCTGAACGGCGGCAACAGGGAGAGAGAGAAGGGCGCCACTAAGGGCGAGTTGCAGGGCGAAGTACAGGGTGTCAGGGCGGCGCAAAGCGGGTTTATTCATCATTGATTCTCCTTTTTTGTTGCGCAGTTTCCGCTGTAATCAACCATAGACGAATATTGGCCACAGCGTGTGTCGGGGTTAACGTTTTACGTTTTTCCGGACAATTTACCGTTGCGTCTATCTGTGAGCAGGAAGACAAAAAAAACGCTGAAATATCCTGTTGTTCGCATCCGGATCACATAAAGCAAAAAACATAAGAAATTAGCAAAAAATCATAATGGATCTGTTTTCCGGCCCTGTGCAAAAAATAGCATTCTGAACTGAAACCGGTTGCATCTCATTATCCTTACAGGGGAGTTATATCGTGGCTGGAGAAAAGATATCTGTCAGAGAAAAAGTCGGCTATAGCCTGGGTGATGCCGCAAGTCATATTGTTTTTGATTCCTCGGTCGCTATTCTTGCCTGGTATTATACCGATATTTATGGGTTACCCCCGGCGGTAATGGGGACCATGTTTTTACTGGTTCGCGTATTGGATGCGATTACCGATCCGATTATGGGGGCGATTGCAGATGCCACAGCCACGCGTTGGGGGCGCTTCCGTCCCTGGCTGCTGGCTATCTGTATCCCGTTTGCCGTCAGCTGTGTATTGGTCTATTCCATCCCAAGTTTTTCCGACAGCGGCAAAGTGGTGTATGCCGTTGCGGCATATATCTTCATGACCCTGATGTATACCGCCATTAATATTCCGTACTGCTCGCTGGGGGCAGCATTAACGACCGATCCGCAGGAAAGTTTGTCGCTGCAGTCGTGGCGTTTCGCGATTACCCCGATTGGCGGTGCGTTAGGTACCGCATTTATTTTACCGCTGGCTGATTATCTTTATCCTGGCGATCGCGCGGCAGGTGTTCAGGTCGCCATGGCGATATTTGGCGTCATTGGTTGCCTGATGTTTATTGTCTGCTTCTTTACCACCAAAGAGCGTGTCCAGCCAATTAAAGAGGAAAATCTGGATATTGCCCGCGATATTAAGATCCTGTTTCGCAACGATCAGTGGCGGATATTGTCGGTATACAACTTCATGATGCTGGTCGCCGTGGTGATCCGCGGCGGTGCGGTGGTGTATTACGTCAACAGCGTGCTGAGCAAGGGGGCGGACGTTATCAGCTGGTTTATGCTTGGCGGGATGTTCGCCTCGATGTTCGGTTCGGTGCTGGCGAAACCCTTCGGTACCCGTTTTTGCAAAGTGAAGCTTTCCTTCTGGATAAACATGGTTAACGCAGCACTTGGTGTGGTGTGTTTCATGCTGCCTATCCAGTACTGGGCCATCCCGCTGTTCTTCCACATGCTGATTCAGCTGGTGCAGGGTGGAAACGCGGCGCTCCAGTGGTCGATGATCACCGACACCAACAACTACGGCGAATGGAAAACCCAGCGTCGTATCACCGGAATGAACGTGGCGGCGAACATTTTCGTTATCAAGCTGGGTGTCGCGGTGGGTGGGGCGATCCTTGGCTGGGTGCTGGCCTACTACAACTATGCGTCCAACAGTGCCGTGCAGTCGGCGGAAGCCATCGGCGGTATCGTACTGCTGTTCTCCATTATTCCGTCCGTATTCTACGTGCTGACGGCGATTGCCATTAAGTTCTACGGCCTCAATGAAGCGCGAATGAACGCCGTCGTCGGCGATCTCAACCGGGGTGAGTTTGCGAAGGCTCAACCGGCGGTCGGGTCACCGGCTTCTGTACAGGAGTAAAGGGCACACCGTAGTCCCAACGTGACTGCCAGTGCGCCAGATATTGCAACGTGATATCTGGCGCATTGCGTATCACCACCACGTTTTCGCTGTTTTCAGTTTCTGCCGACGGTGCGTAATTAAACGACCCCGTTTCCACCGTGGCATCGTCAACGATAATCGTTTTGTCGTGCTGGATGTGGTAGTGCGCATCGGTACGAACCTCTACGCCATGGCGGGCGGCATCGCTCAGGGCAAGCTGGCTTTTCTTGTTCTGATTACGCCGGAAATCCGCCACCAGTTTCACCTCCACGCCCCGCGCCGCGGCGGCTTTCAGCGCATCCGTAATGTCGGGTGCCTGGAACGCGTAGCCCACCATTTTTATCGAGTGCTGAGCCTGCCCAATCACATTGAGCACCAGGGCTCGCGCCGAACCTTCAGGTGAGAAACCGACCTGGATTGACGGGGCGGCCAGAGCCGGAAAGGCCAACAGGGAAGTGACCAGCAGAGAGACGCGCATGGTAAGCCTAAGAGTTGCAGAAGAAGGGGGCTATTGATCGCGCGGTTTCGCTTTTACCGCAAGCCAGCAGTTGTAACTTTCTCTGACATCTTCATCTGTTTATCGTTTTTCTGTCATTAAAGCGTCATGCGCAGCGCCGTTAATAACCCACGACGAAATCAGGCAACGTGGAACCGATATGAATAACGCTCGCGCACTCTTTTCTCTGAACGATTATCCGACCCTTCCGCAAATTCATGCTGTGCAGCAGCGTAAAGTGCTGAGCGTGAAGAATCTATGCAAGGCGTATAACGCAAATCAGACGGTGTTGAACGATATCACCTTCGATCTGCATGCCGGCGAAATGGTGGGGATCATTGGTCGTTCCGGCGCGGGTAAATCCACGCTGTTACACGTGCTCAACGGTACCCATGGCGCAACGTCAGGCGAAATGCTGAGCTTTCCGGAAGTGGGGATGCCTCGCGATGTTTCGCACCTCAGCGGCCGGGCGCTCAATCAGTGGCGAAGTGAATGCGGAATGATCTTCCAGGATTTCTGCCTGGTCCCGCGCCTTGATGTGCTGACCAACGTGCTGTTGGGCCGTCTGAGCCAGACCTCTACGCTGAAATCCCTGTTTAAAGTGTTCTCGGACGACGATCGTGCCCGCGCCATTGCGCTGCTCGAATGGATGAGCATGCTTCCGCATGCATTGCAGCGTGCAGAAAATCTCTCCGGTGGACAGATGCAGCGCGTTGCCATCTGCCGGGCGCTGATTCAGAACCCGTCTATTTTACTGGCGGACGAGCCGGTGGCTTCTCTGGATCCGAAAAATACCCAGCGCATCATGGACGTGCTGCGGGAAGTGAGCGAGCAGGGCATCAGCGTAATGGTCAACCTGCACTCGATTGAACTGGTGAAAACTTACTGCACCCGCGCCATTGGCATCGCGCAGGGGCAAATCGTGTTTGACGGCCATCCCGATGAACTGGATGCGGATGTCCTGCAACAACTCTATGGCGATGAAATCAGCCAGCTCCACTAATTTTCTTACACAAGACAACACGGGCAATGATAATGACTAAGCACATGACGAGCGCATTAAAAATTTCCGCGATGATGGCAGGGCTGCTGGGAGCCTCTCAGGCCATGGCGGAGCAACCCAAGGAGCTTAATCTGGGGATCCTCGGCGGGCAAAACGCCACCCAGCAAATTGGGGATAACCAATGTGTGAAAACGTTCCTCGACAAAGAGCTGAATGTTGATACCAAACTGCGCAACTCTTCTGATTACTCTGGCGTTATCCAGGGGCTGCTCGGCGGCAAAGTGGATGTCGTGCTGAGCATGTCACCGTCTTCTTATGCTTCGGTGTATATCAACAACCCGAAAGCCGTCGATATTGTTGGGATCGCGGTGGACGACAAGGACCAGTCCCGTGGCTACCACTCGGTGGTGATCGTCAAAGCCGACAGCCCGTATAAAACGATTGACGATCTGAAAGGGAAATCCTTCGGCATGGCGGATCCGGATTCCACGTCTGGCTTCCTGATCCCGAATCAGGCCTTCAAGCAGAAATTCGGCGGCACCGCCGACAACAAATACAACAACACCTTCAAGAGCGTGACCTTCTCCGGTGGCCATGAGCAGGACATTCTGGGCGTGCTGAATGGTCAGTTTGACGGCGCGGTGACCTGGGCGTCGATGGTCGGTGACTACAACGACGGCTACAGCGCCGGTGCATTCAACCGCCTGATCCGTATGGACCACCCGGATCTGATGAAGAACATTCGTATCATCTGGCAATCGCCGCTGATCCCGAACGGCCCGATTCTGGTCAGCAACAGCCTGCCTGCGGATTTCAAAGCCAAAGTGGTCGCCGCGGTGAAGAAGCTGGATACGGAAGATCATACCTGCTTCATCAAAGCCATGGGCGGCACCCAGCATATTGGCCCTGCGACCGTGGCCGATTTCCAGCAGATTATCGACATGAAGCGTGAGCTGGTTAGCGCCCGTTAATCCGCACACTTCTTTCCTCCCGGCGTCATTCCGGGAGGATCTCCACCCCGCGAGTGATTATGTTGAATACGGAATTTGAACGCTATTACCAGCAGGTAAAAATGCGCCAGACGCGTGACACCGTGACCTGGTCGGCGCTGCTGTTAGTACTGTACTTTGCTGCCGGAAGCGCAGCGGAATTTAATCTCTTCACCATCTGGCACTCGCTGCCAAACTTCCTCGATTACATGCTGGAAACGGTGCCGACGCTGCACGGCGGCGTGCTGTTTGCCGATGCGCACACCAAAGGCTCGCTGGCGTACTGGGGCTACCGTCTGCCGATTCAACTGCCGCTGATCTGGGAAACTCTCCAGCTGGCGCTGGCGGCGACGCTGGTGGCCGTTGGGATCGCGACTGTCCTCGCGTTTCTGGCGGCGCGTAACGCCTGGTCCCCGGCGGGCCTGCGCTTTGGGATCCGCGCGATGGTGGCGTTCCTGCGCACCATGCCAGAACTGGCGTGGGCGGTGATATTTGTCATGGCGTTTGGTATTGGTGCTATTCCGGGCTTTTTGGCGTTGACGCTGCACACCATCGGCAGCCTGACCAAGCTGTTTTATGAAGCCATTGAAAGTGCACAGAATAAACCCGTGCGTGGCCTTACCGCCTGTGGCGCCACGTCTATCCAGCGTATGCGCTTTGCGCTGTGGCCGCAGGTGAAACCGGTGTTTCTCTCTTATGCCTTCATGCGTCTGGAAATTAACTTCCGCTCTTCAACCATTCTCGGACTGGTGGGTGCAGGGGGTATTGGCCAGGAGCTGATGACCAACATCAAACTCGACCGCTATGACCAGGTGAGCATGACGCTCCTGCTGATTGTCATCGTGGTTTCACTGCTGGATATGCTGTCTGGCCGCTTGCGTCAGCGCGTGCTGGAGGGAGCAAAATGAAGAACTGGCAGGCCGTCACCGAAACGGCGCACTATCGCGAGCAACATCCGGCGCTGTTTAATATCCAGCGGAAATACCTGCGTCATCTGGCGCTGCTGGCGCTGGTTGTTGGGCTTTATTACCTGTGGTTTTTCGTTCAGTTTGGCATCAGCTACGCGCAGCTGACCACGGGCATGCAACAGCTGGGACGCTATTTTTTCCGGATGTTCGTCTGGCATGATTTCGCCAACTGGCCTTTCGGCTACTACTTCAGCCAGATTGGCATCACCCTGGCGATTGTTTTCTCCGGCACAATTACCGCAACGGTGATAGCGCTGCTGCTGTCGTTCCTCGCCGCCCGCAATATCATGCGCGGGCCGGTGACCCGCGTTATCGCGATGCTGGTACGTCGGTTATTCGATCTGCTGCGGGGGATCGACATGGCGATTTGGGGGCTGATCTTCGTGCGTGCCGTCGGGCTTGGACCGCTGGCCGGTGTTCTGGCGATCATCATGCAGGACACCGGGTTGTTAGGGCGTCTGTATGCGGAAGGTCATGAAGCGGTGGAACGTTCACCCGCTCGCGGTCTGACGGCGGTAGGCGCAAACGGCCTGCAAAAACACCGATTCGGTATTTTCACCCAATCCTTCCCCACCTTTTTGGCGCTCAGTCTCTATCAGATAGAATCCAACACCCGTTCTGCCGCGGTGCTCGGCTTC
Source organism: Enterobacteriaceae bacterium RIT691 (assembly GCA_009668205.1). Lineage (GTDB taxonomy): Bacteria > Pseudomonadota > Gammaproteobacteria > Enterobacterales > Enterobacteriaceae > Scandinavium. The sequence goes on along the minus strand of WJYM01000007.1, from coordinate 26,552 downwards.
GTGGGCGCGGGCGGGATAGGGCTTATCTACGCCGAAAACATGCGCCTGTGGAACTGGGACGTGGTGATGTTTATCACGCTGATTCTGGTGGCCGTGGTGATGACCATGGATGCACTTTCATCGTGGCTGCGACAGCGGTACATCGTCGGTGTGCCGGTTCCGCTCTACCCGCACAACGAAACTCAGCGCCGTTAAGGGCCATGAGATGCGCGTGAAAATGTGAGGTGGTAAAAGCGGATGCCCATAACGAGCATCCGCGCGGGACAGTTAACGGGTAATGCGGTGATAGCTGCCAGGCAGCGTGTGGCGATCGAGCGCCTGCAAATCCCAGTCTATGCCCAGGCCCGGCGCAGACGATGGCAGGGCGTAGCCGTTTTCCACCGTCATCGGCTGATGCGTAAGGGCATCCAGCTGTGGAATATACTCCAGCCAGCGGGCATTCGGCACGGCGGCGCAGAGGGAAACGTGCAGCTCCATCAAAAAATGCGGACAAACGGCAACGTTAAAGCACTCTGCCAGATGGGCCACTTTCAGCCACGGCGTGATCCCGCCGATGCGCGCCACGTCAACCTGCACCACCGAGCAGGCGCTGTGCTGAAGGTAATCGCGGAAATGCAGCGCACTGTAAATGCTTTCACCTACGGCAATGGGCACGCTGGTTTGCTGGCTCAGGCGAATGTGCCCCTGCAAATCATCCGCCGGCAGCGGCTCTTCCAGCCAGCCGATATCCAGCTCCTGATAGTGATGGGCACGACGAATGGCCTCATCCACCCGGAAAGCCTGGTTGGCATCGGTGAAAATTTCGAACTCATCGCCAGTGGCCTCACGTACGGCACGCAGACGCGACACGTCTTCTTTAACAGGCAACCCAACCTTCAGTTTGGTGGCGGCGAAGCCGTTTTGCTGGCACTCAAGTGCATTCTCGACCAGCTCGGTCGTCGACAAATTCAGCCAACCACCTTCGGTATTGTAGAGCGGGATGCGGGACTGCGCGCCGCCTGCGGCAATCCATAACGGCTGATGGCTACGTTTGCAGCGCAAATCCCACAGTGCCGTATCAATGGTCGCCAGCGCGAGCGACGTGATTGCTCCCACCGCGGTGGCATGGGTGGTGAACAGCAGTTCACGCCAGCGCTGTTCAATCTCATCAGCTTCTTTACCCAGCAGTGCCGGAGCCAGCGTTTTCTCCAACAGCGACACCACCGCCGGGCCGCCGGTGCCGATGGTATAGCTGTAGCCCAGCCCCTGAGCGCCATCGGCATCGGTAATGCGTACAAACGGCGTTTCCTGGCAGACGAATGCCTGAATCGCATCTTCACGGCGGACTTTCGGCTCCAGCCTGACCATAAACACTTCGACGGAAGTAATGATTGCCATGAAACGATTCCTTATTGTGATGAGCCGGATTCGGCGCGGGTCAACTGCTGTTGTTCGCCAAGCCCTTCAATGCCCAGACGTACGGTCTGGCCGGGTTTGAGGTAGACCGGTGGCGTCTGGCCCATGCCGACGCCTGGCGGTGTGCCTGTGGAGATAATGTCACCGGGGTAGAGCGTCATAAACTGCGAGATGTAGGAAACCAGATAGCGCACGCCATACACCATGGTGGCGGTGGAACCGTCCTGATAGCGATGCCCGTCGACCTCAAGCCACATGTGCAGGTTCTGCGGGTCGGGGATCTCATCCTGTGTCACCAGCCATGGACCGGTGGGGCCGAAGGTGTCACAACTTTTGCCCTTCACCCACTGGCCCTGACGCTCAATCTGAAAAGCGCGTTCGGAAAGATCGTTAATCACACAGTAGCCCGCGACATGGTCCAGCGCATCGGCCTCGCTGACGTATTTGGCTTTCTTGCCGATCACCACCCCAAGCTCGACTTCCCAGTCTGTTTTCTGCGAGCCGCGCGGGATCTCGACCTCGTCATGAGGGCCCACAATGGCGTGCGGGGACTTCATAAACAGGATCGGTTCCGGCGGTACCGTCGCCCCGGTTTCTGCGGCGTGATCGGAGTAGTTAAGCCCCACGCAGATAAACTTGCGGCTGCCACCGACACAAGGACCAACGCGCGGTGAGCCGCTAACCAACGGTAACGTTTCGGCAGCCAACGCCCCCAATCGGGCAAGATTTTCCGGGGAGAGCGTGTCGGCGCTAATGTCGTCAATCCACGCAGAGAGGTCGCGAAGGTTGCCATGACGGTCCAGCAGGCCGGGCTTTTCCTGCCCCGGCGGGCCGTAGCGAAGTAAACGCATAGTCTGTTCCTTGTTTAATCAGGCGGACCAGCCGCCGTCGATGTTATGAATCTGACCCGTGGTGAAGGTGGCGTTGCTGAGATAGAGCACCAGATCGGCGATTTCCTCAGCCTGGCCGATGCGTCCCATGGGCTGGCGGCGGATGAAGTCAGCGCGGGCGGCGTCATAATCGCCGGTATCGCTCAGGCGCTGCTGTAGCGATGGCGTTTCCACTGTGCCGGGGCAAATGGCGTTGCAGCGGATCCCCTGGGTGATGTAGTCCGCCGCCACCGATTTGGTGAGGCCGATGACCGCCGCTTTGCTGACGCTGTAGGCACAGCGGTTCGGCACGCTTTTAACACTGGAGGCCACCGACGCCATGTTGATGATGCAGCCCTGGCGCTGGCTCAACATGCCGGGCAGTACCGCCTGAATCAGATGGATCTGCGACATGACATTGAGCTGCCAGGCCTGATTGAGCTCAGTATCGCTCGCGGTCAGCACATCGCCGCTATGGACTATTCCGGCACAGTTGAACAGCACATCGACGGTGCCCAGGTGGGTAACAAAATCGCGGATCTCCGCGGCGTTCATCACGTCGAGGCGTGCCGTCTGTACGTTCTCCACTCGGGAGAGGGCGTCGAGCTTCTCTTCGTTGATGTCAGTGGCGATCACCTGAAACCCGGCTTTCGCCATGCTTAACGCCGTGGCATAGCCGATACCCTGAGCGGCGGCGGTGATCAGAACTCGCTTCTGCTGCGTCATATTTTTCTCCTGATGACTGGCAGGTTGATTGTTAATTTACTGTAAACGCATGCAGGTGAAATTCAAATATGAATTTATAATTTATATATGCATGTCACATTTTGCGATCGGCGCGATGCAGGGGTCTGACGAGAGAAGTGCTAAGATGTTACGACGAAAAACAACATGTTAACGAACGCACTGCGTGAGGAAGGTATGGCGCGAAATAAAGCTGAAGCGGAAGCGAACGAAGATCGTTACCGCGCCCCGGCGCTGGATAAAGGTCTGGATATTCTGGAACACCTGGCGGGGCTGGAAGAGGGCATTTCACAGGCTGAAATCGCCGCGGCGCTGGACAGGAAACCCAATGAAATCTACCGCATGCTCGACAGGCTGGTGAAGCGTGGCTATGTGGTGCGCACCAGCGTCGATCAGTATCAGCTTTCCCTGAAGCTGTTTGAGTTAACGCATCGCCATTCACCGATGCGCAGGCTGGTGGTGCAGTCGATGCCGCATCTGCGGCAGTTTGCCGAGGCGGCACAGCAGGGCGGCCATATTGCGCTGTTCGAACGGGGTGGGCTGACGGCCATTGCCCAGGTGGATGCGCCGGGCTACTGGGGATTCGGCATTCGCGTCGGCGCGCGTTTCGCGCTGCGGGATTCCAGCTCCGGCCACGTTTTGCTGGCCTTTGCTTCGCCGCAGGACCGGCAATTTATGCTTGAGCAAAGCGAGGGCGAAGAGACAGCACTGAGCGCTGAGATGCAGGATAACCTGACGCGGATCCGCGAACAGGGGTACGAAATCATGCCAAGCCAGCAGGTGGAAGGGGTGTACAACATTGCTGTTCCCCTGTTGAACAGCGGGGGGCAGGCCATTGCGGCACTGGCTTGCCCGTGGGTGAAGCACCTGGATCATATGAATAATCCTTCCCGCGAAGCGGTGCTGGAACTGCTGTTCCGCACGGCTGAAAGCATTCGCAGCGGTAATACTGATACCTGAATGCCCTGTCTGTTCTCACATGCGGCCACGTTAGCTGCGTGCGTGTTCCCCGGCGGCAAGATAAAAGAAAAACGGTAACCATCAGGTTGCCGTTTTTCGTATTGGCATCCTCACGTCACAGGAAACGAGGTGGAGTGAGGGCACCAGCGTGCACCACATGTTGCCGAACAGATCGATGCCGCTCATTTTTTATCCTGCTTTTGCGACCCCGCTCTCTCTTTGATGCAGGTGTTCGGGTGCGAATGTGATCTTCATATATAAATTATGAATTCATCTTTGAATTAGCGCCTCCCTGTGAATACATTTCAGTAACGAAAATAAAACACAACGCCAACGTTCGGTTTTGCAATACCATCCTCGTTACAGGAGAACAGCATGCAGCACTCATCAACCCCAGGATTAAAGCGGGCGGTCACGGCCTCGGTGGTGGGTACCATCATCGAGTGGTTTGACTATGCCCTGTACGGTGCCGCCGCCGGGCTTATCATCAATAAAATCTTCTTTCCCGATCTCTCTGCCTTTGCGGGTGTGTTGGCGGCATTTGCCACTTTTGCTGTGGGCTTTTTTGTCCGCCCACTGGGCGGGCTGGTGATTTCACACATTGGCGATCGCTACGGGCGTAAACCCGCGTTGATCTTCTCCATTGCGCTGATGGGCGCGGGTACTGTCGCCATCGGTTTACTGCCGGGCTATAACGAGATTGGTATTGCTGCGCCGATCCTGCTGGTCCTCATGCGAATGGCGCAGGGATTTGGTGCCGGGGCCGAGTATGCCGGGGCGCTGACGTTACTTTATGAATACGCACCGAAACGGTTGCAGGGCTTTTACACCGCGCTGCTGCAGTCAGCAACGGTTATCGGGATCATTTTCGCAAGCCTGGCGTTTTGGGGCGTGTCACTTATGCCTGCAGACGTCATGACCAGTTGGGGCTGGCGCGTGCCGTTCCTTTCGTCGGCGGTGCTGTTCATTATCGCCATCTACATTCGCCGCCATCTGGATGAAACGCCGGAATACGTCCAGGCCATGCAGCAGGCGGAGAAGGATAAAAAAGAGCACAAGCTGCCGTTGAAAGTGGTGCTGACCCGTTATCCTCGTGAGCTGTTTTGGGGCTTTCTGATGATGTCCGGGCATAACGCCAACGTCTATATTCTGAGCGCCTTCAGTATCAGTTACATGACCAATACTCTGCATCTGCCGAAAACCACGGCGCTGAGCGCGCTGTTTATCTCCGCCTGGTGTGCGGTGGTGAGCGCCCCGGTGATGGGCTGGCTGGCGGACAAATTCAACCCGGCGAAGATTTACATGGCAGCGGCGCTGTTTACGGTTATCTACGCCTACCCGCTGTTTATGTTTATCGACAGCGGTGATTTGCTGACCATCACCCTGGGCATGTCGGTGGCGTTTATTATCAGCTATGGCGCGATGGCCGGGCCGCAAGGACTGCTACTGGCCAGGCTGTTCCCGACGGAGTACCGCTATTCCGGTATCAGCGTGGCACGTGAAATGAATGGGATGCTGGTGGCAGGGCCCACGCCGCTTATCAGTGCCTTCCTGGTGGAAATGGCCGGGGGAAAACCGACTTACGTGGCGGTGTATCTCGCGACCTGTTGCCTGCTAACGGCGTTTGCGGTCTATAAACTGGTGTCGATGAAACAGGTGCACCAGGATACGCTCATCGCCCCGGAGCGGGATGCGGTGAAAGGGTAATCTGAGGGAGCGGAGTGGGGCTATCACTCCGCATAGCGTCAGGAAGGTCGAAAGTTCAACCAGAAAGGATCGCCAACCCGCTTACCCACCTGGTTGGCGGCATCCCGCACCGCCGCGCCGAGTGTATCGATAAGCGCGTCGTTAAGTTCTTCGCGCGGAATGGCAACGCCAAAGCCATAGCCTTGTCCGCTGACAGGATCGACCACTGCGGCGGAAATTCCGGCCGTATCCGACACATATTCCCCCCGCGACAGCGACCATCCGCTGGTTTTGATCTCTTCAATGCGTCCCGAGAGTTCTGCAAACGAACGCGGGGCGCTGCCTCGGGCATCCGCAAAGCTTTCCGGTAAAAGGTGCAGTAGGGCACTGCTGCTTAACCCGGCCATCAGCGCCCGGCCCGCCGCGCTCGACCACGCAGGTGCGCGGGTGCCGGGGGGAGTGTAAACCTGAAGCGAACGGGAACCGGTGCGCATATGGATAACCAGCGCATCCTGATTATCAAGCACGTTGATATAGCCGGTATAGCCGGACTGGCGCACCAGATCCGCCAGCGCCTCTTCCAGCAGAGAAGAGGTGGAATGCGCTGCACGAAACTGCCATGAAGCTTCCATCACCACTTTGCCAGGACGATAGGCCCGGGTTTTCGTATCGCGCTCCAGGAAACCATATTCCGCCATCATGCTCAGGGTTCTTGAGACCGAACTTTTCGGCAGGCCCAGCTCGGTGGTGACGTCTGTGACCGTTACATCCCTTTGCAGACGGGCGATCAGCAACAGAACGTCCCTTGCGTTAGCCAGTGTACTCATTCTTTTGATCCTCAGTGGCGTGCTGCGTCATCCCGCAATCGTTGTGCAGTGTTCTTGACAACGGCATATGTTATCAACATATTAAATGTTCTAAATATTACAACATTGTTCCATATTATGGAACAAAAGCCAACACAATAACAGGAGCAAAGCCACGCTTTGTTCACTCTGCTGGAGCTTCATCATGACACAGTCATCATCCTCGCTGGAGGCACCGGTGAGCGTGGCGGCGCCTCCCCGTGCCCATCCCAAAGCCCTTGCCCCGGCGAACTTCCTGCTGGTCAGCGTGCTGAGCGTTTTCGGCGCCATTATCGGGATCCAGATGCTGGCAAGCCTCGGGATCACGCCGAGCACCTCGCTGATTGGCGCACTTGCCGCGATGGCGCTTTCGCGCATTCCGTTGCCGTGGTTTCGCGGTTTCCGTTCTGTTCATGCGCAGAATCTGGCGCAGACCAGCATCTCATCGGCCACCTTTGGCGCGGCGAACAGCCTCTTTTTACCGATTGGCATTCCGTGGCTGTTTGGGCTGCCGGAGATGGTCACGCCAATGCTGATTGGCGTGAGCCTGGCGATGCTGTTGGATGCCTGGCTGCTCTACCGGATGTTCGATACCCCCGCGTTTCCCGCCGAAAACCCGTGGCCGCCGGGAATTGCCGCAGCGGAAGCCATCAAAGCCGGGGACAGCGGCGGTAAACAGGCCTGGACGCTGGTGGGCGGGTTACTGACCGGGGCCGCCGGTGCGCTACTGCATCTGCCGATGTCGGCTTTCGGCGTGGCGCTGATAGGCGGTTTTGCGGCCATGGCGGCGTTTGCCGTCGGGCTGCTGGCCCGCGGTTACGCGCAGGTGCTCAGCGGTATCGACATCAACGCGCTTTATCTGCCCCACGGCATGATGATGGGGGCCGGGCTGATGGCGCTTCTGCAGGTTTCACGCCTTATTTTCCGCCAGGGGGCGACGAGTGCCCGAAACCGTGGAAGGACTGACGGACAGCGGCTGAAAAACGCATTTCGTCTGGGGGGCGTCGGTTACCTGGCGATCATGCTGCTGCTGGCCTTGGGCACAGGGCTTTACGGCCATATGTCGCCGGTGATGCTGGTTTGCTTTGTGCTGTACGGCGCGTTTGTCGCTTTTGTACATGAAATCATCGTGGGTATCGCCGCGATGCACTCGGGCTGGTTCCCGGCCTTCGCAGTGGCGCTGATCACCCTGCTTATCGGCATGCTGCTGGGCTTTCCGCCTGAAGCGCTGGTGGTGCTTTCCGGTTTTTCTACGGCGACCGGCCCGGCGTTTGCCGACATGGGGTTTGATTTGAAAGCCGGGTATCTGCTGCGCAAAGGGGAAGGTGCCACGGCGGAATTTGAACGTCAGGGGCGTCGCGAACAGCTGATTGCCGGGATGATTGGCTTTGGCGCAGCCATCGTGGTGGTGGCGCTGAGTCACCGTTTCTATTTTTCCAGCCATCAGTTTGCACCCATTAACGCCGCCTACGTAGCGGCGATCAAAGCGGGCATCTCCACCAGTGCAGCCCATAACCTGCTGATCTGGGCCATTCCAGGCGCACTGCTGCAATTTATCGGCGGCGCAAAGCGTCAGCTGGGTGTGCTGTTTGCCACGGGGTTGCTGATCAGCAGCCCGGCGGCCGGCTGGATGGTGGCGGCGGGCGTGCTTTTTCGTCTGCTGGTGGGGCGTCTGTGCGGGACACGCCTGCGCGAGCAGATCGAGGTTTTTGCCGGGGGCGTGATTGCAGGCGATGCGCTCCTCAGTTTCTTCAGTGGTGCCATCAGTGCGCTGCGTAAATAAAGTGGAAGTGAGGACAGAACAATGAAACGCAAACTGACGACAGACGATATCCAGGCCGCTATCTGGGGGGGCGCGATCCTCGGAGGTGGCGGCGGTGGATTGATCCATCGCGGAGACGTGGCGGCGAAGCTGGCCCTCAGCGTCGGGGACGTGGAGATGTGGAGCGCAGACGAATTTGCGGCAGAGGATTTAACGGCAACCGTCGCACTGGTTGGCGCTCCCGGCGCGCCTGACACGCACGTTACGCCCGCTCATCTGCTTCGCACCATCGAACTGCTGCGCAGTGCGCTGCCTGCCGGGCAGAATCTGGTGGCACTGAACACCAATGAAAATGGTGCCGAAACCACGGTTAATGGCTGGTTCCATGCGGCATTGACCGGGCTGCCGGTTATCGATCTGGCCTGTAACGGGCGTGCTCACCCGACGGGCACGATGGGATCTTTAGGACTGCACACTGAACCGAATTTCCGCTCCTATCAGGCGTGGGCAGGGGGAACGGCTGAGCGCTATAACGAAGGTGTGGCTCAGGGTCGACTGGAACAAGTGGCAGGCGTGGTGCGTCGCGCCTCGGTGGAGGCGGGCGGAATGGTCGCTGTCGCGCGTAATCCTGTGTCGGTTAGCTATGCACGCCAACACGGCGCACCTGGCGCCATTAGTCAGGCGATTCAGGTCGGCCAGGCCTGGATGGAACGCGGTCTGGACGGTGTCTTAACGCTGCTGAAAGGCCGCGAAATGGCCCACGGTAAGGTTTCTCGCTATCAGTGCGAACAGCAGGGTGGGCTGGATCTGGGCTTCCTCGAGCTGGACGATCGCGAGCAAACCCGGCTGCGTTTTATCAACGAGTACATGCTGCTCGAACAGGGGAATAAAACGGGTTCCCGGTTCCCGGATCTGCTGATGACCTTTGATGGTGAAGGGAAACCTGTGGTGTCCGCGCATGTTCGTGAAGGTATGGAGCTTCGGGTTATCCGCGTTCCGGCGGATCAACTGCTGCTATCGCGAACGATGTATATGACGGAGCTGTACCGTCCGCTGGAAGCGCTGTTGAAGTGCGAGTTCGCGCCACAGGGGTAAACGGAAAAAATCCCGCCCACACGGTTCCGGTGTTATGATTGTCGGCTGTCCATCAGCTTTGCTGAAACCTCAATCTTTACCGGAATCGTGACCGTGACCTCTTTTGCTGAACTCAATGCGCTGCCCGAAGAACAACTTAACAACCTGACCGAACTGGGCTATCTGACCATGACCCCGGTGCAGGCGGCGGCATTGCCGGCCATTCTTGCCGGAAAAGACGTCCGCGCCCAGGCGAAAACCGGCAGCGGCAAAACGGCGGCGTTCGGACTTGGGTTGCTGCAACACATCGATGCCAGCCAGTTTGCCACTCAGTCGCTGGTGCTTTGCCCGACGCGTGAACTGGCCGATCAGGTGGCAAAAGAGCTGCGCCGTCTGGCACGCTACATGCCCAATATTAAAGTGCTGACCCTGTGTGGCGGCCTGCCGTTCAGCGTTCAACGAGATTCTCTGATCCATGCCCCGCATATCATCGTGGCGACGCCAGGCCGTCTGTTGGATCACCTGAAGAAAGAAACGGTGAATCTCAACACCCTGCAAACGCTGGTGCTTGATGAAGCCGATCGTATGCTCGATATGGGCTTTGCCGATGCCATTGACGAGGTGCTGAGCCACGCCCCTGAAAAACGGCAGACGCTGCTGTTTTCGGCGACCTGGCCGAAAGCCATTGCGGCGATCAGCACCCGTATTCAGCGTGAGCCGGTGACGGTGGAAATCGACACCGTGGACGAACTCCCGGCGGTCGAGCAGCAGTTCTATGAAGTCTCCCGTAACGGCAAAATTACGTTGCTGCAAAAGCTGCTGAGCAAGCATCAGCCCGCGTCCTGTGTGGTGTTCTGCAACACCAAAAAGGATTGCCAGGCCGTCTATGATGCGCTGACGGAGAGCAATCAGAGCGTGCTGGCGCTGCACGGTGACATGGAGCAGCGCGACCGCGATCAGACGCTGGTTCGCTTTGCCAACGGCAGTAGCCGTGTGCTGGTGGCAACAGACGTTGCTGCCCGTGGTCTGGATATTAAAGCGCTGGAAATGGTCATCAACTTTGAGCTGGCGTGGGATCCAGAGGTCCACGTCCACCGTATCGGTCGTACTGCGCGTGCGGGTGAAAGCGGACTGGCGATCAGCTTCTGCTCGCCGGAAGAAGGCCAGCGTGCCGCGGTGCTGGAAGAAATGCTGAATATGAAAGTCGACTGGCAGCAGCCGCCGACGGGGATCAACGTTGCCCCACTGGAAGCCACAATGGCGACGCTGTGCATTGACGGCGGCAAAAAGGCCAAAATGCGCCCGGGCGATATTCTTGGCGCATTGACCGGTGATATGGGGCTTGACGGTGCTGATATCGGCAAAATTGACATCCATCCGATTCATGCGTTTGTGGCCGTAAAACAGAGTGTGGCACGCCACGCCTGGAAGCAGCTGCAGCAGGGTAAAATCAAAGGCAAATCCGTGAAGGTACGCCTGTTTAAGTAATGATTTTCCGATCTGAAAAATAAAAACCAGAGCCCGAAGGACTCTGGTTTTTTTATGCTCTGAATGGCAATCCTGTTACCGAATCATCGGCAGATTCAACTCATGCTTCCTGGCACAGGCAATCGCCTGCTCATATCCGGCATCGGCATGGCGCATCACGCCTGTGGCCGGGTCGTTCCACAATACACGGGCCAGACGCTGGTCGGCAGCTTCAGTACCGTCGCACACAATCACCACCCCCGAATGCTGGGAGAAGCCCATGCCCACGCCGCCGCCATGGTGCAGGCTAACCCAGGTTGCGCCGCCTGCGGTGTTGAGCAAGGCGTTGAGCAGCGGCCAGTCGGATACGGCATCTGAACCGTCTTTCATGGATTCGGTTTCACGGTTAGGTGAGGCCACTGAACCGCAGTCCAGATGATCGCGACCAATGACTACCGGCGCTTTCAGTTCGCCATTGCGCACCATCTCGTTGAAGGCCAGACCGGCCAGATGACGCTCACCCAGACCCAGCCAGCAGATACGTGCTGGCAGACCCTGGAAGGCAATGCGCTCCTGCGCCATATCCAGCCAGCGGTGCAGATGAGCGTTGTCCGGGAACAGCTCTTTCAGTTTGGCATCGGTTTTACGAATATCTTCTTCATCGCCTGACAGTGCCACCCAGCGGAACGGCCCTTTACCTTCACAGAACAGCGGGCGAATATAGGCCGGTACGAAGCCTGGGAAATCAAAGGCGTTCTTCACACCCTCATCCAGGGCCACCTGACGAATGTTGTTGCCGTAGTCGACGGTTGGAATACCCATGTGATGGAAATCAAGCATCGCCTGCACGTGCGTGGCCATCGAGGCCCGGGCGGCTTTTTCCACCGCTTTCGGCTGCGTTTCGCGTTCGTCGATCCAACGGGTTACGCTCCAGCCTGCTGGCAGATAACCGTTGATCGGGTCGTGAGCGGAGGTCTGATCGGTAACGATATCCGGGCGCATACCGCCCGCTTTGGCGCGCTTCACCAGCTCAGGCAGAATTTCTGCCGCGTTGCCCAACAGGCCTACGGAGATAGCCTTTTTGTTCGCGTTCGCGTCGGCAATCAGCGCCAGTGCATCGTCCAGGTTAGTGGCTTTGTAATCCACATAACGGGTGCGAATACGGAAATCAATGCGCGACTCCTGGCACTCAATCGCCAGTACGCTTGCACCGGCGAGCACACCTGCCAGCGGTTGTGCGCCGCCCATGCCACCGAGCCCGGCGGTGAGGATCCATTTGCCGCTCAAATCACCGTTGTAGTGCTGGCGACCGGCCTCTGCGAAGGTTTCATAGGTGCCCTGAACGATGCCCTGTGCGCCGATGTAAATCCAGGATCCGGCCGTCATCTGGCCGTACATCATCAACCCGGCTTTATCTAACTCATGGAAGTGATCCCAGTTGGCCCAGTGGGGCACCAGGTTGGAGTTAGCAATCAGCACGCGTGGCGCATCGGCGTGGGTGCGAAATACGGCAACCGGCTTACCGGACTGCACCACCAGCGTCTCTTCAGGTTGCAGGCATTCCAGCGAGCGCAGGATTTGCTCAAAGCACGCCCAGTTACGCGCGGCTTTGCCGATCCCGCCGTACACCACCAAATCTTCAGGACGCTCTGCCACATCCGGATCCAGGTTGTTTTGGATCATGCGATACGCTGCTTCAATCAGCCAGTTGGCGCAGTGCAGTTTGTCGCCATGCGGGGCGCGGACGGTGCGGGAGAGGGCAGAAGTCTGTAATCGGGTCATGGTCATTACCTTCCAGTGTCGGGTTCGGTTGTTAAATTGTTGTAAACACACATTCAGTGAATCAGTAATGTATAATCTTGTCTATACAAGTTGTCTGTGGTTTGCCACCAGGATCACACTCTAAATTCTAACCAGCTGATTGAACTGGGATAATTTCTACCAGTAGCAGTTGTGCATCGGCAGACTCCGGGCGTAGCAGCCCCGGTGATTCGTTCTGCCACACAATCCCGCTTTTCACGCCATGGCTTTCACCGTTGAGCCTCCAATGGCCGCTGAGCACGTACGCCACGCCGTCTTTCGCGGGCAGGCAGGGCGCCGTCATCACGCGGGGTTGCGCCACAACGCGTTTGCGCTGAGTCATCACGTTAAAATCCAGTCCGGGGGTGGAAATCCCCTTTGTGACAAGCGGCCATTCTCCTGCAAATGCCCACGGCACGCCGGGTTGCAGGTGATGTTCAATGCCCTCACCGTGGATCCAGAGTGGGGAACCGTCCACTAACACCAGCACCCGATCCACGTCCGGAAACAGGGAAAAAGGCCCATCATCCTGCAGCGTCGCCATGCTGGCACGCCAGAGAAAATCGGCGTCGCCGGACGCGACCCGAATAATTTCCCGCGTTTCACCTTTACCGTTTTTCCAGCGGGTCACCGGTAATGTGCTGAATGAATACGAAGTTATCATCACAATCTCATCTGTCTGCGGGGATTGACGCCCCAATTCCTACACCGTATTTTCATTTCGATTACAAATTATTTACAGCGCAGCTCACAAATCCATCATTCGACGAGTGTGCGTCAATGTCAACGGTTGTATATACATGATCTGTCATCTGCGAATTTGCGTCAGGACAACCGACGCCAGAGCCGTATCCCATTAAAAGAATTCAGGAGAATCCCCATGAAGCCGCGCATCGACCTTCGCAAGATCTGTCTGACAACCCTGTTTTCGGGGCTCTTGCTCTGTGGCAGCACCGCCGGTGCGAAAGAGTGGAAATCCATCACTATCGCCACCGAAGGCGGCTACGAACCCTGGAACCTGACGCTGCCAGGCGGCAAATTGAGCGGTTTTGAGCCCGAACTGATGACCGACCTCTGCAAGCGCATGGGGACTGAGTGCAAGCTGGTGGTACAGAACTGGGACGGGATGATTGCCGGACTGAACGCCGGTAAATACGACGTTATCATGGATGCCATTGTGATTACGCCTGACCGTAAGCAGGTAGTGACCTTCACGACGCCTTATGCGTCAACGCCCGCGTCGTTCATTGTGGCGAAAGGGACGCTGCTGCCGCCTGCGCCAGCCATCAAACTGCATGACGACGAAAAAGAGATCCAGGCCGCCATCGCACCGCTGAAAGCGGCGCTGAAAGGCAAAACGATCGGTATTGCCTCCGGTACGGTGTATACCCCGTTCATCGATAAGTACTTCAAAGATGTCGCCGATATCCGCGAATACAGCAGCTCTGCGGATGCGATTTTGGATCTGCAGGCTGAACGTATTGATGCCGTGTTTGATGACATTACCTTTGCAAACTCCACCCTGTCGCGCCCGGAAAACAGCAACCTGAGCTTCAGCGGCCCGCAGCTGAGCGGTCCTATCTGGGGCGACGGCGAAGCTATGGGCGTGCGCCACAGCGATACCGACCTGAAAGCGAAGCTGGATGAAGCCATTAAAGCCGCGCTCGCGGACGGTACGGTGAAAAAGCTGAGCGAAAAATGGTTTAAGAGCGACGTAACCCCATAAGCCTGCGTGAGGTGCAACATGCTGGAGCTACTGAGTTTTGGTGAAAATGGCTGGGGAACGGTCATCCTCAGCGCAACGCTGACCACGCTACTGCTGTCATTGGCGGCGCTGGCCGTCGGGGCCGTCGTGGGCGGCGTGGTGGCGGCCGCAAAACTGTCGTCCCATGCGCCCGCTCGCTGGTTTGGCGCGGCCTATTCGGTGATTTTTCGTGGCATTCCGGAGCTGCTGATCATCTATCTGTTCTACTTTGGCGGCTCCGGACTGGTGTCGCTGGTCGGGCAGATGTTTGGTGCCGATGGCTTTATTGAGGTGCCGCCGTTCCTTATTGGCGCACTGGCGATTGGGTTGATTTCTGCCTCTTATCAGGGCGAAGTCTACCGCGCAGCGCGCCAGGCGATGGCTTCGGGTGAAGTAGAAGCCGCCGTCGCCATTGGGATGCCGCGCTGGCGTATCTGCCAACGCGTATTGCTGCCACAAATTTTGCGCTACGCGCTGCCTGGGCTGTCCAACGTCTGGCAGATGAGCCTGAAAGATTCGGCGCTGGTGTCCGTGACGGGGATTGCCGAGTTAATGCGTGCAAGCCAGATTGCGGCCGGTTCTACGCGGGAATACTTCCTCTTCTATCTGATTGGTGGCGGCTGTTATCTGATCCTCACGCTGCTGTCGAATCGTGCGTTCACCCGGGCGGAAACCCGTCTGAACCGCGCCTGGCAGCGCCGTACTGTGGCGCAGGCTTAAGGAGATCTCATGGTTATCGATATCGCTTTTCTCAGCGACACCTTCTTAAAATTGAGCGCCGCGCTGCCCGTGACGCTGGGGCTGTTCATCTGCGCTTTCCTGGTCGGTGGCATTTTGGCGATGGGGGTGCTGGCGCTGCGGATGAGCCGCTTTGCGCTGCTCAGCAATTTTGCCAAAGGCTATATTCTGGTGTTTCGCGGTTCACCGCTGCTGATCCAACTGTTCCTGATTTACTACGGCCTTGGACAGTTTGGCGTGATCCGCCACAGTTTCCTGTGGCCGCTGCTGCGCGAGCCGTTTATTTGCGCGGTCCTGGCGCTGGCGCTTTGTACTGCCGCGTATACCGCAGAGATCTTACGCGGGGCGCTGATGGCCGTGCCACCGGGGCAAATTGAGGCCGGGCAGGCGTGCGGGATGTCCCGTTTCCTGCTGCTGCGGCGGATTATTGCGCCGGTGATGCTGCGTCATGCGTTGCCGGCTTACTCCACGGAAGCCATTTTGCTGGTCAAATCAACGGCGTTGGCAAGTCTGGTGACGGTGTGGGATGTCACAGGTGTGGCGCAACAAATCATCCAGCGCACCTATCGCACCATGGAAGTGTTTCTCTGCGCGGCGGCGATTTACCTGCTGCTCAATTTCGTTATCGTCCAGTTGTACGCACTGCTGGAGCGTCGTCTGTCGCCGCATACCCGCCGTACCCCGGTCAACGTGTCCCTCAAGCCAGTTACCAAAGGAGAATAGTATGCATGACTCACGTCCAGTGACCCTGTCGGTCAGCGGGATCCACAAATCCTTTGGCGCGCTGGAAGTCCTGAAGGGCATTTCGGTCGATGCACAAAAAGGTGATGTGATCTCCATTCTGGGGGCCAGCGGCTCCGGTAAAAGCACCTTGTTACGCTGCATCAACCTGCTGGAAACGCCGGATGCCGGAGTGGTCAGCGTTGGCGGCGAAACCATTGAGATGAAGCACCATGCGCGTGGACATCGACTGGCGGCCAATCCCAAACAAATTGAGCGCCTGCGTTCACGCCTGGGCATGGTGTTCCAGAGCTTCAATTTGTGGTCGCACATGACGGTCTTACAGAACGTGATTGAAGGGCCGCATTATGTTTTAAAGCGTAACAAGCGCGAGTGCATCGAACAGGCCGAACAGCTGCTCGACAGAGTGGGGCTGCTTAACCGCAAAGATTTCTACCCGGCGCAGCTCTCCGGCGGACAGCAGCAGCGCGTGGCAATTGCCCGTGCGCTGGCGATGGATCCGGAAGTGATGCTGTTTGATGAGCCCACGTCAGCACTCGATCCAGAACTGGTCGGTGAAGTGCTGAAAGTGATGCGCAGCCTGGCAGAGGAAGGGCGCACGATGCTGGTGGTCACGCACGAGCTGGGGTTCGCCCGCCACGTCTCTAACCGGGTGGTCTTCATGCATCAGGGCACCATCGACTGCGAAGGCTCCCCGGATGCGCTTTTTGGCGAGGAAGGTTCGCCACGCTTTAAGCAGTTTATTTCCAGTCACCATCAGCCGGGGCAAAGCGTATGAGCCAGCAAGTGCTATGCGGGGATGCCCCTTTACGCTGGCAGGATGTGGCGCTGGTGGCGCGTGGAAAAGCGCAGCTGTCACTCAGCGATAAGGCCTGGGCGCGCATTTCAGAAGGCCGGGCGATTGTGCAACACATCATCGATGCCGGGCAGATAGCCTATGGGATAAATACCGGGCTGGGCGCGCTGTGCAACATTGTTTTGCCGGAAGATCAGCTAGGGCAGTTATCGCGTAACACTCTGTTAAGCCACGCTTGCGGCGTAGGACCGCTGCTCGATGAGGCGCAGACCCGGGCCATTATGTGTGCGGCTCTGGCCAACTACAGCCATGGGAAGTCAGGGATTTCACGCGGCATTGTCGAACAGCTGCTGGCGTTTGTGAATCTGCACATCACACCACAGGTGCCTTCTCAGGGCTCTGTCGGCTATCTCACCCATATGGCGCATATCGGTCTGGCGTTGATGGGCGTGGGTGATGTGGTCTTTCAACAGCGGGTAATGCCTGCTGCCCAAGCGCTGGCGTTGTCCGGGCTTAAGCCCATCACGCCGGGAGCGAAAGAGGGCCTGAGTCTGGTCAACGGGACGCCATGCATGACGGGTATGGCCTGTCTGGCGCTGGACGATGCGCAGAGGTTACTCGACTGGGCCGATGTGACCGGTGCGATGAGTTTTGAAGCGCTGCGCGGTCAAACCGTGGCATTCGATGCGGAAATCCTGGCGCTCAAAGCCAGCCCGGGGTTGCAGCACAGCGGAGCGCGCTTACGCCAGCTGCTGGAGGGCAGTCCGCTGCTGGCCGACAGCCAGGGCGTGAGAACGCAGGATGCGCTCAGCCTGCGCTCAATGCCGCAGGTGCACGGTGCCAGCCGCGATCAGTTTGACCACGCGGCAAAACAGATTGAAACCGAGCTCAACGCCTGTACCGATAATCCGCTCATTATCGGCACGTTGGATAACTGGCGCGTGGTCTCGCAGGCGCATCCGCATGGTGAATCCGTGGCGATGGCCTGCGATCTGCTGGCGATTGCGATGGCAGAGATCGGCGCTATTTCTGAGCGTCGTCTCGACAGGCTGGTCAATCCGCTGGTCAGCGGGTTGCCTGCGTTTCTGGTGGCAAAGCCTGGCGTCAATTCGGGAATGATGATTGCGCAATATGTTGCCGCTTCGCTGTGCGCGGAGAACCGTCAGTTGGCGCAACCGGCGGTGCTGGACAACTTCGTCACCTCAGCCTTGCAGGAAGATCACCTCAGTCTGGGCACGGGTGCGGCACTCAAGCTGCAGCGCTTGCTCGCCAATCTCTATCAGATCGTGGGCATCGAATATCTGTTGGCGGCACAGGCGTTGGAGTTTCATGGCGCAGACCGGCTGGCGGCAGGCACAAACCGGGCGTTGCATCTGCTGCGTGAAAGCGTGGCAACCTGGGAAGACGATCGCTGGCTGGCCCCGGAAATCGGGAAAGCCGTCTCCACACTGAAAAACAACCACACGGACTGGCTGGAGTAGCCGGTCATTACCACAATGCTTTAGCACACTGGCGCAGGCAGGATGGCTGGCCGCCATACATCGGGTTAGGTCGAGGTTATTATGTCGTCATTCTCATCAACAGAAGAACAGGCCGCGAAAAACGGCACACGGTTATCCGAAACACGCTCCATCGACTTTATCCCGGAAAATGAGCGCCATGGTCATCCTTTCAGTCAGTTTACGCTGTGGTTTGGCGGAAACTTGCAGATAACCGCGATTGTCACCGGCGCGCTGGCGGTGGTGCTGGGGGGCGATGTGGTCTGGTCGCTGATTGGGCTGCTTGTGGGGCAGATTTTGGGGGCGGCAATTATGTCGTTTCATGCGCTGCAGGGGCCACGCCTCGGTTTGCCGCAGATGATTATCAGCCGCGCGCAGTTTGGCGTTTATGGCGCGGTGATCCCGCTGGTGCTGGTGTGCGTCATGTATGTCGGGTTCTCCGCCAGCGGCACGGTGCTGGCAGGGCAGGCAATGGCGAAACTGCTGTCGATAAGCGATGCCAGCGGCATGATCCTGTTCAGTGCGATCATCATTGTGATTGCGGTGCTCGGCTATAAGGTGATTCATAAGCTCGGTAAAGTGGCGAGCATCATCGGTGTGCTGGCCTTCGCCTGGCTGTTCGGGTCGCTGCTGCTGAACACCGATTTTTCGCAACTGATGCAGAATAACCATTTCGATATCTCGATGTTCCTGCTGGCGGTGTCGTTGTCTTCGTCGTGGCAGATTGCGTTTTGCCCGTACGTTTCTGACTATTCGCGCTATTTGCCGCGTGATGTCTCCGGGCCGAAAACCTTTTTCTCTGTGTTCTTTGGCACCGTGCTGGGCACGCAGGCTTCCATGACGCTTGGGGTGATCACGGCAGCGATTGCGGGCAGTGCCTTCAAAGGCCATGAAGTGAGCTACATCGTCGGGCTGGGCAGAGGCGAAATGATGGCGATGATCATCTATTTTGCTATCTGCTTTGGCAAAATTACGTTCACCACGCTGAATGCTTACGGTAGCTTTATGTCCCTGACCACCATTGTTTCCGGTTTCCGTAAACAGGTGGCGTTAAGCCAGACGTGTCGCGTGGCGTTTGTGGTGCTGATGGTGGCCATTTCCTGCGTGATTGCCTTGCTGAGTGAACCTGCGTTCCTGAAACACTTCACCCATTTCCTGCTGTTCCTGTTGGCCTTTTTTGTCCCCTGGAGCGCCATCAGCCTGACGGATTACTATTTCGTTTCTGCAAAAGCAGTGGATATTCCGGCGCTGTACGATGCGGATAAACGCTATGGCAGCTGGAATATCTTTGGTATCAGCGTGTATCTGGTCGGCGTTTTGATTCAGCTGCCGTTTATCGATAACCCGCTGTTCCACGGGTCCTTGACCTGGATTTTTGACGGTAATGATGTGTCGTGGATTGTGGGATGGTTTGGAACGGCGTTGCTCTACGCGGGACTGCGCCGCCTCGATAGACGCGTCATACCTGCGCAGACGGTCTATCCGCAATAATAAAACAGCCCGAGGGTATCCACCGTCGGGCTGTTCACTAGGACTGAGGATTCAACAGCCAGGTGCCTGGCTTATCCACGCTGATTTGCGCACTGCGGGACTGCTTGTCATTATGCAATGTCAGGGTGTACGTACCGGGCGACAGCTGGAGTGAGATGTAGCCATTCGTCACTTCCGGCATTTTTTGTTCCTTGCCATTCACCGCCAACTGCTCCCCCTCTTCGACATGAAGATAAACCCGGCTCAGCGCCGAATCTGCGGTACTCGCTTTAGTGGATGAGGCAGTTGGCGCGACGCTGTCCGGCACTGTTTTCGCGTGCTCAATCGAGGCGCTGCGGCCAAACAGCAATCCACCGGCCAGCAATCCCACCACAACGCCTGCGCTGGTCAGCAGCGGCGTTTTGTAGGCTTCCCATCCTCGCACCGGTTTCAGTGCCGTCAATGCCTGGGTATCCACCGGCACCAGCATCGATCCGGCAGGGCGAGCGGCTGGCGCAAGTGGGGCGGTATCCAGTGAAAGCCCGGCCATTTGCGCAAATTCCGCCACGCTCTGCGGCCGGTCTTCCGGTCTCAGCATCAGCGCCCGATCGATAGCCGCCAGCAGCGGCTGTGAATAGCCCGCCGGTTGGCTCTCGGTCAGTGGAACGCAGTTGTCCTGAATACTTCGCGCAACGCTGGTGGGAGGACGCGATCCGCCTACCAGCGTGTAAAGGATCGCGCCGAGGGAATAAATATCTGTCCACGGGCCCAACGGGGTGTCGGCATCATCGGAGTATTGCTCCAGCGGGGTAAATCCTGGATGCAACAGCAGCTTATTCATCTCACTGCCGCCATCCTCAGCAACGCGCTGAGGCGGTGCGCCAAACTCAAGCAACAGCGGTAAGCCGCTGTCCTGAATCAGGATACTGCTGAGCGATAAACGGCAATGGGTGAGCCCTTTATCGTGTAGCGCGGCCAGTGCGCTACAGAGCACAGGCAGGATTTGGCGAAGCCACCCCTCATCGATGCGCTCCGGGTGCTTCTGCATGAGTTCCGCCAGCGTCATGCCGCTGTAGAGCGGGGTGGCTGCATAGGCCGTGTCGTTATACGTCCAGAAGCGCAGAATTTGCAGCACGTTGGGATGGTTCAGGCGGGCAAGCTGGCGCGAGTCACGAATGAACGCGTCCAGACCGGCCAGAAAAACGGACTGGTCCTGCTTGCTGCGCGGCACCAGGCGCTGGCTGTCGCTGCGAACAATGAGGGCATGCGGTAAAAACTCACGGATAGCCACATGGCGTTCGAGTTGGTGATCCAGGGCCTGATAGACAATATTGTCATTGTTGGTATCAATGACTTCCTGAATTTCAAACTCCTCGAAACGATAACCTGTCGGCAGAGCATTGGCGGGGCGCTGTGTGTAATCGTTATCTGTCATGCTACGGGTCTCTGTTCAATACGCGGCAACGGCCCGCATTAGTTTTGTGTGCGCCATGCGCCGACGGCCGGATCCCGCATCTGCGTTTGCAGAGAGTCGACGAGCCTGAACGTGATCGGGGCATCCGCTGGCAGCCAGCGGCTCCAGACTTTACGTGCCGAAGCGAGCTGCCGTTGCAGATTGGCTTCATCCATCGCCATCTCACGGGGCGCCTTCACGACGATAATCCCGCTGACGACCCATGCATTGATCTCGGGTTTGTAGGGCAGGATCATCCAGGTTTGCGGCGCTTGTTCGTTGCTCAGGACCATGCGTTCGTTGTTAAGCGTGGTGATAAGCAGGTCATCGGTAGGCATGGTGCTGCGCAGTCCGTTGACCGGGAAACCATGCACAAAGGTCATTGGCACCTGCTTCTGCTCTGCGCCGTCCCGCAGGGTAACGTCGGCAGGTCCGCTTAACCAGCCGCCTTTCTCACACTGACCGTCCGGGATAAACAGCGCCGAGGCACCTGAATTTCCGGTCCAAAAGGTGCGCAGACGGCAGCCATCCTGCAGGGTAAATTCCTGCCACGGGGTTCGATCCGCGGCAACCGGGTGGCCGTCAGGATCCGTTTTTGCGGGAAGTTGATCGATATCGACAGGGGCGACTTTCAGGTCCCAGTCTTTATCGCGGTCTGCGGTGCCAGAGGCCAATGCATGCCCCTGCGAATCTTCCATCCGCCAGTTAACCCGCTGGAGTCTGGCACATTGGCTTTCGAGCAGTGCGCCAAGCTTCGGCATGAAATCGACCAGTATCGACGAATTTTTCTCTCCGTTGGCGACGATGCGTAGCGGGAGTTCTTTGGCACACCAGCTCTGTACAGACGTGCTGCTGATGTTATCAATCCACACGTCCAGCTTTAATGAGGGGGACTGGACGAAACGGTAGTTCTCTGCCCATGCGGTTGAAGATGCCAGCAGCAACGCCACACCTGAAAGCCAGAGTTTCATAGATTTCCTTTATATATTTATAAAAACAAACCGCCGCCCGCCGGAGGGAGTCAGGATCAGTTGATGATCCAGGTTCCGCTATCCGCTTTCTGGCAGGCTTTACTGTTGCTGTCCACGCTGACGCAGGTGGCTTTTTTGCCGGCTGCTTTACGACGGGGGCGATCTTTTTTCAGGGTTTGCGCATACAGCTCGCTTTTCACCAGCGCGCGCGAAGGAACATAGCCGAGCATTTCTTTTTGATTGTCTTCAGCAATCGCCAGCCATCCGTTCTCGACGCTGCCAAGCACGGTATAAGTATGACCGTTTTCCAGCTCGCTAAGCACTTTGCCGCCAAAGTCTGGCGTACTCAGCACGGAGCCTGCGTACAGCGCACGGTAGCTGTCGTTAATCGGGGTGAATTCTTTCGGGACGGCAACAATATGGCGGTGGATAAGCGTCACACCATTGACCTGGCTTGTGACCAGCGTGTTGTCATTTATTGGCGGCTCCGGTGCCTTACAGCCTACCAGCACGGTGACGACCAAAAGAGACAATAAATTTCGCAATTTCATGATGACGTTCCCTGCAAATCAAGTGTTGCAATGGCAATGATGCCGCGGAAAGAACAGACAGGACTCAGGTTGCAGAAACTGCGCCGCCAGGCGGTGACTGAGCGAACGGCATTCTGACCAGGGTCCCACTAAATATTTTACAAACGCTTAGCATGGCAGATGATTTTACAGAGCCTGATTAACAATACAATGCTGACCACGTGGATCTTTTTGCTGCATTGGTTTGATTTATAAGCAAAGTCATCATCTGCAGGGGGAATGGATTGCGACAAAATGTGACAAGGCTCACTTTTGTACAGCTGCGTGTCGCATTCAGGGTAAGGTTTTGGGCAAAGTTTCCGTTATATGAAATGAACCCGGAGAAAAATAAGCGATATCAGGATATAAGATGAACAAGTTAATGGCGCTCTTGATGAGCCTGTCGCTGGCGGGATGCAGTACTTTTTTTCCTGTCCCGACGGAATACCATCCCCCCGCACAAACCGATGACGTCGCGAAAATACGGCTGATTGGCCCACCGATGAGCTACGCCCTGTATCTCAAAGATCCAACAAGCCAGGAAAAGGGCGGTTGGGTGATGAAACATAACCGCTTCATGAACCCCTTCCTCGGCTCAACCAAAGACATTGGGTTACCGAAAGTCACCGGCAAAAGCTACAAAGATGACTATTTTGAAACCCTCCTGCGGCCTGATATTCCCACCACCATTCATCACGCATTGTACCAGGGATGCAGCGTCAACCTGCCGTTCACGCCTGAGAAAAAGAAAATCTATGAGGCCCATATCAGCTACGGAGATAAATCAGGCTACTGCGTGCTTTATCTGAAGGAAGTGGCTTTTGATTCCGTGAATGCAATTTATGTAGAGAAGGATGTCACTCGATGAAAATGATGAGGATCGTGGGCGGGCTTTTTGTTTGCAGCCTGCTCAGCGCCTGCACAGGGAACTACGACAGAACGCAGGAAACGCAGCTGGCAAAATATTCCCAACAGGAGATCAGGGCAGGGCTGAAGGAAAAGGTGTCCACAAAGCGTGATGTGCTGGTCCTGCTTGGTGTGCCTGAAACCCCGACGGATTACAATGCATCTTCACACTGGACCTATCACTCGAAAACAATCGACCAGCAGTTCTATCTCTTTATTCCTGTCATCAGTAACAGAACCCAGGATCTGGTCGTCAATTTCACCCCGGCGGGTGTGCTGTCTGACTTCCACTACACGGAACGCTGATCCGTTCACGCCTTGCGGGCATAAAAAAATCCACGCAAAGGCGTGGATTTTCGTGATGCTGAAGAGCGGAACGCGAATCAGACGTTGAACCGTGATTTTGAATGTATGACATTGATTAAAATGCTTATTTTAAATTATTTTTTTATTTGCACTCATAATTGTACTCATTTTGGAGTTGGCTCGAATTCGTAATGCGAAGGCTGTAGTTTCGACTCCTCTTTGGGATCTCGGAAGAAATAATTTCAAACATCCAGGCTGTCGTCGATTCTGGCTACAACGTGGTGCAATTTGATTGCGGCGCCGAGCTGGTGGACCGATTACCAACCTGGTACTAGTATGAGAAAGCTATGAAGGCTGAAGACATTATTAATGATGTGTTGGTGGATGTAGGCAAGACGCCAGAAGAGCTGCTAAAAGCAACGATTTTTGATTGCCTGCCAGACAGCATAAATGGGTTGGCGAAAGAGCAGGGATGGTGTGATATAGAAGTGCATGAAAAGGTGTACGCTGTGGCCTGGAAAATGATCAATCGTTAGCCAACAGATGCATCGCTTACAAGGAATCGCGAATGACTGATACAGCATACTCAAAAGCTCTGCAAAAAGAGGTAGACCCTGAGCAATATGTAGCACTATTGGGTTTAGATGACAGCACAGTACATGCCTTTGCTCGTGAAGATATAGTCTGTCCAATATGCGAGGCTAATGGTGGTTCTTATGTAAGAGCATCTGTAAACGGTGCTTATCGCAAAAAAGCTCATTTCAGGTTTGTGGGAGATAACGATATTAGCGCACATCACCCATCTTGTGATTTTTATGGCGATCGGCTTTCTAATGAAGTCAGACAACATCTTGTGCAGTTCACTACAGATCGCACGAAAATCACTCATGTGATCAGAAAGATGGTTTGCGCAGGTATTCAGGAAAAAATCTTCACGCAAGAAGCAATGCGCAATATGAGGCAATGGTTCTTTGCTAAACGGTGCGAGTCAACATTCGAAATCGCCTTGAGCGAAGAGCAAATCGATTGGTTAGCATATATTGTTGCGCTGCCTGTTTATCCGTATGCGTGGCATAGAGATGACCTTTTACCTTTCCACCCAATGCAGGCTATCGTGCCTGGTTTCGATTGGGATAAGGCGATTTCGAGAGAAACGGTAAGATTGCATCAACCGACGTTGAGGCGTCTGGATGAACTAAACCTTCACCGGAAGCACATTGAAGAACTGCAAAATTATATCTCAAAAACCCAACATGCTACACTTTTAGACCCTGAGCTATTGAAAGAAGAGTATGCAAAGACCCTTCAATTAAACTCTTTCATTATCAATAACTACATAGAATTTCAGAATGAGTCGGTTAAAGACAGAGCAAATAAAGAGGAAAAGTTACTCGCATTTTCCGCCTTGCTGTTGTTCGTTGCCAACTGGGATATTGATGAGGCAATTGCAAAGTTTTCGGTCATTGCCAAGGTTCGGCACGTAGAGGATTGGCTCGCCGGCAACTTCATGGGGTTGAACCCATACTTTAAGTTTTCCATTGCCAACACAGCTAAAACACTGCAGGACAACTGGTCGGTTGATTACCAGGAACTTGAAGGATGGCAGGTTGAACAGTCTATGAGAGAGGCGTATGTGAGTTATAGCCTTACGCGATCGCTTCCGCTACCCCCTCTACTGCCTGATATTTACGTCACGACTCATTTAGAAAGAGCCAGGAGAGCGGCAGAGATAAATCGTATGATGGAAAATGACACCATTGACTTTTAGTTTTACCTATCCACAGTAATAAGACGCAACTCGTTGACATTGGCGGTCACAAATTGAGGCTCTCTATAAGAGCCCGTTGAACGCCACTTTCCTAATCCTTCCCCTGATTTGGTCTAAATAGTTGATATTTTCTTACGGCATCTCTTATATCCAAAATCCTGCATGCCAGAACTCGTGGACAAACAACTACAACATAGCCGCAGGTGGCATGGATGCAGAGGGTGGATGTGTATCCAGCAAGAACTACCGGGGACATAAATCAGGCATTGAATTTGACCAGCATTGACAAGATCTAGATATCAATTGATTACAATCTAACAAGGTTCCCTGACAGGCGATAAGAAATGCTCACGTGATAAATCTGCAACGCACGGAATCATCGTATTGTCACGCTTGGATCAAAATTTTTCACACAAATCCTCGCACGTGATAAAAAACAGGTATAAAATCGTTCTTAACGAAACACGAGTGCTAGGAAAATTAGTGTAATCAGTGTTTCTTTAATTTTTTTTCGTGAAAATATAGAAATTCATTGTTATGGATAAGTAATATTGATAATCGAAAAATAATATATAGAGAGCTGAAGGAACATACTCATAGTATGTTTTCTTGAAATGAATTTTTGTGGAGATGTCAGTGGAACTAGTTTATGTGTATGTATCAGAACATAAAATACTTACTGAATTTGGAGCATCATTTAGTTCTAATTATATTGTAAAATTAACAAATTGGAACATAACAATACTAAAAAAAACGGCTACAATTGATTATTACAATGGCCTGAATATCAAAGCGATTGTTGGAAAGAATGGCTCAGGTAAATCCTCTTTGTTAGATTTTATTGAAGAATCATGTTCCCCATATACTGAATCAAGAGGTTTTATCATCTGGTATGATTCGCAAAGTGATGAGTTTATTGTTCATGATGTTAATCGTGTGTTGAATGAATATTCTCTGGAGTTTTGTCTAGATTATAAAATAATAGATGA
>WJYM01000006.1 GCA_009668205.1 Enterobacteriaceae bacterium RIT691 | reverse complement strand
GCTGAACGTGTCAGCGGCTGAAATTATTCAGTTTCCCGGAGAGTGTTAAGCGTTCGCTGTTTCGCGCGCTTTAGCAGACTCTTCGTCGTTCTGGGTCATACGGTTCAGTTTCGGTGCGGTCAGCAGCATCAGAACAGCAATGACGCCAGTCGCAATACCGATCTTCATGAACACATCGCCGTAGACATGCAGAGACAACAGTGGGTCAGTCACGTTTTCCGGAACGGCCATCAGGTTAGCAATTTTACCTGCGATGATGGCAGCGCCTGCGGTAGTCAGGAACCAGCTACCCATGATAAAGCCCATCAGACGCTGTGGAACCAGCTGTGCAACCATTGCCAGACCCAGACCAGAAATCATCAGCTCGCCGATAGACTGCAGGGCGTAGCTCATAATCAGCCAGTTAACGGACACGATACCGGCATCGCTTGCAAACTTGGTGCCCATTGGCAGCACCAGGAACGCACCAGAGCACAGCACCATACCGATGGCGAATTTGTGTGGCATCGGCATACGGTCGCCCATCTTGTTGTAGATGGCTGCCAGAATCGGGCTACCAATCATAATCCAGAATGGGTTGAGTGCCTGGAACTGCTCTGGCTCAAACGCGATACCCAGGATTGAGTGCTCAACGTTACGGATAGCGAAGAAGTTCAGCGATGTTGGCATCTGGCTGTACAGCACGAAGAAGACAATCGCTTCCAGCATCAGGATGAAAGCAACGATCATTTTACGACGTGCAGCACCCTTCATGGCGAAGGCTTCTTTACCGAAGATAACCACGATGCCCAGCGCTACAACGCCCAGCACCATACGAGCAACACCCTGGTTGTGCAGCAGCCAGGTCGCGATGGTCACCAGCACCACAACACCCACGATAGTGGCCAGCAGTTTGCCCACGTGTACTGGAGCGAAGTCAGGTTTTGAACCGTACTGCTTAACCCATTTCTGGCAGAACGCGAAGTTCACCACGGTGATCAGCATACCGACCACGCTCAGTGCAAACGCAGTGCTCCAGCCGTATTTCGCGGCGAGCCATGGCGTTGCCAGCATAGAGAAGAAGGAACCGATGTTCACGGACATGTAGTACATGGTGAATGCACCGTCCAGACGCGGATCGTTTTTGTCGTAGCAGGTAGACAGCAGGGAGGACGGGTTAGCTTTGAACAGCCCGTTACCAACAGCGATAGCGGCCATACCCATATAGACGACGCTTGCATCGTGACCAGAGAAGGCAACCAGCGCATAACCAATCGCCAGCACGACAGCACCGAGCATGATAACGCGCTTGGTACCCAGTACTTTATCACCGAGCCAGCCGCCGACAGCGACCAGACCATACACCAGAGCACTAAATGAAGAGAAAAGTGTAATTGAGTCCGCTTCGGACATACCCAGTTGTTTTACCAGGTAAACGGCCATGATCCCTTGCAGGCCGTAATAACCAAAACGTTCCCAAAGTTCGATAGAGAAAATGAGATAGAACGCTTTTGGCTGTTTGAAAGCGTTCAGACTGACGCTTTCTGCTGGTTTATTGTTTGCAGTAGACACATATACCTCTTATTTTTCGTCCCATATTAATGGGTGGTCATGAGCGTGATGATCGTTTAGCCATCCGCCTTATAGTTATATTTGGAGGGAAACGGGAAGTAATGTTCACTATCCAGGGCGTTCACACAAGGGTTTTGTAATAATCTGTTACACATAAGAAAGGCGTTATAATCATCCGTTCATCCAAATGTTATTCAGCGTTTAACATCGCCGTTTCGTTTCTTCCAGATTTTTTCACTAAAACAGTGCCGATTTTATCGGCTATTGGCGATATGTTCTGCTGTTTTGCATTAGCAATAGTGATATGGTCCATTATTTCTAAAAATAGTGGTGATATGTCTGGTTAAAAAACAGCTAACCGCTGCATCAGCAAAGGGTTAGATGCTTTCCGGTAACATTGTTTTAACGTTATGTTATCGAGGTGATCTACATCACATTTATAAGCAAATTTTAGCTGGGTAAAAAAAGATTAACCTGTTTGAGTGGTAAATCGCCGGATCATGGGGAAGTGTTAATCGGAAAGGGTGGTTAATAAGACGGCAAAAGCGCTAAAAAGCGCCATGGATGTCACGGCGCGGGCGGGCAATCAGAGTTCGACTTTCTCTTTGAATTCACAGAGGTCTTCAATCAGGCAGGATCCACAGCGAGGTTTGCGGGCGATACAGGTATAACGTCCGTGAAGAATCAGCCAGTGATGGCAATCCACCTTAAATTCAGCGGGAACCACCTTAAGCAGCTTTTCTTCGACCTGCTCAACGTTTTTCCCCGGCGCAAAGTTCGTGCGGTTGCACACCCGGAAAATGTGGGTGTCGACGGCAATGGTCGGCCAGCCAAAAGCGGTGTTGAGCACCACGTTGGCCGTTTTACGGCCTACGCCGGGTAAGGCTTCAAGTGCTGCTCTGTCTTCCGGGACTTCGCTGCCGTGCAGTTCGATAAGCATTCGGCAGGTTTTAATGACGTTCTCTGCCTTGCTGTTAAACAAACCGATGGTCTTGATGTACTCTCTGACACCCTCCACCCCTAATGACAGCATTGCTTCCGGCGTATTGGCCACCGGATAGAGCTTTGCAGTCGCCTTGTTGACGCTGACATCGGTGGCCTGCGCGGAGAGCAGTACGGCAATCAGCAGCTCAAACGGCGTGGAAAAATTCAGCTCCGTGGTCGGATGAGGATTGTTATCCCGCAGCCGCGTGAGGATCTCCAGGCGTTTTTCTTTATTCATTACGCTTTCCCTGTCGTGGTTTTCACGTCTGGCGCAACTTCACAATGATTGCGCACGGTGCTGGCTTTCTGCCTGGCGCGTTGATCAATCAGGTATTTCACCGCCAATAACATCCCGAGGCCAATAAAGGCACCCGGCGGCAGCATCGCCAGCAGGAAAGGGGTATCAGTATGGAAAACTTCTACACGGAGCACTTTCGCCCAACTGCCAAGCAGGCCATCGGCGCCGTCAAATAAGGTGCCATTGCCGATGATTTCACGTAGCGAACCCAGCACGAACATCGCACAGGTTGCGCCCATCCCGATAGAGAAGCCATCCAGTGCTGAAAGCATCGGGCCCTTTTTTGCGGCAAAGGCTTCAGCGCGACCCACCACGATACAGTTGGTCACGATCAGCGGAATGAAAATCCCCAGCGACTGATACAGGCCGAAGGCATAAGCGTTGATCAGCATCTGTACCGAGCTTACTACCGAGGCGATAATCATCACGTAGATAGGAATTCGAATCTCCGACGGCGTCCAGCGGCGAAGCAGGGAGATGAACAGGTTGGTCAGGGTCAGCACAAGTGTGGTGGCCAGACCCAGTCCAAGGGCATTCGTCGCCGTGGAGGTCACCGCCAGCAGCGGGCAGAGCCCGAGCAGCTGCACCAGCGAGGAGTTGTTCTTCCATAATCCCTGGACAATAACGTCTTTAATTTCGCTCATGATTTACTCTTCACAAGGGGTGAGGTCGTTAATCTGCGGTGGCAGCGTTTCGGCATACAGGCCAGCGCGCTTAACCGCATTGACCACGGCCCGAGGGGTAATCGTCGCGCCAGTGAACTGATCAAAATCACCGCCATCTTTTTTGACGGCCCACTGACTGTCGTTATCACCGTGAATTATTTTCCCCGCGAAATGGGTAATCCAATCTGAATGACGCATTTCGATTTTGTCACCGAGACCTGGCGTTTCATGATGTTCTGTGACGCGGGAGCCGAGCACCGTGCCGCTAAAATCGGCACCGACCAGCAGTTGGATTGCCCCGGAGTAGCCATCCGGTGCAGTCGCTTCCATCACCACGCCCACCGGCGTGTCATCTTTACGGGCAATGTAGATTTTGTGGTTGCCTTTGCCCAGCACCGGGGCGCTCACGACAAAACAGCTTTTCAGCAGCTCATTATTATAGCGATCCTGCGGCAATACCTGGTCGAACAAGGCCATCTGCTGTTTTGCCGACTGAACATCAATCGTGCTTTTTGTCATCTGGTTGATGAGCGCCGTCATGCCGGTAGCGCCTGCGGCGAAAAGGGCAAGGGTAACGCCGTGTTTGCGGATAGTTTTCAGCATGATAAGTCTCAGCGATGCCCATAGACGCGCGGGCGCGTGTAGTAATCAATCAGCGGAACGGTAATGTTAGCCAGCAGAGTGGCAAACGCGACGCCGTCCGGATAACCACCAAAGCTGCGAATCAGCCACACCAATACGCCTGCCAGTGCGCCATACACCAGCCGTCCACGATTGGTGGTTGACGCCGTGACGGGGTCGGTGAGGATGAAGAAAGCACCCAGCATCGTCGCACCCGACAACATATGCATCTGCGGAGACGCGACGGTATCCGGCGAGAACACCCAGCCGAGCGTAGAACACAGGGCAAGCGCCAGTAAAAAACTGACCGGAATATGCCAGCGAATGGTTTTCTGCCACAGCAGGAACACGCCGCCGACAAGATACGCCAGGTTAACCCACTGCCAGCCAATCCCGGCCAGTGCATCGTGGTAAATAGAAGACTTAAGGATCTCCGTCACGCTGTGACCGGCATGCAGCGAGGTTTTAAACGTATCCAGCGGTGTGGCCTGGCTGATGCCGTCAACGCCCATGCGCAGTGAGTTGATATCTGCACCCGTCGCGGTATGGCCGCTGAAGATAATCTGCAGGGTATCCATCAACCCCGGGGTTGTCACCGCAATGTCCTGAGGGGGCAGCCAGGAGGTCATCTGGACCGGGAAGGAGATAAGCAGAACCACATAACCAATCATCGCCGGGTTAAACGGGTTGTGCCCCAGTCCACCGTAAAGCTGTTTGGCGATGATCACGGCAAAAGCTGTGCCCAGCACCACCATCCACCAAGGCGCCATCGAAGGCAGACTGATTGCCAGCAGCAGGCCGGTCAGCAGCGCAGAGTTATCTGCCAGCGTTTGTGCGACGGATTGCTTACGCAACCGCACGATAATCGCTTCTGCGGCCCAGGCTGTTGCGCTGGCAAGCAGGATTTGCACCAGCGTTCCCCAGCCGAAAAACCAGGTCTGCACGGCGATCCCCGGGATTGTCGCCAGCAGCACCAGCAGCATGATCCGCGATGTCTGGCGCTGGTTATGGGTGTAAGGGGAGCTTGCGATTTTAAAAACCATTTATTCCTCGTTTACGGCCTGTTTTTCTTGTTTGCGGGCCTTGGCCCTCGCAATGGCTGCGGCGACGGCGGCTTTGCGGGGATCAACTGCTTCAGGTGTGGCTTCTGGCTCGACAGAAATCTGTTGTTCGGCTTTGCGCGCTTTGGCCCGTGCGATGGCGGCTTCAACCGCCGCTTTGCGTGGGTCGACGGCGTCAGTGGCCGCTACAGGTTCGGCTGGAGCCTGCTGTTCAGCTTTACGCGCTTTGGCCCGTGCGATAGCGGCTTCAACTGCGGCCTTGCGTGGGTCGACGGCGTCAGGGGCCGCAGCCGGTTCGGCCGGAATCTGCTGTTCAGCTTTGCGCGCTTTGGCCCGTGCGATGGCGGCTTCAACCGCCGCTTTGCGTGGGTCGACGGCCTCAGTGGCCGCTTCTGGCTCGACAGAAATCTGTTGTTCAGCTTTGCGCGCTTTGGCCCGTGCGATAGCGGCTTCAACCGCGGCTTTGCGGGGGTCGGCATCACCCGCGTCCGACTCTGCGGTTTCAGCGGCTGTTTGCTGCAGGCGTTTCTCCGCCTGTGCGGCTCGGGCCTGGGCCTTACGCGCCTCACGTGCCGCGATAACCTCGCTGTTGTCAGGACGGGTTCCTGCCTGAATGACTATCGGCTGGTTCGCCTGCTGTTGCTTTTCACGAACCCGGCTGAGTGCGGCGTTAATGGCGTCCTGATCCTGAGCGACAGGCTGAACTGCAGCCTGTTTATGGCGCGCAAGACGAGCCTCTTTATCGCGCTCAAGACGCTGCTGGCGTGCTTCAAAGCGCGCTTTAGCTTCTGCGGCACGGGTTTCTTCCTGACGGATAGCCGCGATCTCCGCTTTCTCCTGACGGAAGTACTGCACCAGCGGGATGTTGCTCGGACAGACCCAGGCACAGGCACCGCATTCAATACAGTCAGACAGATTGTGTGCCGTGGCTTTATCGTGCTGCTGGCCTTTGCTGAACCAGTACAGCTGCTGCGGCAACAGATCTGCCGGGCACGAATCAGCACAGGCGCTACAGCGAATACAGGATTTTTCTTCCTGAACCTCTCCCATTTCACTGGCAGAGGGCGCAAGCAGGCAGTTGGTGATTTTGACCACCGGGACATCGAGCCAGGGCAGGGTAAAGCCCATTAGCGGTCCCCCCATGATCACCATCTGCTCCGGCGTCGGACAAAAACCGGCATCATTCAACAGATGGCGCACAGGCGTACCGAGACGAGCCCAGACGTTGCCCGGACGGCTAACGGATTCGCCGGTCAGGGTGACGACGCGTTCGGTTAAGGGTTCACCATCAACCACGGCACGCTTAACAGCAAACGCCGTGCCGACGTTTTGCATCAGCACGCCAATATCAGACGAACGTCCCCCGTGCGGAACTTGTTTTCCGGTCAGGAGTTGCGTCAGCTGTTTCGCGCCGCCGGAAGGGTATTTGGTCGGGACCACTCGCAGGCTAATGCCATGCGTGCCGGCCAGTACCGCGCGCAGCATAGAAATGGCCTGCGGTTTGTTATCCTCAATGCCAATCAACACCTGTTCAGGTTGCAGGATGTGAGCGAGAATACGGATCCCTTCGACAACCTGTGCCGCGCAGTCCTGCATCAGCCTGTCGTCGGCCGTGATGTAAGGTTCACATTCTGCAGCATTGATAATCAGCGTCGTAATTTTGTCGCCACCGCCGCGCAGTTTGGTGCCGGTCGGGAAACCCGCGCCGCCAAGACCTGCCACACCGAAATCATGAATACGTTCGATCAGCGCTGAGCGACTTTGCTGCTGCCAGTCGTTCCAGCCGTTGCGGTCGATCCAGCGGTCATCGCCATCCGGTTCGATTATCACGCTCATCTCCGCCAGGGCGGAAGGGTGGGCGGTGGTATGCGGGGCAATGGCGACGACGGTGCCAGACGTTGGCGCATGCACAGGCAGCATGCGCCCCCAGCCGCGGGTCAGCGCCTGACCACGCAATACGCGGTCACCGGTGCTGACGCTGAGTTCGCCTTCACTGCCGATATGCTGTTTCAGCGGAATGACGTAGCGCTGGGCCAATGGGACCTGACGTAAAGGCGTACCGTTAGACTGAGTTTTCATCTCCGGGGGATGAATACCCCCGTCGAAATCCCAGATTTTGTCCTTTCGGAAGGCGGAAAATAGCTTAAGCATGGTGTTCCACTGGAATAATTCGTACCGGAATGGTTTGCAGATCCCATTTCCAGCTTTCGGTCGTTTCAGCGACTGGACGTAATTCGATGCACTGCGTTGGGCAAGGGGCGACACAGAGATTGCAGCCGGTGCACAGATCGCTCACGACCGTATGCATCGCGCGGGTCGCCCCGACGATGGCATCAACCGGGCAAGCCTGGATGCATTTGGTACAGCCGATGCAGTTGGCTTCGTCAATCACCGCCAGCATACGAACCGGCTCTGCAGCCTGTTCGTCACCATCGATGGGCTGGGCTTCAACGTTAAGCAGAGTGGCAATTTTGAGCATCACGGCTTCGCCACCCGGTGCGCAGCGGTTAATTTTTTCCCCCTGAATGCCTACGGCTTCAGCGTACGGGCGGCAGCCCGGATAACCGCACTGGCCGCACTGGCTCTGCGGGAGAATTTCATCAATTTTTTCGACCACCGGATCGTCTTCCACCGCAAAGCGACGTGAAGCATATCCGAGGATACCGCCGAAAATCAGGCCAAGCAGACTCAGGGCGGCGATGGCAATCCAGACTAACGTCATTACAACTTCACCAGACCACTAAAGCCCATAAAGGCCAGAGACATCAGACCCGCGGTAATCAGCGCGATCGCATTACCACGGAACGGGGCAGGCACATCGGCGACAACCAGTCGCTCGCGAATAGCCGCAAACAGCACCATCACCAGGGAGAAACCGACCGCCGCAGAGAAGCCGTACAGCGCTGATTGCAGGAAGTTGTGACCGAGGTTGATGTTGAGCAATGCCACGCCCAGCACCGCACAGTTGGTGGTGATAAGCGGCAGAAAGATCCCCAGCAGGCGATACAACGCCGGGCTGGTTTTACGCACCACCATCTCCGTGAACTGAACCACGACGGCGATAACCAGGATAAACGCCAGGGTGCGTAAATAAACCAAATTAAGGGGAATGAGGATCCAGGTGTCAATCAGCCACGCGCAGACCGAAGCCAGCGTCATCACAAAGGTGGTGGCGAGTCCCATTCCCATGGCGGTTTCCAGTTTTTTGGAAACACCCATAAACGGGCACAGTCCAAGGAACTTCACCAGAACGAAGTTATTAACAAGGACAGTGCCGACAAAGAGCAGCAGGTAGTCAGTCATAGTGAACCTGAAACGAAAAAAAAAGCCGCCTATTATCGGTTAAACCGGCGCAGGCGACAACAGAATATCTGTAGGGTTATTACGGGTTAACGAAGGTTCGTTTAACGCGGGTTGAACGTTTAAAATAGGGCACCAGTAGCGCAGCAGCCAGCAGCGGGAAAAGCAGCTGACGCAGGGCGATGACATCGGAAACCGGCGAGAAAGCAAAGGATTTCACCGCCAGCAGGACTGAAATCAACAACCAGATAATATAATGCTTAGGCACCAGCGCACGGCGTTTAAAGAACGCAGCGGTCAACCACAGGCTGTAACACCACATCCCCACGGCGAACAGGACCGAAAGCCCTAACATGGCGAGATTGGTGGTGCTCAGAACGTGTAGGTTGGCCATCAGCAGCACGCCTGCGAAGTTAAGAATGGCCAGTGTCACACTGAAAAGGGCCACCAGGAGCCAGGCCAGTGGGGCCCAAAGCCAGCCACCAATACGTTCTGTGGGTTCTGCGGACATTACAACTCCTGAATCGGCATCAGTCAAAAAAGCAGGGCAGAAGTATAAGCAACTGATGCCGGTGAAAACAATTCTTACTGCACGAAACGCCAAACGGTTTTTGGCACCTGACCAATATTGTATAAACGCCCACCGGAAACCAGTTCGGCACGACGATGATCGGCGGCGCGATACATATTGACGATTTCCTGGGTATCACTCAGCGAGTAATTCAGATGATCAAACAGTTTTTCGAGACTTTCGAGGGAGCTTATTTTTCGGAATTTCAGTAAATAATCCTGAACGGTCATTTCAGCATATTTCCATTTATCATATTGTATTTATAGGGTAAAAAAACAATTTTCCCAAGAGGAGACAAGGTGCTCTTCCTCTGTTGGCAGGTAAATCCGCATTGATTATTTCGGCAATAAACCGCAAAAACAAGCGCAGAACGTGGTTCTGACCTTATTAAACTAAAATTGGGATTTTTCTAAAGGCAAATCAGGCGCCGGACGGCGCCTGGAGAGGAAGGTTAACGCTGTTCGCCATCACTGGCAATCACAGATTTATACCAAAAATAACTCTTTTTACGTTTTCGGGCTAAATTCTGATTGTGATCAACATAAACAAAGCCGTACTGCTTTTTATATCCATTCAACCAGCTAAGCAGATCAATAAATGACCATGGATAATATCCGCGCACATCCGCGCCCTGATCCATCGCGTTTTCCATGGCATCGATATGCATCCGCAAATAATCAATGCGCGGATCATCAACGATTTCTCCGTTCACAATCGGGTCTTTTGCGCCAAGTCCATTTTCGGTGATGTACATCGGGATATTACCGTAGCGTTCTTTGATCATCATGATGCCGTCGGTCAGACCCTGTGGCCAAATTTCCCAGTCCCAGTCGGTGTACACGCCGTCAGGGTTTTTAACGAATTTAAACAGCCCTTTAAAGCCGAATTCGTTACCCGCATTCGGCTCGCCACTGTGATTGCTGGAGGTGCTGGTTTCACCAGGATTCGCAACCACCGTTTCGCGACGATAGTAGTTCAGACCGATAAAGTCGCAGATATTGTCTCGCAGCAGCGCATCGTCACCGGCTTCGAAGCGCGGTACACCCCATAACGACTGCGTTTGTGCCAGCAGTTCTGCCGGGTAATGACCTTTCAGAACCGGATCGTAAAGCCAATGGGTATGGATAGCGTCCGCAAGTTCCGTGGCAATCTTGTCCTCAGCGCTGTCGGTTAGTGCAGTATGCGGCTGCAGCACGTTCACAAAGCCGATTTGGCCAGAAATCTGCATTTCACGGAAGGCCTTCACTGCCAGCGCATGGGCAATAAAGACCTGGTGGCAAGCCTGGGCGGCGCGAGCCGGGTCACGAACAGACGGGGGATGACTGCCGGTGATATAACCATGACCGATGAAGACAATGGTTTCATTAAAGGTCGCCCACAGCTTCACGCGATCGCCAAAGCGGGCGTAGCACAGACGGGCGTACTCTTCGAAAGCTTCCGCCGTCGAACGGACTTCCCAGCCCCCTTCGTCCTGCAGCGCCTGCGGCAGGTCCCAGTGATAGAGGGTAATCATGGGCACAATATTATGTTTGAGCAGGGTGTCGATGAGATCGCTGTAAAACGTTACGCCGGCTTCGTTCACTCTGCCACGACCTTCGGGCAGCAGTCGCGGCCAGGAGATAGAGAAACGGTAGCTTTGCAGACCCATTTCGGCCATCAGCGCGACGTCTTCCTGCATCCGGTGGTAGTGATCGACGGCGACGTCGCCATTGGTATTCTGATACGTGGTTCCAGGCAGGTGAGAGAAGACATCCCAGATTGACAGCCCTTTGCCGTCTTCGTTATGCGCACCTTCGACCTGATAGGCTGCGGTTGCCGCGCCCCAGAGGAAATTCTTTGGAAATGCCGCCATGACTCGCTCCTTATCGATAAGATAAGACGAGTGTAAAGAGAGGAGGTTTAGATCTGCAACCGGTTTCAGAAACCGGTTACATAGTTGCGATCGCCGTCACTTTTAGTTGAGCGACTTCGGCTGCGCCACGGTCGTGGCAGGCGGCTCAGGGGCTTTGTAGTTATCAATATGATGTGCCGCAATCAGCAGCAAAACGCAAACCCCAAGCACCACCCAGCCCACCAGCTCGACGATGCGATTAAAGACCATAGTCATAACAATCAATGTCCAAAAATATCCAGATCGGAAATGTTACCAGGAACACGGCGTTCATGCCAGGTCAACCCGCTGTAAAATGCGGTTTTATTCAACAATGGCGCAAACTTACAGCAATTGTCGCGCGCAGCGAGGGCGAATTGTTAATAAAGAGTTGTGAGGCGTTGGCAGATGTTGTGAAATGACAGACATCCACTGATGAGGGCTACAAAATGAGTGATACTATCCGCGTCGGATTAATAGGGTATGGCTACGCCAGCAAAACGTTTCACGCGCCGCTGATTAGCGGCACGCCGGGTATGGAGCTGGCGGCGGTGTCCAGCAGCGATGAAGCGAAAGTGAAAGTGGACTGGCCAGGCGTGAAGGTCGTCTCTGAGCCAAAGCACTTGTTTAACGACCCCTCTATCGATTTGATTGTGATCCCAACCCCTAACGATACCCACTTCCCGCTGGCCAAAGCCGCACTGGAAGCCGGTAAGCATGTGGTCGTGGACAAACCTTTCACCGTGACACTGTCACAAGCACGCGAGCTGGATGCGCTGGCCCGCAGTCTGGGACGCCTGCTGTCTGTTTTCCATAACCGCCGTTGGGACAGCGATTTCCTGACCGTCAAAGCGCTGATTGCCGAAGGAACGCTGGGCGAAGTGACCTTTTTTGAATCGCACTTCGACCGCTACCGTCCGGAGGTTCGCAATCGCTGGCGTGAACAGGGCGGCCCGGGCAGCGGTATCTGGTATGATTTAGGTCCCCATTTGCTCGATCAGGCCGTGAACCTGTTTGGTCTGCCGGTCAGCCTGACCGTCGATCTGGCGCAACTGCGTCCGGGTGCTCAGTCTACCGACTATTTCCACGCCGTACTGACTTACCCGCAACGTCGCGTTGTCCTGCACGGCACGCTGCTCGCCGCGGCTGAAAGTGCGCGTTACATTGTGCACGGAACGCGCGCAAGCTACGTCAAATACGGGCTGGACCCGCAGGAAGAGCGCCTGAAAAACGGTGAACGCCTGCCGCAGGAAGACTGGGGATACGACATGCGTGACGGCGTGGTCACCCGCGTTGACGGTGAAGAGCGCGTGGAAGAGACCTGGCTGACCGTGCCCGGAAATTATCCTGCCTACTACGCGGGTATTCGTGACGCGCTGAACGGCAGTGCCGAGAATCCGGTACCTGCGAGCCAGGCTATCCAGATTATGGAGCTTATCGAGCTGGGTATTGAATCGGCAAAACACCGCTCGACGCTCAGCCTGACCTGATCGTTTGAACCGCAGCCGCCGGTGGTGTTCAGTGTCTGATAGCGACGCAATGCGGCTTATCAGGCCGATATCCGCGCTGCGCCTGCGGCGATAAAAGGCCTTGAGAAACCGCATAAAAAAACCGCTCATTGAGCGGTTTTTTCTTTCTGCTGTCAAACTCAGGCGGCTTTTACCTTCTCAATCAGCGCCTGTTTTTCCTGTGCCGACAGGAACGCAATCTCCAGACCGTTAATTTGCGCCTGACGGATCTGCGCAGTGCTCAAACCGGCTGCCGGTGCGGCCACCTCGTACTCGTGAATGATGTCGATGCCCTGAACCGCAGGATCGTCGGTATTCAGGCTTGCCAGCACGCCGTGCTCAAGGAAGGTTTTCAGCGGATGACGTGCCAGTGACGCTACGGTGCTGGTCTGGATGTTCGACGTCAGGCAGGATTCGATCCCGATTCGCTGCTCGGCAAGGAAATCCATCAATGCTGCGTCTTCAATGGCTTTTACCCCATGGCCGATACGCTCAGCACCCAGTTCACGAATGGCCTGCCAGATACTTTCCGGACCGGCTGCTTCGCCTGCGTGCACGGTAATGTGCCAGCCCGCATCGCGAGCGCGATTGAAATGGTTCAGGAACAGGCTGCCAGGGAAACCCAGTTCATCGCCCGCTAAATCCAGCGCCGTGATCTCATCCCGATGCGCCAGAAGGGCATTCAGCTCTTGTTCGCAGGCCGCTTCACCAAAAGTACGGCTCATAATGCCAATCAACCCGGCTTTGACCGGGAAATCACGACAGCCTTGCTTCACGCCAGCAATCACGGCTTCCACCACGCCCGCGACAGGCAGGCCGTGGCTCATGGCCATATAACCGGGTGAAAAACGCAGTTCGACATAATGCAGACCCTGACGGGCCGCATCTTCGATGTTCTCGTATGCCACGCGACGGCAGGCGTCCAGGTTGACCAGCACTTTGACGCCCCAGTCGAGTTTACTGAGGAAACTGACCAGATCGGGCTCCAGGCTTGTGACCTGAACATGGGGGATCAGCGTATCAAGTGACGAGGCGGGCAGAGCAATATTGTGCTGGCGACCGAGTTCAAGAATGGTTTGTGCGCGAATGTTACCGTCAAGGTGGCGGTGAATATCTGTCAGGGGCAGGTCTTTATAAATCATGGTCGCACTCTTTTTTTTAGTTAAAGTGCGAGCCATTATAAATTGAAAAAGACTAAAAAAGCTATTTTGCGCAACTAAAAACAGTGTTGCGCAACTATTTTAACGGATTTAACGGACAGCATGGATAGCGTTGATTAATCCCTGCACACCTTTTTCCAGTTTGCTGCGCGGACAACCCGCGTTCAACCGAACAAAACCGTTGCCTTCTTCGCCATAGGTATATCCTGGCATAATGGCCACTTTTTGCTGCTCA
The DNA here is from genome assembly GCA_009668205.1 of Enterobacteriaceae bacterium RIT691. GTDB lineage: Bacteria > Pseudomonadota > Gammaproteobacteria > Enterobacterales > Enterobacteriaceae > Scandinavium. The sequence goes on along the minus strand of WJYM01000006.1, from coordinate 311,455 downwards.
ATTAGGACTTTTTGCAGCAGTTTGTCGTCGATATGCAGTGGGCGAAGGTCAATCCAGGCCAGATAGGTGGATTCCGGTGGCTGCCAGTTGAGCTCCGGGAAAGCCGCGTTCAGCTCACAGGCGATAAACCGCATATTGCCTTGCAGATAATCGCGCAGTGCGTCGAGCCAGGTTTCTCCCTGCTGATAGGCGGCAATGTGTGCGACCAGCGCAGGGACTGACGGGGAAGAGAGCCCATCGCGACCTTTTAGCGCATTCAAATAGGCATTGCGCGACGTTTCTGTGCTAATCAGGCCATAAGCCCCGGTCAGTGCCGGAATGTTGAAGCTTTTCGACCCCGAGGTGAACAGTGCCCAGTCATTCTTGCCGACGTCACACCACGGCGTATGCTTGCGTCCATTCCACGTCATGTCCATATGGATTTCATCGCTGATCACCCGAACACCGTGTTTCTCACACAGCGCGGCCATCGTTGTCAGCTCGGTTTTACGCCACACTTTGCCTGTTGGATTATGCGGGCTGCATAACAGCAGAACTTTGTTGTGGGGTTCGGCGAGAACGCTTTCGAGCAGGGTCATATCACACTGCCAGCCTTCTGCTGTCTGGTGCAGCGGGACAGCAGCCACCCGGCGTTGATTCCCTTCGATGGCTTTATAGAACGCATCGTAGGCCGGAGTATGAACCACCACGCCGTCGCCGACGTCTGACCACTGGCGAATCATCTCTGACACCATATAGATGACCGAAGGCCCATAAACGAGCTGTTCCGTGTCGATATCGCTATGGAAACGCTGACGGAACCAGTGTTCGACCGCGCCGAGAAACTCATCATTCTTCCAGCGGCTGTAGCCCAGAACGCCGTGACTTAAACGCTGGCTGATGGCCTCCAGCACGCAGGGTGCGGTGGCGAAATCCATATCGGAGATGGTGAACGGCAGCAGGTCGGCAGCACCGAAGCGGTCGGCGACGTAATCCCATTGGGTACACCAGGTGCCGTGACGGTCGATGACCTTAGAGAAATCAAACATCGGAAACTCCATTTCAGGAAGACGGGAAAAGCATTGTCCCCCTTCAGGATGAAGGGGGAAAGGGGATTTATGCCGGAACGGTGTTCATCAGGGAGGACATTTCATCTTTCACTGACTGGACCTGCGGCCCAATAACCACCTGCAGGCTATGCGTATTCAGCTTAACCACACCGATCGCGCGGTTAGCTTTCAGGGCTTCCACGTTGACTTTGCTCATGTCATCAACCGACAGGCGCAGACGGGTCAGGCAGTTGTCCAGGTTAGTGATGTTCTCTGCACCCCCGAGGGCGGCGAGCAGCGCTGGCACGTTGTAGCCTGATTTCCCGGTTGCACCGGCAACGGCTTTCTCAACGCTGGACGCCGTTTCGATGTCACGGCCTGGCGTTTTGATATTAAAGCGGGTGATAGCAAAGCGGAAGATAGCATAGTAGGTCACAAACCAGATGACCGCGACCACAGGCACCAGGTACCACTTGGTGGCCAGGCCATGCAGGATGCCAAACACCACGAAGTCGATGATGTTACCGTCGGTATTCCCGATAGTCACACCCAATACCGCCATGACGGTAAAGCCAAGGCCAGTCAGCAGCGCGTGGATAACGTACAGTACCGGTGCCACGAACAGGAACAGGAACTCAAGTGGCTCAGTTGTGCCGCCTACCACACAGGCGACCACACCCGAAATCAGCAGGCCTTTCACTTTGTGACGGTTTTCCGGACGAGCACAGTGGTACATTGCCAATGCCGCACCTGGCAGCCCACCCAGGAATGCAGGCATTTTACCCTGAGACAGGAAGCGGGTAGCGCTCTCTGAGAACCCGTGCGTGGTCGGGCAGCTTAACTGCGCCTGGAAGATGGTCAGCGCACCGCTCACGTTGTGGCCACAGACGTCCATCGTCCCGCCCGCTTCGGTGAAGCGAATCAGGGCGACCAGAATATGGTGCAGACCAAATGGCAGCAGCAGACGTTCGCCGGTACCGAAGATCATCGGACCAAACTCACCGGCACCGTTAATGATGTTACCCAGGCCGTTGATGCCTTTCGCAAAGAAAGGCCAGATCAGCGGGATCGCCAGACCCACCAGACCCAATACCACGGTAGAGATGATAGGGACGAAGCGGGTACCCCCGAAGAACGCCAGGGCATCTGGCAGGCGAATGGTATGGAAGCGCTCATGCAGCATCCAGACGATAACGCCACAGATGACGGCACCCAGAATACCGGTATCGATGGACTGAATACCCAGAATATTCGCAACGTTGTTGGCTTTCAGCAGCGCTGCGTCGGTGGTTGGCAGGATGCCTTTGGCCGTCAGCCAAAAGTTCACCGCCAGGTTCATGACCGCATAACCCACGAAACCGGCAAACGCGGCAACGCCCTTGTTATCACGCGCCAGACCCAGCGGGATGGCGATACAGAACATGACAGGCAGGAAGCTGAAGGCGAATGAACCGACTTTGCCCATCCAGATAAAGATGGCCTGCAGGAACGGTGTATCAAGCCACGGGAGCAGGGTGGTGACGTCATGGCTGCTCAGCGAGCTGCCGATGCCCATCATGATCCCGCAGAAAGAGAGGAGCGCGACTGGCAGCATGAACGTTTTGCCCAGCTGCTGGAAGAACTCCCACAGAGTAATTTTTGGTGCTGCTTTCGCCGTCATATAACGACTCCTTGTGCTGGTCGATCTGTTGTCGTTGTTGAATATGGCGACGAAGATAAAACGTTTAACCCATTTTTAGTGCGAGCAAAATCACATAATCAAAGGTTAATAAGCGATATAAATATAAACCAATGATTAAACGTTTTATCTACAGCAACGGAGCGGTACCTGGCGAATGGCCAACACTAAGAAAGTCACCATCAATGATGTCGCCCACGCGGCAGGCGTTTCTGTCGCAACGGTGTCGCTGGTGTTAAGCGGCAAAGGGCGCATTTCAGTGGCGACCGGGGAACGCGTTAACCAGGCTATCGAACAGCTGGGGTTTGTGCGCAACCGGCAGGCGGCTTCGCTACGTGGCGGGCAGTCAGGGGTGATCGGACTTATCGTAGGCGATCTCTCTGCGCCGTTTTATGCCGACCTGGCCGCCGGCCTGATTGAGTCGCTGGAGTCACAGGGAAAAATGGTGTTTCTCACCCAGGGCGGACGCAACGGAGAGCATATGCTCCAGCGTTTTGACACCCTGGTTTCACAGGGCGTGGACGGCGTGGTGATTGCCGGGGCGGTGGATAAAGGCGCGGAACTGCGAGACAAGGCAGATGACAGCGGCGTCCCCTTGGTTTTTGCCTCCCGGGCTAGCTATCTTGACGATGTTGACCTGATTCGCCCGGACAACATGCAGGCCGCGCAGCTCATTACCGAACACCTGATCAAACGCGGCCATCAGCGTATTGCCTGGCTCGGGGGGCTCAGCGCCTCGTTGACCCGGGCCGAGAGAGTGGGTGGCTACTGTGCCACGCTGCTGAAGTTTGGTTTGCCGTTTCACAGTGAGTGGGTGGTGGAGTGTGAGACCAGCCAGAAACAGGCCTCTCAGGCGCTGACCAGCCTGCTGCGTCGGAACCCGACGATCACCGCCGTTATCTGTTATAACAGCGTGGTGGCGATGGGCGCCTGGCTTGGACTGCTGCGTTCAGGTCGGCAAACCGGCGATGACAGCGTAGAAAGCTACTACGAAAAACGCGTGGCGTTGGCGGCATTTGCCGAAGTGCCGGAAAAAGATCTGGACGATGCCCCGATGAGCTGGGTGATCACCCCGGCGCGGGAAATGGGGCAAAGCGTGGCCGAGCGCGTGTTGCAGCGAATCGACAATGCGCAGGGCACGGCGCGCAATCAGATTATGCCTCCGCGTCTGGTAAAACAGCAGTAACGGGAGTTCCTCGCCAGTATTAACGCGTTGTAGTGCCGATAACTATCAGCATTTTGGATACGGTTTTTGCCCAATCCACCCGGCAAAATCAAAGCATGATTGCGGGTTGCAGCGGCCAGATGTCCGGCACGCGCGTATGTGAGAGCAGAAGAAAAGCCCGATGCGAGAACCGCATCGGGCAGCACATCAGTCAGGGCTGTCTGACGGCGTTTCCGGGAAGTCAGCCGGTGGCTGAGGGGCAGATTCAGCGTGCTGTTCTGGCGCCGTATTGCTCTGCGGAGCAGGGATCGCCACATCCGGCATGCCAAACATTCCGGCGAAATCTGCCAGCGGCATCTTATCGCCGTTCAGCGTCACCTGGCCGTTGGCATATTGAAGGCTTGCCTCAATATTGTTGTCTTTTTGGGTGGTGATGCGGAACATCTGCCCCATCGCCGCCAGACCTTTCACCTGCTGGGTGGCCAACTTCTCGGCATCCGCCTGCTGATAACCTTCCAGACGTGCAACCTGAGTCATTAACTCGGTCGCCATATCCATTGGGATCACCAGTTTGCTGTCCAGCGATTTCACGCTGCGATCCACTTCCTCGGCCAGCGTCTGTGCCGGTGCCGTGACAGCGGAAGGATCTTTCAGGAACAGCGACAGGTTAAAGGTGCTTTCGCCTTTGCTGTTTTTCCAGCTCAGCGGTGCCACGGTGATAACCGGCTCGCCTTTCAGCAGCAGAGGGGCCGCACTGATAAACGCTTCAGTCACTTTCTGCTGATAAACTTCCGGATTCTGCATCACTTCCGGCTGAGCTAACAGCGCCTGTACCTGGCCGTTATACTGCTGGCTGAACTGATGCCATGCCTGGCCATCAATCTGGCCCACTTTCAGCGCCAGGGTGCCGCTGCCCATATCCTGCCCTTGCAGCTTCAGGCTGTTCAGCGCGTAGTCCAGCGAACTGTTAATGGTTTTACCGTCTTTGGACAGCTCGGCTTTGCCGTCAATATGGGTGCCTTCCATCACGGCCAGCTCTTTGCCTTCAACGGCGACGGCGATTTTGTCGAGCGTCACTTTCTGGCTGCCGATACGTTCGTTGAAGCTTGCAAGCTTACTGTCGCCCTCGGTTTTCAGGTTGTTGAAGGTGAACTGCACTTTCTGGTTGTACTCGTTCACCGCGTTGATGACGCCGCTTTGCGCTTCACCGGTCAGAGAGAACGCATTCCCCTGGCTGTCGGCGCTGAGCTGGAAATCACCACCGCTAAAGGCCACTTTCTCGTCGCCATTTTCGTAATTGAGCGGCTTGAGGTTGATATCAGAACGCGTGTCACCGGCGTAGCTGATACGGGTATTGATATCGAAAGGCGACTGGCCTTTTGCCAAATCAAACAGTGGCTTGCTGGCTTCGTTATTCACCAGTACGGTTTCAACGCTTGCCATCGCCGGTGCCAGATTAAACTGCTTCAGCGAGGCCAGAGGGAACGGACCGTGAGACACATTTTCGTCGAGAACCAGGGTTTGCCCAGGCTTCAACCAACTGCTTTTGGCACCCTCCGCCGCTTTGACGACCATCTGCAGGTGGCTGCTGAACACGCCACGCTGATAATTCTGGTAGGAAAGCTCAATGCCCGCTTCAGGGGCGCTCAGTTTCTGCTGAGTATTCGCCTGCGCCACCATATCGGCAATCCGGCTTTCCAGCTGTTTGCCGGTGTACCAGGATCCGCCTGTCCACACCGCACCCAAAGCCACAATGATACCAACTGCAACCAGTGATTTTTTCATAGTGTTTGTCCATAAATGAAAAACAGGCGGAATTATCCGCCTGATGTTTTGTTCTGAGGCTGCCTCAAGCTTAGCAAGAGTTGCTGCAATCTTCAGTATTTACTTAATTTTATTGAAAACGCGGGCGACTCGTCCTGTGCCGCTTAGCGTCACCGGAGATTCATTTGCCGCGATAAACGCAGACTCACCGGGTTTCAGCACCAGCAGCTGTTCACCTTTACGCAGAACGGCTTCGCCTTCCACGCAGAACAGGATCGCTGCACTCTGCTGCGCCACGTCAACGCCCGCCGTGTTGAGGTCATGCAAAGCGAAGGCAAAATCGTCGACCGGGATCGGGAAGTCGAGTTCCGCGCCGTGTTTTGCCGGCTGGGTCAGCAGTTCAGCAGCCGGTTTTGGCGTGAACTTCACGTTGGCGACCAGTTCCGGAATATCGATGTACTTCGGCGTGAGACCCGCGCGCAGCACATTATCTGAGTTCGCCATCACTTCCAGCGCCACACCCTGCAGGTATGCGTGCGGGGTTTCAGCAAACAGGAACATCGCCTCGCCAGGATTCAGTTTCACCACGTTGAGCAGCAGCGGGGAGAACAGGCCGCTGTCATCCGGGTAGAACTGCGCGATAAAGCGAATGGTGTCCCATGGCTCGCCCTGTTGGCTGTTCAGTGCCGCTTTCAGCACCGCCAGAGCACGGCTTTTTTCTTCACCCTGCATATTCAGCAGACTGGCGAACAGCTGGCTCAGGCGCTCAGCGTTCGGTTCCTGCAGGAAATGTGCGATGGCAGTGTGCGCACCCGAGACGGGTTGCAGCAGCGACACAATATCGGCGAACTCACGGAAGGCATTCATCGCCAGGAATGGCGTCAGCGCAAACACCAGCTCTGGCTTGTGGTTCGGATCTTTGTAGTTACGTTCTGCGGCGTCCAGTGGGATCCCGGCGGCATTCTCTTTCGCGAAACCCTGTTCGGAGGCTTTCTTATTCGGGTGTACCTGAATCGACAGCGGGTTATCGGCGCACAGGACCTTAAACAGGAACGGCAGTTCGCCAAAACGATCGGCCACCGCATTGCCGAGCAGGGCCGCTTTGTCCGCGTCGATAACGTCGCGCAGGCTCAGGACCTGACCGTTAGCATCGGTGATTTTTGAGCTGCTCTTTGGATGTGCGCCCATCCACAGTTCCGCCATCGGCAGATTTTCCGGATTGGCGATACCGTAGAGATCCGTTAACGCACTTTTACTGCCCCAGGCATAGTTCTGCACTGAGTTGATGAGTTTTTGCATTATCAAGCCCTGTATTCATAAGGATATTATCTACCGTTATTAAACCAATAAACCGGGAAGAAGTAACCTTCTCAGGGAAAAAGTCGTACTTGTCTCAGTTTTTGTTAAAAAATTGTGTAGGATAGTTCGACTCGCTTTTCCAGGGCAGAGCGGAACGTTGCCCGAAAAATAATCAGCCAATGTCGTAAGTGAGAGAACAATGTCGAATAAACCTTTTGTCTACCAGGATCCTTTTCCGCTGAAAAAGGATGACACCGAGTATTATCTTCTCAGTAAAGACCACGTGAGCGTCACCGAATTCGACGGCCAGCAGATCATCAAAGTTGACCCACAGGCGCTGACGTTACTCGCCAAACACGCCTTCCACGATGCTTCCTTCATGCTTCGTCCGGCGCATCAGCAGCAGGTCGCGGACATTCTGAACGACCCGGAAGCCAGTGAAAACGACAAATACGTCGCACTGCAATTCCTGCGTAACTCTGATATCGCCGCCAAAGGCATTCTGCCAACCTGTCAGGACACCGGCACCGCGATCATCATGGGTAAAAAAGGGCAGCGCGTGTGGACCGGGGGTGGCGATGAAGCCGCACTGGCGCGCGGTGTGTACGATACCTATATCGAAGACAATCTGCGTTATTCCCAAAATGCGCCGCTCGACATGTACAAAGAGGTCAACACCGGCACCAACCTGCCAGCGCAAATTGACCTTTACAGCGTAGACGGTGATGAATACAAATTCCTGTGCATCGCGAAAGGCGGTGGTTCAGCCAACAAGACCTATCTGTACCAGGAAACCAAAGCGCTGATCACCCCGGCGAAGCTGAAAGGCTATCTGGTGGATAAAATGCGTACCCTCGGCACCGCCGCGTGTCCGCCGTACCACATCGCTTTCGTGATTGGCGGAACCTCTGCTGAGGCGACGCTGAAAACCGTCAAACTGGCCTCGACCAAGTACTATGACGGCCTGCCGACGGAAGGTAACGAGCACGGCCAGGCATTCCGCGACGTGGAGCTGGAACAAGAGCTGCTGGTGGAGGCGCAAAACCTCGGGCTTGGCGCGCAGTTCGGCGGCAAATACTTTGCCCATGATATCCGCGTTGTTCGTCTGCCGCGTCATGGCGCATCCTGTCCGATCGGCATGGGGGTTTCCTGTTCCGCGGATCGCAACATCAAAGCGAAGATCAACCGTGAAGGCGTGTGGATCGAAAAGCTGGAGCATAACCCAGGCAAATATATTCCTGAGGAACTGCGCAATGCCGGTGAAGGCGAAGCTGTCCGTATCGACCTGAACCGTCCGATGAAAGAGATTCTGGCTCAGCTCTCTGATTTCCCGGTGTCCACGCGTCTGTCGCTGAACGGCACCATCATCGTGGCGCGCGATATTGCCCACGCGAAGCTGAAAGAGCGCATGGATAACGGCGAAGGCCTGCCGCAGTACATTAAAGATCACCCCATCTACTACGCCGGTCCGGCGAAGACGCCGGATGGGTATGCCTCGGGTTCTCTCGGCCCGACCACGGCAGGGCGCATGGATTCCTACGTTGATCAGCTGCAATCCGAAGGCGGCAGCATGATCATGCTGGCGAAAGGCAACCGCAGCCAGCAGGTGACCGATGCCTGCCATAAACATGGCGGTTTCTATCTGGGCAGCATCGGCGGCCCGGCAGCGGTACTGGCGCAGGGCAGCATCAAGAGCCTGGAGTGCGTGGAGTATCCGGAGCTGGGTATGGAAGCTATCTGGAAAATTGAAGTCGAAGATTTCCCGGCCTTTATCCTTGTGGATGACAAAGGCAACGATTTCTTCCAGCAGATCCAGTCCTCACAGTGTTCACGTTGCGTTAAATAATCCCACCGCCCGGCAGCATTCCCCCTGCCGGGCATCACAAGAGCGCACAAAGCGCCATGCACGTTCCCTGAAGCCATCAATACTTATTCCTGTGGGCAAGTGAGCAATGTCATTCCCATCACTTTGTTTTCAAGGAGCAAGTTATGACCACGCATCGCCGCGAAAGCGACTCCATGGGCGCGATTGACGTCCCGGCAGACCGACTCTGGGGCGCTCAGACTCAGCGTTCACTGGAGCACTTCCGCATCTCAACCGAGAAAATGCCCGTTTCATTGATTGCCGCGCTGGCATTGACCAAACGCGCTGCCGCAAAAGTGAATCAGGATCTTGGGCTGCTGTCGGATGAAAAAGCCAACGCCATTGTCCGTGCTGCCGATGAAGTGCTGGCAGGCAAACACCCGGATGAATTTCCTCTCGCTATCTGGCAAACCGGTTCCGGTACGCAGAGCAACATGAACATGAATGAAGTGCTGGCAAACCGTGCCAGCGAGCTGTTGGGCGGTGTTCGTGGCATGGAGAGAAAAGTGCATCCGAACGATGATGTGAACAAAAGCCAGAGTTCCAATGATGTGTTTCCGACAGCCATGCACGTGGCGGCGGTGATTGCGCTGCGCGAGCATCTGTTACCCCAGCTGGGGGTGCTGAAGAAAACGCTCAGCGATAAATCGCATGCGTTTGCCGATATTGTCAAAATTGGCCGCACGCACCTTCAGGATGCGACACCGTTAACGCTCGGGCAGGAAATTTCCGGCTGGGTGGCGATGCTGGAGCATAACCAGAAGCACCTGGAGTTGACGTTACCCCATCTTAGCGAACTGGCTTTGGGCGGGACAGCCGTGGGAACGGGCCTGAATACCCATCCGGAATACGCCAAACGAGTGGCCGATGAACTGGCCGCCATCACCACGCAGCCGTTTGTCACCGCGCCGAACAAATTCGAAGCGCTGGCAACGTGTGATTCGCTGGTGCATGCGCATGGCGCCTTAAAAGGGCTGGCGGCTTCGCTGATGAAAATCGCCAACGATGTGCGCTGGCTGGCCTCCGGTCCGCGCTGTGGCATTGGTGAAATTGCCATTCCGGAAAACGAACCGGGCAGCTCAATCATGCCGGGGAAAGTCAACCCGACGCAGTGTGAAGCCATGACCATGTTGTGCTGCCAGGTGATGGGGAATGATGTGGCGGTAAATATAGGCGGCGCATCCGGTAACTTCGAACTTAACGTCTATCGGCCAATGGTCATCCACAACTTCCTGCAGTCGGTGCGCTTGCTGGCCGATGGCATGGAAAGCTTTAACGAGCATTGCGCCGTAGGCATTGAACCTAATCGGGCGCGCATCGATCAGTTGCTCAACGAATCACTGATGCTGGTGACGGCGCTAAATACCCATATTGGCTATGACAAAGCGGCGGAAATTGCCAAAAAAGCCCACAAAGAAGGGCTGACGCTGAAGGCCTCGGCGCTGAAACTCGGCTACCTGACGGAAGCCGAATTCGACGAATGGGTACGCCCGGCGGCGATGGTCGGAAGCATGAAGGTCAGTCGTTAGCCAGGTACAGGTGCAGTCGCGGGATAATCAGCTGTAGCGACTGCGCCTCTGGCTTATAGCGATACTGCACGTTATCGGCATCGTAATTCAGCAGTTCACCAATGTCCGGCACGCTGACGCCTTCGGTGCCGGATAGCAGCGCAATCATCGGGCCCGGGCAGGCGTACTGCACCTGCTTTTGCTGGCCCGCATACCACACGCGCGAAATCGGCTGTACTTTAACCGGACGCTTAATCTTAAGCCTGGCGTTTTGCGGCAGGGCGGCAATGTCCTGATATTCACGTTCGAGTTTATCCTGCCACTGCTCACGGGTGAAAGGCGGAACGGAGCGGGGCGACTGCAGACTTTTCTCCAGCTGTTTCAGGACCTCATCGCGGGTCAGATTTTTAATGATGTGCTTATTGGCCCAGCCAAAACGAATGGTGGCAGGGTCGCGCAGGACGGTTAGCGTGCGATAGGCTTTGAGCGTCAGCAGACCCGGCAAATGGTGATGCACCCACTCAAAGCGGGCGCCGGTCGGCAGGCCAGATTCGACGGTGACGATCTGCTCAAAGGTCGCTTTAAGGGTGTTAATGCTGGCTATCTGTTGCTCCAGCTCACGCAGCGCTTGCGGGTTGACCTGCAGGCAAATCACGCCAGGTAACCGCACCGCGGCCTTACTGCTTCGTTTTTCCGATTGTTGCTGAATAAAGAGATGGCTGTAGTGATTAAGCGCCATCAGGCGTGCCGGTTCCCCCAGATGCTGGGTAACCGAAATGGTGTTCAGCGCCGCATGTTCATGCTCTTTACTCACTTCCGGCAGTTCAAAGACGCGAGCTGCCAGCAGACGACAGTCCGCCAGCTGCTGTTTCAGCGCCAGAAGTTCATGTTCCATCTGACGAAAGGTCGAGGTTAAACGGTCTATCAGGTCGTAATCAGCCATCGCATCCACATTAGTTACAACATACTAGTTGATTATCACTGTACGCCAGGGTCCGGCATTGTGCAAGATTCGGTCAGGCAGTCGTGGTGTGGCTAACGTGATGATGCACGGGCCAGCTGAAACTGAAGCGCGCGCCCCCGAGCGGGCTGGCATCACAGAACACTTCGCCTGACATCGCCTGGGCCACCGAATGGACGATAGCCAGCCCCAAACCGCATCCTCCGGTGGCGCGGTCGCGGCTGGGATCAAGACGAACAAAAGGCTCGAATACCCGTTCGCGTGCGTCAGGTGCTATGCCCGGGCCATCGTCATCGACCGTCAGCGTCGCCCGGCCTTCATGCTGCGTCAGACGGACCTGAATTTGCTGCTGGCTATAGCGCATGGCGTTATTGACGAGGTTATCCAGAACGCGCTCCATCAGACGCATATCCAGCGCGCCGTACTGGCCCTGCGTCAGCTCTACCAGCGTGACATCCCGCTGGGGATTGACCGTCTGAATGTCATCGATGTGGGCGGTTATCCAGCCGGGGAAGTCCGGCGTGGTCAGAACCAGCTCATTCTGCGGACGATCAAGGCGAGCGTACGTCAGCAGCTCATCAATCAGCGCCTCCAACTGACCGATATCGCGGTTAAGCGCCTGGGATTCGTTTTCGCTGAGGTTTTCACTCATCTCCAGCCGGTAGCGCAGGCGCACCAGAGGCGTGCGCAGCTCGTGAGCGATGCCGTCGGTGAGTTGTTTTTTACTGGCGATGAGGGTGTTGATGTTGTCGGCCATCTGATTGAACACCACGCCGAGTCGCTCAAAGCTCGACATACTGTCAAAGTGAATACGTTCTTCCAGATGCCCCTCGCCAAAACGTTGGGCAGCGGTTTCAAGGCGCAACATATCCTGCCAGTGTGGACGCATCCAGATGAAGACCGGGAACGCCAGTGAGATGGCGATAAACGCCAACAGCGCTACGTCCAGCAGCCGCATTTCATGCAGATAATAGAGATAGGGCACCGGGCCGACGGCCAGCACGTAATGGCTACGCGGAATGCGCTGGATAAAGGTGTACTGATCGTCAAGCGCGACGATATCACCGGCGCGAAGATGCGCCATCGAACTTTCCGCCAGATTGAATTTATTCAGGGGTTCAATGCGGAGATCGAAAGAGAGGTTCAGATCCAGCTCTTTGAGCGTTTTGCTCCAGTCCCGGGGCGGGATCTCACGCAGTTCGCTGCGCATCAGATACAGCGAGCTCTTCATCAGGTCGTCGAGAGATTGTCGACCCGCGCGTTCGGCGGTGAACTTGTACACCAGCCCGACCAGCATGGTCATCACCAGAAAACAGACAAACAGCAGCAGATAGAACTGCACGAACAGCTTTTTCATTTCTGGCCCCGGAAGTGGTGCAGATCAGTTATCCCACGCGTGTGGCGCGAACAGATAGCCTTTGTTGCGAACGGTTTTGATGCGATACGGCTCGGTCGCGCTATCGAGCAGTTTTTTTCGCAGACGCGAAATGGCGACATCCACGCTGCGATCCATGCCGTCATAGCTCACGCCACGCAGATTTTTGAGCAGGGCATCGCGATCCATAATCTGTCCCGCGTGGGTAGCCAGTTCCCACAGCAGGTCGAAATCTGCGGTAGAAAGTGCGATGTTCTCACCGCTCAGCAACACCTGACGGTTCACCGGATCAATCGCCAGAGTGCCGAAGCGAATGGCTTTGTGTGGCGTCAGTCCTGAAACCTGTTTTTCCGTCGCAGGGGTGGTGGCGACGTGCTGACGTAAGTGCAGGCGTAAACGCGCTAACAAGACGGCGGGCGGGGTGGTTTTAAGGATATAGTCACTGGCACCCATTTCCAGCGACAGGATATGGTTCATGTCACTGTCGAGGGACGTGAGAAGCACAATCGGGCCTTGCCATTGGGCGCGTAAATCGCGGCAAATGGTCATCCCGTCTTTGCCGGGAAGCATGATATCCAGCAGCACCAAATCGGGTTTTTCACGCAGAACCACTTCTTCAGCGCGATCGCCACGGGGTTCTACGATAACGTCCATATCATGCTTACTGAGGTAGGCAGCAATCAGCGATCCGACTTCCGGATCATCTTCTACAAAAACGATCTTATTCATAACCATAGCGCGCAGCGAAAAAAGCTAAAATACACTGACAGAATGCGGGGTTCCATTAATCTTTTCTAAATATGCGCACTTCCGTTATTCTGCTTTCATTGATGATGAAAACTCAGGCAACAAAATGGCGTTACTGATTAAGGCACTCCTTGGTGCACTGGTGGTGTTACTGATTGGCCTCCTGGCAAAAACCAAAAATTATTACCTCGCCGGTTTGATTCCCCTTTTCCCGACGTTTGCCCTGATTGCCCACTATATTGTTGCCAGCGAGCGCGGGACGGAAGCGCTGCGTTCCACGATTGTGTTCGGAATGTGGTCGATCATTCCTTATTTTCTTTATTTGCTGTCGCTGTGGTATTTCACCGGATTTCTGCGCCTGCCAATGGCGTTGGCTGGCGCAGTGGGATGCTGGAGTTTAGCGGCCTGGCTGCTGATTGCCGTCTGGAGCCGTTTTCACTAACGCAGAGGGCGGCCGCCGTCGACACCGAAAGAGCGTCCGGTGACATAACAGCTGGCCAGCAGATAATCGACCAAATCGATAATCTCTTTCTCACCGGGTTCAATTTTCATCAGCGACTTGTTCAGCGCCTGCTGGCGATAGTCAGCGTCGTCGTGGTCATTGAACAGGATAAGCGCAGGGGCAATGGCGTTGACCTTCACTTCCGGGGCGAGCTTACGGGCAAACGAGCGGGTCATATTGTCTAACGCGGCCTTGCTCGCAGCATAGGCGATATGCTTATCGCTGCCGCGTTCAACCACGTAATCCGTGAAATGGATGATGTCCGCTGAGGCATGACCGTGTCCGCGCAGAAGAGATTCCAGCGCATGATTGAGCAGGTAGGGCGCATTGACGTGGATCTGCATCATTTGCTGCATGACGGCGGACAGATTGCGTTCCGGGCTTTCTGGTAGCCAGGCGCTGGCATTATGGATAATTGCGCGCAGGCCGTCAGTGTGGGATTTGACGGTGTGCGCGAAAGCCAGAATCCCTTCATCCGTTGAGAAATCAGCCTGAATACAAAGCGCACCGGCTTTTTCCAGCATCCCAATCGCGTCATAGCGCGTACGATAGCTGACAATCACCGGCTGTTGTTGATTCAGAAAATGGTGGGCAAGGGCGAGGCCGATACGGCGGCCTCCTCCGGTAATCAGGACGGGGCGGGTAGCAGGTTGTCCCATCGATCTCTCCTTAGGGTCGCGACGGGGCAAGACGAGTTACCCCACTAACATCCACGTTGCCGGTAGTGCGGCAACCAGTAAAAATGCCATCAGCGCCTTTTCGCGGCGATTGAGCGTTTTGTCATGCTCATGCGTACGGCGGGCATAAATAAAGACCAGCAAACCCGGCGCATACAGCACCACTGACAGCAGCAGGTGCATCGGGCCCGAGGCGTACAATAACCATAAGCCATAAATGCAGGCACCGATACCCACTGCTTTATGCAGGGGACGGGTCGCCATCTTCAACAGGAAAGCGCCGACCAGGAAATAGGGCACCAGAATCATCTCTGAGGCAATGGTCAGTAGCGTATTATAATCGGAATTTGTGAGCCAAATCAGGATCAAGCAAACCTGAACGCTAATATTGGTGAGCCACAGGGAAGAGGACGGCGCATTGTTGGTATTCTGCCTGGCAAAGATACGCGGGAACGCTTTATGTGTGGCCGCCAGATAAGGCACTTCAGCCGCCATGATGGTCCAGCTCAGGTAAGCGCCGCATACGGAAACAATCAGCCCCGCCGCGATGATCACTTCACCCCAGGAACCCATCATCTTAACCATCAGGCCCGCCATCGATGGGTTGCGCATTTCTGCCAGTTCAGGACGTGGAACCACGCCAAGGGACAGTAATGTGACCATCAGATAGACGCACAGCGCGGAGATCACCGCCAGCAGCGTGGCGCGGCCAACATCCTTCTTGTTGCGGGCGCGGGCGGAAACCACCACCGCACCTTCCACGCCGATAAACACCCACAGGGTGATTAGCATGGTGCCTTTTACCTGCTCCCAGACCGGAACGCCCAGCGCGATGCCGCTGAAGTCCAGGCTAAAGGTATCGCTGCTGAAGGCCATTGCCGCCAGCACGATAAACAGCCCGAGCGGGACCAGCTTCGCCAGCGTGGCCACCAGGTTAATGCTGGCCGCGGTTTGTACGCCACGCAGAACCAGGAAGTGGACAATCCATAACAGGACGGAGGCACCGACAATCGACTGCCAGGTATTGCCATCGCCGAACAGGCGCAGTGAAGGAGTGTCGGTAAAGAAACTTAATGCCGAGAACACAATCACCAGATAGGAAACGTTGGCGATCACCGCACACAGCCAGTAACCCCACGCAGAACAGAAGCCAACCAGTTCACCAAAACCTTCACGGGCATAGGTAAAGATACCGCCGTCCAGATCCGGACGAATGCGGGTTAACAACAGCATGGCAAAGGCGAGGAATAAAATGCCTACGCCGGTAATGGCCCAGCCGATAAGCAACGCAGACGGGCTGGCCACTTCGGCCATGTTCTGCGGCAAACTGAAAACGCCTGCACCCAGCATTGAACTGAGTACCAGAGCGGTCAGGGCACTGAGGCCAAGTTTCTTTTCCATTGTCATCCTGTGGTCAGAGAGGGGAAACCAGAATATTTATTTGGTTAAAGCGCATAAACATGGAGGATTACGCTAAAGCGCGCGATTTTACGGAGAGAGTTGACGGCATGCAATGTCTGAGGACAGAAAAGAATAAAAAAGGCAGCCGGGGCTGCCTTTAGAAGAGAAATTCAGATTATTTGTAGAGATCGGCGCTGATTGTCATGTTGCCACCACGTTCCTGCCACTGGCGGGTAATATGGTAGAACTTCGCCCCTTTCTTGGCGGCGCGTTTTGCCACCTGATAGGAAATCTCGGTCATGTTGCCGTAATTACCGGTGAACTGAACGCTGTCAAACGGCACCATCTGGGCCGCTGCCACTTTGTTCAGTTCTTCAACCTTGGTCCCGTCCGGCAGCGTGACACTGTAACGCCCACCTTTCGATGACTGGGTCTCAAAGAAACGACCTACGCCTTCAGTAGAACCGACCGTTGAAGAGGACGCGACGCCAGGGATTTCCACGGTAGCAGCGGCAGCACCACCGGCAGCCAGTGCAGCTTTACCTGCTTCGGAGTTCGCAGGAATGGCATCTGCGCTCTGGACGACGCGTTTTTGGGCATCGGCTTTATAGACGTACGCCGTGACGCGCTGGTTACCACCGTCGTTAGCATCGACCTGGCGCACGATAGAGAAAGAGGCGGCGCCTTTTTCTTTCGCTGCTTTAGCCACGGCAGAGTTAACGTCAGGCTGGCTGCGGAAGAAGCCCTGCACGGTAACGGTATCAAACGGTTCCAGCTGTGCGGCTTGTTCTCTTGGCAGTTCCGTCACGCCGGCAATCACGCGATTTTTAGGGGCTTCGGCTTTCGGGGCATCGGCTTTATAGAGGTCAGCCGTTACGCGCCAGTTACCGCTGCTGGAGAAATCAGACGTATCGACAACGTAGAAAGAGGCTGCGCCTTCCTTGTCGGCTTTACGGGAAACAGCGTCAACAGCATCACCAATAGCATTGAAACGACCGGTGATAACGATGCGATCGTACGGCTTGTGGGCTGCCGCTTGCTCCGGCGTTAACTCGGTGGCGGCAAAGGCGCTGAAAGCCGTTGCTGACAGGAGAGCTGACGCCAGGAGGGTGTACTTAAGCTTCATAAAAATAATCCTTCGCCTTGCGCAAACCAGGAGCTGGTAGTTGTTAGTGACTAAAACGTCGATGATTATTGCATTTAAACGGCATGACTGTCTGCGTCATTTTGCTCATCTTGTGCGACCCCGATAACAGGGTTCAATAACTTTTCATGATATGTTGCAGAAACAGGCCGTTGACCAGCAAAAGCGATAATCAATAACACTTTTATAAGTTAATGTAATGTTAATATTCTGTTTAAGCGCCGAGAATAATCACGTTTTGCCGCTTCGCTTAAGCGAATTATCAGGCCTGGAAGGGAAATTAAGGTAAATATTGCTGGCTGAACGCACCAGGAGTGCCTTTTCCCGAATAAAATCAAAAATACTGTTTGTTGGCTGTGGATCACAACCGTTATTTTCAGTAGGTTATAGAAAGTTTATTACTGTTTTATTTTTCCGGGCGCTTCGCTTCTTTGCCTCTGTATGCGGCCAGGGACGGCACCCGACAAAACCACACACCATCATTACTCTCCGATGGAAGGGAACACTATGCGTATTGCAGTACCTAAAGAGACGCTGGCCCTTGAAACTCGCGTTGCAGCGACACCCAAAACGGTGGAGCAGCTGCTGAAACTCGGTTTCACGGTCGCCATTGAAAGTGGGGCGGGTAAACTGGCGAGCTTTGACGATCGTGCGTTTACCGAGATGGGCGCTGAGATTGTCAGCAAAGACGAAGCCTGGCAATCCGACATTATTCTGAAGGTGAATGCGCCAACAGAAGCCGAAATTGCGCTGCTCAACCCTGGCACCACGTTGATAAGCTTTATCTGGCCTGCACAAAATCCGGAGCTGATGGCGAAGCTGGCTGAACGTGGCATCAACGTGATGGCGATGGACTCCGTCCCGCGTATCTCACGCGCACAGTCGCTGGACGCGTTGAGTTCAATGGCCAACATCGCGGGCTATCGCGCGATCGTCGAAGCCGCTCACGAATTCGGCCGTTTCTTCACCGGGCAAATCACCGCTGCCGGGAAAGTTCCTCCTGCCAAAGTGATGGTGATTGGTGCTGGCGTAGCGGGTCTGGCGGCCATTGGTGCTGCTAACAGCCTGGGCGCCATCGTCCGTGCATTCGATACCCGTCCGGAAGTGAAAGAGCAAGTCCAGAGTATGGGCGCGGAGTTCCTCGAGCTGGATTTCGAAGAGGAAGCGGGCAGCGGCGATGGCTATGCCAAAGTCATGTCGGAAGCCTTTATCAAAGCTGAAATGGCGCTGTTTGCCGCTCAGGCCAAAGAAGTCGATATCATCGTCACCACCGCGCTTATCCCTGGCAAACCGGCACCGAAGCTGATTACCCGTGAGATGGTTGACAGCATGACGCCGGGCAGCGTGGTGGTCGATTTGGCGGCGCAAAACGGCGGCAACTGTGAGTACACCGTTCCAGGTGAGATTTTCACCACCGCTAACGGCGTGAAAATTATCGGTTATACCGACCTTGCCGGTCGCCTGCCAACGCAGTCTTCTCAACTCTATGGCACCAACCTGGTCAACCTGCTGAAGCTGCTGTGCAAAGAAAAAGATGGCAACATCGCTATCGATTTTGATGACGTCGTGGTTCGCGGTGTGACGGTGGTACGTGAAGGCGAAATCACCTGGCCTGCGCCACCGATTCAGGTTTCAGCGCAGCCGAAAGCGGCAGCGAAAGCCGAAGCTGCGCCTGTTGAAGAGAAAAAGCCAGCCTGCGTATGGCGCAAATATGCGCTGATGGCGCTGGCCGTGATCCTGTTCGGTTGGCTGGCTGACGTCGCCCCGAAAGAGTTCCTCGGTCACTTCACCGTGTTCGCACTTTCCTGCGTGGTCGGATACTACGTGGTGTGGAACGTTTCCCATGCGCTGCATACGCCGCTGATGTCGGTCACAAACGCGATTTCCGGGATCATTGTCGTCGGTGCGCTGCTGCAGATTGGCCACGGTGGCTGGGTCAGCTTCCTGAGCTTTATCGCAGTGCTTATCGCCAGTATCAATATTTTCGGTGGCTTCACCGTGACTCAGCGCATGCTGAAAATGTTCCGCAAAGGGTAAGGGGTAACATATGTCTGGAGGATTAGTTACAGCTGCATACATTGTTGCCGCGATCCTGTTTATTTTCAGTCTGGCCGGGCTTTCCAAGCACGAAACGTCTCAGCAGGGCAACTATTTTGGTATCGCCGGGATGGCGATTGCGCTGATTGCCACCATTTTCGGGCCGGACACCGGCAACGTGGCGTGGATAATCGTAGCAATGATCATCGGTGGCGCGATTGGTATCCGTCTGGCGAAGCGCGTTGAAATGACCGAGATGCCAGAGCTGGTGGCGGTACTGCACAGCTTTGTTGGTCTGGCTGCGGTGTTGGTGGGCTTTAACAGCTATCTGTACCACGAACCCGGCCTGGAACCGGTACTGGTGAACATTCACCTGACCGAAGTGTTCCTGGGCATCTTTATCGGTGCGGTCACCTTCACCGGGTCGATCGTGGCGTTCGGTAAACTGCGCGGCAAGATCTCCTCAAAACCGCTGATGCTGCCTAACCGTCACAAGCTGAACCTGGCGGCTCTGGTGGCTTCTTTCCTGCTGCTGGTGGTCTTCGTACGTGCAGACAGCACCGGGACTCAGGTGTTTGCGCTGTTGATCATGACCGTCATCGCGCTGGCGTTTGGCTGGCATCTGGTGGCGTCTATCGGCGGTGCCGATATGCCGGTGGTGGTGTCGATGCTGAACTCCTACTCGGGTTGGGCAGCAGCGGCGGCAGGTTTCATGCTGAGCAACGATCTGCTGATTGTTACCGGTGCGCTGGTCGGTTCTTCCGGTGCGATTCTGTCCTACATTATGTGTAAGGCGATGAACCGTTCGTTTTTCAGCGTCATTGCTGGCGGTTTTGGCACTGACGGTTCTTCTACCGGTTCTGATGAAGAAGTGGGTGAGCACCGTGAAATCAGCGCGGAAGATACCGCCGATATGCTGAAAAATTCCCACACGGTGATCATCACCCCAGGCTACGGCATGGCGGTGGCGCAGGCTCAGTATCCGGTAGCGGAAATCACTGAGAAGCTGCGTGCACGTGGCATCAAAGTGCGCTTTGGTATTCACCCTGTTGCAGGGCGTCTGCCGGGTCACATGAACGTGCTGTTGGCAGAAGCCAAAGTGCCGTATGACATCGTGCTGGAAATGGATGAAATCAATGACGATTTCAACGATACCGACACCGTGCTGGTGATCGGCGCGAACGATACCGTTAACCCGGCGGCGCTCGACGATCCGAAGAGCCCGATTGCCGGTATGCCGGTGCTGGAAGTGTGGAAAGCGCAGAATGTGATTGTGTTCAAACGCTCCATGAACACCGGTTACGCTGGCGTACAGAACCCACTGTTCTTTAAAGAGAACACCCACATGCTGTTTGGTGATGCGAAGGCCAGCGTGGACGCGATCCTGAAAGCGCTGTAATACTCGCTTTACGCTAACAACTTGTGCGCTTAAAGCCGTCTTCCGGTAAAAGGAAGGCGGCTTTTTTGTTATGATGGCGCTCACATTTTTAAACAGACTGTTAAAGGGAGTACAGGGTGTTTTCTGATTTCGGCGTAGTGAATTACTGGACCTATCTGGTGGGCGCAATTTTCATCATTCTGGTGCCTGGCCCCAACACGTTTTTTGTGTTGAAAACGGGCGCGGCGTACGGCATTCGTACCGGCTATATGGCGGCACTGGCCGTGTTTATCGGCGATGCGGTGCTGATGTTTCTCTCCTACGCAGGCGTTGCGACGCTGATCAAAACCACGCCGGTACTGTTTAACATCGTGCGCTACCTGGGCGCGTTTTACCTTTTCTATCTTGGGGTGAAAATGCTCTGGGCGGTTATCAGGCAGCAGGGCGCTGAACATCAGCACGCCGCGGAACAGAGCAGCACTATCTTTAAACGCGCGCTGACGCTGAGTTTGACCAATCCGAAGGCGATTCTGTTTTACGTCTCATTCTTTGTGCAGTTTATCGACGTGAACGCCACTGCGCCGGGGCTGGCTTTCCTGATCCTCGCGGTGACGCTGGAAATCATCAGCTTTACCTACCTCAGCTTCCTGATTGTTTCCGGTTCGCTGGTGACGCGCTTTGTCGGCAGTCGCAAAAAGCTGGTTAAACTAGGCAATAGCCTGATTGGTCTGGTGTTCGTTGGTTTTGCCGCGCGCCTGGCGTCGTTACAGTCTTAACGTATTCATCTGCTACCATCGTAGTCAAAGAACGGACAATAAGGGAAAAGACGAACTATGAAATCACGTGCTGCAGTTGCGTTTGGCCCGGGCCAGCCGCTGAAAATTGTTGAAATTGACGTTGCTCCGCCAAAAAAAGGTGAAGTGTTGGTAAAAATTACCCATACGGGTGTCTGCCACACCGATGCGTTCACGCTGTCTGGTGATGACCCGGAGGGCGTTTTCCCGGCGGTGCTGGGTCATGAAGGTGGCGGCATCGTGGTGGAAGTGGGCGAGGGTGTCACCAGCGTCAAAGCGGGCGATCACGTCATTCCGCTGTACACCGCTGAGTGCCGGGAATGCAAATTCTGTAAATCCGGCAAAACGAACCTGTGTCAGGCCGTTCGCGCCACGCAGGGCAAAGGACTGATGCCGGATGGCACCACGCGTTTCTCCTACAACGGCGAGCCGATTTATCACTACATGGGCACCAGTACCTTCAGTGAATACACCGTCGTGGCTGAAATCTCTCTGGCAAAAGTGAACCCGCAGGCGCCGCTGGACAAAGTGTGCCTGCTGGGCTGTGGCGTGACCACCGGTATTGGTGCCGTTCACAACACCGCGAAAGTAAAAGAAGGCGACACCGTGGCGGTGTTTGGTCTGGGCGGTATTGGTCTGGCCGTGATTCAGGGGGCCGTACAGGCGAAAGCCGGGCGTATTCTCGCGGTCGACACGAATCCGGAAAAATTCAAACTGGCGGGTGAAATGGGCGCGACCGATTTCATCAACCCGAATGACTACGACAAACCGGTACAGGACGTTATTGTCGAACTGACCGACGGTGGCGTGGACTTCAGCTTCGAGTGTATCGGCAACGTCAACGTCATGCGCGCGGCGCTGGAATGCTGCCACAAAGGCTGGGGCGAGAGCGTCATTATTGGCGTTGCAGGCGCAGGCCAGGAGATCAAAACCCGTCCATTCCAGCTGGTCACCGGACGCGTCTGGCGCGGCTCGGCGTTTGGTGGGGTGAAGGGGCGTACCCAGCTCCCGGGCATGGTAGAAGATTCGATGACGGGCAAAATCAATCTCGACCCGTTTATTACCCATCGTATGCCGCTGGACCAGATCAACGAAGCCTTTGATCTCATGCACGAAGGGAAATCTATCCGCACCGTTATCCATTTCGGCGATAACTAAGCCTCCTGCCAGCGGCGTTTTGCCGCTGGCACCGTTTTGTTTTCTTAAAGTGTGACCGGTGTGGCGCTTTTACCGGTAAGCTATCTGCGGTTCAGGCCGATGACAATCTTACGGGCGTGTTGGTACGCCTCTTACAATAAGAGAGTCGATTGCCATGGGAAAAAAAGCCGAAGGGCATAAGTCGCAAACTGTCAGTTTTTTACATCACATTCGTTTAGTTCCGTTGTTTTCCTCCATTCTTGGCGGGATCCTGCTGCTGTTCGCATTAAGCTCAGCGCTGGCGGGGTATTTCCTGCTACAGGCCGATAAAGACCAGAACGATGTCACTCAGGAGCTGGAAGTGCGAATGGGGCTGGCGAACAGCTCAAACCATCTACGCACCGCACGTATTAACCTGATCCATGCCGGCGCGGCCAGCCGTATTGCCGAAATGGACGATATGAAGCGCAACATCACTGAAGCTGAAGAGCGTATTAAGCAGTCGCAGGACGGTTTTAAGCTCTATGTGAAACGCGCGGTAAAAACCCCGGCGGACGAGGCGCTGGATGGCGAACTGAACAAACGCTACAGCGACTACATCACCGGGATGCAGCCAATGCTGAAATATGCCAAAAACGGCATGTTTGAAGCGATCATCAACCACGAAAATGAGCACGCCCGTCAGCTGGATGCGGCGTACAACGAGACGTTGCAAAAGGCGATTCAAATCCGCAGCGATCGCGCGAATCATCTCTCCAAAACGGCGCATAGCCGCACGCAAATGGGATTGGCCTTTATGGTCGGGGCGTTTGTGTTGGCATTGTTGCTGACGACCCTGACGTTTGTTTCTTTGCGTCGCGCCGTGATCAATCCTCTGAAACGCGCCCTGCATCGCATTGAGCAAATTGCCGGTGGGGATTTAACACTGGATGAAGACGCCACGGGGCGCAGTGAGATTGGCCGACTGAGCTATGATCTGCAAAAAATGCAGCGTGCGCTGGCGGAAACGGTGGGCACGGTGCGTCAGGGTGCAGAAGAGATTTATCGTGGCACCAGTGAAATTTCTGCCGGTAACACCGACCTTTCTTCCCGCACCGAAGAGCAAGCGGCCGCGATTGAAGAGACGGCGGCAAGCATGGAGCAACTGACGGCTACGGTGAAACAGAACGCTGAAAACGCGCATCATGCGACCAAACTGGCGGAAGATGCCTCAGGTAAAGCCACGCGCGGCGGGCAGATTGTTTCCGGCGTGGTGTCGACAATGGGCAACATCTCCACCAGCTCGAAGAAAATTTCTGAAATCACGGCGGTGATTAACAGTATTGCTTTCCAGACCAATATTCTGGCGCTGAACGCCGCGGTGGAAGCGGCTCGCGCGGGTGAACAAGGGCGCGGGTTTGCCGTTGTTGCCAGTGAAGTCCGCACCCTGGCCAGCCGCAGTGCTCAGGCGGCGAAAGAGATTGAGGGGCTGATCAGCGAGTCCGTGACCTTAATTGAGCGCGGTTCAGGTGAAGTGATGGCCGCCGGGAGCACCATGAGTGAAATCGTGGAGGCCGTTAAACGCGTGACCGACATCATGCTGGAAATCGCCGCGGCGTCGGATGAACAGAGTCGTGGGATCCTGCAGGTCAGCCAGGCGATTACCGAAATGGATAACGTGACCCAGCAAAACGCCTCGCTGGTGGAAGAAGCTTCTGCCGCCGCGGGCTCACTGGAAGAGCAGGCCGCGCGTCTGACTGAAGCCGTAGGCGCTTTCCGCCTGCTGCACAGCGGCGGCAGTGTGGCCCGTAAACCGGTACAAAACGCCCAAAGTGCTTATGTGCCACAGCGTCCGGCATTGGCTGCAGGCGATAACTGGGAAACGTTCTGATGACGCATCCGGATGCGCTAAGGTTTCTCCGGGCAGGTCAGTAAATTGAGCGTGTGCTAACACAAAGGGACTCCGGTCCCTTTGTTTACTTATAAACCAAATATTCCCGGCATCATTGTTTTTGGTCAAAAATTAGTCTGATGTTGCTGCTATACTGACCATGTTATCAACGTAAATGAGGATGCTATGGATATCGAGTTAACCCCTGCACAGCTGGCTGTAGAGTACCTTCGCCGCGATAAAACCGATGTGACCCCTGCTGAATACCTGAAGCGCCTGAAACAACTGGAGCTGGAATTTGCGGGCCTGATGGCACTTTCTTCCCTCGAACTGAAAGAAGAGATCGATTATGCCTGGCGGATGGGTATCCACTGATCCTTATACCCCAACGTGAAAAAGCCCGAGGCGTGATGCTCCGGGCTTTTGTGTTTCTGCAGCGTGGTTTTTAATCGTCTTCTTCGTCGTCCAGCTCAACAGGCGTCTGATACTGGTCGGGCTTCAGGGCCAGCAGGTCACAGCGCAAATGGTCGATCACCTGCTCGGCGGTATTGCCGAGAAACGCGGCGGACAAGCCGGTACGTCCAATGGTGCCCAGTACCACAATCCCGGCCTGCAGATGTTCGGCTAAATCCGGGATCACTTCCTCAGGCAGACCTTTCTCTACGTGAGTCATGTTCTCAGAAATACTGTATTTCTGCCGCAGGGCTTTCATCGCCAGCAGGTGCTGACCGCGAATAGCGTCGTTATAGACGCTGGGGTCAAAGTCCGGAAGCTCGATGGCAATGTTGATCGGTGTGACCGGATAAGCGCCCACCAGATGCACTTCGGTGTGGTTGATTTCCTCAGCCAGTTGCAGGGTTTCGCGCACCAGTTTGTCGTTGAGGGCGTTGTGATATTCCTCTTCGCTGGCCAGGTTCACCGCCACGACGGCTCTCCCGCCTTCCGGCCACGGCTGGTCTTTCACCATCCACACCGGGCACGGGCATTTGCGCAGCAGATGCCAGTCGGTTGGGGTGAAAATCACCGCTTCCAGCTTGTCATGCTGATGGGCCATTTTCAGCAGCAGATCGTGTCCACCGCTCATGATTTCCTGAATGATGGCTTCGAAAGGACGGTTGTGCCAGACCACTTTGATCTCAATGGGCACCCCCGCTTCAATGTAATATTTTGCCTGTTCACGGATCCACGCGGTCCGTTGGCTGATGACGCCCTGACGCATAGCGGTGCGTTCGTCAGGCGACAGAAGGGTGGTCATCTCATATGAAAAATCATAGATCGGCAAAAAGGCTTTGATGGATCCACCAATCCGTTGATGAAGATAAACAGCACGCCGCAATGCGGGTTGATCGTCCTGGTTAGGATCGATGGCTACCAGCATATTTTGATACTTTGCCATACAGGGTCTCCTTACAACTGTCACCACAGTCTGTAAATAAAAGATAACCCATCCGGAGTGATTGAAACAGGGGATAACCTTCGCAGGATCAATAAATCAGCTAAATATCGTGATTGCGGCTGCGGTTTGACTTCGGCATATGATAAAGCGCGTAGATGAACAGGTTAGCGCATCTGAGCGATGTCTTCATTCCTATGCCGAGCGACGCCTCAACAGCACACCTGTGAACCCAAAGAGAAAATATCGGCTCAGATTGTACGTTGAGGCCCGTAAAAATAAGGCATTAAGAGAGCAGATTATCTGGTGGTCGGTGATGTTGATTGGAAGAGTTTGCTGCAGTAAGGGCAAATCAGCATGGAACCCTTTTGGACCCGAGAGAAGCTGTGTTCTGAGTCTTTTGAGCAGGAAGGGCAAGCACATTTTACAAGGTGGTTACGGCGGGCATTCTGGTTTTTTCGTATAGGCATTAGATATTCCTGTTTGAGTGGAACGCAACCATACACTACTCCTCGATATTTAACCCATCATTTGTTTAAGATATTTGGATAAATTACGACAAACAAACCTTTTTCCAGCGCATGGGAATGGGGATTCGTCTGTCAAACGTTTACAAAACACCGTCTGTCGAAGGCGCATTATTCGTGCTGAGCTCGATGATCGTGAGTGTGGCAGTCAACAGCGGTTTGCACAAAATTTTATAGCCATCGTGATCAAATCCCACCTGTTGCCGGGTCAACGCGCCAGCCTCATTTAAAGCATTCACAGAACCGAGCCACATCCAGTTGCGAATAATATGATACTGCGTCAGATCACCGCTTTGTTCCTTGATGGCAATGGGGCCTGCCCAGGGCCAGCAGTTCACGTGAAACTGTTCCAGCGCGCTGAGCAGTCTCTGATGATGCGCTGCAGCACTTTCTTTGCCACAGCAGGCCCCGGCGCAGCGGTGCAACGCTGAACGAAAACAGCCGCGACCGTGACTCACCGTTTCCAGGCCCAACAGCCCATAGCAGAGTTGATGTTGATCGGCGAGAGACCTCAGCGTCTCCAACGCGGCGCGGCGGTTGGCAAACAGGCCATACAGTCCCGTCTGGTGCGAAAAATCAATGTCGCGAGCATAGACCACTTCAGGCTTTTCATTATTAACCAGTAAAGAGCACAGCTGGCGCGTGCGGCGTAAGCGCTTATTAAACAGAGGCTGTTGTTCTTTGATCATCTTCGCTTCGAGCAGCAGGGCACCAATTTCGCCCGCAGTGCGAACCCAACTGATACGCCTCGACTGATAAAGCAAAGAGGCTTCCTCTGGCCGACGCAGATGTGACAACACGCGGTTGCGCAGGTTAATGCTTTTGCCGATATACAGCGGCAACGTTTCGCTTTCACCATGAAAAACGTAGACACCCGGGAGTGACGGTATGGCGTCTACCTCTTGACGGAGGTGCTGCGGATATTCGTAGATCGCCGCAGCATCAAATGCAGGGGGACGGGTAGGGGATCGTTTAAACACACGGGCTCCTGATGCTGTTTATTTATCCAGTTTAATGTCGCTAAGGGGCGAATACCAGTCATCCGGAGAAAATAGAGCCAACAGGCAGAAGGGGGTTCTGTACAAAGTTATAGGCTGGGTGCGATGAAAGCGTGCGAAGGCAGAAGGAATTTTCGCCAGATCAATCCGTCATGAAGATGTCTTGATCTGGCGAACAGAAAAATATCAGGCGACGTTGCGAGCGTGTCCGGCAAGAACCGCCAGCGCTTCACCGTTTTCGATGGTGATGTATTTGCCTTTCACGGCCAGCATGCCGCTTTTCTGGAAACGACCCAGCAGGCGGCTGATCGTTTCAACGGTCAGGCCCAGATAGTTACCGATATCGCCGCGCGTCATGGTCAAACGGAACTCACGCGGAGAAAAACCACGCTCCGCAAAACGGCGGGAGAGGTTATAGATAAACGCGGCCAGGCGCTCTTCTGCATTCTTTTTGGAGAGCAGCAGGATCATATCCTGGTCGCCTTTGATCTCACCGCTCATCAAACGCATCATCTGCTGACGCAGATTTGGCATTTTACCGGAAAGGTCGTCCAGCGTTTCGAACGGGATTTCGCAGACCATGGACGTTTCCAGTGCCTGCGCAAAGCTTGGGTGCATGCCGGTGCCAATGGCATCAAAGCCCACCAGATCGCCCGCCAGATGAAAACCGGTAATCTGCTCATCACCCTGTTCGGTGATGGTATAGCTCTTAATGGTACCGGAGCGAATCGCATACAGAGATTTCAGTTCATCTCCTGCTTTAAACAGGGTCTGACCCTTCTGAATGGGCTTTTTACGCTCAATGATATTATCAAGCTGATCCAGCTCGTGTTCGTTGAGCGTGAACGGGATGCAGAGTTGGCTGATACTGCAATCCTGGCAGTGGATAGCACACCCGCCAGACTGAATGCGTCGTATAATTCGCTTTTCCGGGATCATAGATTTGCTCGAGCCTTAATTGATATTTGTCAATTTTAACATCTTTTTGGTGAGCAAGTAAGTGTCGGAAGCCTGATTCACGCAATATAAACAGGGGATAGTGCCAAATGGCACTATCGTTATGATAAATCAACGTTTAATGCAGTCATTTTTCCTGAGATAATGCCGTGACTGCTTTAGAAAGCACTTATTATCAAAGCAGCAGATAACCTTCATGACGCAATAACCACTCTTTGCGCTGCACGCCACCGGCATACCCAGTCATGGTGCCATTACGCCCAATCACCCGGTGACAGGGCACCACAACGCTGACCGGATTTGAACCGTTTGCCGCCCCGACCGCACGAGCGGCACCTGGACGACCCAACTGTTCGGCCAACTGACCGTAATGCATCACCTGGCCGCAGGGGATTGTCCGAAGCGCCTGCCACACTTCTCGCTGGAAAGGGGTTCCCGCCGTCGCACTTGGCAGCGTTTCGATAATACTGAGGTCACCGTCGAAATAGGCTTTCATTTTGGTAGACAGACCGTTGGGATCCGTGGCTGCCACGCGCTCATAGCCTTCTACCCGATAGTGAAGTTCCAGCAATTGCGTCATTCTGTCGCTGTACTCTTCCCACTCCACGGCACGCAGATGAAATTGCTCATCACACAGGATCCACAGTGGCCCAAGCGGAGTGGCAATTTTATCTTCAAGCAATCTCAGCATTACGATTCCTTAGTGATGTTACGGGGTTATCCGTCAATCTGATGGGGAGAGAGCCACGATACCACGCCAGACCCTGGCGCAACTATACCTCTAAAAGGATAAGTACAACGCGCAATGCACAGGCGCGGGCGATGAGTCTGCGACCAGGAAATCGAACGCCGTAAAAGTGAAGCTTTCGGTGGTTTGTTTATTTTTTTAAAACAATAAAGAAGGGCGGTGAGTTTTTCACTTTGCTGATAAAGCATCAGGGTTTTTATTTTGGAGTGGACCAGAAGGTAAAATATATTCACAAGCATCGACGCGTCGCAGAATATATGATACTCGCGCCCTGAAGAGGGGATTGGCAAAGGCGCTGGTTGCAACAATGGCGAACATCAAAAGCGGTGTTTGCTTTGCAAGGCAGTGCTGAACCTCTTGATTTTTATGGGTTGTGTATTGCGCCTCTTGAAAATAATCTATTTTTGCGTGCAGCCATTTCGGGCATAAAAAAACAGGATCTGTCGACATCCGCCAGATCCTGCAGTATACACAGCACTTTCCGTAAATTGTCCCCACACTTTACTCCGCTGTGCGGGTAATACAGTTATAGCGAACTGACGATCATTTACCACTATTATTTAGGTGATGGCTTTCACATTTCATTAACACTCTTTCAGCGTGTTACCCTGAATAAATTTTAGTTAAGTGGTGGTTAAATATTTGCCTTATGGATAGATTGAAAAAGCAGCAATAATATATTCTTCTGGTGAATGATTAGACGAAAACAAACGTATTGAGCATCAGAGAGGCCACGGCTATAGTACGTCCTCAGATGTCGCGGTAGCAGGAGGAGATGAAGATGAACCCTGACGACAAATCATTGTTTCTTGACGCCATGGAAGATGTCCAGTCCCTGAAACGCAACGTGGATATCCACTGGCAGCCGAGCCGAAACGCGCGCGCGCCGCAGCGCATTGACACCCTCCAGCTTGATAATTTTCTCACTACCGGTTTTTTGGATATTGTGCCGCTGGGGACACCGCTGGAATTTAAGCGCGAAGGCCTGCAAAACGGCGTGTTGGATAAGCTCCGGTTAGGGAAATACAGCCAACAGGCCAGCCTGACGCTGCTGGGGCTGCCAATAGAACAGTGCCGCCAAATGTTGTTCGCATTCATTCATCAGGCGCATAAAGATGGCTTGCGCAACGTGCTGATCATTCACGGCAAAGGTAAAGCTGACAACACCCATGCCAATATCATTCGCAGCTATCTGGCGCGCTGGTTGACGGAGTTTGATGACGTTCAGGCCTTCTGTAGCGCGCTGCCGCATCACGGCGGCAGCGGGGCCTGTTATGTGGCGCTGAAAAAATCAGAACAGGCAAAACAGGATAACTGGGAGCGCCACGCTAAACGCAGTCGTTAACGCAACAGCAGCGTCAGCTCTTTCGCCGCTTTTTGCAATTCAGGCAGGACGCGTTCAATCATCTCGTGGGCCGAAACCTGCCCGGCATGCACTCCCACGTTAAGCGCGGCGACAATATGCCCCTGAGGATTGAACAGCGGCACGGCGAGCGAACGCAATCCCATCTCCAGCTCCTGATCGTTAAGCGCATAGCCCTGCTGACGAACGCGCTTTAGTTCCGCCCGTAGCTGACTCACCGAATCCACCGTTTGCGGCGTGTAGCGAATCATCGTCACCCGCGCCAGCATGTCGTTCAGCTTCTCTTCCGGTTGGCCGCTCAACAGCACACGACCCATCGAGGTGGCCCACGCGGGCAGGCGGCTGCCAATGTCCAGGTCGATGGTCATGATCCTGGAACTGGAAGCGCGTGCGATATACAGAATATCGTCGCCGTCGAGCGTGGCGATAGAACAGGATTCATTGAGCATTTCGCTCAGGTGTTTAAGCACGGGCTGTGCCGAACGCGCGAGCGGAGTGGACGCCAGCCAGGCGTGACCGAGCGACAAAATGCGCGGACGCAGCTGGAAGTTTTTACCGTCTTCCGCATAAACAAAACCCAGCTTACCCAACGTATACAGACAGCGGCGCACCGCCGCACGCGGGATCCCCGTTTTCTGGCTGATCTGTGAAATGGACAGCACCGGGCGCTGCGGCGTAAACGCCTGAATCACTTCCAACCCGCGCGCAAGCGAAGCCATAAAATTTGGATCGCCCTTAAACGGTTCATTTTCTCCCGCCAGCAGATCGTCAGGATGTTTGTTCATGTTTTTGCCTCCGATCACAATTTGTCGCTAAAGATACAGGATGTTCGATAATCGCACCATATTTCGATTATCGCCCTTGACCGACATCGTTAAGCGGGTCACATTTTGTGCGAACAACGCAAAGAAGTGCGATAACCGCACAACAAGGAGCGACCTGATGATCGACAAAAGCGTTCAGACGCTGGAACTGGCTATCGCCGGGATCCCCGATGGCGCCACCATTATGATTGGCGGCTTCGGCCCGGCCGGACAGCCCACTTACCTGATTGATGCCCTGATAGCGCATGGCGCCCGCGACCTGACCATCATTAACAACAACGCCGGTAACGGCGAAGTAGGATTGGCGGCACTGCTGAAGGCTGGACGCGTGCGCAAAATGATTTGCTCGTTCCCGCGTCAGGTTGACTCGCAGATTTTTGACGACCTCTATCGTCGGGGAAAGGTGGCGCTGGAGCTGGTGCCGCAGGGGAATCTGGCGGCGCGTATTCAGGCCGCGGGTGCCGGACTGGGTGCCGTGTTTACCCCGACGGGTTACGGCACTCCCCTGGCGGAAGGCAAAGAGACGCGGGAAATTGACGGTCGTCATTATGTGCTGGAATACCCAATTCACGCCGATTTCGCCCTGATTAAAGCGCATCAGGCCGATCGCTGGGGCAACCTGATTTACCGTAAAGCGGCGCGAAACTTTGGTCCGATCATGGCGACGGCGGCGAAAACAACCATCGCAGAAGTGTCAGAACTGGTACCGCTGGGTTCCCTTGACCCTGAACACGTCGTGACGCCGGGAATTTTCGTTCAGCGTGTTTTCTCGCTGGCTAACCTGAATGCTGCACAAAGCGCCTGAGGAGAATCACATGCAAAAGCTGACACGCGATGAGATGGCCCAACGGGTGGCGCAGGATATCCCGGAAGGCGCATACGTCAATCTGGGTATTGGGCTGCCAACGCGCATTGCCAACTATCTTCCGGCCGATAAAGAAATATTCCTGCACAGCGAAAATGGCCTGCTGGGGATGGGGCCAAAACCCCTGCCGGGGGAAGAAGATCCCGAGCTGATTAACGCCGGGAAAGAGTTTGTCACACTGCTGGCGGGCGGCTGTTATTTCCACCACGGCGACTCGTTCGCCATGATGCGCGGCGGACATCTTGATATCTGCGTGCTGGGGGCCTACCAGGTTTCCGCCAGCGGCGATTTGGCCAACTGGAGCACCGGTGCGCCGGATGCCATTCCGGCAGTCGGTGGGGCGATGGATCTGGCCATCGGCGCCCGTCAGGTGTTTGTCATGATGGATCACCTAACCCGCGACGGCGAGTGCAAGCTGGTGGAACACTGCAGCTATCCGCTGACCGGTGTGGGCTGCGTCAGTCGCATTTATACCGATCTGGCGGTGATTGATATCACGCCATCCGGCCCGGTAGTGCGCGAAATTTTCAATGGTCTCTCTTTCGAGGAGCTGCAGCGCATGACGCCTGTCACACTCACCTTTAATCAACTGGCGGAAAGCGCGTAAGGAACTCACAATGAATCAGGCATTTATCTGCGATGCAGTGCGCACGCCGTTTGGCCGGTTTGGCGGGACTTTAGCCACGGTCAGGGCGGATGATCTTGCGGCGCTGCCGCTGAAAGCATTACTGGAGCGTCATCGTGGGCTGAATCCGGCGCTGATTGATGATGTGATTTTGGGCTGCGCCAACCAGGCAGGGGAAGACAACCGCAATGTCGCGCGGATGGCGCTGCTGCTGGCGGGCTTGCCCGAAACCGTGCCGGGAAGCACCATTAATCGTCTGTGTGGTTCAAGCCTGGATGCGATCGGCGTCGCGGCGCGGGCCATTAAAAGCGGCGAAACGCAGCTCATGATTGCCGGTGGTGTTGAAAGTATGTCGCGAGCACCTTTCGTGATGGGCAAGGCGGAGAGCGCCTGGAGCCGCAGCATGAAAATGGAAGACACCACTATCGGCTGGCGTTTTATCAATCCGCTGATGAAAGCGCTGTATGGGGTAGATTCTATGCCTGAAACCGCGGAAAACGTGGCGCAGGAATTTGGTATTTCCCGCGCCGATCAGGACGCTTTTGCGCTGCGCAGTCAACAGCGTACGGCGCTGGCGCAGGAGAAGGGGCTTTTCGCGGAGGAGTTGATTTCCGTGACAGTGTCACAAAAAAGAGGCGAAGCGCTGATTTTTGCTACTGATGAACATCCGCGCAGTACTTCACTGGAGGCGCTGGCTAAACTGAAAGGCGTCGTTCGCGCCGACGGCAGCGTCACGGCGGGGAATGCGTCGGGGGTGAATGACGGTGCCTGCGCGCTGCTGCTGGCCAGTGAACAGGCGATGGCGATGCACGATTTACAGCCGCTGGCACGCGTGGTCGGCGTGGCGACGGCAGGGCTGGCCCCGCGCATTATGGGTTATGGCCCTGCACCGGCGGTGCAAAAGGTGCTGGCGCAAACCGGGCTGACCCTGGATCAGATGGACGTTATCGAATTGAACGAGGCTTTCGCCGCCCAGGCGCTGGCTGTGACCCGCTCACTGGGCCTGCCGGACGATGCGCCGCAGGTGAATCCGAACGGGGGAGCCATTGCACTCGGGCATCCACTGGGGGCTTCCGGGGGGCGTCTGGCGATGACGGCAGCGTATCAGCTCAAACGCACAGGGGGGCGTTTCGCGCTCTGTACCATGTGCATCGGCGTAGGTCAGGGGATCGCGCTGATTATTGAACGCGTTTAAGGAGTCGGAATGGATCTCTTCACGCCGCTGCTGCGCCAAAGCGAGCTGACGGCTATTTTCAGCGACCGGCAAACCGTGCAGTCTATGCTGGATTTTGAGGCGGCGCTGGCGCGGGCGGAAGCAAAATGCGGGGTGATCCCGGTTGAGGCTGTGGCCGCTATCGGGCGTGCCTGCAAGGTTGAGAATATCGCGTTAGCGGCACTTGCGCAGAGCGCGGCGGATGCAGGCAATCTTGCCATTCCGCTGGTCAAACAGCTGACCGCCAACGTGAAAGCACAGGATACCCAGGCGGCGCGGTATGTGCACTGGGGAGCGACCAGCCAGGATGTCATCGATAGCGGATGGGTGCTGCAGCTGCGTGAAGCGCTGAACGCCACGGATAAGCGACTGAACGCTGTGCTGCGCTCGCTGGCTGCGCAGGTTGAAAAGCACAGCGCGACGGTCATGCCTGGACGCACCTGGATGCAGCATGCGCTGCCAATCACCTTCGGGCTGAAGCTTGCCGGGACGCTGGATGCTCTGCTGCGCTGGCAGTCACGGCTGCACGAAATGCGCGAGCGGGTGCTGGTGTTGCAGTTTGGCGGTGCGGCCGGCACGCTGGCCTCGCTCAATGCGGATGGCCCTGCGGTGGCTGCGCAGCTGGCGCGTGAGTTGGATTTAACGCTGGCGGACACCCCCTGGCACAGCCAGCGCGATCGCCTGCTGGACGTGGGGCACTGGTACGCTGGTGTGTGTGCGACGCTCGGTAAATTCGCCAATGATTTTTCGCTGCTGATGCAAACGGAAGTGGCGGAAGTCAGTGAACCGGTCGTTGCCGGTCGCGGGGGGTCTTCCGCGATGCCGCATAAACGTAATCCGGTCGGCTGCGCGGCCATCCTCACCGCGGTACAACGCATGCCAGGTCTGATGGCCACGCTGTATGCCAGCCAACTCCAGCAGCATGAAAGGGCGCTGGGCGGCTGGCAGGCCGAATGGGAAGTGCTGCCAGACCTGCTGACGCTGGCGGGCGGAGTGCTGGTACAGAGTGAACAATTGATCGCGGGTATGCAGGTGGATAGCCAGAAAATGCGCAAAGACCTGGAGATCACTCATGGCCTGATTATGGCCGAGAGCGTGACACTGGCACTGGCCGCTTTTATTGGCAAACAGGAGGCCCACCACCTTGTTGAGTCCCTGTGCCACCGTGCGCTCGATGAAAAACGGCCCCTGCAGCAACTGCTGGAAAACGATCCCCGTATTACCACGCATTTACATTCAGACGACATCACGACGCTGCTGGACCCTTCACGGGCGACCGGCAGTGCCACCCATTTTGTGCGCCAGGTGCTGGCGCGATATCAGGAGCAGTGCCATGTTGCTTCACTATCAGATTGACGGCCCGGAAGGGGCACCCGTATTGGTGTTGTCCAATTCAATGGGGACCACGCTGTCGTTATGGCAGCCGCAAATACAGGCGCTCACTGCACATTTTCGCGTGCTGCGTTACGACACCCATGGTCACGGTCAAACGACCAAACGCGGCAAAGTCACACTCGCCCAATTAGGGGAAGATGTGATTTCGCTGCTCGATCACCTCAATATCGATAAAGCCTGTTTTTGTGGGATTTCGGTCGGTGGTCTGACGGGGCTGTGGCTTGCGCGTTTTGCCCCAGAGCGTTTTCACGCGCTGGCGGTGGCGAATACCGCCGCCAAAATTGGCGATCAGGCAAGCTGGCTGTCGCGTGCGCGTGCGGTGCGCCAGGAAGGGATGGGCGTTGTCGCCGCAGGCACGGCCGATCGCTGGTTTACCCGTGAATTTCGCCAGCACCATCCGCAGGACGTGGAACAGCTGGTTCATTCGTTAGCAAAAATGGATGCTGAAGGGTATGCCGAAGGCTGTGAAGCACTGGCGGCTGCCGATTTACGGGCGGAAGTGAGCGCGATTACCGTGCCAATGCTGATTATCGCCGGAGAATTTGATCCGGTGACGACTGTTGCGGATGCCAACTCGCTGGCGAAAAACATTGCGGGAAGTTCCGTGGTGACGTTACCTGCCTCGCACTTATCTAACGTTGAAGCCGCCGGGGCGTTTACCGCCGCGCTGCTGACTTTTTTTGGGAGCAACCATGAACGATGAAACACGCTATCAGCAGGGCATGGCGGTACGGCGCAAAGTGCTTGGCGACGCGCATGTCGACCGTACGCTGGACAAACTTTCGCCGCTAAACGAAGAGTTCCAAAACTTCATTACGCGCTATGCCTGGGGAGAAATCTGGACCCGCCCGGGGTTGGATCACCCTACTCGCAGCATGATTACCATCGCCATGCTGATTGCGCTTAACCGGGAAGCTGAACTGAAAATGCACCTGCGAGCGGCGTTCAATAACGGCGTCACCCGTGATGAACTGAAAGAGCTCATCATGCACTCGGCGCTGTACTGTGGATTACCTGCCGCCAACGCCACGCTGCACCTGGCGCAGCAGGTGTTTGACGAAATGGACAACCAGGGCTGACGACTACGCTACCGACAGCAGGATCTGCTCTTTCATCCACGCGTGACTGCTGTCGCTGGCGTTACCCGGCCTGAAGTAGAGCTTCAGGGTGTAGCCGGGAATGCGAAACGGCGGCAGGAATACCCGCAGTTTGGTGGTGTCAAACAGCTGTTCAATACCACGACGCGGTAAGGTGATCGCAAGGTCCGTGCTGGTGACGATAAACGGTGCGGACATGACGCTTGGCAGTTCGGCGACGATTTTCCGGCTG
Source organism: Enterobacteriaceae bacterium RIT691 (assembly GCA_009668205.1). Taxonomy (GTDB): domain Bacteria; phylum Pseudomonadota; class Gammaproteobacteria; order Enterobacterales; family Enterobacteriaceae; genus Scandinavium. The sequence goes on along the minus strand of WJYM01000006.1, from coordinate 274,889 downwards.
ACCCCCTGTTGCTGCAGGTAGCTGTCGATGGTTCTCTGCGGTTCATTCCAGGGTTTCACCACCACATGACCCAGCGCGAGATAGTGCTGCTGGTTGAGCGTTTTCCCCACCAACGGATTGCCTTCCCGCACGGCGACCACATAATCATCCCGCAGCAGCTCCTGAGACGCCAGCCCGGCACGCGGCGACATCTCATCTTCTTCAAAGCCCACGGCAAAATCGGCTTTTCCGGTCAGCAAATCGTCGGCGGCGTCATACTCTTTGGAGTACAGAATACGAAGGGTGACTGAAGGTGCGGTTTGCTGTAACCGGGCAATCAGCGCTGGAAACAGCAGTGCTGCGGTGTAGTCCGTGGCGGCAAAGGTGAACTGACGGCGGCTGGTGGCCGGGTCAAACGTCTCACGGCTGCTCAGGCCAGCAGAGAGATGCGTGAGGGCGCTGCTGATCACCGTCGCTAACTCCAACGCGCGTGGCGTCGGCTGCATCTGGTTGCCCTGACGCGCAAAAAGATCATCGTTAAGGGAGAGCCGAAGACGAGCAAGGGCGTGGCTCAACGCTGACGGACTGATGGCCAGTTCATTCGCGGCAGCCACTACGCTGCGATGGCGATAAAGGGCATCGAAGACCGGCAGCAGGTTGAGATCCAAATGACGCAGTAGAGGATGCACAGTGTTCATCTCCATGCTGAAAAAAATGCAGTAACTTCATTATTATCGCGCGATAGAATAACTCACAAGTCCTTTTGTATTTATCCCGGAGACGTTATGGCGCAGTGGGCGTTCTGCCGGTCCGATTCGAGCCATGGCGGAGAGACCTGGTATGAAATGATCATGGAACTGGCATAGCGTCAGGCTGTTCCTGGCAAAGGGGAATCCTTGCCCATGGAACAACGCCCATATCCGCAGAGCGACGCCAGCCCTGGCAGAATCAGGGGTGATGAAAAATCAGCGAATAGCCCTGTTCGTGCCAGTGCTGAAGTAACTCCTGTTGGCGGCGGGTCGGCTCAATGCCTGTCCAGACAAACAGCTGCTGGCCAGGAAAAAGCTCCGGGCGCGGGGAGTCCAACGGCTCGGCCAACACGGCAATGTGCCAACCCTGCTGAGACAGACGCCAGGCCTCCAGCCACAACCGCGTGCGATCGTCGGTATCCCAGCCAATCAGCAGCCCCTCTTTACCCCCTTTTTTACGGGATTCAGACAGGCATGAGGTGGCAAACTCAATCAGCACGCCATCAAGCAGGCTACACATGATACGGGCGGTATTATGATCGAGGCTGAGACGCTGGCGTACCGGAACAAAAACGTGATCGATAAGATCGCCTGAAGTATGTTCACGCCCCAGCGCGCTGATTTTCGCCCGAAGCCTGGCCGGGTGGGCAAAACGCAGGGCCGACATCATCTCTTCCTGCAGGGTGCTCCAGTCATCATGCTTTGCCACGGTACTCTCTTCCAGCAACGCTTTGACCTTGCCGACAGGGACACCGTTTTTGATCCAGCGCTTGATCTCTTCAATGCGTTGAATATCTTCTTCATCGAACTGCCGGTGGCCGCCTTCGCTGCGCTGAGGTTTTAACAACCCATAGCGACGCTGCCAGGCGCGCAGGGTCACGGGATTGATACCGCATCGTTCGGCGACATCGCCTATGCTGTAAAAGCCCATAGCGTCCCTCATACTTGAACCGAAACGTCCTTAGCAAATTAACGAGTCAGCGTGTTTGTACAATTTATTATTTATTGTACAGCAGCCTTATCTTAAGCATAGTTAAAAAACGCTGAACATTGGATAAACGATACTGAAAGAGCAGGGAGGCGAGGCGTGAGAGTGTTCTCAGGTGTGGAAAGGGAGACCTGCCGTCAGCAACGACAGCAGGTGGAATCAGATAATTACAGCGCGGTTTTTTTCTCCGGCCAGGCAACCGCAGGGATCCCACAGAAGCAAGGTTCGGCAAATAAATGCCCCTGGAACTGAGAGATCCCGGCCGACTCGAGCCACATCCACTCCTCCGGTTGTTCAACTCCCACGGCGGATATAGCAATTTCCAGTGATGTACAGCATTTGATAATGGCCTGAATGATGGCCTGTCGCGGACCGCTTTTATGGACGTCGCGAACAAGATCACGATTGATTTTAATGCGGTCCGGCTGGAACTGAGCCAACAGCTGCAGTCCGGCAAACCCCGCGCCGAAGTGGTCTATGGCCACGCTTATCCCCGAGCCTTTCAGCGTTCGTACCGTCTGACTGAAAGCCTCAAACTCAGAAATAGCCTCACGTTCGGTGAATTCGACAATGATCTGCTCAGGAACCAGGCCATTCTCGGCAATCGCGTTGAGTAACACAGTCACCGCATCAGGCACCTTAACCAGGGTCATCGGCAGAAGGTTCACTGACAGAACCTGATCGCGCAGGCCCAGCGAGGCCGCCAGGGCGAAGGCTATCTTTTTGCTGTCCAAATCGGCCAGATAAATCTCGTCGCCGCTGAGACACTCAAAATAGTTCTGCGGCGACCCGCCTGAGCGAGTACGCAGCAGGGCTTCAAGCGAAACGATTTCCTGAGTGAGAGGATCGATGATGGGCTGAAATGCAAAGCCGCAGTAGGCATCGCTGCTTACTGATGCCAGTGAAACCGTGCGGGCGTCATCGGTCGGGATAAAATCCCAACTGTCGGCAGAAGGGATCTCGAAATAATTTTCTTTTTCGGTGGCTTCCACAAAAGTCCGGAAAAACTGCAGCGCCCGATCGTGGTAGGTCAGTTGATACCGTGATGTGCCTTTGTCCAGGATGGTCTGTAAAACGTCATCCTTGTCATGCTCCCGCAAATCGAAAAGCTCCATCCCCACCTTACCAAACCGGCGTGAAGGCCCGTAATCGCACAGCAGTTCGACCACATTGTAGTGGCGTTTGTCGTGACAAATTGCCTGATAGATGGCCTTTACGTTCTCTTCAGGGCCTTCAAGCAGTTGAAAAAAATGTGTGCCGTTAAACAGTAAAATGCCTGTCACATCAGCACGACCATTTTTGAGATTAGCGGCGGCGACCATACTTTCGAGGGCCTTCACCGGGACGTCATCACACAGATGACTGCGGTAGATAATGGTAGTGAGCATGATTTTCCGGCATAGGGAAGAGGTCTTTTAACCCTAACAGATCGGAGGAGAGTTAACACATTAAATTAACGAATGTTTTACTTGAAAGTGACAACGATCGTCAGGGGCAGAGGATATCGATGTCATCACAAAAAATGAGTACAAAAGAGGTGTACAGATAATTATCAGATTAATGCCTATGTATAATTCTTAATTTGTTGAAAATAAATGATTAGCACTTTTTGCTAAATATCGAATCATGCATTTGTACAGCTTTTGTGTACAATTTTCCTATCGTTAAGTTACGCAACGTTAACCTTTTACTGATTCGTACAGGAGAGACTCATGCAGCAAAATGGTTACATTTCAGATTCGGCCAACGCAATCTCGCAGTATTTCAATAGAGCCCATTTGCCCACTCAGCAGGAGACGCTGGGACAGATTGTGGTGGAAATTCTTAGCGACGGACGCAGCCTGAACCGTAAATCCCTGTGCACAAAATTGCTAAGCCGTTTGGAAAGAGCCTCCTGCACAGAGGAGAAAGGTCATTACAACGCGTTAATTGGCTTACTGTTTGAACGTTGACCTGCCGCTTAAGGGTGTAAATCAACCTGCTGTGGTGTCCCGCTCCAGGGACTACGGCAAAGAGAGAGCGATGATGAACAGAAGCGACATTGAACAACTCACAAACGAACTCATCGGCCAGGCAGTATTAATGCTGCTGAAACGTAAAGTGGCGGTGAACTCAATGGCTCTGCTGACTCAACTTCGTGACATGCAGGACATTGAGGGGGATGCGCGTCGACGTGATGCTTTCCCGCTGATCATCGCCTATATCGAAGCGGTGGTGAGCGAGAAAACACCCTCAAAGCATCAGTCTAAAAAGAGCGATCAGACGGAAATTATCCGCATGCTGTCAGGTGAAAATTTGAAGTCGGGACAAGGAAAAACTCACTAAACGTTAAACTTTTTATGATGGTGAAACGATGAACACAGCAATGATTCAACAACCTGATATTTATAGTGCTTTGCCAGATCATTCTCTGTCAGACTATTTTCGTCATGCCGGAGATGCGCTTGCGGAAGAAGTCATCGTATTGGGTGCAGCTATACGCCATATTCTTATAAAGGGAGAGCATATTAATAACAAAAATATTATTCTTTCCCTGCTCCAACGCCTGGAAGTTACTGACGATGTGGTGCATGCGGACGTCATCAGAAAAACGTTGGAGATTGTCGTCGGGCATACAATGGATGATATTTGATACATCCGCCAGGCAAGTCAATGAATAGCAACTATAGTTAAATGTTCAACGGTGGGTCAGTTCATTTTTATCGACCTTGTTATTATCGTATTTCTGAACTGGAAATTAATCATGCGTAGCGAAGACTATGTGCGGTCAGACTATGCCGACCTCTGGCTGTCTGATCATTATCTCCGATGTGGGCTGGAGAATATTTTACAGCAGATGACCTTTGAGAATAAAGCAGTGCGGTACGTGTTCTTAACCGAGGACAAGTATCTTGATGTTCTGGAACATCAATATGATCTGAATAAAAACAAAATTATCCTGCTGACAGACGGTTCGCATTTTCACTTTTTGGATGGGCTCTCTTTTTATCAGTTTCCAACGCGGTCAGGCATAGCCGAGTTGCAGAAATTTATGACTTCAATTATTCATTCAAACGAAACGCAGGTAAAGCCTAAATCTCCGGTGCTGCTGACGCGTCGTGAAAGATTATTAATTGATTTGATAAAAGAAGGCAAACGGATGGCTGAAATGGGAGGGCATCTGAATCTGCATGTTAAAACGGTATACCAGATTCGACAGACGTTGATAAAAAAGATGGGGTGCAGCGGGGCTGTTGATTTGATGCGAACACTCCACAGCGACGTGTTTAAAAACTGGCTGACGCAGAATCACCACTACCATTAATGCTAACTGGAACGGCAAGCGGCAGACTAAGAAGTCAATAATAAGTGGGTGTGGTGATGGCGAATGGCCTGCATGGCGCAGGCCACTGCTTTCAGGGTTGATTATCCTGCTTTACCCAGACTAACTTATTCGTCGGAAATCCATTCTCCTGAGCAATTTCAAGATATTTAATTCGAATGTCCATCGGTATTTCTGGTGTCCTCGATAAAATCCACAAATACTCTCGACTCTGCCCGCTCACCAGTGCGTATTGGTAGTCAGGATCGATGGCGATAACATTATACCCGGCATACAGAGGGCCGAAAAAGGACACTTTCAGGGCTGCAATGTTCTCCGGGCCAACAAATACCGCTTTCCCTTCACTCTCCTTCCACGTTGATTTCACCGGGTCAAAACCACGATTTAGCACCCGAAGCGTTCCATCTTTCTTCAGGCTGTATTCGGCGGTGACATGCGTAAGCCCACGTTCGAAATAATAATCCAGACGTGCAATTTCGTACCATTTGCCAAGATAGCGGCTGGCATTGAAATCTTTCACTGGCTTTACGCCCTTGGGTGGGGTCGGTGATTTACAGGCGGCCAGGGTGAACATCACCATGACGCCTGTCGTGATATGCCATAGTTTCATCGCGCCCCTCATTATCTTAACGTGATGAATAAAATATAGAAGAAAATGAAGAAGGATAATGACAGGCGGCGAAAATCGGATTCTTCAGCATATCGGATTTTATACAAAAAGAGATCAGCTCAGCGATGGCGTATTAAATCAGCTAAACGTGGCGCAAATATTGAAGCAAAACAGATAACGGCTTGAAGGGGGACGGAGCGCAAAAATGCCGGTGTCCGGTTTACAGGGCTAAGGTATTGAAACAGATTTTATTTATGATAAATATAAACCGGTGATAGCGACGCAAAGGACCACAGCATGAGAATAAGGCGGGCGGTACCGGAAGAGGCAGAAGCATGTTGGCATATCAGAAACCTTTCAATTAGGGACGGGTGTAAAACCAGCTATAGCGCCGAGGTGCTGATGGCCTGGACCCCTGAGGCGATGCCTGAAAATTACCGCAAAGTGATATCTAAGTTCCCGTTCTTTGTGGCTGAGACAGCCGATGCCAGGCTGGTGGCAACGGGATATCTTGACCTTTCCTGCGCAAGCGTGGAGGCCATTTTTACCTTACCAGATTACGTGGGCAAAGGGGTGACCAGCCAGATCCTCAACACCCTTAAAGACGAAGCGATTCAAAGAGGCTTGAAGCGACTCATTCTCGCCTCTACGCCCAATGCGCAGACGTTTTATGAAAAACATGGCTTTCTGTTTCTTAAAGAAAGTACGCACTACTCAAAGATGGCGCAGTCAGACCTGCGCTGCATGGAGATGGCCATTGAACTCTGAAACGGGGGTTTCCAGATTGGAGCCGGGTATCACGATGGAAAAGCACATCTATTTTGTATTCCAGCCTACACCAATATTAGGTCGCTTCCCTTTGCCCGATAACGGTATTTACTCAGGGCACGTCACGCCAGAAAACTTTGTCAATGCACTCAATAGAGAAATTAACGCCCGACATCTCCCCTGGACGTTAACGTTAGACAATACGGAATCAGATGCCGAAGAATTGCAGAAGCGGGGGGCTGATGTCCTGATCTGTGCGCCAGGCCTGAAGTATCGGTTTATTCGTAACGGATTCCCCAAACATAAAATTATCCATCTCGAGGTATTCCCCTATGTGGCACTGGATGTCGATAGCGTTATTCAAAAACTGCAGGCGTTGCTCCCTGAACGTTAATGCCGTTTGAGCTACCAATGCAGCAGGGCAACCTTAAGCTGCCCTGAAACATTTCCCACCGTCTGATTTTACCCACCAACATAAGGCATCGTGATGTCCGCAATTACCCTGACGAAAGAAGAGAAGGATACCATTCGCACCAAACTGATGGACTACTGTGAAGACCAGTTCAGCCTGTCCTTAGAGCAGTTTGATGCTGATTTTTTTACGGATTTCGTCATCGAAACGCTGGGAGTGGCGATTTACAACGCAGGGGTTGAAGAGGCCATCAGAACGCACCAGCAGTACAGCGAGCGTATTCAGGAAGAGATGGATCTTAAGAAGATCCTGTAAGCATGCCTGCGGCGAGGCAAATCGTCCCCTGAACCATGGTCATTCAGTCCGGCAGCTACCCCGTTAGCTGCTTTTCCCTCTCTGCCTGAGGGGAACGCTTTGGCGCATACCGTAGGTAACGTGCGTTTTCGGGCGGGAAGCCTCTGAAGTTCGCCAAAATTTTATCGCTAAGCAGGTATACTCACTGCACCACGACTGATGGAAACGGACTGCGATGAAAGACGATATCAATCAGGACATTACCTTCCGCAAACTGAGCGTCTTTATGATGTTCATGAACAAAGGCAACATCGCCCGCACCGCTGAGGCGCTGGGACTGAGCAGCGTCAGCGTCCACCGGGCACTGCATACGCTGGAAGAAGGTGTGGGATGCCCGCTGTTTGTGCATAAAGGCCGTAATCTGCTGCCATTGCCTGCCGCCTGGACGCTGCTTGAGTATTGTCAGGATGTGATCAGTCTTATGAGCAAAGGGCTGGAGCAGACCCGCAAAGTGGCGGGTATCGGGCGTGGGCGGTTGCGTATCGGCACGCTTTATTCGCTGACGCTGGAAACGGTGCCGAAAATCATCATGGGCATGAAGCTGCGTCGGCCCTCGCTGGAGCTGGATTTGACCATGGGATCAAACCAAATGCTGCTCGATATGCTCGAAGACGACGCCCTGGACGCGATTTTGATTTCCACCAACGAAGGCGAGTTTGCCGGATCTAAATTCGATGTGGTGCCGCTGTTTCATGACGATATTTTCCTCGCCGCACCAGGAAGTGAAAAACTTAATGCGACACAAACGGCAGACTTGCGTGACTACTCAGACCGGAAATTTGTCTCACTGGCTGAAGGATTTGCGACCTACGCGGGTTTCCAGGACGCGTTTAATGTTGCCGGGTTTGAGCCGGAAATTGTGACCCGCGTAAACGATATTTTCTCAATGATAAGCCTGGTACAGGCGGGCGTGGGCTTTTCACTGATCCCCGGGCGCATGAAAAAAGTCTACGAAAATGACGTGCAGCTGTTGAAGCTGGCGGAGCCCTATCAGATGCGCCAGCTGATTTCGATTGTCTACTTACATAATCGTGAGCGCGACCAGGATCTGCTGGCGCTGGCGGCAGAAGGGCGTATGTACGCGCGCGGGATCACTGCTTAAGCCACGGCGACTGCGTGCTCCAGAAAATGATGTTCGCCCCGAGGTAGCTTTCCGCAAAGTCAGTAAACTCTTCGCGGGTAAATTTCTTGTGGGTTTTCGGGTTGGTATAGGTCAGCGTGGGCTCCTGAATCGCCATGGCCACCAGATCCAATTTCCCTTTGTACTGATGGAAAAACGGGTAAGCATTTTTCATCTGCGCCTGCTTGTAAGGCACAATATCCGGGCCGCCAAGGCCAATGTGATTCTGTTGCGCCACGGCGAACAGGCGTGACATGTACTGATGGTCGTTATCCCATTCACACGGCCAGAAGTTGACGTACTGCACCACGTGGGAATGCTGGAAGGTTTTGCGGGCAAACTGGATGTTATCGAGCGTGGCGGCGAAATAGTTGTCACAGGTAAACCCGTTTTTGGCCTTTTTCATGTCGATATCAATGGCGGTTTCCGGCAGATTGATCCCGGCAATTTTGCCATCGAACTTTGCCGCCAGCGCGGTTAACAGTTTCTGGTAACGTTCACGAACGTCCGGGTTCCACTGCATCGCCACCCAACCCGTCGCCGGGGCTTTGCCTTCACCCGGGTTATCCGTCTGCGCGACCAAACCACCCCCGTAGGCGGGCGTCTGCAGATAGGCTGGAATGTTCCGCGCCTTCGCTTCAAAAAAACGATCCTGAATCTGGATGAACAGTTTTTTATGCAGAGTATTCACCTGGGCCAGGTCGCGCTCGATGTCCGCGAAATCGTACACCTCTTTTGCCGTTTCCAGTTGTTTCCATGAATAAACGATTTGAACGCCATGAATATCCTGCCGTTCGAGCAGTGAACGGTGAGTTTCCAGCTCGCCTGATGACGTGTAGAGGTAATTTTGCGGTGCGGCAGCGAGGGCAGAATGGGCCAAAAGCAAGGGGATGGCAGACGCGATGAGTCTGATATTCATGATTATCGTCCTGATTGATATCGTTGATCAGGACGATAATACCACAAGGAAACTGTTTAACGACTGAGGCGCTTCGCCAGATGCTGCGCCACTTCAATGCTGTTGCGCTCCCGACAAATTGCATCACCCTGCCAGCCTGCCAGATGCGTAAGACCTGTCAGGACGCTGCCCGGTGGCATTTCGATCGCCAGGCGTGCGTCACGCTGATTGGCCGATACCATCGCATCCTGCCACTGCACGGTGCGGGCCATATTGAACGCCAGATCGTCGGCGATTTTTTGTGGCTCCCACAGCACGCGCGCCGTTGATCCACTCAGATAGGTGCATTGAGGACGTGACAACGTCACTGATTTAAAGGCGTCAGCCAGCTCGGCGGCGGGCTTATCCAGCAGTGCGCAATGGGATGGCACGCTGACCGCCAGACGTGTGGCTTTGCTGGCACCTGCGTCCAACGCTTTTTTCGCCACTTTCGCCATCTCTTCATCGCGCCCGGCAATCACAATCTGCGTCTCGGCATTGAGGTTAGCGATATAGGTCTCGCTGCCCGCCATCAGTTTTTCCACCTGCGAGAGCGACAGGCCAACAATGGCCGTCAGGCCGTAACCGTGCGGATACGCCTGCTCCATCAACTCACCACGCAGCGCCACCAGACGCAGGGCATCGCGAAAATCGAGCGCCCCGGCGACCACGGCCGCAGGATAGGCGCCAATTGACAGGCCGCTGACGATATCCGGTTTGACGTGATGGGCGATAAGTTCATTGGCCCACGCCACCCCGGCAATCAACAAACACAGCTGCACGGCACGGGTATGTTTCAGCGATGCTTCGCTGTCCAGTTGCTCTGTCTCAGCGCCAAGCACCGCGCGAACGTCATCGAGGATGACATCCCGGTTGGGCATGTTTTGCAGCATGCCAGCGCGTTGAGTGCCCTGGCCGGGAAAAGTAAAAAGAATCTTCATGAGTGCTCCCTGTGCCACGGCGTCGTGGTTAACCACGGGCCAGTGGGCGTTTTCAGCAATACGCGTCCTTCGCGCAGCCATTCGTTCAGCGCGAACGCGCCGAGCGGGGTTTCAACCTGTGTATCTGCACGGCAGGGTAATTTTTCTACCTGCGCCTGCCACGTGAGCAGTTCATCCTGGGTGAGCGGTTCAGGGGCACGAATAGTCAAATCAAGATCGCTGTTGGCGTGCAGAACGGGAATTTCGGTGGCGAGGGCATACGCCGTGCTGCCGGTAATCCCCCAAAGCCACGGCCAGGCAAAGGTGGTCAGCAAAATAGCCGCCTGAACAGGCGGCTGGGAAACAAACGGTGAGTGCAGCAGGCGTTCGCGTTCAGCCAGCGTTTCTGGCGTCATTACGCGGGATACGTTGCCAGCGCTCACCCATCCGGCGGCGCGTTGCTCGCGTTTTATGCCGCGCACCCCGACCGGAATATCAGCGTTGTCATTCACATCGCGCCGCACGACGACAGGTAACCCTGTGTGCCATTGGCTTGCCACCCATGCATCCTGAATGTCCAGTAACGCGTCGGTGTGTTTGAGCCAAAGTAAATCGTGCGGTCGCGGTGTGAATGTCATATTACATGCCTGAAGTTAACGTGATGAACAGCGGTAACGACAGGATACACAGAACGGAGCTCAACAGCAGCACGGCTTCTGCATCCGGTGACTGAACGCCAAAGCGGTTGCCGAATACCACGCCGAAGAAGCCCGCAGACAGGGCGATCATCAGGATAGCGGTGATTGCCACTGAACCGTGCAGACCGAATGCCAGTACGATACCCCAGGCGATGAAAGGTTGGATCAGCAGCTTGGTGATGGTCGCGATACCGACCACGGCATTCAGCTTCAGCTTACGGGCAGACAGGATAACACCGGTCAGGAACAGCGCTGCCGCCGTTGCAGACAGACCCAGCGGTTTAATCGCGGACAGCAGCAGGTCCGGCATTTTAATCCCGATGGCAGACAGAATCACACCCAGCAGCGGACCCATCACGATAGGTTTTTTCAGTGAACGCCACATCAGTACTGGCAGCATGGCCAGCGTAGAGCCGCTGTTTTCACCCGCAGCACGCGCTTTTTCACGCTCGAGGATCAGCAGGCAGAACGGCGTCATCAGCACAGAACCACAGGCGATAGACACGGCCACAGACAGTGAGGTTGCTGAACCTTCGCCCAGCACGCTGCCCAGAATGGGCAGACCCAGTGCGGCGTAGTTCGGCAGTGCGACGGTAAGCGTCAGCACGGCGGCATCCTGAGGTGACTTTTTAAAGATGCTGGTGGCGGTGAAGTAGATAGCGGCGTAGGTAATCCACATTGCGCCTGTCAGCACCACAATCAGTGGGGACTGCGCAACAATACCCGCCCATGGCGTCTGCACGGTGGCGCTGAACAGCGCAGCCGGCAGGGCAAAGTCCATGACAAAAATATTCAGCAGCGACACATTTTTGTTGTCGACCATTTTGGCTTTACCGGCCCAAAAGCCGAGCAGCATGATGATAAAAATCGGAGCAAGGGCATGAACAATTACATAAGTCATTAGGTCACCTGTAGATAAAAAAATTAACACTGACGCGATGGTTATAATTTTCTAAAAGCGGGCTGACCGTGGGCGCTATCTTGCGCCCGACGGCGACCGCTTTCGGCAGGTCTTTTTTTACGTACTTTGTACTGCTCGTTACCAGGTGGCGCGCATCCGTTCGCGAACCAGGGCGGAGCTACGGCGATTTTCCGCGCCGAGGCGGTTTTTGAGGCTTGGATCTTTACGTGCATCGGAAATGGCTTTCTGTACGGTGATTTCCACCGTTGCCAGATCCGCATCAGACGGTGCATCCGGATTGCTGAGGGTCAGCAGATCCGAAAGCAGGCCCAACGTGGCGTAGTTGCTGACGTCATAGGCCATTGGCGGGATCGTCGCCGCCAGTTTTTCCAGTGCGTCAACGGTACGCAGGGTGATACGCGCGGCAGATTCTTTCCCCATCGCATGCACCAGTACGCCTTTGTCGTTGATGGCAATCAGGCGATTGGCCTGATAACCGTGCGCCAGAAACGCCCCGGACATCGCTTTACCGACGATAAGGCCGATGACCGGATGGCCCGCCAGACGTGCTTTGGCATACGCGCCCGCGGCGCCTGCTAATGCCTGGTGGATCCCGAACGCTTCTTCACGGCGGCCGTAGGCCTGGCTTGGCACGTCGATAACCGCCACGATCGGGCGTTTCACGTCGCTGTTGGCGTCGGCGTCGAGGGTTTCATTGACCACTTTCGCCAGCGTCCAGCCTTCCAACAGGCCCACTTCGCCTTTAGCGGCGCGGGGGTAATGGTTATTGGCATCGGGAACCACGGCGATGAAACGGACGGTTTCGCCATTCAGTGGCGCATCGGCGACCTGAACAGAAGGGCACAGACCGCTCATGCGCGGGGCATTGGGGGCCAGTTTTTCCAGCCAGATGGCCGCGCGATTATTGGACTGAGTCATCATTTCACCTCCCCGGCGAAAAGCTGTTTGATCTTCGCAGTATCGGCCTGCTGGCGGGTGTCGAAGTGAGACAGACGGGCCAGGAAGTCGGCATATTTATCGCTGCGGTTCTGCGCAGGAACGCCTTTGGCGATGGCCTCATTCATGGCCGCTTTCACCGCATTCACGCCGTCACCCACCAGCGCATCGACCAGGCCGCTTTCATAACGGATTTCGCCGCCGGTCATGCTCCAGATAAACGGACGGTCGCGGGAGTCGTACTCTTCAATCCCGGCTTCCTGTTCGATAACCTGCGGGCCGTTCAGGCCCAGACGCGCTTCGCGGGTCACAATCAGGTAGCTGCACAGTGCGGCCGCGATGGACATCCCGCCGAAGCAACCGACGGTGCCGGTAATAATGCCGACCACCGGGGTGTAGCGACGCAGGTCGACAATCGCGGCATGGATATCGGCAATCGCTGCCAGGCCGAGGTTCGCTTCCTGTAAACGCACACCGCCGGTTTCGAGGCTGAGCACGGCCTGCGTCGGAATGCCATTGCGGTTATCTTCTGCCGCCAGCTCCAATGCCGCCGCCATTTTTGCGCCGGACACTTCGCCCATGCTGCCGCCCTGGAAAGTACCTTCGATGGCGATAACCACCGCGGACTGACCATTAATGGTGCCGCGAGCCACCACCATGCCGTCATCGGATTGTGGAACCACGCCCTGCGGCGCAAGCCACGGCGACATGATGCCCTCGAACGGGTCGAGCAGTTCGCGATAGCTGCCTTCGTCCAGCAGCTGGTGGGCACGCTCACGGGCGCGCAGTTCAATAAAGCTGCGATCGTTACGCATGGCTCACCTCTTCAAAAACCTGTTCGATACGAATGCGGGCAACACCCGGGGTGGCACCGAAATCATGAATAACCAGCTTGCCCGCAGGCAGACCGTTAGTCAGATTCAGACGATCGAACAACGCATTCCAGCGGCTGGTGCTATTGTCCACGGAGGTCGTGATATCAATGCTGAGGGAATCCCCAGCGGCGGCGGTGAAAAGGACTTCCATATCACCGGAGCCTACAACGCCCGCCAGCGCTTTACCGTCTACAGTACGGCTGGCAGGAAATGACAATGTAATGTGTTCCATAACATCCTCTTTAAAATGAGCAAGACGCGGGCTGGCAGACCCTGTCAAGAAACAGCGTGGCAGCGAGCAGATCGGCGGCGCCCCCGGGCGATGCGTTGAGGGCCAGCATCTGTGAATCCAGATGTGCCAGCGCTTCACTGCCAGCAGCGGTAGAACTGCCGCCCGCAGCAAGTACCGCCTGGGCACCGTGTTGCATCGCCTTAAGTCCTGGCATACCCGCACGCGAAAGGACGCAGGTGTCGCTGAGTGAGGACATGATCGCCATCAGCGCATCTATACGGGCTTCGCTTTCGCTTGCACCCTTGGCCCGGCTGAGCTGCAACTGCGGTAGCGCCAGCTTCGTCACGTGGGGAAAGGCCTGCTGCGCCTCTTCACGCGCACCGGGAACCCGATACTGATGGGTGGCCTTCAGACCTTTGCTGAAGACTTTCGGTGCCGCGTTGTCTGGCAGGCGGGCAAGCTGTGCGGCGGTATCCGCAATCTGCTGCGCACTTGCGTTAACACCCGACATGGCCGCCGCGCTGACCAGCAGACCGAGCGCCCAGATAGCACCGCGATGCGTATTGACGCCAGCGGTGGCGACCATCATCTGCTGTTCACCTTCACGCCCAAGACGGCCGACGGTTTCGCGCAGGGCGATGTCGGCAGGGCGCTGCCAGCTGTGTCGTGCCAGTTGCAGAAATGTAGGGGTCAGGCTGTGCGCAGAGCACTCCATCAGCGCTAACGACAAATCGTGATGAGCGCCATTTCCCCGGCTGTCTACCAGACCCGGTTTCGGGCTTAATCGCGCTTCGTCGATCAGGCAGTCGCGGGCAATAATCGCCAGTTGCTGCGCCTGACCCTCTGCCTGAGTCTGTGACAGGAGTTTCATTACCAGCTCCGGAATTTCGCAGGTGGGTTGTATAAGCCGTCGGACCACTCAACCAAATCCGCGACGCTGCTGGCAGCCAGCAGGGAGCGAGTGGCTTCTGAGCGGCGAATGCCCATATCTTCCGGGTAAACCACTTTGCCGCTCTTACGCAGGTCGGCAACGCGTTTCGCGTCCACACCCAGCCCGATATCGGTGATCCCGGCAACCGCCGCCACCATCGCCCGGCGCTCTTCCAAATCCTTCGCGCGATACAGGTAGGCGATACCTTCTTCGGTGAGCACGTGGGTCACGTCATCGCCGTAAATCATCACCGGCGCCAGCGGCATCCCGGAGGATTTCGCCACTTCAACGGCATCCAGTTGTTCAACGAAGGTCGGCTTCACGCCAGCCTGGAAGGTTTCCACCATCTGCACCACGAGTTTTTTCCCGCGTTGCATTGGGTCTGGTTCAGTGATCATGTTCAGCCAGGCAGGCGTCGCGTGACGACGACCGTGCGGATCGTGGCCCATGTTTGGCGCACCGCCGAAACCGGAAAGACGACCACGGGTCACGGTTGAGGAGTTCGCGAGACCGTCCACCTGAAGGGTAGAACCGATGAACATATCCACGGCGTACTGGCCTGCCAGCTGGCAGAAGGCACGGTTAGAGCGCATTGAACCGTCAGCGCCGGTAAAGAAGATGTCCGGACGGGCGCGGATATACTCTTCCATCCCCAGTTCGCCGCCGAAGCAGTGCACGCTCTCAACCCAGCCGCTTTCAATCGCTGGGATCAACGTCGGATGCGGGTTCAGGGTCCAGTGCTTACAGATTTTACCCTTCAGGCCGAGCTGCTCGCCGTAGGTGGGCAACAGCAGTTCAATGGCGGCGGTGTTAAAGCCGATGCCGTGGTTGAGTGACTGCACCTGATGCTCGGCGTAGATGCCTTTGATGGCCATCATCGCCATCAGGATGTGCTCCTGTTTGATCAGGCGCGGGTCGCGGGTAAACAGCGGTTCAATGAAGAACGGCTTGTCGGCCACGACAACGTAATCAATCCACGAACCTGGAATGTCGACGCGCGGCAGGTCACATTCGTCATCAACGATTTCGTTCACCTGGGCGATAACAATCCCGTCGCGGAAGGCGGCGGCTTCGACCAGCGCCGGGGTGTCTTCAGTGCTTGGTCCGGTATAGAGGTTGCCTTTACGGTCGGCTTTATAACCGGCAATCAGCGCCACGTTGGGGCAGAGATCGACATACAGGCGGGAATAGAGTTCGATATAGGTGTGAATAGCACCGATTTCCAGCTGACCGTCCTGCAACAGCTGCGAAATGCGCAGACTTTGCGGGCCAGAGAAGGAGAAGTCGAGCTTACGGGCAATCCCTTTTTCGAAGATATCCAGATGCTCGCTGCGACCCACGCTTGGCATGATCATATGCAGGTCGTGCACTTTTGATGGATTGACTTCTGCGAGCTTGCGGGAGAGGAAATCGGCCTGCTTCTGGTTGTTCCCTTCCAGCACCACGCGGTCGCCTGGGGCAATCAGTTTTTCCAGGGCATCCACCAGATCATCGGTGGGAATTACCTTACCCTGCAGCGGAAGGGAAGCGACGCGTCGGGCTTTTTCGTTGCGACGGGTGTTCCAGTTCCGGGCCGGACTTTGGCCAGCATTCATTATTAACCTCCTGATTCAGCAAATCATTTTTGCCTGGATTTATGCTGCATTAAGTCTGCTCCGTAGGGAGTAGGGCATCAATTAAGCTGGGGTGCGAATTGTTAGCCTTAGAGTAATGATTTCATGCGTCACTATGTGATGGCGATCGAAGCAGGAATGTTGAGTGTAGACTAGCGGGTGGGACGCGCCGGATGATGACCCTTTCGGCTGTCACCCTCCTGGCGCGAACAGACGTCTGGGTGGATAAGTGGTTAACATAAAAAAGATAAAGGTTGCCAAACACGTTTCACTATGTCTTAATAGCGTCCTCGGTTTGTAAAACAGACCTTATGAAAGCAGTTTTAGTAAAGCAGTTCTCAGTTTAGGTGTTATCGTTAGATATTCCCCTCATGAGCCTCCTCCTAAGTGCCAAATAAGTTACTCTATAACAGGCCATCATCGCCGCTCTTAGTGGCTCAGTAATTAAGGAATTATCAATGTCTAACAAAATGACTGGTTTAGTAAAATGGTTCAACTCCGATAAAGGTTTCGGCTTCATCACTCCAGACGACGGCAGCAAAGATGTGTTCGTACATTTCTCTGCAATCCAGAGCGATAGCTTCAAAACCCTGGATGAAGGTCAGAAAGTTTCCTTCACCATTGAAAATGGCGCTAAAGGTCCTTCAGCCGGTAACGTAACCGCTCTGTAAGACGCGCACTTTATCAGGAATGTTTACAAACGCGATGAAGGCAGTTGCCTGAGCAGCTAAATATGACTGATAAGAAAAAAACCCGCCGAGTGCGGGTTTTTTATTGCCTGAATTTTGCTACCGCTTGCAGAGAGTGACGAAAATGCCATTTCACGTTGTAGCGGCGTTAATTTTTTCAACAGGTTGAGGCCAAAAAACACCCAGCTCAGCTTGCCCCCCTTGACGAATAATCCACCACCCGCTACCCCAGATCACATATTCCGCACCCGGGCGCTTTCCTCCGTTATCTATTACTCTTGTTTATGGTACGTATAGATCCAGCACGTTACTTTATCGATGTCAGCGTGCAAACAGAGGTAAAGATGAGGGGTGTAAAGCAGGAATGGTAATAAGGATATTACTGATATGGGGCGTGATTGTACTGCTTGTGCGCGAGGCGATCCTCGCGGGTTGGATTGACCGGCTGATTATGTAGACCAGCGGCGTTCTGCCCATGGCTCAGGCAGGCGTCGGTGCATCCAAAACGGTGGATGGCTCGCAGGACTTTCTGAGCCAGCCCCACGAGAACTTCCATGGCTGAAAGGGAGCAGGGCGGGTGCTGCTGCGTCAATGGTTGCGGCAAATGCGTACGGCTATACACCGAAGCGAATAAGCATCAGTTTTGCATTGCATGGGCTACCGGCGCGTGCCAGAGGCTTACCCACGCCCGCGGGATCCCCAACATGGTGACGGGTTCTTAACATCTTATTTAAATGCACAAGAAAATAACAAATAAGCAGAAAGAAACGTTCTAATTTCCTAACATAAAATTAAAGTAGCAGACTATCTAAAGCAAAATATTTCATATGAAGGTCAATCCATAAGCAAACATGCATTTGCTTTGCAATTTCATAAATAAATATAATGAGCGCACTGCATTATCAATATTGAATAACTGGTCAGACCCGTATAACCTTTGTTTTATCTGCTCTAACAACACTCAGTTTGGACATGTTAATAGAAATTTAAATAATAACAACACACACCTGTTTAGGAATCATCGCATTGACGATGTCATTATCTACGAATACCACGTGGGCAGGCATCTTATTATCAAAAGCAATGATTTTAATCTGCATCGCATTGGCAAGATAATATCGACAGAGATTGTCAAAACAATGGCTGAAATTTTAATGGTGATATGGGGTATGGTCTGCCTGTTTGGGTGGATTTTTTATTCATTGATTAACTTATTGATGCGTGTATTTATTAAAGATTAAATAACAATGGTGTCTACATGAACGAGCCAGGACTGACCCAGGGCTCACAGTCGTCGGTCAATCTACAGGTTGCGCTTCCTGATTCACCCAGTGCTGGCGGCCGTGTTAGCGGGGAGTTCCATTATTAATGATGATAAGTGTAATAATAAGGTAAATGATGATGATAAGTAAAAAATTGGCGTTCGCACTCCTGCTCTCGGCTTTTGCGGCATTGCCCGCACATGCCATCAGCGAGCACTATCGCCAACAGTTAGAACGCAGTGGATGTACGCAGGTGACGGAATCGGAAGGTATCTGTGATATTCACAAAACGCGTGGTCAGAATCAGGCGGCAAGTGAAGCGAAAGCCAGAGCCATGGCGACGCAAACCGGTGCATTTGATCTGACTCAGTTTGCCCATGGGTTAGTCGGTAAAGATGCTGCTAAAAGCGCGGAACAGCTTAAAGCGAAGGGTTTCCGTCCGAGCGACGAAACCCCGTATTTATTCTGGTCTGACAAAGAGCAGAAATCAGTCCAGCTGGTCGTGGATAAGCACATTAATACGGTCAGTAAGGTCATCATTAAATAAGATCTTATTAAACATAAGAAGAACAGAGAAACAGGCGCGATGATTTTCACTGTATGGTTTTATGGTTGGGTATTAGTGATATTTTTGGCAGGCTGGTTTTCACATATGCTGTTTGTCAAAATGAAGAAAAAGTAAAAAATGGAGGCGTACTGCCTCCATTTTTTTAGTCCCGGATGCTCTACAGGGATCAGGCGCGCACTGCTTGCACGGCTGCAGGATGAGACCTGCCATCGAATCAGGGTTTACTCAAATCGCTCAGCAGGATGGCAATGCTTTGACCGCCTTCGGTGTGTTCAAGACCAATTTTGACAATGATCGTCAGCGGCACAGAAAGCAGCATTCCAACCGGGCCGAGCAGCCAGCCCCAGAAAATAAGCGACAGGAACACCACCAGCGTTGAAAGCCCCAGTCCGCGTCCCATAATGCGTGGTTCGAGAATGTTTCCGAACACCAGGTTGATCGCCAGATAGCCCGCCAGTACCACCAGCGCGTTGTAAAAACCGCCAAACACCAACACCTGCAAAATGGGCGGAATGGCCGCCAGCACGGAACCAATATTGGGGATATAGTTCAGGGCAAAGGCCAACATTCCCCAGATAAAGGCGAAGCGGACATCCAGCGCCGCCAGCATGGCCCACGCCACCAGCCCGGTCACAACGCTGATCGCTGTTTTCAGCACCAGGTAGTGGGTCACGCTGTCGATAGCTTTCTGAATCGCGGCCATCCCTTCCGCCGGGCGAGCCATCATCTGCTGGAGCTTGGCGGGCAGTTGGGGCACTTCAAGCAGCATAAACACCACGGTGAGCAGCAACAGGAAAATGGATGACATGGCGTTAGTCAACTGGGTGAGCAGACCGGTGACCAGCGTCATTGCCGCATTGGGGTCGATATATTTCACCAACTGATCCACCGACGCCGTGATCCCCAGTTTTTGTATCACGGGTTCCAGATTGTGCAGTGGCACAATCAGCGAGGAGCGATACTGCGGCAGGGTGCGTGCCAGTTCGTTCAGCGAGGTCCCAAGCGTGGCCAGAAGCAGGACGGCGACCAGGATGATAAAACCGACCAGCAGGGTGATGGCCAGCACCCGCGGTATCTTCATCCGCACCATCAGCTGAGTGACGGGATGGAGCACGACGGCGATGAACAGCGCCAGAATGAACGGCACAATAATTTCGGCAGCAACACGCACGCCGATGAAGATAATGACCAACATCCCCAGCATAATCACTATCTTTAATCCGTTAAGCGTAATAATAGGCTTAGCCATCATTTTCCCTGAGAAATTGTCATTAACAATATTAAAAACCCAATTCTGCCGGAATACACTGACCGGCGCACAACCTGCACCGTAAAGAAGTGCAAAGACTTTGAGTTTAGCATAGCGCTATGTCAGAATTACGCTGTGTTTAACCACTGAGGACAATTTTCATCCGCAAGGAAGAGAAGCAACATCGCGGATAATTGTAGTTTTATGGACATGACCTTCACGAACAAGCTGTTCGATCAATGCCTTTCAAAACATACCCTTGTTTTACCTTCCTTTTTCCTGATCTCTGGTGAGCAACACTGGCGTTCGGCGCTTTAGTCTTTTCCTGCACTTCAGCTAAATCTTAATCACTTTTTCGGCGTTTGCATCACCATGCAGGCGGCGGCCGATTATATTCTCAGGCAGGAGAAGAACCATGTATTACTGGATTTTATTAGGACTGGCGATTATCGCCGAAATTACCGGCACCTTATCGATGAAATGGGCCAGCGTGAGCGATGGACACGCCGGCTATATTTTAATGCTCGCCATGATTGCGCTTTCTTATATATTTTTGTCCTTCGCGGTCAAGAAAATAGCGCTGGGCGTGGCGTATGCCTTGTGGGAAGGCGTGGGTATTTTGCTGATTACGCTTTTCAGCGTGCTGATTTTTGATGAAAGCCTGACGCTGATGAAAGGCGCAGGCCTGGCAACGCTGGTGCTGGGGATTGTGCTCATCAAATCAGGCACCCGTAAAAAAGCGAACCGCGGCGAGGTGACCCATGCAACAGTTTGAGTGGGTACACGCTGCGTGGCTTGCAGGCTCTATCGTGCTGGAAATTATCGCCAATATTTTTCTGAAATTTTCCGATGGTTTCAGGCGCAAATCTTACGGAATCATCTCGCTGGTGGCGGTACTTGCCGCGTTTAGCGCGTTGTCGCAGGCAGTGAAAGGGATTGACCTCTCCGTAGCCTATGCCATTTGGGGCGGATTTGGCGTCGCAGCCACGTTGGCTGCAGGCTGGATCCTGTTTGGACAGCGTCTCAACCGCAAAGGATGGATCGGTTTAGGCTTATTAATCGCCGGGATGGTGATGATTAAACTTGCATGATGTGACGCTGCCCGCATTTGTGGGCAGCGAAAAATGCTGGCTGTATTACGCTATCAGAATAGGGTGCATTTCCCCGGATGCCTGTCACGTGCATGAGGGTCGCGAATGTTTAATCCATCTCGCTGGCGTAATATCGTTACCGCGAAAACGCTGTTTGTGATGCTCTTTATGGCGGGCATTGGGCTGATTGTTTCTATCGTTTCCCTACTGTATCTCTCTCAGCATCTTATCAGCAGTAAAATCAATGCCATCGATGCTCATCGTTCGGCGCTGTCGGTGGACGGTGCGATTCAGACGTCAGTGAATCGCGTGATGTCGCTGGTGGTGGATAACGCCATTTGGGACGATGCGGTGCACAAAGTTTACGCCCCGGTACTGGACACCCGCTGGCTGTATGAGACCTGGGGCGCGGGCTTCAAAATCAATAATCTCTACGACGGCACGTTCGTGTTAGACCAACGTTATCAGGTACTGTGGGGATCGTTTCATAGCCAGTCGTTTAACGAACACGATCTGACCTTTTTCGGGGAAGGATTACGGGCGCTGATTGCCCAACATAAGGCTGAATTAGCCAGCGGCAA
Organism: Enterobacteriaceae bacterium RIT691; assembly: GCA_009668205.1. Classification (GTDB taxonomy): domain Bacteria; phylum Pseudomonadota; class Gammaproteobacteria; order Enterobacterales; family Enterobacteriaceae; genus Scandinavium. The sequence goes on along the minus strand of WJYM01000006.1, from coordinate 253,083 downwards.
GAATGTCTATGCCGGGATCACCCAGACCCGCGAAGGGATTGCTTTTGTTGGCATCGGCCTGATTCGCCCCATGACCAGTCGCCTGAACGTGTACGACGCCACCCGGCGTTATCTGATCATTACCCGGCATATTAATCCCGGGATTTTAAAAGATCTGGGCAATACCTTTCAGATTGCCAATCTTAATTTCACACCGCAAAAGCACAGCGAGTACAGCGTTCCTTTGATGAGTTCGGGTGGCAAGGTGGTGGGCTATCTGAACTGGCAGCCAAGGCTTCCGGGGGCGGAGGCGGCGATGGCGGCCTCTCCGGAGATCCGAAAAATTGTGGCGCTGGCGGCGGGGCTTATCCTGTTGTTTATCATCCTGAGCAGCCTCGGGCTGTACAAACTGGCGCGGGGTGAAAAACAGGCCCGGGAAATCGCCATGACGGACTGGCTCAGTCATTTGCCTAATCGTCGGGCGCTGATCGAACAGCTGGAGCACGCCACTCGCCGTGGCGATGAAGAGTTGAAAACCGTGGTGTTTATCGATCTCGATGGCTTTAAGGATGTGAATGATATCTATGGCCACGATGTGGGGGATGCACTGATTGTCCACATCGCGCACACGCTGCAAACGCAGTTGCCAACAGGCGGCATGCTGGCCAGGCTTGGCGGCGATGAATTCGCCATGACGGTAAGCGGTGCTGATTCAGGGCAGAGAGCCGCCGCGTTTGCCGGGATGGTCCTCGATACGCTCAGCCAACCGATTCAGATTGGCGAACGGACTATCCACATCAGCGCCAGTATCGGCATTGCCAGCGGAATCCTTGAGAACAGCACCAGCTCGGAGCTGTTTCGTCGGGCAGATATCGCCATGTACCACTCCAAGATAACCGGCAAGGGACGGATTACGCATTATGATGCCGAACTGAACAGCGCGCGGGAATACCAGCTCGGTATTGAAAACGATATTCGTGACGGGCTGGAGAACAACGAATTTGACGTTTGGTATCAGCCGATTGTGGACGCCCGGTCACAGAAAATGACCAGCGTGGAGGCGTTGGTACGCTGGCCCCGGCGGCCAAAGGGCGAGCTGAAACCCGATGCGTTTATTGCCATTGCGGAAACCAGTGGGCTGATTTATGCCCTTGGGCAGTTCGTCCTGCGTCGGGCCTGTACGGATCTGCAAAAGTTTGACGGCCTCAGGCTGTCGGTCAATATTTCACCGGCGCAGTTTCGTGACCCGGAATTTGAAAACAAAGTCGCTCAGGTTATCGAGTCCTGCCATTTTCCGCCTTACCGCCTCCAGCTGGAAGTCACGGAAACATACGTGCTGGAAAACCCGGAACGGGCGCGCTCGGCCATCGCCAATCTGAAAGCCTTGGGGACTGCGATTGCCCTGGATGATTTTGGGACGGGCTATTCCAGCATCGGCTATCTGCGGCGTTTTAATTTTGACACCATCAAAATTGATAAATCGCTGGCAGGGCTGGTGGATAGCGACGATCAGGCGGCTGCGCTGGTCAGCGGCACGATTCGCATTGCCAGTGCTTTGGGGATGAAGGTGGTTGCCGAAGGCGTTGAGAATGAAAAACAGATGAAGCTGCTGCGGCTGGCGGGATGCGATCAGCTGCAGGGATTCTGGTTTAGTGAGCCGATGCCGATTGCGTCGCTGCTGCAGTTACGCCAGCAGCGACAGTGCTAACTACTGGTTTGCCAGTGCTTCCAGCTTATCGCGGAAACCCGTCACAGAAATGGCCCGGTTGTCGGCACGGTATCGGTCTTTTGCAGCAGGCGCCGAGCTCTGTACGCCGATCAACTGCCAGCCGTTATCCGTTTTCAGCATCAGCGGTGAGCCGCTGTCGCCTGGCAACGTATCACACTGGTGAGACAGCACCGTGGTTTGTGCCCAGCCGGTGACAATGCAGTCGCTGTGAGTATACAGCGATTCAAGATGATCCAGCGGATAACCGGACTGGGTGACTTTACGGTCGGTGGCTTTAAGCGCGGCCGTCAGGGCATCTTTATCGCCTTCGAACAGCGGCAACGGGGTGATGCCTGAAGGGGGATAGCGCAGTACAATTAAACCGAAGTCCCACGGTGCCGCCGATGGAGGCACTATCCAGCCGTCACCGTCCGGCTTCAGGCGTTTGCCAAGCGACGGCGCCACGCGGCCTTCAATTCCATGAATTTCATATCGCCAACCCCCTTTTTGCGAAATAAAGCGCAAAGCAACGGCTTTATCCGGCTTACCGTTGGGCGGCGTTAACAGGCAATGTCCGGCGGTCAGTGCCAGATGGGGGGAGATAAGCGTGGCAGTACAAAGATTGCCACTGGCGGTTTCCAACTGGCCAATAGCATCCCACGGCGAAGCCGTCGGATTGGTAACTTTGACGCGGTCATCGTGACCAAAAAACAGCGTCTTTAAATCTTTGGCACTGATGCCGGTGTCATCACTGTCATCATCAGCGTGGGTCAAAGGAGAAAATAGACTAACGGCTCCCAGCAAAAACACTATGGATCTGCGCATAACTCTCTCTGGAGGGCGATTCTGATTATAAAAAAGGTAACCCAGTGTGCTAACTATAGACGGGATGGAGGAAAAGTGGGAGTAAAATCAGCGTACTACACTCAGGACAAAAAGAACCGGGTGGCTACCAGGGCACAAATGATCAGCAGCAGCAGGATGAGCTCAAAACGATAGCGACGCAGCATTGTTGCTCTCCGGAAAAAAACGGCGCTGAAACAGCGCCGATTTAGTATACAAGACCAGACTACCGACTGCGAACTTATGCAGCTGGCTGAGCGGCCGGTTTAGCGGCTTCGTGCTTGGTGGTTTTCTTGTGATGTTTTTTAGCAGCCTGCGCTTTCTGCGCTACAGCAGGTTTAGTTGCTGCTTTTTTGTGGTGCTTTTTAGCAGCCTGAGCTTTCTGCTCTACAGCGGGCTTAGTTGCTGATTTTTTGTGGTGCTTTTTAGCAGCCTGAGCTTTCTGCTCTACAGCTGGCTTAGTTGCGGTTGCTTTTTTGTGGTGTTTTTTAGCAGCCTGAGCTTTCTGCTCTACAGCAGGTTTAGCTGCGGTTGCTTTTTTGTGGTGCTTTTTAGCGGCCTGAGCTTTCTGCTCTGCGGCTGGTTTAGCTGCTTCAGTTTTGGTGGCTTTCTTGTGTTTCTTATGATGCGTGGTTTTAGCCGGTGCAGCGTGAGTGGTTGCAGCTGGTGCAGCAGCAGTGCTGGTAGCAGCAGTGTCAGCAGCGAAAGCAGCAGAAGACAGACCCATAGCAGCGGCAACAACCAGAGCTAATACTTTATTCATTCTGAAATCCTCGAATTTGGTTTCTTTTGTTCAACCCCACTGCGGGGCCGTTGAAGTAACTATATGCTTGTCTTATCGAGGTTTCCGTTGGTGATTGGTATCGGCGTGTAACGGTATGTACGAAATCAGGTGCTTATAAATATCTCTTTAAAATCAATGCAGTAAAGGAGAGGTTCGTCCCTCGTCACTTCAATTGTCCGCAATGATTGTCTCTTTTTGATTAATGACTCAGGGTGGCCGCCGAAGAGAGCCCCCCAAAGGCATAAAGAAAGGGTTGTTACTCAGGTTTAAAAGGGGATCACCGCCGCGCGCTGGATCAAATCCAAAACTAAACGGCAATGCGCACCTAACGATTATAACCAACCCCATGATGTCTTTAGCATTGTGGGGTTTTTGATTGGGCGGGGTAGCAGAATGAGCGTTAAAAACAGGATGACGATTGAGGGGCGAGGCGGCGATGAAACACGTCAAAGCGAAAGCAGAAACGGATATAACGCGGGCTACGGCCTGCAGGGAACATGACTGCCAGTGATGAAAGGAGCATGGTTGTTTGGTTTGCTCGCGACCTCTTTTGTGGGTCATGCGGCAGGGATGAGAACCGTGTATCGCGGGGCTTGTGGGAACGGATATAAATTCACCTCCAGCGTATTGGTGAAAGCTGAAGCCGGTTCTGCGGGCTACGTGGCTGAGCTGATGGATTCGGGGGGAACGGAGATAGCACACCAGGCTGAAGGGCTTTATCCATTGTCTGCCGATACGCTGGATGGGGGCGCGGTGTACAATTTTAAGCTGATAGGGGTAAAGGGCCATCCCTACGAAGTGATTATCCAGGGAAACAGATCGCCTTACTCGGGTGCTGTGATAAAGGATTGGGGTGATTACGAGCATCGAAAGAAAAACAAATGCAAATTCTCGGTTGCTAACCACACCAGCTAATGAATTCCCTTTCGGGGGATTATTTGTTTTTGCGATGGAAAAGGGTCACGGGAGCAAATTGCATACGGTGATTTTCAGGCCACCCGGGCCTCGAATGGACAACCGAAAATACAGCGCCAGAACCCGCTCTGGCGCTGTACACATCAGAGGTAACGCGCAGTCAAATGTTCGCGGAAATAGCGGCTGTTAAGTTCTTCACCTGTCGCTTTGGTGATTAACTCTGCGCTGCTAAAGCGGCTGCCGTGCTGCCAGATATTTTGCTGTAGCCAGGCAAACAACGGGGCGAAGTTGCCGTCGGTGAGTTGGGCGTCCAGGCCAGGCAGCGCTTTACGGGCCGCCTGGAACAGCTGTGCAGCGTACATCGCGCCGAGGGTATAAGACGGGAAGTAGCCGAAGCCACCGTCAGTCCAGTGAATATCCTGCATGCAGCCGTTGCGGTAGTTGTCTTTGGTGGACAGCCCCAGATACTGCTGCATTTTTTCATCCCACAGTGCCGGGATGTCATCCACTTCAATGTCACCGTCAATCAGCGCACGTTCAATTTCATAACGCAGGATAACGTGTGCCGGATAGCTGACTTCATCGGCATCTACACGAATGTAACCCCGCTCGACGCGCTGGCTCCAGGCGATAAAGTTATCGAGAGTGAACGCGGGCTGGTTGCCAAAATGCTGCTGGATCATCGGTAACAGATGTTTGAGAAACGCCGCGCTACGGCCCAGTTGCATCTCAAAGAACAGGCTCTGTGATTCATGAATCCCCATGGAGCGAGCCTGGGCGACCGGCTGTCCGGCCCACTGGCGCGGGAGGTTTTGTTCATAACGCGCGTGACCCGTTTCGTGGATAACCCCAAACAGCGCACTCAGCAGGTCGTTTTCATCAAAGCGTGTAGTGATCCGCACATCTTCCGGCACGCCGCCGCAGAACGGGTGAGAGCTGACGTCCAGTCGACCGCCGTTGAAATCGAAACCGAGTGATGTCATCACGTCGAGCCCCAGTTGACGCTGGGTTTCGGTCGGGAACGGGCCTTGTGGATCAATCAGCGACTGCGCAGACTGTTTCTTTTCTACCGCCTGCAGCAGTTCGGGTAGCCAGCTTTTCAGGTCAGTAAACAGCACGTCAAGGCGAGCGCTGGTCATGCCGGGTTCATAAATATCCAACAGCGCGTCATAGCGTGAACTGCCGCTGGCTTCAGCACGGATCCTGGCTTCTTCCCGGCTCAATCGCACCACTTCTTTCAGATTTGGTGCAAAGCCTTGCCAGTCGTTGTTTTTACGCTGGGTACGCCAGGCGTGTTCGCAGCGGCTGCCGGCCAGCGATTTGGCTTCAACCAGACTTTCTGGCAGTAACGCCGCCTGCTGATAAGCACGGGTCATTTCACGCAGGTTGGCTTGTTCATCATCGTTGAGATTTTCCTGCTGCGCCCCTGCCAGCCATTCACCGACTTTTTTGTCAGTCAGGATCTGGTGCTGGAGCACACCCAGCTCGGCGAGCGCTTCACCCCGGGCGGTGCTGCCGCCTGCAGGCATCATCGCGGCCATGTCCCAACCGGCAATGGCGGAAAGATGCGAAAAGCGCGAAAGGCGTTGAAAGGTGCGGGTAAGCTGCTGATAGTCGTTATTGTTCATGAGAGCCTTAATCCGAATGAATGAGATTGTGAGAGGGCAGTCAAAAAACAATACCAAAGTCTGAGATAAAAAGCGTTTTTCACGTCATAATTAACATCAGGTTAACAATTTTGCGGAGTTCATCATGAATCCGTTTGTTTGGGTTTGTATTACGTTGCTGTCGTTCGGCGCCCTCCAGGAACTGGGAGGACTCTCGGCATTGTTAGGGCTGGGGTAAACAACCCGCCCGGCGGCGGGCCGTAAGAAACAATCAGTGCAGGCGCTTGTGCAGGCAACGGCCGGTGAACAGCGCCAGGATAAGCATTGCGGCAATAAAACTCCCCACGCCATTCCAGCCCCAGTTGTGCCAGAACACGCCCCCCAGGGTTCCTGCAATACTTGATCCCAGATAGTAGCTGAATAAATAGAGTGACGAGGCCTGCCCGCGGGCCCGGCGTGCGCGTGGGCCAATCCAGCTGCTGGCAACAGAGTGCGCGGCAAAGAAACCTGCGGAGAACAGCAGCATGCCGGTGAAAATCAGCCACAGGGAAGAGAAGAGGGTTAACAGCAGGCCGCTGAGCATAATTCCGGTCGAGAAGATCATCACCGGACCCCGGCCATAGCGTTGCGTCATCGCCCCGGCTTTTGGTGAACTCCAGGTGCCGGTGAGGTAGGCCACCGACAGCAGGCCGACGACCGCCTGATTCAACGACCAGGGCGAGAGCATCAAGCGATAGCCAATGTAGTTAAAGAGGGTGACAAAAGCGCCCATCAGCAAAAAGCCTTCGGCAAACAGCAGCGGAAGACCGCGATCGCGCCAGTGCAGGCGGAAATTTATGAACAGGGATTTCGGTCGCAGTGACGCGGCTTTGAAGTGGCGCGAGTCGGGCAGAATGCGCCAGAACATCAGCGCGGCCGCCAGCGCGAAACAGCCAATCATCGCAATAGCCACGCGCCAGCCGAAGAAATCCGTCATGACCCCGGTAAGCAGACGTCCGCTCATCCCTCCAATCGAGTTGCCGCTGATATACAGGCCCATTGAAAAAGCGACAAAGCTGGGGTGGATTTCTTCACTCAGGTAGGTCATGCCCACCGCCGCCACGCCGCTCAGAGACAGCCCGATCAGCGCGCGCATAATCAGAATGCCGTGCCAACTGGTCATCATCGTGGAAAGCAGGGTGCAGCAGGAGGCCAACAGCAGCGCGGTGACCATCACCTGTTTCCGGCCTATCGCATCAGAGAGCGGCCCGGTGAACAGCAGCCCCACAGCCAGGAGTCCCGTGGAGACCGAGAGCGAAATACTGGCGCTGGCGGGGGATACGCCAAACTCATGGGATAACACCGGCAGGATCGGCTGCACGCAATAGAGCAGGGCAAAGGTGGCAAGCCCGGCGGAAAAGAGGGCGAGCGTGACGCGAATGAACTGTGGCGTGCCGCGCTTAATAAACTGGCCAGGCTCTTGCGGGCTTACGCTGATAACGTCGCTGGCCGGGGCGATATCAGCCGTGGTAGTACGACTCACTGGAGGATCCTTGCGTGAAAACAACACATAATGTCACCTCTCCAGAGTAGGTAAATGTAAATATTCTGTCTAATATATTAATAATCTCAAATAAGACGTTAAACATATGAGTATTGAACTTCGCCATTTACGCTATTTTGTCGCCGTGGCTGAAGAGCTGCACTTCGGTCGGGCTGCGGCGCGGCTGAACATTTCACAACCGCCGTTGAGCCAACAGATTCAAATCCTTGAACAACAGGTGCAGGCGCGTCTGTTTGCCAGAACCAACCGTAGCGTGAGTCTGACCGCGGCCGGGACACAGTTTTTGCAGGACAGCCGACAAATTCTGTTCCAGGTGGATGAAGCCGCCGCGCGGGCCGCCAGGCTGCATCAGGGAGAAACGGGGGAATTGCGAATCGGCTTTACGTCATCAGCGCCTTTTATCAGCGCGGTATCCGAAACGCTCTCCCGGTTTCGTCGCGATTATCCGGAGGTGCATCTCCAGACGCGTGAAAGTAATACCCGGGAGCAAATCGCACCTTTAAATGCGGGGACGCTCGATCTGGGCCTGATGCGTAAAACGCAGCTTCCGGACAGCCTTGAGCGGCAGGTCATCCTTCATGAACCGCTGCTGGCGATGATCCCAGGTGACAATCCGCTGGCGCAACAGCGCTCGGTGACGCTGGCGGAGCTGGTGGCGGAACCGCTGGTCTTTTTTGATCCGCACGTTGGCACCGGGTTATATGACGATATTCTTGGACTGCTGCGCCGTTTTGGGACGCCTCTCATTACCCAGGAGGTAGGGGAAGCGATGACGATTATCGGGCTGGTGGCCGCCGGACTGGGGGTTTCGATTCTGCCGGCGTCTTTTCAGCGGGTGCAACTCAATGAAATGCGCTGGCTGCCGATAAGCGATCCCGATGCGGTGTCAGAGATGTGGCTGGTATGGTCGAAACACCACGAACCGAGTCAGGCCGCGATTCACTTTCGCGAACAGCTCTCAGCGGCCATCAGCGGGCAGTTTTTTTCTGAAAATACACGAAAAAATGTGCAGTAAATCACAAGGCTAAGTAAAAATTTGACGCGTTGTGTTGAAGTGCTTCACCATAGCAATAGTTTATTTCGAAGCGCGAAAATAAGGAAGTCGGTGGTGGTAGCAGAAAGTCAGCCAGGGCATATCGATCAGATTAAGCAGACCAATGCGGGCGCGGTTTATCGCCTGATTGATCAGCTGGGACCGGTATCGCGAATCGACCTTTCCCGTCTGGCTCAGCTGGCACCGGCCAGTATCACCAAAATCGTTCGCGAAATGCTGGAAGCACATCTGGTTCAGGAAACGGAAATTCAGGATCCCGGCAGCCGCGGCCGCCCGGCAGTCGGGCTGAAGGTGGAAACGGAAGCCTGGCACTATCTCTCTGTCCGCATCAGCCGGGGTGAAATTAACCTCGCGCTGCGGGATTTAAGCAGCAAGCTGGTGGTGGAAGAGGAGCAGGAACTGCCGTTGGTGGATGAAAAACCGTTCCTCGATCGCATCATCGACCACATCGACCATTTCTTTATTCGTCACCAGCAGAAGCTGGAACGTCTGACGGCCATCGCCATTACGCTTCCGGGCATTATTGATACCGAGAATGGCATCATTCATCGGATGCCTTTTTATGATGATGCCAGAGATGTTCCGCTGGGCGACGCGCTGCAATCGCGCACGGGCGTACCGGTTTACCTTCAGCATGACATCAGCGCCTGGACGATGGCCGAAGCGCTGTTTGGTGCCTCTCGCGGGGCGCGGGATGTTATTCAGGTGGTGATTGATCATAACGTGGGGGCCGGGGTGATCACCGATGGTCGCCTGCTGCACGCGGGCAGTAGCAGCCTGGTGGAGATTGGTCACACCCAGGTCGACCCTTATGGCAAACGCTGCTATTGCGGCAATCATGGCTGTCTGGAAACCATTGCCAGCGTCGAAAGCGTGCTGGAAGTGGCGCAGGTCCGCATGAAACAGTCGATGAGCTCGATGCTGCATCAGCAGCCGCTGACCGTCGAATGGCTTTGCCAGGCGGCGCTGCAGGGCGACCTGCTGGCCAAAGACATCATCAGCGGCGTCGGGACGCATGTGGGGCGGATCCTCGCCATTATGGTGAATTTATTTAATCCGCAAAAAATTCTTATCGGTTCGCCGTTTAATCAGGCCGCCGATATCCTCTTTCCCACCATCAGCGCCTGCATTCATCAGCAGTCGCTTCCTGCCTACAGCCAGCACATTGCCGTTGAAAGTACGCAGTTTTTGAACCGCGGCACCATGACCGGAGCGGCACTGGTCAAAGATGCGCTTTATAACGGTTCTTTATTGATCAGATTGTTACAGGGTTAACAAATTTTCACTGATAAGCCAAAAATTGCGCTAAATCAGTCTGGCTTTTTGTTGCATAACGTAAACTCCCCTCCGCTTTGAATTAATCACCCTGGTTTATATATTCACGTCAAGGCGGTGGAGTGAGTCATGCTTAAACGTTTCTTTATTACGGGTACGGACACAGCTGTTGGCAAAACAGTGGTTTCGCGTGCGTTGCTGCAGGCGCTGGCCGCCAATGGCAAGCGTGTGGCGGGCTACAAACCTGTCGCCAAAGGCAGCAAGGAAACGTCGGAAGGCCTGCGCAACAAAGATGCGCTGGTGCTGCAAAGCGTTTCCACCCCCGATCTGCCTTACAGCGCGATCAATCCTATTGCGCTCAGCGAAGATGAAAGCAGCGTAGCGCACAGCTGCCCGATCAATTATTCCCTGTTGTCCAACGGCCTGGCTACCCTGAGCGAAAGCGTTGACCACGTTGTGGTTGAAGGGACTGGCGGCTGGCGCAGTCTGATGAACGATCTGCGTCCGCTTTCCGAATGGGTAGTGCAGGAACAGCTGCCGGTGGTGATGGTGGTCGGTATTCAGGAAGGGTGTATCAACCACGCGCTGCTGACCGCACAGGCGATTGCTAATGATGGCCTACCGCTGCTCGGCTGGGTGGCAAACCGCATTAATCCGGGTCTGGCGCATTACGCGGAAATTATCGACGTACTGTGCAAAAAACTTCCCGCACCGCTGATCGGTGAACTGCCTTATCTGCCACGAGCAGAGCAGCGCGAGCTGGCTCAGTACATCGATTTATCGGTGTTCGGCGACGTGCTGGCGGTAAATGGAGTCCTGGCGTAAGGTTCGCGACAGAACCGAGGCCACCACGCTTGAAATCAGTAAACCGGGCAGCAGCGAATACTGCCCGGTCATCTCACAAATCATCAGTGTCGACATAATGGGCGCATGCGTGGTTGCCGCCAGCAGTGTCGCCATTCCCGTCAGCCCCAGCAGAATTGCCAGTTCACTGCCATCCGGCAACCAGACGCCCCACATGCGTGCAAACAGCATACCGACGGCCATCCCGACGAACAGCGTGGGAGTGAACACGCCGCCAGGCGCACCAGAGCCGCTGCTGGAAAGGACGGCCAGCAGTTTGCAGATAAACACCCCGCCGATAGCGGCCATTAACGGCGGCGCGGTCAGGTAGCTCTGCACCACACTGTAGCCATTTCCCCAGACGGCGGGGGTCAGCAGCGACAGCAGCCCGACGATCAAGCCACCCAGTGACAGCTGCCACGGTGGAGAAAGCTTCAGACGCAAAAACAGCTGATGGCTGAAACCCATCATCCAGACAAAGAGCGGGCCGCACAGTCCGGCGACCAGCCCGGTTGCCAGCATCAGACCGTAGGTTGCCGCTCCGCGCGGAATATCGACGTGAACGTTGTACAGCAGTTCAGGGCCGCCGCTGAGAAGATTGGTCAGCAGCAGGGCAATCACTGCCGAAACCACCACCGGGCCGAGCGAGGCCAGCATCAGCGTGCCAAACAGGATTTCCGCGATGAACAGACTGCCCGCCAACGGTGCGTGATAAGCGCTTGCCATCCCGGCGGCGGCACCGCAGGCAATCCACAGCTTCCACTCCGTTTTGGGCGTAAAACGCTGAGCAAAAAACGAAGCTGCCAGCGTCGCCAGCAGGATCATCGCGCCTTCTCGGCCAATCGCGCTGCCGCTCACCACCACCAGTAGCGAAGCCAGTGATTTCACCAGGCTGGCACCATAATCAAAACGGCCGTCTTCCGTTTCCAATGCTTCCATATAGTCGGTAGGCGCGTGCGGACGTTGACGGGTATAACGTTGCCAGCCCCACAGCAGCAGGCCTGCGGCCAGCCCACCGAGTGCAGGCGTTAACGCCCGTCGCCAGCCAGTCAGTGACGCTGCCGCGTTGACAAGGCTTCTGCTGTCATTGCTGAGCAGCCAGCCTTCGAGCACAAACATGGAATGGCGGAAAAGGGCAACGGCCAGTGCGGCAAGGATGCCGACGACGCTTGCGATGAGCAGGCGGCGAAACATGGCCTGGATGTCGGGGTAAGCATGAAGACGGTGCATGAGATCCAGGGGACTGAGAAAGATACTGAATAATATATGCAACCCGCTGAGCGTGCTTGATAAAAATCAAAAGGGTTGCCCGATAACGACGCTATCGGGCAGGGGCGTTAATCCATCGATGCAATATTCAGCGCCCGACGCGTCCGGCCGGAGCTGAGGTAATCCGCGATATAATCCTGTGAGATTTCCCCGTTGTAGCGCCCGTCCTCATCGACAATGGGCATCCAGCTGGTGTTGCTTTCATACAGCCTGGAGAGCACAACGCGCAAATTATCGTCTGCTTTCCCGGTAGCACGGAAAGGATGCAGCAGGTCAGAACAGACGCCGCTGGCGTGACGGGCCTCGCGACGTTTCACGAACCCGAGCGGTTTTCCGTCGTCGTCGACCACGGTAATTGCCCGGATGTCATTGTCATCCATGGTGGCAAACGCCTCTGGCAGGACGGTGTCGCGTTTAACCGTGAGAGTCGGCTGTTGGTCGGTCACATCACCGGCTGACACCAGCAGCAGGCGTTTCAGGGTTCGGTCCTGGCCGACGAACGATCCGACAAAGTCATTTGCCGGTTTTGCCAACAGCTCGTCTGGGCTGGCGCATTGCACGATCCGCCCTTGGCGGAAGACGGCGATGCGATCGCCCAACTTCAGCGCTTCATCAATATCATGGCTCACCAGCATGACCGTTTTTTTCAGCTGACGCTGCATCTCGAGAAACTGATTCTGGATGACTTCACGGTTAATCGGGTCAACCGCACCGAAAGGTTCATCCATCAGTAATACCGGCGGATCCGCCGCCAGTGCGCGAATCACCCCGATACGCTGCTGCTGACCACCGGACATCTCTTTCGGGTAGCGATTGAGAAACTTTTTCGGATCCATCGCCACCATATCCATCAGGGCTTCGGCTCGTGCTTTGTAGCGGGCTTTCTCCCAGCCCAGCATGCGCGGTACCACGGTGATGTTTTCTTCGATAGTCATGTTCGGGAACAGGCCAATCTGCTGGATAACGTAACCCATACTTCGGCGTAGCGAGACGGTGTCCATGTCGCTGGTGTCCTGGCCGTTAATCAGGATCTTGCCGCTGGTGGATGGGATCAGGCGGTTGATCATCTTCAGGGTGGTGGTTTTGCCGCAGCCGGACGGGCCGAGCAGGACGCACATTTCGCCTTCCGGGACGTTAAGGCTTACGTTGTCGACGGCGTTAAAGCTCTGGCCGTTTTTCTGCGTAAACTGTTTGGTCAGATTTTCTAACTTTATCATTATCGAATCCCCTTAGGTGTCAGGACAATCTGCAGACGGTGCAGCAGCCAATCGAGCACGATAGCCAACAGGCAAATCATCAGCGCACCGGCAATTAACATTCGGATATCACTTCCGCCAATGCCGTTGAGCAGCAGCAGTCCCAGGCCGCCAGCGCCGATCACGGCGGCAATCGCCATCACGCCGATATTCATCACCACGGCGGTACGGATACCCCCAAAAATAACCGGCAGTGCGATAGGGATTTCGACCCAGCGCAGGCGTTGCCAAAAGGTCATGCCGATCCCCCGACCGGCTTCACGAAGACCCGGCGGCAGGCTGTCGAGCGCAGTGTGGGTGTTACGCACAATCGGCAGCAGGGAATAGAGGAACACAGCGGTAATGGCGGGCAGGGCGCCGATACCATGACCGATCAGCGAAAATAAAGGGATCATCAGGCCAAACAGCGCAATTGACGGTACCGTCAACAGAATCGTGGTCAGCCCCAGAATCGGCGTTGCCAGCCAGCGATGGCGTACGATTAATATCCCCAGCGGAACGCCGACCACAATCGCCAAGCCCACCGCCAATAACACCAGCCACAGGTGTTGCCAGGTCAGGCTTGCCAGATAGGGCCAGTTATCAATCATGTAATGAAGGGTGTCCATGGTTTCTCCTTAGACCAGACCTTTGCTGCGCAGAAAATCGTGAGCCACCTGCTGCGGTGTTTGATGATCGATATCCACGCGTTTATTCAGCTCGGTGATCACCTCGTTGTTCAGCAGACCGGAAAGCTTATCCAGCGCCTGTTCCAACCCGGGGTTAGCCTCCAGCGTGTCTTTGCGTACGACCGGCGTTACGGCATAGCTCGGGAAGAAACCTTTGTCGTCTTTCAGCACTTTCAGGTCGAATCCTTTCACACGCCCGTCGGTGGTGTAGATAAGCCCGGCATCCACGAAGCCGTCACGCACGGCGTTGTACACAAGACCTGGGTCCATCTGGCGGATTTGCGGTCTGTCTAACGTCATGTCATACGCTTGCTGCAGCGGTTTCATGCCGTCACTGCGCCCGGCGAACTCCAGATCGAGGCCCAGCAGCCAGTTATGTTTAGGATCGGTCTGACGGATGTGATCAATCTTTGCCACCATTTCCGAGATGGTGTTGATGTTCTCCGCGTCGGCGCGTTTGCGCTGCATCGCGAAGGCGTAGGTGTTATTCATTTCAGCCGGTTTCAGCCACACCAGACCATGTCTGGCCTCCAGACGTTTCACCGTTTCGTAAGACGCCTCCGGTGACATCCGTTTATCGATGTGGTTGAAGATGATAAGCCCGGTGCCGGTGTACTCCCAGGTCATGTCTATCTGCTTGTTAATCATCGCATTGTGCGAAATCACCGTGGCGATATTGGTTTGTGGTTGCACCTGGAATCCTTTTTTACGCAGGTACTGAACGGTCATCGCCGACAAAATATGCTGCTCGGTAAAGCTTTTGGTGGCGAGAATGATCGGCGCCGCGTGGAGCTGGCTGGCGGTCAGCGCCAGCGCGAAGGCGGCGGCAAACAGAGCTGAAAGTCGTCTCATGCTGTGTTCCTTATCGTTGTTATTCTGCGGTGTGTGGGCTGAGAATGCGGCCAAGCCCCGCCAGCAGCGTATCGAGGAACAGGGCGAACAGGGCGGTTGCCACTGCACCTAAAATCAGGGTTGGGAAGTCGTTCAGATAGATCCCGGGGAAAATCAGCTCGCCGTAACTGCTGGCGCCAATCAGGAATGCCAGCGGCGCGGTCCCCACGTTAATCGCGGTAGCAATGCGGATGCCTGTGAGCATCACCGGCCAGGCATTGGGTAACTCCACCTGCCATAAGCGTTGCCCTTTGGTCATGCCGATGCCGTTTGCGGCTTCAATCAATGAACCCGGTACCGAACACAATCCGGCGTAGGTGTTGCGCACTATCGGCAGCAATGACGCGAGAAACAGCGCCACTATGGCGGGTTTGTCGCCAATGCCGACGATCACCATCGCCAGTGCCAGAACGGCCAGCGGCGGCAGGGTGTTGCCAATGTTGAAGATTTGCATCACGTATTCTGCGATACCGCGAGCTGCCGGGCGGCTCAGCAGGATCCCGCTGGGAATGCCAACCAGCAGGGCAAAAAACATCGATGAGAACACCAGTATCAGGTGCTGTTGCCCGAGATAAATCAGGTCGACCTGGCGGGACTGAATGGTTTGGACGCCGACTCCCCAGGTGACGAGAGCGAGGACGGCGACAATCGCGACAATAAACAACAGCGCGCGCGTCAGTAAGGATGAGTGCATTGCGGTGTGTCTCCCTGTTTACCTGCGTTGGTGAAACGAGGTTTTATCGTTATGCACCGCGGGACCCCATGTCCCGGCTGGTTTGTGACCTATAGCAAGGGAAGGGGCAGGTTTCCAGAAAACGGGGGAATATAGGAAAATGGCGTCAGATGTAAATAAGGTGTTAAGCAAGGTGGTGTCTTGCCTGTCAGCGGCTTGTGAGAAAAGTCTTAAAAAGGAATGTTAAAAGTGACGTTGTAACAAATTGATGTTTTGCAGATGGTTGATATTTAAGTTAAGTCGCCCGCCTTGCAGCGGGCAATCTGTTAGCGGTAAAGCTTTTTGTCAGTGACCGGAATCAACAGTTCTTCCTGCCAGACCGCCAGCGTTTGCTGGGCCAGTTGACCGAGAGCACTATAGAAAGGATGATCTGCATGCGCCGTAAATTCCTGCAGGAAACGTCCTGACCACGGCAGCAGGTGCCAGGCCAGAAGCTGCTGCCAGGCCTCTTCCTGGCCGTTCTCTTTCAGCCAGGCGCTCAACATCAGCAGGGTGCCGAAGTGATCTTCCGGTTCATTCTGCTGAGTTTCAAACGCAATGTTGTTTTCGCGTAACCACTGACGCAGCGCAAGAGTGGAATCGCCAAACAACACATTTTCCCTGTCCAGCCATACTGAGCCCCAGGGCGGAGCAGGCAGAGCATACGGCCCGACGAAAAGGCGCTGATAGGCCTGCGCCAGCGTCTCCTCGCTTTGGTTCTGGAATTCTCCGATCAGTGCGTTGCTGACCGGAAGGGCATCAGGCCACTGCTGCGCCCAGGAGCCATCGACAAAGGCCTGCACCAGCGGAGCGGCCTGCTCACTTTGCGGGTCGAAATAAAACAGCGCGCCCAGCACACGGGCGCTGACGGTGATGGCTTCGACGGGTTGCGGTTGATTCATAACTCTGTTCCTTGACTACGGCGTGACATTGGCCACGCCTGTTTTACTCTGTGAATTAAACGTAGACGACAGGATCCGATCCCGGTTACACCTTTTCAATTTCCACCAAATTGGTGTGCTGTGGGTTACCTTTGGCCAGCGGTGACGGACGATGCGTCGTCAGGGTGTTGATACAGGAGCCGTGGTCAATGCGATCGCCATCCATACGGGCATCGTGCCAGGCACCCTGGCCCATGGCACTCACGCCAGGCATGATGCGCGGCGTAACTTTTGCCGGAATACGCAGTTCCCCGCGAGCGTTAAATACCCGCACCATGTCCCCATTGCGGATGCCACGTTTGGCCGCATCTACCGGGTTAAGCCACACTTCCTGGCGACAGGCGGCTTTTAAGACGTCGACGTTGCCATAGCTGGAGTGGGTGCGCGCCTTATAGTGGAAACCGAACAGCTGCAGTGGGAATGTGCTGCGCTGCGGATCGTCCCAACCTTCAAACGTGGAGGCGTAGACGGGCAGTGGGCTGATGGTTTCATCCTTGTCCGTTTGCCAGGTGGCGGCGATGTTTGCCAGCTGTGCGGAGTAAATCTCAATTTTCCCCGACGGTGTTTTCAACGGATGGGCAACGGGGTCGTTACGGAAATCTTTGTAAGCCACAAAATGCCCGTCTGGATCTTTGCGCTTGTAGATCCCCATCGCCTTGAGTGCGTCATAAGACGGCAATTGGGGATCTTTGGCGAGCATTTTAGCGTACAGATACTGCAACCATTCCGCCTGACTGCGGCCTTCGGTGAACTGCTGGTGCACGTCTGCTCCCAGGCGCTTCGCCACTTCGCTTAACATCCAGTAGATAGGTTTACGTTCAAATTTTGGCGCAGTGGCGGGCTGAATGAAAATCAGATAGCCCATGTTGCCGGCATAGTCGTTGGGGATGATGTCTTCCTGCTCGACGGTCATTAAATCCGGCAGCAGCAGATCGGCATATTTCGCCGAGCTGGTCATGAAGTTTTCGATAACCACGATCATCTCGCATTTCGACTCATCCTGCAGGATATCGTGAGTACGGTTGATGTCGGAGTGCTGGTTGATAATGGTGTTTCCGGCATAGTTCCAGAGAAACTTGATGGGCACGTCGAGTTTATCTTTACCGCGAACGCCGTCACGGGTGGCCGTCATTTCGGCACCGCGCTCGATGGCGTCAGTCCAGGTGAAACAGGAAATGGCGGTTTTGACCGGATTATCCAGAATCGGCATCCGTTCAATGGTCATGGTATACGTCGATTCACGGGCGCCGCTGTTACCGCCATGAATACCGACGTTGCCGGTCAGAATCGGCAACATGGCAATGGCGCGAGCCGTGAGCTCGCCATTGGCCTGACGTTGTGGCCCCCAACCCTGGCAGATACAGGCCGGTTTCGCCGTACCAATTTCACGGGCCAGCTTAATGATGCGTTCCGCCGGAATACCGGTTATCCGTGCGGCCCAGTCTGGCGTTTTGGCCGTGGCATCGTCGCCGTGACCGAGGATATAGGCTTTGTAGTGGCTATTGGCTGGCGCACCTTCTGGCAGCGTTTTCTCGTCGTAGCCGACGCAGTATTTATCGAGGAAGGGTTGGTCGACCAAATTTTCGTCAATCAACACCCAGGCAATACCGGCAACAAGGGCAGCGTCAGTGCCGGGACGAATCGGGATCCACTCATCTTCACGCCCGGCGGCGGTATCGGTGTAACGGGGATCGATAACGATCATTCTGGCATTGGACCGTTCGCGCGCCTGTTCCAGATAGTAGGTAATGCCGCCGCCGCTCATCCGGGTTTCTGCGGGATTATTACCGAACATCACCACCAGTTGGCTGTTTTCGATATCGGAAGTGCTGTTACCGTCGTTAGAGCCGTAGGTGTAAGGCATGGCGCAGGCGATTTGCGCGGTGCTGTAGGTACCGTACTGCTTGAGTGAGCCGCCATAGCAGTTCATCAGACGGGCGACCAGAGACGCATAGGGTGAAGAGCGGGTGATATTGCCGCCAACGATGCCGGAGGTGTAGTGGATGTACACCGCTTCGTTGCCGTACTCTTTCACCACCTTTTTCAGGCTGTTGGAGAGAATATCCAGCGCTTCAGGCCAGCTGATACGCTCAAATTTTCCTTCACCGCGTTTACCTACGCGTTTCATCGGGTAGTTCAGACGCTCGGGATGATTGATTCGTCGGCGGATGGAGCGACCTCGCAGACAGGCTCGAACCTGATGATTCCCGTAAATATCCTCACCGGTATTGTCGGTTTCTACCCAGTACACTTCGTCGTCACGGACATGCAGACGGAGCGCGCAGCGACTCCCGCAGTTCACCGAGCAGGCACCCCAGACGACCTTATCCTCGGGTTGCGTTGCCTGCTGAACGGCCGCCGTAGCACTTTTTAACGTAAAGGGGAGTGAGAATCCGGTGGCCGCCAGCGCCAGAGAACCCAGCGCGGAGGTTTTGATCAGGCTACGGCGGCTGATCCCGCCCTGGTGTTCATGCTGCTCATGCTCTGACATCGTTCGCTCCATCATGTTGTCATTATTCGGCTATGCAGTCAGCCAGACGTAGGATGGCGCTATGTTACTTACTTAGGGGTAGACAGATATTATCTCCGGTCAAACCAGAGATAATATCTTTCATCCGAAGGGGGGACGCTATTGCTGCTCGTTGCTGTTGCGGGTGTAGAGGATTTTAAACGTATCGTTGGCGCAGTGGCCGACGACCTGAGCGTCAGGCCGATCCGCCTGATCGCCGGGGACGATGTCCAGAGTAAAGCCCGTTTCGGGTACGCCGTTCTGGATGATTTTCTGCTGAATGTCGTCTTTAACACGCTCGCAGGATTCAGGCGCGGCCAGCGCGGGCATTGCGCCTGCCAGCAAAAGCGCACACAGCCAGTGATGCTTTTTCATATGAATCTCCTTATCGCTGTCGTGAGATAAAAGCATAGCACTTGTGCTGTAAAACGCTGTATTTGCTAATATGATTGGGAAAAGTGACCAAAGAAGGATGGGGCGTGAAAAAACTGCTGTTGATTCTGCCAGTGTTCAGCCTGCTGGCTGCCTGTGATAACAGCTCGCTGCCGGTGGCGTTCACGCCGGAGATGGCGAGCTTCTCCAATGAGTTTGACTTTGATCCGCTGCGCGGACCGGTGAAAGATTTCAGCCAAACGCTCATGAACGAGAAAGGCGAGGTCACCAAACGGGTCACGGCCCAGCTGTCGCAGGAAGGCTGTTTTGATCTGATAGAACTTCACGATGTGGAAAGTAATACCGGCGCTACGCTGGTGCTGGATGCCAATTACTATCTCGATGGGACGACGCAGGAAAAACGTATTTTGCTGCAGGGGAAATGTCAGCTTGCGGGCATGCCTTCGGTCGGGCTCACGTGGGATACGGATGAGAATGGCTTTGTTATCGCCGCTCACGGGAAGGCGTTGACGGTTGATTACCACTACGATAAAGAGGGGTATCCGCTCGGTAAAACGTCTGTCGGAGGTGATGAAACCCTGAAGATTGTCTCAACACCCTCGAAGGACAGACGTAAAAAGCTGGATTACACCGCCATCAGTACCTTGAACGACAAAACCATCGGGAACGTGGCGCAAACCTGTGATTACGATCGCCATGATAACCCGCTGACCTGCGACCTGAAGATCATCGATGATAATGTCACGCCTCCGGTGACCCGGCATTACACCATCAAAAACAGCATCGACTACTATTGAGCCGTGGGTTTCAGCAGCGTGTGGCTGGCGGCTTTTAGCGGCAGATACTGATGCTGGAACAGGCACATACGAATGGTATTGCGGTATTCCCCGTTAATGAAAAACTCATGGATGAGTTCGCCTTCCACCTGAAAACCGAGCTTGCGATAGATATGAATCGCTTTCTCGTTTTCTTTATCGACGATCAGATACAGCTTGTACAAATTAAGCACCATAAAGCCGTAGTCCATTGCCAGCTGCGCGGCTTTAGACGCGAGTCCTTTCCCCTGGTAATCGGGGGAAATGATTATCTGAAATTCGGCACGACGGTGCACATGGTTGATTTCAACCAATTCCACCAGCCCGGCTTTTTCGCCATCGCACTGCACCACAAACCGGCGCTCGCTTTGATCGTGAATGTGCTTGTCATAGAGATCGGACAGTTCGACAAAAGCCTCATAAGGTTCTTCAAACCAGTAGCGCATCACGCTGGCGTTATTGTCGAGTTGGTGAACGAAACGTAAGTCCTCGCGTTCCAATGGGCGCAGCTTAACGGTATAAGCGTTGGCCATGCGTTTTTCCTTTTACGATTAAAGAGAGAATAAGCTGAGAACGGGGCGCCTGAGCACCCCGAGCAGTTATGGCTTGATGGCGCGACCCGTGCTGCGGTCAAGGCAGCGCAAGGTGTTCGGCTCCCAGTAGGCGTTCAGATTGCTGCTCTGCTGGCATTTATCACGGTCATCAAAAGCCACATCAGTTTTATCCCACTCTTTTTCTGCGCGGGTATTCACTTTGTGACGCAGTGAACGGGTGTCGTTCCACTGCTCTTTGTCCATTGCGGCATTTTGCTTGCTCTGCGCGCCGTCACCGGACTCGATAATCAGCTTACTGGTCTCGGCGAAAGAGGCTGTACTTAGCGTCATGGCACCCAGCGCGAGCATCGCCGTCAGGCACAGGCGCTTGCTTAAAGTCACTTTCATTGCGGTTTCCTTTTGGGTGAAAAAGAGGGACTCCATGCCCGAAGTTTACTACAACTCCGGTGCAGGAAATAGCCATCAGGAAACGGATGCGTTCAACGGTTCCTAAACCCGCAGTGTGAAAAGAAGGGCGCTCAGCACGAGCCGCTGAGCGTTGTTTTATAGATACGGACGGCTTCGTTGACGTCTGAGGTCTTCACGAAGTTACTTTTTGTGCCGTTAATGTAAATGTCGTACCCGTCCTGGTTATAGCGAAAGATGAGCGTGCTGCCGCGAAAGCGAACGACTTTTTCTTTCACGCCGATGCCCTGACGGCGCAACACCATTTTTGCCATTCTGTCGATACCCATGATTCTGCACCTCAATGGCTGTGGTTTTGAGAAAAGAGCGATTCTCCCTCTATTCAGATTAATTTATCCTTAAGCTCTTTGCCGACAATCGTCAGGGATCCTTTCAATGCTGAAAACCAGCCTGCTTTTCTTTGCCACCGCACTTTGTGAAATTATTGGCTGCTATTTGCCCTGGCTGTGGTTGAAACGAGGCGCCAGCGCATGGCTGTTGTTACCGGCGGCGGGTTCGCTGATGCTATTTGTCTGGCTGCTCACGCTGCATCCAGCGGCCAGTGGCAGGGTCTATGCGGCTTATGGCGGCGTTTACGTTTTCACCGCGTTACTGTGGCTGCGTTTTGTCGATGGGGTGCGTCTTAGCCACTACGACTGGGCCGGGGCGGTAATCGCGCTGTGCGGAATGTTGATTATCGTGGCCGGTTGGGGTCGAGCTTAAAAAGGGATAAATGAAGTTTGCACCGCGTAACAAATAAAATGTGAATTCCCCTCCTTTCTGTCGCCCGGCTTAACGCCGTAGCCGGGTTTATCTTCCATGCCTGTTTCTTTTTTTGTGATGCAATGAGCCTTTTTTGATCAATATACTTGTATGGTAGTTGGCGAGTGGATAACGTTCACCCGTTGACGATGAGAACTAAGGATCAAAAATGAAGATTGTTGCCGCTGAGGTATTTGTCACCAGCCCGGGGCGTAACTTCGTTACGCTGAAAATCACCACCGATGAGGGGATCATTGGGCTTGGTGATGCGACCCTCAATGGACGCGAGCTGTCGGTGGCGTCCTACCTGAAAGATCATCTTTGCCCACAGTTGATAGGGCGGGATGCTCACCGTATCGAGGATATCTGGCAGTTCTTCTACAAAGGCGCGTACTGGCGCCGCGGGCCAGTCACCATGTCCGCCGTGTCCGCTATTGATATGGCGTTATGGGACATCAAAGCCAAAGCGGCCAACATGCCGCTGTATCAACTGCTCGGTGGAGCGTCTCGTGAAGGGGTGATGGTGTATTGCCATACCACGGGGCACACCATTGATGACGTGCTGGAAGACTATGCCCGCCATAAAGAGCTGGGGTTTAAAGCCATTCGGGTTCAGTGCGGCGTGCCGGGGATGAAAACAACCTACGGGATGGCGAAAGGCAAAGGGCTGGCCTACGAGCCTGCAACGAAAGGCCAGTGGCCGGAAGAACAGCTGTGGTCCACGGAAAAATATCTCGATTTCACGCCAAAATTGTTCGACGCGGTACGCGACAAATTCGGCTTCAACGAACACCTGTTGCACGACATGCACCACCGCCTGACGCCGATTGAAGCCGCGCGGTTTGGAAAAAGTATCGAAGACTATCGCCTGTTCTGGATGGAAGATCCGACTCCTGCTGAAAATCAGCAATGCTTCCGACTGATTCGCCAGCATACCGTCACGCCGATTGCGGTGGGGGAAGTGTTCAACAGTATCTGGGACTGTAAACAGCTCATCGAAGAGCAGCTTATCGACTATATCCGTACCACCATCACCCACGCGGGGGGGATAACCGGGATGCGCCGTATTGCCGATTTTGCGGCACTTTACCAGGTTCGTACTGGTTCGCACGGCCCTTCCGATCTTTCGCCTGTTTGCCATGCGGCGGCGCTGCATTTTGACCTGTGGGTCCCTAATTTCGGCGTTCAGGAATACATGGGGTATTCGGAACAAATGCTGGAGGTCTTCCCGCACAGTTGGACGTTTGATAACGGCTATATGCATCCGGGCAACAAACCGGGCCTTGGCATCGAGTTTGACGAAAAACTGGCGGCAAAATATCCGTATGAACCTGCATATCTGCCCGTCGCCCGCCTGGAAGACGGGACTTTGTGGAACTGGTAAGGATTCAATAAATGAAAAGCATAGTGATTCGTCAGCCCAACGAACTGGTGATTGAAACGCGCGATATTCCTCACCCGGCTCAGGATGAGGTGCGCGTGAAGATCAAACTGGCGGGCATTTGCGGTTCCGACAGTCATATCTACCGTGGTCACAATCCGTTTGCGAAATACCCGCGCGTGATAGGTCACGAATTTTTTGGCGTGATTGATGCCGTGGGCGAAGGGGTGAGCGACGCCCGTCTGGGTGAGCGCGTCAGCGTAGATCCGGTGATCAGCTGCGGGCAGTGTTATCCGTGCTCGGTCGGCAAGCCGAACGTTTGTACGTCGCTGGTGGTGCTGGGCGTGCATCGGGACGGTGGCTTCAGTGAGTACGCCGTGGTTCCCGCCAGAAACGCCTGGACGATTCCGGACGGTATTCAGGATAAGCAAGCGGTCATGGTGGAACCGTTCACCATCGCCGCGAATGTGACCGGGCAGGCAAAACCGATAACCCAGGACGTGGCGCTGATTTACGGTGCCGGGCCAATGGGGCTGGTGACCGTTCAGGCGCTGAAGGGGGTATATAAAGTCAGCCAGGTGATTGTTGTCGATCGCATTCCGGAACGCCTCGCGATGGCTGAGCGCAGTGGCGCGGACTGGGTGATTAATTCTGCGGAGCAGCCGTTACAGGCGGCATTAGAAGAAAAGAATATCCGACCCACGCTGATCGTCGACGCAGCCTGTCATCCGTCGATATTGCCGGAAGCCGTTAGTCTGGCTTCTCCGGCGGGGCGAATCGTGCTGATGGGCTTTTCCACTGAAGCCTCTCAGGTGGTGCAGCAGGGGATCACCGGTAAAGAGTTGACTGTCTATTCCTCGCGCCTCAATGCCAACAAGTTCCCGGTGGTGATCGACTGGCTGGAAAAAGGACTCATCGATCCGGATAAGCTGATTACCCACGTGATGGATTACCGGGGGGTCGGTGACGCCATTGAGATGTTTGAAAAGGACCAGAAGCGTTGCTGCAAAGTGCTCTTAACCTTCGCAGAATAATTAAAACAGAGAGCGAGTGAGTTGTCCGCCCCTTACTTCGAGAACCCTCTTATGACGCAACATCAACCTGTACGAAGCACCAAAGATCTGACCCGCGCCGCACTCTCTGGCTGGCTCGGCACTGCGCTTGAGTTTATGGATTTTCAGCTCTATTCACTTGGGGCTGCACTGGTCTTTCATGAGATCTTTTTCCCGGAACAGTCTGCGGCTATGGCGCTGATTCTGGCGATGGGCACTTACGGCGCGGGGTATATCGCCCGCATTGTCGGGGCGTTTATTTTCGGCAAAATGGGCGACAGAATAGGCCGTAAAAAGGTGCTGTTTATCACCATCACCATGATGGGGATCTGCACCACGCTTATCGGCGTGCTGCCGACCTATGCGCAGATTGGCATTTTTGCGCCCGTGCTGCTGGTGACGCTGCGTATCGTTCAGGGCCTGGGTGCCGGGGCGGAAATTTCCGGCGCGGGTACGATGCTGGCTGAGTACGCACCGAAAGGGAAGCGCGGCATTATCTCTTCTCTGGTGGCAATGGGGACCAACTGCGGCACGCTCAGCGCCACGGCGATTTGGGCGGTAATGTTCTTCCTTCTCGATCGTGAATCGCTGGTGGCCTGGGGCTGGCGCATACCGTTTCTCGCAAGCGTCGTGGTGATGATCTTCGCCATCTGGCTCAGGTTGAACCTGAAAGAGAGCCCGGTGTTTGAGAAAGTCAGCGAGAGCGGAAGCGTTGCACAACAGCGTCAGGATGATGAAACCTCTCTCGGGGCCATGTTCCGTAGCAAAACGTTCTGGCTGGCCACGGGGCTGCGCTTCGGACAGGCGGGAAACTCAGGGCTTATCCAGACGTTCCTCGCAGGGTATCTGGTGCAAAGCCTGCTGTTTGATAAAGCCATTCCCACAGATGCGCTAATGATAAGTTCGGTGATTGGTTTTATCACAATCCCGCTTCTTGGCTGGCTTTCAGACAAATATGGTCGACGTCTGCCGTACATCATTCTGAATATCTCGGCGATCATTCTGGCTTACCCGATGCTGACGCTGATTGTCGATAAGAGTCACGCGCCCGGCGTGATCATGACCAGTCTGATTGTTATTCACAACGTGGCGGTACTGGGCTTGTTTGCGCTGGAAAATATCACCATGGCGGAAATGTTCGGCTCGCGAAATCGTTTCACCCGCATGGCCATTGCCAAAGAGGCGGGCGGTCTGGTTGCCGTCGGATTCGGCCCGCTGCTGGCGGGGATATTCTGTAACCTGACCGGCAGCTGGTGGCCGATGGTGGCGATGATTGTCTGCTATTCGTTGATTGGTCTGATTTCCGCCACGCTAATGCCGGAAGTGCGTGACCGTGATCTGAGCCTGCCGCAGGATGCGGCAGAAAAAAGTACTGAAAGGGATGACGTTCCCTACGGCCAGACCGCAAACCATTGAGTAAAGCCCGGATAGCTTTTTTGCAGGGCAGGTCGCATTTGCCTGCTCTGCCATTATCTTCTTGTCTGTCGCCCGCCTGG
The DNA here is from genome assembly GCA_009668205.1 of Enterobacteriaceae bacterium RIT691. GTDB lineage: Bacteria > Pseudomonadota > Gammaproteobacteria > Enterobacterales > Enterobacteriaceae > Scandinavium. The sequence goes on along the minus strand of WJYM01000006.1, from coordinate 227,389 downwards.
AAGACGGTACTTTGTTGAACGGATAATACCGTCAACTTTTTGAATCACGCATTATTTTTAACGAGAGAAATAACATGGACTTCATTAACGATCGATTTATGATCGATAGTGAAGTCGGTGCTCGGTTATATAAAGATGTTGCTGCACAATTACCGAACATCGACTATCACTGCCATCTTGATGCCAAAGAAATATTCGAAAATAAAAGCTTTGAAAATATAACCCAGTTATGGCTGGCGGGCGATCATTATAAATGGTGCGCCATGCGGGCAATAGCAAGAAGCGAGTTTCACCACGCGGGTACTGCCGCGAATGGTTAAAAATATTTGTCACGATAATGCGGTTAATTATTTTGGATTCCAGATTCTTGCCTTATATGAGGGTGGAACATGTCTCGTATCAATAGAAAAATAACAATTCCCGTCAGTATTGGCTATGGTTTAACAGATATTATGGGCGGAGGTGCCTTTACGGTTATCGGTGCCTGGCTCTTATTTTTTTATACCACGTTTGTCGGTTTATCACCGGTTGAGGCTGCATCCATCGTTGCTATCGCGCGTATTGTGGATGCCGTCGTCAGCCTGTTCATGGGCAGTTTTACCGATCACTTCTATAAAAATGCATTAGGTAAACGCTTTGGCCGCCGCCGTTTCTTCCTGTTACTCGGCGCACCGTTAATGCTCGTGTATATCCTGTTGTGGGTCAGCGGGATGAGCTTTTGGTTCTATCTGGCCGTTTACCTGGCTTTCGAAATCACCGCTGCAATGGTGCTGATCCCTTGGGAAACGCTGCCGTCAGAGATGACTAAAGACTTCAACTCTCGCACCAAACTCTCGACCTGCCGTATGTTCCTGTCGGCCTCGGGGACCTTTCTGGCAACCTTTATTCCGGGTCTGCTCATTAGCCACTTTGGCGAGCATGATCCTCATGCGTACTTTATCAACGGCGTGGTCTTCGCGGTGTTATTTATGTTCTGCGTGTTCATCTCCTGGAAAGTCACCTGGGAACGTGAACTGACGCCGGAAATGCTGGCCGAATTGGAAAGCGACCGTCAACCGACCTCCTTTATCGAGAAGGTGATAGCTATCCGAAAATTGTTTAAAGAGTACTATTCCACCCTGAAGGTTCGCGCATTCAGGAAACACCTCGTCATCTATCTGTTCTCTTTCACGGCGAAAGATGTTTATAACACCGTGTTTGTGTTCTTCTGCGTTTACTGCCTGAACGTGTCGCCATCGCTGTCCGGAACGCTACTGTCGATGAGTATCGTCGGCCTGCCGGTCACGTTGCTGGCCGGGGTGGCTATTATCAAGTTTGGCCCATCGCGCTTGTATGTGTTTGCCTACACCTTAATGATGCTCTGCCTGGGCGGGTTGTTTATGGTTTACCAGTTCCCCACAGAAAATAAAGTGACCCTTTTGGTGATACTGGCCGCGCTATACCAGGTGGGCCGCTGCGTGCTGGAATTTACCCCTTGGAACGTGTTCCCGTTCATACCGGATATTGACGAAATGATTACCCGCCAGCGTCGTGAAGGACTGTTCGCCGCTGTGATGACCTTTTCGCGCAAGACGACGGTCGCCATTGCGACTTTTATCGTCGGCGTAATGCTACAGGAGGGCGGCTTTATGAAGGGCAGTCAGGTTCAGCCGGAAAGCGCGGTGACTACCATTGCCACGCTGCTGTTCGTGGGGACCGTGGGTCTACTGTTGGTTGCCCTGTGGCAGGCGGTAACTTTCCACCTGAATAAGCGGACACACAAAATCTTCGTTGAGGAAGTTGAACGCCTGAAAGCAAAAGGCTCGAAGCAGGATGTCACCCCGGAAACGCGCCATATTGTGGAAGACCTGACCGGCTATTCCTATGACGATCTCTGGAACGATCCGCAGGATGTCAACGTCGGACTGAAACCTGCGATGCAGATAAGCTAACCCTTATCGTGACAACACAGATGACTGCGCTGACGGTTGTCTATGTTGTCACACAACTTAAAAACTCTGTCATACCAATCACCAATAAATTAACGCAAATCAAGTTTCTCCGCGTCAGTCTCGTTAATCTAGTATGGCAGTTAACGTCCTCAACAGTGAGTCATAACCATGCAAAAAACGCTTTTAACCGCTAAAGCGGCGGTTCCGAACTACGACCGCACGAAACTGGTCTCCCGCATCGTTCACCTTGGCTTTGGTGCCTTCCATCGTGCCCATCAGGCGGTTTATGCCGATATTCTGGCCCGCGACCACGGCAGCGACTGGGGTTATACCGAAGTGAATCTGATTGGCGGCGAACAGCAAATTGCCGATCTGAAAATGCAGGATAACCTTTACACCGTGGCTGAGATGTCTGCGGATGCCTGGACCGCCCGGGTGGTTGGCGTAGTCAAAGAGGCGCTGCACGCTCAGGTTGATGGTCTGGAAACCGTGCTGGCGAAGATGTGCGAGCCGCAGGTCGCGATTGTGTCGTTGACCATTACCGAGAAAGGCTATTGCCATTCGCCGGCAACGGGGGCGTTGAACCTGGATCATCCGATGATCGCCGCCGATCTGCAAAACCCGCATAAACCGTCTTCTGCGCCTGGCGTGGTGGTGGAAGCGCTGGCGCGCCGTAAAGCCGCCGGGCTGCCTGCCTTCAGCGTGATGTCCTGCGATAACATGCCGGAAAATGGTCATGTGCTCGGCAGCGTGGTTCGTGCCTATGCGCGTGCGCTGAACACCGAACTGGCGGAGTGGATCGAGCAAAACGTCACCTTCCCCTCGACCATGGTTGACCGCATTGTGCCAGCCGTCACCCCGGACACACTCGATAAAATCGAAGCCATCACCGGAGTGCGCGATCCGGCTGGCGTCGCCTGCGAGCCGTTCCGCCAGTGGGTGATTGAAGACAACTTTGTGGCGGGCCGTCCTGAGTGGGAAAAAGCCGGTGCAGAGCTGGTGAGTGATGTTATTCCGTTTGAAGAGATGAAACTGCGCATGCTGAATGGCAGCCATTCATTCCTGGCGTACCTCGGGTATCTGGCAGGTTATCAGCACATCAACGATTGCATGGAAGACGCTAACTACCGTACAGCGGCCCACGCGTTAATGTTGCAATACCAGGCGCCGACGCTGAAAGTGAAAGGGGTAGACCTGGCTCGCTATGCGGATCTGCTGATCGCCCGTTACAGCAACCCGGCGCTGCGTCACCGCACCTGGCAGATTGCGATGGACGGCAGCCAGAAACTGCCACAGCGTATGCTGGACTCCGTTCGCTGGCATCTGGTTCATCAGAGTGATTTCTCGCTGCTGGCGCTGGGTGTGGCTGGCTGGATGCGTTATGTCGATGGCACGGATGAACAGGGGAACGCTATCGACGTGTGCGATCCGCTGCTCAGCACCATTCAGACGGTGGTAAATCAAAGCGAGCAGGGAGAAAGCCGTGTGAAAGCGCTGCTGGGCATTGAGGCTATCTTCGGCAAAGAACTGCCGCAGGAAAGCACATTCGTGGCCCAGGTGAGTGAAGCTTATCAGTTGCTGCTGGCGAAAGGGGCCAGAGCCACCGTCGCGCAGTATGCCGCGGCGCTGTCATAACACGCTAACCCGCATAAAAAATGCCGCCTGTGATGGGCGGCATTATTGTTTAAACGGCTTACTCTTCGCTAAACCAGTCACGATTTTCCTGGCGGATCAGCAGCACCGACTCACTGATTTCCTGCAGGTGCGCCATCATCGCCTGGCCCACAGCCTCGACATCCCGTTTTTCCAACGCACTGTAAATTTCCTGGTGCTGACGCAACAGCAGGTCCGGTGAGGTGACATGATCGAGGCTCATGTAGCGCACGCGGTCGATGGCGGCTTTGATATTTTCGATGGTGTCCCAGGCAAGCTGGCAGTCGGCAATGGTGGACAGCAGGGCGTGAAACTCATCGTCGAGCTGGAAAAAGTCGTTCAGCTGCTGGCGATCTTTGGCAATCCGCTGCTGGTGTAGATTCTGCTCAAGCTGGTAGCACTGAGCGTCAGTGATCATGCCTGCGGCACGACGTACCACAGCGCACTCAATCGCCTGGCGAACAAAACATCCGTTACGCACCTGGGAGAGTGAAATTTTATTCACATAGCTGCCGCGCTGAGGACGGATTTGAATCAGGCCATTTTCCGCCAGTTTGATAAAGGCTTCCCGTACCGGTTGGCGCGAGACATCGAATCGAACTGACACCTCTTTTTCAGACAACGGTGTGCCAGGAGCTATCAGACACTGCACGATGTCCCGACGCAAAATGCGATAGATCTGCTGGTTGACGGGCTGGGTCGGATTGAGTTGCGATTCTGCGGCCATGGCTCTTTCTACGTTTCGGTGTAAGTACGTTATTTTACGCTGATTTTTACGCTACGCCCAGACCCGGTCACGGACCGGATCCGGGTTTTATCATGCAAGCATTAGCTCTGGCGATGAATGCTCAGGCCCGCATAGGTCTGGCTGACAGGCATCATTTCCAGAGTATTGATGTTGACGTGTTTTGGCAGTGAAGCCACCCACCAGACCGCTTCACAGACGTCTTCTGCGGACAGCGCGTTGGCATTTTCGTATATTTTGTCGGCTTTGGCATCATCGCCTTTAAAGCGCACGTTGGAGAATTCAGTCCCGCCGACCAGACCCGGTTCAATATCGGTTACGCGCACCGCAGTGCCGTGCAGGTCAGTTCGCAGATTGAGGCTGAACTGACGGACGAACGCTTTGGTTGCGCCATAGACGTTGCCGCCCGCATAAGGCCAATTACCTGCGGTAGAACCGATATTGATGATATGACCACGATTGCGTTCCACCATGCCAGGCAGCACGGCACGGGTCATATAGACCAGGCCTTTGTTGTTGGTGTCGATCATCGTTTCCCAGTCGTCAATGTTGGCCCGATGCGCAGGTTCAATGCCCAGCGCCAGCCCGGCATTGTTGACCAGAATATCAATATTCTGCCAGTCGGAAGGGAGGTGGGCGATCATCTCTTCAATGGCCGCGCGGTTACGAACGTCGAGCTGTGCCGTCAGAATCGCGTCGCCAAATTCCTCTTTTAGTTCCTGCAGACGCTCATGACGACGACCAGTGGCAATAACTTTATGACCATTGGCGATAAAACGACGGGTGATGCTCTCACCAAATCCGGCGGTGGCTCCGGTAACAAGTACAATCATTCTTGCTTAACCTCAATGCTTTAACTGTAGCGATACCATACCACGCCCGCCGTTGGAGAGATAACGGATCCTTCTCGCTCGCTGTCAACGAACTGCGGACAACGGGAGATAAATCATTGCGCATTATCAAGGGGTTGCCTACTCTAAGGTGATAACCGAACCCGGAGTCTACGATGGCCAATGTAAACCCTTTTTTCGCCGCCAGCCTGTTGCCGTATCAGGCCCCCCGTTTTGACCTGATTAAAGACATTCACTATCGCCCGGCCTTTGATGAGGGCGTGCGGTGCAAACGTGAAGAAATTTCAGCTATCGCCGCAAACCCAGAGCCCGCCACTTTCGACAATACGTTCGTCGAACTGGAAAAGAGCGGAGAACTTCTGGAACGGGTCACCTCGGTGTTTTTTGCTATGACGGCAGCCCACACCAACGACACGTTGCAACAGCTGGACGAGGAATTTTCCTCTGAGTTGGCCGCACTGGCTGATGATATTTATCTCAACGAGGCGTTGTTCTCTCGGGTGGAGAATCTCTGGCAGGCACGCGAATCACTGCAGCTTGAAGGCGAATCCCTGCGTCTGGTTGAGGTGGTGTATCAGCGTTTCATTTTGGCTGGGGCCAGGCTTTCGTCAGCGCAGAAAACGCAGCTGCGCGCACTCAATACCGAAGCCGCTGCGCTGAGCAGCCAGTTTCAGCAAAAGCTGCTGGCCGCGGCTAAATCTGGTGGGCTGGTGGTGGAAAACCGCCAGCAACTGGACGGGCTGGACGAGGATGAAATCGACAATGCCGCCAGCGCCGCGCGTGAGAAAGGGCTCAACGACAGTTGGTTACTGCCGCTGCTGAACACCACCCAACAGCCAGCCCTGGCGCAGCTTCGTGACCGACAGACCCGAGAAAAGCTGTTCAATACGAGCGGGTTACGCACCCAAAAAGGCGACAACAATGACACCCGCGCATTGATTTTACGCATCGTCGCTGTGCGTGCTCAGCAGGCAGCATTGCTCGGCTTTCGGGATTACGCCAGTCTCAGCACGGCCGATCAGATGGCAAAGACTGCCGACGCAGCCTTCAGCTTTATGCGCAAAATTGTCCCGGCAGCCCGGGCCCGCGCGGAGCGCGAACTGGCGGACATTCAGCAGCTGATTGAAGAACAGCAGGGCGGTTTTCAGGCGCAGGCCTGGGACTGGTCTTTCTACGCCGAACAGGTTCGTCTGGCGCGTTATTCGCTGGATGAATCACTGATCAAACCTTATCTGGAACTCAATCGCGTATTGACCGACGGCGTATTCTGGGCCGCGACACAGCTGTTTGGCATACGCTTCGTCGAACGTTTTGATCTCCCTGTTTATCACCCCGATGTGCGGGTCTGGGAGATATTCGATGCCAATGGCGAGGGAATGGCGCTGTTCTATGGCGATTTCTTTGCCCGTGATTCAAAAGGCGGCGGGGCGTGGATGGACAATTTTGTTCAGCAGTCCACCCTTCGAAATACGCATCCGGTGATTTATAACGTCTGTAACTACCAGAAACCGGCGCAGGGCAAGCCGGCGCTGCTCTCCTGGGACGATGTGGTCACCTTGTTTCACGAGTTTGGTCATACCTTACACGGGCTGTTCGCCAGCCAGCGTTTCCCAGGGCTTTCCGGAACGCGAACGCCGAGAGACTTCGTCGAGTTTCCTTCGCAGATTAATGAGCATTGGGCCAGCCATCCTGAGGTCTTTGCTCGCTATGCGCGCCACTATCAAAGTGGTGAACCGATGCCTGAGGTGCTGCGCAACAACATGCAGCGGGCGGTCAATTTCAACAAAGGCTACGACATGACGGAGCTCGTCAGCTCTGCACTGCTGGATATGAACTGGCATAGCCTGACGGAAGGGACACAACCGGAAAGTGTCGAAGCCTTTGAACAGCAGGTGCTGCGCCAGGAAAATGTCGATCTTGCTGCCGTTCCACCGCGTTATCGCAGCAGCTACTTTGCCCATATTTTTGGCGGGGGATATGCGGGCGGATATTACGCTTATCTGTGGACACAAATGCTGGCCGATGACGGCTATCAATGGTTTGTCGAGCACGGTGGGCTGACCCGCGAAAACGGCCAACGTTTCCGTGAGGCGGTATTGTCCCGGGGTAACAGCAGCGATCTGGAGGTTCTGTATCGCGACTGGCGTGGGCACGATCCGTTGTCAGAACCGATGCTGAAGAACCGGGGATTAAGCGAGTAACAACAGCAGGCAGACGACAAAATATTATCAGGGCTCTGCGGAGCCATTTTTTATTCGTCATGACATATTAAATAGGCTGCAAAGTATTTTGGCATTGTTAGGATTAATCCTGAATAAAACGGAATTCAGGTTCTTACTTAATTGAACACCCTCTGCAAAACGGAAATAGTGAATGAGTTGTTGAGTTTCAGCCTCCGTGAACGGATTGCCTATACAATTTCTTAAAGTAAATTCCGATGGTGTGGCTACAGGTTTTATACAGCGAAATAACAACCACGCGGCGCTTGTTTAAATCCCCTTTAATATCATTGCATTAAAAAACAATATTCCACTGGCTAACTGGTCTGTCCATTGGCTGCGGAAGTGAATATGATGCCGTCCATCCGCTGGTGATAATTAACAAGACGGGTTTGGACTTAGGGAGCAGGGATAGACGTCATTGATAAGGAATAATGGATTGACAGACTCGTCCTTTTAATAAATGACGGGGTGATAATAAAATGAAAAAATATTTAATGATGATAGCAATGATGGGGGCAATGGTGTCTTTGTCCGGCTGTGTGATTGCGCCTGAAGGGCGTGATGGGTACCAGAATGAACCTGAAACCTCAGAATGCACGCAGGTCGATGACGCGAATGGGCGTTGTGGGCAGAAGCACCATCACCATCAGAATGCCTCAATGATCACGCGTGATGGGGTGACGCTGCCGGACTGCCAGGAAATACCTGACGCCAGCCAGGCCGATAATGGCTCACGCTGCTGGTATCGTTGAGGGGAATAAATAATGAAAATGAAATGCCGTTATTTAGTGCTGGTAGCCGTTACCGGGGGCATATTTTCTCAGTCCGCTTCTGCCATCAGTGACGCCTATCGCGCACAGCTTGAACATTCGGGCTGCACACAAGTTAGTGAAGCTAACGGAACATGTCATCCAAAGCACAACAGCAAACAGAATGCACAGTCGTCCTCACAGGCATATCGCAGAAGTGGCGCTGCAGATCCCTCTGCCGGACAGGAAGTTGCCCGAGAAATTGACGCCAATATCGCCGGGAAATATCAGGGACAGGCAGTCGATTATATGAATGCCACCGGATGGCAGCCGATGAATGAGGAACAGACTCGCTGGAAGAAAGCAGGGTTTATTGCTGATTTTGAACTGCAACCTTCAGGAAAATTAATGGGAGTGGTCGTTCGTTAAAATAGCCGACACAGGGAAGTGAGCCGCAGAGTGTTATTAAGCCAGGACGCGACGCGGTGCACCTTTGGCTTATGTGCGTCAGGTCTCATGGCCTTTACACTCCCTGTCCTGCGCTGACATAACCCGGCAAAAGGGCAGGTATACTCAAACCGTAACGCGTTGAAACAATGGATTGAAACAACTTTTACGGAGGCAGTAATGCAAAAATGCACGAGTGGAACCCGCAGAATCAAACGCTGGAAGAGCCAACCCGAAGGTCAGGATCTGCAACAAAGCCGGAATGAACGCCGCTGGGCATCCATGACCGCCTGTTGCCCGGCGAAAAAGGCCTGGAAGCGCGGGAGCACAAGATAAACCCGCCTTGTTTAGCCTTCATTGAACATGGTCATGCTAGCTTTTTGGGCATGAAGCTTATCGGGCACGGAAAGGCCGGATTTGCTGAATAACCAAAACACAAATCTATCCATGCAAGCATTTACCGCCACCCTGTTGGCGGTTTTTTTTTGCCTTTTTTACCGTTGGCCTCATTAAACAAAAAGCCCCTTGTGCGCGATGCATGCCGTATCGCCAGCTGACGAAGAGGACATTCTGCCACGGAAGGCTAAAAAAATGCCCGCAGAATCTGGGGAATTGCGGGCTAAAGATTACAGGACATGGATTATTTAAATGAAGCTGAGGTTTTGGTGTGGTTAATGGCAGCGGTAAGTCTTCCCGCATCAAAAATAGGTTGCTCGTAATTATCAGTTTCATTCTTCACGCGGTAAATCTTCCAGGCACCATTTTCACGTCGCATAAACACGGACAACTGCAGTGATTTTCCGTCATTAATGCCAATGCTGACAGGTACAACCACGCCGCCCATGAATGATTTAGCTGTTCCGACCTTAAGTGCGCTTACCCATTCAATAAAATAGTCTTGCGAGTATGTGTAATAGTCGGACTCAAGGATTTCCTGTTCATAAAGTGATGATATTTTCTGGATACGATCTTCCGTATCTCTTGATGCAAATTTTTGTTTCAAAAAAGAGTTATCAGCCATGGCCGAATCTTCTGGATGTTCTATGTCGTAGGTCGCGAAAGCTGTTAAATATTGCTGATAGAACTGTTTTAGAACTACTGTTGGATCATCAGCATGACTGGTTGAACACCCTGAAATTACAGTTATCAGAAGCGCTATGCACAGGCCTCTCATTCAGTCTCTCCGATAGATTTTATGGGACGGTGTATAGGTCCGATATCCTGGACCGGCCCACATATCTATCTGCCTGAAGTCTGAATACCAGGTGCTGCCGTCATAGATCGCAATATGACCGGCAGCATTTCCCCCCTCATAGGGTTGTATAACGACTATATCCCCCTCCCTGACAGCCTGACCGGGGCCCAACGCAATAAACCCGTTACGCTCCAGAGCTGGTCCATAATCCTTTGCGAAGTTAATACCGCTGATCCTAACGCCCCCGGCCTCTAAAGCCATGCGCACATAAGTTGCACACATTTTATGTGATGAGGACATGGCATGTTGTCGTGCGTAAGTGGCTGCGACGTGCTTATTCCAACTCATAACTATTCCCTGCAACTATAACGAGTAGGAGATAACAGTTACGCCATCTTACAAAGGATCGTTAACCAATAAATGCCATAGAAAAACGCAATAAATCAGCATCTTAAATTATTTTAGTGAATGTTTCTTGTTCATTATAATAGGATTGTATGGTGCTGTGTGTATACAGCATTGATGGACATCATGGGTTTTTCATCCCCAGCATCAGGATACCCAATCCGGAAGAATACGAACTGGACGACTGCATTCGCGGCGTCGTCACGCACACTTTGAACGATGCGCTAACAGGGGAATTTGATGATCTGCCGGTTATGTGATGGATGAAATGAGGCGTAATTCGGTTGTAAAAAGTGGGTAATGATGAACGGGCATGCCTTTCATTTATGGCGATTATCAGAACGAATTTGGGGGCAGATTCGGGGATAATATTGATTCGAGAGCATATATAGTGGCACGGAAAGGCCGGATTTGCTGATTAACCAAAACACAAATCTATCCATGCAAGCATTTACCGCCACCCTGTTGGCGGTTTTTTTTGCCTTTTTTACCGTTAACCGGATTAAACAAAAAGCCCCTTGTGCGCGATGCAGCAAGGGGCCGTTTAGGGGGGGGGGATTATCACTGTGCATTAGTCATCCCATTTATGGCTGAAATACGCAGCAAGGAACCCTGAAAACAGGATGATGCCCAATACTGCGATAAAAACATGCATATTTCCCAGCATGATTAACCTCCGTTAAAAGTTAGAACTGTGCGATATCACCCTCACTTACCTCTTTTAGCCGCGATGAAGACAGTATATCGGTCATAACTTAAACAAAGCATTAATTGTGTGAATTATTCTCCGTGCGGTGTAAACGTCTTCCGCCAATGCTGAGGACTCATCCCTGTTTGCTGGAAAAAGTGATGGCGAAGCGAGCTGGCGCTGCCAAAACCGGTCTGCGCGGCGATGTCTTCTATCTTCAGACGCGTGCTGGTTAGCGCATGCTGCGCGACTTTCAGCCTTTCGAGCAGCAGCCAGCGGGCAGGTGTCATTCCGGTAGCCTCCTGAAAACGACGCAGCAGGGTACGTGGGCTCATGCCAACCCGCTGGGAAAGCGACTCCAGGGTATGCGCGGCATGCAGATGCGCATGCAGCCAGTCAAACAGCTGCCCCAGGCGCTGGCTTTCCCGGCTGCGGGCAACGGGGCGGGATATCTGCTGGGTCTGGCTGCCGTCACGGTGTGGTTGGATCACTAATCGTCGGGCCACGCTATTGGCAATGTCCAGGCCAAAGTCGCTGCGGACCACGTGAAGACACAAATCAATGCCCGCCGCGCTGCCTGCGGAGGTTTGCAAACGATCTTCACCGACATACAGCACGTCCTCGACAACTTCGATAGCCGGGAACCGTTGACGAAGTTCGTCGGTATAGCGCCAGTGCGTCGTGGCCTTTTTCCCGTTGAGCAACCCGGCCGCCGCCAGCACAAAGACCCCAGAGCAAATTGAGAGGATGCGACACCCTCGGGCGCTTGCGGCGCGAAGCGCTTCGCAAAGTGCTTCCGGGACCGGCGTCTGCACGCCACGCCAGCCGGGAATGAGCAGCGTATCGGCCTGCTCCAGCAGTTCAAAACCGCCATCCGCCACGACACGGATCCCACCCGTTGCGCGTAATTCACCCGGGTCGACAGACGCCACCGCAAAGCGATACCAGCTGTCACCCAGCTCAGGGCGCGGCAGGCCAAAAATCTCAACCGCAATGCCAAATTCAAAGGTGCAGAGTCCGTCATAGGCCAGCGTCACCACCAGCGGGCGAGAAGAAGGAGCGGAGTCGGTCATCGTGTCTACGGTTCAGAAAAGAAGATGACGTAGTGGTAGCACGCCGCCGAGGTTCGTCGCAAGTTGACGTTATTTCGCCCGTTGGCTGCAAAGTAGTCAGGCTGTTCATTTGCCGCGAAAAAGCGTATCGGTAATGAGGAGTTTTAGTTAAAGTAAACGTTTGCGTACTGATGGATTGATTCAACATGACTGGAAAAACATTTTTGCGGGCGGTAACCGCCTGCTGCATCGCACTCCCTGCCTTAGCTTTCGCACAGAATTCGCTAAAAGGACCTATCGTGGTTCAGGGAGCCATGCCGATTGAGGCTGAACATTTCGCTCAGCGTCTTAAGGACGTAAAAGAAGAGCAGATCGGCGGTTGGCGATTCTGGCGCGGTACGATTGAAGGCTATCCGGTGGTGGTGTCCGAAACGCAAAAAGGCATGTCTAACTCGGCCGCCGCGACCGCGATGGCGGCAACGCAGTTCAAACCTGCGGCGATTATTAATCAGGGCACGGCAGGCGGACACGACCCGGCGCTGAAGGTCTACGACATCGTTATCGGAAAATATTCCGTGAACCTTGGCGCGTTTAAGACGCCGCATAAAGCGAAAGGCGAAGGCAGCGATTCAACGCAGTGGAAACCTATGGATCTGCTGGCGTCAAAAGGCAGCGCAGGGGAAGACAAAAATCCGCACACCATTCGCCAGTTCCCGGCGGATGCTCAGCTTCTGGCGGTAGCCAATGACGTAAAAGGCACCTACACCAAAGGCAACGTGGTTGAAGGCGTGATTGGCTCTGCGGATATCTGGGATAGCGAACTTGACCGTATCAGCTTCTTCCACAACAGTTTCCACACCTCTGCCGAAGAGATGGAAACCGCCTCTGCGGCGCAGATTGCGGCAGGGTTCAACATTCCGTTTATCGGTATCCGCATTCTCTCCAACAACATCACCAACAACGGCAAATATGATCCCAACACCGGCCTTGCCTGTCAGGATTATGTTTACCAGGTGGTCAAAGCGTATATTGCCAAACTGAAGTCGCAATAAGGTTTTTCCTGCCAACGCCAGGTTGTCACGATCCTGGCGTTTTTTGGCACGTTAGCAGGCGGCGGGAGGGTGGCCTTTATGGTTTGATTAACAGGAAGATTTTTCCTGCAATCACCCTCAAAGGAGCCTCCATGAGCTACGTTTCTGACATTCCCGCTGCGACACCCGACGTTGCCCTTCGTCATTTCCAACATCGTCTGAGCGTCGAAACCGACTGCGCCGACGTTCACGCCGCGCTGGCAGCAGACGAGAAGGATTTTGTCCTGCTGCACGTGGTGGGCAGTGCAGATGCGTTTAACCGGCGTCATCTGCCTGGCGCGATACACCTTCCGCATCGCCTAATGACGGCAGCCCGAATGGCAGAATGGCCAGCAGACACCCTGTTTGTTGTGTACTGTGCCGGCCCGCACTGCAATGGTGCCGATCGTGCCGCGCTGAAACTGGCACAGCTTGGCCGACCGGTCAAAATCATGATTGGCGGGATCACCGGATGGGCAGATGAAGGGCTGGAATTTGCCTGATCGTTGGCGTTTTTCAGTCGGCTGACGGTGTAAAAACAATGACGGTTAACCGTGCTACCGAAAGAGAACAACCAACGTGAATAATTTTCACGTGTGATGACGTTTTCTCGTTTGCCTGCGTCCGCCTGACGTGACACTGTGGTTGCATATAGCCATCCAGAAGTCCAAATGATTCATATTGTTCATTATCACGTCAGGCAATTATTGCGCTGACGGCAAGGAGAAACCATGTCACGTCAGCCTGCGCCATACCGTGCCGATATCGTCGGCAGCTTTTTACGTCCGGACAGCATCAAGCATGCCCGCCAGCAGTTTGCTGATGGTGAAATTGATGCTCAAACGCTCAGAAGCGTAGAGGACGAAGCCATTCTTCGCGTGGTTCAGCACCAGTGCGACTGTGGTCTGCACGTGGTCACCGACGGTGAATTTCGCCGTGCGTGGTGGCATTTTGACTTTTTCGACGGTCTGCAGGGCGTGGAGCGCTACGATTCCGATAAAGGCATCCAGTTCAACGGCGTGCAAACCAAAGCCCATGGCGTCCGCGTGACCGGAAAACTGGGGTTTGGCGACCATCCGATGCTGGAAGATTTCCGCTATCTCAAAAGTATTAGCGGCGACGCACAGCCGAAAATGACCCTTCCCAGCCCAAGCGTGCTGCATTTCCGCGGCGGGCGTAAAGATATCGATGCCCACGTTTATCCGGATCTGGCAGAGTATTTCGACGATCTGGCGACCACCTGGCGTGAGGCTATCCGCGCGTTTTATGACGCAGGCTGCCGCTATCTGCAGCTGGATGACACGGTCTGGGCGTACCTGTGCTCCGATGAACAGCGCCAGCAGGTGCGTGAGCGGGGTGACGATCCGGATGAGCTGGCGAAGACCTATGCGCGCGTCCTGAATAAAGCGCTGGAAGGCAAACCGGCTGATTTGACTATCGGGCTGCACGTGTGCCGGGGCAATTTCCGCTCAACCTGGATCTCCTCCGGCGGCTACGAGCCTGTCGCGGAGGTCCTGTTCGGCAGCGTGAATGTGGATGCCTTCTTCCTTGAATATGATAACGACCGTTCCGGTGACTTCCAGCCGCTGCGCTTTGTGCGCCCGGGCCACCAGCAGGTGGTGTTGGGCTTAATCACCACCAAAAACGGTGAACTGGAAAATCCGGAGGGCGTGAAAGCGCGTTTGAATGAAGCCGCGCAGTACGTGGCGCTGGAGCAAATTTGCCTCAGCCCGCAGTGCGGTTTTGCCTCGACGGAAGAAGGGAACAGCCTGAGCCCTGAACAGCAGTGGCAGAAAGTCCGTCTCGTCACCGCGATTGCTGCCGACGTCTGGGCATAGTGCAGCTTCGGGGTAGCGCTGCACTGTTTTAACGCAGCGTTGCCCTTGCAACTGACGCCATCACCCACCCCAAAAGTCTTACCCCACCTGCAAATCTCATTGTTTTCCCTCGTTTTTAAAAACTGGCACTCTTTTTGCCTTACTCCTGATGACTACACCTGGTTTGTCTAACTTTCGTTTTTCTCATTTCAGGAGTGAATCATGCGCCGTCGAACATTACTTAACGCTTTTGCTCTCTCTGCTTGTGCGATTTCCTTAGGCGTCAGCATCAACGCTTATGCGGCTGACACCATTAAAGTGGGGATCATGCACTCCCTGTCCGGCACGATGGCTATTTCTGAAACGCCCCTGAAGGACGTGGCGCTGATGACCATCGATGAGATCAACGCCAAAGGCGGGGTGCTGGGGAAAAAACTGGAGCCGGTGGTGGTTGATCCGGCCTCAAACTGGCCGCTGTTTGCCGAAAAAGCGCGTCAGTTGCTGAGCCAGGATAAAGTGGCGGTGGTCTTTGGCTGCTGGACGTCGGTTTCGCGCAAGTCGGTGCTGCCGGTGTTTGAGGAGCTGAATGGCTTGCTGTTCTACCCGGTGCAGTACGAAGGGGAAGAGATGTCACCGAATGTCTTCTACACCGGGGCCGCACCGAACCAGCAGGCGATCCCGGCGGTGGAATACCTGATGAGTGAAGACGGTGGCAGCGCCAAACGCTTCTTCCTGTTGGGTACCGACTACGTATATCCGCGCACCACCAACAAGATCCTGCGGGCCTATCTGCACTCGAAAGGCGTGCAGGATAAAGATATCGAAGAAGTCTATACGCCGTTTGGTTACAGCGATTACCAGACCATTGTCGCCAATATCAAAAAGTTCTCTGCAGGCGGCAAAACGGCGGTGGTGTCGACCATCAACGGCGACTCTAACGTCCCGTTCTACAAAGAGCTGGCAAACCAGGGCGTAAAAGCGACCGATGTGCCGGTGGTTGCGTTCTCGGTGGGGGAAGAAGAGCTGCGTGGCATCGATACCAAACCGTTGGTCGGCAACCTGGCGGCCTGGAACTATTTCGAATCCGTGGACAACCCCACCAACCAGAGTTTTGTCGCCGATTACCGCGCCTATGCCAAGGCTCACAAGCTGCCTAACGCCGACACCGTCGTGACCAATGACCCGATGGAAGCCACCTACGTGGGTATCCACATGTGGGCGCAGGCGGTGGAAAAAGCCGGAACCACCGACGTGGATAAAGTGCGCGCGGCCATGGCAGGACAAAGCTTCAAAGCGCCGTCAGGTTTCACGCTCACGATGGACACCACCAATCACCATCTGCACAAGCCGGTGATGATTGGCGAGATTGAAAGTAACGGTCAGTTCAACGTGGTCTGGCAGACCGATAAACCCGTGCGCGCGCAGCCGTGGAGCCCTTACATTCCGGGCAACGATAAAAAACCTGACCAGCCAATGAAAATGGCCAGCGACTGATCGGGGCGCGAGTATCAGTGCGGGCTTTTCCCCTCACCCTAACCCTCTCCCTCAGGGAGAGGGAACAGTAAGGTGCGGCCTGGCCTTTCTCCCGCTCTCGGAGTCGGCGCGGGCTGGCTTTTCTCCCTCTCTCTGAATCGAGGGCAGGCTGGCCTTTCGCCCTCTCCCCAGGGAGAGGGCCGGGGTGAGGGTGCATGCCCAACGTTCTGAAACTTATTTATCGCCCACAACACACGCTGCCTCAGGAGGCGACCATGAAATTGATTCGCAGGCTTCTAATCGTCGTCTGTCTGCTGCCGATTCTCGCCCAGGCGAACGACGCTGATGACTTTGTGGCGGCCAGCCGTAGCCAGCAGTCGGCGCTGCTGGAAAAATGGGCCGCCGATCCCCAGCCTCAACGCCTGCCCCTGTTGCAGGCGCTGACGGCGGAAAGCCTGCGCAGCGACGACGGCCATCACGCGTTCAGCGTCGACAACGGTCAGCCTCATGCGCTGGGTTCCGTGGCTCAGCCGGAAGGCGAGCTGAAACCCGTTCGCCTGACCAACCGTCTGCGCAATCTGGCCGCCGGAGCGCTGGCGACACATCAACTGGTGAGTGACGGTGTCACTTTGAGAATGGCCGCGGCGAAAGCGCTTCAGCGCGATGCCTCAGCAGATTTACTGCCGATGCTGGAACAACGGCTGAAAGCCGAGCCGGATGAAGGCGTAAAACAGCAGCTCGAACTGGCACTGGCAAATCTACAGCTCTCCAGCCCCGAGGCGGCGACGCGCAAACAGGCTATGACGCTGCTCGGTCATTCCGCCGATCCGGAAACTCAGGCCCGGCTGATGCCTTACACCGATGCGCAGCACGAACCTGACGCGGGCGTGCGGGCTGCCGCGGCAGACAGCCTTAAACACATTCAGCACCGTTTGTTCTGGGGCGATGTGCTCGGTCAGGCGTTTATGGGGATGTCGCTGGGGTCGGTTTTGCTGCTGGCGGCGCTGGGTTTGGCAATCACCTACGGTCTGTTGGGGGTGATCAACATGGCGCATGGCGAAATGCTGATGCTCGGGGCTTACAGCACCTGGCTGGTACAGCAGGCGCTGAGTCAGTATGCGCCGCAGTGGCTGGCGTTGTATCCCGTGCTCGCGCTGCCGGTGGCGTTTTGCGTGACCGGGGGGATCGGCATGTTGCTTGAGCGTACCGTCATTCGCCATCTGTACGGCAGACCGCTGGAAACGCTGCTCGCCACCTGGGGCATCAGCCTGATGCTTATCCAGATCGTGCGCATGCTGTTTGGCGCACAGAATGTGGAAGTGGCCAACCCGGGCTGGCTTTCGGGCGGCATTCAGGTTCTGCCAAATTTGATCCTGCCGTGGAACCGCATTGTGGTGATGGGCTTTGTGCTGCTGGTGCTGTTCTTTACCTGGCTGGTGCTCAACAAAAGCCGACTGGGCCTGCGGGTGCGGGCTGTTACGCAAAACCGCGCGATGGCGGCCTGCTGCGGCGTGCCGACCGGGCGTGTCGATATGCTGGCCTTTGGGCTGGGATCTGGCATTGCCGGGCTGGGGGGCGTGGCGCTCTCCCAGTTGGGTAACGTTGGGCCGGAGCTGGGACAGGGCTATATCATCGACTCGTTCCTGGTTGTGGTCCTCGGCGGAGTGGGCCAACTGGCGGGAAGTGTGGCGGCGGCAATGGGGCTTGGGATCTTCAACAAAATCCTTGAGCCGCAGCTGGGCGCTGTCCTTGGTAAGATCCTGATTCTGGTGCTGATCATTCTGTTTATTCAGAAGCGGCCTCAGGGGTTGTTTGCACTGAAAGGGAGGGTTATCGACTGATGAGCCAGCCAATTACCTTAACGCTTGCCCGCCGCGCGCCGCATTCGCTGCGCTGGCTGGGGGGCCTCGCGGTTGTCGCGCTGCTGTGTCTGCCGTTTCTGGCGCTGTTGCCAGCCACGCATCCGCTGTCCGTCTCCACCTGGATGCTGACGCTGGTCGGTAAAATTCTCTGTTACGCCATCGTGGCGGTGGCGCTGGATTTGGTCTGGGGTTACGCCGGGCTACTTTCACTCGGCCACGGCCTGTTCTTTGCACTGGGCGGCTATGCGATGGGGATGTACCTGATGCGTCAGGCGGCCGGCGACGGTTTGCCTGGGTTCATGTCCTTCCTGTCGTGGAGTGACCTGCCATGGTTCTGGTGGGGCACGCAACACTTCGCCTGGGCAATGCTGCTGGTCGTGCTGGTGCCGGGCCTGTTGGCGCTGATCTTCGGCTGGTTTGCGTTCCGCTCGAAAATCAAAGGCGTGTACTTTTCGATCATGACCCAGGCGTTGACCTACGCCGGTATGCTGCTGTTTTTCCGCAATGAAACGGGCTTTGGGGGCAATAACGGTTTCACGGGCTTCACCACGATTCTGGGTTTTCCCGTCACCGCCACGGGGACTCGCGCCGCGCTGTTTCTGGCCACGGTCATGTTGCTGCTGGTCACTCTGATGGTCTGCTTTGCGCTGGCGCGCAGTAAATTCGGCCGAATTTTGACGGCAGTTCGCGACGCCGAAAACCGGCTGATGTTTTGTGGCTACGATCCGCGCGGCTTCAAACTGCTGGTGTGGACGCTTTCGGCGGTGTTGTGCGGCCTGGCGGGCGCGTTGTATGTGCCGCAGGTGGGGATCATCAACCCTGGCGAAATGTCGCCCACCAACTCAATTGAGGCGGCGATTTGGGTCGCACTCGGCGGCCGTGGCACGCTGATTGGCCCGATTCTGGGGGCGGGGTTGGTGAACGGGGCAAAAAGCTTCTTCACCATGGCGATACCGGAATACTGGCAGTTGTTCCTCGGGTTGATTTTTATCGTCGTGACGCTGTTTTTACCGCGTGGCGTGATGGGCCTGCTGCGTAAAGGAGAAAAATAATGCAACCGGATGAAGGGCTGTTTACCCGTCAGCAACCCAGCGATCGTTATCGCGAGCAGACCGACCCGGTGCTGCAGCTGGAAAACATCAATGTGAGTTTCGAGGGCTTTCAGGCGCTGACCAATCTCTCTTTGCAGATAGGTGTTGGCGAACTGCGCTGCGTGATTGGTCCCAATGGTGCAGGGAAAACCACGCTGATGGATGTGATCACCGGCAAAACACGGCCTCAGAGCGGCAGGGCGCTTTACGATCAATCCGTGGATCTGACCGCGCTGGATCCGATTGCGATTGCCCGTAAAGGCATCGGACGAAAATTCCAGAAACCGACGGTATTTGAGGCGCTGACGGTGGCAGAAAACCTGGAGCTGGCGCTGAAAAATGACAAATCGGTTTGGGCGAGCCTGCAGGCGAAACTCTCGGGTGAACAACAGGATCGCATTGCCGAAGTGCTCCAGCTGTTGCGGCTGGAAGGTGAGCGTGCGCGGCGTGCGGGGCTGCTTTCCCACGGGCAAAAACAGTTTCTGGAAATCGGCATGCTGCTGGTACAGGAACCGCATCTGTTGCTGCTTGATGAGCCCGCCGCGGGCATGACCGATGCGGAAACGGAATATACCGCCGAACTTTTCCGCCAGCTTTCGGGTAAGCATTCGCTGATGGTGGTGGAGCATGACATGGGTTTTGTGGAAACCATCGCCGATAGGGTGACGGTGCTGCACCAGGGTCAGGTATTGGCGGAAGGTTCACTGCGTGACGTTCAGGCCAACGAACAGGTGATTGAGGTCTATCTTGGGCGCTAAGGAGCACAAATGCTAGAGGTTCAGGAACTGCATCAATATTACGGTGGCAGCCACATTCTGCGTGGCGTGAGTTTCAACGCGCTACCGGGTGAAATAACCTGTCTGCTGGGGCGCAACGGCGTAGGGAAAACCACACTGCTGAAATGTTTGATGGGGCTGATCCCGGCGCACAGCGGCAGCGTTCACTGGAAAGAGAGCGTCATCACCCGGCAGAAACCGCATCAGCGCGTTCAGGCCGGGATAGCCTATGTGCCACAGGGGCGTGAGATTTTCCCCCGGCTCACCGTCGAAGAGAATTTGCTGCTCGGGCTGTCGCGATTTTCGGCTCAGGAAGCACGAGAGGTGCCGGAGGACATTTTCCGGCTGTTCCCGGTATTACGGGAGATGAAGCAGCGGCGAGGCGGTGATTTATCCGGCGGACAACAGCAGCAACTGGCGATAGGCCGCGCGCTGGCGAGCCGCCCACAGCTGCTGATTCTGGATGAACCGACGGAAGGTATTCAACCGTCGGTGATCAAAGAGATTGGCGAGGTGATTCGCCAGCTCGCCCGGCGTGGCGACATGGCGATTCTGCTGGTGGAGCAGTTCTACGATTTTGCCGCCGATCTTGCGGACCAGTATTTGGTGATGTCCCGTGGAACGATTGTGCAGCAGGGACGCGGGGACGATATGGCGCGCGACGGCGTGCGGGGAATGGTGACGATTTAAGTGGTTTTGATGCCCGGTGGCGGCTTCGCCTTACCGGGCCTACAAGACCGATAATCGTAGGTCCGGCAAGCGCAGCGCCGCCGGGCAAATCTTTACGGTTTCATCGCCTGCAAATCAGCGATAAGCCCCGGGCCTTTTGGCTGCCAGTTCAGCTGCTGGCGCGTCCATTCACCGCTGGAACGCAGATCCATACTGGCGAAAATTGAGAACCAGCCAAAATGCGTTTCGCTCTCTTCAGGTTTGATTGAGCGGGCAGCGATGCCCAATCGTTGCGCCACCACTTCAGCGACCTCGCGGGACGGAATACTCTCTTCAGCGACCGCATGGTAACGCTTCCCGCGTTCACCGTGTTCCAGTACGTTGACATACAGTGCTGCCACGTCGTCCACATGGGCTGCGGCCCACACATTACGGCCTTCGTTGATGTACGCCGCTACGCCTTTTTGCTGCGCCAGCGCAATGTAGTAGCTGATCAAGCCCTGGCGTTCAGTGTCGTGCACCTGCGGCAGACGCATGACACGAACGTCCACGCCAGCGTCCAGCAGACGGTTGCCTTCGAGCTCAGAAGCCACGCGCGGGTTGGGATCGTCTGGATTAAAGTGGCTTTCGTAAGCGCCTTTACCGTCGTGATTATCCCCCATGCCGGTACCGGACGTAATAATCAGCGGGCGCTGGCTGCCCTGTAACACGGAACCGATGGCGGCAATCACCTGTTTGTCTTTCTCGCAGTTGGCGACAAAGTGGCTGAAGTCGTGGTCGAACGCGGTGTGGATAACCGCGTCGCACGCTTCAATACCGGCAATCCAGGCCTCTGGATCTTCCAGCGTCCCCCGTTGTGCCTGCGCACCCATTGCCGCAAGCTTCGCGGCAGCCTCTTCAGAGCGTACCAGCCCGGTGACCTGATGGCCTTTATTCAACAGAATGGCGGTCACCCGTGAACCAATGAACCCTGTTGCACCTGTTACAAATACACGCATAGCTAACCTCCGCAATCATTGTTCAGGACAGCGTAGAAGGATTTCGTTTACTATGAAAGTAGTGACATTATCAGGGTATAAACACTAACAGGCTATTATGACGATCCTTTCCGAAAATCCGCTTGGCGACTTCCTGCGCGCACGCCGTTTACGGCTCGACCCGGCTTCATTTGGGTTTGTCCCTGGGCGGCGCCGTACGCCTGGTTTACGGCGTGAAGAGGTGGCACAGCTGGCGAACATCAGTCCGACCTGGTACACGTGGCTTGAGCAGGGGCGCGGCGGTGCGCCGTCGCGGGAGGTGCTTAATCGCATTGCGGGTGGCTTACGGTTAACGTCGCCTGAGCGCGATCAACTGTTTATCCTCGCCTTTGGTCATCCGCCCGAAACCCGTCTGACGGCGTCGGTGGATATTACGCCGCGCCTGCAGCGGGTGCTGGACAGCTTTGCTATTCCGGCCATCATCAAAACCGCCACCTGGGATGTGGTGGCGTGGAACTTCCCGGCGGCGGTGGTACTGAAAGATTATGGCAAACTCCCGGCGGATAAACGCAACATCCTGCGGATGCTGTTTACCGATGAGGATGCCCGGCAGATGCAGGAAAATTGGGAAGGGGTGGCAAAACTCATTGTCAATGCGTTTCGTGCCGATGCTGCACGCGTTGGGCCTTCGGATGAAATAGATCGACTGGTCGCGGAACTGTCGCAGCTAAGTCCGGCGTTTCGCGCTTTTTGGCAGAGCAACGATGTGGCCGGGCATGGCGAAGGAGTGAAGCGCCTGTATCATCCGCAGATAGGCGCTATCACGCTCGAGTTTTCAACCTTTTCCGTAGAAGGCCGACCGGAACTCACGATGATGGTGTTCAATCCCGAAGCGGGGGAAAGTGCAGACAAAGTGCAGGCGTGGGTTGCCCGTTGTGCGCCCCACGCCTGAGTTCTCAGGCGGTCTTTAAAGCACCGTCCCAGGTTTTAACGCTCATACCGCGCAGGATCATCAGCCAGGCCAGCACAATCACCAGCATCATGATCGCAAACAGCGTCCATGCGGGCAGGTGGGTGAGGATGAGGCCGGTAAGCATCGGGTTGGCGGCCGCACCCAGCCAGCCCAGCGCCTGAGCAGAGAAATAGCTCGCCTTCATGCCCGGCGGGGCGATGTTGTCGATCAGCATATATTCACCAGGGGCATAGATAATTTCGCCTATCGTAAATACGACGGTCGCCACGCCCCAGTAAATGAGATTCTCGCCAGAGAACATAAAGCCCCCGAGGCCCAGCAGGAAGCAGAGGGTCCCGATGGCCATCAACGGGCGAATATTATTGGCGGAGATTTTACGCCCGACTAAATACTGCAGAGAAACCACCACCACGGCGTTCACCGGTAGCACCACCGAGACCACCTTCTGTGCAAAATCTGCATCATCGGCGATCGACAGAATATATTGCGAAATACAGGTGGCGAATGAACCGCCCACGTAGGATGCCAGCAGCCCGGAAAGCGTAAACCAGAACAGGGCGCGATCTTTTAGCAGCACCGATGGCTGCCAGACGTTGCACGTTTTGTCCTCTGCGCTAATGGCCATGCGCTGTACAAAGAACTGAATAAACACCAACGGGAACGCGGCGCACACGGCGGCAAGCCAGAAGGGCAGCTGCAGGCTGTACATCACAAGCCAGGTGCCGATTGGCGGCCCCACGGTCCAGCCGATATTCAGAAAGCTGTAGTTGAGTGAGAAAATGCGCGCCTTTTCCCCTGCGCTCAGCACATCCGCAAACCACGCTTTCAGTACCGTTGAAAAAACCGAATAGGCGCAGTTGATCAGCGCAAAGAACAGCACCACCAGCATCACGCTGTGGACCAGCGGAATAGCGACAAAACCGGCAATAAAGACCATGATCGACACGATCATGTAGCGTTTTTTATCGAATTTATCCGCCAGAATACCGAAGCCGAGACTGAAGATAACGCCAATGGTAAGCGCGAGCGTCAGCGCATAGCCGATCGCTTCAACCCCCATTCCATATTGGCGTGTGAGATAGATGGTCATAAAAGGCAGCGTCGCGCCGCGCCCGATAGTCAACAGCAACGACGACGCCAGCAACGCTGAGGTTGAACGTTTGAGTGAGGGTTTCATTTTCCTGCCCGACAATGCGTTTGTGTTTAAGGTGTTATGTCTGCGGTATCAGGATTATCACGGGAAAAGGGGGCTTGTATAGATCTCAATTTATCCCTAAGTGCCTTGACTGCCTGCCAGAATTAATGATCTGTTCCTCGGGCACTTTTTTCGATACTTTGAATCTGTTTACAAAAACTGAATAAATCAAAGGCGGGAGCATGTCGCGGAAAGACGGGTTGTTGGCGCTGTTAGTGGTAGTGGTCTGGGGACTCAATTTTGTGGTGATCAAGGTCGGGCTGCACGCCATGCCGCCGCTGCTGCTGGCCGGTCTGCGTTTTCTGCTGGTGGCCTTTCCGGCCATCTTCTTTATCTCCCGGCCGAAAATTCCATTGCGCCTGCTGCTGGGCTATGGCCTGACGATAAGCTTCGGTCAGTTTGCGTTTCTGTTTTGTGCGCTCAAATTGGGTATGCCCGCCGGGCTTGCCTCGTTGGTGCTCCAGGCGCAGGCCTTTTTCACTATCATTCTCGGCGCACTGGTGTTTGGCGAGCGTTTACAGGGCAAACAGCTGGTGGGGATTACGCTGGCGGTCTTTGGCGTGCTGGTGCTGATTGAAGCCAGTCTCAATGGTCAGCACGTGGCGATGCTCGGTTTTATGCTGACCCTGGCGGCAGCGTTCAGCTGGGCCTGCGGCAATATTTTCAACAAGAAAATCATGCAGCACTCTGCGCGCCCGGCGGTGATGTCGCTGGTGGTGTGGAGTGCGCTGATCCCGATTCTGCCGTTCCTGTTGGCCTCGTATCTGCTGGAGGGCGCGCCGGTCATGGTGGAAAGCCTGAAAAATATCGACCTGACGACGATCCTGTCGCTGGTCTACCTGGCATTTGTCGCCACGATCATCGGCTACGGAATTTGGGGTTCACTGCTGGGGCGTTACGAAACCTGGCGTGTGGCGCCACTGTCGCTGCTGGTCCCGGTGGTGGGGATTGCCAGTGCTTCGCTGCTGTTAGGGGAAACACTGAGCCTGCTGCAGCTTGGCGGCGCGGTGCTGATCATGGCCGGGCTGTATATCAACGTGTTTGGTTTGCGAGTCCGCCGGGCGAAAGCAGTGCAGGGATAAAGACGAGGCAGAAAAAAGCCCCGCATCGCGGGGCAAATAAATTACTGGGAGGTTCCGTTATAGTAAGGCACGCCCAGTTCGTCGGATTTGTCGCTGCCGGAGCCCATGTGATTGAAATCAAACGGTGAGCGGTCCTGCGCGGTCGGCATCACCATCGTGTCACTGGCGCCATGACTGGCCGGATGGGTGGATTGCTCCGCAAAACTCTGGCCGGAGACCAGCACCAACAGGGTGAGGGCGGCGGAGGCGAACAGTTTCATTTTTTCCTCGATACGTCTTAGCAGGCGTTTAACAGTTACAGTGGTTAAGTGGCATCAGATAGCGTGATTCCCCGGGCATATTGGTAATGCGATATTTATGCGGCGGGACATCAAAATAGTTTTTAAACGTGCGCGTCAGCGTCTGCTGCGATTCAAAACCATAGCGCTCGGCGAGGTACAGAATCGGCTCGTTACTTTCCTTAAGCTTCTGTGCGATTTCAGTCAGCTTACGGCTGCGAATATAGTTACCCAGGGAATGTCCGGTCTCTTTCTTGAACATTCTCTGCAGATGCCATTTGGAGTAACCTGAACGTTCTGACACTTTTTCCAGCGACAGTGGCGATTCCAGATTGCTCTCGATCCAGTCCAAAATGCTATGAATAGTGATAGCGTCAGTATTACGTCTGGACATCGTCTTACCCCTTTGTTCTGTTACGGCAGAATTTTCTTGAGCAGAAGCTCAAGGGTTGCGACCTCATCTGCCGTTAAGTTTTTTGTTAATTCCTGATGCAGGTTCTGGCCCACCAGCTGGTGGCATTGCTCACATATTGCCGTGCCATCGTCGGTTAATTTCACCAACACGCCGCGTTTATCATTTGGATTCGGCAGGCGTTCGATCCAGCCTTTACAGGCCAGACGGTCGAGCATGCGGGTTAATGCCCCGAGATCGACCGACAGCACTTTTTTCAATTCAACCGGGGTAATGCAACCCGCACAGCGAATTGAACACAGCGTCTTAAACTGTGGGGCGGTGATATCCATCGGCGACAGATAATCGTTTAACAGACGATCTTTTTTCTGGTTGACCATATGGATCAAGCGACCAAGTGGGATGATTTCGTTAAACAGGTCACTGGTGCTTTTCAAAAGGTTGCCCTGGCAAGTAGTTTAGTTGCTGGCGATATTATTGCCCAGGCAACCATAAGTCAACTGAATGGATAAGCTTATGCCACGAATTGCTAAAGTGAGTTCTGTCACAATTTAAAGGGTTTTATCCATTTATTGATAACTTCAGGTAATAATTTTCCACAGGCGATATCGGATGAAGTGTTAGTCATAGCCACGGCATCGAGGATCCTCTTATACTCAGCCGTATTGACTGCAATCACAGGAGTGCCTGTTTCATGTTGGAACTGTTTAAAGCTATTGGCCTTGGGCTGATGGTCATTCTGCCGTTGGCGAACCCGCTAACGACCGTTGCGCTGTTCCTCGGGCTTGCCGGGAATATGAACAAGGTAGAGCGTGACCGTCAGTCGCTGATGGCCTCCGTTTACGTGTTCATCATTATGATGGTGGCGTACTACGCCGGTCAGGTGGTGATGAATACCTTTGGCATTTCGATTCCCGGGTTACGTATCGCGGGCGGGCTGATCGTGGCGTTCATCGGTTTCAGAATGCTGTTCCCGCAGCAGAAAGCCCATGAGTCGCTGGAAGCCAAACATAAATCGGACGAGCTTGAGGAAGAGCCCACGGCGAATATCGCCTTCGTACCGCTGGCGATGCCAAGTACCGCAGGGCCGGGTACGATTGCGATGATCATCAGTTCCGCCTCCACGGTGAAACACGGTGTCGATTTCTCGGCCTGGGTGGTGTGGGTTGCGCCGCCGCTGATTTTCTTCTTTGTGGCGTTAATTTTGTGGGGATGTCTGCGCAGCTCAGGGGCGATAATGCGCTGGGTGGGCAAAGGCGGTATCGAAGCGATTTCCCGTCTGATGGGCTTCCTGCTGGTGTGTATGGGCGTGCAGTTCATCATTAACGGTATTCTGGAGATTATTTCTACCTATCACGCCTGAGTGAGGCGGCAGAGTGGTTTCTGCCGCGTAACGCTCATTTGCTGATAAAGGGCTGCAGCGCGTCTTCCATCAGCGCCTCCAGCCTGTCCAGCGCAGCCGTTGTCCCACAGGCCGCCGCATTTCGCGTCAGAACAATCCCCATTTTTCCCGCCGTGGGAAGCAGTGCATCGGCGTTCTGCACCGTCTGCGGCTGACCGAACACCGTTCTGACGGTCAGCCCTAAGCCTGCCTGCACTGCAGCCCAAATCCCCGCGAGGCTGTGGCTGGTAAACACGATGCGCCACGGTATGCCTGCCCGATCAAGACTCTCCGTTGCCTGGGAACGCATCAGACAGGGGGCATCAAACATCACCAACGGAAGCGGGGTGTTTGCGCTGAGAAGCGCCTGCACATCCAGCGTCGGGTCGCACAGCCAGTTCAACGGACATTCGCCCAGAAGCCGACCCTCGCGCGTTGACGTCAGGGACTGCCACATCAACGCCATATCGAGGCTGTTGTCGGCGAGGGCAGCAGCCAGAGGCAGGTTGCGATCCACGCGGGCACTCATACGCAGTTCCGGATGATGGCGGCTGAATTTCCCGAGGATCCCCGGCATCAGCGATTCACCAAAATCTTCCTGCATGCCAAGACGGACTTCGCCCGTCAGGCCTTCTCCTTTTACCGCGCGGACGGTTTCATCGTTCAGGGCGAGCAGCCTTTTGCCATACCCCAGCAACAGTTCGCCCTGTGGGGTCAGGTGTAAATGGCGGCCTTTTTTCTCGACCAAAGGCGCGCCGCACTGATGTTCAAGTTTTTTCAGCTGAGCGCTCACGGCGGATGTTGAGCGGGCGAGGCGTTGCGCGGCCTGAGCGAAACTGGCGGATTCAATGCCGGTGACAAAGCTGCGCAGCGCCTCGAGATCCAGTGCAGGAGTAAGTTTCATCTGACCGTCCTGAAATTCGGGATGAAGTGTGTTGAATAATTTGATTTTCAGGATGTCACTATTGCTTCAGCATGGGTTCACTGTCAATAAGGAGTCCTGCCATGAACCCATCACTCGATAGCGAAAGTCTTCAATCCATTGCGCCAAAGCTTGCGTCGCTCAGCACCGACGTGCTGTTTAACGATATCTGGCAGCGTGAGGGGCTGTCTCCCCGGGATCGCAGTCTGATTACGCTGGCGACGCTGGCCGCATTGGGGCGGGTTCAGCAGATCCCCTGGCATCTGCAATTCGCCCAAAAAAATGGCCTGCGCCGCGAGGAGATCGTCGAGGCGTTTACCCATCTGGCCTTTTACGCAGGCTGGCCCGCAGCCGTCACGGCGCTGGGCTGTCTGAACGAGGAGAACTGAAATGCCTTTTACCCGAATCAGCTGTCGTCAGGATTGCAGCGACGACGAGATCGACCGTATTTCGGCCATCTTACATCAGGCGCTGGTCAGTGAATTTGCGGTGCCGGAAAAGGATCGCTTTCAGATTTTTGAACGCGTGCCGGAGAGGTTGCGTGTGTTTGACAGCCATTATCTGAGTGCAGGGCGGACACAGAACTTTTTGCTGTTCCAGATTACGGCCGGAAAGATGCGCACCCGTGAGCAAAAACAGAATTTTTACCGCGCGCTCAGCGATGGATTGCAGCGGGAATTGGGCGTCTCTCCCGCTGATGTGATGGTGGTGATTCAGTTTACCCAGGCTGAAGACTGGAGCTTCAGCGCGGGCACACTGTTTACCCCTGCAGTGGCCGTTCTTCCAGCGTCACCGGCCAGCGGCGGAAAATGATCACCGACCAGACCAGCGCAGCCAGCGCCGGGATGGCACCGATGAGGCCAATATCGGCCATTGAGAAGTGCAGGCTGACCTGATTGCCCACCAGCGCGCCTGCGCCAATGCCGAGATTGAAAATCCCGGAGAACAGCGCCATCGCCACATCGGTTGCATCCGGGGCGATGGCCAGCACTTTGACCTGCAGACCAAGGCCGATAACCATGATAGCGATACCCCAGACAACGCTCAGTATCGCCAGGTTCACTTCACTTTGGGCTGCCAGCAGTAAACCGGCCAGACAGGCGGTCAACAGCCCGATAGCACCGCTGACCAGCGTTGAGGCGTGGTGATTGCCAAGACGGCCAAAAATCAGCGAACCAATAATCCCGGCACCGCCCATCAGCAGCAGAAGCAGGGTGGCAAAATTGGCATCAAAGCCGGCGACATTCATCACAAACGGTTCGATATAGCTGTAGGCGGTGTAATGGGCGGTAACGACCACGACAGTCAGCAAATACAGGCCCATCAGCGCCGGGCGACGAAACAGCCCTGGCAAACTTTTCAGTGAACCCGAATGTTCGCTGGGCAGTTTAGGGAGCAGTTTGATCAGCGCCACCAGCGTCAGCAGGGCGCCCAGTCCAATGATAAAGAAGGTGGTTCGCCAGCCAAAGTACTGACCCACGACGCGACCTATCGGCAGCCCTAAGACCATCGCCAGCGCGGTACCGGTGGCTATCAGACTTAACGCCTGAGCGCGTTTTCCCGCCGGAGCCAGACGAATCGCCAGTGACGCGGTAATGGACCAGAACACCGCATGGGCGAAGGCAATGCCGATCCGGCTTATGACCAGCACGTTGAAGTTCCAGGCGAGGAAGGACAACGTATGACTGGCGATAAACAGCACGAACAGGCCAATCAGCAGCTTTCGCCGCTCCATCTGGCTGGTCAGCAGCATAAACGGCAGCGACATCAGTGCCACCACCCAGGCGTAGATGGTCAGCATGATCCCGACCTGTGCCGTTTCCATAGAGAAACTGTGCGCGATATCCGACAGCAGTCCTACCGGGACAAATTCCGTGGTATTGAAAATGAATGCCGCGATGGCGAGCGTGACCACTCGCAGCCACGCAACCTTGCGTGAGACCGTGTTCGTTGTCATAAGCGTGTTCTGGGCTGGTAACAGGAAGAGAAGTGGGCCGATCTTAAAGCCATCATTGCTCAAAACACAATCGTTTTGTGACTAAGGTCTCATAACAGAACATGATGACCCGCAGAGGATCGGCGCTACGCGGTGGTTGACATCGTGCAGTGCCCGTCACCCCGTTTCGTCACCAGATGCCGCGTGATAAACGCAGAAATAAAAGCGGTGAAAGAAACGCGCACCGTGCTCGTAATTCGCCCTGAAAGCAGGTATTACTGTTACAACTCATTATAAAAACAAGAGGATAAAGGCTATGCAGGAAATTCCGTTTTACATGGTCGATGCCTTCAGCGATCGGGCGTTTGGCGGTAATGCGGCGGCGGTGTGTCCATTGGTTGAATGGCTACCGGACGAGACGCTGCTGAAGATGGCGCAGGAGCATAATCAGTCCGAAACGGCCTTTTTTGTCCGCACCGACAGTGGATTTGAGCTGCGCTGGTTTACCACTCAGGGTGAGATCAATCTCTGCGGCCATGCAACGCTTGCCAGCGCACATGTTATCTTCGAAATTCTCGATTACCCGCACACC
Organism: Enterobacteriaceae bacterium RIT691; assembly: GCA_009668205.1. Classification (GTDB taxonomy): domain Bacteria; phylum Pseudomonadota; class Gammaproteobacteria; order Enterobacterales; family Enterobacteriaceae; genus Scandinavium. Next base: position 196,945 of record WJYM01000006.1, on the reverse strand, counting down.
GAAATCCGTTTCTCGACGCGCTTTGTCGGCGAGCTGACGGTCACTCGCAGTGGCGACTGGCTGACGCTGAATTTCCCCGCCTGGCAAACGACGGCCACGGAGCCTCCGGCACTGTTGCTCAGCAGTCTGGGCATTGAGGAGTATGTTGAAGTCCGTGAGGCGCGGGATTATCTGGTGGTGCTGAAAAATCAGCAGCAGCTGGAAGCGCTCCAGCCCGATATTCACGCCATGAAGCCGCTGGGCAAAATGGTCTGTGTCACCGCCCCGGGCGATGAGCACGATTTTGTCAGCCGTTTTTTCTGCCCGGGGGAAAGCGTGGCAGAAGATCCGGTGACCGGCTCTGCGCACAGCATGCTGATCCCTTATTGGAGTGAGAAACTGGGGAAAACCCAGATGCAGGCACGGCAGGTTTCCGCTCGCGGAGGAGAGCTGCGCTGCGAACGGCGAGGCGACCGTGTGCTGATTGGCGGTCAGGCCAGCATCTATATCATCGGGCGCATTTTTCTGCGTGAGGGGGAGCTTTGATGCAGACTATCCCTGTCTGGCAGGTTGATGCTTTTAGCGAGCGGAATTTTGGCGGAAACCCGGCCGCCGTTTGTGCGCTGACGGACTGGCTGCCGGACAACGAACTGCTGAAAATGGCTCAGCAGCACAATCAGTCCGAGACGGCGTTTTTTGTGCCCACCAAGGGCGGATTTGAACTGCGCTGGTTTACCACCCGCAATGAGGTCAACTTGTGTGGCCATGCCACGCTTGCAACGGCGCACGTGATTTTCAACCACCTTGACTACCCGGACGCACGGATTCATTTCGACACCTTATCCGGCAGGCTCACGGTCAGTCGCGAAGGTGACTGGCTGACGCTGGACTTCCCGGCGGGTGTTACCGTTGAGCAAAGTCCTCCCGCAGAGCTGTTAAAAGCGCTCGGGGTGAGTCACTACGTCCATGCCCGAAAAGGCCGTGCCTGGCTTATCGAACTGGCAAGCAGAGAAGACGTGGAAGCGGTCGCGCCGGATATCGATGCGATGATCCCGGTTGAACATAAAGTCACGATCACGGCTAAAGGCTCGGGTCAGTATGATTTTGTCAGCCGCTTTTTCTCACCCGGTGAAGCCGTGTGGGAAGATCCGGTGACGGGATCGGCGCACACCATGCTGATCCCATACTGGAGCGAGAAGCTGGGAAAAACGCAGATGCTGGCTCGTCAGGTGTCAGCTCGCGGCGGCGACGTTCGCTGTGAGCTGCAGGGCAAACGCGTGTTGATGAGCGGCACCGCGGTCACCTGGATGCAGGGAAACATTCTGCTGCGCTGACGATAAGTTAATCCTATGAGCGGATAGCGTCCGGCGGGTATAGAGTTTCTGCTAAACCAGAGGAACCTGCCATGTACGCTATCTCGCTCTGTCCTGCAAACCATCCCGATATCACGCCGCTGATTGCCGCCCTCGATGCATTTCAGCAGCAGCTTTATCCGGCTGAAAGCAATCATTTGCTCGATCTGAACCCCCTTGCGCCAGATGCTCTGATTCTGATGATCATTCGTGATGCAGAGCAGCATGCAGTGGGCTGCGGGGCCGTCGTGCTACACGGTGACGGCAGCGGCGAAATGAAGCGGGTGTATATCGATCCGGAACATCGCGGACAGCGGCTGGGCCAGGCCTTGCTGGCCGCGCTGGAAAATGAAGCCCGTGCACGTCACTGTCATACGCTGCGCCTGGAGACGGGCATCCATCAGCCAGCTGCCGCTACGCTCTATACCCGCAACGGCTATGTCGAACGTGACGCTTTTACCCCTTATCGTCCCGATCCCCTGAGCATTTTTATGGAGAAGTCGCTGATTGCGGATCTTCGTCAAGCAATGTAATAAACGCTTCCAGCTGTCGGCTCATCGTGCCCCGACGCCACACCAGCCAGGTAGTTAGCCAGCGCCATTTTTCTGACAGCGGCCAGGTGTCTACCTGATGATGTCCGGGCATGCTTTCCAGCATGCTGCGTGGGATCATCGCCAGACCGGCACCCGCAATCACACAGGCCAGCATGCCGTGGTAGGACTCCATTTCATGGATCCGGCCCGGCGTGGCCCTGTCTGCCTGAAACCAACTCTCGAAATGACGGCGATACGAGCAGTTCGCGCGGAAGGCGTAAATGCTGGCACCGTTAACGTCGCTGGCGCGTGAAATCGGGGGATGGCCTTTCGCCGTCACAATCACCATCTCTTCCGGATACACCGGCACCCCCTCCAGACCCGGGTGCATGACCGGGCCGTCCACAAACGCGGCGCTAAAGTTTCCCTCCAACACACCGTCGATCATGGTGCCGGAAGGGCCGGTTGCCAGATCGAACTGAATTTTAGGGTAACGCTGGTTATAGCGTGCCAGCGTCGTTGGAATACGGACGGCGGCGGTGCTTTCCAGCGACCCCAGGGAAAACAGGCCCTGAGGTTCATCCCCGGCAACCACCATTCGCGCTTCATCTACCAGTGCCAGAATTTGTTGGCTGTAGCGTAAAAAGCTGTGTCCGGCGGGCGATAACCGCAGGCGTTGGTTTTCACGGATAAAAAGCGCCACGCCCAGATCGGCCTCCAGCTGGCGAATGCGGGTGGTCAGGTTTGACGGGACGCGGTGTACCTTTTGCGCGGCCTGGGTAATGCTGCCGGTCTGGGCGACAGCGTTAAACATCTCTAGCTGAGTCAGATCCATAGCGTTCTCGTATCGTGAATGGTTTGGTTAATATTATTCAGTTTCCATAAATAGCAGAGTCAGCCACTATCAGGCAACAGCCCCAGAGAACAGAGAGAGAAAAAATCATGACATCACCTGCAACCCACGCGATTTCCGTCAACCCGGCGACCGGCGAAACCCTGTCTGCATTGGCATGGGCCACGCCAGAAGAGGTAAACCAGGCCGTTGCGCTGGCAGACGTTGGTTTTCGTCAGTGGAAAAAGCTCAGCGTAGCCTCTCGTGCCGATGCACTGCGCAATCTGGGCAAGGTTATCCGTGTGCATGCTGAAGCGATGGCGCTGATGATCAGCCGTGAGATTGGTAAGCCGATTGCCCAGGCTCGCGGCGAAGTGACCAAGTCTGCAAACCTGTGTGACTGGTATGCCGAGCACGGCCCGGCCATGCTGGCGACGGAAGGCACCCAGGTGGAAAATCAGAAAGCGGTGATCGAGTATCGTCCGCTGGGTCCCGTGATGGCGGTGATGCCATGGAACTTCCCGCTGTGGCAGGTCCTGCGTGGGGCCGTGCCGATCCTGCTGGCGGGTAACAGCTATCTGCTCAAACACGCGCCCAACGTGATGGGCAGCGCTCAGCTGATTGGCGATATGTTCGCTGAAGCCGGGATCCCGACCGGCGTGTTTGGCTGGGTCAACGCCACCAATGACGGCGTGTCGCAAATGATTAACGATCCGCGTATCGCCGCCGTCACCCTGACCGGCAGTATGCGCGCCGGTAAAGCCATTGGTGCTCAGGCGGGGGCCGCGCTGAAAAAATGCGTGCTGGAACTGGGCGGTTCCGATCCGTTCATCGTACTGAACGATGCCGACCTGGATGAAGCCGTTAAAGCTGCGGTCATCGGTCGCTATCAGAACACCGGGCAGGTTTGTGCAGCATCGAAGCGCTTTATTGTTGAAGCGGGTATCGCCACTGCGTTTACCGAAAAATTTGTCGAAGCTGCCGCGAAGCTGAAGATGGGCAACCCGGAAGACGAACAGCACTACCTGGGCCCGATGGCGCGTTATGATTTGCGCGATGAATTGCACAATCAGGTCGTCGCCACGCTGGAAGAGGGCGCAACGCTGCTGCTCGGCGGCGAAAAAGTGGCCGGTAAGGGCAACTACTATCCGGCGACGGTGCTGGGCAACGTCACGCCGAACATGACGGCGTTTCGTCAGGAAATGTTTGGTCCGGTGGCGGCGATCACCGTGGCTCGTGATGCTGACCACGCGCTGGCATTGGCCAATGACAGTGAATTTGGTCTGTCCGCCACGATTTACACCCGCGACGAAAAGCAGGCTCAGCGCTTTGCCGATGAGCTGGAGTGTGGTGGCGTGTTCATCAACGGTTACTGCGCGTCTGATGCCCGCGTGGCCTTTGGTGGCGTGAAGAAAAGTGGCTATGGTCGTGAGCTGTCCCATTTTGGTCTGCATGAGTTCTGTAATGTGCAAACCGTGTGGAAAGATCGCCACTGATGACTGTCTGACCCAATACCTAAACGAAAGCGCCCAATGAGGCGCTTTTTTGTTGTCATGGTTCTGTCATTTTTATTCGGTACATTTTCGCCCAACTTGTTGTTATAGATGAAAATGATGAACCTAATGCAAATTTTCCGCCGCTTTATTCGCCGTTTTTTCCCTCAGCAGTTTGGCCTTCTCGCCGGTATCTTTTTTATTATTGGGCTGTTCTGCGCTCTGCAGATCGCCTCGTCATTTCTGTTGTCCTGGTCACTGCACAGTGCCCGCCTGAACGAACAGCGTAATCAGCACGCCCATCTGCAGCAGCTAAAGGTCGATCAGGCCCGTGTGTCTCTGCTGGCGGCAAGCGATCTGCTGAACCGCGCGGGGGTCTATTTTATGCAGGATAAGGAAACCGGCTCGGTCGGGAGTTCTGACGGACTGCTGCAGGATGCCCGCGCGAGCCTGAACGATTCCCGAAAGGCGTGGCAGGCATGGCTTGCGATGAACCCGGTAAAAGATGAGGCGCTGGTGGCCAGCTACCAGCAGTTCTCCGCTGCCATCGAAGAGCAGCTCAACGGTCTGGAGAAAACGCAGTCGATTGATGCCTTCTTTGCGGTGCCGGTTCAGGCCTTTCAGCGTGATTTCAACGACAACTACGCCCATTTTCAGACCGCCAGCGAGCAGAGTGCTGTCTCCGGACGCGAACAGTTAATGGCGAGCCTCTCGCGCCTGCAGCAGCTGTTTCTGCTGGCACCGCTTCTCCTGCTGGGGGTGGCGATAGGCGTATGGCGAGGGATGTCGCGTTGGGTCATTGTGCCGCTGCGCCGGCTCATCACCCAGATTAAAACGCTGGCCGAAGGCGATCTTTCGCAGCCGCTGCCGGTGGTCCCGCTGTTTAACCGGGAAATCCAGCAGATCGCCACCAGTCTGGCTGACATGCAGCAGGGATTACAGCAATTGGTGGTTCAGGTCAGTCAGGCTACCGGCACCCTTGCGGGCAGTATCGAAAAACTGGCTCAGGGCAACGAACAGCTCTCACAGCAGGCGCAGAAGCAGACTGAGGAGCTTGAAGGAGTGACCCGTCATATCACGTCTCTGGAGACGCACGTAGAAGGCAATTCCAGTTACGCAGGACTGGCGCGGGAACGCGCTGAACAGGCCAGAAAACTGGCGGCAGGGGGCGACAGTATGATGCTCACGGTGAATGCTTCGATGCAGACCATTGTGGCGCGTTCCTCAGAGATGCGAGGGATTGTGGCGCTGATCGACAACGTTGCCTTCCAGACGAATATTCTCGCCCTGAATGCGGCGATTGAAGCGGCTCATGCGGGCAATCAGGGGCGCGGCTTTGCGGTCGTCGCCCGTGAAGTGGGGCTGCTGGCCCGCCAGAGCAGTCAATCCACCCAAACGATTCAGGCACTGATTAATCATTCCCTGCAGGGCATTGACGACGGATCCCGCGCGGTGACGCTGCTTGAGCATAACCTGCAACAGGTAACGACTCTGGTCGGGGCGCTGAGTACGTTACTTAATGAAATCGCCAAAGCGACGCTGAGCCAGGGCGAGAGTATCCATCAGATGACCCGTCAGCTGCATTCCCTCAATCGGGTGGCCGGAAAAACCGGGGAGCTGGTCAATTTCACCGCCCAATCTTCACGCCGCCTGGAAACCAGTGCGACGCAGCTAACGCAGGCGGTGATGCGCTTTCGTCTGCCAGCCTGACGCTGCTATACTCGCAGGCCGAAACAGGCCTGCGGGCAAGGAGTGAAGGGATAATGGGCATCGATAACAGCATGTTGGCGGCAGTACTGGAAGAGGTTCGTCCGCTGATAGGGCGCGGCAAGGTTGCCGATTATATACCGGCGCTGGCGTGTGTGGACGGGGCGAAGCTGGGGATCGCCATCAGCACCGTTGACGGACAGCACTTCAGTGCCGGGGATGCACAGGAGCGTTTCTCGATACAGTCGATTTCCAAAGTGCTGAGTCTGGTGGTGGCGATGAACCATTATCAGGAAGAGGAGATCTGGCAGCGGGTGGGGAAAGATCCGTCCGGTCAGCCTTTTAACTCACTGCTGCAGCTTGAGATAGAACAAGGGATCCCGCGCAATCCGTTCATCAATGCCGGTGCGCTGGTGGTGTGCGATATGCTGCAAAGCCGTCTGAGCGCGCCACGGCAACGGATGCTGGAAATTGTCCGTAAGCTTTCCGGCGTGGATGACCTTGCCTATGACAGCATCGTGGCCCGTTCCGAGTTTGACCATGCTGCCCGCAATGCGGCCATTGCCTGGCTGATGAAGTCCTTTGGCAACTTCCATAACGATGTCACCACGGTGTTACAGAACTATTTCCATTACTGCGCGCTGAAAATGAGCTGTACTGAGCTGGCGCAGACGTTCCTGTTCCTTGCGAATCAGGGGCAATTTCCGCAGGGCGACCGCGCTGTTATTACGCCGCTGCAGGCGCGTCAGGTGAATGCCCTGATGGCGACCAGCGGCATGTATCAGAATGCTGGTGAGTTTGCCTGGCGCGTTGGGCTACCGGCAAAATCGGGCGTCGGTGGGGGCATTGTGGCGATTGTGCCGCATGAAATGGCGATTGCCGTCTGGAGTCCGCAACTGGATGATGCAGGGAATTCCCTGGCCGGGATCGCGGTACTGGAAAAACTGACCCAGCGTCTGGGACGCTCTGTTTATTGATGAACAGTCTGGATTCACTTTTCGCCCGGCTGGCGCGTTCTTCTTTTCGTTCCCGGTTTCGTCTGGGAGCGAAAGAGCGGCAATACTGTTGGGATAAAGGGCCTGAGGTTATTGATCGTCATGCCGCCGATTTTATTGCTCAGCGTCTGGCGCCTGCGCAGCCTAAAAACGACGGGAAACAAACGCCGATGCGTGGACATCCTGTGTTTATCGCGCAGCATGCGACGGCGACCTGCTGTCGTGGCTGCGTGGCAAAATGGCATGGGTTTGCAGAGGGAAGGGAGCTTACCGCCGACGAACAGCACTACCTGGTGACGGTGATCCATCACTGGCTCGTTGTTAACATGAATAACAAATAAATAACACGGATAATTGTTAATACGCGAATTGTGATCAATAGTAGTGAGTATTCCCGAGCATTTACCTGCAATCCCCAAAATAATCGTCATTTGCGATTATATGGAAAGATAATTAATGCGTTCGATTTCCATTCCCCGCTTTACCGTCTTTAGCGAAGCGCACGTTCTGCGCAATGCCCTTGCCGTGTTTGTCGTCACTACGCTGTTTTATGCGATAGGCGCCATGCTGCGTCTGGTTCAGGAGCTCTCCCTGTTTTGGCCGCTGAATGCGGTGATGGCGGCGATCTTTGCGCGCTATATCTGGCTTAATCGCAGCTATTATTACGCGATTTGTTACGGCGCAATGCTGCTGTATGACGTGATGACAACGCAATGGGGACTGGCGTCGCTGGTGATTAACGCCTCCAATATGGTGTTTATTATCATGGTGGCGCAGCTGGTGTTGCGTGATAAACGGCGTGCCGGACAGGATCCCGGGCCGATTAATGCGCTGCGACTCTTCTATTACTGCCTGATTTCAGCCATTTTTTGCTCGCTGTTGGGGGCGCTGGGATCGGTGGGGATCGACCGACAAACCTTTATGCCGCTGTTGGCTGACTGGTTCAGCGAGCAGTTTTCGACAGGGGTGCTGATCCTGCCTTGTGTGATGACCCTGTGTCTGCCTCATGAATTGACCCGTATTCACTGGAAGCAACTGCTGCCCGTGCTGTCGTTGCTGCTCTCGGTGGCGGCGGCGATAGCGGTTGGCGGTGCGGGAAGCCTCGCGTTTCCGCTGCCGGCACTGATCTGGTGTGCGATTCGTTATCCACTGCCGGTAACCTGTGCGTTGACGCTGGTGACCGGGGCCGCAGAGATAATCCTGGTGGCCAATTCCGTCATCAACCTGGCGGTGAGCGGGCCGTTACAGACCGCCCAGCTTTTCTCGACTCGCCTTGGCATCGCGACACTGGCCATTAGCCCGGTGATCGTGTCTACCAGCGTCGCGGAGATTAACAATTTGATGCGCCAGGTGGCCCTGCGTGCGGATTTCGATTTTCTGACCCGGGTGTATTCCCGTTCCGGGCTGTATGAGGCGCTGAAAAATCAGCGTGGAGAACCCCATCGCTACCTGACCGTGATGCTGCTGGACATCGATTTCTTCAAAAGCGTCAACGATAATTATGGTCATGAGTGTGGAGATTACGTGCTGGCGGCGTTTGCACGCCAGGTTTACGATGCGGTCGGTGAGCAGGGGCTGGTGGCGCGTATGGGGGGAGAAGAGTTCGTGGTTGCCGCGAAAACGACGGATCCGCTTGCGGGTTTTCAGCTGGCTGAGAAGATCCGCCAACGCGTGGAGGCCTGTGTTTTCCAGTGGCGTCAGCAGCCGCTTCGCGTCACGGTGAGCATCGGTACCGGGAGTGGCCTGTCGGGCAACGGCGCCCTCATTGATACTTTTAATGCCTTGCTGGTGGAAGCCGACGAGTACCTGTATCGGGCAAAAAAGGCCGGGCGCAACCGAACCTGTGCCAAATCTCTCGACGACGCAGTGCTTGCCGATACCGCGGCCTCCTGATTTATGTGACGTTGTCACTTATTACTGCGCTTTTTGTATCGGACACCTGGAATACGGCTGAGTATTGATCATTTAAGGAGACGTCATGGAACGTCCAGTTCACCCGGAGAAGCAAACCCAATGCCTGGCGGCGCTGGTGGAACAAGAGTTCGCTGCCTACAGTGAAGTGACCACGGATGCGTTAACCGGCTTACTCAACGGGCGGGGATTTGTCCCGCTGGCCAATTTTGCTATCGTTTCCGCCAACCGTCGTGCTGAGCCATTGACGTTAGGGTGGATCGAACTGAAACAGATAAGCCGCATTTACGAGCGCTATGGCCGCGCGGAAGGTGATGTGGCTTTACAGGCGTTAGCTGGATTACTGACCCGTGTTTTCCGTGATACGGATTTACTGCTGCGCCACGGAGAAGGTGCATTTGGCGTATTGTTTTCCGATACCGATGAAAGCGGTGCGTGGATTGCCATGCAGCACCTGAAAGAGCAGGCACAGGCGTGGGATTTGAGCGCCGGAAAACCCTGGAAGCTGCAGTTCTGCTGGACCGTCGTCGAGTTTAATCATGATGATGTGACTGATCTTAGCGGGTGGTTACGTGCCGTGGATAAACGCATGCAGGCGGTCAGGCTACAGGATAAGTAAAGGCTATGACCTTTTTCACTGCATGATCATCGATAGTGGTGAGGTCAACCAAGGAGCCTTTATGACCTCAGCACTGCGCGTGTTGCCCCTTTCTCAGCAAGATATCCTCCGGCGTCTGCCTGAACTGACCGACATCTTAGTCGATTGCGTCAATGGCGGTGCCTCCGTCAGCTTTATGTTGCCTTTTCATCCTGACAAAGCGGCGGCGTTCTGGCACAACGTGGCGCAAAGCGTCGGGGAAGATGAACGGGTGGTTTTGGCGGCCTTTAATGGCGATGGCCAGCTGCTCGGCACTGTCCAGTTGATCACTGATTTTCCGGAAAACCAACCGCATCGGGGTGAAGTGGCAAAGTTGTTAGTCCACTCACGCGGTCGTCGGCAAGGTATTGCCAGAATGTTGATGGATGCGCTGGAAAACACGGCCCGTGGTTGCGGCAAAACGGTCCTGGTGCTGGATACCTCGACCGGAAGCGGTGCCGAAACCTTCTATCAGCAGTGCGGCTGGCAGAAAGCCGGAGAGATCCCCCAGTACGCGCTGATGCCGGAAGGCGGGCTTACGCCAACCTCCATTTTTTATAAATTGTTATAGCCCCGCAACAAAGCGGCGTTGGTTTGATCAAAACAGGGTTTTATGGTTTTAAAGTCTGCTAAGTTATTAGACCAATAACGCAGGCTGTATGACCAATCAATAAGGGAAACCCATTGTGAAAACACTAAACCGCCGCGACTTTCCCGGTGCGCAGTACCCTGAACGCATCCTTCAATTCGGAGAAGGTAACTTCCTCCGTGCTTTTGTCGACTGGCAGATTGATCTTCTTAACCAACATACCGATTTGAACGCTGGCGTGGTGATTGTTCGCCCTATCGACAGTGATTTCCCTCCCTCGTTAAGCACCCAGGATGGACTCTATACCACCATTATCCGCGGGCTGAACGAGCAGGGCGAAGCGGTAAGTGATGCGCGTCTGATCCGTTCCGTGAACCGTGAAATCAGCGTGTACAGCGACTATCCAGAGTTCCTCAAACTGGCCCACAACCCGGATATGCGTTTCGTCTTTTCCAACACCACGGAAGCGGGCATTAGCTACCATGCCGATGATAAATTCGATGATGCGCCTGCGGTCAGCTACCCGGCGAAACTCACCCGTTTATTGTTCGAGCGCTATACCCATTTCAACGGTGCAGCGGATAAAGGCTGGGTGATCATTCCGTGTGAACTGATTGATTATAATGGTGAGGCGCTGAGCGAGCTGGTTCTGCGTTACGCCCGACAGTGGGATTTGCCGCAGGCGTTCATCGCCTGGCTGAATGAGAGCAATACCTTCTGTTCTACGTTAGTTGACCGCATCGTGACCGGCTATCCGCGCGATGAAGTTGACTCACTGCAGCAGTCACTGGGTTACAAAGACGGTTTCCTTGATACCGCTGAGCACTTTTACCTGTTTGTTATCCAGGGGCCGAAATCACTGGCCGCCGAGCTGCGTCTGGATAAATTCCCACTCAATGTGCTGATTGTCGATGACATTAAGCCTTATAAAGAGCGCAAAGTGGCGATCCTCAACGGTGCCCATACCGCGTTGGTTCCGGTGGCTTATCAGGCAGGCCTGGACACGGTCGGGGAATCGATGAACGACGACGCGATTTGTGCGTTTGTCGAAAAAGCCATCTACCAGGAAATTATTCCGGTGCTGGATTTGCCGCGTGATGAGCTGGAGTCTTTCGCCCGCGCGGTGACCGGGCGTTTCCGTAACCCGTACATCAAGCATCAGCTACTGTCGATTTCTCTTAACGGCATGACCAAATTCCGCACGCGTATTCTGCCGCAGCTGCTGGCGGGGCAGAAGGCGACCGGGAAACTTCCGGCGAGGCTGACGTTCGCGCTGGCGGCGCTGATTGCGTTCTATCGTGCAGAACGCAACGGTGAAAACTACCCGGTGCAGGACGATGCGCACTGGATTGAGCGCTACCAGCAGCTGTGGTCTTTGCATCATGACCAGCAAATCAGCACCACGTCACTGGTTGAAAGCGTGCTGGCAGTGAAAGATCACTGGGAGCAGGACCTGACTCAGGTGGAAGGACTGGTGGCGCAGGTGAGCGCCTACCTGGACGCTATTCTCACCCAAGGCATGCGTGAAGCCGTTAAACCGCTCTGTTAACGGTTAATGTCGGACCCGGCCCTGTGCCGGGTTTGTTTTACCCTCCATTAGTTACAACATACATTAAGGGTTTATCAATACCCTGACATCGGCATCGTGCCCTTTGGGGTCTTATAACGCAAAAAGGGCGGGCTGAAGTGGAAGACGTAATAGGGCATCACGTAGTAAACCTTTGCGCTACACATCGCGAGGTGAGCCGAATAATGCATGACATTCAGCTCATTAAGTGAGTTGAATAAGCGAGGGTTCGGCTCATTCCTGTTCGGCAATCTGATAGCGCGTGTTACGCCCACCGCCCGGCAGCTTTTCCAGCAGACCGTGCTCCAACAGAAATGCCAGATGTCGGGTCGCCGTGGCCTTACTGACCTTAGCCACTTTTTGATACTGTCCGGCGCTGATCCCTTCACTGAATCCCGACTCGCCACCGTCGAGCAGACGATTAATCACTTTCAGCTGTTCGATGCTGAGCAACTGGCGAACCGCGTCGTTACGCCGCCAGAAACGGCTCTTGGCCAGCGTACTGTCAACCCTGGTAAGCGCATTATCCAGCGTGGCATCAAGCGTTTCCAGAAACCACAGCAGCCAGCGCGTGATGTCCAGAGTACCTTTCTGCGTCTGTTCAAGGATCAGATAGTACTGGCTGCGTCTCTCAAGAATCGACACCGACATGGCGTACAGTCGAATGCTCTGATTATCGGCCTGCGCCAGTGCTAAGTCCGTCAGCGCCCGGGTGAGGCGACCGTTACCGTCATCGTAGGGATGCAGCGTGACAAACCATAAATGGGCGATCGCCGCCCGGAGAATCGGGTCGATCAGCGGATCGTGCAGGCTTTGATTAAACCACTCGATAAATCCCTCCAGCCGTTGTTCTAACCCTTCACGCGGCGGGGCTTCAAAGTGAACGACCGGTTTATCGATGCGGCCTGACACCACCTGCATCGGTTCACCCCCGCGTAAAACACCGGCGTTCACGGCGTGAATGGCCCAGGGGTCGTGCGGAAAAAGCCAGTGATGCCACTGGTGTAAGCGGGCAAGTGAGAGCGGCAGGTGCCGGTTATCAATGGCATCAAGGATTATCGATGCCACGCCTTCCGAACGTTCAGACACCGGGAAGGGCGTGTCTTCATCCACGCCCAGCCGCCGGGCCAGAGAGGAGCGAACGGAATGGGCATTCAGGCGTTCGTCTTCGATAGCCGAGGACGCCAGAATGTTGGCCAGCAGGGCATCCAGCGTCTGCTTTTCTTCGTGATGCACTTCACTACGACCGATTAACACCCCGGCTTTACGCTGCAGCTGGCGCAGCAACGGCAACAGGCTTTCCTGCTGCCAGTGAAAGTCTGGCCAGTCGGCTTGTTGCCAGATCCATTGCGTCATCATCACCTCTGAGCCGAATAATATCAGTATTGGCTCGCATTATGAGCCGAATGGGGCGGGAAGTAAAATTTGCATTGTTAATATGATGTAGTGAAATTTCGCAACAAACTTGAAAGAGTGATTTAGATCACGTTAAATAATGCGGCATTTCTTCCACAGATAAAGACTCATGATACTCAGACCTCACGAACACTGGCTCACCCGTATTTTTGTCTGGCACGGGTCGGTGTTGTCGAAAATCTTCTCGCGCCTGCTGTTAAACTTTCTGCTTTCCCTGGTTGTGATCGGCCTGCTGCCCTGGTACAGCACGCTCGGCTTCAAACTGACCGTGGCGCCATTCAGCATTCTGGGCGTGGCGATTGCTATTTTCCTTGGCTTTCGCAATAACGCCTGCTACGCGCGTTATGTCGAAGCGCGTCTGCTGTGGGGGCATCTGATGATCGCCTCTCGCTCGTTGCTGAGGGAAGCCAAAATCATGCTCCCGGAAGGGACGGATGTCAGTGAGCTGGTCCGGTTGCAAATTGCCTTTGCGCATTCGCTGCGGATGCAGCTGCGCCGGTTACCGCAGCAGGACACATTAGCCCACTATTTGACGCCGGAGCAGTTACAGGAAGTGCTGGCCGCGCAATCCCCGGCGAACCGCATTCAGCTGCTGATGGGGAACTGGTTGGCACAACAGCGGCGCAACGGGGCGCTGTCGGATATTTTATTCCAGAGCCTCAGCAACCGGCTGAATGATATGTCCGGCGTGCTGGCAGGCTGTGAACGCATTGCCAATACGCCGGTGCCGTTTGCGTATTCCCTGATCCTGCATCGCACGGTGTATATGTTCTGCATCATGCTGCCGTTTGCCCTGGTGGGTGACCTGCACTACATGACGCCATTTATCTCCGTGCTTATCTCTTATACCTTTATTTCGCTGGATACGCTGGCCGAAGAGCTTGAAGAGCCTTTTGGTATAGAGAATAATGATTTACCGCTGGATGCAATCAGTAACGCGATTGAAATCGATCTGCTGCAAATGAACGATCAGCGCGAACTCCCGGCGCGGATCGTGCCCGATAAATGCTATCAACTGACCTGAGGATACCGGTAATGGATCTCATCATTCGAGAAGTACAGGCGAAAGATAAAGCGCAGTGGCGTCAGCTGTGGGATGGCTACAACCAGTTTTATCAGAGCGACGTCAGCGATGAGGTCACCGAAAATACCTGGCAGCGGATGTTGAGTGACACCTCGTCTGTCTTTGGCCGCGTGGCGGAAGTTGACGGTGAAGTGGTTGGTTTTGCCCTCAGCGTTCTGCATGAAGGGACTTGGGTGACAAGCCCCATTTGCTATCTCGAAGACCTGTTTGTTGCCGAATCACAGCGCGGTAAAGGGATCGCTCGCCAGCTGATCCAGGCGCTGGTCGATGAGGGCAAAGAGAAGGGCTGGTCACGGCTTTACTGGCACACGGCGACGGGAAATCCGGCGCGTAAGCTGTATGACCAGTTTACGCCGGTGGAGGACTACGTGCGTTATCGGATGAATCTGTAACCCTGAGGCGCAGAAAATCAGTAATATTTCCTCAGAATCAGGGAATTTGCCATCAGGAGAACGATTATGGAAAAAAAATTAGAAGCCGCCGTTCATATCATCGTGTTTGTTTCACTCTTTGCGACGGCCTGGGATCTCTCAATCGTCCGCGACTTTAGCTGGTAGAACGTCGCGCCACAATAAACAGGCGTGGGAATGCCAGCAGGATCTGCCCGTTATGCTGACGAGGATAGTGCTCTTCCAGCAGTTGCAGATAACGGTGTAAAAAGGCCTGCTGGCTAACGCTGTCCAAATCCTGCAGATAGGGTCTCAGCCCGGTGGCGCTTAGCCAATCAACGATAGCCTGGTGCGACGCCATCGGATGAAAATAAGTCGTCCGCCAGATATCTACCTCACAGCCACTGTCGGTCAATAAATCATAATACGTTTGAATGCTTTGCAGCGGCACGCGTCCACGGGACGGGTGGCCGAGCTCACTGGCGGCCTGGCGCATTGACGCATGAGATGGTTCCTGCCAGTTATCCGGCATTTGCACCGCCAGCACACCGTCGTCTGCCAACAAAGAGGCAAGGTGCGGGAACAGCGTCGGATGTTCGCCTATCCACTGCAACGAGGCGTTGGCATACAGCACATCCAGCGGGTGTTGCGGTTGCCATTGGCTGATGTCAGCGTGTTCAAACTGGCAATCCGGCAGGGCTTTTTGCGCTTTTTCCAGCATTGCCGGGGAATTATCGACGCCCGTGATAATGGCATCGGGCCACGCGGCGCGTAACAATTCCGTGCTGTTACCGGGGCCGCAGCCCAAATCGGCAATGTGTTTCGCGTTAGGTTTTGCAATACGGGCAACCAGCTCAGCCGCAGGACGGGTTCGTTCGGACGCAAACTGCAGGTACAGGGAGGGATTCCAGTCGGCCATTTTCACTCCTTAAGCATTGTTTAGACGAAGTAGAGCTTAGCGCAGCTATGCTTTCAGTCAGGTTAGATTATGTAAATAAACGCGAAAAGAAGCAGGAGAACTCTCGTGGAACAACAATTCACCAAAGAACAAGAACGTTACATGACGGACAAAATTTTCAAGTATCTCGATGAGTTGTATGCAGAGGTTATCAGCACGATAAATCAAACCGAAGCAAAAGCTAACGCTGACTTCGCCGCGGCGGGAATTACGTTTACGGCGCATTCGCCCGCTAATGCCACCTTCCTGAAGGCCGTAGTGCATGATCGCCTGTTTGCAGAATTGCACGCAGGGGATCTGGCGCTGGCACAGAAGATCCTGACGATGAACGCAAAACAAGCCGGTGTCTCCGTGCATGTCGATGTAGACGAAGAGTAAACCTTTTCAGCGTCATGCTCCGTTAACAAAAGCGCCATACAGTGTCTGCATTTGTTAACGGAGTGACTGAGCATGAAAACAGTAAAACTTGCCGAAACCTTTATCGAGAGCAGCGTGCGTTTGCGCGAATGCCGGATTGGCCAGCAGTGCGAAATTCTGGCGCACAGCGTGATGGAATATACGACGCTAGGGGACTTCTCCTATGCGGGCGAATACTGCACGATTGCCGATGCCGACATTGGCCGTTTTGTCGCAATAGCCAACAACGTCAGGATTGGCGCGCCTAATCACCCGATGGAACGGGCTTCTCAGCACCGCTTCACCTATTGCCCGGAATACTATTCCGTGGCGGCGTCCCGCGATCATGCGTTTTTCTCGCGGCGTCGCGACGATCGGGTGGCTGTCGGCAACGATGTCTGGATTGGGCATGGGGTCATTGTACTGCCGGGCGTGACCGTCGGTGATGGTGCCGTCCTGGCGGCGGGCGCCGTGGTCACCAAAGATGTGGCACCGTACAGCATAGTGGGCGGGGTGCCGGCGAAAGTTCTGCGCCAGCGGTTTCCTCAGCCGATTGTCCAGCAGCTGCAACGCATTGCCTGGTGGGAGTGGCCGCTCGACACCCTTATTGCGCGTCTGGCGGATTTTCAGCAGGACGATATTGCCCGGTTTTGCGAAAAGTACGGCCAATAACAAAAAAGGTGAGCCATTGTGGCTCACCTTATTCACATTAAACGGGGTCGTCCGGCTTATCAGCCCGGATAGATACCACGATCTTTACGGGCGAGCAGAATGCGCTCACAGGCCACGATATACGCCGCGGTACGCAGCGAGCAGGTTTTCTCTGCCGCTTTTTCCCAGACGTGAACCATCGCATCCGTCATGATCTTGTCCATACGGGCGTTGATCTCTTCTTCGCTCCAGAAGAAGCTCGCCATGTCCTGAACCCATTCGAAGTAGCTGACGGTAACACCACCCGCATTACAAACCACGTCAGGTACGACGATGATGCCACGGCTGGCCAGCACGTCATCGGCGTCCGGATAGGTCGGGCCGTTAGCGCCTTCAAGCACCAGCTTACACTTCAGCATTTCAGCACGCTGACGGGTTATCTGACCTTCCAGCGCCGCCGGGATCAGAATGTCCATGTCCACTTCCCAGAACGCTTCGCTACCGATGGTGTCGGCACCCGGGAAACCGGCGATCTGCTTGTGTTCAGTCTGCCAGGCGGTGAGGGCATCCATATCGATCCCCGTCGCGTTATACAGCGTGGCGGTGTGGTCCTGAATCGCCACAACGTGCGCGCCGACGCCAGCAAACAGACGCGCGGCTTCGCTACCTACGTTACCAAAGCCCTGAACCGCAACGCGTGCCCCTTCAACCTGAATATTGGCACGGCGGGCAACTTCACGGCCGCTGATGTACACACCACGACCGGTCGCTTTTTCGCGACCCAGAGAGCCGCCGAGGTGGATTGGCTTACCGGTGACCACGCCGGTGATGGTGGTGCCATGGTTCATGGAATAGGTATCCATCATCCACGCCATCACTTTACCGTTGGTGCCCACATCCGGTGCCGGAATATCTTTTTGTGGCCCGATGATGATGCCGATTTCGCTGGTATAGCGACGTGTCAGGCGCTCAAGCTCACCTTCAGACAACTTAAACGGGTCAACGCGAATGCCGCCTTTCGCACCGCCGTAAGGCAGGTTCAGGGCCGCACACTTAATGGTCATCCAGGCAGACAGCGCCATTACTTCGTTCAGATCGACATCCGGATGATAACGAACGCCGCCTTTACCCGGGCCACGGGAAAGGTTGTGCTGCACGCGATAGCCCTCGAAATGGCAGATAGTGCCGTCATCCATTTGTACCGGGATATCCACGATCAGCGCGCGTTTCGGATGGCGAAGGGTGTCGACCCAACGGGACAGTTCGCCAAGGTAAGGGGCCACTCGCTCGATTTGTTGCAGGTAGGTGTTCCAGGCAGATGTCTTGCTATCTGATGCGTAAGATAACTTATCCATGATGAACCTTAGTCTTGTAAGTAATATGTTCTTAATTAGCCGTGGAGCATAGTGTTAGTCACTATGTGAGTACAAATTTAACACTTTTTTAAAATTTCGCATCCGACGAAGCGCAGAAAAGGCGAGGAGTGGAAGTAATATTTAACAGGCTGACTGAATAACTATTTGCATAAAGGGGGCATGAACGCGCCTTTCCGGGCCGGAATTGTGCATATTTAGCGCATATAAGGCGCATCAGGCTATTTGTCAGAAGTATGATGCGCCTCTAAAAGTAAATATAATGATAAATAACTGTGTTGACTTTGTTGGTTTGCCACAAGAGGCCGGTTTAAAGCCTGTGCAGGGCAATCACGGTATCCAGAATGTTACCGGTTTCACCGTTCGGTCCGCGCGCCAGGCGTTCAATATTTCCGACAAAAAGGGGTTGCCACGCGTCGGCGTTCAGCCGCAGATCGGCACAGGCTTCGTCAGGTGTGGGGAAGGGAGAAGGGCGATGATCGGACCAGGATGCCGCAGAGCCGTGCGAGGTAATCAACAGCAAACCCCCTGATTTTACACGGCCTGCCGCCGTTTTCAGGACCGAAGAACGGCCAAATTCGACGGGTGATTCAAGAAACGAGGCGGTAACGAGATTATATTCGCCATCAGGAAACGTTTGTGAAAGATCGTGCTGTTCAAAGGTGATTTTTTCTGCCACTGCATGACGGCGGGCATTGTCGGCGGCATAGCCAAGGACCTGGTGTGAGACGTCGACGGCCACCACGTTCCAACCGCGCGTTGCCAACCAGACGGCGTCATCGCCGCGAGCACAGCCCAATTCCAGAGCACGGCCTGGTTTCAGGTGTTCGGCAAAGCGCACCAGCACGGTGCCGGGCTTGCCACTCGAGAGCGGTGAGGCGCCTGCATAGCGGCTTTCCCAAAATTGTTCTGATGTTGTTGATTCACTCATGGTGCTTTCCTCAAAAAGAAGGGGGATTTCATGTAACTTATAGAATCACATGAGTTCCTCCCTTGTCAATTTCATGTATCATTGTAAGATACATGAAATACCTCCCCCGGAAAGGAAGACGCGATGCGTCAGGACAATAAACTCTCACGCATGCTGCATGTGCTGCTGCACATGGCGCGTAATCATGAAGCCTTCACTTCAGAACAAATCGCATTGATGCTGGGAACCAACAGTGCCGTGGTTCGGCGCACGCTTGCCGGCCTGCGCGATGCGGGCTTTGTGGCTTCGGAGAAAGGGCATCACGGCGGGTGGCGCATCTGCCGTGATCTGAATGACATTACACTACTGGATATATATCAGGGGGTCGGGATAAATCAGCTTTTTGCCATTGGCCGCGGTGATGAAGCTCCCCATTGTGCCGTTGAAGCGGCGGTCAATGAGGAACTGGGGAGTGTGCTGGCGGAAGCAGAGCAAAAGCTGCTGTCGCGCTTCAAAGAGATAACGCTGGCAAGTCTTGCGGAGCGTTTTGAACAACGCGTAACGCAGGACTTACCCGAATAACTCAGGCGTAAACCGTGCCGGCAAGCGCCGCTTTCTGCCCGTTTGCCGCTTTGTCGATCGTCGTTAAGAAGGTGCTAATGGCGGCAGGACGCTGCGCCGTTTGACGATAAACATCGTGCGCCGCGATCAACGCCACGCTCCAGGACGCGAGCAGCAGGGCGGCAGCCAGTCGGGCATCGGCATCTGGCGCGTGAAAACCGGCATTCTGCGCCAGTTCTGTGGCCAGGCTGTTGGCGACTTCGTCCCGAATCTGTCTGGCACGTGCTTTGAGCGTCTCGCTGTTCTGAATAATCGTGATGAAATCCTGGCTGGCGGCAGAAAATTCCAGAAAAGGGCGTTCTTCGGCAATCAGCTGATGGGCTAACAGGCGCAGCGCCTCAATCGGTGACACCCCCTCATGACGCGCCCGCAACGCCTGGCATAAGGTTTCACGAATTTCCTCATCGCGGTCGAAAAACATATCTTCTTTGCGCGGAAAGTGGTTAAAAACCGTCATTCGTCCGACATCTGCTGCAGTGGCAATTTCATCGATGGTGACGTTATCAAACCCTTTTTCCGCAAACAGTGCCGTCGCCGCATAAGAGATATTCCGGCGTGTTTCCAGCCGCTTTCTTGAGCGACGATCCTGCGGTTGTGACATACCAAACTCCTGTCTTTATTAAGCCGTTTCAGCGTGTTGAGTGCGACGCGTACCCAGAATAACCAGCGGCACGGCTAACACATAAACCGCCACCACCGAGAGCCAGATAGCACCAGGCCAGCTTTGCTGCACCAGAGAGTAAACGCCGGAGAACCCCAACGGCGCGATGATCGACGCCAGGCTTATCGCTGAGCCAAGCACGCCCTGAAATTGTCCCTGACGGTGGGCATCCACCTGACGCGTCGCCAGCGCCTGCAGCGCGGGCGTGCCAATGCCGCCCAGCGCAAACAACGGCATAATGGCAAAGACGACCCAACTCTGCTGCGTAAAGGCCAGCAGCGTAAGCGCTACGCACGAACACGCCACCCCAACCAACACCGCACCCCGTTCACCAAAAAGACGCGCGGCGGGGCCGGGTAAAAACGCCTGCACCAGCGACTGGCAAACGCCAAAGGCGCAGAGCGACAGGCCAATCCACAGCCCATTCCATTGGAACGTGTCGGTGCCCCACAATGCCCAGCAGATGCCATAGACTTCACCAATGCCGCTTAAGATGAAGAAAACCAGCACCAACGGCAGCAGATGCTTCATCGACAGCGCCCAGCGCAGCGGTTTTAGCGGATTGAAGGCAGAGCGCTGCAGTTGGCGGTGGGTGGCAACCCGGGATTCCGGTAATACAAACAAGGCCAGCAGAAGATTAATGGCCGTCAAAATCGCGGCGGCAAGAAAGGGCAGCCGAACCCAGATATCCCCAAGAACACCGCCCAGCACCGGGCCAATGATAAAGCCCAGTCCGAACATGGCGTTAAACAGCCCAAAACGACGGGCGCGCTGTTCAGGTCGTGAAATATCGGTGAGGTAGGCAGTGGCAACGGACATGTTCGCGCTGGTCAGCCCGGCAATGGCGCGGCCAATAAACAGGATCCACAGCTGTGGAGCAAAAGCCAGAATCAGGTAGTTAATCGCCGAGCCTGCCAGCGAAAGCAGAAGAACGGGACGGCGTCCGTGTGAATCGCTCAATGCGCCAAGCACCGGCGCAAAAACAAACTGCATAACGGCATACAGCGCCGTCATAATTCCCATATAAGGCGCGACATTACTGACATGGACAATATTTTCCAGCAGCCGCGGCAGGATAGGGATAATGAGCCCGATGCCTATCGCATCGAGACAGATTGTTGTAAAGATAACAATCAATGATTTATTCATAATGGTTCTCAGAAAGGAAGTAAACTGTACTGAGATTAAAAATGTACTCAGTACACATTTAGTGTGAGCGATGGCTCTGCAGTTGTCAACGTGGCACGAACGAGAGTGAAGGGAGACGTTAATGGAACACGATCATTCATCCGCCGGGAAGATTATCGAACTCTATCAGCAGGGCGCTGAAGCGTGGGATAGCGTGCGGGCGGGGAACTGTATTGAACAGGTGTGGTTGCAGCGTTTTCTGACACGCCTTCCCGATGCGGGAAAAATCCTCGACCTCGGCTGTGGTGGCGGGGATCCGATTGCCGAATATTGTCTCTCAAAAGGTTACAGTGTCACTGGCGTTGATACCTCTCCACCGCTGCTGGCGAAGTGCCAGACGCGATTTCCGGCAGGCGAGTGGCACTTAAAGGATATGCGGACTCTGGCGCTGGGGAAAACCTTCGAGGGTCTGCTCGCCTGGGACAGCTTTTTCCATCTGACGCGCAGTGACCAGCGCAAGATGTTCGCCATTTTCCACCAACACAGCCACCGGGGGTCTGCTCTGATGTTTACCAGCGGCCCCGACAATGGCGAAGCGATTGGCGAATTTCTTGGGCAACCGCTGTATCACGCCAGTCTGAGCAATGAGGAATATCGTCAATGGCTTGCGCAGTATGACTTTGTGGTGCAGGCGCAGGTGAATGAAGATCCTGCATGCGGCGGTCGCACCGTTTGGCTGGCTCAGCGTCAGTAAACATGCCACAGAAACCCGTTGCGTATTGCTTTGTTCGCTATGTATATTCCTAATAAATATAATCAGAGAGTTCACCATGAGTAAGAGCTATCACCTCGCAGACCGCATCCAACAACTTCAACCTTCCGCCATTCGTGAACTGTTAAAGCACAGTAAAATGCCGGGCGTTATTTCGCTGGCTGGCGGCATTCCATCCGCAGAATTGTTCGATAAAGAAGGGCTGGCGCAGGCCACCCACAACGTGCTGGCGCAGGATGTTAACGATGCGTTCCAGTACGGACTCACAGAAGGCAATATCGGCCTACGCGAACAGCTGGTTGACTTGTGCCAGCAGCGAGGGATCACCACCAACACCGATCAGCTGCTGATCACTTCTGGTTCCCAGCAGGCGTTGGATCTTCTGATCCGCGCGCTGGCCAATCCGGGCGATGTGTTCGTGGTTGAACGCCCAACCTATCTGGCAACTCTGCAAGTCCTGAGCCTGACGGAAGCCAGCGTAAAATCGGTGGGCAGTGATGAGCACGGGATGATCGTCGACGAGCTGGAAGACCTGCTGGCGACAACGAAAATTAAAGCGGTTTACCTGGTCCCGACGTTTGGTAACCCAAGTGGCACCACGCTCAGCAAAGAGCGCCGTGAGAAGCTGGTCAAACTGGCCGCGAAGCATGATTTTGTCATCATTGAAGATGACCCGTACGGTGCGATCAGCTTCACGGAAGAGCGTGAGAAAACCCTGTTCCAGACCGCCGCGGAAATGGGCGACCACGACAGCGTTGTCTACACCTCAACGTTCTCGAAAATTCTCGCACCGGGCCTGCGTATCGGCTGGATTGTTCTGCCAGAGTGGATGAAACAGAAGGTCGCGATCGTCAAGCAGGCGACAGATTTGCACGCTAACTCGTTGAGCCAGTCACTGGTGGCGGCGTATTTAGCCACAGGACGCCTGGAGCCGCAGATAGCGCTCATTCGTGATGCCTACAAGCAGAAATGCCTGGCGCTGTCGCGTTTTATGAAGGAAGAGCTCGATGAGCACATCACCTTCAACCAGCCACAGGGGGGCATGTTCCTGTGGGCGACGTTCCGCTACGATTTTGATACCACCCAGTGGCTGAAGCAGACGCTGGAAAAGGGCGTGGTGTACGTGCCGGGTGAATTTTTCTTCAGCGATCATGCAGATAAAAGAACGCTGCGCTTCTCCTACGCCACGGCGACGGAAGAACAATTGCACGAAGCCGTGCAGCGGCTTAAAGCCGCACTGTAAGAAAAAGGGCCTCAGGGCCCTTTTTTAATCTGCCTTACACCAACGCGTGGGCGTTGACCCGCATCCAGTCCGCCAGCGAATCCAGCGTAGGCCTTAACGATTTTCCTAATGCCGTAATCTGGTATTCGACTCTTGGCGGAACTTCCGCATAAACCTCGCGAGTGATCAATCCACGCGCCTCAAACTGACGCAGCTGGCGAGTGAGCTCTTTTTGCGTGATGGGGCTCACCGCGCGCTGCAGTTCGCTAAAGCGCACCGGCACGTCAAGAACCATCAGGCGATAGAGAATCGGTATCGCCCATTTGCCCGCAATTAAACTGACGAACTGCACCATCGGGCACCCCTGGTCAGCAGCAGGAAGGGCAACATTTTTATTCGCCATAAAACCCCCAAAAGCAGCTAATGCATTCCATAAGGTGCCATAGTATCCAAATGGTGCCTACTTTCCAAAAGATACTATTGTGAAAATAATGGCGTCTCCTGAATAGAGTGAGAGAGGAAATCATGGGTCGACTCGACGGAAAATTTGCATTAATTACCGGTGGGACAAGCGGTATCGGATTAGAAACGGCGCGTCAGTTCCTGCTGGAAGGCGCAACGGTCGCCATCACGGGCAGAAATGAACAGGCATTGGCGGCGGCGAAAGCGCAGTTGGGCGATGTCCTGGCGATTCACAGTGATGCCGGTGACATCACCCACCAGCAGCCGCTTGCAGCATTATTGCAGGAACAATGGCCACGTCTGGATATCCTGTTTGCGAATGCCGGGGATGTCACGCATCAGCCGCTTGAAGCCTGGGATGAAGCCAGCTACGACCGGGTAATGAACACCAATCTCAAAGGCCCGCTGTTCCTGATTCAGGCCCTACAGCCGCTGCTAAGCAATCCGTCTTCAGTGATCCTTTGCGGTTCAGTCAGCGCCCGAATTGGGCTGCCCCTGAGCAGCGTTTATGCTGCCAGTAAAGCCGCATTGATCTCGCTGGCACGAACGCTTTCCGCAGAACTGCTTGTTAAAGGCATCCGGGTGAACAGCTTAAGCCCTGGCCCCACCGAAACCCCTGCGCTGAATAAACTGGGGGCAGGCAATGCCGATGAGGCGCTGAAAGCGGAGATCCGCAAACTGGTGCCGCTAGGGCGCCTGGGCTCCACAACAGAACTGGCTAAAGCCGCGGTGTATCTGGCCTCTGACGAATCAGCGTATGTCGTCGGCACCGATCTGTTGGTGGCCGGTGGCGCCGGAATGTTATAGGGCAATTATCACGAAAAAGTGATCTTTCGGTGAGGATCCCGTAAGCAATTCCCCGCTACAGTCAATGCTAAGACTCCTGCCGAGGTTTTGACGATGAAACTCAGTAAATCTTGCTTATTGGTGATGGCGGTAGCGGCCTTCGGTGTTCAGATTCCGGTCTGGGCGGAGGGGGTAATGCTGCCAGCCCCCGCCGTAGATGAAACCGCAAAAGCCGGGCAAACCGAAACGGCGATTTTTGCGGATGGTTGTTTCTGGGGCGTTCAGGGCGTTTTTCAGCACGTGAAAGGGGTCACGAACGCGGTTTCCGGCTATGCCGGGGGGAAATCCAGAACCGCCAATTATCCTACCGTCAGTACAGGAATGACCGGCCATGCTGAGTCAGTCAGCGTGACCTACGATCCTGCAACCGTAACCTACGGCCAACTGCTGCAGGTCTTCTTTTCCGTCGCCCACAATCCCACCGAGCTGAATAAGCAGGGGCCGGATTACGGGACTCAATACCGTTCGGCTCTTTTCCCGCAGAGTAAAGAGCAGGACAAGATTGCCCGAGCCTATCTGGCTCAACTGGGATCCGGACACTATTTTAGTGCCCCGGTGGTGACGACCGTTGAGGACGGGGGCCATTTCTATCCCGCCGAAAAGTATCACCAGAATTTCCTGAATGATAATCCCAATTACCCGTATATCGTTATCAACGATCTGCCCAAAGTACAGCAGCTGAAAACCGAGTTTCCGCTGCTGTGGCGCGCGGATCCCACGTTAGTTAAAGGGTAATTTCCAGGAGAATAGCCATGATGAGAGCAAGCTGGAACGGTGAAACCATTGCCGAATCGGATGAAACGCGGGTGGTTGAAGGGAACTATTATTTTCCGCCCCAGTCGCTGCGCCGCGCGTTTATCCGTGACAGCAAGACCACCAGCCGCTGCCCATGGAAGGGCATCGCCAGTTATTACACGCTTGAGGTCAACGGTGCACTGAATGTCGATGCGGCCTGGTACTATTCGGAGCCGCTGCCCGCTGCCGGAGAGATCGCCGGGTATATTGCGTTCTGGAAAGGGGTTGAGGTTCGACGCGTATAAAGGCATTGCCAGCCGGTTGAGAGATGAGATATGTTTTTTTCTTTGCCGATAAGGACTTAACTCATGACTCTGCGCATCCCTCGCCCCCTGGTTCCGGGGGATACGATTGCCATCACCGCGCCGTCATCCGGCGTGCCGGAGCATTTGCATCCTCGTCTGGATCTGGCCATCGGACATCTCGAAGCAAGAGGCTATCGGGTCGTGCAAGGCCAGTGCCTGCGGACTCAGTATAAGAACAAAAGCGCCGATAAAAAGACCCGGGCGGACGAATTGATGGCTTTCCTGCGCGATCCGCAGATCGGGGCCATTATGCCTCCGTGGGGAGGCGATCTGGGCATGGAGCTGTTGGAACATCTGGACTTCAGCGCGCTACGTCATCTCGAACCCAAATGGTTTGTCGGATTTTCAGACCTGACGACCTTCCAATTCCCCTTAACAACGTTAGCAGGCTGGGCCACGCTGCATGGCCCAAATCTGATGGATCTGGGGGCGAAATCGCTTGATGAAACGACGGCTGGGGTATGGGCCGTTGTTGAAGCGCCACGAGGGAGTGCCGTGGTTCAACAGTCTTCCCTGGCATTTCAGACGGCAGAAAACCAATGGGGTACGCACACCGATGCGGGCTTTATGCTGACCGCGCGTACCCAGTGGAAAACGCTGAATACGGCGATCGCCGCGGGCCACTTCAAGGGGCGTTTGTTAGGGGGATGCCTGGATATTCTCGCGCGTATCGCCGGAACACGCTACGGCAACCTGCCGCGTTTCCAGACGAAAAGCGCCCCGGAAGGCCTGATTCTGTATTTCGAAAATGTAGAAATGGGGCCTTGTGAGCTCACAAGGGCATTACTGAGCCTGCGTTATCAGGGGTGGTTCAACGATCTGCGCGGGATCCTGATTGGCAGAAACGCGGGGCCAGAGACTGACGATCCCGCAAAGCACAGCTATAAAGACGCACTGCTTTCGGCGCTCGGCGACCTGAATATCCCCGTGCTGGTTGACGTGGACATTGGTCACATCCCACCACAAATGTCGTTGGTTAACGGCGCGCTGGCGAAGGTGGAATTTTCCAGAGAAGGTGGGTCAATTCTTCAGCAGCTATAATCATCGAGGGTAAACCAGACGAGATAACGCCTCATGAAAGCTGAGATTAAAGGTGGTATCGATATCGCAGTAAAGGTGCCGACGCACCAGTATCAGCAAACCATCGATTTTTATCGTCACGGTATGGGTCTGCCGGAGATAACAGAGAAATCCCCGGCGATAGGCTTTGAACTGGGGCCAAACCGGCTATGGATTGACGAAGCACCGGCGCTCAGTCAGGCAGAGGTGTGGCTGGAACTGTTCACCGACGACTTCGGTCTGGCTGAAAAGCAGATCCAGGCCGCGGGTATTGTTCGCTGTGATGCCGTTGAACCGCTGCCTGCTGACTTCAAAGGGGGCTGGATAATGAGTCCCTGTAACATTGTCCATATGCTGCGTGAACCGAAAGCCTGGTGACGGCAGATTCTCTACGGAACCCGCGTTAAGCGGGTTTCATCATTTATTGGGTCTGATGCTCAGTGGAACGGAACCTCACGCCAGGTAATATCTCATCATTCAGCGTTTCCTCCTGGCTCCAAAGATGAGCAAAAGCTGCCTGTATATAATTCGTGTTCCACCCCGGGAAGGGAGTATTCTTGAGTGTGCATCACAGCGTTATCGCAGCCTGGCGGTAACAATCACTTCAGGGAAAGAGCGAGCATGTCCATAACCATCAGCGTTCTGCTGGAAAACCGACTTAAGCCTGGATCTAAAAACTTGCTGCGTGCTAAAGCCGGACTAAGTCTGTTGATACAGGATGAAAATGATTCAATTCTGTTTGATACCGGCCCTGATGATAGCTTTATGCATAACGCAGGTTTAATGGGCGTCGATTTGACAAATCTGACCGCGGCTGTACTTTCCCACGGTCACTATGACCATTGTGGCGGTGTTCCGTGGATACCTGATACATGTCGGATAATATGTCATCCGATGGTAGCGAATGAGCGATACTCAGCAGTAAGGTTTTCAGGCTATACCGCCAGAATAAAAAAATTATCATTACATAATGATTATTTACGTTTTCGCATGGAGTACAGCAGTGCTCCGCTACATATTGGGAAACGTTTTATGTGGTCAGGAGAGATCCCTGTAGCTAAACCGCGTGCTTATGGTGTTATCGGTCGTGAGAATATGAAAGCAGATTATGTAAAAGATGAGGGGGTTTTAATTTATAAATCCGACTTTGGGCTGATCATTTTTATCGGTTGTGGTCATCGCGGGTTGATGGATATCGTACGTCACTGCCAGAATATAACTGGGATAAATCATATTCATGCCATTTTCGGTGGTTTTCATCTGCGTTGCGCGTCCCCCCTTAGGCTCTGGAAGGTAAGACAGTTTCTACACCTTCACAAACCCGACAAAATAATGGCTTGTCATTGTACTGGTAAATGGGGCCGCTTGTGGTTGCCGGAAGCAGTTTCTCCGGCAACAGGTGATGTTTATGTTCTGGGGTAGGTTTAAATAAACAGATTCTCGTTCCACTTAGCGTCAGCCCCTTCATCGACAGCTCAATTAAGCAACCCCGCGCCCACATTCACGGAAAGTCCGAGGATTATCAGGTTAAAAACAAAAGAGATGACGGATTGCAGGAGGGTGATTTGCCGCATGCCGGTATTCCCCGTTTCCACGTCTGCCGTTTGCGAGGCGACCGCGATGGTAAACGCGTAATAGAGGAAATCCCAGTAGCCAGGATCATCCGGCTTGTCTGGAAAAATCATCGGCGTCACGTCATCAGTCTGGTCCAGATAATGGCGATGGGCGTAGTGCACGGCAAAAACGCTGGGCAATAGCGACCATGAGACGATAAGCGTTGATGCGGTAAGGGCCAGGTGCCATGCGCGCGACGTCCCCGTTAAATGCTTTAACACCGAGAGTTCGCTGAGGATCGTCACAATGCTGGCGGTACAGGCTAAAATCACCAGCATCAGCACCAGCGTGGCACTTTGATCCTGTATCTGGGCAATCCGTGGAATATCGGCCACTTTGGTGGTCAACATTTTCAACCACAGACACCCAAGATAGAGCCATGCCAGCACGTTCCAACCGATCAATATCCGCTGCAGCGTCCCCAAATGTTCAGGTAATAAAAAATAGGTGATCAGCGCTGCGGTGATGGACATCAGCAGCAGGAAGCGTCCCTGGAAGCGCATAAAAAGTGTAGAAGGCATAGAGCATCGCAATCGGCTTTAGAATGAATAAATTAACTGTAGAATATGAAAACCGGCAGCGTAGAAAAGTCAGAAAACATCTGGCCGCCGGAAGGAAGCAGTCACCAATCCGGATCTGGCGCATCCCGTCCCGCGCGTAGCGACTGAACCGGCGATATTCGCACAGCGGTTAACTATCGTCACCGAGGCAGCGGGTCTGAGCCGGGAACGGCTGCTGAAATGGATTGTGGCATGGTGTGGGCTTTCAGCCGCCTGGTTCCTCGAAAATAACGACCCCATCTCGACGCCCCTCAGCGTCGCTGAGCTGGCAATGGCTGCCCTGGAGCAGTAACCCGCCGCGTGATATCTAATTTTGTGCAGAGCAAATGTAAATAAATTGTTTCTCCTCCGGCGCAACCCCTCCTAATAATGCAGACATGTTCCTCATCAAGAGCCTGCGACATGTCTTATCGAATCAGCATTCTGGATAAAAGCCCACTGGCAGATGGCGAGACCGCATCTCAGGCACTGGCACGAACGTTAACGCTGGCGCAACAGGCGGATGCCTGGGGCTATCACCGTTTATGGATTGCCGAGCATCACAACACGCCGCAGCTGGCGAGTCCGTCTCCGGAAGTGGTGATTGGCTGGCTGCTCGGACAAACGCGCCGCATCCGCATCGGGTCCGGCGGCGTGATGCTGCAACACTACAGCCCGTACAAAGTGGCGGAAAATTTCAATCTGCTGGCATCGCTGGCACCGGGCCGGGTTGATCTGGGCGTGGGTAAAGCGCCCGGCGGTTTACCGCACGCCACGCGCGCGTTGCAGCAGGGCGTCAATGCTCAGCAAAAGGGATCGTTTGCCGAGCAGCTGACCCAGCTCGACGACTGGCTGTCGCAAACCCGCGCGGAGAAAGAGGACGCGGTGCTGGCAACGCCGATCCCGCCACAGCGTCCGGAGGGTTTTCTGCTGGGCGCAAGTCTCGAGAGCGCAGAGCTGGCGGCCCGACTCGACTGGAACTTTGTGTTTGCGGCGCACCTCAACGGTGACAAAAATGTGCTGCGCGAGGTGCTGAGCCGCTGGCGTGATCGCAGCCCGCGGGATGCCATTGTCGCCGTACAGGTGATCGTCGCCCCGGATGCAGCCCAGGCCGCAGCGCTTGCTGCTCAGGTGGAAGTGTGGGGCGTGCGGCTGGAAAACGGCCAGCGCGTGTCGGTAGCCAGTCAACAGCAGGCCAACGCATTTGCCCAACAGGCGGGCAGCCCGGCGGTGGAAATTGTGCGCCGTGAAACGGCCGTTATCGCCGGTACGGCTCGACAGGTTCATGACCAACTCGACACGCTCCATCGTGCCTACGGCATCGACGAATTTATTATCGACACACCGGTCGCCGAAGGGACTGCCCGCCTGGCGTCATTGCGCCTGCTGGCCGAAACGCTGAACCGCGCCGAGGTGCTGTCATGAATTTAGAGCAACAGCTGATTGCCTGGCGGCGCGAGCTGCACCAGTTTCCAGAGCTGTCTTTGCAGGAGGAGGCGACCACCGCGCGTATTCGCGACTGGCTGCAAAGCGCCGGGCTGACTACCCTGCCGTATTCGTTGAAAACCGGACTCGTAACAGAGATTGGGCAAGGCGAAAAGGTGGTAGCACTGCGCGCAGACATCGATGCGCTGCCGATTGAAGAGGCCACAAACGTCGCCTTTCGTTCGCAAAATGCCGGTGTCATGCATGCCTGTGGGCATGACGTTCACGCCAGCGTCATGCTGGGTGCGGCGCTGATACTCAAAGCCCGTGAAGCGGAACTACCCGGGCGGGTACGGATCCTGTTTCAGCCTGCCGAAGAGAATTTTGGCGGTGCCAAAACGATGATCCGCGCCGGTGCGCTGGAAGGCGTTTCCGCCATTTTCGGGATGCATAACGAACCTGGGCTGCCGGTGGGCGCCTTTACCACCCGCGGCGGTGCGTTCTATGCCAACGTAGATCGCTTCGTGGTGCGGGTGCATGGAAAGGGTGCCCACGCAGCCCGCCCTCATGAAGGACAGGATGCGATCCTGCTCGCAAGCCAGTTAGTGAGCGCCTTACAAAGCGTGGCCAGCCGCGAGGTCAATACGCTCGATTCGGTGGTGCTTAGCGTAACGCGCATTCAGGGCGGCAATACCTGGAACGTGCTGCCGGAATACGTCGAACTGGAAGGGACGTTACGCACACATCGAACCGAAGTTCAGCAACAGGTGAAAGCGCGCGTGAGCGAAATCGCCGCCGGATTCGCAGGCGCGTTTCGATCGCAAATCGACGTTTTCTGGCATGCCGGGCCCACCGCGTTGGTGAATTCCGCCGAATGGGCCGACTTTGCCACCGCCGTGGCCGACGACGTGGGTTATCACACTGCCACGGCCGATTTACACATGGGCGGTGAAGATTTTGCCGTGTATTTGCAGCAGACGCCTGGGGCATTTGTCAGTATCGGCAGCGCCAGTGAATTTGGCCTGCACCATCCGGCATTTAATCCGGATGAAAAACTGATTGCGCCAGCCGCGCAGTATTTCGCAACGCTGGCAGAAAAAGCCTTACTACACCTTTAATTTTGTTCTCAATGTTTATTACCCGCAGGGTAAGGGGTCATTATGTCTACAGCACGGCAATTACGCCTTGGTACGATATTACACGGCGCATCGGGAAATATGTCTGCGTGGCGTCATCCGGTAGCGCAGGCAGACGCCAGTATTAATTTCGACTTTGTCAAACAGACGGCGTTAAAAGCGGAACAGGGTAAGCTGGATTTTATTTTTGTGGCCGACGGGCTGTATATCAATGAAAAATCTATCCCCCATTTTTTAAATCGCTTTGAGCCGTTAACCGTATTATCGGCGCTGGCGAGCGTGACACAACATCTCGGCCTGGTGGGCACGCTGTCCACCTCCTACAGCGAACCGTTTATCACCGCTCGTCAGTTCGCGAGCCTCGACCATTTGAGCAACGGTCGCGCTGGCTGGAATGTGGTCACGTCGCCGCTGGAAGGGTCGGCGAAGAACTTTTCCCGGGCGCAGCACCCCGAGCACGCGCTGCGCTATCGCATCGCCGATGAATATTTGCAGGTAGTGAAAGGGCTGTGGGACTCCTGGGAAGAGGATGCCTTTGTGCGCAATAAGGCCAGCGGGCAATTCTTTGATGCGAAAAAATTGCACACTCTCGATCATCACGGTGATTTTTTCCAGGTTGCCGGGCCGCTGAATATTGGCCGCACGCCGCAGGGGCGACCGATTATATTTCAGGCCGGGGCATCGGATGATGGCAAGAAATTAGCCACCACACATGCTGATGCTATTTTCACCCATCATGAATCGCTGGCAGAGGCGCAGAATTTTTATCGCGATGTAAAAGGCCAGCTCGAAGCTCACGGTCGTCGCGCGGATGAATTGCATATTTTCCAGGGCGTGAGTGTGATTGTCGGCGATGATGCCGAGGATGTGGAACAGCAATATCAGACCACCGCCGCGCTGGTCTCCATTGAAGATGCTCTCAATTATCTGGGACGCTACTTCGAACACCACGATTTCAGCCAGTATCCGCTCGATGAACCTTTCCCGGCGCTGGGCGACCTCGGGCAGAACAGTTTTCGCAGCACCACGGATGAAATCAAACGCAACGCCCGCGCGCGCGGGTTAACCCTGCGTCAGGTGGCGCTGGAAGCGGCCAGCCCACGTCCACGATTTTCCGGCACGCCGGAAGAGGTCGCCGACGGCTTACAGCAGTGGTTCGACAGCCATGCCGCCGACGGTTTCATTATTCAGGGCGGTACCCCGGACACCTTCCCGCGCTTTGTCGACCGCGTGGTTCCGCTGCTGCAGGCGCGGGGGCTGTTCCGTCATGACTATCCGGGCACCACGCTGCGCGAAAGCCTCGGGCTGACGCTGCCCCTTAATCAGTTCACACAATAACCAGCCGCTGGCTTCATAAAACAATAAGAGAGATTTCACCATGCAAAAATCATCACTGCTGCTGGCCATCGCGCTGGCATTTTCCGGGCTGGCACAGGCCAGTGACGTCACCATTAACGGCACCGGCGTGAGCGTCGAGGCCAATAAAACGCCGGTGAATACCGATAAAAATCCGTCGGCAATAGCGCAACTGCCTGCGGGCTTTAAACCGGCGGTACCGGGTCAGTTTACCGTTGCCGTGGCGGGTCTGAATCAGCCACCGCTGACTGTGTTTTCCGATGACAACAAAACCCTGCTTGGCAGCGAAGTGGATATCGCCCGTCTGGTCGCCGACAGCCTCGGGTTGCAACTCAACGTGGTGGTGACCTCCTGGGAAGACTGGCCGCTCGGCGTGGCCTCCGGCAAATATGATGCCGCGATCAGCAATATTACGGTGACCAAAGAGCGCAAAGAGAAATTTGATTTCGCCACCTACCGCAAGGATTCATTGGGCTTCTACGTCAAATCGGGAAGCGCAATCAGCAAGATTGAGAAAGCGGAGGATATTGCAGGTCTGCGGATAATCGTGGGTTCCGGAACCAACCAGGAAGCCATCCTGTTGGCCTGGAATGCGGAAAACCTCAAAAAGGGTTTGAAACCGTTTACCCCGGTTTATACCAAAGATGATGCGGCCCAAACCCTGGCGCTGCAGTCAGGTCGCGCCGATGCCTTCTTTGGTCCGAACGTCATTGGTGCGTGGAAAGCGGCGCTGAACGGGAAAACTGCGTTGGTTGGCAGCGTTGACGGCGGCTGGCCAAAGGCTGCGCACATTGCCGTAACGCTGAAAAAAGGCAGCGGTTTAGCGGAGCCGGTACAAACCGCGCTGAACGGCGTTATCCAGAACGGCAGCTACGACAAAGTGCTGAACCGTTGGGGCGAAGGCGTGGAGCGCATTCCGCACTCGGAACTTAACCCTGCCGGACTCGGCGATTGAGGAGTTTCACCATGACTGAACGCTTTCGTGATGTTTCCCCGGAGGACGCCGAGCTTGAGCCGATTTTAGACGGCCTGTTTGCCGAATATGCCGCACGTTACGGTGACTATTTTTCACGTGATGCGGAGGTGGAAAAGACTGAGTGGTATCTCGCGCCTCAGGGCCTGTTTATTGTGCTGGAGCGCGATGGCGAGATCATCGCGACCGGGGCGTACAAACCCTATGACGACCGGACGGCGGAAATTAAGCGCATCTGGACCGACAGAAAACTGCGTCAGCAGGGGCTCGCCGCGCGGGTGGTGGCTGAACTGGAACGGCGGGCGCGGCTTGCGGGCTACAGGCAGATGTATCTGACCACCGGTTTTCGCCAGCCGGAAGCGGTGCGTTTGTATCTCAGCCAGGGCTATCAGCCACAGTTCGATATCCATCGCGACCCGGAAGAGTACAGCCGTCCGCCGTTTGACGGTCGACTGCGGTTTACCAAAGCACTGGCGCTGCCGGTGCTCAGCAAAACGGCCTGAGGAGTGACGATGAAAAGCAACGAAACCATCAAAGTGGTGCCCGCCCGTTATCCGCTTCGCATCGTCGGTGCGGGTGTGGCGCTGCTGGTACTGGCGATTGTGGTGCAGTCGGTGGCCTTTAATCCGCGCTGGGAATGGGGCGTGTTTGCCCACTGGTTTTTTGACCCGGTGATCCTGGAGGGGCTTGGGCAAACGCTGTTGTTAACGCTGCTCGGTACGGTACTCAGCGTGATTTTTGGCGGCCTGCTGGCGCTGTGCCGTTTATCGTCCTCCTGGCTGCTGAGCAGCCTGGCGTGGGCCTACATCTGGCTGTTCCGCTCATTACCGCTGATCGTGGTGCTGATCGTGCTGTACAACTTTTCGTATCTCTACGAGACGCTGTCGGTCGGCATTCCGTTTACCGGGATGACGTGGGCGAGTTATCAGACCATTAACGTGCTCGGCCAGTTCTCGACGGCGGTGGTGGGGCTGACGCTGGTCCAGAGTGCCTACACGGCGGAAATCATTCGCGGGGGTTTTCTCGGGGTCGATCACGGGCAGTATGAAGCCGCATCGGCGCTCGGTTTACCTGCCTGGCGGCGCACGCTGCGCATCATTTTACCGCAGGCGCTGCGGACTATTTTGCCGTCCGGCTTCAACGAAATCATCAGCCTCGCGAAGGGCACTGCCATGGTGTACGTGCTGGCGATGCCGGAGCTGTTTTACACCATCCAGATGATCTACAACCGCACCCAGGAAGTCATTCCGCTGCTGATGGTGGGCGCCGTGTGGTACCTGGCGATCACCAGCTTCCTCTCGGCGATTCAGTACCTTGTGGAACGGACGCTGGCGAAAAGCGAACGCCGCTCCGCCGTGAACAGCCACCGTCGCCGCGCGGCGGTCTCAACCCCAACGCCAACCCCGGAGGCTGTTCATGCTCAACTCTCCTGAAGGCCATATTTCGATTATCGGCGTCAGTAAATTTTTTGGACGCCACAAGGCGCTGGATAACGTCTCTCTGGAGATCCCTCCCGGCACGGTAACGGTGATTTTAGGCCCGTCTGGCTCGGGAAAATCGACCCTGCTGCGTACCATTAATCATCTGGAGCGCGTCGATGAAGGGTTTATTCAGATTGACGGGGATTACATTGGCTACCGCCGCCAAGGCGATAAGCTGTACGAACTGAAGGAAAAAGAGATCCTCAGCCAGCGGGTGAACGTCGGTTACGTGTTCCAGAATTTCAATCTGTTCCCGCACATGACGGTGCTGGACAACCTGATTGAAGCCCCGGTGGCACACCGCCAGCTGAGCCGTAAGCAGGCCACAGAGCGTGCTTATACGCTACTGGACCTGGTCGGACTGCGCAGTAAGGCCGATGCCTGGTCACGTCATTTGTCCGGGGGGCAACAGCAGCGTATTGCCATTGCGCGAGCGCTGGCACTCAATCCACGGGTGATGCTTTTTGATGAACCAACCTCCGCGCTCGACCCGGAACTGGTGGGTGAAGTGCTGGACGTTATCAAAAAACTGGCCCGTTCCGGCACCACGCTGGTCGTGGTGACGCATGAGATAGGGTTCGCACGAGAAGTGGCGGACCAGGTGGTCTTTATGGTCGACGGCAAAATTGTGGAGCAGGGCGACACCGACGCGGTGTTGAATCGCCCCCAGCACCCGCGTACCCGACAATTTTTATCAAAGGTACTGTCATGAAGATATGGCGTTTACTGGGTGGACTGCTGTGCGCGAGCCAGGCGATGGCGGAAGGAAACATTGATTTGAAAGCGAATGAGCAGCCGTTACCGGTGGTGCGCGATGAGGCGGCAATAGCGAAGATCCCCGCCAACTATCAGTTTGTTGAACCGGGCACGCTGACGGTAGCCATGTCGGCTCTCAATTCGCCTCCGCTGGCGCTGCTGGCCAGCGACAACCGCACCAGGATTGGCAGTGACCCGGATATCGCCAGACTGCTGGCGGGCAGTCTGGGCCTGAAGCTGAAACTGGTGCCCACGGCGTGGGAAGACTGGCCGCTCGGCATCACCTCAGGGCGCTATGATGTGGCGCTGGTGAATATTGCGGTCACCGAGCAGCGCAAACAGAAGTTTGATTTCGCAACCTATCGCGTGGATTCACTGTCGTTTTCAGTGAAAGCAGGCAGTCAGATAAAGGCCGTTAACGGGCCAGCCGATCTCTCCGGGAAGAAGGTGATCGTCGGTTCGGGTACCAATCAGGAGCGTATTTTACTGGGCTGGAACAGTGAAAACGAAAAGGCAGGGCGCGCACCCGCGCTGCCGGTATACCTGACCGACGATGCCTCTGCCAATCTGTACATTCAGTCCGGACGCGCCGATGTGTTCTTCGGCCCGCAGTCGATTTCGGCCTATAAAGCCGCGTTGAGCGGAAAAACGACGGTCGTCGGTCTGGGCCCGAAAAAAGCCTATGTGGCGACCACCACCAAAAAAGGAAATCAGCTGGTGTATGCCTTACAGGCTGCATTAAACGGCGGTATTGAACGTGGCGATGTGCAGCGTATTCTGGCGCGCTGGGGGGAGGGTGATGAGGGCGTGGCGCAGTCCGTCGTTAACCCTCCGGGGATCTTACGATTAATTATTTATTAAGCAGGAAGAGTGTGAAGGCGTTAGCGTCGGTATGTTGTGTGAGACAGTGGGTGGATAATCATCGTCTGAGCGTCTGAAAATCTCACGCTTACCGTTTGTTATGACGTTGAGTGTTGCATCGGCATAAACGTTAACGCCCCTTTGAAGATATTAACATCAACCAGAATCGTCCTGGCATGGTATCAATTATTGACGTATTTTGTTGGGTGCCTGTAAATTAAATTAACGCTATTTTTGGTGAGTGCTACTTTATCGAGGAGTTTTATTAACGTTTGATTTGTGACACTTTTTTTTGATAAAATCTGCGCTATGAAGATCAAAAAAACACCCATGTCATCAGCCACCGAGTATGTGGCCTTAGTCATCACCGCCATCGTCATTAATGCCTTTGTTTTATTCATCTCTTATTTGGATGCGCAGTCAAACATTTCAGAGTTGTCCAACGAAATTGAATTAACTATATCCAAAGGGATTAAAAAACATATCTACATAGCCTCAGTATTAGGCGGTGCTTTATCAGCGCCGGCTGACTCCATATCGAATGCAATGGGTTCCAATAATCACGAACTAACACAAAGCAACAATACCAAAGCTGATTCTGGAGTAATCGACACTAATTTCTTGTTTGACTTATCTTATTTCGTGTGAAATAACTTTAAAGATACGACGCATGGTGGGCACAACACCTACATGATCGACGGGACTGCGGAGAATTACTTAAATGTAAAAGATCGCAATGCTGTAGGTAAGACCACGCCCACCCTGCATTCAGACATGGTTGCGTATATAAAAACAACAACAGATGAGCTAAACAAAACCGACGGACTGATGGTCCCGGAGTATTTTTACAGCAATGTCCATATCAACAGCGATGAGCAGAAAAGGGCGGTAACCATTGGCGTTCCGGTCATTAAAAATCTTTTCTCGGGGAAGAACCATATCGTCGCCGGGGTGATGGTTTTCGATGTTACCGATGACGATTTAAAGAAAGTCCTCACTGATATGGAGCAAAAAAGCAAGGCCACGTTTGATGGTTACAGTATCGACATGAAAAGTATCAACACCGATGATGTCAATATGCCACTGATCGCTAACAACTCCTTCTTGCCAGACATTAAACTTAAAAATGAAAAAATAATAAGCTCCTACCACCTGAGTTCAAAAATCAGCTTCCTGGGTTTGGTGCTCCCCTATAAGGTCGTTTTGATTATTTTGAATGCAGCCATGATGCTGTATTTTTTGACCTACGTTAAAGTGAAAACCAACAATGTGGCGTTAATGCGTAAACTCTCTGTAGATACATTGACCAAGGCCGTTTCCCGCGAGGGCGGGTTGATGATCACAAACAAAATCAAAAAGAAAGATGAGTTTGTTTTGGTGCTGATTGATCTTGATGATTTCAAGCCAATCAATGACACCTATGGACATCAGGCTGGCGATGACGCCTTAATTCACTTTAGTGGCTTCATCCTGGACAACATAAGGTCGTGTGATTACTTAATTCGCATGGGCGGGGATGAATTCATCTTGCTGATTAAGAAGGGCACGCTGCCTGGCGCATACCATAAAGTGACGGAAATCGCCGAAAAAATTAAGCCGTTACAGTGCATGAATGATGAGATTAAGCTGTCATTCTCTTTTGGCATGAGTGTAGTCGAAGATAATTTCATGAGCAGCTATAAGGATGCGGATGAGCGACTTTATAAAATGAAGCGCGATAAAAAAGCGGCATCTCATCGCGTGGCCTGATTATTTCAGGCTCCTCATCGCCCAACCTGGCTTCAGTGCTTCCCTGAGATGTAATCGCGGCGTCAGGCCGGTTATCTTCGTTCAGGGCGCTTTGGGGCCAGGCTGTTGAGCCTGGTTTCTTGTCGGTATCACCACGACCGCCATCAGTCACTCTGTCGCTCTTCTTTGCTCGGGCCATTTCCATCGCATTCCACTTTTGCACGGTCTACCGAAGACATCCTCGCAAATCTTATCTGTTATCTCTTGAACGACCCGTATCGGCTCTCAACCGATAGACTTCCTTACAGGCAGTGAAAACCAATAACTCAATAGCATTATTCAGATGAATGCATTGATAAGATTGATATCATTAGTGATGATAATGAATGCATTTGTTAATGAACGTTTAAAAAAGTGCATCCAAGAGGGTAAATGAGAAATTTAGTGTAAATTAATGACTAATTCATCACTATTGAACTTCTCAACTATTGTCATGAAAACTAACCAATTAAGATTAAAAAACACTGTTTGCTTTGGGGTGAGTTATTTGCAAATCACCGTCTCTTTTGCGGTATTATCGGTCGCATAGGATTTAACTTTATTGTGGCTCATGTAGCAGGCTTTTTTTGCTGAAAGAATTTTGCATAGAAGGAACCATTTGCTGAGAAAATATCAAGCATCAAACCGGAAGCCATCACTTCCCTCTTGAAAATCTGTATTCACGGATGAGGTATGCTGCAAGGTGATTATATAATTACATGTACTGTGTAAGTAAATAACACGCCGCTAGTAAATAATTAGCATTATAAAAAGTGGTTGTCAGAGGCTTAAGGGCTGATGCACATCTCATGTCTGATTATTTAATGTCAGGGATCTATGCAGCATAAAAACAATTTTGCTTGATAAATTCACGAGTCATTCGTTAACAGGCGATGCATTAATTCCTCATCATTAATGTACGCAGAGATATTAACACACCCCAATCATCATAATCTTATCTCCTCACAGGGAGAGGAGATTGTATTTAAAGTTTATAGCGAGGATTCTGCCATGAAACCGGCAATCACGAATAAAATGATCCAGAGGAGCACACTCTCTTTGTGTGTTGCTTTTGCCCTGCAAGGAAATCTGGCGTGGGCGGCTCCGGCTGAACCCACAGAGGAACAAACAGAGATCCAGTGTCCGAGCGATCTCAGCAAAGTAACCAAACAGCAAAAAGAGAAACTCACACCTGAGTGTTTGAAGCTGTTGAACACCTCGGATGACGACAATACCTGGGCATGGGTTGCCGGTGGGGCAACGGCGTTATTGGCAACGCTGGGTATCGTTGCCACCAACGGCGGCGACCACAGCCACCACAGCAGCAGCAACGCAAGCGGTGGTGGTAATTCTGGTGGTGGTAGTGACACTGGCGGCGGCGGTAATTCTGGTGGTGGTAGTGATACCGGCGGTGGCGGTAATTCTGGTGGTGGTAGTGATACCGGCGGTGGCGATAATTCCGGTGGTGGTAGTGATACCGGCGGTGGCGATAATTCCGGTGGTGGTAGCGATACTGGCGGCGGCGGTGACTCCGGTGGTGGTAGTGACACTGGCGGCGGGGATGACTCAGGTGGTGGCACGGATACCACCGTCACAACCTATGACAACAACGTCACCATTGATAAAGGCGCGAAAACGCTGACCGTGGGTAATTCCGTCTGGAACATTGCCACCAACAGTGACGGCACCTGGACGCTGACTAACCAGTCCGACGGCAGAAACGCATTGCTGAATCAGTACAAAGTCGATGCCGACAGCAACACCATTAAGCTCGATATGATCAGCGGCGATGGCACCAAAGCCGGGGTTTATGACTACAAAGGTAACCTGACGCTGACCGATATTGATGACATGACGCTGACCGACGGCAGCGCTGTCACCATCAGCGGCGGCACTGCCTCCGGCAGCGGTAACGCAGGCAAGATTGTCGATGGCAGCGGCAATACCGTCAGCATCGGTGACTCAACGGCCACGGAAAGCGGCACCGGCAGCTTTATTCTTGGCGACGATAATATTATCACCAATAACGGGACGACCAGCGCCTCCGGCACCGGCTCCATTGGCGTCGAAGTGGACGGTAATAACAACACCGTCAATAACACTGGCGATGTGACCGCCAGCGACGGCGCCGCGGGTATTTTAGTCAGCGGCGATGGCAATACCATCACCAACGGTGGCACCACCACGGTCAGCAGCAGCGATGAAAATACCCGCGCCACCGGTGTGGCGGTCGACGGTAATGGCAACACCGTGACCCAGACCGGCGTACTGAACGTCGGCGATTTCTCCACCGGGCTGGATGTGTCCGGCACCGGGAACACCGTCAACCTGGACTCCCCCTCTATCAACGTCACCGGGCAAAAAGCCATCGGCGTCAATGTGTCGGGTGAAAACAACAGCGTGACGCTGAGCGGCGACATGGTGGTCGATAAAGATCAGACGGAAGATATTGCTGCTGACTATTTTTACGATCCTTCAGTTGGCATCAATGTTGACGGCAATAACAACACCGTTACCCTGGACGGCAGTTTAACGGTGGTGATAGACACCGAATATGCCGGGCCTATATATGGAAACTTCAACGGGTCTGAGGAGCAGAATCAGGGGCTGTCCATCAAGGGTGATGGCAATACCGTTACCCTGAATCAGGGTATCCATCTGGTAGGCGAAGTCGATGCCATAACGGATATTAACGCGGGCAATGCTATTGCTAATCAACGCTCGGGCTACGCTGATTTTTCGCCTGTTATTGTCGACGGCAAGTCAACGCTTGTCCTGCAGGGCGAATCGACGGTGAGTGGTGAATTCCCAGGCGCGATGCCCGCTGTTTTCACGATGAACAATGGCGCGTCATTACTGATTGAAGACGGCGCAAGTTTTGTCGTTGATGGTGTGGTTGATCAGACCATGTATGGCACAGGCTTAATCGATGCGCATACCGGATCGTCAATCACCAATATGGGCAGTGTAGAGTCCACCGATATGACCATCGCCAGGGCCTATGATACGGGGTCAGTCGCCAGTAACCAGGGGAGTATGACCCTGAACCGGACATCCGTGGGTGCCTCGACAAGCGCGTTTTCAATATCGGGGCTTATGGCTAACCGCGGGGCGACTGCTGTCAATGAAAGCGGGGCCACCATTACCGGCAAAGTCAGCAATCTTGATGCGGTGGTTAATGTTAATAAAGATTACAGCACCACAACGCCTCAGGCGTTCAATGGCAATGCGGTATCCATTCAGGGAATGGCGGCAGTAGGCAAGGGGTCAACCTCACCACTTGATACGCTGGCCGTGAATAATGGCACTATTGATCTGGCAGGACGCGGCGTTGCCGGTATGGTGGCGACCTACGGCAATGCGACCGTCGTCAATACCGGGGCAATTACGACCGATGCGCTGTGGGAGGATCCGAACGATACCACGGCGCTGCGCTCGAATATCGGTGACCGGGCGATAGATTACTCCGTGGGTATGGCCGCTGGCGGCGGCGCCGGGCAGGCAAATTCATCGGCCCTGAACCAGGGCACGATCACGGTCAATAATGCCGGGGCGGGCATGGCGGCTTCCGGGGCGGGTAATGTCGCCGTTAACCAGGGCACCATTAATCTCGAAAAGAATGAGAACTACGATGCAACGGCACCGCAGGTCGGGATGGCCGTCTATTCAGGCGCGACGGCGATCAACGACACTACGGGTGTTATCAACATCAACACCGACAGCGGCGTGGCTTTCTATAACGACGGCACCGGAGCGATTGTCAACTACGGCCTCGTCTGTACGTATGGCAATTGCGAGGATGCCTCTCAGTACAACCCGACGGACAGTAACGTCTCGTTGTCGTGGCTTGATGGCAATGTGATCACCGCGGCAGGTGAAACGCTGACGCTCGCTGATGATGGTTACGTTGCCCCAGGGGCCAGCGTCAGTAACGCAGGCACCGTCACCGGGAAGTCCATTTACGTTGAGAACGGCAGCCACTTAACCAATGACTCATCGGGATCGATAGCCAATGTCAACATCGTGAGCGGCGGTGAATACCTCAATCAGGGGATAACCAGCACGGTCGACGCTGACGGAGACTTCATCAACGAAGGCACCGTCACGGGCCTCGCGACCATCGCTTCAGGTTCAACGGCGAATAACAGCGGGAACATCAGCCAGGTTGAGCAGTGGGCCAGCACGTTTTATAACAGCGGGGACGTCAGCAGCTGGAAAGGCTCGTCAGACTCAGCAGTAATGAATAACGAAGCCGATGGTTCGGTCAATAAAGTCACCTTCGCGGCGGCCTCCACCTTCAATAACGCCGGGGATGTGCATCACGCAAGCGTCGACAAAAACGGCGTGTTTAATAACCTCGCAGGTGGCACCGTAGTTCTTGACGACAAATCACTGTGGTCAGGCCAGTTCAACAACTGGGGCACCGTCAACAGCGACGCTGACATTGCCACTGCGGGTAGCGGGAGCACGGTCTATAACGGCACCACTGGGGTCATTAACGGGCAGGTAACCACCACCAACAACAGCGGTGCCAGCAAAGCCATTAACGACGGCACCATTAACATCGACAAAGACAATAACGTGGCGATGTCGGCGCACGGCAGTTCGATGATGGTCAACAACGGCACCATTAACGTCGGCAGCGAAGGCACGACGCAGACCGGCATGGTTGGGATGCAGTTGGAAGCGGATGCCTCCGCCAGCGGGGTGGTGGAAAACAACGGCACCATCAATATTTACGCCAGCAATTCCTACGCCTTCAGCAAGCTCGGCAGCAACGGGCACGTGGTGAACAACGGCACGGTCTATATCGATGACAGCGTGACGGGCTCGGGGCTAATCAAACAAACTGGCACGACGATGGAAGGCAGCGGTGAAGGTGGCGACGGTACGGCGGTGAATTACGTTGATTTCACCGCGCCGCAGGAGCCAACGATGTCAACGCCAGGCGGTTCTTCCTCAGGCAGTTCGACCAGTAACGACCTCAATGGTTACGTGGTGGGCACCAGTGCCGACGGCAGCGCCGGTAAGCTGATGGTGAACAACGCCAGCATGAACGGCGTTGAGGTGAATACCGGCTTTGCCGCTGGCACCGCGGCGACCACCGTGACCTTTGACAACGTGGTAGAAGGTAAAAATCTGACCGACGCTGCGGCCATTACCTCAACCAGCGTCGTCTG
The DNA here is from genome assembly GCA_009668205.1 of Enterobacteriaceae bacterium RIT691. Taxonomy (GTDB): domain Bacteria; phylum Pseudomonadota; class Gammaproteobacteria; order Enterobacterales; family Enterobacteriaceae; genus Scandinavium. The sequence continues at coordinate 153,214 of WJYM01000006.1, read as the reverse complement.
GACAGCGCAGGGAACCACGGATGCCAGCGGTAATGTCGATGTGGCGATGACCAAAAACGCCTACACCTCGGTAGTGAATGACAGCAGCGTCAACAGCGTTGCGGCGGCGCTGGATGCGGGTTACACCAATAACGAGCTGTATAACAGCCTGAATATGGCGACCTCGTCGGACGTCACCAAAGCCATGAAGCAGATCAGTGGCAGCCAGGCGCTGAACGTGACCCGCGATGCACGCGTGCTCAGCAACCGCTTTGATATGCTGGCTGATGCGGCATCGATGGTAAGCAACGGTCTGTCGTTTAACGTAGTGGCGAAGGGCGATCCGCGGGCAGAGCTCAGCAATGACACCCAGTACGATATGATGGCACTGCGCCAGAAGCTGGGCTTTGGCAACAATCAGTCGTTAACCCTGGAATACGGTATCGCGCGTCTGGACGGCGACGGTAACGTCAGCGCTGGTCAGGACGGCATTACCGGTGGCTACAGCCAGTTCTTCGGTCTGGATCACGCCATGCCGATTGGCGAAAACGGTCTGTCCTGGAACAACGGCCTGCGTTATGACGTGCATCAGCTCGACAGCAAGCGCGGCATTAACTACGGCGATGTAAACAAGCAGGCGTCTGCCGATACCAAACAGCAGTATCTGGAACTGCGCTCTGAAGGCCGTAAAACCTTCAATGTCAGCGAAGGGCTGGATATTACCTCGTATGCCGGTGTTAAGCTGCGCCACACCCTGGACGACGGCTACAAAGAAACCGGGGCAGGTGACTTCAACCTCAACATGAACAGTACCACCGAAACCGCCGTGGATTCCGTGGTCGGCATGAAGCTGAGCTACGCCGGTAAGAACGGCTGGGCAGCAACGGCAACCGTTGAGGGTGGCCCGAACCTGAGCTACTCAACCAGTGGCAAAACCGCTTCTTTGCAGGGCGCATCCGGGCAGAACTTCGCCGTGGATGACGGTCAGAAAGGCGGGGGTATTAACGGCATGGCGCAGGTCGGCGTGAAGTATCATGCCGGTAACACCGCGGCCTCGCTGGAAGCCTTCCACTGGAAAGAGGACGGCATCAGCGATAAAGGCCTGATGGTGAATTATAAATATAATTTCTGATTAACTTTCCGGTTATGGCCCCTCTGTAAAGCGGGGCCTTTTTTTATGGTGAAAATGAGAGGATGATTAAATAGCTTCAGGTAAGTGTATTTATTTTGTCGTCAAACCCACCACATCAACAATCATTCGTCATCAATTAATAACTAAATAATTATTAATTAACAACCACGCACTTACCCTTTTCAATCAATTAGTTAAAGGTATTTCATCGTTTGGATGAATATTTATCCATAGCTTAGGCTTTTAAATTGCCGGTGTATAATCGCCCCGCGAAATAATATTGCATTACTGGCAACATTCGAAAACAAAGAGGTTTCCGAATATTACTTACAGGAGTTCATGCCATGAAACCGGCAAAAAATAAATTATCATTAAAAAAGAGCACAATATCATTGTGTGTTGCTTTTGCTCTGCAGGGGAATGTGGCATGGGCTGCACCTTCCGGAACAGCCGAAGAACAAACTGAGATCCAGTGCCCAAGCGATCTCAGCAAATTAACCCAACAGCAAAAAGAGAAACTCTCACCTGAGTGCCTGAAGCCAGTGGTTAACGCTGACGAAGCAACGACCTGGGCGTGGGTTGCCGGTGGTGCTACGGCACTGTTGGCGACGCTGGGCATCGTTGCCACCAATAGCGATGACGACGGCCATCACAGCAGCAATGATAGCGGTGGAGATTCGGGCGGTGGCGATGATTCAGGTGGTGGGGACGATTCCGGCGGTGGCGATGACTCAGGCGGCGGCACGGATACCACCGTCACGACCTATGACAACAACGTTACCATTGATAAAGGCGCGAAGACGCTGGCTGTGGGTGACTCCGTCTGGAACATTTCCACCAATAGGGACGGCACCTGGACGCTGACTAACCAAACTGACGGCAGAACCGCGCAGCTGAATCAGTACAAAGTCAATGAGGCCAGCAACACCATTAAGCTGGATATGATCAGCGGCGATGATACAAAAGCCGCGGTTTACGATTACAAAGGTAACCTGACGCTGACCGATATTGGTGACATGACGCTGACTGATGGCAGCTCAGTCACCATCAGCGGCGGCATTGCTTCCGGCAACGGTAATGCGGGCAAGATAGTCGATGGCACCAGTAACACCGTCAGCATCGGCGACTCAACCGCCACAGAAAGCGGTACCGGCAGCTTTATCCTTGGCGACGATAACATTATCACCACTAACGGAGCAGCCAGTGCCTCTGGCACCGGCTCCATCGGCGTCGAGGTGGATGGCAACAATAACACCATCAGTAACAATGGCGATGTGACCGCCAGCGATGGCGCCGCGGGTATTCAGGTGAACGGTGATGGCAATAGCATCACTAACGGCGGCACGACCACGGTCAGCAGCGGTGATGAAAATGCCCGTGCCACCGGTCTTGCGGTCGACGGCAATGGCAACACCGTGACCCAGACCGGCGAGCTGAACGTCGGCGATTTCTCCACCGGGCTGGATGTCTCCGGTACGGGGAACAGCGTCAATCTGGACTCACCCTCTATCAATGTCACCGGGCAAAAAGCCATCGGCGTGAATGTGACCGGCGAAAACAACAGCGTGACGCTGAGCGGTAATATGGTCGTCGATAAAGATCAGTCGGAGGATATTGCTGCCGCCAATTTTTACAATCCTTCAATCGGCATCAATGTTGACGGCAATAACAACAACGTGACCCTGGACGGTAGCTTAACGGTGGTGATCGACACCGAATTCGCCGGGCCTGCCTACGCTGACTTCAAAGGGTCTGAGGAAGAGAACCAGGGGTTGTACGTGAAGGGTGACGGCAATACCGTTACCCTGAATCAGGGTATCCATCTGGTGGGGGAAGTCGATGCCATCACCGATATCGCTGCGGGCGATGCCATTGCTAACCAACGCTCGGGCTACGCTGAATTTTCGCCTGTCATCGTTGACGGCAAGTCAACGCTTATCCTGCAGGGCGAATCGACGGTGAGTGGTGAATTCCCGGCTGCGATGTCCGCTGCTTTCAGCGTGAAAAATGGCGCGTCATTGCTGATTGAGGACGGGGCAAGCTTTGTCGTCGACGGTGTGGTTGATCAGACCATGTATGGCACCGCGTTAATCGATGCGCGTACGGGTTCTTCAATCACCAATATGGGCAGCGTAGACTCCACCGATATGACCATCGCCAGGGCCTATGATACGGGGTCAGTCGCCAGTAACCAGGGGAGTATGACCCTGAACCGGACCTCCGAGGGTGCCTCGGCAAGCGCGTTTTCAATATCGGGCCTTATCGCGCTGCGCGGGGGGACGGCTGTCAATGAAAGTGGGGCGGCCATCACCGGCAAAGTCAGCAATCTTGATGCGGTAGTTAACGTTAATACGGACTACGCCACCACAGCGCCTCAGGCATTCAATGGCAACGCGGTATCCATTCAGGGAATGGTGGCAGTAGGCAATGGTTCAAATTCCCCGCTTGATACGCAGGCCGTAAATAATGGCACCATTGATATGGCAGGGCGTGGCGTTGCCGGCATGGTGGCGACCTACGGCAATGCGACCGTCATCAATACCGGGACAATTACTACCGATGCGCTGTGGGAGGATCCGAACGATACCACGGCGCTGCGCTCAAATATCGGCAACCGGGTAATTGATTATTCGGTGGGTATGGCTGCTGGCGGCGGCGCGGGACAGGCAAACTCATCTGCCCTGAACCAAGGGGCGATTACGGTTAATAATGCCGGGGCAGGCATGGCGGCTTCCGGTGCGGGCAACGTCGCCGTGAACCAGGGCACCATTAACCTCGAGCAGAATGAGAACTACGATGCAACGGTTCCGCTGGTTGGCATGGCGGTCTATTCAGGTGCGACGGCGATAAACGATACCGCCGGGGTCATCAATATCAACGCTGATAACGGTGTGGCTTTCTACAACGACGGCTCCGGCACGATTGTGAACTATGGCCTGGTTTGTGCGAACAACAACTGCGAGAACGCCTCAGAGTACAACCCGACGGACAGTAACGTCTCACCGAGCGGCTCGACCAGCAACAGTCTCAATGGCTATGTAGTCGGCACCAGCGCCAATGCCAGCGCCGGTAAGCTGATGATGAACAATGCCAGCATGAACGGCGTGGAAGTTAACACCGGCTTTGCCGCGGGTACCGCTGCCACCTCGGTCACCTTTGATAACGTGGTTGAAGGCAATAACCTGACCGATGCCAGTGCTATCACCTCAACGAGCGTGGTCTGGACCGCACAAGGTTCCACCGATGCCAACGGCAATGTTGACGTCACCATGAGCAAAAACGCCTACACCTCGGTAGTGAATGACAGCAGCGTCAACAGCGTCGCCTCGGCGCTGGATGCGGGTTACACCAACAACGAGCTGTACAGCAGCCTGAATATGGCGACCTCATCGGACGTCACCAAAGCCATGAAGCAGATCAGCGGCAGCCAGGCACTGAACGTCGCCCGCGATGCGCGCGTGCTCAGCAACCGCTTCGATATGCTGGCCGATGCGGCACCGATGGTCAGCAACGGTCTGTCGTTTAACGTGGTGGCGAAAGGCGATCCGCGGGCAGAGCTCAGCAATGACACCCAGTACGATATGATGGCGCTGCGCCAGAAACTCGGCTTCGGTAACAATCAGTCGTTAACCCTGGAATACGGTATCGCGCGTCTGGACGGCGACGGCAACGTCAGCGCCGGTCAGGATGGCATTACCGGTGGTTACAGCCAGTTCTTTGGTCTGGATCACGCCATGCCGATTGGCGAAAACGGTCTGTCCTGGAACAACGGCCTGCGTTATGACGTGCATCAGCTCGACAGCAAGCGCGGCATTAACTACGGCGATGTAAACAAGCAGGCGTCTGCCGATACCAAACAGCAGTATCTGGAACTGCGCTCTGAAGGCCGTAAAACCTTCAATGTCAGCGAAGGGCTGGATATCGCCTCGTATGCCGGTGTTAAGCTGCGCCACACCCTGGACGACGGCTACAAAGAAACCGGGGCAGGTGACTTCAATCTCAACATGAACAGCACCACCGAAACCGCCGTGGATTCCGTGGTCGGCATGAAGCTGAGCTACGCCGGTAAGAACGGCTGGGCAGCAACGGCGACCGTTGAGGGTGGCCCGAACCTGAGCTACTCAACCAGTGGCAAAACCGCGTCGCTGCAGGGCGCATCCGGGCAGAAGTTTGCCGTGGATGATGGTCAGAAAGGCGGGGGTATTAACGGCATGGCGCAGGTCGGCGTGAAGTATCATGCCGGTAACACCGCGGCCTCGCTGGAAGCTTTCCACTGGAAAGAGGACGGCATCAGCGATAAAGGCCTGATGGTGAATTATAAATATAATTTCTAATTAATCTGTAAGCCTAAAAGCCCTTCTTCATCGAAGGGCTTTTTTTGTTACGCTTTACCTTTGAAAATATCAATTATCGGCATCAGTTTTTTGGCGCTGGTTTTATAATTGATATAAACATCCAGTTCAATTTCAGGGGAGGGGATTAAACTAATGCTTTCTCGCCAGGCCTTATTCATATTTTTATAAACCAATTCCGACAGCACCCCGATGGCATTATTTTTTTCGATAAACAACAGATTCAGGAATTGCGATGAGCTTTCAAAGACCACTTTTTTTCTTTTCCTAATTATCTTTGAAATGGCCTCGTTATTTTTCCTGATAGACTGATAGTAAGCAAAACTGTTGTTCACGGTCACCCACGGCTGCTCAAGCATGGCTTTGTCATTATTATGCACATCGCTCAAGGCTTCCCTTTGCGGATGTTGATTGCCAAAGGCGATAAAAACTCGCATGGTATACAGTTTGGTGCTGATAATGCCGGGGCTGACAGTTTTTTCATGGGTGATAACAATATCGGCCTTGCGGAATGAGAACAGCTCCAGGGCGGTATTACTGTCTACCACCTGGCTGATATGGGTGATTTTCGGCAGGGTCTCTGTGCCTTCAGCCTTCGAATACTTATCAATAAAATCGAACATCGGCCCATCGGGAGAATAGATAACAATTTCTTCTTTTGCATCCTCACTGAACATCGAACCGCACATCTCACTAAAGCTCGACAGCAAGGCAGCATGCAGTTGGGTACAAAATATCGTGGGTTCTATTCCCATGCCAACCCTGACAAAAAGCGGATCGTTAAAATGCTTTCGGAGTTTATTGATGCCCTGAGTGACATTGGAAGGCGAAGTTTCAAGCTCCATTGCCGCTTTCGTGATACTGGAATGCTTAAAAACAGAGAAAAAAAGAGGGAGTCCATTGAGGTCAAAGTTTCTTAAATTACGCAAATTGATCATCCCACACCAACCTTTAGCAGTGGATAAGTCATAAATACAATGAAGCTCATATTCCGTTCTGAGCAGGTAAATATTATAGCACCCGGAATACCCACTTTTCTCAAAAAAAACGGCCAAAGAGAAAACGGCGCTGGCACAAAATCCCACATTATCTACAGTTTGAGAAACAGTCCCGACAGAAGACACGGAACGATGTTAATCAGCTGGCGTCCCGCCGCAATCCTCTTTGCGGTCACCGTTTTCGGCCTGACCTACGGCCTGAGTTCGCCGCTGATTGCATTGCGCCTGCATGAAGCGGGAATGTCTGAGAGCCTGATTGGCCTAAACGCCGCGATGCATGCCGTCGGCGTGTTTATGATTGCGCCGTTTTTGCCTGCGCTTTTTCGCCGTTTCAGCCCGCAGGCGATGATGCTGGTTTCACTTTCCGCACTGGCGCTGACCTTTGCCTTGTTCGCTGTCATTACGCTGCCGTACTGGTTTTTACTGCGCCTGGGGCTCGGCTTATTCAGTGAAATCATCATGGTGCAGACCGAAACCTGGCTAAACGACAGCACCGTCGAGCAGGCGAGGGGCAAAGTGCTGGCACTTTACACCGCGGGAATGTCGCTCGGGTTTGCGACGGGTCCGCTGATTCTGGTCGCGGTAGGCAGCGACGGTAGCGCAGCCTTTTTTGTTGCCGTCGCACTCGCGCTGTTTGCCGCGGGGCTAATTTTTGCCACGCGTATGCCCCGTTTCGAAATTCATTCTGAGGCGGCAGAAAGCTTTCTCACCAGCCTGAAGCTCGCCTCGCTGCCGATTGCGGCGACGGTGCTGAATGCCGCCGTCGAGGTAATGGGGATGAATTTTCTTTCCCTTTACGCCATCAAACTGGGCTGGAGCGAATCGGCGGCGACGCTGCTGATTTCAGTGCTGATGTTTGGTGCGATAATCCTGCAACTTCCCGTCGGTTGGCTGGCAGATAACGTTAACCGCCTGGCGCTAATGCGCTGGCTGGCCTGCGTTGCCGCCGCGCTGGCGTTTATTTGGCCATTCATCCTGACAGTTCCGCTGCTGGCTTACGTTCTCCTGTTCATTTGGGGCGGCATTTTTGTCGGCATCTACACCGTAGCCATCACCTGGGTCGGGGAACAGTTCAGAGGGGCGCAGCTGGCGGGGATCTATGCCGCCATGTCAGTCGCATGGGGTGCGGGGGCATTAATCGGGCCGCTGCTCGGCGGGCTTGCAATGCGGCTATCAACACACGGTCTGCCGTGGCTTACCGGCTCGCTGTGCGTGCTGTTTGCCGTTTACAGCCTGCAAGCCCGCTTCAAAATGCGTCGCTAAAACCATTCATCGTTGTTTGAGGAACGACAACAGCGAAACACCGCTCGGCTGAACGATGGCGTGCAGCGCCCGGGTGTAATCCAGCACCAACCCCGGTGTCCAGGCCATCGTGGTCGCACGTTTGCGCAGCTGAGAGGCAATCCATAGCTCTGGTGTCAGGAAGAGGCGCAGAAAACCGCCCCAGCTACAACGCTCCTGCAATACGCCGTCTAACGCGGCTTCCAGCGCATAGGCCACGCTGCTGGAGCAGTTGCGCCAGGTCAGGTTGTAGGTTTCCGACTGCCGGTAGCGCTGACAAAAACTCAACAATGAGGCCTCGTTGAAGGTATTAAACGTGATTTTACGGTCCGATTCACACCATTCGCGGGCCTCAGTCGGGTAGTCCGGCTGGAATTTACCCGGCACCGTATTGGATTCCACCGCTTTCAGCGTGTTAAAGAACTCAGACGGAGAACGATCGATGTCCGCCGCCGGGTAAAGGCTGATGTACAGCGATGGTGGCAGTTCCAACGCCGCGTGACCGGTCGACACCACGCCATTGGCATCCACTGCGGCGATGTAGCGGCTGATCACCGGTCGCGGCAGCGTTTCGTTTTCCGCTGAACCTTCCGGCGTCCAGACGTGAACAATCAGCGTACCTCCGGAGAGCGGAGCCTCTATAGCGGCGGGTATATCCTCACGGCTGTGACCCAGAAGGTCCTGCGGTGCAAGAATATCGAACACTGAACGGCCCTGTTTAATTCGCCACATCCGCGCCGACAGAAACACTGAACGGATCCCGCCGGTGATCAACACCATGCCGATGAACTGCGACACGGTACCATCGTGCTCGGTGGGATAGGGTAAAAACAGGAAGAGGGCGAAGGCAATCTGCAGCAGGCCTGAAAGCAGCGAATGCCGCCAGTGGCGAAAACGCACCACCACAGCAGAAGCGATGACAAACAGCCCGGTAATGAAATACGCCATGCCGAACACCACGGCCAGCACCAGATTTCCGCCGTGCCGCCCGGACAAAATCAGCAGCGCGATGAGCAAAAAGAGGCCGCCTTTAAAGTAAAACACGCCGCGCTGGGTGCCCGTTGCTGCCGACCCTAGCGCCAGCGAGACCATGCTGTCCGTGAACAACAGCCAGCCAAAAACATGCAACGGGAAATGCCTCTCGCCTTGCAGACCATCAATAAAAATCGACAGTCCCAGGCCACCCCAGATAACGCCTGCCAGCAGCAAAAAAGGCGCTGCCTTGCGGACAAATGCCGCGCCCGCGAGTAAAAAAGCGATTTGCAGCATTTTAGCGTTCTCCCTGCGACAGAAGTTGAAACAGGCCAGAATGTGGCTGAGTCCAGAAACCTATTATCGACCCGGCGACCATCAGCGTATTATTTTCGGCGATTTCGACCGGCTTATGCCCCTCCAGTTCAAGGACAAAACGAAATCCATCCTCAACCGAATGGTATTCGCTGACGGCCTGCCAGCGCGCAAGAAGTTGTGCTTGTTGTCCGGCATCAGGAATATGTGCCAGCAGGGCTTCACGCGTGACGATAGGTGAAAGTGCGGCTAAAAGAGGTGAGTCAGTGTGCGGGTTCCAGCCTATCCGACCCGTTTGCGGGTTAAGCGAATAGGCTATGCCCTGAATAAGATATTCAGGCTTGTTTGCCTGTACGAAAATTTTTTGCGCACGAATAAAAACAATCAACAACGCCGATCCGCACAAGTAACACTGCCCCAAAATAATGGATCCTTCGGTGGTCAGACGGGCAATATAAAATGGCCCGGTTTCAAACCAAGAAGCAGCAATCACCACCGTACTGAATAAAATAAACGCCAGCGAGCCCATCAGGGTATTACAGAGCACGGCGGTCACGGTTATCAGCATCAGCGGAATACAGGCGACGGAGTAGGTGAGGGTAATACTTTCAGACTCGCCAGGCGTTCTGAAAAAGATGAGCAGGGTAACCGCAAGCACCGCGACCAGCAGCAGAAGGGACGTTAGGGGTGAAATGCGCCCAGCAGAGGTTGAATTAGCGGCTAAACCGACAAGGGCAGGCGTAACAAATAATGTGCCGGTGACGTTAGCACTCCACCAGATCCAAATGCCTTTTAAATAAGGCGTACCCTGTAGCCATGCCAGCCAGGACACGCCCATGGCAGCCGCTACCGCGCTGATGCACAACGTCGCCACAAACCAGGTCGTCACTTTGAACAGAAGATCGCGACCCCGAGTGAAATGGCGCACGGTCCAGGCAATGGCCATATCATTGGTCAAGGAGATAAGTGCCAGACCGAGCGACACCGTGAGCGAATGCTGAAAAGTAACATCCAGCGCCAGACGGCCAATCAACAATGACAGATAAAGCAGGGGCCAGCTTCGTCGTGAAGAAAGAAGAAAGGCGCTAACCGCCATGCCCGCCGGAAGCCAGATATAAGCGATGCGGCTGCCAGGATCATCCAGCGACAACGACAGGTATCCCAAGGCGAAATATAAAAACCCCCAGGCCAGCAGAACCCAAACCTGATAAAGCTTTGCGGAATTCAGCATCGTGATGATTTTCCGGAAATTAAACTGCAACGGTGGACAAGGGTTATTGATAAATAAGCGCCTGACAATTGCTCTTTAAGCTATCAGGCACGCATAACCTCAATTATGGTTCTCGTCGTCAGATTGCGCATTATCGCGTGGCGGTCAGAATTGAGACAAACAGCATACTGACCTGTCAGGGCGTAAGACGGAATTCCCCGTCAGCCACCGGCCAGCTATCAAAGGCCTGCGGACGACCATAAAAGTAACCCTGTGCCAGCTCACAGCCCATGGCACGGAGTTTGTCTCCCATTTCAGGTGTTTCAATCCCTTCGGCAACAAGCGGTGTTTTAAAGCGTCTGGCCAGGTCCAGCACCGAGGCAATCACGGATTCACTGCGGCTGTTAAGCAGGATATCTTTCACGAAATCACGGTCGATTTTCAGCTGATCAAACGGCAGCATGTGCAGATAGGACAAGCTGGAGTAACCGGAGCCAAAATCATCCAGAGCAACCGAGATGCCCATATTTCGCAATTCAGTCAGCTGGCCCAGCGCCACATGCTTGTCATTCATCAGCACGGTTTCTGTGATTTCGATGCAAATATTCTCAGGGCGAAGCCGGTGATATTTGAGGCATTCCGCCAATCCGGCCACAAAATTAGCCTGCCCCAGCTCCAGCGGAGACACATTGATATGCAGTTTGAAGTTTTCCGGGGCCCCGCGGGCAATGAACCGCGCCAGCTCCTGGCAGGCATTTTCGATGATCCACCGGCCGAGCGGAATAATCAGCCCGGTATCTTCCGCCAGACCAATGAATTTATCCGGGGAAACAAAACCGAGGACCTCGCTGTGCCACCGGACCAGGCATTCCCCCTCGCGACACTGAAAGCTGTCATCCAGGCCGATAATCGGTTGCATCACCAATGAAAACTCATTGCGTTCCAGCGCATGGATCAGCTGCTCATGCATGACAGTACGGTTAAGGCCATCGTTGTACATCTGCTGAGTGAACATCAGCACGTGATTATCAGAGGTCTGCTTACGGGCGTCGTGCAGGGCAATTCCGGCATTCAGCAGCAGGGCATCCAGTCTTTGCGGGGTGATATTTTCCATGACACATCCGGCATGGCCGGTGAGGATAAATCCGGCATCGGTACTGGCCGTCATCGATGAGGAGAGCATCTCCTGTAACTTGCTCATCACCACCTCGGCCTGCTGCATGCCAGCGACCGGCGGAAAAATCAGCAGCAGCTTGTCACTTCTGACGCGTGCTACCAGCATCCCTTCCGGGAATATCGCATTCAGCTGCGCCAGCACAAAACGCACAAGCCCCAGTCCTGCTTCGGGTCCGAGCAGATTTGACAGTGAACTGTGGTTGCTGAGATGGAGCAGGGCCAGCATGTTACGCTGCGCATAAATATCGGCATTGTTAACCAGCCCGGCAAGGGTCGGCAGTCCGGTTTCTTTGTCGGTTTCCAGCTGGTTTCTGTTTGCTTCCAGCAGGGCTGTCATTGATTCTGATTTTTTATCCAGCTCCGTGGCCAGTTCGGCTATCTCCGGAAACATTTTACCTCTGGCCAGCCGGGTCCAGTGTGGGGTCCCGAGTTGATATACCCGGTGGATAATCTCTTCAAGTGGCCCGGTTAACTGCAGCAGGAGAAAGATCACGCAGATTAAAACACCTGTCACCACGGCCACCAGACCGAGCGTATTGCGCCAGGAGTAATGTGCGATGAGTGAACGTAAATAGTTACCGGGACTGATAATGACCAGTGATAACGGCAACAGATGGGCTTCATCCGTCACATCACTGATCAGCATGAGTTTTCCGTTTCCGGTGTCCACTGGCGTCTTACCGACATCAACCTGGGCGGATTCAGAATGAAGGAGATGCTGAGCCAGGCTTAGCACGGTAGGGGGGATATCACCGGAAGCGGCCACCAGGTTTCCGCTTCGGTTAACAAGAAACAACGTATCAAGATTCCCGCGTTTCATTTTCCTCAGGAACTGGCTCAGTGTCTGTTGTTGAATATCCACAGAAACCACGCCCCGAAACGCTCCGCTGGCATCAATAATCGGCTGCCTGAAGGTCATTACCGGGCCACTATTAAGCGCCGAATGCACCATACTGGCGTTCCAGAAGGGCGTGCGCATAGTGCGGGCCTGCATAAACCAGGGCTGTGAGAGGACGTCATAGCCTTTGTCTTGACGAAGTATCGCACTGTCCGGTTTCTTCCCGGCGTAGGTCAGTAAGTCAAAACCGGCTTCCGACGGCCGATTTTTTATCAGGTGCAGAGCGCCCGTTGCGGTATCCCGGGAGTAACCCACGTAGGAACCGGTTTCGGTGGCATAGCTTATCTGGCTCAGATGAACGCCCTCCATGACGTTATCGCGCATCAGACGGCGAAGCTCTTTCTGTACTTTATCCGCTGGATAGCGCGCATTATCCTCAAACCGGTTTTCAATCCGTGTCCCGGCCTGAGCCGGCATATTCAGGTACATCCCGATTTTATGTGTAGCAAGGGCATTATTGGTCTGCAACAGGTCGGCATTCAGGGTGCTGAAAATATCTTCAACCGTGTTGTTGAGATAAAAATTCATCAGCATAACAACCACGAATGACGCAGCTACCAGCATGAAGATCAGAGTGTGTTTAAGAGAGACAGGATATTTTGACCATGATGAGGGCTGAGGCATCTGCTTACCGTATCGTGTTTTTAATCTCGGGTGATGTCTCTATTATCCAGGCTGGCATCAGATAAGTTTGTTCATTTAACGTCCATTAATAAACCTTGCGTCATGCTGCGAGTGGTTACGGACCAGATCACATACGCCGTGAAGGTGATGACTGCAAAAGCAGTCGTGGCGGCCACAACAATGATCAGATGGTCAGTGTGATGGTATCAGTGCTGTAGAAAGCGATTTCAGACGCCATCAGCGACCAGGCCAAGGATGACCGCAAAGCGCCGGATTCTGTCTGATTCTATGTTGGTGCGCATAATGTATATTATGTTAAATGCAATTTGGACAATACAACAGACTTTTAGATGCACTGACCATCGCCAATCTGCTGGCTTCATACCGGCTACCTGCCCTATGTCAGCCTCGCTATGAAATGCCTCCATTCCCATTTCACGCGAATGATATCGTGCTAACCAACGATACTGACGCCGTTCTGTTGCCTCATACAATCTTGCGTTGAAAAATCTGCTGGCCCGCGATGGCTGATTCAGACGCAAAACATCTGCGGTTGATGCCGAATACCTCCTCGACTACCAGAATGCTGACCTTCCCTGGACATCAGTGTTTAGCACCGGCGTAGCGTCAAACCGAATTATCATCCGCCGCCTACAATCAGCTCCCCAATCTTTTCAGGATCAGCGTGACCGTCAGGAAATCGGCATTCCCCGGATATTTAGAACTACGCAGCCCTTAACCTGTGAAAGTCTAAGCCATTCTGTCTTCAGTGACTTGATGATGCTCGCAGCCGTCCATTGCATATCAACAACCTGATTTACATTGCTATTTTTACTCTACCACCGTTCCGCAAGCTGAAATCCCGCAATGAACACATGTCTATTTGTAAAATAATTTGTCTAAATCGCAAAGATTGTTATTGATAATGAGAAATATTATCGACAGAATTCGTATTAGCGAACCGGCACAACATTCGTCCCCTTAAGCAGGCCCTTCCCCGTTTTAATGATGCAATGCTGTCGGTTATCCCTGCTCACCACATAACATTTTTTGGGTCGATTTTTTCACCCGTGTTAAGGAATAACGATGATAAGCAAAAAGCCTGCGCTCTGGGCGCTTAACCCGCTGTTGCTCGCAATGATGACGCCCGCGATGGCTCAGCAGAGTGATGTTAATGAAGAAACGCAGGTCGTTTCTGCCAGCCGAAATAATCGTACCGTGGCAGAAATGGCACAGACCACCTGGGTCATTGAAAACGCCGAACTTGAACAGCAGATCCAGGGAGGCAAAGAGCTGAAGGACGCGCTGGCACAGCTGATTCCGGGTCTGGATGTCAGTAGTCAGAGCCGCACCAACTACGGCATGAACGTGCGTGGTCGCCCTTTAGTCGTGCTGGTTGATGGCGTGCGCCTGAACTCCTCCCGCACCGACAGTCGCCAGCTGGATTCCATCGATCCGTTTAATATCGATCACGTTGAAGTGATTTCCGGTGCGACCGCACTCTACGGCGGTGGCAGTACCGGTGGGCTTATTAATATCGTCACCAAAAAAGGCCAGCCGGAAACCCAGGTGGAGTTTGAAGCGGGCACCAAGAGCGGTTTTAACAGTAGTAAAGATCACGATGAACGCATTGCCAGCGCCATCTCTGGCGGTAACGATCATATTTCTGGTCGCGCGTCGGTGGCGTACCAAAAATTTGGCGGCTGGTATGACGGCAACGGGGATGCCACTCTGCTGGATAACACCCAAACGGGACTGCAGTATTCCGACCGTCTTGACGTGATGGGTACCGGCACCCTGAACATTGATGAAACCCAACAGCTGCAGCTGGTTGCTCAGTATTATAAAAGCCAGGGTGACGACGACTACGGGCTGAACCTGGGCAAAGATTTTTCGGCGATCTCGGGTTCCAGCACGCCTTACGTCAGCAAGGGACTGGATTCAGACCGAATTCCTGGCACTGAACGCCACCTGCTCAGTGTGCAATATTCCAACAGCGATTTTTGGGGCCAGGAGCTGGTTGGCCAGGTGTATTATCGCGATGAGTCCCTGCTCTTTTATCCGTTCCCTACCGTCAATGCCAAAAAACAGGCCACCGCCTTCTCTTCATCACAGCAGGATACCGATCAGTATGGGGCAAAACTGACCCTGAACAGCACGCCTTTGGACGGCTGGCAGCTGACCTACGGGCTGGATGCTGACCATGAACGCTTTACCTCTAACCAAATGTTCTTCGACCTGGCGCAGGCCAGCGCTTCGGGTGGCCTGAACAACCAGAGTATTTATACCACCGGGCGTTATCCGTCCTATGACATCACCAACCTCGCGGCCTTCTTGCAATCAAGCTATGACATCAATGAGATTTTCACCCTGAGCGGCGGCGTGCGCTATCAGTACACTGAAAACAAGGTGGATGACTTCATTGGCTACGCGCAACAGCAGCAAATTGCCGCCGGTAAGGCACTGTCTGCCGATGCCATTCCAGGCGGATCGGTGGACTACGACAACTTCCTGTTTAACGCGGGCCTGTTGGCTCATCTGACCGAACGTCAGCAGACCTGGTTCAATTTCTCCCAGGGCGTGGAGTTGCCGGATCCAGGCAAATACTATGGCCGTGGCACCTATGGCGCAGCGGTCAAGGGGCATCTGCCGCTGACCAACAGCGTCAACGTTGACGACAGTACGCTTGAAGGCGTGAAGGTCGATTCTTACGAGCTGGGCTGGCGCTATACCGGCGATAACCTGCGTACCCAAATCGCGGCCTATTATTCGATTTCCGACAAAAGCGTGGTGGCGAATAAAGACCTGACTATCAGCGTTGTTGATGACAAACGCCGTATTTATGGCGTGGAAGGTGCCGTTGATTACTTCATTCCGGACTCCAACTGGAGTACCGGCGGTAACTTTAACGTGCTGAAAACCGAGTCGAAAGTAAACGGCAGCTGGGAAAAATATGACGTGAAAGTGGCCAGCCCATCGAAAGCGACGGCCTATATTGGCTGGGCGCCCGATCCGTGGAGTCTGCGCGTGCAGAGTACAACGTCCTTCGATATCAGCGATGCACAGGGTTACAGTATTGACGGCTATACCACCGTTGACCTGTTAGGCAGCTATGCGTTGCCGGTGGGTAAGCTCAGCTTCAGCGTGGAAAATCTTTTCGACCGCGATTACACCACCGTCTGGGGCCAGCGTGCGCCGTTGTATTACAGCCCAGGCTATGGTCCTGCGTCGTTGTATGACTACAAAGGCCGCGGTCGCACCTTTGGTCTGAACTATTCGGTGCTGTTCTAAAATCCCCTGCCTGCCCGGCCACTGCCGGGCAGCATTGTCAGCGAGTTATTCTGCAATAGAGCACACAAAACACTCTGGGCAGAATAGTGAATGCCGTAATCCACTGCGACCCGCACGCTCAGCCATTGCTGCACGCCCCGCTTTCTTGTACCCTTCGCTAATCTCACAAACGCTGACACTTCCGGATATTTGATGACCGCTCCTCTTTCCAAAGATCCTTTGCATGGCGTAACGCTTGAAATGCAGGTTAATGCCCTGGTCGCGCGTTTCGGTTGGGAAAAATTAGGCCAACTGATTAAGATCAACTGCTTCACTAAAGACCCCAGTGTGAAATCCAGTCTCAAATTTTTGCGCCGCACGCCGTGGGCACGCGCAGAAGTTGAAGCTTTATATCTGGATTCCCTGCACGAAGAGCCGGTCCACCAGGACGAACCTTCTTTTAACCCATGGACCAGTAGTCGTACTACTAAGAGCTGACACTCAGTGGAAAATAATGTCACCCGAACCCGTCGCCTTCGAACCCATTCGATGAAGCGACTCGCCATCCTCGCGGGCGTGTTTTTACTCGCCAATTGCACCAGTAACCCACCCAAGTCGCTGGTTACGCCGCTGCCGGACGGATCCAACATCTCGACCACCAAGCACCCAAGAAGCACTGAACCGGTGCGTGGTGTCTGGCTGACGACGGTGTCACGACTCGACTGGCCGCCGATAAACTCCGTTACCGCCAGCCCGGAAATACGCATCCGCGAACAAAAGCAGGCGTTAACGGATAAACTCGATAAGCTGAAAAGCCTGGGGATCAATACCGTCTTCTTCCAGGTCAAACCGGATGGCACGGCGCTGTGGCCGTCAAAAATCCTGCCGTGGTCCGACACGCTTACTGGTCGAATTGGTCAGGATCCGGGCTATGACCCCCTGCTGTTCATTCTTGATGAAGCGCACAAACGCGGCATGAAGGTCCACGCGTGGTTCAACCCGTATCGGGTGTCGACCAACACCAAACCGGCGACGATCAATGCGCTGAATAATACGCTGTCACAGGATCCTGCCAGTGTCTTTGTGCTGCATCGGGACTGGATCCGTACGGCGGCCGACAGATTTGTGGTCGACCCGGGCATTCCTGAGGCGAGAGACTGGATCACCAGTATTGTCGCGGAAGTCGTGAAACACTACCCGGTCGATGGCGTGCAGTTCGATGACTATTTCTATACCGAGTCGTCGGGTTCTGCCCTCAATGACAGTCAGACGTTCCGCCAATATGGTCAGGGGTACGCGTCGAAAGCGGACTGGCGACGGAACAATACCCTGCAGCTGATTCAGCAGGTCTCCCGCACCATTAAGCAGATTAACCCGAACGTCGAATTTGGGGTCAGCCCGGCTGGCGTCTGGCGTAACCGTTCTTTCGATCCTGCGGGATCGAACACGCGTGGTGCGCAGGCCTATGACGAATCCTACGCGGATACCCGTCAGTGGGTTCAGCAGGGTCTGCTTGATTACATCGCCCCGCAATTGTACTGGCCATTTGCCCGTGATGCGGCACGTTACGACGTGCTGGCACGGTGGTGGGCAGACGTTGTCAGACCAACCAATACGCGGCTGTATATTGGTATTGCGCTGTATAAAGTGGGCGTACCGTCGAAAAACGAACCTGACTGGACGAAGAGCGGTGGCGTGCCTGAGCTTAAAAAGCAGCTCGATTTGAATGAGAGCCTGCCGCAAATTCAGGGGACGATCCTCTTCAGGGAAAATAACCTTAATGAGCCACAGACTCAGGATGCGGTAAGCTATTTGCGCACTCGCTGGGGCAGCTAAAATAAAACAGGGCGATAATACAGTTTATCGCCCTGCTTTTTACTCTTCCGTTAATTCATCATAAACCGATCGCAGTCGTTCTCGTAAATACGCCACCGCTTTATGCTTACGGGACAATAACGCCTGCACGCTGTCACCGGTCAGTTCGGCAAGCGCTTTATAGCTCAGTCCGTAAAACTCGGTTTGTTCAAACACTTCACGCTGGGCGATGGGTAACTCCTCAAGCGCCTGATTCACCTCGTCCCAGAGCATGGCTTTCAGATATTCCCCTTCTGGCGTGTCGGGTGTGCCAAATAGCGTGACGGCGATTTCATCTTCCAGAAACTCATTTTCCTGATCCTGCGAAAATAATCCCGAGAAGACCGTTTCACTCTTTTTTCGTGCCCTGTCGGTCAGCTCATTGCGGGCGGCCCGATATAACCAGGCCGCGACATTTTCTACCGGATACTCCACTTTCATTAGCTGGTATGAAATTTCCTGCAGAATATCATCCGCATCTTCACGGACGGCAGTGCGCCCGCGAATAAAAGCCGTAACCCGTGACCTGCAGGCATTGAGCGCAGAAACCAGTAACGAACGCCCTGCTGTTTCCGGTTTCATCTCGCTCACTCGGCATCCGGTGTTTTCGGCGGCATTGTTTCCTGCTGCGGTTCTGCTGCGCCGCGCTCTTCCCGGCAATGATGCCACGGGCCACGTCCACGCGAACCAGGATGATGAGGACCAAAACCGTCCCGGCGATGCTGCATGAAAGCTTCACGTTGTTCAGGCGTCATCTGCATCCAGCGGTCGTGCATGCGGCGACGCATGCCAAACATGCCTGGACGTAAGCCCAGTCCACCGAACAAAATCCGGCACAGCGCCAGCAGCCCTAAAGCCTGCCAGAAGCCGATCGCTTTTACACCGACAATGGCGGGCAGCAGCGCGTTCCACAGTGACATCACCAGCAATCCCAGTACGGCGATGATCACTACGCCAATGAGCACCGGTTTTGCCATACGGTGTCCGCCAAATCCTCGGTGATGTTCATGATGTCCAAAATGTCTCATTGTTATACCTCTGTTCAATTTATCGCTTAGGTACTGAGGTAGACGAATGAGCGCGGAAAATATTGCTAAAAAGAGGAAAAAATCTTAACTGGCAGAATAAATTTCTTTTAACGCATTGAATTAAAAGATAAAGAGAAAAAATGGCGCCGCTACGTCAATTCTGGCGATTTAGCGCAGGATTGCCCCCGGAGATTGCACGTAGCGTAGCCTGAATTTTATCCAGCTCGAGTGGTTAAAAACTCATCGCCAGACCGATACCATAGCCATTGGTATTTTCGCCAAACATGTAACGTGCCACCAGTCGGGTTCGCGTTATGAAGACCGGGTATTTGCTGCTATCAAGCTCAATGCCCAGGCCTAAAGAACTCAGACTGTTAAAACCGAGTTCACCGCGCTGATCGCCCAGATATTCGGTATGCGCCCCTTCCAGGACATAGCGCACCGGGCTTTTTAACAGCGTCCAGTCAGAAATGGGCGCGCGACGGCGAAGATAAAGCCCGAGATTCTGGGCATTGGCGGACCCCTGGACGATGTCTGACGTGCTGCCATAGGTTTGCAGATTCATATCGGAATAGCGAAGTTCAACGTCGATATCCTGAGGAGCCGACACCAACTCGTAATCGAGCATCAGCGATCCGCCTAACCCATAAGCATTGAATCGGCCACCATTGAGGAACTGATAGTCGGCATCGCGACGCTTTTCAAGGACATAGCTGCCAATCCGCACATCGCTGGCCATCGTCCCGAGCATAAAGTTGGCAATGGGGCGAAGCACCAGATTGCCGCCCAGACTGTCGGTATACAAGTGGAAATCCCAGCCCACGCCGCCTGTCGCCGTCAGACTGTTCCATTTCGTCGGAACCCGACGACTGGTGGTGCCATCCGATAACACAAAGTTAGGATCGTAGCGGCTGTAGCCCATCGTCCCTTCCAGATACAGCGGAAAGCTTTCGCTCAGCGTCGCCCCGCCACCGAACTGGGTGATGGAAAGTTCGTTTTTATCATTGCTGCCGCTACCAATGTTAAGGTCACTGGCCGTCACATCCGGCACCACCGTATAGCTCATCAGCGTCAGTACGGCAT
Organism: Enterobacteriaceae bacterium RIT691; assembly: GCA_009668205.1. Classification (GTDB taxonomy): domain Bacteria; phylum Pseudomonadota; class Gammaproteobacteria; order Enterobacterales; family Enterobacteriaceae; genus Scandinavium. The sequence goes on along the minus strand of WJYM01000006.1, from coordinate 133,042 downwards.
TGGCGCGATGACGGATCCGACTGCCATCGGCGGCAGTCGCGATGGCATCAGGAAAAAGCACGGCCACCAGCAAAAGATACGTTCCGCAAAACTGAATTCTCATGTCAGCCTCCCGCAACCCGCGCTCTTGTTAGAAGGTATAGCCTATACCGGTTATCACATACCATTCGCCCTGGTGTTGGACGATAGGACTGTCGGCGATATCGTTGTCATAGAGTTCGTAGTTAGCGGCGAACATCCCCACCCAATGCGGGCTAAAACGATAGCTGGTGATCACCGCGGCCATCGGTGAAAACGTCGTGCCGGTGTTCCATTGCTTGCGTTGCGGCGTCGCTTCATCGGAGGAAACGCCGCCGAAATAATAGTTGGCCATATTGTGGCTGCGGATCATCATGCCAACGCCAGGCATCACCAACAGGTTATCTTTGATAATCGGGAAATCAGCCCACAGCAACAGCTCCTGGCCATTACTGCGCCCGGTCACGTCTGTGGCAAAGCGTGCCGTCAACAGCGCGTAAGGCGTGATCACCGTCGCGCCCATTCCCCCCTCAAGCTCCCCTTTCCGCTTATTCATGCCGTGCAGGGAATCCGCATCGCTGGGATCCAGATTGCCAAAGCGATAACGGCCATAGCCGTACAACGCCAGATTGTCGTCAACGTGGAAATAGTAGCGGGCGCGATCGCCCAGGTACATAAACTGGTCGCCGAAATAGAATCCGCCAGGCACCGCCCAGGTTTCGTTATCCTGCCCCTGATAGCGGGCTTGCCCGCTGATCACGCCGCCGCCCAGAATAAATCCTTTCGGGACCGGGCTTTCCGGGTTGTTGCTTGAAAAAATATCAATGGAGCCAAGATCGGCCTCGGCACTGGCATAAGCACTAAAAAGTGACAGTGCAAAGGTGGTTGCAACAGCAGTACGGCGTATTGTCATTCTCATTCCTGAAGATACTGTAGGCCTATGGCCGAAAAATACGTCGCTCAACGTCCGGACGAGGGGTAATTATATCAATGAATTACTCTAGTCGGCACCCCAGGGAAAACCAAAATCTTTGCCCCCGAATCGTCCTAATTATGCTCTTGCGTCGCTGAACGGTAGCACTGAATATACCGCAAAAATTTTCCCATAAAACTTCCGGCAAACAGCCCACCCACCGCCACGGCGGCCATACTCACACCAGGCTTTGCCATCGTTGCCGGTGACACGGCGGCCAGGACACCAAACACATACTTAATGGCAAAAGCGGTCATCATTATGGGTAACGCCGAGTAATCCGGCTGTCGCTCAATCGTGCGCGGTTCAGCAACCCGGCGAATCCGCTGCGGTTTAATCAGCCAGTAACCCACTCCCGCGCCAATGGCCAGTACCACCAGCCACACCAGCACAATCCCGGCGGTCAGATGACGATACTGCACCAGGTCGTACAGATCCCAGACGAAGAAGATAAGCGGGATGAGCGCCAGCCTTTCCAGGGTCACGGTCGCGGTCTGTCGGGATTTGATACCGCGTATCAGCAAAAAAACAAACAACGCATACACCCATAAGGGCGTGGCAGCCAGCATATGCGCAAGGAATTCGACCATTCAGGGTACCTGCTGCTCAGTAAACCGCGTATGGCACACCTCCAGCACTTTTTGCCGCAGCCAGCGATGGCCGGGATCCTTTTCCATTCTCGGGTGCCACATCTGCGAAACGGTTATCGCTCTGGTTATAAAGGGTAATTCAAAAATGTGGAGTTTGTCGGCCATCTGTTGATTAATGAGATACAGCGCCGGAACTAACGCCACCAGATCGGACGCCAGCGCCACCGACAGCGCGGTAGGGAAACCGGGCACCACGCTCGCGATTTTGCGTACCAGCCCCAATTCGCTCAGCGCTTCATCAACAAATCCGTGCAATGTGCCGTCTGGCGCGGCGGCGACATGCCCCCAGGCCACGTAATCCTCCGCGCGGATTACCGGCAGAGACGCAAGAGGATGATCGTTACGCACCACGCCGACAAAACGGTCCTGAAACAGACGCTGAACGCGAATTTCCGGCCCCATATTGCTTTGTACGCCTATCTCCAGATCCACCAGACCTTCGCGCAGATAGCGTGAACTGCGCTCAGGTTTAGGGGCAAAGCGCAAACAGACATTGGGCGCAGCTTGCGCGACAGCGGCAATCAACGCCGGGCCAAACGCGACCACAAAGCCGTCATTGGCCCGAAGAGTAAACAGTCGCTCAAGTCCGGCGACATTCAGCGTTTCCGACGACGGCTGCAGCAGCGCCCGAACGTCCTGCACAGCACTGCGCGTACGCTCCCGGTTCTCCAGCGCCCAGGGCGTCAGCACCATGGTACGTCCGGCTCTGACCAGAAGCGGATCGCCGGTCACCTCCCGCAATCGGCTTAAGGTCCGGCTCATCGCGGAGGTGCTAAGATGCAACCGCCGCGCCGCGCCAGCAACGCTTGCTTCCGCCAGCAGAACATCCAGCGCAATCAGCAAATTAAAATCCGGATCGGACATCACCCTTCCTCCGTTGAATTCAGATAAGGCGTTATATGCAACTATAAAGTGCAAATGCAGCGTCTTCCGCCATGTTATCAGCAAGCTTATAGTTCTCTCACTAAAACACCAAACGCTGGAATCAAGATGATGGAATTATTTACCGATAAACCCGGTGATGAAGGACTGCCAGGCCGCGAACGCGCATTCGTCATGGCAGCCACGATGACCACGACGCTGATGGCCGTTTTCGACGGGACGATGGTCAACATTGCTTTGCCTTCGATGGCACATGCCATGCAGGTCTCCGCCAATGTTGCGGTCTGGTTTGCCAACGGCTACCTGCTGTCAGCGGCGATGACGCTGGCAATTTTTGCCGCCCTGGCGACCCGTTTCGGCTATCGGCCTGTTTATCTTTTTGGTCTTGCTCTGTTCACGCTGGCCTCACTGGGGTGCGCGTTCTCGGCTTCGCCAGAGATGTTGATCGGCATGAGGGTTTTGCAGGGGATTGGCAGTGCCGCCACGCTGAGTATTGCGCCCGCCATTTTACGTTCTGTTTTCCCAGGCCGTCTGCTGGGACGCATTCTGGGTCTTAACGCCCTGCTGATTGCGTCAAGCACGGCCATCGCGCCAGTACTGGGGGGAACGCTGCTTGAAACGCTCAGCTGGCAGTGGTTATTTGCCATTAACCTGCTGCCGGGAAGTATTGCCTTGTATCTGGCAAGCCGGGCGATCCCGCGTAAAACGTCGGGGGTGAGTGCGCCGTTCGATACGGTCGGGGCAGTCCTTTCCGTCGCTCTGCTGGGCGCGTTAATCATGGCCGCCAACAGCCTCTCGGAGGCGCATGCCACCACGCACGGTATCAGCCAGATGACGATGGGCTGGGCTGGCATTGCCCTGGTGAGCGCTGTCGCCTTCATCTGGCACATTCGCCGGGTGCAGGCACCGCTGTTACCGCCCGCGATGTTCAATAACGGGCGATTCTCGCTGGCGGCATTGACCTCACTGGCTTCATTTGTCAGTCAGGGCATTACCTTTATCGCCCTACCGTTTCTGTTCCAGAGCGTTTATGGCTACAGCGCATTGACGTCTGCGCTGCTGTTCACGCCATGGCCAGTGGGGATTGTGCTGGTCGCGCCGCATGCCGGACGCCTGGCCGATAAATACTCGCCTTCGCTTATCTCGACCCTGGGTCTGCTGGTGTTTGTTGCCGGTCTGACGTTGCTGGCAACACTGCCAGAACAGGCCAGCCCGCTGAATATTGGTTTACGAAGCCTGGTATGCGGCATGGGATTCGGCTGTTTCCAGAGCCCGAATAACCGCGAAATGCTGTCGAATGTTTGCCGTGACTACGCAAGCTATGCATCAGGGGTGTTGTCCATTGTGCGGACCTTTGGGCAGTGCCTGGGTGCCGCGGTAGTGGGCGTGCTGTTGGCGGTCATGGCATCCGGTGCCAGCCGAATTCTGGAAGCACAGGCTGTTCGCCTGAGCTTGTGGGTCGCGGTGGGCTGCTGTGCTGCTGCCGTCGTGATGAGCGTCAGCCGCCTGCGTAAACATCAACAGGCCGCCGTATAAGTGACAACGTCACAGATGGCCGTGCAGTTTTGCCAGTAAATACGCCGCGACGGATGTGGCATCGCTGATTTTGCCGGCTTTTATCAGGGCTTCAAACTCAGCGATGGGCATCTGGCGGCAGGTCAGACCGACTTCTTCCGCGTCGAGCTGCTGTTCACTGAACACAAAATCGGTCGCGAGCCAGATATGATAGCCCTGGCTGGAATACCCCTGTGCCAGTTTCTGATAGCCCACCAGCACCATTTTTTGGGCCTGTAACCCGGTTTCCTCTGCCAGTTCACCCTTCGCCACCGCAATCGGGTCGGCGTCCGGGCTAAGCTCCCACGATCCCTGCGGCAGTTCAATCGTGCGGGCGCCCAGCGGATAGCGATACTGTTCCACCACCCATATTTGGCCTTCCATTACCGGGACGATCACCGCAAAATCCGGCTTTTCCAGCACCGAATAAATCCCCTGACTGCCGTCCGTCCGCTCGATGCGATCCTCTTTCAGGCGCATCCATTGGTTACGATAAATCTCCTGGGTACTCAGCGTTTTTATCTCACTCATCACTTCTCATTTCTTCTCGTTAAAGGCAATGGCTCGCTGAATCAGCGCCACCAGAGCCGTTTTATTCACCGTATCGCCACAGGCCAGATCGATAGCCCGCCAATGGTTGCCATTCAGGCCTGCGTTAAACAGCTTATCCGGATCGTTGAGGCTGGCGCCATGAGAAAACGTCACTTTCACCTTTTCCTTATGGGCATTGGCCACCGCCAGAATACCTGATTTCTCCCATGTCGGGCTGCCTTTCCATTTCCATGCTTCGCTGATGCCTGTATCCGCCGCAAGGAAACACTCACGGATTTGTGACAATAGTTCACCGCGCCAGTCTTCAAGCCCGGCAATCAGTTGGTCTATCTGTTCTGATGGGGTCATTGCTTTTCCCCGATAAAAAAGCCCGCTTTCGCGGGCGATGAGGGCGTTTAATTAAGCTGATAATCCAGCGTAATTTCTGCCTTTAGCACCTGAGAAACCGGGCATCCGGCTTTGGCTTTCTGAATAATGCTGTCAAACGTGCCAGGGTCGATATCCGGCACGGCGATTTTGCTCTGCAGCGCCACTTTGGTGATAGCAAAGCCAGCATCCACTTTATCCAGCGACACCGTGGCTTCAGTATCAATCGACGTCGCGGTAAATCCGGCTTCACTCAGCATCAGGGAAAGTGCCATTGAGAAACAGGCGGCGTGCGCTGCGGCAATCAACTCTTCCGGGTTGGTGCCTTTCGCGCCTTCAAAGCGGGTATTAAAACCATAGGGTTGCTGCTGCAACACGCCGCTTTCCGTCGATACGGTGCCTTTACCGCGCTTGAGGTCGCCTTCCCAGTGAGCCTGACCCTTCTTATGGATTGTCATCATTCACTCCTTTTCGCTGTCGGGATGTAAGTATAGAACACTGGCTCAGGCCTTCAGCGAGGCCATGTCGATCACGAAGCGGTACTTCACGTCGCTTTTCAGCAGGCGCTCGTAGGCGTGATTGATATCCTGAATATCGATCACCTCGACATCGGCCGCGATGCCTTTCTCGGCGCAGAAATCGAGCATTTCCTGGGTTTCTGCTATGCCACCAATGGCCGACCCCGCTACCGACCGGCGATTAATCAGCATCGGGATCGTATTGAACTTGGGCGCGTCGCCCAGCAGACCGACAAACACCAGCGTGCCATCCAGAGCCAGCGTGGGCAGATACGGGTTGATATCGTGTTCGTAAGGCACGGTATCGATAATCAAATCAAACTGATTGCTGACTGAGGCCATTTGCGCGCTGTCAGTGGAAAGCACGACGTTATGTGCGCCAAGGCGACGAGCATCCGCCTCTTTGCCAGGCGAGCGGGTAAACAGCGTGACTTCCGCCCCCAGGGCATGCGCCAGTTTCAGGCCCATATGCCCCAGCCCGCCCAGGCCAATGACGGCAACTTTGCTGTTTTCATCAATATTCCAGTGGCGCAGCGGTGACCAGGTGGTGATCCCGGCGCACAGCAGCGGCGCAGCCCCCTTCAGGTCTAAGCCTTCCGGAATACGCAGCACAAAGTCCTGACTGGCGAGCAGGGTTTGCGAGTAGCCGCCGTAGGTCGTCTGGTGATCGTGACGATCCTGGCCGTTATAGGTCTGAACGTTGCCTTCCTCACAATACTGCTCCAGTCCCTCTTTGCACGGCGAACACACCCGACAGGAATCGACCATACAGCCAATTGCCGCCAGATCGCCGGGTTTAAATTTAGTGACACTGTCACCTACCTTTGTCACCCTGCCCACAATCTCGTGTCCGGGAACGATCGGATAGGTACTGAACCCCCAGTCATTGCGGGCCTGGTGTAAATCGGAATGGCAAACACCGCAGTAGAGCACGTCGATAACCACATCATCGGGGCGCGGCTCACGGCGTTCGAAGGTAAATGGCGCCAGCGGCGTCGTAGGATTTTGTGCTGCATAGCCCAGAACTTTCATCGACTGACCTCACGGCTGAATGTATGGCTGAATAAAGAGCGAATCATCAGCATAGTTCAGCGACGTGGCAGTGTGATGACCGTCGCACAAAGGGTTAAACCTTCAGAGGGTTCCGAAATGGCCGTCGATGGTTGCTATTTTGCGCAGGATGGTCAACTATCACTCTCGCTGGAGAGCAATAATTCGCCAGCGCTAAGGGTTACATTTCGACCGGCAACGCCGGTGTTGGCCTTGAAACCATTCACAGGATTAAGGAGTCAGAATGAAATCGAACCGTCAGGCACGTCATATTCTTGGTCTGAACTACAAACTGTCCAACCAGAAGAAAGTCCTAATTGAGGGCGATTCGGAAACTCAGGTTAACCACGTCCATGCCACTGGCCGCAAACGTCGCGGTGAATAACGGTAGCGCCCTTCAATAAAGACAGACACCTTCTTTGCTAAAAGAAGGTGTTTTTTTAATTATTCAACCGCCTTTCATTCGCTCATTGCTTTACTCTTGCTTTATACTTTGCGCGCCGAAAACTTTGGGCCAGACCCTTACGCTATGCAGTCCGGGCCTGATGTCATGTCAAAGGACAAGTGAGATGTTAGTTAATCATAAAAAAAACCGTTCCCTGTATATCCCCTATGCCGGCCCCGTATTACTGGAATTTCCGCTTCTTAACAAAGGCAGTGCCTTCAGCCTCGAAGAGCGTCGTAATTTCAACCTGCTAGGATTGTTGCCAGAAGTTGTCGAAACCATCGAAGAACAAGCTGAACGCGCCTGGATCCAGTATCAGGGCTTCAAGACCGAGATCGACAAACACATTTACCTGCGCAATATCCAGGACACCAACGAAACCCTTTTCTACCGTCTGGTTGAGAACCATCTCGACGAGATGATGCCGGTTATCTACACCCCGACCGTCGGCGCCGCCTGTGAGCGTTTCTCCGAGATTTATCGTCGCTCTCGCGGCGTGTTCATCTCCTATGAAAACCGCCACAACATGGATGACATCCTGCAGAACGTGCCGAACCACAACATCAAAGTGATTGTGGTCACTGACGGTGAGCGTATCCTCGGTCTTGGCGACCAGGGGATTGGCGGGATGGGCATTCCTATCGGTAAGCTGTCGCTGTACACCGCCTGTGGCGGCATCAGCCCGGCCTATACGCTGCCGGTGGTACTGGATGTCGGCACCAATAACCAGCAACTGCTCAATGATCCGCTGTATATGGGCTGGCGTCATCCGCGCATTACCGACGACGAGTACTACCAGTTCGTCGATGACTTCATTCAGGCGGTTAAACACCGCTGGCCGGACGTGCTGCTGCAGTTTGAAGATTTTGCCCAGAAGAACGCCATGCCGCTGCTGAACCGCTATCGCGACGAAATCTGCTCCTTCAATGATGACATTCAGGGCACGGCGGCAGTCACCGTCGGCACCCTGATTGCCGCCAGCCGCGCGGCCGGTAGCCAGTTGAGCGAGCAGCGTATTGTCTTCCTGGGCGCCGGTTCTGCGGGCTGTGGTATTGCCGAGCAGATTATCGCCCAGACCCAGCGTGAAGGCTTAAGCGAAGAACAGGCGCGTTCCCGTGTCTTTATGGTTGACCGCTTTGGCTTGCTGACAGACCAAATGCCCAATCTTCTGCCATTCCAGAGCAAGCTGGTGCAGAAACGGGATAGCCTGGGCAACTGGGATTCTCAGGAAGATGTGCTGTCCCTGCTGGACGTCGTGCGCAACGTGAAGCCAAATATCCTGATTGGGGTTTCCGGTCAGACGGGGCTGTTCACCGAAGAAATCATCCGTGAAATGCACAAGCACTGCCCGCGCCCAATTGTGATGCCGCTGTCGAACCCGACTTCCCGGGTGGAAGCGACGCCACAGGATATCATCAGCTGGTCAGAAGGCTGTGCGCTGGTTGCTACCGGCAGCCCGTTTGCGCCCGTGGTGTGGAAGGATAAAACCTATCCTATCGCCCAGTGCAACAACTCCTATATCTTCCCGGGTATCGGTCTGGGCGTGATTGCCGCAGGGGCGAAACGCATCACCGACGAGATGCTGATGTCTGCCAGTGAAACCCTCGCGAAGCACTCACCGTTAGTCAATAACGGCGAAGGTCTGGTGCTGCCGGAGCTGAAGGATATTCATACCGTTTCCCGCGCGATTGCTTTTGCCGTCGGTAAGATGGCGCAGCAACAGGGTGTGGCGGTCAAAACCTCTGCCGAGGCGCTGCAACAGGCGATCGACGATAACTTCTGGCAGCCGGAATACCGCAGCTACCGTCGTACCTCGATATAAAAGCTAAGCCTCTGTTTGCCCCCTCCCATGTGGAAGGGGCATCAGTTAGCACAATGACCTCGCCACACTGGCTAAATGTCCGTCTCCCCGCTACACTGACTTCACCCATTAATCTGCTGAATATATAAGGAGGATCCCCATGCTGTACTGTGAAATGTTTGATATTTCACATACCTTTGGTAATCGTACCTGCTCAAGCGTTACTCGTACCGTGCTGCGATAACGTCTGCTTGAGCGAAGAAACCAGAGACTAACTCCCTTCCCTCGGGCTTACCGGGTTATCGTCAGCGACATTTGACGAGGCGTTTTTACGCCTGTAACACTTGAGTAAGTTCTATGAGCACACTACTGAACGCACACTCGCTGTGCATGGATACGGCTTTCGCGCCGTTATTTTCCGATCTCTCTTTTACCCTGAAAAAAGGCGACCGCGTCGGGCTGATTGGCTACAACGGCTGCGGGAAAAGCACCCTGCTGAAACTGTTGGATGGCACGCTATCCCCGTCTTCGGGCTACGTAAGCCAGGCCACTGACTGTCTGTTGGCGCGCGTTGAACAGCATCTTCCTGCACACCTTGGCTCCCAGACTCTGCTTGAGGCCGTGCTGAATGCGCTGCCGGAACACGACCGACAGAGCCAGAGCTGGCGTGCCGACGCATTGCTAACGGAGATGGGCTTTTCCACGGCAGACAAACATCTGACGTCCGCTACCCTGAGCGGTGGCCAGCACACCCGCCTGCTGCTGGCCCGTGCCCTGATGAAGCAGCCCGACGTGCTGTTGTTGGATGAGCCAGGGAACCACCTTGACCTGCCAACCCTGCTCTGGCTGGAGCAATTCCTTAACCAATGGCGAGGCAGCTTTATTCTGGTCTCCCATGACCAGCCACTGCTGGATAACGTCACCAACACCAGTTGGATCCTGCGGGACCACAGGCTATACAGCTTCGCCCTTTCCTGCGGTCCGGCTCGTCAGGCCTTGCTGGCGCAGGATGAAAGCGATGCCCTGAGGTGCAAAGCAGAGCAAAAGGAAATTGATCGCGTCGCCGTCAGTGCTAAACGTCTTGCCATCTGGGGACAGGTCTATGACAACGATGCGCTTTCCCGTAAGGCCAAACAGATGGAGAAGCACATTCAGCGTCTGAAGACGAACCAGACAGAGGTCACCGCCGGTAGCCAGTGGAAGCTGGAGCTGCAGGGCGATGCGCTGCGGGCAGACAGATTACTGGAGCTGGAAAACCTTGCCGTCGCGCCTGCCCCTGACGTCGCCGCCTTGTTCCACATCCCGATGGCGCGTGTGAAAACCGGTGATCGGGTAGCAATAATGGGCCGTAACGGCTGTGGGAAATCGTCACTGCTGCGCTTTCTCTGGCAACAGTTGGTGATGCAAACCATGACGGACAACGTGAAAATCCATCCTCGGGTGCATGCGGGTTATTACGACCAGACGTTGCATCAGTTGAACGACGACGATTCGCTGTTTGACGCCCTGGAGCCGTTTACGGCGTCTCCGGGTGACCGAAAGATGGCGTTAATCGGCGCGGGGTTCGGCTGGTCTCGTCACGGTCAACGGGTTGACACCCTGAGCGGAGGCGAACGCTCCCGTCTGCTGTTTGTCGGGCTGACGCTGGCCCGTTACAGCCTGCTGCTGCTGGATGAACCCACCAACCATCTCGATTTGGAAGGTAAAGAGGCACTGGCGCAAACGCTGCAGACTTTTGTCGGCGGCGTGCTACTGGTCAGTCACGATCGGCAGTTAATCCAGCAAAGCTGCAATCGTTTCTGGCTGATTGAAGACGGTCAGCTTGAAGAGTGGCACGACGTGGAGGCGGTGCTGGCCCATCTGGCCGAACAAGTCCAGATCCCAGAGCCTGAAGCCGACGATGTTACCGTGGCGCAGGTGCGCGAGCCTCACGACGATCTGCTTGAGCGGCTGATTACGCTGGAAAGTTTGCTTGCCGACGATCGGGCACGGAAGCTTAAGCATCAAAAGCCGGAAATGCAGAAAGCGTGGCAACAGGAAATTGACCGCTTACAGCAACAACTGGAGCTGTAGCCTAAGCACTGGAGTGTGAACGAGAAACGGCGCCAAAAGGCGCCGTTTCTTTGCAATAGAAAGCTGCAACAGGAATTAGTGGGTCGCTTTGCCGATCATGCCACCGGCACCGGCACCGACAGCGGCACCGCTCAGGACGCTATTCCCCGTCATGGCGGCAGCACCTGCCCCCACGGCGGCACCAATCGCACCGCCTTTACGTGCCGCTTTCCCGGCATCGCCGTGCTCGGTCATTGACCCAATACCGCCGCCAACAATGGCACCTTTCGCGGTCGACGCCACACTTTTACCCGTCAGTGCGCCGACAGCCGCACCGGCCACCGCGCCACCCGCGGTTTTATCCATCGCCGAGGCGGAAAATACGGTTAATGCTCCCAGCACCACAACCAGCGTTTTCATCGTATTCATTGCTTCATCCTTAAATAAACAGCCCTTCAGTGTGAAGTGGACCGATCGGTAAGGATTCTCCATAGCGCACCGTGAAAAGTTTGAGGTATTCGTGCGCCAGTCAGGATTTAAGAAACATCCGAATCGCCTGCTGTCAGGCCTGGCTGCGGCGATTTGCGATCCACGTTTTCACTTCAATGGTGAAGGTCTCCGGCGCTTTCCGGTGCATTTTACGCGCGAGATCGAGGACCGTGTGGCGAGAAAGCTCCTCTTCCATTCTTTGCTGTGCGCTGTCCATCACGGAGCGCACACCGCATGGCCCATCGCACACCCATGCCGGGGGAGTCTCATCAAATAACGCCAGCCGCTGGCGAATTTCTTTGCACTCAAACAGCGATTTTTGCCCATCAATGGCATGAACAATGTCCAGCACAGTAATCAATTCGCTGGCACGGGCCAGACGAAAACCGCCGCCCTTCCCCTCAGAACTGACCACCAGGCCCGCGCGGGACAGGCGGGTAAAGATTTTTGCCAGGTAGTCATAAGGAACATTTTGCAGTTCAGCCAACTCGCGCACGCTCATATCGCGATGGCTGCCGTTAGCATCGACCATGCTCATCAGACTGTGAATCCCGTATTCCACGCCAGAACTGTAAAACGCCATCTCGTGCCTCTCCTCTCGAATGATCCTGATGATAACGCATAAACTCAGAAAGATCTTGTCGGAGTTAACTCCGACAAGTATAGTGGCAGTTATCGGGCCGGCAGGCCACTTTATGCAGAAGGATTATCCATGAAACAACGTATTCTTATTATCGGCAGCGGCTTTGCCGGCATGTGGGCGGCGGTGAGCGCTGCACGTCTGGCACATCTGCAGGGGAACACGACGCTTGAGATTGCCGTGCTGGCTCCACAGCCTGAACTGCGAGTCCGTCCACGCTTTTATGAAGCCAATGTGGCCTCGCTGACGGCAGACCTGCAACCGCTGTTCGCTGAACTGGACGTTCGTTTCATCGCAGGCCACGCAGAGCGCATCGATGCGGGTGAGAACGGCGTCTGGTACAAAACGTCAGCGGGCGAAGCCTCCTTCTTAACCTACGATCGTCTGATCGTGGCCAGCGGCAGCCATCTGCACCATTTCGGCATTCAGGGTATTGCCGAGCACGGCTTTGATATTGATCAGCTGGAAACGGCGCAGCGTCTCGAAGATCACCTTAACGCCCTGCCCAATCAGCCGGACAGCGCGGCACGCAACACGGTCGTCGTCTGCGGCGGCGGCTTTACGGGCATAGAACTCGCGACCGAACTTCCGGCACGTCTCCATGCGCTGCTGGGTGAAGAAACTAAAACTAAAGTAGTCGTAGTTGAGCGCGGTTCCGTGATCGGCGGTCGTTACAGCGAAGAATTGCGTAACGAGATTGTCAACGCCTCCGCCGCGCTGGGTGTTGAGTGGATCCTCAATGCCGCAGTTGAAGTCGTGGATGCCGCGGGCGTCACGCTTCAGGACGGTACCCGTATTGAATCCTCCACGGTGGTATGGACAGCAGGCGTCAAGGCAAGCCCACTGGGCGAAAACCTGACGGCGGAGAGAGATGCGCTGGGACGCTTTATCGTGACGCCAGAACTGCAGATCCCAGGCTATAACAACATCTTCGCCACCGGTGATATGGCGCATGCCAAAACGGATGATGTCGGGAATACCGCGCTGATGACCTGTCAGCACGCCATCCAGTTGGGTAAATTTGCCGGACACAACGCCGCGGCCAGCCTGCTGGGGGCGCCGTCCCTGCCTTACCAACAGGTGAATTACGTCACCTGTCTTGATTTAGGTGCCTGGGGCGCGGTCTACACCGAAGGATGGGATCAGCAGATCAAGCTGGTGCGCGAAGAGGCCAAGAAGCTGAAAATCGCGATCACTAATGAGTTGATCTACCCACCCAAAGCCAATCGCGAGGTGGCCTTTGCCGCGGCCGATCCGCTGGCAAAATTCGTCTAGCTTTTTGGGCGTAATTCACTGTCACAAATCCGGCTTCCAGGCCGGATTTTTTGGCTTTTTCACCCCCGCGTTTTGAGCATCCCACGGTTTATCGCCTGCAAGAGATTCAACAGCATTATGAATCATGAAAATAACGGGTAATATCTCTACCCTTCGGCATGCGCAATTCGTTGCTCTTTACCACGATGAGCCATACTGATGAGGAGGAGCTTGACCCTGAGCGTCGGGATTGTCATCCAGACCACGCACTCCCCGTTGTCCCATAAATTGAGCACAGTGAGAAACACCGACTCCTCCGTTGCCTCTTTTTTAGATAAGGAATCTCTATGAAAAAGCTTTTCGCCGTCGTGCTGCTTGGCACCGCCGCGCTGACGCTGACCGCCTGTTCCAGCGACTACGTTATGTCAACCAAAAGTGGCGATATGATCATCACCCACGGTAAGCCGAAAATTGATAAACAGACCGGCATGACGAGCTACACCGATCAACAGGGTAATGAGCGCCAGATCAACACCAATGATGTGGCACAGATGATTCAGAAAGACTGATACCGCCTCCTGACAGAATTAAGCCATCTCCTGCGAGGTGGCTTTCTTTATCCCCCGTCCTTCCTTTGCTGTGAGCCCGGCCGCCCTCCCGATATTTACTGTGCTGTATTTCATAGGGAATTGCCCGCGAAAATGCTATAACCGTGGGCTGCGTTTTCCCTTACTCTCACATTCTCATGACTAAAAACAAAGCAACTTCAATCGGGCTGCTGGCGATTTTGCTATGGAGCACCATGGTGGGCCTGATTCGCGGTGTGTCCGAAGGACTCGGTCCTGTGGGCGGCGCGGCGATGATCTACACCTGCAGCGGAATTCTGCTGCTGTTCACGGTGGGTTTTCCCAATCTGCGGACTTTTCCCCGCAAATACCTGCTGGCGGGCTGCCTGCTTTTCGTCAGCTATGAGATTTGCCTGGCGCTGTCGCTCGGCCTGGCCGGAACGCGACAGCAGGCGATTGAAGTGGGGATGGTGAACTACCTCTGGCCCGGCCTGACAGTGTTGTTTGCGATTCTGTTTAACGGTCAAAAAGCCCGTTGGTGGGTGGTGCCGGGATTGTCACTTTCCCTGCTTGGCGTCGGCTGGGTGTTGGGCGGAAAGGAAGGCCTGAACGTCGATGACATTCGCCAGAATGTGGCCAGCAGCCCGCTGAGCTATCTGCTGGCGTTTATTGGCGCGTTTATCTGGGCCACCTATTGCACGGTGACCGCGAAATATGCAAAGGGTAAAAACGGCATCACGCTGTTCGTGTTGCTGACCGGGCTCAGCCTGTGGGCGCACTACTTCACCTCGCCGCAGCCCGCGATGGTGTTTAGCGGGCCGGTGGTTTTCAAGCTTATTGCCTGCGCGTTGTCGCTCGGTTTGGCCTATGCGGCTTGGAATATCGGTATTTTGCACGGCAACGTTGGCCTGCTGGCGGTGGGTTCCTACTTCACGCCCGTCCTCTCCTCAGCGCTGGCCTCATTCCTGCTGAGCGCCCCGCTCTCGTGGGCATTCTGGCAGGGCGCCTGCATGGTGTGCGCAGGCTCCCTGATTTGCTGGTCGGCAACACGCCGTGCCTGAGTTATGCCGCGGGCTGGTGCGCTTTTGCCAGCCCGAACCAAATCCCTACCGCCAGAATCAACATCATCGAACCCGCGCTGAACAGTGCCACACTATGAGAGGTAATAAATGCCGCTCTTGCGGCCTGTTCAACGGCCGTCGCTAAGGTGGGCGTCAGCGTTTGTGCCAACTGCATGGCCTCACCGATGGACGAGCCCGCACGGCTGGCAGCTTCGGCACCTAATCCTTCCGGCAGGAGAATGGACGAGGTATAGCTGCGGGTCAGGATCAGGCCAAACAGGGCAATACCCAAACCGGCCCCCAGCTCATAGGCCATGGTTTCAATCGCCCCTGCCGCCGCCGCTTTCTCTTTGGGTGCAGCGGCCATGATCGCGGCGGTGGACGCCAGCAACGCGCTGGCGGCACTGAAGCCCAGCAGCGTCATCAGTCCCCACGCCTGCCATTGCTGCGTGGTGAAATCGGTCATCGACAGCCCCAGGAAACTCATCGCGCTCAGCGCCATGCCGCCCGTCGCCACCTGGCGCAGGCCAAGGTGTGAGACCAGCGCGCCAGCAATCGGCCCACTAAACCCACTTGCCAGCATCAGCGGCAGCATAAACAGCCCGGCTTCAAAAGGCGTTTTACCGTGAACAAACTGCAGCTCCTGCGCCATTAACAGTTCAAACCCCACCAGGGTTACCATCGCTGTCACCGCCATCATGACGCCGCTTAAGATGATGCGGTGGGTAAACAGGCGCATGTCGATCATCGGCGTGCGAGCAGTGAGCTGAATACGCACAAAGGTGGTCAGCATTGCCGCCCCGATAAACAGCACCAGCGCCACAATCCACAGCGCAACCACGCCTTTCATCGCGGTTTTAGCACTCCAGACCAGCATCAGAATGGCCACAATCAGCATCAGCGCATGACTGATATTGAGCGGTTGTTCACGACGCCCAGGCTGCCACGGCACCACGCGCGCGCTCAGCGCCATCACCAGCAGCACAATCGGCACGTTGATCAGGAACACGGCACCCCACCAGAAGTGCTCCAGCACAATGCCCCCGATCAGCGGACCGAACGCGGCACCGCCGGATCCGACCGCCGCCCACATCCCCAGCGCCATGTTACGGTGCTTCGCTTCACTGAACGTATTGCGGATCCCGGCAAGCGTGGCCGGGACGATCATTGCGGCCCCCACGGCTAACAGGGCGCGGGCCGCAATCAGCCCTTCGGCATTGCTCGCAAACGCCGCCGCCAGTGACGCAAGGCCAAACAGGCCGCTGCCCAGCAGCAGCAAGCGCTTGAAGCCGATGCGGTCGCCCAGCGCGCCCATCGGCAGCACCATTCCGGCCATCACCAGCGAATAGATATCAATGATCCACAGCAGTTCATTGCCGCTGGCACCGAGCTGCACGCTCAGCGTAGGTGCGGCAACGTGCAGCACCGTGGCATCAATGGCTACCGGGATATACACCAGCACGATAGCAATCAACGTTACCCATTGGCGAAACATCTTTTATTCCTCGTCTTTATTAATCTGGACACCTGTCCAGATTGCGATCCTGCCCGAGTGTTGAACGCTTGTCCAACTTTTTGTTATGATCGTTTGATGACTGTTTGGGATAAATATCATGAGCTATCTGAACCGGGAAGAACGCCGCGAAACCATTCTGCTGGCGGCCATGAAAGTGGCGCTGGACGAGGGGTTTTCGGCGATGACCGTGCGTAATATTGCCCGTCAAGCCGGAATTGCGGCAGGCCAGGTCCATCATCACTTTGCGTCATCCGGCGAGCTAAAGTCTCAGGCTTTTGTTCGCGTCATCAGCGAAATGATGGCCCTGCCGCTGGTGCCTGAAAACGCCAGCTGGCGTGAAAAGCTGTTCTCCATGCTCGGCAGCGAAGACCGGCGGCTTGAGCCTTACATTCGCCTCTGGCGTCAGGCGCAGCTGCTGGCCGACAGCGATGCGGAAATCAAACACGCTTACCTGCTGACCATGACGATGTGGCATGCCGAAACGGTAAAACTGATCGTCGCTGGCGCAGGAGCCGGAGAATTCATCACCCGTGACAGCGCGGAAAGTATCGCCTGGCGGCTGATATCGCTGGTGTGCGGGATGGACGGGATCTACGTTCTCGGCCTGCCCGAGATGGGTGATTCAGCCTTCAGCCGCCATCTGCACCAGCAAATCACCCTTGAATTATCCTGAACTATTTACAATTAGTAACACTTAACCAACGTGATATCCCAGCCCTATTCGCGGGCTGGCCTTTTTTTATCTATCCTTCATTCACTACACAATAAAAATCCTTATTTTTCACGGAACATTCGCTTCCGGCGATCTCCTTTTGCTTATTTTTCATAACGTACTGGTGCAATCGAGGGCGATATGTCACAACAAGATGAGAAGAAAAATGCGTACCTGCTGACGGACTGGAGGCCTGAGAATCCGGGGTTTTGGGAGAATAAAGGGCAACCTATCGCACGCAGGAATCTCTGGATTTCAGTGGCATGTTTGCTGTTAGCCTTCTGTGTTTGGATGCTGTTCAGCGCCGTTGCCGTTAATCTCAATAAGGTCGGATTTAATTTCACCACTGACCAGCTGTTTTTATTAACCGCCCTGCCTTCACTCTCTGGTGCGATATTACGCGTGCCCTATTCTTTCATGGTGCCGATATTTGGCGGCCGTTACTGGACGGTGTTAAGTACCGTTATTTTAATCATTCCCTGCGTCTGGCTGGGGTTTGCAATCCAGGATCCCCACACCTCGTACGGCGTCTTTATCACTATCGCCTTACTGTGCGGCTTTGCCGGGGCAAATTTTGCCTCCAGTATGGGCAATATCAGCTTCTTCTTCCCGAAAGCCCGTCAGGGTGGCGCACTGGGCATTAACGGCGGCCTCGGCAACCTTGGCGTCAGCGTGATGCAGATGGCGGCACCGATCGTCATTTTCCTGCCCATCTTCACCTTCCTTGGCGTTCACGGCGTGCCGCAGGCGGATGGAACAACCCTGTGGCTGACCAATGCCGCGTGGATTTGGGCCCCGCTGCTGCTGATTGCCACCCTCGCCGCCTGGTTTGGCATGAATGACATCGCCAGCTCGAAAGCCTCGGTGGCCGAACAGCTTCCGGTGCTTGGGCGTTTACACATGTGGATCCTGGCGCTGCTGTATCTCGCGACGTTCGGCTCGTTTATTGGTTTTTCGGCCGGTTTTGCGATGCTCGCCAAAACCCAGTTCCCGGATGTGAACATCCTTAAACTGGCGTTCTTTGGTCCTTTCATCGGCGCACTGGCGCGTTCTGCGGGCGGCTTTATTTCGGACAGGCTGGGCGGCGTGAAAGTCACGCTGGTGAACTTTATCTTTATGGCCCTGTTCAGCGCCCTGCTGTTCCTGACGCTGCCGGGCGGCAACTCCCAAGGTAACTTCGTCTTCTTCTATCTGGTGTTTATGGGGCTGTTCCTGACCGCCGGGCTGGGCAGCGGTTCGACCTTCCAGATGATCGCCATCATCTTCCGGCAAATCACCATCACCCGCGTTAAGCAGCGTGGCGGCAGCGATGAGCAGGCTCAACAGGAGGCGGTGACCGATACCGCAGCCGCGTTAGGGTTTATCTCTGCCATCGGGGCCGTCGGCGGGTTCTTCATTCCGAAAGCGTTCGGCACATCGCTTGCGATGACGGGCTCCCCCGTGGGTGCCATGAAAGTCTTTCTCGTCTTTTACGTCGTTTGCGTGCTGGTCACCTGGCTGGTTTATGGTCGCCGCAAAGCGCCAAAAGCCTGATCTCATGCCCGGCAGCATTTCATTTGCCGGGCCTACAAACCGTTCGAATCTTTTGTAGGCCGGGCAAAGATCGTGCCGCCCGGCATTTACACAACGGAGCAATGTCATGAGCAAACTCCTCGATCGCTTTCGCTACTTTAAGCAGAAAGGCGACAGCTTCGCCAACGGTCACGGGCAGGTCTACAACACCAACCGTGACTGGGAAGACAGTTACCGGCAGCGCTGGCAGTTCGACAAGATTGTTCGTTCCACCCATGGCGTAAACTGTACCGGCTCGTGTAGCTGGAAGATTTACGTCAAAAACGGCCTGGTGACCTGGGAAACGCAGCAAACCGATTATCCCCGCACCCGCCCTGACCTGCCGAACCATGAGCCGCGCGGCTGCCCACGTGGCGCGAGCTATTCCTGGTACCTCTACAGCGCCAATCGCCTGAAATATCCGCTCATCCGCAAAAGTCTGATCTCGCTGTGGCGAGAAGCGCTGGAGCTGCATGGCGATCCGGTGAACGCCTGGGATGCCATCATGCAGGATCCCGTTAAAACCGCGAAATACAAGCAGGCGCGCGGACACGGTGGCTTCGTGCGCTCCAACTGGCAGGAACTGACGCAGCTGATTGCCGCCGCCAACGTCTGGACCATCAAGCACTATGGGCCGGATCGGGTGGCCGGTTTTTCACCTATTCCGGCGATGTCGATGGTGTCCTATGCCGCCGGAACACGCTATTTGTCGCTGCTTGGCGGCACCTGCCTGAGTTTTTACGACTGGTACTGCGATTTGCCCCCGGCCTCACCAATGACCTGGGGCGAACAAACCGACGTGCCGGAGTCCGCCGACTGGTATAACTCCTCATACATCATCGCCTGGGGCTCAAACGTGCCGCAGACGCGCACGCCCGATGCCCACTTCTTCACGGAGGTTCGCTACAAAGGCACCAAGACTATCGCCATCACGCCTGATTTCTCGGAGGTGGCGAAGCTCAGCGATCAGTGGCTGGCACCGAAGCAAGGCACCGACAGCGCGCTGGCAATGGCGATGGGCCACGTGATCCTCAAAGAGTTTCATCTGGATAAACCGAGTGACTACTTCCTCAGCTATTGTCGCCGCTACACGGATATGCCGATGCTGGTGAAGCTCGAGCCGCGTGCCGATGGCAGTTACGAAGCGGGCCGGATGCTGCGAGCATCCGATCTGGTCGACAATCTCGGCGAGAGTAACAATCCGCAGTGGAAAACGGTGGCGATCAACAGCGTTGGCGATCTGGTGGTGCCGAATGGCGCGATTGGCTTCCGCTGGGGCGAGCAAGGGAAATGGAACCTTGAATCCGTCGCCGCGGGCAGCGAAACGGAATTGCAGCTTTCGCTGCTCGGTCAGCATGACAGCGTGGCGGGCGTGGCCTTCCCGTATTTCGGCGGCAACGAAAATCCGCATTTCCGCAGCGTGAAGCAGGATCCGATTCTGGTTCGCCAACTCCCGGTTAAACAGCTGACGTTCGCCGACGGTACTTCCGGTCTGGTGGTCAGCGTGTATGATCTGACGCTGGCAAACTATGGCCTTGATCGCGGGCTGGACGATCCCCTGGCGGCAACCTCTTTCACAGACGTCAAAGCCTACACCCCGGCCTGGGCCGAGCAGATCACGGGCGTGCCGCAATACCACATTGCCCAGATTGCCCGTGAGTTTGCCGATACCGCGCACAAAACCCATGGCCGTTCGATGATTATCCTCGGCGCGGGCGTCAACCACTGGTACCACATGGACATGAACTACCGTGGGATGATCAACATGCTGATCTTCTGCGGGTGTGTCGGCCAGAGCGGCGGCGGCTGGGCGCACTATGTCGGCCAGGAAAAGTTACGTCCACAAACCGGCTGGCTGCCGCTGGCGTTTGCGCTGGACTGGAACCGCCCTCCGCGCCAGATGAACAGCACCTCTTATTTCTACAACCACTCCAGCCAATGGCGCTATGAAAAACTCACCGCGCAGGAATTGCTCTCACCGCTCGCGGATGCCAGTAAGTTCACCGGTCACCTGATCGACTTCAACGTCCGTGCCGAACGCATGGGCTGGCTGCCGTCCGCACCGCAGCTCAACCTTAATCCGCTGTCGATTAAGGAAAAGGCGGATGCGGCAGGCGTTTCTCCCGCGGATTACACCGCTCAGGCGCTGAAATCTGGCGATATCCGCATGGCCTGCGAACAGCCGGACAGCGGCAACAACCACCCGCGTAACCTGTTCGTCTGGCGCTCTAACCTGCTGGGCTCCTCCGGTAAGGGGCATGAGTATCTGCTGAAATATCTACTGGGTACGGAAAGTGGCATTCAGGGTGAAGCGCTGGGTGAAACCGACGATGTGAAGCCGGAAGAAGTTGAATGGCAAACGGCGGCGATTGAAGGCAAGCTGGATCTGCTGGTGACGCTCGATTTCCGAATGTCCAGCACCTGCCTGTTTTCCGATATCGTGCTGCCCACCGCCACCTGGTATGAAAAAGACGACATGAATACCTCGGATATGCATCCGTTTATTCATCCGCTGTCTGCTGCCGTCGACCCGGCATGGGAGTCCCGCA
This sequence comes from Enterobacteriaceae bacterium RIT691, assembly GCA_009668205.1. GTDB lineage: Bacteria > Pseudomonadota > Gammaproteobacteria > Enterobacterales > Enterobacteriaceae > Scandinavium. The sequence goes on along the minus strand of WJYM01000006.1, from coordinate 111,843 downwards.
GCGACTGGGAAATCTACAAAAGTATCGCCAAAGCCTTCTCTGAGGTTTGCGTCGGGCATCTCGGGACTGAAACTGATGTGGTGTTAACGCCCCTGCTGCACGACTCTCCCGCAGAGTTGTCTCAACCCTTCGACGTCGCTGACTGGCGCAATGGCGAATGCGAGTACGTGCCAGGTAAAACCGGGCCGAACATTGCGGTCATCGAGCGTGATTATCCGGCAACCTACGAGCGTTTCACCTCGCTTGGCCCGTTGATGGACAAACTCGGCAATGGCGGCAAAGGCATTTCGTGGAACACCCAGAACGAAGTCGATTTCCTCGGTAAGCTGAATTACGTCAAGCTCGACGGCCCGGCAAAAGGTCGGCCGCGTATTGAAACGGCGATTGACGCCTCAGAAGTGATCCTCGCCCTCGCCCCGGAAACCAACGGCCAGGTGGCGGTGAAAGCCTGGGAGGCGCTGGGCAAGTTTACCGGCCGCGAGCACACGCATCTGGCGCTGAACAAGGAAGACGAAAAAATCCGCTTCCGTGACATCGTCGCTCAGCCGCGCAAAATCATCTCCAGCCCAACCTGGTCCGGCCTTGAGAGCGAACACGTCTCTTATAACGCGGGCTACACCAACGTACATGAGCTGATACCCTGGCGCACGCTGTCCGGTCGCCAGCAGCTTTATCAGGATCACCTGTGGATGCGCGCGTTTGGGGAGAGCCTGGTGGCCTATCGTCCGCCAATCGATACCCGCAGCGTCACGCAGATGAAGGCGATCCCGCCGAACGGTTTCCCGGAAAAAGCGCTCAACTTCCTGACGCCGCACCAGAAATGGGGCATTCACTCCACCTACAGTGAAAACCTGCTGATGCTGACGCTGTCGCGCGGCGGTCCGATTGTCTGGCTCAGTGAAACGGATGCCAAAGAGCTGGGGATTGCGGACAACGACTGGATTGAGGCCTTTAACGCCAACGGCGCGCTCACCGCGCGTGCGGTGGTCAGCCAGCGTATTCCGCCAGGCATGACAATGATGTACCACGCGCAGGAACGCATCATGAATATTCCCGGTTCGGAAGTGACCGGGCGACGCGGCGGCATTCACAACTCCGTCACCCGTATCTGCCCCAAACCGACGCACATGATCGGGGGTTACGCACAGCTTGCCTGGGGCTTTAACTACTACGGCACCGTCGGCTCAAACCGGGATGAATTCATCATGATCCGCAAAATGAAAAACGTGAACTGGCTGGATGACGAAGGCAACGATCAGGTTCAGGAGGCGACAAAATGAAAATACGTTCTCAGGTAGGCATGGTGCTGAATCTGGACAAATGCATTGGCTGTCATACGTGTTCCGTGACCTGTAAAAACGTCTGGACCGGACGTGAAGGGATGGAATACGCCTGGTTTAACAACGTTGAGACTAAACCGGGCATTGGCTATCCGAAGGACTGGGAAGATCAGGGAAAATGGGAAGGCGGTTGGATCCGCGGGATCAGCGGTAAGCTGACTCCACGCCTGGGCGGGCGTATCGGTCTGATGGCGAAAATCTTCGCCAACCCGGTCTTGCCCGGCATTGATGACTATTACGAACCCTTTACCTACGATTACCAGGATTTGCAGCGTGCGCCGGAAGGCAAACATCTGCCGACCGCCCGTCCGCGCTCGCTGATAAGCGGCGAACGCATCAACAAAATTGAATGGGGCCCAAACTGGGAAGAGCTGCTGGGGGGCGAGTTTGAAAAACGCGCCCGCGACAAGAACTTCGACAATATGCAAAAGGAGATGTACGGCCAGTTCGAAAATACCTTCATGATGTATCTGCCGCGCCTGTGCGAACACTGCCTCAACCCGAGCTGTGTCGCCACCTGCCCGAGCGGCGCTATCTACAAACGTGAAGAAGACGGCATTGTGCTGATCGACCAGGACAAATGTCGCGGCTGGCGTATGTGCATCAGCGGCTGTCCGTACAAAAAAATCTACTTCAACTGGAAGAGCGGGAAATCGGAGAAATGCATTTTCTGCTATCCACGCATTGAATCCGGTCAGCCGACGGTGTGCTCTGAAACCTGCGTGGGGCGTATTCGCTACCTTGGCGTCCTGCTCTATGACGCAGACCGCATTGAAGAGGCCGCGAGCACCGAACACGTCACCGACCTGTATGAACGTCAGTGTGACGTATTCCTTGATCCGCACGATCCGAACGTGATTGAAGAAGCGCTGAAGCAAGGCATCCCGCAGAACGTGATTGAGGCGGCACAGCAGTCGCCGGTGTATAAACTGGCGATGGACTGGAAGCTCGCGCTGCCTCTGCACCCGGAATACCGTACGCTGCCTATGGTCTGGTACGTGCCGCCGCTGTCTCCGATTCAGTCTTATGCCGATGCGGGTGGCCTGCCGATGTCCGACGGAATTCTGCCTTCGGTCGAAAGCCTGCGCATTCCGGTTCAGTATCTGGCGAATATGCTGGCGGCGGGTGATACCGGCCCGGTGCTGCGTGCGCTGAAACGAATGATGGCGATGCGTCACTACAAACGTTCACAAACCGTGGAAGGCGTGACCGACACCCGCGCCATCGAAGAAGTCGGTCTGAGCGTTGAGCAGGTTGAAGAGATGTATCGCTACCTCGCCATCGCCAACTACGAAGACCGCTTTGTTATTCCAACCAGCCACCGTGAAATGGCTGCCGATGCCTTCCCGGAGAAAAACGGCTGTGGTTTCACCTTCGGCGACGGCTGCCACGGCTCCGATACCAAATTCAACCTCTTCAACAGCAAACGCATTGATGCCATTGATGTCTCCGGCGTGCGCCATCATGGGGAGGGAGAATAATGCCGATCCTTAAGCTCATCGCCCTGCTGCTGGAATACCCGGATGCGGTGCTGTGGGAGAGCCGTGACGAAGCCCAGGCGCTGATCGTGCAGGATGCGCCGATGCTTGCGCCCTGGGTCCATGACTACCTGAACACCCCGCTGCTGGATCAGCAGGAAATCTGGTGTGATTTGTTTGAACGCGGCAGCGCAACGTCGCTGCTGCTGTTTGAGCACGTCCACGGTGAATCCCGCGATCGCGGACAGGCCATGGTTGACTTAATGGCGCAGTACGACCAGGCCGGCCTGCAGCTGGACTGCCGCGAACTGCCGGACCATTTGCCTCTGTATCTGGAATTTCTCAGCACCCAGTCGCCCGAGGAGGCGCGGGACGGTTTGCAGAACGTCGCGCCGATTCTGGCATTGCTGGGGGGACGGCTCAAACAACGTCAGTCGGCGTACTATCAGCTGTTCGATGCCCTGCTGACGCTGGCAAAAAGCCCATTAAGAAGTGACAGTGTCACTAAACAGGTGAAAGACGAGCCGCGCGATGACACTCGCCAGGCGCTGGATGCGGTGTGGGAAGAAGAACAGGTGAAGTTTATCGAAGATAACGCCACCTCGGCCTGCGACAGCTCCCCGCTGCAAAGTTATCAGAAACGCTTTAGCCAGGACGTCGCCCCGCAGTACGTCGACGTCCGTGCCGGAGGCCCGAAATGAGCCAGTATCTGAACGTCTTCTTTTACGATATCTACCCGTACCTCTGCGGGACGGTGTTTATCCTCGGCAGTTGGCTGCGCTATGACTATGGACAGTATACCTGGCGGGCAGCGTCCAGCCAGATGCTGGACAAGCGCGGGATGGTGCTGTGGTCGAATCTGTTCCACATCGGCATCCTGGGGATCTTCTTTGGTCATGCGTTCGGGATGCTGACGCCGCACTGGGTTTACTCGTGGTTCCTGCCGATGTCACAAAAGCAGATTATGGCCATGATCCTCGGGGGCGTTTGTGGCGTGCTGACGCTGATTGGCGGCGCGGGCCTGCTGGCTCGCCGCCTGTTCAATCCACGCATCCGCGCCACCTCAAGCACCGCCGATATTCTGATCCTCTGCGTGCTGTTGATTCAGTGCATCCTGGGGCTGGGCACCATTCCTTTCTCGGCGCAGCATCCGGACGGCAGTGAAATGCTGAAACTGGTGGACTGGGCGCAGGCCGTCGTCACTTTCCACGGCGGTGCATCCGCGCATCTGGATGGCGTAGCGTTTATCTTCCGCGTGCATCTGGTGCTCGGCATGACCATCTTCCTGCTGTTCCCGTTCACCCGGTTGGTGCACGTCTGGAGCGCGCCGGTGGAGTATTTTACCCGACGTTATCAGGTGGTGCGTTCACGGCGTTAGGCCGCTGAGTGGTCATTTCCCCCTCTCCCTTGGGGAGAGGGGGAAGCCGCGTTATTTCCCCGCCTCGGGATGCGTATCAAACGCCGCCATCACTGACGCTAAATCGGCAAGCGTAAAGCCGTTTTTCGGGTCATCGACGCCCTGGCCAAACTTATCCTGCAGCAGCAGATACAAACTCTCTACGTCCGGCAGGTTGATTTGCTCAACGGTGTGCCCGTCTTCCTGATGGGTGAAATGAAAATTGGTCAGCGTCAGCTTTCCGCCGTTCGGCAAATGGCGGCACATCAGCAGATGGTGGCGAAAATGCGACTGTGGCCAGTGCGCTGACCAGAAATTGCCCGCCACGTGATCGGAGAAATACTGCGGCACTAAGTCGAACACGTACATCGACTGCCAGCGGTCGTGATGGCGGAATTGCAGGGTCCAGTCGTTGCCTTCATTCAGCAGGCGATATTCACCGTGCGGCGTGCTCTGCTCTTTATCTGCCTGCAGGCGAATCGGCGCCGTCAGGGTTTGTCCGCCAAAGCCGACATCGGCAATCCAGCGCTCCCCCGCCAGCTCCACCAAAATCAGGCGATGCGTACGCGGTGGCAGCTGCGGAGGATTTGCCAGAATCACCCTGCCCAATAGGCTGCGAACGTTAAAGCCTATCTCCCGCAGCGCGCGCTCAAAGAGACCATTCTGCTCGAAGCAATAGCCGCCGCGACGCGCGGTAATCAGCTTATCCTCCAGCGACTGGTCATCGAGCTGGATCTCGCGCGGCAGCAGCACGTCAAGATTTTCAAACGGAATGGAGCAGTTATGGCGCAGATGCAGCGCGCGCAACGTTTCAAGGCTGACATCAACGCGGTCAGCCCAGTTCAAACGGATTAAATACGCAGACAAAAATGGGCTCATGGGGCCTCCTTGCTTCGGTTATAGTGTGTTTATAACGTATTTTTTTCCGCCCACCGGCGTTTTTGTGCGGTGACTTTTTCTGTTTGTGCGCGGGAGTTGTTTTCTGCCCCCATAACAGGCTTTAATGCAGAAAAATTCGTCAGGAGAAGTGCAATGAGCCGATTTCGTCCCGTGGAATTACGTCATGCCAGCCGGTTACTCAATCACGGCCCCACCATTCTGATCACCAGCCACGATGAAAGCATCGGGCGGCGCAACATCATGGCCGCAGCCTGGTCGATGCCGGTCGAGTTTGAGCCGCCCCGCATCGCTATCGTGGTCGACAAAAGTGCCTGGTCGCGAGAGCTGATCGAACGCAGCGGTAAATTCGGCATTGTGATCCCGGGCGTAGATGCAGCGAACTGGACGTATGCCGTCGGCAGCATCACCGGGCGCGATGAAGATAAGTTTAACTGCTACGGCATTCCCGCCCTTCGGGGTCCAGAGTTAGGCCTGCCGGTGGTCGAGGAGAAATGCCTGGCGTGGATGGAATGCCGCCTGTTACCGGCCACTGCGGCACAGGAAAAATACGACACGCTGTTTGGCGAAGTGGTGTCTGCCGCCGCAGACGAACTGGCGTTTGTGGCCGGACGCTGGCAGTTTAACGGCGATCGCCGTAACACTCTGCACCACCTCGGCGCAGGGACGTTTGTCACCAGTGGGAAGATGATCAAAGCGGCGGAATAAAACAGCTGCGGCCTGATGCCAGAATCCACTATCGCGCTCCAACAACTGCCGCACGTTCGTTACATGCGTCTACAAGAACAAAGGTAAACGCGCATGGGTGAATGAAGTCCATTATCCCGATAGCGCGTACATTTTTCCAGATATACGTTGCGAGGTAAAAAAACGAGACCCGCAGAAAAGTAAGAAATGGAACACTCAGATCGTCCTCAAAAATACCCACACCGTTTATACCTAGCGATATTCTAAGCCACTATTGTGAACGAACCGACATGAAATCGTTCACGCCCCGATATAGATTTAAAATATTAGCTTCTGATGCGTGTTAAATAATCATGGCCAATGACAAGCTCGCACAAATTCGCAAAGTGAATGTGTGCGTGGTAAAAAATAAAAATGTAGATATTTTTTATTAAATTATAGATTAAAATCACGGAATCACCACGCGTAATAAAATCTAATCAAAAAACGTTCAATCATGAACAGGCCGGAGAAATTTCCGCATACTGGAATCAGACCATACGTGAATGGAAATTTTCCAACATGAATTACATCATCAATTAAAAAAAGGAACTTTTATGGGAATCGGTTACTTTTTACGGTTAGGCGATAGGACTACTTGTGGTGGTCAGATTGTTACTGGATGCGATAGCCATCTTATAGATGGACTCCCAGCAGCAAGAGTGGGTGACAAATACATCTGCGGCAAAGATGGCAAGCAGTATTTTATAGTAAGCGGCATTCCAAATACTACTATTATGGACCTCCCAGCAGCAGGGACAGAACACAGTATTGGAAGCTGTAGCTGTAACTGCAAATTTATTGCATCATGCTTAACAGATATATATGGCTTTGAATCAGAATACTATGAAAAACCACGGGCAACAAAGCCAGCACAACCAATACGGCCAATACGGCCAATGCAACCAGAACCAGCTTCTGCACCGGGTCCGGGGCCGGTTGCTAAATCACAGGAGGAACCTAGAATACCCGTGGATGCTGGCTTTTGTGTTCTGCCCTTTGGAACTACTCCTTCGTTATATAAACCGTGGTTTTTTATGAATCCTGAAGATGATGTGCTATCACTTTATGATGAACTGAATCCTGAGAAAGAAAAAAAAACCGGCTCAATTTTAATTTTAGTTGATCCATTAAAAAAAGAATCTACTCAAATAGATCATCTTAAAAAGGCCAGGGATAGGGTCGACGCAGCGTTAGAGCCTTTAACCAATGCCGAAGCGCTATTCCTATATAAACACAGAAACGTAATTGACCAATTTTCATCGATTGGTGGAGATTATGGCGGCTTTCTATCTGGTATGGCAAAAGAGTATTTTTCAGAAATTGAAAAATCTCTCGTTTCAATTCAGCAAACATATCAAAATCAATTTATTACACATGGCACGCTAATCAGTGAACAGTTTTTCATTGAACGAAACCAGTTGTTTAAAAAACTGGATTCTATTTTCTTAAAAGTCTTCAGAGAACGTATTGGTTTAGCACCTTACAGTGATATCAAAAGTGCTTTGCGCCTTTCTTCATCGTCAATAATGCACAGATGGAATCAAACAGGTGTAAATGACATTGAAGGTTATGCAACTTACATGGAGAGATCTGCAAAAGTAGTTAAATTGATGGATGGTATGGGCAAGGTTGCCGTTGGCCTGTCTGCTTTGAGCGGAGCTAACACGATATATGATGCATGTAGCACAGGTATTAATTGCAGCAAAACGGCATTTACGGAAATTGGTAAGTTTAGCGGTGGCATTTTATTACCAGTCCTCGCAACGGGGCTTGTTCGAACTGGTACTACAGCCATATGTGCTGTTATCTTAGGGGCAGCAACTGCACCTGCTGGCGGGGGCGGTGCGTTAGCATGTGGTGTTGTAGTTTCTGGACTTTCTGAATTAGCAGTAGGGAAAATAGGAGAATCAATAGGCAGTAGTGCTGGAGAGGTTTTTTATAATTTCTCAAATTAATATAAACGAATCAGGATAAAGCACATGAAGGAATTTAGAAATGTATAAAATTTTAGTTATATTTACCACCGTATATTTCCTTGCCGCTTCAGTGCTTGTTTTAGTTTTAATGTATATAAATGAGCGTAAATTTAAAGTGATATGCGATATTTATTTCTCGGAATTTAAAAAGCTCCCTATCGCTGCAAAAACATTATACCACGCTTCACCACTAGGTTTTATTACAGGGAATAGCTTAAAAAAAGATTTTATTATCCATCCTTTGATTAGTGAAAGGAAATCTATTCTCAGTGGAAATAACAAAGATGTTGAATTTATCCTGGGATTGGATAAAAAACTTACAAACAGTTTTAAGTGGGAGCACTACATTAGTGTAATGGGTTCATTTATACTGATGGTTTTAATTGGGCTTATATATTTATTTAAGTAAAAAAAGGGGCGTAAGCCCCTTTACCATTCAAACACACATGTTTATATATCTTCCATCCAATACATTCACCAGTCTGATGAAAAATTATTTAACCCATCTCACATACATTACTGGGCAATGCGTTAACAATTGCCTCGAAACATCCGGACGTTCGAATGTTGTTTTTATAAATCTATTAATTGAAAGGGATATATTCATGGTAAATATTGTTCATTGCCGAATAGACGACCGTCTGATACACGGTCAAGTAGCAACGGCATGAATAGTAAAAAACCCGCGGTTTTTACTGTTTACCTCGGCCAGCCATCACGCCGCCATCCACATCCCATACCGCGCCGGTCACCCAGCCTGCTTTATCTGAGAGCAGGAAAGCCACCGCTTGTGCGACATCTCCCGCGGTGCCCACCCGACCGATTGGGTGGAAAGCGTCGAAGCTACTCATCACACCTTTGACGTCCTCTTTCGCAATGAAGCCTTCGTAAATCGGGGTGTGGACCACCGCCGGTGAAACGGCGTTAACACGAATGCCCTTTTCACCCAGCTCAATCGCCAGATTTTTGGTCAGGGCATGTAGCCCTGCTTTTGCCATCGAGTAGGCAGAGGACGGTGTTGCACCAATGGCCTGCTGTGCCCACATCGAGCCAATATTCACAATCGATCCCTGAATGCCCTGCGCGATCATATTGCGCACCACGTCGCGGGTGATAAAGAAGCTGGCGCGATTGATGCTCATATACAGATCGTAATCGGCTGGCTCATGTTCAGTGAAGGGTTTCGGGAAGAATACGCCCGCCGCGTTGACCAGCAGACTGATATCCTGATGATCGCGATTAACGGCTTCCATCACCTTCAGCATCCCGTCTTCCTGAGTCAGGTCGGCCACGATAATGTCTACCTGCCCGTCGGCGGCAAGCGCCTGACGTGCCTGTTCCGCTTTATCAGTCCGATTGCCCACCAAAACCGCCCGGCCACCGTTTTTCAGGATCAGACGTGCCGTTTCCAGACCCATACCGCTGGTGCCACCAACAACTAAAAGTTTCTTACCGGTGAAAAATGTGTTCATCATAGCCTCTGCATGAATAACGGGCTGCATGCCCTTCGATGAGAGACATTTTGCCGTTCTTTCGCCCCGTCATCGACGCATAAGAAATACGCCATCGAGAAAGAAAAACTATCTCGTCGTTGCTACACTCATCTCTCCACTGAGAGGACCCACTGATGCGATCGTTAAACAGATTAAAATGGCTGCACGCTTTTGAAGCCACTGCCCGCCACGGCAGCCTCACGGGCGCAGCAGACGAATTGGGTGTGACACCTGCGGCGGTCGGCCAATTAGTTCGCGCCCTGGAGGATTGGGTTGGTCAGCCGCTGTTTGAACGCAGCCGCGCGGGAAAATCACGTATGACCCTGATTGCCAGCGCGCAGGAAGCGCTGCAGGAGATAACCCTCGGGCTGGATAATCTGGAGTCGGGGCTGAATAAGCTACGAGGCCGTAAAGCCCGCAAAGCCATTGTGCTCACGGCCTCGCAGGTGCTGGTCATGAACTGGCTGATGGAGCGCCTGAATCGCTTTGCCGAACAGCATCAGACCATTGATATTCGCCTGGATGTCACCGAGAGGCTGATGGACGTAGAACATGAGGCCGCTGATGTGGGGATCCGCTGTGGACCCGGCGACTGGCGCGGTTTGCATAAAACCTGGCTGTTGGATGAAGACGCTGTGCTGGTATGCAGCCCTCGCCTGCTGGCAGACACGCAGACGGCAACCGTAGAGTGGCTTTGTCAGCAAAAACTGATCACCGACGACACCCCGCATCCTGGCGCGAATTTTCCCGGTTGGAAACAGATCCTCACCACCTTTGGCGCATGCACCGATAAAATCAGTGGGCTGCAGATAAACTCCACCTCGGCGGTGATCCTCGCGGCGCTTACTGGTCGCGGCATTGCCGTGGTGCGTCGCGCCCTGGTGGCGCAACTGATCGACACCGGACAGCTTCTGCAGCTGTTCCCCGAGCAGCGATGGCCGCTGAGCTGGTCTTATTACATTGTGACCTCGGAACACGCGCGCCAGCGACCGGAGGTAAAGGTGTTTCATGACTGGCTGGTTGAGGACGTGAAACGCACACAGGCAGAATAAAAAAGGCCTGCTGGGCAGGCCTTTGTCATCACATACTGTAACCCGGTTTTTTGATCAACGTGTCCATCTGTGGGGCAATTTCGCTGTCCCAGACCTGGGATTTCCACGCATCCTGTTGCACCTGATTTAACGCCACGCTGATGGCGCCATCTTTGCTACCCAGATGACGGGTGATTGCCGCGGCAATGTCGGCCGCCAGTTCCGCTTTTTGCTCATCGTTCAGTTCACGGGGAAAACATTTGATATCTACATGTGGCATCGCACTCTCCTTTTTGTCTTCTCTCAAACTACCATTTACGCCACATCAGGATTAGCGTTTTGTGCACTGATAATCTTGTTTTCTTCCAGCACCTTTTGCAGTTGCGGCAGCAACGCCACCCTGTCGGCAATGGCGGTGATGCTCGGGGTATTCGCCTTAAACCACTCGGTACGAGGCCCCCAGCTGCGCATCACCACAAGATACGCGTCGAGTAAGGTCAGTTGCTCTCCGACGGCATACGGTCCCACAAGCTGTCCATCCAGCCATTGATAGAGCGTTTTACGGTAGGCAATGCAGCGGGTTCGCAGTTCCTCTGGCGCACCCGGCGCAAAACGTTCCGGATAATCCGCATAGGTAAACGTGGGGTACACGTTAGCCACCAGCCAAATCAGCAAACGCTGGAACAGCAGGCGCTGGGGTGAACGTATCGCAGGCGCCAGTTCAGGCCGCTTATCCAGAATCATCAGGGCGATGGCGGCGGTCTCGGTCATGATGCGCCCGTCGTCCAGTTTCAGCGTAGGGACCTGACAGAGCGGGTTAATTTGCAGCAGCACATCATGCTGCGGGCCGGGCTGGTCAAAGCCGTCCACATCCACGAAGTGATACGGCATGTCAGCCAGGGTTAGCATCACTTCGCCGATCGCCGATCCCCAGCCGGGAACGCCATAGAGCGTTATCATAGCTTGTCTCCCAAATCCTTACAGAATCAAAAGTATGGCCCAAAAAGTTCTGTTGTGATGGCAGAAAACACTCTATTCATAGCCAACAAGGGTTTACCGCTGAGTTATTTGTCCGCAATGTGTAACATTAAAAAGCGTCAGTTAACGTGTGAGGGATATATGAAGCAACCTGCGTCAACCCAGATCGGTGATTATCGCATTACGGTGCTCAGTGATGGAAAAATGAGTGCCAGCCTTGAACTGCTGTCAGGTATCGAGACAGCAGAAGCAGGGAAAATTCAGCAGCAGGCAGGCGTGCTGGAACCCGGGTCAATTCACATCAACGCTTACCTGATCCAGGTTCATGGGAAAACCATTCTGGTTGATTCAGGTACCGGCGGTCGAAATAACGTTGGCGGTGAGCTGCAGCAAAGCCTGCACGCGGCAGGCGTGGCGCCTGAGGACATTGACATTATCCTGCTGACCCACGCGCATCCCGATCACGTCGGCGGACTGCTGGATGCCGAAGAGCGCCGGGTATTTGCCAATGCGCAGCTCTACCTTCACCCGCGCGAAGCACGCTACTGGCTGGATGATGAGAAGCGCCAACAGGCTCCGGAACGCGCTCAGCGAAATTTCGCGCTCGCTCGCCGGGTGTTAAGCGTTTATGAATCCAGCCTGCATTACCTTAAGCCGGACGAACGTATTGAAGGGATCCGCGTCGTCGAACTGCCGGGCCATACCCCGGGTCATACGGGCTTTCGCGTTGACGCTCAGGGACATGCTCTGCTGATTTGGGGCGACATCGTCCATTTTCCCCACATCCAGACCACCCGCCCTGCGGTCTCCATCGCTTTTGACTGTGACCCTGTTCAGGCAGAAGCCACGCGCCAGAAAACATTTCGCCAGGCATTCGAAGAAAACCTGCTGATCGCCGGGATGCATCTGGGCATCGAAGGGTTTGCCCGTCTCACGCAACGGGCGGATGGCTATCAGTTGATTTACGCTGAAGAATAACGCCCGTTTGCAGAGCCTGAAGAAACGCCTCCGTCTGCGCCTGAGTGCGCAGGCGAATGAATGTCAGGTGGGAAAACTGCGGGTCTTGCGTATCGGCCAGATAACGCTGCCGGTTTTTGTGCCAGGTTTTCAACGTCCATAGGATGATTGAATCGCGACTCAGGAAAGAGCGGCGGAAACTTTCGTGATTGCCCGTCCCCGGCCACAGCTCTTTTTGAGTCCAGGCGCGCGTAAAAGCGCGCGAAACGGCCTGGCGCAACGTTCGCCAGAAACCGTAATCCACCCACACGATCACATCCACGTCACGCCACTTGATCGGCCGCGTGCGATTGTAATTACCATCCAATACCCAGCACTCAGTTTCCGACAGCCTGTTGGTAAGCGTGGTAAACAACACCTCATCGGACACGCCCTGCCAGCGTTCACGCCAGTACAGCGTGTCCATTTCGATATAAGGCGCGTCGACGACTGCCGCCACTCTGCGCGCCAGGGTAGATTTTCCGACGCCACTGGTGCCCACCACGTTGATTTTCATGCTTTTCCCCCTTTGTGTGCGGAATCAAACTATAGCTGAGCTTTTTCACTGTGCCTGGCCCCTGTCAGGCGGTGGCAGCGGCTTTCTCTTTGCATGAACGATTCAGTCCGCAGATCTGACCACACAAATTGCTGCGGCTCATGTCACCAGATTGTTGCACAGGTTTTGCGTCGTCTGGATTTTGCAGGTACGATGCGGCGCCATGTTTTGCCGTATCTCTACGTCAGAATGCTGAGAACGGCAGAACAATGTGCTGCCACGCAATCGTTTACTGCGGTGGCATTATTTGGGCCCCTGATTGGGGTAATGACAGGTCACAGGGTTATTACAATGAGCACAAAACACAACAGCGCGGCTGAGCATCACGCAGCAAAACGCCGCTGGCTGAACTCGCATGAGGCGGGTTACAACAAAGCGATGGGCAATCGTCACGTTCAGATGATTGCGATTGGAGGTGCCATCGGCACCGGTCTGTTCCTCGGCGCGGGCGCACGTCTGCAGATGGCCGGGCCTTCACTGGCTATCGTCTATCTGGTCTGTGGGATCTTCTCTTTCTTTATTCTTCGCGCACTTGGCGAACTGGTGTTGCATCGTCCTTCAAGCGGCAGCTTTGTCTCTTACGCCCGTGAGTTTCTTGGCGAAAAAGCGGCGTACGTGGCGGGCTGGATGTATTTTGTTAACTGGGCCATGACCGGCATCGTGGATATCACTGCGGTCGCGCTCTATATGCACTACTGGGGCGCGTTTGGTGATGTTCCACAGTGGGTCTTCGCCCTCGGCGCACTGGCCATTGTTGGCACCATGAACATGATTGGCGTGAAGTGGTTCGCCGAAATGGAGTTCTGGTTTGCGTTGCTGAAAGTGCTGGCGATTGTCATCTTCCTGGTGGTCGGTACGGTGTTCCTGGGATCCGGGAAACCGCTTGATGGCGGGAGCACCGGCTTCCATTTAATCACCGACAACGGGGGCTTCTTCCCGCATGGTCTGCTGCCTGCGCTGGTGCTGGTTCAGGGCGTGGTGTTTGCCTTTGCCTCCATCGAACTGGTGGGGACCGCGGCCGGTGAATGTAAAGATCCGCAGACCATGGTCCCTAAAGCGATTAACAGCGTTATCTGGCGTATTGGCCTGTTCTACGTCGGTTCGGTCGTGCTGTTGGTGCTGCTGCTGCCGTGGAATGCCTATCAGGCCGGACAAAGCCCGTTCGTGACCTTCTTCTCAAAGCTCGGCGTGCCTTACGTCGGCAGCATCATGAATATCGTGGTACTGACGGCAGCGCTCTCCAGCCTGAACTCTGGCCTCTACAGCACCGGACGTATTCTGCGTTCCATGGCGATGGGCGGTTCTGCGCCGCAGTTCATGTCCAAAATGAGCCGTCAGCATGTTCCGTATGCCGGGATCCTGGCGACCCTTGCGGTGTACGTGGTGGGCGTGTTCCTGAACTATCTGGTGCCGTCACAGGTGTTTGAGATCGTGCTCAACGTCGCGTCGCTGGGCATTATCGCCTCCTGGGGCTTTATCGTGGTGTGTCAGATGCGCCTGCGTAAAGCGATTAAGGAAGGGAAATGCGCCGATGTCCGCTTCAAGCTGCCGGGTGCTCCAGTGACCTCCTGGTTAACCCTGCTGTTCCTGCTAAGCGTACTGGTTCTGATGGCGTTCGACTACCCGAACGGCACCTACACCATTGCCTCTATTCCGCTGATTGCGGTGCTGCTGATTGCTGGCTGGTTCGGTGTACGCAAGCGCGTGCAGGAGATCCACAGCACGGCGCCGGTTCATCACGAAGGCGAGCAGGATGCGGCGTTGGTTGAGAAAACCTCGCAGTAATTGCCCGGCGGCACTGCGTTTGCGCGGGCCTACAAATAACCGTAGGTCAGGTAAGCGAAGCGCCACCTGACAACAAAAAGCCGCTCACCCGAGCGGCTTTTTTATCCGCCATTACAACGCGATACGAATCACCTCATCAGGCTGCATCGCTTCTTTTTCGCGGGTTGATTCCTGCTTCACGCTGACGTACAACACCTTGCCATCAGCAGACAGCGCCAGGCTGTTCGGACGCGGCGGAGTATCCAACGTTTTCACCACTTTATTGGTCTTGGCGTCGATAACGCTGACTTTTCCCGCCATGCGGTGGGTGACGTAAACTTCACTGCGCGTCGGGTTAAAGAGGATAGCCAGCCCTTCCGGCGCAGCGATTTTCCCCACGACTTTCCCTTCGCGGTAGTCTGCCACCAGGACTTCAGGCTGTTTGAAATCGGTGATGTACGCACGGTGCGTGGCTTTATCCAGCGCGATATTCAAAAACGCATGCTCTTTACCGTCATCCACCAATTTCTGGCGGGTAAGCACCGTGTTTTTTGCGGTATCGATTGTGACCAGTTCACCGTCCGCGCTTACGGTGTAAAGACGCTGTGCGTCACTGTCCAGCGCCAGCGCCGTACTGCGATTGCCCGTGCCGCTGATGGTGGTTTTCAGCGCCAGCGTTGCACCATCAACGACCCACACCACGCTCTCCTGCCCTACACCGGTGACGTAGACAGCATTGGTTTTCTCATCAACGGCCAGTTCACGCGGCTGCAAGGGTTTGACGGTTTCACTGCGTTTACGCGGTTCGAGCAATACGCGCCCTTTCACCTCTCCCGTTTTCGCATCCACTGCCGTGATCATGCCATTCGTCGTGTTACCAAACCACAGGGTCTGCGTCTGTGCATTCAGCGTTGCGCCGAACGGCTTCAGGTCACTGTGAATGGTTTGCGTGATGTCCAGCGTCTGCGGATCCAGACGATAAACCACGCCGCCCTTGTCGGTCATACGGCTCTGTGACGTTGCCACCCACAGCGCATTTTCCTGCTGGCTGATGGCCATTTCATATGCGCCTTTGCCCACCGCTTTGCGCAGCATCTCATCGGCCGCATGGGCGCTGAAGGTACCGGCAAGCAGTAACGAAGATAGCAGCAGAGAACGACGAAAACGCGGCATGGATAAGTGACGTAAAGACATGACGACTCCCTTAGATAAACAAAAATTGTACTGCCCGACATGCTTCCTGCTCGCAGCGTCATTGCGCTGCGTTTGTTGATGCGAATAGTAATCATTAATAACATCAATGTGGAGCGAAATTACGTCGACCTGTCAGATAAGGGGGCGCTGTTGTGCCATTATTTAACGTAATGTGCCGTTAAGTTTTTCAAATCATTTACATTCGAATTATCCTATTGCCCGTTGTTTCCTTTTATTTCGCAACCATGAGAGCTGCATGATTATCCTTAACGTCCGCAAGGCTGCGCTTCCGGCACTGCTGTTCCCTCTTCTTCCGCTGGCTGATGCCCTGGCGGCTGACGAACAAACGATGGTGGTATCCGCCACGCCGCAAACAGTCTCCGAGCTGGATACCCCTGCCGCCGTTAGCGTCGTTGACGGTGACGACATGCGCCATGCCACGCCACGTATTAATCTTTCGGAATCACTGGGAGCCGTCCCCGGGCTGCAAATCCAGAACCGGCAGAACTATGCTCAGGATTTACAGCTGTCGGTACGCGGGTTTGGTTCACGCTCCACGTTTGGCGTTCGTGGGATCCGCCTGTACGTCGATGGGGTCCCGGCGACCATGCCCGACGGCCAAGGGCAAACCTCGAACATCGATATCAGCAGCATCGACAGCGTTGAAGTGCTGCGCGGCCCCTTTTCGGCGCTGTACGGTAACTCTTCCGGTGGAGTCATTAACGTCAGCACCCAGACCGGACAGCAACCGCCGACCCTCGAAGCCAGCAGCTATTACGGCAGCTATGGCACCTGGCGCTATGGCCTGAAAGCAACGGGCGCGGTGGGTGATGGCACTCAGGCGGGCGATGTTGACTACACCGTCTCCACCACCCGTTTTGACACACACGGGTATCGGGATCACAGTGGTGCACGCAAGAATCTGGCCAACGCAAAGCTGGGGGTGCGGATTAACGACGTCAGTAAAGTCACGCTGTTGTTGAATAGCGTGGATATCAAAGCAAACGACCCTGGCGGGTTAAGCTATAGCGAGTGGCGGGACAATCCGCAGCAGTCACCCCGTGGCGATCAGTACAATACGCGTAAAGATCTCAAACAGACTCAGGCAGGCCTGCACTATGAACGCCAGCTGAGTGCCAACGACGATCTCAGCGTGATGATGTACGCCGGAGAGCGCCAGACCACGCAGTATCAATCCATTCCCATGGGACCCCAGCTGAATCCTGCTCACTCCGGCGGCGTAATTGACCTCGACAGGCACTATCAGGGAATTGATACCCGCTGGACGCACCGCGGCGAGCTGCTGGTGCCGGTCACCATCACCACCGGCCTCGATTACGAAAACATGAGTGAAAAGCGTCAGGGTTACCAAAACTTTGTGCTGGACAATGGCGTGCCGGAGTACGGGCAACAGGGGGCACTGCGTCGTGACGAACGTAATCTGATGTGGAATGTGGATCCGTATCTGCAAACCCAGTGGCAGCTCACTGAGAAACTGACGCTGGATGCGGGCGTTCGCTACAGCTCCGTGTGGTTTGACTCCAATGATTTCTACGTCACAAAGGGCAACGGCGATGACAGCGGCGATGCCAGCTATCATAAATGGCTGCCTGCAGGATCATTGAAATATGCGCTGACGGAGGCCTGGAATCTGTATGTCTCCGCAGGCCGGGGGTTCGAAACGCCCACCATTAACGAGCTCTCTTATCGCCCGGATAATCAGAGCGGCCTGAACTTCGGTCTACAACCTTCGACCAACGAAACGGTGGAAATGGGCAGTAAAACGCGCATAGGCAATGGGTTGCTCACCGCCGCTCTGTTCCAGACCGACACGGACAACGAAATTGTGGTGGACAGCAGCAGCGGCGGGCGCACCAGCTACAAGAACGCCGGAAAAACCCGCCGCCAGGGTGCGGAACTGTCCCTCGACCAGCAGTTTGGTGAGAACTGGAAGCTGAAGGCGGCCTGGACGTGGCTGGATGCCACATATCGCAGCAATGTTTGCGATGATGCCAGCTGTAACGGGAACCGCATTCCCGGCATCGCGAGAAATATGGGCTACGCCTCTTTCGGGTACGAACCGGAATTCGGCTGGTATGCGGGCACGGATATTCGCTATATGAGCGACATCATGGCCAACGATGAGAACACGGCCAAAGCCCCTTCGTGGACCGTCGTCGGTCTGAATTCGGGCTATAAACTGGCGTTGGGCGAGCGCTGGCAGATGGACGTTTTCGGGCGGGTGGATAACCTGTTTGACCGGGAATATGTCGGGTCAGTGATTGTCAACGAGTCTAACGGCCGTTATTACGAGCCCGCACCCGGCCGAAATTACGGCGTAGGTTTATCATTGCGCTATCAATTCCAATAAAAGTTAAGCGCGCCTTAACTCTGGCGCGCTTATTTTTATTCATCACCGGAATTAATTAATATACTGGCGCTGCAATATCGCCGTGCCATGATCGATCTCCCGACATATTTCCGCGCGACTTTCCGCTTCATCGTTTTTTTCTAACGCGTGGAGAAGTTCAACGTAATAACGTTGCCGCCTGAAGACTTCACAAGAAAGCGGATGCAGATAATTAAAACAAGGGCCGATACGGATCCATAATTGTTCGATAAGTGCCACCAGCGTGGGCATCTCTGCGTAGTCATACAAGCGGAAGCGAAAACGGCAGTTAGCCTGTAGCGCCTGCTCCATATCCCCCTGCATTTTGGCCTCATGAAACGCATCAACGTAGTGGCGGAGATCGTTGAGCTTCTCCTCGGTCATCAACGCTGCCGCCGCTGCCGTCGCCATCCCTTCCAGCTCTTTGCGGATCTGGTTAATCTCGTTATAGCGTTGCAGAGAGACCTCTGGCACCAGAAAAGCCTGCGCAGGCGTGGCATGTAGCGCTCCTGCGGAAACCAGCCGCAGCAAGGCCTCGCGTACCGGCGTAATGCTGGTGCCCAATTGTTCCGCAAGATCGCGGGTCACCAGGCGAGCGCCGGGTTTCAGTGCACCGATAATCAGGGCGCTTTTTAAATTCATTTCGACCTGCGTCGTGAGGCTCATTCGCTGTGCTTTTTCTAAATCAAGCATGTTTATTTCCTGTATCCATATCCATTGTTCTCGTGACGGCCTGAGAGCAAACAACTCTGCGCGATCGCAGGATATATCCTGTATCACGTGTGGTGTTGGAAATAACATGGAACAATCAGCTAGCAATATTCATTATTAGGTTGTCAATTCGGCCGTACAAATCATACAAATTACCTGTTGCATAACTAATTAAAGACGCTAATGGAAAATTTGCACGAAAAGTTGCGACGCCGGGACGCGCCGCAACCTTTTTTTATTCCTCCGGGCTAACGCGGATCACGACTTTACCGAAATTTTTGCCTTTCAGCAGACCAAAGAAAGCCTCAGGCGCCTGCTCCAGACCTTCCGTCATATGTTCGCGATACTTAATGGTTCCTTCACTGATCCACTGACTCATCGCCTGCTGAAACTCCCCGATCCGGTGACCATAATCCTGGCCGATAATAAACCCCTGCATCCGAATGCGTTTTTTCAGCAGAGTGCCCATCAGTAAAGGCAAACGATCCGGTCCGGCAGGCAGTTCCGTCGCACTGTACCCGCTCACCAGCCCGCAAACCGGCACGCGTGCCGAGGTGTTTAACAACGGCAGGACGGCATCAAACACTTTGCCACCGACGTTTTCATAGTACACGTCTATTCCCTGTGGGCAGGCTTGCGCGAGCTGCCGGGCGAAATCGTCAGCATAATGATCGAGACAGGCATCAAAACCCAGCGTCTCAACGGCGTAGCGGCATTTTTCACTGCCGCCAGCAATGCCAATCACCCGACAACCTTTGATCCGGCCAATTTGCCCGACGGTGGCCCCGACTGGCCCGGTGGCAGCCGCCACCACCAGCGTTTCTCCGGCTTTTGGCTGGCCGATATCCAGCAGCCCCATATAGGCGGTAAAGCCCGGCATCCCCAAAATCCCCAGCGCCCAGGAAGGATGCTGCGGGTTATCGCCTAATTTCACCAAACCAGAACCGTCAGAAAGGGCATAGTTTTGCCAGCCGTCGTAGCCCAACACCCACTCGCCGGGTGTGAAGTCAGGATGATTTGACTGCACCACGCGGCTGACGGTACCGCCAACCATGACGGCCCCAATCTCCACCGGCGGTGAATACGACGGCGCATCGCTCATCCGGCCACGCATATAAGGATCCAGCGAAAGATAGACCGTGCGCAGCAGGATTTGCCCGGCCCCGGGTTGCGGAAGTTCACTCTCTTCCAGACGGAAATTGTCCTTAACAGGCTCGCCGTGCGGACGCGAAGCCAACACCCAACGGCGGTGGCGTAATTCAGATTGACTCATGATGTGCTCCTTGGTTGCCAGGTTTATCCTGAGACTAGTCGCTTCCCCCTCTTCCTGCATTAGCATTAAGAGCCGACAGCGTTAAGACGGACGATCAGATATACACAGGGTTCCGTCGTCTGATTCACAAAACGACAGTCGTTAGGCGGGCCAAGCTCCAGACAGTCGCCCGGCTGCATTTCGTGGCGGGTATCTCCCTCGACAAACACCAGTTCCCCCTGCTGCAACCAGATGAGCTGACGGGCAAGCACATAAGAGGACGCCGGCATCGGAATGTCGCTGCCGGGGGGCAACTCGACCTGTACCAGGTCAATAGGAAGGTCACTGCGCGGAGAAACATGGCGCCGCAGATAGTGGCTTTGCGGATCGTGCCAGACGGGCTGATCGGCAAAACGCAGTAATTTGCCATCCTGCATTTCCGCGCGGGCGATAAGCGTGGACATACTGATAGAAAATGCGCCGGACAAGCGCCCCAGCAGGGTCGCCGTCGGGCTGCTGTCCCCTTTTTCGATCTTGTGGATCATGGCCCGGGACACGCCCGCCCGTTCGGCGAGTTCACTCAGCGACCAGCCTCTGGATTCACGTTCAATGCGAATGCGCGCGCTGATGCGCTGGTTCAGTGTCTCTTCCGCTGTATTCATCAGGATTCCATAAAGTCGTGGCGAGGGATATAAAACTATAGTATCTATATTGTATCACTATAGTAAACAAACACAGGGTGCATCATGACCACTATTCGTTTCGCCAGTAAAGAGGACTGCGCGGCTATCGCGGAGATCTACAATCACGCCGTGCTGCATACCGCGGCCATCTGGAACGATCAAACCGTTGATACCGATAACCGCATTGCCTGGTATGAGGCCCGCCAGTTTGCCGGTTACCCGGTGCTGGTGAGTGAGGACCAGGGCACCCTGACCGGCTACGCCTCTTTTGGCGACTGGCGTGCTTTCGACGGCTTCCGCCATACCGTTGAGCATTCGGTGTATGTTCACCCGCAGCATCAGGGCAAAGGTCTGGGGCGGGCGCTGCTGACCGCACTGATTATCGAGGCGAAAAACTGTGGAAAACATGTGATGGTCGCGGGTATTGAGTCACAGAACGCTGCATCGCTGAAATTGCACGAAAGCCTGGGCTTTGTGACCACCGCTCAGATGCCGCAGGTGGGCACTAAATTTGGTCGCTGGCTCGACCTGACGTTTATGCAGCTGCAGCTTGACCAGCGTCAGGAGCCGGACAGTCGCCCATGAATCAGTCGCTGACCCTCACCTTTCTGGTGGCTGCCGGAATTGGTCTGGTGGTGCAAAACACGCTGATGGTTCGTATTACCCAGTCAGCCTCCACGATCCTTATCGCGATGCTGCTCAATTCCCTGGTGGGGATTGTGCTGTTCGTTTCAGTTTTGCTTATCAAGCACGGGCTGAGTGGTTTCCAGGAACTGGCAGCGAACATCAAATGGTGGACGTTAATCCCTGGGTTATTGGGATCGTTCTTTGTGTTTGCCAGCATCAGCGGCTATCAGTACGTCGGGGCGGCGACCACCATTGCGGTGCTGGTGGCGAGTCAGTTAATTGGTGGACTGGCGATGGATATCGTTCGTCATCAGGGCGTTCCCTGGCGGGCGTTGGTCGGGCCGATTGGCGGGGCGATTATGCTGGTGATTGGCGCCTGGTTAGTCGCAAGGCGCCAGTTTTAATTCGTTGACGTCGGGGATGGTGCGCTGACGCAGACATCCCCGGCACAGGATTATTTATCCTGCACACCCTGATGTTTCAGGCTCTCAAGCTGCTGGTTGGCCTCATCAAGTTTTGTCTTATAAAGCTTCACCAGTTCCTTATCTTTAATATTGAACTGATACTGTATTGCCAGTCCCGACAGCAATAGCATGACAACCAAAATCCACATAGCCCACTCCAAAACAAAAACCCTGCAATGCTACGGGCATTACAGGGTCAGTGATGATCATTAAGTGCTTGTTATGGCTGGGGTCGGATTTTTCAGTCTTTTCTGAATTGCCTTCACCGCTCAGAGGATCGTGCCGCCTTGGGTAAGCTGCTCGTGGCGAGCCTCCTGCTCTTCCCGGTGATGACGTCCATGATGTGAAATGGCCGTACGCAGACGCTGCTGTTGCTCGAAGCGCTCTTCACGGCTTAACGCGGCATCATCACTCAGTATGACCAACAGTTCATTCATCCCGGTGATAACCCCTGCCTCAATGGCGGCATCTACCTGCGCGCTAACCTCTTCCAGATGTGACATTGATTTTCTCCTCAGTGACTAAACACAAAACACAGGAGACAATTGTGCCACTTTTTACGCGCATGAGCTGAAATTTTCCGGCGACAGGCAAAAAAAAGCCACTGAGGAGAACCAGTGGCGAGTTGCTGCATTCATGCGGACGACATTGAATGCATCCTGTGTTGGCTTGATGGGTAAACATCTTCGTTGTTATGCAGGCAGAGTAGCGCAACCCCGTTGTTAACACCATGTTAATTATTTAAAAGGTTAATTTTAAAAACCTCATCTCTGAATGCCCTGCAGAGCCGCTTTTCTTTGTTTAAACTGAGCCTGGTTTGCTTTAAGTCAGCAGGAAAGCAAGCGAAATCCCGCCCTTCAATGCCCCGAGGATTTGCCATTTTTACCCTGTCTTCTGCCGTTTAGTTTCCCGGCAACTCTCTTAGAGTAGACACGTGAAAAAGTCGATGGGAAAACAACGTGGCAAAAACCCTTTTACGCAGCGGTAGTCTGGATGATTTCCAGTCCGTAGGCGGTGGCGGCCAGGCCGTATTTGCCTCCGCATTACAAATCAGAGAAACGCTGCGTCTGCGCAAACAGCAGGCTTTGGTCGAATGTCTGGCGATCCCACAGGTCAACGATGAAGGCGACCGCGTGGACTGGTACTCCCCGGTTGAAGGCGAGGTTATCTCGTGGAAAGCGGCGGACGACGAGCAGCGTTATCACGCCCTGCATCAGTTAGAGACCCTGGCCGACAACGCGCTGGCACTGGCGCGTAAATGTCAGCAGTCAGAAAAGACCGCCCAGCAGCTGTTTGGTGCCCTGCTGGAAAAAGCGATGCAGTTCCCGGGAGAAAACCACATCTTCCTGGTGGACGGGCAACCGGTTATGACCTTCTGGGGCTTCGTTAATCTTAACGAAAGCGCGCGTGATGAGCTGTTTGGTTGCCTGCAAACCACAACGGCACCTGCCATTGAGCCCATGCCAGAAGAAGAACTGACGCAAGCCGAAACGGCGAAGATTATTTTAGCTCATGCTGATGAACCGCTGATCGCCCGCCCGCTCAACGTCATCGTTGCCGCTGAACCCGCCAACGAACCAGAGCCAGACGCTGAACCTGAACTGCCGGTTGAACCGGTGGTGGCAGTGAACCAAACCACTCTGCCCGCGGGCGAGAAAAAAGGCCGCCGGATCCCGCTCTGGAGTTTGCCTGTCGCCGCCATTATCGTTGCCGCCATTGCCACGCCGCTGCTCTGGCCCCGCCAGACCCCATCAGCCGCACCGGTTATCGCTCACGTTGATGCCCCCGCCGCCGTGGAAAAAACGCTGACCCCGCCACTGCCAGAACTGAATGCTTCCCTGCCGCTGCATCTGGCAAGCGTGACTGAGCCGTTGAAAGAAGCCACATCAGCCGAAACGAAACCGGTGATCATCGCGGCCATTCCGAAAGATGCGCTGGTGATGGAAGCCGATCAGCTGCGCGCCGGAACCACAAAATTCCTGAACGGCAATTGGCGGGTGCTGATTGACGTCAAAGACCCGGTCAGCGGCAAGGCGCCCTCGCTGCGCTACCAAATCCAGAATAATAAAGGCAGCGTGCGTCTGGTACACGGCGCTAACGTCGTCTGCAAAGCGGAAATCTTCTCCGGCCTGCACCAGAACGGTGAACTGCTGATCAAAAGCCGCGGCAACGCCCGCTGTAACGACGGCTCGCGCTACCCGATGCCGGAAATCTCCTGTAAAGCCGGCAACAGCGACATAGCTGAATGCATGGGTCGTTACGACGCGAACACCGTCGTGCCGTTAACATTCCGTAAAGTGGGAGCTTGATGATGCTGGTGACTCTTTGTGAATACCAACAGAGTGTGACGCTGATGGCCAACAGCGGCGTTCAGTTCCTGGACTTTGGCCTGACACCGCAGGACGCGCTTAGCGTCGGGCGCTTCGTGCGAAAAACCGCCAATGGCCCACTGCTGCGTCTGAATTACGACATCGTCAATAGCCGCTATACCCTCCCGGCGCAGGAAGGCCAGCAGCCCGAAGTGGTTAAGCCGGAAAGTACGCTGACGCTGGAGCAGTCGCTTGCCGTGCTGGATGGCGTTTGGCTGCCGCTGCCATTTTTGCGGTTCAATCCCCCTCGCACCTTCGTTGAAGGCCCGGATAACTGGGCGCGGGTGCAAATTCGTCGGCTTCAGCACCCCGACAGCAGCGGCAATACGCATCGGGTGACGCTGGCGCTCGACAGCCAAATTCGCGACGACGCCCCGTCAGCGCTTGCCCCCACTGGCAATGACCTGCTGAACGGTACCCGCTTTGCGCTGGCCTGGCGCGATGACGAAGTGGCGGATTTTCTTGATCAAACGTGGATCGACGGCTGGCTGCGCGAAGTGTTTAGCCAGTACGCCAGCAGTGATGAGAGCCGCAGTGAACGCGATGTGGCGCAGGCGATGCGCAGCTTTGAATATCAGGGGCACTGGCTGAATTTACTGACGCTGTTGGGCGAACAGCTCAACGTGCCGGAGGTCAAAATCGTGACCGCCACCGTCAGCACTCCAGCCATTCCTGTTGATCTGATCCTCGATGTCGGCAACAGCCACACCTGCGGGGTGATTATTGAAGATCACGGCGATGCCAATGACGGTCTGCGTCAGACGGCCGAGCTGCAGGTACGCTCGCTGAGTGAACCCCAGTTCCTGAATGCCCCACTGTTCACCAGCCGTCTGGAGTTTTCCGAGGCGCGTTTTGGCAAGCAGCATTTCTCCGTTGAAAGCGGTCGCGAAGACGCCTTCGTTTGGCCATCGATGGTGCGCGTCGGTGATGAAGCCCGCAAACTCGCGATGCAGCGCCTTGGCACGGAAGGTAATAGTGGCATTTCCAGTCCACGCCGCTATCTGTGGGATGAAACCCCGACGGTGCAGGACTGGCGCTTTAGCCAGATCAACAGCCGAACTCAGCGTGAACCGCTGGCCGCGGCGTTCCCGCTGGCGTATCTGATGAATGATGACGGGCAACCGCTGTTCACCCTGCCGCCGGAAGAGCGGATGCCGGTGTTTTCCCCACAGTACAGCCGCAGCACGCTGATGACCCATATGCTGTGCGAAATTCTGTCCCAGGCGCTGGGGCAGATTAACAGCGTCGCTACCCGGCAGCGGTTGGGCTTTCCCTCTTCGCCTCGCCAACTGCGTACCCTGATCCTGACGCTGCCCTCCGCCATGCCGAAGCAGGAGCGTGAAATCTTCCGTCGCCGCATGTTTGAAGCGATTGCACTGGTCTGGAAAGCCCTTGGCTGGCACCCGCAGGACGACGATTTTGCCACGCCGAAACAGCAGGACCGAAGCGTCGTTCCGGTGCCGAACATTCACATGGAATGGGACGAAGCCAGCTGCGGACAGCTGGTGTGGCTGTATAACGAAGCAATGTCACATTTCGGTGGGCAAACGGAAGCCTTTTTCGCCGCCCTCTCGCGCCCGGACCGACTTTTAGAGCCCGGTGCCCGTGCTGGGCGTTCACTGCGCGTGGCCACCGTTGATTTAGGCGGCGGCACCACAGACATGGCGATCACCCATTATCATCTTGATGACGGCACCGGCAGCAATGTCAAAATCACGCCACAGCTGCTGTTCCGTGAAGGGTTTAAAATCGCGGGCGACGATATTCTCCTCGATATTATTCAGCGCTGTGTGCTGCCCGCGTTGCAAACCCAGTTGCAAAAGGCCGGCATCGCCGATGCCCCGGCGCTGATGGCGACCCTGTTTGGCGACTCCGGTCGTATCGATACTCAGGCCGTGCTGCGTCAGCAAACGACCCTGCAGCTGTTTATGCCCATTGGCCATGCGATTTTAGGCGGCTGGGAGACCAGTGATAAAGACGACCCGCTGGCCGGTCTGCACGCCACCTTCGGCGAACTGCTGCCACAGCTGCCGACGCGTAACGTGATGAATTACGTCGGGCAGGCCATCAGCCATGCGCTTCCGGCGGGGGCTGAGCCGTTTGATTTGCTGGCGACACCGCTGCAGGTGAGCTATCGCGATTTGCATGCCGCGATGCTGGCAGGCGAATTTACCATTGCCGCCCCGCTGCACGCCGTCTGCGAAGCGATTTCTCACTATAGCTGTGATGTCCTGCTGGTGACGGGACGCCCAGGCTGTTTGCCTGGCGTGCAGGCCCTGATCCGCTATCTGCAGCCGGTCCCGGTCAACCGGATGGTGTGGATGGACAGCTATCACGTGCACGAATGGTATCCGTTCAGCCAGCAGGGGCGCATTGGTAACCCGAAATCGACCGCCGCCGTTGGGGCGATGCTGTGCAGCCTGGCGCTCGATTTGCGTCTGCCGCGCTTTAACTTCAAGGCCGCGGATATTGGGGCTTATTCTACCGTGCGCTATCTGGGGGTTCTGGATAACACCGTGAATACCTTGCGCGATGAGAATATCTGGTACGCCGATCTGGACCTTGATAAACCGGGCATGAAACTGGATACCCGCCTGCATTTCCCGCTACGCGGGAACGTCACCCTGGGCTTTCGTCAGTTAGCAAATGCGCGCTGGCCTGCCACGCCGCTCTATACCCTCAGTATTAACTCGCCGGAGGTGGCGAAAGCGATTGCCGGGGATGGCGTGCTGCAGGTGCGGTTGCAGCTCAAAGGCGGCAGTCGGAGCGAAGGTCCTGAAGCCTTCATATTGGCCGATGCCTGGCTTACCGATGGCACTCCGGTGCCCCCGGAAGCGCTGACCCTGAAGCTGAACACTCTGGCCGACCGCCGCCACAGCGGCAGCCATTACTGGATTGATAGCGGGAGCGTGTACCTGAAATGAGCCAACTGCAAACCATCATCGACTGGGCGCGTGCCACTCGTCAGGTGTCCCCTCTGTTTGACACTGATGCCGACGCTCTGCTCACCCGCTTACAGATCCTCAAAGCGGAGGAAACGACGCTCGCTGCCGCCGAGACTGCGCCGATCACCGTCGCCCTGTATGGCCATTCTCAGGCCGCAAAAGCCCACCTGCTCAGCGCATTGTGCAGCAGTGGCAACGGACGGCTGCTGGTGAATACCGGTGGCAAAACGCTGGATTATTTCAGCCACCTCAATCCGGGTCACAGCCTGACGCGAATGGCCCTGCGCTTTAGTCATACCGCTGCCGTTGCGGATGACGCGTTCCCGCTTCGTCTGCGCATCATGCGTGAGGCAGAGTTGGTGCAGGTGTTTATGGCCCACGCACAGCAGCAGCCCGGCGTTCATCAGGTCAGCAACGCCGTGGTCAGCGCCCGACTGCGTGCCTGGCACGCCCTGCGCCAGAGCCAGCCAGCGCCAGGGGTCAGTGAGGAAGATGTCGCGACCGTGGCGCGCTACTGGCGTGAAATGACGCCTGCGCCTCAGCAGGGCATCGATGACCGCCTTTGGCAGCAATTTATCCAGCTGGTCCCGCGCCTCGAATTGGGTGCTCGCGCCAATGCCTGGGCGCTGCTGTGGGGAGAACAACAGGAGCTGACCAAAGCGTGGCTGAATCTGGCTCAGGTGCTGCAACAGTGTGGCACAACCCGCGAGGTCGCCGCCCCGCTCAGCCTGTTGATTGACAGCTTCACGCTGCCTGCAGAAGGTTTCCTCACCCCGGAGTGTGAGCCCGAAGGGGAAACCGTCGTGCATCCTGTCGTCAATGGTGAGCTGGAGAATGCCGTCAGCCTGCCGCTGAGTGCGCTCGGTTTACTGACCGTCGAACTGGTGCTTCCTACCGAGAACGGCGTGCTGGATAACGTCGATATCCTTGATCTCCCTCTGCCTGCCAGCGGACAAGGCGAAGAGATCTGGCGCAGTAAATGCCGCTGGCTGCTGGACAGCTATCGCCAACAGCATCAGCCTGACCTGCTGCTTATCTGCAATGCTGCCGCTAACCGGGCGCAGATCCCCGCCAGCGCCCGGACGTTGATGAAATGGGTGAGCGACACGCAGCCGCAGCATGACGGTGCCCTGCCAGGCCTGGTCTGGGCCATCACCCCGCAGGACGATCGCTTCATCAATAAAGTGAATCTTGATGAAGCCGTCCAACAGTTGATTGATAAACCTGGCCAGCGCTGGGGTACACTGCAGGCACTGGATACCAGCAGCCTTCAGCGTCTGATTGAGTGGCTTTCCCAGGCCACGGTGCCCTCGCTGAGGGCGGCGCGTTTGCAACGCTTATCTGAACGTCAGCATGCCCGGCTGCGGCAAGTCATGGCGGGCTGGAGCAATGTAAGCCCTCAGGATCCAGCCACTGTCCGTCGCCAGGCTGAAGGCGTGGTGCGCGAACTGCAAGGGCGTGCGGCGATTCTCGGCGAGCTGCTGGAAGGGTTATTGCCTCCGCTGACCTGTTTTGAACAGCTGAGCCAGGTTCAGCAGCAGCGGGAAGAAAAAGTCAGCGGGCTGTTCAGTGAAAGTGTGGATCTTTTTGCGCTCGCGGATGAGCAACAACAGAACCGAATCGCCAGTCAGGACCGCGGTGCCCAGGCGCACGCCATGTGGATAAACTATTTGCGCCAATGGAGTCGCAGCGAAGCCAATGCGCAACGTTTTGACGTGGCCTCTGCCACCCTGCAACAGCTGGCAGACATTCTGGTGCTGACCAGCTACCGTCTGAAACTGCCTGAACAACTCCAGCAGGTTAGCCCGGACGAACGGGCCAGTGCGGCGCGGCTGCGCGCAGTGATCAGCAACTATCTGGCCTGGTTCGGTTATGCCGAGATGCCCGTAGAAGCTCGCCCTGCCAGCCGGATTGCCAAAAACAGCACCCTGTTTGCGCCTGCTGCCAGCCATGCCGAACGCCTGACGCAGCTCGGTGATAAACCGTCCCATGCCGCAACCCGTTACGTCTATGATTGGTTGGTTGCGCTATTCACCCGGGCCACCGAAGCCCCTGACTATTGTCACCCGCTCGATGTTACGGCCGAGGCGCGTCATCAGCTTTCGACACTGCTGTGATCCTTTCCGGCTCATAAGGATGTGAGCCGGGTTGAAAGGCTGAAAAAAAGCGTGCGATTAACGACCCGCCAGTGGCCTTCCCCGCCGCGCTCTCTACACTCTTTTCGTCAACCAGAACAATGAGGTATGTATGACTGCCCTTTGTACTTTGTTTATTGAAGGAAAAAACGTGCAGACCGAAGACGGTCGCCAGTTCGAACGTCGCAACCCTGTCGATGGCAGTGTGGCCAGCCGCTGCGCCTCAGCCAGCGTCAGTGACGCACAGCGGGCCGCAGACGCGGCAGCCCGGGCGTTCCCGGCCTGGCGCGATAGCACGCCTGCCGTAAGACGCGGTCTGTTGCTGAACGCCGCCGAGGAACTGGAAAAACGCACGGAACAGTTTGTCTCACTTATGGCGGCAGAAACGGGCGCGACGCCGCACTGGGCCGGTTTCAACGTTCATCTGGCGGCTGAAGTCCTGCGCGAAGCCGCCGCGCTTACCACCCAAATTGACGGCCAGGTGATCCCTTCTAACGTGCCCGGCAATCTGGCGATGGGGATCCGTCAGGGGGCGGGCGTTGTGCTTGGCATGGCGCCCTGGAATGCGCCGGTGATCCTCGGCGTGCGGGCCATTGCCACTCCACTCGCCTGCGGCAATACCGTGATACTTAAAGGATCAGAGCTCTCTCCCGCGACTCAGGGGCTGATTATTCAGGCGCTGGACAGCGCCGGATTTCCCGCTGGCGTGGTCAATTACCTCACCTGTGATGTCGCCGATACCCCGCAGGTGGTGGAAGCGCTGATCGCTCACCCGGCCATCCGGCGGGTCAATTTTACCGGTTCGACCGGGGTTGGGCGAATCATCGCAGAGACCTGCGGCCGTCATCTGAAACCCGTGGTTTTGGAGTTAGGAGGCAAAGCGCCGCTGCTGGTGCTGGATGATGCAGATCCACAGCAGGCCGCGGCCGGTGCCACGTTCGGCGCATTCGCCAACGCCGGGCAGATCTGTATGTCGACCGAACGGATCCTTGTCGATAGCTCGATTGCGGATGATTTTGTTGACCGCCTGGTCAGCCGGGTCAAAAGCCTGCCTGCGGCCGTATTGGGATCGGTTGTGGATCAGCGTACCGTTGAACGCGGTAATGCGCTGATCGCCGATGCGCTAAGTAAGGGGGCAACGCTCCTCACCGGCGGTCTGGCAGAGAATACCTGCATGCCAGCCACCCTTATCGACGGCGTCACCTGCGAGATGCGCATCTGGAGCGAAGAATCCTTTGGCCCGGTAAAAGCCATTATTCGGGCCAAAGGCGACGACGCCCTGCTGTCTATTGCCAACGAAAGCGAATACGGCCTCTCTTCCGCTATTTACAGCCAGGACACGGCTCGGGCGTGGAACCTGGCTCAGCGACTGCAGACGGGGATTTGCCACATCAACGGGCCAACCGTCCATGATGAAGCGCAGATGCCCTTCGGTGGCTGTAAATCCTCCGGCTACGGGCGTTTTGGTGGCCGTGCCGGGATCCACGAATTTACCGAATTACGTTGGATAACCTTACAAACCACACCGCGTCAGCTGCCCTTCTGAGCAAATACCTGACCCAGCACCGCCGCCAGTGCCGCTGGATTTTCCCAGGACATGGAGTGTCCTGCCTGTGGCACGATATGCAGCGGGATGCCAGCAGCGCACAGCTGCGAGGCATCGTCATCCGGTAAAGAGTGTTCACCGTAAATCAGTGCCTTATCACAGGCTAATGCCTGCAAGCGACACATCCACGAAGGGGTCACGCCCTCAACCAGGCTTTTGGCGCCCCGCCACATGGCATGAGGTGCGGCGTTTTGCAGGCAGCCTTTCCAGGGGGTGGTTTCTCGGGCAACGAGACGTGGGTATACCGTGTCGACAAACACTTGCTCACTGGTTTCCAGCACCTTCCGGCTATAAAACCCGCCCCCTGAGTGAAAATTGGGCTCAGAGACGGCCAGCGTTCTGACGCCTTTCCCCAGGCTTTCTGCCACCTGAATGGCGATGCTTCCCCCCATGCTATGGCCAAAAAGATCAACCTGCGGCAGCTGCAGTTTTTCGATCAGTTCCACCACGACCGCCGCCTGGTGAGTTGTGGTGTAATCATAGTCAGCGGGTTTGTCGCTATAGCCAAAGCCTGGAAGATCAATAAGCACGGCTCGACGATTGCCGAATGTCGCCTGCGTGACCACAGGGGGATATTCGTAGGATGAGGCGCAGCCCAGCCCATGAATGAACACTATCGGCAGCCCCTGGCCGGGATAATCAAACCAGCGAACGGCGCCCCCTGCCGTCGTCGAGTACAGACTGTGCATCGTCATTCCCTTTCATTAAGATTAACTGTGTTTTTATACAGTTAAAATGAAGCGTGCACAAGTGTCCGAATCAGAACAAAGAGAACATTAATGCAACAGGAAAACTCATCGGCCAGGTTGCGCCAACCAGCAGCGCAGCAAGAAAGCGAATTCGCTTGCTATCATGGGTCAGAAACCAGGTGGTCAGGGCACAGACCGTGGCCATAATGGCATAGAACACCAGCATCTTCTGGTAAAGCGTCATATCAAAAACCCGATCTGTGTCAAAAAATTCCGCGCGCACTATGCATGGAATCGTGACTTGTATCAAGTTATTACAAATAGAATTGTCTGAGAACGGTTACAGTGTAAATAGAGACTTTGTCTGATTGCAGACTTGCTGAGGGCAGACTATATCTTTAGGTGCTCATAACCAGAGGATGACCTTATGGAAGTCTCCAGCAAAACCGTGTTGCTTATTAATGTCTGTGCTGCGGTTGCACTGATTAGCCTGCTCTCCTTTCGCTATGGCTTAATTTGATATTCGTGGCCCCACAGCATAAAAAAAGCAGCCTGAAGGCTGCTTTTTTTATGCTCAGAACATCAGTTCTCGCTGGTTTTTCCTTTCGCTGCGTTGGCATTGTAGGCCGCCTGCAACACCGCGGCGTTGTCATAGCTGCTCGGATTGTATTTCGGTAAGGGGTTGGCCTTTTCATAGTTCCATTCGGCCGTGGTGCACGCCGCTTCAGTGCCCCCTTGTTTCTTACATTCCGCAATGCGATGTGCCGGGGAATTCGTACAACCACTCAATAAAACCAGCGCCGGTAATGCGCAAATCAACACTTTTTGCATGACAATTCAAGGATCCCGAAGCAGAAAGTCGGCAATCCTCGCACGGTCGTTAACGGCTGTCAAAACCCGATTAATCTGGATTTTTGGGGGCGCAGCATCTGCTGGCGATGCCGTTGCCACTCTTCACGCTTAAGGTCATAGAACAAACTGGGTGCCTCGTCCGGGACATCCGCAACGACCCCTCGCAGCGCCAGTCCGGCTTTCAACAAAACCCGCTGCGACGCGTGATGATTTGCCCGTACCAGTGCGGTCACTTTTTCCAGCCCCTGCTCATCAAATGCATAATCCAACAAGCGCAGGCAGAATTCGGTGGCCAGGCCCTTCCCCCAGGCCACCGTCGCAAAACGATATCCGAGGTTAAACGTTTGCCTTTCACCTAATGCCCTGACGCTGATCCCACCGAAACCAATGACGTCCTGCGGCCGTTGCTTATCATAAATCGCCATTTCGCCAATGCCGTTCAGTCGCCATCCGTCGAGCCATTGCATAAGGCGCTGCCGGGCAAACGCCAGATTAGGGTAAGGCCCTGCCGGATTGAAGGTATTGGTCTCAGGATCGCCGTAGATGCGGAAAAGGTCGTGTACGTCATCAGCATGCACGGGACGCATGAATAAACGTTCAGAGAAAAGAGTGTGCGTGTCGATCGTCTCATCGCTCCAGTGGGTAAGAGCGGCAGCATCAGACTCACAGTGCCCGTTGATGCATCACGCCGCTACAGGGTTTCTGAAGTATGTACGCTTTTTGCCATTTTGCATGGCCGACCATCAGGTTTTCACAGCGCCCAGGGCGGGCGCTGTCCAGCAGGGATCAATTTTCGAGTGCATCCTGAATGGCATCAGCCAGTGAGGCAACTTCCTGAGCCACGTTACGCAGATCCATCTGACTGCGGATCCCGGCATTCGCGGTAGACGCTGATACCGAGGCTTTTGAGATTTCTAATGCGGCCTGCACCGCCAGTAATCGCTTTCTGTTTTCGACGGCATCCGCGCCTGTGGTGCTATCAAGATCAAAATAACCTTCTAACATTGCGCTCTCCTTAACTAAAAGCCCCGGCAATATGCCAGGGCTTCAGAATGTGGACCGCCACCGAGGCCTCGAACCTCGTACACTACAACATCACTGTCATTTGCTCTTCCAGCTGAGCTAGTGGCGGATTGATTGGGAGTGGGATACTACGCCGCTTTGAAAGACATTACAAATATCAGGCCTGATATCATCAACCACGGCCTGGCGGCTGCTCACTCCTAATACGCTTTATCCACAGTGGTGTCATTGCCGGTTGTCAGGATGCGCACTTTATCCCCCGTATTGAACATCATCCCGTTATTCGGTTGCACCACCTGAATGGTTTGCCCTGACTGAGTCTTAATGACGAGCTGTACTTCCTGAGCGGCCAGCTGATTCGACTGGCGATTACGTGACGCGGCTACCCCTGCGGTTGCCCCCACGGCGGTCATTGCGGTTTTACCGTGGCCGCTACCAAACTGGTGACCGACAACCCCACCCAGAGCGCCTGCCGCCACCGTGCGCAACGGATGATAGCCTTCCTGGGTATGCGTAATAATACGGCTCTGCTGAACGGTCCCATACTCAATCGCCGTTCTGGTCCCTGCGTAACTTGCCTGGCTGGCCAGAGCCACCAGGCTCAGCGCGATAAGTGCTATTTTTTTCATTATGACCACACATTGTCCTGTAAACACGTTTCACGATTCTGCCAGCCCGCAAACGCGGGCCATTTAGGCAATAATGCTAAAAGGTTGACATTATTTAACTTTAAACAAAAAAATTGCACCCGTGAGCCTTTTTTTTGCTCACTGTCACTGACAAATCGGTTAAACGCGTTGTTTCGGCATTAGCGCTAATGGATGGCCTCGTGGCTGAGAATTTTCGCGCCCTGAGTGGAGATAAGTTTATCCACCCGGATAGCGTCCGTGTAAAAAAACGACGAGGCATCGTCCCAATGGCAGAATTCAATCTCCTGCTTCAGATAGGGATCGTAATAGATAACG
This sequence comes from Enterobacteriaceae bacterium RIT691, assembly GCA_009668205.1. Lineage (GTDB taxonomy): Bacteria > Pseudomonadota > Gammaproteobacteria > Enterobacterales > Enterobacteriaceae > Scandinavium. Next base: position 77,305 of record WJYM01000006.1, on the reverse strand, counting down.
CCAGCCTTACAGCGACAATTTTTCCCGCATGACGGGCCAGGATAAGCCATGCGAAACGGATACGTTTCGCTCACCCGTTGATGCAGCGTGCTGGCAACCAGGATTTTGGGGATATTCCAACAGGTCACACACACTAACGCCGTCACACAGAGGAAAGCAGCTGCCACCGTCTTGAGCCTGTGCACAATTCCTGTGGCGTGCCGGTCTCGTCGCCAGGAGGCGTAGGCCGCACAAATGCCCAGAACACAGGCAATCAGTACAATCCAATACTGGCTGCGCCCATCAAGGAGATAAATCTCATGCGTATATCTTCCGGCCCACCCAAGCCAATAGCCCCAGATCGCGACACACAACACCGCCACGACTTCCGCTTTCGTCGGCAATCTTAATTTCATTGAATCCACCAACCTCCCGTTGAATTTTTTCAGTGAGAGTGAATGCTGCCAGAGGAACTCAGGCAATGGAATAAACTTTTCCACGAGCGATGAATAAAAAGAATATCGGCCGTTATCTGGAAAACTTGATATCTTAAAGGTGCCAAAAAGAAACCGGCTGTGCGGCATTATTTTTCCGTTTGACCCGGAATGCACTGCCAGCATATTCCCTGCGTCACTGGCCCACGTCGTCGATTCGCCAACGGTTGTATATCGGCCTTAACAAAGCTTGAGCAAAAAAATGGCGAACTTCAGCAGTAATAATGCAGAAAAATATAGAATATTTTTATGATTCGATGTATTTATATCACCACGAAAAATACGAATGTTAAAAACAAATAACAATATTAACAAACAATATTCATTCAGAAATATACATTAGCCCGCTATTAAAAATAGATATCACCATCATGCCGTTTTTATGGGTAAACCCTACCCTGCGCTATGGCTGCGTTGATACGCCTGGCCGGGTATTGAGAGATGGTCCGAGACGCCGGGAAGAATAAATTTTAACCTGATTTGCAGTGGCCCCCTTCTTTATAGAATGAACTGCAATGAGGGTAATGACATAACGTACTACTGGGCGCGCCGAACGCTGACACTCGGATATAACGAAGTCGTCATTGATAAAGACGCTCATTCAGAATGTCTTCCGAGAAAATAATAAGCAGGCAATGCTTATTATTTATTATTTCGAATGAAAGTGACTCGCGCGGATTGTATAAATAAAGTTAAAGAATATCGCATTTAATTGTTTTTTATTAACGGCGAAAGCCCCGCCCCGGCGGTTCCGGGAATTTAATATGAGAAAACTTGCAATGAAACGTTCTATTTTCGCAGTAGCGATAGTGTTATCCGTAAATGCTATGGCGACAGGTACTGGACAGATGGGTGGAATGACGATTGACCAAAAAGCAAACGCGATTGAGGCTATTCGCTCAGAGGCCAATGCAGCCAGAGAAACCAACCGCGCAATGATAGATAAATTTAATAACGACCGCGATAACTTCACGCAACAGGACACTGATGCGTGGGACAATGCCACGTCAGTACTTAAAAGCGCGCAGTCGCGATTGGATGCCATTTATAATGCACCCACGGTGAACCCACAGTTAGACCCGGCTGGGCATCCGGTTCATCTGGTTGCCAAAACCGCCCTCGTTGCGGCCAAACCAGGGCAGACAAGCACGATCAACGTGGCGGCTGGAGATTTACCCCATAACACCCAGGTCCTCATGCCTGACGGGAAAATCGTGCTGGCTGGAATGCTGCCACCGACTCTGCAGATAGCAAAACCGTTTACCTCCGCATTTACCACGCAAACCCGCAGCAGCCATGCAGATCATACCCATGCAACTGACGAGCACGGGACAGGTAACGGCGCTGAAAATGCCCAGAACAGCCGTAGTGCAGGCAGTTTCAGTACCCGCAACGACGCCATCGGCGGCGGCCTTGCAGGCGGTGGTTTCCATTACTGATCCTGAGGGGAATTCACTCTCATAAGCGATGGACACTCCTCGGAGGCCCTAAAAGAAAGTGGCTGTAACACAATAACTTTGCATTACAGCCACTTATCATCACATCAGTGTTTAATCATTACGTGGCGAACGACGGTGTAATCTTCCAGTCCGTACACAGACATGTCCTTGCCATAGCCTGAGAGTTTTTGCCCACCGTGCGGCATCTCGCTGACCAGCACAAAGTGGGTGTTGACCCAGGTACAGCCATACTGCAGGCGCGCGCTGAGGCGATGGGCCCGACCCACGTCTTTGGTCCAGACGGAGGACGCCAGGCCGTACTGAGAGTCGTTCGCCCACTCCAGCACCTGGTCTTCGTCATCAAATACCGTCACGCTGACCACTGGACCAAACACTTCACGCTGCACAATCTCATCCTGCTGCTTCGCTCCGGCCAGCACGGTCGGCTGGAAGTAATAGCCGCTGCCCTGCGCTTTTTGCCCGCCGGTCACCACTTTGACGTGGCTAAGGCTGCGGGCCTTGTCCACCGCCTGGATGACGCGGTTCAGGTGGGCTTCCGAGCTCAATGGCCCCAGCTCGGTGGACTCATCGTTTGGTGAACCCATTTTGAGGGTGGAGACGGCAGCACCCAGTTTTTCCACTAACGCTTCATAGATGCTTTTATGCGCATAGATGCGGCAGGCGGCGGTACAATCCTGCCCGGCGTTATAGAAACCAAAGGTGCGGATCCCTTCAGCCACCGCATCCAGGTCGGCATCCTCAAACACAATAACCGGCGCTTTGCCGCCCAGTTCCATGTGCGTTTTCTTAATCGAGGATGAGGTATGCGAAATAATGTGCTCACCGGTGGCGATAGAGCCTGTCAGTGACACCATGCGCACTTTTGGGTGACCGGTCAGCGGGTCACCGACGGTCTTGCCGCGGCCAAACAGCACGTTAATCACGCCTGCCGGGAAAACGTCTTTCGTCAGTTCTGCCAGCTTCAGCGCCGTCAACGGGGTGATTTCTGAAGGCTTGAGCACCACGCAGTTCCCTGCCGCCAGCGCCGGGGCCAGTTTCCATGCGGCCATCATCAGCGGATAGTTCCACGGCGCGATGGAAGCCACCACACCCAGCGGGTCACGGCGAATCATTGAGGTGTGCCCTTCGAGGTATTCCCCCGCCGCTGAACCGTGCTGGCAGCGCGCCGCCCCGGCGAAGAAACGGAAAACATCGGCGATGGCAGGCAGTTCGTCGTTCAGTGCGCTGTGCAGCGGTTTGCCGCAGTTGAGTGATTCCAGTTTGGCAAACGTTTCTGCGTGTTGTTCAATAATGTCGGCCACTTTCAGCAGACAATCAGCACGCGTTTTCGGGGTCGTCTGACTCCACTGAACAAAAGCTCGGTCTGCCGCCTTTACCGCTTCATCCACCTGAGCCGCCGTTGCTTCGGCAATCTCCAGGATCACTTCGCCGTTTGCCGGATTGTAAACGGGCTGCTTCTCACCTGCACCCGCGACCAGTTCACCATTGATCAGTAAGTTGTGTTGCATAGCTTGCTCCGTAGTTTTCAATTATTTACCGCTTCCGGCGACCGATTCGCCGTCGCGGGTCAGCCACCAGGCACCCAAAATCGGAACGGTTGTCACCAGCATGACCAGCAGCGCCACCACGTTAGTCACCGGCACATCGCGCGGTCGGCCTAACTGGTTGAGCAGCCACAGCGGCAATGTGCGCTCATGGCCTGCGGTAAAGGTGGTAACGATGATTTCGTCAAACGACAGTGCAAACGCCAGCATCCCCCCCGCCAGCAGTGCGGAGCCGAGATTCGGCAGCACCACATAGCGGAAGGTTTGCCAGGTGCTGGCACCCAGATCCATTGACGCTTCCACCAGGCTCCAGGACGTACGGCGGAAACGGGCGATGACGTTGTTGAAGACCACCACCACGCAGAAGGTTGCGTGCCCGACTACGATGGTGAAAAAACCGGGTTCAAGGTTGACTGCCTTAAACGCCGTCAGTAACGCCAGACCGGTAATGATCCCCGGCAGCGCGATGGGTAACAGCAGTAATAACGACACTGCATTTTTGCCGAAAAACTCACTGCGCCAGAGCGCTGCCGCGGCGAGCGTTCCGAGCACCAGGGCTATCGCCGTGGCAAGGGCGGCAATCTGAAGTGACAACGTCACCGCATCCAGAATATCGCTGCGCCCTGCTGCCACGCTGAACCAGTGCAGCGTCAGCCCCTTCGGCGGGAAGCTGAAGGCCGCGTCTTCGGTGTTAAAGGCATAGATGGCAATAATGGCCAGAGGAAAGTGCAGAAAAATAACACCGCCCCATGCCGAGAGTTTCAGGAGCCAGGGGGCTTTATCAGAGTGCATCGAAAGCTCCCAGACGTTTCACGAACGCCAGATACAGAGTGATTAATACAATAGGCACCAGCGTAAACGCCGCGGCCATCGGCATGTTGCCGATAGCGCCCTGCTGGGAATAAACCATCTGACCAATAAAGTAGCCCGGCGGCCCCACCAGCTGCGGCACGATGAAATCGCCGAGTGTCAGAGAAAAGGTAAAAATCGAACCCGCCGCGACCCCGGGAATGGCCAGCGGCATAACCACATGACGGAATGTCTGGCGTGGTGCGGCCCCCAAATCAGCAGAAGCCTGCAACAGCGAGGGCGGCAGGCGTTCCAGCGCGGCCTGAACCGGCAGGATCATGAACGGCAGCCAGATGTAGACGAACACCAGAAAACGCCCTAATCCGGAGGTAGACAGTGTATTTCCGCCCACCGCGGGCAGCAGCAGAAACGCATTCAGCAGCCCTTCCAGACCCATATGGCTCAAAAACCACTGAGCGACGCCGTCTTTCGCCAGCAGCAGCGTCCAGGCATAGGCCTTAACGATGTAGCTCGCCCACATCGGCAGCATCACCGCGATGTAGAAGAAAGCTTTCCATTTCCCGCTGGTGTAGCGCGCCATATACCACGCCATCGGAAACGCCAGAATAGCGCTCGCGAGGGTCACAGAAAGCGCCATCACCAGCGTGCGTACGATGATGTCGTAGTTCGCCGGGTTAAACAGCGCTTTCAGGTTGGCCAGCGTTAAATCCGGCGTCACCGACATGGTGAAATCGTCGAAGGTATAGAACCCCTGCCACAGCAGCGTCAACAGCGAACCCAGATAGACGATGCCGAACCACATCAGTGGCCCCAGCAGCAGTAAAAACAGCGCCAGTGAAGGTTTTCGCCAGAACAGTCCCGACAGCCGACTGACCCGCGGTGTTGAGGAGTACGGTGCAATGCTCATCGCCATCTCACCTCCCTCCGTCCAGCGGTACCATGGCCTCCCGCGACCACGATGCCAGAACATTTTGTCCCGGGGTTGGGCCTTCCGGGGCGATACCGCCGCTGAAATTGCCCTGACTCACCAGCAGTTTTTCACCGCCAGAGAGGCGAATTTCATAGCGGGTTGCCGCGCCCTGATACTGCACCGCCTGCACGATACCGCTGACCTGAATCTCACCCGCCGTATCCAGCCGAATGTGCTCCGGGCGCAGCGACCAGTGACCGGTCATGCCGCACAGTTTCTCGGTCATTCCGGTATCGAAGACGTTAGAGGTGCCCACGAAACCGGCGACGAACGGCGTGCGTGGACGCAAATAGAGTTCCCGTGGGGTATCCACTTGCTCAATACGCCCGTTGTTGAAGACCGCGACACGGTCAGACATCGACAGCGCTTCGCCCTGATCGTGGGTAACAAAAATAAAGGTGATCCCCAGATCCTGCTGCAGCTTTTTCAGTTCAAACTGCATCTGCTCACGCAGCTTAAGATCCAGTGCCCCAAGCGGTTCATCCAGCAGCAGCACGCGCGGTTGATTCACCAGCGCACGGGCAATCGCCACGCGCTGACGCTGGCCGCCGGAAAGCTGGGAAGGTTTACGCGACTGCACAAAGCCGAGGGCCACCTTTTCCAGCGCTTCCTGCGCTTTTGCGTAGCGCTCTTTTTTGCCCATCCCCTTCACCATCAGACCGTAGGCGACGTTGTCGAGAATCGACATGTGCGGGAACAGCGCATAGTCCTGGAAAACGGTATTCACATCCCGCTCCCACGGCGGTAATACGCTGGCTTCTTTACCGAAGATTTTGATGGCGCCGCCGGAGAGTTGTTCAAACCCGGCTATCAGTCGCAGACAGGTGGTTTTGCCGGAGCCTGACGGCCCCAGCATAGAAAAGAATTCCCCATCCTGGATGGCGATACTGACGCCATCCACGGCACGAACATCCCCATACAGACGTGAAACATCCTGAAATTCTACTGCGTACGTCATGCTTTACTCCTGGGTGTTAACGACCACCCATAATGGCGATGTAGTCCTGAGTCCAACGGCTGTACGGCACATACTTACCGCCTTCGGCGATAGGCGTTTTCCAGAAAGCAATCTTGTCGAAGAAGCTGTAGCCATTGGTTTCACAACCCTTATCGCCCAGCAGCGTACTGGCTTTACAGCCTTCAGGAACCACCGGCAGAGAGCCGAACCAGGCGGAAACATCGCCCTGGACCTTCGGCGTCAGTGACCAGTTCATCCACTTGTAAGCACATACCGGATGCTGTGCCTGAGCGTGCAGCATGGTGGTATCCGCCCAACCGGTGACCCCTTCTTTCGGGAACACGGTCGCAACCGGCTGATTATCGCTCTTCAGGCCGTTAGCCTGGTAAGGCCAGGAGCTGGAGGCCGCAACGCCTTCGTTTTTGAAGTCGCTCATCTGGACTGTCGCATCGTGCCAGTAGCGGTGGATCAATGGGTGCTGATCGCGCAGCACTTTCAGCACCGCGGCATACTGTGCTTCCGTCAGCTGGTAGGGATCTTTGATGCCCAACTGCGGCTGGGTCGCCTTCACGAACAGCGCGGCATCGGCGATGTAAATCGGGCCGTCATAGGCCTGCACGCGGCCTTTGTTGGTTTTACCATCAGGCAGGTCTTGCGGAACAAACACCACTTTCCAGCTGTCCGGCGGCGTCGGGAAGATTTTGGTGTTGTACATCAGCAGGTTCGGGCCCCACTGGTACGGTGTGCCGTACACTTTACCGCCAACGTTAAACCACGCCCCTTTTTCCAGACGCGGGTCGAGCGTTTTCCAGTTAGGGATCAGCGCGGTGTTAATCGGCTGTACGCGTTTGCCCATGATCAAACGCAGTGAGGCATCTCCGGATGCCGTAACCAGATCGTAGCCGCCTTTCGCCATCAGGCTGACCATCTCATCCGAGGTGGCCGCGGTTTTGACGTTGACCTGACACCCGGTCTCTTTCTCAAACTGGGTCACCCAGTCGTAATTCTTGTCCGTCTGACCCCGTTCGATATACCCAGGCCAGGCGATAATATCGAGTCGACCTTCCGCTTTACCGAGTGTGGTCGGCGGTTCTGCGGCTTGTGCTGTCATGATAGTCAGGCCCAACGCGCACAGGCTGCTGCGGGCAAAGTGTTTGCTCATTGTGTTTTTACTCCTGTCAGAATGGATCAGCGGCAGCCGTGCCGTAAAAATATCTCCCCTGTTAACCGTAGACGGCGATTCGCAGAAATACCTATGGTCCTATAGGAAATTTTTACAAGGTTGTGACAAAGCGCCCATAACGCTGAAAAGTGAGCGATATATCTCAATGAAATGCTGTACAGACAAGGGGTTGGCGGCAAAAGCAGGCATACGGATTTCGTATGTTGAAGGCAGCTGAACTAACCCGTCCGTCATCAACAAATTTATTGACGGGTCAGTTTCAGGAATGAATGGAGGGATGTAGAAATAAAGGGGGTCAGGCGTTGATCATCTCTCGGATCAGCTGACCGAGCATTTTCACGCCCTGCTCCTCACGTTCACTCCACCCCCAGGCCGTATTGAAACGGAAAAACGACGCCCAGCTGTCTGTTGTCGAGAACATTTTCCCCGGGGCGATGCTGATTTTATGGGCCAGCGCCCGCGCGCCAAGCTCTCCCGCATCCACGCCCGGCGGCAGTTCGAGCCATAAAAAATAGCCGTTGTCATTGTGGTGGATTTTCACTTCGGCGGGCAAATGGCGCAGCAGCGCCTGCCAGGCCTGATGCTTCCTTTCCGCCAGTTGACGCCGCAGACGCCGCAAATGCGCGTCATAGCGTTGGGTGCCAAGGTAATCGACCAGCGCCATCTGCATCGGCGAACTGGTGGAGAGCGTACTCATCAGCTGCAGATGCTGAATGCGCTGCGCGTGCTTGCCTGCCGCCACCCAGCCAATACGGAACCCCGGCACCAGGCATTTGGAAAATGAGCTGCAGTGCAGCGTCATATCCTGCCGATCCCAGGCTTTCGCCGGTAACGGTTTTTCGCGGCCAAACCACAGCTCGCTGTAAACATCATCTTCAATGAGCACCACGTTATGTGCGCTGAGTAATTCAACCACCTGGGCTTTTTTCTCCGCGCTCAGCGTGAAGCCTAACGGGTTCTGACTGTTGGTCATCAGCCAGCAGGCTTTGACCGGATAGCTGTTTAGCGCCTGCGCCAGAGCCGCCAGATCGATGCCTTCTTTGACGTCCGTGGGCACCGCTAACGCCTTCAGCTTAAGCCGTTCCAACGCCTGCAGCGCGCCGTAAAAACACGGGTTTTCAACAATCACCCAGTCCCCTGGCTCCGTTACCGCCTGGAGGCTAAGGTTGAGGGCTTCCAGCGCCCCGGCGGTGATGACAATCTCATCCGGTGAAATGTTCATCCCCTGCAGCGCGTAACGGCGGGCAATCGCATGGCGCAGCTCGGCGTTCCCCGGCGGCAGGTTCTCGATCACGCTCATCGGGCTGGCGGTTTTACTGACCTGCGCCAGCGAACGATTGAGCTGCTGTAACGGGAACAGGCGCGGATCGGGAAAGGCGGAGGCAAACGGCAGCACTGCCGCATCACGACTGGCCTGCAGCACGCCAAAAATGTAGGTGTTAATGTCGACGGCTTCGTCACGCATGATTGGGGTGGGCGGCGCGGCTTTACGCGGTGTCACCGGGCGGGGAGCAACGTAATAGCCTGACTGCGGACGGGCAATGATCCGCCCCTGGCTTTCCAGCAGCTGATAGGCGTGACCCACGGTCATAAAGCTCATCCCACTGATGGTGACCTGCTCACGCAGCGAGGGTAAGCGGTCGCCGGGCTGCCACACCCCAAGGGCAATTTGTTCGGTAATTTGCTGTGCAAGCTGCTGATATTTCTTCACCCTGATACTCCCGTCAACGTGGTGGCAAAGAGTATATCAGAGTGAGAAATAAGCGCTCCTGGGGAAACTGATATGATTTATACTTTTCCACCACCCAGCGCTTTGTTCAGCACGATGTCGTGGCTGACCAGCCTTCCCTGCATCTCAACCTGCCTGATCTGTTGCAGGATCCACGCGCTTTGTGCCTGGCTGGCCTGCGCCTGGCTTATCAAGCCACGCTGGTAACGGGCAGTCGCGTTATTGGCGGCAAATCCAGCAGCGGACACTTTCTCGCCCTGCAGCGTTTTTTCTTCCTGCAAGGACTGTAGCGCCGACCCTTCGGTCACCACGTCTTTCACCGCGGCGAGCACAGCCTGATTATATTTGGCGATGATCATGTCGCGCTGATGACGGGTTTTGTCGAGGTTCGCCTCAAGCTGACCGCCAGAGAAGATAGGCAGATACAGCCCAGGCACGATGTTGGCCTGTTGGCTGCCATGGTCAAACAAATCGTCAAGATGCAGCGCATCGACGCCAAAGAAGGCTTTAATATCAAACGTCGGATAAAACGCCGCTTTCGCCGCATCAATCTGTTTCATCGACGCCTGAACGTACCAGTTAGCCGCCTGCAGATCGGGACGATGCGCCAGCAGCTGATAGTTCAACGACGCGGGCAGCGTTGTCTGTGCCACAGGCAGTGGCGCGGCGTGAATCTCAGGCAAATCGCCGCCACCGCTTAACGCACGCAGCGATTCACGCAGGGCAACGCGCTGCTGTTTTACTTTCGAGAGCTGTTGTTCAATCGTTAACAGCATCACTTTGGCCGATTCGGCATCGGCCGTAGATTCAAGCCCACGGGCAGAGCGAGCCTGATGAGCCTGCAGGGCGAAGGCTTCCTCTTTATGCAGTTTCTCCAGCAGATCGTTGACCTGCAGCGTCGTTTGAATGCCGTAATAAAGCTGCGCCACGTCGGCTGAAATCTCCAGGCTGACCGCCTTCTCTTCAAGCTTATGGGCATTTTCAACGCCAATCACCGCATCCAGGCGATCGCGATTTTCGCCCCAAAGATCAATGTTCAGGGTGGCATTGAGGCCAACGATGCCTTCGGTATACCAGGGACCGGTGGTGCCCAGTACCGGGCGATCTTCAGCAAACGGCCCCAGATACCCATTGGATGACACATGAGCCTGGTTAATTTCCGCCATCGCCCCTACCTGCAGCTGCGTGCCGGACTGAACTAATGACACATCGGATTTCGCCTGCGCGACGCGGGCATGCGCCTCGGCAATTGTCGGTGAATGTTTAAGCGCACGGTCGATCAATGCATTCAACTGCGGATCGTTATAGTTCTGCCACCACTGTGATGACGGCCACTGCATACCGGTAAGCCTTGCCTCTTTAGGCAGCACAATATCCTGCTGGCTGAGCTGCTTTACCGGCGCATCGTCATGGCTTGCCAGCGCACAGGACGTCAGAACGACACAGCACAACAAGGCCAGAGGTTTGAGTTTGTTTATGTTTTGCATCATGAATGATTTCCTGTGAAGGCCTGGTCCGGCGTGAGGCTGCGGGTTAACGCATCAATTTCGTACAGAAGTGGCCGCACCGGGCCATTGAGTGGAAGCGCCTGAGAGGGCATGATTGCGGAGGATGATGGCGCAGCCACGGCGTCGGCACAGGCCAACAGCTGCTCTGCCGCCTGCTGGCGCTGTTCGGACGAGCTCTGCTCGCCATGCCCGGCATTCAGCTGTTCAAGCTGGTAGATAATCTCGCTGATATGGCTCAATACTCGCTGGGCATTAAAAATCTCATTTTCAGATTGGCTTTTGTCCGTGGCCCAACCCGGCTCCATCGCCATGCGTGCGGCGATGCCCTGACAACCCGCGAGCGCTTTTCGCAACCCGATTTCACTACCGGCCTCCGGAGACGCGGCGGTCATGCGCGCGGCGAGAGCTTTCAACAACTGCTGTAAACTGTCACGGAACAGTTGCCCTTCTCGCTCTGGCCAAAGGAAAATATGGAACAGCGTGGCGATCAGCACCCCCAGCAGGATCCCGATGATGCGGTCACGGATCTCGACCAGTTCAAAGGTCGGGCCGAAGGTTTCCAGCAGCGCCAGCGAAAACGTGAACATCAGTTGAATGCCGACGTAGCTGATTTTCTCTGAACCGGCGTAAATCCAGGCCCCTAACGCGATCACCGGCAGCGACATTCCCATCAGCCCCACAATGCCATCAATATGCGGCATGACCAGAATCACCATCAGCAGCGCGATAAGACTGCCTGCGGCCGCGCCAATCACACGCAGCAGGCCACGCTGCACCGTCGCGCCCAGGCTGGCCTGCGAAACAATCAAACAGCTGAGCATGATGGTATGGATCCCCTGCCAGTCTGCCGCGAGGTAAATCAGGTAGCAGACCATCGTGGACAGCAGGGTTTTCAGCGCTGACTTGTTCCACACGCCGTTCATCAGCAACTGCACTTTTGCTGAGGGCTTCGCGGGGGCGATGTCCCGACTATCACGCTGATAATGCGAAAACGCCTGCAGCGCTTCATGCATCCGGTAGATAACGTCCGGCGTCTCTGTACCGGTCGTGCGCCCGGTCATCTGAGGCTGGCTGTCATTCACCAAGGTATTGTGGAAAATTTTGCAGTCGGCCAGCAGGTTGACAGCACGGGCCTGTTGTTCGGCGTTCAGGGTCTCCGGCAGGCCTTGTGCCATCATGTACAGTCCGGACACCGTGCTGATCCGCGCAAGATGCCAGGCTTCATCTTCACGATAGTTTTTATCGCGCATGATGGAAAAGGCGAGCATCTGCTGCAGGGTTAACAGTTTGTCCTGCACCACTGACGCCGGTTGAGGCGCTAACGTCTGGCGGTGGATCAGGGCTTCCAGCCGCGCGATGGTTTCGCTCATTTGCGCATTCAGCGCCCCTCTTAACTGCGCGACCGGCTCCTGCGGTAAAAAGATCAGGTTGATGACCAGCGTCACCACAATGGCATAGGTGATCGACACCCACAGCCAGAGGATCAGGCGCACAACGCTGTCGGCATTATCCGTCAGGTCGGCGAACGTCTGGGTATAAATGATGACGATGCCGCTTAAGAAAAACATCACCCCATATTTGCTGGCACGCATCATCCAGGCGCAGCCAAACAGCAACGCGCCCGACAGCAGCAGACGAGGCAGAGGATAAGCCCAGGTCAGTTTTAAATTGAGGATGGCCAGCGTCACCGCAAGCGTGGCCCCACCGACAAACAGGATCCCCGTCAGGGTCGACAGCACCACGTTTTTTTGGGTGACATAAAAGACGCTAATCAGCGACAGCGCCAGGAAAGGCACCTGCAGGCTGAGTGAAATGATCATCACCAGCGAACTGGCAATCAGACAGCGCATCATCAGATTCCCTCGCCCGGGATACGGACGAAGGCTTTGTAGCATGTCGCTGAACCAACCCGGAGAGGATGTTGAAACAGAGCTATTCATCAGACCTCCCGCTTAGCGGGTTTGCAGGGTCGCAACCGCCGACGCCCCAACGCGGAAGAGGTTTTCGTCAGGATTGTTGACGCGAATTTTGACCGGGAAACGCTGTGAAACGTGAACCCAGTTGATATTACGCTTCACGCTGGGTAACCCGGCAACCACTGCGCCACCGTCGTCCGGGAGGACGCCATAGCTGATGGAATCAACGTTGCCGCCAAAGGTTTTGCCGCTATCGGTCATCAGCCAGACGGTGGCTGGCGTGCCTTCCTTAATAGCCTTAAGTTCGGTTTCGCGGAAATTGGCGATGACGTACCAGTGCGTGGTATCGATAAGGGTAAACACCGGCTTGCCTGCCGCCACAAATTCACCTACGGTCGTTTTCAGGGAAGCAATGCGGCCATCAAACGGGGCATGCACTTCGGTGTGTTCAAGATTAAGCCTGGCAATGGCTATCTGAGCGGCGATTTCTGCTCGCTCGGCAACCAAAGCATCTACCCCACTGACGGCGGCCTCTGCCTGTTTTGCCTGCAGCAGCAGACTCTGCAGCCGTGATTCCGCACTGGCGTTCGCGGTACGTGCCTGGTCAATCTCTTCTGCGGAAGCAAAACCTTGCGACAGCAGAGGTTCAAGACGATGTAAGGTTGCGGCACTCTTTTTCGCTTCGGCCCGGGCGCTGGCGAGCGCGGCTTTTGCCGAGCCTGCATTGAATTTTTGCGCATTAACCGAGCGTTGGGTTAACTCAATCTGGCGATTCAGACCCGCCAGTTTTGCCTCTGCCTGTGCCAGAGCGGCCTGATACGGACGCGGATCGATCCGGAATAACAGGTCGTTTTTATGCACCCGTTGATTATCTTTAACCGGCTGGGAAATTATTCTGCCATTCACTTCCGGTGATACCGTAATTGTGTCGGCGTACACATAGGCATCGTCCGTTCGTGGACGCGCATCTATTCGCCAAATAACCACAGCCAGCGTCACCGCGGTTATTATGCCAAGCAAAAATAAAAACGATTTAGGGTTATTTTTAAACATAATTATTGCCTGCCCGTTAGCTGAAAATGAATAACCACAACAGCATAGAAAGTGTTGCCGAAATAAGGGGATAGCATACCGCATGCGGGAGCATTCGGGCCCGCCAGTCTTGACTGCTGAGCCCATGCAGAAGCCAGGTCAGGCTGATTCCGCCGATCAGACAGAATAACCAGTCGGGGAATGCCGCCCCCAAAATAGGGACCGAAGGTGATATTGAGCAGGCACTTAATGTGAATGCAGATGCAATGATCCACAGCCGATGCGAATTATTTTTCATAATAATGAATGACCACACAAAGTAATATCCGGGAGGGTTGAGTAATAGCGAACCATCCCTGACAAGAGGGGATTAATCACGGCAAAGAGTATCATTTGAGACTATTGTTTCAAACGTTACTATAAGCAGGGTTAATATAAAGGTGGATAAATCTTATCCATTAATAAATTATCGCCGCTTTACCCCCCTTTCCCACAAAGCGTTCATTCCCCTTGCCCGGAATCTGCTAAGCGCAGACTGTTATCATCCAAAGCGCGCGCTCTGTATATATCAGTTGCACATAACCACGCTTAAAATCGAACTGTTATCTTTTCTCTTTGGAGGCTGGCATGTTCGGTCTTGATGCTTTTCACCTTGCGCGCATTCAATTTGCGTTCACGGTGTCGTTTCACATTATTTTTCCCGCCATTACCATCGGCCTGGCCAGCTATCTTGCGGTTCTCGAAGGGCTGTGGCTAAAAACCAAAAACCCGCTCTGGCGCTCACTCTGGACCTTCTGGTCGAAGATCTTTGCCGTCAATTTTGGTATGGGCGTGGTGTCGGGGCTGGTGATGGCGTACCAGTTTGGCACCAACTGGAGCGGCTTTTCACAGTTTGCCGGCAGCATTACCGGGCCGCTGCTGACCTATGAAGTGCTGACCGCATTCTTCCTTGAAGCCGGTTTTCTCGGGGTGATGCTGTTTGGCTGGAATAAAGTCGGCCCCGGCCTGCACTTCTTCTCCACCTGCATGGTGGCGCTGGGAACGCTGATGTCCACCTTCTGGATCCTTGCGTCAAATAGCTGGATGCAGACGCCGCAGGGCTATGAAATCGTCAACGGTCAGGTGGTGCCCGTCGACTGGTTTGCCGTGATCTTCAACCCTTCATTCCCCTACCGCCTGCTGCATATGACGATCGCGGCCTTTCTCAGCAGCGCGCTGTTTGTGGCGGCCTCCGCAGCATGGCATCTGCTGCGCGGCAACGACCAGCCCGCGATTCGGGCGATGTTTTCCATGGCGCTATGGATGACGCTGATTATTGCGCCGGTGCAGGCGCTGGTCGGTGATATGCACGGCCTGAATACCCTTAAACACCAGCCGGCGAAAATCGCGGCCATTGAGGGGCACTGGGAAAACACACCCGGTGAACCCACGCCGTTACTGATTTTTGGCTGGCCTGATATGGAGCAGGAACGCACGCGCTATGGGCTTGAGATCCCGGCGTTAGGCAGTCTGATCCTCACCCACAGCCTCGATAAACAAGTGCCGGCGCTGAAAGCGTTCGCCAAAGAAGACAGACCCAATTCCACGATAGTGTTCTGGTCCTTCCGCGTGATGGCCGGGCTTGGCGGCCTGATGCTGTTACTCGGCGTCCTGTCCGTGTGGCTGCGCAAAGGCCAGCGGCTTTATACCAACCGCCCTTTCCTGCATTTCGCCGTCTGGATGGGGCCAACGGGTCTGATTGCGATTCTGGCGGGCTGGGTCACCACCGAAGTGGGCCGCCAGCCGTGGGTGGTTTATGGTCTGCAGCGCACGGCCGATGCCGTATCGGCGCATGGCAACTTGCACATGAGCGTTAGCCTGCTGAGCTTCTTCGTGGTCTACATGTCGGTGTTTGGCGTGGGTTACAGCTACATGATTCGGCTGATTCGAAAAGGGCCACAGGATCACCAGCCCGAGCCGCACGGCACGCCTGCCCGTCCGCTCTCTGCCGCCATTGACGCCTATCAGAAGGAGACGCACTAATGGGTATCGATTTATCGGTTATTTGGTTTGTGATCATCGTGTTTGCCACCCTGATGTACATCGTGATGGATGGCTTCGATTTGGGGATCGGCATTCTGTTTCCGTTTGTGCGTGAGGCCGAAGATCGTGACGTGATGGTCAACAGCGTTGCGCCGGTCTGGGATGGTAATGAAACCTGGCTGGTGCTGGGCGGCGCGGGCCTGTTCGGCGCATTTCCGCTGGCCTATGCGGTGATCATTGATGCATTGACCATACCGCTCACCATTATGCTGATCGGTCTTATTTTCCGTGGTGTCGCGTTTGAATTCCGCTTTAAGGCCACGCCGTCGCACCGCCCGTTCTGGGATCGCGCATTTGTCGGTGGATCGATTGCGGCCACCTTCAGCCAGGGCGTCGTGGTGGGGGCGGTGTTAAATGGTTTTCCGGTCGTGGACCGCACGTTTGCCGGCGGCCCGTTCGACTGGCTAACGCCGTTCACCCTGTTCTGCGGTGTTGGTTTGGTGATGGCCTATGCTCTGCTCGGTGCAACCTGGCTGGTGATGAAAAGTGAAAATCCGCTGCAGCAACTGATGCGGACGCTTTCACGCTCGCTGGTGGTCATCATGCTGGTGGTGATTGCCATCATCAGCCTGTGGACGCCGCTGGCCCATCCGGCCATTGCTGCACGCTGGTTCAGTCTGCCCAATCTGTGGTACCTGTTACCGGTTCCGGTGTTGACCGTCGCAATCGCCGTCATGCTGTGGTGTTCGCTGGAAAACCCGAAATATCACGCCACGCCATTTCTGCTCACGCTGGGGCTGATTTCCCTTGGGTTTAGCGGCCTTGGGATCAGCATCTGGCCTCATCTTATTCCCCCGAATATTACCCTGTGGCAGGCGGCAGCGCCCGCGCAAAGCCAGGGCTTTATGCTGGTTGGCGCGCTACTTATCGTGCCGATTATTCTGGTCTACACCTTCTGGAGCTACTACGTGTTTCGCGGCAAGGTTCAACCTGGTGAGGGGTATCACTGATGCAACAACCTCTTTACAAACGCCTTTTCTGGCTGGTCGTGCTGTGGGGAGGGAGCGTGCTGGCGCTCTCGGCGGTGGGGATGTTTTTCCGTTTGCTGATGAGTGCGGCGGGGTTTAAGTCTTAAGCCTTCTATTGCCGGGCGGCACGTTGTTTGCCCGGCCTACACGTCACCGTTGCGATGGAATGTGTAGGCCGGATAAGCGCAGCGCCATCCGCAATTAAGATCAGACGCCTTTGCGCTTCGGCAGGGTTTTCATCAACTCTTCTGGGCTGACCGAGGCCACCACGCTACCCGCATGCGGCATCTTCAGAATATGATTTTTGATTTTACCGACGACGTGCATCTCGCATGGACGGCAGTCAAATTTCAGGGTCAGCACTTCATCACCGTGCATCAGCTGCATCGGCGTCGCTTTCCAGCTCTTGATATTGCCTTTCGCCTGTTTTGGACACAGGTTAAAGGCAAAGCGCAGGCAGTGTTTGGTGATCATCACCGGCACATCGCCCTTCTCTTCATGCGCTTCATACGCCGCGTCGATGAGCTGCACGCCATAGCGCTGATAGAATTCACGTGCTTTATGGTTGTAGACGTTAGACAGGAACGTCAGATGCGTTTCCGGATAGACCGGCGCAGGCACGGCCACCGGTTTACGGCTGCCGCGCTGATAGTTCGCCAGGCGGGCGGCATCCAGCATCTCTGCCGTTTCGCGGCGGAACTGATTCAACAGACTGTTTGGCACGAACAGCGCACCGGGCAGCGTCACCTTCGCCTCGCGCGGGTAATAAATGGTCTGCCCGAGTTTGGCGATGCCGTCCTGCAGATTGCTCAGCGCTTTTTCCGGGTTCGACGCTTCTTCAAAGTTACCGTCGAGCGTATGCGTCACGCTGACACCGTCTTCGCTGGTCATGGTCAGGATCAGCTGTTCCTGCCAGCCACCAAGTTCGATATCCACCGCGATACGTCGTTCGCTGGACGTTTTGGTCAGCGCCTGCGACCAGTTGTGATCGAGGTTGCGGTTCAGCGCCTGATGCGGACGGACTTTATGCAGATCCGCAGGCATTTCGTTCGGCCACACGCGATAGCGATTTTCGCCCGTTTTTTCCACGGTATTGGCACGGAAGCCAACAATTTCACGCTTGATCATCACGTTCAGGCCGTCGCCGTTCGCCAGCGGTTCGGTCACTTCAACGTCGAGGTGATCTTTCGCGACTTTCAGCACTTCGCCCACCGGCAGGCCGATAAATTTCGGTGAATCGAACGCCCCGATATCGCCTTTTCGCGCATTCACGAAATAGTCGGTGCTGCCACGGTGGAAGGTTTTATCGGTCGACGGAATAAAGAAATGTTCGGTACGGCCTGCAGAAGAACGCGCCAGATCGCCGCGATCTTCAATAATCTTATCGAGCATCTGCCGATAATGCGCGGTGATGTTCTTTACGTAGCTCATGTCTTTGTAGCGGCCTTCAATTTTGAAGGAACGCACGCCCGCATCAACCAGCGCGCCAAGGTTGGCGGTCTGATCGTTGTCTTTCATCGACAGCAGGTGTTTTTCATAGGCTACGACGCGCCCCTGATCGTCTTTCAGGGTATACGGCAGACGGCAAGCCTGTGAGCAGTCGCCGCGGTTGGCACTGCGCCCGGTTTGCGCGTGAGAAATGTAGCACTGACCGGAATAGGCCACGCACAGCGCGCCATGAATAAAGAATTCGATCGTGGCATCGGTTGATTCGTGGATGGCTTTGATTTGCTCCAGATTCAGCTCACGCGCCAGAACGATCTGGCTGAAGCCCGCCTCTGAGAGGAATTTCGCCTTTTCCACACTGCGAATATCACACTGGGTACTGGCGTGCAGCTCAATCGGCGGCAGATCCAGCTCCATGATCCCCATATCCTGAACGATCAGCGCATCCACGCCGGTCTGATACAGATCGGTAATCAGCTTCTGCGCTGGCTCCAGTTCATCATCATGAAGAATGGTGTTAATGGTCACAAACACCTTGGCGCCGTAGCGATGGGCGAAAGGCACCAGCTCGCTGATGTCGCTCAGGCTGTTGCTGGCATTATGACGGGCCCCGAAGCCAGGACCGCCAATGTACACCGCATCGGCACCGTGAAGAATCGCTTCACGGGCAATGCTGGCATCACGTGCCGGGCTCAGGAGTTCAAGATGATGGTTTTGCAGGCGCATCGTTATTATCCGTTGGATCAAAATGGCGGCTATTGTAGTCAGAACTGCCGCCCGGCGAAATCATTTTCCATCCGCGCCTGACCGGCAATTTCTGCTTTTTGGCAACCCATTGAACAAAAAGTTATTTCCAGCCGAAGCGGCAGACCGTTACAGTCACTGCGTATTCCGGATTTTTCCTCGTCACGTTGTAACTTGTCACGAAGTCGTCGTGTTTGCCGCAGCTCAGTCTGCGGCTTTTTCTTTTGGATAGTGGATAAGCGAATGGAAGAGCACGCTGCTGTCGGTGCTGTTTCTGTAGGCGTGAGGTCTGTCTCCGGCAAAACGCAGCCCTTCCCCTTCCGGCACCGGCTGCCAACGCCCGTCGATACACATTTCCAGCGTCCCGGTAATGGTCACCACGTGCTCGATAACGCCAGCCTCATGGGCAGACGACTCGCTGAGCGCCCCCGGAGCCAGGGTAATCGCAAAGTGGTCAAAGTGCAGAACGGGATCCCAGGGAAATATCGGCGTCACGACCATCGCCTGCTGCTGAGGGTCGAACGCCTCACGCTCACTTTCTGGGGCGATGATGAACACCGAGAAAGGCACGTTCAGGCCCGTCGCGATTTTCCACAGCGTCGCCACCGTAGGGCTGGATTCATTACGTTCAATCTGTCCCAGCATCGCCTTTGACACCCCCGTCTCTTCGGCAAGTTTAGACAGGCTCCATTCGCGCTCCTGGCGCAGGGTTTTCAGCGTTGATGCCAGATGATGTGCAATATTCATGAAAGCTCCTTATTTATCCAGTTTACCTTCTTGTGCGTTAAAACGCTCAATGTTATCGTGCCGTGGACGTTATAACGCACAAGAGGACACGATGCGCAATTTCCCTGTTTCAACGCTGCTGGCCGGTTTTGTGGCGGTGCTTGTCGGTTATGCCAGCTCGGCCGCCATTATCTGGCAGGCGGCAGCAACCGCGGGCGCAGAGCCTCAAACCATCGCGGGATGGATGACGGCATTAGGGCTGGCAATGGGTGTCAGCACGTTGATACTCACGCTCTGGCGTAAAGTGCCGATCCTCACCGCGTGGTCGACCCCAGGGGCGGCGCTGTTAGTCAGCGGTTTACAGGGCGTGACGCTCAATCAGGCCATCGGTGTTTTTATCGTTGCCAGCGCGCTTACCCTCTTCTGCGGACTCACCGGCGTGTTCGCCCGCTTGATGAAAGTCATTCCGCATTCGCTGGCTGCCGCCATGCTGGCCGGGATCCTGTTACGCTTTGGTTTGCAGGCCTTCACCAGTCTTCAGCAAAATCTGTTACTGTGCGGCAGTATGCTGGCCGTCTGGCTGGTGTTTAAAGCCTTTGCGCCGAGATATGCCGTCATCGCGGCCTTGCTGGTGGGCAGCGCTGTGGCGCTGGCTGGCGGCGAAATCGACAGCAGCGTGCTGCATTTCTCGTTTGTCCTGCCCCACTATATCAAGCCTGAATTTAGCGCCTCGCTGGCGCTGAGCGTCAGCGTGCCTCTGTTTCTGGTCACGATGGCCTCGCAGAATGCCCCCGGCATCGCCACCCTGAAAGCGTCGGGCTACACGGCGCCGGTTTCGGCCCTGATCGTGGTGACCAGCGGAATTGCGCTGCTTTTTGCCCCGTTTGGCGTCTATTCCATCTGTATCGCGGCGATCACCGCCGCGATTTGCCAAAGCCCGGAAGCCCATCCCGATCCGGCGGAGCGCTGGAAAGCCGCCGCCGCGGCGGGTGTGTTCTATCTTCTGGCGGGCATTTTTGGCGGCTCAATCACCTCGCTGATGGCGGCATTACCTGTCGCCTGGATCCAGATGCTGGCCGGACTGGCGTTACTGGGCACTATCAGCGGCAGCCTGGTGCAGGCGCTGGCGAAAGAAAACGAACGTGACGCGGCGATTGTCACCTTTCTGGTGACCGCCAGCGGTGTCACGTTGGCCGGGATTGGGTCGGCGTTTTGGGGGCTGATTTTCGGTGGGTTGTGTTTCGTGGTGCTGTCACTGACCCGCCGCGCGTAGCTGCGACGGTGTGATGCCTAACGCACTTTTGAAGCGGTTGCTGAAATGGCTGGCCGAGCTGAAACCACAGGCCAGGGCAATTTCCGTCAGCGGCAAGGCTGTTTCCCGCACTAAGCGCTGAGCTTTCATCATTCGTCGCTGCATCACATACTGGTGAGGTGCCATTTTCATGGATTGGCTGAACATCCGCGCGAAATGGTATTCGCTGAGCGCCGCTTGCTGTGCCAAATCCGCCAGCGTCAGTGGCTGGGCCAGATTTGCTTCAATATAAGCCTGAACATTGCGCAGCACGAACGGCGACAGACCCCCGGTCACTTTCGGCAGCTGCCACTGGACGTTGGTGTAGTGCTGAATCAAATGCGTCAGCAGCAGCGTGCTGGCCGAGCTCAGCGCCAGATGGTTGGCCTGCTGTTGCCAGTCGCAGTCCAGCAGAAAATGGCGGTACAGCGCGGTGATTTTGTCATCATGGGCGAAGGTTTTCTCATCCAGCCGGAAGGACGCCGGGCTGCGATCCCAAATTTTCTCGCCGGTCTCCCGCAGATGCTCATCGGTGCAGTAAAGGTGCACAAAAGAGAGGTTATCGCGGATATCCCAGCTCGATTCACTCTCTTTTGGCATCAGGCAAAAACGGTCCGGACCGCCGCCGTTTTTCCAGCCGTGCGGCGTTTTGTGATAGCTCTCGTAGCCATCTGCCACGTACAAACTAAGGGTATGATGATCGCTCTGCACCGTCACGGTATCGTGCTGATTGAACCAGGCCGCCAGCTGAATGCCAGAGTTCAGCGCGACCGTATCGCGCAGGACGGCTTTCTGTTGGCGGAGAGTTTCAAACGTACCGTAGGAGTGAGACATCGTTTTCACAGTGAGTGGGAATAAGAGTGACAGTGTATGAATTGTTATCCTCTGTTGCCAGTATTACGCCGTTTCCATCGCAAAAAAATGCGCAAGAATATGCAACTTCCCCGCAAGACGCTGCAAGCGCGCCAGCCCCCGAAATACGATACTGAGCGCTGTTTCCGCTGATTCTGAGAATAACAATGAACGTAATACTTTACTGTCTGGTGGTCGTCATCTGGGGAACCACCTGGATTGCCATTTTTCTGCAGCAGGGTTCGGTGCCTGCTCCGGTCTCCATTTTCTGGCGCTTTGCCGTGGCAAGCATCACGCTGATGGTGGTGCTGAAACTCGCAGGACGCCTGCGTAAACTGGCGGTGCGCGATCATCTGTTCTGTATTTTGCAGGGCTGCTGCGTGTTCTGCTTTAACTTCTGGTGTTTTTATTCAGCGGCAAAATGGATCAATACCGGGCTGGAGTCGGTGATTTTCTCGATGGCCGTCCTGTTCAACGCCATCAACAGCTTCCTGTTTTATCGCCAGCAGCCGCCGGGACGCTTTTACCTCGCCGCCCTGCTGGGTCTGATCGGCATTGTCACCCTCTTCTGGGATGATCTGCAGGCCAGCGGCCTCAGCGGTGAACTGTTGATGGGCATTGGTCTGAGCGCCCTGGGCACCTATGGCTTCTCACTCGGCAACATGCTCAGCATTCGCCATCAGCGTCGCGGACTCGAGACGCTCACCACCAACAGCTGGGCCATGTTATACGGCACGCTGGTGATGGGTGTTATCGCCCTGGTTCGCGGCGATAACTTTATGCCGGAATTCACCGTCAGCTATCTGGGGGCGTTGTTCTATCTGGCGCTGTTTGGCTCGGTGGTCGCCTTTGGCGCTTATTTCACGCTGGTGGGCCGGATCGGGCCTGCCAATGCGGCCTACAGCACGCTGCTGTTCCCGTTAGTGGCACTGACCATCTCCACGTTCTACGAAGGTTACGTCTGGCATGCCAATGCGGTATTTGGGCTGGCACTGATTCTGGTGGGTAACCTGGTGATGTTTGCGAAACCGGAAAACTGGTTTAAACGCAGCGTGACGCGCAAAAGCGTCGCGTGAAAAAAAACCGGCGGTCTGGGCCGCCGGTTTACTGCTTTATTTCTGCGTCGGATCGAATTTCACGGCGTCGACAGCCATATCATCAATCACTTTCTTCAGCGTCTCCACCGTCAACGGCGTACGCTCGTTAGCGAGATCTTCACCGTCATTTTTACGCACCACTTTGATAACCGGCTTACCGGTTTGAGCGTCGATCATTTCGGCTTCAAAGTACAGATGCGTGTTCATGGTGCGGTGCCCGGTCGCCACCTCAGTGCCCGCGACAATCATCGCCACAGGCAGAATTTCATAGAACTGCATCCCTTCTTTGCTGGAATCCACCGCCGTGATTGCACCACGGAAAATCAGGCTGCGCGGGCCCGCCGTCGTCACCAGGGGCTTTCTCTCGACCAAAGACTGCTTCAGCTGATCGTTGGTGTAATTGCGGATCTTATCCAGCACGTCCTGGCCAATCTGCGTATCCGGTTTAGGTACCGGATAGTAGATGATGGGATTGAACACAATGCTGTCATAGTTTGCCGGGTTATAGTTTGGGTCTATCCAGCGAAGCTCTGATTTTCCCGAGGCTGACTCCGCCTCTTTCAGGTCAGAATAGTTTTTCAAAAAACCGGAGTACTGCTCAGGTTGCGCCAGTTTAGAGGCGCAGCCCGTTAGCGCCAGCATTGACACCACGGTGGCGAATTTAACAAACGTTTTGCTCTGCATAAGTTATCCCTGTAAACACACAATTTCGGTGCGGTTATAGCAAAACGAAAAGGCATTTATGTGGGAAAAAAAGCGAAGCATTAGGACGTTTCTTGCTTAACCTCTCGCTCGTCATCTGGACGAGCGATTAGCGTCATCAGCGGGGCAAATTGTGAGCGATCGTCACTAAGAATTTATTCAGATTTCCGCGCCAGCAGAGTGGCAAAACGCAGTTTGATGCGATTGCCATTCTCATCGGTCCGGTGCAACTCACCGACGTCTTCGTTATAACGATCAAACGTCCAGCCAGCGTAGTAATTTTTCAATTCATTCTCTTTGAACGCAAAAGGGAAGCCGACATTGCAGGGGTAATCTTCAGTGTCCATGGCCGCGACAATCAGGTTCCAGCCGCCGGGTTTGGTGCAGCGCTGCATATTGGCAATCAGGCCTGGGATCGTGTCGGCCTGCAGGAACATCATGACCACGGTTGAAAGAATAAAGTCATACTCCCCTTCAAACCGGACGGCGTTCAGATCCACTTCCGCGGTTTGCAGATTCTCAAGCCCTTCTTTCTGGCGGATAGACTCCAGATTGTTGATGCTGGCCGGATTTTTATCCCAGGCGGTCACCTCATAGCCTTTGGCGGCCAGGTAGAGACTGTTTCGTCCGTTGCCACAGCCCAGATCCAGGGTTTTCCCTGGCTGCACTCGGGTGACTGCATGCAGGACTTCTGAATGGGTGCGGGTCAGGCCGTAAGTCTCGGTAAAGTAGTTTTCGTCCCGTAAAGTCATGAGGGATCCTTATCGTGTAAAAGGGTGTGACGTTCAACGCGGGTCAGCAGCTGACCGCGCCACAACAGCTGCAGTGTGCGGAGCAGCAACATAACGATAATCGCGTTAGTGAAAATGAACAGGGGGACCGCCAGCGCAGGGAAAAAACCCGCACTGCTGTCGTGTCCCAGGTGTAGCCCGGTGCTCGCCAGCGCCGAAACGCCAAACGAGAAGCTCCAGAAGCTCGCGTTAAACGGCTGTTTCATGTACCACGGCAGCAGACGGACCATAAATAACAGCTGCAGTAAGCCGTAACCGAACAGCATCTTCGCCATCACGTCAGCATGGCCACCATTCACCGCAAGCCAGGCATTACAGGCCACCAGCGCGGGCGCTAACTGGATGCCCAGCGAGGTGCGCAACGGTGCAGGCAGTTCCCCGGCGCTGCGCAGGCGGTGCAGGATCGCGGGTTCAAGGCTTATCCATGAGAAAATCCCGGCCCCCAGAAACACCAGCCCCGCGTCCTGGAAGCCGAGCGCACCGCACGCCATCGCGCTAATAAAGTTGTTCGCCACCGTTGGCAGATACAGCCCCGGTGTTGTGGCCTCTTGCGGATGCGAACCCCGCCATAATCCGGCGCTTTGCCAGGCGGCGTAGCTGAGTTGCAGGGTAACGCCGAACACAAACAGAAGGATGGCAAGCGTCCGGGTCCATGGCGTGACGCCAATAGCCACCAGCATTGTCGTTGCCGGAAAGAGGCTGACGAAACTGCTGGCAACCGGGTGGCGCATCTCGCGCAAAACGCTATGGGGAAAGCGGATGAGGCGCAGCACAAACGCCAGCGTCAGCAGGCTCCAGATGGCCATCGCCAGCAACACCAGCCCATCGCCAATGGCGCGAGGCACGGCCCAAAGGGTGCTGGCATAACGCCAGGCAAAGCCCATGCCGATGATACCCAGCACCATGCCAAAATAGCCTGCAGGCAGATGCAAAACGTTGCGTTGCGGATCCACTGTCTTCATTTGTTTAATCGTTCAAAATAATTTGAAGGTGCATTTTAAAGGAACCTTTCGCGTCGCGTCACGGAGATTTTTTGCTACGTTTATGTTAACGCTCCGTAATGAGAAATCCGATGAACAAGTATCGCCTTAGCGACCTGTCGCGTAACCACCCTTTTCAGGAAGACGGTGACAAAAAAAGCGTCACCCTGTGGCAGATTATTGCCCTGCGCGATTTTGCAGATGTCAAAGCCGGGACTGCTGGCGGTTGGATCGAGTCTGAACAGGCGTTAAGCCAAACCGGCGACTGCTGGATCTACGATGAAAACAGCGTGGTGTTTGCCGGTGCCTGCATCAAAGAAAATGCGCGTTTAACCCAACCCTGCACCGTGTCTCATCAGGCAATCGTGGCGGGCAATGCCTGGCTTGATGCTGCGGTCGTCACCCATCACTCCCGAATAAGTGACAACGTCACCATTCAGAACTCCCGCGTTCGCGGTGAATGCCATGTGTTTGGCGATGCCCGCATCCTGAACGAGTGTGACATTATTGCCGCCAAAGGCCTGACGCCGGACCTGACACAAACGCTGCAAATCTATGAGCGCGCCACGGTCAGCCGCTCGCGGGTTGTCCATCAGGCGCAGATTTACGGCGAGGCGATTGTCGATCAGGCCTTTATTGAGCATCGGGCCGAGGTGTTCGATTCCGCGCTGATTCAGGGCAACGAAGAGAATAACGTCTGGATTTGCGACTGTGCCAAAGTGTACGGCAACGCGCGGGTGGTCGCGGGCCACGGTGACGATGCGATCCCCACGTTACGCTACAGTGCACAGGTGGCTGAAAATGCGGTCGTCGAGGGCAACTGTGTCCTCAAGCATCACGTGCTGATTGGCGGCCACGCCTGGCTGCGCGGGGGGCCGATTCTGCTGGACGATAAAATACTGATTAAAGGGCACGCGCGAATCAGCGGGGATGTGATTATCGAACATCGGGTCGAAATTGACGGCAATGCCATCATTGAGGCCTATGACGGCGATGCTATCCACATTCGCGGCAGAAAAGTGATTAACGGCGACGACCGGATCACCCGCACGCCCTTGTTAGGCTCACTCTGACACCTCGGGAAACAGGCGTGAATAGATGTACTGATCGTGGTAGTGCCCGTTCAGGTATTCCGCTTCTCTCAGGCAGCCTTCCCGTTGAAAATCATTGTGCAGCGCCACCTGGTTGCTGCGCGCATTTGCTACCCGGCATTTGATAACAAAGCGGCGGATCTCGCCCTCATCCACGTAATACCGCATGAACGCCTGCAGCGCCCGGGAGAGAATCCCCTTCCCTTGACTCGCTTCATCCAGCCAGTAGCCGATATAGCCCGTTTTATTCAGCGGTTCTATGGAATTAAAGGACAGCACACCGACAACGTTTTCCTGCTCGAGGATCAAAAACATTTTCGCGTAGCCACGCTGGTGCAGCATGCGGTTGCTGAGCATATTTTGCCGCGTGTCCTCCTCACTGCCGACAAACTGCGGCCAGTTGAGCGACGCCTGCAGCCACTGGCGATTTTTCAGCACCAGTTGATGCAATGCCGGCACAAAACGCTCGGCGGCCGCGTGAAGGCTGAGGGTATCGGAGACGGCGATCACTTCATCAGGCATCGGGGTTTCCTGCATCTGCAGCACTCCTTATGAAAATGATGAGACTGACGTAAAGTACCTCAATTGTCTTCGCGGACAAAATCAATAAACGCCCGCAGCGGTGCGGGCACCAGCGTCCTGCCGGAGTAGTAGAGGAACGGCCCGTTAAAACGCTGCCACCAGGGTTCGAGAATGGGTTCCAGCTCGCCGCTGTCGAGCCACGGCTGCAGCCAGGCCTCAAACAGATACATCACCCCAATCCCCTGCACCGCCATCGACACGCCCATATCCACCGCCGACCCGCCGCTGTAAATCAACGGACCGTGAGGATCGATATGACACTGCTCGTCACCCCGCTGGTAGCACCATCTTTCCAGATTCCCTTTGGCAAAACGCCCACGGATACAGGGCATCTTCAGCAAATCCTGCGGATGCTGTGGGCGTCCATATCTGTCGAGCAGTTCGGGGGCGGCGGCGGTCGCAAAACGCTGTTCACGCGGGCCAATGGGCACCGCAATCGTGTCCTGTTCCAAACGGTCGTCATAGCGGATCCCGGCATCACATCCCGCAGCCAGAATATCGACCACCCCGGTTTCGGCGATCACCTCGACGGTAATGTCCGGATAGCGTTGCAGAAAGCGCGTCAGTAACGGCGCGAGAAACAGCCGCGTCGCATTCACCGGCACGTTCAGGCGCAGATTACCGGCGGGTTTATCACGAGAAGAGGTGACCGCTTTCAGTGCCAGCTCAAGCTCATCAAAAGCGGGCCGGATGCGCGTTAAGAGCGCGCTGCCCTGCTCCGTGGGCATGACGCTGCGGGTGGTGCGATGCAGCAAGCGAACGCCGAGGGACGTTTCCAGACGGCGCACCGCATCGCTCAGCCCCGAAGGACTCAGCTGCAACAGCCGCGCCGCCTCACGGAAACCGCCTGCGTGGGCCACCGCCGCAAAAGCTTTAAGGTCGGCAAGCTCATCCGTTGTGCGCTTTGGCATGGAAATGTCCTTTCACTCTGGGCTAATGCGATCATTATGCCGCGCATTGTCCGTTTTGGCGAACAACCTGTGCGCCCGTGATGGGCTTATCACCCGCGGTGTTGCCCGCTAAGATCGCCTCATCAACCGAACAGGAGCAAATACTATGTCTACAGCCCATTCTTTAGCCCTCGTCACTGGCGCAACGTCCGGCATCGGTCAGGCCTATGCCCGTCGTCTTGCCGCGCAGGGTTATACCGTGATCGCCGTGGGCCGCCGCCTGGAACGTTTACAGGCGCTGGCCGCTGAGTTTCCGGCAGGCCAGATAAAACCTGTAGAAGCCGATCTGAGTACCCCGGAAGGGATTAACCGCCTGAGCGAAATCTGCCGTGAACAGCCGCTGACGCTGCTCATCAACAACGCGGGAGTGTCCCACTATATGGGCTTCACCGCGCTGTCGGCCGAGAAGGCCCATGAACTGCTGCAGGTGAAAGTGATGGCGCCCACTCTGCTGGCTCACGCCGCTGCGCCAGGCATGGTGGAACGTAAAATGGGCACCATTATCAACGTCGCCGGGATGTTGGCCTTTGGCGCAACCGCACCGCTGGGACAGGCCGCAGGCCGTGCCACCTACGTCGCTTCGCTTTCCCATTTGCTGTCGTTGTCACTGGCATTAAGTGAAGAGTTGAAATCTACTGGGGTGGATGTGCAGGTGCTGTGCCCGGGCATTGTCGCCACCGAGTTTCACGAACGTCAGGGAATGGATCTTAGCGCGCTGCCGCGAATGTCAGCAGAAGAGGTGGTGACGGCAAGCCTGCGCGCGCTGGAAACCAAAGAGGTGGTTTGCGCGCCTGGCGTTGAGCATGACGACCTGTTAAGAGAGGCGCTGGCAGCCAATTTACGGGCGTTTGGCGGACAATCACCGACGCTCGCCACCCGCTACCAGTAAAAGCAAAAGGCCGGGTAACTCGCCCGGCCTTCGTCACTTATTTCATTACGCGGTCGTCAACGTAGTTGCGCTTATCCGCCGCGGGCGGGAAGTACTGATACAGCCAGGTTTCACTGATCGCATCGCCCTGACAGCGCAGGAACATGCGCATCTCCACCGGATCGGTTGAATCATTGGTCGGATACCAGTCGAACTGGATGCGATAGCCGTCGAACGGCTCAACGTAGAGGATCTCGACCTGCTTCGCTTCACCGTTAGACAGGGTGATCACCGGCTCAATGCCTTTCGGCGCTGCGGCTTTCAGATCGCCACCGACAAAATCAATCGCGAAACGACGCGCCCATTTTTCAGGGTAATGCTCACCCGGTGCCCAGCCCTCAGGGAAACCGCCCATGCCGGTACGGGTTGCCATCACGCGCGCCAGCGGTGAACGTACCGGTGGCTGTGCCGCCCAGTACAGACGGTATTTGAAGTCCAGCGAATCGCCCGCTTTGACCGCTTTTTTCGGTTGCCAGAAGCACACGATGTTATCCAGCGTTTCACCCGTGGTCGGAATTTCCATCAGCGAAACGGCACCTTCTCCCCACTGATTGCGCGGCTCCACCCACAGGCTTGGGCGTTTGTTGTACCAGCCCATGATGTCCTGATAGTGCGAGAAATCACGATCCAGCTGCAGCAGGCCAAATCCGCGCGGATTTTTATCCTGGAACGCGTTGAACTGCAGCTTCTGCGGGTTGTTTAACGGGCGGCAAATCCACTCGCCGTTCCCGCGCCACATCGCCAGGCGATCGGAGTCGTGGATCTGCGGGTGAATGGTGTCGCACATGCGACGCTCATTGTTCCCGCAGCTAAACATACTGGTCATCGGCGCAATGCCGAGCTGTTTGATGTCCTTACGGGCATAGATGTGGTTTTCCACATCCATAATCACCTGCGTTTCCTGGCAGTTGATGGTGAACTTGTACGCCCCGGTCACACTTGGACTGTCGAGCAGTGCGTACACGGTGAACACGGTCGCGCCAGGTTTAACGGTTTCGAACCAGAACGAGGTGAAGTCCGGGAACTCTTCCGGGGTGTCGGTGAAGGTATCAATCGCCAGGCCACGCGCAGACAGTCCGTACTGATAAGTGCTGTCTACCGCACGGAAGTAGCTCGCGCCGAGGAATGAAACGATATCGCGGCGTGCCAGCTCTGGCGCTTTGAACGCACGGAAACCGGCGAAGCCCAGATCCGTCTGCCCTTCCAGTTGGCGGGTATCAACACCGGCATCATTGTATTTGAACAGTTCCGGGCGGAAGTGAATTTCACGCGCCTGCTGAGTGGCGGTATCCAAAGAGAACATCCGCACGCGGCGGCGGAAGCCCATCCCCACGTGGAAGAACTGAATATCAAGCTGACGATCGGGAATGTTATTCCACAGCGACTGGTTCGCATCATACTGGATGGCGTTATAGGCCTGTGGCGTCAGGTCAGCCAGAGTTTTTGGCAGATCCTTCGGCTTACCGCCCCACGGCTGGCGAGAGAGATCGTGCGCCATGGATTGCAGGACGGAGTAATCAAAGCGGCGCGTCTGCCCATCGGCAATTGACGAATCATCAGCCAGTGCAGCCTGCGAAAAGAGAGAAGCGATGCCAGATGTAGCGCTCACCGCGGCTACAGCCATTGAAGATTTTATAAAGTGTCTGCGGTTCATGCCTGAGTCAGCGTCCTTCTATGATTATCGACTTCACCAGAAGCGCCACTCTAGACAAAAACGGTGAATAATCCAATTGGCAACGGCATAAAATCCGAATAAACGGGGAAAAAAATTATTACGATCAGAAGTGACTGATTTCGGGTGTAAATCTCTGTATAAAAAAGCCCCGCAGGCGACATCACCTACGGGGCCAAAGCAGCACTCGTTATTATTTTACGCTGACGTCGATACCCGGGAAGTATTTCGCCGCAAGCTTTGTGATCGTGCCATCTGCACGGACTTTATCGATGGCGTCGTCGAGTTGTTTTTTGGTGGCGGCATCGCCTTTACGCAGGCCATAGCCAATACCGCTTCCGAGAATGGTTTCATCTGACACGGGCTTACCGATAAAGCCAAACCCTTTGCCCTGCGGTTTGCTGAGGAAGCCCGCCTGCCCGGCGGCAGACATCACTAAAGAGGCGTCAATACGCCCGTTCAGCAAATCGGCCCATGCCATGTTCTGATCTTTATAGGACACCACCGTCACACCGTGTTTTTCCCAGTGTTCCTTGGCATAGGTTTCCTGAATGGAGCCCTGCAACACGCCAATGGTTTTACCCTGTAAGCCTTCCGGCGTGGCCTGCATACCGCTGCCCGCTTTCCCGACCAGTTGCGAAGGAATACGGTAAATGGGCTGCGTAAAATCAATGCTCTTACGCCGCTGCTCGGTGATATTCATGGCCGAGTTAATGGCATCAAACTTTTTCGCCACCAGACCTGGGATCAGCGAATCAAACGAACTTTCCACCCAGCTGCATTTCAGCGCCGCTTCCTTGCAGATGGCGTTACCCAAATCGATATCAAACCCCTGCAGTTCGCCAGCCGCGTTACGACTTTCAAACGGCGGGTATTCCGCTTCCACGCCAAAACGCAGCGCATCAGCCGCAAAAGAAGAGAGTGAACACAGCAAGCCCATGCCCAAAACCAGTGCTTTTACTTTCATCGCCAACGCCCCTTAACGTGGTTTAACCTGACACAGGGCCGCAGCGCCTGCCCGGAGTGTCGCCTCGTCTTTGGCAAAAGAGAGACGAATAATTTTGTTATCAGTGCCGTCCGCATAAAACGCAGACAACGGTATCGTGGCCACGCCGTGATCGACAATCAGGCGTTTCACCATTTCGCTGTCGCTTTCCTCACTGAAATGGCTGTAGTCCGCGAGCAGGAAGAACGATCCCTGGCTCGGCAGCAGCTTAAACGGTGACTCGGCCAACAGCGATTGCAGCAGATCGCGTTTGCGCTGATAGAACGCCGACAGCGACAGCCAGGTTTGCGGATCGGCCATATGTTCAGCAAACGCGTACTGCATCGGGGTATCGGCCGAGAACATCAAAAACTGATGCACTTTGCAGATTTCATCCATCAGCTCCGCGGGAGCCACACAATATCCCACACGCCATCCGGTGACGTGATAGGTTTTTCCGAAAGAGGAAATAATCACGCTGCGCTCGGCCAACTGCGGGTGTGTGGCCATGCCGTGATGCGGTTCACCGTCGAACACCACGTGTTCGTAGACTTCGTCAGAGAGAATGACAATATCGGTATTACGCGTGACCAACGCCAACTGCTGCAGGTCTTCCGCGCTGAACACCTTCCCGCTCGGGTTGTGCGGGGTGTTCACAATGATCATCCGGGTACGCGGCGTAATGGCCGCACGCACTTCATCCCAGTTCACGGTGAAATCCGGGACCGTCAGTTTAATAGCCACCGGCGTGGCACCCTGCAGACGTACAATCGGCGCATAGCTGTCAAAAGACGGTTCGAAATAGATAACTTCATCACCAGGATGCACCAGACCGCTGATTG
Organism: Enterobacteriaceae bacterium RIT691; assembly: GCA_009668205.1. GTDB lineage: Bacteria > Pseudomonadota > Gammaproteobacteria > Enterobacterales > Enterobacteriaceae > Scandinavium. Next base: position 44,993 of record WJYM01000006.1, on the reverse strand, counting down.
CAGAGTACAACCCTTCACTGGCGCTGGCGGTGATCAGCACTTCGCTATCCACGTCGTAGCGCGTGCCATACAGACTGGCAATCTTGTCGACAATGCGTTCTTTCAACGGGCGCAGGCCTGTCATTGGCGCATACTGGTTGTGCCCTTCTTCCATCGCGCGGGTGACACCGGCAACCAACCGGGCATCACAGGCAAAATTCGGCGCGCCCTGGGAAAGATTAATGGCATTGTGTTGAGAAGAGAGCTGGCCAATCACGGTAAAGATCGTGGTGCCAACGTCAGGCAGTTTGGTGCGGGTTTTCACCGAAGAACGCAGAGTCATGACCAATCCTTTCTCAATATATTTGCATAACTATTCAATACAAAGCCCCTTGAGGCGACAATCGAATTGTTGTCATAATAGCCATGACAAAATTGCATAGCTGGTATCTACGGCTAGACTTGAAGCAGTTCATCACAGGCCTGTGCCCATGAAAAAAATCGCTATTGTTGGCGGTGGCCCTACCGCTATTTATTCGCTTGCCGCGCTGCTCAAAAATGAGATTCAGGTCGATATCACGCTGTACGAACGCACGGCTGAGGCCGGTGTCGGTATGCCCTATGCGGACGATGACAATTCGCGCATGATGCTGGCGAACATTGCCAGTATTGAGATCCCGCCGATTTTTTCTTCTTACCTCGATTGGCTGAAAACACAGGATCCGGCGTATTTAGCGCGCTATGGCGTTGAAATGGCATCCCTGCATGAGCGCCAGTTTCTGCCGCGCATTTTGCTTGGCGACTACTTTCGCCATCAGTTTTTACGGCTCGTTAAGGAAGCGAAAACCCGGGGGTTTCCGATCGCCGTGAAGGAATCCTGTGAGGTCACCGATTTAAGGATAGGCGCAGAAGGTGTGCATCTTTGGGCGCAAGGCAAGCCGGTTGAAAAAACCGTTGATCTGGCCATCATCGCCACGGGGCATGTCTGGCCCGATGATGACGAGGCGACGCCCACCTATTTCCCCAGCCCCTGGTCAGGCCTGATTGAAGCGAGCATTCCTGCGGGAGAGATCGGCATCATGGGCACCTCGCTGAGCGGCATTGATGCCGTCATGGCCGTGGCGAATCAACATGGTGAGTTTGTGGAAAACGCCGACGGCAGTCTGGCCTTTACGCTCGATAAAGGCAGCGAAACGCTGAACATCGCCATGCTCTCCCGTTCCGGCATTTTGCCTGAAGCCGATTTTTACTGCCCGCTCCCCTACGAACCTTTGCACGTGGTGACGGAAAAAGCCATAAACAGCGCCATCGAACAGGGCAGCGAAGGCCTGCTGGACCGGGTGTTTAAACTAATGGTTGAAGAACTTGAAGTGGCGGACCCACGCTGGGCGCACGAAATTGATATGCCGGGGTTAACGGTCGATACGTTCAGCCACGCCTGGTTTGCAGACCGGGCGCATCACCACCCTTTCCATTGGGCAGCGGCCAATCTTGAGGAAGTAGAGCGTAATAAGCGCGACAAACACACCGTGTCGTGGCGCTACGCCGTACTGCGATTACACGAAGCGGTAGAGCCGGTGGTCCCCCATTTAACGGAGCCGGACCGGGATCGTTTTAACAATGGGTTAGCCCGTATTTTTATTGATAACTATACCGCCATCCCTTCTGAATCCATTCGGCGATTACTGGCGCTGCGTGAAGCGGGCATCGTCAGCATTCACGCGCTTGGCAAGGACTATACGATGGCGATAAAACCGCGCGCCACGCGCATTTCAGGCAAGCAAAAATCCTGGGTGTTCGACACGTTCATTGATGCGCGCGGTCAGAAACCGATGGAAATAAAGGATCTGCCCTTCCCGTCGTTACGTCAGCAGCTGTCAGCCACCGGCGATGATTTTCCCGACGTTGCCGAAGACTACACCCTGCTTGCGCCGGAGGAGGCGCGCGGAAAAATCGTCTTTGCCGCCCTACCGTATCTGATGCATGACAAGCCCTTTATTCAGGGCATTACCGTCTGCGCGGAGATCGGCGAGTGTATTGCGCGTGCCGTTTCACAAACGGCCTCACAGTCCCGCCGTCACCTGCCATTTATTGAGCTGTGACGCTATGTCATACTCGTCATGACAAAATTGCATAGCTGGAGCCAGCATGTCCCGTAGTCAGTTGCCGTTGAATGCCATTGAAACCTTTTTGGTGACCGCCCGTCATCTGAACCTGACGCATGCCGCAAAAGAGCTCTGCCTGACCCAGGGCGCGGTCAGCCGCAAGATTGCAACGCTGGAAGCCTGGTTTGGCTTTCCCCTGTTTGAGCGGCTGGCGCGCGGACTGCGTTTATCGCCACAGGGCAGCGCGCTTTACCCGGAGCTGATGACCGCCTTTCATCAGATGGTGAGTATTGCCGAACAGGCGCGCCAGCAGCAAACGGTGGTGCGACTGAAAGCGCCCACCTGCGCGATGCGCTGGCTGGTGCCGCGTCTGGTGGCTATAGAGCAACGCTTTCCGGAGATGCAGATTGCGCTCACCACCACCACCGAGCACGCGGTGAATTTCCGCACCGAGCCGTTCGATGCCGCCATTGTGTTTGGGGCACAGAGCAATGCCGGTGAGCTGCTGTTTGAGGAGTCGCTAACGCCGGTCGTCAGCCACCGGCTGGCAGACAACACCACCTTTACCGGGATGACGTTTTTACACCCTACCCGCGATAAAACCGACTGGTCGTTGTGGTTAGCGAAGCTGCCGACCCCGCTCCCGGCTGCCATGCAAAAAAATCAACATTTCGACACCATGGATTTGGCTATCACCGCCGCAATACAAGGGTTTGGTGTTGCGATTGCCGATGAAACGCTGGTACAGGAAGATTTGCTTAGCGGCAGGCTGGTGCGCCCTTATACCTTCAGTGTGAAAACCGGGGCCAGCTATCGCCTGGTATTGCGGGAAGATTCTGGCAAAACCGCCGGGCTGGCGCAGTTTCGTGAAGGATTGCTTAATTCAGGGGAACAGGATGAAGCATCCCTCGTCGAATTAACGCAAAACGCGCGGGCATAAAGCGATGTTCCACGTTTAATCCAGCCTGCTTCTGCAACCCCATCCGCAACAATGGTCGTTGTTTCTGCGATCGCCTGCGCATTTTAGAGACTTCTCCAAAATGTTTTCCACTGTGAGTATATCCAGCAGAGTAAACTACGCGCATAGGCAATGCTGTACGAAGTGAAGAAGCAATAAGATAAATTTGAAGAGTAGTCAGTTAAGAATCGCGGCGTAAAGGTGGTGGAACACCCTTACACCGCTAACCACAAAACAACTAAAGATTAGAGAGTTGATTATGGCTGAGCAGTATTCTATGTCAGATCCGAGTGTCACCCAAACGGATCCTGAAGATTCAGACGCGCTGGATCAAATTCACGAAGTGATGCGCAAAAATGATAAGGCTCGTCTGCATGGCAAGCCGACCGATGCGGCGCATGTTCACCCTCGCGCGGATTCGCCGGAGGCCAGTGCGGCCTGCTGTGAACTGTATTCCAGAATTCGCAGTCGTTATTTACCGCTATCCGGGGAGTGGTTATTTAACGCCGGATTTATTGACGGAATGCCGGTAAAAATTCGCGTGATGCCGGACTGCATTGTGATTACGCCACAAAATACCCGCGAGCTGTGGGGCTGCCTGGAAGGGATGAGCGTGGTGAACATGAATAAGCAGAAAGTGGGTATCTGGCTGAAGACGTTCCCGGGGTCCCTGAATGATACGGGGAATATTCCGGTGATTAAACGCCTTCAGCACCGGTAATAAAAAGGCCCTCCCGGCGTGAACACCGGGGGGCCTTTGTTTAAAGCGTCACAGCAGCCCGCAGCGCCGCATGCTGCGCTCTTCAGCATCCTGATACAACTCGAACTCATCCATCACCGGGCAGCCCAGCGCCTCTTCAAACGCCGTCTGACTGGAATTCCCGTGGCTGCGCGCCTGCGTTTCGTTGCCCAGATTGGACTGGAAAATTCCTGCTGCGCTGACGGGCAGGAAATCCTCATAGGTGATGGGCTGAGCCACCAGCCATCCGCGCTCAATCAAGGGCTGCGGGTCATCACCAGGGCGGAAGGCTTTACGGTGCGCTTCCCCGCTTGGCGTCAGGCGATAGCGGAAATACGCTAACGCCTGGCGGCGCAGGAACATTTCGCTGTCCGGGAAGGATTTGAACATCTCAGAAAGATGCTGCTGATGGCTGAAATTATCTTTTCCCGTGCCCGCGTCGGTGAGCAGCGCATCGTACAGCGCACGGCCTTTCGGCGTCAGCGCCACCCCGCGCTGTTCAATTTCACCAAAGCGCGCGGTGTGGGTGCCGCGATGCTCGCCGGCAAACAATACCGGTTCTTCCAACGCTTTAAAGCTGGTCTGGCGCAGCAGAATCGGGACTTCCCGACGCGGCGGCCCCTCCACCAGGATTTTCGGCTCAATACCGTACTCCGGCATCAGCTGCTGGACGCGATCGATGTCCAGCGTGCGCGGTGTCAGGTGGTTGATGTGACAGCCCGGGAAGCAAACCACGTCGGCAATCAGTCGGTGCTCATTGTGCAGCGCCTGGTAGGTTTCCTGATCAACCGTCGCATGGCGGTGCCAGCGGAAGGTTTCCAGCGCTTCGCGCACGAACTCTTTGGCTTCCGCTTCGGTAAATTCGCCTTCCACTTCGTGTTTGGCGATCAGTGCACGGCAACGGGGGGTGAAAATGTCACGCTCTGCGAGGATCGCGGCGGCTTTTTCACGGAGTTCCACATTATCGATGAGCTCCAGGCGCAGCAGCGAGGTAAACACACGGAAAGGATTTCGCGCCAGTGCCGCATCATCCACCGGGCGAAACGCGGTGGAATGGACGGGCACACCGGCCTGCGAGAGATCGTAATAGCTGACGGGGAACATCCCCATGATCGCAAACATGCGACGCAGCGTGGAGAGTTCGTCGGCAGAGCCCACGCGAATGGCACCGTGACGCTCAACGTTAAGACGCGCCAGCTCATCGGCGTTCGCCAGCTGTTCATGCAGCTGCGGATACTGTTCCAGCACCGCCAGGTTTACGTCGGCCACAAGTTCGAGCAGCGTGCCGTACTGTGGAACTTCCTGCTGGTACATCGCTGACATAGCCTGCGAAAAATGTTCCCGAATATCATCAGCCGTGATGGTGTTCGCCATGATGTCATGTCTCCAGTGAATATTACGTGGAGTGTACATAAGCCATTTGCGCTCGGGAGGAAGAATTTGCGAATTGTGATCGCGGATAACCTCTGCCGTTACCCTTAAATATCTCAAGGGCAATAACCTGTCGTTATGTAAAAACGCCATTAAATTCACTTTAAATTAACAAAATGATTACACACACTTCGTGGGCAAACTCTGACAATGACAACGTCCTCTACCCGGAGCGCCCTATGACAGAAAAATGGACACCCCGCGAAGTGGTGCATCGCAACTATAACGATCATCCGCCCGCTTTCGCCCCCGGCTATAAAACCAGCGTGCTGCGCTCACCACGCAATGCGCTTATCTCGTTGCAGAATTCCCTCTCCGAAATCACCGGCCCGGTCTTTACCCATGACGATTTAGGTCCGCTCGATAACGATCTGATCATGAATTACGCCAAAGACGGCCTGCCGATTGGCGAACGCATTATCGTTCACGGTTACGTCCGGGACGGCTTTGGCCGCCCGATGAAGAACACACTGGTGGAAGTGTGGCAGGCAAATGCGGGCGGGCGTTATCGCCATAAAAAAGACCAGTATCTGGCACCAATTGATCCCAATTTTGGCGGCTGTGGTCGCGTGTTGACGGACGAGACCGGCTATTATTTTTTCCGCACCATTAAGCCGGGGCCGTATCCATGGCGTAATCAGGCCAGCGACTGGCGTCCTTCTCATATTCACTTCTCGCTTTCCGGTGAGGCGTTTGCCCAGCGCCTGATCACCCAGATGTACTTTGAAGGCGACCCGTTGATCAAACAGTGTCCGATAGTCAAAACCATCAACAACGATGACGCGATTCGCACGCTGATTGCCGAACTGGACACTCACGCCGCCGTACCGCTGGACAGCCTGGCGTACCGTTTTGATCTGGTGCTGCGCGGCCATCGCGCCACGCTGTTTGAAAATCGCACTCAGGGAGCTGCACGATGAAAGCCTATTTACCGGAAACGGCCTCGCAAACCGCGGGCCCCTATGTGCATATCGGCCTGGCACCCGATGCCGCCGGGTTTCATATTTTCGAGAAAAACTTTGGCCCGGTGCTGGTCAACGGCCACACCCAGGGCGAGCGCATCATCCTTGAGGGGCGCGTTTTCGACGGTTCCGGCACGCCGGTGCGCGATGTGCTGCTGGAAATCTGGCAGGCCAATGCTGACGGGCGCTACAACCACCCTGCGGACCGTCAGGAACAGAAAGCGCTGGATGCCGATTTTCGCGGCTGGGGACGTAGCTGTTCAGATTTTGACACCGGGATCTGGCGCTTTGACACCATCAAGCCTGGCGCAGTGACGGGTCGTGATGGCCGAATGATGGCCCCGCATGTCAATCTGTGGATCGTGGCGCGCGGCATCAACATTGGCCTGAATACTCGCATGTACTTTTCGGACGAACAGGCGGCGAACCAGAAGGATCCGGTGCTGAATTTGATCGAATGGGAAATCCGGCGCAATACGCTTATCGGCCAGCGTGAACAGCGCGGTAACGACATTGTGTATCGCTTCGATATCTACCTGCAGGGCGAACAGGAAACCGTATTTTTCGATTTGTAACCCGCAACCGGTGGCGCTCTGCTGCCGGTTTCATCCTGCGTTCTGGCTGTGTTCTATAACCCCCGCTCACGTCACCCAAGAAAATGTTAACAATATTTTGCTAGCAAGTTATCAAAACTAAACAAGTTATCTTGTAAGTCCCCCTGTTCACTCTTTAACATCCGGTTATGGATAATAAAAGTGGTCTCTTCAGTCAGCGCATCCGCTTGCGCCATTTGCATACCTTTGTTGCCGTCGCTCAACAGGGCACGCTGGGCCGTGCCGCGGAAACACTCAACCTTAGCCAGCCTGCGTTATCAAAAACGCTCAATGAGCTTGAACAGCTCACCGGCACACGATTATTTGATCGCGGCCGCCTTGGCGCGCAGTTGACGCTGGTCGGCGAACAATTCCTCACCCACGCCGTGAAGGTGCTTGATGCGCTCAATACCGCCGGACAGGCGCTGAATCGCAAAGAAGGCATGAATCACGATGTGGTGCGAATCGGTGCACTCCCCACCGCCGCACTCGGGATTTTACCTGCGGTGATTGGCGATTTTCATCGCCAGCAAAAAGACATTACCCTTCAGGTAGCCACCATGAATAACACCATGCTGCTGGCAGGCCTGAAATCGGGGGAAATCGATTTGGGCATTGGACGCATGTCCGATCCTGACTTGATGAGCGGGCTCAATTACGAACTGCTGTTCCTGGAATCACTGAAGCTGGTTGTGCGCCCCGACCACCCGTTATTGCAGGAGACGGTCACGCTCAGCAAAGTGATGGAGTGGCCGGTGGTCGTTTCCCCCAAAGGCACCGTTCCCCGCCAGAATGCGGAAGCGCTGGTGCTGAGCCAGGGCTGTAAAATCCCCGCAGGCTGTATTGAAACGCTGTCCGCCTCACTTTCACGGCAGCTAACGGTGGATTACGACTACGTGTGGTTTGTGCCGTCAGGCGCGGTGAAGGACGATTTGAAGCGCGCAACGCTGGTCTCGCTGCCGGTGCCGACCCACGGTGCGGGTGAGCCGATTGGGATTCTTACGCGGGTTGATCACCCGCTGTCGACGGGCGCCCAAACGTTATTGAGCGCCATTCGTAAATCGATGCCGGGTAGCTAAAAGCTACCCGTTTTTCTTACGCGGCATCATGCGCAGCAGCGTGTTGTCTTTCCACACATAGTGATGCAGCAGCGCAGCCAGCGCGTGCAGGCCAATCACGTAATAACCCAGATTGGCCAATAACACGTGATATTCCTTCAGGTTATCTGCCAGATCGAAATTGGCCACCGAGGCATGCGGCATAGTGATGCCAAACGCAATCCACGGATTGCCGCGGTTGTACATCATCACCAGGCCAATCACCGGCAGAATAATGAACAGCAGATAAATCACCAGATGGCCCAGATGTGCCATCCCGGTCATCCAGGGCTTTGGCTTTGGCACAATCGGCGGTGACTTCAGCTTGAGGCGCACCAACAGGCGGGTCACCATCAGGACCAGAATCGATATCCCGCAGGAAACGTGCACCATATTGAAATACGGGCGGTAAGTGCGCGGGAAAAAGCCCCGCAGTTCCATTGCGCAGTACGCGCCAATCACCAGCAGAAACACCAACCAGTGGATGCCAATCTGCAGGCTCGAGTATTTGTCTCGCATTGTGAGTCCCGGTTCAAAACGGTGAGATCGTTAACATAACGGCCTTGCCTTAAAAATTCATTAACTTTTCTGTATCGATTTTCAAACTCTTAGCCAAAGCTGACAATTGTTCATTTGCTCAAATGGACCGTCTGGTATAAGCCTGGAGAAGTTAATTCACCCTCTGACTATGGTTCCATTAAGGAGAATATCGATGAGTAAGATTGGTATTAACGGCTTTGGTCGAATTGGACGCCTGGTGCTTCGCCGTCTGCTGGAAGTGAAGAGCGCGCAGGAAGTAGTAGCGATAAACGACCTGACCTCACCCAAAGTGCTGGCTTATTTGCTGAAGCACGATTCGAACTACGGTCCGTTCCCATGGAGTGTGGAACACACCGATGACGCGCTGATTGTGGATGGTAAAAAAATTGCGGTATATGCCGAAAAAGAAGCGAAAAATATCCCGTGGAAATCCGTGGGTGCAGAGCTGATTGTGGAGTGTACCGGCTTCTATACCGCCACCGACAAAGCGCAGGCGCACCTGGAGGCCGGTGCGAAAAAAGTGTTGGTTTCCGCCCCTGCGGGCGACATGAAAACCATCGTCTTCAACGTGAACGACGATACGCTGGACGGCAATGACACCATCATTTCCGTTGCTTCCTGCACCACCAACTGTCTGGCCCCTATGGCAAAAGCGCTGCATGACGCCTTCGAGATTAAAGTCGGCACCATGACCACCATTCATGCCTACACCGGGACTCAGGCGCTGGTTGATGGGCCTCGTGGTAAAGACCTTCGCGCCTCCCGCGCGGCGGCAGAAAACATTATTCCGCATACCACCGGGGCGGCGAAAGCTATCGGGATGGTTATCCCGGCACTGAACGGCAAGCTTAAAGGCCACGCCCAGCGAGTGCCGGTCAAAACGGGTTCAGTGACCGAACTGGTGGCTATCCTCGGGAAGAAAGTGACCGCCGATGAAGTGAATGCCGCCCTGAAGAAAGCCACCGAGGGCAATGAATCCTTTGGTTATACCGACGAAGAGATTGTCTCTTCCGATGTGATTGGCAGCCATTTCGGCTCGGTGTTTGATGCCACACAGACGGAAATTACGGAAGTGGGCGATCTGCAGCTGGTGAAAGCGGTGTCGTGGTATGACAACGAATATGGCTTTGTCACTCAGCTGATTCGCGTGTTGGAAAAGTTCGTGAAACTGTAATGAAGAAGGCGGATGGTCAGCCATCCGCCCGTTTTTGCTATTGTGCGTTGACGGCTTTCTCTTGTTTTACCGCCCCACCAATCACCTTTTTACCGAGCGTAATGCCGCGCAGCTCAATGTAACGGTGCAGCAACGTTGCCAACAGATAGACGACCGGCAGACAAATCCCCACGCTCAGCAGATATCTCGCCCCGCTCGAATGATTAGCAATGTGCAGATGCGTTAACAGCATCGCCACCACCGGCATAACAATCAGCAGATGCAGCAAGTAGACCGAATAAGAGACGTCGCCAAGCCAGGTAAACAGACGACAGCTCAGGATCCAGCGTGGGAGGCTGAAAATTTTCTGCATCACACCCGGTTGTTGATATGACCATAGTACCCCGCTCATGCCGAGGATCATCAACGCTTCAAAGCCGACCTGCACAGGATCCATGCGAATATGCATGACTTCACTGACGACAGGTGCCAGCAGCGCGAGTACCACAAACCGCATCCGACGGCGTCGGACCGCTTCCGCCATGAACATGCCCGCAATAAACATGTGCAGCTTAATCAGGATCATCGAGGGCATCGGGAACGCGTCATAGAGTTCGGGCAGCAGGAAGCGCCCTGCCACCTCCAGCACCATCACCGCCATCAGCGTCAGCGCAAAACCCCAGCGCAGCGTCAGCAGCATAATGAAGGGAAACAGGACGTAGAACTGCATTTCCAGCCCAATACTCCAGTCCGGCAACGCGGTGTTGTAGGCGAATTGCGGCAGGTCGCCAAACACAAACGTTAAATGCGCGAGGAGATTAAAGAAGGAGATATCGCTGTAGCGGGAGGTTTCGGTTGCGGCTGACGGAAAGGCAGCCGCGATAATATGGCGCATATCCCCAAGATAAAACCCGGCAGCCAGCGCAATAATCAGCATCACATAATAGAGTGGCGCAATGCGAAAATAACGCCTCAGCCAGAAGGTTTTGATGGTCTGCCACGATCCCCACGGCTCTCTCTCCTGCCGTTCAATATAGTTTTTGGTCATCAGATAGCCTGATAACAAAATAAACAAATCCACACCCAGTTTAGGGACAGCAATAATGGGGATTTTGCAGTTAACCAGCAGCGCAATATGCCCAAGCAGTACCCACAGCGACGCAACGCCGCGCAGGCCTTCCAGTTCCGGTGACCAGTTTTTCGTCATTGCTCATCTCATCCGCGTAAAAGCGTGATAGTAGCAATAACACCACGGCGCATTATCCGAATCGCAGGCCGTGGTGAGACTTTCAGATTAACGCCACGGGAAGATCCACGCTATTACCGGGCATCGTCGGGATGGTATGTCAGATGGCCCGCCGTGCCGCCACCGCCATCCGTTGGGTGGTTAATGCCATTGGCGACGGTCACATCCGTAAAATCGAACGGCGAAACGCCCTCGATACACGCCACGTTGACGCCGTACTGTTGCGGATTGGAACGGCGCTGATGGAAGGTATAAATCCCGCACACCGAACAGAAATAGTGCGCTGCCGTCCTGGTGTTAAAACGGTATTCCGTGAGCTTATCTTTGCCGTGGGTGACGTGAATACCGGACAGCGGCGCGGATACCACCACCGCCCCCCGCATGCGGCAAAAAGAGCAGTTGCAACGACGAATCGTGTTGAAGCCATCGGCAAGCTCAACGGTAAATTTCACTGCGCCACAGTGACACTGGGCATTCACTTTCTCAGTCACGGAAACCTCATAACGCCAGGGGATGAGTCAAATTTGTAGCACAGCTTTCATGCGTGGAGGAAATAAAGTGGAGCAAATAAAAAAGGGGCGCGAAGCCCCCTTTTCCCCTTCACTGGCTGAAGGGTTGCATCACGACTGCAAATAAACCACCTGGGTTTGCAGATACTCTTCCAGACCGTGACGCCCGTCAGCGCCGCCAATGCCCGACTTGCGCCAGCCCGCATGGAACCCTTGCATCGCCTCAAAGTTTTCGCGGTTAATGTAGGTTTCGCCGAACTTCAGCCCTTTGATAGCCTTCATGGCTTTGTTCAGATCCTGGGTGTAAACCGATGATGTCAGGCCGTAGTCACTGTCATTGGCCATCGCCAGCGCGTCTTCCAGGGTATCGAACACCACCACCGGCAGCACTGGCCCGAACGTTTCTTCGTGCATGATGGTCATCTCCTGACGCACATCCAGCAGCAGCGTTGGCGGATAGAAATAGCCTTTGCCTTCCACCGCTTTACCGCCGAGCACCACTTTGGCACCCTGCTCAACCGCTTTTGCGACTTTCTGCTCAACGCGCTCCAGCGCGGCGGCATTGATCAGCGGCCCCATGGCAATATCGGTGCGCTGCGCCGGGTCGCCAAACTGGACGGCTTTCATCGCTTCGCCAAGACGATTCACAAAGCGGTCGTAAATGCCTTTCTGCACGTAAACGCGTTCAGCACAGTTGCACACCTGTCCGGTGTTGATCACCCGCGAATCGACAATCGCTTTCACCGCCAGTTCAAGGCAGGCGTCGTCCAGCACAATCGCCGGGGCTTTACCGCCTAATTCAAGGCACACTTTGGTAATGTTTTTGGCCGCCGCGGCCATGATTTTTTCACCCGCTCCCACGCTGCCGGTCATGCTGACCATCGCCACTTTCGGGTTGGCCGCCAGCTCCTGGCCTACGGTTTCACCGCGGCCCAGCACCAGGTTAAAGACCCCTTTTGGCAGCCCGATATCGTGGACCACCTGCGCAAAAGCAATGGCGTTGTTTGGCGTGAACTCACTCGGCTTGATCACAATGGTGTTTCCGGTGATCAGCGCTGGCGCCAATTTGCGGGCAATCAGGAAGAAGGGGAAATTCCACGGCAAAATCCCGGTCGTCACGCCCAACGCGCGTTTGAAGACAAAGATATTCTCTCCCGGACGATCGCTCTGCAGGATTTCACCTTCATAACGGCGTGCCCATTCGGACATGTAGTCCAGATAGTCGGCGGTAAAGGCCACCTCCACCTCGGCCAGGGGCTGAATTTTGCCCCCTTCGGCGACGATCAGTGCGCTGATTTCTGCTGCGCGCTCACGGATACCCGCGGCAATTTTACGCAGCCATCCGGCACGCTGAATCGCAGGCAGAGCTTCCCAGGCGGGCTGTGCACGCTCTGCGGCGTCAATCGCCTGCTGTGCATCTTTGGCTGTACCATCAGGAATGCGGGAAAGCAGCGTTTCCGTGGCCGGGTTGATGACGTCTATCCAACTGTCGCCCTGCCAGGACACAAACTGACCATCAATATACATTGGGTGTTGTACGGGTGCCGTCATGACTCGCTCCTGTAAATGCATCGTTTTTAACAAGTGAATTTATTGTTAAATATCGAGATTCGGGGCCACGGCTGCCTACTCTGACATGCTATATCTGTGAGATAACTCATAAAAGTGCGGCGCTGAACGCGATTCAGCGCTAACAACATTGCAACACGCATTGCCCGTTTGCGCCATTTTTCTCGCAAACGGGCATTTCAGGAGAGGGTTACAAAGAACGACTGGCCAGCACGTCACGCAGCTGTTGGTCTTCACGCAATACCTGCCAGGCGGCAAGCACATCCTGCGGAATATCGACATGCGGGATAAAGCCTTTCCCGTGAGGACCATAGCCGTTTTCATCATCCTGCAGGCGCGGAAGCTCCCCTAAAATCAGGGAAAGGTAACGTTCGACCGGCCAGACATCGTGGGCTTCATCAGTAAAATTCACGCCATGATGGCCGTTTTGCAGCACCGGCAGATAGCCCGGATAGCTATGCCACTGCGGCGCGTTGGCTTCGCCTTGCCAGACCTGCGCAAACGTCGCCATGGTCCGACGCTGCATCGTAGGATCCTGTACCACAATCCCATTGCGGCAAGGGATACCGCGCTCTTCCAGGGTGGTGCGCGTGAAACGGGCATTTTCTCCACAGTTGGTCGAACGGTCTTCCACCACGATGCGCTCGTGGGGAATATTCCAGAACTGATGAGCAATATCCGCCAGAATCGCGGCTTCCGCGCGTCCCGTGGTGCGAAGAATGTTGTAACGTGGATGACGGGAGACTGCGGCATAGAGAAACGTCGTGGAATGCCCAATCCCGCCGCTGATCAGGAGCGTCCGGTTTTCGGCGGCCAGTCGGCAGGCCGCATCAATGGTCGGCATCACGGCGTTACCCGCCAGTACCACCAGGTCGGCGTCGACGTTTACCGGAGGCGTCGGATAGTCATTCTGCGCCAGCCACTCGCCCACGCGGTTCGCCGCATGGAGTGTATTTTCAGTCAGTTGTGGAAAGATCGTCAGCATAGGGCCCCCTTCTTTCATTAGCCTTTTTGGACGGTAACATTGGGGACGGATAATGACAGCAGATGGCTCCGAAAGCGAGCAGTTGGCCGGTTGCCACATTCCCGATGCTGGACTTTCACTCATGCGCTTTTTGCTACATCATGACGTCATTCGCTTAAATGATGTGCCGGATGCGCCGCGTACGCTGTTTACACTGCAGATGAGCAGGGTGCAGGTCGATCTTTACCGGTCGCTCGGAGGCGACAGGTCTTCTCTGTCAGGGTGACGCTCAATAAGGAGTCAGAGATGCAACAATCGTGGTCTGCCGTGGATAACTATCTGATTAACGCCCTGCTGCCGGACGATCCGCTGCTGGAAAAGGTGCTGGAGAATAACCACCAGGCGGGCCTGCCCGCCATCGATGTCGCCGCCAATCAGGGACAGCTGCTTGCGCTGTTTGTGCGCATGACACGCGCCAAAAACATACTCGAGATTGGCACGCTGGGCGGCTACAGCAGCATTTGGATGGCCCGCGAGCTGCCCGAGGATGGCAAGCTGGTCACGCTGGAATTCAGCCCGCACCATGCCGCCGTCGCGCGGAAAAATCTGGCATTGGCCGGTGTCGCCGAGAAAGTCGACGTGATTGAAGGCCCGGCGCTGGCGTCGCTCGCGGCGTTTGATCCCCAGACGTGCTTTGACCTGATTTTTATCGACGCCGATAAACCGAATAATCCGCATTATCTGGAATGGGCGCTACGTTATTCGCGGCCAGGTACGCTGATCATCGGCGATAACGTGGTGCGCGCAGGGGAAGTGACCATTCCGCAGTCCCAGGATAAAAACGTCCAGGGCGTACGCCAGTTTATTGAGATGATGGGCCAGGATCCGCGCCTGACCTGCACGGCGCTTCAAGCGGTGGGCGTCAAGGGGTGGGATGGCTTTACGCTGGCGTGGGTGAATGGATAGAAACCAGCGGGTCGAATCAGCGTCGCCTGCTCCCCCTCACCCCGACCCTCTCCCTGAATGGAGAGGGAGAAAACCACAGGCCTCGGCTTCGGTGTGAAACCCTCTCCCTTGGGAGAGGGTCAGGAAGAGGGAGAAAAGCAGAGACCGCACCAATCAGTTCCCTCTCCCTTTGGAGAGAGTTAGGAAGAGGGTCTGCAGAAGCACCACAAACCGCACAATCTACTCTCTCGCCCCTATGGTGAGAGGGAGAAAAGCAGAGACCGCACCAACCAGTTCCCTCTCCCTTTGGGAGAGGGTTAGGGAGAGGGTCTGCAGAAGCGCCACAAACCGCACAATCTACTCTCTCGCCCCTATGGTGAGAGGGAGAAAAGCAGAGACCGTACCAATCAGTTCCCTCTCCCTTTGGGAGAGAGTTAGGGAGAGGGCCTGCAGAAGCGCCACAAACCGCACTATCTACTCCCTCGCCCCTTTGGGGAGAGGGTCGGGGTGAGGGGCAACAAGCCGCTAAGACGCTACCCGCTCACCTGCTCCATCGCCTGCAAAATACGCTTATCGGAAATCGGGTAAGGCGTCCCTAACTGTTGAGCAAAGTAACTGACGCGCAGCTCTTCAATCATCCAGCGGATCTCCTGTACATCAGCGTCGTCGCGACGCGCGGGCGGCAGTTTGTTCAGCCACTGCTGCCACGCCTGCTGGACGCTTTCGACTTTCAGCATTTGCGCGCGGTCGCGATGCGGATCGATAGCCAGTTTTTCCAGACGCCTTTCGATCGCATTCAGATAACGCAGCGTATCGCCCAGACGTTTAAAGCCGTTTCCGGTGACAAAACCGCGGTACACCAACCCTGCCATCTGCGCTTTCACATCCGACAGCCCCAGCGCCATGGTCATATCCACACGCCCTTTCAGACGCTTATTGATATTGAACACGGCGGTCAGCGTCTGTTCCACCTGCTTCGCAATCTCAACCACGGTATCATTCAGTTCCGCGCGGACTTTCTCATGTAACGTCGCAAAGTTCTCTTCGGTCCATACCGGGCCGCCCGCTTCGTCGATAAGCTTATCCACGCCGCAGGAGATACAGTCATCAATCAGATCCAGCACTTTACCGTACGGGTTAAAGTACAGCCCAAGCTTGGCTTTATTCGGCAGTTTTTCATGCAGATATTTGATGGGTGACGGAATATTCAGCAGCAGTAAACGACGCAAACCCCGCCACATCGCCTGCTGTTGTTCCTGAGGATTGTCGAACAGTTTGATAGCCACACTGTCACGTTCATCCACCAGCGCAGGCCAGGCTTTAACCTTATAATTGCCGCGTTTCTGCTCGTAGCTTTCCTGTAAAGTACCGAAACTCCAGATATGCAGACCGCTTTGCTCGATGCCGTCATCCGCCACCGCCGACAGCGTCTCCTGCACTTTACCTTTCAGCACGTCTTTCAACGCCGTCAGGTCCCGGCCTTCCTGCAGCTTCTTATTCTTGTCATCCACCACGCGGAAGGTGATTTTCAGATGATCGGGCACCTGATCCCAGTGCCAGTCTTCACGGTCAATGGTGACGCCGCTCATGCGGCGCAGTTCCCGCTCGATTGAATCCAGCAGCGGTAGCTCCAGCGGCGTGGCGCGGCCTAAAAACGCTTCGGCGTAGTTTGGCGCCGGAACAAAATTACGCCGCACCGGTTTCGGCAGCGATTTGATCAACGCGATAATCAGTTCGCGGCGTAAGCCTGGAATCTGCCACTCAAAACCGGCCTCTTCCACCTGATTCAACAGCGGCAGCGGAATATGCACCGTGACCCCATCGGCATCAGCGCCCGGCTCAAACTGATAGCTCAGACGCAATTTGAGGTTGCCCTGATGCCAGAAGTTCGGATAGTCGAGCTTGCTGACGTTCTCCGCGCCCTCTTTGATCAGCATGCTTTTTTCAAAGTTCAGCAGATCGGGCGTTTCACGACTGGCCGTTTTCCACCAGCTGTCAAAATGGCGGCCAGAAATCACTTCGTGGCTGATACGCTGATCGTAAAACTCAAACAGCGATTCATCATCCACCAGAATATCGCGACGGCGGGATTTGTGTTCCAGCTCCTCGACTTCGGCGCGCAGCTTCAGGTTGTCGCGGAAAAACGCATGCCGCGTTTGCCAGTCGCCTTCAACCAGCGCATGGCGAATGAACAGTTCACGGCACAGTGCCGGGTCAATCTGGCTATAGTTCACTTTGCGCGCGGCCACAATCGGCAGACCGTAAACGGTGACTTTTTCTGTCGCCATCACCGCGCCCTGCGCGCGCTCCCAGTGCGGTTCACTGTAAGAACGTTTGATCAGATGCTGCGCGACAGGTTCCACCCATTCCGGATCGATTCGGGCGGCAATGCGTCCCCACAAGCGGCTGGTTTCCACCAGTTCGGCGACCATCGTCCATTTCGGTGGCTTTTTGAACAAGCCAGAACCCGGGAAGATGGAGAAACGGGCGTTGCGAGCGCCGGTAAATTCCTGCTTTTCGGCATCTTTCATCCCCAGATGCGACAGCAGACCGGTCAGCAGCGCGACGTGAATTTCACGGTACTCTGCCGGCTCGCTGTTCACCGGAATGCCCAACTCTTTCACCACCTGACGCAGCTGGGTGTAGATATCCTGCCATTCACGTACGCGTAAGTAGTTCAGATATTCTGTACGACACAGGCGACGGAAGTGATTCGACGACAGCGCTTTTTGCTGCTCACCGAGATAATTCCACAGGTTCACGAAGGCCAGGAAGTCGGACTCTTTATCGTGGAAGCGGCGGTGTTTCTCGTCGGAGGCCTGCTGTTTGTCCATCGGACGCTCGCGCGGATCCTGAATCGAGAGCGCCGAGGTGATAATCATCGCTTCCCGCACGCAGCCATATTTTTGCGCTTCCAGCACCATACGCGCCAAACGCGGATCCACCGGCAGCTGGCTCAGTTGGCGACCCATCGTCGTCAGTTTATACACCGTCTGCTGTTCGTCGGTGGTGATCGCCCCAAGCTCTTCCAGCAGACGCACACCGTCCTGAATATTGCGTTTATCTGGCGCTTCCACGAAAGGAAACGCGCCAATATCACCCAGCCCCAACGCCGTCATTTGCAGAATGACCGACGCCAGGTTGGTGCGCAAAATTTCCGGATCGGTAAATTCCGGGCGCGACAGGAAATCGTCTTCCGAATAGAGACGAATACAGATCCCTTCGGAAACACGTCCACAGCGCCCTTTACGCTGATTCGCCGAGGCCTGTGAAACCGGTTCAATCGGCAGGCGCTGCACTTTGGTGCGATAGCTATAGCGACTGATGCGCGCCGTGCCCGGGTCGATAACGTATTTAATGCCCGGCACGGTGAGCGACGTTTCTGCGACGTTGGTCGCCAATACAATGCGCCGACCGCTGTGCGACTGGAACACGCGGTTTTGCTCGCTGTTCGACAGCCGTGCGTACAGCGGCAGAATTTCGGTGTGGCGCAGGTCGCGCTTGCTGAGTGCATCGGCGGTGTCGCGAATTTCACGCTCACCGCTCATGAAGATCAGGATATCGCCCGGACTCTCCTGCCCCAGCTCGTCCACCGCGTCAAAAATCGCCTGCAGCTGATCGCGGTCGGTGTCATCGGCGTCTTCGACAATCGGGCGGTAGCGCACTTCCACCGGATAGGTTCGGCCGGAGACTTCGATAATTGGCGCGTTATTGAAATGTTTTGAGAAACGTTCCGGATCGATGGTCGCCGAAGTGATGATAATTTTCAGATCGGGGCGCTTGGGCAGCAGTTCGCGCAGGTAGCCCAGCAGGAAATCGATATTCAGGCTGCGTTCGTGGGCTTCATCAATGATGATGGTGTCGTACTGCATCAGCAGGCGGTCCTGCTGAATTTCCGCCAGCAGGATACCGTCGGTCATCAGCTTGACCATGGTGTTGTCGCTGACGTGATCGCTAAAGCGCACCTTGTAGCCGATGCAACCGCCCGGCTCCGTTTGCAGCTCTTCTGCGATACGGTTCGCCACGGTACGCGCCGCCAGACGACGCGGCTGCGTATGGCCAATCAGCCCTTTCACCCCGCGCCCCAGCTCCATACAGATTTTGGGTAACTGCGTGGTTTTCCCTGACCCGGTTTCCCCGGCGACAATCACCACCTGATGGTCGCGAACGGCTTCCAGAATGTCCTGCTTTTTCTGGCTGACCGGCAGGTTTTCCGGGTAAGTGATTGCCGGGCGTGCCGCTTCGCGCAGCAGGACTTTACCCGCCGCCTGGGCTATTTCTTGCGCCATCTCCTGCATAATGGCCTGTTGTGATTCAGGATTTTTAACCTTCTTCACGCCGTGCAGACGACGGGCAAAGCGCGTTTTGTCGCGCAGCATCAGGCTATCCAGCTGCTGATACAGCTGTGCGAAAGTCATTTTCTGTTGTTCAGTCATAGCGTTAGCGGGCAGCGCACTGCCGGAAAAATGTCTCTGTTTTCATTAGTGTTAGATTACCACATCGACGCTTCGCTTGCCTTCATCAATAATTTTGAACGAAGGCTTCGATATATTGCGCTATCCCTGTGGCAGGATTGTGAATACAGTGTCATCAAGTTACCGGGCACAGGCCCGTCAATCTCATAAAAAGGAAACACCCATGAGCAAAGTATTAGTTCTGAAATCCAGTATTCTGGCAGGGTACTCTCAGTCCGGTCAGCTGTCCGATTACTTCGTTGAGCAGTGGCGTGAACAGCATCCTGCTGATGAAATCACCGTGCGTGACCTGGCGGCAAACCCGGTTCCTGTGCTGGATGGCGAACTGGTTGGCGCGCTGCGTCCAAGCGATGCTCCACTGAGCCCACGTCAGCAGGAAGCGCTGGCCCTGTCCGATGAGCTGATTGCCGAGCTGCAGGCGCACGACGTTATCGTGATCAACGCCCCAATGTACAACTTCAACATCTCCACCCAGCTGAAGAACTACTTCGACCTGGTGGCGCGCGCTGGCGTGACGTTCCGCTACACCGAAAACGGCCCAGAAGGTCTGGTGAAAGGCAAGCGTGCCGTGGTGCTGACCAGCCGTGGCGGTATTCATAAAGATACCCCAACTGACCTGGTTGCCCCGTACCTGACCATTTTCCTGGGCTTCATCGGTATCACCGACGTGAACTTCGTGTTCGCTGAAGGTATCGCTTACGGTCCGGAAGTGGCCACCAAAGCGCAGACCGACGCTAAAGCCGCTATCGACGGTTTCGTCGCAGCCTAAGATTTCCCCCTCTCACCGCCCGGTGGGAGGGTTTTCCTTTCCCGCATTTCATCATTATCCGCCCCCACGTTCAGCGGATCTCCGGTCATGTCCGTCGATTAATCAGCCAATACTTCCTGCGAATAACGCTGCCTTTCTGGCAAAAACGCCCCCGGTTCACTCTTTATCGCCAGGTTCACGCCCGCCACTTTCGCCTCAACAAGGCGGTTCATGAAAAACGCTCATGGTGTGTTGAAATTTCATCGCTTCCCCTTCCCCTGTCGGTCAGGCATTACTGTTCATTATTAACTTTCCAGTAACACGAAAATCCAGGATGCGTAATCACGATGAGTCAGTCTTTTACCTTTACCCTTAAGCGCAGCGATTTTGATGAGAATTATAATCCCTCAGAAAATACGCGGACGACCACCAATTTTGCCAATCTGGCCAGAGGGGAAAAGCGTCAGGAAAACTTACGCAACACGCTGGTGATGATCAACAATCGCTTCAACGCCTTAGCCCACTGGGATAATCCTAAGGCCGACCGCTATGCTGTCGAACTGAACATTATCTCAGTCGATCTGAATATCAATACTGACGGGAAAACCGATGCCTTCCCGGCGATTGAAATATTACAGACCACCATTATTGATAAACAGACCGATACGCGCATTGACGGGATTGTCGGCAATAACTTCTCCTCCTACGTCCGCGATTATGATTTCAGCGTTTTACTGCCTGAGCATAACCAGCAGCAGGCCAGCTTCAGCCTTCCGGAAAAATTTGGTGAGCTGCACGGCACTATCTTTAAGCATTTTGTTCACTCAGCGGAATATAAAGCGCACTTTAAAAAAGCGCCGGTTATCTGCCTGAGCGTGTCCAGTAAAGATACGTATCATCGTACCGGCAGCCAGCATCCGGTACTGGGCCTCGAATACCAGCCTGCCGGTTCATCCTTAACCGAGCAGTACTTCAGCAAAATGGGCCTGAAGGTACGCTATTTTATGCCCGAAAACAGCAGCGCCCCGTTTGCCTTCTTCTTCACCGGCGACCTGCTGAGCGATTACAGCAACCTGGAGCTCATCAGCACCATCAGTACCATGGAGACCTTCCAGAAGATTTATCGCCCGGAGATTTATAACGCCAACTCCGCCGCAGGACAGTGCTATCAGCCGGACCTCAATCAGCAGGACCACTCCTTAACCAAGATTGTTTACGACAGGGAAGAGCGCAGCCAACTCGCCATTGCGCAGGGTAAATTCACCCAGCAGCAATTCATCCAGCCGTACCAGCACCTTCTTGCGCAGTGGTCAGATAACTACTCGCTTTAATTTATTGATATAAAAGGCCTTCTATAATGAAAACATTGCTCCCGACCTCCACCGCTGGCAGCCTGCCTAAACCGTCCTGGCTTGCGCAGCCCGAAACGCTGTGGTCACCGTGGAAATTGCAGGATGAAGCGTTAGTTACCGGCAAGCAGGATGCGCTGCGTCTGTCGCTGGATGATCAGCTACGCGCGGGTATTGATATCGTGAGCGACGGCGAGCAAACCCGTCAGCACTTCGTCACCACCTTTATCGAACACCTCAGCGGGGTGGATTTTGCGAACCGCCAGACCGTTCGCATTCGCAATCGCTACGATGCGAGCGTACCCACCGTCGTGGATGCCGTGGCGCGCCAAAAGCCGGTCTTTGTCGAGGATGCAAAGTATTTGCGCCAGCTGACCCCCCAGCCGATTAAGTGGGCGCTGCCTGGCCCTATGACGATGATCGATACGCTGTACGATGCGCACTACAAAAGCCGCGAAAAACTGGCCTGGGAATTCGCCAAAATCCTTAATCAGGAAGCCCGCGAACTAGAAGCCGCCGGTGTCGATATCATCCAGTTTGATGAACCTGCTTTTAACGTCTTTTTTGATGAGGTTAACGACTGGGGGATTGCCGCATTAGAACGGGCCGTTGAGGGGCTGAAGTGCGAAACGGCGGTGCATATCTGCTATGGCTATGGCATCAAAGCCAATACCGACTGGAAAAAAACGCTGGGTTCGGAATGGCGCCAATATGAAGAAGCCTTCCCGAAACTGCAGACCTCTTCTCTCGACATCATTTCTCTGGAGTGCCATAACTCGCGGGTTCCGATGGATCTGCTTGAGCTTATCCGCGGTAAAAAGGTGATGGTCGGGGCCATTGACGTGGCGACGCACAGCGTTGAAACCCCGGAAGAGGTTGCCAACACGCTGCGCAATGCGCTGCAGTTTGTGGATGCGGATAAACTCTATCCGTCAACGAACTGCGGTATGGCTCCCCTGCCGCGCCAGGTCGCCAACGGCAAACTGAACGCCCTGAGCGCCGGTGCGGAGATCGTGAGAAAAGAGATTCTGGGAAGATAACGGCTCACTTAGCCATCCCCGACAGGATGGCTGATGCTGTTTTCCTCGGCCGTTTAACCAGCCGATTTCGGCCGTAAATTCTCATCAAATTCCAGCCGCTTTCTTCCCGGCTCTTCCTCGCGCAGCGGCTCAACCTGATGCATCGTCAGCTTACAGCGTTCAACCAGCACCTGATATTCACGGGTGCCCCGCTTTTTCCACTCGATTTCCTGCTCGCTTAACGTGCGGATGGCCCTGGCCGGGCTGCCGATAATCAGATGATTAGCAGGCATTTCCGCTTTCGCTTTCACAAACGCCGCCGCGCCGACAATGCTGTTTTCGCCAATCACCGCGCCGTCCATCACCACGGCATTCATCCCCACCAGCGCGTTACGACGGATCACACAACCGTGCAAAATTGCGCTATGGCCAATATGTCCGTCTTCTTCCACCACGGTGTCCTGTTCCGGAAAACCGTGCATGACGCAGTTATCCTGAATATTGGCGCCATCTTTCACCACGATCCGCCCAAAATCCCCGCGCAGGCTGGCATTCGGGCCAATGTAGACCCCTTTGCCGAGGATAACATCCCCGATTAACACCGCCGTCGGGTGCACATAGCTCTCTTCCGGGACGACCGGGGTTAAACCATCAATCTGATAAACCGGCATTGTCATGCTCCTTATTTAAGATTCAGACCGCCAAACCGTTGGTAAAACAGCGATGCAGGCTGGGGTAATGGGCCTACCGAGGTTTCCCCTTTTTCGCCCACCCACTGCAACGCCCCGACAGCCACGCTCTGATAGATATTGATGCACAGCTGGCGTGCCGCCTGCCCGTTCCAGTGCGCGGGCAGCAGCTCCTCGGGAAGCAACGGATCTTTGAGGATCACCCGGCGATAGAGATGAATGGTCAGCAACTGGATAGCGAAACAGCGCTGCGGAGTGAGTTCTTCCGGCGTGGCATCGCGTAAAAGCGGCAGCAGCGGTCTGAAGGTATTGATGAAATTCTCATACATCTGATTCTGCCCGGTGAGCTGCCAGCACTCTTCTACGCGCGCACGCAGGGCGCTGACGGAAGTGGCTAATGGCGATTGCGCTTCGAAACAGATCACGTTCTCCACCACACCCGCTTCATGCAGCAGCGCCTGAACGTCGGCCAGCTTTTGCGAAGGCGAGGCCATCAGGCTTGGCGCAAGCGTGCCGAACCCCTGCCAGATGAGCTGTTTTTTCACATCGGCGAGGGTGGATTTATCCAGTCCTTCCGAAAGCAACAGCAGCCAGGTGCCATCCCAGGTCGGCGGCTCTGCGCGGTAGATTTTGCTTTCCGCCCGTCGCGTTAAGCGCAGGCCTTTATCGCTCAGGCGGTAAAAACTGCGCCTTCCGATTCGGTCAACGTCCAACCAGCCCTCTTTATTGAGTCGGAATAACGACGTGCGGACGAAGCGATCGCCGAAGCCAAGCCCTTCCAGCAACGCCGTCAGGCTGCCGAGCCAGATTTCGCCCCCGCGATGGGAAAGCGCGTCACCATAAAGGGAGGAGATTAATGAGGTGCCGCTGACCGGAACCGCCGCCACGGCCTGCTGGATAAAGGCGTCAATTTTACTCATCTGATTCATTCTGTTGTTATTTTCATCCTTGATGAATCATAGCACAGCCTTGCCCGGCGGCGCTTCGCTTGCAGGGCCTACGATATTTTGTAGGCCGGGCAAACACCGTGCCGCCCGGCAATCACTCGCATAAGTCAGCCGTTTGCCGCCACTTTACGCAGGTCAAACACGCGACAGGCTTTGCCTTCCGAGCGTGGAATGCTGCCGCAGTTGACGATAGTCACATCCGTTGAAATCCCGACCATCGATTTAATGCGGTGACGCAGCTGATGGCACACCTGGCAGCGCTGTTCATGGCTCAGCGACAGGCTGCTCTCTTTCAGTTCGACTTTGATCGACAGCGAATCCAGATGCCCGCGGCGATTCACTTCCAGCTGATAGTGCGGCGACAAGTGCTCGAATTTGACGATCTCTTCTTCCAGCTGTGACGGGAAGACGTTGACGCCGCGAATGATCAGCATATCGTCACTGCGCCCGCTGATGCGGTCCATGCGGCGCATGGTGCGGGCGGTGCCCGGCAGCAGACGGGTTAAGTCTCGGGTGCGATAGCGGATCACCGGCAGCGCCTCTTTGGTCAGGGTGGTGAACAGCAGTTCGCCCTGCTCGCCGTCATTCAGCACCGTGCCATCATTCGGGTTCACGATTTCCGGATAGAAATGGTCTTCCCAGATAGTCGGACCGTCAGCGGTTTCGATACACTCCATCGCCACCCCGGGGCCCATCACTTCGGACAGGCCGTAAATGTCCAGCGCGGTGATCCCCAGACGACGCTCAATTTCTTTACGCATCGCCATCGTCCACGGCTCCGCGCCAAACACGCCTACGCGCAGCGAACACTGGCTGGCGTCCCCGCCCATCTGGCGTTCCAGCTCTTCAATCAGATTCAGACAGTACGACGGCGTCACCATGATCATGTCCGGTTTGAAATCACGGATCAGCTGCGCCTGTTTTTCTGTCTGGCCACCGGACATCGGGATCACCGTCGCCCCCAGACGCTCTGCGCCATAGTGTGCGCCTAAGCCCCCGGTAAACAGCCCGTAGCCATAGGCCACATGAATTTTGTCTTTCGCGCTGCCGCCCGCTGCACGCAGGGAGCGGGCAACGATATTCGCCCAGGTGTCGATATCGTTCTGGGTATAGCCCACCACCGTTGGCTTGCCGGTGGTACCGGAAGACGCATGGATACGGACAACCTGCTCCATGGGCACCGCAAAGGTGTCGAACGGATAGTTATCGCGCAGATCCTGCTTGGTGGTGCACGGGAATTTACGGATGTCGCTCAGTTCTTTGAAATCGTCAGGGTGAACCCCCGCCTCATCGAATTTACGGCGGTACATCGGCACATTGCTATAAGCGTGATTCAGCGTCCATTTCAGGCGTTCGGTCTGCAATGCCTGCAGTTCATCAACGGACGCGGTTTCGATCGGATCTAATTTTGTAGTTGTCATTTTGTAGGGTACTCACAGGTTAATCAGCTCACACACGCTCCAGGATCATGGCAATGCCCTGACCCACACCGATACACATCGTGCAGAGGGCGTAACGCCCGCCGCGACGGTGCAGTTCATTGCTGGCCGCCAATGCCAGCCGGGCACCGCTCATCCCCAACGGATGGCCTAACGCAATCGCCCCTCCGTTCGGGTTAACATGCGGGGCATCGTCCGGCAGCCCCAATTGACGCAGAACGCCCAGCGCCTGGGCGGCAAACGCTTCGTTCAGCTCGATGACGTCCATATCGTTGATGCTCAGCCCTGCACGCTCCAGCACTTTGCGGGTCGCCGGTACTGGGCCAAGCCCCATCAGACGCGGTTCAACGCCTGCGGTGGCCATCGCCACAATGCGCGCTCGTGGCGTTAACCCCTGCAGTTCAGCCATTTCACGGCTGGCGATAATCAGCGCCGCGGCACCATCGTTCACGCCAGACGCATTGCCCGCCGTAATCACACCGTTCTGGCGGAACGGGGCCTTCAGGCCCGCGAGCTGTTCGAGCGTGGTGTCAGCGCGAGGATGCTCATCTTCGCTGACTTCCGTGGCCGCGCCCTTTTTCCCCTTCACGCTGACCGGCACAATTTCCTCAGCCAGAATACCGTTACGCTGAGCGATAGCGGTGCGCTGCTGACTGCGCAGTGCGAAGGCATCCTGATCCGCACGGCTGATTTTTAACAACTCAGCTACATTCTCTGCCGTTTCCGGCATGCTGTCAGTACCAAATTGTTGCTGCATGAGCGGGTTCACAAAACGCCAGCCGATGGTGGTATCAAACATCTCCGCCTGACGCTGGAACGGGGTTGACGCTTTGCCCATCACGAACGGGGCGCGGGACATCGACTCCACGCCACCGGCAATCAGCAGATCCGCATCGCCCGCTTTGATCGCACGCGAGGCAAAACCAATGGCATCCAGCCCCGAACCGCACAGGCGGTTGATGGTGGTACCAGAGACCGTCTGCGGAAGCCCTGCCAGTAGCGCCGCCATGCGCGCCACGTTACGGTTGTCTTCCCCGGCCTGATTGGCACAGCCGAAAATAACGTCGTCGATGCGTTCGGCATCCAGCTGCGGCAAACGCGCTAACAGCGCACGCAGCGGTACCGCCGCCAGATCGTCCGCTCGCACGCTGGACAATGCGCCGCCATAGCGCCCAACCGGGGTACGAACACCTTCACAGATAAACGCGTCACGCATCAGGCTTCTCCTGTTACGCTGCCGCCGATGCGGTGGGATTTACCGCGAAACAGGGCGACAGTCTTTTGTTGTTGGTTGACGATCTCAATGTCATACACGCCGGTCAGTTTGCCCTGATGCTTCACCCGCGCGGTGGCGGTGAGCCTGTCGCCGGCAAAGCCCGGACGCAGAAAATCGATATTGCAGGCCGACGCCACTGCCGCCAGCCCCTGGCTGTTGCAGGCGTAGGCAAAGGCGGTATCCGCCAGTGAAAATAACTGCCCGCCGTGGCAGGTCTGATGCCCGTTGAGCATCTGTGGCGTGACGGTCATGGTCAGCACCGCGCAGCCTTCGTCCATCTCAATAATGTCGATACCCAGCGCCTGAGCGCAGGTATCGCGCTCATACATGGCGCGGGCGTTTTGCCAGGCGTTATGACTCATAGCTGCTCTCCAGAAGCGCCCGTTGGCGCAATAAGGAACAAGGGCGATAGCGCTCTTCGCCGTAGTGACGCTGCAGGTTTTCCAGCAGCGCAAGCACCCGCTGCCAGCCAAGCTGTTCACCCCACTGCAGCGGCCCCCGTGGGTAATTCACGCCCAGACGCATGGCGATGTTGATATCGGCTTCGCTGGCGACGCCTTTCTGTAGCGCATCCAGCGCCTCGTTCACCAGCATCGCCACGGTGCGCCACACCAGCAGTCCCGGATAATCAGCCACCAGCAGCACTTTTTTTCCCTGCTGCTGCAGCCAGTAAATCGCTTTTTCGGTTGATTCCAGACGGTTGCTGGCGGCGGCGGCAATCACCACCACGTTGCTGTCGCTTCTGTCCATCACCACCACCGGACGATGCAAGCGCGTTGCGGCGGCCTGCGCCGTTTCACCGTTGGTTTCCAGCAGCAGGAGCTCATCAAGAGTGACAACGTCACTTTCTTTTTTCACCTCTGCCGCCTGGCAATGCGCCGGAATAGCCGGATAGAACGTCACCTCGGCTGCCCCTTCCGGCCAGCGATACACGCCCTGCCCGCTTTTCTTACCGAAGCGCCCCGCCAGCACCAGTTCCTGTTGAACCAGCGACGGCAGGAAGCGGCGTTCCTGCCAGAACGCGTTAAACACCGAGCAGGTCACGGCAAAGTTGACGTCCTGACCAATCAGATCGGTCAGCGCCAGCGGGCCCATCGGGAAACCGCCCGCTTCACGCAGCGCGGCATCAATGACCTCCGGCGCGGCAACCTGTTCTTCCAGCGCGCGCCACGCTTCGGCGTAGTAAGGCCGCGCCACACGATTGACGATAAACCCCGGCGTCGACTGGCAATGTACCGGCTGTTTGCCCCACGCCAGCACACACTGGCTGAGCTGCGTCACCACTTCCGCGGATGTCGCCACGCCGCTCACCACTTCCACCAGTTTCATTACCGGTGCCGGGTTAAAGAAATGCAGCCCCGCCACGCGCTCCGGGTGCTTCACACCGGCGGCAATGGCAGTGATGGAAATGGAGGAGGTGTTGCTGGTTAGCAGCGTTTGCGGCGGGCAGATTTCGCCCAGCTGATTGAACAACGCTTTCTTGATGTCGGGATTTTCAGCTGCCGCTTCAATCACCAAATCGGCGGCGGCCAGCGCGGCGATATCGCTTACCGGAACGATGCGCGACAAGGCGCGATCGGCCAGCTCCGCCGTTAACTTTCCGCGTGAAACGCGTGACGCAAGACGGCTACGCAGCCCGTCAATGGCGCGGCTTATCGCGTCGGCAGATATGTCGTGCAGCAAGACCTGTTGCCCGGACATGGCCGCCACTTCAGCAATGCCAGCCCCCATGGTGCCGCTGCCAATGACCGCGACGGTTCTAATCTGTTGGCTCATGATCATTTCCCGCTGAACTGTGGCTGACGTTTTGCCATAAAGGCGCTGACGCCTTCACGGTAATCGGCGCTGCGCCCGGCCATACGCTGGAAATCACGCTCCAGATCGAGCTGCGTTTCCAGCGTGTTGGTTTCGGCGGCGTTGATCGCCTGCTTGATAAGCCCAAGGCCAAAGGTCGGCTGCGTCGCCAGATGGCGAGCCAACTGCCCGGCGGTATCGCTGAGCTGTGCGTCGTCCACTACCTGCCAGATCATGCCCCACTGCTGCGCCTGTTCCGCACTCAGTTTGTCACCGAGCAAGGCCAGCGCCATCGCCCGGGCACGCCCGGTCACGCGCGGCAGCAGCCAGGTACCGCCACAGTCCGGCACTAAGCCCAGCTTGCTGAAGGCCATCACGAAATTGGCAGAGCGGGCGGCTATCACAATGTCGCAACCGAGCGCCAACGTCGCGCCAGCGCCAGCCGCGACGCCATTCACCGCACAGATAACCGGTTTTGGCAGCTTCGCCAGACGCTTAACCAGCGGGTTGTAAAACGTTTCCACCGAGTAACCGAGATCCGGCGCAGGCCCGTTCGGATCGACGTTACGATCGTTCAGGTCCTGCCCGGCGCAAAAACCGCGCCCGGCACCGGTCATCAGCAAACAGCGAATGGTGTCATCGCGCTCGGCCTGCTTCAGGCATTCGGCAAGCTGCTGATGCATCACGTCGTTAAAACTGTTGAGCCTTTCCGGGCGGTTCAGCGTCAGGGTCATCACCCCGTTTTCCACGTGACTGAGAATAAAAGCGTCCATCGTTAGCGTCCTTTGAAGTCGGGTTGACGTTTCGCCAGAAACGCCGCGATACCTTCGCGGCGATCGTCGGTGGCGCTCAGCAGCGTGAACAGCTGGCGTTCCTGGGCTAAGCCTGCGGAAAGGTTCACTTCCTGAGACTGGCGCAGCGCCTGTTTTGCCGCCTGCAGCGCCAGCGGAGAGTGCGCAGC
Source organism: Enterobacteriaceae bacterium RIT691 (assembly GCA_009668205.1). GTDB lineage: Bacteria > Pseudomonadota > Gammaproteobacteria > Enterobacterales > Enterobacteriaceae > Scandinavium. Next base: position 15,506 of record WJYM01000006.1, on the reverse strand, counting down.
CATGTGTGCGGCAAGCTTCAGCGCATATTCCACCGTTAACCCCACCGGATGGATATCACTCACCAGTCCGGCCTGCTGCGCGCGTTGGGCTGAAATCGCTTTTCCGGTCAGCACCATTTGCGTCGCCAGCGATTTGCCGACACAACGAATCAGACGCTGCGTGCCGCCCGCGCCAGGCATAATACCCAGCGTGATTTCCGGCAGACCGAAACTGGCGTTTTCACCCGCCACCACCACATCGCACAGCAGCGCCAGCTCACAGCCCGCGCCCAGCGCGTAGCCGTTCACGGCGGCGATCAGCGGTTTACTGAACGCGTCAATACGGGCCCATAAACGCGGGCGAATGTCGTTGAGGGTGGCAGGCAGGTCCTTCTCCGCCATCTCCTGTAAATCCGCGCCTGCGGCGAAAAAGGTGTCGTTACCGGCGATCACCACCGCGCCAATGCCGCTGTCCTGCTGGGCGCTTTCAAGCCGCTCGGCTATTTGCGTCAGCAGCGCATTGTTGAGCGCATTGCGCGCCTGCGGGCGGTTCAGCGTCAGCCGCAGTACGCGCTGGTGCTGGCTTATCAGTAGCTCGCTCATGCCATCCCCTTGGCGTCGAAATCGACGATCACGTCAGCGGTCATCGGCAGGGCCTGACAGCTCAGGACATAGCCCGCCGCCAGTTCATCCGGCTCCAGGCTGTAGTTGGTGGCCATCGACACTTCACCGCGCAGCACTTTGCATTTGCAGGTGGCGCACACGCCGCCTTTGCAGGCATACGGCAGATCCGCACCCTGTCGCAGGGCGGCATCGAGAATGCTTTCATCTTCACCGGAAAGCGTGATCGCGCGGTCGCGTCCGTCCTGGCGAATCGTCACCGTCTGGCCGTCAGCCTGGACGCTGGACGCGTGACGCACCGTGCTACCCGGCGTGTTGAAGCGTTCAAGATGAATCGCTTTGGCAGGCATACCGAGTTCAACCAGCGCCATTTCGGCCTCGTCCATCATTGCCGCCGGGCCACAGATAAACGCTTCGTCGAACTGGCTGAAGGTGAGCAGCGAGCCGGAAAGTGCTTTCAGCTTCTCGCCGTCAATGCGCCCGTGCAGCAGTGCGCTGTCCAGCGTTTCCTGGCTGAAGATGCACAGCAGTTGCAGGCGCGTCGGGTATTTGTCTTTCAGGTCGGCAAGCAGCGAGCGAAACATCATGCTCTGGCTGCTGCGGTTACCGTAAATCACGGTGAACTCGCTGTGCGGCTCGGCCTCAAGGGTGGTTTCAACAATCGCCAGCATCGGCGTGATCCCGGAGCCGGCGGCAATCGCCAGATAGTGTCCGGTGCGCGCGGGCTGCGGTTGGTAGCCGAAATTGCCCTGCGGCACCATCACCTCCAGGCGCATGCCGGATTTGATTTCGTCGCGGGCATAGCGGGAAAAACGTCCGCCTTCGATGGCTTTCACCGCCACGCTGATTTCACCGGGAACGGCACGGCGACAGATGGAGTAACAGCGGCGCAGCTCTTCGCCCGCCAGCTGGGCTTTCAGGGTCAAATGCTGGCCCGGACGGAAGGCATAGGCGCTCTGGAGATCCTGCGGCACCGCAAAAGTAATGGTCACCGCGTCGCGGGTTTCCGGCTCCACTTTTGCCACCGTAAGCGAATGAAACGTCGTCATGGCAACCTCAAATACATTTAAAGTAATCAAAGGGTTCCCGGCAGCTTTCGCAGCGGTACAGCGCTTTACAGGCCGTGGAACCGAATTCGGAGATCATGCTGGTGTGGTGGCTACCGCAGCGCGGGCACGCCACCTCAACGGGCAGGTCTGCATGGCAGGCATGCGCCTGCGGCGGGCTGATGCCGTACTGGCGCAGGCGCTCACGGGCGTCCGGCGTCATCCAGTCGGTGGTCCACGCCGGGTCGAGCTGCAGCACAATATGCACCGGCGCAAAGCCCTGCGCGGTCATCACGGAACGAATTTCGCCAATCAGATGCTCTGTTGCCGGACAGCCCGAATAGGTCGGCGTAAAGCCAATCACCCAGCCTTCGCCCTGTGGCGTCACGCTGCGCACCATGCCTAAATCGGTGATGGTTAACACCGGGACTTCCGGGTCGGGGATCTGGCTTAACAGCGCCCAAATCTGATGTACTTCGGCGGGTGCAATTTCCGCAAGACGTTGCATGGCGTTCTCCTTTACCACTGCTGCCCAGGGAGCGAGCGCTGCAGATACTGCATCTCTGCCAGCATCGGCCCCAGATGTTCGGTGTGCAGCCCCTGCTTGCCGCCTGTGCGATACGCCTGTTCCTGCGGAACCGTCAGTTCAGCGGCATTCAGCGCAGCGGTGATTTCTGCCAGCCATTCGTCATGCAACTCACGCGGATCAACCGCGATCCCCTGCTCGCTGAGCTGGATCTCCAGCGCGTCGGCCTGGAACAGTTCAGCAGTGAAGCGCCACAGGCTGTCGATAGCCGCCTGCATACGCTGGGTGGAAAGTTCGGTGCCACCGCCCAGACGCTCAACCCAGCCACGGCTGAAGCGCAGGTGATAGCGCGTCTCTTTAATCGACTTCGCGGCGATGGCAGCAATCTGCGCGTCCTTGCTGTTCACCAGACGGCTGAACAGCGCCACGTGCCAGGCATCCATAAACAGTTGGCGCGCCAGGGTGTCGGCAAAACTGCCGTTCGGCTGCTCGACTAACAGCACATTGCGGAATTCACGTTCATCGCGGAAAAATGCCAGCGTGTCTTCGTCGCCGTTGCCCTGACGTTCCGCAGCGTAGCTAAGGAAATTGCGCGCCTGCCCCAGCAGATCGAGGCCGATATTGGCTAATGCCAGATCGATTTCCAGCTCCGGCGCATGACCGCACCAGGCCGAAAGACGCTGTGCCAGCACCAGACCGTTATCGCCCAGACGCAAGGCATAGGTTGAAATGGGATCCTGATTCATCACGACTGCCTCACATATGCTCGATGCCGTCAGGCAGGGTGTAGAACGTCGGGTGACGGTAGATTTTGCTTTCCGCCGGGTCGAAGAACTCGCCGCGCTCTTCCGGCTGCGAGGCCACGATCTCACTCGCCTTCACCACCCAAATTGAACAGCCTTCACTGCGGCGGGTATAGGCATCGCGGGCATTTTCCAGCGCCATGCGGTCGTCCGCGGCGTGCAGACTGCCGACGTGACGGTGCGATAACCCCTGTTTGCTGCGAACGAACACTTCGTATAACGGCCAGTAGACATTGCTCATCGTTGTTCTCCTTATGCCACTTTGCGGGCCTGTTGTTTTTGCGCGTGCGCCAGCGCGGCTTCCCGCACCCATGCGCCCTCTTCCCAGGCTTTACGCTTGGCGACCAGACGCTCGTGATTGCACACGCCGCGTCCGTTGATCACTTCATTAAATTCGTGCCAGTCAATCTCACCAAAACGGTACTGACCGGTGGTTTCATCGATCGTCAGATCGTTATCCGGCACGGTCATGCCAAGCATTTCCACCTGCGGCACCGTGTTGTCGACGAAGCGCTGGCGCAGCTCATCGTTACCGAACCGTTTGATTTTCCACGCCAGGCTCTGGGCGCTGTTCGGCGAGCTGTCGTCGTTCGGCCCGAACATCATCAGCGCAGGCCACCAGAAGCGGTTGATCGAATCCTGCAACATCTGCTTTTGCGCGTCGCTGCCGTTTGCCAGCGCCATGCAGGCTTCGAACCCCTGACGCTGATGGAAGCTCTCTTCTTTACAGATTTTCACCATCGCGCGGGCATAAGGGCCGTATGAGGTACGGCACAGCGCCACCTGGTTAACGATGGCCGCGCCGTCTACCAGCCAGCCGATCACACCGATATCGGCCCAGCTCAGCGTCGGGTAGTTAAAAATCGAGGAGTACTTCATGCGCCCATCGAGCATCTTCTGGTAGATGTCTTCGCGGGCGCAGCCGAGGGTTTCGGCGGCGCTATAGAGATAAAGCCCGTGCCCCGCTTCATCCTGCACTTTCGCCAGCAGAATGGCTTTGCGGCGCAGCGTCGGCGCGCGGGTGATCCAGTTGCCTTCCGGCAGCATGCCAACGATTTCGGAATGGGCGTGCTGACCAATCTGGCGGATCAGGGTTTTGCGGTACGCCTCCGGCATCCAGTCCTGCGGCTCGATGGCCGTCTCTTCGGCGATGCGTGCGTCAAAGCGTTGTTCTTCAGTCACATTGTCACCTTTATGATTCCCATTTGATTCACTTATGGTCTTTATGTGAATCACATTGTTTATGAGAAGTTACATAATAGTTAACTAAACCCCCAAGAATGGTTTGTGTATTCTGTGAACCTTGTCGCAGAGTAAATCACATAACCCCGTAATTACAGCAAGATAGCCTTTAAGGACAATCCAACGCGGATCGCATTGTTAATAAAATATTAAAATCAGGATTGCTTTTTATGATTCACAATCAAACTATATAAGGCGATACGACGTAACATTTTACGGAGAAGCAAGATGCAGCAGTTAACCAGTTTCTTATCCGGCACCTGGCAGTCTGGCCGGGGCAGCGAGCGCAGTATTCATCACGCCATTACGGGCGAAGCGCTCTATTCTGTGACCAGCGTTGGGTTGGATATGGCGCAGGCTAAGCGCTATGCCATCGAACATGGCGGTACTGCACTGGGCAAAATGACCTTTATTGAACGCGCCGCGATGCTGAAAGCCGTGGCGAAACATCTGCTGGAACAGAAAGAAACGTTCTATACCCTGTCCGCACAAACGGGTGCCACCCGCGCCGACAGTTGGGTGGATATCGAAGGCGGCATCGGCACGCTGTTTACCTACGCGGGCCTTGGCGCACGTGAGCTGCCGGACGACGTGCTGTGGCCGGAAGATGAGCTGATTCCGCTGTCGAAAAACGGCGGATTTGCGGCGCGTCACGTGCTGACCGCCAAATCCGGCGTGGCGGTGCACATCAACGCCTTTAACTTCCCCTGCTGGGGCATGCTGGAAAAACTGGCGCCAACGTGGCTCGCCGGAATGCCCGCCATCATCAAACCCGCTACGGCCAGTGCGCAGGTAACGCAGGCAATGGTCAAAGCGATTGTCGACAGCGGTCTGGTCCCGGACGGTGCGATCAGCCTGATTTGCGGCGGCGCGGGCGACCTTCTCGACCAGCTCGATTTCCAGGACGTGGTCACCTTCACCGGTTCGGCGCAGACCGGCCAATCGCTGCGCATTCAGCCGAATATCGTCAAAAATTCGATTCCGTTCACCATGGAAGCCGATTCCCTGAACTGCTGCGTGCTGGGCGAAGACGTCACGCCAGAGCAGCCGGAATTTGCCTTGTTTATCCGTGAGGTCGTCCGTGAAATGACCACCAAAGCGGGCCAGAAATGTACCGCCATTCGCCGTATCATCGTTCCGCAGGCGCAAATTGATGCCGTCAGCGACGCGCTGGTCGCCCGTTTGCAGGGCGTGAAGGTCGGCGACCCGGCGCAGGAAGGCGTGAAAATGGGGGCGCTGGTGAATGCTGAACAGCGCACGGACGTGCAGGAAAAAGTCGATACGCTGGTGAAAGCGGGCTGTGAAGTGCGTCTGGGTGGCAAAGCGGATTTGCAGGCGGCCGGGGCATTCTTCCCACCGACCCTGCTGTTCTGCCCGCAGCCGGATGAAACCCCTGCGGTTCACGCCGTGGAAGCCTTTGGCCCGGTCGCCACGCTGATGCCTTATCAGAACCGTGAACATGCGCTGACGCTGGCGCGGGCGGGTCAGGGAAGCCTGGCGGGCACGCTGGTGACGGCGGACAGCGACATCGCTCGCGAGTTTATTCTGGGTGCCGCACGCGCGCACGGGCGTATTCAGATCCTCAACGAAGAATCCTCGAAAGAGTCTACCGGACACGGTTCCCCGCTGCCGCAGCTGCTGCACGGCGGTCCGGGCCGCGCGGGCGGCGGTGAAGAGCTGGGTGGTTTACGTGCGGTGAAACATTATCTGCAGCGCACCGCCGTGCAGGGCAGCCCGACGATGCTCGCCAGCATCAGCAAACAGTGGGTGCGCGGCGCGAAAGTGCAGGAAGACCGGGTTCACCCGTTCCGTAAATACTTCGAAGAGTTACAGCCGGGCGACAGCCTGCTGACCCCGCGTCGTACGCTGACCGAAACAGACATTGTGAATTTTGCCTGCCTGAGTGGCGATCACTTCTACGCGCACATGGACAAAATTGCGGCGGCAGAATCCTTCTTCGGCGAACGCGTGGTGCACGGTTACTTCATCATCTCCGCCGCGGCAGGCCTGTTTGTCGATGACGGCGTGGGTCCGGTGATCGCCAACTACGGCATGGAAAACCTGCGCTTCATCGAACCCGTTAAACCGGGCGATACCATCCAGGTGCGCCTGACGGTAAAACGCAAAACCCTCAAGCGCCAGAAAACCGCCGAAGATAAACCTACCGGCGTGGTGGAATGGGCGGTGGAAGTGTTTAACCAGCACCAGCAGGCCGTGGCGCTGTATTCCATTTTGACCCTGGTCGCGCGTCAGCACGGGGATTTTTAATTCCGTATCGCCGGGTGGCGGCTCCGCCTGACCCGGCCTACAGGGGATAACGCCATCCGGCAATAAACCTCACACACATTCTGGCAAATCTGACAAAACGCCTGGCAGGTGCAGACAAACACGGTGAGTCCGCACGCTGTTAGGGTGAGCATGACGCAATACAACACCAAATATGACTAATAAGATGAGGTTAACAATGGCAAGCCTTACTTCTTTCTCCGCCCGTAAAACGGCATTGGCGATGGCCGTGGCCCTGATGTGTAGCTGGCAAACCCCTGTCTTCGCCCACGGCGGCGAAGCGCATATGGTGCCGATGGACAAAACGTTGCAGGATTTCGGTGCCGACGTGCAGTGGGATGATTACGCCCAGATGTTCACCATCGCCAAAGACGGCGCGTATGTGAAGGTGAAACCCGGCGCGAAAACCGCCGTCGTCAACGGCAAAACCCTGACGTTACAGGTGCCGGTAGTGATGAAGCACAACAAAGCGTGGATCTCCGATACCTTTATCAACGACGTGTTCCAGTCCGGCCTCGACCAGACTTTCCAGGTGGAGAAAAAGCCGCATCCGCTGAATGCGCTGACCGCCGCTGAAATATCTGCAGCGGTGGAGATCGTGAAAGCCTCGCCAGATTTCAAACCGAATACCCGCTTTACCCAAATTGCCTTAGCCGAGCCGGAAAAAGCCAAAGTGTGGGATTTCGTGATGAGCGGGAAACCCGTGGACGAACCGCGCCTGGCGAACGTCACCATGCTCGACGGCAAACATGTCATTGAAAGCCAGGTCGATTTGCAGAGCAAAAAAGTGCTGCACTGGGAGCCAGTCAAGGACGCGCACGGCATGGTGCTGCTGGATGATTTCGCCACCGTACAGAACGTGATTAACGCAAGCGCTGAGTTTGCTGACGTGCTGAAAAAACACGGCATTACCGACCCGAGCAAAGTGATCACCACCCCGCTGACCGTGGGCTATTTCGACGGTAAAGATGGCCTGAAGCAGGAAGATCGCCTGCTGAAAGTAGTGAGCTATCTGGACGTGGGCGACGGCAACTACTGGGCGCACCCGATTGAAAACCTGGTGGCAGTCGTCGATTTAGAGCAGAAGAAGATCATTAAAATTGAAGAAGGCCCGGTGATCCCGGTTCCGCTTACACCGCGTCCGTATGACGGTCGCGACCGCGTGGCGCAAAAAATCAAACCGCTGGATATCATTGAGCCGGAAGGCAAAAACTACACCATCACCGGTGACATGATCCACTGGCAGAACTGGGATTTCCACGTCCGTCTGGATTCCCGCGTCGGCCCGATTCTGTCGACCGTGACGTACAACGATAACGGCACCAAACGTAAAGTGATGTACGAAGGTTCGCTCGGCGGCATGATCGTGCCTTACGGCGACCCGGACGTGGGCTGGTACTTCAAAGCGTATCTGGATTCCGGCGATTACGGCATGGGCACCCTCACCTCGTCCATCGCGCGCGGCAAAGATGCGCCGTCTAACGCCGTGCTTCTGGACGAAACCATCGCCGATTACACCGGGAAACCGATGGACATTCCGCATGCAATTGCCGTGTTCGAACGCTATGCCGGGCCGGAGTATAAGCATCAGGAAATGGGCCAGCCTAACGTCAGCACCGAGCGCCGCGAACTGGTTATCCGCTGGATAAGCACCGTCGGTAACTACGACTATATCTTCGACTGGGTGTTCCACGATAACGGGGTGATCGGCATCGATGCTGGCGCCACAGGTATTGAAGCGGTGAAAGGCGTGCAGGCCAAAACCATGCATGACCCCAGCGCGAAAGACGATACCAAATACGGCACGCTTATCGATCACAACATCGTTGGCACCACCCACCAGCATATCTACAACTTCCGCCTCGATATGGACGTGGATGGCGAGAACAACCGCCTGGTGGCGATGGATCCTGACGTGAAGCCAAACACCGCGGGCGGCCCGCGTACCAGCACCATGCAGCTCGATCAGCACACCATCGAAACCGAACAAGAAGCGGCACAGAAGTTTGATCCGGGCACCATTCGTCTGCTGAGCAACACCAGCAAAGAAAACCGTATGGGCAATCCGGTGTCCTACCAGATTATCCCATACGCCGGAGGCACCCACCCGGTAGCCACCGGTGCGAAATTTGCCCCGGACGAGTGGATTTATCACCGCCTGAGCTTTATGGATAAACAGCTGTGGGTTACGCGCTATAAAGCCGACGAGCGCTATCCGGAAGGCAAATACCCGAACCGTTCAACCCACGACACCGGGCTCGGCCAGTACAGCAAAGACAATGAGTCAGTCGATAATCAGGATGATGTGGTGTGGATAACGACGGGCACCACCCACGTCGCCCGCGCCGAGGAGTGGCCGATTATGCCGACCGAATGGGTTCACGCGCTGCTCAAACCGTGGAACTTCTTTGACGAAACGCCGACGTTGGGTGAGAAGAAGAAGTAACGTTGTTTTCTGACTGACGTAAAGCAAAGCCCTGGTCTTACGATCAGGGCTTTATTTTTCATTCAATGCGTTACAGATGAAAGGCGATTCGCTTCCCGGTCGGGAGCGTGACATCGATAGTCAATTCTCCCCCTAACGCCGCAACGTAGCGTTTGAGCGTAGACAGACGGGGATCGTTGTCAGGTTGCTCCATTCTGGCCACCGTAGGCTGTTTGACCCCCATGGCCTCCGCCAGCTGGGCCTGCGACAGATTCAGCTCTTCGCGCAGTTGAGTCAGAACGACAGTCTGACGCAGCGCTTCCACTTTTTCAGCAACACAGCATTGAGCCTCGGGGCTCTGCTGCGCCATCAATGCTTTTAGCGTAGACATACAGGCTCCTTTACCTGGACAGATGTTGACTAAACTCCGCGTCTGCAAGTTTGATCAACTCTTTATAAAAGCGCTTTTCATTCACGCCCGTTTTGTTACCCGCGCAAAGCACAATGGCATTACGCTCAGGATCGAAGGCAAAAAATGCCCTTACCGGCTCGCCTCCCTGCTGCACCCGCAATTCTTTCATATTGCTGTAGAGTGAGCCGTGGACCGTATCGACATAAGGTCGCCCAAGATGTGGCCCAAACTCTTCCAGAAGGTGCATGGCTGCCAGCATATCTATCTGAAGTGCTTGCGTTTGCTCCATGAACCAGTCGTCAAACATTGCCGTTGTTTCTACGCCCCACATGTATGTTCCCTCATAGCTTATTTACTATAACAGCGATATAGCATTTTCGCTATAATCTCAAGGGGCAGTTTTTGACGATGCGGGGAGGCTCATATTCATTCGAGGAGCGGGTGGCGGTGTTTCATGATTCTGCGATCGTCGCCGACGTTCGGTGATAAGAAGTCATGTTGTTTCCATGCCTGGCGGCTCTCAATGCCCGGTGGCGGCTACGCCTTACCGGGCCTACACGCCAGACCGACATGCCAGGCCGACAAGACCGCGGGTTGTGGTTTTGTAGGCCCGCGCAAACGCAGTGCCGCCGGGCACCCGCCACTGAAACCCGCCTGCAACGCCTCGCATAAAATTACATCCGATAATGAGAGGCTCCTTCCGGAAATGCCCCTTCTCTGACTGTGGTAATCGCAGTATCTTGTTGCTGCACCTGCAAAATCAGGTGCCGGGTTTAGCATCCTGCGTTATCTTAGTGGCGACACACCGGCGCGCCAGCGCCATTTTTGTGTCGTACGCACGGTCACACCTCAATGGCGGTCCGGGCGGTGGCGTCGAAAGACGCGCCGGTGTCCACTAAGGCCGGTAATGCTAACGCCGTCTGGTACCGCCACCCGTGAAATTAGCATTTCCGCTGGCGGTAAACGTTACCCTTAGTGGAGCCTGACTTATGACCACCCTTCTTAATAGTGACTGCGATCTTCTGGCTGTTCCCTTTAGCGCCGCAACAGACTTTACCTTTCTGGCCGACTACTGCGACCGCGTGGCCGAAACCCTGATGGAATGTAATAATCCGAGCCATAAAATGGCGCTGTTAGGCCGCCTGCAGGCCTGTCTCGCCCTGCTCCGCCCGACGCTGGGCGAGCCGATCCCCGTGCATCTGATTGGCCACTTTACCGTTGAAACGCTGCCTGATACCCCGCAGCGTTTTGAACCCGAGGCCGATGTGCTGTGCGATTACTGCCAGACGCTGACGCAATTGCTGTGTGAACATGCGCTGCGCCCGGAGGTGGACAACGTGGTGAAAGGGTTGCTGTGCGAGCTGGTGTGGTTCTTTGCCGCGGATTTAAAAGCCCCGCGCTGGGCCAGCACGCAGCGCGCGCACTAAAACAGCCTCCCCGACCCGTTCGGGGATGTTTCATTCTGAGGGGGACCTTGCGCCACGTGCTATACTCCCGGCGCAGACAGGATAGAAAAAGGACCCTCTTATCGTGCTGGACCCTAAACGTACCGCAACTTTTGCCGCGATTATCATCCTCTGTACGGCGGTCTTTTCCGTGCTGCTGTACCGGGAGTATGAGAGCCTGAAGAAATACATGGATTACGTGGCTGAAAACGGAAAATCGGCGCTGTTTCATGAAGAGTTTATTAACCAGCGCGTGGCGTTTAATTTATCCACGGCGTTTTCGGCGGCGACGCCTGGCCGAGCCGGGGTGGACGATCCGGATACCGTCTGTGCGCACGTGGAGCACGTCAACGGCGTGTATGGCCTGAACCTGGCCGGGCAGACGTTTACGCCGCTGAACGGCACGCTGCAAACCCGCGATCCGCGTTGCCAGCACTGGGCGGCAGATGTCCCGGAACTGGCCGTGCTGTTGGACAGCAACGCCGGACCGTCGCCGAAATACAGCTTTTCGAATTACACCGGTTACGCCTTTAACAACCGTCGGTACTATATCGACCTGACCCATGATTTTATCTACATCACCCATCTCGTCGACACCCGGCACTATACCTTTCAGAATTGGTTAATTGCCGGAAACCGCAATATCGATATTGATACCAGCGCGATTTCTATCAACATTGACCGCGATGCCCTGCGCGATCTCCAGCGCGGAGACAGTATCGTGTCGCATATTTATCGCGATGGCTATTCGAAGAAAAATATCATCAGCATGCTGAACCCGGTGTTTACCAACGGCAAAATTCGCGGGGTGATCGTGACGGATTTCAGCATCAGCGATCTTGCCACCTCGTTCTATACGCCTGACCGCCCTGTGCTGTGGTCTTTTTTAACGCTGTATATGAAGGACAATAACGGCGCGGATATTATTCCTTTCCACAAACCCAAACTCTCCTCCTTTGCCTTGATCGAGCATCAGGAGGCAATTACCCGTTATTACACGCTCAATGCCAGCCTCGATTTTCTTTATTTTGCGCTGACTAATCTGTGGCTTCTGGGGTTGGGCATCGTGACGACATTGCTGATTTGCCAGTACGCCCGTTTTCATCTGAACCGCCATGCATCGCTGACGCGCGACAACGTGACGGATCCCCTGACCGGGCTGTTTAATCGCAAAATCATGCCGCAACTGGAAAGCAAAGTTCAGGACGTTCTCAGGAAAAATATCGACGTTACGGTTATTGCCGTGGACTGCGACGGCCTGAAAAAAATTAATGATACGCTGGGCCATCACATCGGTGACCAGGCCATCAAATTGCTCGGCGAGGCCATTGCCACCTCGGTGCGTAAAAGTGATTACGGTATTCGTTTGGGGGGCGATGAATTCAATATTGTCCTGTTCGACGCCAATATCACCAAAGCCCAGGACACCATCGCCAGAATAGACGCGAAATTAGTCGAACCCGACAAAGAGCCGTGGGTGAAATTTTCCTGGGGCGCTTATTCGATGACGCAAAAAGACACCCTGGAGAGCGCCTTTATTCAGGCCGATGGACTGCTCTACGCCCATAAACAGAGAAAGCACGTTTCTCGCCATTGCTGACCGCCACACCACTATGTTAAAAGGTCAGCCAGGGTTTCCCTGGCTGACCTTTTCCGTCTTCCTGCCACCGCAATGTCTTTTAATAAATGTTCAGGCTCTTGCTCAGAACGGTTTCCCTGTAGAAATATTGTCATTAATAAAAGCATCATGACGTCGTTTTTATCCTATAGTTCATAGGGATAGATTCACCTCATGTTATATGGAGTAGGACTATGTCTTTAACGCGTCGCGAATTTTATAAACTGGCACTGGGTTCAGCCGTAGGTCTGGCGGTGCTGAAAACATCCTCCCCGGTTTATGCACAGGGTATCTCTCTAAAAAAACCGCTCGCTTATGGCGCAGGAAATAAGGGTGAAACGGCAGGTGGTTTGCCACCGGAAGGTGCTGCGTGCTCAATTGATGATTTTGACTATCAGATCAAATACCAGCGCGCGTTTGAAGCGGTCTTGTGGAACATGCCTGCGGTGGCGATTTACAGTTTCCGCCGTGCGGCATTTGATAACCTGGGTCTGAAAGACAACGACATTATCGCCTACTCTAAGCCCGCAACACCGCATCTGGAGGCGATTACCGCCAACAGCACGACGCCGTATATCACTGCGTTCACCGATCTGCAAAAAGGTCCGGTTGTCCTTGAGATCCCGGCGGCGGGCTCAGACGGCAGTCTGTATGGTCAGATTGTGGATGCATGGCAGTTCACCATTGCCGATGTCGGCCCTGCGGGTCTCGATAAAGGAAAAGGCGGTAAATTCCTGCTGACGCCTCCGGGTTACAAGGACCCGGTTCCGGAAGGTTATCTGCACGTCCCATCGCCAAACTACCGTGTGGCGTTTGCTTTCCGTTCCGTTCAGGCACCGGGCAAAACGACGGAAGATGCGTACCATTACTCCAAACGCATGCGGATGTACTACCTCTCTGAAGCAGCTAACCCGCCGACGCAGAAATTTGTCGATCCGGGTAACAAACGCTATCCGACTCTGCCGTATTACGATGAACGTCACTTTACCGATCTGCACGCCGTTGCCAGCGTTGAGCCAGTACGTGAGCAGGATAAAGTCATGCTCGGGATGCTCTCATCACTCGGCATAGGTCATGGGATTAAATTTGCCCCGGATGAAAAGACCAAAAAAGCGATGCGCCAGGCCGCCATTGATGCCTGGTTCTATATGCAGTATTGGTACGACAACTTCCCGAAAGAGAAGCTGTACTGGCCTGATCGTCACTATGCCTCCCTTTTGCAGGCAGACGACAACAAGACATTCACTTTTATCTACGAAGATCGCATCGACCTGATTAACCGTGCCGCTGAATACTTCTGGTGTACCTATATGCCAAAAGTCCTGAGTGATACCCCGGCAACTCAGTATCTGATGTGTGTTGCTGATAAAGACGGCAATCTGTTGGAAGCAGGTCAGACATACAAAATCACCGTCCCTGCAAAAATGCCGGTGAAACAGTTCTGGGCGCTGACCGTCTACAACCGCGACACCATGTCTTTTATCTACAGTGAGAGTGAACGCACCACCCTGTCTTCTTACGATCTCGATAAGATGAAGAAGAACAGCGATGGCAGTGTGACGCTGTATGTCGGCCCGAAAGCCCCTGAAGGGCTGGAAAATAACTGGATCCCGACCAGTGGCAAGCGTCCATTGCCGGCCATGCGTTTCTATGGCCCGACCGACGAACTGAACCACAAAACCTTTAAGTTAGCCGATTTCGAACGCGTATAAACGATTAATCCTTACCGGAGTACGATATGAAGAAGTTAATCCTTGCCGCCGCACTGTGTGGCGTAGCAGTACCGGCCTTTGCCCAAATCAGCGACAAAATGGCGCAAGATGCCTACGTCTATGGCTATTCCATGGATGAAGCCTACAAATTCTTCTACAACACCGCGGTGAAAACTGACACCCCGATGAACCGTTTCCAGAACATTCGCCACCTGGCGGATGACACCTATACCGATCACCCAACCATCAACAACGATACGCTGCACCTACAGGGTTGGCTGGACGTGAGCGCTGAGCCGGTTATCGTCAGCGTGCCGGACATGGATAAAGGCCGTTACTGGATCCTGCAAACCATGGACATGGGTCACTACACCACCTCGATGATCGGTTCCCGTACCCGCGGCACCAAAGGTGGCCACTTCATGTTCGCTTCCCGTTCCTGGAAAGGTGAAGTACCGCCAAGCGTGACTGAAGTTATCCGCGTTGACTCCGACATTCTGAAGCTGATGGGCCGTATCATGGCCACCAGCCCGGAAGACACCAAAGTCGCGCTGGGTTACATGGATGACTGGAATATCCGTACGCTGTCGGCCTATCTTGGCGAACCCGGCCCGAAAGCAACGGTACACACCTGGCCTGATCCTGCAAAAACCAACTGGCTGCAACGCGTGAACTTCGTTCTGTGCGAAGGCGATATGGGCACGGCGGACAAAAAATGGATCGAGCAGTATAAAGCAGTCGGCATCGAGCCATGCAAAACGAGCTTCACCGCTGAACAGTTGGCCGCCGCGAAAAAAGGGGAAGAACTCGGTTATGCACATCTGAAAGAACTGCTGCCGACAATGAAATCCTCAAAAGGCCTGCTGGGGACTCGTGAAGAACTGCAGAATCAGAAGCGCGATCTGTTTGCTGAAGGGACGATGATCGGTCAGTGGGGCCTGCCACCGGAAGAGTCTGTATACCTGCAGATTGCCAAAGGAAATGATGGTCAGAATATCAATGGCGCTAACGGTAAGAAATATCGCCTGCACTTTAAAGCACCGAATACCAGTCAGTT
Source organism: Enterobacteriaceae bacterium RIT691 (assembly GCA_009668205.1). Lineage (GTDB taxonomy): Bacteria > Pseudomonadota > Gammaproteobacteria > Enterobacterales > Enterobacteriaceae > Scandinavium. Next base: position 334 of record WJYM01000006.1, on the reverse strand, counting down.
CTGGTCCTTCACTGTTTACGGTACTGATAACATGTTAATGGCCCACAACGACATCAATCGTCACAGTCGTGGTGATCGCACGTTGAAGCCTGATGCTGATGGCATGTACACCATCAATCTGAGTGCCAAGGGTGATGCCAGCGATACCAATTGGCTGCCGATCCCTGAAAAAGATGCATACATCATCATGCGTCTTTATGGTCCGGATCAGGCTGCAATTGATGGCAAATACCCAACCCCGACGCTGGAGGTTGTAAAATAACAAGAGACGGCGATCGTCGTTCAATACATTAAGGTTTTTGCCCTTCGTGTTACGGCATGAAGGGCTTTTTTA
>WJYM01000005.1 GCA_009668205.1 Enterobacteriaceae bacterium RIT691 | reverse complement strand
GATTTCTTTCTCCCTCGCCCCTTTGGGGAGAGGGCCGGGGTGAGGGGACAAAAACAAAAAAGGCCCGCCTAAGCGAGCCTTTTATCTATCAATCAGCGCTGATTACAGGCCGTTGACGTTCTCAGTCAGGTATTTAGCAACGCCTGCTGGGGAAGCGTCCATACCTTCTTTTCCTTTTTCCCACTGAGCCGGGCACACTTCGCCGTGCTCTTCGTGGAACTGCAGCGCGTCAACCATACGCAGCATTTCGTCGATGTTACGACCCAGTGGCAGATCGTTCACGACCTGGTGACGTACGATGCCGTTAGCGTCGATCAGGAAAGAACCGCGCAGAGCAACGCCAGCGTCCGGATGCTCGATACCGTAAGCCTGCTGGATTTCACGTTTGATGTCCGCAACCATTGCGTATTTCACTGCACCGATGCCGCCTTTGTCGACAGGGGTGTTGCGCCATGCGTTATGGACAAACTCAGAGTCAAAAGAAACGCCAACCACTTCAACGCCGCGCTTCTGGAATTCTTCGTAACGCTTGTCGAAAGCGATCAGCTCAGATGGGCACACGAAGGTGAAGTCCATTGGCCAGAAGAACAGAACGGTCGCTTTGCCAGCGGTGTGCTGTTTGAAGTTGAAGTTATCTACGATTTCGCCGTTACCCAGTACAGCAGCGGCAGTAAAGTCAGGAGCAGGACGAGTGACCAGAACCATGAGGTTCTCCTCTAATTTTATAAGGTTAATGGAACGCAACGCGGGCCAGTATAGGGGGAGGTAGCAGGTGAAACAAAGAGGCGCTGACAATCGTTGAGACAGGTTTTACCTATCAATTATTATATTACCAACCGTTTCAGCATAACCATTCTGTGACAAAGCGCAAGTTTTACAGCTCTCGTGCCCTGGCCTGGGCCATCATCCGTGGGTAAAACGCCCAAAAGGTCTGTTCCAGATTTTCGTAATGGGTGTCCAAATCCTGCCAGGAATCACGTAGCGCATCGAGGCGTGGGCGGCGGCTGGCCATGCCGTTCAGCACGCGCTGGATAAAATCCATGTCGCGATAGCGCTCCAGCCAGCGTTCAGACCACAGATAGTCATTCAGATTGACGAAGCGCGGCGGTGAGTCTGGCAGAATTTCTGTCACCTGGCCCTGAGCATAACGGACAAAATCAGGCAGCGACATCTCCGGGGAAACGGAGGCCCAATGGCGCGAAAGGAAATGATCCCACATCACGTCAAGCGTGATAGGGGCGACGCGGCGAGTTTCCGGGCGGAACCAGTCCCGGGCGGCTTTGACCTCCGGCAGATTATCCGTCAGCACGTCGATGCGGCGGTGCATGTAAATCCCACTGACAATGTCAGGGGAATACGCCGCATCAGGGTTACCCCGGACGAAATCCGCCAGCAGGTTGCCAGGCAGTGAGCTATTGGCCAGATGAGCAAGATGCAGGTGCGCAAGAAAATTCATGGGTCCGTTATCCGTATTTAAAGGCTTCACAGGTTGCAGCAGAAGCAGCCTGGCACTAGACTACCCGCCTCTTTATTATGTCTCGAGTTACCGTCATGCGCGTCGCTGATTTTTCTTTTGAACTGCCTGAATCCCTGATTGCCCACTATCCGCAGCCGGAGCGTAGCGGCTGTCGCTTGTTGTCGCTGGACGGGCCGACGGGCGCGCTGACGCACGGTACTTTCACCGATCTGCTCGATAAGCTCAACCCTGGCGATCTGCTGGTATTCAACAACACCCGGGTGATCCCGGCGCGTCTGTTTGGCCGTAAAGCCAGCGGCGGCAAGATTGAAGTGCTGGTTGAGCGCATGCTCGACGATAAACGTATTCTGGCACATATTCGCGCGTCCAAAGCGCCGAAGCCGGGGGCAGAGCTGCTGTTGGGCGATGATGAAAGCATCAACGCGACCATGGTGGCTCGTCACGATGCGCTGTTTGAAGTTGAGTTTAACGACGAGCGCCCGGTGCTGGATATCCTCAATGCCATTGGCCACATGCCGCTGCCGCCGTACATTGATCGTCCGGACGAAGACGCAGACCGCGAATTGTATCAGACGGTCTACAGCCAGAAGCCTGGTGCGGTAGCCGCCCCAACCGCGGGTCTGCACTTTGACGAACCGCTGCTTGAGAAACTGCGCGAGAAAGGCGTAGAAATGGCCTTTGTGACGCTGCACGTGGGCGCGGGGACTTTCCAGCCGGTGCGTGTGGACAGCATTGAAGATCACATCATGCACTCCGAATATGCCGAAGTGCCGCAGGACGTGGTTGACGCGGTGCTGGCGGCAAAAGCGCGCGGGAGCAGAGTTGTCGCGGTAGGCACCACCTCCGTTCGTTCACTGGAAAGCGCAGCGCAGGCAGCGAAAAGCGATCTGATTGAGCCGTTCTTTGGCGACACGCAAATCTTCATTTACCCAGGTTATCAATACAAAGTGATCGATGCGCTGGTGACCAACTTCCACCTGCCAGAGTCTACGCTGATTATGCTGGTCTCGGCATTTGCGGGTTATCAGCACACCATGAATGCGTACAAGTCTGCGGTAGAACAAAAATATCGCTTTTTTAGCTACGGTGACGCTATGTACATCACGTACAATCCGTCGGCTATTCAGGAACGTGTGGGTGAGTGATTCCCCGCAGTCCACGTTGCTGATTGCCTGATTTTTCCCGCTTCCGTTGCGGAAGTGGGCCGGGGAGAGGGTTAACCTTCTCCTCGCCACCTTAACCATCAGACTGTTTCTCTGATGCTGGAGCAAGAATGAAATTTGAACTCGATACCACCGACGGACGCGCACGCCGTGGCCGCCTGGTGTTTGATCGCGGCGTTGTTGAAACGCCGGCCTTTATGCCTGTTGGCACTTACGGCACCGTAAAAGGGATGACGCCGGAAGAAGTAGAAGCCACCGGCGCGCAGATTATTCTGGGCAATACCTTCCACCTGTGGCTGCGTCCGGGCCAGGAGATCATGAAGCTGCACGGCGATCTTCATGATTTTATGCAGTGGAAAGGGCCTATCCTCACCGATTCAGGCGGTTTCCAGGTCTTCAGCCTGGGCGATCTCCGCAAGATAACCGAAGCCGGTGTGCACTTCCGTAACCCGATCAACGGCGATCCGATTTTCCTCGATCCGGAAAAATCCATGGAGATTCAGTACGATCTGGGATCCGATATCGTGATGATCTTCGATGAATGTACGCCGTACCCGGCGGACTGGGATTATGCGAAGCGTTCCATGGAAATGTCCCTGCGCTGGGCAAAACGCAGCCGCGACCGCTTTGATGGTCTGGGTAACAAGAACGCGCTGTTCGGCATTATTCAGGGCAGCGTTTACGAAGATTTACGTGATGTCTCCGTGAAAGGTCTGGTGGAGATTGGCTTTGACGGCTACGCTGTCGGCGGCCTGGCTGTGGGTGAGCCGAAGGAAGACATGCACCGCATTCTGGAGCATGTTTGCCCTCAAATCCCTGCAGACAAACCACGCTACCTGATGGGTGTGGGCAAACCGGAAGATCTGGTTGAAGGTGTGCGTCGCGGCATTGATATGTTCGACTGCGTTATGCCAACACGTAATGCCCGTAATGGACATCTGTTCGTGACCGATGGCGTAGTGAAAATCCGTAACGCGAAGCACAAAAGCGATACCAGCACGCTCGACGCTGAGTGTGATTGCTACACCTGTCGCCACTATTCACGCGCTTATTTGCATCATCTTGACCGTTGCAATGAAATTCTGGGCGCGCGTCTCAATACCATCCATAATCTTCGCTATTATCAGCGTTTAATGGCGGGTTTACGCAAGGCTATCGAAGAGGGTAAATTAGAGAGCTTTGTGACGGAGTTTTACCAACGTCAGGGTCGGGAAGTCCCACCATTGAACGTTGATTAATTTTAATAATGAGGGAAATTCAATGAGCTTTTTTATTTCTGATGCGGTAGCCGCGACGGGTGCACCAGGGCAGAGCAGCCCAATGTCTCTGATTCTGATGCTGGTGGTGTTTGGTCTGATTTTCTACTTCATGATCCTGCGCCCACAGCAGAAGCGCACCAAAGATCATAAAAAGCTGATGGACTCCATCGCTAAAGGTGATGAAGTGCTGACTAACGGTGGACTGGTGGGTCGTGTGACTAAAGTCGCTGAAGCTGGCTACATCGCTATCGCGCTGAACGATACCACTGAAGTGGTTATCAAGCGTGACTTCGTCGCTGCCGTGCTGCCGAAAGGCACCATGAAGGCGCTGTAATTTCTTGTTTTCCCAAAGGGAACTGCCGTGTTAAACCGTTATCCTTTGTGGAAGTACATTATGCTGGTCGTCGTCATTATTGGCGGCCTGCTTTACGCACTTCCCAACCTGTATGGTGAGGATCCGGCTGTTCAAATCACTGGCGCGCGCGGTGTCGCCGCCAGTGAGCAAACGCTGATCCAGGTCCAGAACACCTTAAAAGAAGAAAAAATTACCGCTAAGTCTGTGGCACTGGAAGAGGGCGCAATTCTTGCTCGCTTCGACTCCACTGACACCCAGCTGCGCGCGCGCGAAGCCCTGATGGGCGTGCTGGGTGACAAGTACGTCGTGGCGTTAAACCTTGCTCCGGCAACCCCGCGTTGGCTGTCCGCAATTTCCGCAGAACCGATGAAACTCGGTCTTGATCTGCGTGGCGGCGTGCACTTCCTGATGGAAGTGGATATGGACACTGCGCTGGGCAAATTGCAGGAACAAAATATGGATGGCCTGCGCAGCGATCTGCGCGAGAAAGGCATCACATACACTACCGTACGTAAAGAAGATAACTATGGTCTGAGCATCATGTTCCGCGACAGTGTGGCTCGGAACCAGGCAGTGGATTATCTGAAACCGCGTCATCTCGATCTGGTTATCACCAAGCAGGGTGACAATCAGCTGCGTGCCGTTATGACTGACGCTCGCCTGAACGAAGCGCGTGAATATGCGGTTCAGCAGAACATCAACATTCTGCGTAACCGTGTGAACCAGCTGGGCGTTGCTGAGCCGCTGGTACAGCGTCAGGGTGCTGACCGCATTGTGGTTGAGCTGCCTGGTATTCAGGACACCGCACGTGCGAAAGAGATTCTGGGCGCAACCGCGACGCTGGAATTCCGTCTGGTGAACGCTAACGTCGATCAGGCTGCTGCCGCTGCTGGCCGCGTGCCGGGCGACTCTGAAGTGAAGAACACCCGTGAAGGACAGCCGGTTGTGCTGTACAAACGCGTGATTCTGACCGGTGATCACATCACCGACTCCACTTCCAGCCAGGACGAGTACAACCAGCCGCAGGTTAACATCTCGCTGGATAGCGCCGGTGGTAACATCATGTCTAACTTCACCAAGGACAACATCGGCAAACCGATGGCGACCCTGTTCGTGGAGTATAAAGACAGCGGTAAGAAAGATGCGAAAGGCCGTGCCGTGCTGGTGAAAGAGGAAGAGGTGATTAACATCGCCAACATCCAGTCTCGCCTGGGTAACAGCTTCCGTATTACCGGTATCAGCAACCCGAACGAAGCGCGTCAGCTCTCTCTGCTGCTGCGTGCCGGTGCGCTGATTGCGCCAATTCAGATCGTTGAAGAACGTACCATCGGTCCAACGCTGGGGATGCAGAATATCCAGCAGGGTCTGGAAGCGTGTCTGGCGGGTCTGGCAATTTCCATCATCTTCATGATCTTCTTCTATAAGAAGTTTGGCCTGATCGCGACCTCCGCGCTGATTGCGAACCTGGTACTGATTGTCGGTATCATGTCGCTGCTGCCAGGGGCGACGCTGACCATGCCAGGGATTGCAGGTATCGTGTTAACCCTTGCGGTGGCGGTCGACGCCAACGTACTGATTAACGAACGTATTAAGGAAGAGCTGAGCAACGGTCGTACCGTGCAGCAGGCGATTGCTGAAGGCTACAGTGGCGCATTCAGTTCCATCTTCGATGCGAACGTCACGACGCTGATTAAAGTGATCATCCTGTACGCTGTCGGTACCGGCGCGATTAAAGGCTTCGCTATTACAACCGGTATCGGTGTAGCGACTTCCATGTTTACCGCGATCGTCGGCACCCGTGCCATCGTAAACCTGTTGTACGGCGGCAAACGCATCAACAAGCTGTCTATCTGAGGAGTGCGTTGTGGCACAGGAATATACTGTTGAACAATTAAACCACGGGCGTAAAGTCTATGACTTTATGCGCTGGGACTACTGGGCCTTTGGCATTTCAGGCCTGCTGTTGGTGGCTTCCATCATCATTATTGGTGTGCGTGGTTTTAACTGGGGTCTGGATTTCACGGGCGGTACCGTCATTGAGATAAGCCTGGAACAACCGATCGATCTGGACCAAACGCGTGATGCCCTGCAAAAATCAGGCTTCACCGATCCGTTGGTACAGAACTTTGGCAGCAGCCGCGACATCATGGTGCGTATGCCCCCTGCGAAAGGGGAAAACGGCGGTCAGGAGCTTGGCAGTAAAGTGCTGAGCGTGATCAACGAATCCAGCAGCCAAAATGCGGCCGTGAAGCGTATTGAGTTTGTCGGCCCGAGCGTGGGTGCGGATTTGGCGACGAACGGCGCGATGGCGCTGCTGGTCGCGCTGATCTCGATCCTCGTGTACGTTGGCTTCCGCTTCGAATGGCGTCTGGCGGCGGGGGTGGTTATCTCACTGGCGCACGACGTGGTGATTACCATGGGGATCCTCTCTCTGTTCCACATTGAGATTGACCTCACCATCGTTGCGTCGCTGATGTCGGTCATCGGCTACTCGCTGAACGACAGCATCGTGGTTTCTGACCGTATTCGTGAGAACTTCCGCAAAATTCGTCGCGGTACCCCTTACGAAATCTTTAACGTGTCGCTGACCCAGACGCTGCACCGTACGCTGATCACATCCGGGACGACCTTGATGGTTATCCTGATGCTGTTCCTGTTCGGTGGCGCGATGCTGAAAGGGTTCTCGCTGACCATGCTGATTGGTGTGTCCATCGGTACGGCCTCTTCCATCTACGTCGCTTCCGCACTGGCGCTGAAGCTTGGGATGAAACGCGAACACCTTCTGCAGCAGAAAGTAGAGAAAGAAGGCGCCGATCAGCCTTCGATTCTGCCGTAAGCCTGAAGCAGCCATGAAAACCGCAGCCCTTGTGCTGCGGTTTTTTTTGCTCAAATCACCCGACGTATTTCTGTCCCTAACGTAAACTTTCACCGTTATCCACGAAGACTGCGGAGGCTTTATGAACGTCATTAACTGGTTTGAAATTCCTGTTTCCGATTTTAATCGCGCCGTCGAGTTCTATGAATCCGTCATGCAGGTTACCCTGCGTCAGGAAAAAATGGGCGATGTCGAGATGGCCGTTTTTCCTCATGAAGAGAACGCCACAGGCGGTGCAGTGGTTAAATTCCCGGAGGTAAAACCCTCTGCCCAGGGCTGCATTATTTATCTCTCCACCCCCGATCTGAACGCCACGCTCAAGCGTATTGCCACCGCCAACGGCGAGTGCGTTTTTGGTCCCATGGCGCTGCCAAAAGGACTGGGCACCATTGCGCTGTTTATCGACAGCGAAGGCAACCGCATCGGCCTGCACCAGCCAGCCGCTTAAGCCGCGCCGACTGAGTTCAAACTCTTGCGCTTTTTTTCGCACAAGCGTGAAGGTTCCGGGTATGGTGATGCCTCATTTTTATTGCACGGGAGTCACACGGAAATGACCAGTCATCACCAGATTTGCCTTCAGGATGTTTTGCCTCCTCAATGCTGGACGGATATCCCTTCTGTAACCTTAAGCGACGAAACGCTCAAACAACGCAAAGCGCGGGTGTTGGCCAGGATGTGCCAGCAGGGAATTGAGACGCTGATTGTCTATGCGGACAAAGAGCACGGCGGTAACTTTGAATACCTCACGGGCTTTATTCCACGCTTCGAAGAGGCGCTGTTGGTGCTGCATCAGGACGGTGAAGCGGTATTCGTGCTTGGCAACGAAAACCTCAAGCTGGCCCCTCACGCCCGGCTTGAAAACCGCGTAGTACATGCACCGTGGTTCTCGCTACCCAATCAGCCGATGGACAACACACAATCGCTGCCAGATACGCTGAAATGTGCGGGCCTGGAGGCGGGTAAAAAACTGGGGCTGGCGGGCTGGAAGCTGTTCACAGGGCGGCAGGAAAACACCCGGCAGATGTTTGATATTCCGTCATTTATCGTTGATGCCATTCGTGACGCGGCACCGCAGGCGGAATTATGCAACGCGACGGGAATTTTTATTTCCCCGGCTGAAGGGGCGCGCGTTATCAATAATGCGAATGAGCTGGCGCACTATGAGTACGGTGCGAACCTGGCGTCAACGGCGATTCTTCGGGCGCTGAACGCCGTTGCGCCCGGTAAAACAGAGAAGCAAATCGCCAGTCTGTTAGCGGCAGACGGGCAGCCGAATAACGTGGTGATGATTGCCGCGACGGGCGATCGTTTCGCTCACGCCAATCTTTATCCTGGCGATAAACGCATCCAGCTGGGCGACAAGTTTTCGCTGACCACCAGTTACAAAGGCGGTCTGAGCAGCCGTGCAGCCTATGTGGTCGGCAATGAGGCGCAGCTGCCGGCAGAAGTGCGCGATTACCTGGATGTGGTGGCCATTCCTTATTTTCGCGCGGTCGTCACGTGGCTGGAGAATATCCACCCGGGAATGACTGGCGGTGAGCTGTATCAGCTGATTGAGGATGTGTTACCGCAGGCGGAGTATCTCTGGCATCTCAATCCGGGCCATCTGGTCGCCGACGAAGAGTGGCTGTGTTCACCGGTGTCCCGAGGCTCTGACATTCCGCTTGCCAGCGGCATGCTGCTGCAAATCGATATTATTCCTTCACGTCCGGGTTATGCCGGGGCGAGCATTGAAGATACCGTGGCGCTGGCTGATGCCGCGTTGCGCCAGCAGCTGGAAACCGATTATCCGCAGCTTTGGGAGCGCGTTCAGGCAAGACGTGAATGGATTAAACGTGAGATTGGCATTCAGTTGCCGGAGTGCGTGCTGCCGTTCTCAAATACCGTGGGGTATTTACGACCGTGGCTGTTGAATCAGAGTCAGGCGTTGAGCGTGAAGTAGAGAAATTGCCCGGTGGCGGCTACGCCTTACCGGGCCTGCAAGCCGGGCTAACCGTTGATGCCTTGCATTCTGTTGTAGGCCCGGCAAGCCTGCGCCGCCGGGCATCAGCATTATCAGAAGTTATAACCGACCACCAGGTAGCCACCCCAACCGGTGGAACGTACGTTGAAGTTACCTTCGCCGAAGTTCAGGCTGGCATCATCCGCCCACTGGCCACCGTTGTGCCAGTAACGCGCTACCACCGAGTAGTGCCAGTGATCGTAGTTCAGCGCCAGGATGTGGCTTGATGCGATCGAGTTGCTGGTGCGAGCGTGCTTGCCGTTCAGATCATAGAAGTTGTCATCGCCCAGATCGGAGCCCCAGTCAAAGTTGGTGAAGCCGATATAGCTCAGCTGGCCGCCCCACAGTTGCGTGATCGGCACAAAGTATTTCACCTTGAAGCGATAACCATCCCACTCGTTTTCGTTAGACGCGCCGTAGTTCTGCCACTGGTATTTTGCATACACGTTCAGGGAGAGGCTCATCGGCAGACCGGTATCGATGTCGGTACCCAGACCCATGTACCAGGTGCTCTGCTTGCTGGCATCGTTGCCGTGTGCACCCATGTCGTAGATGTAGTTATTCGCGAAATACCACTCTTTGAATGGACCAAACGCCAGGCTGGTGCCTGTCAGCTTATCGATAGAGAAGCGCGGTTCGATCTCCATGAACATGCGCGAACCATCGTCCCAGACCCCTTTATCGTTGCCGTTACCCCAGCCGAAAGTCTTTGGAATATCGATATAGCCGTAGAAATCAAACCAGTCTTTCTTGGCGAATGCTTCGTACTCAAGGTAGACGTCGTTGGTTATCTGTGGTCCGAAACGGGTGTGATAGCTGCCTACCACGTTAACGCTCTGGTGCCACCAGTCAGAAACGTACTCAGGTTTAGACGATTCTGCTGCATTGACGGTGAAAGACGTAGAAAGTGCAAGCGCAGCGCCAGCTGCCAGTAGTGTTTTTTTCATCATGATGCCACTTTTTAAAATCCCTTTCGGGGAGTGAAAAGAATCGCCTCGGCGTTTCTAAATGTAACTATTTTTGCGAGGGCCTATTATAAGAATCATTGCTCACAAAAATATGTGATGTTTCACATTTCTCTCAAGTACGTAATCGATTGCGTTCACGTTTGCGTACATTAACGGCGCGCATTGTACGGATTCTCCCAAATGTTTCCAGGGTTTTCTGAAAAATCGAAAAGATGACAGAGGATGTCGGCAGGTAAGGGAAAGGCAGATGAAAATGCCGGATAAAGGGGTTATCCGGCAACAATCTGTTACTGCGGATTCACCGGCTGAATGTCATGGATTCTGATAAACACCGGCTGCTTGGGATCGGCTCCGCTAAGCTGTAACGGGATGTCAACATCGCTCGGCGCAAGGACGCTGGCTGGCGCGTTAATCAGCTGATTTTTGACGTTAACTTCCTGATAGCTGTCGGTAGTGCCCTGAATTTCCCCCCACTCAACGGTACCGCTAAAGGCAGGCAGCGGATCGTTGGACTCGCCGCTGATGCGCAGGGTCGCACGCAGGCCATCGGCATTCTGTGCAATATTGCGCAGCGACATGCTCAATGTCCCAATCTGGCTTTCAAGGCGGGCAGGGGTATTCGCGCCCGGGAGCAGATAGACACCGCTGGTCGATTTGGCGTTCAGCGCATTTTGCTGGGCAATTTTCACCGTTTCCTGATTCAGTTTGGTCATGTCCTGATTCAGTGCACTGACGCTTTTCTGCATCTGATGAACTTCGGTTTGCTGTGCGCAGGCGCTGAGCGTAAACAGGCTGCTCAGAACCAGCAATCTTACATAACGTCGTGTCATTGTTAGGGTTCCTTTCAGAGTTCTGTCGTAGTCAATGGTAGCAGCAACGCGCTGAATGCCATCGGGGGTTTGTCTCAAAATGACGGCGCAGTGTGGGTCGTGGTAAAATAGGGATATGTGATACTTCTTCGTCAGGACGCGCCATGCATTGCCCATTCTGTTTCGCTGTAGATACCAAAGTGATCGACTCCCGCCTGGTCGGTGAGGGCTCTTCCGTACGTCGCCGCCGCCAGTGTCTGGTCTGTAACGAACGTTTCACCACGTTTGAAGTGGCGGAGCTGGTGATGCCTCGGGTTGTGAAAAGCAACGATGTGCGTGAGCCGTTCAACGAAGACAAACTGCGCAGCGGTCTGCAAAAAGCACTGGAGAAGCGTCCGGTAAGCTCTGACGACGTCGAGATGGCGGTGAATCATATTAAATCGCAGCTGCGCGCCACCGGTGAGCGTGAAATCCCGAGCAAGCAAATTGGTAACCTGGTGATGGAACAGCTGAAAAAGCTCGATAAGGTTGCCTACATCCGCTTTGCTTCGGTATACCGCAGCTTTGAAGACATTAAAGAATTCGGCGAAGAGATCGCCCGCTTACAGGACTGATTCATGCACGACGAAATGTACATGGCGAGAGCGCTGAAGCTGGCGAACCAGGGCCGTTTTACCACCCATCCCAATCCGCGCGTCGGCTGTGTGATTGTCAAAGAGGGTGAGATTGTCGGTGAAGGCTCGCATTACCGTGCCGGTGAGCCGCATGCTGAAGTGCATGCGCTGCGCATGGCGGGTGAAAGAGCCAAAGGCGCAACGGCCTACGTGACGCTGGAGCCCTGTAGCCATCACGGGCGCACGCCACCGTGCTGCGACGCGCTGATTAGCGCGGGCGTCAGTCGGGTTGTGGCGGCGATGCAGGATCCCAATCCTCAGGTGGCCGGGCGGGGTTTATACCGCCTGCAGCAGGAAGGTATTGATGTCAGCCATGGGTTGATGATGAGCGAAGCGGAATCCCTGAATAAGGGTTTCCTTAAGCGCATGCGCACCGGTTTCCCTTATATCCAGCTTAAACTTGGCGCTTCGCTCGATGGCCGTACGGCGATGGCGAGCGGTGAAAGTCAGTGGATAACCTCGCCGCAGGCGCGTCGCGATGTGCAGCGTCTGCGGGCAGAGAGTCACGCCATTCTCACCAGCAGCGCCACGGTGCTGGCCGATAACCCGGCGCTCACCGTGCGTTGGGCAGAATTGAATGCAGAGGTGCAGGCCAGCTATCCGCAGGAAAACCTGCGCCAGCCGGTGCGTATCGTTATCGACAGCCACAATCGCGTCACCCCGGAACACCGCATCGTCCAGCAGCCGGGTGAAACCTGGTTTGCGCGCTGTGAAGACGATTCGCGCGAATGGCCTGAAGGCGTGCGTACGCTGAAGATCCCCGAGCATAACGGGCACCTTGATCTGGTTTTGCTGATGATGCAGCTTGGCAAACAGCAGATTAACAGCATTTGGGTCGAAGCAGGCCCAACCCTTGCCGGGGCGCTGTTACAGGCCGGGCTGGTTGATGAGCTGATTGTTTACGTTGCGCCTAAACTGTTAGGCAGTGATGCCCGAAGTTTATGTGTGCTGCCAGGCCTTGAGAAACTGGCTGATGCACCCCAATTTAGTTTCAGCGAGATACGCCACGTCGGCCCGGATCTCTGTTTGCACCTGAAACCGGCGTAAGAAGCTTCGGAATAACGGAAGCGGTACGCAAATTATTATGATAAAATCCGCCCCCCTCATGGGGTAAGTCGAATCCCAAAAGGAAAAGTATGAACATTATCGAAGCTAACGTAGCGGCACCAGAAGCCCGCGTCGCCATCACCATTGCGCGTTTTAACAACTTCATCAATGACAGTCTGCTGGAAGGCGCGATTGACGCCCTGAAGCGTATTGGTCAGGTGAATGATGCCAACATTACCGTCGTCTGGGTTCCAGGTGCATACGAGCTGCCGCTGGCTGCTGGTGCATTGGCGAAGACCGGTAAATATGACGCGGTGATTGCACTTGGCACCGTGATCCGCGGCGGTACTGCTCACTTTGAATACGTCGCCGGTGGCGCAAGCAATGGCCTGCTGAACGTCGCGCAGGACAACGAAATTCCGGTCGCTTTTGGCGTTCTGACCACCGAAAGCATCGAACAAGCCATCGAGCGCGCTGGCACCAAGGCCGGTAACAAAGGTGCAGAAGCTGCACTGACTGCGCTGGAAATGATTAATGTATTAAAGGCCATCAAGGCCTGATTTTTGTAAGGGGAATTCCGTGAAACCTGCTGCTCGTCGCCGCGCCCGTGAGTGTGCTGTCCAGGCACTCTACTCCTGGCAGTTGTCCCATAACGACATCGCTGATGTTGAATATCAGTTCCTGGCGGAACAGGACGTGAAAGACGTCGACGTCGTGTACTTCCGCGAACTGCTGTCCGGGGTGGCGACCAACAGCGCGTATCTCGACGGCCTGATGAAACCGTACCTGTCCCGTCAGCTCGAAGAGCTGGGTCAGGTAGAAAAAGCCGTGCTGCGCATTGCGCTGTTCGAGCTGGCCAAGCGTGACGATGTGCCGTACAAAGTGGCTATCAACGAAGCTATCGAACTGGCTAAAACCTTCGGTGCTGAAGACAGCCATAAGTTCGTCAACGGCGTGCTGGATAAAGCAGCCCCGGTTATTCGCCCCCGCAAGAAGTAATCTGCTAATCCGACGAGAGCAGAATGATGCTCTCGTCGGCCTTCTCTTTTCCCCTGCTCGAGGCCTGACCTATGGCATGCGGTGAATTTTCCCTGATTGCCCGTTATTTTGATCGCGTCCGAAGCTCCCGTTTAGATGTTGAAACCGGCATCGGCGATGACTGCGCACTGCTCTCCATTCCTGAGAAACAGACCCTGGCAATCAGTACCGATACGCTGGTATCGGGCCACCATTTTCTTCCTGATATCGATCCCGCCGATTTAGCCCGCAAAGCGCTGGCGGTGAATCTGAGCGATTTAGCCGCCATGGGTGCCGATCCCGCCTGGCTGACGCTGGCGCTGACGCTGCCTGAGGTGGACGAAGCATGGCTTGCGGCCTTCAGCGACAGCCTGTTCGAGCAGCTCAATTACTACGATATGCAGCTGATTGGCGGTGATACCACCAAAGGCCCACTGTCGATGACGCTGGGCATTCACGGCTTTGTGCCGGAAGGGCGCGCGTTAAAACGCTCTGGCGCCAAACCGGGTGACTGGATTTATGTCACCGGCACGCCTGGCGACAGCGCCGCAGGGCTGGCGATTTTGCAGGATCGGTTGCAGGTGAGTGACGCCGCAGATGCCCAGTATCTGCTGAAGCGCCATCTGAACCCAACGCCGCGTATTCTGACCGGCCAGGCGCTGCGCAATCTCGCAAACTCTGCTATCGATCTCTCCGATGGGCTGATTTCTGATTTGGGCCATATACTGAAAGCCAGCGAATGTGGGGCCAGAATCGATCTCGACGCCATGCCGTTCTCCGAAGCCATAAAACGTCACGTTGAGCCTGAACAGGCGCTGCGCTGGGCGTTGTCCGGCGGTGAAGATTACGAACTGTGCTTTACGGTTCCGGAACTGAATCGTGGCGCGCTGGACGTAGCGCTGGGCAACTTCGGGATGGCCTATACCTGCATCGGGCAGATGAGTGCAGATGTGGAAGGCCTGCATTTTTTGCGTGAAGGCAAACCCGTCACGCTGGACTGGAAGGGGTACGACCATTTTGCGCAGTAAAGACGTAGCAAAAAGCCGCCTGAATATGCTCAACCCGTGGCATCTGTTGGCGACCGGATTTGGCAGTGGGCTAAGCCCCATCATGCCAGGCACCGCGGGATCGCTGGCGGCGATCCCATTCTGGTATCTGATGACGTTTTTGCCGTGGCAGCTCTATTCGCTGGTGGTGATGCTGGGCATCTGCATCGGGGTGTACATCTGTCATCGTACTGCCAAAGACATGGGTGTCCACGATCACGGCAGCATCGTCTGGGATGAGTTTGTTGGGATGTGGATAACGCTGATGGCGCTGCCCACCAACGCCTGGCAGTGGGTGGCCGTTGGCTTTGTGCTGTTCCGCATTTTCGATATGTGGAAACCGTGGCCGATTCGCTGGTTCGACCGCAACGTTCACGGCGGGATGGGGATTATGGTCGACGATATCATCGCCGGGATTATCGCCGCCGGATTGCTGTATGTGATTGGCCATCACTGGCCGATTGGGATTATTTGATTTACACGGGAGAGTGCTGCACCACCCTCTCCCTAACCCTCTCCCTTAGGGAGAGGGAATTCTGAACTGAACTGGTTTCTCCCTCTCCCCGCGGGAGAGGGTTAGGGTGAGGGGAAAAGCACTTACTTAAACCCCACCACCGGATGAGGCTGATAAGGCGTCTCCAGCTCGGCAATCTGCTCTGGCTTCAGCGTAATATCCACCGCATTCAGCAATTCCGTCAGCTGCTCTTCTCTCGATGTGCCGATAATCGGTGCGGCCACGCCGGGTTTGCTCAGCAGCCAGGCCAGCGCCACCTGGGCTCGGGTTACCTCAAGCTCCTGGGCGACACCCGCCAGGCGTTCCGCAATTTTGGCATCGCTGTCTTCCGTGCTGCTGTACAGCGTTTTGCCAAACTCGTCGGACACCACCCGCGCGGTGGTTTCGCCCCATGGACGTGTCAGGCGGCCACGTGCCAGCGGGCTCCACGGGATCACCGCCACGCCTTCCTGGTAGCACAGCGGCAGCATCTCGCGCTCTTCCTCACGGTAAATCAGGTTGTAGTGATCCTGCATGGTGACGAACCGCGCCCAGCCGTGCTGTTTCTGCAATTCCAGCGCTTGGGCAAACTGCGAAGCATGCATCGACGATGCGCCGATGTAGCGGGCTTTCCCGGCTTTGACGACATCGTTGAGCGCTTCCAGGGTCTCTTCAATCGGCGTGTTGTAATCCCAGCGGTGGATTTGCAGCAGGTCGACGTACTCCATGCCCAGGCGGTGCAGGCTGTCGTCTATCGAACGCAGGATTTGGGCGCGAGACAGCCCTTGCGGTAAATCGCCCGTCTGGTGATAAACCTTGGTGGCGACCACCACGTCTTCGCGACGGGCGAAATCGCGCAGCGCCCGGCCCACAATTTCTTCGCTGCTGCCGTCGGAGTAGCTGTTAGCGGTGTCGAAAAAATTGATGCCGCCTTCCAGCGCGCGTTGGATTATCGGGCGGCTGCTCTCTTCCGGCAGCGTCCAGGCATGGTTGCCACGATCCGGTTCGCCAAAGGTCATACAGCCCAGACAAAGCCGGGAGACGTTGAGGTCAGTCGTTCCTAATGTGTTGTAGTGCATGGTTCCACTCCTGCAATGGACAATCTGTTAAGCATAGCAGGAGCGGAATGGGGGGAGGGATCAGGCCAGCCAGGCGGCGATTTTGGCTTCAATACCGGCAGCATCCAGGCCAATATCGGCGCGGGCTTCTTCTTGTGTGCCCTGAGGGATAAAGTGGTCGGGCAGGCCGAGGTTCAGCACCGGCACAGGTTTACGGTGTGCCATCAGCACTTCGTTCACGCCGCTACCGGCACCGCCCATGATGGCATTTTCTTCCAGCGTGACCAGCACGTCGTGACGGGCGGCCATCTCCAGAATCAGGGACTCATCCAGCGGCTTCACAAAACGCATATCCACCAGCGTGGCGTTCAGCTTCTCGGCCACAACGGCAGCATCGACCAGCAACGTACCGAAGTTCAGAATGGCGATCTTTTCACCCTGACGCTTCACGATGCCTTTACCGATCTGCAGTTTTTCCAGTGGCTTCAGTTCTGCACCGGTCCCCGTCCCGCGCGGATAGCGCACTGCGCTTGGACCGTCGCTGTAGTGATAACCGGTGAACAGCATCTGGCGGCACTCGTTTTCATCACTCGGGGTCATGACCACCAGATCCGGAATACAGCGCAGATAAGAGAGATCAAACGCGCCCTGGTGGGTCTGACCATCCGCACCAACGATACCGGCCCTGTCGATAGCAAACAGCACCGGCAGCTTCTGGATAGCCACATCGTGAATAACCTGATCGTAGGCACGCTGCAGGAAAGTGGAATAGATAGCCACGACCGGCTTATAACCGCCAATGGCCAGGCCTGCGGCGAAGGTCACCGCGTGCTGCTCGGCAATCGCCACGTCAAAATACTGGTCCGGATATTTCTTCGAAAACTCGACCATCCCGGAGCCTTCACGCATTGCGGGGGTGATCGCCATCAGCTTGCTGTCTTTGGCCGCCGTTTCGCACAGCCACTCACCGAAGATCTTCGAGTAGCCCGGCAGGCCACCGCTGCTTTTTGGCAGCACGCCGCTGGTGTGATCGAATTTTGGCACCGCATGGAAGGTGATCGGATCTTTTTCCGCAGGCTCATAGCCGCGGCCTTTCTTGGTCATGATATGCAGGAACTGCGGGCCTTTCAGGTCACGCATATTTTTTAGCGTGCTGACCAGACCTAAGACATCGTGACCATCAACCGGGCCGATGTAGTTAAAGCCCAGCTCTTCAAACAGCGTGCCCGGCACCACCATGCCTTTGAGGTGCTCTTCGGTGCGCTTCAGCAGTTCTTTGATAGGCGGTACGCCAGAGAAGACTTTTTTGCCACCTTCACGCAGTGACGAATAGAGCTTGCCCGACAGCAGCTGAGCCAAATGATTATTCAGCGCACCGACGTTCTCGGAAATCGACATTTCGTTATCGTTGAGGATAACCAGCATGTCCGGCTTGATATCGCCCGCATGGTTCATGGCTTCGAAGGCCATGCCCGCAGTAATCGCGCCATCGCCAATCACACAGACGGTGCGACGCTGTTTGCCTTCTTTCTCGGCGGCAACGGCAATGCCAATCCCGGCGGAAACCGAGGTGGAGGAATGGCCGACGCTCAGCACGTCGTATTCGCTTTCACCGCGCCACGGGAACGGATGCAGACCGCCTTTCTGGCGAATGGTGCCAATGCGGTCGCGGCGTCCGGTCAGAATTTTGTGTGGATAAGCCTGATGGCCCACGTCCCAAACCAGCTGGTCGAACGGGGTATTGTAGACATAGTGCAGCGCCACGGTGAGTTCCACCGTGCCAAGCCCGGAGGCAAAGTGACCGCTGGAACGGCTCACGCTGTCGAGCAGGTAGCGGCGCAGTTCGTCGCAAAGCTTCGGCAGGCTCTCTTTTGGCAGCAGACGCAGTTCCTGAGTGGACTCCACCAGTGCCAGCGTAGGGTATTTGGCAATATCAAAACTCATCAGAGACTCATCGTGTTCCTCGTCATACTTCAGGCTGCAGATGCGTTGGCTGTCTTGCTCACCTCAGTCACTTACTGGAGTAAGCTCCTGTGGACTCACTGCGTTGCCGCCTTTCTGCAACCTGAATTATTGAGAGGATAATAGTTATTTATTGCGCTGAATAATGTAATTCGCTAGCGCTTCCAGTGCCGTGGTGTCCAGAGACTGCGCGGCCAGCACGTTCAGTGACTGGTGGGCCTCTTCAATGAGATCACGGGCTTTCATTTGGGCTTGCTCAAGACCCAACAGGGCAGGGTAGGTGCTCTTGCCGAGTTGCTGATCGGCACCCTGGCGTTTGCCGAGGGTCGCAGTATCCCCTACCACATCCAGAATGTCATCCTGCACCTGGAAGGCGAGACCGATACTTTCGGCGTATTTATCCAGCACCGGCAGCGCCGCCAGACCTTGTTCGCCCGCGCTCAGTGCGCCAAGACGAACCGCTGAACGAATCAGTGCCCCGGTCTTGTGGCGATGAATACGTTCCAGCGCCTGCAAATCAACCTGCTTACCTTCAGCGTCCAGATCCAGTGCCTGACCGCCGCACATGCCAGCAACGCCGCTCGCCTGCGCCAGTTCAGAGACCATTTTCAGGCGGAAGCGATCGCTGACTTCCGGCATTGGCGCATCACTGAGTATAGAAAACGCCAGCGTTTGCAGGGCATCTCCGGCCAGAATGGCATTCGCTTCGCCAAATTTAATATGGCAGGTCGGCTGGCCGCGGCGCAGATCGTCGTCGTCCATTGCGGGCAGATCGTCGTGGATCAGCGAGTAGGCGTGAATACATTCGACGGCAGCAGCAGGTGCATCCAGCGTCGATAAACTGACGTTGAACATGCTGCCGGTGGCGTAGACCAAAAATGGGCGCAGACGCTTACCGCCCAATAATGCACCGTAGTGCATGGCTTCAACCAGTGGAGTGTTCTGAAAGGGCTGCGGAGCAATAAACTGACGCAGTGCGTCATTGGCTCGCTCAACGCAGCGCTGTAACTGTTGCGAAAAATCCATCTTACTCAGCGTCCGGCGTAAAAGGGGTCAGCGGGGTTTCTTCGTTATCAGCAAGCAGGATTTGAACGCGCTGCTCGGCCTGCTGCAGTTTCACCTGGCCCTGACGCGCAAGCCCGACGCCGCGTTCAAACTCGTTCAGCGCTTCTTCCAGCGGCAGATCGCCGTTTTCCAGACGGGAGACAATCTGCTCAAGTTCGGTCAATGCGCTTTCAAAACTGGCTGGCGCTTCATTTTTCTTTGGCATAGTGAATATTTGACTCTTGTTCTGTCGCGACTTGTCTATGTTAACCAAGTCCTGCGGTAGATGAAATAACGCATAATGGTAACGCGCAGGTTGCCCCTGATGGTGGTATACTTCTGCGCCTGGATGCAGCCGGGATGTCATGGCTGCTGTACTTTTTGTCTACAAGCCCAGTCGGGTTTGCCAACGAACCATTGCCGCCATGAAGTTTATCATTAAATTGTTCCCGGAAATCACCATCAAGAGCCAATCTGTGCGCATACGCTTTATTAAGATGCTCACCGGGAACATTCGTAACGTTCTGAAGCAGTATGACGAGACGCTGGCCGTCGTTCGTCACTGGGATCACATTGAAGTTCGCGCAAAGGACGAAAACCAGCGTCCGATTATTCGAGATGCGCTGACCCGTATTCCCGGTATCCACCATATTCTGGAAGTGGAAGATGTTCCTTTCACCTCCCTGCACGATATCTTCGAGCAGACGCTGCCGCTGTGGCGTGAACAGCTCGAAGGCAAATCCTTCTGCGTGCGCGTGAAGCGTCGCGGTAAGCATGAATTTACCTCCATTGAGGTTGAGCGTTACGTCGGCGGCGGCCTGAATCAGCATATCGAAACGGCCCGCGTGAAGCTGACGAACCCGGACATCACCGTTCATCTGGAAATCGAAAACGATCGCCTGCTGCTGGTGAAAGGCCGCTATGAAGGCATCGGCGGTTTCCCGATCGGCACTCAGGAAGACGTGCTGTCGCTGATTTCCGGCGGTTTCGACTCCGGCGTGTCCAGCTATATGCTGATCCGTCGCGGCTGTCGCGTGCACTACTGCTTCTTCAACCTGGGTGGCGCTGCGCATGAAATCGGCGTTCGTCAGGTGGCGCATTACCTGTGGAACCGCTTCGGCAGCTCGCACAAGGTGCGTTTTGTGGCGATTAACTTCGAACCGGTTGTCGGCGAAATTCTGGAAAAAGTGGACGATGGCCAGATGGGCGTGGTGCTGAAGCGCATGATGATGCGCGCGGCTTCTCAGGTGGCTGAACGTTACGGCGTGCAGGCGCTGGTGACCGGCGAAGCGCTGGGCCAGGTCTCCAGCCAGACCCTGACGAACCTGCGTCTGATCGACAACGTCTCCGACACCCTGATCCTGCGCCCGCTTATTTCCCATGATAAAGAGCACATCATCGATCTGGCACGTGAAATCGGTACCGAAGATTTTGCCCGTACCATGCCGGAATACTGCGGTGTGATTTCGAAGAGCCCAACCGTCAAAGCGGTGAAGGCGAAGATCGAAGCGGAAGAACAGAACTTCGATTTCGCGATCCTCGACAAAGTGGTGGCGGAAGCCAACAACGTCGATATCCGCGAGATTGCGCAGAAGACCAGCGAAGAAGTGGTGGAAGTGGAGACCGTCAGTGGCTTTGGCGCTAACGACATGATCCTGGATATCCGTTCCATCGACGAGCAGGACGATAAGCCGCTGAAAGTTGAAGGCGCTGAGGTTGTTTCTTTGCCTTTCTATAAGCTCAGCACGAAGTTTGGCGACCTCGACCAGAGCAAAACCTGGCTGCTGTGGTGTGAGCGTGGTGTGATGAGCCGCCTGCAGGCGCTGTATCTGCGTGAGCAGGGCTTTGCGAATGTGAAGGTTTACCGTCCTGAGTAAATCTGTTGCCGGGCGGCACGTTGTTTGCCCGGCCTACAAAAGCGGCAGGAATTTGTAGGCCGGGTAAGCGCAGCGCCACCCGGCGATTTTCTGGGAACCGCAATGCAAAAAACACACAAATACATCGAAATTAAGGCGCGCATCAAAGGCGACATCCTTAATCAGACCTACAAAAAAGGCGAAAGCATTCCCTCAGAACGTGAGCTGGCGGCCCTGTATGGCGTCACCCGCGTCACCGTGCAAAAGGCCATGGACATTCTCGTCCAGGAAGGCTTTATTGAACGTATTCACGGCAAAGGCATGTTTGTGCTGAAGAATACCGCCGCCAACGTTTATCTCCTCAATAACGAAACCAGCGACAGCATTCTGGGCTTCTCCCGCGATTTTCAGGGCCGGGTTAACGTCAGCAGTCAGCTGTTGAAGCTTGAACTGATCCAGGCCGATGCCTCTTTGGCCCAACATCTTGAAATCAGCGAAGGCGACAACGTCTGGTTTATCCGCCGTATTCGTTTGCTCGATGGCACGCCGGTGCTGGTGGAAGACAGCAATCTTCCGCAAAAAGTGATCGACACCATCCCGGAAAGCATCCTCAGAGAAGGCTCGCTGTATGGGTATGTCGAAGAGTACACCGGGAAGAAAATTAAGGATGCGGATTCCGTGATTGAAGCCGCACTCTTTGATGACGAACTGGCACCGTTGCTGAATATCGCCAGCGGCCAGCCGATGCTGAAAATTACCGAAGTCACGCGTCTTGCCGATAAAACCGCGTTCAACTACTCAACCAGCTACAACCGCGCGGATATCTTTCGCGTCAAAAACCTGCGCATCGAACGCTGACAGACGCCGCCGCGCCTGCCAGCTTTTGGCTCAGAGTGCGCTTGCCGCGGCGTTATCAACGTACAAACTGGCCCGCTGCGTGGTTTTTACCAGCGTGGAAGGAATCGCGTTGCTGGCAGGCTGATGAACGGTGTCTGCCACAATCGACGCTTTCTTCTCTCCACTTGCCATCAGCACAATCCGTTTCGCCGCGAGAATGGTCTTCAGACCCAGCGAAATCCCCTGTTTCACATCGCGCTGCGTACCGAAATACTTCACCGATACCGTCTGCGTAATCGGATCCAAATCGATAACGTGGCAGGTCATGTCCAGCGCGGCTCCCGGCTCGTTAAAGCCAATATGTCCGTTCATGCCGATGCCCAGAACGATGCAGTCAATGGGACCGTGCTGCCCGATGTAGCCATCAACGCGCTGACACTCCGCCTGTGGGTTATCGGTCAGCCCGTCAAAAAAGCAGATCTGCTCATCGCGAAGGGTCAGCTTATCGAAGAAGTGCTTCCAGACCATCTCCCGACAGCTGCCTTTATCCGCGTTGCCAAGCCCCAGCCACTCATCCAGGCCGACAAACTGCGTGCGGGCGAAGTCCACACGGCCCTGTTGTTGCGCTTCGACTAATGCGGCAAACACCCCGAGTGGCGTATCACCGCCCGCGATGCAGATAAGTGCATCCGGTTTTGCGTTCACACAGTCGATAACGTTCTTCGCTACCGCTTCACACAGCTGTGGGTAATCCTGAGAAATAAACGTTTTCATTGCTGCTCCTTAGCGTTTGGTTTGATATTGCGGTAAATAGCGCTGGTTCACTTCCAGATACTCGTCGAGGATTTTCTCGGCAAGCGTCGCCGACGGCACCAGCGGGTTTATCGTCAGCGCCATCAGCGCGGTACTGTAATCCCCGGTGATCGCCGCTTCTACGGTCAGCTCTTCATAAGCTTTCACGCTCTGAATCAGCCCACGAATTTTCACGGGCAAACGGCCATACGCCAGCGGATGTGCGCCGCTGCGGTCAATCATGGCGTTCGTTTCCAGCACGACATGATCCGGCAGGTCCGGCGTGGTGCCGTGGTTTGGGGTATTAACAACATGGATCTCTTTCTTGTCGTTATAGATGGAGCTGATGATTGAGCATGCGGTATCGGAGTACCAGGCACCGCCGCGTTTTTCCAACTCTTTCGGCTTATGCGACAGGTGCGGATCCTGGTACAGCTCGAACAGGCGATGTTCAATTTCACGGGTCTGCTCGCCACGCGTGCCTTTCGTCCCGGCATCTTTCTGCGCCGCTTCCACCATTTCACGGGTCAGGAAGAAGTACTTCAGATAGGAAATCGGGTACATGTGCAGGGCTTTAGCGAAACGTGAAGAGAAGCCGATATCCGGGATGTTTTTCAGCGAGTTGCTGGCGCTGCCCTGCGCGAGTTTATCCATAAAATCATCCGTGTAATCTTCCCCTTTTATAAAAATCTGGTCGGCGAAAATCAGGTGGTTCAGCCCCATAATACGGGCGTAGACGTCTTTCTTTTCCACCTCATAGGCTTTGGCGATATCCATCAGCATGCTGTTGGCGCCGCTGCAAATGCCGATGCTTTTGATGTTTGAGTGACGGGTGATGGCTTCGGTCACAATGCCCGCCGGGTTGGTGAAGTTGATAAGCCACGCGTCCGGACAATATTTTTCCATGTCGCGACAGATATCCATCAGCACCGGAATGGTTCGCTGGGCTTTCATAAAGCCGCCCGGACCGGTAGTTTCCTGGCCAAGCACGCCGTATTTCAGCGGGATTTTCTCATCGTTGATGCGGGCATCGAGGAAGCCCACGCGCAGCTGGGTCGTCACAAAATCGGCATCTTTCAACGCTTCTTCTCTGTCGAGAGAAAGGTGGATGTTCATCGGGATCCCGGCCTCTTTGACCATCCGCTGCGCCAGCCTGCCGACGATCTCCAGCTTCTCTTTGCCTTCTTCGATATCCAGCAAATAGTAGTCGGTGACCGGCAACTCATCATAGCGTTTGATAAAGCCGTCGATCAGTTCCGGGGTGTAGCTTGAGCCACCGCCAATGGTGACAATTTTTAACTTTTTCATCTTGATGTCCTTATAACGAAGCAGAGTCGGTATTCATGACAGAATCAGTGGCGTCGGTTTCCTGGCGCTCTTTTTCCAGCTGCTGGCGCTCGAGTGCTTTAAAGAACGGGAAATAGATAGCCACGGAAATTGCGATAGTGCAGACGGACCAGATAACCGCCGGAATGTTGCCACCGGTCACGAACCAGGCCGCGAAAATCGGTGGCATGGTCCACGGAATTTGCAGCACCGGGCGACCGATAATGTCGAAGTACATCAGGCTGTAGGTGGAGATGCACAACAGCATCGGCGTCAGGGTGAATGGGATCATCAGCAGCGGGTTGAAGACAATTGGCGTACCGAAAATCACCGGTTCGTTAATGCAGAAAACCGCAGAGGGCAGGGAGAGTTTGCCGACCGATTTATACATCCTGCTGCGTGAACGCAGCATTGCCAGCACCAGACCCAGCGTGGCCCCGGTGCCGCCGACGCACATAAACACGATATAGAAGCCATCGGCGGTGATGTGCGGGATAGGCTGGTGGTTCAAATAGGCCTGGGTGTTTTCCGCAATATATTTCAGGAAGATAGGGCTGGTGATGCCGGAAAGCACATTGTCGCCGTGGATCCCGCAGCACCAGAGCAGCGAAATCAGGAAAATCAGCACCAGCATGCCGGGCAGTGATCCCAAACCACTGACCAGCGGGCTGAGGATTTCAGTGAAGAACGCGTTGATATCAAAGTTGAGCATCACGCGGACAAACCACACCAGGGTGATCGTGACTGCCGCCGGGATTAGGCTTGCAAAAGATTGCGCCACGGCGGGCGGAACCCCGTCGGGCAGCTTAATGACAATTTCCCTGGCAATGAACCAGCGCAGAATATTCACTGTCATGATGGCCAGAATAATGGCGGAGAACAGCCCGGCAGCACCGAGGTTATCGACGTTTAACTGGTATTTATCGTTCAGTTGCGCCAGCAGGAAGACCACCAGCGTGACCGCCGTGCAGGTGATTGCGTTGAGCTGATACTCCTTCGCCAGGTTATAGCTGATGCCAATGGCCGAGATCAGGCCAATCGCGCCAAAGGTCACGGCGACAGGGGCGCTGATTTTATCTGCCCACGGACCCAGCCATTCGGTCCAGCCGGGGATGGGCAAATTCGCGATGATCAAGAACAGACTGCCGGTGATGGTGAAAGGGAGCGTCAGCGCGATGCCGTTTCTGACCGCCACCAGAATTTTGTTTTCGCCGATCCGAATCAGGACCGGCACGACCTTGCTCTCAATAAATGTCACCACGGGTCACTCCTCTTAAGAGGTTTTTATGCCTTCTGTTGTTGGGCACTGAAGGTTATTTTTAACTGGACTAGTCCAGTTGTGTTTGAGTTTTCCACGCATCTTCTGGACTGTCAAACAGGCGACAATCTGGCAAATAACAGGTCATCTTGATGAAATATCAGGGATTTGTTGAATTTATGTGCGAAAGGGGATGCGCAGAAAAGATGAGAAGTGTGAGCGCTGGCACGCAAAGGGTCAGCTGGCATGGAGGCTGTTAGGTTACGTGGCTGAAGGCGGTCGTGTTTGCCTGGCGGCGCTTCGCTTGCACAGGCCTACAAAGGTTATTTCTCATGTAGGCCGGGTCAGGCGGATAGCCGCCACCCGGCGCATCAAGGAATTATTCAGAGTAGAAGTTATAAATCCCGGCGGGTATCACCAGCTGTGACGCCACCTCGTAGGCCTTTGCCTGCCCAACCAGCAGGTCAATAAGCTTCAGGCCGAAGTCGATGCTGGTGCCTGGCCCCTGGCTGGTCAGCAGATTGACGCGCGGATCCCAGACCACGCGTTTGTCCTGCCATTGATCGTCGGGAATGGTGCCTTTCAGGCCCGGATAGCCGGTGATGTTGCCTATCGGGAAGATATCGTGCGGGACGAGGACGGTGCCTGGGGCGGCGCAGATGGCGGCAACAATGCGCCCGGAGCACTGAAACTGCTTAACGGTTTCTACGAGCAACGGGCTGTCGCGGAAATATTCGGCCCCTTTCAGGCCGCCTGGCAGTACGATCGCATCGAAGTCACCGTCGGCGACCTTCACCAGCGGAGCATCGGCCAGCAGCTTCACACCGCGCGAACAGACAATCACCCGATCGCCATCGCTGGCCACGCTCGCGGTGGTGACCTTGATGCCGCCACGCACCAGCAGGTCGATGGTGGTGACGGCTTCGGTTTCTTCACTTCCAGGGGCGAGGCAAACCAGCGCTGATGCGCTCATAGGCATTCTCCTTACGTTTAATCAGTTCATAAAGATGGGCATTTTCCGGAACCGAAATGCCATGCGCTCTGGCCCGCTTCAGCAAATAACCGGTGATGTAGTCGATCTCCGTTTGCCGCTCGGCACGGACATCCTGCAGCATCGAAGAGATATTGGCGGCGGTACTGTCCACCACCTGCCAGACATAGAACAGCAGATCTTCTGGCGAAGAATGATGGCCTTCGCGCTGCATCACCATGGCGACTTCGTTGCAGATTTTTTCAACCTGCTCAGGGTAGTGACGCAGCTCGCCGTTCGGGCAGTTATACAGCGCCGTCAACGGATTGACCACGCAGTTCACCGCCAGTTTTTTCCAGCTTGCTGACCCAATTTCATCATGCCAGGCCACGTCCGGCAGGGCGGCGTGCAGCGTGTCGGCCAGGAAGCTGTACTCCCGGGCTATCGCATTCGCCGGGCCGATATGCGTGGTGCCGTTGGCAACATGAATGATGAGATTACCATCGCGGCGCGCGGCCTGAGTGGTCATGCCCAGTAGCAGCGGCTGTTTCACGCTCGCCAGCTCTTCGCGGGTGCCCATGCCATTGTGGATGAGTAAAACAGGGCAGTCCGATCGCAGGTGAGGCGTCAGATTTTTCACGGCCGTGGAGACCTGCCAGGCTTTGAGGGTGACAATCAGCAGGTCGCTGTGGGCGAGAAAATCAGGATCGTTAGCCGTAAAAAGCGCGTTGAACACGCTGCCGTCTCTTTCCTGAAGGTTAACGCTGCACCACGGTGTCGGTACGCGCAACCAGCCCTGTAACTCGTGGCCTTGCCGGAACAGTGCGGTCAGCCATAATTGACCAAGGGCGCCGCATCCCAGCACGGTAATTTTCATGACTCCTCCTCACCTGCTATGGGATCAGGCGTAGTGACTAGTATAGCGTTGACTGCATCTCCGCCGTCACAGGGATAACAGGTTGTGTTCTCTGACGTTGCGGGTATTATGCATCGCAACAAAAAGAGAGGGAGAATAAAACATGCCATCTTTCGATATTGTCTCTGAAGTTGACCTTCAGGAAGCGAAAAACGCCGTTGATAATGCGGCTCGTGAAGTGGAATCGCGCTTTGATTTTCGCGGTGTGGAAGCTTCAATCGAACTGAACGAAAAGAACGAAACCATCAAAGTCCTGAGCGAGTCAGATTTCCAGGTCAATCAGCTGCTGGATATCCTGCGCGCCAAGCTGCTCAAACGCGGCATTGAAGGCAACTCCATTGAAGTGCCAGAAGAGTTTGTCCACAGCGGCAAAACCTGGTTTGTCGAAGCGAAGCTGAAAACCGGCATTGAAAGCTCCGTACAAAAGAAAATCGTGAAGCTGATTAAAGACAGCAAAGCGAAAGTCCAGGCGCAGATCCAGGGTGAAGAAATTCGCGTCACCGGTAAATCCCGTGATGACCTGCAGGCTGTCATGGCGCTGGTGCGCGGCGGCAACCTCGGCCAGCCGTTCCAGTTCAAAAACTTCCGCGATTAATTCCCGTCACGGGTACGCGCGGCACGCCGGTAGAGCGTGCTGCGCGCTACGCCCAAAGCCTGAGCTGCCTTACTGATATTGCCATTAAAGCGCGCCAGCGTACTGGTAATCAGCGCGGTGTCATGCTGTTTCAGATTATCCGTAGCTTCCGGGATGGCCTGCCGATACTCCATCGGTAACGTCTCAACGTCGAGCGTTTCGCCGTCTTCGGCCAGTGCCAACAGAACCTTCATCAGGCTACGCAACTGGCGGATATTCCCCGGCCAGGCGAAGTGCGCCAGGGTGTCCAGCAGCGAGGGGGAAAGCGTGATGTGCCGTGCTTGCCCGCCCAGCAGCAGCCACTGCTGATCGATAAAGGCCGGAAGCATGGGCCATTCTCGCAGCGGTGGCAGGGTCAGGGTAAATTCCTGTAACCGATACAGCAGATCTTCGCGGAATTCGCCGTTAGCAACCAGCTGAGACAGATTGCGGTGCGTCGCGCAAATCACGGCAAAATTCACCGGCCAGCTGCGGCTGGAACCCAGCG
Organism: Enterobacteriaceae bacterium RIT691; assembly: GCA_009668205.1. Taxonomy (GTDB): domain Bacteria; phylum Pseudomonadota; class Gammaproteobacteria; order Enterobacterales; family Enterobacteriaceae; genus Scandinavium. The sequence continues at coordinate 313,040 of WJYM01000005.1, read as the reverse complement.
GGGCAACCACCTTGTCCTGCAGGACTCTGAGCAAGCGGGTTTGCAGGGCGAGGGGCATATCGCCAATCTCATCAAGGAAAAGTATCCCCCCGTCTGCTTCGCGGATTTTCCCGATATAGCCGTTTTTATTCGCTCCGGTAAAGGCGCCGGGCTGATAGCCAAACAGCTCTGATTCAATCAGCGATTCCGGGATGGCTGCGCAGTTGATGGCGATAAATTTCCCTTCCCGCCAGCGGCTGTGCTGGTGCAGCGTCTGGCTGACAAACTCTTTCCCGCTGCCGGTTTCTCCCTGAATGCAGAGCGACACCCCCGCATTGAGCAGACGCACCATTTTTTCGCCCTCCTGCTGCAGCGAAAAAGGCCACGCGACGGCCGGTTTTGGCGGCACGCTGATGAGGCTTTGCGCCGGAGCACGCAGGCGGTAAAAGTAAGTCTGATCGCGACAGGTGACCGGCACGGGCACCGTGCTGGCCGTTTGTTTCAGCAGCGGGAAGAGCTGTCCAAACGTCATCTGACCGAGCCGTCCTGCGTCGATGCCCAGTCGGCGCAGCGCCAGGCGGTTGGCTGCAATCAGCGTATTGTCGGAAAAGACCAGCAGGAGCTCTTCGACGCTGTCGAGCTTTTGCGGGTCAGGATGCAAACTCATCAGCCACTGCTGCGGATGAAGGCTCTGTTTAACCCACAGATACTCAATCTGCCTGGCGGCACGTTTGACCCACGCCAGCGTGTGCGTGTGGGAAAAATGCGCCGGGCCGGAGATATCCAGCACGCCAGCGACCTGACCGTCCGGCGTTTGCAGGGGTACGGCGGCGCAATACAGGTTCTGATTGCTGGTGAGAAAATGCTGTTCGCCGTCGATTTCGCAGCTGTCATCAATGGCAAGCGCCGTGCCAATCGCATTGGTTCCCCGGCCACTTTCGCTCCACAGGGTGCCCGGCGACAGGGCAAAGCGCTGCGCTTTTTCCATCGCGCTCAGGTTGCCGACTGTCTGCAGCACGATGCCTGAGGCATCTGTTAAGACCACCACCGACTGGGTTGCGGTCAGGTTTTCCGCCAGATGGTTGACCGTGGGTAAGGCATAACGCTGTAGGCCGGAGTGACTGGCGAGACGATCGGCCAACTCTCCCTGACCCAGCAGCGGGAAATCTTCGGCGTTACGTTCCAGACCATACAGCTCGCTGCGAAACCACGACTCGCGCAGTAGGGGGCTGTTGTGAGCATGGCTCAGGCGGTCGGTTGATTTTCCCTGCATCGAACACCTCAATGGAACGAAAAAGTGTTGCGATATTGTAGCCTAAAGGTTTCTTTGGTGTTGCGTTGTGCGACACGGAAGCGAACATTGCTGCGACAAATTCATCCAGCCTGCGGTTTTTAATGATTAACGCGATGAAAATAAATGGCTTTTTCAGGCATTGAAATTCTGGCATGCCCAATGCATTGGCTGAACACCAGTGCGCGAGACCAACAGAGTCACGCCGCTGTATCTCAACCCTACAGAAGGAGTTCGCCATGCGTTATGCACATCCTGGCAAGCCAGGTGCTCTGATTACCCTGCAGGCCACCTACGGCAACTACATTGACGGTCAGTTCGTTGAACCTGTTAACGGCGAGTACTTCATGAATACCTCCCCCGTCGATGGGAGCGATATTGGCAAGTTCCCCCGTTCCGGTGCGGCGGATATTGATAAGGCGCTGGATGCGGCCCATCGCGCGGCGGCGGCCTGGGGGAAAACCTCCGCACAGCATCGTTCTAACCTGCTGTTGCAGGTCGCGGATCGGATTGCCGAAAATCTGGAGATGCTGGCGATTGCCGAAAGCTGGGACAACGGTAAACCCGTGCGTGAAACCCTGAATGCCGATATTCCCCTGGCGGTGGATCATTTCCGCTACTTCGCCGGTTGTTTGCGTGCCCAGGAGGGCAGTACGGCGGAGATCGACGAAAATACCGTGGCCTATCACTTCTATGAGCCGCTGGGCGTGGTGGGGCAAATTATCCCCTGGAACTTCCCGCTGTTGATGGCGGCATGGAAGTTGGCTCCGGCGCTGGCAGCGGGGAACTGCGTGGTGCTGAAGCCCGCGGAGCAGACGCCGTTGAGCATCACGTTGCTGATGGGGATCATTGGCGATCTCTTCCCGGCGGGCGTGGTGAACATTGTTCAGGGGTATGGCCGTGAAGCGGGTGAGGCGCTGGCGACCAGCAAGCGCATTGCAAAAATCGCCTTCACCGGATCAACGCCGGTCGGACGGCACATCATGGCCTGTGCGGCGGAAAATATTATTCCCTGCACCGTAGAACTGGGCGGAAAATCGCCGAATATCTACTTTGCCGACGTGATGAACGCCGAAGAGTCGTTCATTGAAAAAGCCGTTGAGGGGTTGGTGTTAGGCTTCTTCAACCAGGGCGAGGTGTGTACCTGTCCGTCACGTGCGCTGATCCATGAGTCTATCTATGAGCCGTTCATGGAACGCGTGATGGCGAAAATTGCCAATATTCGCCGCGGTGACCCGTTTGATACCGACACCATGATTGGCGCGCAGGCCTCACGCCAGCAGTACGATAAGATAATGTCTTATATCAATATTGCTCGCGAAGAGGGCGGGAAAATCCTGACCGGTGGCGATCGGGCGGTGGTCAACGATCTGGATAACGGCTTCTATATTCAGCCGACGCTGATCAAAGGCACCAACGCCATGCGCAGCTTCCAGGAGGAGATCTTTGGCCCGGTGATCGGCATTCTGACCTTTAAGGATGAAGCGGAAGCGCTGGCCCTGGCGAACGATACGCAGTATGGCCTGGGGGCCGGTGTCTGGACCCGTGACAGCAACCTCGCGTACCGCATGGGAAGAGGCATTAAAGCAGGCCGCGTCTGGACAAACTGTTACCACGTCTACCCGGCACATGCGGCGTTTGGGGGTTACAAGCAGTCTGGTGTAGGTCGCGAAACCCACAAAATGGCGCTGGACGCCTACCAGCACACCAAAAATATCCTGGTGAGCTACGGGACAGATCCACTGGGGCTGTTCTGAGTTCTGATACAAAAGCGGCCTCCTGACGGGGGCCGTTTGTTTTGTACCGTACTTCTGCTGTTATTCCTCAATGCGCAATCCGTAGCTCTTAAATTTCTCCAGCACGACGGCTATCTCTTCATCGGGCAGTACGGGCACATGCTCAGTAACCGCTAACGTCGCCAGATACAGCTTCGCCAGCACCTCCACTTCCTGCGCCAGCCACAGCGCTTTTTCCAGATTCTGTTCACAGGCGATCAGCCCATGATGCTGAAGCAGCGTCGCTTTGCGGTTACGCATCGCAACGGCAACGTGCTCTGACAGTGCTTTAGAGCCGAAAGTCGCATAGGGCGCGCAGGGAATGGAATTGCCTCCGGCCGCGGCAATCATATAGTGAATGGCCGGAATAGGGCGGTTCAGAATCGACACGGCGGTGCAGTGAATGGCGTGATTGTGCACCACGGCATTTGCTTCCGGGCGAGTCAGATAAACCGCCTGATGGAAGCGCCATTCGCTGGAGGGCAGTTTGCCCTCTTCGTGACGACCTTGTGCATCGACATACACAATGTGGTTTTCGGTGAGTTTTTCATAAGGAATGCCGGTGGGCGTAATCAGCATGCCGTTATCGTATCGGGCGCTGATGTTGCCCGCCGTGCCCTGATTCAGGCCAAGGCGGGTCATTTCCAGACAGGTTTCAATAATTTCGCGTGACAGTTGTGATCGTTCCATTTCTTTCTCCGGGTGACGCGAGGCAAAAGGAAGCCACTGGAGAAACGCAGGCCTCTCCAGACAACGGCATAACAGGCGTAATTAACGTTAAGCGCGACGCGCGCGTTTAATCAGTTTCATTTTTACTTTCACGGTTTCATTCACCGGGTCGCCCTCGATGGCGCGCTGCATAATCTCGAACGCCTTTTCGGCCCAGGTATGTTCATCCTGTTGCATCGACCAGACGTTATTCGCCAGAAACCCCAGCATGGGGTGTTCATCGAAGGTGCCGATGTTGATGTCAGGCGGCACTTCACCGAATTTGTCGCGAAGCGCTTCAATCGCGCCTTCCAGAACCGGCAACGACGAGGCAATAAAAGCGTCAGGCGCAGAATGGGTATCCAGCAGCTGAGTCATGATGTGATGGCCGCCTTCCGGGGTATTTTCCGCCCCGCGCTGCACCCAGTCCTGATGATCAATACCGTGTTTTTTCAACGCAGTCAGATAGCCTGTCAGACGATCGCTGATGCTCGGCAGTTCGGCATCGCCCACCAGGAACCACAGCGGCGATTTGCCCGCAGCCAGTAGCGCTTCGGTGAGTTTCTGCCCGCCTTCAGCGTTATGACTTTCGACCAGCGCGTTATCGGTAAATTTAAAATCGCGGTCCAGCAGCACCAGCGGCTTTTTCACCAGCCGCAGATGATGCTGCTGGTTTTCCAGTGAGGTCGGAACAATAAACAGCCCGTCGAGATTACGGGCAATCAGCGACTGCACCAGCTTGTTCTCGTAATCAACATCGTTATAGGTACAGCTGATGGTTAGCTGATACCCCGAACGGCGACAGCGCAGCTCCAGCTTTTCGGCAAGCGTAGCGAAGAACACGTTGGAAATGTTCGGCACGATGAGGCCCAGCGTCTCGGTTTTGTTCAGCTTCAGGCTGCGGGCGGAATGATTGAGCACGTAGCCGTAGCGCTCCACGTGCTGGTTTATCCGGCTCTGGGTTTTCACGCTGATCCGGTACTGTTCCGCTTTCCCGCCCAACACCAACCGGACGGTGGTCACCGACAGGTTAAGGTCGTTGGCAATTTGTTCCACTGTTTTAGCCATCACTGAGCTCCGCAGGCTTCCATAAAGAAAAACATATCCGACATCATAGAAGGATTAGGCATCATAGTCGTTATTCATCAGGTGGTTAAGCTGCTGTTGGTGATCCCAAAGGGTCAGATACACCTGATATTTGCGTTGATGAAACGCCCGGCGCGCCGGGTTCGCCAGGATGGATTGCCCTGGTTGAACCATGGCACTTGCGGCGGCGGACATGTCTGGATACGTACCGCTGGCGACCGCGCCGGTAATGGCGGCACCCAGTGTGACGGCATCTTCTTCCGCCATGAGCTGGATATCGCACCCGGTGACATCGGCATACTCTCGCAGCCACAAAGGATTATGGCTGGCACCGCCGCACAGCGCGATGCGTTCCACGGTATGCCCGTTTTCGCGCATCACGTCGAGAATATGGCGCGTGCCGTAGGCGATGGCCTGAAGTGTGGCCAGATAAAGCCGGGCGAGGGCGCTTTCACCTTGCTCAAGTGTCAGCCCGCAAACCGTACCGCGGGCGTCCGGTCGTGCGCGTGGCGAACGATTACCGTGATGATCGGCAAGCACATGCAGATTTTGCGTGGGCTCTTTTTCTGCGGCTTCCAGTGCCGCGACCCACTCATTGATGAGTTCGACAGGATGGCAACCTCGCGCGTTGGCTTTGGCGAACAACTCTGCGCTGGGGTAATGCGCTTTCAGCGTCCAGTCGACCAGCGCGCCTGCCGCGCTTTGTCCGCCTTCGGTTAACCAAAAATCCGGCAGCATGGCTGACCAGTATGGGCCCCAGACGCCGGGTGTCATCAGCGGTTGAGGATGGCTGATCATGTGGCAGTTTGACGTACCGCTTATCAGGGCAACGGTGCCAGAAGGATTTGCAGCCGTCAGCGCCACGCCGCCTGCGTGGGCATCAATCATCCCTGTGGCGACAACCACGTCTGTCGACAGACCCAGTTCCTCAGCAGCCTGTGGCGTTAATTGCCCGGCGCGAGTACCCGGTGGAAGAATGCGAGTAGGCACTTTATCCAGCAGCGGCGTAAGCCCAACCGCCGCTAGCAACGAGTCGCTAAAACGGTTTTCGTGTGCCAGATAGTTCCATTTGCAGGTGAGGGTGCACAGGCTGGCGACATCCTCGCCGGTGGCTTTCCAGACCATAAAATCGGCCAGGTCGAAAAAGCGGTGTGCCTGCTCCCAGGTTTGCGGATGGTGATGCTTGAGCCAAAGGACTTTTGGCAGCTCCATTTCGATACTGATTTCACCGCCGACATAGCGCAGCGCCGGGTCGCCGGTACGATTGAGCAGACGGGTTTCATCATCGGCGCGATGATCCATCCACATGATGATATCGTGGTCAGGGCTGCCGTCAGGCGAGACCGACAGCCCTTTTCCCTGGGCATCGATAGCCACCAGTGAACAGGTGGCATCGAAGCCGATGGCGCAAACGAGGGCCGCGTCGATACTGGCAAGCGAGACGCTTTCACGCACGGCCTCGCAGGCATGTCGCCAGATTTCAGCGGACGACTGCTCCACGCGTTCCCCGCCGGGACGAAACTGAGACAGCGGGCGGGTGGCGAAAGCCAGGCGCTTGCCCTGACGGTCGTATATTCCAGCCCGAACGCTGCCTGAGCCGACATCCACACCCACAAAATAGCTGCTAGTCATCTTCATTCCTCAACGGGGATTAGTGGCTGACAAAGAAGGAAAAAACGTGGTTTTTCCTTCTTTGTGGTTATCAGCCGAAAATCAATAAATTGATTTTCCTTATTTTTTGTTCGGCGACATAGGGCAAATCCTCATTCGCTGGAGGTTTGTCATCTGTCTGTTTTATTTTTTGCCCAGCGGATAGAGCAGTTTGTCGACTTCAGGCGTATCGATATTTTTCGCGTTCACGTATTTCACCGGAATATCGATTTGCTTCGGCACGCTTTGACCCGCTACGGCCGCATCCAGCGCTTTAAGCCCCTGATAACCAATCTGATAAGCATCCTGCACCATAAAGCCCTGAATCACGCCGCTTTTCAGGAAACCAATGATAGCTTCAGTGCTGTCAAAGCCGATGACTTTCACTTTGCCCTTCAGGCTCTGGCTGTCGATGGCGTTCGCCACACCCAGTGTAGCCCCTTCATTGGTGGCGTAAATCCCCGCCAGGTCCGGGTTGGCCTGCACCATATCGATTGTCTTATCCATCGCTTTTTGCGGATCGCCATCGCTGTATTGCACCGGCAGTACCTGAATATTAGGGTACTTCGCTTTCATTTCCGCGGAAAAACCTTCGGAACGTTCGATGGCTGACGTGGTCCCGGCGACGTGCGCAATAATCCCGACTTTGCCTTTCCCGCCCACCTGTTCAGCCAGCGCATCGGCAGCCTGTGCCCCGGCTTTGCGGTTGTTGGTGGCGACGAAGCTTGCCGGAATGTCGGATTCCACGCCGGAGTCAAACGTCACGACTTTAATGCCACGGCTGTTCGCGGTTTCAACCAGCGGAGCCAACGCATTCGCGTCGAGTGCCGCCAGCAGCAGGCCATTCGGCTTCTGCGCCATGGTGTTTTCCACCAACTGGATCTGTTCCGCAATCTGCGTTTCATCCGCCGGGCCAACGTAGCTGGTTTTATCGCCCAGCTCTTTCGCCGCAGCTTCGGTTCCCATTTTGACGGTCTGCCAGAATTCATGCTGGAAGCCTTTACTGACCACCGGCAGGGTGTAATCTTTTGCCAGTGCGCTGCTGGTCATCACCGCGACGAGAGAGAGTGCATACAGAAATTGCCTGGTTTTCATTTTTGTACTCCGTACTGAGGGAAGAACCCTATACGTCAGGGTAGGTAAGGGTGTCCGACAGCAACGCCGGACGCTGTTTTAACGCATTTTTTTACGCAATGTGTCGAGATAAACCGCAGCAATAACCACCACGCCCATCGCCACCATCTGCCAGAACTGCGAGACGCCCATCAGGTTGAGGCCGTTTTTCAGCACGCTCATGATGAAAGCGCCGATGATGGTGCCGCCGATGGTGCCGATGCCGCCCATCAGGCTGGTGCCACCAATGACCACCGCGGCGATCGCTTCCAGTTCATAACCCACACCGACGGTCGGCTGGCCGGAATTGAGGCGCGAGGCGAGGATCACGCCTGCGATACCGGTCAGCAGACCGCAGAAGGCGTAAACAAAGATTTTGACCCGACGGACTTTGATACCGGAAAGGTGTGCCGCCGTTTCATTGCTGCCCACGGCGTAGACGTAGCGACCAATGACGGTTTTTTTCAGGATGTACGCGGAGAACAGCGCCACAATCACCAGATAGAACACCGGGTAAGGCAGAACATCAAACAGGCGACCCTGCGCCAGCATTTTGAACATCGGGTATTCAGAGAAATAAATGGCGCGCCCGTCGGTCATCACCATGTTGATGCCGCGTACCGACATCATCAGCCCCAGCGTGGCAATAAAAGGCGGAATGGCCGCACGTGTGACCAGGAACGCGTTGACGTAGCCACAAAGGCCACCGGCCAACACGCCAGCCAGCACGCACAACGGCAGCGGCAAGCCGAAGCCCGCGCAGATACCCACGACCACGCCGGAAAAGGCCACCACCGAGCCGAGCGACAGGTCGATACCGGCGGTGATAATCACAAACGTCACGCCGATAGCCATAATGCCAATCACCGAGGTCTGCAGGGCGATGGTCATCAGGTTTTCGGTATTAAAGAAGAACGGTGAGCTGAAGCTGAAGAAAAGCACCAGCAGGATCAGGCTGAACAGCGGCGCCAGACGCATCAGCAGGGCTTTATTCACTTTCATTTTGTGCTGCTCACTTTTTGCAGGGGTGACAGTGATGCTCATGGTTAATCCTCCAGCGTCGCGTATTGCATGATTTTTTCCTGGGTGGCGCCTGGTGCCTGAACTTCACCGGTAATTCGGCCACCGCGCATGACCAGAATGCGGTCGCACATGCCCAAGACTTCCGGAAGTTCAGACGAAATCATGATGATGGATTTGCCTTTAGCGACCAGCCGGTTCATTAACTCGTAAATTTCCAGCTTCGCGCCGACGTCGATGCCGCGGGTCGGTTCATCAAAAATCAGGATGTCGGTGTCTTTGCAGACCCAGCGGGCAATAATGATTTTTTGTTGATTGCCGCCGCTGAGGTTCAGCGCGGCCTGTTGCAGGTGTGGCGTTTTGATACGCAGGGCTTTGACTAATTCGCTGCTGGTTTTCTCGCAGGACTTCTCATCCACGTTGCCAAAACGGCTGCTGAATTCGGGGTAGTTGCCGAGCATGATGTTCTCTTCTACCGACAGCCCGAGCGCCAGCCCCTCTTTTTTACGGTCTTCCGTGAGATAGCTGATGCCCTGACGAATGGCATCGGCGACGTCTTTAATCACGATGGTTTTGCCGTTGAGCGTTAAGGTGCCGCCATCAATCGGGTCCGCGCCAAAAATCGCACGGGCCAGTTCAGTCCGTCCGGCGCCCATCAGCCCGGCGAGGCCAAGAATTTCGCCACGATGCAGCGTGAAACTGATGTCATTAAGCACCTCTTTGCGCTGCAAGTTTTTCACTTCCAGCACCGGGACTTTCTCGGTTTGTGGCGGGCGTTTAGGGTAAATATTCCCCAGATCGCGCCCCACCATCATGGCGATAAGCTCGCTTATCTGCACCGTTTCATAATCGACGGTGGCAATAAACTGGCCGTCGCGCATCACCGTGGCCCGGTCGGCAATCAACGCTAACTCTTCCAGGCGGTGCGAGATATACACAATGCCGGTGCCGCGTGATTTGAGCAGACGCGTGACCTTAAACAGGCTTTCGATTTCACTCTCGGTCAGCGCTGCCGTGGGTTCATCCATGATCAGGACTTTGGCGTTCACAGAAATGGCCTTGGCAATTTCCACCATCTGCTGCTGAGCAACGGTTAAATCCGACACCCGGGTTTGCGGTGAAATCGAAAGATTGAGCTGCGCCAGAATATCGATAACCGCCCGGCGTTGGCTTTTCTCATCCAGCCGCCAGCCCGTGTTCTTACGAAACTCGCGGCCGATATAGATATTTTCTTCAACCGTCAGGTCAGGAAACAGATTGAATTCCTGATGAATAATGGTGATCCCGGCGTGCTGTGCACTGAGCGGATCGCTGAACGTCACCTTATTATTTTCGAAAACAATCTCGCCTTCATCGGGCTGGTAGACGCCGGAGAGGATTTTCATCAGCGTCGATTTTCCGGCGCCGTTCTCCCCTAACAGCGCATGCACTTCACCGGGCCGCAGGTTAAAACTGACGTTGCGGAGCGCCAACACACCGGGAAAACGCTTGGTGATGTTGCTCATCTGCAAGAAAGTCTCTGACATCATTAGGTTTTCTCCGGGTTTTATCGCAATCACTTTTTAGCTAATTCGAATTAGCTTGTGCTGATAAAAGCTATTTCACGGTTGAAATTTAGCCAAATTATTTGTTTTTAAATTGTGACGTGCTGCAAGTGAATTTGTTTAACGTGATGAATTTTAATTGGTTAGTGTTTTTTAGCTGAAACGAGTTATCTGACGCTGATCGAATTTTGACCTCTGATCGTGAAGGTGTTCACAGATCAACCACAAAGTAGTTGAGCAAAATTTCAATGCACTTCTAAGCTAATTCGAGTTAGCAATTTCTGGTTTTTATGCTCAATCGGCCTGCCGGGTCCACCGCGCCGTGCCTGTACGGGCAATAGCCATCACGAGGAGTGAAGATGAAATCGAAAAAACTGTTACCGAGAATTGGCATTCGTCCGGTGATCGACGGGCGTCGGATGGGCATTCGCGAATCGCTGGAAGAGCAGACCATGAACATGGCGAAGGCCACGGCGGCGCTGTTGCAGGAGAAGCTGCGCCATCCTTGCGGCAGCCAGATTGAGTGCGTGATTGCCGACACCTGTATTGCGGGCATGGCGGAGTCTGCCGCCTGTGAAGAAAAATTCTCGGCGCTGAATGTCGGGCTGACCATCACCGTTACGCCGTGCTGGTGTTACGGCAGCGAAACGATTGATATGGACCCGCTGCGACCCAAAGCCATTTGGGGCTTTAACGGCACTGAGCGCCCGGGTGCGGTATATCTGGCCGCGGCACTGGCTGCGCACAACCAGAAAGGCCTCCCGGCATTTTCCATTTACGGCCATGAAGTACAGGACGCGGGCGACACCTCCGTTCCGGCTGATGTGGAAGAAAAGCTGCTGCGATTTGCTCGCGCAGGGCTGGCGGTTGCCAGCATGAAGGGCAAAAGCTATCTGTCACTGGGCGGCACCTCGATGGGGATTGCGGGCTCGATTGTCGATCACAACTTCTTCGAATCGTGGCTGGGGATGAAAGTGCAGGCAGTCGACATGACCGAGCTGCGTCGTCGCATGGATAACCAGATTTATGATGAAGAGGAGCTGGCGCTGGCGGTGAGCTGGGCGCAGGAGAAATTCCGTTTCGGTGAAGACAAAAATGCCGCCAAATATCGCCGCAGCGAAGAGCAAAATCGTGAAATTCTGCGTGAAAGTCTGCTGATGGCCATCTGTATTCGCGACATGATGCAGGGTAATCCTAAGCTTGCAGAAAAAGGCCGCGAAGAAGAAGCGTTGGGCTACAACGCCATCGTGTCGGGATTCCAGGGCCAGCGTCACTGGACCGATCAATATCCCAATGGCGACACCGCAGAAGCGCTGCTTAACAGTTCGTTTGACTGGCACGGCGTGCGTCAGCCGTATGTGGTTGCCACGGAAAACGACAGCCTCAACGGCGTGGCGATGTTGTTCGGTCACCTGATGACAGGCACCGCGCAGATTTTTGCCGACGTGCGCACCTTCTGGTCGCCGGATGCGGTTAAACGTGTCACCGGGAAAGCGCTCACCGGCCATGCGCAGCACGGCATTATCCATCTGATTAACTCCGGTTCAGCGGCGCTGGACGGCACCGCTCAACAAACCGATGCGGAAGGCAAACCCACCTTAAAACCGCACTGGGAAATCAGCCAGAAAGAGGCCGATGCCTGTCTGGAAGCCACGCGCTGGTGCCCGGCGGTGCATGAATATTTCCGCGGCGGCGGCTACTCGTCTAACTTCCTGACCCGCGGCGGCGTGCCGTTCACCATGACCCGCGTGAACATCATCAAAGGCATTGGTCCGGTGCTGCAAATTGCGGAAGGCTGGAGCATTGAACTGCCTGAAGATGTGCATAAAACGCTGGATAGCCGAACCGATTCCAGCTGGCCGACCACCTGGTTTGCGCCGCGTCTGACGGGCAGCGGTCCGTTCAAAGATGTCTGGTCGGTGATGTCGAACTGGGGCTCTAACCATGGTGTGCTGACGGTCGGGCATGTGGGCGCTGAGTTTGTCACGCTGGCGGCGATGCTGCGTATTCCGGTCTGCATGCACAACCTCGAAGAGGAGCAAGTCTGGCGTCCTACCGCATGGGCGGCGCACGGCATGGATCTGGAAGGGCAGGATTATCGCGCCTGCCAAAATTACGGCCCGCTGTACAAACGTTAATGGAACAGGGCGCGGGGTGATGCCTCGCGCTCATCGGGAGGGTCGATGAAAGACTGTTTTCTGGTTCTCGATTGCGGGGCAACAAACGTGCGGGCGATGGCGCTGGACCCACAAGGTACGGTCGTCGCCCGTGCGAGCATCGCCAATGCCAGTGAGCCTGCAACGGAAGACGCCAGCTGGCACCAGTGGTCGCTGGATGCCATTTTACAGCGTTTTGCGCAGTGCTGCCGGGAAGTACAGACCCAGCTTACGGGCTACAGAATTGCCGGGCTGACCGTCACCACCTTTGGCGTCGACGGCGCGCTGGTAGATAACACTGGAGAGTTGCTTTACCCGATCATTAGCTGGAAATGCCCGCGCACAACGCCGGTGATGAACACTTTCCTGCAGCAGGTCTCCGCCGAGTGGTTGCAAAAAACCAGCGGCGTCGGACATTTCAGTTTTAACACCCTCTACAAGCTGTTTTGGTTGAAGCAACACCATCCGGATCTGCTGGCAAAAGCGCACCGCTGGCTGTTTATCTCCTCGCTGATTAATCAACGCCTGACGGGGGAATTCACCACCGACCGCACCATGGCGGGGACCAGCCAACTGCTGTCGCTGCAGAGCGGCGATTTCAGCGCATCCATCCTCGATGTAGTGGGCGTTCCCGAGTCGCTCTTTCCGCCGCAGGTTATGCCGGGGGAATGTGTCGGACAGTTACTTCCAGCGATGGCGGCGTTTCTTGGGTTACCGCCTGCTTTACCGGTCATCTCCTGCGGCCACGATACGCAGTTCGCGCTGTATGGCGCAGGGGCGGATATCGATCAGCCGGTGCTGTCTTCCGGTACCTGGGAAATCCTGATGGTCCGCAGCCGCAAAATCGACAGTCAGAAACTGGTGGCTTGCCCCGGTTCAACCTGTGAGCTCGACAGCGAACCCGGTGTGTACAACCCCGGCATGCAGTATCTGGCCTCTGGCGTGCTGGAGTGGTTACGCACGCTGCTGGGCGATGCGCAAACGCCGTGGCAGGACATAGTGGAACAGGCCGGTCGTATTCCTGCCGGATGCGAAGGTGTGAGGATGAATTGCGAGCTGTTAACGCATCCCCAAGCTGGCTGGGAAGGGGTGTCTTTAGGCACCACGCGCGGGCATTTGTATCGCGCCGCGCTGGAAGGATTAACGCGCCAGTTGAAAGACAATCTTGCCCGGCTGGAGCAGGTTGCGGGGTTCAAAACACGTGAACTGCTGCTGGTGGGTGGAGGAAGCCGCAACACGCTCTGGAATCAGATGAAAGCCGATGCGCTGGGCATTCCGGTGAAAGTGTTGGATGAAGCTGAAACCACCGTGCTGGGTGCCTCTTTTTACGGCTGGAGCGGTGTCGGTTTCTATCCGACGGCCAGCGCCGCGCGAGCCGCTGTTGATTATCGCTACCGCGTGTATACGCCACAGGAAAACTGACATGCTGAAAACTATCTCGCCTTTAATTTCGCCTGACTTGCTGAAAACGCTGGCCGAAATGGGGCACGGCGATGAAATCATTTTCGCCGACGCGCATTTTCCCGCGCACAGCATCGGGCCGCAGGTGATTCGTGCGGATGGCCTGAAAATCGACGCGTTGCTGAAGGCTGTCATTCCGCTATTTGAACTGGACAGCTATGCCGAGCCGCTGGTGATGATGGCCCCGGTTGAAGGCGACCAGCTTGATAAAAGCGTGGAGGCTCGCTACCTGAAGGCGTTATTTGGCGAAGGGGAGATGACGCCAGTCAGTCGAATCGATCGCTTTGCCTTTTACGAACGCGCGCAGAAAGCCTTTGCGATTGTCATCACCGGGGAAACAGCGAAGTACGGGAATATTTTATTGAAGAAAGGGGTGACACCGGAGTCGTAATTTGGGGATTGTAGGCCGGGTAAGACGAAGCCGCCACCCGGCACTCCAGCCACCCGGCAATTTGCGAATCAAACGGCTTTGATAACCTCTTCCACCTCAAAGCGGTTGGTCACTTTGCTGTCGATTTTGACGTAAGCAGAACGCTCCGCCGCAGCGACCAATACTTCTTTCACGCCTTCTTTGGCCAGCAGCCGTGATTTCAGATTTTCATCAGCATCAACGTCGTCCGGGATCGCCACGCGCAGGCTGCTGACGTACGGCGGTTCCTGCATGGTCATGGCGACCAGCAGCCAGACGGTCGCCAGCAGTGCGCCCATTAAAAACACGGTCTGCGAATCGAAGAAGCCGTCCACCCAGCCGCCCAATGAGCCGCCGATGGCCACGCCAAGGAACTGGCTGGTGGAATAGATACCCATCGCGGTGCCCTTGTAACCGGCAGGCGATTCTTTACTGATAAGCGAGGGCAGCAGCGCTTCCATCAGATTAAACGCCAGGAAGAACAGCTGCACGCCTGCGACCAGTTCCCAGAAATAAGACCCCGAGCCCCAGAGGACAATTTCTGCAATCAGGATAAGCGCGATGCACATCAGGAAGACGCGCTTCATGCGACGCTTCACTTCGGCGTAAATGATAAACGGCACCACGGAAACAAACGAAATCACCATCGTCACCAGATAAATTTTCCAGTGCTCGGCGGCCGGTAAACCGGCGGCTTCCAGTTGTCCGGGCAGGGCGACAAACGTCGACATCAGCAGGATGTGCAGGCACATGATGCCAAAGTTGAGCTTCAGCAGCCGTGGCTCCATCAGCACTTTGCTGAAGCAGCCTTTTACCATGCCTGATTCACGGTTGAGGACGTGATTTTCACTGTTGGGGACCACCCACAGCGTCAACAGGATCCCAAGCGTTGCCAGTCCTGCAATCATCCAGAACAGCGCGTGCAGGCCGAGCTTATGGGTGACAATCGGGCCAAGCACCATCGCAATGGCGAACGTGACACCAAAACTGACGCCGATAAAGGCCATCGCTTTGGTGCGGTTCTGTTCGCGGGTGAGATCGGAAAGCAGTGCCATCACCGCGGCAGCAATCGCGCCCGAACCCTGTAAAGCACGACCAAGAATAATGCCCCAGATAGAATCCGAGAGAGCGGCAATCACGCTGCCGAGCACAAAAATCAGCAGACCGCCGACGATGAGGGGCTTACGGCCGATGCGGTCTGAGAGCAAACCAAAGGGGATCTGGAAGACGGCCTGTGCCAGTCCGTAGATACCAATCGCCAGGCCAATCAGCGCTTCGCTCGCGCCCTGTAGCGCCATGCCGTATGTGGTCAGAACGGGCAGGACCATAAACATGCCGAGCATACGCAGTGAAAATACGGTCCCTAAACCCCAGGTCGCGCGCAGTTCGCCTGGCGTCATTTTAAAATCGTTCATTGCCACCTCAGAATAAATGCAGCGCCTAGTGTAAGGCCGGGGGAGGGCGGGGTAAACAAGCGGTTGTTTAACAAATATTACATCGTGATACGTTGAATTAACGAATAAAAAAGGGGGCTTAAGCCCCCTTTTACTGATTTCGTTAACTTACCAGAGGTAAGCCAGAACGGAATGCGAATCCGGGACCATGAAATCGACGGACATCATTACGCTCAGCGCGGTGATGGCGATGATCGAGAAACCGAAGAGCTTACGCGCCCAGACACGGTCATCTGCCACTTTATAACCACGCAGTGCCATACCCAACCACCAGACGCTAACTGCGGCAGCGACGATCAGATATTTATATCCGGCGTAGCCGCCCAGCGTGAGCATCAGGGTCGCGACAGCGAACGCGATGATGTAGAGCGTGATGTGGTTCTTGGCAACGGAGATCCCTTTAACCACCGGCAGAACCGGAATGTTTGCCGCCTGATAATCCTTAAAGCGGAAAATCGCGATGGCATAGGAGTGCGGCATTTGCCACAGGCTGAAAATCGCCAGCAGAATGGCCGCACCACTATCAAAGTTCCCGGTGACCGCGCAGTAGCCAATCACCGGCGGCGCAGCGCCGGAGAGAGAGCCAATCAGCGTGCCATAAACGGAATGACGCTTCATGTACAGGCTATAAACGCCAACATACACCACAAAGCCCATCACGCCGAGCCAGCACGCTAACGGGTTAGCGCCGAACCACAGCAGAGCGAAGCCAGCAACACCCAGTAAAGTGGCGTACACCAGTGAAACGTTGGCAGAAATCAGGCCCTTAACCAGCACCCGATTTTTGGTACGTTCCATCTTCTTGTCGATATCCCTGTCGATGTAGTTGTTGAACACACAACCGGACGCAACGACCAGCGATACGCCGACCAGTGTGTAGAGAAACAGCGGATAATCGATGTGGCCCTTAGAGGCCAACAGGAAACCGCCGATCACCGAGATCAGGTTACCGAAGATGATGCCTGGTTTCGTTACTTGCAGGTATTGCTTTAACATACTCGCCGCTCTTATCGAACCATCATGTTGTAGTTAAGGTTCCACATAATCCAGATGGAACCAATCACTACAATCGCAATGATCAGTACAGTGAAGACGAAAGCTGTCATGTTCCAGCCTTCATCTGACTTGGTGTTCATGTGCAGGAAGCACACCAGATGCACCACTATCTGTACTACTGCCGCCGCCAAAACACAGCCAATCATGGCGATGTGGGACGCAGAGCCGTTCATCACCATCGCAAACGGGATTAACGTCAGGATGATCGACAGGACAAAGCCTGTCATGTAGGTTTTTACGCTACCGTGGGAAGCGCCGTGATCGGTTGAATGACTCATTACATCGCCCCCATCAGATAAACTACAGAGAACACACAGATCCACACCACGTCCAGGAAGTGCCAGAACAGGCTCAGGCACAGGATACGGGTACGGTTGGTGCTGGTCAGGCCGCGACGGCTAATCTGGAACATCAGAACTGCCATCCAGATAAGGCCAGAGGTCACGTGCAGACCGTGGGTGCCGACCAGCGCGAAGAACGCGGACAGGAAGCCACTGCGATCCGGACCCATACCTTCAACAATCAGGTGATGGAATTCATAGATTTCCATCGCGATGAACCCTGCACCGAACAGCCAGGTCAGGGCAAGCCAGGAGATAACCTGGCTCTTGTTGTTTTTGTACATGGCGATAGCCGCCATGCCGTAGGTGATGGAGCTGAACAGCAGCAGGGCAGTTTCCACCAGAACGAACGGCAGTTCGAAAATGTCCTTACCTGCCGGGCCGCCCGCGGTGTTGTTGACCAACACCGCATAGGTCGCGAACAGAATCGAGAACAGAACGCAGTCGCTCATCAGGTAGATCCAGAAGCCGAAGACTTTGGTCGGCCCTGTATCGTGGTGCCCGTGTTCGTGCGCGTGGGCGTGCGCGTTAGTCAGAGTATCAGTTGCCATTTTTCAGCCCTGCCTTAGAGATCTCATCGAAATGCTGGTTTTCCAGTTTTTCGATTTCTGCTACCGGCACGTAGTAATCCACGTCCTCGTCGAAGCTTTTCACAATCCAGCTAATAACGATGCCGAGGAAGCCAACAATCGCCATCCACCAGATATGCCAGATCATGGCAAAACCGAATACCGTTGCGAAGGCAGCAATCACGATGCCCGCACCGCTGTTTTTCGGCATATGGATTTCTTCATAGCCAGCCGGTTTCTTGTACGCTTCGCCTTTCTCTTTCATTTCCCAGAATGCGTCACGCTCATGAATGTGCGGTACGTGGGCAAAGTTGTAGAACGGCGCAGGAGAGGAAGTTGCCCACTCCAGCGTACGGCCACCCCATGGGTCACCGGTCAGGTCACGGTTCTGCTCGCGGTCGCGAATAGACACGTAGTACTGAATCAGCTGGCACGCGATACCACAGGCAATCAGCGCCGCACCACAGGCTGCAACAACCAGCATTGGGTGGAACTGCGGATCAATCTGCTGGCTCAGACGACGGGTCATGCCCATGAAGCCCAGCACGTACAGCGGCATAAATGCCACGAAGAAGCCGATAATCCAGAACCAGAATGCGCGGATACCCCAGGTTTCGTTCAGGGTGAAGCCAAACGCTTTCGGCCACCAGTAGGTGATACCGGCGAAGCAACCGAACACCACACCACCGATAATCACGTTATGGAAGTGGGCAATCAGGAACAGGCTGTTGTGCAGTACGAAGTCCGCACCCGGCACTGCCAGCAGAACGCCAGTCATACCGCCGACCGAGAAGGTCACGATAAAGCCGATGGTCCACAGCATCGCAGAGTGGAACACGATACGACCCTGATACATGGTGAACAGCCAGTTGAAGATCTTAACCCCGGTTGGGATCGCGATAATCATGGTGGCAATACCGAAGAAGGCGTTTACGTTGGCGCCGGCACCCATGGTGAAGAAGTGGTGCAGCCAAACGATGAACGACAGAACGGTAATACAGACGGTTGCCCACACCAGCGAGGTGTAACCAAACAGACGCTTACGGGAGAAGGTGGCCGCCACTTCGGAGAACACACCAAACACCGGCAGCACCAGAATGTACACTTCCGGATGGCCCCAGGCCCAGATCAGGTTGATGTACATCATCATGTTGCCGCCCATTTCGTTGGTGAAGAAATGGGTACCGATGTAACGGTCAAGGGTCAGCAGCGCGATGGTGACGGTCAGGATTGGGAATGACGCAATAATCAGGACGTTAGCGCACAGAGAAGCCCAGGTGAAAACAGGCATCTTGAACATGGTCATGCCAGGGGCACGCATCTTGATAATGGTCACGAAGAAGTTAATCCCGGTCAGCGTCGTACCGATACCGGAGAGCTGAAGCGCCCAAATCCAGTAATCGACCCCAACGCCTGGGCTGTACTCGATGCCCGACAGCGGCGGGTACGCCAGCCAGCCGGTCTGTGCGAATTCGCCCACACCGAGAGACAGGTTAACCAGGATAACGCCGACGACGGTGAACCAGAAGCTCAGGTTGTTCAGGAACGGGAACGCAACGTCGCGTGCGCCGATCTGCAGAGGAACAACCACGTTCATCAGGCCGATAACCAGCGGCATCGCCACGAAGAAGATCATGATAACGCCGTGAGCGGTAAAGATCTGGTCGTAGTGGTGCGGCGGCAGGAAGCCTGCTTCACCGGCAGAGGCAAGAACCTGCTGGCTACGCATCATGATGGCGTCAGCAAAGCCACGGATCAGCATCACGATACCGACGATGCAGTACATGATGCCGAGTTTTTTGTGGTCGACAGACGTCAGCCACTCTTTCCACAGGTAGGTCCACTTACCGAAGTAAGTGATCAAGCCCAGCAGGGCTGCCCCACCGATGATAATGGCAGCCACCGTAACCACGATAATGGGTTCGTGGTAGGGCACTGCATCCAGTGTTAATTTTCCGAACATCGTTTCTTCCTCGGCCCCTTAGTGAGCGGTTTCCGCGTGACTCATGTCCATGCCTTCCATTCCTTCGTGTGAGGCGTGCTCACCGGCAGGTTGGCTCATGTCCATGTGACCGTGACCCATGAATTTGTTAATCACATCTTTGAACAAATCAGGTTGCACGCTGGAGAAGTATTCCACCTTGTTGTATTCGCTCGGTGCAGCCAGTTTCTCGTAAGCGGCCATATCACTCATGGTGCTCTGAGACTGTTTCACTTTCGCGACCCACTGATCGAAACCAGCGCGATCAGGTGTGGCAATGGCTTTGAATTTCATTCCGGAGAAGCCCGGGCCACTGTAGCTGGCGGAGATACCGTCGTAGGTACCGGCTTCATTCGCGATCAGGTGCAGGTTAGTCTGCATTCCTGGCATCGAATAAATCTGGCTACCCAGGCGCGGGATAAAGAACGAGTTCATCACGGAGTTGGAAGTGACTTTGAACTGTACCGGAACGTTCGCCGGGAAGGCGATTTCGTTAACAGTTGCAATACCCTGCTCCGGATAGATGAAGAACCATTTCCAATCCATTGAAACAACTTCGATGGTGATTGGTTTTTCATCGTGCACCAGCGGTTTGCTTGGCTCGAGTGCGTGAGTGGTTTTCCAGGTCAGCACGGCAAGGAACAGGATGATAAGGATAGGCACCGTCCAGACCACAGCTTCCACTTTATTGGAGTGTGACCAGTTAGGGCTATACTTCGCATCTTTGTTGCTCGCACGGTACTTCCAGGCGAAACCAACGGCCATCAAAATGGCGGGAATAACGACGATCATCATCAGGCCGAAAGCCGTCAGTATCAAAGAGCGTTGCTCCAGTCCAATCTGTCCTTTGGGGTCAAGTAGCGCAGAATCGCAACCACTGAGTAATACAGTGCCTGCGAGTAATGACAACCATCCCAAACTTTTATTGTATTTCCTGAGTCTCATTAACCGACCTCAATTCCACGGGATCTGGTGGCGTTTAAAGTGTGGGGGCATTTTACGGGAAGGTTACATTACTGTAAACATGATTGGAGAAGTGTCTTTAAGCTGTTACTGGGTTCTGCCGGGGCTGTCACAGATGTTGCCGATTGTGTCTAAAATCCAGGCAGATAGCGCATTGTGCCGTGGTTATAACAAAAAGCAGGGTGATAAAATTCATTTGCAGGCTAAGTGGTATAACCAATGCAAAAAACAAACAAATGGTTAACAATTAATTATCAAATAAGACCATATTGCGTTGGCGAAAAAATACCCTTTTTCAGCTGAATCGTTTTATGAAATATAGCTAATTCAAAAGTTACCAATAATTTCTTAAATTAGTAGCGCACAAAATAACAATCGGAAAAAATGAATGGCTGACGGCCGTTATAATTACCCGCAGTAACTACAACGGCCAGAAAGGCTTATTTTTCGGTTAACATCGAAGGGGGTTTTCGCACGGCGAAGGCATCCAACACGCCACCGAGCATGACGCCCGCGATAGCAATCAACGCACCGACTTCAAGCATGCCGGTCAGGAACGAAAACGCCGTCAGATCGAGAGCGTTCAGAATCAGCAACAGCAGCCAGACGGCCAGCACCAGGCACCCTATCGCCAGGATCAGCAGCGCGACGGAATAGGCCTGTTTGAAGGCCGTGCGCGGGATAAAGCGTTCATTTTGCCAACTGTATTCCAGCGTCTGGCGACAAAGCAGAAGCAGTAAGATGCCCGGAACGGCGGCGAACACGGAGAAGAGATAGAACATTGGCCAGCCGTGGGCTTCGACAAACCAACCGGCAATCGGCCCGACATAAACGCGGCCAACCGCAGACAGGGCAGAGAGCAGCGCAAACTGTGTGGCGGAGAAGGATTTGTTACACAGCGTCATCAGCAGCGCGACAAAGGCAGAAGTGCCCATCCCACCGCAGAGATTTTCAAAGAACACCGCCGCGCCCATGCTCAGCATGTGCTTATCGGTAATCGACAGGAGCCAGTAACCGGCGTTGGAGGCACCCTGTAAGATGCCGAAGATCAACAGCGCGCGGAACAGTGACAGGCGCTGCATTAATACGCCGCCGTACAGCGCACCCAGAATAGTGGCAAACAGGCCCAGCGTTTTGTTCATCAAGCCCACTTCACCCGCATCGAAACCGACGCCGCGAATCAGGAAGGTGGTGGTGAGACTCATGGCGAAGGCATCGCCCAGCTTATAAAGAACAATCAACAGCAGCATCAGCCAGGCGTTATTACGCCCGAAGAAATCACGCAGTGGCTCAGCAACGGCTTGTTCGAGCGTTTTTGGCGCCGGAATAATATCGCTCGGCTCAGGTGCCAGTAAGGTGGCAATAATACAGGGAATCATAAAGGCAGCCATCAGCCAGTACATGGCCTGCCAGCCCAACCACTGATCGGCCAGCCACAGTGCCAGCCCTCCGGACACCAGCATCGCCAGGCGATAGCCAAGCACGCTGATGGCGGCACCGGTACCGCGCTCTTCTGGCGACAGCACGTCGGTTTTCCAGGCATCGAACACAATATCCTGCGAAGCGGAACAGAAGGCGATAACCACGGCCAGCGCCGCCATCCAGCGCAGCTGGCTGGACGGTTCAAGGAAGCCCATCGCCGCAATGGCTATCAGCAGTAACACCTGCGTGGTCAGCAACCAACCGCGCCGACGCCCCAAAAACGGTGGCGTATAGCGGTCCATCATCGGCGACCAGAGAAATTTAAACACGTAGGCCTGGCCGACGAGCGAGAAAAAGCCGATCGTTTTCAGATCGATATTCTCGACCGTCATCCAGGCTTGCAGAGTGCCGGAGGTCAGGGCCAGCGGCAGGCCAGAAGCGAAGCCGAGGATCAGCAGAATGGCTGATTTCGGTTGCTGAAAGAGGCGTAAAAAATGATTTGGCATGGGCTTAAATAACTGACCCGGCGCAGGGCCGGGTCAGGTTCAACTTAGTGAGCGTTCTGTTTAATGAAGTCGTGAACGCTGGTGTCCTGCGCCATGTCGGAAATGGTATCCGTCAGTACGCTGTTAACGGCGTTCGCGATGTTCTGGTTGTTGGCGGTAAATGCGCCCTCAACCTGGTAGCTCGCACGGTAGTTTTTGGTCATCTTCTGGCCATTCTTCGCGGTGGCGATGATGGCGATGTCAGCCTTGGTGGCGATGTTATAGCGCACGTTGCCCTGAGACACATCCGCATACAGCTGATTAACAATGATCTGCAGATCAACCGCACCGTTTGGTCCAATCATGTAGCCGCGAGCGGTCATTTGTTTCTCAAGCACTTCCTGCAGCAGGAAACGCAGATCGCGGGAGGCGGTCAGGGTCACCAGCTGGTTATCACGGGTCACTTTTGCCAGCGCCTGGTCCGGACGCTGATCGGCGCCGTTGATGCTGACAGTGACGCCCATCAGGCTTGGATCCTGTGAAGGCAGGGTGATTTTCGGGGAGACGTCAATCGTCGTTGGTGGCTTGGCACATCCGGCCAGCACAAACATCGCAACCAACGGGAAAAGCATTTTTTTTAACATTTTTTGGTTCTCAGTGTCACTGTGTTCAACGGGCGAAAAATTCTCGTCATCATAACATCGCCATCGGCCAGTGGAAGTGGGCAACGCATGTAAATTCATCGTGTTGAATGTTTTCTGAGCGCAGGCACAATTTCCTGCTACTTTTTGCGAGGAATCGCATGGCACAAGGCGCAAACTTCATCCCTTTGAGTGAGGGAAACAGACGAAAGCTAAATTTTTGTTGTTTTCATGTAATGGAAACGGTAAAAGCGGCTAACATTTAAAGGGAAGACGGCACCTCAGCGTTGTCGGAGGAGTAAATTCATGATGATACGTGAACAGATAGAACAAAAATTAAGGGCAGCCTTTGAGCCTTTGTTCCTCGAAGTGGTGGACGAAAGCTATCGCCATAATGTTCCGGCTGGCTCCGAAAGCCATTTTAAAGTTGTGCTGGTTAGCGATCGGTTTGCCGGAGAGCGTTTCCTTAATCGTCATCGAATGATCTACGGAACTTTAACGGCTGAATTGTCCACAACCGTCCATGCGCTGGCGCTGCACACTTACACCACCAAAGAGTGGGCGGGCTTGCAGGATACGGTGTTTGCATCACCACCTTGTCGAGGTGCAGGCACGATCGCCTAAATTGCCATTTGCAACTGCCGGAACTTTTCCAGTATGTTGCGTACAGATTAATGAGAAACGGCCTGCGGGCCGTTTCTTTTTGGCTGAAATTTGAGCGACGAGGGCCGTTTTGAGGCTAATTTAAGCTTAAAATTGTGAAAAATGGCGCACTGCTGCGCTATTCCCGTTCTCGACTCACTACAGTGATGCCGCTATAATGCTGCGTCTTATTTTCGGAATGTCTTCGGGATGATTCTGGCAACAGGGAATGTACTTCTATACAGAAGGGAACATCCCGGTTCTGCGAAGTCTGCGATACGCGCTTCCAGAGTTGACCGAGTACTGTGATTTTTTTGAGGTAACAAGATGCAAGTTTCAGTTGAAACCACTCAGGGCCTTGGCCGCCGTGTCACGATTACTATCGCTGCTGACAGCATCGAAAACGCTGTAAAAAGCGAGCTGGTCAACGTAGCGAAAAAAGTTCGCATCGACGGTTTCCGTAAAGGAAAAGTACCGATGAATGTTGTTGCTCAGCGTTATGGCGCCTCTGTTCGCCAGGACGTTCTGGGTGACCTGATGAGCCGCAACTTCGTTGATGCGATCATCAAAGAGAAAATCAATCCAGCAGGTTCCCCGAACTACGTTCCGGGTGAATACAAACTGGGCGAAGACTTCACTTACGCCGTTGAGTTCGAAGTTTACCCAGAAGTTGAGCTGCAGGGTCTGGACGCAATCGAAGTTGAAAAACCGGTTGTTGAAGTGACCGACGCAGACCTCGACGGTATGCTGGACACCCTGCGTAAGCAGCAGGCGACCTGGAAAGATAAAGAAGGCGCTGTTGACGCTGAAGACCGCGTTACCGTTGACTTCACTGGCTCTATCGATGGCGAAGAGTTCGAAGGCGGTAAAGCGACTGATTTCGTACTGGCAATGGGCCAGGGTCGTATGATCCCAGGCTTTGAAGACGGTATCAAAGGTCACAAAGCAGGCGAAGAATTCACTATCGACGTGAACTTCCCGGAAGACTACCACGCAGAAAACCTGAAAGGTAAAGCAGCGAAATTCGCTATCAACCTGAAGAAAGTGGAAGAGCGTGAGCTGCCAGAACTGACGGCTGAATTCATCAAGCGTTTCGGCGTTGAAGATGGTTCCGTAGACGGTCTGCGCGCAGAAGTGCGTAAGAACATGGAACGTGAGCTGAAAGGTGCTGTGAAAAACCGCATCAAGTCTCAGGCAATCGACGGTCTGGTTAACGCCAACAACATCGACGTGCCAGCGGCCCTGATCGACAGCGAAATCGACGTTCTGCGCCAGCAGGCTGCACAGCGCTTTGGCGGCAACGCTCAGCAAGCGATGGAACTGCCACGCGAACTGTTCGAAGAGCAGGCGAAGCGTCGCGTTGTCGTTGGTCTGCTGCTGGGCGAAGTGATTCGTACCCACGAGCTGAAAGCTGACGAAGATCGCGTAAAAGCCCTGATCGAAGAGATGGCTTCTGCTTACGAAGATCCAAAAGAAGTGATCGAGTTCTACGGCAAGAACAAAGAACTGATGGACAACATGCGTAACGTCGCGCTGGAAGAGCAGGCTGTTGAAGCCGTTCTGAACAAAGCGAAAGTGTCTGAAAAAGCCACTTCTTTCAACGAACTGATGAACCAGCAGGCGTAATTAACGCCCCCTGCGTTTAAAGTTTGAGCGAAAAACCCGTTACCTTCTGGTGACGGGTTTTTTTATTGCATAACCAGGACGGCTGTACGTGCGAAAACGGCGTTTCGGTGTTAGCGTTACAGCAAAATATTGTTATGCTTGAAACAGGGCACTGCCATCCCCATTAAAGGGGAAGCAACAGAGACTGGCTGATGATCCGTCCGCAAGGTTACAATCAGTACAGCAGGTCATTTCACTATTTATCCAGGAGACGGACATGTCATACAGTGGCGAACGAGATAACTTTGCACCCCATATGGCCCTGGTGCCGATGGTCATTGAACAGACCTCACGCGGCGAACGTTCATTTGATATTTACTCCCGTCTGCTTAAGGAGCGCGTTATCTTTCTGACCGGCCAGGTGGAAGACCACATGGCGAACCTGATCGTGGCGCAAATGTTGTTTCTGGAAGCGGAAAACCCAGAGAAAGACATCTACCTGTACATTAACTCTCCTGGCGGCGTGATCACCGCGGGGATGTCCATCTATGACACCATGCAGTTCATTAAACCGGATGTCAGCACAATTTGTATGGGACAGGCTTGCTCCATGGGCGCATTCCTGTTGACCGCCGGGGCAAAAGGCAAGCGTTTCTGCCTGCCGAACTCCCGCGTAATGATTCACCAGCCGCTGGGCGGCTACCAGGGTCAGGCGACGGATATCGAAATCCACGCCAAAGAGATCCTGAAAGTTAAAGCGCGCATGAATGAACTTATGGCGCACCACACGGGTCATTCTCTTGAGCAGATCGAGCGTGACACTGAGCGCGATCGCTTCCTCTCTGCAGCGGAATCCGTAGAGTATGGACTGGTCGACTCGATTTTGACCCACCGTAACTAATGTCAGCTCGCCGAGTGCCGCTAAACCCGTCATTCTTCAAGCTGCAGGTGCGTTGGCTGCACTTACACATCCCGGTCACTTACTTTGGTAAGTGCCTGGGGATGCGTTCCCTTGCCGCCGTCCTGCAACGTGAATTATTTAGGGTATATACTGTAGAGGGCGGCATTCCGTTAAGACTGGCATTTGCGTCGTCATGTGCGGCACAAAGAACTTAGAAAGAGGTTTGGACTCATGACAGATAAACGCAAAGATGGTTCAGGCAAGCTGTTGTACTGCTCTTTTTGCGGCAAGAGCCAGCATGAAGTGCGTAAGCTGATTGCAGGGCCGTCCGTGTATATCTGCGACGAATGCGTTGATTTATGTAACGACATCATTCGCGAAGAGATTAAAGAAGTTGCTCCGCATCGTGAACGTAGTGCACTGCCAACCCCGCATGAAATCCGTCATCACCTGGACGATTATGTTATCGGTCAGGAAAGGGCGAAGAAAGTGCTGGCGGTAGCGGTCTATAACCACTACAAGCGTCTGCGTAACAGCGATACCAGCAATGGCGTAGAACTCGGCAAGAGTAACATCCTGCTGATTGGCCCAACCGGTTCCGGTAAAACGCTGCTGGCGGAAACGCTCGCGCGTCTGCTGGACGTACCGTTTACCATGGCTGATGCCACCACCCTGACCGAAGCCGGTTATGTGGGTGAAGATGTGGAAAATATCATCCAGAAACTGCTGCAGAAATGCGACTACGATGTACAAAAAGCCCAGCGTGGCATCGTGTATATCGATGAAATCGACAAAATTTCCCGTAAATCGGATAACCCGTCGATTACCCGTGACGTGTCCGGCGAAGGCGTACAGCAGGCTCTGCTGAAGCTTATCGAAGGCACCGTGGCGGCAGTGCCTCCACAGGGCGGTCGTAAGCACCCACAGCAGGAGTTCCTGCAGGTCGACACCTCCAAGATCCTCTTTATCTGCGGCGGTGCATTTGCCGGTCTGGATAAAGTGATCTCTCATCGTGTGGAAACCGGTTCTGGTATCGGTTTTGGCGCGACGGTGAAAGCCAAGTCTGAGAAAGCAAACGAAGGTCAATTGCTGGAGCAGGTGGAACCGGAAGATCTGATCAAGTTTGGTCTGATTCCGGAATTCATCGGTCGTCTGCCGGTCGTCGCGACCCTCAATGAACTGAGCGAAGAAGCGCTGATTCAAATCCTGAAAGAGCCGAAAAACGCCCTGACCAAGCAGTATCAGGCGCTGTTCAATCTCGAAGGTGTGGATCTCGAGTTCCGTGACGAAGCGCTCGACGCGATTGCCCGCAAAGCCATGGCCCGTAAAACCGGTGCCCGTGGTTTGCGTTCTATCGTGGAAGCGGCGCTGCTCGATACCATGTACGATCTGCCTTCCATGGAAGACGTCGAAAAAGTGGTTATCGACGAATCCGTTATCGAAGGGCAAACCAAGCCGCTTCTGATGTATGGAACCAGCGAAACACAGCAGGCTTCTGGCGAATAATTCACCAACTCACTCAGTCAGTTAACCAAAAGGGGGATATTTTATCCCCCTTTTACTTTTCCTGTAATCCTGCCGTTGAATGTGTGGGAAACATCCCCATATACTGGAAACATGTTAACGATGATGTGAAAACCGTTGCGTCATCGACTACCTGGCGGACATTAAACTAAGAGAGAGCTCTATGAATCCTGAGCGTTCTGAACGCATTGACATCCCCGTATTGCCGTTGCGCGATGTGGTGGTTTATCCGCACATGGTCATTCCCTTATTTGTAGGGCGGGAAAAATCTATCCGTTGTCTGGAAGCGGCCATGGACCATGATAAAAAAATCATGCTGGTTGCTCAGAAAGACGCGTCAACGGATGAGCCGGGTGTAAACGATCTTTTCACCGTCGGGACCGTGGCCTCTATTTTGCAGATGCTGAAACTCCCTGACGGTACCGTCAAGGTGCTGGTTGAAGGCCTGCAGCGTGCGCGCATTTCTGCCCTGTCTGATAACGGCGAGCATTTCTCTGCGAAGGCAGAGTACCTTGAGTCGCCGGCGATCGATGAGCGTGAGCAGGAAGTGCTGGTGCGCACTGCCATTAGCCAGTTTGAAGGCTATATCAAGCTCAACAAAAAGATCCCACCGGAAGTGCTGACGTCGCTGAACAGCATCGACGATCCGGCGCGTCTGGCAGATACCATTGCTGCGCATATGCCGCTCAAGCTGACGGACAAACAGTCCGTGCTGGAGATGTCCGACATCAACGAACGCCTGGAATACCTGATGGCGATGATGGAATCGGAAATCGATCTGCTGCAGGTTGAGAAGCGTATTCGCAACCGCGTCAAAAAGCAGATGGAGAAATCCCAGCGCGAGTACTATCTGAACGAGCAAATGAAAGCCATTCAGAAAGAACTCGGCGAGATGGACGATGCGCCAGACGAAAACGAAGCGCTGAAGCGTAAAATCGACGCCGCTAAGATGCCGAAAGAGGCAAAAGAGAAGGCTGAGGCTGAGCTGCAGAAGCTGAAAATGATGTCTCCGATGTCGGCGGAAGCGACCGTCGTTCGCGGGTATATCGACTGGATGGTGCAGGTTCCATGGAACGCGCGCAGCAAAGTTAAAAAAGATCTGCGCCAGGCGCAGGAGATCCTCGATACCGACCACTATGGTCTGGAACGCGTGAAAGACCGCATTCTTGAGTATCTCGCAGTCCAGAGCCGCGTGAACAAACTGAAAGGGCCGATTCTGTGCCTCGTAGGGCCTCCTGGTGTGGGTAAAACCTCTCTGGGCCAGTCCATTGCCAAAGCGACCGGACGTAAATACATCCGTATGGCGCTGGGCGGCGTGCGTGACGAAGCGGAAATTCGCGGTCACCGTCGTACTTACATCGGTTCGATGCCAGGTAAACTGATCCAGAAAATGGCCAAAGTGGGCGTCAAAAACCCGCTGTTCCTGCTCGATGAGATCGATAAAATGTCTTCGGACATGCGTGGCGATCCGGCCTCTGCGTTGCTGGAAGTGCTTGATCCGGAACAGAACGTGGCGTTCAACGATCACTACCTTGAGGTCGATTACGATCTCAGTGACGTGATGTTTGTGGCCACGTCTAACTCCATGAACATTCCAGCGCCATTGCTGGATCGTATGGAAGTCATCCGTCTGTCTGGCTACACCGAAGATGAGAAACTCAACATTGCGAAACAGCATCTTCTGCCGAAACAGGTTGAGCGTAATGCGCTGAAAAAGAGCGAAATAACGGTCGAAGACAGCGCGATCGTCGGCATTATCCGTTACTACACCCGTGAAGCGGGCGTGCGTAGCCTGGAACGTGAAATCTCTAAACTGTGCCGTAAAGCGGTAAAACAGCTGCTGCTGGATAAAACGCTGAAGCACATCGAGATTAACGGTGAAAACCTGCATGACTACCTTGGCGTGCAGCGCTTCGACTATGGCCGTGCGGACAGTGAAAACCGTGTTGGGCAAGTCACCGGTCTGGCGTGGACTGAAGTGGGCGGCGATCTGCTGACCATCGAAACCGCCTGTGTGCCAGGCAAAGGCAAGTTGACCTACACCGGTTCTCTGGGTGAAGTGATGCAAGAGTCCATCCAGGCGGCGCTGACCGTTGTGCGTGCGCGTGCTGAGAAGCTCGGCATCAACGGTGACTTCTACGAAAAACGTGATATCCACGTTCACGTACCGGAAGGGGCAACGCCGAAAGACGGTCCAAGTGCGGGTATCGCGATGTGTACCGCGTTGGTTTCCTGCCTGACAGGGAATCCAGTGCGCGCAGATGTGGCGATGACCGGCGAAATCACGCTGCGTGGTCAGGTGCTGCCGATCGGCGGTCTGAAGGAAAAACTGCTTGCTGCGCACCGTGGTGGCATTAAGACAGTTCTGATTCCTGATGAGAACAAGCGCGATCTGGAAGAAATTCCTGATAACGTGATTGCGGATCTGAAAATTCATCCTGTCAAACGGATTGAGGAAGTTCTGGCACTTGCATTGCAGAATGAGCCTTACGGCATGCAGGTTGTGACCGCAAAATAGTGACTTCGCGCAAAGAGCGCTAATAAAAACGAGGCTGGCAGGTGATTTCGCACTTGCCAGCCTTTTTTTGTATAGCTAATTTAGATTGCTGGTTGGGTATGTCATAGACAACGGGTGTTGTAAGGGCATGACACTCCTGATATAACTGCTGCGCCGTCGTGCTGCGAAGGATTCCAGTGCGATATAAATTATAAAGAGAGGAAGAGAACAGTGAACAAATCTCAACTGATTGACAAAATTGCTGCAGGTGCGGATATTTCTAAAGCTGCTGCTGGCCGTGCGTTAGATGCTTTGATCGCTTCCGTTACCGAGTCTCTGCAGGCTGGGGATGACGTTGCACTGGTAGGTTTTGGTACTTTTGCTGTTAAAGAGCGTGCTGCCCGTACTGGTCGCAACCCGCAGACAGGTAAAGAGATCACCATCGCTGCTGCCAAAGTTCCGGGCTTCCGTGCAGGTAAAGCACTGAAAGACGCGGTAAACTGATCGCTTTCCCGTTAAGGGAGCGTGAAAAGTACAAGGGCGCATCATCTGATGTGCCTTTTTTATTTGACCTGTCTGAATTAAATCGAGTTGCGGGCTGACAATTACCCCTGTTTCTTGTCAAAATACGCCCTCACGCGCAGCGGCCTCGTGCTATGCTGTGCGAGGTAAAAGTCACCTACAGCGGAGCGTTGTTACACCATGATGGACTCCTTACGTACGGCTGCGAACAGCGTCGTGCTCAAGATTATTTTTGGTATCATTATCGTGTCGTTCATTTTGACCGGCGTGAGCAGTTACCTGATTGGCGGTAACAATACCTATGCCGCAAAAGTGAATGGCCAGGAAATCAGTCGCCAGGAATTTGAAAATGCCGTTGCCAGCGAACGTAACCGCATGCAGCAGCAGATGGGCGAACAGTACTCTGTACTGGCGTCTAACGAAGGCTATATGAAGAACATGCGTCAGCAGGTGCTGAATCGTCTGATCGACGAAGCGCTGCTCGACCAGTATGCCAAACACCTCAAGCTGGGCATCAGCGATGCTCAGGTCAAGCAGGCTATCTTCCAGACCCAGGCTTTCCAGTCTAACGGTAAGTTCGATAACGAGCGCTTCTCTGCGCTGGTCAATCGCATGGGGATGACGACCGACCAGTATGCGCAGGCGCTGCGTAACCAACTGGTGACGCAACAGCTGATCAATGCGATTGTCGGCTCCGAATTTATGCTGCCAGGCGAAACCAGCCAACTGGCTGCTCTGGTGTCTCAGCAGCGTGTGGTGCGTGAAGCAACCCTCGATGTTAACGCTCTGGCCGCTAAACAGCAGGTCAGCGATCAGGAAATCAGCAGCTACTACGAACAGCATAAAGGCCAGTTTATGACGCCTGAGCAGTTCCGTGTGAGCTACATCAAGATGGATGCCGCCGAGCTGCAGGGAACC
This sequence comes from Enterobacteriaceae bacterium RIT691, assembly GCA_009668205.1. GTDB lineage: Bacteria > Pseudomonadota > Gammaproteobacteria > Enterobacterales > Enterobacteriaceae > Scandinavium. Next base: position 281,327 of record WJYM01000005.1, on the reverse strand, counting down.
GCTTCTGACAGCGATATCCAAGCCTATTACGACCAGCATCAGGATCTGTACACTCAGCCGCAGCGCGTGCGCTACAGCGTGATTCAGACCAAAACGGAAGCTGATGCGAAAGCCGTGCTGGATGAAATCACCAAAGGTGCAAACTTTGCTGACGTGGCGAAGGCCAAATCCACCGATATCATCTCTGCGAAGAACGGGGGCGATATGGGCTGGCTGGAAGCATCCACCACCCCTGATGAGCTGAAAAATGCCGGTCTGAAAGACAAAGGTCAGCTCTCTGGCGTGATCAAGTCTTCCGTCGGTTTCCTGGTGGCTCGCCTGGATGACGTCGAAGCAGCGAAGGTTAAGCCGCTGGCAGAAGTGCATGATGAAATTGCGGCGAAAGTGAAGCAGGAGAAAGCGCTGGACGCATTCTTCGCCATGCAGCAGAAAGTCAGTGATGCCGCGAGCAACGATAACGAATCGCTGGCGGGTGCTGCTCAGGTATCGGGTCTGAAAGTGGTTGAGACCAACTGGTTCGGCCACGATAATCTGCCGGAAGAGCTGAACTTCAAGCCGGTTTCCGATGCTATCTTCAATGGGGCGCTGGTCGGCCAAAACGGCACGCCTGGCAGCAACTCCGACATCATCACTGTGGATGGCGATCGTGCCTTTGTTCTGCGCGTGAGCGAGCATAAAGCCGAGTCTGTTAAACCACTGGCGGACGTTAAAGCGCAGGTGACTGACATTGTTAAGCACACCAAAGCGGAGCAGCAGGCGAAACTGGATGCAGAGAAACTGCTGGCTGACCTGAAAGCCGGTAAGGGTGAAGAGGCGATGAAAGCCGCTAACCTGAGCTTCGGCCAGCCACAAACGCTGAGCCGTACGGGTCAGGATCCACTGAGCCAGACGGCATTCTCTCTGCCACTGCCGCAGAAGGATAAGCCAGGCTACGGTATCGGTTCGGATATGCAGGGCAACGTTGTTCTGCTGTCGCTGGATGAAGTGAAAGACGGCACCATGCCGGACGCACAGAAAAAAGCGATGGTTCAGGGGATCACCCAGAACAATGCGCAGATCGCTTTCGAAGCGATGATGAGCAACCTGCGTAAAGACGCGAAAATCAAGCTGGGCAGCATCGTCGAGCAGCAGTAATTCTCCGACCACGTTCGCAGATTTTCGTAACGTACTGCAAAAATTAAAGGCCGCTTTCGCGGCCTTTTCCATTTCTGAACTTTGCCTTTTGTACTGTTTTCGCCACCTGGTTATTGTGACTTCGCTGTCAACATACAAGGAGATAACAGCATGAAATCAGGAATCAAAGTTGTTCTTTTCGCCCTTTCCGTGGCCTGCTCCAGCATGAGTTACTCTGCGCTTGCGGCGACGTCCGCCGCAAAACAACCGGCGGAAACCAAAGCGGCCACGCAACCCGTCACCGCGCAGAAAGCCGCCTCCCCCGAAGCAGCAGAACAAAGTAGCAGTGACAAAGTCAGTATCAACACCGCTACCGCAGAAGCGCTGGCTCAGGCACTTACTGGCGTAGGTTTGAAAAAAGCGCAGGCCATTGTCAGCTATCGGGAGGAGTATGGCCCGTTCAAAACCCTTGACGATCTGCGTCAGGTTCCCGGAATGGGAGGCACGCTGGTAGAGAAAAATCTTTCTCATCTGATGCTCTGATTGCGCAGAGAAGTTGCACAGTTGTAAAAAAATGCCAATATTAAGAGGTCGTACCAGTGTGCGACCTCTGACTCTATAAAAAATAAAGGCTATTGCGCTATGCAAACACAAATCAAAGTTCGCGGATATCACATGGATGTTTATCAGCACGTCAACAACGCCCGCTATCTGGAGTTTCTGGAAGAAGCACGCTGGGATGGGCTGGAGAGCAGCGCGGGTTTTCAGTGGATGACGAAGCATCACATCGCTTTTATCGTGGTGAACATCAACATTAACTACCGCCGTCCAGCGGTATTGGGTGATGTGCTGACGGTAACCAGCAAAGTCCAGCAACTGAATAGTAAAAGCGGTGTCCTGAGTCAGGTGATCACGCTTGAGCCGGAAGGAGAGATTGTGGCTGATGCACAGATTACTTTTGTCTGTATCGATTTGAAAACGCAAAAAGCTCTGCCGTTGGAAGGTGAGCTTCGTGCGCATCTGGAGGCGATGGTGGAGTAACGATTGTTTTATCTTTTATAACCCCGGTTATGACGATTACCCGTGCTGCCTGAGTGAAGCGTATCGACAGCACGGCTAACGAAACCTGGCGTTATTTAAGCCCTGTTTTTGCCTTCATCGCAGCCATCACCCCAGCTTTATCCGCCAGATAATGGTTCAGGCCATTGGCGCGCAATGAACAGGCGGCGCAGTGACCACAGCCGTCGCCTTTAATGCCGTTGTAGCAGGTGAGGGTTTCATTACGAACCAGTTCCAACTGGTTCCAATAATCGGCCAACGCCCAGGTTTCGGCTTTATCGAGCCACATTAACGGCGTTTCGAAGCGAATATCTTTGGCCATGCCCAGATTGACGGCATGGTTGAGCGCTTTGACAAATTCATCACGACAGTCCGGGTATCCGGAAAAATCGGTTTCACACACGCCGGTGATAATCGCTTCGGCTTTCACCTGGTAGGCATAAATGGCCGTCAGCGTCAGGAACAGAATATTGCGGCCCGGTACGAAGGTATTCGGAATGCCGTTAGCCTCAGGTTCATAATCCGGGACAGGAATGCTGTCACGTGTGAGGCTGCTCACGGCCAGTTCATTCAGAAGCGTTACGTCTAACACCTTATGAGCGCGAGCACCGAGCTTGAGGGCAAGTTCACGAGCCACATCGATTTCAGCACGATGGCGCTGGCCATAATCGAACGTGACGCAATGCACCTCGTCATACTGTTGCAGAGCCTGAACCAGACAAGTCGTTGAGTCCTGACCTCCGCTGAAAACCACCACGGCGCGTTTCATAGCAAATCCTGTTTTTCATTGGCAAAGCGCTATGGTAGCGCCTGATAACGTTGTCCACCAGCTTCACGACGAACCCGATGCCGGAAGCCAGGCTTCAGCGAATTCAAACCATCCCCGAGCGGTCAGGCGGATGCCGTTCACGCCGGGCGGTGCGCTGATTTTGTATTCATAATTGAACAGGGGCGTCAGTACCGCGTTTTCCATCAGGCGCTGAAAAACCTTTTGCAGTGCATCATGGCGAAGGGCGGGATCCTGCTGTCGCTGAACGCTATCCAGGGTGCTCAACACATGCTTATACTCTTTCTCGCAAAGGGCCTGTGGCCAGAGCGGATCGCAGCGCAGCCACTGTTCCAGAGTAAACTCCGGCGCTTCACCAATCAGGCGGTCACCCATCATTAAATCGGCGATGGCTAAGGCCGGACAGTTCTCCCAGGTTTTTGCATCATGGAAAATCACCGTCAGTTCACACCCACGCTGTGCCAGGGCCTGGCGCAGGTGTTCTGCCATGGTGTGAAGCTCGACAGGCAGGTGGTAAAGCAGCGTCAGCGCTGTGGGGAAGCTCACCTCCGGCAGGTCATCGACCCGCGGGATTTTCCAGCCCGGTAACAGCTCATGGGTTGGGGTGATCAGATTTTCATCCAGAGGCAGGGTGGTCAGCAGCGCTGAACGGTGAATGAGTGCGATCAGCTTTTGCGCCTGTTCTGTGGACAATTGCGGGCTCTTACGCAGCGTCAGATAGCAGAACCCCAGGCTGGTACTGCCGCTCACCAGCTGCAATTTCTGTAGCTCATCGGGTTTGCCGATAGCTATCTGCGCGGGATGTCGGTAGCTGGAGCCGTAATCCTGATCAAAAAGTTGGGGTGTTATCCAGTACTCAATGGCCTGCAGCAGGGGATGACAAAGGTGATAGCGGTTATGGCTTTCCAGGCGTATCAGTTCGGGTTCAAAGATCTTTAACCGGAAGGGACCGGTGCCGAGGGTCGTGTTTTCCGGATGCGCCAATACGCTGCAATAGCTTGCCAGTCGGTGCGCCAGCCAGTAGTCGGGTTTGTTCAGATGAAACGTCAGGCACTGCGCATGAGTCATCTCAATGCTTTGCACGCTCGCAAACAGTTTTCTGAGGGCGGGGAGTTGCAGCAGTTTTTCCAGACGGAGGTGCAGTTGGTCTGTGCTCACCGGATCGCCATTGTGCCAGTGCAGCGTCGAACGGATGTAAAAATGCCAGTGTAGCCCGTCGGCAGTCACTTCCCAGTGATGCGCCAGATCGCCCACCGGGTTTTCATGGCGGCTATCAAAGCGGGTCAGGCCGGAAAAGAGTTGTCCGGCCAGATGCTGTTCGGCCCGGCCTGCAAGAAAACCGGGTTGCAAGGGATCAAGCTGGCGATAGTAGGGGATACGCAGCGTCGGCGTGTTGTTTTGCCACTGACCACCAAGAAAAGGATGCAGCAGAGCCCGCAGTTCGGGCGCCGCAAGCTGGGCCAGCTCCAGGGCATTTTGCTGCTGACCCTGTCTGAGTGCCTGTTCCATCATCTCGTTACGCAAACTCTCTGGCGTGACGTGAAACACAAGCGTGCCGCGCTTTCCCCGGCCGGGTGACGCCTGCCAGCTTAACCAGCCAGCGTCCTGTGCCTGTCGCAGTAAGGTCCGCAGGTGGCGCTCGCTGCAGATACAGCGCTCCGCCAGTTCGGCGACGGTAATTTGCTGCGGTTGCCCCTCGGAAGGCTGCCACAGACGTTGAAACTGATGTAATCGGTTGAGCTGGCGCATCGTTGATAAACCCGGAACAATAAAAACTAACTATTCAGTATTCCTTCCGTATATCTCAGGCGATACTTTCAGACAAGCGACGCCCTCACACTCCGGAGAAGAAAATGGCAAAACTGGCTGCATTTGATATGGACGGCACACTGCTGATGCCCAATCACCATCTGGGTGAGCAAACGCTGAACACGTTAAAGCGCCTGCATGAGCGCGACATCACGCTCACCTTTGCCACCGGACGCCACGTGCTGGAAATGCGCCATCTGATCGGCAATTTTGCCCTCGATGCGTTTCTGATTACCGGCAACGGCACGCGTATTCACTCCATGGAAGGTGATGTGTTGCACCGCAGCGATCTCAGTCCCGACGTGGCGGAGCGGGTGTTGCAGGGGGTGTGGGATACGCAGGCGAGTATGCACGTCTTCAATGACAGCGGTTGGCTTACCGATCGTGAAATTCCTGAGATGCTGCATGCGCATGTTTACAGCGGCTTCCGCTATCAGCTTTGTGATTTCAACCGTCTGCCTGCCAATCAGGTGACCAAAATTTGTTTCTGTGGCGATCATGACGACCTTACCCGTCTGCGTATTCAATTGAATGAAGCGCTTGGCGCGCGCGCGCACCTGACGTTTTCTGCCTTCGAATGCCTTGAAGTTCTGCCCGTGGGGAGTAACAAAGGGGCTGCACTCTCGGTGCTGAGTGAACATCTGGGCTTCACCATGGCCGACTGTATGGCGTTTGGCGACGCGATGAACGACAGCGAAATGCTGAGTCAGGTCGGTCAGGGTTTGATCATGGGGAACGCTATGCCGCAGCTGAAGGCGACGTTGCCGCATTTACCGGTTATCGGGCATTGCCAGAATCAGGCGGTGTCTCACTATTTGCTTCACTGGCTGGACACTCCACATCTCCCTTATTCCCCCGAATAATGAGACTCCTTCCAGCAACCGGGCTAAGGCCCGGTTTTTTTATATTTGTGCCCTGGAATACGTTTAAATTTAAACCACAATTAGCACGTTACGCACTAAAGCATTCGCCGGCAGACGATTAGCATAGCGGCAGTTTTTACGGCAATTAAGGGTTTAGTTATGTTCGATTGGGAAGAAGAAAGCACATCAGCGACGCACAGTTTTATCGTGAAGCGAGGCATTGATGCGCTTGGTTATGGCGTGATCGCGGCTATTGTTGCTCTGGCCTTTATTCTGATGAAGTGAACCCTAGCCCAGCAGCGCCGCCAGTTGGGCTTTCCACGGCGTCAGATCGCCGAAGTTTGCTCTGACCCATTCATCATTGTAATAAGTCTCAAGATAGCGTTCACCGCTGTCACACAGCAACGTCACGATTGACCCCTTCTGATTCTGCTCACGCATTTGCGCCGCTAACTGCAGCACGCCGCACATATTGGTGCCGGTAGAGGCACCCACTTTGCGGCCCAGCTGTGTTTCCAGCCAATGGGCAGTGGCGATACTCGCGGCATCCGGCACTCTCAGCATGTTATCCACCACGTCCGGTATGAATGAGGGTTCCACTCGTGGACGGCCAATACCTTCGATTTTGCTGCCCACCGGGCTGCGCAGCGTCGCATCTCGCTGCTGCCAGTAATCCATAAAGACCGAGTTTTGTGGATCAACCACCGTCAGTTGGGTGTCATAGCCCTGACAGCGAATATACCGACCGATGGTGGCGGATGTGCCACCCGTGCCTGCACTCATGACGATATGCGTCGGCACCGGGTTCGGTTCGTGCTGCATCTGACGGAAAATACTGTCGGCGATGTTGTTGTTCCCGCGCCAGTCGGTGGCGCGTTCGGCATAGGTGAACTGATCCATATAATGGCCGTTCAGCTCGCGGGCCAGCCTTTCGGAGGCTTCATAGATCTCGCAGGCGCTCTCGACAAAGTGGCAACGACCACCATAAAACTCAATCTGCTCGATTTTACGTTTTGCGGTGCAGGACGGCATGACGGCGATAAACGGCAGGCCAAGCAAACGCGCGAAATAGGCTTCGGACACTGCCGTCGAGCCGGAGGAGGCTTCGATAATGGTGGTGCCTTCTTTAATCCAGCCGTTGCACAGGCCGTAGAGGAATAGCGAGCGGGCAAGGCGATGCTTCAGGCTGCCGGTCGGATGGGTACTTTCATCCTTGAGATAGAGTTGAATACCCGGAAAACCAGGCAGCGCCAGGCGAATAAGATGCGTGTCGGCGGAGCGCTGATAGTCGGCGTTGATTTCACTGATAGCGTGTTTGACCCAGGTGCTGTTCATCATGATTTTCCGTTTGTCATTTTGTGCCTAGCTTACGGGAAAGCACGGAAAAAATTGTTGCTATCTGGCCTTTGAAATACAATTAAGAGAGAAAAATTTTCTCTCTGAGTGGCATATGATAGATAAAATTGACCGTAAGCTGTTGGCGCTGCTGCAGGAGGATTGCACCCTCTCTTTGCAGGTGCTGGCAGATGCCGTTAATCTGACCACCACACCTTGCTGGAAGCGCCTGAAACGTCTCGAAGACGGTGGGGTTTTGCGCGCTCGAGTGGCGCTGCTGGATGCGGAAAAACTGGGCCTCGGGCTGACGGCCTTTGTACTGATTAAAACCCAACACCATAGCAGCGAGTGGTACAGCCGCTTTGTGTCGCAGGTGACGCAAATGCCGGAAGTGCTTGGCTTCTGGCGCATGGCAGGCGAATACGACTACCTGCTACGGGTACAGGTAGCGGACATGAAACGCTACGACGACTTTTATAAACGGCTGGTGAATAGCGTGCCGGGGTTATCGGATGTGACATCGAGTTTTGCGATGGAGCAGATCAAATACACCACCGCGCTGCCGGTCGATTCATTCTCTGGGTAATTCTGCGTGCGATTATTTGTTCAACTCAGCTGGTACTTCCGCCGGGAATGGCGTCGCTATCTCGGGGCGGTCCTGCTGCTTATCATTATTGCTATTCTGCAACTGATCCCACCGAAAGTGGTGGGCTATGTTGTGGATGGCGTTACGCAACAGCACTACACCACGATGCGGATTATGTCGTGGGTGGCCACGCTCGCGCTGATCGCCGTGGTGGTGTATCTGCTGCGCTACGTCTGGCGCGTGCTGCTGTTTGGCGCATCCTACCAATTGGCGGTGGAACTGCGCGAAGACTACTATCGGCAGCTCAGCCGACAACATCCGGAATTCTATTTACGTCATCGTACCGGGGATTTGATCGCCCGGGCCACCAACGACGTCGACCGCGTGGTGTTTGCCGCGGGTGAAGGCGTTTTGACGCTGGTGGATTCTCTGGTGATGGGCTGCGCTGTGCTGATCGTCATGTCCACGCAGATCAGCTGGGAATTAACGCTGTTGGCGTTGCTGCCCATGCCGATTATGGCGATAGCCATCAAACGCAACGGCGACACGCTGCATGAGCGTTTTAAACTGGCGCAGGCAGCCTTCTCTGGTCTTAACGATCGTACTCAGGAGAGCCTGACCAGTATCCGCATGATCAAAGCGTTTGGTCTGGAAGACCGCCAGTCAGCGCAGTTTGCCGCTGAAGCGGCCGATACCGGCGCAAAGAATATGCGTGTCGCGCGCGTGGACGCACGCTTTGATCCCACCATTTATATCGCTATCGGGATGGCGAATTTACTCGCGATTGCGGGTGGCAGTTGGATGGTGGTGCACGGTAGCCTGACGCTCGGCCAGCTCACCAGCTTTATGATGTATCTGGGGTTAATGATCTGGCCAATGCTGGCGCTGGCATGGATGTTCAACATCGTTGAGCGCGGGAGCGCCGCCTACAGCCGTATCCGTGACATGCTGGCAGAAGCACCGGTCGTCAATGACGGTACAGAAATCCTGAATCAGGAACGCGGTACGCTGGCGGTCAATATCCACCAATTCCACTACCCACAGACCGAAAAGCCGACGTTGAGCAATGTCAGCTTCACGCTGTCACCCGGCCAAATGCTTGGGATCTGCGGCCCAACGGGCGCCGGGAAAACGACGCTGCTTTCTCTGATTCAACGCCATTTCGATGTGGGACAGGGTGAGATCCGTTTTCAGGATCGGCCACTGACGACGCTGCAACTGGATAGCTGGCGCAGTCGTCTGGCGGTAGTGAATCAGACGCCGTTCCTGTTCTCCGACACCGTTGGCAATAATATTGCGTTGGGTAAACCGGGGGCGACACAGGAAGAAATTGAACACGTGGCCCGTCTTGCAAGCGTGCATGAAGATATTCTGCGCCTGCCGCAGGGTTACGATACCGAAGTGGGTGAGCGCGGCGTTATGCTTTCCGGCGGGCAGAAACAGCGTATTTCGATTGCCCGCGCGCTGTTGCTTGATGCTGAAATCCTGATCCTGGATGACGCGCTGTCTGCGGTGGACGGGCGCACCGAACATCAGATCCTACACAACCTGCGCCAGTGGGGCGAGGGCCGTACGGTGATCATCAGCGCTCACCGCCTTTCTGCATTAACGGAAGCCAGTGAAATTATCGTCATGCAGCATGGTCATATCGCTCAGCGTGGCAAACACGAACCGCTGGCAACACAGCCGGGTTGGTATCGCGATATGTACCGCTATCAACAGCTGGAAGCTGCGCTGGACGATGCGCCAGAAGAGCAGGAGGAAGCTGCCAATGCGTAATTTTGGACAGCTTTGGCCCACGCTTAAACGCCTGCTGGCGTACGGTTCGCCGTGGCGCAAACCGCTGGGTATTGGCATGGTTATCATGTGGGTAGCGGCGGCGGCAGAAGTCACCGGGCCGCTGCTGATAAGCTATTTCATCGATAACATGGTGGCGAAAAGCTATCTGCCGCTGGGCATGGTGGCGGGTCTTGCCGCGGCTTATGTCGGGCTGCAGCTGCTGGCGGCGTCCCTTCATTATATTCAGTCGCTGTTGTTTAACCGCGCCGCGGTTGGGGTGGTGCAGCAGCTGCGAACAGACGTAATGGATGCGGCACTGCGCCAGCCGCTCAGTGAATTTGACGTGCAGCCCGTCGGTCAGCTTATCTCGCGTGTTACCAACGATACCGAAGTCATTCGCGATCTCTACGTCACCGTCGTCTCCACCGTTTTGCGCAGCACGGCGTTAATCAGCGCCATGCTGGTGGCGATGTTCAGCCTCGACTGGCGGATGGCGCTGGTGGCGGTCATGATTTTCCCCGCGGTGATGATCATCATGGTGATTTACCAACGCTACAGCACGCCGATTGTGCGCCGCGTGCGTGCCTACCTTGCAGACATCAACGACGGGTTTAACGAAGTCATCAATGGCATGAGCGTTATTCAGCAGTTTCGCCAACAGGCACGCTTTGGCGAGCGGATGGGGGAAGCGAGTCGTTCGCACTATATTGCGCGTATGCAGACGCTGCGCCTTGATGGTTTCCTGCTGCGCCCGTTGTTAAGCCTGTTTTCATCGCTGATCCTGTGCGGGCTATTGATGCTGTTTGGCCTGAGCACCAAAGGCACGATTGAAGTCGGCGTGCTGTACGCCTTCATCAGCTACCTCGGACGACTGAACGAGCCGCTGATTGAACTGACGACACAGCAGTCGATGCTGCAGCAGGCCGTCGTGGCCGGCGAGCGCGTGTTCGAACTGATGGATAAGCCGCGGCAGAATTATGGCAACGATCAGACTCCGCTCAGCAGCGGTGCGATTGATATCGACAATGTTTCCTTTGCCTATCGTGGCGATCGTCTGGTGCTGCAGGACATTGATCTTAAGGTGCCATCGCGCAGTTTTGTTGCGCTGGTGGGCCATACCGGCAGTGGTAAAAGCACGCTCGCCAGCCTGCTGATGGGCTATTACCCGTTGAGTAAAGGGGAAATCCGTCTTGACGGGCGTCCGCTTTCGTCACTGAGCCACAGCGCACTGCGACAGGGCGTGGCGATGGTTCAGCAGGATCCGGTGGTGTTGGCAGATACTTTCTTTGCCAACGTGACATTAGGTCGCGATATCAATGAAGAACAGGTCTGGCAGGTGCTCGAGACCGTTCAACTGGCTGAGCTGGCGCGTGGAATGAGCGCAGGGATCTACACGCAGCTGGGCGAGCAGGGCAATAACCTCTCGGTGGGGCAAAAACAGCTGCTGGCGCTGGCTCGCGTGCTGGTGGATACGCCGCAGATCCTGATCCTCGATGAAGCCACGGCCAATATCGACTCCGGGACCGAGCAGGCCATTCAGCAGGCGCTGGCGACAGTACGCCAGCACACGACGCTGGTGGTCATTGCCCATCGCCTGTCGACCATTGTTGAGGCTGATACCATTATGGTGCTGCATCGCGGGCAGGCCGTTGAGCGTGGTAATCACCATCAGCTGCTTGAAGCGAAAGGGCGTTACTGGCAAATGCACCAGCTGCAGCTTGCGGGTGAGGAACTTGCCGCCAGCATTGAGGAAGAGTCTCTCAGCGCGTAATGCACCACAGACAGGCACTCTGATAACACCCGCGTGAGCTGGTGCAAGGCTTGAACGCACCATGCACCACGCTGGTGCGTTTTTGTTTCATTCGCCTTCTTTCGTCCCCCTTCCCGCCATTTTTCCCCGCTTCTCCGCCTCTGAAAGGGGCTGAATCGCTACCAACAGGCAGATTTTCAATTTCTGGCACGCCGATTGCTTTACTCCAAGCGTATTAGCAGCGGCCATTTCCGAATTCTGACTGGAGGGGATCTATGAAGCTGGTTACGGTGGTAATCAAACCATTCAAACTCGAAGACGTTCGTGAAGCACTGTCTTCAATAGGTATTCAGGGGCTGACCGTTACCGAAGTGAAAGGCTTCGGTCGTCAGAAGGGTCATGCTGAGCTGTACCGCGGTGCTGAATACAGCGTCAACTTCCTGCCAAAAGTAAAAATAGATGTGGCTATCGCCGATGACCAGCTTGAAGAGGTTATCGATGTGATCAGCAAAGCGGCGTACACGGGCAAAATTGGCGACGGCAAAATCTTTGTCGCCGAACTCCAGCGCGTGATTCGTATTCGTACCGGTGAAGCCGACGAAGCGGCTCTGTAATTTTCAGGCCACACAGTGATAGGGATCGAGAAAATGAATAAATTCCTGAAGTTTGCCCCTGGTGTCCTGGCGCTGTTGCCGGGCCTGGCGATGGCCGCACCCGCCGTTGCGGACAAAGCGGATAACGCCTTTATGATGATCAGCACCGCGCTGGTGCTGTTTATGAGTATCCCGGGCATCGCCCTGTTTTACGGTGGCCTGATTCGCGGGAAAAACGTGCTTTCGATGCTGACCCAGGTCACCGTCTCCTTCGCATTGGTGTGCGTGCTGTGGGTCGTTTACGGTTATACCCTGGCGTTTGGTACGGGCGGTAATTTCTTCGGCAGTTTTGACTGGGTGCTGTTGAAAGGCATTGAGCTGAAAGCGCTGATGGGGACGTTCTATCAGTACATTCACGTTGCCTTCCAGGGCTCATTCGCCTGCATCACCGTGGGGCTGATTGTCGGCTCGTTGGCTGAACGTATTCGCTTCTCCGCGGTGCTGATTTTCGTGGCAGTGTGGATGACGTTCTCCTATGTGCCGATTGCCCACATGGTGTGGGGCGGTGGTCTGCTGGCTACCCACGGCGCTCTGGATTTCGCGGGCGGTACTGTCGTACACATCAATGCCGCGGTAGCGGGGCTGGTGGGTGCCTACCTGATCGGCAAACGCACCGGTTTTGGTAAAGAGGCCTTCAAACCGCACAACCTGCCGATGGTCTTCACCGGTACGGCAATCCTGTACGTTGGCTGGTTTGGTTTCAATGCGGGTTCAGCAAGTGCGGCTAACGAAATCGCAGCGCTGGCTTTCGTGAATACGGTCGTGGCGACGGCGGCAGCGATTCTGGCGTGGGTCTTCGGCGAGTGGGCTGTGCGCGGCAAACCTTCTCTGCTGGGCGCGTGTTCCGGGGCAATTGCGGGTCTGGTGGCGGTGACGCCTGCCTGTGGTTATATCGGCGTAGGCGGTTCCCTGATTGTTGGTATCGCGGCGGGTCTGGCTGGACTGTGGGGCGTGACTGCGCTGAAACGCTGGCTGCGCGTGGACGACCCTTGTGACGTCTTCGGTGTACACGGTGTGTGCGGGATTGTGGGCTGTATCCTGACCGGGATTTTCGCAGCCACGTCACTGGGGGGCGTAGGCTATGCCGAAGGCGTGACGATGGGTCATCAGGTGCTGGTACAGCTGGAAAGCATTGGCGTAACGATTATCTGGTCCGGCGTAGTGGCCTTCATCGGCTACAAGCTGGCTGACCTGACCGTTGGCCTGCGCGTACCGGAAGAGCAGGAGCGCGAAGGTCTGGACGTCAACAGCCATGGTGAGAATGCTTACAACGCCTAGGTAGACAGTTTTCACCCTCTCCCTAACCCTCTCCCTAAGGGAGAGGGAACAAAAACTCCCCTGTGCAAAGTGGCGAGGGGTTGGGGGAGAGGGCCGTCGTCGGTGATATCGCCGGGCGGCACTGCGTTGGCCCGGCCTGCTTTTCGGTTTGTAGGCCGGGTAAGCGTTAGCGCCACCCGGCAATCACGCAACATCAATTGCGATTACGCATGACCCCTTCCTGCACCGTCGACGCCACCAGCACGCCATCCTGAGTGTAAAACTCGCCGCGGACAAAGCCACGGGCGCTGGACGCTGAGGTGCTCTCAACGCTGTACAGCAGCCACTCATTCATGTTGAACGGACGGTGGAACCACATTGAGTGGTCGATGGTGGCTACCTGCATGCCTTTTTCGAGGAAACCCACCCCGTGTGGCTGCAGCGCCACCGGCAGGAAATTGAAATCGGACGCGTAGCCGAGCAGATATTGATGAACGCGGAAATCATCCGCGACCGTACCGTTGGCGCGGATCCACACCTGGCGGGTTGGCTCTGCCACGTGGCCCTGCATCGGGTTATGGAATTCTACCGGGCGGATCTCAAGGGGCTTATCGCATAGGAATTTATCTTTCACCTGCGGCGGCAGCAGATGAGCAAGCTTACGGGCGATATCGGTTTCTGACGGCAGAGAATCCGGCGCAGGAGCAGATGGCATCTGCTTTTGATGTTCGTAACCTGTCTCCGGCCCCTGGAATGAAGCCGTCATATAGAAGATCGGTTTGCCGTTCTGAATAGCCGCGACGCGACGTGCACTAAAGCTATTGCCATCGCGCAAAACCTCCACGTCATAAACGATGGGTTTCTGGCTGTCGCCCGGGCGCAGGAAGTAGCTGTGAAACGAATGAACCAGACGTTCAGCAGGGACGGTTTCTTTCGCGGCATACAGCGCCTGGCCGACGACCTGCCCGCCAAAGACCTGGCGCAATCCCAAATCTTCGCTTTGGCCGCGGAACAATCCCTCTTCAATTTTCTCGAGATTTAACAGGGTTAGCAGATTAGAGAGAGCCTGACTCATAAATGTCCTCAAAAGTAAAAAGACCGCGGCGTAGCGCGGGAATAGCCACAGTATAACGCAGTTTCGCAAGTGGTCCGATGGGTGCAATAGTCTGAATAACGGGGCGAATGCAGGCAAATGTCTGAGATCTGTGCCACACTTACTGCGTCACAAATGTTTTAACCACTCAAATTATCAGGATTTAATCCTGTGCCTGCGTGGATGAAAAGGAGAACATAATGAAACTCGTGCACGTATTAAGTGGTGTCGCGGTTGCGGTTGCCCTGTCGGCTTGCGCACATAAAAGCGCCCCGATACAAACCCCAACGCCAAACCCTGACCCTTCTGCCGCAACACAACCCGCTATCCAACAACCGAATGTTTCGGGGACGGCGTGGATAAGACAGAAGGTCGCACTACCGCCGGATGCGGTGCTGACGGTGACGTTGTCTGATGCTTCGCTTGCGGATGCGCCGTCGAAAGTTCTGTCACAAAAAGTGATGCGTACCGAAGGTAAACAGGCGCCATTCAGCTTTGTGCTGCCGTATAACCCGGCAGATATCCAACCTAACGCGCGCATTCTGTTAAGTGCTGCGATCGTGGTGAACGGTAAGCTGATGTTTATTACGGATACCGTGCAGCAGGTGATCAATCACGGTGGGACGAAAGCCGACCTGACGCTGGTGCCTGTTCAGCAGATGCCTGTGCCGGTCGATAGCAATGGTGGCGCGGCAACGACCGTACCGTCAACCTCACCGACTCAGGTGAATCCGTCCTCTGCGGTCCCTGCGCCGACGCAAATGCCGTAATAAGGTGATTCCCTCCTCTTCACCGGGGAGGGATCAGTAATCCCAGCGATACTTCCGCAAATTAATTTTACCTGTCCCTGAGACCTGCACACCTTCTGAGAGCAGCGCCTGGCGTTGGCGTTGGAGATCGGGTCCGGTCAGTGAAATCGTGCCCTGACTGTTGACGACCCTGTGCCAGGGCAACGTCGAACCTTCCGGCAAACGTTTCAGCACGCCACCTACCTGCCGCGCTGCACGCGGCGATCCTGCCAGACGTGCAATTTCACCATAGGTTGTCACTTTCCCTTCCGGAATAGACGCGACTATCTGCCACACGCGTTGGGGGAATGAATCGTTATGTTCCATCACATCAGCCACACAGGAAAAACCACAGGATAGGCGACCGCTGACACGATGTGAAGCAGAGCCTCATTCTGGCTGCTGAACGGTGAATTCCAGCGCCAGACCAATCACCTGAGTGGTCGAGGGCGCAAACTTGTCCGGACTGACGACCTGATTCTCCAGAAATTTCAGCTTTCTTGAAGCCGAGTTGATAATCAACTTGCCCCGCAGCTCAGGCAGTTCCTGGGTGCAAATGGGGTAAACCACACGGCCCG
Source organism: Enterobacteriaceae bacterium RIT691 (assembly GCA_009668205.1). Classification (GTDB taxonomy): domain Bacteria; phylum Pseudomonadota; class Gammaproteobacteria; order Enterobacterales; family Enterobacteriaceae; genus Scandinavium. The sequence continues at coordinate 265,877 of WJYM01000005.1, read as the reverse complement.
TGACCGCGACGGGAATACGCCGCATCGGCACCTGATCCACGACGCCCAATGAAGAAAAAAGGACGGCTATCGGCGTTACAAACAGCAGCGGGGTAGGGCTGATGGTGATGAAGTCCAGCACCACTTCCGGGCGTAGATAGTGAATACCGTGATGAAGGATCGTCGCTTCATGGATCTCGGGCATGGGCAGCGTGAGGGTTTGGGGCATGGATTTGATCATGGTCGTATCCTGAAGAGTAGGGGAAACGCAAAAGGCAGCCTCCTGAAAGTCTGCACGCTGCGCAGGGATTTGCTGAGAGCAGCCTCGCAATATAAAAATCTTGTGCACTGGAGCCGGTTTTGCAAGCGTAAGTCGGGGCTGATGTGCAATAAACCATCATCCGGTCTCTCGTGGGTTGCAATTGCCGGGCCACACAGGGATAATGCGCCAGCGCGTTAGAAATAACGCTCTCAATGGGGGCTCTGTTGGTTCTCCCGCAACGCTACTCTGTTCACCAGGTCAGGTCCGGAAGGAAGCAGCCAGGGCAGACGACGTGTGTGCCGGGATGTAGCTGGCAGGGCCCCCACCCAATTCTGCTCCACCTCATTTTTCTCCCTACGTTATCCTTTGCCTCGTTTGTCCGACCGTTACATTCAAATTCTTGTCCTTACCCGTTCGCCCTTTCGTTCAAACATTTCAGCGTCTCTGGTTAATCGCACTGAGCACGGCTATTGAGCATCACCCCCAATTTCACGTAATGCCCAAAAATGTTACGAACATCGCGCTCATTAGGAATGTTCCTGGTTATTGACTGAAAGCCAGGCGAATGCGTCCAAATTTAAATTTATCGATTTTTCTGATGTTTTAATAATTATCAAAGGGTGTATTAGCGTGGTGAACACTTTATAATTATTTTGCTTTATATTTTGGTAGTGCTATTTTTTTTGAAGTTAAAGAGGAATTGATAATGGTGATGTCCAGGCCTAAACGTCCCGATGTTGCGATTGATAAAATTATTCGGGCGCTAAGACCGTTTGGGGAAAATATTCATATTCCTGCAAGAAAAAGAATTGGCTGGCGGACTCAGGAAAGTGCCCATCTCTTTCTCTTTCTACGCGGTGAAATCTCTGTTCTGAGAGTCACCGATGGCCTTCTTTTAGGCTCCACCACTCAACCTCATGTCTTCGGATTCACAGAAGTATTCTCACCCATGCGCTACAACTTTCTCCGGGCAGAGACTGACTGCGCCCTGGTGCGAGTGGATGCAGCAACTGCGCTCTTCGAAATTGGACGCCAGGAGTTGTGGCGTGCGGTCGCGGAGCTTTCTACTTACCACACCAACACGATGGTTCATCGGGATATCAGGATAGTCAACCAGCGCACCCCACCCGTGGTGCATAGTTATTTAAGGGAGTTGGATAATTTACCTGAAGTGAAAAAGAATCAGGTCAATATTCTTCACTATATTCAAGAGCGTACGGGACTTTCTCGCAGTAGTATTCTCAATGTAATCACGCCCTTAAAGAAAAATAACTTCATTGATTATGAGCGTGGTGGCTATCAGTTGAAAATCAACCGACTTCCTGATTAGTTTTTTATACCGCAATAGTTTTCTTGAGAAAAAAGGTGAGTAAAGTCGACGGCGATAATTGCGCAACAATAAAATGTATTGCGCAATTATTGTGGGCGAACAATGGCTAAATTGGCATTGTCCACTATGGTTGATGAAGATATTCACTCAACCACCCTGGGGGGATGGCATGCAACTGGATCCTGAAACCGATCTCAAGCTCGAACGTATTGTGGATGTTCCCCGCGACCTGCTCTGGCAATGCTGGACGACGCCCGCCCATCTTAAACACTTCTTTGTGCCTAAGCCGCATCAGGTGAAAGCCTGTGAGATTGATTTACGGGTCGGCGGTCGCTTCAACACGGTGTTTGAGGTTAACGGGAGCGAAATGGCTAACCTGGGGGTCTTTCTGGAGATTGTCGAGGGCCAGAAGCTGGTCTTTACCGATGGCTATACCGAAGGCTGGAAACCTAAGGAGAATCCTTTTATGACCGCAATCCTCTTGTTGGAGGATGCCGGAGAAGGGAAAACCCGTTACACCGCGATTGCCAGACATCGCACGGCGGAAGCCAGACAAGCGCACGAGGAAATGGGGTTTTATGAAGGCTGGGGAATTGTCGTCGATCAACTGACGGCTTATTGTCATTCTCTCGCCGGGAAATAACCCGGCGATGCGGACTAGCAGGATAGCGCGGCTACGCCTGTTTTCTGGCACGCCCTGGCCAGACGTCGACACAGTTTCCGGCCACCAGGCTCAGGTTAAGCTGCTCGCTCTGGTGGCGATCGGCTTCTGTCCAGGTCTCCAGAGGTTGTCTTCCGCCCCAAATCGAGATGGCTGCCGGGCGGTCGGTTTGACGAACGAATTCCGCCAGTTCGATGGTTTTCCCATTATCCAGTTCCAGCACCACACTTTCCCCGTCGACAGGGTGAAGCTTGCCGGTCTTGTCAGTGACATAGATTTTCATCGTCGTCCTCGCAGTGTCAGTGACACCGAGTGTAACCCGTTTTGTCTGTACGGGAATAAACGGTCAGACAACCAAATGTTAAATTTGCGCCTCATTTTGGCGCAGCAGAAATAATGAAACTGTCATATATTTGAAATATTAATGTCATCATTGTGTCATTTTAAAGGCGGACAGTGATTAGGGGATAATATTAGTTAATGATTGTGAAAATATATCTCTGGATCGCTCTCCATTCTTCGTGTATTAATTATGTTAATTTTTTGCACGGGAAGCGTGAACATGACCACTGCAGTACTGAATGTTAAAATTGACGGCGATCTGAAAGAACAATTACGCCACTACGCTGAAGTTCATAACGAAACCCTGAGCGCCGCGACGCAGTCCTTGCTGCAGCTGGCGTTAGAGAGGGCTGCCACGGAGGGAGTATCAGAAGGTGAGGTTGACAGTCAGCATACCGAAGAAGAATTATCACCTCTTACTCCTAAAGAAATCAAAGCATTAAGAAGACTTCTGAAGAAGAGAAAATGAAACAACAACTCTCAATGGCCAGTAATTACGGTGAAGCCTGTGAACTGCTGCGTTCCGGCTATGTAAAGCATGTGCGGTTGAACTGGAATGTCGGTAGCGACGAGTTTTTCCGTATTGCGTCGGACTGGTGTGACACGGGCGCGAAAATAAAAAAAGACGGCGATAGTTTTATTATTTCAGTTAAAGGTTTCCCGATCCCACGCCAGCATTAATCAAAATTCCACGATATTGTCATGTTGCCGACATCTTTTTAGCGGATGATGTTCTGCGACAAGAACAGACATAATCATCTCATATCATCACGGACGATTGTTGGACGAGCCGTTTTTATACCGGCTCGTCATTATTTTATTATATTATTTTTCTTGTGCGTAAATTATTCTGCTGACCGTTCAGAGAATTCCATACCGGTTGTAGCGTCAGGAAGGCGCTGCGCAGCACTTCATCGTCCAGCGTAAAGGGCAGGCGCAGCCAGCGATCGAACGCCGCCGCCATTCCAAAACGCGTCCCCGTCCCCAGATGAATACCGACACCTTCTGCTCTTGCGGCAAACAGCGTTGCCAGCCTGTCAGGTAATTCGACCCAGAAAGATAACCCGCCTTCCGGTGAGGTATAGCGCCATTGTGGAAAATATTCCGCCATCAGTTGGCTGCACATATCCCGGCGGTTCGCGAGCATTGCTCTTCGCGCTGGCAGCAGCGTTTCGGCATTTTCCAGCAGCCAACAGGTCGCCAGTTGTTCAAGTAATGGCGAGCCGAGATCAAGCGTATCCCGCGACTGAACCAAAGAGGCGAGGGTTCGGGTCGACGCGCGGATCCAGCCTAAGCGTAATCCTCCCCAGAAGCTTTTCCCTGTCGAACCCAGGCTGATGATCGGGGCCTGGCGGTTAAAGGTGGCCAGAGGCGGCGGTGGAGGGGCGTTATACCAGAGGTCGACCATGGTCTCATCGACCACCAGCGTGGTGCGGGTTTGGGCAGAGAGATCGGCTATTTTCTGCCGGGTTTCGCTGTCCATACACCGCCCTGTCGGGTTGTGGAAGTCAGGCATCAGATAGGCCAGACGAGGTGCTGTTTGGGCAAACGTGGCCCTCAGGCCGTCAACATCCCAGCCCTGCTGCGGCAGTGAAACGCCAACGGGGCGGCATGAGGCACCCTGAATGGCGGCAATCGCCAAAGGATAGGTTGGGTTATCAACCACCACGCGATCGCCTGGGCCGGTCAGCAGACGCAGGATCAGCGCCAGGCCGCTGACGGCACCGTTGACCACCATAATTTCATCCGCATCGGTGGCTAATCCTCGTTCGCAATAGCGCTGAGCGATGCGCTCCCGCAGGACCAGCATGCCCTGCTGATCGTAACCGGTGCTGGCTAAATGCTGAGGCATCAGAGTCAGGGCATGAGTGTAGGCCTGATGAATCTCCGGACCCGCACTGAGCGCCGCAGTGGAGAGATCCAGCGCCTGTCCTGCTGCCATGCGGGTCGGTACCTGCTGGTGATGTGTCGGGAGCACCACCTGCGAACCGCTCCCCTGACGGCTGACGATATAACCTTCGTCGCGTAATTGCCCCAATGCGCTGGCAACGGTCGTTCTGCTGACGCTCAGGACGGTCGCCAGCTCCCGTTCACCAGGCAGACGGCTGTTCAGCGGCAGGCGACCATCCAGGATAAGCAGACGCAGTGCCTGCGTCAGCTGAAGCCACAGCGGCGTGCGTGAAGCACTCTCCTGCCAGTGGCCTAACAGGCTGGCTAACGATTGACTTCCGGAGCGACGAAGCGACATAGCAGTCCACTTTTAGAAAACTGGTCATTAATTATCAGTCCATTTTTGCTGATGATGAGCGTTTCCGCCATCGCTTCAGAGGTTTTTTATGCTGCGTCGTCTGGTTCAGCTGTACGTAGGGTTATCACTTTACGGTGTCTCAACGGCTATGTTTGTGCGTGCCAGCCTGGGGGCTGACCCGTGGAATGTGTTTCATCTTGGGGTGGGAAAAGTGGTGTCGCTGGATATCGGCACCGTGATGATCCTGACAGGCGTGGTGGTGTTACTTTTCTGGATCCCGCTGCGGCAGCGCCCTGGGCTGGGCACCGTGAGTAATGTGATGGTGCTTGGCCTGGTGGCCGATGCCACGCTGTCCGTGCTCGGGACGCCCGATTCACTGTGGCTCAAAGTGCTGCTGTTGGCGGCGGCGGTGCTGCTGAATGCGCTGGCGACGGGAATGTACATCGGCGCGGGTTTTGGGGCCGGGCCACGCGATGGTCTGATGACCGGTATTCATGCCCGCACTGGCTGGCCTGTCAGAGTTATCCGTACCACCATCGAAGTCACCGTGCTGATTATTGGTTTTCTGCTCGGCGGCAGCGTCGGCATAGGCACGCTGGTGTATGCGCTGGCCATTGGCCCGCTGATCCAGATGTGCCTGCCGTGGTTCCGGATCTCTCCCGCCGTTGCCCCGGTGGTCGAAAAAGATAAAGCGTTAACGCCATGATTTGTCATGGGTGCTGCGCGGTTTAGCGTGCTCAGGCGCTGGTGAGCGGTGTGCTGAACGCGCTGTACGACTAAACTTAACTGCGCCGGATGCGGTCAGAATCGCTGGCCGCGCCGTTCACTTCGGAGGTTATCTCATGAAGTATGTTGATGGTTTTGTCGTTGCTGTACCGGCCCATAAAAAGGACGAATACCTGGCGCTGGCAGCAAAGGCCGCACCGCTCTTTAAAGAGTTTGGCGCTACTCGCGTGGTGGAGTGCTGGACGGACGACGTCCCTGCGGGAAAACTGACTGATTTTCGTATGGCGGTGAAAGCTGAAGAGAGTGAGGAAGTGGTTTTCAGCTGGATTGAATATCCGTCAAAAGAGGTGCGTGATGCGGCCAACGCGAAGATGATGGCCGATCCGCGAATGAAAGAGATGGGGGAAAGCATGCCCTTTGATGGCAAACGCATGATTTATGGCGGCTTTGCCCCTATCCTTGACGAGTAAGCCTGCCCGGCTGTGCGGCGTACCGCCAGCCGTTTACTGCTGCCGAAGGTTGTTCTCCGCCCAGGTGATGAAGGCGGTCTTCGGTAGCGCTTTGCTAAAGAGCCATCCCTGAGCAAACTGGACCCCATGCTCGCTCAGCCATTGCCGCTGACGTTCCGTTTCGACGCCCTCTGCCAGAATCGCCAGCTGCATCGATTTCACCATTTCAATGATATGTGGCGTGACGCTGTTGAACTCCAGCGTGTCGACAAAGGACTTGTCGATTTTGATCAGGTCGACGTTAAGGTTCTGCAGATAGCTGAGGTTGGAATACCCCGTGCCAAAATCGTCGATATAAATCTCATGCCCGGCATCGCGCAGCTGTGTCAGAACCTGGGCCCGGTTCTTCGGATCGATTAAGCCCCGTTCGGTCAGCTCGAGCGCAATTTGCGACGGGGCGACGCCGGAGGTTTGCAGCTGTTGCGCCAACAGCGTCGGGATTTCCGGAGTCACGAGATCTTCCTGCTCAAGATTTATCGAGATGTGCAGTTCCGGATGCTGGTTTAGCCAGGGACCGAGATCCTCAAAGACTTTTTCGATAACCAACTGGGTCAGGCGAGTCATTTGCCCGGTTTGCGCCGCCAGCGGTATGAAAATGTCGGGTGACAGCCAGGAGCCATCCGGCAATTGCCAGCGTGCGAGCGCTTCCGCGCCGATAATTCTCCCCGACTGCAGCGACACAATGGGCTGATAGTGGACTTCGATGGTCCGGGTGGCGATAGCTTCCAGCATCCGGTAGCGAGGGGACTGGAAGGTTTTTAGCAGGCGGAGAATAAACAGGGCGGCCAGCAGGCTGATCAATCCGCCGAGGGGCAGCCAGATCAACAGCTGCTGATGCCACTTGCTGGTGAGCGGAGCAGAAGAGGCCCAGACTATCTGGGAGAGGCCGATTTCCGGGTAGTCACGCAGGTTGTACATCATACCGTCATGGCTAAAGGCGCGCTGCCCGGCCTGATGTGCCTGTTGCCACAAGCGGAGATCGAGGTCAGCGTTTTTGGCAATGACCCTGCCGGTTTGCAGGCCGATCAATGCGCTGTTCATCGCCCACGGGGCAAAGGGGACCACATCAACAAAAGAGGCAGGATCCATCATCACCATGTGATGGACACCGGCCAGCGCAATCATCGGATGGCGGATCCCCAGATCGTTGTTGTCGGTGAGCCATATCCGGAAGCCATCCGGGGTTCGGCGATCGGGCTGAGGGAAGCGCATCTCGGTACTTTTACTTTCCAGAGATGAACAACCCGGCTGCAATCCGTTGAGCCACAGCACTTCCTGAATGTCCCGATGGGTGTAGGAGATTCGACGCATGGCCAGCAGGTGTGCGTCGTGACAGGCTTCACCCTGAAATTGGTCGATCTCGTTGAGGGCGGATTTGGCGTCGGTGACCACCTGCCGGGTTTTCAGGATAACCCGTTGGCCGTAGGCATCGAGATCGTCGGTAAATTCCTTTTCTGCCTGATAGTGTGCCAGCCACACGCTGAGAGTGACCGGTAAAAATACGGACAGAATCAGCACGCCCACGACCAGGCCGACCATTTTCTTGCTTGTCATGGCCCTGCTTTCCTTTCAGCGCTGAAATTGTATAGTGAGCCAATTATACGCAATGCCAGCGCTAACAGTATCTTTTGCATGAATTATCAGCGAGACGCGATGAAGAAAAGTGAATTCGTCACTCAGGATCTGCTCAGTAAGATTTATCAGCAAAGTGCGGCCGGGCAGGCACAGAAGCTGCCTCCGGAACGGCAGCTGGCCGAAGAGTATGGCGTGTCGCGCTCCACAATACGTCAGGCGCTGGAGAAACTGGCGAGCATCGGCGTGGTCAGAATTGTTCAGGGCTCGGGGATTTGGATCAATGAACAGGCCCGGAATAATCCGCTGGTGTACAACTCGATCACCGAAAAACGCTTTGATCAAATGCGTTATCGAATGATCAGCCTGCATAAAAAGCGCCCGAATCGCGAGGAGCAACAAATATTCGGGCTAATGGAGGATGATTTTATCTGGCAGTTTTGTCGTCTGCGTTACGTCGACGACGTGCCGGTGCAAATTGAGATCTCGCGTATGCCCTCGGCGGCATTCCCGGACCTTAACCAGCAGGTTATCGAACGATCGTTACAGCAGTATGTCCTGCAGAAGGGCTATCAGATTTCCCATCTGTTGACCACCTACCGGGCGGTCACTATCAACCGGGAACAGGCTGAACTGCTGGGCTGCAAAAAAGGCAGCCCGGCGATGCACATCACCAATCGTGGGATCCTGACCGATGGGCGGGTATATGCCATCAGCGATATCATCGATATCAATTACACCTGTACGTATGTTATCCCCCACAATCGGGACAATCTGGCGTTCCGTCAGCTACCGCACTGACTACGGCGTATGTAGGGTGCCGTCGGGCAGACGGCTTTGCGTCCATTCGTGCGGGCGATAGACCACAGGATGGGCCAAGGCCAGTTGTTCATTAAATTCAACGCCAATGCCCGCCGCCTGCGGCGGATAAATATAACCTTCTTTTACGCACGGCGCGCCGGGAAACACGGCGTCGGTAGTGGCGTTACGCGGAATAAATTCCTGAATGGCCGCATTATGCAGGTGAATATTCAGATGCGTGTTTACCGCGACGCCTATCGGGGTCATATCTCCCGGACCGTGCCAGGCCAGGCGTACCCCGAAGGCCTGACACAGGACTGCCAGTTTTAAGGCTGGCGTAATCCCGCCGATTTGCGAAACGTGGCAGCGAATAAAGTCTATCTGCCGGTTAACGATCAGGTCGTGCCATTCTGCCGGGTTGTTAAACAGTTCCCCCAGCGCCAGCGGAATGCTGCTTTGCTGGCGGATTTGCGCAAGCCAGGCGGTGTGTTGCGGAGGCAGAATATCCTCGATAAACCAGGGCTGATAAGGCTCGAGCTGCTTGGCCAACTGCACGGCCTGTTGAGGGAACAGGCGTTCGTGGACATCGTGAAGAATATGAAAACGGTAGCCGTAGCGCTCGCGCAGCGCGCGGAACATTTCTACCGTGTTGCGCATGTACTGGTCCTGATCGAACCAGGCACCGGGTGAAGGGTTTTCAGGGGCGTGGAGATCCTTCGGCGTGCCGCCATAAAAACCCAACTGACAGCGAATGTAGCGATACCCTTGCGCCAGCAGCGCATCCACCGAGGCATACAGTTCCGTCAGGGTCTCGCCGCTGGCGTGAGTGTAAGCCGCAATCGCATCACGGGACTTTCCGCCAAACAGCTGGTACAGAGGCATCTTCGCGAGCCGCGCTTTAATATCCCAAAGCGCCATATCCACGCCAGCGATAGCATTGTTCATCGCCGGACCGTTACGCCAGTAGGCGTTAACATTCATCATCTGCCACAGATCTTCGATGTGGTTGGCATCGCGGCCCAGCAGCAGCGGGCGAAGATACTCGTCTACCAGCATTTTTACCGCCAGCGGGCGCTGCTGGAAGGTTGCACAGCCCAGGCCAATAACGCCCTGATGGGTCGTGACGCGTACCGTAACCAGATTGTGGCGGTCGGGGCGGGTGATGAAACAGTCAATCGACGTAATGAGCGTAGGTTCCACAGAAATGCTCCCTGCTGAAAGCGAAAATATAGGGTTGATAAATTATCTTCACTCTATTTTAGGGCCAGGGTAAACCCTTTTTTGGAATATATTTTTTGGTCTGTTTAGATGCGATTTTATAATAAAAAAACAGACCAATTTGGCTATGGTGGTGCGGACTGGCATTTGTTAGTGGCGAAATGTGACGTTCTTCATATTTTATTGGTTTGTTTTATAAATGACGCTTAATTACCCTAGTGGATACCAAAAAAAGAACATTGCCGCAGGAGTCACTATGGGGACGCAAGACGCTATCGCCCGCATTATTCAGCTGGTGGGCGGGCAGGAAAACATTAATAAAGTCTGGCACTGCATGACCCGCTTACGCTTTGATTTAATTGATGATAGCAAAATCAAACAGGGCGAAATTAAGCTGCTGCCGGGGGTGCTGGGCGCACAGCTGCAGAGCGATCAGTTCCAGATAATCATCGGACCCAAAGTGGAAAACTGGTATCAGCAATTGACCGGCATGCTGGGCCAGCGCGATGACGCTGGCGCGGATAAAGGCCACGGGCGAAAAAGTCTGGTATCGCTGTTTATGGATACGGTTTCCGGCGTCTTTGGTCCGATTGTGCCCGCGATAGCGGGGGCCGGGATGATCAAAGGCCTGTTGGCTGGCTTAATGGCGCTGAAAGTGGTTTCACCGAAAAGTGAAACGGTGATGATCATCGATTTGATCGCCAGCGGCGTCTTCTATTTCCTGCCGTTTTTCCTTGCGGTTTCCGCGGCGAAAATTTTCAAAACCAACGAGTATTTGGCGGCGGCTGTGGCGGCCTGCCTGATGTATCCCACGCTGATAGACGCGGCAAAAGCGCTGGCCACCCATCAGGAAGGCGCCGTTTCTGCGCTTTGGCTGATGAACGCGATTCCGGTCTCGGTATTTAACTACGCGTCGAGCGTTATCCCGGTCATTTTCTCGGTCCTGGCGCTGAAATACATCCACAAGGCCGTGGACAGCATCATGCCGGACATTCTGAAAACGGTTTTCACGCCTACGCTGACACTGTTTATCGGCGCCCTGGCCGCCCTGGTGATTATTGGCCCGATTGGTATCTGGCTCGGCAAAGCGCTGGCGTTCTTTATTGAAGGGCTGTTCGGCGTCTCTGCCAGTTTTGCCGGGCTGGTGGTGGGAGCGATTCGCCCGGTGGCGATCCTGACCGGGATGCATCATGCGATGACGCCGATAGCGTTACAGAATTTCAGTGACCGCGGGTATGACATGCTGATGCCCATGATGTTTATGGCCAACATGGCGATTGCGGGTGCCACCTTTGCCATCTGGCGGCTGAGCAAAGACAGGCAGGAGAAAACCGTGACGCTTTCGGCTGCCGTTTCTGCGCTGCTGGGCATTACCGAACCGGCACTGTTTGGCGTGCTGACGCGCTACAAAAAAGCGTTTATCGCCGCCACGGTGGCAAGCTCACTGGCTTCAGCGTTCATTGCTTTCTTCGGCGTACGGCTGTACGGCTACATCCTGTCGAGTATCTTTAGCCTCCCCGCGTACATCGGTCCCTATTTTGTTTTTGCGCTGAGCGGTGTGGCCATCGCGCTGGTGCTGTCGTTTGTGCTGACGACGATTTTAGTGGGCAGAGAGCAGCAGGGCTAACGCTGAACGACTGGTGACAAAGGCGACGCTCACCGTCGCCTTTGTGGTTTCTGCAACATAGCCTTACTCAGCTCAGGGTTGTTATTTGCCATTGTCGGGGGTATTTTATTGTTATGTTATAATGTAACAATAGAGGCCAACCATGAAACCCAATATCCATCCTCACTACCGCACTGTGGTGTTCCACGACACCACGGCGAATGAGTTCTTCAAAGTGGGCTCAACCCTAAAAACGGACAGAGAGATCGAGCTGGAAGGGGAAACCTTCCCCTATGTCACGCTCGACGTCTCGTCTAAATCGCATCCGTTCTACACCGGGAAGCAAAAATCCTTCTCCTCTGAAGGCAGTGCTGCCCGCTTCCGCCAGCGTTTTGCGGGCTTTCTTGACGCTAAACGAGGCTAACCATGCAGGTACTGAATTCCCTTCGCAGCGCCAAACAACGCCATCCTGACTGCCAGATTGTGAAACGCAAAGGCAGGCTGTATGTGATTTGTAAGAGCAACCCCCGCTTTAAAGCCGTGCAGGGGCGCAAAAAAAGACGTTAGCACTTTGGCTGTCGCCAACTTTCCAGGGTTTGTAACTGCTTGCCGTCGGCACTGAAGTTTTCGGCGGCAAGCCATTTCTGCATCGCCCGGTCCACTTTGGGCCACTCGCTATCGATAATCGAGAACCAGTCCGTGTCACGATTATGCCCTTTAATCACCAGCGCCTGACGAAAGCGGCCTTCGTACTGGAAGCCCATTCTCAATGCCGCGCGGCGTGAGGGTTCATTCAGGCTGTTGCACTTCCATTCATAGCGGCGATAGCCGAGCGTTTCAAAGGCGTAACGCATCAGCAACCATTGCGCCTCAGTGGAAAGCGGGGTGCGGCTCATCAGCGGTGAGAAATGCACATGTCCCACTTCCAACACCCCATTTTTGCTGTCGATACGCATCAGGGCCAGAGTACCGACGGGTTGCCCGGTCTGCGTATTGACCACCGCGAAATGGATCGGATCCTGCACATCGACAATCTCGTCCACCCAGGCTTGATAGCTTTCGACCTGACTATCCGGTTCGCGTAAAAGCCACGTCCAGCTGCGGGTGTCTGGCGCAAGCTGATAAGCGGCGAACAGCGCTGGCGCATGGTGGCTGGCCAGCGGTTCAAGCCGACACAGCCGTCCCTCAAGCACCACCCGCTGAGGATGCTGGCGAGGTTGCCAGTCGGGAAGGGCATCGCCAACGGGCTGACCAAATTGATTATTTTGACTCATACGGACTCCTTTTTTGAACGCGTAGCCGTAGAATAGAAAATCGATGGTTCTCTAAAAAGAACCATACGTATGACATTTCGTGGTACCACGAGGAGAAGGGATGAATATTCCGGACGATGCCTTCTACGGGCTATTGGAAAAGGCGATAGCGGAACGGGGAAATGAGACCCTGGCGCGTGCTATCTACCACGCGTTGCGCAGTGCGATTCTGACGCATCAGCTAAAGGCGCAGAGCCGTTTACCCGGTTCGAGAACGCTCGCGCAGCAACTGTTACTGTCACGTAACACGGTAAATGCCGCGCTGGATCAGCTCACAACTGAAGGTTATTTATTACGCGACCGTCAAGGCTCGCGGGTGGCGACGTTGCCCACGGCCCGGGATGACGTATCGGCCACTGTGCAGAGCGTTGATTTACCCCCGCGTTTCAGCCAGCTTCCACACGGAACCCGAAGGGACTCACCCGCGCTGGCCTTCACGCCAGGCACGCCTGCGGTGAACTATTTCCCCTTGCCGCTGTGGCGACGGTTACTGGATCGCGTGCTGCGTGAAGAAGGGCATGCGCTGCTGGGCTACGGTGAGTCTGCGGGTGAACAACCGCTGCGTGAGGCCATCGCCCGACATCTGACGCTCTCCCGAGGGATCCAATGCGATGCCCGCCAGGTCATTATCACCGAGGGGGCGCTGGAAGGGCTGAACCTGTGTACGCAGCTGCTTAGCGAGAGTGGGCAAACAGCCTGGGTTGAAAATCCGGGATATTCGGGAGCCCGCAGCGCATTCGTATCGCGAGGTTTGCAGATACAGGGGATTGACGTTGATGATGAAGGGATGCAGTTTTCGACGCAGTCTCACCCATCACCGCGGCTCATTTTCACGTCACCTTCGCACCAGTTTCCGTTGGGCAGCCTGATGAGTGCTGCACGGCGCATGGCGCTGTTGCAGTTTGCCCATGAGCACGGGGCGTGGATTATTGAAGATGACTACGACAGCGAATTCCGCTACAGCGGCGAACCGATTCCGGCGATGCTCGGTATGCAACCCTCGGCACCGGTGGTGTATCTGGGGACCTTCAGCAAGACGCTGTTTCCTTCGCTGCGTATTGGGTTTGTGGTGATGCCGGAAGCGTTAGCGAAGGCAGTACAGCCCGCGATTCATGCTTTGCTTCGTGGTGGGCATCGTACGGAGCAGCGGGCGTTAGCCTTGTTTATTGAGGAAGGGTATTACGCCCGGCATCTGGCGGCGATGCGTCGCCTGTATCGCAAGCGACAGGGGCAGCTCCGCGATGCGCTTTCGCAGGCATTAACCGTGCCTCACCGTGTGTCGGGTGGCGAAGGGGGAATGCATTTGACGGTACAGATCCCCGGTATCGATGATAGTTGGGTCGCCCATCAAGCCCGCCTGCACCAGCTGGCTCCGGCGGCGTTAAGCCACTATTACCTTGATCAGGCCCAGAGCAAAACGGGTCTGGTGCTGGGTTACGGCAATACGTCTGCGTCCCGGTTCATCACCGGGATCCAGACGTTAAACAACCTTATTGCAGCTGCACCTTCTCGGCGCGGGCAAGGGTGAAGATGTCGTAAAACGACAATTCGCCTTTGGTGTCGAGCATCTTTTGCAGCTGTCCCTTTTGGTCGGCAGCCACTTCAGGGGAGTGCAGGATTTTCTCGATGAGAAGATCGGGGACGAAGCGGGTGTTGTACCACTCACCGTTATAGCAGACACGAAAATCCAGCACGTCGATATCTTCATACCGATATCGGGGGGCAACATCAAAAAAGAAAAAGCCGTTCAGCACAATAAACAGCACCACCAACAGCCATACGGAGTCGGCGAGGGTGTCAGAGCGCGCCATCACAATGTAGGTCGCCAGAAAGCCGAGGTACATCGCGATACACAGTCCTGGGAAGCGACGGATAAAACTGATGCTAAACCGCGGGCGGTTGTCGCGTTTCTCTGCACTGTTCAGCTCGTCAATGGTGCTGGTGAGCAGTCGCTGGATTTCGGCCATTTTCGCCTCTGTGATACCGGATACGGGAAAACCCCTATTTTATGTTGCGATTATTCAGGCGAAAAGTAACAGTTCAGTTGTGGAAAAGCATAACAGTCAGGCCAACATCTTAATGATTTTCGCCGGATTACCGCCGACGACCGCATTGGCGGGCACGTCCTTCACCACGACGGCCCCGGAGGCAATCACGGCGTTGTCGCCAATAGTCACGCCGGGATTAATAACGGCCCGTCCGCCAATCCAGACGTTATGGCCAATCGCCACGGGTTTCCCATACTCGATGCCGCTATTACGTTCTTGCGCATCCAGCGGGTGCGTTGCGGTATAAATATGAACGCCAGGGGCCAGCATGCAGTTATCGCCAATCCGCACCGGGCAAATATCGAGGATCACGCAGTCAAAGTTGGCGTAAAATTTTTGGCCAAGGTGAATGTTGTAGCCGTAATCGCAGCGAAACGGGGGCTCAATATAAGCATCACCGGCGTGGCCTAGCAGATCGGCAAGGATACCGGCACGCAGTGCTTTTTCTTCCGGGGAGGCGTGGTTATACCGATGCAGAAACTGCCTTGCCTGCATTCGGTCAGCCCGGAGGGTGTCATCACCTGGGCGATAGAATGCTCCGGCGATCATTTTGCGCTTTTCTTCACTCATGAGAATCTCCATTGATCAGAGCTTCACAGAGTATAAGTTCAGTCGCGAGCAGGGAACGTTCCCTGTCACGTCATGTGATTTTTATCACATTGTATTCTGTACGATTGTCCGTTGTGGATAATGCAGAATCGAATCTTTTTGGGAAAGTTTTAAAATTAACGAATAAATTTCCACACTGAAGAAGGGATTTTATCGTACAGCTTATTCATCGTGAGTTCTGCCAGACGATGATCGGCCGCTGAGTAAAAAACAGCCAGTTCATTGTCGGAAAGTTCATATTTATTTTTTTCAATGACGCGTTCTAACGTATCAAGAGTCTGACAACGTCGAAGACGCATCAAATAATCAGTTTTGGTTAAAGGTTTATCTGACATCATTTTACCTTTTTGCTTGTAATAATTTTAACAAGAATGACTTACAGGATTCGCCCGGCTAAGGTTGACGAAGCAACGGAAGAGTCTGTTCCCTGATTTACGCCATTTTTGCAGGTCACCTGCATTAATGCCGTAGTTACTGAACAACATAAAAGTATCGTCCAGATATTCATCAATTTGTGCGATCAGTTTATTGTCTTCGTTATACTTAATTTTGTAATTAAGTGCGAAAGTCGCAATGTGTTCGATCAGTTCATTAAGCTGAAGATTCAGCGCTGACGTTGGGTCGTTGACCCAGCCTGTGCGGTTTTCTTCAAGGTTAACCAGACAATCATGATACAGGGTTTCGCAGAGAAATTTAAGCTGCGCTATATCATGTCTTTTTGGCGAGTATTCGTCCATAACACATCCCCTTATGATTAACCAACAAACACCGTGTGGGATGGAGACTACAGTCTGACCGGGAACATACGCTTTGTAGCTGATAGCCTAACTATAATCCACTCTGAAAAGGATTTCACCGCGCTATTACGAAAAATTACAATTACCGTTAATTACGTCAGGTACGGTGAACCCGATGTCAGCTTTTCTGCCGATCCCCATTTTATGAATGGCGACTAATCCATTTGCAGGTGCTTATTTTTCATCGAGTTATGAAAAACCGTCGGCATAAACGCTCTTCCGTTTTTTTAACTTTCGAAACTAAGAGTAATCCTAATTCATCGGTGGGTAAATCAAACATATCGCTTATTGCTGAGTAGGCTATCACAGCATACTCATTATATCGCTGACGATGCGGGTGGAGATATAAACCTGACTGATGTTGTGCGCTTAAGCCAAAAAAAAGGCCGCGATGGCGGCCTTTTTCATTAGCGAGGTGGATTAATGATGCTCAACATGATGGCTGTGTTCGACATCGTCTGTCTTCTTACTGAAACGGCGGCGAACCACCACAAAGAAGACCGGAACGAAGAAGATAGCCAGCACGGTCGCGGTCACCATCCCGCCCATTACACCGGTACCTACGGCGTTCTGTGCACCGGAACCGGCACCCGAACTGATAACCAGTGGCATAACCCCAAGGATAAATGCCAGGGAGGTCATCAGGATTGGACGCAGACGCATACGAACCGCTTCCAGCGTGGCTTCAATCAGGCCTTTGCCTTCTTTGTCCATCAGGTCTTTGGCGAATTCCACGATAAGTATCGCGTTCTTCGCTGACAGGCCGATGGTGGTAAGCAGACCCACCTGGAAGTAAACGTCGTTCGTCAGACCACGGAACGTCGCCGCCAACAGCGCACCCACAACCCCGAGTGGGACCACCAGCATGACCGAGAACGGAATAGACCAGCTCTCATACAGTGCGGCCAGACACAGGAAGACGACGATCAGTGAAATCGCGTACAGGGCAGGGGCCTGGTTACCGGACAAACGTTCCTGATAGGACATACCGGTCCAGTCATAGCCCACGCCGGTTGGCAATTTGCTGGCCAGATCTTCCATCAACAGCATGGCTTCACCGGTACTCTTACCAGGCGCTGCCTGACCGAGGATTTCCATCGACGGCAGACCGTTGTAACGTTCCAGACGCGGAGAACCGTATTCCCAACGGGTGGTTGAGAATGCCGAGAATGGCACCATCTGTCCGTTACTGCCGCGCACATACCAGTTGCCAATATCGTTTGGCAGCATGCGGTATTTCGCTTCAGACATCAGATAGACTTTTTTCACACGGCCGCGGTCAATGAAGTCGTTGACGTAGCTTCCGCCCCAGGCGGCACCCAGCGTCGTGTTGATGTCGCTAATCGACACGCCCAACGCCTGTGCTTTCTCCTGATCGATGTCGATCTTGAACTGCGGTGTATCTTCCAGACCGTTCGGACGAACGCCGACCAGCATGTCAGGATGTTTCGCAATTTCGCCAAACAGCTGGTTACGCGCCTGCGTCAGTTTTTCGTGGCCGAGGCCTGCCTGGTCAATCAGCTGGAAGTCAAAGCCGGTGGCCGTACCCAGCTCGACAATAGCCGGCAGGTTAAAGGCAAACACCATCGCATCTTTGATCTGCGAGAAGCGGGCCATTGCACGACCGGTAATCGCTTCCACTTTGTTTTCCGCACCCGGACGCTGGCTCCAGTCTTTCAACGACACGAAGGCGATACCGGTGTTCTGACCACGACCCGCAAAGCCGAAGCCGTTAACGGCGAATACCGACTCAACGTTGTCTTTCTCTTTGTTGAGGTAGTAATCGGTCACTTCATCCAGCACTTTCTGCGTACGCTCCTGAGTCGCACCTGCAGGCAGCTGCGCCATGGTCAGGAATACGCCCTGGTCTTCGTCCGGTAGGAACGAGCTTGGCAGACGAACGAACAGGTACGCCATGCCGACCACGATGATGATATACAGCAGCAGGTAACGACCGGTGCTGCGCAGAATATTGCCTACGCTGTCGGTGTAGTGGTGCGTGCTCTTATCAAACATGCGGTTGAACCAACCGAAGAAGCCTTTGTGCTCGCCGTGGCCGCCTTTCTGAATCGGCTTCAGCATGGTGGCACACAGTGCAGGCGTCAGGATCAACGCAACCAGTACCGACAGCGCCATCGCCGAAACGATAGTGATCGAGAACTGGCGATAGATTGCCCCGGTAGAACCCCCGAAGAACGCCATCGGAATAAATACGGCCGACAGCACCATTGCAATACCGACCAACGCGCCCTGAATCTGACCCATCGATTTACGGGTCGCTTCTTTCGGCGGCAGACCTTCTTCCGCCATCACACGCTCGACGTTCTCGACCACCACGATGGCGTCATCCACCAACAGGCCGATGGCGAGTACCATCCCGAACATCGTCAGCGTGTTTATCGAGAAGCCGAACATCGCAAGGATCGCGAAGGTTCCCAACAGTACCACCGGTACGGCGATAGTCGGGATCAGCGTTGCACGGAAGTTCTGCAGGAACAGATACATCACGAGGAACACGAGGATGATCGCTTCAACCAGCGTTTTTACCACTTCATGAATAGAGATTTTCACGAACGGGGTGGTGTCGTACGGATAAACGATTTTCAGCCCTGACGGGAAGAACGGTTCCATACGCGCCAGCTCAGCGCGGATTGCCTCAGCGGTATTCAGTGCGTTCGCGCCGGTTGCCAGTTTAATACCCAGACCGGAAGCCGGCTGGCCGTTAAACTTCGCGACAACGTCGTAGTTTTCACCACCCAGCTCGATTTTCGCCACGTCACGCAGGCGAACCTGAGAACCATCCTGATTCACTTTGAGCAGAATTTTGCCGAACTCGTCCACGTTAGTCAGACGGGTTTGCGCCACGATGGAGGCGTTCAACTGCTGGCCTTTCACGGGTGGCGTACCGCCTAACTGACCGGCTGCCACCTGGGCGTTCTGCGCTTTCAGGGCAGAGATAACGTCTACTGGAGTTAGCTGGAAGTTGTTCAGCTTATTCGGGTCCATCCAGATACGCATGGCGTACTGAGAACCGAACAGCTGCACGTCACCCACGCCGGAGGTACGGCTGATAGGATCCTTCATGTTAGCCGCGACGTAGTCGGAGATATCTTCTTGAGTCATGGTGCCGTCGGTGTTAATCACGCCAACAACCATCAGGAAGCTGCTGGACGCTTTCTCAACGCTCACGCCCTGCTGCTGAACTTCCTGGGGCAGAAGGGGCATTGCCAACTGCAGTTTGTTCTGTACCTGGACCTGAGCGATGTCAGGATCGGTGCCAGATTCAAAGGTCAGGGTGATAGTGGCTGTACCCGTTGAGTCACCGTTGGAGGACATATACATCAGGTGATCGATACCGTTCATGTTCTGTTCGATAACCTGAGTCACGGTATTCTGGACGGTTTCAGCATCCGCACCGGGATACATCGCGGTGATGGCGATAGCCGGTGGCGCAATCGTAGGATATTGCGCTACGGGCAGTTTGAGGATCGCAAGTCCCCCCGCCAGCATGATAATGATGGCGATCACCCACGCAAAAATGGGGCGATCGATAAAGAAATTAGGCATGTCTTAACGGCTCCTGTTTAAGTTAAGACTTGGTCGGTTCTGACTGGGCATTGCCTGCAGTTTGCTGCTTATCGTCAGAAGTGACTTCTTGCGCTTTTACCTGAGCGCCCGGTCTGACTTTCTGCAAACCGGTAATGATGACGCGATCGCCTGACTTCAGACCGTTGGTAACCAGCCATTTGTCGCCAATCGCCTGAGTTGCGGTGATTTGACGGACTTCCACTTTGTCACCTTCACCCACCACCATCGCACTGGCATCGCCACGCGGGGTACGGGTGACACCTTGCTGAGGAACCAGCAGGGCGTTCGGGTTCAGACCTTCTTCCAGTTTTGCCCGAACGAACATGCCTGGCAGCAGGGTGTGATCCGGGTTAGGGAAGATGGCGCGCAGCGTGATAGAGCCGGTCGTCTGATCCACGGTGACATCAGAAAACTCCAGCGTTCCGCTCTGTGGATACACAAGGCCATCCTGGGTCACGAGAGACACTTTCGCCTTACCGTCTTCCTGCTTCAGGGAACCGCTCGCCAACTCTTGTTTCAGGCGCAGGAAGTCGTTGCTTGACTGCGTAACATCAACATAAATCGGGTCCAGTTGCTGTACGGTCGCCAGCGCATCAGCCTGACCATTCTGTACCAGCGCACCTTCGGTAAAGGCAGATTTGCCGATACGGCCGCTGATAGGGGAGGTCACTTTGGTATAAGCCAGGTTAATGCGGGCGGTTTCTGTTGCTGCTTTAGCGGCAACCACGGCGGCATTGGCCTGCTGAGCATCGGCCAGGGCCGTGTCATAGTCCTGTTTGCTGATGTATTGCGTGCCAACCAGTTTCTGGTAGCGGTTAACGGTCAGCTGAGCGATTTTCGCTGCGGCTTCGGCTTTCGCCTGATCGCCTTTGGCGCTGTCGTATGCAGCCTGATAGGTTGCAGGATCAATCTGATATAAAGACACTCCCGCCTGGATATCGCTGCCTTCGGTAAAGTTACGCTTCAGGATGATGCCACCCACCTGAGGGCGAACTTCGGCAATACGATAAGCATTGGTGCGGCCAGGTAATTCAGTGGTGATCTGGAGAGGTTCGGTTTTCAGTGTTACCACACCGACTTCTGGTGTGTGGGCGGCACCTTGTTGAGCCTGTTTATCGTCACATCCTGTAAGCGCTAAGCTGCCTGCTGAAAGCATCAGAACGACCGCCAGAGGCGTTAACCCTCTGTTTTTGTTCATATGTAAACCTCGAGTGTCCGATTTCAAAGTGATCAATGGATCAAATGTCCACAAACCCATTGCTGCTTTATAATATGGTCGTGCTATGGTACATACATTCATAAATGTATGTAAATCTAACCTCTGTAAATTCACTAACCTATGGCACGAAAAACCAAACAGCAAGCGCTGGCGACAAGGCAACACATACTCGATGTTGCCCTGCAATTGTTTTCGCAACAGGGGGTATCATCCACCTCGTTGGCCGAGATTGCAAAAGCAGCGGGGGTGACCCGGGGAGCAATCTACTGGCATTTCAAAAACAAATCAGATTTATTTGGCGAAATCTGGCAGCTCTCGGAGTCAAGTATCGGCTCACTAGAAGCAGAGTATCAGGCAAAATTCCCTGGCGATCCACTGTCAGTTCTTAGGGAGATTCTAGTCTATATTCTTGAAGCAACGATGAAGGAAGAGCGTCGTCGCCTGATGATGGAAATTATCTTTCATAAATGTGAATTTGTTGGTGAACTGGCCGTATTGCAACAGGTTCAACGCGATCTGTGCCTGGAAAGTTACGAACGCATTGAACATGCGCTCAACGAATGTGTTTCGCTGGGCCAACTTCCCTCTGATTTATTAACCCGTCGTGCCGCTATTCTGATGCGTAGCTATATTTCCGGCATTGTCGAAAATTGGCTTTCCGCTCCGGACTCTTTTGACCTGCAAAAAGAAGCCCGCAGCTATGTGGCCGTGCTGATTGAGGCCTATCAGTTATGTCCGAGCCTCCGCGCCTGATGCTGAGTTTTTTCAGTCCTGGGTTATGCTATCGAGTCCAGGAATAATCCTAATAAGGATATCTGTTCGTTGAAAAGGAGAAATGCTATTCTGCGCAGGCCATTTTCCCCGGCTCTCCGGTCCTGAACTCACTCATGCTGACACTATGCTGCACACTACTTTTTGGCGGAAATCGCTCCCTGCGTTAATGCTCTTTTTATTCTGTTACTTTGGTGCGGTTGGCCTGAGTATGGCGCGAGCGCAAAACAG
This sequence comes from Enterobacteriaceae bacterium RIT691, assembly GCA_009668205.1. Lineage (GTDB taxonomy): Bacteria > Pseudomonadota > Gammaproteobacteria > Enterobacterales > Enterobacteriaceae > Scandinavium. The sequence goes on along the minus strand of WJYM01000005.1, from coordinate 244,047 downwards.
TAACGATCTGCCTGAACGCGCAGATGTTCAAAAACAGCTGAGCATTCTCAGCAAGAAAAAGGATTTGACCCCGCAGGATAAGCTTGTCGAGCAGGATTTGACCGATACGCTGCAAATCCTCGATAAAATCGATCGCGTCAAAGATGAGACGGCGCAGCTGAAACAGCAAATCGATCAGGCTCCGGGCAAAATGCGCCAGGCGACAGACAGCCTGAATGCGCTCGGGGAAGCCGACAGCGATGACGACATCCGTAAAACCTACAGCCAGCTTAGCGTGCGCCAGCTTGAAACGCGCATCACCGATCTGCTCGATCAGCTGCAAACCGCGCAAAACGACCTCTCGACTTACAACAGTCAACTGGTCTCGCTGCAGACCCAGCCCGAGCGTGTACAAAACTCGATGTACAACGCCTCACAGCAGCTCCAGCAAATTCGTAACAGACTGAACGGCACGACGGTGGGGGAAGATGCCTTGCGTCCCTCCCAGCAAACGATGCTGTTGGCTCAACAGGCGCTGCTGAATGCCGAACTCGACCAGCAGCGTAAAAGCCTCGCCGGCAATACCGTACTGCAGGATACCCTGCAAAAGCAGCGCGACTATCTGACGGCAAACAGCAACCGCCTGCAGCACCAGCTTCAGCTGTTGCAGGAGGCGGTGAGTACCAAGCGTTTAACCCTAACCGAAAAAACGGCGCAGGAAGCGGTTTCCCCGGATGACGCCGAACGCATTCAGGCCAATCCGCTGGTGAAGCAGGAGCTGGATGTTAACCATCAGCTTAGCGAGCGTTTGATAAAAGCGACGGAAAACGGCAATCAGTTGGTGCAGCAAAACATCCGCGTGAAGAACTGGCTGGATCGTGCACTCCAGTCCGAACGCAATGTGAAAGAGCAGATCTCCATGCTTAAAGGGAGCCTGTTGCTGTCACGTATTCTCTACCAGGAACAGCAGACGTTGCCTTCAGCTGATGAGCTGGAAGACATGACCAACCGCATCGCGGATTTGCGTCTGGAACAGTTTGAAGTTAACCAGCAGCGCGATGCCCTGTTCCAGAGCGACGACTATGTGGCGAAGCTGGAAGAAGGGCATAGCGGAGATGTCAACGCCGAAGTGACCGATGCGTTGACGCAGGTTGTTGATATGCGTCGCGAGCTGCTGGATCAGATGAACAAGCAGTTGGGCAACCAGCTGATGATGGCCATCAACCTGCAAATCAACCAGCAGCAGCTGATGAGCGTTTCCAAAAGCCTGCGCTCGATTCTGACGCAGCAGATTTTCTGGGTGAACAGCAACAAGCCGATGGACTGGAGCTGGGTTAAAGCCTTCCCGTCTTCGTTGAAAGATCAGTTCAGCAAAATGAAAATCACCGTTAACTGGGCTCAGGCCTGGCCTGCGGTGTTCGTGGCTTTCCTTGCGGGGCTGCCGCTGTTACTGATTGCCGGACTGATCCGCTGGCGCCTAACGTGGTTGCGCGATTACCAGAAAAAGCTGGCTTCCGAAGTCGGCCACCTGAGAAATGACAGCCAGCTCCACACCCCGAAGGCGATCCTTATCGATCTCATCCGTGCGCTGCCGGTGGTGATGATGATCCTCGCCGCCGGGCTGATTCTGCTGACCATGCAGCTCAATATCAGCGACCTGCTGTGGGCGTTCAGTAAAAAACTGGCTGTCTTCTGGTTGGTGTTCGGCGTGTGCTGGAAAGCGCTGGAAAAGAACGGCGTGGCGGTGACGCATTTCAACATGCCGCCGCAGCTGACCAGCCACTGGCGTCGCCAGATCGTGCGTATCAGCCTGGCGCTGCTGCCGCTGCATTTCTGGGCCGTTGAAGCTGAGCTGACCCCGCTGCGTCTGATGGATGACGTGTTCGGCCAGTTTGCGATTTTCCTTAACCTGCTGCTGATCTCGATCCTGATCATGCCGATGTGCCGTGAGGCCTGGCGTGACAAAGAGTCCCACAGCCTGCGTCTGCTGACGATCACGGTGCTGGCGATTGTCCCCGTTGCGCTGATGGTGCTGACCGCAACGGGTTATTTCTACACCACGCTGCGTCTGGCAGGCCGCTGGATTGAAACCGTCTATCTGGTGATCCTCTGGAATCTGCTGTACCAGACGGTCCTGCGTGGCCTGAGCGTTGCCGCACGGCGCATTGCCTATCGCCGCGCGCTGGCTCGTCGTCAGCACCTGGTCAAAGAAGGTGCCGAGGGTGCTGAGCCGCAGGAAGAGCCGACCATCGCGCTGGAAGACGTCAACCAGCAAACGCTGCGTATCACCATGCTGGTGATGGCGGCGCTGTTTGGCGTGATGTTCTGGGCCATTTGGTCAGATTTAATCACCGTCTTTGCCTACCTCGACAGCATCACGCTGTGGCACTACAACGTCAGCGAAGCGGGATCGGAAGTCATCCGCAACGTTACGCTTGGCAGCCTGTTGTTTGCCTTGATTGCGCTGGTGGTGGCATGGGCGTTAATCCGCAACCTGCCTGGTCTGTTGGAAGTGCTAGTGCTCTCAAGGCTCAACATGCGTCAGGGGGCCTCGTATGCCATCACCACGATCCTGAATTACGTCATTATTGCCGCGGGTGCGATGACAATCTTCGGTTCGCTGGGGGTCTCATGGGATAAGCTGCAGTGGCTCGCCGCGGCGCTGTCGGTCGGTCTTGGTTTCGGCCTGCAGGAGATTTTCGGTAACTTCGTTTCTGGTCTGATTATTCTCTTCGAACGCCCGGTACGTATCGGCGATACGGTTACCATCGGGACATTCTCAGGGTCGGTGAGCAAAATCCGTATACGCGCCACGACCATCACAGACTTCGACAGGAAAGAAGTGATTATCCCGAACAAAGCCTTCGTGACCGAGCGTCTGATCAACTGGTCGCTCAGCGATACCATTACCCGCGTGGTTATCCGTATTGGCGTCGCCTACGGTTCAGATTTGGATAAGGTGAAGGAAGTGTTGTTGAAAGCGGCGATGGAGCATCCGAAGGTGATGCATGAGCCGGAGCCGTCGGTGTTCTTCACCACGTTTGGGCCAAGTACGTTGGATCATGAATTGCGTCTGTACGTCCGTGAGCTGCGCGACCGCAGCTACACCGTGGATGAGCTGAACCGTACTATCGATCGTCTGTGCCGTGAGAACGGGATTAACATCGCCTTCAATCAGCTTGAAGTCCATCTGCGTAACAAAATCGGGGATGAAGTGACGGAAGTGAAGCGCGAAGTCAAAGGGGATGATCCCACGCCTGCACAGGCATAAGGTGGATTGACCCTCACCCCGGCCCTCTCCCTGAAAAGGGAGAGGGCGCAAATCATTCCCTCAGATCATTGAGTAACAGGAATGAGGGGCGTTTTTATTCCCTCGCCCCTTTGGGGAGAGGGTTAGGGTGAGGGGAAATGGCAGCGGCCTTACGCTCAAAATCCCGCTTCACTATCTCCAGTGCACTCAGCACCGTCTCCGGGGCAATCCCGTTCTCTTCCAGCAGCATAATCAAATCCACGGCCAGCTTGACCTCTTCCGGAGCGTTTTCCAGTGACATATTTCCTCCTGCTAGCGCGTCATGCGGGCCAGTACGTTTTCAATATTTTCCAGTGCGTTACGACAACGCGTCAGTCGTGCGCTAAATGCGTCCACTTCGCGGGCCAGGCGCTGTTGATCTGCAAGCGTCGTCGCCTGCGCCAACTGCTGGCGTCTTTGCCGCGTCATCTCCAGGAGGCGGCGTTCATACTCCTGGTGCTGTAGCCGTTTACGCTGCCAGCGGGTCAGCGCGGGTGAACCGCTGTCCCAACCGCGCAGCGTCCAGGCGGCACTTTCGCGGGCAATGGCTTCAAGCTGAGCCACCAACTGTTCCGCCAGCCACTGCACCTGTTCATTTTGTCCGTGCTCAACGGCACGGCGCAGCGCCTGCAAATTCCCACGGACTTCTTCTACGCAGGCCTGTAAAAAAGGGCTTCGGGTCCGAAAAAGCTGGCGATCAAAGCGGGCGCCCAGCGTCGCGTGAAAGGCCATCGGCGCGATGTCGGCCTCCAGGCGCGAAACCTGCGCGTCCAGCGATTGCAGTAACAGGTCTGTTTTCATCTCTTTCTCCAGCGAATTGTCGCAAGCCTGTGCTACATTTGCCGTTCATTTTGATAACGATTCTCACCATGAAACGGACTATTTTAAACATCATTGGCTGGCTGGCGGTAGCGTTAGGGACGCTGGGGGTGTTTTTGCCGCTTTTGCCCACGACGCCGTTTATCCTGCTCGCCGCCTGGTGCTTTGCCCGCTCATCGCCTCGTTTTCATGCCTGGTTGCTGTACCGCTCCTGGTTTGGCAGCTATCTGCGTCACTGGCAACAGTATAAGGCGATGCCGCCCGGTGCGAAGCCGCGAGCCATTGTGATGATCCTGCTGACCTTTGCCGTCTCCTTGTGGCTGGTCAAGCTGTTCTGGGTGCGCATTTTGCTGTTAGTCATCCTGACCTGCCTGTTAATTTTTATGTGGCGGATCCCGGTGGTTGATGCAGAACAACAAAAAGAATAATGCCTACAATGGATATTGCATTTCTTGACGACTGCCAGTACATTCTGGCGTTTTCGAGCACGGGCGAAGCTGGTTAAAGGTTAATCAAACGTAACATTAGCCTTCAGCAAATTGCGCCTTGTGAGTTACACCGTTTTAATCAGGCATACACCTATGACCGCGACTGCACAGCAGCTTGAATTTCTAAAAAACAGCATTAAAAGCATCCAGGACTATCCGAAACCTGGCATTCTTTTCCGCGATGTCACCAGCATGCTGGAAGACCCGAAAGCTTATGCACTCAGCATTGAACTGCTGACTGAGCGTTTTAAAGACGCCGGGATCACCAAAGTGGTGGGTACCGAGGCGCGTGGTTTCCTGTTTGGTGCTCCGGTTGCGCTGGCGCTGGGCGTAGGATTTGTGCCGGTGCGCAAACCGCGCAAACTGCCACGTGAAACCATCGCTGAGAGCTACGAGCTGGAATACGGCACCGACCAGCTGGAAATCCACATTGATGCTATCCAACCGGGCGACAAAGTGCTGGTGGTCGACGACCTGCTGGCGACCGGCGGTACCATCGAAGCGACAGTGAAGCTGATCCGTCGTCTGGGTGGCGAAGTCACCGATGCGGCCTTCATCATCAATCTGTTCGATCTGGGCGGCGAACAGCGCCTGGAAAGCCAGGGCATTCATTGCTACAGCCTGGTGCCGTTCCCGGGTCATTGATCCGCACCTCCACAGCCTCGCTCAAAAGGCGAGGCTGTGATAGCATTACCCTCCTGTATTTCACCTTTCAGCGTTTCAGAGCCTGCCAATGAGTTATCAGGTCTTAGCCCGAAAATGGCGACCACAAACCTTTGCTGACGTTGTCGGCCAGGAACATGTGCTGACCGCACTGGCGAACGGCCTGGCGTCCGGTCGCATTCACCACGCCTATCTGTTCTCTGGCACGCGTGGCGTCGGCAAAACGTCTATCGCCCGACTGTTGGCGAAAGGACTGAACTGCGAAAGCGGGATTACCGCGACACCGTGCGGTGTTTGCGATAACTGCCGTGAAATCGAGCAGGGCCGCTTTGTTGATCTGATTGAGATTGATGCCGCTTCGCGCACCAAAGTTGAAGATACCCGCGATCTGCTGGATAACGTCCAGTACTCACCGGCGCGCGGTCGCTTCAAGGTTTACCTGATCGATGAAGTGCACATGCTCTCGCGTCACAGCTTTAACGCGCTGTTAAAAACGCTGGAAGAGCCGCCGTCGCACGTCAAATTCCTGCTGGCGACCACCGATCCGCAAAAGCTGCCGGTCACGATTCTTTCCCGTTGTCTGCAGTTCCATCTTAAAGCGCTCGACGTCGATCAAATTCGCGAGCAGCTTGACCATATTCTGACGGAAGAGAAAATCGTCTCAGAGCCGCGTGCGCTCCAGCTGCTGGCCCGTGCGGCGGATGGCAGCCTGCGTGATGCTTTGAGCCTCACCGATCAGGCGATTGCCAGCGGTGACGGACAGCTGACCGCGGCCAGCGTCAGCACCATGTTGGGCACGCTGGACGACGATCAGGCCCTGTCGCTGATTGAAGCGCTGGTCGCCGCCAACGGCGAACAGGTGATGACGCTGATTCACGAAGCCGCCGCTCGCGGTATAGAGTGGGAAGCGCTGCTGGTCGAAATGCAAAGCCTGCTGCACCGCATCGCGATGGTACAGCTGTCGCCATCGGCGTTGGGCAGTGATATGGCGCCGGTAGAGCATCGTATGCGCGAGTTGGCCCGCACGGTGCCGCCAGCCGATATTCAGCTTTATTACCAGACGCTGCTGGTTGGCCGCAAAGAGTTACCGTATGCCCCGGACCGACGGATGGGCGTCGAAATGGCGCTGCTGCGCGCGCTGGCATTCCATCCGCGCCAGCCGTTGCCGGAGCCGCTTTTACCGGAAAAGGACAGTCAGCCGCAGTCGTTTGCCCCCGTCGCACCCACGGCGGTCATGCACCCAACACAGGTGCCACAGCAGGCCCCCGCGGCATCGTCGTATCAAAACGAATCGCTGCCCGATGCCACCAGTTCGGTGCTGGCAGCCCGCAGCCAGCTGCAGCGCGCTCAGGGAGCACCCAAAGCAAAAAAGAGTGAACCGGCCTCCGCATCCCGCGCGCGGCCGGTGAACAGTGCTGCGCTCGAGAGACTGGCCTCGGTGACGGAACGCGTGCAAGCGCGCCCGGCAGCGTCTGCGCTTGAAGCTCAACGCCCGCAGAAGAAAGAAGCGTACCGCTGGAAGTCGACGACGCCCACCGAAGAGGTGAAAGAAGAAGTCGCCACGCCAAAAGCGCTGAAGAAGGCGCTGGAGCATGAAAAGACCCCCGAACTGGCGGCAAAGCTTGCCGTGGAAGCCGTTGAACGTGACGGCTGGGCGGCAGAAGTCAGCCAGATGAAGCTGCCAAAGTTAGTGGAACAGGTGGCGCTGAATGCCTGGAAAGAGCAAAACGGTGCGGCAGTGTGTTTGCATCTGCGTCCCACTCAGCGGCACCTCAATAGCCCAGGTGCGCTGAAAACCTTAACTGAAGCGCTCAGCGAATTAAGCGGTTCTCCGGTTGAACTGACCATCGTGGAAGATGATAATCCTGCGGTGCGTACGCCGTTGGAGTGGCGCCAGACGATTTACGAAGAGAAGCTCGCGCAGGCGCGCGAAGCCATCATCGCGGATAATAACATTCAGACCCTGCGCCGTTTCTTCGATGCGGATCTGGATGAAGAGAGTATTCGACCCGTTTGACTGTAAGCCAGGCTTGCAGTTTTACTTTTAACATGACTGACTGAGAGATAAGCCTATGTTTGGTGGAAAAGGCGGTCTGGGTAACCTGATGAAACAGGCCCAGCAGATGCAAGAAAAAATGCAGAAAGCGCAGGAAGAGATCGCTCAACTGGAAGTGACCGGTGAGTCGGGTGCGGGCCTGGTGAAAGTCACCATTAACGGTGCACACAACTGCCGTCGCGTTGAGATCGACCCGAGCCTGCTCGAAGACGATAAAGAAATGCTGGAAGATCTGGTCGCTGCTGCGTTCAACGACGCTGCGCGCCGCATCGAAGAAACGCAAAAAGAGAAAATGGCGTCTGTCTCCTCCGGGATGCAGCTGCCGCCAGGCTTTAAGATGCCGTTCTGATAACGGTTAAAGGGCGACAGCGATGTCGCCTTTTTTGTTTTAGTTCTCCACCAACGCCTCATAACGCTCAGCCAGAAAATCAATCAACGCCCGAACCGCCGGTAACTGTCCGCGTCGTGAGGGATAGACAATATGGATGATTTCCTGCTTTGCCCGCCACTCCGGCAACAGCTGCACCAGTTTCCCGGCTTTAAGCTGTTCATCCAGCATCAATAACGGCAACTGGACCATGCCAACGCCCGCGACGGCGGCGGTTCTCAGGGCAATCATATCGGTGGTGATAAAGCGCGGCTGATGATGAATTGTCGCGTCCTGCTGTTCCGGCCCAATCAAAAACCAACGGTAGTGGTTCTGAGCACGCGCCCGTGCCAGGCTTGGCCAGTGCTGCAAATCGGCCGGGGAGGCGGGCAGGCCAAATTGCGCGACCAGACCAGGGCTTGCCACCAGGCACATAGTACGTGTTGCCAATTTACGCATCACCAGGTCACTGTCTTCCAGTGGCAGAGGACGCACGCGGATCGCCAGATCGATGTTTTCGTTCACCACGTCGACACGGCGGTTGGTTTCTTCGAGCTGCACCGTCACCTGCGGATACTGGAGCATGAACTGCGCCAACATCTCGTCAATATGGACATGCAACAACGCGACAGGACAGGTCAGGCGAATCAGGCCACAGGGCTCGGCGTGCAGGGTTTCCATTGCCTCCTGCGCGGCTTCCGCTTCGATGATCATCGCCTTGCAGTGGCGATAGAACAGCTGCCCGGCATCCGTGACCGTAAAACTCCGCGTTGAGCGCTGCAGCAAGCGGGTTCCCAGCCGTTCTTCCAGCAGCGCAATGCGTCGGCTGAGGCGAGATTTCGGTATCCCAATCGCCCGGCTGGCCGGGGAAAACCCGCCTTGTTCCACCACCTGCGCGAAATACCACAAATCGTTGAGATCCTGCATGGCCTTTGTCCTGTTAATGGAACACTGCGTTCATTTTGGCAGTCTACCGCAATCACTGTCTTGCGGATAAGCTTTATCCCATCGCATTACATTGCACAGGAGATAAACATGAAATCGATTCTTGGCGTTTACTCAGCTCCGAAATCCCATTGGGTGGGCGACGGGTTCCCGGTGCGTTCCCTGTTTTCCTACACAAAATTCGCCCAGCAGCTCAGCCCGTTTTTGCTGCTGGACTATGCAGGCCCTGCAGAATTCAAGCCGAGCAACAAAGGCCAGCGCGGCGTGGATGTGCATCCTCACCGTGGATTTGAAACCGTCACCCTCGTCTATAAAGGCGAAGTTGCGCACCGTGATTCCAGCGGAGGCGGCGGTGTTATCGGGCCGGGCGACGTGCAATGGATGACGGCGGGCAGCGGAATTCTGCATGAAGAGTTTCACTCTCCTGCGTTCAGCGAAAAAGGCGGCACGCTGGAAATGGTGCAGCTCTGGGTGAACCTTCCGGCAAAGGCGAAAAACACGCCGCCTGCGTATCAGCCGATCACCGATGCGGATATTCCACTGGTGACACTGCCTGACAACGCAGGCGTGGCGCGGGTGATTGCGGGCGAACTGGACGGGCACAAAGGCCCAGCCAGAACCTTTTCACCGATGCAAATTCTCGATTTGCGCCTGAATGCGCAGGGTGTGACGCATCTGCATCTTCAGGATGGCTGGAATACCGCGCTGGTGGTGCTCAACGGCACCGTGATGGTCAATGACGCCGAAGTTGTACGGGAAGCGCAGCTGGTGGTGCTGGATGCCAAAGGCGAGAGCGTCGCGCTTGAAGCCAACAACGATGCGGTGGTGCTGGTACTCAGCGGCGAACCGCTGAACGAGCCAGTGGAAGGTTACGGGCCGTTCGTCATGAACACGCGGGAAGAAATAAAGCAGGCCATTGACGATTTTAACCAGGGGCGATTTGGCCAGTCGATGGCGTAAACGTGAACGGCTGCGATAATCTGCAATCCGTCGCAGCCGTACCCGAGCTGAGGGATCTTTTTCTATACCCGTCGCCGGGGCTAATGTTAGGCTATGGCCCACTCTTTTTTCAGAAGTCTGAGCGATGCAAACCAGTCCTTTACTTACCACCCTCATGGAAGCGTTACGTTGCCTGCCGGGCGTTGGCCCGAAATCCGCGCAGCGTATGGCGTTCACTCTGTTACAACGCGATCGCAGCGGCGGAATGCGTCTGGCGCAGGCGTTGACCCGTGCCATGTCAGAGATTGGTCACTGTGCCGATTGCCGCACGTTTACCGAGCAGGATGTGTGCAATATCTGCTCGAACCCACGTCGTCAGGAAAATGGACAGATTTGTGTGGTAGAGAGCCCGGCGGATATCTACGCCATTGAGCAAACCGGCCAGTTTTCTGGTCGCTACTTCGTGCTGATGGGCCACCTGTCGCCGCTCGACGGTATTGGGCCGGACGATATCGGCCTCGACAGGCTGGAACAGCGCTTAAGCAGCGAGCAGATGAAGGAAGTGATCCTTGCCACCAACCCTACGGTGGAAGGGGAAGCGACCGCCAACTACATTGCGGAACTGTGCGGGCAATATGGCGTTGAGGCCAGCCGCATCGCCCACGGCGTGCCGGTCGGCGGCGAGCTGGAAATGGTGGATGGCACCACGCTCTCTCACTCTCTGGCAGGACGTCATAAGATTCGTTTTTAATCAAACAGGAGGACAATCGCGTTCTCCTGCTTGAAAAGGTTTCCCCTTATCCCCATCTCTCCTTCAACGTAATTAAAACCCCATTAAATGGCATTGTTGAGGTCGACTTAGATGAAAGGACAAGAAACCCGTGGTTTCCAGTCAGAAGTAAAACAGCTTCTGCACCTGATGATCCATTCCCTGTATTCCAATAAAGAAATTTTCCTGCGTGAGCTGATTTCCAACGCCTCTGATGCGGCGGACAAGCTGCGTTTTCGCGCGCTCTCTGACGCAAGCCTCTATGAAGGCGACGGCGATCTGCGCGTACGCGTCTCTTTCGATAAAGAAAAGCGCACCCTGACCATCGCCGATAACGGCATCGGCATGAACCGTGACGACGTTATCGATCATCTGGGCACCATCGCCAAGTCCGGCACCAAGGCCTTCCTGCAGTCGATGGGCTCCGACCAGGCAAAAGACAGCCAGCTGATTGGCCAGTTTGGTGTGGGCTTCTATTCTGCGTTTATCGTGGCCGACAAAGTGACCGTACGTACCCGTGCCGCGGGCGACAGCGCAGAAAACGGCGTGTTCTGGGAATCTCACGGTGAAGGTGAATACACCGTCGCTGACATTACCAAAGCCGATCGTGGTACTGAGATAACGCTGCATCTGCGTGAAGGCGAGGACGATTTCCTCAACGACTGGCGCGTGCGTTCGATCATCAGCAAATACTCCGATCACATTGCACTGCCGGTAGAAATTGAAACTCAGGAAGAGAAAGACGGTGAAACGGTCGTCTCCTGGGAGAAAATCAACAAGGCGCAGGCGCTGTGGACTCGCAACAAGTCTGAGATCAAAGACGAAGAGTACAGCGAATTCTACAAACACATCGCCCACGACTTTACTGATCCGCTGGCCTGGAGCCACAACCGCGTGGAAGGCAAGCAGGAGTACACCAGCCTGCTGTATATCCCGGCGCAGGCGCCATGGGATATGTGGAACCGCGATCACAAGCACGGCCTGAAGCTGTATGTGCAGCGCGTGTTCATCATGGATGAAGCCGAGCAGTTCATGCCGAACTACCTGCGCTTCGTGCGTGGCCTGGTCGATTCCAACGATCTGCCGCTCAACGTGTCCCGTGAGATCCTGCAGGACAGCAGCGTGACCCGCAATCTGCGCAATGCGCTGAGCAAACGTGCGCTGCAGATGCTGGAAAAACTGGCGAAAGACGACGCCGAAAAATACCAGACCTTCTGGAAACAGTTCGGCCTGGTGCTGAAAGAAGGCCCGGCGGAAGACGCTGCGAATATCCAGACTATCGCTAAGCTGCTGCGCTTTGCTTCTACTCACACCGATTCTTCCGAGCAGACCGTGTCTCTGGAAGAGTATGTGTCGCGCATGAAAGAAGGGCAGGAGAAGATTTACTTCATTACGGCCGACAGCTACGCGGCGGCGAAGAGCAGCCCGCATCTGGAATTGCTGCGCAAGAAAGGCATCGAAGTGCTGCTGCTTTCTGACCGCATCGACGAGTGGATGATGAGCTACCTGACCGAGTTTGATGGTAAGGCGTTCCAGTCGGTAGCAAAAGCCGATGAGTCGCTGGATAAACTGGCGGACGAAGTGGATGAGTCCACTAAAGAAGCGGAAAAAGCGCTGACGCCGTTCATCGATCGTGTGAAAACCCTGCTGGGCGAGCGCGTGAAAGAAGTGCGCCTGACGCACCGTCTGACCGATACGCCAGCGATTGTCACCACGGAAGCGGACGAAATGAGCACGCAGATGGCGAAACTGTTCGCCGCTGCGGGCCAGAGCGTGCCGGAGGTGAAGTACATCTTCGAACTGAACCCGGATCATGCGCTGGTCAAACGTGCGGCGGATACCGAGGACGAAAGCAAGTTCGGCGAGTGGGTCGAGCTGCTGCTGGATCAGGCGCTGCTGGCTGAGCGCGGCACGCTGGAAGATCCAAACCTGTTCATTAAGCGTATGAATCAGCTTTTGGTGTCCTGAGTTAACCCCCTCTCCCTAACCCTCTCCCTCAAGGGAGAGGGGACTTGGTTTCTCCCTCTCCCCGGGGGTGTACGGTCCGGGGAGAGGGGGGGCAACCACTGCGCAGCCAAAATTATTCCCCCCATTAACCGTTTCAGCCGTCCCGCCTTCCTTGAGCGAGCCGCCTTCTGGTGGTATCGTTTAGCGCTTTTTGAATAATTGACATGACATTTTAGGGGATTTTCGCAATGCGTATCATTCTGCTGGGCGCTCCAGGCGCCGGTAAAGGAACTCAGGCGCAGTTCATTATGGAGAAGTACGGTATTCCGCAAATCTCCACTGGCGACATGCTGCGTGCCGCTGTTAAATCAGGCTCTGAGCTCGGCAAACAGGCGAAAGACATCATGGACGCTGGCAAGCTGGTGACCGATGAGCTGGTTATCGCGCTGGTAAAAGAGCGTATTGCTCAGGAAGACTGCCGTAACGGCTTCCTGCTGGATGGCTTCCCACGTACCATTCCTCAGGCTGACGCCATGAAAGAAGCGGGCATCAACGTCGACTACGTGCTGGAATTCGATGTTCCGGACGAACTGATCGTTGATCGCATCGTAGGCCGTCGCGTACACGCCGCTTCTGGCCGTGTTTACCACATCAAATTCAATCCACCAAAAGTGGAAGGTAAAGATGATGTCACCGGTGATGAGCTGACTACCCGTAAAGACGATCAGGAAGAGACCGTGCGTAAGCGCCTGGTGGAATACCATCAGATGACCGCGCCGCTGATCGGCTACTACTCCAAAGAAGCACAGGCTGGCAATACTAAGTATGCCAAAGTCGACGGTACTCAGGCCGTGGCTGACGTTCGCGCAGAACTGGCTAAAATCCTCGGTTAATTCCGTGGCACGTGCCGGGTGGCGCAAGCTTACCCGGCCTACGGTTTTCCACAGGCCTCTTTTGTAGGCCTGCTAAGCGCAGCGCCAGCAGGCACCTCGCGCCCCCTCTCACCTTTCGCAGCAATTAGTTCTTATTTCTCTCTTTTCCGTTACAATTATCAGCCATTTAAACAGTTAAGAGGCGGTAATGCGTCAGACCAAAACCGGCATTCTGTTAGCCAACCTCGGCACGCCCGATGCACCTACGCCTGCGGCGGTAAACCGCTATCTGCGCCAGTTTTTAAGCGACAAGCGGGTGGTGGATACTCCCCGATTGCTGTGGTGGCCCTTACTGCGTGGCGTGATCCTGCCGCTGCGCTCACCGCGCGTGGCCAGGCTGTATCAGTCCGTCTGGATGGAAGAGGGCTCACCGCTGATGGTCTACAGTCGTCGTCAACAGCAGGCGCTGGCAAAACGTCTGCCTGAGACACCGGTGGCCCTCGGGATGAGCTATGGCTCGCCATCACTGGAAAGCGCGGTGGATGAACTGCTGGCGCAGAACGTTGATCACATTGTGGTACTGCCGCTGTATCCGCAGTACTCCTGCTCGACGGTGGCCGCCGTCTGGGACGAGCTGGCGCGCATTCTTAAACCTAAGCGCTATATTCCCGGTCTCTCTTTTATTCGTGATTACGCCGATGACAGTGACTTTATTCATGCGCTGGCAGAAAGCGCACGGGCCTCATTTGCTGAACATGGCGAGCCTGATGTCCTGCTGTTGTCCTACCACGGCATTCCGCAACGCTTTGCTGACGAAGGCGACGACTATCCGCAGCGCTGTCGTGATACCACCAAAGAGCTGGTGTCGGCGCTGGGTATTTCTCACGATAAAGTCATGATGACCTTCCAGTCTCGCTTCGGGCGCGAGCCGTGGCTGACGCCTTACACCGATCAAACGCTGAAAATGCTCGGTGAGAAGGGCGTTAAGCACATTCAGGTCATGTGCCCGGGCTTCTCTGCCGATTGTCTGGAAACGCTGGAAGAGATCGCCGTCCAAAACAAGGAGGTGTTCCTTGAAGCGGGTGGCGAAAAATACGAGTACATCCCTGCGCTGAACGATCAGCCACTGCACATTGAAATGATGGTCAACCTGACCGCGCCGTACCGTTAAAAGCGCGGGCAGCGAACGAGTGGGGAATATGCTATTATTCTCCGCTTGTTCTCAGCCACCTGACCGCCGCTCATGAAATTTCCTGGTAAACGTAAATCCAAACACTACTTTCCTGTTAACGCCCGCGATCCACTGATAAAGCAAATCCAACCTGTTACTGAAACCAACGCCTCCTGGGTGGTGGGTATCGATCAGACGCTGGTGGATATTGAGGCCAAGGTCGATGATGCGTTTGTCGCCCGCTATGGTCTTAGCAGCGGGCACTCGCTGGTGATAGAAGATGACGTGGCGGAAGCGCTCTATCAGGAGCTGGTACGCGAAAATCTGATCACCCATCAGTTCGCCGGTGGCACCATTGGCAATACCATGCACAACTACTCGGTGCTGGCCGATGACCGTTCCGTGCTGCTCGGGGTGATGTGCCGTAATATCGAAATCGGCGGCTACGCCTACCGCTATCTGTGCAATACCTCCAGCCGTACCGATCTTAACTACCTGCAGGGCGTGGATGGCCCAATCGGCCGCTGCTTCACGCTGATCAGCGACAACGGTGAACGCACCTTTGCCATCAGCCCAGGCCACATGAATCAGCTGCAAGCTGAAAGCATTCCGGAAGCGGTGATCGCCGGTGCCTCTGCGCTGGTGCTGACGTCCTATCTGGTGCGTTGCAAACCCGGCGAACCGATGCGTGACGCGACGATGAAAGCCGTCGAGTATGCGAAAAAGCACGATGTGCCGGTGGTACTGACGCTGGGCACCAAATACGTGATTGCCGATAACCCGGCCTGGTGGCAGGACTTCCTGAAAGAGAACGTCTCGATTCTGGCGATGAACGAAGAAGAAGCTGAAGCGCTGACCGGGATTGCCGATCCGCTGTTGGCGTCGGATAAGGCACTGGATTGGGTGGACCTGGTGCTTTGCACCGCAGGCCCTACTGGGTTGTATATGGCAGGCTTCACCGAAGACGAGAAGAAGCGTGTGACTCAGCATCCTCTGCTGCCGGGCGCGATTGCCGAATTTAACCAGTTCGAGTTCAGCCGTGCGATGCGCCATAAAGACTGTAAAAATCCGCTGCGTATCTTCTCCCATATCGCGCCGTACATGGGCGGGCCGGAGAAAATCATGAACACTAACGGTGCCGGTGATGGCGCGCTGGCGGCGCTGCTGCACGACATTACCGCCAACAACTATCACCGCAGCAATGTGCCTAACTCCAGTAAGCACGAGTACACCTGGCTGACCTATTCGTCGCTGGCGCAGGTGTGTAAATACGCGAACCGCGTGAGTTATCAGGTGCTGAATCAGCATTCACCGCGTCTGACGCGTGGCTTGCCGGAGAAAGAAGATAGCCTGGAAGAGGCGTACTGGGAGCGTTGAGTCCGACCCTCACCCTAACCCTCTCCCTAAAAGGGAGAGGGAACTAAAAACTCCCCTCGCCCTGTGGGAGAGGGGTTGGGGGAGAGGGCATCAGGCCGCACAAAGCTTATCCCGTCACCGCCTCGGCCGTCGCCGGTTTCTCCAGCAGTCCCATCATCGTATTTGCAATCTCGCGCTCGCCCATCACAACCTGATTGGCACCGCGTTCGGTAATGTAGTCCACTTCATCGTCGTAATGTGCGCGGGCGATAATCTCAATATGCGGGTATTTTTCCCGGGCAGAGGCGACTATCTCTCCGGCTTCGTAGCCGTTGGGAATGGTCAACAACAGCCAGCGCGCGCAGTCCAGATGCGCCAGCGCCATAATCTCTTCACTGGCGGCGTTACCCAACACCGCGCGGATACCGCGCTCGCGCAGTTCATCTACGCGTGTGCGGGACGTTTCAATCACCACCAGCGGAATGCCTTGCGCCATGAGCTTCTCGCCGAGCAGGCTGCCGACGCGGCCAAAACCAACCAGCAGCGCATGATTGCAGATATCCACCGGGATTTGCTTCTCGTCTTCGATCGCTTCTTCGAAGGTCTGTTCTTCCAGCGTTTCGGTTTTATCGAGATATTTTTCTAGGACCGCAAACAGCACCGGGTTGAGCATAATCGACAGAATGGCCCCTGCCAGCACCAGATTTTGCCCCGCCTGAGGCAGCAAACCCAGCGCCATGCCGAGACCGGCAAGAATAAACGCGAACTCGCCGATTTGCGCCAGGCTGGCGGCAATCGTCAGCGCGGTTCGCTGCGAGTGACCGAACAGACGCACCAGAATGAACGCCGCCACGGATTTGCCAAAGATGATGATCGCCAACACGCCAAGCACCGCCAGCGGCTGCTGGAGCAGCACCATCGGGTCAAACAGCATGCCAACCGACACGAAGAACAACACCGCAAAAGCATCGCGCAGCGGCAGCGTGTCGTGGGCGGCGCGATGGCTTAGTTCGGATTCATTGAGCACCATCCCGGCGAAGAAGGCGCCGAGCGCAAAGGAAACGTCAAACAGCTCGACGGCACCGAAGGCAATGCCCAGCGCCAGCGCCAGCACGGAGAGAGTGAACAGTTCGCGGGAGCCGGTGGCCGCGCTGCGGGCCATGATCCACGGCACCAGACGGCGGCCGACCAGTAACATCACCGCGATAAAAGCGACGACCTTGCCAATCGTTATCGCCATATCGAGGGCAAGCGTTGCCAGCCCCACGTTGCCTTTTTCCATCAGGCCTGCGACCGCCGGCAGCATCACCAGCGTCAGCACCATCACCAGATCTTCAACAATCAGCCAGCCGATAGCAATTTGCCCGCGCTGGCTGTCTATAAGCTGCCGCTCCTCAAGGGCGCGGAGCAGCACCACGGTACTGGCCGTAGAGAGACAAAGCCCGAACACAACGCCGGTCATCAGTGACCAGCCAAGAATCGATGAAAGCGCCATACCCAGCAGCGTTGCCACCAGGATTTGAGCGATTGCTCCGGGAATGGCGATGGCCTTTACCGCCATCAAATCCTTCAGCGAGAAGTGCAGACCCACGCCGAACATCAGCAGGATAACGCCAAGCTCGGCGAGTTCCGGCGCCAGTTTAGTATCGGCAACAAAGCCTGGGGTAAAAGGGCCGGAAAGGACACCCGCCAGTAAATAGCCCACCAGAGGCGAAATACGCAGTTTGTTGGCAATCATGCCAAAGATAAAGGCGAGTACCAGCCCGCCGACAATGGTGGTGATTAGCGGTGTTGCGTGATGCATTCCGTCTCCTTTCGTTGCTTCGGGGTTCCATTTCCGACTCAATAGAGCCAAAAAGCCGAATAATAGTTTATGACAATTTAACCTATTTTGTTTATGAATAATTATTGAATATTGATAAAAGTGATGCTTTGCGCTGAAAAGCGCACAGATCGGAAAATAGCAATCAGAACAGGGGAGAAAAGCATGTGATACGGAAGGAAGGCTGCCGCCAAAGTCACACTCTGGCGGCAGGAATATCAGGATTTCTGGCGATTATCAGGCAGGAATATGGTCAACATCCCCAGTAATGGCAGGAAAGCACAGATTTTATAAACTTCTTCAATGCTGGTGTGATCGGCAACCACACCGAGCACCGCGGCTCCCAGGCCACCCATGCCGAAAGCGAAACCGAAGAAAAGCCCAGAAACCATGCCAATGCGGCCCGGCAACAGCTCCTGCGCGTAGACTAAAATAGCGGAAAACGCAGAGGCCAGGATAAAGCCAATGATCACCGTCAGAATGCCGGTCCATTCAAGCGATGCGTAAGGTAAAATGAGGGTGAAAGGCGCAACGCCAAGAATAGAACCCCAAATAACATATTTACGCCCAATCTTATCGCCAACAGGCCCGCCAATCACGGTACCGGCAGCCACGGCAAACAGGAAGGCAAATAAATGAATCTGCGCATTTTGCACCGATAATCCGAACTTATGCATCAGATAAAAGGTGTAATAGCTGCTGATACTCGCCATGTAGAAGTATTTTGAGAAAATCAGCAATAACAGCACACTCACCGCAAGAATAACTTTATTGCGCGGCAGCGGATTCACGATGGCCGCTTTTGGCTTGCCCTTGTTAATGCGGTGCTGAGCGGAATACCAGCGGCTGATTTGCGCCAGCACCACAATCGCCAGCAGCGCAGCCAGTACGAACCAGGCAACGTTGCCTTTACCATAAGGCGCAATGATCACGGCAGCCAGCAACGGGCCTAAAGAGCTGCCAAAGTTACCACCGACCTGGAAAAGCGATTGGGCCAGTCCATGACGTCCGCCGGAGGCCATGCGTGCCACGCGAGAAGATTCCGGGTGGAAGACGGAGGAGCCGGTACCAACAAGCGCGGCCGCCAGAACAACACCTTCAAAGCTGCCTGCCATTGCCAGCAACACCAGTCCGCTTAGCGTGAAACACATGCCAACCGGCAGAGACCACGGCATCGGATATTTATCCGTCCAATAGCCCACCACCGGTTGAAGGAGTGATGACGTTAGCTGGAAGGTCAGCGTTATCATCCCTATCTGCACAAAGGTGAGTGAGAATTCAGACTGCAATAGCGGGTAAATCGCCAGAATCAGCGATTGAATCATGTCGTTCAGCAGGTGTGAAAGGCTGATTGCGCCAAGGATCCGGAACGACGTTTTTGCTTTTTGCTGGGGCGACGAGGTGCCGGGCAGCGTTGGACTGGTTTCACTGATTGCCATAGAAGAGTTCACTTAAGCGTTGGGTTGTTAGCGACGTTGGGGAAAATCTACGTTGTAATCATTATCAGGCTAAGATAACGCTCTCAGGCGTTTGAAGAAAGTCTCATTTCTGAAAACATATTTGTCTATCCTTGTTACTCATTGTAATTTCGGCAGTTGAATTCATTCAGGGAGAGAGTCATGACATTGTTGAAACGTGGAGTGGTGCTGGCGATGCTGGCAGCAGGCCTTATCACCAGCCTTCAGGCGCAGGCATACGAGCAGGATAAAACCTACAAAATCACCATTTTGCATACCAACGATCACCATGGTCACTTCTGGCGTAGTGAATACGGCGAATATGGTCTGGCCGCGCAAAAAACGCTGGTGGACGGGATCCGTAAAGAGGTCACCGCAGAGGGCGGCAGCGTGCTGTTGCTGTCCGGCGGCGATATCAACACTGGCGTCCCGGAATCCGATTTACAGGATGCGGAACCTGATTTCCGTGGCATGAATTTGGTGGGCTATGACGCGATGGCCGTTGGCAACCATGAATTCGATAATCCGCTGAGCGTGCTGCGTCAGCAGGAAAAGTGGGCAAAATTCCCGTTCCTGTCGGCCAACATTTACCAGAAAAGCACGGGGGAGCGACTGTTCAAACCCTGGGCGCTGTTTAACCGTCAGGGGCTGAAAATTGCGGTTATTGGTTTAACCACCGACGACACGGCCAAAATTGGCAATCCTGAAAACTTCACCGACATTGAATTCCGCAAGCCTGCCGATGAGGCGAAGCTGGTGATTCAGGAACTGCAGCAGACACAGAAGCCGGATATCATTCTCGCCGCGACCCACATGGGCCATTACGACAACGGCAATCACGGCTCCAACGCACCCGGCGACGTAGAACTGGCACGCAGTCTGCCAGCAGGATCGCTGGCGATGATTGTGGGTGGTCACTCACAGGATCCGGTGTGCATGGCGTCAGAGAATAAAAAGCAGGTGGATTATGTGCCGGGCACGCCGTGCGCGCCGGATCGCCAGAATGGCATCTGGATTGTACAAGCGCATGAGTGGGGCAAATACGTGGGCCGCGCCGATTTTGAATTCCGTAACGGTGAAATGAAGCTGGTTCACTATCAGCTGATCCCCGTCAATCTGAAGAAGAAAGTGACTTACGACAACGGGCAAAGTGAGCGCATACTTTACACCCCGCAAATTGCGGAAAACCCGCAGATGCTGTCGCTGCTGACGCCGTTCCAGAATAAGGGTAAAGCGCAGCTGTCGGTGAACATTGGTGAAGTGAACGGACATCTGGAAGGTGACCGCAGCAAAGTACGCTTCGTGCAGACCAACATGGGGCATCTGCTGCTGGCCGCACAAATGGCGCGTACCAATGCCGATTTCGCCGTGATGAGCGGTGGCGGGATCCGTGATTCCATCGAAGCAGGGAAAATCACCTACAAAGATGTCCTGAAGGTACAGCCGTTCGGCAATGTGCTGGTGTATGTTGATATGACCGGTAAAGAGGTGACGGAGTATCTGACCGCCGTGGCGCAAATGAAGCCGGACTCCGGTGCTTATCCGCAGTTTGCCAACGTCAGCTTCGTGGCGAAGGGCGGGCAGTTGGGCTCTCTGAAAATCAAAGGTGAGCCGGTCGATCCTGCGAAAAACTACCGCATGGCAACCCTGAACTTTAACGCCACCGGCGGCGACGGTTATCCGCATATCGACACCAAACCGGGCTATGTGAACACCGGGTTTATCGATGCCGAGGTGTTGAAGCAGTATATCGAACAGAACTCACCGTTGGATGTGAATGCTTACGAACCGAAGGGGGAAGTGAGCTGGCAGTAATGTTTTACCCTCACCCTAACCCTCTCCCTAAAAGGGAGAGGGGATCAGGGCGGATCTGATTTTCTCCCTCGCCCCTTTGGGGAGAGGGCCGGGGAGAGGGGGAAGCAAACAACGCCGAACCCTCAATCCCGCCGTGCAATATCCGCAAACTTCGCATCCAGCATCTTCGCTAAATCACCTGCTGCCAGTTCGATATCAAGACCGCGTTTGCCCCCTGAAACATAAATGGTGGCGAAGGTTTGCGCCGGATCGTCAATCAGGGTCGGCAGGCGTTTTTTCTGGCCGAGCGGGCTGATGCCTCCCACCAGATAGCCTGTGGTACGTTGCGCAACCATCGGATCGGCCATATCCACTTTTTTTGCGCCCAATGCTTTGGCCACTTTCTTAAGATCCAACTGCGTGGCGACCGGCGTCACGGCAACGGCCAGATGCTTCATGTCACCATTGACGGCGACCAGCAGCGTTTTGTAGACCTGGTCCGGGTTAAGGTCGAGTTTGCGCACCACCTCATCGCCAAAGTTGGTTTCACTCGGATCGTGATCGTAACTGTGGATCTGGAAAGGGATTTTGTTTTTTTCGAGTAATTTAACGGCGGGAGTCATAACCATCCTTCATACAGCCAGGTTGAATGCGGTCCAGCATACGCCCGATCGTTGTCGAAAAAATAGTACTATCTTGCGCAATAGTATTGGCAGTGATCGTTACTTTGAGCGACAATCGGGGGATCCGAAGTGCGAACTTCGGGATAATAATAATGATGAAATTCCTCTTTGACGGGCCAATAGAAATATTGGCCGCTTTTTTATGTCTGTCGGGCTTTCAGCATCGAAGGCAAATTCCCCTCCCCGTATAAATGCAGCGCGCCGACCGCCACCACATACCGGCCTGGCGGCAATGCCTGTAGCTTTTGCTGCCACGCCAGATTACGTTGATGCATCAGCAAATCATAAAGAGAATGGCTGAAGGTATTGGGCAACGACGGCGCTTCGTTAGGGGGCTGTTCCATCCACCAGCCAATCATCATTTGTAGCAGACGCGCGTTAGTGTGCCAGTGCGTCAGGGTATCTTCCAGCAGCACTCGACCGTTGTCCGGCAATTCTCGCAGCAGCGCAATCTGGCTGTCCGCGCCCTCCAGTTCGGTAATCTGCAGGTTCGCCTCCCTTGCGCAGTGCAGCATCTGATAGTCAATGCCATATTGCGGTCGAAGCCCCAGCTGCTGTGCCTGCATCGCCTGTAAAATCATCGCTACCTGCCACAGCGGCTGTCGATCGGACAGTGCCAGTGACACGCCAGTTTCATCTGCGAGTTTTTCGAGCTGCAGGAATTGTTCAGCCGTCAGGCGTTCTTTTAGCGGGGCGTATTCAGGGAGATCGTTGAAAGGCGTCTCGCTGCCAGAGATATCGGCTTCGACGATCAGCGCGTCGGCGTGTTGGATCTTAGCGATCAGCGCCGGGGGCAGCGGTGACATATCGCGCGTCCCCATATGGATGCTGCCGACCAGATGCAGCTGCTGGCCGCCGGAAAGACGGATATCAATGCCAGGCCAGCTGTAGCGGCGATGGATTAAGGTGCGCAGTGACGATTTTATGCTTTGAAACAGACCCATACGCGCTCCCGGAAAGAAAAGATCATGCTAGCGCGTTGGGATGAGTGGCTCAATGCCTAAATGACTGCAATCCCCAGTTTCTCGCAGGTGGATTGCAGCGCCTGCTCCAGAGGATCCTTCACCACTAACGTGCTGGCCATTGTCAGTTCGCCGATGGCAAATGCTGATGCACTGTTAATTTTCTCGCTGGAAGCCATCACTACGGTTTCTGCGGCCCGGCTCGAAAGTGCTCGCTTAACGCAGGCTTCTTCGTAATTGCCGGTGGTGAAACCCGTTTCTGAATGGACGCCTGTGACACCCATAAAATACAGGTCGGCGTTGATCGTGTTCAGCGATTCCAGCATCGCTGCACCCACCGTCACCACCGAGTGACGGTACAGCACACCGCCGAGCAAAATAACCTCTATCAGCGGGAAATCGACCAGCGCAACGGCAATGGCGGGGCTGTGGGTCACCGCGGTAAAAGACAGGGTAGCCGGAAGCTGTCTCACTAATTCATGGGTGGTGGTGCCGCCATCCAGAATTACCACCTGGCCCGGCTGAATCAGTGAAACAGCTTTCCGGGCAATCGCACGCTTGCTGCCTGTTTGCACGTTTTTGCGTGTTTCAAGAGGCGCAATTGCCGGCGAGACGGGAAGTGCGCCACCGTGCACTCGCTGCAGGAGTCCTTCCGCCGCTAATTCGCGTAAATCCCTACGGATAGAGTCTTCTGAGATGCCAAAGTGCTGGCTGAGCTCCCCGGAATGTACCTGTTTTTGTTCCGCAAGCAGAGTAAGGATTTGCTGTTTTCGTTGGCTGGCGAGCATCCGTGTTTTCTCACTATTTATCTTGAATGTGCACGATTATGCATGATAGCGTTTACGCTGTCATCTGCCGGAGAAGAAACCATGCCAAAAGCCCTCGCTCAGGTTCGCCATCTCGAATCACAATTGCTGTCCGATAACGGGTACATCCTCAAAAAATACACCTTTGAGCTGCAGCGCCACGATGGTTCGTGGCAGCAACAAAGCCGCGAGGCCTACGATCGTGGGCATGGTGCAACCATCCTGTTGTACAACCGCGATAAAAAAACGGTGGTACTGACGCGGCAGTTTCGTCTGCCCGTTTACTTGCAGGATGGTAAAGGCTATCTGATAGAAGCGGCGGCGGGTCTGCTGGATAACGCTTCACCGGAACAACGGATTATCGCCGAAGCGGAAGAGGAAACGGGTTTTACGATTGCGCAGCCTGAAAAGGTATTCGAAGCCTTTATGAGCCCGGGCTCGGTGACTGAAAAACTCTACTTTTTCATCGCGGAATACACTGAGAACGATCGCAGCAGTTTGGGCGGTGGGCTGGAGGAAGAGGGTGAGGATATCGAAGTGCTGGAGTGGCCGCTGGAGAAAGCGCTGGCCGCGATCCGCTCGGGTGAGATTGAGGACGGGAAAACAATCATGCTGCTGCAATATCTGGCCCTTAACGTGTTCGGCTAAGGGCCAGAAGCGCTACGCTTTCGGTTTGAAACGCAGCAGGCGGTTGGCGTTACTCACGACGGTGATCGAAGAGAGCGCCATCGCCGCACCGGCAACGACCGGGTTCAGCAAGGTGCCGGTCAGCGGCCAAAGGATCCCGGCCGCAATCGGAATACCCAGGGAGTTATAAATAAATGCGCCCAGCAGGTTCTGCTTCATGTTACGCAAGGTGGCTCTTGAAATCGCAAGCGCATCGGCAACGCCGACAAGACTGTGGCGCATCAGAGTGATGGCCGCCGTCTCAATGGCCACATCGCTGCCGCCGCCCATTGCGATCCCGACTTCCGCCTGAGCCAGCGCTGGCGCATCGTTGATCCCATCACCCACCATCGCGACTTTACGGCCTTCCGCCTGCAGTTTTTTGATGGCTTCGGCCTTCCCGTCCGGTAAGACCCCGGCGATCACTTCATCAATGCCTGCTTCTTTCGCAATCGCATTGGCCGTAACAGGGTTGTCCCCGGTCAACATCACCAGACGATAGCCTTCGGCATGCAGGCGTTTGAGCGCCGCTACGCTGTCTTCACGAAGCGGATCACGAATGGCAAACAGCGCAGCAACTTGACCTTCAACCGCCAGCAGCACGGGCGTTGCGCCTTTCGCCGCCTGGGCCTGAATGTCCGCCTCGATAGCTTTGGTTTCAATGTGCTGCTCATTCAGCAGGGCCTGATTGCCGAGCAGCAGGGTATAACCCTCCGCGTCCCCACTGACGCCCAGACCACGCAGCGTGCGGAAGTTGCTCATCTGCGGCAGCACGGCATCACCGGCTTTGTCGAGAATGGCGCGAGCTAACGGATGGCTTGAGCCCTGTTCCAGTGCGGCCGCCAGGCGAAGTGCCTGCGCTTCATCGATCCCGGCGAAGGTTTTCACGGCGACAACCTGCGGTTTGCCTTCCGTCAGCGTCCCGGTTTTGTCGAACACCAGGGTGTCGAGTTCGCTGGCGCGCTGCAAAGCATCGGCATCACGCACCAGTACGCCGTATTCCGCGGCGCGGCCTACACCAGCGATAATCGACATCGGGGTTGCCAGCCCAAGCGCACAAGGACAGGCGATGATCAGCACCGTGGTCGCGATCACCAGGGTGTAGACAATCTGCGGCGCCGGTCCGAAGAAATACCACATTGCCGCGCTGAACAGCGCAATGGCGACAACGGTTGGCACAAACACCGCGGAGATGCGATCCGCCAACTGGCCGATTTCCGGTTTACTGCTCTGCGCCTGGCGAACCATGCGAATAATGCGCGACAGCGTGGTATGGCTGCCGACGGCGCTGGCGCGAAACAGCACGCTGCCATCCTGCACCACGGTGCCCGCATGAATGCTTTCGCCGTCTGATTTCTGCTGAGGGACGGGTTCCCCGGTCAGCATCGCTTCATCAAACCAGGCTTCGCCCTGCGTAATTTCACCATCAACCGGCACACGATCCCCGGTCGTCAGACGTAAAATCATACCCGGCTGAACGTCGGCCAGTGGCACAGATTTCTCGCCTTCTTCAGTGACCACCCGGGCGGTAGGCGGCGTCAGGTCGAGCAGTTTTTCCAGCGCTTTCGAAGAGCGCTGGCGCGCACGGGCCTCCAGCATATGACCCAGGTTTATCAGACCGATGATCATCGCACTGGCTTCATAATAGAGATGCCGGGCTTCCATCGGGAACCACTGCGGCCACAGGTTCACGCTCATCGAATAGAGCCAGGCAACGCCGGTGCCGAGGGCGACTAAGGTGTCCATGGTCGCGGTGCCATTTTTCAGGCTTTTCCACGCGCTGGAATAAAAATGCCCGCCCGCAAAGACCATCACCCCGAGCGTGATCAGGCCAATCGCGAGCCACAAGGATCGATTGGCTTCGGTGACCATCATGTTGTCACCGATCATGCCCCAGACCATCACCGGGACGCCCACCGCCAGAGCCACAATGGCCTGCCAGCGGAAGCGTTTCATGGTGGCGACGGCG
Source organism: Enterobacteriaceae bacterium RIT691 (assembly GCA_009668205.1). Lineage (GTDB taxonomy): Bacteria > Pseudomonadota > Gammaproteobacteria > Enterobacterales > Enterobacteriaceae > Scandinavium. The sequence goes on along the minus strand of WJYM01000005.1, from coordinate 218,228 downwards.
GTTTCCTGTTGGCGTTCACGGCGCTTCTGGTCATCTTCGATGGCCTCTGCGCCGTAGCCTACTTTCTCCACCGCCTGCACTAAATCGCTGGCGGCTGCACTGCCCATCACCAGGGCCGTGCGCTCCGCCAGATTCACCCGTGCCTGCGTGACACCCGGCACCGCGGCAAGCGCGTTTTGCACTCGGGAAACACAGCTGGCGCAGCTCATACCGTTGATCAGCAGCTGTTGGCTGTCATCAAGGTCATCGGCTACCGGAAGCACAGGAGGGACCGCTGTCAGTGCTTCCGACGGGAGTGATGACTCTGCCAGCGGTTTAGCCTTTGGGTGGCTCAGCTCCGCCCCGTATCCGGCCTGTTTGATGGTGTCGATAAGCGCTTCGGCGCTGGCGCTGCCGGTGATGTGCGCTTCGGTGATGGTGATATCCGCCTGTTCAACGTCATTGCGTTGCTCCAGGCTCTCTTTTACACGTTTGACGCAGTGGCCACAGGAGAGGCCATCGAGCGTCAGGCTGATAGTGTGAGACATAGAAGACTCCTTGAAATGGGCTTTCCGACGGGAAAGCACGCTGTTTTTATCTGACTGTGAACAAGCTTAAACCTTCCATCAAGGGGAAGGTCAAGCTTTGTGCTTGCAGAAGAAATACAGAGATAACTTTACACGCCAATCCGGCCTGTTCGCTGGTTCTTGCAGGCTTTGCATGGGTATACTTCCTGGCAGAAAGTCCGAACGGGAGGATGTATGAACATCAGCGACGTGGCAAAAAAAACCGGTTTAACCAGCAAAGCGATTCGATTCTATGAAGAGAAGGGGCTGGTCACGCCGCCGCTGCGCAGTGATAACGGCTACCGCAGCTATTCGCAAAAGCATCTCGATGAGCTGACGCTGCTGCGCCAGGCGCGGCAGGTGGGGTTTAATCTGGAAGAGTGCGGCGAGCTGGTGAACCTGTTTAACGATCCGGGGCGGCACAGCGCAGACGTTAAAGCCCGCACCTTACAGAAGGTGGCGGACATTGAACGGCATATCAAAGAGCTTCAGGGGATGCGTGAGCAACTGCTGACGCTGGCGGAGGCTTGCCCGGGTGATGACAGCGCGGAGTGTCCGATTATCGACAATCTCTCCGGCTGCTGTCACCGCAAATAGCCTTTAGTGCGGGCGCACTTTCAGGGTGATCCCTTCCACCGCAATCACTTCCACGCGGGTCCCGGCGGGAAGGTCGTCATCCGCGTTAACGGGCCACGAGCTGTCGCCCACCCGCATATGGCCGCGACCGTTATTTAACGCCGTCTCCAGCGTGAACACTTTACCGACCAGCTGCTGCCCGCGCTGATTGAGCTGGCTGTCAGCGCGCGGCTGCTGTTTCACGCGGTTCGCCAGCCAGCGCCACCACAGCCAGGCGGCCGCCAGCGTCAGCACGGCGAACAGCACGCCCTGCCATTCCCAGCCAAACGGCAGTAGCCACACCACTAAACCGGTGATAATGGCCGCCACGCCGCTCCACAGCAGATAGCCATTGCCGCCAAGCATTTCTGCCGCCAACAGCACGCCGCCGAGGCTGAGCCAGAACAGGTGTGGATGGGCGAGAAGCGCGTCCATTAGCGTTTTGTCCGCTCGTTGGCGCTGTCTTTCACCAGTTCGGCAATCCCGGCAATCGATCCCATCAGGCTGCTGGCATCCAGCGGCATCATCACTACTTTCGTGTTATTGGCCGAACCAATCTGCTGCAGTGCATCAGTATATTTCTGCGCCACGAAGTAGTTCACCGCCTGAATATCCCCGGCGGCAATCGCTTCGGACACCATTTGGGTGGCGCGAGCTTCCGCTTCAGCCGAACGTTCACGCGCTTCGGCCTGCAGGAACGTCGACTGACGCTCACCCTCTGCTTTGAGGATCTTCGACTGTTTTTCCCCTTCGGCTTTGACGATTTCGGCCTGACGAATCCCCTCGGCTTCAAGGATATAAGCACGCTTGGTTCGTTCGGCTTTCATCTGGGCATTCATCGCATCGATAAGTTCGGCCGGTGGGCGCACATCACGGATCTCGATACGGGTGATTTTGATGCCCCACGGATTGGTGGCTTCATCCACGATGTGTAGCAGGCGGGTGTTGATGCTGTCGCGCTGCGAGAGCATTTCGTCCAGCTCCATCGAGCCCAGCACGGTACGGATGTTGGTCATGGTCAGGTTAATGATTGCCAGCTCAAGATTGCTGACTTCATAGGCCGCTTTTGGCGCGTCAATCACCTGGATAAAGCACACCGCATCAATCGCGACGTTGGCGTTGTCTTTGGAAATTATTTCCTGTGAAGGGATATCCAGTACCTGTTCCATCATGTTGATTTTACGGCCAATGCGGTCCATAAACGGCACCACGAGGCTCAGGCCAGGCTGCAGCGTATTGGTGTAACGACCAAAGCGTTCCACCGTCCACTGATAGCCCTGGGGCACGATCTTCACCCCTGCGGCAACGATAACCAGGGCGACAAAGATGAGAACGGGAATAAAGATGAGCATAGGAACCTCCTGTAGTGCCAGAAAACCCTGTGACCTGCATGTCCAGGGAGAATCAATAAAGTATAACTTTTATCCTCGTCATCGTGAAAGGAGAAGGTCTAGAATAGCGATGAGAATGTTTAAATAAAGTCAGGTCTTATGAAGGAAATATTGCGGGTTAATCAGCTGGGTTATTGCATTGGCGAAACGACGATATTGCAAAATATTTCGCTGTCGCTCCGTGAGGGGCAGTTTACGCTGATAACCGGGCCTTCCGGTTGCGGTAAAAGCACGCTGCTAAAAATCATCGCCTCGCTCATCAGCCCAACCTCCGGCGGCATCACCTTCGAGGGGGAGGATATTCAGAATATATCGCCTGAAGCCTACCGCCAGCAGGTGTCATACTGTGCGCAAACGCCTGTTCTGTTTGGTGATACGGTTTACGACAACCTGATTTTCCCGTGGCAGATTCGACAGCAACGCCCTGAACCGAAAAAGCTGGTGGCGGATTTAGCCCGTTTTAATCTTGCGGAAAATACGCTGGAGAAATCGATCAACGAACTTTCAGGCGGAGAAAAACAGCGCGTGTCTCTGATTCGCAATCTGCAATTTCTGCCGAAAATATTATTGCTGGACGAAATTACCAGCGCGCTTGATGAAATAAATAAACAAAGCGTTAACGAAATAATTCATCACTATACGGTGCAGCAAAATATTGCCGTGCTATGGGTGACGCACGATCAAAATGAAATCCGCCACGCGGATGAGGTGCTGACCCTTTCGGTTCCGGCATCGCGAATGCAGGAGGCCGCCAATGAACGGGCATGACATTACCTCTTCGTCACTGGTGCTGTCGATGGTGCTGGTGCTGATTGCGATTCTGGTGAGCTACCGGGAAAAGCTGGCGCTGGAAAAAGAGATTATCTGGAGCATTTGCCGCGCGGTCGTGCAGCTCATCGCCGTCGGCTACGTGCTGAAATATATCTTTAACGTCAATCATGCCGTTTTGACGCTGCTGATGGTGCTTTTTATCTGTGTGAATGCCGCCTACAACGCGCAAAAACGCAGTAAGTATATTGACCGGGCGTTTGTGTCCTCATTTATCGCGATTACCACCGGGGCGGTGCTGACGCTCTCGGTGCTGGTGTTCTCCGGCTCAATCACTTTTACCCCCATGCAGGTGATCCCCATCGCCGGGATGATTGCGGGGAATGCGATGGTGGCGGTAGGGCTGTGCTACAACAATCTGGGGCTGCGTTTTACCAGTGAACAGCAGCAGATTCAGGAAAAGCTGAGCCTTGGCGCAACGCCGAAAATGGCGTCAGAGCGGCTGATCCGTGAAAGCATTCGCGCATCGCTGATCCCCACGGTGGATTCTGCCAAAACGGTAGGGCTGGTGAGTCTGCCTGGCATGATGTCAGGGCTGATTTTTGCGGGGATCGATCCGGTCAAAGCGATTAAGTACCAGATTATGGTGACCTTTATGCTGCTGTCGACCGCAAGTTTGTCGACCATCATTGCCTGTTATCTGACGTACCGGAAGTTTTATAACGACAGGCATCAGCTGGTGCTGACGCAGTTGAAGAAGCCTCGGGGACAGGCTTAGGGAACTGAGGTTTCCCCCTCTCCTGGTGGGAGAGGGAGCCGTCGCTCAGCGGTTAGTACAGCAGCGAATAAAGCTGACGGCGATACTTCGACGCTAACGCATCTCCGGTCCCGAGCGCCGCAAGGATTTCCTGCAACATCTTGCGAGCCTGGCCATCAGCCGCCCCCAGATCTTTTCTCAGATGGCTCAACAGCAGCTCCAGCGCTTCCTCGTTACGCCCCACCTGATGCAGCTGAAGAGCCAGCTTTGACGCCAGCGCCGCATCGTCAGGACGTTCAGAAACCTGCTGTTGTAGCTGCTGAATTTCAGGCGTATCTGCTGCCTGTTTCAGCAATTCAATCTGCGCCACCAGGCCCTGATAGCGGGTGTCCTGATCCTGCAATGGAATGGTTTTCAGCGTAGCTTCTGCATCTTCAGAACGCTGCAGCACAATCTGCGTTTCCGCCAACAGCAGGCCAATCTGGCTATCCTGGTTGGACAACTGCCAGGCGTCTTTCAGCAGCGGCAGAGCTTCGCCATGTTTGCCTTCCTGCATCAGTTGCATGGCCTGCTGGGCTTTCAGCTCCTCTTCACGCGGCAGGACTTTATCCAGCAGCGCACGAACCACTTCTTCCGGCTGCGGGCCCTGGAAACCGTCGACTGGCTGACCGTTCTGGAACAGATAGACGGTAGGAATGGCGCGCAGGCCGAACTGGGAGGCGATCATCTGCTCGGCATCGCAGTCGAGCTTCGCCAGAATAAACTGACCGTTGTACTGCGTGGCCAGGCTTTCCAGCATTGGCGTCAGCTGCTCACAGTGCTGGCTGCGCGGTGACCAGAAGTAAAACAGAACAGGGGTGGTGACCGACTGCTCCAGCGTCTGGTGCAGGTTGGCTTCGGAAATGTTAACAATAAATTGTGCAGACATAAGTCATTCTCTTTTGTCGATTTCACTCTTACATGGGGGCTCGAAGCGCAGCTTCAACTCAGCCCTGCAAGATTTTGTCCATCATCCGGCCCGGCAGCAGGCGTTTTAACAGCATCACCGCGTGGGTCACCAGCGTAACCGGATAGCGCATTTTCGGTTTGTCACTGACGAAAGCATGGCGCACTTTTTCCACAACGGCCTCTGGCCCGAGGGTGAAGCGTGCGGCGATACCCGGGTTTTCTACCGGCTTATCGGCCTGTGACTGATTCACGTTTTCCGTAAAGCGAGTGCGAATGGGGCCCGGTTCAATCAGGCTGACCTTGATACCGCTGTGGCGCAGCTCCATGCGTAAGGCATCTGACCAGGCTTCCAGCGCATACTTACTGGCAGCATAAGCGCCACGGCCCGGCGTTGAGATCAGGCCCATTACGGATGATGTCATCACAATTCGGCCTTCGCCGTGCGGCTCCATCGCCGGTAACAGCAGCATGGTTAACTGATGAGCGCCAAAGAAGTTGGTAGAGAACTGCTGTTCCATTTGGGCACGGCTCAGGGTGTGAAGCGGGCCGTACATGCCAAAGCCGGCGTTGTTGAAAATGCCGTACAGACGGTTATCGGTGAGCGTAATGATCTCGGCGGCCGCTCGCTCCACGCTTTCCGGCGAATCGAGATCGAGAATAATGCCGGTCAGCCCCATTCCCGACATGCGCTCCACATCTTCCGGTTTACGGCAGGCGGCCAGTACGCGAAAGCCCTGGCGTTTAAGCTCTTGGGCGCTTTCCAGCCCAATTCCGCTGGAACATCCTGTTATTAAGACCGTTTTTTGCATAACTTTACCTGAAGACAACTCGCGACTCTCAGGAGTCGTGTTTAACTAAGGGGGCCAGGCGTGTCGCCATCCAGTCGGCAATAAACGGCTGGGCGTCACGATTGGGATGAATACCGTCGTCCTGCATCCACTGCGGTTTCAGGTATACCTCTTCCATAAAAAACGGCAGCAGGGGAATATCAAATTCGCTGGCCAGTTTTGGATAGATGGCGCTGAAGCTCTCATTATACCGGCGGCCGTAGTTGGCAGGCAGGCGAATTTGCATCAGCAGCGGCTGGGCGTTCGCCGCTTTAATTTGTTGCAGCACGGTCCGTAGGGTCTGCTCCGTTTGCTGCGGCTGGAATCCGCGAAGGCCATCGTTGCCGCCAAGTTCGACCAGCACCCAGCGTGGCTGATGCTGTTTGAGCAGCGCGGGCAGACGCGCCAGACCCTGCTGCGACGTGTCGCCGCTGATACTGGCGTTGACAACATCGGTCTTCGGCTGCCACTTTTCATTCAGCAGCGCAGGCCATGCGGCAGTGGCCGCCATGCGATAGCCAGCACTCAGGCTGTCACCCAGAATCAGCAGCGTGTCCGTCGCCAGGGCGCGAAAGCTTAACAGAATCAGAAACAGGAAAGGCAAATGCCAGCGGAAAACATACTTGAAGTTCATCATCTTAAGAAATCCGTCGGTCAGGGTGAGCAGGAGCTCTCCATCCTTACTGGAGTTGAGCTGCTTGTCAAACGGGGCCAGAGCATTGCGCTGATAGGCGAGTCTGGCTCAGGCAAGTCAACGCTGCTGGCGATCCTCGCCGGGCTGGATGATGGCAGCAGCGGCACAGTGACGCTGGTGGGGCAGCCGCTTCACCAAATGGACGAAGAGGCTCGTGCCGCGTTGCGCGCGCGTCACATCGGTTTTGTTTTCCAGTCCTTCATGCTTATCCCGACGCTGAACGCGTTGGAAAACGTCGAGTTGCCCGCATTACTGCGCGGCGAAAGCGACAGCCAAGGGCGCAGCCATGCCAAAGCCCTGCTTGAACAGCTGGGGCTGGGCAAGCGTCTGCATCATCTTCCGGCACAGCTTTCCGGCGGCGAACAGCAGCGTGTGGCGCTGGCCCGCGCGTTTAACGGGCGTCCGGATGTACTGTTTGCCGATGAGCCAACGGGCAACCTCGACAGACAAACCGGCGATCGCATTGCCGAGCTGCTGTTTTCGCTGAATCGCGAGCACGGCACCACGCTGATTCTGGTCACGCACGATCCTGAACTGGCCGCCCGCTGCGACCGACGCTTGCGTCTGGTTAACGGACAGCTGGAGGAAACCGCATGATTGCCCGCTGGTTCTGGCGCGAATGGCGCTCCCCGTCGCTATTGATTGTCTGGCTGGCGCTGAGTCTTGCCGTGGCGTGTGTGCTGGCGCTGGGCAATATCAGCGACAGAATGGAGAAAGGGCTTAACCAGCAGAGCCGGGACTTTATGGCGGGCGACAGAACGCTGCGTACCGCCCGCGCGGCGCCGGAAGAATGGCTGCATAAAGCCCGCGAAATGGGGCTGAAAGTGGGCGAGCAACTGACGTTTGCTACCATGACCTACGCCGGAGACACACCGCAGCTGGCAAGTGTGAAAGCGGTGGATGATATCTATCCGATGTACGGCCAGCTGGACACGAATCCGCCAGGGCTGAAGCCGCAGGCCGGAACGGTGCTGCTCGAACCGCGGTTGATGGCGCTGCTGAATCTGAAAACGGGTGATTCCATCGATGTGGGGGACGCCACGTTCAGAATTGCCGGTGAGGTGATTCAGGAGCCTGATTCTGGCTTCAACCCGTTCCAGATGGCCCCGCGGCTGATGATGAACATTGCGGATGTCGCGAAAACCGGGGCGGTGCAGCCGGGCAGCCGTGTCAGCTGGCGCTATAAATTTGGCGGCACACTTGGGCAACTCGCCAGTTACGAAAAGTGGCTGCTGCCGCAGCTGAAGCCCGATCAGCGCTGGATTGGTCTTGAACAGGACGACGGCGCGTTGGGCAAATCCCTCGAACGCTCGCAGCAATTCCTGCTGCTCTCGGCATTGCTGACTTTGCTGTTGGCGGTGGCCGCCGTTGCGGTGGCGATGGGGCATTACTGCCGCAGCCGCTACGATCTGGTGGCGGTGCTGAAAACATTAGGGGCAGGGCGCGCGCAGCTGCGAAAACTGATCCTCGGGCAGTGGGCGATGCTGCTGGTGCTTTCACTGATCACCGGCGGCGTAATGGGACTGCTGTTTGAAAACGTGCTGATGATGCTTCTCAAGCCCGTGCTGCCTGCCGCGCTGCCGCCAGCCAGTTTGTGGCCGTGGCTGTGGGCCACCGGCGCGATGGTGGTGATTTCACTGCTGGTGGGGCTTCGTCCCTGGCGCTTGCTGCTGGCAACCCAACCGCTGCGCGTGCTGCGTCGTGATGCGGTCGCGGATGTCTGGCCGCTGAAGTTTTACATCCCGGTGATTGTGGTTGTCGTGGTGCTGCTTCTGGCATGGCTGATGGGCGGCTCAATGCTGCTGTGGTCGGTGCTCGCCGGAGCCGTGGTGCTTGCCGCATTGTGCGGCTTAGTCGGATGGGGCCTTCTGAATGTCTTGAAACGTCTGACGCTAAAATCGCTGCCGCTGCGGCTGGCCGTCAGCCGTCTTTTACGCCAGCCGTGGTCGACCCTCAGCCAGCTCGCCGCGTTTTCCCTTTCCTTCATGCTGCTGGCCCTGTTACTGGTGCTGCGCGGTGATCTGCTGGACCGATGGCAACAGCAGCTACCGCCGGATAGTCCGAACTATTTTCTGATCAACATTGCGCCTGAGCAGGTTGGCCCGGTGAAAGAATTCCTGGCCGATCATCAGGTGATCCCGTCCACGTTCTTCCCGATCGTGCGGGCACGCCTGACGGAAATTAACGGACAATCCACCGACGGCAATAAAGACGAAGCCCTGAACCGGGAGCTGAATCTGACCTGGCAAAACCAGCCGGTCGACCACAACGCCGTTACGGCTGGCAATTGGCCGCCAAAGCCGGGTGAAGTGTCGATGGAGGACGGACTGGCGAAACGGCTCAATGTTACGCTGGGGGATAGCGTAACGTTTACCGGGGACACCCAGGCATTCAGTGCCAAAGTGACCAGCCTGCGTAAGGTGGACTGGGAAAGCCTGAAGCCGAATTTCTACTTCATTTTCCCGCAGGGGGCTTTAGAGGGGCAGCCGCAAAGCTGGTTGACCAGTTTCCGTTGGGATCGGGGTAACACGCTGCTCACCCAACTGAACCGCGAATTCCCGACCGTCAGCCTGCTGGATATCGGCGCGATCCTCAAACAGGTCAGCCAGGTACTGAGTCAGGTGAGCCGTGCGCTGGAAGTGATGGTAGTGCTGGTGACGGCGTGCGGTGTGCTGCTGCTGCTGGCACAGGTGCAGGTTGGCATGCGCCAGCGCCATCAGGAGCTGGTGGTGTGGCGCACGCTGGGCGCGGGTAAATCGCTGCTGCGCACCACGCTGTGGGCAGAGTTTGCGCTGCTAGGCTTTGTCTCTGGTCTGGTGGCGGCGATAGGCGCGGAAACGGCGCTGGCGGCACTGCAAACCCGCGTGTTCGATTTCCCTTGGGAACCGGACTGGCGTCTGTGGGTCACGCTGCCGATTTGTGGTGCGGTGCTGCTGTCAGTTTGCGGCGGCTGGCTGGGCGTTCGTCTGCTGAAAGGGAAGGCGCTATTCCGGCAGTTTAGCGTTTAACCTGGTTGCCCCGGTGGCGCAGCGCTTACCGGAGCGACAAAACCAGAACGACCAAAATGGGGGAACGTATGTTGTCGGTCCTGCACGCGTGGTGCCGCCGGGCAATTAAGCTGAGGCGTTACTGGCTGACCCACTCCGCCACTTCCTGCCAGTTTCCCCGAAACACAATCTTCTCGGCCTTTTTGCTCAGCTGATAGCTGTACATCGGATCGTAATATTCAATCAGCAACGGCCTGAGCCAGCTAAAGTGCACCTCGGTTGTGCCGCTGCGCTGCTGTTCAACCAGCGCGGTATCGAGGGTATCCTTCAGCTCAGCAAAGCGCTGCAACCCCAGACGGCGGCGAATGGCGTACAGCCCGTGGTGCAAATATTCACTGTATTCCTGCCAGCCTTTCTCTTCCCCAAAAGCCTGCAGGAACTCCTGATGCATCGTCGTGAAATACTCTTCCCGAAGGCGCTCCAGCCGGACGTCAAACGGGTCTTCCACCACCACAATCGGCGATTGCGCCATCCGTTCGCGCAGACATTCCGGCAGGTGATTGGCGCCAATCATATGGCCTTCATCTTCCAGCACCCAGCGTTCACTCTCAGTGCGTAACAGCTCAACGGCCAGCGCGTTTTCAAAACTTGCCTGCGAAAGCTGCGGTTGCAGGGTTCGGCCAAATGAAGAGCCGCGGTGATGGGCGAGGCCTTCGAGATCGATGCCCGACGCGTGCGCCTTCACCAGCAGCGTTTTGCCATTTCCTGTGCACCCGCCAATCAGCACAATGGGGCTTTTGACCTTCTCCTCAGTGATGCTCATCGTTGCCTGTCTCAGGGATTTATACCCGCCGACAATCAGCGGCACATCAAGCCCTGCTTCGCGCAGCCACTGCTGAGAAATATGCGACCGCTGGCCGCCGCGGGCGCAGCAAAGAAACGCGTTTGGGTGCTGGCGAAATGCCTCCAGCCAGGCGTCAATACGCTGCTGGCGAAGCTCACCGTGGACCAGAGAATGGCCGAGCTTCAGCGCGGCTTCCGCACCCTGGCGTTTGTAACAGGTGCCCACGGCTGCGCGTTCATCGTCGTTCATGAGCGGCAGGTTGATGGCGGTTGGCACGGCACCTTGCTGAAACTCAACGGGCGCGCGTACATCGATGATGGGCGTTCCGGCACGCAGAATGGCGCGGAAGTCTGTCCCATTGTTCATGAAAAAATCCTTCTCGAATGGCATAGGGGGATTCTACGCGTATCGCAGAAGGATACTTTGATTTTTCACTGCAACGACGAGGAAAAGGGCTGCCAGAAGCCTTCGACCTCTGTTTTACGCTGAACGAACAGCGCAACAATATCCTGCACGGCTTTTCCGGCATTGCCTTTTTGCCAGGCCAGACTCAGCGGTGAAGGCGGGCGCATTACCGGAATGGTCCGGTTAACCAGCAATCCAGCCTCGATTAAGGGGCGACAAAGGGGCTCAGGCAAAAATCCGACGCCAACACCGGCGAGATGGGCCGCAATTTTGGTTTCCATATCCGGCACGACAATCTCTTTTTGCCCCGGCAAAAGCCAGGCTACGCGCCGGGTGAGCTTCACGGCGCTGTCTTTGATATTGACTACCGGGTAGCGGCGTAATTGAGCGTCGGAAAGCGGTAAAGATTGCTGGTTGAGTGGGTGATGGGGCGCCATCACAAACAGCCAGTTCACCTCCCCAAGCGGGGCCAGCGCCACGCTATCGGACAGCGATTCATTCCCCGTCACCCCAATGGCAAGAGAAAAATCATCGTGAAGCAGGGTGTCCCACACGCCCATGTAAATCTGGCGGGAGAAGTGGAACTGGGTAAAAGGATAGCGCTCGGTCAGCCAGGCGAGCAGTGTGGCAATGGCCTGAGGAGAATACATCAGGTTGTTGACCACGATATTGACCTGTCGCTCAACGCCGTCGTTGATTTGGCGAAGCTCGCCCTGCATGCCGTCTATCCAGCCGAGCCATTCCTTCGCCTGGCTCAAAAGATGCCGTCCTGCAGGGGTCAGGGACACGCTGCGGGTGGTTCTGACCAGCAAAGGGACGCCCACATTGTCTTCGAGCAGTTTTATGCGGTAGCTGATGGTGGCGGTGGTTTTGAACAATTTTTTCGCTGCTCGTGAGAAATTCCCGGTTTCGGCAATGCAGAGAAAGGTGCGTAGGGTGTCAGGATCTAACATGGGATTTCCCCTTAGTGGAGGTGTTAATTGTCTTGTTGTCTGATTTAAAAGTATTTTTTCATAATGGCCTTGTGAATAATGTGGCCTTCATCTGTTTTTGGAAAAATATTCCAACTTTGGTATTGATGTTCCGTTTCGTTGGTTCTAAATTAGCCAACAGAAACGCTACGGCGGTGAAATGCCGGGCAAAACGGATTGAGAAAACAAGGAAAAGGCGATGAAACTTGAAGTGTTACCGCTGTCGCGTGAAGCGTTCCGTCCGTATGGCGATGTCATCGAAACCGACGGACAGGATTTTTTCCACATTAACGAGGGAAAGGTGCAACGCTTTCACGATCTGGCACTGGTCGAGGTGCTGGAACAACCCCGAACGCTTATCAGCATCAATAAAGCCCAGCCGGCAGCGTTGCCGATTACTGTCACTGAACTGGAACGTCACCCGCTGGGAACTCAGGCTTTTATCCCGCTGGGCGGAGAAGCCTTTGTGGTGGTTGTGGCGCTGGGCGGTGATACCCCCGATGAAACCACGCTGCGTGCCTTTATCAGTAATGGCAAGCAGGGCGTGAATTATCACCGTAATGTCTGGCATCACCCGCTGTTTGCCTGGCAGAGCGTGACAGACTTTTTGACCGTCGATCGCGGCGGCCAGGACAACTGCGATGTGGCGAAAGTGGCAGCCAAAGAGCTGCACTTTGCATGAACTGAACGTGACCCGGTGGATTATCTTGCATAAGATGTCGGTGTTTTCAGACAACTGATGCCCGCTTTTAGGGTGGAGATAATCGAAGTATGACTGAAGTTAAACGGCGTGGCAGGCCGAGCCAGGCGGAACCCGCGGCGCAAAAGGGCGCACAGGCGCTGGAGCGCGGCATTGCTATCCTGCAGTACCTGGAAAAAAGCGGTGGCAGCTCGTCGGTAAGCGATATTTCATCGAATCTTGACTTGCCATTATCAACGACTTTCCGCTTGCTGAAAGTGCTGGAAAGCGCTGATTTCATCAATCAGGACAGCCAGCTAGGCTGGTGGCATATCGGGCTGGGCGCGTTTAACGTGGGCGCCGCTTACATCCACAATCGCGATGTCCTGTCGGTTGCCGCCCCGTTTATGCGCCGTCTGATGCTGATGTCGGGTGAAACCGTGAATGTGGCTATTCGCAACGGCAATGAAGCCGTGCTGATAGGGCAGCAAGAGTGTAAATCGATGGTCCGGATGTGCGCGCCGCTGGGCAGCAGGCTGCCGCTTCATGCTTCTGGCGCAGGAAAGGCGTTGCTTTTCCCTTTGTCAGAAGAAGAGTTGATGGACGCTATCCTGAAAACGGGCCTGCAGCGCTTTACGCCCACCACCATAGTGGATTTGCCTGAACTGCAGGCGAGCCTGAAGCAGGCTAAAGAACGGGGCTACGTTATCGACCTGGAAGAGCACGTGACAGGACTTAACTGTCTTGCAGCCGCCATTTACGATGATGTGGGCACCGTGGTGGCCGCTATCTCCATCTCTGGCCCGGCATCAAGACTGACGCCGGAACGCTTCACCAGCCAGGGCGAATTAGTGCGTGATACCGCAAGGGATATTAGCCTGGCGTTGGGCCAGAAAGCGCCAGCTCAGTAACCGTAAGACCCCGCTCTCTGGAGCGGGATTTTTTGACCTGAATTTCAAGTTGGAAAATTTTTCCAAAAATAAAGGAGTGGAAAGAGAATGGCAAAAATGCGAGCTGTTGATGCGGCATTGTTGATACTGGAAAAAGAAGGGGTGACCACGGCATTTGGCGTACCGGGGGCAGCAATCAACCCGTTTTATTCCGCTATGCGTAAGCACGGTGGGATTCGCCATATTCTTGCTCGCCATGTAGAAGGCGCGTCCCACATGGCAGAAGGGTATACCCGTGCGACGGCAGGCAATATCGGCGTCTGTCTCGGGACGTCTGGCCCGGCAGGCACGGATATGATCACCGCCCTTTATTCCGCCTCGGCCGATTCAATTCCTATTCTGTGCATCACCGGGCAAGCCCCGCGTGCGCGTCTGCATAAAGAAGATTTTCAGGCCGTAGACATCGAATCTATCGCCAAACCGGTCAGCAAAATGGCCGTCACCGTGCGTGAGCCTGCACTGGTGCCGGGCGTGCTGCAACAAGCATTCCATCTGATGCGCTCTGGTCGTCCAGGCCCGGTGCTTATCGATCTTCCGTTTGATGTTCAGGTTGCGGAAATTGAGTTCGACGCAGAACTCTACGCGCCGCTGCCGGTGTACAAGCCTGCCGCCACGCGTCCACAGGTTGAGCGTGCGCTGCAAATGCTGTGTCAGGCGGAGCGTCCGTTGATTGTCTCCGGCGGCGGCGTTATCAACGCCGATGCCGCGGCGCTGCTGCAGCAGTTTGCTGAACTGGTTAACGTGCCGGTGATCCCTACGCTGATGGGCTGGGGCACCATTCCGGACGATCACGAACTGATGGCGGGAATGGTCGGGCTGCAAACGGCGCATCGTTACGGCAATGCCACGCTGCTGGCCTCGGATCTGGTCTTCGGTATCGGTAACCGCTTTGCTAACCGCCACACCGGCTCAGTAGAGAAGTACACCGCCGGGCGCAAAATCATTCACGTTGATATCGAACCGACCCAAATTGGTCGCGTGCTGTGCCCGGATTTAGGCATTGTTTCCGATGCGAAAGCCGCGCTGACGCTGCTGATTGACGTGGCGAAAGAGATGCAGGCGCAGGGCCGTCTGCCGAAGCGTGATAGCTGGGTGGCGGAATGTCAGGAACGTAAACGTACGCTGCTGCGTAAAACACACTTCGATAACGTGCCGGTGAAGCCACAGCGCGTCTATGAAGAGATGAACAAAGCCTTCAGCCGTGACGTGTGCTATGTCACCACCATCGGTCTGTCGCAGATTGCGGCGGCGCAAATGCTGCACGTCTTTAAAGACCGCCGCTGGATTAACTGTGGTCAGGCTGGTCCGTTAGGCTGGACCATTCCTGCGGCACTGGGGGTATGTGCTGCCGATCCAGAGCGTGAAGTGGTCGCGATTTCCGGTGACTTCGACTTCCAGTTCCTGATTGAAGAGCTGGCCGTGGGCGCACAGTTCAACATTCCTTACATCCACGTGCTGGTCAACAACGCCTATCTGGGCCTGATTCGCCAGTCGCAGCGCGGCTTTGATATGGATTACTGCGTGCAGCTGGCGTTCGAGAATATCAACTCCAGCGAAGTGAACGGCTACGGCGTCGATCACGTGAAAGTGGTGGAAGGCCTCGGTTGTAAAGCCATTCGCGTACAGAAACCAGAAGATATCGCCCCCGCGCTGGAACAGGCGAAAGTCTGGATGAAGCAGTACAAGGTGCCGGTGGTGGTGGAAGTGATTCTGGAACGTGTCACCAATATTTCGATGGGGACGGAGCTCGATAACGTTAACGAGTTTGAAGACGTGGCAGACTGTGCCGCTGATGCCCCAACCGAAACCTGTTTCATGAAGTACGAATAGGAGACCGCAATGCTTCGTTTCTCTGCCAACTTGTCGATGCTGTTTACGGAATACGATTTTCTTGAGCGTTTCGAGCGTGCCGCCCGTGCGGGCTTTCGCGGCGTGGAATTTATGTTCCCGTATGACCACGACATCGACGTTTTAAGACAAAAGCTGCAGGACAACGCCCTGGAGCACACGCTGCACAATCTCCCTGCGGGCGACTGGGCGGCGGGTGAGCGCGGCATCGCTTGCATTCCAGGCCGTGAAGAAGAGTTTCGTGAAGGTGTGACGGCTGCGGTTCGCTATGCTCGCGAGCTGGGCAACCGCAAAGTCAACTGCCTGGTGGGTAAAACGCCTGCGGGTGTGAGTGCGGAAGTCGTGCGTAAAACGCTGGTTGAAAACCTGCGCTATGCCGCAAATGTGCTGGCGAAAGACGGCATTTTGCTGCTGATTGAGCCTATCAACCAATATGACATTCCGGGCTTTTATCTCTCCGGCACTCAGCAAGCGCTGGCGTTACTGGAAGAAATCGGGTGTAGCAACCTGAAGATTCAGTACGACATTTACCACATGCAGCGCACCGAAGGTGAAATTGCCCTGACGATGCAAAAACATCAGGACAAGATTGGTCATCTGCAAATTGCCGATAACCCGCAGCGCGGCGAACCCGGCACCGGTGAAATTAATTACGACTATTTATTTGCCGCAATTGCAGACTCCCGTTACGACGGATGGGTCGGATGTGAATATAAACCGAAAACAACCACCGAGGCGGGATTAGGCTGGTTTAATCGCTATCGCTAATTAAGTCATCACATTCAGGCTGTGTTTTATTTCCACTCGCTGGAAAGGGACTGCTGTTGCTTGAATATCTGAAAAGGAATGAGGGAAATGATGAAACTGGGATTTATTGGTCTGGGCATTATGGGTACGCCGATGGCGGAACGTCTGGCAAAGGCCGGGCATCAGCTTCACGTCACCACGATCGGGCCGGTGTCACAAACGCTGCTTGAGCTTGGCGCACAGCATCTCGAGACTGCGAAGCAGGTCGCTGAGAAATCAGACATTATCTTTATTATGGTTCCCGATACGCCACACGTCGACGCGGTTTTGTTCGGTGAAAACGGATGTGCTGAGGCGTCGCTGAAGGGAAAAACCATCGTGGACATGAGCTCCATCTCACCTATCGAAACCAAGCGTTTTGCCGCGAAGGTGAATGCGGCAGGGGCGGATTATCTCGATGCGCCGGTCTCCGGTGGCGAGATTGGTGCCCGCGAGGGCACGCTCTCTATCATGGTCGGTGGCGATGAGTCCGTCTTTAATCGTATTAAGCCGCTGTTTGATGTGCTGGGGAAAAACATCACCCTGGTGGGCGGCAACGGCGACGGGCAAACCTGCAAAGTGGCGAACCAGATTATCGTTGCGCTGAATATCGAAGCGGTGTCTGAAGCGCTGCTGTTTGCATCGAAAGCAGGTGCCGATCCGGCGCGCGTTCGTCAGGCATTGATGGGCGGTTTTGCCTCTTCACGCATTCTGGAAGTGCATGGTGAACGCATGCTGAAACGGACGTTTAACCCAGGCTTTAAGATTGCACTGCATCAGAAAGATTTAAATCTGGCCTTGCAGAGCGCCAAAGCGCTGGCGCTGAATTTACCGAATACAGCAACCTGTCAGGAGTTATTTAATACCTGTGCGGCAAACGGTGGCAGTGACCTCGATCACTCGGCGCTGGTGCAGGCACTGGAATTAATGGCGAATCACAAGCTGTCATAATAATAAATCGCCACATCACTGATGTGGCGAATAAAAATAGTCTTTATTTAATCATTATAAAATTAAAACATCATTGTTCCGCATAGCTAAACCTGAAAAACGTAATCCGATACGTCTTAAGAGGGAATTATGGAACAACACCGAAAACTGTACCAACAACGGGGTTACAGTGAGGATCTGCTGCCTAAAGTAGAGGCTCAACGTAACTGGAAGACATTTAACTATTTTACCTTATGGATGGGATCTGTTCATAACGTGCCTAATTATGTGATGGTAGGCGGGTTTTTTATTCTCGGTCTTTCCACACTTAATATTATGCTGGCGATTATTATCAGCGCCTTATTTATTGCCGCGGTGATGGTGTTTAACGGTGTCGCGGGCAGTCGATATGGTGTTCCGTTTGCGATGATTTTACGTGGCTCTTACGGCGTTCGCGGGGCCTTATTCCCGGGGATCTTAAGAGGCGGAATTGCTGCCATTATGTGGTTTGGCCTGCAGTGCTACGCCGGGTCACTGGCCTTTTTGATTTTAATTGGCAAGTTCTGGCCTGAATTTCTGACGTTGGGTGGGGATTTCAAACTGCTGGGGCTTTCGTTGCCCGGATTGATTGCCTTCCTTATTTTCTGGCTGATT
The DNA here is from genome assembly GCA_009668205.1 of Enterobacteriaceae bacterium RIT691. Taxonomy (GTDB): domain Bacteria; phylum Pseudomonadota; class Gammaproteobacteria; order Enterobacterales; family Enterobacteriaceae; genus Scandinavium. The sequence continues at coordinate 200,629 of WJYM01000005.1, read as the reverse complement.
AACGTCGGTATCGGGTTTGGCGGCGGTAAAGTCCTGAATAAATTCACCGCGATACTGAATCCTTGTATCTACATCGTGTTCGGCGGCATGGCGATTTGGGCGATTTCTTTGGTGGGGATTGGCCCCATTCTGGATTACCTGCCAGCAGGCGTTGCCAAAGCAGAAAACAACGGTTTCTTAACGCTTGTGGTTATCAACGCCGTGGTTGCCGTATGGGCTGCACCTGCGGTCAGTGCGTCGGACTTTACCCAGAATGCGCACTCGTTTCGCGCTCAGGCCTTGGGGCAAACGCTGGGATTAGTGGTCGCTTACGTGCTGTTTGCCGTTGCCGGGGTCTGCATTATTGCCGGAGCGAGCATTCACTACGGCATGGACACCTGGAACGTGCTGGATATCGTGCAGAGATGGGACAGCCTGTTCGCCTCCTTCTTTGCCGTCGTGGTTATCCTGATGACGACAATTTCAACGAACGCGACGGGGAACATTATTCCGGCGGGCTATCAAATCGCTGCCATTGCACCGACAAAATTGACCTATAAAAACGGCGTGCTGATCGCCAGCATTATCAGTCTGGTCATCTGCCCGTGGAAGTTGATGGAAAACCAAAGCAGCATTTATTTGTTCCTCGATATTATCGGCGGCATGCTTGGCCCGGTCATTGGCGTCATGATGGCACACTATTTTGTGGTGATGCGTGGCCAGATTAATCTCGATGAACTTTATACCGCAGCTGGCGACTATCAGTATTTTGAGAATGGTTTTAACCTGACGGCTTTTTTAGTCACGCTGGTGGCGGTGGTTCTTTCGCTTGGCGGAAAATTTATTCCCTTGCTTGAACCTTTGTCCCGTGTCTCATGGTTTGTTGGCGTTATTTTTGCCTTCGTGGCTTATTCATTATTAAAAAAACGAACGCTGCAAAAAGACGTAGTGCAGCAAAATATTGCCGGTTAGTGAAGTACAACGTAACAGGATGATTGCATTCAGGGATGAAAAAGATAAAACACGCTTATTAATACAAGGAATAGGTTATGTCATTTGATCTGATTATTAAGAACGGTACCGTCATTTTAGAAAACGAAGCACGCGTGGTCGATATTGCCGTCAACGCGGGAAAAATTGCCGCCATCGGGGAAAACCTGGGGGAGGCGAAAAGCGTCATGGATGCCAGCGGGCTGATTGTTTCCCCTGGCATGGTGGATGCGCACTCCCACATTTCCGAACCAGGACGTACCCACTGGGAAGGCTATGAAACCGGCACCCGTGCAGCTGCCAAAGGGGGTATTACCACCATGATTGAAATGCCGCTGAACCAGCTGCCCGCCACCGTTGACCGCGCCTCCATCGAACTGAAATTCGATGCGGCAAAAGGCAAGTTAACCGTAGACGCGGCACAGCTGGGTGGCCTGGTGTCCTACAACACCGACCGTCTGCATGAGCTGGATGAAGTTGGCGTGGTCGGCTTCAAATGCTTCGTCGCCACCTGTGGCGATCGCTCCGTGGATAACGACTTCCGCGATGTGAATGACTGGGAGTTTTATAAAGGCGTAAAGGCGCTGGCGAAAATGAACCAGACCGTGCTGGTGCACTGCGAAAACGCCCTGATTTGCGACGCGTTGGGTGAAGAAGCCAAAAACGAGGGTCGTGTGACCGCGCACGACTATGTGGCCTCTCGCCCGGTGTTCACGGAAGTGGAAGCCATTCGTCGTGTGCTGTATCTGGCGAAAGTGGCGGGCTGTCGTATTCACATTTGCCACGTCAGCAGCCCGGAAGGGGTGGCGGAAGTGACCCGTGCGCGTCAGGAAGGTCAGGCCGTGACCTGCGAATCCTGCCCGCATTACTTTGTGCTGGACACCGATCAGTTTGAAAAAATCGGCACCCTGGCGAAATGCTCACCGCCCATTCGCGATGCAGAGAACCAGAAAGGCATGTGGGGCAAACTGCTGAGCGGGGAAATCGACTGTCTGGTGTCTGACCACTCGCCGTGCCCGCCAGAAATGAAAGCCGGCAATATCATGCAGGCGTGGGGCGGAATTGCAGGCCTGCAGAGCTGCATGGATGTTATGTTTGACGAAGCGGTGCAGAAGCGCGGGATGTCGCTGCCGATGTTCGCTCGTCTGATGGCGACCAACGCCGCCGATATTTTTGGACTGAAGAACAAAGGCCGTATCGCCCCGGGCAAAGACGCCGACCTGGTGTTTATTCAGCCGGAAAGCAGCTACGTGCTGAAGAATGAAGATCTGGAATATCGCCATAAAGTCAGCCCGTATGTGGGGCGTACGATTGGCGCGCGCATTACCCGCACCATTCTGCGCGGGGAAGTGATCTATGATATCGAGCAGGGCTTCCCGAAAGCGCCGCAGGGTAAATTTATCCTGAAACATCAGCAGTAAGTCGTCGTGTGTGCCCGCCCTGCGCGGGCACTCTTTTACAGAGTGGTGCTATGACCGTATTCAAGTTTGATCGTCGCCAGTTGCCTGGCGGATTTCAGTGGTTCTTCTTCATTTTCTGCAACACCGTGGTGGTTCCGCCCACGCTGCAGTCGGTATTTCATCTTCCTGCATCGTCGCTTCTGACCCTGACCCAATATGCGTTTATCGCAACCGGCCTTGCTTGCCTGGCTCAGGCGTTTTTTGGCCATCGACGGGCTATCATGGAAGGCCCTACGGGGTTGTGGTGGAGCACAATTCTGACCATCGCCGCCGGGGAAGCCGCGCGAGGCACGCCGATTAACAGCATAGCCTCGAGCCTGGCGGTAGGCATTTTGCTGGCTTCGTTATTGAGCATGGTGATTGGCATCAGCGGCATTGGCTACCGCTTAGCCCGGCTGTTCAGCCCGGTGGTGATGACCTTCTTTATGCTGATGCTTGGCGCACAGCTGACCACCATTTTCTTCAAAGGCATGCTCGGCCTGCCGTTTGGTGCCGCCGTTGCCCCCGTGAGCATTCAGATGGGGCCTGCGATGCTGTCGTTGGCGATAGTGTGTCTGATGCTCGGCATGATCATTTTCCTGCCCATTCGATGGTCGCGCTATGCGTTGCTGACTGGAACGCTGGTGGGCTGGCTGCTCTGGACTCTCCTGTTTCCGGCTGTCCCCACCCAGGGCGTGGCGGAGGTGCACTGGCAATGGTTCCCGCTGGGAAGCGGTGGGCAACTGATGCCGGGTATTATTCTCACTGCCGTGCTGGCCGGGCTGGTGAACATCACCAACACTTACGGCGCGATTCGCGGCACCGACACGTTTTATCCTGAGCAGACAAACGGCAATGCGCGATATCGCCGCAGTTTCCTTGTCTCCGGTGTGGTGACGCTGGTGACTCTCCCGATGGCCGTGGTGCCGTTTTCCCCGTTTGTCTCGTCCATTGGCCTGTTGACCCAAACCGGAGACAGTTCACGCTCGCCTTTTGTGCTGGGCGGTTTCTGCTGCCTGATTGTCGGTCTGGTGACGCCGTTAACGCATTTTTTCACCACGTTGCCGCTCACCGTGAGCAGCGCCGTGATGCTGGTCTCTTATCTGCCCTTGCTCTATTCCAGCCTGAATTTCAGCCAGCAGGTGACGTTCACTTCCCGCAATATTTATCGTCTGGCGCTGCCGCTGTTCGTCGGCTTGTTCTTAATGAATCTGCCAGGTCTCTACCTGCAAAGCCTGCCGCTGGCGTTGCGCCCCTTATTAAGCAACGGGCTGTTGGTGGGCGTTTTGCTGGCTCTGGTTTTGGAAAATTGCATTCCGTGGCAACGGATTGACTCCCCTCGTCAGTGAAAGGATGAAGCATGAAAATTGTAATTGCACCTGATTCGTTTAAAGAAAGCCTGAGTGCCGAACAGTGTGCGCAGGCAATCAAAAAAGGATTTATGACGATTTTCCCGATGGCGGAGTATCTCTGCCTGCCCATCGCCGATGGCGGCGAAGGGACGGTAGAAGCGATGGTCAGCGCCACCGGCGGAAAGCGGGTTTACAAAACGGTGACTGACCCACTTGGGCAGGAAACTGAAGCGTTCTACGGGCAAAGCGGCGATGGGCGTACGGCCTATATCGAAATGGCGGCGGCCAGCGGCTTGATGCTGGTGCCACCGGAAAAACGGAACCCATTGCTGGCGACCAGCTACGGCACCGGCGAACTCATTCGCCTTGCGCTGGACGCCGGGCTGCGGCATATCATTTTAGGCATCGGCGGCAGCGCCACGGTGGATGGCGGCGTGGGTATGGCGCAGGCGCTGGGCGCACGGTTTTACGACATTAACGGCCTGAGTCTTGGGTTCGGCGGCGGCGAGCTGCAGCGCATGGAGACGCTGGATATTAGCGGGCTCGATCCGCGTCTGGCGGAGTGCACCATCGAAGTGGCGTGCGACGTGGATAATCCTTTAATCGGGCCGCGCGGCGCTGCTGCGGTATTTGGGCCACAAAAAGGGGCCACGCCAGACATGGTGCAAACGCTGGAAAATGGGCTGAAAACGTATGCCTTGTTGATTCAGAATCTGACGGGCAAGGCAGTTGATACCTTACCCGGCGGTGGTGCGGCAGGCGGCATGGGTGTCGCAGCGCTGGTGTTCCTCAATGCGATTCTGCGCCCTGGGATTGATATTGTCATTGACGCCGTGGGGCTGGATGCTGCAATCCAGGGCGCGTCGCTGGTCATCACCGGCGAAGGCCGAATTGATTCACAGACGGTCGGCGGAAAAGCACCCATGGGCGTGGCACTAACGGCGAAAAAGCATGGCGTGCCGGTGATTGGCATCGCGGGGGTGCTGGGGGAGGGCGTAGAAATCGTGCATCAGTACGGTATCGATGCGGTGTTCAGCATTTTGCCGCGCCTGGCACCGTTGCCCGATGTGCTGGCAAGTGGAGAAGAAAACCTCTATCACTGCGCGCGGAATATTGCTGCGGTTCTGCGTCTTGGCCAGCAGATAGCCTGATAAAAAAAGCCACGGTTTACACCGTGGCAAAAAACAACATAGCTAAACACAATCGGTAGAAGGCTTACGGCATACCCGTCATACTTCAAGCTGCAGGGGTGTTGGCTGCACTCTCTCACCCCAGTCACTTACTTAAGTAAGCTCCTGGGGATGAGCTCTCTTGCCGCCTACCTGCAACTCGAATTCTTTAGGGTATAAATCAGATCTCAACGTCGCGGTTACAGTCTTTCGAATAGATATAGCTGAACGTTTCACGTCCTACGCCATACCCCGCCTGCAGGGAATAAGCGCCCATAAAGATGTAGTCGCCCTGTTTCACCGGAACCCACTCGTTATCCAGGTTATAGACCCCTTTCCCCGAGAGAATATAAGCGCCGTGTTCCTGCACATGCGTCTCGATATAACCGTGGCTGGCCCCTGGCGCGAATGACAGGATGTGCATGTTCATATCAAACCCGAGCTCTTTGGGCAGGAAGTCGAACAGAATAACGTCTTCCATGCCTTCGTAATGAATAGGCTCAAGCTGGTTCACGTTGCCGGTGACACGGTAAGGTGAATGGCCTGCGACCGGCGTATAGCGGCGCTTGTAGAGGAACAGTTGGCTGTCGGTCTGGCTGGCATTGCTAAAGGTCATCAGCTCGCCCGGAGGGCAGTACAGGTAGCCGCCAGCCTCCAGGTTCAGGCGCTCATTCCCGGCGGTCGCGTTGATTTCCCCGCTGATCACATACAGAAAAGTTTCAATGCCTTCGCCACCAAAGCCCTGCAGATTGCCGCCGTCCTTGTGAAGAGTGACCAGATAATCAACAAAGGTCGCCCCGAGTTTTGGCGTGGACAAGATCGTCACATCGCAATTGTCGAAACCGGGAATAATGTTTTTCACCAGACCGTCAGGCGTTAACAGGGCGTAGTTGCCATGACGAACAACAGAACGCGTTGCCAGCAAATCTTCACGGTAGCCGGTCACGTTATTCAGATATCCCATTTACTTCTCCTTATTCGCACCAGGCCAACTGGTGCAGCATCAGTGCCAGCGTTCTGACCCCTTCGGCCAGATCGTCAATGTGTGTGGCTTCTGCCGGGTTGTGGCTGATACCGCCAATGCTGGGCATGAAAATCATGCAGGTCGGTACCCGTGGGGCAAAAATCTGTGCATCGTGGCCCGCGCCGCTGTGCATCACCCGGTAGTTCATTTTTTCTTGTTCGCACAGCGCAGCCAGTTGAGCGACCAGCTGTTTGTCCATCGGCACGGGGGCTTCGTCCATCCACAAATCGAGAGTAATGTCGATATTCATCTGCTGGCAAATACGGCGCATATCGGCTTCCAGCCCGACGGTAAAGGCGCGAAGCGCTTCGGCGTCGGTATGGCGGCAGTCGACAGTAAACACCGTTTTGCCGGGCACCACGTTGACGGTATTGGGTTGCGGATTCACTTTGCCAAAGGTCAGCACCAGCGGATCGCCGTGGGCGTTGGCGTTGTCGATGGCCTCGGTGCAAATTCGGCTAAACGCATGAACGGTGTCGCGTCGATAGCTCATTGGCGTGGAACCCGCGTGATTGGATTCGCCGCTGAGGGTGACGGTATAGCGCCGCTGGCCGACGATGGCATTCACCACGCCAATGGACTGGTGATTCACTTCAAGCACGCGGCCTTGCTCGATATGCAGCTCAACAAACGCTTTGATATTTTTCTTCGCCGCAAGCGGGGCGCCCGGCAGGGTAAAGCCGCAGGCGTTCATCGCGTCGACAAAGCCCACGCCGTTGACGTCGCAGATGTCGCGCACGTCAGCCGGATTGGCCAGGCCGAAAATATTCTTGCTCCCCCAGAACACATACGGGAAGCGACTGCCTTCTTCTTCGGCCAGGGCGACCACTTCCACGGTACGAAGTGGCGAGCCGTAGGTGTCTTTCAGCCAGCGAAGCGCCAGCCAGGCGGCTAAAGCGCCGAATTGCCCGTCCAGATTGCCGCCGTTGACGACGCTGTCGATGTGCGAGCCGCTGAGGATGATTTCATCCTTGTAGCGAGTGCCCTCCAGCGCAGCAAACAGGTTGCCGACGTCATCAAAGCGCGCGTTAAACCCGCTGTCGCTCATCCGTTGCCTGAATGCCTGCTGTGCCTGCAGCCACTCGGGAGAGTAAAGCAGACGAGTCAGGCCGCCTGATTCATCTGCGCCGAAGGAAGAAAGCCAGGGTAGCGTCTCTTCTATCGCCTGGCGAAAATAAGTCTGCATAATGTCCTCTGATATTATTTTGCCTGTGCAAATGGCGAATGTGTTTCATAGGAGCGGGTGTATAAAACATCCGACACAAGGTAGTCGTAAATATCATCGACAATCTCGATGCCTTCTTTTTCTGACAGGCGTTCGTTAATATCCAGATTCTGCCCCGGATAATAAACTTGCTGGAACCCTGGTGCTGGCGCAACCGCATTAAGCTCTTGCATGGTCTGGCTAATATGCTGGCGGAAAAGAACCCCATTGCCGAAAAAAACGGGATTAATCACAATATGCAACTGACCTAAATCACGGCCTTTGCTTAAATTATCGTACATCGAGCTGACCTGACGGCCAAAAGGCAGGTTTAACAAGATGCCCGACAAAATGTCGATCATCATCATCAGGCCATAGCCTTTCGGCCCTGCGGCGGGCAGCAGCGCGTGAACGGCATAAGGGTCGGTGGTTGCCGCGCCGTTTTTATCCACCGCCCAGCTCTCCGGAATGCTTTCACCGCGCGCTCTTGCGTCCAGTATTTTTCCCCACGCCTGCACCGTGGTGGCCATATCGAAGGTGATGATATCGTCGCCTTCACCGGGTGCGGAAAAGGCCAGCGGGTTGGTGCCGTAATAAATTTCTGCGCCGCCGAAGGGGACGACCATCGGATCTGACTGACAAAGGGAAAGGCCGATAAAACCGGCTTTCGCCGCCATTTGGGCAAAACAGGAAATGGCACCGCTGTGCCCCATTTGCCGGATGCCCACGACCGCCACACCGCTTTCACGCGCCAGCGCGATGGCTTGCACCATGCCTTCTTTCGCTGCCACTTGTCCTGCCGCATTATCGGCGTGAAGAATGGCGCTGCACGGCCCTGTTTGCTCAAAATTGAAGTGTGGCGTGCAGTTGGTGCCGCCTTTGGAGATCCTTTCGGCGTAATATTCCACGCGAACCGCGCCGTGCGAGTGGATCCCCCGGGCGTCGGCGTAGGTCAGGACTTCGGCAACGGTCGCGGCGTGCGATTCGTTGAGTCCGGCCTTGTGCAGTTTACGGGCAATAAGTTGATGGAGCTTTTCCCGACTGATTTTCATCTGTCTTCCTTTTTAGGGCATGTAGAGCCTTTAACTGCGCACTAAAATACCGCAGAATAAATTTTAAATTGTGATCTGAACGACTAAATATAGTTAGTTAAATTTTGTTTGATAATCCCGCTGGCTTTATCGGTTATTATTAAATAAAAGAGTCGGGTAAATTATTTCGGTAATGCACGGGTTATTTTCTCAATAATTCTTTTAATCCTCTTGGTGTGATTTTTATCACGCCAGTAACGTATTTTGACGGCTAGCCTGTGCGCATATTTACCTGAGCTGTAAATACACTTACCGGAGAGCCGTAATGATCCATGCTTTTATTAAAAAAGGCTGTTTTCAGGATTCCGTCAGCTTAATGATTATTTCCCGCAAGCTGAGCGAAAATGAAAATGTTGATGACGTGTCGGTAATGATGGGCACGCCAGCGAATAAAACGTTGCTGGAAACCACAGGGTTCTGGCATGACGATTTTACGGCGGCAACGCCGAATGATATTTGCGTGGCGATACGCACAGAAAATGAAGATGACGCGATTGCCAAAACCATCCTCGACCAGCTGGACGATGCCTTAAAGGGTTTGGCGCAGGGCAACAGCAACAGTCAGTCGCTGGCGGTGGTTCGCCGCTGGCAGAGCGCAACTCGTGCATTACCGCCTGCCAACGTGACGCTGATTTCCATTGCGGGTGAATACGCCGCAGGTCTGGCTCGCCAGGCGCTGGATGACGGTCAGAACGTGATGATTTTTTCCGATAACGTCACGCTCGAAGATGAAATCGCCTTAAAACAACAAGCGCGAGACAAAGGCCTGCTGGTGATGGGCCCGGATTGCGGGACCGCGATGATCGCCGGGACTCCGCTTGCTTTTGCGAACGTGATGCCACAAGGCAATATCGGCGTCATTGGCGCATCGGGCACCGGCATTCAGGAACTGGTCTCGCAAATCGCGCTGGGCGGGGAAGGGATCACCCATGCGCTTGGCCTTGGCGGGCGTGACCTGAGCGCTGAAGTTGGCGGGATCAGTGCATTAACAGCGCTGGAAATGCTCAGTGCAGACAGCCAAAGCCAGGTGCTGGCTTTTGTCTCCAAGCCGCCCGCCGCCGAAGTGCGCACACGCATTATTGCTGCAATGAAAGAGACCGGAAAACCTGTGGTCGCGCTGTTTCTTGGCTGGTATCCGCCAGCGCTTTGTGAGGGAAACGTCTGGTTCGCGCAAAGCCTTGATGATGCCGCAAGACTGGCGTGTCGGCTTTCTCGTGTGATGTCGCTGCGTGCGGCATTACCGAACTGTCACCCTCGCACCCTTCGCGGGCTTTACACCGGCGGAACGCTTGCCGCTGAGGCCGCAGGTTGGCTGGCGAAAAGTCTGCAGATTGACACCGATGGCCACCACCCGCACGGCATGATGCTGGAGGGCAAAGGCCATCAGGTGGTTGACCTCGGGGATGATTTCTACACCGTCGGTCGCCCGCATCCGATGATCGACCCTTCTTTGCGTAACCAACTTATCGCCGAACTGGCTCACCAGCCGGACGTCGGCATTCTGCTGCTCGATGTGGTGATCGGCTATGGGGCCACTGCCGATCCGGCGAGCTCTCTGGTGACCGCCTGCGATCGGGCAAGATCAGGACGCACGCCGGATTCGCCGCTGCACATCATCGCCACCGTCACTGGCACAGAACAGGATCCGCAGTGTCGCTCGCAGCAAATCGCCACGCTGGAAGACGCGGGCATTCTGGTGGTCGACACCCTTCCGGAAGCGACGCTACTGGCGGCTGAGCTGGTGCGTGCGCCTGCCACAGAGCTTCCTCAAACCAAAGCCGCTCTGCTTGAAGGCGTAGCGGTCATTAACGCTGGCCTGCGCGGTTTTGCGTTGGATCTCCAGGCCGCCGAAACGCCGGTGGTTCACTTCCAGTGGGCGCCGGTGGCCGGTGGAAATACCGAACTGGCTCGTTTACTCGAACGTTTGCAATAAGAGGTTGTTATGTACACATCCGTGGCGCAAGCCAACGAAGCAGTGATCGAAAAAATCCGTAACGCACGTCCACACTGGCTGGACGTGCAGCCCGCAGGCCGCGTTATTGCTGAACTGAATGAGGCCAAAACCCTACTGCATGCCGGGCCGCCAATGCGCTGGCAGGAAATGACGGGCCCGATGAAAGGGGCCTGCATTGGCGCCTGCCTGTTTGAAGGCTGGGCGCAGAACGAAGCGCAAGCGCTGGATTTACTGGAAAGCGGCGGCGTGCGTTTCATTCCCTGTCATCACGTGAATGCGGTGGGGCCGATGGGTGGGATTACGTCGGCCAGCATGGCGATGCTGGTGGTTGAAAACCACACCGACGGCAATCGGGCTTACTGCAACCTGAACGAAGGGATTGGCAAAGTGATGCGCTTTGGCGCGTACGGCGAAGAAGTGCTGGCCCGCCTGCGCTGGATGCGCGATGTGTTGATGCCCGTGTTGCATCAGGCGCTAAGCACATTACCGCAAGGGCTGGATTTAACGGCGATGATGGCGCAGGGCATCACCATGGGCGATGAGTTCCATCAGCGCAACATTGCGACCTCAGCGCTGCTGATGCGCACGCTGGCCGCGCCGATTGCCCGTCTGGATCACGATAAAGCAGAAATTGCGCAGGTGATGGAGTTCCTCGCCACCACCGATCAGTTCTTCCTCAATCTGGCGATGGCCTATTGCAAGGCGGCGATGGATGCCGGAGCTCAGATTCGTGCTGGCAGTATCGTCACCGCCATGACCCGCAATGGCGACAACTTCGGCATTCGCGTCAGTGGCCTGGGCGACCGCTGGTTCACCGCGCCGGTCAATACGCCGCAAGGACTCTTCTTCACGGGTTACAGCCAGGAGCAGGCCAACCCGGACATGGGCGATAGCGCAATTACGGAAACCTTCGGTATCGGCGGTGCAGCCATGATCGCCGCACCGGGCGTCACGCGCTTTGTCGGCGCGGGCGGCGTTGAGGCGGCGAAAACGGTTTCTGAAGAAATGGCGGAGATTTTCCTCGAACGCAATATGCAGTTGCAGATCCCCGGATGGGATTTCCAGGGCGCTTGTCTGGGGCTGGATATTCGCCGGGTGGTGGAAACCGGGATCACGCCGCTGATCAACACCGGGATTGCGCACAAAGATGCCGGGATCGGGCAAATCGGCGCGGGCACCGTTCGTGCTCCGCTGGCTTGTTTTGAACTGGCGCTTCGGGCGCTGGCTGAGTCTATGGGCGTCTGATGAACGGTGAGATCCTGCCTCTGATCGGCAGCCAGCATGCGCCTGCTCATCTTCAGCGCTGGCATGTGGGCGGTGTCTGGCGTCGGGCTGTCAATCTGTATACGGACAAAGGCGAACAGCTCACGCTGCACGATCAGGGGCGGGGTCTCACGCCAGGCGGCTGGCTGCTTCGACATCGGGATTTTACCCGTGTCAGCAAAGTGCTTCAGGCCGGAAGGCGGGTGGATGCCGATGAGGAAGCGCTCCGCATCGGACACCTGACGCTGCGCCCGCCGCAAAGACGCTGTTCGTTAACCCTGCGAGTGTATTCGGATTGCCTCTCGCTTCCTGCGTCAATGCTGGATTTGCCTGAGGAGACGGGGTTGTTTGGATTGCTCTCACAGGCAATCACTGCACCGTTACCATCCGAGCTAAAACAATTCGGCCAGTGCTTCAGCGCGGCGTTACAGGGCGAGATCGTGGACTGGCGTCCGTGGCTCGGCAGGGGGCCGGGGCTGACGCCCAGCTCGGATGACATGCTGGTGGGCATGCTGCTGGCTGCACAAATGGACGGCGCGCTCAGCGCAAAGCAGTGCGGAAACTTTTTTGCCGCATCAGGAAATCTGTTTGTCGTCACCACGCGGGTTAGCGCCAGTTACTTGCGCTATGCAAGCCAGGGCCTGTTTGGCTCACCTTTGCTGCACTTTGCCACGTCTCTCCAACGAGGCCAGCGGATGACGCAGGCGGTCGAAAAATTGCTTGGCGTCGGGCATACCTCCGGCGCGGACACCCTGCTGGGATTCTGGCTTGCCCGTCAACTCATTACGAAAGGATAAAACATGAAAACGCTGGTGGTTGCCCTTGGCGGCAACGCGTTATTGCAGCGCAATGAAGCGCTGACGGCCGAAAATCAGTATCGCAATATTGCCAGTGCCGCGCCCGCGCTGGCTCGTCTGGCGCAACACTACCGCTTAGCGATTGTGCACGGCAACGGCCCCCAGGTGGGATTGCTGGCTTTGCAAAATCTGGCTTATCGTGATGTCGCGCCGTGGCCGCTGGATGTGCTGGTGGCGGAAAGCCAGGGCATGATTGGGTCGATGCTGGTGACCTGTTTGCGCCAGCAGCCCGGGATGCCGCAGGTGGTCAGCGTAATGACTCGCGTGCGGGTATCAAAAGACGATCCGGCATTTCTTGAGCCAGAGAAATTTATCGGCCCGGTTTATGCCCAGGAACAGCAGGCGGCGCTTGAGAAAGAATACGGCTGGCAGATGAAGCGCGACGGGCACTATTTACGCCGTGTAGTGGCCTCGCCGCAGCCGTTGAAAATTGAAGAAAGCGAGGCAATCAGCCAGTTGCTGAATGCCGGGCAGGTCGTGATTTGCTGCGGTGGCGGCGGTGTTCCGGTGACAACAGAAGGTGAAGGCGTGCAGGCGGTCATCGATAAGGACCTGGCGGCAGCGTTGCTGGCGGAGCAGATTGATGCCGATGGTCTGGTTATCCTGACCGATGCGGATGCGGTGTATGAAAACTGGGGCATGCCAACACAGAGAGCGATTCGCGAAGCCACGCCGGATGCGTTAGCGTCTTTTGCCAAAAACGATGGTTCAATGGGGCCAAAAGTGGCGGCGGTGAGCGGCTTCGTGCGTCGGAAAGGAAAACCTGCGTGGATTGGCGCGTTATCGCGTCTGGATGAAACGCTGGCGGGAACAGCCGGAACCTGCATTCATCCCTGAAATGCAGGTTCCTGGTGCGCTTACTTCAGTTTTGCCTGCGCCCACGCGATCCCGCTGGCGTACTCCGGCGGAAGCAGGGGAATAAGCGCTTCAAGCGTGGCGCTCAAACGCCCGGTGTCACTGTCGTTCAGGTTTAAATGACCGACTTTGCGACCCGGGCGCACGTCTTTGTCATACCAGTGCAGATGCACCAACGGCAGCTTCAGCCAGTTGTAGTTCAGGTCTGTGCCAATCAGATTGACCATCACTGACGGGCTGTTCACCACCGGCGGCGGCAGCGGTAAGTCTGTCACACCGCGCAGGTGCAGCTCGAACTGGCTGATGGATGCGCCGTTTTGCGTCCAGTGTCCGCTGTTGTGCACGCGCGGGGCCAGCTCGTTAATCAACAATCCTGATGGCGTAATAAAGCATTCCATCGCCATCACGCCCACATAGTTCAGCTCGTTCATAATGGCCGTGAGCATGCTTTCAGCCTGTGATTGCTGCTGAGCATTGGCCTGCGGGAACGCCACGCTGACGCGCAGAATGCCGTCCTGATGAAGGTTATGGGTCAGAGGGTAGAACACCGTGCTGCCATCGTGGGCGCGCGCCCCGACCAGCGAAACTTCACCGCTAAAGTTGATCCCTTGCTCAACAATGCACTCGTGATAGCAATCGGCAGGAAGCTGTTCGGTGTCACCGGCGCGTAAACGCCACTGCCCGCGGCCGTCATAACCGCCGGTGCGACGCTTCACAATAGCCAGTTCACCCAGACGCTCAAACACGCCAGGCCATTCTGCGTTATCGGCCAGTAACTGCCACGGCGCGGTAGCCAGCCCCAGCTTGTCGAACAACTGCTTTTGCGTCAGACGGTCAGCGATGATGGGGAACACGTCGCGGTTCACAAACGCTTTATGCAGCGCCAGCTTGCGGGTCAGTGCCGTTTCCGGCCAGCGCTCAATTTCTGCGGTGATCACGCTTTGCTGAAAGGGCACGGCTTCCGGATCGGCTTCCAGCCCGACAGGCCAAACGCTAATGCCCAGCGGTTCGCCAGCCTGGCGCAACATTCGGCCTAACTGACCGTTGCCAAGGACGCACACTTGTTTCATTGCGCACCCCGTGGGTCTGGATTGTCGAGCACTTCATCGGTTTGTGCTTTCCGCCAGTCCGCCAGGCGCTGATGTAATTCACTGTCGTGCGTGGCGAGGATTTGCGCCGCCAGCAGGGCGGCATTGGCGGCACCCGCTTTGCCAATCGCCAGCGTGCCAACCGGAATGCCGCGTGGCATCTGGACGATGGAGTAAAGGCTGTCGACACCGCTCAGCGCTGCGCTCTGCACAGGCACACCCAGAACAGGGACTAATGTTTTCGCGGCAATCATGCCCGGCAAATGCGCAGCACCCCCGGCTCCGGCGATGATCACCTGATAGCCATTCTCTTCTGCGCTTTCGGCGAAGCTGAACAGTTTGTCGGGCGTGCGGTGTGCGGAAACCACTTCCACATGGTGCGGTACGTTCAGGGTATCGAGGATTTCAGCGGCGAACTGTAGGGTAGCCCAGTCGCTTTTGGACCCCATCACGATGGCGACACGCGCCGGATTGTTGCGGGAAGACATGCGTCTTAAAACTCCTGTGGGTGTGGAACACACTGCTTTGAAGGCCACAGAGAATAGCATGGAAAATCGGCAAGGAAAACGGTTGCGCGGTTATGAAATGGGCAAAAGGAACGTTGAAATGGGGGTTGCTGTAAATTTACCCCGATGTGAGAGAAAATACGGTAAAATTGTTGCCTGACTGTGAAAACGACTGCGAAAGCTTCGCAGTACAGCATGACATGAGGAGAGCGTATGCTGGCAATTCTTCGCACCCCGGAAGGGAAAAAGTTTTTGACCGCCGTGGCGATTGTGTTCATCGTCGCGGTGTCGGTGGTGACTAAGGTGACGTTTCAGGGCGTAGAGGATCAGTACAATCTGCCGATGGAAAACTGGAACGTGGGTATGTTCTTTATTCAGGGGGCGTGGGCGGCTATTTACAGCATCATGTTTACCATCATCGGTTCACTGCCGTTTGGTTTTTACTTCCTCGGCCCGAAAGACGATCGCGGCTGATTAGAACGGGAAGGCGATAAGGTCTACGCTGTCGGTGGTCACTTTGACCATCGACCCTTCTTCATGCCACGCACCCAGCACGACGCGGGAAGCGGGCTGACCGTTCGCGGTGAGCGTGTGGATGGCAGGGCGATGGGTGTGCCCGTGGATTAACCACTGAACCTGATGTTTTTCCATGACGTTAACCACGGCCTGTGGGTTGACGTCCATGATTTCCATGGATTTTTGACGGTTGGCGGTTTTGCTGCCATCGCGCATTTTGGCAGCGATGCGGCGGCGAATAAACAGCGGCAGGGCGAGGAACAGCGTTTGCAGCCAGGGCTGGTGCACTTTAGCGCGGAACGCCTGATAGCCTGCATCATCGGTGCACAGCGTGTCACCGTGCATAATCAGCACGTCACGACCGTACAGATTCAACACTTTTTCTTCTGCAAGCAGCGTCATGCCGCAATCGCGGGCAAAGCGCTTACCCAGCAGAAAGTCCCTGTTGCCGTGAATAAACGAGCAGGGCACGCCGGAATTCACCAGCTCTTTGATTTCTTTTGCGATTTCACGGTGCAGCGGTTCGGGATCGTCGTCGCCAATCCAGGCTTCAAACAAATCACCCAGAATGTACAGCGCATCGGCGTTGCGCGCTTCACCGCGTAAAAAACGCAGAAAACCGGCGGTAATCGCCGGTTCTTCTGTCTGCAGGTGCAAATCTGCAATAAAGAGTGTCGCCACGAATTACTCGCTGACGGTCACGCTTGTGACGATAACGTCTTCTTTAGGCACGTCCTGGTGCATGCCGCTGCGGCCGGTTGCGACAGCTTTGATTTTGTCTACCACGTCCATGCCTTCAACCACTTCAGCAAATACGCAGTAGCCCCAACCCTGCAGGTTTTCGCCTGAGAAGTTCAGGAAGTCGTTGTCGACCACGTTGATGAAGAACTGTGCGGTGGCAGAGTGTGGCGCCTGAGTACGGGCCATCGCCAGGGTGCCACGGGTGTTTTTCAGACCGTTGTTGGCTTCGTTTTTGATCTGATCTTTGGTGGCTTTCTGATTCATGCCTGGCTCAAAGCCGCCGCCCTGGATCATGAAGCCGTTGATAACGCGGTGGAAAATGGTGTTGTTGTAAAAACCTTCGCGGCAGTAGTCGAGGAAGTTTTTAACTGTTTCAGGCGCTTTATCATCAAACGTTTTGATTACGATGTCGCCGTGATTCGTGTGGAAAGTAACCATTTTTGCATCCTGTTACGATAGAGTGGTGCGAATACCCGTAGACGGGTCACGTATAGGGGCCTTTTATAGCATAACCGCCGGGTTCGATCACCTTGCATTGTGTGCTGCTTCCGGATTGAATAACGGGTAGAATACGCGGTTTACGTACACACACGTCTACATGGAATCTTCAATGTTAAAAATCTTTAATACACTGACGCGCCAAAAAGAGGAATTCAAACCTATTCATGCCGGAAAAGTGGGCATGTACGTGTGTGGTATCACCGTTTACGATCTCTGTCATATCGGTCACGGCCGTACTTTCGTGGCGTTCGACGTCGTTTCACGCTATCTGCGCTTCCTGGGCTACGATCTGAACTACGTACGTAACATCACCGATATTGATGACAAAATCATCAAGCGTGCTAATGAAAATGGCGAAGATTTTGTTGCTCTGGTCGACAGAATGATCGCCGAAATGCACAACGATTTTGATGCGCTGAACATTCTGCGTCCGGACAGCGAGCCGCGCGCGACGCACCACATTCACGAGATCATTGAGATCACTGAAAAGCTGATCGCCCGTGGACATGCGTATGTTGCGGACAATGGCGATGTGATGTTCTCCGTGCCAAGCGATCCCAACTATGGCCTGCTGTCTCGCCAGGATCTGGAACAGCTGCAGGCTGGCGCGCGCGTTGACGTGGTTGACGTGAAGCGTAACCCGATGGACTTCGTGCTGTGGAAAATGTCCAAAGTGGGCGAACCAAGCTGGGCCTCTCCGTGGGGTGAAGGCCGTCCGGGCTGGCACATTGAGTGTTCGGCGATGAACTGCAAACAGCTGGGCTCCCACTTCGACATTCACGGCGGTGGTTCGGATCTGATGTTCCCACACCACGAAAACGAAATTGCGCAGTCCACCTGTGCGCACGACGGTGAGTACGTGAACACCTGGATGCACTCCGGGATGGTGATGATCGACCGTGAGAAAATGTCCAAATCGCTGGGCAACTTCTTCACCGTGCGCGACGTGCTGAAATACTACGATGCCGAAACCGTGCGTTACTTCCTGATGTCAGGGCACTATCGCAGCCAGCTGAACTACAGCGAAGAGAACCTGAAGCAGGCGCGTTCTGCGCTGGAACGCCTGTATACCGCACTGCGTGGGACGGATGCCTCCGTGGCCGCTGCCGGTGGCGAAGCGTTTGAAGCCCGTTTCCGTGACGCGATGGACGACGATTTCAATACCCCGGAAGCCTATTCCGTGCTGTTCGATATGGCTCGTGAAGTGAATCGCCTGAAGGGCGAAGACCTGGCTGCGGCTAACGCCATGGCTGCTCATCTGCGTAAACTGTCTGGCGTGATTGGCCTGCTGGAACAGGATCCTGAAGTGTTCCTGCAGAGCGGAGCTCAGGCCGATGATGGCGAAGTGGCTGAGATTGAAGCTCTGATCAAGCAGCGTCTGGAAGCCCGCCAGTCAAAAGATTGGGCGGCGGCGGATGCCGCACGCGACCGTCTAAATGAGATGGGCATCGTGCTGGAAGATGGCGCACAGGGGACCACCTGGCGTCGTAAGTAATATCCTCGTCAGAAAAACCGGGAGCGCAGCCTGATTGCCTTCCGGTTTTTTTATACCTGATTTATGCCGACTCGCGGGCAATCAGTTGGCCTGAAAGCGTAATGCGCTGGGTTTGCAGATCGGGCTCTTTGAGCTTGCGTATTATTAATCCTGCCGCCTGCCGTCCGGTTTCTTCGCTGGCAGAGGAGATGTAGGTAAACGAGGGGGAGGTCAGGTTTACATGCAGCATATCTTCAAAGCCAATCAGCGCGACTTGCTGGGTCAGGAACACATCTTTCCCGATGGTGCGTCCCACCTGATGGATCCCGTTGATGCAGCCAATCATGGCATCGGGTGAATGGCATAACAGGGCGGTGATGGTGTTGTTTTTTTCCAGCAGCTGCCGGGTGGCAATGCTGGCGGCGTGGGTGTCATCGCTACAGGCCGGCGCAGAATCTTCTTTGTAAACCATCCCATTTTGCATCAGCGTGTTGCGAAAACCCTGTAAACGCTGTTGGCGAAGCAGGCAATCTACTTTGCCACCAATGTAGCCAATACTGCGATGGCCACGCTCAATCAGATATCGCGTTGCCAGGCTTGCGGCCTGACGGTTATCACGCAGCACCAGATTGCAGTTTTCCTCCACCATCGACTGCGAGACCGCGACGAAAGGCAAAGGGCACTGGCGCAATAGCGCAGGCAGTTTGTCGAGCGTCGGATCGGAAGCCAGATAGATGACGCCCGCCACACCCTGCTGTTTGAAGGAGAGCAGGCAGCGCTCCAGGCTCGCCTGGTCATCCTGTGGCTGGCCAAGAAAGACCATATAGCCCTGTTTTTCCAGCTCCTGCACGACGCTTGCCATCACCTTGATGGAGAAGCTGTCGCTGAAATCACGCAGGATCAGGCCAATCAGATTGGAGGTATTGGCGCGCAGATTGGCGGCGGCAATATTGTGGACATACCCGAGTTTATGAATGGCTGCCTGGACTTTGCCGATGGTGGCATCGGATATTTTTCCCTTCTGGCGCAGAACCAGCGAGACGGTAGAGACAGAGACGCCCGCTTCTTTAGCCACATCTATAATGCCGACTTTTTTCAAACCTGCTCCCTGAAAAACCGCCACAATCAGCCAGATACAAGAATGTCTCCTGCCTGAGCAGGAGACATCGACAAGCCTACCATCTTCCGTTTATTTGCCAATCATCGTCGACATGGTTTGTGCGATAAATTGTGCGCGCGCGCCAAATATCACCTGAATACCGGTATCGCCGACAAAGACCACGCCGCGGGCGCCGACGCCGTTAAGGCCGTCTTTATCTACCATTTCGCTTTTCGCGACTTCCAGACGCAGACGGGTGATACAGGAGCCGACGGAATCAATGTTCTTCGCACCGCCCAGCAGATTGATAATTTCCGTCGCCAGTTCGGTGTCGGTTTTATCGTTCGCATTCACGGTCACGCCAGTGCGGCCCGGCGTTTTGACGTCAAAGCGGCGGATCACGAAGCGGAAGGTGAAGTAGTAAATCAGGCCCATCGGGATACCGATGATCACCGCGCTCAGGAAGTTAGTCTGATAGCCGTTGAACGAAGGCAAAATCCCGAATGACAGGTAGTCAATAAAGCCAGCGGAGAAGGATTTGGCGATGTGCGCATGCATCAGGTACATCGTCATGTAGGCGAGGCCTGCCATGATGGCGTTGAAGACGTACAGGATCGGCGCCACGAAGATAAAGGTGAACTCAACCGGCTCGGTAATCCCGGTCAGGAAGCAGGTCAGGGCAGCGGAGAACAGGATACCCGCAGCAATCTTTTTATTCGCCGTGTGGGCTTCATGATACATCGCCAGGCACGCCGCAGGCAGCGCAAACAGCATCAGCGGGAATTCACCCTGCATGAATTTACCGGCGTTCTGGTACGAGTCACTGCTGAAGGATTTCACGCCTTCTTCCAGCATTTTGAACCAAATGGTCTGGTCGCCGTGGATTACCTGGCCTGCCTGCGTGGTGTAATCACCAAACGAGTACCAGAACGAGGGATACCAGATGTGGTGCAGGCCGAGTGGGATCAGCGCACGTTCCACCAGACCGAAGATAAAGGTCGACGCCGCCTGATTGTCACCGTTGACGACCACCGACAGCGCATCAATCCCGGACTGAATGTGCGACCAAATGTACGGCAGCAGCAGCCCCATGATGAACGACAGAAATGCCGTAGCGATGGCCACAAAACGCTTACCGGAGAAGAAGCCGAGGAACTCCGGCAACTGCATCTGATGGAAGCGGTTGTAACACCACGCGGCGAGGATCCCGCAGATAAGGCCACCAAAGACGCCCATTTGCAGGGTCGGAATGCCGACCACCATGGCGTACTTACCGCCCTGAGAAGCCATTTCCGGCGTGATGCTGAGGACCGTACTGATAGTAATGTTGGTGACGAAGACCGACACCGCCGCCGACAGCGCAGCGATACCTGATTCAGACGCCAGTCCGACCGCAGAACCGATGGCGAACAGCATCGGCAGGTTATCGAAGATAACGCCACCGGCATTCATCATCAGCGGTAAATGAAATTTATCACCAAACGCCAGCAGTAAACCGGCGGCAGGTAGCAGTGAGATTGGCAGCATCAGCGCGCGACCAATCATTGATAATTTTGACAACGATTTAACAAATCCTGAGAACAGACCCATGCTGTATTCCCCCGACCCGAGACCCTGAGATGCACTTGTGACGTGCTGTTTTTGTAAGTAGAACGTTTTAGTAGAACGTTCTACTTATCGTCGGAGAAGTCGGCAAAGTGCGCAACTTAAATTTCACATTCAGCCAGAGGATTTACGTATTTCTTTGAAGTGGATCGTAAAACGGAGTGATGACGGGCAGGGAAAAGAGGGAACAGCCCGGTGGCGCTACGCTTACCGGACCTACCAGACCGTCAGCCTGGACTGAGGTTGGGTTGTAGGCCCGGTAAGGCGAAGCCGCCACCGGGCAACAGCGACGGCAAAATGTCAGGGATTATGCGATAACGGTAATGCTCTGGCCGTCAAAGCTCACCGTTTGGCCAGCCACAATCTTGCAGCGCTTGCGGGTTTCCACCACGCCATCCACGGTGACCTGGCCTTCGGCGATAAAGATCTTCGCCTGTGCGCCGCTTTCGCTCCAGCCTTCCAGTTTCAGTAAATCACACAGTTCAACGTGCGGGTGTTTGCCAAGAGAAAAAGTGGCCATGCTTATACGTCCTCTACATCATGATATTCTTCACACGCCTGCAGCGTGTTTTGGATAAGCGTTGCCACGGTCATTGGGCCAACGCCACCCGGTACGGGAGTGATATACGACGCGCGCGCAGCGGCATCGTCAAAGATAACATCGCCGACCACTTTACCATTTTCGAGGCGGTTAATGCCGACATCGACCACAATCGCCCCTTCTTTAATCCATTCCCCGGGGATAAAGCCGGGTTTACCTACCGCGACGACCAGCAAATCGGCATTTTCAACATGCTGACGCAGGTTTTTGGTGAAACGGTGGGTCACGGTAGTGGTGCAACCGGCCAGCAGCAACTCCATGCTCATCGGGCGGCCGACAATATTTGAGGCGCCAATGATCACCGCATTCAGACCGTAGGTGTCGATGTTGTAGCGCTCCAGCAGCGTCACGATGCCGCGGGGAGTGCAGGGACGCAGTCGCGGTGCGCGCTGGCACAGGCGGCCGACGTTATAAGGATGGAAACCGTCGACGTCTTTATCCGGCGCGATACGTTCCAGTACTTTCACGTTATCAATGCCCGCCGGGAGGGGCAGCTGCACCAGAATCCCGTCAATGGTGCTGTCGGCGTTCAGGCTGTCGATAAGTTCCAGCAGTTCGGCTTCACTGGTGGTTTCCGGCAGGTCAAAAGACTGAGAGATGAAGCCCACTTCCTCACAGGCTTTGCGTTTGCTGCCGACGTAAATTTGCGAGGCAGGGTTGCTGCCTACCAGCACAACAGCCAATCCAGGGGCGCGTTTTCCGGCCGCAACGCGAGCCTTCACTTTTTCCGCAACCTCAGAGCGTACCTGCTGCGCAATCGTTTTACCGTCAATAATCTTTGCTGCCATCAGAGAGAAGATTCCGTCTGTCACTATCAAAAAGGGGGATGCGCATATTTTGTCAGAAGCCGGGCGTGATGTCAGTCATCGTTTGCGTTTTTGTGTCCAGCCAACCGATGTCGTGGGGCATTCTGACGTGACTTACGTGTTTTTCCCGCGGTTTAGCGTGCCAAAGGTGCAAAGGTGGTTAACCTTTAACCCGTTAATGCAGGAGTTTTACCCGTAAGTCGGGGGATTGTGAGGGATGCGGGAAAAGCCATTGACTCAACAGGCGTTGACCGTATAATTCCAGGCGTTCCACACCGCGAAGTTTATCTTCTCAGTGCGCCCTTAGCTCAGCTGGATAGAGCAACGGCCTTCTAAGCCGTAGGTCACAGGTTCGAACCCTGTAGGGCGTACCATTTCGCTATCCTCAGACGTCGAAGCACGTCTTTTTTTATGCCTGAAATTCAGTGTATTGCGTGATTTCAGCTTATCGAAACTCTCCTTGTCCTTGCATCACCGTTAACCCATTACCGCTTGATTAAGCAGGGCCGCCTCTTTGCAATGGATGGTCCTTGCCGACAGGAGTGCACAAAAGACCAGCGTCGTGCAGATCAGGAATGCCAGCAAAAGTTGCCCCGTCATTAACAGATATCCGCCTATTCCCACATAAAGCAGGGCCGTGACGGTGCTGACCAGAGCCACCTGCAATGCGCCTTGTTCACTGCGTCTGAAAGTCATGCCGATAAGGCCGGCAATCAGTGCGATGCCGAACAGCACGCCCAAACCTGGGATCCCACAGAGCGCGGCGACAGCCATAAACAGCGGTACCTGAAATTTCCGCCATACGGGCTTGCTGGCAAAAAAGTCGGTTTCGTATAACTGGTTCGTCGTCACGTTAAAAATGCGCACCAGGCGCTTTCTTCTGAATAACAGGCGGACTTCCTGTCGGCGTTCAAGACCTGCGGCGACGTCGGTGGGAAGCTCGACGAAGCGCGCCGTTTCGCCGTTTTTCAGCATAATGCCATTCCATACCTGCTGGTCAATGTGGCCTGTCAAAAGGGTTTGCTGCATAGCGTTTCGTCCATGGAAATTAATGAAAATAGATAACGGGTAATAAACCGGCGATAGCCCTTATTTTATTAAGGCTTAACAGGCGCATTAAATGAATGGGGCCAATTCTAACCGTGCAAAGAGTGAATTAACGTAAAGGGAGAATAAGGTTTGTGTATATGACTTGCTGAGGTGGCTTTCGAATGAAATAGACCTGGTTAGCCGCTGGAAAATAATGCACAGATAGTTGGGTTTAGCAGGCAGAATTTTTCTCCCTGCGACCCGCAATGTGTTATTCCCGCGTCAGGCGGGAACTGCTGCATACCCAAAGCGTGATGACCAGAATCAGAATGGAAAGAGAATACAGCAGCACGTTCATCGGTGATTCGTAATGCACGATAATCAGGCGAACAATCGCCGTCACGCCGATATAGACGAAATAGCGTAGCGGGAAGTGGCTGCCAGACTGGAAGTATTTGACGATTAAAGCAATAAATTCAAAGTATAGAAACCACGTCAGCAGTCCGCCCACAAAGTCATAGCTCTTGGCGGTGATCTCGCTGAAGAAGGTTCTTGCCAGAAACCAGGACTCCTTGCCAAGAAAAACCAGCAGCGTAATCGCCAGGCACAACATGCCGATATTTAACATGAACTGGATAATGGAAGGGATGGTCGATGCAAATGAATCGTTGATTGTTGTTCGCATTTTCTCGTTCTGCATGGCTGCTTTTACCGTGAGTATAGACAGTATTCGCGGTAGGGCGATCCGCTGATACGCGCCCGAAACTCCTATGCGGTGCTGCGTCTGATGTTCTCCCGCGGAGTTGCCAGTTTGGGTGGGGTTAGTGGGTGGACTGAGAATTATTTCAGGTCGTGTAAATTCACTTTATAACCAGAATAATCACTCTATTCTGTCTCCTTTCTCTTCACCAGGTATACGGAACATATCGCCATGAAAGCTCTGCCGATTACCGCCGCATTTTTACCTCTGCTGGTCCCTTTCGCCGCCCTTGCTGAGGAAAAGAAGCGGAGCCCCGTCGATCATTTTCAATGGATAAGCTTCCACTCACCGAGCATGCCGGGATACCGCACCGCAGAAATGTTGTCTTCGGGATTTGTCGGCGCGACGATGACCCTGAGCAGCAATAACGAGCGTCTGAACCTGAACGATCTGACGTTTCGCGCCAGCCGTGACTGGCTGGAGGTCAGCCATAATCAGGATCAAGGCCGGGTCATTTTACGCATGGTCAGGAAGCCGGTTGCCAATGAGCGGGCCAATACGCTGATACTTCACAATAACAAAACCGGGCAAACGCAGACGCTGCCTTTTTACGTCAATACCTGGCTGACGGGCGCGGGGGAGATGGATGTGAATGCCTCAACGGCCCGTGCACGTTGCAAAAGCCTCGGTGCGACGCTGTTGACCACCCAGGAATTCAGAACGCTATCGCGACAGTGGTTTGGCCTCAGCAGCGGGCATTTGCGGAAGATGTATCCGGGAGCGACCGTGTTTAACAACGGCGCACAGGCTGGGGACAGTTTCTGGGTGCATGAGGGCAAAGCGCTTTATCTTCATACGGGTGTGAAAAGTGCTCATCGTGGCGTTAACACGGTCTGCAAACATGATTATTCCACTTCATCGACGGGCGAAATGGGCTAACGCAGCTTGCATGACGTGGTAAAAGGCTCGAAGCGTCTAATGATTTAACGCTTTGAATAGAGAAAAAATGGAATGAGAGACTTCGCCACGCTAAGGTCGTCTCTATGAAGAAAACGAGCCCCTGGTCTTCGCGATGCACTGCTGCGGGTAATTTTCCTGGAAATAGTGGCGTAAAAACTCCACCGTGATGCGGATTTTTGCCGACGTGGCCAGCCGCGAGACGTAGACCGCCCACACATTGGCAGACTGATAGTACTCGGGTAACACCTGAACCAGATGGCCACTCGCAATGTTTTCGCTGACATCCCACCAGGAGCGTAAGGCCACTCCCTGCCCGTCAAGACACCACTGATGGACAATCTCGCCATGGTTTGAGGAGAGGGGGCCGGTGACTTTGATCGCATGTTCGCCTTCTTTACTCTGTAGCTGCCACACCCCAAACGGGTGATCGCGTTCTTTAATCACCAGACAGGGCAGCGCGGCCAGGTCGGTCAGCTGTTTCGGCAGGGGATGGCGGGAAAGAAATTCCGGTGAGGCGCACAGAATTCGGTGATTGGTGGCCAGTTTACGGGCAATCAGATTCGGCGAAATGTCGTCGCCGACGCGAATATCCAGGTCAACGCCTTCATTCACCAGGTCAACCAGGCGGTCTTCCACGTCAAAGCGCAGCTCCAGTTGTGGATACTGTCGGGCCAGCGCTGACAGCGCGGGTGCCACAACCCGGCGTCCAAAACCAAAGCTGCTGATGATACGTAACATCCCCTGCGGAACCTGTCGGACGTCGGACAGCTCGTCCATCATCTGGTCGACATCCTGCAAAATACGCTGCGCCCATTCGTAAATGCGCTCGCCCTCTTCGGTAATGGTGACCCGGCGCGTTGTGCGGTGCAGAAGCACCACATTCAGCATCTGTTCCAGCAGCGAGACGCGTTTACTCACAAAAGCCGGGGAGACGCCCAGCTCTTCGGCGGCGGCGGCAAAACCCGAACGACGGGCAACCAGCATAAAGACGCGTAAATCATTTAGTAGCGGCAGATTATTCATGATCCGTGTTTTATGTTTCACCAGTTAGGGGGATTAAATATAAATCAGTCAATTATAGGATGAGGGGGATGTCAATTTTCCTTGCTAATAAGTGAGACCCGCTATGAAGAAAACCTGGCGTATTGCTGCCATTCCTGGTGACGGTATTGGTAAAGAAGTCCTGCCTGAAGGTATCCGCGTATTGCAAGCTGCGGCTGAACGTTGGGATTTGTCATTAAGCTTTGAGCAGATTGAGTGGGCCAGCTGCGACTATTACGCGCACCACGGCAAAATGATGCCGGACGACTGGCACGATCAGCTTAAAGGTTTTGATGCGATCTATTTTGGTGCCGTCGGCTGGCCGGAGACGGTACCGGATCACATCTCCCTGTGGGGCTCACTGTTGAAATTCCGCCGTGAGTTTGATCAGTATGTGAATTTACGTCCTGTACGCCTGTTCCCCGGCGTCCCTTGTCCGCTGGCGGGCAAGAAAGCGGGGGATATTGATTTCTATGTCGTGCGCGAAAATACGGAGGGGGAGTACTCCGCGCTTGGCGGGCGCATTAATCCAGGAACTGAGCATGAAACGGTGATTCAGGAGTCGGTATTTACCCGTCGCGGTGTGGATCGCATTCTGCGTTATGCCTTTGAGCTGGCGCAGACCCGTCCGCGCAAGCTGCTGACCTCCGCGACCAAATCCAATGGCCTGGCCATCAGCATGCCTTACTGGGATGAACGCGTTGAGGCGATGGCGGCGCATTATCCGGAGATCCGCTGGGACAAACAGCATATTGATATCCTGTGTGCCCGCTTTGTCTTACAGCCGGAGCGGTTTGATGTGGTTGTCGGCTCCAACTTATTCGGCGATATTCTCTCCGATCTTGGCCCGGCATGTACTGGCACGATTGGCATCGCCCCTTCGGCCAACCTCAATCCGGAACGGACTTTCCCGTCGCTGTTTGAACCGGTACACGGTTCGGCACCGGATATCTACGGCAAGAATATCGCCAACCCGATTGCCACCATCTGGGCGGGAGCGATGATGCTGGACTTCCTCGGTGCAGGCGATGAACGGTATCAGGCCGCGCATAACGGAATTCTGGCGGCCATTGAGCAGACCATTGCCAGCGGCCCGAAAACGCCGGATATGAAAGGGAGCGCGTCAACCCAGCAGGTGGCTGAGGCCATCTGCCAGGCCCTTCTGCGTTAATACATTAAGGTCAAACCACAAAATAAGAACCGCGTCACTGACGCGGTTTTTTTATTCGTTCCGTACTGAGGCCGGTCTGCGTCAGATCTCGTTTTATTATTTCCGTTTCGTGTTTTATTGCTTCACGAATCGCTCGATTGTTTAATTTATGTAACGCAGAAATAATAAAATTGTTAATAGCTGGCGCTATGAACGCTGACCCTAATTGCGTGATAACAAAGACAGGCTAAAGCCAAGCACGGGCGGATACGCCCAGGAGATCACCCATGTTGAGTAACGTCAAAAAGAAGGATGTGCCGCTGATTGCGATCAGCCTCCTCGCCATCCTTTTTATCGCAGCAGCATTAAGTCTCTTTCCGCAACAGACCGCTCAGGCAGCAAATTCCATTTTTAACGGCGTCACTCGCTTACTCGGTTCTGCCGTCCAGATTCTGGTTCTGCTGGCGCTGGGGCTGGTGTTTTATCTGGCAACCAGTAAATACGGCAATATTCGCCTGGGCGAAGGGAAAGTCGAATACAGCACGCTTTCCTGGTTATTTATGTTTATCTGCGCCGGGCTGGGCTCTTCAACGTTGTACTGGGGTGTGGCGGAGTGGGCCTATTATTACCAGACGCCCGGGCTGAACATTGCGCCGCACTCCGCAAAAGCCCTCGAATTCAGCGTACCTTACTCTTTCTTCCATTGGGGCGTCAGCGCCTGGGCCACCTATACGCTGGCCTCACTGATCATGGCCTACCACTTTCATGTGCGCAAAAACAAAGGGTTAAGCCTGTCCGGGATCATCTCCGCGATTACCGGCGTGCACCCTCAGGGATTCTGGGGCCGTTTGGTTGATCTGATGTTCCTGATTGCTACCGTCGGGGCTTTAACGATTTCACTGGTTGTCACCGCAGCGACCTTTACCCGTGGCCTGGCGGCGCTCACCGGGCTGCCTGATAACTTCGTCGTCCAGGCATTCGTGATTCTGTTCTCCGGCGGGATCTTCTGCATGAGCTCGTGGATTGGCATCAACGGCGGCCTGCAGCGGCTGAGCAAAATGGTCGGGTGGGGCGCATTCCTGTTACCGCTGGTGGTACTGCTGGTGGGACCGACGGAATTCATTACTAACAACATCATCAATGCGATTGGCCTGACCACGCAGAATTTCCTACAAATGAGCCTGTTTACCGACCCGATGGGGGATGGCGCCTTCACCCGCAACTGGACCGTGTTCTATTGGCTGTGGTGGATCTCCTATACCCCAGGCGTGGCGATGTTTGTGACGCGCGTTTCCCGTGGCCGCAAAATCAAAGAGGTTATCTGGGCGCTCATTCTCGGCAGTACCGTGGGCTGCTGGTTCTTCTTTGGGGTCATGGAAAGCTATGCGATTCACCAGTTCATCAACGGCACGATTAACGTTCCGCAGGTGCTGCAAACGCTGGGCGGGGAAACGGCGGTTCAGCAGGTGCTGATGTCGCTGCCGGCGGGCAAACTGTTCCTCGCGGTTTACCTGGCGGTGATGATTATTTTCCTCGCCTCACACATGGATGCCGTGGCCTACACCATGGCGGCAACCAGTACGCGTAACCTGCAGGAAGGGGAAGATCCCGATCGCGGCCTGCGTCTCTTCTGGTGCGTGGTGATAACCCTGATCCCGCTGTCGATTCTGTTTACCGGTGCTTCGCTGGAAACCATGAAAACCACCGTGGTGCTGACCGCGTTGCCGTTCCTCGCCATTTTGCTGGTGAAAACCGGCGGCTTCCTCCGCTGGCTGAAGCAGGATTACGCCCACATTCCGGTCAATCAGATTGAGAACCATCTTCCTGACAGGACAACGACAGACCATCAGCTCCCCACGCTTCCGGCTGGGGGAATACTGAAAAGCGATAACCCACCTCTCTAACAGAACCTTACTCAACCTACAGTGATAAAAGGTAAGCCATTATGAGCAATCTGAGCCCTGAGTTTATTCTGCCCACGAATTTTTGTGCTAACCCACAGGATGCATGGACGATCCCGGCCCGTTTCTATACCGATTCCCAGGCCTTCGAACATGAAAAAGAACGCGTTTTTGCCAATAGCTGGATTTGCGTCGCCCACGGCAGCGAGCTGGCCAAACCCAATGACTACATTACCCGTGAAATCATCGGTGAAAATATCGTTATCGTTCGCGGCCGGGACAACATTCTGCGCGCCTTTTACAACGTTTGTCCGCATCGCGGGCATCAGCTGTTAAGCGGCGAAGGCAAAGCGAAAAACGTCATTACCTGCCCGTATCATGCGTGGGCATTCAAGCTGGATGGCAATTTAGCGCATGCCCGTAACTGCGAAAACATCGCCAACTTCGAGAGCGAAAAAGCGCATCTGACGCCGGTGCGTCTGGAAGAGTACGCCGGGTTTGTGTTCATCAATATGGACCCGAATGCGGGCAGCGTGGAGGAGCAGCTGCCGGGCCTGCAGGCCAAAGTGCTCGAGGCCTGTCCGGATGTGCATGACCTCAAACTGGCGGCGCGTTTCACCACCCGCACGCCGGCAAACTGGAAAAATATCGTGGATAACTATCTGGAATGCTACCACTGCGGACCGGCTCACCCAGGCTTCTCCGACTCCGTTCAGGTTGACCGCTACTGGCACACCATGCACGGCAACTGGACGCTGCAGTACGGGTTTGCCAAACCTTCTGAGCAGTCGTTTAAATTCGAAGAAGGCGTGGATGCCTCCTTCCATGGCTTCTGGCTGTGGCCATGCACCATGCTCAACGTCACCCCGATCAAGGGCATGATGACGGTCATTTACGAATTCCCGGTGGATGAAGAGACCACGCTGCAAAACTATGACATTTACTTCACCAATGAAGCGCTGACTGACGACCAGAAATCGCTGATCGAATGGTACCGCGATGTTTTCCGTCCGGAAGATTTGCGTCTGGTTGAAAGCGTGCAGAAAGGGCTGAAGTCCCGTGGCTATCGCGGTCAGGGACGTATTATGGCGGATGCCAGCGGCAGCGGCATCTCCGAGCACGGTATCGCGCATTTCCATAATCTGGTCGCCCAGGTATTTCAGGAATAATCATTGAGGGAGTTGGCTATGTCCGTATTTCAATCGTCGCTTTTCCGCCAGCAGGCGCTGATCCACGGCGTCTGGTGTGATGCCGATGACCAGACGACGCTGTCGGTCGTTAACCCTGCCACAGGGGCGATTCTGGGCCGCGTGCCCAATATGGGGCGCAATGAGGCCCAGCACGCCGTCGACTCGGCGGCTCGTGCCCTGCCTGCATGGCGAGCGATGACGGCTGCGCAACGCGCAACCTTACTCAAAACCTGGTTCCGCTTGATGCTGGAAAACAAAACGGCGCTGGCGCAAATCATGACCGCCGAACAGGGAAAACCGCTGGCCGAAGCCGAAGGGGAAATCGCCTACGCGGCCTCATTTATCGAGTGGTTTGCTGAACAGGGCAAACGGGCGAATGGCGAAATTATTCCTTCCCCCTCAGCGGATAAGCGTCTGATGGTGATTCGTCAGGGCGTGGGCGTTTGTGCGGCCATCACCCCCTGGAACTTCCCGGCGGCGATGATCACCCGCAAGGCGGGTCCGGCATTGGCAGCAGGCTGCACAATGGTGCTCAAGCCTGCCAACGAAACCCCATATACCGCGTTAGCGCTGGCGGAGCTGGCGCTGCAGGCCGGGATCCCGGAAGGGGTGATTAACGTTGTGACCGGACAGTCGCGAGAAATCGGCGCCGTCTTCACCGGTGACGATCGGGTGCGCAAGCTGTCTTTCACCGGCTCGACCGAAGTGGGCCGCGTGCTGATGCGCCAATGCTCTGATTCCATTAAAAAAGTCTCGCTGGAGCTGGGCGGAAATGCGCCGTTTATCGTTTTCGACGATGCGGATATCGACAAAGCCGTTGAAGGGGCGCTGATTGCCAAGTTCCGCAACGCCGGGCAGACCTGCGTTTGCGTCAACCGCTTCTATATTCATCGCGCGGTCTACGAGTCGTTTTGTGAGAAGTTTGTCGCCCGGGTTGCCGCCCTGAAGGTGGGCGATGGCAATACCGCCGGTGTCCAGATTGGGCCGTTGATCAATGCCGCGGCCGGACACAAAGTCCAGTCCTTACTCGACGATGCATTAACCCGTGGTGCCACACTGTTGACCGGCGGTCAGGTTCATTCGCTGGGCGGGAACTTCTTTACGCCGACGGTGATTGGTAACGTGCAGCCGGGATCACAGTTGCTGCAAGAAGAGATATTTGGACCGGTTGCCGCACTGGTAAAATTCGAGGATGAGCAGGACGTTATCGCCCAGGCCAACGACACGATTTACGGTCTGGCCTCCTACTTCTACAGCAACGATGCGGCGCGTATCTGGCGTGTGTCAGAGCAGTTGGAGTACGGCATGGTGGGGATCAATACCGGACTTATCTCTAACGAGGTGGCGCCCTTCGGTGGCGTGAAGCAATCCGGACTCGGCCGCGAAGGCTCCGAACACGGTATCGATGATTACCAGGAGATGAAGTATCTCTGTCAGGGGCTGTAAAAGTGCTTTTCCCGGTAAGTGAACGCTTCCTTGCCGGGTTCTTTTTGATGGAGTTCAGCGATGTCAGATTATCAGATGTTTGAGGTGACTGTTCGGCAGGTCGAGACCCTCACTTCCCAGGTTAAACGCTTCACGCTGGTCGCGAAATCGGGAGCACCGCTTCCGGCCTTCAGCGGCGGCAGCCATATTATTGTGCAGATGCAGGACGGCGAGCAATGCTATAGCAACGCCTATTCATTAATGAGCTCTCCCCTCGATCTCTCAAGCTGGCAGATTGCCGTCAGACAGGAGTCTCCTTCGAAAGGGGGCTCGCAGTTTATGCATCAAAAAGTGCAGGCCGGCGATACGCTGACCGTGTCCACGCCAAAGAATCTCTTCGCCCTGGCTCCGCAGGCCCGTAAGCATCTGCTGATTGCCGGAGGCATTGGCATTACGCCTTTCCTGTCGCACATTCCCGAGCTGGAGCGCCAGCAGGCAGAATGGCAGTTACATTACTGTTTTCATTCGCCCGACAATAATGCTTTCCAGGATGAGCTGACCGCCAGCGCCTGCTCCGATCGCGTCAATATTCACATTTCTTCGCAGGGGACCCGCCTGGATCTGGCCCATTTACTGGCCGATATCGAACCCGGCACGCACATTTATACCTGCGGCCCGGCGGCATTGAATGAAGCCGTTAAGGCCGCAGCGCAAGGCCATGGCATCGCTCAAGAACAGCTGCATTTCGAACAGTTTATGCTGGAAGATACAGACGGTGAGGCTTTTACCCTGGTGCTGGCGCGCTCCGGCCGTGAATTTACCGTCCCGGAGGATATGACCATTCTGCAGGTCATCGAGAATAACAAAGCGGCAAAAGTCGAGTGCCTGTGTCGTGAAGGGGTGTGTGGCACCTGTGAGACGATGATCCTCGAAGGGGAAGCGGACCACCGGGATCAATACTTCAGCGATGATGAAAAAGCCAGCCAGCAGAGCATGCTCATTTGTTGTTCACGGGCGAAAGGCCCGCGTCTGGTGCTGGATCTGTGAATCCGATGTGAACATCACCGTGGGGGAAACCGGCCAGGCCGCTGAGCGAATGGCTGCGGCTTCCCCCTATGTCACCCACCTTTGTACCGCGGATGCCCCTTCCTGATCCTCAGCCAACGCGTACACAACAAGAACGGTTTGGCGTGTTCTTGTTTGCGCAATAAAGGTAAAAAAAACCTCTGAATCGGGATATTAAATTTGCACCAAATGATTTGTGTATTTATATATATTGCTTTTTATTTTTGTTTAATAGTCGTGATTAATTATACCGCAAGAAAAATTATCATTGCAGAGTGAAGGCGTTGCGGACGTTAATAATAAAAAGAAGAGGGGGAAGTAAAGGTAAATAATGTTCAGATGATGTTAATTCATATCGCCGGGGCTTCGTTTAATCATGCAACATGACCGGTATCAATGCAGGCGGGCCACGGTGGTGGTGATTCTTTTTGCTGCGGGTCATTATTTAATTATAAACCACAAACATCTCATTTGGGACGTTTTCAGTCTGTGCATCGTCAGCGGAATGGGGCAAAATAAAAGATTAGCGTGTTATTAATCACACCAGTAACATCCGCGCCCTGCACCTTAACGACATTTTATGAAAACAACAGCTGAAATCAAAGTATTTCCCCTTTCATTCTTCAACACCCTGATTCTGGTGGTGGCTTTGGCCAGTGCGCTTGCCGTTGGCGTGCTCAGCCATTATCTGAGCGCTGAGGTACAGGAAGTGTTTTCGGTAATGAACAGGCTGTTGCTTAAAGATGAAAGCGCGCTGCTGACCCATCAGGTGACCGATTATCTGGATACCTCGTACAATGTTGGCCGGTTGCTGTCCCACATTTTGCCAGACGTGACAGTAGACGATGATGCCAGGCTGCAGGCCGAGCTGCAGCATTTGATGACCGTTGACTTTGCCTCATCAGATCCACTCTCCCGCGTCAGCTTTGCTTCTGCGGATGGCCGCTACACCGGATTTGCCCGTTCTTCTGCAGATAACCAGCTGCATCTGGTGACCGCAGAACCTGATGGACAAGGCACCGCGGCCCTGGTCACCCATCAAACCGAAAGTGCGCGTTCTCCCATTATTCATACCATCGCGGATTATCATGTTCTGGTTCGCCCCTGGTTTATTCAGGCCAAAACAACCTTAAAATCGGCCTGGACCGAAAGCTATCAGCATGGCTCGTTGGATGCCGGTGAGGTGATGAGCTATCGCAAGCCCGTGTTGGATAGCGATGGCCATTTTATGGGTGTGATTTCTGTCGACATCAGCCCCTCTCATATCAGCAATTGGTTGCAAAAGCTGGCGGAAAACCGCAATCAACAGCTGATGCTGGAAGACCCGCAGGGTAAAGTGATTGCGACGACGGGGGATATTGCACCCGAGGTCTATCGCGCTATTGATTGTCCTGACAGGCACCAGTGTCTGCAAAAGCACCGCTTCAGTTCTGGCGCCACCCTGACCGCACTTCCGTCCCAACATCAGCTGATGGTCACCCGTCCGGTAGGCGACAGCGAAGGTCTGCTGAATTGGCGCCTGATGCTGCTGAGCCCGGATAATCCCTGGGGAACGCTGATCAATCACTATCGTTTACATAACCTTTTAAGCCTGCTGAGTGTGATGGTCGCGGGGATTTTATTCATATTCCTGATGTTACGTCGTTTCACCCATCCCTTCATTGCCCTGATTGATAAAATCCATCTGGTCGGAACCCCGTCGTGGTCTTTGGACACCTCCAGACGCATATTCCCGTCAATGGCGAAATTGGGCCTGGCGCTGGACAATAAATCGAACCTGATTTTATCCATGCTTGAGGAACGGCAGAAACTCGTTGAGTTTGATCAGGATACGGGGTTATTGACCCTGGCCGGACTGAAAAATCAGCCCGATTTATTCCAGAATCGCAACCGAATTGCGCTTATTCATATCAGTAACTACTCGTCCTTGTTCAACTTATTTGGTCCGAAGTTCGGGAAGCTTATTTTGGACAGAGTTATCCATAAACTGCGAACGACGCTACCTGAATCGACGCTGCTCTGTCGTGAACGCACCGATAAAATTCTGGTGGTGTTTCCACCCGAATCGGACGAAATTCAGCGGGATTTATGGCTTAACGCCGTGGAGCGTCTTTTCACTCAGGATGAAGCCATTCAATCAGGGGAACGTGCCGTGGTGGTGACCGGTAATGCCGGTCTGGTGAAAGAAGATATTACCCCGGAGAGCTGGGATCAGATCCTGCTAAATGCGGGGATTGCGTTGCACCATGCCCGGCACTTAGGCAATGGTCGGGTGGGCATTTTTGAGACCGCGATGTATGAAAAGGGTCTGCAAAATATGCAGATGCTGGATCAGCTCCATTTTGCCATCGAGCGTAATGAATTCCACCTGGTGATGCAGCCCATCATCAATTTGAAGACCGGCGAGTGCCATGAAGGGGAATGTCTGATTCGCTGGCACAATCCGACGCTGGGAATGGTCCGTCCGGATCAGTTTATTGCCCTCGCTGAAGAGACCGGTTTTATCATTCCGGTGGGCAACTGGATAACAGAACGGGCGTGCCAGGAGCTGGCGAGCTTTATTGCCCGTGGTGCGCCTGCCGATTTTAAACTGCACGTCAATGTTTCACCCCTGCAGCTCCAGCAGCCCGACTTTGCGATGAACTTATATTCGACGTTGCGCCGTTATGGTCTGAAGGCCGAAAACCTCTGCATGGAGCTGACCGAAAGCGTGCTGTTGAATAAAGAGAGTAGCGTCATTAAGCAGCTTTCTACGATCCGCGAGATGGGCGTTACTATCTCTCTGGATGATTTTGGCAGTGGCTATTCCAGCTTGTCCTATTTACACACGCTGCCGTTCGATCAGTTAAAGATCGACCGTCAGTTTGTGCGGGACGTGATGGAAAATGAGCGTAGCGAGTCGGTGGTCTCCTCGGTGCTTAACCTCTCACAAAGCTTTGGCGTACCGCTGGTGGCCGAAGGGATAGAGAACCAGGAATTGGGCGAAAAGCTGTTGGGAATGGGGTGTGAACTCGCGCAGGGGTATCACTACGGTCGCCCTCTGCCGTTTGCCGAGTGGGGGATCCGTAACGGATTAATTCTCTGCGGGGCTCTGATGACGTAGCCGGTGTCGTCAGTAACGAGTATACCGGTTTGCGTTTAGGCGAAGCGGGTTTTGCTTCGCAGTCATTGTGAGTCACTCATTGCCAGGCAGTGAAAACAGGAACGTCAGTTTTTAGAAAATACGCTATGTCTCTTAATCATTTTCGTGCCAAATCATCAGTATCTTCACGGTTCTTTTACGCTCTGAGCGTCGCGATAGGGGTGATTTTTATCCTCTCCACGGCGCTTTCATGGAAATTGATCGGTAATGAATGGGAAAACTGGCGCGAAGCCTGTGCCGACATTACGCAATTTCACGCTTTTCATGCCGCGCTTGATGTGTCAAACGATCTGGCCGGTGAGCGCGCGTATTCACATGAGCTGCTGTTCTGTCATTCGGCGAATAAGGAACAGTGCTGGAACGCACTGGTGACCCAGCGACAAAAAACGGATACCGCTCTTGCGAAGATCCCATTAAGTCTGCAGCCAGCGGGCTTTATGCCTGAAATGCAGCGCCGCCTGGCAACGGCTCGCCAGAAAATAGACATGTTCCGCGATCGACTCCTGATGGATCCGGGTGCAGCAGGTCAGGCGATTGACAGCATGATGGCCGCCACCGATTACTACCACAGCGATCTGTTCCGTCATATTTCCAGTCTGCTGCTGCTGAACCCTGCGGCATTGGGGCCAACGTTGCGCGCCCAGGCGTTGGGTGAGCTGCGTGATGAATCCGGAAAACTGGGGGCGGAAGTTCTGTTGCCGCTGAAAACGCGCACCCCGATCCCGGAAAGAAATCGGGAGACGTTAGTCAAAGGCATTCAGCGCATTGAGACCGACTGGAAGATCCTCGAAATTCAGGGCAAAGAGTATGAATGGATGCCTGAGTTCGGGAAGCGGGTGCAAAACACGCAGCAAATCTATGAGCAGGAAGGGATCCCGCTTATCAGAACGCTGATGAGTCAAAGTGATAAAGGCCAGCCCTACGGGATGAGCGCCGATGACTTTGCCCGCCATTATCATGCCAGTCTGCGAGAGTTTAACGATCTGCTGGCCCGCTATATGAAAGGGTTGAATGCGTATTATCAGCAGGAACAAAAGGAGGCGATGCTGCAATTTTACCAGGTGATTGCCACCTTAATTGCGCTCTACACGGCCGGGGCCTTCCTGTTGATTTACTGTCGCACGCGGATTTTAAAACCCGTCATCTCACTCAATGCGATGATTGAAAATATTTCTAACGGCCAGGCTCAGGCGGGCATTCACACTGAAGACGCTGACTTTCATGGGCTTTTCCCTTCACTGAATGAGCTCAAACACCGGCTGAATGAGGACTCGCAGCTGATTCGCGCGCTGCAGAGCAAATCGGAAACCGATGCGCTAACGAGTTTGTTCAACCGGGGCGCTTTTGATGATAAAGCCACGCAGATGCTGGCGGTCTCCGGCCCGGAAATGCCGGTCTGGTTAATCATGCTGGATATTGATCATTTCAAATCGGTCAATGACACCTGGGGGCATCCGGTCGGCGATGACGTACTGGTGGCTTTAGCGGCAACGTTAAAGCACAACAGCCAGCAACAGCATACGCTGGCCCGTTTGGGCGGTGAGGAGTTTGCCATTATCTTCCCGGCGGCGGAGGCGAGTATCGTTGTTGAGTATGCGTCGGCTATTCAACGGGCGATCCGCGCGTTGAGATTCAGCATGGAGGGCGACGTTTCCCTGCAGATAACCTCAAGCTTTGGCATTGCCAGCGGCTGGTCATGTACCCTTAGCGAGCTGCTTAAAAACGCCGATGATGAACTGTACCGCGCCAAAAAGAGCGGGCGAGACAGGATTTGTATCCGTTCTTAATGCGAGGGAAGGGCAGGAGCAGCGATGCGCTGCTCCTGAGAACATCAGGCCTTCGGGAAGATCCACAGATGCTTTTCCGGGAGCGCCAGATGGCAATGCTGCGGATCGCGGAGTTCGTTACCATACGCGCGAATGACAAAGTCATCCCCGGACGTGCGGAACAGATACTCCCAGCGATCGCCCAGATACATGCTGGTCAGTAGCGGCAGTTCAAGCTGATTGTCGCCTGGCCCTTCAACCAGTGCGACGCGTTCTACGCGAATAACGGCCGTACCTTCGTCACCGGCCTTAACCCCTTCGCCAGCCATCCCCCACAGCGTCCAGCCACGACCTTCAATACGCGCCTTGTCGCCACGCACGTCGGTCACTTTGCCATGCAGGCGGTTATTGCTGCCCATGAACTCGGCGGTAAACAGCGTTTTCGGCGAGCCGTACATCTCCTGCGGGGTGCCCTGTTGTTCAATTTTTCCGTTGTTGAGCAACAGGATGCGATCGGAAATGGACATCGCTTCATTCTGATCGTGGGTCACCATGAGCGCCGACAGCCCCAGCTTAATGATCAGCTCGCGCAGGAAAACGCGGGCTTCTTCGCGCAGTTTGGCATCCAGATTCGACAACGGCTCATCCAGCAGAATGACCGGCGGGTTATAAACCAGCGCCCGACCAATCGCCACGCGCTGCTGCTGCCCGCCAGAAAGTTGATGGGGATGGCGTTTGCCAAGATGCCCCAGACCCAGCTGATCCAGCACATCCTGTACCCGCTGAGCGATCTCCTTTTGCGGCACTTTGCGCAGCTTCAGCGGGTAGGCCACGTTCTCAAACACGGTTTTATGCGGCCACAGCGCGTAAGACTGAAATACCAGCCCAAGGTTGCGCTCTTCCGCCGGGATCTCACTGCGCGGCGTGCCGTCGAAGACTTTGTTTTTGCCGATGACAATCGCGCCCTGAGTCGGTTTTTCCAGCCCGGCAACCGCGCGCAGGAGGGTGGTTTTGCCACTGCCGGAAGGACCGAGCAATGACACCACCTCGCCACGCTTAAGATTCATGGAGACGCCCTTTAATACCGGGTTATCGCCGTAGGTTAAGTGCAGGTTTTCGACCGCTAATTCAATCATGTAATTTGACTCCGAAACGAAGAGCAATGCCGAGGCCAATCACCACCAGCAGGATGTTAATAAAGGAGAGCGCTGCCACAATATCAATCGCACCGGCCGCCCACAGGGACACCAGCATTGAGCCAATGGTCTCGGTGCCCGGCGACAGCAGATACACACCGGTTGAATATTCGCGTTCAAAAATCAGGAACATCAGCAACCATGAACCGATCAGGCCATAGCGCGATAACGGGATGGTGACATGGCGAGTGATTTGTCCACGCGTTGCGCCGGTACTGCGTGCCGCTTCCTCAAGCTCCGGCCCGACCTGCAGCAGGGTGGAAGAGATCAGTCGCAGGCCATAAGCCATCCACACCACGGTGTAGGCCAGCCAGACGCTGAAAATGGTGCTGCGAAGGCCGCGCAGCCAGACGATCAGCGTATCGCGCAGCCATTGTGACCACGAGAACCCTGACAGCCACCCGGATTTCAGGGCGTTATCGAGCCACATCGGCAAGAACAGGAACACCCACAAAAATGCCAGACCGGCCAGCAGGCCAGGC
The DNA here is from genome assembly GCA_009668205.1 of Enterobacteriaceae bacterium RIT691. Lineage (GTDB taxonomy): Bacteria > Pseudomonadota > Gammaproteobacteria > Enterobacterales > Enterobacteriaceae > Scandinavium. The sequence continues at coordinate 161,468 of WJYM01000005.1, read as the reverse complement.
ACCGCACGCGGAACCAGCACGCTGTAGTCGAGGAAACGTGTGGCGTTGTCAGGTTTGCGGTGCATGGCGATGCCGACAAACAGATAACAGGCCACGGCCACCGCCCCGCCAATCACCCCAATCGACATCGAGTTGACAATGGCGCGCAGCAGGTTCGGCTGGGACCAGATGGTCCGGAAAGTGTTGAGCGACAGCTCATCCCAGAGGGAGACGCCCACGCCCCAGTTAGAAATAAAGGCACGCAGCACCACACCGAGCAGGGGAACGCCGATCGTCACCGTCAACCAAAAGGCGACCAGAGCCCCCGCAACCCAGCGCCATTTGCCGAGCGGCAGCGCTCTGGATTTTGACGCTTTGCCCTTCATGGTGACGAAACGGTTGGCCGTCCGCATCAGGCGGCGTTGCAGCATGACCAGCGGCACGGTGATGCAAATCAGCACCACGGCGACGGCGGCCATCAGATGGTATGACGGTGTACCGAGCTTGTTGGTCAGCTGATAGAGATAGGTGGCCAGCACCATGTTGCCTTCCGGGTCGCCCAGCACCAGCATCAGGCCGAACACCTCCAGCCCGAGGAAAAACAGCAGCACGATGGCGTACAGAATGGACGGTCGCACCATCGGCAGACTGACGGACATCATCACCTGCAGCGGAGACGCGCCGGAAATACGCGCGGCCTCTTCCACATCGGAACCGACGCTGCGTAAGGCGGAAGAGATATAGAGATAGGCGTGCGGAACGTGCGTCAGGCCAGCAATCACCACGATGCTCGACATGTCGTAGATGTTCCACGGCACAAAACCTATCAGCGTCTGCGCCCACAGGGATAAAAATCCGACCGGCCCGGCGGCGACAACGTAGCCGAAACCGAGGACCATCGGCGACACAAAAATGGGCACCAGGATCAGCGGTTCGATCAGGCGGCGGCCCGGTAAATCGGTGCGTACCATCAGGAAGGCCAGCACGCCGCCGAGCGGAATGGCAATCGCCACCAGCCCAAAGGCCAGAATAAAGCCGCTTTTCAGCGCCTTGTAAAAATCAGGGTCGGTAAAAATAAAGCCAAATGATTCCAGGCTCCACGCCTTCGAGGGGGAGAAAAAGGGCGCGGACAAAAAGCTCTGTATCACGATAAACGACAGCGGGGTGTAGATAGCCAGTGCGGTTATCAGCACCACCACGCCACGCGGCAGGCTTTGCCACTTTCTGCTTAATGCATTCATAGAAAATCCCTGGTCTGACTGGGCGACAGATCGGATGCACTGATATTGCCTTTTTTGTAGGCCCGGTAAGCGCAAGCGCCACCGGGCATTTTTTGCCGGATGCGCTGCGCTTATCCGGCCTGCAACAATCACTACATTTTGCCGTGAAGATTATTTGGCGGCGGCTTCTCGCCACTGTTTGATGTAGTCCAGACGTTTTTTCGGCTGCAGGTACTCCAGCAGGCTTTCATTCACCGGGATAGGCTTGAGTGCGTTACCGAGGCGTTTTGTCATACCGTCGATATCGTTGCTGCCTTCAATATCGTTACGGATGGACGGAATATCCGCCTGCGTGGCCAGAATGCTTTGCCCTTTCTCAGACAGCACATAGTCCAGCCACAGCTTCGCGGCATTGGCATTCTGCGCCTGGCTGCTGATGAAGGACACGCGCGACAGGACCAGGGTGTAATCCTTCGGATAAGAGATGCCTAAAGAGGGATCCGTTTTCGCTCGGGCTTCGGCGTAGGAGCCCAGAATGTTAAAGCCAATCAGGTTTTCGCCGGACGAGACGCGTTCCATCATGGTGCCCGTAGAGGACTGAACCGCCAGGCCGCCCTTAGCAACGTCGGCCAGGGTTTTGAAATAGTGCGGATCGGCTTTGGCATCCTGTACCGAGAGCATAAAGCCGAGGCCCGATTTCTCGATATCGTAGGTGGTGACTTTGCTTTTGAATTTGTCGCTCTGGCTGGCAATAAGCTTCGCCAGTGCCGCATGCGAATCCGGCACTTCGTTGGCCGGGATCAGGCGTTTATTGTAGATAAACACCACCGGTTCATAAGTGGTGCCATAGGCTTTGTTATTCCACACTGCCCATTTCGGCAGCTGGCTTTGTTCAGGCGACTGATACGCCTGCGCATAGTCGGTGGCGAGCTTCAGCGCCGTGTCCATGGATGAGCTCCAGACCACGTCGCCGCTCCCGCCGCCGGAAGCCTGTTCGCTAATAAAACGATTGTACAGTTCGGTACTGTTCATATCGTTATATTCCACTTTGATACCCGGATAGGTGGCCTCGAAGCCCTGAATCAGCGGGCCAGCGGCTTTGGTGTCGGTGGTGGAGTAAATCACCACTTTGCCTTCTTTGGTGGCGGCATCGACCACTTTTTGGTAATCGGCCGGGTAGCCCTGCGGCAGCGCGGCCATCGCAGAGGAGGAGATTAAAACAGCAGCGGCAACCAGAGAGATGCGAAATGTATTGGACATTGCAATTAACCTTTTAGTTACTTTTGATGAACTAAAAGTCAACATACCCGATGACGTATTCCAGACAACGGGGGGAGGTGTGCAGTGTTACGGAAGTGTGATTGTCGGCGTTTTTTTGGCAATTAACACCATAAAAACCACGAAAACGCCGTGTGGCCGGAGGGGGAATTCACCCGGTCGCTACCCTTTTTTGCGGTACAGCCGCCGTGGATGGCCGATGTTGCCATACAGGTTTTCAACAACAATAAAATCAGTCTCCACGCAGTATTCCAGATAGCGGCGCCCGGTGGTCTTACTGAGTCCGACTTTCTCGACAATCTGATCCACCGACCAGGTAGTGTGGGGATCGTCAAGAAACACGCGCTGGATCTTGTCGAGGGTATTGGCCTCGATCCCTTTGGTTGACGGGGCGGTGGAGGTTGCACTGGTCGGCAGATTGTACAGCCGATCCAGCGCCTGCTGATCGACCACTTTGACCTGTTGCAGGGTATGTTCCAGACGCATAAAGCGCTCCAGCGAGGCGCGCAAACGCTGATAAAACACGGGCTTTATCAGGTAATCGAAAGCGCCGCTGCGCATCGCCTGGCTGCAGGTCTGCATATCGCTGGCGGCGGTGATAAAAATCACCGAGCACTCAAAGCTTTTCAGCAATGGGCTGTTAATCAGCTCCACGCCCTGACCGTCCGGCAGGTAGTTATCGAGCAGGATCAACCGGGGTTGATGCTGGCGAATCAGCGCGCGGGCCTGTTCGAGGGACGCCGCAATACCGGCCACCCGCAGGCGAAAATTTTGCTCAATAAATTCGCGATGCAGTTCAGCCAGATGAGGTTCATCTTCAACAATCACAACATCAAGCGCTTTGGGATAGGTCATGCGTCAGTCCTGATGAGGTCGGGGTGTCATAAGGGATAAACACCGTAAAAATCGTTCCTTGCGGTGAGTTATCGCTTATCTCGATGCTTCCCCCGCTTTTGTGGACATATCCTGCCACCAGATAGAGACCGATGCCGTGCGCTGCGCCCGTAATTTCATCGCCCGCAGACGGTTTACTGGTAAACCCCTGCTCGAAAATATGCGGTTTTAGCGAGTCATCAACCCCAGAGCCCTGGTCGGCAATTTCGATCAGCAGCTCCTGATTTCGGTCAGAAATATAAATTTCCACCGGCGCGGCAGGCGACATCGTTTTCAGGGTGGCATCCACGGCGTTGTCCAGCAGGTTGCCAATCACGGACATCAGTGCCGTCTCGCTAAGCGTTGTTGGCAGACGCGTCATCTGGCAGGCAGGATCGAAGCGCAGCTCAATCCCTTTTTCCTGCGCACTGACATATTTTCCGAGCAATAAACCGCACAGGGTGGGGGAGGTCACGGTGGCCGAGAGGAAATCGAGCACCTTTTGCGCCCCTTCCGACTGTGCCTGAATGTAGCGGATAGCCTCGTCATAGCGCTGCATTTGCAGGAGCCCGACCAGCGTCGCGGTCCAGTTCAGCTGCTCGTGGCGCATGATCCGCAGGTTATCGGCGTAGCGTTTGACCTGGCTGAGCTGGCTGCTCAGCGTATTAATCTCGTTTTGATCGCGGAAGCTGAACACCCATCCGCGCTCTTCGCCCGGCTGAAGCTCCAGCGGGACGCGGTTCACGATCACCTGACGCTGATTGAGCACCGCAATATGATCGTGGCGCGCGCTATCGCCCACTTCATCCGCTTGGGGAAAGAAGGTGGGCGGTATCTGCACCACCTCGGCCAGCGGCTTACCGAGCAGCGCTTTCTCGCTTTGCTGAAGGTCAAGAAGCTCCCTGGCCGCGCGGTTAATTAAGATGAGCTTCCGTTTGCCGTCAACCGCAAACACGCCTTCATACATCGCTTCCAGCAGCGCCTTTTGCTGCATCACCATCTGCGCGATGGCTTTTGGCTCCAGCCAGAACATCTGCTTTTTGACGTTGCGGGTAAAAATCCAGGAGAAGATGAACAGCAGCAACAACAGCCCGGCGCTGTATAACGCGACCCGCCAGAGAAAACGCGCATTGATATTGGAAATATAAGACGTGAGATAGCCAACCGAGACAATCCCGATGACCTGATGGCGGGCATTAAAAATGGGGGCTTTGCTGCGCAGGGAAACGCCAATGCCACCCTTACGCACCGAAATAATCACTTTACCCTTCAGCACCTCGGCGTTATCGCCGCCTATCATCGGCAGATTCAGGCGTTCGGGGGATTCGGAATGATAGAGATGCTGTTCGTGCACGTCACCGACCACAATATAGCTGGCGTCGCTTTGCACCCGCATCGGCTGAATCAGCTTCGCGATACCCACGGTGTCGCGGGCAGCCACTTTCTGGGCAAGCCCTGGCATCAGCGCAATTTCACTGGCCTGAACCCGGGCTCGCTGGCCGAGATCGTGACGCACCTGACGGTCAATAATATGAAACAGGATCGCGCCCAGCAGCGCTAACAGCAGGCAGGAAAAGAGCACCAGTGATAAAAACAACTTCACCTGAAAAGGCAGACGGCGTTTCATGTAAGCGGCTTACGGGATCCGGAAAAAGAGATTCGCAGAGCCTATCATGGGGAACGCGGTAAACGATTCTGATAACCGCAGAGTTGTGAGCTGGCTTCAGACCAGACGGTGAGGATTCAGACGCGAAGCGCAGTGAACGGCTTCGCGTCGACGGGATTTTACAGGCTGAAACCGCCATCCCCGACCTGGGCCTGCGCATACCACTGCATCAGCGCTTCGGTACCCGGCTGGCCTTCCGCTGGCGCCCACGGCGCAGAGTCCTGTTCAGCGACCGGCTGATAGCCGCCGTGCTTCACTTCAAAAATCACGCCACCCTTATCCAGCGACAGCACCGCATGCCAGGTACCGGCGTCCATCTCGATAACTTTGCACTCTTCGCCTAACACCACACGACGGGTAACGGTGCCGTGGTCATCAAAATTCAGCACCAGAAAACGGCCGCTCAGCGGGAGCAACAGTTCGAAAGTGTGGGGATGACGGTGAGGACGAATGTAGGTACCAGGTTCCATGGCAATCGCCAGACGTTGTACCGGGTCGCTTAATTCCGGATGGAAATTACGGTGCGCGCGTAGTCGTGGGGCCTGAGCCGCGGCGGCACTTTGCTGTTGCAGATCGTGCAGGGTTATCGTTTTCATGTTTTCAGCCTGATGGCATAACCAAGGAAGGCAAAAGAGTAGCAGGGCAGACCTGCGCAGAACAAAAAAAAATTTGTTACAGGCACCTAAAAAAAAGCAACGGGAACTTCGGCATAGTAGCGTCAACCTTAAAGAGAAGAAGAGCGCCACAGGCGGCTGCTTTGCCCCTGGCGGTGCACGGGTCCCAATCAACATCATCTTAACGGCTATGAACAAGACCTCCCCGAACAAAACCACTCTTCCTGTGTTTACCCCTGCTTTACTTCATCCTCGTTACTGGCTGATGTGGGCGGGAATTGGCGTGCTTTGGCTGACCGTGCAGTTGCCCTATGCCTTGCTCTATCGACTGGGCACCTCGCTCGGCAGGTTGGCGATGAAGATAATGAAAAAACGTGTTCTGGTTGCCCGACGGAATCTCGAATTGTGTTTTCCGGATAAAACGGAACGGCAGCGGGAAGCCATGCTGGTGCAGAATTTTGAATCGCTGGGGATGGGGCTGATGGAAACCGGCATGGCCTGGTTCTGGTCAGATAAACGCATTGCCCGCTGGACGGAAACCAACGGCATTGATGATGTCATCAACATTTTGGCGCAGAAGCGCGGCGTGCTGCTGATTGGCGTACACTTTCTGACGCTGGAACTGGGCGCGCGAATGTTCGGCATGTATACGCCTGGGATTGGCGTTTACCGGCCCAATGACAACCCTCTGCTGGACTGGCTGCAAACCTGGGGACGGCTGCGCTCGAACAAAACCATGCTCGATCGTAGCAATCTAAAAGGGATGATCAGGGTGCTGAAAGAAGGGGAGATCCTTTGGTACGCGCCGGATCACGATTATGGCCGCCGAAACAGCGTGTTCGTTCCCTTCTTTGATGTCGAACAGACCGCCACCACAACCGGCAGTTGGATCCTCGCGAAAACCTCGGGGGCTGCGGTGGTGCCGTTTGTGCCCCGCAGAAAGCCTGACGGGAGCGGCTATGAACTGATTGCGCTGACGCCAGAGTGCGCTCCACCGCTGGAAAGCGCGGAAGTCACGGCGGGGTGGATGAACAAAATTGTTGAAAAATGTGTGCTGATGGCGCCGGAGCAGTACATGTGGCTGCATCGCCGCTTTAAGACCCGTCCGGAAGGCAACCCTTCACTGTATTGATTTTCTGCTCTGCACCCCTGAAGAAAAGCCACGCTGAGTGCTTCAGGGGCCGGTTGGCAAATTCCTGCGGGCTGGAGGAAGTTATTTTTCCTTCTCATGACGTTATTTCCGCAATTTTTTGTCAAGCAATAATACTGTCCTGGTGGTTTTTAAATAAATTTATCGAAGGTGAATTATTAATGAGTAACATATCTGATTAGATTAAATCTTGCGCTTTGCTATTGTTACGTTTACTCTTTTACACTCAGCCAGTAAATCTGCTTACTTTAATTAAACACTGCTCAGTAAATATAATGAATGAATCCCGCGAGAAAATAATAACCGATATCATTATCAAGAAAATATCTAACAACCAAAAACCCTTTCCTGTCGATATCTGGTTTCAGCCGTTGTTTGATCTCTCGCTGTTTAAATGCGTTGGCGGGGAAGTCCTGATTCGAGGGAAATATATGCGGGAAACGATACTTCCGTTTCACTTTATTTCCAGTCTCGAACGCCACGGTGTCGGAATCGTCAATCTGGGGCATTATTTGGTTAATGAGTCTTTTGAGTATATTAATCGCTACTTTCCTGAGACTGATTCTGACCGACTCTACAATATCAACATCTCCAGAACCGAGCTGCTGAGTACAGATTATGCCACCCTGTTGATCACGCAGGCTGCTCGTTACTCGATTACACCGGCGCTGATTATCCTCGAAATTACGGGTGAAGATGCGATCCTGACTGAACAGATGAAAATCAATCTTGCTGCCCTGCGCGCGCACGGTTTTAACATTGCCTGGGGTGATGTTTACAGTTTGCAGCAATTAAAACTCAAAAATTTGGCATGGCAGGCTGACTATATCAAATTAGATCGTTGTTTAATGGCCAAAAGCCGGTTAGAGGAAACTCAGGCGGTTATTCGCGAAGCGCATGCTAACAATATCATGGTGATTGCCGAAGGGATTGAAACATTGCAGCAGATTTCGTTCCTGCTGAAAGAGAATGTGTTACTGGGACAAGGCTATATTTTTTCCCGGCCGATAACCAAAGAAATGTTTAGTGAAAAATATTCTGGTGATGACACTGTCGAATCGTACGACAGCTAAAACGCGTCTCGTCATTTCCCGCACCCTTCAGTGAACACTGCAGGGTGTTTTTTTATGTCGATAGCCAGTGTTTTTTTAATAGAGAATAAGACGTATAGCAAGAAACCCCGCCAGCTGAAGGCTTAACGGTGGTAGATAAAATCGGGCTCGTGGCCTAAAAATGCCCGCGCAAATTCCTGCTGACGGATTAACAGTTCGCCATTTTTTTCATTGTAGGCTTTACAGCGAATCGCTCGGGTTTCGAGCTGTTGCCAGGCCGTCATCGCCGCCGTGCGCTGAGGTGCGGGTAGCCAGCTAAAAACCGTCTGTAAACCCGCGTGATCTGCCGTCACTCCCAACTGCTGAAGCGTCGTGCGACGGATCAAGGACTGTTCGCTCAATTCAGCATAGTGCTGCTCGATGTTATGGTTGACCGCTTCCAATGCTTCGCAGTCACGACGAATCATGCACAAGCGTTGTTGTTCGAGCAGTTTAGCCAGGCTTCCATATTGCTCTTCATCCGCCCGGATACCCCGCAGCAGTGCTTTTACCAGCGCCAGTTTGTCACTCACTTCAGAAGACTCTCATTAATTAAAGAAACTCAGCATCGAGGCGGCGAGTTCATCGTTATTGACGGTAAAGCGACCCTCGGCGATGGCTGCCTGCATTTGGCTGACGCTTTCCATATCCACGTCGCTCTGCGGCTCGGCCTGCAGGGTCTGATGTGCCGCGTTCAGTGAGCTTTGGGTCAGCTCATCGACGGAAGGCGCCGGGGCGCTTGGGGTCGTCGTACTGGTTTGCTGCGTTTTCTTTTTTGAACCTGACTGCGCTGTGGCGCTCAGGTTTTCTACTGACGTTGGCGCTATCTTCATTTCAACCTCAAGCCTGTTAATCATCCGGGTGCGTCTTGCTCGCTCTTCACCGTAAACAGGCGACAGAGACGAGGGGAAACTTAACCCCACGGCGAAAATAATTATTTCAGTCGCTGTTCAGGGTTTTGACCCGGCCCTGATCGCTCACGATAGCGCTGACAATTCGCTGACTGCTTTCATTGCGAACTTTGATGGTTTCTCCTTTGCGGCCATTCTTCAGCGCAATGGCACTGGTCTGCGCGGAGATCCCCCCCATCTCTGACTCGAGGATCACGCTCTGGTCACGCTTGACCAACAGTGGCATTTCCAGCTGTGAAAGCTGAACCGGTTTTCCCGGCCGCAGAGTGCGCTTGCTGGTGAGTCCCAACGCCTGATCCACGCGGGTCAGTGGCTCACCGTGGGCCGTGCTGATGTTGTACTTTTTGAGCACCAGCAGGCTGTCATCCAGCACTTCTCCCCGCTCGACCACGTCATTAACCATCACCACAGGCAAATACAGATCGGCATGAACCGGGACGCTAAGGTGCCAGCCCTTGGGTCCTGGGCAGCTTACGTCGTAGGTGATTCGGTTCACGGAGACCAGTTCAGCACCGGGGCGCGCGGCCTTCAGGGCTTGTGCACAGTGCGTCTGCGTGGCGGCATAAGAGGGAATGAAGACATTCAGTTTGTAACGGTAGTCCTGCCAGCCTTTTTTATGCGCCAGCCGGTCGATGTCATCGCCTGCCGCATGGAGAACGGCCGCGTTAATTTGTTCGCGTGGACTTTGGGTCGCCGCGTGAGCAAGAGATATTCCCTGGCCGGCAAAAAACGCGACCAGCAGAGAGCGGAAAATAACCTTCCCACAGGCGCGGGTGGAAATCATAAAAACCTTACCTTTTAGTGAGTTAAGCAATTGGCACGATTATTGCTATAAAACCAAAGGCAACGTTATTCACGAGACAGCAAACGAGATGGGAATAAGTTTTCAGCAGGTTTTCGGTGTTCATGCACAAGCAGTTCAGTTGCGTCTTGCGAGGACTGAGTTACTGACTGCGAATCTGGCGAACGTCGATACACCGAATTTCAAAACTAAAGATATTGATTTTGCCGTTGAGATGCAACGGGCAAGTGAACAAGGCTCGTTATCGACGCCGGTGGTGAAATACCGCGTGCCGATGCAGCCGTCTGAAGATGGGAACACGGTGGAGCTGAACAGTGAACAGGCCCGTTTTTCCCAGAACAGCATGGATTATCAGAGCAGTTTGACGTTCATGAACATGCAAATTAGCGGTCTAAAAACAGCGATAGAAGGTAAGTAAGCATGTCATTTTCTGATATTTATCAGATCTCCGGGTCGGCGATGACGGCGCAAACCGTCCGTCTGAACACCGTCGCCAGTAACCTGGCGAATGCCGAATCACCGGCTTCCAGCAAGGCGTCTGCCTATAAGGCCCGCAGCCCGGTTTTTGCGGCGGTCTATCAGAACAGCCTTATCGGCCATCAGCACCACGATATTGATGGCGCAAGCGTAAGGGTCATGGATGTGTTGCAAAGCGGCGATGCGGTGCGTCGTTACGAGCCACATCACCCGATGGCGGATAAAGACGGTTACGTCTATTACCCGGACGTTAACGTCGTCGAGCAGATGGCGGACATGATGTCGGCCTCGCGCGATTTCGAAACCAACGTTGATGTGCTGAGCAATGTGAAAAGCATGCAGCAAAGCTTACTGAAGTTGGGAGCGTAAATATGAACGGCTTAGCGCTGCGCACGTATTTACAGCACCGGGGAAATGTCGGAAGCACTCAGCAGAGCGTTTCTGCGGCGACGCCGGTGACCGACGAAGCACAACCCACCACGAAGGTGGGAGCGGATAGCACCAGTGGGACTGACAGCAGTGATAATTCGCCGACACCGACCACCACCACGGACACCACAAGCGATTCCACCAATCTCTTTCTGACGCTGTTTGTCGCTGAAATTGAAAATCAGGACCCGACGAATCCGACGGATCCGACGGAGTATATCTCTCAGCTGGGCACCATGGCGCTGGTCACCATGGGGGAAGCGGAGTACGTGGCAATGAACACCAACGCCATTCTGATGAGTAACCTGCAGGTGATGGCGCTCGGCAAAATGGTCGGTGAAAAGATTATGGTTCAGACCACCAATGTGACCGTCGGTGACGGGGATATTGAGGGCCGCATTACGCTGAGCGACAGCTGTTCCACTGCCACGCTGCATTTCACCGATACCGCGGGGAATGACTACCCGGTGTCGCTCGATCTGAGTACCGAGAGCGCAGACGGGCAGGTGAGCTTCGACATTAATCCCGCTGACTATGGCATCCCGCCGGGTGATTACGAAATTTCTGTTGTGACCGATACCGGGGAAGAAAAAGTTCCGGTTGAAATTGCCGGTCAGGTGGACGACGTCCGCATTCCGCTCGATGGCAGCACGCCAATGCTGGAGATTTCCGGCGTGGGAGAAGTGCCGTTTACGGCAATCAGCCAGTTTGGTCTGCCTTCCACTGATGGCGGCGACACGCCCGTCAGCCACTTTATTTAATTGATTGTTTTAACCGAAAGGAACCCCTGAGCCATGAGTTATGAAATTGCCACTTCAGGTCTGAATGCTGTGGATCAGCAACTGGATAGCATCAGTAACAACATCGCCAACGCCGGCACCGTAGGCTATAAATCCGCCACAACCCAATTCTCTGCGATGTACGCAGGGACCCAGGCCATGGGCGTTAGCGTTGCGGGTACCGCACAGAGCATCACCAAAGGTGGCTCGTTCCTCTCTACCGGGAGCGCGTTGGATTTGGCTATCAACGGCAACGGATTTTTCGTCACACAAGACAGTGCGGGAAATACTTGCTACACCCGTGCTGGTTCTTTCACCACCGATAAAAATGGCGATCTGGTCGATCCGTCAGGCAACTATGTCCAGGGCTATGCCGTCGATGACAGCAACAATCTGGAAGAAGGGGATATCTCCAACATTCAGATTTCCACTGACAGCCTGCCAGCAGAAGCCACCACCTCCATGGATTTCGCGGCGAACATGAATGCCAGTGACGACGCGATTGACAGCAGCGTGACGCCGTTTGATCCAACAAACATGGACTCTTACAACGATACCTATACCACCACGGTATACGACTCGCTGGGCAACGAGCACACGGTAAATCAGTACTTCGTGAAAACCGGGGACAATACCTGGGAAGTGCATTACACCTTTGATGGCGAAGAGCAGAGCACCGTGACGCCACTGACCTTCGATCCGAATACCGGCAAGTTATCCTCGCCAACGGCGCCGATTGAGCTGACGTTCCCCACTGACAGCGCCGCGCCGATTGATATGACCCTGGATTACGGCGACTGCACCCAATACGGCGCTGATTTCTCCGTCACCACCAACAATGCTGATGGCTACACCTCCGCGCAGGTGAACGGCGTGCAGGTTGATGAAGACGGCAAAGTCTATGCCACTTACAGCAACGGCGAACGCCTGCTGCAGGGTCAGGTTGTGCTGGCTGAGTTCCCTGCGACCTCCGGTCTTGAAGCGGTGAGCGGTACGTCATGGATTGAAACCAGCCAGTCCGGGACTCCGCTGGTTGGTGCTCCGGGTTCGGGTACCACAGGCACACTGCAATCGGGCGTGCTGGAGCAGTCCAACGTCGACATCACCCAGGAACTGGTCAACCTGATGACGGCACAGCGTAACTATCAGGCCAACACCAAAGTGATCTCCACGGATACCCAACTGGATCAGGCTCTGTTCCAGGCGATGTAAGGCAGATAAATGGATCGTTTGATTTATACCGCCCTGAGCGGTGCATCCCATACGCTGATGGAGCAGCAAATCAGCGCGAATAACCTCGCCAACGTCAATACCGGCGGGTTTCGCAGCGATATTGCGCTTTCTCAGTCTGCACAGGTTCAGGGGCGCGGGTTTTCGACCCGCTTCATGAGCGCAGAAAACCAGAGTGGGATTAACGACAGCGCCGGTATTCCAGAGAAAACCGACCGCTCGCTTGACGTGGCGATTCAGGGCAAAGGCTATATCGCCGTGCAGGACGCCGCCGGGAACGAGGTGTACACCCGCAACGGCAACATCCAACAGGATGACCAGGGTCAGCTGACGGTGAATGGTTATTTGGTGCTGGGAGACAACGGGCCGATTGTGTTGCCGCCGAATGCGATTGCCTCCTTTGGCAGCGACGGCACGCTGTCGGTCACCCCGGACGATGGCGACGTCAAAGGGACGATGGATGTCGACCGTCTGAAACTGGTCGATATTCCGCTGAACAATTTGGCGAAAAACCCGGAAGGGATGCTGGTCACGGCGAACGGTGTTCCGGCAAGCGTTGACGAGAACATCAAGGTCAGCGGCGGTTATCTTGAGAGCAGTAACGTCTCTGCGGTCAGCGAAATGATGGCCTCAATTTCGTTGAACCGCCAGTTCGAGTCGCAAATCAAGATGATGAAAGCGGCAGAAGACTTGAGCGACTACGGAAACCGTCTATTACGAGACTCCTGAGGAGTCTCCTGAATTCAGGATTAAAGCTTTATGAACGCAGCATTATGGGTCAGTAAAACCGGTCTCGCGGCTCAGGACGCCGAGATGAGCTCGATTGCCAACAACATTGCCAACGTCAATACCGATGGCTTTAAGCGCGATCGGGTGATGTTCCAGGATCTGTTCTACCAGACCCAGCGGGCACCGGGTGCCATGTTGGATCAGGACAACCTGATGCCGACCGGGATCCAGTTTGGTAGCGGTGTACGCATCGTGGGTACACAGAAGATCTTTACCGAAGGGAACATCCAAACCACCGATAACCCGATGAACATCGCCATCATGGGGCAGGGATTCCTGCAGGTGCAAAAAACGGATGGTGATATCGCCTACACCCGCGATGGTGCGCTGGAAGTGAACGCCGACGGTGTGTTGACCAATGCGCAGGGGCTGCCGCTGGAGCCGGAAATTGACGTTCCGCAGGGAGCCTCGAATTTCGCCGTAGGTGAAGACGGTACGATAACCGCTCAGCTGCCGGGCGAAAGCAGCACGACGGTGCTGGGTCAGCTGACGCTGGTCAATTTCACCAACCCGGCGGGGCTCCAGGCGGAGGGAAACAACCTCTATCTGGAAACCGTGGCCAGTGGCCAACCGACCGAGGGTAACGCTGGCGAAGATGGTTTGGGCACGATCCAAAACAACGCGCTGGAAGGCTCCAACGTCGACATCGTGAATGAAATGGTGGCGATGATCACCGTTCAGCGCGCTTATGAAATGAACGCCAAAATGGTTTCTGCCGCAGATGACATGCTGCAGTACGTCAACCAGAACTTATAAGCGTCATCCGTAGACGGCGGCCACGGTCAGGTGGTCGCCATGACAGTTAGTGGAAGAAGTGTGAAAAAGTACCTGTGGCTTTTAGCAGTAGGAGTACTGCTGACCGGATGTGAATCACAAACCATCGTGGTGAAAAAGGACGATGAGTTTTATGCGCCCCCGCCTGCCGACGGTGCTGCCACCGCAGCAGGCCGGGCCGGTGGCGTTTTTGAGTCGGGCTACAACTGGTCGTTAACGGCCGATCGCCGTGCCTATCGCGTGGGGGATATTCTGACCGTCATGTTGGAAGAATCGACCCAGTCGAGCAAACAAGCGGGCACCAAGTTTGGTAAAAGTGACACCGTCGATATTGCCCCGCCGGTGGTGTTTGGTCACACCAAAGACAAAATTTCAGGCTCGGTGGCGGCCAACCGCGATTTTGACGGCAGCGCCACCTCCAAGCAGCAGAACAGCCTGCGTGGCTCAATCACCGTCTCGGTACACCGCGTGCTGCCTAACGGCGTGCTGGAACTCCGTGGTGAGAAATGGCTGACCCTCAATCAGGGGGATGAATACATTCGCCTGAGCGGATTGGTCCGTGCGGATGATATCGAAAACGATAACTCGATTTCCTCGCAGCGTATTGCCAACGCACGCATCTCTTACGCCGGACGCGGAGCATTGAGTGATGCCAATGCCGCAGGCTGGCTGACCCGTATGTTTAACCATCCGCTGTTCCCAATTTAATCCGGAGAAGTTCATGCAAAAGCGTCAATTCCCCTGGATGAAAGGGATCCTCTGTGCGGTGGCGGCAACCTGTTTGCTGCTGCCGTTAACGACCTCCGCGCAGTCACTGGAGTCACTGGTGAGCGTCGAAGGTATTCGTGATAACCAACTGGTGGGTTACAGCCTGGTGGTCGGTCTGGACGGGACGGGCGACCGTAACCAGGTGAAGTTTACCAATCAGACCATCACCAATATGCTGCGCCAGTTTGGTGTACAGCTGCCGGGGAAAATCGACCCGAAAGTGAAAAACGTGGCCGCCGTTGCGGTCAGTGCCACGCTGCCGCCTATGTACTCGCGCGGGCAGAAAATCGATATTACGGTCTCTTCCATTGGGGATGCCAAGAGTCTGCGCGGCGGTACGCTGCTGCTGACGCAGTTACACGGTGCCGACGGGGAAGTTTATGCCCTGGCGCAGGGGAGCGTGGTCGTGGGCGGGATGAACGCGGCCGGAAATAGCGGTTCCAGCGTGACGGTCAATACGCCCACTGCGGGGCTTATTCCGAATGGCGCGACGGTTGAGCGCGAAATCCCTAGCGATTTCAACATGGGAAATACCGTGACCCTCAATCTTAAACGTCCTTCTTTCAAAGACGCCAACAACATCGTTATGGCGATCAATAACCAGTTTGGCGGGGGCATTGCGAAGGCGCAAAGCTCTACCAGCGTGTCGGTGATGGCACCCTCGGACAGCGGGCAGCGCGTGGCGTTTATGTCCCGACTGGAAGATGTGCAGGTGAATGCGGAAAGAGTGAAAGCCCGCGTGGTCTTCAATTCCCGTACCGGTACCGTGGTGCTCGGCGATGGCGTACGTCTGCATGCCGCAGCCGTCAGTCACGGCAGCCTGACGGTGTCTATCAGTGAAAGTCGTAACGTCAGCCAGCCGAATGCCTTTGCGAACGGACGGACGGTGACTGCCGCCCAGAGTACCGTTTCGGTCAGCCATCCGCACCCGCAGATGATTACCCTGCCGGAGTCCACCAGTCTGCGCACCCTGGTCAGCGCACTGAACGGGCTTGGCGCTTCCCCAGACGATGTGATGTCCATTCTGCAGGCGCTGCATGAAGCGGGCGCGCTGGATGCTGACCTGGAGGTCATCTGATGGATAAGATTTTACCGGCGGTGACCCACGGCATGGCCGCGGGCGACCCGCTCATGGGGCCGAAAATTCAGGCTCACGACCTGCAGAAGGCCGCGCAGCAGTTTGAAGCTATTTTTCTGCGCAACATGCTGAAAGAAATGCGTAAAACCAATGAGCTGTTCGACTCAAAGGACAATCCCTTCAACAGCGACTCCGTGAAGACAATGCAGGGGTTCTACGATGACACGCTGTGTAATCTGCTGTCGCAGCAAAAGGGGATTGGTATTGCGGAGATGATTGTTAAACAGCTCTCCCCGCATCATCCGAAATAAGAAATTGGTGGCCCTGCTTAAGAAACCGGACGTTTGCGCCGCTTAACAGGGTCAACAGCTGACAACATTTACCAGTCCAAAGCCAGTAAGGAACGACGGATGGATATGATCAACATTGGGTATAGCGGTTCTTCTGCGGCCCAGATTGAACTGAACACGACCGCGATGAACACCGCGAATGCTATGACACCGGGCTATACCCGTCAGGTCGCCGAACTCAGTGCGATGGGCGCCAGTTCGGGCTCCCTGAACAGCCCTGGGAATGGGGTTCAGGTAGACAGTATCCGCCGTGTCTCCAATCAGTATCTGGTCAACCAGGTATGGGATGCCGCCAGCGATTACGGTTACTACAGCACCCAACAGACCTACCTGACTCAGTTGGAATCGGTGCTCAGTGATACCAACAGCAGCCTGAGCACAGGCTTTGATAACTTTTTTGCCGCGCTAAGTGCGGCTTCCGCCAGCCCCGATGATATGGCGCTGCGTGAGCAGGTTCTCAGTGAATCCAATGCGCTTGCGCTGCGTTTTAACAATACCGCGTCGTACATCGACTCCCAGAGCAGCCAGCTGGTGAGCCAGGAAGAGGCGATGATTTCGCAGGTCAACAGCGACACGCAGGCGATTGCCAGCTACAACCAGCAGATAGCCCAGGCGGAAGCCACCGGGCAGAACGCGTCGTCGCTGTACGATGCGCGCGATCAAACGGTGGAAGATCTGAGTACGCTGGTGGATGTTCAGGTGAACATTGATGACCAGGGCAACTACAACGTTAGCCTGCCGAACGGCCAACCGCTGGTGAGCGGCAGCGAGGCCGCCTCGATTGCTCTGGATAACGGTGACAACGGCAAGCAGACGATGAGCCTGACGTTTGCAGGCACAACGTACAACATGAGTCAGGAAACAGGCGGCTCTCTTGGTGCGCTGTTTGACTACCAAAGCCAGGTGTTGAATCCCCTGACCGAGACCATTAACAGCGTGGCTGAGCAGTTCAGTTCTGCCGTGAACGATCAGCTGGCGCAGGGCTTTGACCTGAACGGCAACCCTGGCGTTCCGCTGTTCATCTATGACCCGACGGATGCTAACGGCCCGCTATTGGTGAACCCGGACATTACCCCTGATGAGCTGGCCTTCTCCGGTTCCGCCGATGAGAGTGGTAACGGCGACAACCTGCAGGCGTTGATCAATATCGCCAATCAGCCGATGGATATCGCCAATATTGGCTCTGTGACCGTCGGTAATGCGTGTTCCGCGATCATCAGCAATATCGGGATTTACAGCCGTCAAAACCAGACCGAAGCTGAAGCGTCCTCCAACGTCTATAACGAAGCGGAAACGCAGCGCAGCAACGTCAGCGGCGTGAGCATGGATGAAGAGGCCGTCAATCTCATCACCTATACCCAGATTTATCAGGCCAATCTGAAAGTGATTTCCACCGGGGCGGATCTGTTCGATTCAGTCCTGCAGATGTGCAGCTAACACCGGGAGAAGAAAGAATGCGAGTCAGTACTCAACAGTCCTATGTGACGATGACCAACAGTTTTAACGAGATGTCGGGGCAGTTTCAGCATGTCCTTACCCAGATGGCGACAGGGAATCGGATCCTGCTGCCTTCTGATGACCCGATTGCGGCGACCCGGATTACGCAGCTTAATCGTCAGCAGGCCTCCATCTCGCAGTACCAGAACAATATTGAGGCGGTGTCAGCCAGCCTTAGCCAACAGGAGTCGATCCTTGATGGCGTGAACAATGACCTTGGTGCTATCCGTGATGACCTGCTCACCGCCGCCAACGGCACCAACTCCGCAGAATCGCTGGCCAGCATCGGTCAGGATATTCAGTCCATCACGGATGCGATGGTCAATGCGCTGAACTATCAGGACGGTGATGGGCACTACATTTTTGGCGGTACCATTAACGATAAACCGCCTATTGTTGAGCAGGATACCGACGGTGACGGCAGCCCGGACACGTATGTTTACCAGGGGAATACCGAGCACCGTAGTGCCACGGTCTCGAATGGCGTGGAAGTGGACACCAACGTTTCGGTGGGCGAAATTTTCGGCCCGAATCTCAGTCTGCTTAACGATATGAACGACCTGTCGAAGGAGATGCAGGACCCGAACGTCGATCCGAACGATCCCCAGCTACAGAGCGACATTCAAAGTACCATCGATGAACTGGATCAGGTCTCGACCTCCCTCAACTCGGCGATTGGTTCACTGGGTGAGACGCAGAACACGATCTCAATGCTTAATGATGCGCAGACCACGGTGTCTACCACCAATGACGCCCTGATCGGTCAACTGGGGGATTTGGACTATGGCTCAGCCTCCATCACCTTCGCAGGACTGGAAATGGCAATGGAAGCCACGATGAAAACTTACTCAAAAGTGAGTGAGCTTAACTTGTTTAGCGTTCTTTAATCTCGGATGGTCGGCAGCCACCTGCTGCCGGCATCATTAGCGGAAATATCATGCAGGTCAGTCTTAATACTTCCTCACTCTCAAGCGCTGATGCGTTAGGCTCAAGCGTTATCAAGCAGCAGCCCGCGAACCAGATTGTTCCCACCAATATCAAGACCGCAATGTCGAACACGGATTATCCCGCTTCGCCATTGATCAGCGCTCGTCCTCAGCGCTACAGCGTGCAGCTGAACGATCAGCTGACCTGTTTGCAGGAGGCAGATCACTATTTAGGTCAGCTGGAACAGCAGTTGCTGGATTATCGCCATCAGTCCCGGAAAGGGGGAGAAGCGGCGCAGAAGCAATTGCAGTCTTTACAGACGCTGCTGGAAAAACGTCCTCAGCTTTCCGCGGGGACCGTGGATAATCAGCTGCGACCGGTGCTGCAGGGAGAGGCTCGGGTGACATTTACCGCACCGCAGCTCAGTCATGCACTGCAGTCACAGCAGGGAGAGTCCCTGTTATTTAGCGCCAGCAAGGACCGCGAACAGCGGCTTGCCGCTGTCCATATCGATGAAGATATGGATCCTCGTCAGCTGAAGGCGACGATGAATAATGCACTGCGTCGCGTTGGGATCCAGAGTCACGGTGCGCAGGGAGAGACATACTTTTCGACCCGGGAAGATAACTGGGCACAGTTGCAGGGGTCGCTGGCGGCGATAGGGGATGGAAAGCGTTTTTCCGCAGGCAAGACGACCGCAATTGCCACCACGGCGTTACCGGCGCAGGCCAATACGTTACTGCAGGCGTTGCAATCACCTGGCGCTCGGTTGAGTGCGACGCTGCAGCAGACGCTCGATCAGATTGGTCAGTCACGTGAACAGCTGGCTACCCAGCAGGAAAAGGCCCGACAGTTGATTGATGGCATGGCCCGCTACTCACAAAGCCAGAGTGCGGAACATGCCTCGCAGGCGCTGTCGAAGATGCTGACCCGGGCCAGCCACAACTATCAGACGTTGTCGGAAGCGGTGAACGGCCAGGCCAGTCTCTCCAGTCTGACTGTCAGAAGTTTGTTATCCTGATTTCGCCAGGTGTGGCCTGCAGGTCGCCAGTTGATCCAGTGTTTCCGGGCTGTTGAGGGTTATCAATATCCCGTTTTGCTTGATGAAAAGCAGCTTATGTTCAGGCGTCAGTTCGGTGAACTGTACGCCGAGATCCTGGAGCTTGAGAAAGAAGGCGATTTGTTTAAGGTGTTCATCCGTTTTATCTATTTTCGCGGATTCCAGATGGAACACGCCCTTCACGCTGGTCTCGCTGTTTCTCTCCAGACACGATGAAAAATGAAACTCTGAGTACTCCTTCAGCGTCGGATTGACCTCGGCTAACAGCACATCAACCTCACGGCTGGTACCGTGAATCTCTATGGCGTGGCGTGACTCTTCACCCGTTTTCATGTCATAGGTGAGAAGTTCGGTATGTTCAATCTGATTTTCCATGCCGGCAAAGGCAGGGGAGAGCCCAGAAAAGAGGAGCAGAGTGGTTAATAACCTGCTGGTATTAATCACACGTTGGCATTTCATGCAATGTCCTCTCCACGTGCTGATAAATATAGTTGTCCAGTGTATCTGAGCCACGTTGCCAGTGATCAATTCGGAATATCACCTGCCAGGTATGGTGACAGCCGTTGGTGAGCGTTGAATCAAGCACTATTTTATTCATGGTGGGATAAACATACACATTTATGCTGGCATCATTGTCAGCCATAAGTTGCTCGAGGCGTAACGCTAATGGGTGGGCATTCTCATTGAGGATGGCGGTTCCTCCGATGTCAGTCCCCTGCTCAAACATATAGCCTATCTTCACATGCGGGCTGTCTGGCATATCCAAATAATTTAATTCGGTGTTGTCATTAATGACATCAACCCGGTCAGGCACCGAGGGCTTATCGCTCATTTTCCAGGCCGCAATACTCATAATGAGAAGTAAGAACGCTGCCGGTATTAAAATAAATTTTGAGTAAAATTTTCTTTTTAATAAAGAGGGTAGCGTGTTTGAACCTGACGGAATGGTCAATTCATGGCTGTTTTCAGGCGCGCTTTCAGGCGCTGAAACGGTATTTTCTGACGATGAATGAGGCTCGTTATCATAATAAGAGATAAACTCACCGTTAAGGAAATACCCTTTTTTAGGTATCGTTTTGATAATCTCTTTTTGTTTGCTGTCATCGCCAAGTGCCAGACGTAGCGCATGAATGGCCGTGGGTAGACTGTTGCTACCGACAACGCGATTTTTCCAGACTTCAGCGATCAGAAACTCTCGGGATAACACCGTATCGGGATAGCTGATAAACACTTCAAGCAACAGAGAATGAAATTCTCCCAGTCTCAGCGTTTCTCCCGTTCCTTGATGAGTCAGCGTACACTGGGAAGCATCCATCTTCCAGTCGTTAATGATAATCATCTGTGGTTAAATCTCTGCAATTAGCAGTTCCAGGATAGGAAGTGTTAACAAAATGGGCAATTAATTAATGTTAAATTCTAATCATTCTCTCACGGGATATAATTGGCTTCCGTGCTACGTTCACCCGCACGTAGTCCATTACTTATATGAATTTATATCAAAGTGATATTGATGACAATAATACACCTTTGTGTACCTGTAACATAATATTGCAGATGGTGTAAACTTGTCTGATTACTGGGGCGAGGTCAAAGAATTGAGGGTATAAATACTATTTTTTAAGCGATTAAATTTAATAATAAATGATTGTGTAAACGTTAATCCGCTTGGGATTTATTCTCGATTGGCGATGTTCATTTGCGCGAGAGGGGGAGAATTTCGACTTACTTCTGCTGGCGAGACCAGCACTGGCTTGCCATATCATCGAGAACTTTTTGCTGGCGTGCATCCGTTTCCCGCGCCAGGTGGTCACGCTGTGAATCCAGCGTCATGCTGACCACTTTCTCCTGACAGGCGGCGCTGATGAGATCCTGCTGGATGCGATCTTCTTTCAACTGGGCCAGGGCCTTTTCCTGCTCCTGCCAGGCCAGCACCCGGTGCAGACTCCCTTTGTAGGCGTCGATGTTTTTCAGTGATTCCGGGCTGTGGATTTCGGTAGCAGCAGGGGTCGTCTTTTGTAAAAGCAGATTCAGCGAGCGGATATTATTTTCAAATCCCTGGCCGACCTGCTTTTGCTTTGCCAGCTGTACGGTAAAATCCTGGACCGATTTGTCACGGATCCGCTGCAGCTGCTTCAGCGTCTCAATCATCTGTTTCATGCTTTCTTAGCCTTTGCATTTTTCCCCACCGGGAAGAGCGCCTGCAGGCTCTGCTGAACGCTGGCGAGTGCCGCGGGCTCCGCCACATCCTGGCGTAAAAAGCGCTCGATAGCGGGATAGTTTTTCACGGCTTTATCGACGACCGCATCCGATCCGGCGACATATCCGCCTAACGGGATCAACGGCTTAATTTCCATATAGCTGGCGTAGTTTTGTTTGAACTGGCGTGCGGAAAGCTGATGGTCCCGCGGCGTCACCTGATTCATACATCGGCTAATCGACTGTCCAATATCAATCGCCGGATAGTGCCCGGACTCTGCCAGTTTACGGGTCAGCACGATATGGCCATCCAGAACCGCACGGGCGCAATCGACAATCGGATCCTGTTGGTCATCGCCTTCCGCGAGGACCGTGTAGATGGCGGTCATTGAGCCCTGACTCTCGCTGTTGCCCGCGCTTTCGACCAGACGAGGGATCATCCCAAATGCAGAAGGCGGATAGCCTTTTGTCGCAGGGGGTTCACCCAGAGAGAGGGCAATTTCCCTTTGCGCCATCGCATAGCGGGTCAAAGAATCGATCAGCAGGAGAACATCTTTACCCTGATCGCGAAACCAGGCGGCAATCGAGTGGCACAGCTCTGTGGCTTTCAGACGCATCAGCGGCGATTCATCGGCGGGGGCCGCTACCACAATCGATTTCGCGAGGCTTTCCGGGCCTAAGGAGTGATCAATAAACTCTTTGACCTCTCGGCCACGTTCGCCAATCAAACCCACAACCACTATCTGGGCTTCGGTCTGACGGGTGATCATCCCCAGCAGCACGCTTTTGCCGACGCCGCTGCCGGCCATCAGTCCCACGCGCTGGCCCTTGCCAATGGTCAGCAGGCCATTGATGGCACGAACGCCGACATCCAAAGGTTCGCAGACCGGCTGGCGGGTGAGGGGATTGACGGCAGGAGGCTGCGCGGGCAGTTGTTCACTGCCGCCGAGACGCCCTTTGCCATCCATCGGCTCACCGAGTCCGTTGACGATGCGGCCAAGCCAGCTTTCGCCGATTTGCACCTCCCGGGCTTTATCCTGAGGAAAAACCCGGGCGCCTGCCATCAGTCCGACAGGCTGCTTAAACGGCATCAGGTAGGTGACGTCACGATCGAAGCCGACCGCCTGTGCCTCGATATCTTCATTGCCAGCGCTTTCGATACGACAGAGCTGACCCGTCGCCAGCTGACAGCCAACGCTTTCCAGCAGGATCCCACTGACCCGTACCAATCGGCCCGACTGGCGTACCAACGGGATAGCATCAATGGAACGTAAGGCATCCGCTACCCCGGGTAACTCATGCATCCTTTTGCTCCGGGTTCAGCGTATCTTTAATCGCTGTCATGCATTGATCCAGGCGGTGTTCACAGCCGACATCCAGCTCGGAAGTCTCGGTGACAATCCGGCACTCACCGGACTGGAGCGTCGTGGAGGGCGTTAACCCCCATTCGCTGACCTTTTCCGGCGCGACGTTATGAATACGTTCAAATTCCTCACTGCTCAGCATGACCTGCAGTGATTCCGGTACTGAAGGCAGCGCCGAGAGCGCTTCTTCAATAATGGAGAGCAGTTGAGTGGGCTGAAGCGCCAGCTCGCAGCGAATCACCTGACGGGTCACTTTTTCCACCAATTGCAGCAGATCATCACGCTGTTTGCGCTGAATGGTGCTCAGGTAGTCATTGACCTGACCCGCGATACGGTTCAGCGGCGCAGCGGCGAGGGCAAACTGTTGTTGCCCCTCTTTCTGTGCCGCGAGGCTGCCGTCGGTGTAACCCTTACGCAGCCCTTCACTCATCCCCTGCTCGCTACCCTGACGTAATCCCTGCTGCAGGCCCTCGCTTTGGCCTTCCTCCAGGCCGCGCTTAAAGCCTTCCTGATAGCCATCCCGAAGCTGCTGCTGATGTTCGACCACCAGCGCCTGATGCAGCAAATGCTCGTCCTGGCTCTGTGGCGCGTCCGGCTGTGCGTTCAGTGCCGGAAAGCGGTACTGGCGAAAGCGGCCGCGTAACGTTTCTAATGCCATTGCGCTTACTCCTCTGTGCGTTCTGCGAACAGCTGCAGCTGAATTTCGCCTGCTTCTTCCAGTTCACGAGCGACGGACATAATTTCCCGGCGAATCTGCTCGATTCGGCTGATAGGGACGGGCCCCAGGCGGGCAGTAATGCTTTCCAGTTGTTGGACCTGACGACGCGGCATGGCGGCATAAATGGCGCGGCGCAGTGAGGTTTCGGTGCCTTTCAGCGCCACCGCCCAGTCTTCGATAGGGATCTCTTCCAGCAGCTTACGGCGCACGTCGTCATTCTGGCGGCCAAGGATGAAGAAGTCATACATTTCATCCTGCAGCTGGATCAGAATTTCACCGTCACGCTCGGCCAGCTGCTCCAGGATGATTTGCTGATCGTCCTGGATACGGTTGACGATGTCGGCGGCCTGCTTGATGCCTTTAATCTTAGAACCGTGTTCAGCAAGAACGGCCAGCCCACGTTCGATCAGGCGATCGAGTTCATCGATAACGTCGCGGTTAACGTCATTCAGCTTGGCGACGCGATACAGGATCTCGTTGCGCACGGACTCGTTCATGTACAGCAGCACTTCAGCCGCGATATCCGGCGTCAGAAACGCCAGGAAAACGGCCTGCAGCTGAAGGTGTTCTTCGGCAATCAGCAGCGCCAGCTGGCGAGGTTCAACCCACTGTAAGCGCGCCATACGGGAACGAATTTCATCGCCATAAATCCCGTTGATGACGCCGCTGGCAATCTCGCTGCCGAGCGCTTTACTGAGGATCCCTTCCAGCATTGAGCGTGAAGCGCCATTGATGCCACTCTGCTCGCTGAATTCATCAAAGAAGTTGTTGATGACCTGGCGGGCCTGATTCACTTTGACCCCTGACAGACGGGCCATATGCTCACTCAGACGCACCACTTCTTCGCGCGTAAGCTTACTCATCACCGTCGCGGCGGCTTCTTCACCCAGACAGAGCAACAGAATTGCCGATTGCTCCAGCAGGTTGCTTTTACTTGTTTTCAATTCGCTCATTGCTTGTAATCCACTGTCTGATGACTTCCGCTACGCGATCGGTATCTTCAATCGCCAGTTTTTGCAGGTATTCCAGTTTCGCTTCCAGCCCGGAGGATGGCGACGGCAGAGGTTCATCCACCGGCAGGGCAGGCAGCTGGAATTCGCGAACGTTGCCCGTGGCTTCCTCTGTTTTCGCATCGAGCAGCGTGGCCTGGTTTGCCGCCTCAACGGCCAGTGCCTTACGCTCGTCGCGGGCGGCAGCCATACGTTTCATCATTGGACGCACGACGAACAGCAGCACCAGAAGGGCCAATAATCCGGTACCGATCAGACGCGCCCAATTAAGCACATTGCTGTCCTGCCACCAGGGCAGTTTCGGATAATTGTTTTCAGACGGCGGCACAAAACTCATCAGCGAAAGGGTCAGGGTATCGCCACGATTGCTGTCGATGCCGGCCGCGGTATTGAGCATGGTGGTTATCTGCTGGATCTGCGGGTCGCTCCAGTTCTTCACGAAGGTGGAATTGCGGTTGAGCACCACCGCCACGTTAAGACGGGTTACGGTGAAGCCTGGATGTTGAATATGCTTCACGTTACGGTCGTAAGCGTAATCGCTTTTATTTTCGGTATGCTGCGAAAGCTGTGCGGGCTGGCGGGTCGTTGGAGCCGGAGCGTTCGCGTTTGGTGCCACCGGCGGACGGTTGCTCAGCGAGCCTGGGATCCCCAGCGCCAGCTGATCGGTATTGCGATCTTCGGCCTTTTCTTCGCGGCTGACTTTCGGGGTATCACCGTAATTTTCCTGTGTCTCTTCTACGGTGCTGAGGTCAATCTGCGGCATTACGCTGACACGGTAGTTACCTTCACCCACCAGAGAAGTGAGCAGGTTATTAATGCTGGCGCGGGTCTTGCTCTGAATCTCTTTCAGTACCTGGTCATTTTTACGCGTCAACGCACGGGAGCCTTCACCGTCGCTCACCCCGTCGGACAGCAGGTTACCGGACTGATCAACCACCGTGACCTGGCCGGGGAGTAGCCCAGGGACACTGCCAGAAACCAGATGAATAATGGCGTTGACCTGGTCGAGGCTCAGGGTGTTGCCGTAATGCATTCGGACCACCACGGAGGCGCTATTCTTCGGCTGCTCACTGACCACGAAAGAGCTGTCTTCGTTGAGTGCCAGATGGACGCGGGCGTTTTCAACGGCATCCAGAGACATAATGCTCTTCGCCATTTCACCTTCGAGGCTGCGTTTGTAGCGGATATTCTGTACAAACTGGCTGGCGCCTAACACCTCGTCTTTATCCATCAGCTTGTAGCCCTCCGGCGAAATGGCCTGCACGCCTTTGGCGGCGAGGGTCATTCGTACCTGGGAGAGGGCATCTTCCGCGACCAGGATCTGCCCGCTCTGCGGATCGATGCGGTAGTCAATTTTGCTTTCATCGAGGACCGAGATGACCTGGGAGACAGGGATATTTTGCTGGCTGCCGTACAGCGCCACATAGCCGTAGTTACCCCCAAGGATGATGGCTGAAATAATGGCCGTTGCCGCGATGGCGGCGATGGCGAACAAGGCGACGCGCTTTTTACCGTCCAGCCGGGTCATGATGACCGCCAGCCATTGACGTGCTTTTTCGAGGAGATTCTGATTCATGGATTAAATGGACATACTCATTAAATCGTTAATGCCAGAGGCGACTTTGTTGCGCACCTGGACCAGAGCGGAAAACGACAGTGAAGCCTGCTGGCTGGCGATCATCGCTCCGGCGAGATCGTCGCTTTTTCCCATATCAATGGCGGTTTGCTGTGCCTGCGCCGTGTGTTCATAACCATCCACGCGATGCAGCGCGCTGCTCATGATGTGACTAAAAGAAGGACTGGATACGGCGAGTCCCCCTGCGGCTGGCGTGGAGTGCATAGCAGGAAGGACGGGAGCATCCGCTACCGTCCTCATCTGGGTCATGTCCTGCATCATCTCCGTTTGCATCGTACTGGCGGGAGAAATCATTAACGTATTCATGGCATGCCTTAAAAAAACGGTCCTTGTAGGGGTGTGTGCAGCTTAAGAAAAAATTTCGATTCCATGCTTTCGCATCGAAGCCAGTCGATAACGAAGAGCTCGCGGAGTAATCCCCAGGAGATCGGCAATTTTTGATTTATTTCCCTGATACTTACGCATCAGGTCTGCAATGTACTGATACTGAGCCACGCGGCCATGCAGGCGCAGGTTGCTGTTTTCAGCCGCGATAGGGGGAACCGGCGTGGGCTGTACGGCAGACGTTTCACTCACGGGCCGTTCGGCATGGGTGATAGGGGTAGTCTGAGGGATCCCTAACAGGTCCGGATAAATGACACCATCACGGTTCATGATCATTCCTCGCTGGATGGCGTTTTCCAGTTCACGGACGTTTCCCGGCCAGTCATGGGTGATCATTGAACGTCGTGCCGATTCAGAGAGCTGAACGTTTCGTCCGAGCATCGCGGTATATTTTTGAATGAAGTGTCTGGCCAACGGCAGAATATCGTCCCGGCGTTCGCGCAGCGGCGGCACATCAATGCTCACCACATTGAGACGATAGAATAAGTCTTCACGGAAACGACCTTCCGCCACTTCAACCGCCAGATTTTTATTGGTGCAGGCAATCAGACGAAAAGACAGCGCGATTTGGCGGTGTCCGCCCAGGCGTTCTACTTTATTTTCCTGCAGTACACGGAGCAATTTTGCCTGTAAGGTTAGAGGCAAATCGCCGATTTCATCGAGAAGCAACGTGCCTTTATTTGCCATTTCCAGCTTTCCGGCGACAGAATGCGTTGCACCGGTAAAGGCACCTTTCTCATAACCGAACAAGGTGGATTCCAGCATATTTTCTGGAATGGCGGCACAGTTAACTCCGATATAAGGTGCATCCTGCCCTTCCGCAAATGCGTTAGCATGAATATATTTTGTAATATATTCTTTTCCTGTGCCGGTTTCTCCCTGGATTAATACCGGGACATTAAAAGCAGCAACTTTTTTCGCTAATGTCAGTACGTTAAGAGTACGATTGTCAGTGGCAATAATATCAAGCATAAATGACTCTTTTCTTTGCGTGAGCACGGATGCCGTAATCGGGTTAATCAAAGACGATAAAAATGTGGGCTGATACTAACATTGCGCATAAAACAAAGATCACATTAATGCATTAAAAAAATATTATCCTTGCATAACAGTGACTTGGTGTGATGGTGGCGTGTTTTTACGCTGTTTGTTTTAGTGGGTTTAATTGCAGAATTTATGCATTAATAATGATTTTTGATTGCAGTGCCTGAGGGCTAAAGGTTAAATTTGCGTGCTGTCTTTTATGTGTCATTATCCGCGCTTATCGTGGCTACATGCTCACGAGTTTATTATTTAAACAAGCGCGTTATTTCCATCAGCAGGCTGATGCCGATAATTCGCTATACAGAGAAAAATGCAGAGAACGCGTACTATGTTAAAGTACAGTCAAACACCGGGCATCTTCAAACTGGAAGGAAACCGTCTTGGGCGCCCTTACCATCGTCTGCAGACTATCTTTGTCAGCAAGTTTGACACGCTGGATTCACGGCTGAATAACTATTTTCTTAAAAAGCATCGCTCGTATATTTCACTGAAGCGCATTGATTGTGAAATGGATGTCAACAATAAAACTGCTGAATTGTTCACCTCAGAGGTTGGGCAGTTAGCGTTTGATATAGAGCGTCCGTTGCTGTTGACCCTGCTCGGTAATTTCTATGGTCTGGAAGGTTACCTGGATGTTCAATCATCCGAAGAGAATGAGCTGCCTACCAAAACAGAAACCCGACTCAAAAATCGCCTCGCGCAGGATATTCTCGAGATGATTTTTGATAAAGACAGCTCCGGGTTAGCCCTGACCATCGCCCCGGATAATATGGGCGTGCAAACGCAGTGGACCTATAAAATCACCTTCATGCTGGATGGGGCCGAGGGAAGTCGTTTCTCTATTTTCCTCGATGATGCCCATACCGATTTTATCCTTAATGCCCTGCGTCAGCAGGACATCCGTAACGCCAGTGAACCCCTGGACGTTGCCGCCCGGAAGGCGAAAAAGCAGGCTGTGATTGCTGAAGTGATTAACACGCTGCCGCTCACCCTGACGGCCAAAATTGCAGAACTGTCGCTGAGCGTTGCCGAACTCACCCACATAAAACCGGGTGACATTTTGCCTATCGCGCTGCCGGAGCGGTATTCGGTGAATATCGGTAAGGCTGAACTGTTCAGTGCCCTCCTGACGGAGGACAAAAACAAACTTTATCTGTCGGACATTGCCGGAACAAAGTCAGAGAATAGCTATGAATGAGCATGAAGATTTACTCGAACAAGGTTTTGAACTTAACACCACCGAGACGGCTGCCGAAACGGTAAGCAGCGCCCCCTCTGCAGCAGCGGAAAGACAAAAAAATTCCCTGTCTCTGCTAAAACGCATTCCGGTCACGCTGACCCTGGAAGTCTCTTCCGTTGAGGTGATGCTGGCTGATTTGCTGGAGATGGATGACGACACGGTCATCGAACTGGATAAGCTGGCGGGCGAACCGCTGGATATCAAAGTGAACAACATTTTGCTCGGCAAAGCGGAAGTGGTGGTGGTCAACGAAAAGTATGGCCTGCGCGTACTGGAATTTAACTCGCGCGAAATCAACGATCTGAAACCATGAATGCCCGTCGTCTCCTTGCCCCTCTGGCAGGTCTCGCCCTGATGTTCCTCTCCTCTCATGCCTTTGCGCAGGGGGGAGAGATAGGGTTACTGAGCGTGGTGAACCACGGCGATACTCAGGAATACAGCGTAAAGCTCCAGGTGCTGATCCTCATGACGCTGTTGGGGATGTTGCCCACGTTAGTGTTGATGATGACCTGTTTCACGCGCTTTATTATCGTGCTTTCGCTGCTGCGACAGGCGATGGGATTACAGCAATCGCCGCCCAACCGAATTCTGATTGGTATTGCGCTCGCGCTGACCATGCTGGTGATGCGGCCTATCGGCATCAATATCTACGACCACGCCGTGGTGCCGTTTGAAAATGATCAAATCACGCTCTCTGAGGCGCTGGCAACCGGGACGAAGCCGTTAAAGCGTTTTATGTTGGCGCAGACGGATAAAAAAGCGATGGCGCAAATCATGACCATCGCCAATGTGAAAGGGGATCCCGCCGAACAGGATCTGACGATTGTCGTGCCGGCCTATGTGCTGAGTGAGTTAAAAACCGCTTTCCAGATAGGCTTCATGATCTACATCCCGTTCCTTGTGATCGACCTGATCGTCGCCAGCGTTCTGATGGCGATGGGGATGATGATGCTGTCGCCACTGATTGTCTCTCTGCCGTTTAAGCTGATGCTCTTCGTGCTTATCGACGGGTGGTCGTTAACGGTCGGCACGCTCACCGCCAGTATCCGTGGCCTCGGACTGGGATAACAACGAGAACGCAGCATGTTAACAGTCGATGTCGCGGCAGATATTGTCGGAAGCGGAATAAAAGTAGTGATCATGCTGGTGTGCGTACTGGTGGTACCCAGCCTGCTGGTCGGGCTGTGCGTCAGTATTTTTCAGGCGGTCACTCAAATCAACGAACAGACGCTGACCTTTTTGCCGCGTCTGATTGTGACCCTGGCGGTGCTGGGGATCAGCGGGAAATGGATGATTACCACCCTGGGCGATCTGTGCATTCATTTGTTCACCCAGGCGGCGGTATTGGTTCATTAGCATGCTACAGACCGACGTCGTACAGTTCACCAATCTGGTGCTCGGGATGTGGTTCCCGTTCGTTCGCATCATGACCTTCTTTCAGTTTGGCCCTGTATTCAATAACCGCGCTTTTACCATTCGCGTGAGGATCATGCTGTCTGGCTTGCTGAGCTTTATTATCACGCCGATGATCCCTCATCCGATACCGGATCACCTGCTCAACACGATATTGCTCACCCTGGAACAATTCATCTGGGGCATGCTGTTTGGCATGATGCTGCAGCTGGTGTTTCAGATATTGCAGATGGCCGGGCAGATACTCTCCTTCAACATGGGGATGAGCATGGCGACCATGAACGATCCCGGCAGCGGCGCCAATATTGCGGTGCTGGGGGAGTTCATCAACATTTTTGGCATCCTGCTGTTTTTTGCCATGGACGGGCATCTGCTGTTGGTGAGCATTCTGTATAAAAGCTTCACTTACTGGCCTATCGGAAATGCATTATCGCCACAGTCTTTATCGTCGGTGGCGATGGCCTTCACCTGGGTACTCTCCTCCGCGCTGCTGCTGGCGTTGCCCACCACCTTCATCATGCTCGTCGTGCAGATGTGCTTTGGTTTGCTCAACCGCATTTCGCCGTCGCTGAATCTCTATTCCCTGGGTTTCCCGATCAACATGCTGGCCGGGCTTGTCTGCTTTGCTGCGCTGATGTTTAGCGTGCCGGATCACTATCTGCATTTGGTGAATACGGTGCTGCATCAGATGGACAAGCTGAAGGTGTCCCATGGCTGACAGCAGCAGCGAAGAAAAAACAGAAAAACCCTCGAAACAGAAGCTGCGTAAAGCCCGTGAAGACGGGCAAATTGCGCGATCAAAGGATATGGGGCTGGCCGCCACGCTGTTGGTCTCATTTATTGTGGTCAGTAATTCGTTTCCAGCGTACGCAAGCTTTATCCGTGAAGCGTTTCTCACCATTCATGGCTACGCCACGCACATCAACGAACCCGGGATTGTCGCGCATTTCCTTAAACATAATCTTTTGATCATGTTGAAGTTTATCATCACGCTGATCCCGATCCCCGCGGCGGCAATCCTGGCTTCTCTGGTGCCCGGCGGATTTGTCCTGCTGCCGAAAAAGTTGCTGCCTGATTTCAGTAAAATCAATCCGATTTCGGGTTTTGGTCGCTTCTTCTCCGCCGATCAGTTGGTTGAAACCGGAAAAATGGTGCTGAAGGCGATGGTGGTGCTGGTGCTGATTTGGTTCAGCGTACGCAACAACTTTATGGCGTTTGTCCATCTGCAGGATTTCTCATTTGAGCATGCGGTGAGTCAGGGCCTGTCGATGTATCACGGCATCATGCTTAATTTCGTGATCCTGTTTGTCTTCTTTGCCCTGGTCGATGTGCCACTGGCGCAAAAGATGTTCACTAAAAAACTGAAGATGACCAAGCAGGAGGTCAAGGAAGAGCACAAGAACCAGGAAGGGAAGCCGGAGGTTAAAGCCAAAGTCCGTCGCCTGCAACGCCAGATGGCGATGGGGCAGATGCGTAAGGTTATTCCCAATGCTGACGTGGTGATCACCAACCCGACGCACTACGCGGTCGCTCTAAAGTACGACCTGGAACGCGCACAGGCACCGTTTGTGGTGGCGAAAGGCACCGACGAGATCGCACTGTTCATTCGCCAGGTGGCCCGGGAGCACAATATTGAGGTGGTGGAATTTCCTCGGCTTGCCCGTTCCGTGTACTACACCACGCAGGTGAATCAGCAGATCCCCTTCCAGCTCTACCGCGCCATCGCCCACGTGCTGACCTATGTCCTGCAACTGAAAAACTGGCGTTCCGGCTCGCAGCCGCGACCGCAGCTTAATCGCTATATCTCCATCCCAAAAGAGGTTTTGAAAACGGATAATGACCAACAGTAAGCAATTACTCACCTATCTGAGCAAAGCGCAGTTAGCCGTACCTCTGGTTCTGCTCTCTGTGCTGGCGATGATTATCCTGCCATTGCCGCCTGCGCTACTGGATATTCTGTTTACCTTTAACATTGTGCTGGCGGTGATGGTGCTGCTGGTCAGTATCTCTGCGAAGCGACCGCTGGAATTTAGCCTGTTCCCGACCGTGCTGTTGGTGACAACGCTGTTGCGCCTGTCGCTCAACGTCGCATCAACCCGCGTGGTGATGCTGTTTGGTCAGGAAGGGGCAGGGGCCGCGGGTAAGGTCATCGAATCGTTTGGTCAGGTGGTGATCGGCGGTAACTTTGTGGTCGGTTTTGTGGTGTTCATCATTCTGATGATCATCAACTTTATCGTGGTGACCAAGGGGGCCGAACGTATTTCAGAGGTCTCCGCCCGCTTTACGCTCGATGCGATGCCGGGTAAACAGATGGCGATCGATGCCGACCTGAACGCCGGGCTGATCAATCAAACCCAGGCGCAAACCCGCCGAAAAGAGGTCGCCAGCGAAGCGGACTTCTACGGTGCGATGGACGGGGCCTCCAAGTTTGTTCGCGGTGATGCGATTGCCGGGATGATGATCCTGGCCATCAACCTGATCGGCGGTACCTGTATTGGTATCTTCAAATACAACCTCGGGGCGGAAGCCGCGTTTCAGCAATATGTGCTGATGACCATCGGTGATGGTCTGGTGGCGCAGATCCCGTCGCTGCTGCTGTCGACCGCCGCGGCGATCATTGTGACCCGTGTTAGCGATGCCGGAGACCTTTCCAGCGATGTGCGTAAGCAATTGCTGGCGTCGCCGTCGGTGCTGTACACCGCTGCGGCGATCATGTTCATCATGGCGATTGTGCCGGGGATGCCGCATCTGCCGTTCCTGCTGTTTACCGCGCTGTTGGCCTTTGGTGCCTGGCGGATGAGCAAACGTCCTCAGGAAGCGGTGGAAGAGACGCAAAACCTGGAGACCCTGACCAAAACGATCACCGAGACGGCGGATCAGCAGGTCAGCTGGCAGACTATCCCGCTGATAGAGCCTATCAGCCTGAGCCTTGGGTATAAGCTGGTGTCGCTGATTGATAAAGATAAAGGCGATCCGCTCACTCAGCGTATTCGCGGGGTGCGCCAGGTGATTTCCGACGGGAATGGCGTGCTGTTACCGGAAATCAGGGTGCGTGAAAACTTCCGCCTGAAGCCGACCGAATATGCCATTTTTATCAACGGCATTCAGGCCGAGCAGGGCAACATCCCGTCGAACAAGCTGATGGCTTTGCCCTCCAGCGAGATTTACGGAGAAATTGACGGGGCGATGGGACAGGATCCGGCTTATGGCATGCCGGTGACCTGGATCCAGAATGAGCAAAAAGCGAAAGCGCTGAATCTGGGCTATCAGGTAGTAGACAGTGCCAGCATCATTGCCACCCACGTCAATAAAGTGGTGCGCAATTTCATCCCTGATCTGTTCAACTATGACGATATTACGCTGCTGCATAATCGTCTGGCCTCCATGGCACCACGGCTGGCAGAGGATCTGAACGCCGCGCTTAACTACAGTCAGCTGTTAAAGGTCTACCGGCAACTGCTGACGGAAGGGGTTTCGCTACGGGATATCGTGACCATCGCGACGGTACTGGTTGCCAGCAGTGCAGTCACCAAAGAGACCTTGCTGCTGGCATCGGATGTCCGACTCGCCCTGCGTCGCAGTATCACCTCCGGCCTCCAGCGAGACAGTGAACTGTCGGTCTATACCCTCGACAATGAGCTGGAGAATCTGCTGACCAGCATTGTGAATCAGGCCCAGCAGGGCGGTAAAGTGGCGCTGGACAGCGTCTCCGTCGACCCGAATATGCTCAGCCAGTTCCAGAACAACATGCCGCAGATTAAAGAGCAGATGAAGGCGGCAGGCCGGGCACCGGTGCTGTTAGTGGCTCCGCTGCTGCGCCCGTTACTGGCGCGCTACGCACGTCTGTTTGCGCCAGGGCTTCAGGTACTTTCTTACAACGAAGTGCCGGATGAACTTGAGCTCAAAATCCTGGGCTCTCTGAGCTAATGGCGAGGATCCACGGAGCCCTGCAGAACCTCACAACAGCGGTTCCGCAGGCCCTCGGAGAGATGCTGGACAGCGTTCAGGTAGAAGAGGCAAGTGCCTCTCCTGCGGCGTCTCCTGAGCCGGAGTCTGACTACGTCGCGGACAAGTCGCCCTCTTTGCTGAAGAAGGCGGTATTAAACGCGGCGATCGATCATCTGGCGTCATCGCCGGTGCCGGGTTTACCCGAACCGGATTCTTCCCCAGCAACACGGACCGTCCAACCGCCGCAGCCCTCTGTTGTTCCTCAGTATCCGGATGAGCAGCCCAAAGCGCCTTTTGTTCCCTATGAGCCTGTGGTCTCAACCGCACCTGACGCGCCATGCGGCTCACCGGCTCCTGCGCGTCAGCGCAGTGAACAACAGGTAACGCCCGCGCCTCGTCGTAAAAACGCAACAAACAACGCCTCGCCCGCGCCGCGATCATCCCTTGTGGCGAATCGCAGGCTATCGGCGACCGCCAGACCTGTCAGCTTGCCAACCCAACGGTTAGCGACCCTGCTGGCGGATGAAGAGCAGACTATGTTCTCCTCTCCTGTGCCGGCGTTTGTTCGCGATACACCACGCGTGAAGACGGTATTGAGTCAGCCTGAGGAAGTGAAAAAAACGCGTGCTGAAGACAAACCCGGGACATCGCTGCTGTCGCTAACGCAGAAGCTGCTGAAAGGGGTGGGCGAAGAAACGTCAGCAGCAGCCAGGACATCTGAAGATCCCCGAACGCTCACCAAACAGGAGCCCGGCGAGCGTCGTGGCGAAGGCAGCGTTTTGGTCAGACGCGGGCGCATTGCCGAAGAGCAGACGTCGAAGGAAACGCAAAAGGGGGATATACGCATAGATGCTGATGCGAATAACAGTGCTTCACCGCTGTGGCATCCGTTTACCGCGTCTTCTGCCGATCTACGCCAGGCTTTCACGCCGGGCTGGCTATCCGTTGCGGTGGTGGTGCTGCTGGCAACCCTACTGATAATCCTGTTACAGATCCTCAATCTTTAGAGAATGGTATTGCGGGTCAGAATACGGCGAGCGCCGAGGAAGTGATCCTGCCAGAACTGATCCTGAAGCTGACTGACCCGAACCGCTTCACCGGTGCGTGGGGATTCGATAAATTGACCGTGTCCCAGATATACGCCCATATGGTCAGCCACCTGCGCGCTGCTGTGCACATGAAAGAAGAGCAGGTCGCCGCGTCGTAGCGCATCCCCCGGCACTTTCACGCCACGTCGGTAGTGGTACATCTGGTTCGCCGTGCGCGGCAGCTTTTCTGCCAGCACTTTGTTATAGGCGTAGAACACCAGCCCGCTGCAATCAAACCCGGTATCAGGCGCGGTTCCGCCCCAGACATACGGCTTCCCTAACTGGGCTTCCATACGATGGATAGCCACTTCCGTCAGGTTTTTCAGGTGGTCGTGGCTGAGAAACGTGTCGTTATCTTCCACGTGTTCCCAGCGACTGTCTCCCAACTTCCATGGCCCACGAAACCACTCAGGGTGAGCCTTCACTAACGTTCTGTTTGCTGCCCGCTGCGCGCGTGTTGAGGTGGAAATCGCGGCCAGCTCAGCAACACTCGTTTTGGGATGTTCGGCGTGATAGTGGTTCAGCAATCGCGCTCGATTGAGCATTCGCAAACGGGCAGCATAGCTCAGGGTGTCGACCGGGGCGACGCGTTTCTTTTTATGCACTGCACGCTTATGGTGGTGGGTTGGCGTGGGTTTTACGGCTTGTGCGGTGAAAGGGATAACGATCATCACCAGCAGCAACGGTTTAAGTGTTTTCTTGACGATAAGCGGTAGCATTGGCATTACGGGTCGTATTTTCGGCCATTCTGTGCCCGGGCTAAATTATCTTGTCGGACACTATTGAGCAGTCATTGTCCGTTATTTTACCTTCTTCTTTAACCGCCCTGTTATTCATTTACTGTGCCGCTCTGTTTATTAATAAATTTGCTGTGAGCTGTTGGTTATATCCCCGATTTCATTCCATGGAAATACTGTATTTGCGGGGCGTGCTTATCATTTTCTGATTATCTTTTCGTTGAAAAACAACGAGCTGAAAATTTAATTAAAAACTTTATTAAGTTTCACGCCGGGGGTGCCGCATTTCAGGAGTACCAAGCGGTAAATCTTAATTTTAACAAGGAACAGTATCATGTTATCGATGAACACCAACGTTGCCTCTATGGCAGCAGTTAACGCCATCAATAAATCAAACTCCTCCCTGGCAACCTCCATGGAGCGTCTGGCTACCGGTAACCGCATCAACTCTTCTGCTGACGATGCCGCCGGTAAGCAAATCGCGACCCGCCTGCAGACTCAGTCTGACGGTGATGCGGTTGCACTGCGCAACATCAGCGATGCGACGGCAATGCTGCAGACTGCAGATGGCATGTTCGACGAAATGACTGACGTTCTGGGCCGTATGAACGACCTCGCCACTCAGGCATCGAACGGAACGTACAGCGACGATGACCTGCAGGCGATGCAGGACGAGTACGATGAACTGGGCCAGCAGATGTCTGACATGATGGAAAACACCACTTACGGTGGCACCAACCTGTTCGGCACCAGCGGTAACAGCAACACCGGTAAAGACGGCCTGTTCCAGTCATCCGTGTCCTTCCAGGTGGGTGCAGAATCGTCTGACACCATCAGCGTGGATATCTCTTCTCAGCTGGGCAGCCTGGTAACTGATCTGGGTAATGTGAGTGCGACGTTCAAAGACGACCAGACTGATGGCACCGGCACCGGCGCAGCCGGTACTGAACTGACCACTTCTGGTGGCGCTTCAACGGCGATGGACAACATCAAGACGGCACAGGACGATATCGGTGCAATCCAGTCCAAACTGGGTGCTTCCATCAACCGTCTGAACGATACCGCAGCCAACCTGACCAACATGAAAGACAACACGGACGTGGCGGTCGGTAACATCATGGATACCGACTACGCGACGGAAGCGTCTAACATGACCAAGCAGCAGGTACTGATGCAGACCGGTATCACCATGCTGAAACAGTCCAACAGCACCAGCAGCATGATCTCCAGCCTGCTGCAGTAATCCTCTTTCGGGGTTTACATGACGGACTGACGTCACAGAAAAACATCGCCCAGGCGGTGTTTTTTTTTGCCTGTTTATATCGGATAAGCTATTGCTGAAATATTTCCGTAGGCGCTTTGTTTTTTTGGGATGATTCTCGTTATTCTTATGTTTTTAAAAAGTTTTTGAATTGAGTTTGTCCATAATCCCCGCTAGCATTTGTTGCATTATTGATATAGAAAAGGCTGATGGGATGGATAGGTCGAGAAGTGAAATAGCCAGCGATTTTATCGTAAAGAGAATATCCAAAAATAAAAAGCCTTTTCCTGTTGATATATGGTTTCAACCGCTCTTTGACTTGTCTCGTTTTAAGTGTGTCGGTGGAGAAGTCCTGGTTCGCGGAAAGTATTTGCGTGAAACTATCCCTCCGTTACGTTTTATCAACAAGCTGGAACGTCATGGAACGGGTATTATTAAATTAGGGACTCATCTGGTTGACGAGGCCTTTGATTATATCAATAAATATTGTTCCGGTCCCGGCTCTCACCGTATCTATAACATCAATGTGTCCAGGAAAGAATTATCCTATCCAGGCTATGCGGACACCCTAATTGCGCAGTCAGCCCACTACAACATTTTTCCGGCGATCATCATTCTGGAGATTACCGGACAGGATTCCAGCCTTACCACACCAATGAAAAACAACCTTGAAACGTTGCTTAAACATGGGTTTAAAATCGCCTGGGGTGATATTTATAGTTTGGATATGTTGCAGCGTAAATATAACGCATGGCAGGCAGAGTATATTAAATTAGATCGTCGGTTAATTGCCGCAACGTGCCTCGATGAAACGCGAAACCTTATCCATCAAGCGCATATCCGTGATATCAACGTGATCGCCGAAGGCATTGAAACCCTGCAGCAGGTGTCCTTTCTGCTTAAAGAAAAGGTGACGTTGGGGCAGGGCTATCTTTTCTCGCGCCCGGTGACGAAAGAGATGTTTGCTGAACACTACGTGGAGTAGGGTCAACACGTCGACCGTCAGTCTGAAGCCCTCCGCCTGCGGCAAGAGGGCGTTCGGCTTAGCTAAACAGTTTTTGTTGCAGGCTCATCAACAGCGTATTTGTCTGCGGTGTCGCGGCATTGTCGAGCGCATCGGCGATGACGTTGGCGGCCCGTTTTGCGGCCTGGCCATCCTGAAAGGCATCACAATAGTGTTGGCGAAGCGCGGTCATCGACGTCTCGATTGCGCTCCAGTCATACTCCGCCTGAAGTAACATCGTCAGCTCTTCCATATCGTTGGCTGTAGGAAGGATCTCACGCAGCTTCTGGTCCGGGCTGTGGGGCGATGAGTAACTTTCTCCCGCTTCAAGCAGCTTATCCATCCCTTCCCAGTTGAGTAAAATCGTCCGCTTGCTGGTATGGATAGCGTCGAAAATAAACCCGCTGTTATCGGTTATCACGTAATCCGCTTTGGCCAGCAGGGGCAGGGTAAAGTGATGCTCGCTCACATAACGTTTTAAATAGCGCTTAACCAAATCCAGTGACGCTTTCTCTTCCGTTCGGCAAATTGTCCCGTGATGCAGCTTGGTGACGATGTTAAACCGGTGGCTCAGATGGTGCAGTTTTTCTGCCCAATAGGGGATGGAGCTGAGATTGCCGTAAGTCGGCGCATAGAGCAACGTGGGCTTGGCGGGGTCTATTCGCAGTGAGTCCGGTAGCGTTTTATCAAAACTTTGCTGATGCCAGGCATCAAAGCGAGGGTTACCCACTATTTTTGCGCTACCGCCAATATCCAGAGCCTGTTGGGTGTGGTGGCTGTAACAGAGAATGTGCTGATAGAAGGTGTTCCACCAGGCATGATTCCACTCCTCTTTAGCCAGTCCATACATCGCGCGGATGTGGATGTCGGCAAGACCGTTTATCACCGGGGTGTAAAACGGACTCACCAGACAACCATATCGCTGTCGGCCTTCGACGACCTGAGAGAGCAGGCTGCCGCGCAGTTCAGGGTTTTCCAGGTTTTTCAGGCAGGCCTGCATTTCCTGCACGTAGCCCTGCGGAGTGCGATCGTTCACTAACAGTTCGCAGCGGTAACCCTGTGCCATCAGCGCATCAATCAGCGGTTTATGCACCTGATAATGGAACGCCGTCTCCATATAGAAGCCAATCACGTTGCCCAGCAGCTGTTTCGTGGGTTCTTTGGCAGCGTGGGTGTGCGAGTTGCGTGGATGACGGCTGAAATACTGCTGAGTGGTATCGGTCGTGTTGCCGACGATATCACTGAATCCCGGTTTCTGATAAGCAAGGCTCGGAGAGAAAGCCAGCCATTTATCTTTACGTAACAACGGTTTCCACTGCTGCTCAAGGCTGGTCGAGAGGTCATTGTGCATATGACGGGCCAGCGTCGCGTAGTAAGGCTGATTCACCAGATAAGCGCAGATGAGTTCGCAGCGTTGAACGCGCAGCAAATTATCGAAACTTTTAAGCTCACTGCCTGCCTGTACATTGGCCCCCAGCAAAATCACTTCCCAGGGCAGATGCGGTAGAGCCTGCAGCAATTTTTTGATGGCCTGCACGTGCTTCTTTTGCTTGAGGAGCGCGCAGTCGTCTTCGAGTAACAGATAGTTGCGCCAGCCCTGGGACTGCGCCAGCTCCAGCGCCTGCAAGTGCGACTGAGCACGACCCAACTGCCCCTGAGGATGCTCAACGGCGCTCAAACGGGTGATTTTTTCTTCCGGCACGCCTAACAGGCTTAACTCTGCATAAATGCTTTGCAGCCTGTCTTCGCGTTTATCCAGGTTGATAATGATGAACTGATCGATGTTGCTCCAGTCAATCACCTGTCCGGTTGCGGCATTATGCAGGCTTTTGTACCAGGTTTTGAGCATCGGATCGCTGACCCATTCTTCGATGCTTTTCTCCATCGCCTGGCTACTGGCAAGGACGAAATCTTTATCAAAGGTATTTTGGCTGTGGGAAATACACAGATTGATACGTTCAGCGGGCAGTTGCAGCGGTTTAACCGTGAAATTATTAGTAAACCCGGCCTCTTCGGCCAGATTGCACTCATCAACATAACGATGTTTTTTAAGATAATTGCGGTGATAGGCGAAGGTGTTATTGATGATGTTATTTTCGCCAAAGGCGCGGGTTTTATAGATACGATTGATATGGCTGTACCAGATTGCAATCTGATCGGCGCCGGAAATCAATGCACCGTGCCGCTGCATCATGCTGATGGTGTAGGAGATTTTATCCGCAGGATAGAAATCATCATCATCCATACACACGATATATTCCCCGGTCGCCATGTCATTCAGCATGTTTCGCTTGCGCCCGAGATCCAAACGCTCGGAGGAATAGACGTAACGAATATTCAGGGCTTCGGGCTTTCCTTGCGTCAGTGCGTGGATGATTTTTTCGTTATTCTGCTCTGAATCATCAAGAATAATCAGCTCCCGGCGATCGGCCGGGTAGTCCTGGTAGCGAAACATATACAGAAGATAGGGCAGAAAAGCGGCGCGGTTCCAGGTGGGCGTGACCACGCTGACAAAAGGCAATTCACGGCCAGTCTCGAGCGTTTTAATCATGGGAGCGGCTTTCAATTTTGGGGAAATAATTTGAGATGACATCGGATTACATCATGTTGAAAGCGCAGGGGCGAACCCCTGCGGAAAATTACAGGACCAGCAGAGAGAAGGCGCTCAGTAGCGCATCGGCTGAATGAGCCCTCAGCACTTGCTGATACTGGTTCTGTGCCTCAGGCGTACCGCGCCATTGTTCAAAGAGGGTTACCAGAGCAATACTCTCTTCGGGGGTCAGAGCGGCACCGTCCATCACCCACAGGCTGAACAGCGTTTTCAGCATGAAGAAGTCGACGTTGAGCAGCAGATAGCGCTCAAGCACGGACTGTTGCTCGTGCCATGGGAAAACATCATGATACAAGCGGTAAAGCAGGTAGTTTTCCAGCATCCACGGGGTTTCATTGAGGCTCGCCGCCACGCTGGAAGTCCACAGGGACGAAAGCTGTTGTTGTAACAACGCCATGCCATTGTCATCCTGCAGGGCAAGCAGGTTGATTTGCAATGGCAGCGTCTGTTTGCGCGGGCTTTCGGGCAACAGGTCCCACTTAACATCGAGGCTGGCTAAGCCGGAAATCAGTTGGCGCTGGAGTGCCGGTATTGCGGGTAGCTGTTGAAACTGAGTCTCAATGATGCCCTGATGCAGATAGTCGCGCATTTTCTCCGGCAGCGAAGCCAGCACGGCCTGCGTTGCCTCGCTCTCGCCAGGATTTTTTTCGGCAAATGACAGCATGATACCCAGGCTATACAAGCGTTTTTCTACCGCAAGTGGGTGCAGGGCCATCACATCGAAAGACGCCTGATTGAGTATTTGGGCGCGGCGCGGGAGAACAGGGGCTTCCTCGCGGGTTTCACGCGTTTCGCTATGCAAAAGAAAGGCTTCAGGATTTTGCAGCAGTGCAGTGCAGGCCGCTTTGTCATCCAGGCGTAAGCTCTCGCGAACTTCCTGCAACCACTGCAGAGTAACGACGTGGTCTTTTTTACCCTCATTTGTCGTCCGATACTGGCGAACGAATTCAGGTTCGTGATAATCAAATTTGTGCATAGGGTTCATAATGGCAATCGAGACATTGAATAAGGAATACAATGACTTAAGCAATAAGCATGCCATTATTTATCATTATGATTTTAAACGATTATTTTCAACTGTTTCCGAAAGAGGAAATACGCTTTCCACTCGGGAAAGGCTGGTGCATTGCGGTGTCCTACCGTTCACCTTTTGTTTTGACGACTTCAATCACTGACGTCGTGGATATCGAGGGGGTGCGCGGAAGATAGATGACCTCACAGTCGCGGGACACGGCGTCAAAGCGGCCCGTCCAGTCATCACCCATAACCAAAACGTTTGCATCAAATTGTTGAATATAATCTGCTTTTTTCTCCAACGACTCCTCCAGAAAGACGGCGTCGACGCATTTTAACGCCTCAAGGATCTGCATCCGGTCCTGCTGATCGTAGACCGGCGTTCGGCCTTTTTTGCGGATGTTCAGGGCATCTGAGGAGACGCCGACAATCAGCCTGTCCCCAAGCTGCCTTGCACGAGTCAGGATATTAAGATGGCCAATATGAAACAAATCGAAAGTGCCAAAAGTAATAATTGTTTTCATCGGTTATGTCGTCCTCAGCAATACTTTCTTGCAATGGAATGTCTACCTTTCCCAGACTCATTCTGAATCGGTATTGATATTATTTAATTGATTTAAAACTCATCAACAATGCTTCGCTGATATTAGCATCATGCTCACAGAGAACAATGATAATAATATCGGTAAAAAGCGTTATTTATTTTTAAATAACAACGCGTAAATTTAATTAAAAACTTTATTAAGTTTCACGCCGGGGGTGTCGCATTTCAGGAGTACCAAGCGGTAAATCTTAATTTTAACAAGGAACAGTATCATGTTATCGATGAACACCAACGTTGCCTCTATGGCAGCAGTTAACGCCATCAATAAATCAAACTCCTCCCTGGCAACCTCCATGGAGCGTCTGGCTACCGGTAACCGCATCAACTCTTCTGCTGACGATGCCGCAGGTAAGCAGATCGCTACCCGCCTGCAGACTCAGTCTGATGGCGATGCGGTTGCACTGCGCAACATCAACGATGCGACGGCGATGCTGCAGACTGCAGATGGCATGTTCGACGAAATGACTGACGTTCTGGGCCGTATGAACGACCTCGCCACTCAGGCATCGAACGGAACGTACAGCGACGATGACCTGCAGGCGATGCAGGACGAGTACGATGAACTGGGCCAGCAGAT
Source organism: Enterobacteriaceae bacterium RIT691 (assembly GCA_009668205.1). Lineage (GTDB taxonomy): Bacteria > Pseudomonadota > Gammaproteobacteria > Enterobacterales > Enterobacteriaceae > Scandinavium. The sequence continues at coordinate 117,878 of WJYM01000005.1, read as the reverse complement.
GTCTGACATGATGGAAAACACCACTTACGGTGGCACCAACCTGTTCGGCACCAGCGGTAACAGCAACACCGGTAAAGACGGCCTGTTCCAGTCATCCGTGTCCTTCCAGGTGGGTGCAGAATCCTCTGACACCATCAGCGTGGATATCTCTTCTCAGCTGGGCAGCCTGGTAACTGATCTGGGTAATGTGAGTGCGACGTTCAAAGACGACCAGACTGATGGCACCGGCACCGGCGCAACCGGTACTGAACTGACCACCTCTGGTGGCGCTTCAACGGCGATGGACAACATCAAGACGGCACAGGACGATATCGGCGCAATCCAGTCCAAACTGGGTGCTTCCATCAACCGTCTGAACGACACCGCAGCCAACCTGACCAACATGAAAGACAACACGGACGTGGCTGTCGGTAACATCATGGATACCGACTACGCGACGGAAGCGTCTAACATGACCAAACAGCAGGTACTGATGCAGACCGGTATCACCATGCTGAAACAGTCCAACAGCACCAGCAGCATGATCTCCAGCCTGCTGCAGTAATCCTCTTTCGGGGTTTACATAACGGACTGACGTCACTGAAAAACACCGCCCAGGCGGTGTTTTTTGTTCCGTCTTCTCCGCCTGCCTTTGATCAGGTCCGGAAAGAATCTTTCCCCAATTTTCTATCGTGTTGAAATAAAAAGATAAAAAACATGGCACGGATATTGCTTTATAAAATTATCATTTACGGAGTCGAACATGATTAACCCAAGAACGATAGCCCAGGAAGTCGCTTACGCGAGTGTTGTCACCCAGGCAGGCCAGGTCGCGCAGCAGCAGGCGGATGTCAATGCCGAAACCGCCGGGTTGGAAACGCTGTCCACCTCAATCAGCGATTTCCAAAGTGCCGTTGATGCGCTGAACAACCCGGAAAACGGTGTCGTGGTCAATACCGCAACGACGAGCGATGACTCCGCAACCGTTTCTGCTAACTCAGAAGCACAGCCTGGCACCTACACATTCTATGTTTCGCAGCTGGCGCAAACGCAGCAGGATTCTTATTCGATTAAGGATGACACCATTCCTGCTCAGGGCACGATGACGCTGACCATGGGCGACACCCAGATGGATATCGATCTGGCTGCTGCTGATAGCGATGGCGATGGCTTTCTTGATGGCAACGAAGTGGTTGATGCTATCAATGACTCCGATGAAAACCCTGGCGTGACCGCGACGCTGATGAAAACGGATGATGGCAATACCATCATGCTCTCTTCCGACCACAGCGGCGAGGCCAACGCGTTTAGCGTTTCTGTGTCCGGCAATACTGAATTAAATGATGCGGCAACCGCCTCGCACACGTCATTGAGTAGCGCTCAGGATGCCGTGATCCATCTGGGCTCCGAGACCGGCCCAACGATCAGTAGCAGCAGCAATACCTTCGATGATGTCATTCCTGGCGTCAGCATGACCTTCTCAGCAGTCACGACCGATGAACCCGTCACCCTGACCGTAGCGCAGGACAACTCTGCGTCTCAGGCACAGGTGCAGGTGTTTGTGGATTCTTACAACACGCTGGTCGACACCATTGACAGTCTGACGGATGTCGGGACCGGTGGCTCTTCCGGCGGCGTATTTGCAGGCGATGCGGGGCTGAAATCACTCACCAGCCAGATGGACCAGCTAGTGCACGCCGACTACAACGGCAGCTCCATCATTGATTACGGCATTACGTTGGATTCCGATGGCCATTTGACCATCGACTCAACCACATTTGACGAAGCCATGACCGAAAATCCGGATGGATTGACCGACATCTTTGTTGGCGATGACGGCATGATTGCCGCCATGGATAACCTGATGGATACCTATACCGACTCCAATACCGGCATTATCGCCAGTCGTCAGGATTCACTGGATAAAAAGCAGGACAAGATCGACGGCAAAACCGACGACCTGCAGCAGACCTATGAACAGACCTACGATCGCTATCTGTCTGAGTACACCAGCACCATGATTGAGGTGTACAGCATGAAAATGAGCATGGCTGCGTTCATGTAAGCCTGAACTGACGACGAAAAGGTAAAACGATTATGTACGGTTCCCAAGACGGGTATTCGCAATACAAAGAAATGGATTTGGCCTCAAGAACCGCCTCCGCGTCGCCACTCGACCTGGTGCTGGTGTTGTATTCCGGCCTGCTGGATGAACTGGAACGTGCCAAGAGCCATATGGAAGGCAAACGTTTTGAACGCAAAGCGCAAAGCATCAATAAGTGTATCGATATTCTCAACGCGTTGACCAGTTCGCTGGAGTTTGAAACAGGCGGTGAACTGGTACAAAACCTGGCGCGTCTTTATGACCACTGCGTCTATCGCCTGTATGAGGCGAGCAGTGAGTTGAGTATTGAGAAAGTCGATGAAGTGGTCCTGATCCTGCAAAACCTGCATGAGGGTTGGGAAGGGCTGTCGAAGAAGCTGGGGTAGACGGGATGTCCAGTGAACATTTACGTAGCCAACTGTTTGCACTGCTCGACGAAATGAACAGTGCGCTCGACCAACAGCGCTGGCGGCGGATGCCGGGCCTGCGTCAGCAGGTGATGGCGCTGTTCAAAGAGTACGAAGCGCAGGAAACCTCAGTGCAGCAGCTGCAAAGCACCAGGAAAACGCTGCACGACGGCTTTAGCAGCATCATTGCACGTCGGGAGTCCCGCGCGACTTTCCTGCAAGAGCAGATGGCGGAGCATCAAACCAAAAAAGAAGGGATGCTGGCTTATTCAATGGTTAATTTATTCACGGAGCAGGAATGAATTCAGTTCAACCGGCGGTGCAGGCGCTGCTGGCCACGCAACAACAGCAACCGACTCAGGGTCAGCCACAGCGTGCTGACGGTGAAGCGTTTACTCTCGATGATGCCGCCTCTGGTGTCGTCTCCAGACACCTGGCTCATCCGGCGAAAGCCGAGAAGCAAAAAGACGAGCACACAGCGCAGGATCTGACGGCATTAATGGCGATGTTGCTGGCACCCACTGCCGCGCCAAACGAAACACGCGCGCCAGCTGCGGCTAGCGACATACTGCGGACCAGCCGACTGGCGGGTGCCGATGCGCACACGCTGGTGAAAGCGCTTGGCATGCTTTCAGCCAAGCAGGAGAAAGGTGATGGCGAAGCGTCGCAGCCGTTGCTGCCACAGGCCTTACAGGCGTTGTTGAACAAAACGTCCGGGAAAGCGCCGGAAGGGAATGTGACACAACAGGCCACGCTCGCGAAGTTCTCCGCTCAGGATTTGCACAGTCTGGGGGCGTCGAAGCCCACGGTCGCAAAAGAAAACATCCTCAATCGACCGCATACCGATCTTCACGCCAACCTGCATGCGGCGATGAAAAACCAGGTCGCGGATCGCACTGAAGCCGTCAGCAACCCGGTGAACGGGGCATCACTGACGGCGGTGAGCGCAATGAGCGATCTCTCGCCTCGCACCATTACCGGGACGGTCGCTGCTGCACCGGCACACGCTGTACCGGCAGAAAGCACAAATCTGGATGAACTTGGCGAGAAGCTCAACATGCTGCTCAAAGATCGCATCCAGTTCCAACTCGACAATCAGCAGCAGGTGTCCACGATTCGCCTTGATCCGCCTTCCATGGGCAAGCTGGAAATCGCTGTTCATCTGGATGGGAATCAGAATCTGACCGTTCACATCGGCGCCAGCCAAAGCGACGTGCTGAAGACCCTTCAGCAGTTCTCCGATCAGCTCCGTCAGCATCTGGTGCAGCACAACTTTATGCAGGTGAATGTCCAGGTCTCCCCGGACGGTCAGTCACACCAGCATCAGCACCAGCAGCAACAGCGTGAGAATGAGGAGTCTACGATCCTGGCGTCAGCAAGGATTGAGGATACGGACGAAGGGCGTCAGAACGAATCCGTTCTGCTTAAAGTATAAGTAAAACAATGAAAAAAATTATCGCAGCCAGTCTTATCAGTGCCTGTGTCGTCGCCCTCCTCGGCGGCGGTGCAGGTTACTTTGCGTTGAAAACGGGCAAGCTCCAGGGGCTAATTGCCGCGGCTGGGTCGTCATCTCCGGCACCGGTCACCGTGAACCCGGCCAACCTGAGCTACATCACCATGCCGGAAACGATCGTGACGCTCAGCGACCAACGCGGTGCGCATCACTATGTGCTTATCGAAGTGGCGCTGGCCGTGGCGGACAAAGACAAACAGAGCGTTGTCCGCGCAGATGAGTCTTTGTATCAGAGCATTATTGTCAGCGCGTTATCCCAGAAAAGCTTCGACGATATTCAGTACATGAAAGTGCCGGACATTCGCGATCTGCTGGCGAAAGCGCTGAAAAAAGAGTTGGAAAACCGTCATACGGCCATTCCATTCTGCGACGTACTGGTCACCAAAGCGGTCTTCCAGTAACGGCATTCCGTCAGCAACTGTGAAAGTAAACCATGCAGCGTGAGTATGAAGGGCAGGCGTTCCAGGTAACGCCTCAAATGACGCCACAGGAAGAAAACCAGCACCTGATGGGCTGGCTTCCTCTGGTGCGAAAAATCGTTCGTCAGCTGTCGTATCAGTGCAGTCACATCATGGATCGGCAGGACATGGAGCAGATAGCGCTGATGGGTTTACTCAGCGCTATTCGCCGTTATGGCGTGCCCGATGAACACTTTGTGGGCTACGCCAGCCAACGCATTCGCGGTGCCATTCTTGATGAGTTACGCAGCCTCGACTGGCGTCCGCGTCAGCTGCGACAGAAATTCCATCGCATTAAAGACCTGATTCGTACGCTGCGTCAACAGCTGGGACATGAACCTGAATGGAACGAGCTGGCTCCTCATGGGATCGACGTCGACGAGTATCAGGAGTACCTGCTGCTGGAAAACGCCGAGACGATGTCCAGCCTCGATGAAATGCTGTCAGGCGATCAGGAACAGCCGATTTTTCAGGGAAGGGCGCTGGAAGAGCAGTTCATCACTCAGGATTTACTCAGCAAAGCACTGGGCACACTGACGGAAAACGAAGGTTTTGTATTGTCGATGTACTATCAAAAGTGCATGAATCTAAAAGAAATATCTCTGGTTCTTGGGGTGAGTGAAGCCCGGGTTTGTCAGATCAATAAACGGATCATGGAAAAGATCCGCGCCTATTTTTATCAGGAATAACGACAGCGGGTTTACCGGTGTCAGCAACAGGAATTGAGGGTGTCATGCAAAAATTATTGGGGTTAGTCGTTGTTCTGGCTTGTGTGTTCGGCGGCTATTTTGAAGCGGGTGGCCAGCTGGTTGCCATCTGGCAGCCAGCGGAGATCATCATCATTCTTGGGGCCGGAGCAGGCGCGATGATCATTGCCAATCCGATGCACGTGCTGCGTGAGATTTTTCACCAGATTAAGGGCGTTATCAGCAAAAAGAAACTGGGGCCGGAGTTTCAGCGCCAGATGCTGCTGTGTCTTTATGAACTGCTGGAAACCGTCCAGAACGGTGGGTTGCGTGCACTCGATCAGCACATTGAACAGCCTGAAGAGAGCACCATCTTCCAGAAATACCCGCTGGTTCTGACGCAGCAGCGTCTGGTGACCTTTATTGCGGATAACTTCCGCCTGATGGCGATGGGCAAAATCGATGCCCATGAGCTGGAAAGTATTCTGGACCAGGAACTGGATACCGCAGAGGAATCGCTGCTTACGCCTTCCCGTTCCCTGCAGCGCACGGCTGAGGCGATGCCGGGGTTTGGGATCTGCGCGGCGGTACTGGGGATTATCATTACCATGCAGTCCATCGATGGTTCCATCGCGCTGATAGGCCTGAAGGTCGCCGCGGCACTGGTGGGCACCTTTTTGGGGGTATTCATCTGTTACTGCGTGATGGATCCGCTTTCCAATGCGATAGAGCTTCAGGCGCGTGCTGAACATTCACTGCTTGAGTGTGTGCGTACTGTGCTGGTGGCACAGGCTGCGGGTAAACCCACGCTGCTGGCGGTGGATGCCGGACGTAAGCTGTTGCACCTGGCCTCGAAGCCGACCTTCTCCAATCTTGATGCCTGGGTGAACACCATGCTGGAGCAGGAATGAGTATAAGACCACGTCCTGGGCGCCGCGATCGGACGCCCAATAAAACCATCATCCGTCGACAGATTAAGAAGGGGCACACCGCCCATCATGGTGGCGCCTGGAAAGTGGCTTTTGCGGATTTCACCTTAGCGATGATGGCGCTGTTTATGACGCTGTGGATTGTGGGGAGCGTGAGCAAGAAAGAGCGGGCGCAGATTGTGGCCGCGCTGTATAGCCAGTCTGTTTTCCACGGTGGCGGCATGACACCGCTGAACCATATTTCGCCACGGATTAACCCGATTAATGCTCAGGGGCCAAAAGGGCCGATGACACATATGGCGGTCCAGTCCGAGACCAATCTGAATAGCCTGATGAATCATCAGCTGAACATGCCGATCAGAAGCACCGAGAATACGGTGCTGCTCAAGCAAAAGAACGCGCATGAATTAGGCGAACTCGCGACCACCATCTATAACATCGCGCAAAAGGCGAAGATGGACGCTAACCTTGAAATTGAAATTGTTCCGCAGGGGCTGCGCATCCTGATTAAAGATGACCAGCATCAGCAGATGTATCCTCTGGGCAGCACCAAAATTTCCCCCTATTTCAAAAAGCTGCTGGTGCAACTCACGCCGGTGTTTGACTCCCTTGATAACAACATGATTATCACCGGGCATACCGATGGCCTGAAGTATCGCGGTGGGAAGTACAACAACTGGAACCTGTCTGGCGATCGTGCGCTGGCGGCAAGGACCATCATGGAACAGGCGGGGATGCCGGAAGGCAAAGTGCTGCAGGTGAATGCGATGGCCGATCAGATGTTGCTCGACAAAGCCAATCCGAGCAGTGAAGCCAACCGGCGTATCGAAATGATGATCCTGACGAAATCGGCCTCAGAGACGTTAAAGTCGTTCTTCAGCCAGCGGGGAGACAAAGTTGCGCATCCGCCTGTCCCGCTGCAAAGCGTGCAGGCGATAGTCCCCACTCCCGCACCGACAACCACGGCGGTTCAGGTAAAAAAATAACCTGATGCAACCCCTCAAATTAAAGCTGGCATTCTCGCCAGCTTTTTTTTATCCCTCGCCAGTGCATGCAGCAATGTCTTCTCAGGGAAACGCACAGGGAAATGGGATGTTGGCCGAAAGGGCATGCGGGGCGTGCAGATAGCACAACGGCAGCCCTAAAGGCTGCCGTTGATAAGCGATGCGAAGAAGGTTACAGCGTGATTTGACCGTTATGGACAGGCCATTCGTTAAACGGTTTTGGTCGGCCATAGTGATAGCCCTGCGCCAGCAGGCAGCCCATGGCACGTAATTTATCGCCGGTTTCCTGATCTTCAATCCCTTCAGCCACCATTGGAACACCAAAGCTTTGTGACAGGTTCAGAACGGAATCAATCACCGACTCGCTGCGGCTGTCTGCCAGAACGCCACTCACGAACTGGCGGTCGATTTTCAGCTGATCGAACGGCAGCGTGTGCAGATAGGACAGGCTGGAATAACCGGAGCCAAAGTCATCCAGCGCGATTGTCACGCCAACCTCACGGAGGGCTTTCAGATGTCGGCAGGTGTTGGTGCCACTGCCAATCAGCACCCCTTCGGTAATTTCGATACACAGGTTCTGACCGTGCAATCCATGCTGCTTGAGCGATTCAATCACCCCTTCGGCAAACTCGTTGGCCTGCAGCTGCAGAGGGGAGATATTAATGTGTAATTTGAAGTCTTCACTGGCACCGCGGGCAATCAGCTTCGCCAGTTCGCGACAGGCACTGTTGATTATCCACTCGCCCAGCGGAATGATCAGACCCGTTTCTTCGGCGATAGGGATAAACTCATCCGGCGGAACATTCCCCAGCACCTTGCTGTTCCAGCGAATCAGACACTCACCTTCACGGCACTCCGAGTCTTTCTCCAGCCCGACGATCGGCTGCATGACAAGGCGGAATTCTTCACGCTCCAGCGCAAAGTTCAGCTGTTCATGGAGCTGAATATGGTGCAGTCCGGCGGCATGCATATCCGGGGTGAAGACCGTGACCTTCGCGTTGCCTTGTTTACGCGCATGGTGCAGCGCGACGCCCGAATTACGCAGCGCGGTGTCGAAGGTGTCCGGCGTAAGCGGCGATTGGACAAGCCCTGCATTACCTTCAATGCGCAGCTCATGCTGTTCGATGAACGACACTTCCTGCAGCGTAAAGAGCGTACTTGCCTTATGTTCCCAAAGCCCAAGCTGCTCGAGGGTTCTTACCGGTGGGAGAATCACCACCAGTTTGTCCACGCGCTCCCGGCACAGAATAATATCTTCCGGGAAGGTCATGCTAATGCGGGAAATCAGGTAATCCATCAATGATTTGCCGTACTCCGGACCGAGCAGATTGGTTAGAGACGAGTGATTACTGAGATGAATCAGCATCATGATGCTGCGGTCTTTAAAGGTTTCCGGATGATTGCGCAGACCTGTAAGGGTCAACAGGCCCGTGTCAGGATCGCGTTCAGGCACCTGCTGTGGCGTGGTTTCCAGCGGCGTCTGGCGGCCCGGCGTGCGCGTCGGGCGATTCTTCATGATGTACAGCTTTTCATCTGCAATCTGACAGTCTTGCGCAAAATCACCGGTGAATTCCTGAATGCCGTAGGAACACGAAATGGGAATGGAAATACCGTCATATTTGAAGTGCTTGAGCAGCTTTTGCGCGCGTTGCATCAGGGCGCTTGCCGCGGAATAGGTGCTCCACGGCAGCAGCAGCAGGAACTCATCGCCGCCCATACGGATAATCGAATCTGACGCGCGCAGCGTTTTGTGCAGGGTATCAGAGAAAAAGGCTAACGACAGATCGCCAACGTGATGGCCGTAGTTATCATTGATTTCTTTGAATAAATCCAAATCCACCGCCACAATTATCCAGGATTCATGTGCCGACATGGAGTTGATAATGACCTCTCCGCCTTCTCTGGAAAATGCGCGGGTTAATGAATCGTAGCTGAGGCGCTTCATCATGTTCATGATGTTGCGATAGGCATACAGCAGCGTGGCGAGGAACACCAACAGGATGAGGTTGGAGAAGATAAACAACCACGGTTTGTGATGCACCACATTGTATATGCCGACTTTCGATTTAATGAAATAACCTGGCGTCAGCGAGATTTTCTGTGTTGGGAAAGGGGTAAAATGAACGGTGGTTGGGGACACCCTAATAGGCGAACCACCCCGCAGGCTTTCCAGAGTGATTTGATAAGATGACGCGGTAATACCTGCTTTGGTGAAGGATTTATCAAACAGTGTGATCAGGTCTTTAGAGGTGTAATCGGTCGAGATGACACCCTCAACTTTGCTTTTATTGAAATTTAAATTATTGGAGATCACCGGCACGCTAAAGGTAATAACCGGTAATCCAGTCAATGCGTCCTGATACACACTGCTATAAAAACGATCGGAGACTAAAAACTCTTTCTCGGCATTAATTTTTTTTGAAAGATCTTGAAAGTAGGTACCCAGATTCAAATGCGGGGTGGAGTATTTATGATGAGTGCCATAGACCGCTTTGAAATCAAAAGTATAGTTGAGGTTAGTACTGGTGAAATAAGTCCAGTGCGGAGCCTTGTTTTCGTCGCTTAAATTACTCCAGAAAGCCTGAAGCAGAGCAGAGGTCTTTCTATTATTTCTGCTCATTTCGCCAGACGTAAAAACAATGTTCTTTTGATACTGAGATTGATCGCTTTCAAACTCTTTTAAATTAACACTATCCCCCAATTTGGCAACAATTTTATCATCTGGCAGGGCGATCAAATCCCCCAGCGCCGCAGCAATGTTTTCGTTTTTTTCTATGCTGTGTTCTATCTCTTGCTTGATGTCGGAGATAGCGAAGCGCGCGCTGCGCATCATATCCAGATAAGAAATTGAAAGCAGAGCAATATTGACTATTAAAATAATAGTGATCAGAGAAAAAGTGAGTGCCCTTTTCTCTGTTTTAAACGCATTTATAGTTTTCATGCCTGGGGATGGGGGTAATCCAAAAAAAGTGTAGCGGATAATGGTACAGAAATGCCTTGATATTATCTGTGTTTTCTTATTTAAAACTGGATTGCTGTGGGTGGTGTATTTATTTTTATAGAGTTGAAAGTTTATTTATAAATAATACTGGCGTTAGTCTTGAGGCCATTATATCGGTGATAGAGAGCAAAAGAGCGCTAACGCCCAGGGCGCTAGCTCTCTTTATTTATTGGCGAGGCGTGATTTAGCGAGCGTTGTCCTGCTGCGCCATGACAACCAACATCTTCAGGCTGGCAGAGTAGTAGTCGTCATCGATGTCGAGCGCAGGCGGTGACATCAACGCATCCAGGGCGTAGTCACGAACGGCCAGCAGGCCTTCATTCATGGCATACGGCGAGTTTTGGTTTTTCTCCACGTCAACCCAGGCCGGAGTCTGTGCACGCGAGTAGCACGTCCACCAGTTAAACCATGGCGTCAACAACGCACTCGTCGGTTTATACCACTTCACATACAGCGGTACGCGGATAGCATCGTAACTGGAACGTGGCGGCCAATTGCTGGCCGGTGCCATCGTCCCGTTAGATGCCACAGCAACCCAGTCTGTTGCCAGATTGGCTTTACCAAAGCGCATTTTCGTCAGCAGGCTTTGACCGTCGCGGATAAGGTCGCTCCACACTTTGAGATGTGAGCGATCGGCAAAGGCCTGCCAGGCCGGGAACAGGAAATAGGACGGGTTCAGCACGATATGATCGGGTTTCACAAACCCTTTCATGCCCGGCAGCATCACCTGATAACCTGCATACGTTGTGACATCATGCTTAATGATCGCCGACGCAATCTCATCAGAGGCATTGAGCAGACTGCTATCATGCCACTGATTTCCGCCGCGCAGCAGCGCCCAGGCGATCAGCACATCGCCATCGGAGGCGTTGTTTTTATCGCTGATGGGATTGGCCTGCGTCGGAACGTAACGCCAGTAAAACAGACCAGAGTCCTTGTTTTTCAGCGTCTTGTTCGTCCAGCTCCACATTTTGTCAAAGCTCTGACGGTCGTTGTTCTGCACCGCCATCAGCATGGCATAGCCTTGCCCTTCGGTGTGGGAAACGTTGCCGTTTCCCGTATCCACCACGCGACCATCCGGCATTAAAAAACGCGATTTAAAGGTGGTCCACATGCTGTCCGCTTTGGCCGGGAGGACAACCAGACAAAGCGAAGTGGCAAGCAGAGCCATCCATTTACGTACGCCCATTATGCGTCCTTTTCACTGACGTTGAAGTAGTGAAACTCAACGTCGGAAACCGAATAGACTTCGCTACGTTTCATGACCATGCGCTCCGATCCCCCCTGGCCGAGCATCCAGTGGCCGTACAGGCCTTCGAGGATCGCGCTGAACGCGTGACACCAGCGCAGTTGTTGCTGCTGATTGTGGGTGACCGGCAGTGCCAGATGACGAATAACGACGCTGTCATCCACGGCAGTCAGGGTCACGACCCCCCAGTTAAAGCAGTTCAGCACTTCGTTGAAGTTCTTTTCCAGTGCGCCGAGCGTCTCGGCGGCTTCCAGCGGCCAGCTTTCAGCCAGTGATTTACCAACCTGGCGCAAAAACGGATGGCTTTCCTGCTCACCCACGTTCGCCATCATGCCTTCAATCATAAGACTGATGACGTCGAACCAGCCGGCAGGGGTTTGATTTTTAAGGAACCAGCGGTAAGCGCGATCCTGAGTCTGATGAGTCATGTTATTGATCTCCTAACATGTAGCGGAAGTAGAGCGAGGCGGTACTTTCGTTGTAGTCACCAAAGGTGTCGTAGCTCACCATGCCGCCAACTTTCATTTTCTTGTTAATTTTGTAGTCCGCACCCGCGTGGACGGAGTAACCGATCCCGCTTTCAGAGGTGCCTTTGTAACGCGCTTCTTTCGCGAAACCGTTGTCGACGGCGTACTCGAGCTCATGCTGCCATGCGCTTTCGGTCGGGAAGTAATCGCTGCTGTCCTGACTGTAGGACTGGTAGCCGACGGAGCCGCCCACTTTCATGGTCCAGTTGTCATACTTCTGCGAGTAGTCCACGGGCAGAGAGACGCTGACGTAGTTCTGTGGACTGAAGTAGCCACCCTGGCCATAGCTGAAGTTGCTCAGGTTTTTGGCGTAGTTCATGTAGCTCAGGCTCAGACCGGCCTGCAGATTACGGTAGTCGTCGTGCCATGGGCGGATGTAAGCGCCCGCATCGGCATTGAAGCTGTTGTTGCTTGCGACGTTTTCACCGATGTAGCTATAGCCGCCAGCCCCGACGTAGAAGCCAACATCGCCATCGTCATAGCTGAGCTGTGCGCTGCCGCCGTTCTTGGTGACCTGACCCCAGTGTTTACCGGAGTACTTATCTTCCATCCCGACATAAGAAAGCAGGCTGTCGGTGACCAGACGGCGTTCACCGGTCAGCACCAGCGTCAGATAGTTGGTCAGCTTCGGCGCCCACTTGATGCCGCCGAGCAGCGTCGGGCTCATGCCGTGGCCGATCGGTGAACTGCCGAGATCTGCTTTATAGTTATCTCCGCTGAGCGCCATGTTCAGCTCAACGCCGGTCTCTTTCTGCGGATCGGTCGAGCTGTTGCCAGACTCATCGACATCCGGCTTCAGGTTTGCGGCGGCAAGGTATTGCCCCACCTGTCCGGAATCGTATTTGCCGAGCTTGGCGAGGTTCTCCATCCCTTTGCTGGTGGTCGGGTTGAAATCGCTTGGATCCAGCGTGCCCATCTGGCTCAGCGCTTCAGCACCCGGGTTTGCCGCGAAGTACTGCTCACGCTGATCGTCCGTCATCGCCGCAATGGATTTCTGCTCGTTGGTGGCGGTGTCCGTCAGGTTGGAGACGGCATTCGCCAGCGCATTCGAGCCGGAACGACGCCATGCATCCCCGGTTGCGGTACCGGCATTGAGCGCCAGCGGGGTCACGGTGAAGTCAAAGCGAGAATCGCCGAAGGGCACGGTGGACCAGGTGAGCGGCGTTTTGAATTCCGTCAGCCTGCTGGTCCCGGATTCACCGTCACGTCCACGCACCTGCATACCGCCCAGTGCCCAGGTGCCGGTTTTCTCCTGCAGCGACTCCATCATGGTGTCTACCTGATGCAGCGTTCTGCTCTGCGCGGTATCCTGCGCCAAATCGGTACGCTGGGTGCCTGGCAGAACGGTGCCAGCATCGGCTGCCGTTGGTGCGACCAGCCAAGGGGCAATGGTGTTAGCGCCGCTCGGGGTCGGTGCCGGACGCGGCGTGTGCGAGGTCCCGACAAACGGGTTGTCCGCCACCAGCGCATTACCGACGGTTGGCGTTTCGCTGCTGTTGGTGGACTGCAGGCCGACCAGTTTACCGCGCGCGCTGCGCAGGTAAGTCATGGCGGCCTGGTGATGGCCCTGAGATTCTTCTACGCGCGCTAACAGCAGCAAACGGTCCGGTGAGGTGTCGGGGTGCAGACCCTGCGTCAGCGCCACCGCCTGATCGTCATCGCCTTCCGCCAGCGCCAGGTTAATGGCGCCCACGCGAGCATCCTGGGTTGGCGTATCGTTAGGCATCAGGGCGCTATAGACCTGGCCTGCTTCCTTGTCCATTTTGCCGCTCTGATAGAGGCGAGCCATCGCCAGCTGCAGGTCGCGGTTCTGCGGATCCTGCTGCAGCGCGCCAACCAGCTTATCGTAGGCCGCCGCATAGTTACCCTGCTGGCGCAGATGATCGGCTTGCGTTATCACGTAACCCTGTTGCAGGCTGGCCAGCTGTTCGGGCGTGCTGGTGCTTTGCAGCGACGGATCGGCCAGCAGGCGTTGCGCTTCCTGCTGCAGTCCGGCGTTGTTGAGGACCGTCAGCTGATCGGCGTAGTCGCCTGCATTGCCATGCACACCGTGGGAGATGTTGTTGCGCACCAGCGCCACTGCCGTGCCCTGATCGCCTGCTTCAGCCATCATGCGAGCCAGTTTACCCAGCTCGGCCGGATCGGTCGGGGCAGGGGAGGCAATCGCCTTGAGGGAGTTCATCGCGGCGGCGTTATTACCCTGCTTCAGATACATCTGTGCAGAGGCCAGCTGCAGGTTAAAGTTCGCCCGATCGCCCAGCGCACGCATGTCAGAGGTCTGACGGGATGCCGGAATACGGGAGAGCAGCGTCTGCGTCTGCTGCCAGGCTTCACTTTCACTGGCAAACAGAGCCGCAGCGAACAGCTCGCTGGCACCCGCGCCCTGACGCCAGGTCGGCGCCATCAGTGAGGACGCCGCACTCTTATCGCCGGATTTTTGCAGCAGTCGCGCCAGGTCAAGACGCATCCAGACATCGTCCGGATAGCGTCCCAGGCCCTGTTGCAGCGTGGCGATCGCCTGTTGGGTATCGCCACGGCTCGCCATTTGCTGCGCATCATGGCGAATAGAGGTTCCCGGCGAGGTATCGCGGGTCTGGCCGCGCAGCTTCGCCTGCAAAGAAGGTGACAGACTGCTGTACAGCGCCTGCATGTCGGTGGTTTTGTTTTCGGCTTTCAGAACGTAGTAGAGATTTTCCTGCGCGGCGGGATTGCCCGGCTGCTCATTGAGCAAGGCACGCAGCGTCTGCTCGGCACCGGAAATATTGTTGCTGTGCTGCTGTACCGACGCGAGGAACAGCTTCGCCGCAGAACCGCGATCGCCAGATTCCTGAGCCAGCGGTGTTGCCAGCGCCAGCGCCTGACTGACGTTACCCTGTTTGTAGGCCTGCTGTGCTTCCGCCAGCTTGCCATAAAACAGCGCATCTTTCGCCTGTTTGCGGCGCTCCCCGGAGGCATCGGTCCCGATGTTGGCGGCCCGGTTCAGGTACTGCGCCGCGGCCTGATAGTCACCGCTGCGTTGTGCGGCATAGCCCAGACCCGCCAGTGCATCCGCATCTTCCGGATTCGCCTGCAGCGCCTGCTCAAACTGCGCTTTCGCGACGCTGACGTTGCCGGAATTCAACGACTGGTAGCCCTGGCCTTTGGCAGCGCCCCCGACGTTATCACGGTAGTGGGACAGCACCGCGGCATCCTGCGGATGGCGCTGCATCCAGACGTTGTAGTACTGCTCATCGTCCGGTTTCGCATCCAGCCAGATCAGGGCCTGACGCAGACCGTTGTCAGCTTCTTTATCGCCGCTGGCCACGCCTTCCAGCATGCCAATCCCTTCACGGCGCGTCTCTTCGTGCCAGGTCAACGCTTTGCCCAACGCCATGCGGGAAGACGCATCATGAGGGTGCTGCGCAATGTACTGGCGCAACTCACCGACGGCCTGCGGATACAGCCCTTTGTCACTGGCCATGGTCAGGTAATACTCTGCCGCAAATTCTGGCGGCGGAGTGTCACCGTTAAACATGCTACGCCAGGTCGCCAGTGACGCCGGGATATTGCCGCTGTGCGCCTGCTGGCGAGCAAGATTGATCTTGCCTTTTGGCGCGTTGGCCATTTTTTGGGCATTATCAAGTTGCTGCAATGCGGTACCGTTCGGCGAGATTTGTGCCAATTGCTTACGGTACTGCGCTGCCGAGGCCAAATCCCCGTTTTTCTGCGCCCATAACGCCATCAGGTAGAGTGCCTGACTGTTATTCGGCTCGACCATCAACACCTTTTTCAGTGAGGCGATGGCCAGTTCGTCGTGTGATTTTTCATGCCAGTAGTTGGCCTGATTAAACAAAGACTCCAGCACGGCGTCGTTGCTGCCCGCCAGTGCCTCGGTCGCCATCCCTAACGTGAGCACCCCGGAGACGCAAAGGGTCAGCGTCGTCAATCGGCGAGGTGTTTTGCTGTTTATTCTTTTCATTCTGTTAATCGGTGCCTGTCAGTCGTTTATGGCTGTGGCGAATCAATCCTTTGGTCAGGATCACGCCAAACAGGGAAGCGGCGAGTAAGCCGAATGCCGCAAGGAGGCCTGAATGCTGGTTGGCATACCAGATGGCCACCATGTACCAGGGCATCTGACCGCCAGGGAACTGGGTGCTGACACGGAAGGTCTGCACACCGTTCTCATCGGTGATGATCGCGGTATCGCCACGGATGCCGGCATTGATTTTCGAGGACTCCAAATCGCCCATCAGCTTCTGCAGCTGACCGTCGTTACTGCCGATTGCGGTGACCACGATGCGACCGTTATCCCAGGCCGATCGGAAGCTGACAAAGCCGCGCCAGCCGTTGTTGGACGACAGATAGCGGTCAGCCTGCAGGCTCTGAGTTTCCCAATCGCCCTTCAGCCCACGCACAATTTTCTGCCACAGATTTGGGATGCGAACCCCCAGCGTGTCGTCATGCGCTTTGTACGGAGAGTCAGCGAACAGCTGCTGATTGAACGGCGTTTGATCCAGCGTGGTGACGGCCAGAACATCGCGGTGTTTCAGCAGTTCAAGCTCAGGGCCTTTGCTCGGGATCCCCATGATCACTTTGTTATTGGTCAGTGCCGTTCCGGTTGAATTCCCCGAGCGCACCGCCAGGTTCATCAGCGTAGAGACCTGAATTTCCGATGGCGCTGCTGGCAGCACTAATGCGGTCTGCGAGTAATCCGCCAGGCGGGTGAACGGGAAGGAGGCGCCGACAAAGTAGGAGAGGTTCGGCAGCATCGCAAAGTGCTGAGTGTGGCTCAAATCGATAGAAGAGTTACCGATAAGCTGGCTCTTAATGTTGTTGCTCTGCAGCACGTTGCACGGAGTATCGCTTTTTGGTGCCACGTTGAAGTAGAGCGACAGCTGGTTGTCACCATAGATCAGGTACGGCTCCAGCGGGATGGTGAAGTTTTCCTGACGCGTATCGCCACCCAGCTTGTGCCAGATGCTCTCCAGTACACCCTGCTTGTTCATCGGCAGGTTATTGAGGAACGTGTTGTTCAGCGAGACGCTGAGATTAGACTTATCCTCATCAATCCAGTGTTCTGACGGGAAGCGATAGTTGATGGTCAGCGGAATGGTCTCGCCGTCCCACAGGTACAGGTCCGGCGCGGCACGGAAGGACACGCGCAGCGGATCGTGCCAGATACCGCGAACGATCGAATCCTGATCTTTACGCATCAGTTCTTTCACCTGAACCGGGCGATCGGTTGGGATCCAGCGTGGCGCATCGTACGGTTTGCTGACCGGGATAGTCGCGGGTGCCACACTCAGAGAGGCCGTGTTGCTGATAAAGTTCCCGCGGGTCAAACGCCATGCGGCAGCGCGCAGCGCGGCATCGTCTTTTCCGACGAGCAGCAGCAGCTTGAAGGCCGGATTGATCGGGTTCTCAACAATCTGCAGCAGCGGCTTATCGGTCTGTGGCAGCGTCAGTCCGCCCACCTGTTCACCAGGATGGCCAATGACGATACCGTGTTTTTCCGGTAACCGATCGCGCATCGCGTTGATTTTCAGCCCACGATAATCGGCCTGAATACCCAGCCAGGAAGAGACCGTGGCGGCCGCGCTCAGGGTGTCGGCGCTGAATTTCGCCGGGAAGCTTATCGACAGCTTCGCCGCATTCATGCTCATCGGATCGATAAACGGCTGCGGGAACATCCCCAAATCGGAGCTGACGTTCAGCTGTTGGCTGGCAAAGCTAAACGAGGACGTCGGCAGCACGGTGACCTGATACTTTTTGGCATCATCGCGCAGACACTGCAGCGTGTCGGCATCATTGATTTTAAAGCTCAGGTTGTTGACGGCCACCATCAGCGCGGAAGGAATATCCAGCTGGAAGTGCAGGACATCTTTCTCGCTGCGGGTCAGCGGTAGCGTCCCCAGCGGCTGGCCGTTCATCATCAACTGCAGCGAGGAGTGACGGGCCGCCATCTCCGGGGTGACATGGACATTCAGCGAGAGCTGCGCGGTAGTCACGACTTCACTTTCCGGCAGCGTAAAGCTCACGCCACCCAGCGTCTGTCCGCCACCAAGCAGAATACCGCTGGGCATCCCCATCTGTTCGAAGGTCAGTTTTTCGATGGCGCTGTTGGCCAGATTATCGAGTACCGGGCTGCTGTCCATCTTCACGTCATCAGCCGCGGGCGTACTGGTACTGCTGTAAACCTGAGCCTCGCTTGCGTCGTCACTCGTGGCGTCCGGAAGCGTTTGTGCCGTCGCCTCTGGCGTTGCCGCCTCGGTCTGCGGTACTGCAGCGGCTGTATTCGGCTGCTCGGTTAGCGCCGAGAGGTCAGACTGCTGGGCATCGGGCAGCGGAATGGCTGGCGTTGCTGCCGCCAGCGTATCGCTGTCCGTCTGCGCCGTTGGGGTCAGGTTATCTAACGGCGTCGTTTCGGGATCCGCAGCGTGAAGCGACGGAACCAGAAGCGTACTCAGCATCAGTGAAAGTGTGCTTAAGCGTCTCATACGGGCGTCTCCTCTTTCACCACCACTGCGGCTTCTTTATCTTTGCGACGCTTCGCCCGGCGAGCTTTTGCACTAAACCAGAACATTTCAAATACGCAACGCAGAATGGAGAAGAATGAGCGGAACGGATTGTCCTGCGGATACTGCGGATTAATCCACGCATCAGCACGCGACAGAACCACACGAACCAATTCACGGCGGCGGGACATCGGGATGTTCTCGTCAAACATCAGGCGCAGGTACTTCTCATCAGCGCCCATGGTGGTGGCCGGAATGGAGATCGTTGCGGATTGCAGAATCAGTTCGACCTCTTCAACGTCGTCACCCTCAACCACGTCTTTCGGCGTGAGGATACGGCAACCGCTCATCGACAGGTCGACGCTGCTGCTGCGCAGAACGCGGCCGCTGGCGTAATGCACCAGCACCGGCAAATCGACATCAATACGGATGGTTTTACGTACCTGTTTGGTTTCACGCGCGACGGCAATCGCTGCCAGCAGGAACGTCAGGCTGTATAAGCCCCAGCCCACGTTGAGCATGGTCACCAGCGGATCGACACCAAAGTACTGGTGTGCGCAAATACGCGCGATACCGAAACAAACGCCGGTACCCAGCAGGCACGCCATCACGATGTGTGGACGCACAGCCGAGAAATCGAAGTAATCGTTATCGAGCAGGGCACCCTTATCCGTTACGTTGAATTTGCCGCCTTTCGGGAAAATCATGGTGATCATCGTTGGCAGCACCAGGTGGAAGGAGAGCACGATGTCGTAGATTTCGCCCCAGAAGCTGTAGCGGTAGCGCCCGTTCATACGGGACCCCACGTAGATACTGAGGAACAGATGCGGCAGGGCATAGGCCATGATGGTGCTGGCCGAACCGTGAATGATGTTCAGGTTAAACAGCAAATACGCCAGCGGTGCGGTCACGAAGATGACGCGGGGCAGGGCGAACTGGTAATAGAGCATGGCGCTCAGGTAGCACAGACGCTGAGTGAACTTCAGACCGCGGCCCAGTAACGGGTTATCGACACGGAAAATCTGCGTCATGCCTCGTGCCCAGCGGGTACGCTGGATAATGTGTACGACCAGACGTTCTGTCGCCAGACCGGCAGCCAAAGGCACATCCAGGAAGGCAGATTTCCAGCCCAGGCGCTGCATTTTCAGCGCGGTGTGCGCATCTTCGGTTACCGTTTCAACCGCAAAGCCACCGATTTCTTCCAGCGCGCTACGGCGAATTACCGCACAGGAGCCGCAGAAGAAGGTCGCATTCCAGTTATCGTTACCCTGCTGGATAGGACCGTAGAACAGCATCCCTTCGTTCGGCACTGTACGGCCAACGGAGAGGTTACGTTCGAATGGATCGGGGGAATAGAAGTAGTGCGGGGTCTGGATCAGCGCCAGCTTTGGATCCTTCAGGAACCCGCCCACCGTGGCTTGCAGGAAGACACGGGTCGCGACGTGGTCACAGTCAAACACGCAAATCAGCTCACCGTCGGTGATTTTCATGGCGTGGTTAAGGTTACCTGCTTTCGCGTGCGTACCGTCCGGGCGGGTGATGTAACCCACGCCGACATCCGCGGCGAAGACCGCAAACTCGTCACGGCTACCATCATCCAGCAGATAAATTTTGAGCTTGTCCTGCGGATAATCCAGACACTGCGCGGCCAGTACGGTATCACGGACAACGTCCATGGCTTCGTTATAGGTCGGAATGTAGACATCCACCGTCGGCCACAGCGAGGTATCGTCCGGCAGAGGGACAATCTTACGCTTCAGCGGCCACGCGGTTTGCAGGCAGTTCAGCAGCAGCATAACCCAGATGTAAACTTCAGCCAGGAACAGCGCGGTACCGAGGATGGCTTCGATATAGGAGTTAAAGTGCAGCGTTTGCGTCATGCGGAAATACATGTAGCGCGTGGACATCAGCACTGAGACCACCACCATAATCACCGACACGCTGCGGCGTTTGCTGTAGCCCATCAGGAACAGACAGCCGACGCTTATCAGACCAAAAATGGCCTGCTTCTGCGCATTCATGGGTGTGATTATCACCAGGGCGGCAATCGGAATCAGTACGAGTGCCAAAAGAAAATTCTGGAGCTTTTTCATCATTTTTCCAAAGAGCGTCAGAAGCCTTGTTTACCAGGTTTCTGAGGGATCGTGCCGTTACCCACACTGATGCCGAGGATATCGACCACTTTTTTCGCGAGGATCTCAATATCGAAAGCGGCGGCGGACGCCTGATGGAAATTGAAGATCGACTGCTGAGCCGCGCCCGCTTCCGCAACGCATTCGTCCTGATGGACAACGCCCAGCAGGCGCTCACCAAAACGCTCTTCCATCAGGTTCAGCACATCACGGCTGATCTGGCGGCGGCTATTGGCCTGGTTGACGACATAGCGGAAACCGTGGCGCGGATTGTAGTGGCCGTACATCGGAGGGTGTTCTTCCACCTGAGGCACCGTCGCCATTGACGCCGGGTCCGCCATCAGCGGGATCAGGTGCAGATCGGACAGCGGTGAGAGTGCGCTCAGCGCGGCAGAAGGGCCCTGCGGCAGATCGGCAACGATAATTAAACCGGGGTAGTTCAGCACTGAGCCAAGGCCGCGGGACAGGAAATTCTTGTCATGGGCGAGGCTGCTTTCGAAGGTCAGGCGCTGTTCGTCAGTGACCACGCCATACGGCAGCAGGAATAAGTTGCTGCCGGCGTTGAAAATCGAAGAGCTCCAGTCGTGGGCTTCCTGCGAGGTCGCCACGTAGCCGCGTTCATCAGAGAACGGTACGCCAAAATGAAGTCTCAGGCTGTTCTGGACATCGAGATCCAGTGCGAGGACTTTGTTCCCGGCGCGCGCGAGCGCGTACGCAAGGTTCGCCACAAGGGTGGTTTTACCGACACCGCCTTTCGGCGAGCTGACACAAATTAACGGCACGAGCCAATCCTTTCTAACAGAGAATGTAAATGGGGATCGTCCTGCGGAGCGGAAACCTGGCTGGCAGGCGTGGCGAACAGGCGAGCGTAATCAATCGGGCCGTCATTCACTGGCGTGTTTGACCCTGTAGGACCTTGCGTGGCAAGGCGTTGTTGTCCGAACATCGCTTCAATCACCGCAACAGGTTCAATGACAGCCTCGGCCATGGCCTGAGGATCGGTCAGCTGAGCGACGGAAGTGGCAAACTCACTGGTTTCATGCGCCGGGCGAAAACCTTCCGGGAGCTGAAATTCGGTTGCGGAGACGGGACGTGGGACCACCCTGAATTCCGTCGGCTCTCTGTCCGGTTCGGTGATACCTTTTAACAGGTACCAATCGCCAAATTCGTTGGTCGTACCGCGTGCTGACAGCTCTTTAAAGCTGGCGTGATGATCGGGTAACTTGTCGCAGAAACGCTGCAAATCATCATAATGATTCATAGATATCCCTGTATCTCATCTAAAAGCTTATCTGGGGCGTAGGTTTCATAGCCATGTCCGGGGACAGGCACCTCAAACAACAGACGTTTCACCGAATATTCAGCGAGTGGTCAGAAAATTGCAGGCACAGGGTATGCGGAGGGGCTATTTGACTATTTAGGATAACGGCTGTTCAGAATTCTGCGAAAAAGACTTTTATTTAAAAGTAAATAACGAAACCTCAGTGTTATATTTATTTTTATATTCCGGTGGGAGGATTCTTGTTTTTGGCCTGATTTATCCTAACGGGCTGTATCCATACATGTTTATTTTTATAAGAGATTGATAATTATCGCATTAAATTTTAATTTCAAAGGGTGATTATCAATCTGTGAATATATTATTTAATTCAGTGGGAAGGGGTTTGAGAATGGAAGGGAGGATTGTCTTATTTATTTCACTCCTTTGGTCATCCTTTGCGCTAATAGGGCGAAATTCTGGCGTTGATTTTCATCTCCGCCAGATAAATTAACATGAATAAAACGTGCGCATAAAAATATGACAAAAGTAAAACAGTCACCGAACATTTTTTAGTGCCAACGACACTTTTCCTTCCCGGCAAAAGTACCCGGTGCGATGAATGAGCTACTTTTTCGCCAACACTTGACCCGCAACAAGAAAGCCTGGCGGCAACTCTCGCATACTCTCGCTTGTTTTCCCTTTCTTGCGGTGTGATTGAATGAGCTACCAACTGAACCTGAACTGGCCGGAGTTTTTAGAGACGTACTGGCAAAAGAAACCTGTAGTACTGAAAAACGCCTTTCCTGGCTTTGTTGACCCGATCACGCCGGACGAACTGGCCGGGCTGGCGATGGAGCCAGAAGTCGATAGCCGTTTGGTAAGTCATAAAGACGGGCAATGGCAGGCGAGCCACGGTCCTTTCGAAGAGTTTGACCACCTTGGCGAAACCAACTGGTCATTGCTGGCGCAGGCCGTGAACCACTGGCATCAGCCTTCTGCCGAACTGGTGCGACCTTTCCGCGTACTGCCGGAATGGCGTCTGGACGATTTGATGATCTCCTTCTCGGTGCCGGGCGGCGGTGTCGGGCCACATATCGATAACTACGATGTGTTCATCATTCAGGGAATGGGCCGCCGTCGCTGGCGAGTGGGCGATGCGCTGCCAATGCGTCAGTTCTGTCCGCATCCGGCGCTGCTGCATGTCGATCCGTTCGAACCGATCATTGATGTCGAAATGGAGCCGGGTGATATCCTTTATATTCCACCTGGATTCCCGCACGACGGCTTCACTTACGAAAACACGCTTAACTACTCTGTCGGTTTCCGCGGGCCGAACGGTCGCGATCTGCTGAGCAGCTTTGCCGACTACGCGCTGGAAAACGATCTGGGCAGTACGCACTACAGCGATCCGGACATGACCTGTCGCGACCACGCGGGCCGTGTGGAAGAGCACGAGCTTGAGCGTCTGCGTGCGCTGATGATGGACGTTATCAATCAGCCGGAAGATTTCAAGCAGTGGTTCGGCCGCTTTGCGACCACCCCGCGTCATGAACTGGACATCGCCCCGGCACAGCCGCCGTATGAAGCCGATGAAATTCAGGATGCATTGCTGAACGGTGAAACGCTGGTACGTCTGAGCGGCCTGCGCGTGCAGCGTTTGGGTGACAGCTTCTTCGTCAATAGCGAACCGCTGAACGTCTCTGATATCCAGGCCGCAGACGCGCTGAGTCGTTATACCGAGCTTGGCGAACAGGAGTTGGGTGAGGCCGTTAAGAGTGCGGTGTTCATCGCTGAAATGACCGATCTGATTAACCAGGGTTACTGGTACTTTGACGAGTAATCGCAATGAATTGATTGCCGGATGGCGGCGTACGCCTTATCCGGCCTACAAAATCGTCGATCCAGTAGGCCGGGTAAGCGTAGCGCCACCCGGCAAGATAATACGCTCGGTACCCAATAAAAACGCCTGCATGTGCAGGCGTTTTTGTTTGCGCTAGTGCGCGGACAGCGGATCGGAAACGGGGCGTTCATTGTCCCGCTCGTCCAGCGTTGCGTGGCGGCGCAGGGCCAGCAGACGGCAAATCTCCGCATGCTTCTCCTCCGTGAAGGTAAAGCGGGACATAAAACCGATTCGCAACAGTGACCCTATCGCTGGCAGCAGGCAGATCCCAAAGAACAGACCATTCAACACGTCACTGGACTGACTTTGCGCCTGCGGCACATAGCCTATGATGGTCAGGAACACGCCAATCAGCCCACCGCCTACCGCCACAGACATTTTGCCGGTGAAGGTTTGACCGGAGAACGTGATCGCCGCGCAGCGTTTGTGGGTGTGGTATTCCGCGTACTCGATGGTGTCGGCAATCATCGACGACGTCAGCAGGTTGCTCATGGTGACGAAAATCGTACTCAGCCCCAGCAGCAGGAACAAAATCGCCGTGTGCTGGTAGCCTGTGAACCACATAATAATGCGCACGGTGATATCCAAACTGCAGAGGATCATAAACAGTTGCCGTTTCTGCATTTTACGCGTCAGCATAGGCGCAATCAGGCACACCACCGCGGCGACGATCCCCATCAGGCCAATCATCATTTGCAGGCTGCCATCGCCCATGTTGTAGATAAAGAAGTAGATATAAATGCCGTTGGCGACGTTATGGAAAACGCAGAAAAAGAACGACAGCAGAATGATGAACAGCGGTTTGTTGTGCTTTAGGTTGCGGAAGGTGTCACGCATTGTCACTTTATCCGGGCCTGGCGGTACGCGCTCTTTAATCTGCATAAAGCCGTTCAGCATTAATGGCAGACCTACCATCATCATGACCAGCGCCGCCATAAAGTAGCCTTTGTCGTTGCTGTAGTGAGCAAAAAAGGCCGCCAGTTTGGGGAAGAAAATATTGGCGCAGGCAATCCCGGCGTTCACCCCGAGTGTGGCGGCCGTGACGGCGCGGGTGCGCTGACCAGAATCATTGGTCATCACCGAGGACATCGACCAGAACGGGATATCCGAAATGGCGTACAGTGTGCCCCACAAAATATAGGTCACCCCACCGTAAATGATTTTGGTGGTGGTATCGGCCTCTATTTTATAGAACGACAGCAGGGTGACACCGGTGATCAGCAGCGGCGCTATCAGCATAAAGTGACGAAATTTGCCGAAGCGGCTGTTAATGGTATCCATGATGCTGGCAAACAGCGGATCGTGAACGGCGTCCCAGGCCCGGGCAATCAGGAAAATCGTACTGGCCGCCAGCGCGGAAATCCCCAGTACGTCGGTATAAAAATAGTTAATAAATGAACCCACTAAACCAAAGCTAAAACACTGACCTAAACCATAGCCAAAATAGGACCACAACTCGCGGGACGGTATTTTCATTGAATTTGCCATAGTGCGTACCTTATGACCCGGCGGACGGTGCCGCCGGTGAGTGTTTTTTTATCGTTATTAACGAACAGGGTGCAGGCCGATACGGCTCAGTTTGCGGACCAGATCGATTTCTGCCTTCGCAAATGGCAAACCATTTTCCTCAAACACGTCGTGGAACCACAGGCGGCAGTAATCGGTGGAGCGGGTCATGACCACCGGCCAGGGCAGGTAGGTTTGGGTTTTTCCGCGCACTAATCCCCACTGATAGGGCGCTACGTTGGCGGCGTGCATTAACGGAAGCTGCTCTTCTATCGTGCTGCCGAGGTGGCGTGCCAGCCATTCGGTGCAAAACAGCGGGCGTTTAAGCTGCTGGAGATGGTGGATGACCGCCACCATACGGGCGGTGTTGGTGTAGGCGTGGAAACTGATCACGTCTGACAGCGCCAGCGCGGCTTTGTCCAGGCGGTGGGTGTAGGTATCAATGCCCGTCTCTTCCGGCTGCAGGCGCCAGGCACAGACGGTGAGGGGCTGCGAAGGATCTTCATCCCGCGCCCATTCGAAGGCCTTGTGCATCAGCTCAAAGGCATACTCTTCCAGTTTGGCATCGTAGAGCACTTCCACCGTACCGGTCGTGAAGATCCCACGGTTGCCTGGTTCGTTGTACAGATCCCATAACAGCACGCGTTTATCTGCGCGGAATTCGCGTATCACATCGCGGATATAGCGCTCTATCTGTGGCCAGTCGTCGCGGTTGCACACTTTGGCTCGCCCTGGACTCGCGGCAGCCTGGCTGTTGTGTTTGCCCGGTACCGGGGCTTTTTGTGGGCCAAGATAGGGTTCATCGCCGGAGAAACCACAGTCGTCCATCAGCGTCAGCATGGTGCGAAAACCGTGGCTGTCGGCCATTTGCAGGAAATGATGAATACGGGCGATCAATCCCTCCCTGTCGTGTTCCCAGACGATAAACGGCAGATTAATCCGCAGGCTGTTATAGCCCGCCTCCGCCGCCCAGCCCAGCTCTCGTTCAATGGTGATGGCGTCAAAGGTTTCTTCTTGCCAGATATCGGTCCAGTTCACCGCCGTGGAAGGCAGATAGTTAAAGCCGCACAGCCAGCCCTGCTGTTGATACCAATGTTGCGCTTGTTCCTGAGTCCATGGGTGTTTCATAAGTACCTCTCAGTTGATAATGTTTAGCTAATAATTATTAGTTGTTGCGCATTTGAGCAAATGAGACCGCTGGAAAAAGCGACAATTGTCACAAAGTTGTGCTTACCGGAGAGAGAAACGTGACCGGAAGCGCACAACGCTGTCGTAAAACCGGGAGCGCGGGTAGGATGGGGCAACGACACACCGTGGGCAGGGACTATGAAGCGGAAAACAAAGGTAACGATGAACGACATCGCGCGCACGGCGGGGGTGTCGCAGGCGACGGTATCGCTGGTGTTGAATCAGTCACGCAATATCAAACTCAGCGAAGAGACGCGTCAGCGGGTCATCAGCGTGGCCACCGAATTAGGCTATGACCGTCTGCCCGCCATTCACTCACCGCGTAATCAGGAAGAGATCGCCCTGCTGGTGAGTTCGCTGCAAAGTTACGATCCGTTCATTGATGCCATCAGCCAGGCACGGGATGCCGCCTGGCGCAACGAAGTGCTGCTGACGGTTTACGACTATGGCGATGATAACGAACTGGCGCTGAACATCATTCGCCAGTTGGAAAAGCGGAACTGCGTGGGCATTATTTTGGCTTCGCCGGTGACGACGATAGTCGATATGACTGAATTTCAGGACTGCACGACGCTGCCGTTGGTGCTGCTGAATCAGCGCGATCCGGATTCCCCACTGCTGCCGTCTTTTGTGCCTGATGATTACGCCAATGCCTTTCAGGTGACGCGTCATCTGATCAAGCAGGGCGCAAAGCGAATTGCGCACATTACCGGTGAAAGCTGGATGGAGGCGACTCGCCAGCGTCTGGCGGGCTACCAGGCGGCGCTGGTGCAAGCCGGTATCACGCCGCAGGCGTCGTGGGTCTGTCAAACCAACTGGCAGTTCAATGAGTCTTATCAGGCGACGCTTTCCGTACTTTCGCTCCCCGAGCGCCCCGACGCCATTTTCTGCGCCAGCGACTGGCTGGCGATTGGCTGTTTTCAGGCGTTGGTGCAGCAGGGGATTCGGATCCCGGATGACATGCTGGTGGCCGGTTACGATGACCAAAAAATCGCTGAGCAGTTAACCCCCGCCTTAACCAGTATTCAGCTCCCGTATGGCGAATTAGGGCGTCTGGCGGTGGAATATCTCTGCAATGCTGAAGATGCAGCGACCCATTTAACCCTCGCCGGCCGCCTGAAAATAAGGTGTTCGACCACCGCGGCAAATTTATAATTAAACCCCGAATAGCACAGCCTGCTTAGCGATAATTAAGCAGGCTAATTATATTAAGCGTTATCAATTATTCGGTGATATCTGAACACTTCTCTCTGATGAAACCTGCGTCGTTGCGCCGGTCGTCAGCGCTTTTTATTTGCTTCTTTTTTGACTCTGGTGTCACCCCTATAAAGAGACCTGCACATGAATATTAAAAAACTTCGCTTTGTTTTATTACTGGCAATACCGGCGCTGGGTGTCGCTGCGGGGAGCTGGCTTTATTTATCGAGCGGCCGTTACGTTGAAACGGATAATGCCTATGTCAAAGCCGATAAAACCACTATTGGCGCCGAGGTGTCTGGTCGCGTGCTGAAAGTGGCAGTCATAGAAAACCAGCATGTAAATAAAGGTGATTTGCTGTTCAGCGTGGATGCGAAACCGTATGAATTAGCCGTCGCCCAGGCGAAATCCGATCTGAATAATGCGGTTATCGACCTCAACACCATAAAGTCGCAATACCAAAGTAAGCTTGCCAACATTGCCGTATCAAAGAGTCAGCTGGATTATGCCAAGCGTGAAGAAGCGCGTTTGCGCCGCCTGACCGGGCCTGGCTACGTCTCCGCGTCTGACCTGGATGGCGCTCACCAGAAAACCCTGCTGATGGCACTGGAAGTTAACATGCTGCAAAAACAATTGCAGGAAGTGGCGGACAGCTTCGGCGGTGATATTTATTTAGCGGTGGAGCAGCATCCAAAATATAAAAAAGCGTTGGCCGAACTGAATACGGCGAAAAATAATCTGACGCATGTCAATGAATATGCCCCGGCGTCCGGCACCATCACCAAAGTATTGCAAAAAGGGGAGTATGTGCAGAACGGGACCACCGCAATGCTGCTGGTCTCTGATCACAACCTTTATATTGAAGCCAACTTTACCGAAAAAGATCTGACCCATATCCGTGACAACGAGGATGCGGAAATCAGCGTCGATTATGCGCCAGGCGTGACGTGGCACGGCAAGGTGAGCAGCATCAGCCCGGCCACCGGTGCGGAGTATTCGGTTATCCCGGCGGAAAACGCCACGGGCAACTGGGTTAAAGTGACGCAGCGTGTGCCGGTGCGTATTCGCCTGCAAACCGATGCTAACCAGCCGCAGCTGCGTGCGGGTCTGAGTGCCACCATTAAAATTGACACGCAGACGAATGCCAACCGCGCTTCCTGAGGAGGTGGCCTATGTCTGATGTAATGACGGCGGCACAGCCGCAAAAAAAAGGGGTCGATCATCGTCTGCTGATTACGTTCTCGGTGATGCTGGCGACCATCATGCAGGCGCTGGATACCACCATTGCTAACGTGGCCCTGCCACATATGCAGGGTGCGATGGGGGCGACGCAGGATCAGACCTCCTGGGTGTTGACCTCGTATATCGTGGCGGCGGCGATTGCGATGCCGCTGACGGGATTTGTCTCTGCACGTGTCGGCCGTAAACGCCTGTTTGCGTGGTCCGTTGTTGGCTTTACCGTGGCATCAATGCTGTGTGGTGCCGCACAGTCGCTGGATCAAATCGTTATCTTCCGTTTGCTGCAGGGGATTTTTGGCGCAAGCCTGGTGCCGCTGTCACAGTCGGTGATGCTCGATGCCTGGCCGAAAGAAAAGCACGGCTCGGCGATGGCGATGTGGGGGATGGGCGTCATGGTCGGGCCGATTCTGGGGCCCGCGCTCGGTGGCTGGCTGACCGAGTATTACAGCTGGCGTTGGGTGTTCTACATCAACATTCCGTTTGGCCTGCTGGCCTGGCTTGGGATCACCACCTTCGTCAGTGAAACGGCGCTCGACGGCAAACGTAAATTCGACCTGCTGGGCTTCTTTTTTCTCAGCGTGGCGATTGGTAGCCTGCAGCTGTTTCTCGATCGCGGTGAGTCAAAAGAGTGGTTCTCCAGCGGTGAAATTATCATTGAAGCGGTGCTGGCCGGGGTCGCCTTCTACCTGTTTGTCGCCCATATTTTTACCACCAAAAAGCCGTTTATTGACCCGGGCATTTTCCGCGACAAGAACTTCGTGGTGGGCCTGTTGTTTAGCTTTATGATGGGCACCATTTTGCTGGCGACGATGGCGCTTATGCCGCCGCTGTTGCAGGGCTTTATGCACTATCCGGTGATCGACGTCGGCTTACTGATGACGCCACGCGGCTTCGGCACCATGTTCAGCATGATGCTGGTGGGGCGCATTGCCGGGAAAGTGGATATGCGTTATGTCATTGCGGTTGGCGTGGTGGTGATGGCGATTTCGCTCTGGCAGATGACGCATTTCAACATGTGGATGAGCCAATGGGATATTATCAGCTCCGGCGTGGTGCAGGGCATTGGCATGGGCCTGACCTTCGTGCCGCTGTCGACGCTGACGTTTTCGACTCTGGCGCCACACTATCGTACAGAAGGGACCGCGCTGTATTCGCTGATTCGAAATATCGGCAGCAGTATCGGTATTTCGGCGGTGACGACCTATCTGGCTCAGCAAAGTCAGCGTAATCACAGTGTGTTTTCCGCGTTTATCAATCCGTTCAATAAAGCGCTACAGCACGACATGGCGAACGGGGCGTATAACCTGCATCATCTGTCCGGGGTGATGGCAATTAATGGCGAAGTGACCCGTCAGGCCACGGTGCTGGCCTACTATCAGGATTTCCGACTGATGATGTTTTTATGCTTTATCCTGCTGCCGCTGGTGCTGTTGTTCTCGAAGCCGACGAAAGTCGGTGAGACGATTCTGGAGTGATGGTGAGGGAGAGCGTCAGGGTTCGGCGCGCGCCCTCTCCCTAACCCTCTCCCCAGGGAGAGGGAACTGTTCGGTTCTGGTGTTGATTTTCTGCGCAGAGGGAACTGTTCGGTTCTGGTTTTGATTTTCTCCCTCTCCCCGCGGGAGAGGGCAACCGCCAAACTTACTTCACCTTACACACCGCCGGATCAAACACCGTCTTCCAGTCCTGCTTCATATCCACCACGGTCCAGCCCTTGGCTTTCGCTTCGGTCAACGCATTCACCAGCTTACCGCTGGCGGGCGGATGGCTGTCGTAAGCATATTCACGTTCGGCATCGGTGTGATGCACCAGCAGGCCAAAGGTTTTGTAGTCCGGGTTAGCGGCGGTGTATTGCAGCATCTGCAGATCGCCGTCGCTGTTACCAAAGGCCGCGACCGGGCGCTGTCCCATAAACAGATGAATGGCGACAGGCTTATTGGCGGCGTCGTCATTGAAAGCACCGTTCATGGTTTTGCGGATCTGGGTGCCATTGTCGGTGAGGCTAAACTCACCCAGTGCGAAGGAGCCGACCACCTGCTCGGGTGGAATACCGTACATCTTCTGCGACATTACGCGCATAAAGTCGATGCCGCCGCCGGAGATAATCCAGGTTTTGAAGCCATTGTCGCGCAGATAATCCAGCAGCTGGCGCATCGGCTGGTAGCCCATCTGGTCGTAGCTGCAGCCGAAGCGTTTATCTTTGTGCGAGACCAGCCAGTCAGCGACACGCTTATCAAATTCTTCGGTCGTTATCCCGGTGTGGGTCATGGTCAGCAGCTTTATCAGCCCTTTATCACCCGCTTTCGCGACCGTTTTGAGGTCGTTGGTCAGCACGGCGTTAATCAGCGGATCTTTTTTCCACTCCGGGTGTTCCGGTGCCTGACGCTTAATTTCGTCGACAATGAACTGGATCTGGAAAGTGAGCGGCGCTTCTGGCCACAGCGTGCCGTCATTATCAAACACCACATAGCGTTTATCCTGCGGGATAAACGTTGCACTCCCTTCTTTGGTGGCATTCTGTACCCACTGTTCGATGGACTGTTTGGCTGCGGTATCATTCCACGCCGAGAGTGGATCGGCATGTGCAACCGCGCTGCCTCCCAGCAGCAGGGTGCAGGCCAACAACGTTTTGTTCATCGTTTTCTCCTGTTGATCGGGGCTAAGTCGGGCAGTAAAACCGGTTGCCAGAAGCGCTGCCAGCGGTGAGCGAGCCAAATAATCCCCTGGCGTAGCGTGCGCCGCGCAAACCAGCTAACGGCAATGATGCTAATCAGTGTGAGCAAGAGGATGAAAATTTGCCATTTCTCATCACCGGTTCTGCCCCGAAGGGCGGACTCTTTCCCGGCGGCGCGTGACGCTGCTACTTTCAGCGTTTGGCCTGGCACTTCAGCTCGTTGCCACTGTTGATGTTCGGTATCCCACCAGCGCAGTTTTACCGGTGGCAGGGTGAGGGTACCCGGTTCTGTCGGCAGATAGCGCAAACGCTCAACGCGGATGGCCCCTTCAATGTTGCCGCGGCCATCTTTGGCAAAGGTGTTTTCCGGTGCCAGCTTCTGGCTGCTGTCGCCGGGGATCGCATACAGCAGCGGCGGGATTTGCGCAGGAATGACTTCTTGCGCCTGCACGGTCACGACGCGCTCAACCGCATCCCCCGCGCGCAACGTTTTATCGTTCCCCGCGTGGAACTGGCTGATAGTCTGGGTCAGCGTCAGATTGCGTGCCGGCAGGAAGCGATCCGGTTGTTCAACGCCTTTCGGCCAGGCGATGGCCTGCTGCAGGGCATCGAGATGCACCGTCACTGGCGGCTGCCCGGCAGAGGTCAACGTCAAATCCACCGCAGGCAGGCGCAGAATGCTTTGGTCCCAGGTCATTACCTGACGCTCAAGGCGGATACCGCTCCAGCTGATGCCATTTTTTTGACGGGTGAGCAGCTGGTTGGGAATCGGTGTGTTCAGCAGCACGCCGTTCTGGATTTTAAATTCTGGCCACTCTGGCGGTGGGTTGAACCAGGAATCGGTCCAGTAGGTGACGGCCACGGTGATGGGCTGGCCCGGGGCGGCATTTTTGGGCGCGATGATTTCGCGGGTGATATCCATGGCCGCTTGTGCAGGCAGCATCACCATCGCCAGGGTGACGGCGACCAGCAGGGTCACTACGATTCTCATGGGGTCGTCTCCTGTGCGCCGTTGCGGTACAGGCTTTCCAGCAGGCCTGAAGGCGAAACCTGTAAGTTCTCAAACCATTGGTTCAGCTGCGGGGCATCGCCAGGTACGGCGCCAATATCTTTCTGCTTCACACCCTGACCTTTTTTGAGATCCTTGACCACTTTATCCGGGCCGTCGTCCATGTCATCGCCTTGTTCCTGCTCTGCTTCACGCTGTTTCTGGCGCAGTTGCATCACGATATGGGCGATTTTTTCGCGGTTATCGAGGGCCATTTTCCAGTCCGGACGCAGGCTCAGCGCCTGATCGTACGTATCCAGCGCCGCCTGCCATTGTTTCTGTTGCGCGAGGCTGTTACCGGTCCACAGCAGCGTTTCTGGCGTCTGCGGTGCGCGACGGAACGCCGTGGTGGCGGCGGCATAATTCCCCGCGTTGTACCAGGCAATGCCCTGCCACAGCGGGTCGCGGAAATGCTCCGCCGCCGAACGGTAGTTGCCTTTGCTAAACGCGTGCTGACCCTGGATATCGGGGCTGACCCACGCATCCAGCCAGGCGGCGTCACTGTGGGATGACCAGAACATCATCGGCATCACCAGCGCCACGCAAATCAGCTGGCGACGCCAGAAGAACAGGATGACCAGCATCGGCAGCGCCAGTAGCCAACCGCTGTTTTTCCAGTGCAGATCGCTGCGGGCATTATTCTGGTGGGTCACAGACTGCTGAACATGGCTTTGGACAACCCTGATATCACTGTCGTCGTGGGTCACCAGCGTGACCGGGATCCCCGCATCGCGCACCGCGCTAAAGCGTTCAACATTGAGTCGGGTGTCGATGCCACGGCTGGCATATTGCTCTGGCAGCGCGCCACCGGTCGCGGTACCCGGCACCCAGATTTGCAGCGGCAGAGTGGTTTTTTCGAGCCAGGCGGCATCGGCGGCTGACAGCGTATCTGCGACCAGAATCAGGCTACGCGGTGACTGTGGGCTGTTTTTCACCGCCAGATCCACGGCCTGTTTCAGTCCGGAACCGAGGCCCTCCGGCATCAGCGCCGGGTTTTGCGCATGCAGGAACAGTGAGTAAAACTGCGGATCCTGGGTCAGTGGGGTGGTGACGAAGGCCTGTGAACTGTAGACCACCAGGCCATAGCGAGCGCCGGGAGAATTCTCCATCAACGCGCTGATTTTACTCTGCATGCGTGCGTTACGGCTCGGTGCCAGATCCTGTGCGAACATCGCCAGATCCTGCTGCATCACCACCATCACGTTACTTTCAGGCGTCAGTGCCGCGGGAAGTTCCCGCTGCCAGGTGGGTCCGGCAAGCGCAATCACCCCAAGGGCAAACAGCCAGGGCAGAACCTGGGTTAAACGCGTGCCGCGTCCCACGATCAGCGCCTGGGCAAACGGCTTGTCCATCAGACGCTGCCAGGCGCTGGCCTGCGCATAGGGGAGATACCACAGCAGGGCCGCAATCAGCAGCCCGAGCAGTCGCCATGGGTAAATAAAATGGAAGTCACTCATGGGCGTTTCTCCCTGATAAGGCGAGCCAACGCCACCAGCAATAACAGCGCCATGGCCAGGCCAAGCGGCCAGGCAAACAGCGGCAGATGCCAGGACCAGCCGATACTTTTCACCTGCACCGGGGTCATGGCGTCAATCTCTTTCCACACGCTGTCCAGTGCGGCACCGGAGTTAGCGACGGTCCAGGATTTCCCGCCGGTGGTGCTGGCAAGGGTTTGCAGCAGTGGAAGATCCACTTTGTCTTCTCCCTGCGCATGCGGATCGCCAAAGGCGATGGTATGCACCTTAACGTGATGAGCCGCGGCCAGTTTTGCTGCCAGCTCAGGCGATAGCTGGGAAGCGGTATCATTGCCATCGGTGAGCAGGATAGCCATTTTGCTGGCGTCTTTGTTCACGCCGGAATCTAACACTTTGACCGCCACGCCTAACGCATCGCCAATCGCCGTCTGCTGGCCGATCATCCCCGGTGCCAACTGATTGATGCGCATGTTGAGCGCCTGCTTATCTTCGCTCATTGGCGCGAAGGGCCAGGCGGAACTGGCGAAAATCACCATCCCGATACGGTCGGTTTTACGCGCGGCAACGAATTTACGCACGGAAGCCTGTACCGCCTGCAGACGCGTTTCCCCGCCCTCAACGTCATTCTTTTGCATCGAGCCAGAGACATCGAGGATCAGCACCATGTTGCGCATCGGTTTTTGGATATGCTGCGGCGGGGCCAGGTATTCCGGTCGGGCCAGCGCACACACCAACAGCGCCCAGATC
The DNA here is from genome assembly GCA_009668205.1 of Enterobacteriaceae bacterium RIT691. GTDB lineage: Bacteria > Pseudomonadota > Gammaproteobacteria > Enterobacterales > Enterobacteriaceae > Scandinavium. Next base: position 83,163 of record WJYM01000005.1, on the reverse strand, counting down.
AGCCAGAACAGTGCACTGCGCAGCCAGCCTTCCCGCGGCGGCTGGGTGTCCAGCTTCAGCTCATCGATAAGCTGTGGCAGGAAGGGGACACGGACATGTTCTTTCTGCTGTTTATCCTGCGCCAGCAGGTAGCGACTGAGCAGCGGCAATAACAGCAGCAGCCAGGCCCAGGGCCAGGCGAAATCTATCTGGGAGAGGAATTCAGACATCCGGCAGCTCCTTAAGCCATTGGGTGAGCTGTTGACGCAGACGGGTTTCTTCAGCGGCGTCCAGACGGTTATCCCGTTGGCAATATTTCGCACACATTGCCGCATGCAGCGTGGCGTCCAGCGGGACGTACTGCAAAATCGACCCGGCCGTCAGGCTGTGGCTGATTGTCTCGCGAGGGTGATGCACCAGCAGGACTTGTTTGATCAGCACCAGCCAGCTATCGACAGGCTGTGACGATGACAGGGTGAAAAGGGCATCGCGACGCCAGCGGTTTCGACGCCAGCGTGCCGTACGGAAGAACAGCCAGATGAGCAGGGCGACCAGCAACAGTGAACCCAGTACCAGCCAGCCTGGCGGCAGAGGAAACCAGGAGGAAGATGGAGGCAGTGCCGGCTCGGCGAGCACGGGCACAGTAAAGCCTTTCTCGAGCATTCAGAGACCTTTTTGTAACTGCTTTATCAGATCCTGCGTCACCACCAGATGATTCACGCGAAGACCCAGACGGGTTAAGCGGCTTTGCTGACGCGCAAGGCGGGCGGTGATGCTTTGTTGGATGTCCGTTTTTAAGGCGGGGGTGAGCGTAAAGGCCGCTTCGCGCCCCTGCCAGGTGGCCGCAAGCGCCCCGCTGGCGGGAAGACGCAAATGCAAATCATCCAACACCACAAAAGCGCTGACCTCACAGCGACGCCGTAACCCCGCGAGCAGCGCATCGCACTGCTTATCAAGGTCATGGAAATCGCTGAGGATGCCCACCCAGGCGCCGTCTGGAATTGCCCCGCTGGCCCGCTGCAGTGCGTCTGCCAGCGAAACGGCTGCCACAGGCTCTGTGGGATACTGCGCGGGCAGCTGTTGGTTGTAATGCAGCAGCGTGTCCAGCAGGGTGTTCAGCGTGGTGCGCGGTGGGCGGCATTTGTGCAGCGCCATTCCGGTGTCGTTAAACACCAGCGTGCCGATGCGATCGCCATCGTGCCAGCTGCGCCAGGCGAGCAGGGCAGCCGTTTTGGCGGCCGCGACGGATTTGGTCATCCCACGGGTGGCGAAAAACATGTCAATTCGCTGATCGACCAGCAGGAAGATCGGGCGCTCACGCTCTTCGTTATACAAACGGATCCAGGGAGAACGCAGGCGGGCCGTGGCCTGCCAGTCGATAAGCCGGACGTCGTCACCCGGCTGATAGCGACGCAGGCTGTCAAAATTCAGCCCGCGGCCCTGCTGCTTCGAGGTGCGTTCACCGGCCAGCGCCCCCGGCGGGATCTGGCCCGGCGGGTTGGCAATCCGTCGCGCCTCATTCACCAGCGCGAGCAGCGTTTCTCTGTCGACACTGAGCTGGCTGCTCATCACGCCACCACAGCATCGAGCAGCAGGTTAACGACGTCATCCGCGCTGCGGTTATCGGCACTGGCCTGATAGCTCAGCGCCAGACGGTGGCGAATGACCGCGGGTGCAATGCGACGAATATCTTCTGGCAGCACGGCATCACGGCCTTCCAGCCACGCCAGCGCACGGCCACAGCGCTCGAGTGCCAGGGTTCCACGCGGGCTGACGCCAATGCTGATATAGCTCGCCAGCGTTTCACTGATGCTGTCCGGATGGCGGGTGGCATTGATCAGATTGACGATGTATTCCTCCACGGCCGGTGCCACGTAAACGGACGAAATCGCCTGCCAGCTGGCGGCAATCTCCTGCTGCGACAGCATTAGCGTCTCGTCGGTGTTGGCGGGCGCTTTTTCGTTCTGTGTCAGCGCCTGATATTTCGCCTGCTGTTCTGCACGCACCAGCTGCATCACCTGCTGCTCATGCGCTTTGGACGGATAGCCGACGATAACCTTCATCAGGAAACGGTCGAGCTGCGCTTCCGGCAGGGGCCATGTCCCTTCCTGATCGACCGGGTTCTGGGTTGCCAGCACCATAAAGGTCCCCGGCAGCGGCCAGGTTTTCCCGGCGACGGTGACGTGGCGTTCTTCCATGGCTTCCAGCAGGGCAGACTGCACGCGCGCGGAGGCACGGTTAATCTCATCGGCCAGAATAATGTTGCCGAACACCGGCCCCGGACGGAAGCGGAACTGATCTTCTTCACGGGTGGCATTCTGCTGATAAATTTCGCTGCCGGTGATGTCAGAAGGCAGCAGGTCCGGCGTGAACTGAATGCGGCGGAATTCCCCTTCCACATGACGCGCCAGCTCGCGCACCGCGCGGGTTTTCGCAAGGCCGGGCAGGCCTTCCAACAGCACGTGCCCATCACACAGCAGGGCCACGATCAGCATACGCACCAGCTCTTCCTGACCCAGCACCTGGGCGTTCATCCGTTGTTCAAGCTGGAGCAGTTTCTCTCTGCTGGTCATTTTTTAACTCCTGTAAAATCGCGTTTCAGCAGGGTGGAAATCCCCACCAGAATCGGCTCGGCATAATTGAAGAAAGCTTTGATCCCCGGGCAGAGGTAGTTCAGACCCAGCTCACCGTCCGGTGTACGGACAAGGCGGTTTTTCGGGCATTCGCCCCAGCACAGTTTCAGGTACGGACACTGCTTGCAGTAGGTCGGCAGCGTGTCGCGTTTGCCCATGCCAAACGCCTGCTGGCGTTCAGAGAAAGCCAGGTGCGAGAGCTTGCTGTCCGCGATGTCGCCAATCTGATACTCGGGATAGACGTAGTGGTCGCAGGAATAAATTTCGCCGTTTTTCTCAATGGCGAGACCTTTGCCGCAAAACTCGGACGAGGTACAAATCTGTCCCGGCATGCCCATGGTCTGCGCCACGGCAGTTTCAAACAGGTTGACCTGTACGCGGCCCAAATCGTTGTTCACCCACTCTTCGAATACCGAGATCAGGAAGTTGCCCCAGTCTTCAGGATCGACTGACCAGTCGGTAACGATTGAATCCAGGTCACCCGGACGTGCGCGACGGCTGCCGGTCACCGGGATGGTATCGTCGTGCCAGAACTGGGGTGCGGTGCTGGTGAAATCCACCGGCTCGACGCACGGGTTGAACTGCACGTAGGTGGCACCCAGCTCCTGCGTCATGAAGCGATAGACCTCCAGCGGGAAGCGGGCATTGGTGCGGTTCACGGTCACCAGCGCATTGAAGGGCACACCGTGGCGTTTCAGGGCGTCGACACCTTCCATCACTTTATCGAAGGTTGGTTTGCCGCTGCGGGTGACGCGATAGCGATCGTGCAACTCGCGCGGGCCATCAATCGAAATACCGACCAGGAACTGATTTTCTTTTAAGAACTCAGCCCATTTGTCGTTAAGCAGAATACCGTTGGTCTGCAGGTCGTTTTCGATACGCTGGCCCGGCTTCTGATACTGCTTCTGGAATTTGACGACTTTCTGGAAAAATTCGATACCCATCAGGGTCGGCTCGCCGCCCTGCCAGGAGAACACAACTTGTTCACCATCCTGGCCGTCGATGTACTGACGGACAAAGTTTTCCAGAACCTCATCACTCATGCCGGTCTGTCGGTCCTGATGTAGTAAATCTTCTTTCGATAAGTAGAAGCAGTAGGTGCAATCGAGGTTGCAGGTGGATCCCGTCGGTTTCGCCATCACGTGGAAACGACGTTGATACGCCGGGCCTTTGCCGGTGTATTTTTCCGCTGACGGTAACGCAGTGACGGGGATGGTGGTGCTGTTTTTCATAGCAAGCTCCAAAAATAGTGGCTGATTAAGCGCACTAAGAGAACTTATAGGGATGCAGAGCGGATTGCCGGGGCAACCCGCTCTGGACAGGTTTACTGAAACTCAGATCGCCTGATTATTTTTTTGGGTTTGACGCCGCAGCTTTATCAAACATTTCCGCAACATTGGAAACGGTGAATGAGCCAGGTTTCTGACGCGGTGGGAACGCTTTGAAGCTTTGCAGCATCTCAGTCGTATACTTCTTCGCTGACCCGGTGATCAGGAACAGGTGATCGTAGTACCACGAGGTGTAGCCGAAGCCGCCATCGCCTTTTTCCAACGGATCCACGCCCAGATCGAACAGCATTGGTGCACGCAGTGGGGTGAGCGGATAACGCCAAACGTCGAAACCGGTGTGTTCCTGGATCATGAAGTGAACTTTCCAGCGGCCGAAGCGCACGGCCATCAGGTCGCCGTCATCACTCCAGTAGAAGAATTCGTTGCGCTGGTCTTTCGCTTTGCCCTGCAGGAAGTCGAGCTGGTTGTAACCATCCAGGTGGACTTTGTAGGTAATAGAAGGGGTTTTGTAGCCTTTCAGCAGTTCCTGCTTGATGTTGGCGTCACCCGCCGCGGCAACCAGCGTCGGGAACCAGTCGTAGCTGGCAAACATGTCGTTGACGACGGTGCCTGGCTTGATGTGACCCGGCCAGCGAACCATGGCTGGCACGCGGAAGCCGCCTTCCCAGCCGGTGTTTTTCTCACCGCGGAATGGCGTTTCGCCGCCGTCAGGCCAGGTCGCCGTCATTGGACCGTTGTCGGTGGTGTACACCACGATGGTGTTGTCTTCGATGCCCAGATCTTTGATCTTCTGCAGCACTTCACCGACCATCGCATCGTGTTCAACCATACCATCTGCGTACGTTCCCAGACCTGTCACGCCAATGCTGCCGTCTTTCAGGTGGGTTTTGTTGTGCATGCGGGTGGTGTTGAACCAGGTAAAGAACGGTTTGCCGGCTTTCACCTGGCGTTCCATGAAGTCGTTGTTGGCGGCCAGAGTCTCTTCGTCCACGGTGCCCATACGTTTCACGGTCAGCGGACCGGTATCTTCAATCTTGCCGTCAGCGGTGCTCTTAATCACGCCACGCGGGCCGAACTCTTTACGGAAGGCAGGGTCTTTCGGATAATCCGGGTTTTCTGGCTCTTCTTCGGCGTTCAGGTGGTACAGATTGCCCATGAACTCATCGAAGCCGTGCGCGGTTGGCAGGAATTCATCACGGTCACCGAGGTGGTTTTTACCGAACTGACCGGTAGCATAGCCCAGCTGCTTCAGGACGTTAGCAATGGTCGGATCTTCTTTCTGCAGACCTTGCGGTGCACCCGGCATGCCCACTTTACTCATCCCGGTACGGAATGGCATCTGCCCGGTGATGAAGGCGGAACGGCCAGCAGTTGAACTCTGCTCAGCGTAGTAAGAGGTGAATTTCGCACCTTCAGCGGCCAGCTTATCAATATTAGGCGTTTGATAGCCCATGGTGCCGCCGTTGTAGGTACTCAGATTCCAGTAGCCGATATCGTCACCGAAGATAACAACAATGTTTGGCTTAGAAGGGTCTTTACTCACCGCGGCATTTGTCGGTGCGGCATGTGCGGATGTAGCAGCGCCGGCAGCAAGCGTAAGCATGCTGGCCAACACCGTCCGCTTAAAAGGGACGTGTTTAAACATGTGGAACTCCATACATTAAGGTCACGGTGAGTATAAATGCGGCAGGCACTTTGCAAACGGATATTTAGTTCAAAAATAAATGCTGGCGATTGCGTTTATTAATGAGATGGATTATGGAAAAGGAGAGGGTTTTGCGTGTAACTATCTATATTTAAATGGGTTTAATTTTAGCTAAATTAAAATGCTTTGATGCGGCTACGATAAATGCTTCGGCGAGGGATAGCACTCAACATCAAAGTTCAAAATAAAATAATGACAGGAGTGGATGAGTGCGTTAGTGCACGGAAATAAGCGCGCGAAGGGGACAGGAAATAATAGCAGCCAGCGACGTGCTGGCTGCCGGGGTTATTAGCGCTGAGAACAGCCTGCGCACTGCTTATTCTGAATTTGCTGGAAGAAGTCGTTACCTTTGTCATCCACCAGAATAAACGCCGGGAAATTCTCTACCTCAATTTTCCAGATAGCTTCCATTCCCAGCTCCGGATAGGCCACGCACGCCAGGCTCTTGATGCTGTGTTGTGCGAGCACGGCGGCCGGGCCGCCAATGCTGCCCAGGTAGAAACCGCCGTGCTGTTGGCACGCATCGGTAACCTGCTGGCTGCGGTTGCCTTTCGCCAACATCACCATGCTGGCACCGTTGGCCTGCAGCAAATCGACATAGGAATCCATGCGTCCTGCGGTGGTTGGGCCGAGAGAGCCTGAGGCATAGCCTTCCGGGGTTTTCGCCGGGCCTGCGTAATAGATAGGGTGATCTTTCACGTATTGCGGCAGCGCTTCGCCGTTATCCAACAGCTCTTTCAGCTTCGCATGCGCCATATCACGGGCGACGATGATCGTCCCGTTCAGCATCACGCGGGTAGAGACGGGGTGCGCGGACAGCTGGGCGAGAATCGTCTTCATCGGCTGATTCAGGTTAATGCTGATGACGTCCCCTTCACCCTGCTGACGCAAGGCCTCTGGAATATATTGGCCTGGGTTAGCTTCCAGTCTCTCGATCCAGATCCCGTCGCGGTTGATCTTCGCTTTGATGTTGCGATCGGCAGAGCAGGACACGCCCATGCCAATTGGGCAGGATGCGCCGTGGCGAGGCAGGCGGATCACGCGAATATCATGGGCAAAGTATTTCCCGCCAAACTGCGCGCCCAGGCCAAGGTTTTGCGCTTCGAGCATCAATTCCTGTTCCAGCTGCACATCGCGGAACGCCTGGCCGTGTTCGTTGCCTTCGGTTGGCAGGTCATCGTAGTAACGTGCTGACGCCAGTTTTACGGTTTTCAGCGTCGCTTCTGCAGACGTTCCGCCAATCACGAACGCAATGTGATAAGGAGGGCAAGCCGCTGTGCCGAGGGTGCGCATTTTCTCGACCAGATAGTTTTTCAGCTTCGCCGGGGTGATCAGCGCTTTGGTTTCCTGATAGAGATAGGTTTTGTTGGCGGAGCCGCCGCCTTTCGCCATGCACAGGAATTTGTATTCGTCACCATCGACGCTGTAGAGGTCGATTTGCGCAGGCAGGTTGGTGCCGGTATTCACCTCTTTATACATATCCAGCGGGGCGTTCTGCGAATAGCGCAGGTTGTCTTCGGTGTAGGTGTTATACACGCCACGTGCCAGCGCCGCTTCGTCGCCGCCGCCGGTCCAGACTTTCTGGCCTTTTTTACCCATGATGATGGCGGTACCGGTGTCCTGGCAGGTTGGCAACACGCCTTTGGCGGCGATTTCTGAATTGCGCAGGAACTGCAGCGCCACGTACTTATCATTTTCGCTGGCGTCAGGATCGAGAAGAATGGCGGCGACCTGTTTCTGGTGCGAGACGCGCAGCATAAAGGCGGCATCATGGAATGCCTGTTGCGCCAGCAGGGTCAGCGCTTCTGGCTCAACCTTCAGCACCTCCTGACCGTCGAAGTTGGCGACAGACACGTGCTCACGGCTCAGCAGATAGTATTCGGTGTCATCTTTGGCGAGCGGGAAAGGGCTCTGATAGACAAACGGTTTATTCGACATACTCAACTCCTTAATAAGCGTTACCCGCGACCTGGACGTGTCAGGGGGAGCTTTGAATTTTTTATTTCCGGAATCGTTGTTTTTGCCTGATGGCGCTTCGCTTATCAGACCTACAAGATCAAAGGATTCGATGATGTTGTAGGCCCGGTAAGCCTGCGCCACCGGGCATTAGCGATGCGGCCTTAGAAGATCATCGACATCCATGGATAACCAATCAGCAGCAGGGCCGCGAGGAAGATAGCCCCGAAGATGGTGCCCAGACGCCAGTAGTCTTTGGTTGGCAGGTAGCCGCTTCCGTAATAAATCGGGCTTGGGCCAGTACCGTAAGGCGTGATGATCCCCATCACGCCAAGCGAGGTCACCATCAGCAGACAGAACACCTGCATGTTCATTCCCGGAATGGTGGAGGCGATGGTCAGCATCGCGGGCAGCAGCGCGGTGGTGTGCGCGGTGGTGCTGGCAAACAGGTAGTGCAGCAGGTAAAACGCCAACAGCAGCACGACAGTGGCGGTGCCCGGTGAGATGCCGCCCATCAGTGCGCCACCTTCTTTACCCAGCCATCCGATGAAACCGGTAGACGAGAGACCATCGGCCAGCGCCACCAGGGTGGCGAACCACACAAAGGTGTTCCACGCTGCTTTGTTGCTGGTGATGTCATTCCAGTTCAGCACGCCGGTCCACAGCATCAGTATGATGACCAGCAGGGCGGCCAGCGCCGGTTCAATAACGTCGGCGGCGAAGATCCACATCATCAGCGCACAGCAGACAAACACCAGCAGCAGGATTTCGTTACGGCTCAGTTTGCCCAGTTTCTCGAGTTCACGCGCGGCCCACAGCGGCACTTCGTTATTCACTTTCACTTCTGGCGGATAGAACCAGTAGGCCAGCAACGGCATCACCAGGATAAGGATCACGCCGAGCGGCAGGAAGGCCAGGAACCACATGCCCCAGGAGATGTTCAGACCGACGATGCTTTTTACCAGCGCCAGGGCCAGCAGGTTCGGTGCCAGCGCAGACAGGAACATCGAACTGGTGATACAGGCCGCGGTAATGGCCACCCACATCAGATAGGAACCAATTTTGCGTGCGCTTGGGTCGTTCGGTTTAGAGCCATACAGCGGCGGCAGGTTAGCGATGATCGGGTAGATAGTCCCGCCGCTACGCGCGGTGTTGGACGGGGTGAACGGCGCCAGCAGCAGGTCGGCAAAGGTGATGGCATAGCCGAGCGTCAGGCTGCGGCGGCCCAGATATTTCACCAGAATCAGCGCCAGACGACGACCGAACTGCGTTTTGTCATAGCCTGCGGCAAACATAAAGGCGCCGAAAATCAGCCAGACGGTGGAGTTGCCAAAGCCGCTGACCGCCCACTTAAAGGAGGCGCTGGCGAGCTTAAATTTCGGCTCCAGCATTTGCTCCGGGCTGAACAGCAGCCACTGGCTGCACAGGGCGATAACCACTACGCCGGTTAAGCCGATAACGGCACCCGGCAGCGGTTCGAAGATCAGGCCAACAATCACGCCAACGAAAATAGCGAAGTAGTGCCAGGCATAAGGAGGAAGCCCTTGCGGGACAGGGACGAACAGCAAAAGCACGGCGACAATAATGGGTAACGCCATCATCATCAGGCGATGTTTATTACCGGCTTTTGCACCACCGGAACTGGCCGGTGCGGGGGTTGCAGTTTTGTCTTTCATAATGAGACTCGACAAGTAGTGAAAAATACGGTGGTGGCCTCAGGGATTTCATCATTTTTTTAGTTTCTAAAGTTTCTTTAATTATAAATGATGTTGTTGACGCTTTCCTGTAATAGCCATTTAACGCCATTTCGTTGGCGCTAAATAAAATCTTTTGGTTATTTATATATTGCGCTTTCATGTCGTATTGGAATTGATCCAAATCAATAAAGGCAAATAAGCGGACGTTTTTTTACTGTTTTTAATAACCCTGGAAAGGTATGGGGTTATTCAGGGGTGATAAACGTGAGTTGTTAACGATGAAGCGGATCAGTAATGTCCTGGAAAACGGCGGTTGCTGAATTTAATGTTGATTTTAAAGGAGTTTGTCGTGTTTTATGAATGTTTAACAAAAGTGACTTAGGTAGCCTGAATGTTATTTAATGTGCTTTTAATGTAATGAATGGATTTTAAAGTGATAACACTATGGTGGTAGTGTTGTTACCGGAGGTATTAAATAGTTTATTAACTAACGTAATTGATTTTGTAATTAAAAAAGTCGCTATATTAATAGCATGACCTCGGACCACTAAATAAAACATAAAAACTGTCCGTCACCGAATTCATAAATTTCAATTTTAAATCTGGAGTTCTATTATGACCAGTAACGAACGCATTTTAAGTCCCTTCACTTTACCGAATGGGAGCGAACTGAAAAACCGTTTGTTAATGGCGCCGATGACCACCTGCACAGGTTATTTCGACGGCACCGTCACCAGCGAGCTGGTGGAATACTATCGCGTACGTGCAGGCAGCATTGGCACCATCATTGTTGAATGCTGCTTTATCGACGATCTGGGCCTCGCGTTCCCGGGCGCTATCGGTATCGATAACGACGAGAAAGTGGCCGGTCTGGCGAAAATCGCTGCGGCCATCAAGGCCGAAGGGTCTAAAGCCATTCTGCAAATCTACCACGGCGGCCGTATGGTCGATCCGAAGCTGATTGGCGGGCGTACGCCGGTCGGCCCAAGCGCTGTGGCGGCACCGCGTGAAGGGGCGGCAACGCCGGTCGCCTTGAGCACGGAAGAGGTGTATGGGATGGTGGCCAAATTTGGTGAAGGTGTACGCCGTGCGATTCAGGCCGGTTTCGACGGTGTAGAAATCCACGGTGCCAACACCTACCTGATTCAGCAATTCTATTCGCCGAACTCCAACCAACGTGACGACGAGTGGGGCGGCAGCCGCGATAACCGGGCGAAATTCCCGCTGGCGGTGCTCGACATCACCCACAAAATGGTGCGTCAGTACGCGGACGACAGCTTCATCATCGGCTATCGCTTCTCACCGGAAGAGATGGAAGTCCCGGGCATCCGCTTTGACGACACCCTGTATCTGCTGGAAAAACTGGCGGCGCGCGGGCTGGATTATCTGCACTTCTCACTGGGCGCAAGCCTGCGTCCGTCCATCGTGGACACCCAGGATCCGACACCGCTGATTAACAAATACTGCGAACTGCGTTCAGACGCACTGGCGCAGATCCCGGTGATGGGCGTGGGCGGCATTGTCACCGCAGCCGATGCGCTGACCGGACTGGATCACGGCTATGATCTGATTGCCGTCGGTCGCGCGACGATCGCGTACCCGGACTGGACCGATCGCATCGCCCGTGATGAAGCCCCGGAGCTGTTTATCGACAGCACTCAGCGTGAGGCGCTGAACATCCCTGAACCGCTGTGGCGTTTCTCGCTGGTGGAAGCGATGATCCGCGACATGAGCATGGGTGAGGCGAAGTTCAAACCGGGCGTGTTCTGCGAAACGGTGAATGACGACGCCAACGAACTGGTGATCAACGTCAGCCTCGAAAGCGACAGTATCGCCGACATCGAACTGGTGTCCGGCCCGTCGCAGGTGGAATTCGTCACCAGCTTTGAGGAAATCAAAACCCGTATTCTGGACGCCAACACCCCGCACGTGGACGCCATCTCCGGCGCAACCAGCCAGAGCGAAGCGGTGAAAAAAGCCGTCTCGAAAGCGATGCTGAAATCCACCAAAGCGCGCGTGGCCGAAGAAGGCGGCGACGTACATGCCCCGAAAAACTACGACGTTGTGGTGGTCGGTAGCGGTGGCGCGGGTCTGGCGGCCGCGATTCAGGCGCATGACGAAGGTGCAAGCGTGCTGATTGTGGAAAAAATGCCGACCATCGGTGGCAACACCATTAAGGCATCAGCGGGGATGAACGCCGCAGAAACCCGCTTCCAGCGCGTGAAAGGCATTCAGGACAGCAAGGAATTGTTCTACGCCGAAACCCTGAAAGGCGGCGGCAACAAAAACAACCCTGAGCTGCTGCATCGTTTCGTCGAAAACGCGCCGGAAGCCATCGAATGGCTGGCCCGTCGCGGCATCATGCTTAACGACATTACCACCACCGGCGGGATGAGCATTGACCGTACCCATCGTCCTCGTGATGGATCGGCGGTGGGCGGTTATCTGATCAGCGGCCTGGTGCGTAACGTCACCAAACGTGGCATTGATGTCATGCTGGAGACCTCTGTTGATGAGATTATCTTTACTGATGGCGAAGTGAGCGGCGTCCGTCTGCTGACGGAAGAAAAAGAAACCGTCACCGTGCAGGCCAAAAGCGTGGTAGTGGCAACCGGCGGCTTCAGCGCCAATAGCGCGATGGTGGTGAAATACCGTCCGGACCTCGACGGTTTCGTCACCACCAACCATAAAGGCGCGACCGGCGGCGGGATTGCGCTGCTGGAACGCATTGGCGCGGGCACCGTGGATATGGGCGAAATTCAGATTCACCCGACCGTTGAGCAGAATACGTCATATCTGATTTCCGAATCTATCCGCGGCGGCGGGGCGATTCTGGTGAACCAACAGGGCAGTCGTTTCTACAACGAGATGTCGACCCGCGATAAAGTCTCGGCGGCGATTATCGCCCTGCCGGAACACTTCGCTTACATCGTGTTTGATGAACACGTCAGAGCGAAAAACAAAGCCGCCGATGAGTACATTGCCAAAGGTCTGGTGACCAGCGCCAGCTCACCACGTGAACTGGCGGCGAAACTGGGCATGGACGAGCACGCTTTCCTCGCCACCCTGGAACGCTACAATGGCTTTGTGGAAAAACAGCACGATGACGATTTTGGTCGCACCACCGCGCTGCGTGCGCCAATCAATGAAGGCCCGTTCCACGCCATTCAGATTGCCCCGGGTGTGCATCACACCATGGGCGGTGTGACCATCAACACCCACACCGAAGTGCTGAACCTGGAGCACCAGGTGATCCCGGGCGCGTATGCGGCGGGTGAAGTGGTCGGTGGGATCCACGGCGGCAACCGTATCGGCGGTAACGCGGTGGCGGATATCATTATCTTTGGTACGCTCGCCGGTCATCAGGCGGCGGTGAGAGCACGGGGGTAGTTTTCCCCTCACCCCGGCCCTCTCCCCAAAGGGGCGAGGGAGAAAACCGTCCCTCTCCGGCCAGGTGAGAGGGAGAAAAGATGGCACAATCAGTCCCCTCTCCCTTAGGGAGAGGGTTAGGGTGAGGGTCAACGGTCTCACCCGGAACCAAAAAGAGCAGCCACCATGATGAGGGCAACCGCGATGCCAACGGACGATTCAGTTTACAGCTACTCCGCCGTGCTGATGGGCTCGCCCATCCTGCTGAAACTCTTCTCACACAACGAGGCGCTGGCCTCCCGCGTGTTCGGTCTTATCAAACAGTACGAAGATCTCTTCACCGTCAACCGTGCGCAGTCGCAGGTGATGGACATTAATCACGCCGCCGGGCTGCACCCGGTCAGCGTCAGCCGCGCGGTGTATCAGCTTATCAAATGTGCCAAAGCCGCAAGCAGTCTGCCGGGCAGCGCCTTTAACCTCGCCATTGGCCCGCTGGTCAAACGCTGGCGCATCGGCTTTCAGGGCGACAGCGTCCCGCCTGCCGAGGATATTTCCTCGCTGCTCGCCATTACCCGCGCCGAAGACGTGCTGCTCGACGACGCCGCGCTGAGCGTGTTTCTCACCCGCAAGGGCATGGAAATCGATTTAGGCGCTATCGCCAAAGGCTACATCGCTGACCGCGTGCGCGACCTGCTGCAAAAAGAGGGCGTGACCGAAGGATTGATTAACCTCGGCGGCAACGTCCAGACGCTCGGCACCCCGCAGGGGCGCTGGAGCATCGGGCTGAAAAAGCCGTTTTCTGATGCCGATGCGCTGGTGGGTGCGATGGAGGTGGCGCACAAATCGGTGGTGACGTCCGGCACCTACGAGCGCTATTTCGAGCAGGATGGCCGTCGCTACCACCATATTCTCGACCCACAGACCGGCTATCCGCTGGATAACGAACTCGACAGCGTGACCATCATCTCCACCGATTCTCTCGACGGCGATATCTGGACTACGCTGCTGTTCGGCGCGGGCGTGGAGAAGGGGTGTCAGATGCTGAAAGGGCGGGATGACATCGAGGCGATTTTCGTCACCAAAGCGCGGGAGGTTATCCTCTCCTCCCGCCGCCAGTTCCGTTTTACGCTGCTCGACGACAGCTATCGGCTTATTGACTGTACTGCCTGAGCAGGCCGTACTGTTCCGCCACCAACCGATAACGGTAGACCGGACGGCCCGTCGCGCCATAATGAATGCTGGTGTAGAGAATGTTGATCTGCGCAAGCCAGATCAGATACTTACGGCATGATACCCGCGAAATATTGACCGCCTGCGCCAGGTCGTCGGTGGAAAATTCACTCTCAGGATGGGCATCGATCCACTGGCAGAGCGTCCTTAAGGTTTGCGGCGTAAGCCCTTTCGGCAGCTTTTTGCTGTCTGCCACTTCCGGCGTACCGCCGTGCAGCAGCCTGTCGACATCGGCCTGTTCATAATAGGCGTGATTGCCCATCAGGTTCTTTTTCTCCCGCCAGGACGTTAGCGCCTCTTCAAAGCGCGGGAACTGGAACGGTTTAATCAGGTAGTCCACCACGCCATAGTGGATGGAGGTTTGGATCGTGGCCGCATCCGCCGCAGAAGAGATCATGATGACATCGATAGCGCGACCCGATGCGCGAATGACCGGCAGCAGATCCAGCCCGTTGTCCTGCTGCATGTAGACATCCAGCAGCACCAGATCGATCTCAAGTTCGGGATCGTTAATCATCGCGGTTGCCTGGGCCAGCGTGGAGGCGGTGGCGCAGCAGCGGAAACCTGACACCCGGGCGACATACATCCGGTTGAGCTCGGTCACCATCGCGTCATCGTCAACAATCAATACATTTATCACGCACTCTTCCTTACGCTGCTCCAGGGGAGATGAACAAAAAATTGGGTAAATACGCCGGGCTCGGATTCTACCGTAATCGTCCCGCCGAGTTCATCCAGCTGTTGGCTGGCGAGAAACAGGCCGACGCCGCGATTCTCGCCCTTCGTGGAAAACCCTTTGGCGAAGATGTCCTGCAAATTGGCTTGCGCAATACCCGGGCCATCATCGCTCACTTCACAGGTCAGCCACCCCTGCTGATAGTGTAACAGCAGGCTGACTTCACCCTCCGGCTGTTCGCTCATGGCATCGAGCGCATTTTCAATCAGATTCCCCAGCACCGTAATCAGCACCGTCACCTGCTTTTCATCCGGATTTTCCGGGACGTGGCTGTCTTCGGCCAGGGTCAGGGTGAAGCCCCGCTCTTTCGCCCGGTTGATTTTGCCGAGCAGAAAACCCGCCACCACCGGGGATTTTATCCGGTGCTGAATGGCACCAATGTCGGTCTGATAGGTTTGCGCCGTGTTCAGCACATACTCTTCAAGCTTATCGTAGCTTTTCATACTGAGCAGGCCGAGGATCACGTGCAGTTTGTTCATAAACTCATGCGAGGTGGTGCGCAATGCATCAACGTAGTTGACCATCCCGTCAAGCCGCTGCAGCAGTTGGCTGACCTCGGTTTTGTCGCGGAAGGTGCTGATGGCCCCAATAACCCGTCCCTGATTGCGTACCGGCACGGTATTACTGAGCAGCAGCCGCCCGTTGCAGCCCAGCTCTTTGTCCTGCAACGGCGTCCCCTGGGTTAAGACCGCTCTCAGGTTTTCCAGCAGCTGCGCCTGGCCCGGTTCGCCCTGCATCAGGCTGGAGGAGGAGAGCAGGATCTGCCGCGCGGCATGGTTGATAAGCGTCACCCGGCCCTGCGCGTCGACGGCCATCACCCCCTCTTTCAGCGACTGCAGCATCGCCTGGCGCTGCTGGTAGAGACTGGATATTTCCGCCGGTTCCAGCCCAAGCAGCACGCGTTTGAGCACGCGGACCAGAGCGTAAATCCCCAGGCTACCGACCAGAATACTGAACAGGGCGCTCCATACCACGCTCCAACGGCTGCGGCTTATCTGTTCATCCACTTTTGACAGCGAAATCCCGACCACCACCACGCCAATCTGCCGATGGTGGTCGTCGTAAACCGGGGTAAAGACCCGTATCGCTTCCGCCAGCACGCCGTGGTTAATCGCGACATTTTCTTTACCGTTAAGGGCCGGGCGCAAATCGTCGCCGATAAAGGATTTACCGATCAGGCTCTCATCCGGGTGCGAGTAACGAATGCCGTCCATATTGGTTACCACGGCAAACAGCAGGTCATTGCGCTTTTCAACGGCCTGAGCCAGCGGCGCGATGTGCGTGTTTTGCGGCGGTTGCGTCAGACCGCGTTTCACCTCGGGCGAATCCGCGAGGGTTCGCGCAACGGCCAGAGCCGTCTCCTGCACGCCATTGCGGGTGGCGCTGCCGATATGCCCAAGCCACAGGCTGTAGACGAGGATCAGGACCACGCCCATCACGCTGCACACCATCAACGTGACTAGCGTGCTGAGTTTCATGGGCCGTCTGACAGGGGGACCGGAAAGGGGAGAATCGCTCATGTCGCTTCCAGAGTAACTACGAAGGGGTAATTATCGCCGCCTGGGCGATTTTTTTAAAGGCGTGTAAAGAAAAGGAAAATCCGCGGCCTCTTCCCGATGAAGCGTGACGGCACTCGCAGGTTGGATCTAAGAATATCCTTATAGTAGATAAGGATGCTAACCAAGGAGGTTGTTATGAGCATGAAGCCAATGAATTCAGCGATGGAACGTCGCAACGCCGCGACCGTGGAGATTGACAGACTGGCCACCCACGACATGCTGGCGCTGATCCACAGGGAAGATAAACAGGTTACCGATGCAATTGCCTCCTGCCTGCCTGCAATGACCCGTCTCGTCGATAATGCCACCGCCACCCTGAGCCGCGGTGGGCGAGTGGTGCTGGCGGGCGCGGGTGCGTCCGGGCGTGCGGGCGTGATTGCCGCAGGCGAATTTGCCCCGGACAACAAACATGCGCTGCTGGCGCTGATCGCCGGTGGCGCGCCGTCGATGATCAAGACGGAAGATGGCATTGCGTCAGATTACGATCGTGGGGTGAAGGATCTGGAGGCTATCGCCTTCAACAATAACGATATGCTGATTGGGTTGAGCGTCAGCGGCAAAACGCCGTGGCTGTGGGGGGCGTTACGCTACGCCTGGTCGCTGGGCGCGCGAGTGGCAATTGTCACCCAGGATGGCAGCAGCGAAGCGGCACAGCTGGCAGATATTGCCATTGTGCCGCCGACCGGCCCGGAAGTGGTTGCCGGGTATAACAATCCCAAAGCGCAGCTGGCCCAGAAGCAGATCCTCAACATGCTGACCACCGGCATCGCCATTCGCGGTGGGCGCGTGTTCAGTAATGTCCGCGTTGACGTGCCGGGGCATTCCACACGCTGGCAGGAACGGCAGATTGCGTTGGTGATGGAGATGGTGGGCTGTCCTCGCACAGAAGCGAAAGCGGCGCTCAGCAGCAGTAATTTCCACTGCCGTACCGCGCTGCTGATGCTGATGGGCGGCGTGAATGCCCTACGCGCCCGGGAACTGCTCAGTGAAAATGGCGATAACCTGCGAATTGCGCTTGCACAGCTCAACACCAGCCCGGTGTGATGCGCTCAGCCCCGGCTGGTCCGGGGCTGAATTTACCAATAGGGGATGTGACCTTGCATAACGTTACAGGGCGCTAAAGAGTCGTCGAATCACGCCTGGCACAGCACATCGATACCGGTGGCAACGAAGTCCTTCTCAGGCGGTAGGCGCAGATGACCGTGTTCTGACATGGCATCCACCAGTCGGGGGAAGGCCGAGGCCAGGAGTTTGGCGGCACCCAGCAACGTGGTGTCACACTCAATGGCCAAATCATCTAACTCATCGGCATTAATAATAGTGAAGATCTGTTCGGGATAAAGACGGAAATTTTCGCCGTCCTCCAGCCAGGAATTCACCGAGCGCTGCAGGTTGTGCTGTTTAAATTTGTCAATAATTCCGCTTATCCCGCCATGATTTTCAAGCCACAGCAGCAGGGAAAAACATTCGCTTTCAGAGGCAATCTTTGAATGGAAACGTTTGTTGAAATCCTGATTGAAGAACATATAACTCCACTACCGATGCGGTGTTAATTGTGCACGAAAGATCGGGGTTCGTGAGTAATCAACAGGAATAAAGCAAAAGGCGGTGGGGAGCAAACCGGTTTTATCAGCAAGTAAATTTGAAAAAACGGAAAAGCGGGTGCGTTCAGGGCTTCAAAAGGAGAGGGCGGCGGTGAAGAAATTCTCCTGCGGCAGACGCCGCAGGAGAAGGAGAGCAACGATTACGGGGTGACGATGTTGAACCAGAATTCGAATTTATCCATCGAGTTCAACAGATCGTCGAGCTTGCTGGCATCGCCGGTGATTTTCACGTCACCTTTGTCTTTCGCCTGCTGCAGACTCTCTTCTTTCAGCACGATTCTGTCCAGCGTTGCGCGGGAGAGGGTGATCGTGGCATCTGCGTCCTTAGCCTGAGCATCGGCGGTGTGGTTCAGTACACCGTTTTCCAGCTCCAGCTTGTACTTATCACCGGTATCCGTGAAGTCGAAGTTCAGCACCGCTTTCTTATCGGCTGCTTTTTCGCCATTCACATGGACGGCCAGGTAATCGAAGAACATTTCTGGCGTCATGGCACGAACGGTGTCCGGGCTGGCGGTATTCGGGGTTGGCCCCTTCAGTACGCCGTTACGCAGTTCCTGCGCACCCGTCAGGTAGAAGTTACGCCATGGGCCAGACTCTGCCTGGTAACCCAGCTGCTCAAGCGCATCGGCTTCGAGGTTTTTCGCTTCCTGGTTGCTTGGATCAGCGAACACCACTTTGCTCACCACCTGCGCGACCCAGCGGTAGTTACCCTGATCGAAGTCTGCTTTCGCTTTCTTCAGGATCGCATCCGCACCGCCCATGTACTCGACGAATTTCTTACCGGCTTCTTCCGGTGGCAGTTCGTCCAGGGTTGCCGGGTTGCCGTCAAACCAGCCGAGGTACAGCACGTAGGTGGCCTTCACGTCGTGGCTGACGGAACCGTAGTAACCGCGGTTAGCCCAGGTATTGGCAAGCTGCGGTGGCAGCTTGAAGTTAGCCGCGATTTCATCACGCGTCAGGCCTTCGTTCGCCATACGCAGGGTCTGGTCGTTGATATAACGATACAGGTCACGCTGAGATTTCAGCAGCTGGTTAACTTCTGCGTTGCCCCAGGTTGGCCAGTGGTGCTGAGCCATAATGATTTCAGCTTTGTCACCCCAACGAACGATGGCTTCGTTGATGTATTTCGACCATGGCAGCGGCTCACGGATTTTCGCGCCGCGCAGGGAGTAGGTGTTATGCAGGGTGTGAGTCACGTCTTCTGCTGCTTCGATGAGTTTTTTCTCTTCGATGTACCACAGCATTTCCGACGGGGCTTCTGAACCCGGTGCCAGCATGAAGTCATAGGTCAAACCATCAATGACTTCTTTCTGACCATCTTTTTCAATGATATTGGTTGGCGCAATCAGCGTCACGGTACCCGCGGAGGTGGTGGTCCCCAGACCCGCACCGACCTGGCCTTTGGTATCTGGCTTCAGCAGGTTGCCGTACATGTAGCTGGCGCGACGGCTCATGACGTTACCCGCCATGATGTTTTCAGCCACCGCAGCTTCCATAAAGCCTGCCGGAGCGTAGATTTTCACTTTGCCGGATTTCACGTCGGCTTCGTCAACCACGCCGCGCACGCCGCCGTAGTGGTCAACGTGGCTGTGGGTGTAGATAACTGCAATAACGGGTTTTTTGCCGCGATTCTTGAAGTACAAATCCATCCCGACTTTGGCCGTTTCAGCCGACACCAGTGGGTCAACCACGGTGATGCCTTCCTTGCCTTCGATGATGGTCATGTTCGACAGATCGAGGTTACGAATCTGATAGACCCCGTCGGTGACTTCAAACAGGCCGCTGATGTTGATCAGCTGTGACTGACGCCACAGGCTTGGGTTCACGGTGTCAGGCGACTTATCGCCTTCTTTAATAAAGGAATACTGCTCCGGGTTCCAGATAACATTTCCTTTGTCACCTTTAATCACATCCTGTGGCAGGGCAGCGATAAAGCCTTTGTGGGCGTTGGTGAAATCCGTGTTATCGGAGAAGGGCAGTTGGCTGTAGAGGGCATCATTCGCTTGCTTGGTGGCCGCAGTGGCATCTTTAGGCTCTACCTGTGCGAAGGAAGGTGCCGCCAACGTGGTTAACATCCCTGCAAGCGCCAGGCTTTTAACGATGGCATTCAATCTCATTCTTGTACCTCATGAGGTGTGCGGAAGCTTTGGTTTGAAAGGTAAACGAACTGTTAGCAGATGATTCTTTTTATAACTGCATGTTTACATGGGCAAGTGTAGAAGGAATTTAAAATAAAACCCTAAATAATTTAAAAAAATGGAAATAAATCAGTACCACTCAGTGATTACTCATGGCGGGAGGGGGCATGGGCGCTGACGATCAGGGAAAACCGAAAAATTTAAATTGTTAACGATGTGTTTTAACCGTTCTTATCCCAGACGATGCGGTTACGCCCTTCACGTTTGGCCTGGTAAAGGGACTTATCGGCAAACTCCAGAAGGGTTTCGAGGTGCATGTCAGGGTGCCATTTGGCGATCCCCTGGCTGACCGTGACCCTGTCGGACACGGATGAACCGGTGTGGCGGATCCGGGCGGATGACAGCGCATATTGGATGCGCCGGGCGATACTGACCGCATTCGACATGGAATCGCAGACCGCCAGCACCACGAATTCCTCGCCGCCAAAGCGAAAGGCGGCATCGCTGGCTTTGCGCAGCGACTGTTCAATACAGCGGGAGACCTGAATCAGGCACTTATCGCCTTCAACATGACCATAGATATCGTTGTATTGTTTGAAGAAATCGATGTCCAGCACGATCAGAAACAGCGAATTTTTGGTCTTCTCCAGATTCTGTGTGCTCTGGGTAAAGAACTCTTTCAGGCTGTGGCGATTGTACAGGCCAGTGAGCGTATCGTAGTTCGCCAGCCGCACCAGTTTTTTGATGAGCAGGCTTTTCTCGTATTCGCTGCGCTGGGTGCGCAGGTAGGCTTCCAGCAGAATGTAACGCGCCGACATCACCACCGCGAGGATAATCGCCGTGGCAATGCCCTGGACAAGGGTGAAGTGCACCTCAGGTGACATCACGCAGTAAATCATCACCAGCAAAATCGGCAGGCTTATCAACGCCAGCAGCAGCCAGGAGATATAAAACGTGATGGTGGCGGGCAGCAGAAGCATCACCAGGATCATCAGCGTCATCGTCGGCTGGTTAAAGTCATGCAGCAAATTGAAAAAGATAATTGACCATAACAGCCCGAAAATGAAGACGATAAGCGGCAGGCACTTCTGGTACAGCCCTTCGTTGATACGGTCGCCGAGTTTTAAGGTCATCACCAGATTGAACAGCGAGAACGCAAAAATCACATACAGCGCCGGGGTATAGTTTTGGGTTTGAAAACCCAGCGATGCCCCGCCAAACAGCCGCAGCACCAGCCAGCCGCAAAAAATAATGTTCAGGCCCAGGAACCAAAGATATCCCTTAACGCTGGCGATCGCCCATTCTCCGGTGCTGTGCTTGATGTCCATGAAACGACTCCTGATTTTGTTACCCCTGATCATAGTGGATCCCTTTCCCCGGCTCAAATCAGCCCCGTCCGGGCCCGAAACCGGGCACCGCCACGAGTTTACCGTTAAGTAACATTTTGCGTCATTTTTTCACAAATCAACGGTTGAAATAAGCGGTCTGTACTACTTTTACCAAAAGTCCTGGTCCTTTCTGCTTGTCCTATTTTGCCCGAGTTTTATTCAACTCATTGATTTTCATGGAATGCGTATGAACAGAATTTACCGCTTAGTCTGGAGTCATGTTGTCGCTGCGTTTGTCCCGGTACCGGAATTTACGGCGGGGAAAAAAGGAAAATCAGGCCGGGCAACGCAGCGCAAACTGCTGCTTGCCGGGGTGCTGCTGGCGGGGGGCGTCGTGGGTGAGGCGAGCGCTGTCGACGTGCAGTGGAACGACGTGAAGTCAAACTACGGTTTTTCCACCGATCCGCTGCATAACTTTGACCAGGTGGAGAGCACCGGCGAGGCCTTTACCATCGGCGGTACCACCGGCGTCGCCAACTACGGGCCCGGCACCACGCTGAATATTCTGGGGCCGATCCCGACGTTTCCTGCCGTCAGCGGTAACGGCGTCAGCGGGCGTTCGGTCACGGTGTTGAATGCGCTGCCTGGCGCGAACGGCGCCGACGCCGGACGCATTATTACAATCGTCGCCCGGCGGCCCAATGTGCTGGGCGCGCCGGTGCCGCCGGAGCCTATCACTACCAGCAACATCGGTGAATTCAGCTATTCGCCCGCTCCGGCTGTGCCACAGCAGGACCAGGAGCTGAACGTTGAAGTGCCGGGGCTTGAGGGCAGCTTCCAGGTGCTCAGCACCTACGATTCCACGACGTTTATCCCGGCCGACAACACGCCCGTTGCCGGGATGACGCTGCCGATTTATGACCCGAATTCGGTACGCATTATGTACCAGTTCGGCATTGTGAACGTCCTGAGCAGCGGCGGGACGGCCAATATCAACATCGGGGCAGATACCGCAGGCACCACGCCGATTGCCTCGGCAGTCAACACCATTGATTTGCTGACCAAAGAATCGACCCTGGCCCGGGCTGACGGCATCGACAACGTGGCGAGCACCGTCAACTGGCAGTCCGATAACTACATTCATTTCCGCCCGGCGGCGGTGATTTCAGGCGACGTGCAGAACGGTAATGCACAGAGTACTAAATACAGCTACATCCTGAAGCTCCCTGAATACGTAGAGGTGCTGGGCCAGACCATTCAGGTGAGTGACCGCTCCTTCACCATTAACTCGGCGGCAGATATCGCCAACGTGAATGACTACCTGATCGGGCAGGGCAGCTTCAGCGGCAAATCGCAGATCCAGTACTGGCTTAACGCCGGGGCGACGGTGAACGGCGAGGTGATTGACTCCACCGTCGCCGCCCAGCAGACCTATGACCAGATAATCCAGGGGCTGCTGGATCAGGCCGAAAGCACCTCCATTGACATGACCTATCACGCCTGGGAAGACCGGCTGGCGCACAACAACAACGCCACGCTCGACACCGGCGACCTGCGGGTTATCTATGCCAACGGCGGCAGCGCGGTGGGGAATGTCACCTCAACCGGCAGCCTCGCGGTCGACGGCGCGTCGGCGGTAATGGAGGCATACGCTGGCGGCACCATCACCAACAACGGGGCGATTAACGCCTGGCGCAGCAGCGGCAGCAGCCCGATTTCAGTCGGCATGCTCGGCACCGATTCCACCTCGACCAACAACGGCGTGCTCAATGCCGGGCTGTTTATCGAGAAAAACGGCGTCAACCAGAACGTGAACAACGCCGGGGCAGCAGGGATGGGCAGCACCAACGGCACGCTGACCAACAACGGGCGGATTAACGTCGCCATTACCAACTCCTCGACCCATAACGCCTGGGGGATGGTGGCGGCAGGCAGCGCGACGGGCGTCAACGCGGCGGGCAGCAGCATCGTGCTCACCGGCAACAGTCATAACGTCGACGGGCACGGTGGCGGCTACGGTGTGCTGGTGGGCGACAGCGCCACATTCACCAACTTTGGTGCGATTTACCTCGGCGGCACGCCGTTGATCGCGGCGGGCACCCCGACACCGGTGAACCTGGTGGGCAGCGGCGATGCCAGCGCCGGGATTTTCAGCCAAAGCGGCGGTGATGTTGTGAACGCCGCCGGGGGAACCATTACCCTGCTCGACGGGACGCGTAACGCCGCCGGGATGATGGCCACCGACAACGGCGGTGCGGTCACCAACAACGGCGACATCGCCGTGCTCGGTAAACTGGTCTCCGGCTCTGCTGCCGCCAACTACGGCATGAACGTGCAGGATAACGTCGGTGCTGCGACCAACAACGGCAACATTCTGGTGCAGGGCGACAACAACATCGCCCTGAACCTGCTGGCAATGAACGCCAAGGCCAGCCTGAGTTCGACCAGCGGCAGCACCCTCACCGTCGGCAATGCCGGGGACACCGGCGGCAGCGACAGCAACCCTTATACCTATCGTAACTACGCGGTTTACGCCCAGGGCGTCGGGATCAACGCCGCCACGGTGGATTTACAGGCCACCATCCGCCTGCTTTCCGCCGGGGCGATTGGGGTACACGCCCGCGGCAATGCCACGATCACCGTCGGCGACAACGCGTCGCTGTCCTTTGAGAACACCAACCAGATTGGCTACTACGCCTGGGGGCAGGGCGCGACCATCAACATCAGCAAGCCGACGA
This sequence comes from Enterobacteriaceae bacterium RIT691, assembly GCA_009668205.1. Taxonomy (GTDB): domain Bacteria; phylum Pseudomonadota; class Gammaproteobacteria; order Enterobacterales; family Enterobacteriaceae; genus Scandinavium. Next base: position 59,202 of record WJYM01000005.1, on the reverse strand, counting down.
TTTCTGACAGCGGGCAGGCGGGTTCGGTGCTGTTCGTGGTGGATAGCGGCGCGATTTTTACCGGCTCGACCACCGGCGGCGACTACAACCTCAACGTCAGCGGGGCAGGTTCGACCGGGGTGTTCGCCAACGGCTTTGATTCGCTGAACGACACTGACCCGGGCAACGACGTGGCGACCAAGATGACCACCGGCAGCGCCAGTATTATCGTCAGCGGCAATAACGCGGTGGGGGTGAAAGTGACCGGCGGCGCGCAGGGCACCATCAGCAACGGGGCCATTAAGCTTGCGGGCGATAACACCACCGCGGTGGCGATTGACGGGCGGGATTACAACATCAACGCCGAGATAAGCAACACGCCGGTTATCACTAACGTGACCTCCAGCGCGGCGATCGGCTCTGACGTCGGGCAGAACGGCATCAAGGGTTACGACGTGGCTTACCTCGGCAACCTGACGCTGAACACCGGGGCTAACATCAACCTGTTTGGCAACAACAGCGCCGGGGTGGTGCTGCACGACAACGGCATCGCGACGGTCAATTCCAACGTCAGCGTGTCCGGCAGTAACAACATCGGGGTCGATATTCAGAACGCCGGGACGCTCTCCAACAAAGGCGTGATTTCGGTTTCCGGGGCCACCGGCAGCAATAACGTCGGCGTGCGGGTGCAGGGCAGCGGGGCGATAGTCAGCCAGCTTGGCGAAGTGAACGCCAACGGCGGGAAGGCGGCGGTGCAGCTCACCGGCAACGGTGCGTCGCTGACGGTGAACGGCACCGGGAACCACATCACCGCGGGCGGCGACGCCGACGGGGTGCTGATTGACAGCACCGGGGCCTCCTCGTTTACCGCCAGCAACACCACCATCGACCTGACCGGCAGCGGAGCGGGCATTAATAACAATGCCAGCTCCAGTAACGTCAACCTCACGAACGTGACCATCAATGCCGCCGATGGCCCGGCGATCCGTACGGCGGTGACCTTCTCCGCAGAGGGGAGCGGTAACGAGCTGAATGTGAACGGCAGCGGCAGCGGGTTTGCCTTTATGAATGCCGACGGATCAGCCACCACCGGGAACCTCACCATCGGTACGGGCTATACCATCAATGGCAACGGTGCGGGCAGCACCGGCATACTGGCGAAGACCAATGGCGTAGTGAACTCCGGAACCAATATCACCATGGGGGCTCAGGCAGGGGCGGCTATCGATGCCACCAATGCCAGCAGCCTGAGTAATCAGGGGACGATTCTGACCTCCAGTGATACTGGCAGCACGATTCTGGCGGCGAATACCAAAGGCTTCAATAACAGCGGCACCATCAACTCCAACAGTGCCAGTAACGCCAGCTCGCTGATTGTGCTGAATGGCAATGTGGGAAATCGGACTATCACCAATACCGGGGCTATTACCAGCAGCAGCACCAACCCCATTGCCAAAGTGATCGATGCCACCGGCACCACCAATAATACGATTACCAACAGCGGTACGCTGACGGCCGCCACCGCCACGGCGCAGGTGGTGACGACAGGCAGCGGTAGCGATCTGATGACCCTGAGTGGCGGGACCACCCAGGGGGAAATTGCGCTCGGCAGCGGCAGTGATAAATTCAACTGGACCGCCGGCAGCTTTACCGGCGGTGTAACCTTTGGCGGCGCAGACGGGAATGATACCGCGACCGTGGGTGACGTTAACACCAGCAACACCAGCCATATTCTCAGCGAAGGCGGAAGCAATAGCACCCTGACCTTTAACAATACCCACAGTGGTTCAGGTTCCGCGCTGATTGGCACAAGCCCCTCTGCCGGGACCAATATCGGCAGCGGTTGGAGCACCCTGACCCTTGATGGTGCCAGCACCGATATACGGGTGATGGACGATTTAACGCTTTCAGGCACGCAGGCAATTAACGTCAACAATGGTGCCAAATTACGCAGTGGAAACAGTGTGAGTGATGCCACTCAAGCCACGATCCACAACTACAGCATTTCCACGCTGGGGGCATCCAGCCTGGTTTCGTTTGATGGTTCAGCCGATCAGATTTACAGCGGGATTATCTCCGGCACCGGCGGGATGGAGCGCATCAACGGCGGCAATACCGTGTTACTGGGCAACAATACCTATACCGGTAATACGCTGATTGGTGGCGATTCTGAGCTGTCGCTCGGGGATGGGCACAATTACGGACTGCTCTCCACGCAGACCAACATCACCGATAACGGGATCCTGACCGTGAATCACTCTGATGACGTCGCGCTGAACGGCGTTATTTCAGGCAGCGGCAGTTTCCGTCAGATTGGTATGGGGACCACTCGCCTGAAGGGCGCGAACAGCTACGGCGGTTTCACCAACGTGGAGCAGGGGACGCTGCTGGTCAACGGTAACCAGACCGGGACCGGACTGACGACGGTCTCACCTCTCGCAACGCTGGGTGGGGTGGGCACATTGGGCGGTGATGTGAACTTTGTCTCCGGCGTGGTCTCGCCTCTGCTGCGGGCATTAGTCAACAGCACGGGGGGAACACTCTCACCGGGTGATAACGGCACCGGCAAATTCACCATCAACGGCAGTCTGACGCTGGCCGAGGATACCACCAGCCTGTTCCAGCTCGGCGAGGCCTATGTGCCAGGCGGAACCTATAACGACCTGGTGAATGTTGGCAACAATCTGACGCTGGATGGCGATCTTGATGTGCAGCTTGCCCCTGGCGGGACTTTCCTGCCCGGCGTGTATCGCCTGTACAACTACGTAGGGGCCTTGACGGACAATACCCTGAATATCGTTTCTCTGCCGCCAACCGACTCGACAACGTATGCGGTTCAGGTCAACGTTCCTAAACAGGTTAACCTGGTACTGAACTTTTCCGATCCGAGCAACGCACTGCAGTTCTGGGACGGTGATGCGGACAGCAACCACAACGGGATTGCAGGGAACGGCCTGGTCGACGGTGGCCCAGGGAGCTGGTCGCCGTTGCTGACCGGGATCGCTAATAAGTGGACGCAGAGCAACGGTATTGGCAACGCACCGTGGTCGCAGCACGCCTTTGCCGTCTTTGAGGGCGCAGGGAGCAACGTAAACGTCACCTCGGACACCATTGGTGGCATCGTTACTCAGGTCACGACGTCCGGCATGCAGTTTGTCTCTAACGGTTACACCCTGACGCCCGTCGGTGATAGCGTCATACAATTTGTGGCGACCAATCAGGATACCGGACTTACCCCGGCCAACAACAACACTGCCGGGGGCGAAACGGTGGCCAATCGTTACTTCCTGATCCGCGTCGGCAGCGGTGGCGATGGGGCGGATATCACCGCGACCATTGATGCCGATTTGGTGCAGAACAACGCTCTGCTTGGGGCGGACCCTCTGACAAACGGCGATCGGGATTTGTCCGGTAATCTGAACGTGACCCGCCTGCTGAAAACGGACCCAGGCACGCTGGTGCTGAACGGCGACAACAGCATCAACGGTGGGGTGGAAGTGTGGAATGGCGCGCTGCAGGTCTCGAAAGACAGCAGTCTGGGGGATGCCGGTACCTCGGTGACCCTGAAAAACGATGCCACGCTTCGCGCCGGGGCTGACTTTGCCACCAATCGCAAAATTTTCCTCGAGGCCACCGGCGGCGGTACGCTGGATGCTAACGGTCACGTCTTCACGCCGACCGGGGTGATTGGCGGTGCCGGTAATCTGACCATTGTGGATACGTCCACCGGAACGGGCACCGGACAGCTGGTGCTGAACACCGCCAATACCTATCTGGGCACCACCACGGTGAATGGCAAAAATGGTCTCGGACAGCTCACCGTCAATGTGGGGACCACCGGCGCGTTTGGTCAGCAGAACAGCGCGGTAGCGATAAATGATCAAGCGCTGGTTAACTTCAACAACAGCGCTGACGCGCAGTCGCATACCTTCGCGGTGAATAACGCCACGCTGGCCTTCAATAACAGCGCCAGCGCCGGGCAAAGCCTCATTACTTTAACGGACGGCACCGCCAGTTTCCACGACACCAGCAATGCGGGCAGTGCGGCGATTAACGTCGATGCCACTTCCCGCCTGCTGATGTCCGGCAGTGCGGATGGCGGCAGCAGCGTGACCACCAACGCCGGGACGGTGGCCTTTGCCGGTCAGGCGCAGGCCGCGAATGCGCGCATTGCCAACCAGAGCGGTGCTAACGTTACGTTGCAGGATGCCAGCGGGAAAACCTCCGTGGGGTCGCTCTCCGGGGAAGGAACGGTGACGCTCGGCAACGCGACGCTCAGCGAAGGTAATCTCAATCTCAACGATACCATCAGCGGTCTGATTTCCGGCGTCGGTGGCGGGCTGGAAAAAGTCGGCACCGGGATCCTGACGCTGACCGCCGACAACACCTTTACCGGTGCCACCTCGGTGCTGAAAGGGGTCCTGCTGGTGAACGGCAACCAGAGTGCGGCAACGGGGGCGACCAGCGTGGCCAGCGAGGCGACGTTGGGCGGTGAAGGGATCCTCGGGGCCAACGTCACTGTTGCAGACAATGGCCATCTGGCACCGGGGAAAGATCTCAACAGCGTCGGCATGCTGACCATGAACAACCTGACGCTTTCCGACAATTCGCAGCTCGATTTCCAGTTCGGCAAATCGAATGTCCCGGATGCGCACGATCCGCTGAACGATCTGCTGGTGGTCAATGGCGATTTGACCCTTGATGGCAAACTGAACATTACGCAAACCCCGGGCGGTAAATTCGACGTTGGGGTGTATCGCGTGATCAATTACAGCGGCAATCTTATCAACAACTCCCTGCTGCTGGGCAACGTGCCGGATGCAGCAACTCAGCTGTATGTCCAGACCTCGGTGGCCAATCAGGTGAACCTGGTGAATACCACCGGGTTGGTGCTGAACTTCTGGGACGGCACCGGCGGCCTCAATGGCGGACTGAAAAATAACGGTAAAATCGACGGCGGCGATGGCATCTGGCAAAACAGCCGCGGGAATGATAACTGGACCACCGATCAGACCACCCCTTCCGGTGCCATTAATGCCCCGTTCAGCGATGGTGCCTTTGCCATCTTCAGCGGTGAAAAAGGCAATGTCACCGTCGATAACAGCCTCGGTGAGGTGCTGATCAGCGGAAGTCAGTTTACGACCAATGGGTATGTGATTAACGACGGTGTCATCACCACCAATACCGCCGATACGATGATGCGTGTCGGGGATGGGACAATCCTGGGCAAACTGTATACCGCGACGATTAACTCGACGATCGCCGGTAGCGGCGGCCTGGACAAAACGGACCTCGGGACGCTGGTGCTGAACGGGAACAACAGCTACAGCGGTGGAACCACCGTCAGCGGGGGTGTGCTGCAGGTCAGCAACGATCACAATCTGGGCAGTGCAGGCACCGGGATCACCCTCAACGGCGGGACCTTCCGCTATGGCGCCGGCTTTGACACGTCTCGCGCATGGACGCTGGGGGACAACGGCGGCACCATCGACACCAATGGCAGCAGCGTTTCGTTACTGTCGGCCGTTGGCGGCAGCGGCAATCTGACTAAAGCAGGCGATGGCACACTCACCCTGACTCAGGACAGCAGCTATCAGGGCAACACCCTTATCCAGAAAGGGACCTTACAGCTGGGTAACGGCGGCGGCAGCGGCAGCGTCACTGGCAATATCCTTAACCTCGGTGATTTGGTGGTTAACCGTAACAATACGCTGGCGCTGAACGGGATCATCGCCGGACCCGGGAACTTCATTCAGCGCGGCAGCGGAACCACGGTGCTGAACGGGATTAACACCTGGAGCGGCTACACGCTGGTCGAAAGCGGGACGTTGCTGGCCGGAGGGATTTCCCGTCTGAGCGCCAACTCATCGCACATCGTCAGCCAGAATGCGACCCTGGATACCGGGGGACGTAACCAGACGGTGGCGAATCTGGTGAACCAGGGGACGGTTAATTTACGCGGCGGCAAGGTGGGGTCATCGTTAACGGTGAACGGCGATTATGTCGGTCTGAACGGGACCCTTAAAATCGCGGCGCAGCAGCACAGTCCGGGCGTGGCCGATAAACTGGTGATCAACGGCGGGACGGCGACCGGCTCCACGCGGTTGGACATCGACGTCAGTCAGCTGGGTGAACCGACCACCGGTGACGGCATTATGGTGGTGCAGGCGCTTAACGGTGCCACCACCACCGCCCAGACCACCAAGGACGCTTTCACCATTGGCGGGCAGAAACTGATTGCCGGTGCATGGCAGTATCAGCTGTTTGCGGGGAATGCGAGCGGTGCCGGGGAAGACTGGTTCCTGCGCGCGGGCTACAGCCCTGTGGTGCCGGGCTTTGATACCCTGGCGTCCATCGTTCGTCAGGCCGATCTCTTTGTGCTGGGTACCCTGCATCAGCGTGTGGGCGATGAACAGCCGTGGAGTGCGGATGTACCGGAAGATCAGGAAGGTCGTTTCTGGGCGCGTTATATGAACAAAACGGTCGATCAGCACCTGAATGACGCCACCAGCAGCAAAAGTTCTTCGCAATACAGCGGGATGCAGATGGGTCTCGATTTGTGGCAGAACGACAAGTGGCGTGCCGGGGTGTATACCACCTTTATGGATCTGGACAGCTCAATCAGCGGCAATACCGGGATGGGCGGTGGCTCAGCGTACAACTCAACGTTCTCGTCTTACCTGGGCGGCTATGCGACCTGGACGGACACCGACGGGTTGTATGTCGATAATGTCCTGCAATATGGCTACCACTCGGTGGATCTGAAGAGCCAGGGCAGTAGCGATACCTACCATCCGGACGGTAACACCGTCACCGCATCGGTGGAGATGGGACGCCCATGGCAGCTCGGCAGCAGCAACTGGGCCTTCGAGCCGCAGGCGCAGCTGGTCTGGCAGTGGAGCAATTTCGACGACACCACCCTTAACGATGGCGTGAATACGAAGGTCAATGTGGATGCGGACAGCGCAGTGATTGGGCGTCTGGGCGCACGCCTGACGGCCGACTACGACACCAACTATGGCAAAGTGAAACCGTACGTGCGGGTCAATTACTGGCAGGAACTGAGCGATGGCGATGATGCAGTGACGTATCGCAGCGGTCAGAACAGCAACGGTAAAACCACCCTCAAAGCGAGTCAAAAATACAGTGCGACGGAAGCGGCAGTGGGCGCCACCTGGACCGTCACCAAAGATGTGCAGGCGTATACCGAAGTGGGAAGAACCTGGGATAACGGAGGAGATACCAACGTCGATGCCAATCTCTCGGCGTCGGTGGGGATGAAAATCCGGTTCTGACGTGTCTTGAATTAGCATAAGGCTGGTCTATGCTCAAAATGAGCGGACCAGCCTTTTGCGTTTGAATCGCTGAATAATAACGAAAAAAATTCACTTTGCGGGTATTGATTATGAACAGGATGCGACAGGGTTTTCTGGCGTTGATCGCGTTGGTTATCGCTTTTCCTTTATGGTCTGCTGAACCCCGACAGCAGCCAACAACACAGGAAAAAGCCCGAACCGTCTTTATTTTCCACCAGCCGATTGTGATGCTGCAGGCCACTTTTGGCCTGAGCACCCCGGAAGAGCGCGTTTTACGTATCCGCAATACCTTAAGAGCCTTCACGCAGGCCGACGTCAGTAAACCGCTGACCATGGAATCGGTGACCCGTTACAACCAGCCCGGGCGCCTGATACTGATGAACGGCAAACCCATTCTGCTGCTAAGCCAGGCCGATTTGGATGAAGGGGACGATTTAACGCTCGATCAGGCTGCGCAACACGTGCTGGCCCGAATGGAAGCGCAGCGGGTCGCGTTGAATGAACAATACAATCGCAGTTATCTGGCGCTCGCCGCGGTACAAGCCTTGCTAGGCCTGGCGGTGCTGGGACTGTTTTGCTACGGCGCCTGGCGGACATGGCGCTGGGTCCGTCGATATATCCACCTGATGTTGCTCGAGAAACGTGGTCTGATCCCACTCGGCTGGCGACGTTTTTTGGGGGCTATCGAAGCCCGTCTGTATGGCCTGCTGATGATCCTGCTCGGACTGCTGGCGGGCTACCTGTGGCTGGGCTGGGTTTTCAGCCTGTTCCCGTGGACGCGGGTGTGGGGGGAATCGCTGGGTGAGTGGACGGTCAATGTCATCCAGGAGATCGCGCTGTCGATTGTCTCCGCGCTGCCAGGTTTACTTATCGTACTGATTATCTTCCTTATTACTTTATTTATAATTAAACTTTTGAGGGTTTTGCTCAATCAGGTTGAAGCGGGTAAAGTCCATATTCCCGGTTTACATCCCGAAACTGTCGGTGCCACGCGTAAACTGATTTCGGTGATGGTCTGGCTGTTTGCACTTTCTGCTGCTTATCCCTTCCTGCCCGGTGCGAATTCTCTTGCTTTCAAGGGGATAAGCGTCTTCTTTGGCCTGATGCTCACGCTGGGGTCGGCAGGCGTCATGAACCATGCCATGAGTGGGTTAGTGCTGATTTACTCGCGTGCGCTGCATAAAGGCGATGTTATCCGCATTGGCGATAACGAAGGGAAGGTCAGTGAGATTGGGATGCTGGCAACCAAAATCATCACCCGCGAAAACTATGTGGTGACGGTGCCGAATGCGGTGGTGGTCAGCGGCAAAATTACCAACCTGAGCGCAGAAGATCCGCAGGGCGGGGTGAACCTCACCACGGGGGTTACCATCGGCTACGACACGCCCTGGCGGCAGGTGCATGCGATGCTGGAATTGGCCGCAAGAAGAGCCGACGGCATCGATCACAACCACCCTCCGCTGGTGCGCCAGCTGAGCCTGATGGACTGGTACATCTCCTATGAACTGCAGGTGCGGCTGCTCCCGGAGACCTCGCTTGCGATGGCCCGAAATGCGCTACACAGCAGTATTCAGGACGTGTTCAACGAATTTAACGTACAAATCATGTCACCTAACTTTGTGCTACAGCCGGAAGGGGCTGTGATGGTGGCGAAAGAGAACTGGTATGCGGCACCGGCAACGCCGCCTGAAGGGACGAAAACATGAAGGGAATGAAACAGGGATTGTGGTTGTGTCTGGCGCTGATGACCGGCGTCAGCCACGCGCAAGGCCTGTTTGATCCTGAAGATGGCATGCTCGATATGAGTGAGTATCTGCGGGATAACCCTTATGGATTCTTACCGGTGCCGATCGTCATCACCGAACCGGCCGTTGGCTATGGCGGCGGTCTGTTCGGCCTGTTTTTGCATGGGAAAGGCAAACAGGTCGGCGACCGCTTTATTCCTCCTGCCGTGACGGCGTTTGGCGGCGGCGCCACGCAGAACGGAACCTGGTTTGTGGGCGGCGGCCATCGTCATACCTGGAATGACGATCATATTCGCTGGTTTGGCGGGGCGGGATATGCCAACGCCAATGTGGATATTTATTCTGGCGATATCACCGGCTTTGGTCACAATAAAGCGATCAATACCAATACCAAGGGCTACGGCGGAATGCAAAAACTGCAGTTCCGGGTAGGGGATTCCCCGGTGTTTGTCGGGGTCAGCCAGGTGTGGCTGAACGTCGATGTCTCGGCCAAGGATAACCCGGTCATCAATCGGGTCTGGCAGCGGGTGTTGGGAAGCAGCAGCACCTCTTCTGCGGTGGGACTGGTAGCAGAATACGACACCACCAATAACTTTTTCTGGCCAGGGCGGGGCCTCAAGCTCAGCGGTGAATATCGCTTCTATACCAATTTTTTGGGGGGCGATTACCGCTATAACCAGCTTGAGCTGGACGGTGAATACTTCCTGCCGCTGACGTCAACGCTGACGCTGGCGCTGGCGGGCAACTATCAGTCGTTAACCAACAGTGATAAACATCTGCCCCCCATGGCGCGACCCTACATCGAATTAAGAGGGATCTCGCGCTATCGTTATCAGGGAGACTACGTCGGGACCGTGCAGAGCCAGCTGGCCTGGAATGTGACTCCCCGTTGGATTGTACTGGGCTTTGTCGGTGCAGGGAGCGCCAGCAATGACGCCAGTCATTTGTTTGATGAGACCGAAGTGGCCTGGGGCACTGGCTTTCGCTACCTGATTGCTCGCGAGTACGGATTGCACACCGGTGTCGATGTCGCCTTCAGCGATCATGAGCAGGCGGTCTATTTTAATGTTGGCTCAGGGCTGTAGCCGGGCAATGACGAGATGAAAATAAAATGAAGATATGGAACCGTACACTGGTGCCGATGTTGCTGATCTCTGGGGCAGCCTGTGCAGCAGGAACCACGACTAACACGCCTGATACCGCGTCTGATACTGCGGCGGGTGCCGCGTCTTCTTCTGCAGACAGCGCTGAAAGCAGTACCTTCCCCATCTGGGGGGATGAAGCCCGTGCGCGCGGTTACTCCATCCCGCTGCCGTTTGGGGTGAACGTCAGCTACATGAATATGCGTCAGAACATTAACGTCGACAGTATCTCCCTGACCGGCCTGAGTCTGCGCGGCAGTCCTATTCCGAACGACATGATCGATATCGGGATTGGGGACACGCGACAGCGCAGCGAAACGGAGAACCTGCGTCTGGATATGTGGGTCTTCCCGTTCCTCAACGTTTACGGCATCGTCGGCCACACCAAAGGATCGTCACTGTCGAATATCTCGGTCGACTCGGATCCTTCCCGTTATGATTCCGGGACGATTTTACATCCCAACCGGGATCATCTTATTTCGCAGGCAATTCATGCGGGTTATGAGAGCGGGGCATTGCAGGATCTTGATTTCAAATTGAATTTCGAAGGGACCACCTACGGTGCCGGGGTAACGCTGGCCGGTGGCTACCAGAACTGGTTTGCGCTGTTGGATACCAACTACACCCAGACGAGCTTTGACATCCTCGACGGTAAAATTTCGGCGCTGGTGGTGTCACCTCGCGTAGGGTATCGTTTTGAGTTTCAGGGCATTTCTGGCCCTTCCCATCTGAGCCTTTGGGTCGGTACCATGTATCAGGATGTCCAGCAGGAGTTCAAGGGGAACCTTTCTGACCTGAATCTGCCTTCTCAGCTGGATAGCGTCGTGGAAAACGGCCGCTTTGATGTGAAACAACACTTAACGTCGCCATGGAACATGCTGGTGGGCGCTCAATATGAAATTACGAAGAACTTTAATGTGCTAACGGAAATTGGTTTTAACGATCGCAACAGCTTCTTCGTTGCGGGTGAATATCGCTTCTGATGAACAACTGGACGAAGGTGCTGGTAGGTGTACTCAGCGCAGGATGTATGTCTTCCGGCCACGCGGCCCTGGATGAACAGTCCATTGATGACTTTTTAGGCAAGCTGGGCGCAGATAATCAATACGATGCCAGCAAAGGTATCGACTGGAGCGTTTTGCCGGGGCCGTTTTACACCCCGGAGTTGCGCCTTGGGTTGGGGACGGCGGTGGCGGGAATTTACCGGATGGATCCCAAGGATAAAAAGACGCAAAACTCGTCCATTTCCTTCACCGGGTTCGTCAGTACCAGCGGGGCATTAGGGTTAGGGCTGCACAACTACACCTTCTTTACTGACGATCGCTGGCGGCTGTTTGTCGACGGCGGGGTAGCCAAAGTGCCGACCAAATTCTGGGGTGTGGGTTACGATGCGGCGCAGGGTAGCTCGCAGAAGTACGATAACAATTCCATCCAGGTCCACCCGCAGATCCTGCGCCAGCTGGCACCCAACCTCTATGTCGGTGTGGGCTGGGATTTTTCCTCGATGAATGCCAACGTCGACGATCGCCAGCCCGGCGATAAATTCTCGCAATATACCTCAGACACCAATCCCCTGAGCTCTGGCGCGACGGTGAGCCTGAATTACGACTCACGTGACACCATCACCCGGCCGCAGAAAGGGCAGTTTATCAGCGTGGAGTACAGTTATTTTGACCCGAGTCTGGGGTCAGATACCCACTTCACCGCCACCAAGTTGCAGTACAACTATTATCACCCGATTGATGATAAACGGGTGCTGGCTTTCGATCTGTGGGGGCGCTTTACCCAGGGTGATGTGCCGTGGGACAGGCTCTCCCTGGCGGGCGATGACAGTCGTCTGCGCGGCTACTATCAGGGGCGCTATCGCGATAAAGACGTGGTCAGCGGGCAAATAGAGTACCGACAGCAGCTGAACTGGCGACATGGCTATGTGCTGTGGGCGGGGGCAGGGGCGCTCGGCAGTTCGCCCGGCGATTTAGGCAGTCATCCGCTGTTACCGACCGTGGGCGCCGGGTATCGGTTTGAAGTGAAGCCAGCGATGAACATCCGGCTTGATTTAGGGTTTGGCCGGGAAAGTGCCGGCTTTTATTTTCAGGTTGCGGAGGCGTTTTAATGCGGGGCTGGTGGTTAAGTCTGTTGTTATTAAGTGTGTTAAGCGGCATGACGCACGCCAGCGAAACGCTGTGGCCGCTGACGTCAGCAAAACGCGTCGTGCCGGTGGTTCAGAAACTTCCCGCGCCAGAGGCCCTGCGGCCCTGCTGCGCCTTTGGCTATGATCTGCACGTCCGTGCGGTGGGCGTGCCCATTCCGGTCTATCAGATTGGCAATGTGCTGACCCTCGATACCCTGGGGCACCATCATTACAACGACAGTGCGCTGGGGGCGGTGAAAAACCTGATGGGGCTTAGCGACGAGCAGGATGGCCTGATTTATACCCATCGCGGCGGCTTTATTGATATTGCCCATGTCCGCGACACCGCGGACAACACGTTCTATCTCTTTTCCCAAATCTACCCAAAGCTCGGCCAGCAGTGGCGCTTATTTTACAGCGAGGAGCTGGGGCTGCGCCGGGTTCAGTTGAATGCGTTTACGCCACCACTTGGCAGGACGCAGCGCTATACCCTGGCGGCGTGGCTGGCGGGAAAAATTGGCTTCGAGCTGGCGCAATGGCATGAAGTGGCGCAGTGGTATGGTTTCCAGTCAGTTCCTGGTTTTTCCGAGGAGATATCGGCTTTCTCACCCGAAGATCTCTATTCGAATCTGTTAGGTGCGCGTCTGGCCATTAATGTGATTTTGCAGGGCCATGCCGGGTCAATCGATGACTATAACAAGGCCATGGATCGCGAAATTCATCAGGCGCTGGTCGGGCTGAATGCCGGGACCCGTGATGAGACAGAGAGTATGTTCCGGCAGGTCGATGGCGACTGGTGGAACAGTCATCGTCGCGTTCCCGACAAGTTTTTGGTCCTGAAACGCAACTATCTGCTGAGTGAGACCCGTGTGCCAACCCCCGTGCCGTTCGAAAGAGCGCAGCCGTACCCGCTCACCCTGCCGACGACGGTTGAAGGGTACATGCTGGCAGACCTGGGAGAGCTGCAAATCCACCACGGACAGAATATGGAGCGCCTGCCGCCGCCACAGGATTTCTATACGCCGGTTGACTTCCAGACGCTGGCGAATAAGGCTGAGGCGGCAGATAAAACGCAGCTTGAGCGCCTGCAGAAGTAAAGTCAGCATTTATTAATAAACAGATCTCTTGCTGAAGAAATGAGCAGGCATTTGCTATTCTTTTGCCCCTTCAAAATGAAGGGGTTAACCGCGTAATCTCCAGTGGTAAATATGGCGCGGGTAACTATGCTTCTTTACAGATTATAAAGAATAAAATGTTCATATTTTTGGCAGGTGGCAAATGAAAAAAATCGCCCTCGTGTGCTCTGGTCTGCTCTTTTCGTCTCTCGCGAACGCCAGCGCACTCTATTTTTACGAAATTGGTACCGAAGATACGGCACTGGCTGGCGCCGGTCAGGCTGCCCGCGCACAGGATGCGTCCACCATTTCAAGTAACCCGGCGGGGATGACGCGTTTGCCTGACCATATGGTCACCGGTGGCTTGCAGATGCTGGGCGGCAACATCGATTACCAGCTCAATGACGATCGTCTGCAAAGCCCAGGCAATTTGCTGGACGTGATGCCAAACGCCAGCGGATTCTACAGCCAAAAAATCACTGATAACCTGTATGCCGGTATCGGGATGTACGGCAATTTTGGCCTCGGTGTTGATTTCGGTGACTGGGCGGGCGACCGTCTGATCAAAAAGAGCAGCCTGATGGCACTGACCGTCAGCCCGTCTTTGGCCTATAAGCTCAACGACCGCGTGTCCATCGGCGCATCCGTCAACGCGAACTATGGTTTTTTAAGCATTACCCGTGATGCCAACGGCGATCACACCGATAAAGATCATGACTGGGCTGCGAGCTATCGTCTGGGCCTGCTGATGGATCTGACCGATCAGACCCGTGCAGGTATTACCTGGAACAGCAAAACCAATTACGATTTCAACGTGGATATTAAGGCAAACTACCCTCAGGGTGATTTTGCCATTCCTCTTACCGCACAGGTGAATGCACCTCAGCAGCTGATGTTCAGCCTGGTGCATGACATTGACAAGCATTGGTCAGTGATGGGCGATCTGGGCTGGCAGGACTGGAGTGAGTTTGGTGCGCCACAAATCACCGTCAATGGCAGTACGGTCAATAATTCCAGCCGTCTGAAAGATACCTGGCATACTGCGCTCGGTGTGCAGTATCGCCCAACGGATCTGTGGCGTTTGAATGCAGGCGTCGCGTTTGACAGCACGCCATACCATAGCCAAAGCGATGTGGCGCTGAGCATGCCGACGGGCGACGAGTGGCGCTTTGCTACCGGGGCGCAATATCAGCTTACCCCGGCGAGTAACGTCGGCTTCGCGGTGGAATATCTGCATATGCAGTCCGGGAAAGTGGCCACGCCAGAAGTGTTCTCAGGCAGCTACGACCATCCTTACCTGTGGTTTGCCAGCATGAACTACAGCTATCAGTTCTGATGCATAAAGGGGCCAGCGATGGCCCTTTTTCTTTATCCTCCCACCCCTCGCTTCCTTTTCTAACTCTCCCCTCGTGCTATCTCCCTGCAGACCTGAGGTTGATTAAATAACATTAATGAGTATAGTTCTCATTTTCGTTTTTATTTAAACGGGCAGGGAACTTTTCATGAAACCTCAATTTCTCGCAGCGGCGATGGCCATTGCGCTGGCGGGTTGTGCTTCGCAGAGCACGGTAACCGCGCCGCAAAAGACCACAAAAACCGCAGTTACCCAGGGCAGTCAGCTGATCCAGCGTGCGCTGGCAGACGGGCTGTACGAAATGGCGCTAAGCCCGCAGAGCGATGCGCTGTATGTCGCCAGCGCTGAAGGCTTTAAGGATGTGCAGGGCGGGGCGGTGTATAAGCTCGATCCGACAAGCTTAAAAACGCTCGGCATGACGCATACCGATCTGAAAAACTTCGCCACGGCACTCTCTGCGGATGGCAAAACGCTGTACGTCACCCACTCCCTGGATGGCGGGATCAGCGCGTTGAATACCGCTGATGGCAAAGTCAAAGCCCGTCTGCTGTTCCCGGAACGCAACGAGAAGGGGATGCCGTATGGCGCGCGCCAGATTTTGCTGCACAACTCGACGCTTTATGTCGGCGCGGTGGCCGATCCTGCCCTGATTTGGGTGGTGGATGCCAACACGCTGAAACCCAAAACACGGATTAAGAACACCGGTAAATGGATGACCGGCCTGCACTATTCTGAGAATACCGAACGTCTGTACGCGGCGAACGGTGGCGGTGAAATTCTGGTGATCAATCCTCGCAACAACCGGATTGAAAAACGCTGGAAACCGCTGGGGGAAAAGCCAGCGCTGCTGCTGAACATCGCCGAAGATGGGGAAACCGGTCGGCTGTTTGTCACCGACAACAGCAAAGCCAAAACCACGCTGGTGCTGGATATTCACAGTGGAAAGGTCCTGAAACAGCTCGATATTGGCGATTCACTGGGCGTGGTGTTCAACCCGAAACGCCATGAGATTTATGTCTCACAGCGCGATTCCGGCAAAGTTCTGAGCCTCGATGCGACCTCGTATTCCGTCAAAAAAAGCTGGGATTTGCCGCCGAATCCCAACAGCCTGCTGCTCTCTGCCGACGGGCAAACGCTCTACGTCACCGTTAAGCAAGCCTTCAACAAAGACCATTCAACCCGTGCGCCAGACAACGTCGTGCGCATTGATCTGAAGAACTAAAAAAATCCGGCCCGGTAACGGGCCATTTGTTTCACTTTACGCCTCGTTAAAAGCTAATTATGCAAAACACCAATACAACTGCGTTTCGTAAAACGCTGCTGGCGCTTGCCATCAGTGCGATTTCTCACTCCGCTGTGGCTGCTGACACTCAGGATAAAAAAGCTCAGGCTGAAGAAACCATGGTGGTGAAAGCCAGCGTGGACAATGATTTCAAGCCCGGCGGTAACGATCTGGTGCCAGCGTTTCTGGATGGACAGGTTGCACACGGCGGGCGTCTGGGGATGCTTGGTGAACAAAATGCGATGGACGTGCCGTTCAACGTCATCGGCTACACCTCAAAGCTGGTCAGCGATCAGCAGGCCAAAACCATTGCCGATGTGGTCAGTAATGACGCCAGCGTGCAGGCGGTGCAGGGCTACGGTAACTTTGCCGAGACCTACAAAATTCGCGGCTTCGAGCTCGATGGCGATGACATGACGATGGGCGGGCTGTCCGGCGTGGTACCGCGCCAGGTGATGGATACCCAGATGCTGGAGCGCGTGGAGATCTTTAAGGGCGCGAACGGTTTACTGAACGGCGCGGCCAGTACCGGCGTTGGCGGGATGATCAACCTTGAGCCAAAGCGGGCGGAAGAGACGCCGAATGCCAGTGTCGGCGTGGACTACACCGCCGATTCCCAGGTGGGCGGAACGCTGGATTTGGGCCGTCGCTTCGGGGACAACAACCAGTTCGGGGCGCGCGTCAATCTGGTCCATCGTGAAGGTGAAGCGGCCATTGATGACGATAAGCGCCGCACTACGCTGGCCTCGCTAGGTCTGGATTATCGCGGCGAGCGCTTGCGCACTTCGCTGGATCTGGGCTATCAGAAAAAGACCTTCCACGGCGGAGAGATGGGGGTCAATATCAGCGGCGTCGACTTTATTCCGGCGGTGCCTGATAACAGCAAAAACTTCAGCCAGACGTGGGGTTACAGTGATATTGAAAGCGAATTTGGCATGGCCAAAGCGGAATATGATCTGACGGGTAACTGGACCACCTACGCCGCCTTTGGCGGGCAGCATTCACATGAAGTCGGCACCTACAGCGCACCAAAACTCATTAATGAAAACGGGGATGCCACGGTAGGGCGTCTGGATACCAACCGCATTATTGATGCCTGGAGCGGGATGGGCGGCCTGCGGGGCGACTTTGATACCGGTCCGGTGAGCCATAAAGTGAACGTCGGTTATTCGGCGATGATCAAAGAAGACAAAACCGCCTGGCGGATGTCCTCCAAAAATCCCACCACCAGCATCTATGACAATCAGGGCGTGGCGAAGCCGGATAATGCCTGGTTTGGTGGCGATTACTTTGATCCGCTGACCACCTCCCGCAGCCGGACTCAGGGCTGGCTCCTGAGCGATACCCTTGGCTTCTTTGACGATCAGCTGCTGCTCACCGCGGCAGCGCGTCACCAGAAAGTGGCGGTACGCAACTACAGCAACAGCACCGGGCTGGAGGATACTTCCTCGCGCTACACGGAAAGCCGCTGGATGCCCACGTACGGCATCGTCTACAAACCGTGGAAAATGCTGTCGCTGTACGCCAACCACACCGAAGCGCTGCAGCCGGGCGATAATGCACCACAGGGCGCGAAAAACTACGGTCAGAGCGTCGGTATCCTGCACGCCAGGCAGAATGAAGTGGGCGTGAAAATAGATGACGAGCGTGTGGGCGGTTCTCTGGCGTTGTTTGAAATCAAAAAGCCGTCTGCCATCCTCAACAGCAATGATTATTACGTTCTCGACGGCGAACAGCGCAACCGTGGCATTGAGCTGAACGTGTTTGGTGAACCGGTGCTGGGCCTGCGTCTGAACGGCAGCACCACCTGGCTCGATCCGGAAATGACCCAAACGGCAGGCGGCACCAACGACGGAAAAGATGCTGTCGGTGTCGCACGCTTCTATGCCGTGCTGGGCGCAGAGTACGACATCAAACCGGTGGACGGCCTGACCGCCACGGCAAGGGTGAACCACACCGGCTCACAGTATGCAGATGCGGCAAACAGCAAAAAACTGGACAGCTATACCACCCTGGATCTCGGTGTGCGTTACCGTACCCGCGTGAACGCCAACCAGAACGAGATGGTCTGGCGTGTCGGCGTGGATAACGTGACTAACGAGAAGTATTGGTCCGGCGTGGAAAGCTACGGTACCTATCTCTTCGAGGGCGAACCGCGTACGGTGAAAGTCTCTATGAGCTACGACTTCTGATCGCGTTGACCGTCTCGTTTGCGGACGAGACGGTCACTCCGCGTGTCAGGCTTTGTTCCACGGCATGGCCGCCAGTAACTTCGCCATGCCGCACCAGCCGCTAATACCGGCAAACATCAGTCCGGCACCGACAAACGCCGCAAGGGCGTAAAACCCCGGGGCGACAAACGTACCCAGCAGTGTGCCACCTAACACCAGACTCCCGGCGACAATCTGCACCTGACGCATCAGCGGCAGAGGCTGACGCTTATCCACCTCGGTGGTGTAACCCGCGGCCTTCCAGGCGTTGAGCCCACCATGCACGATCAGCGCGGTGGCAGGATGTGCCGCCGCGGCGAGCTTATCGGCGTGAGTTTGGGTTCGCATTCCGCTCTGACAGTGAAAAATCACCACGTCGTTCTCGCTGAAAGGGCCTGCGTTCGCAAGGGCATCCAGCGGAACCGACTGGGCGCCGGGAATATGTTCACGCAGCCAGTCGGCACGGTCGCGAATATCAATCAGCGTGTTTCCTTTTGCCGTCATGGCCTGAGCCTGTGCGGGCGTCACAGAAGGTAGGGACATCTTATTCTCCAGGGCAATAAAGCTGTTTTAGCGTTGCGATAATGGCATGAACCGCGTGGTCTTTAATCTGATAGCGGACGTATCGGGCTTCACGGGTGCTTTCGATAAGTCCTTCCGACTTCATGCGCGCCAGATGCTGCGAGGTGGCCGATGGGCTAAGCCCACTCTTCTGGCTCAGTTCACCGGCTTCAGTCCCTGGGCGGTCAATCAGCATACATAAGATCAACAGACGCTGCGGGTGACTCAGGGTTTTGAGCAGATTCGCGGCCTGCTGCGCTTGGCTAAAAAGGGGGATGTCGTCGGCCATTTCTCATTTTAGAAAAAACTAAATTGAGAAGAGTGTAGCCTTACCCGCCGCACAGTCAAGCGATCCCCCCTGAAAAGGCAGGGTGACTTCGCTTGCGACACCTCCCCTGAAGTGTTAAAAGGTGCCCCTTCTAAAAAACGCTACAGGGGAACGACGTGAAAAACGCGTCATCGACATCCGGGGACTTAGCATCGGATGCGGCATCGGAAAGCCAGCCGACACTTCATCGGGGTCTGCAAAACCGTCATATCCAGCTCATTGCGCTTGGCGGCGCGATTGGCACCGGTCTGTTTCTGGGCATCGGGCCCGCGATTCAAATGGCCGGTCCGGCCGTGGTGCTGGGGTATGCCATTGCCGGGATCATCGCTTTTCTGATCATGCGTCAGTTGGGCGAAATGGTGGTAGAAGAGCCCGTCTCTGGGTCATTTGCGCATTTTGCCTATAAATACTGGGGGCCGTTCGCCGGTTTTCTTTCTGGCTGGAACTACTGGGTGATGTTCGTGCTGGTGGGCATGGCCGAACTGACCGCCGCCGGGATTTATATGCAGTATTGGCTACCCGATGTCCCTACATGGGTCTGGGCGGCGGCGTTCTTCATTATTATCAACGCGGTGAATCTGGTTAACGTGCGCCTGTACGGCGAAACGGAGTTCTGGTTTGCGCTAATTAAAGTCGTCGCCATTCTGGGGATGATTGGCTTTGGCCTGTGGATGTTGTTCAGCGGACACGGTGGCGAGCACGCCAGTTTTGACAACTTATGGCAACACGGTGGCTTCCTGGCGACCGGCTGGCATGGGTTGGTGCTGTCGCTGGCGGTGATCATGTTCTCCTTCGGCGGACTCGAGCTGATTGGGATAACGGCTGCGGAAGCACAGGATCCGGAAAGAACCATTCCCAAAGCCGTCAATCAGGTGGTGTACCGCATTCTGCTGTTCTACATTGGCTCGCTGGTCGTGCTGCTCGCGCTTTATCCGTGGGTTCAGGTTAAATCAGACAGCAGCCCCTTCGTGATGATTTTCCATCAACTTGACAGCAATGTGGTCGCGTCGGCACTGAACTTTGTCATTCTGGTGGCTTCACTGTCGGTCTATAACAGCGGCGTCTATTCTAACAGCCGGATGCTGTTTGGCCTTTCCGTGCAGGGCAATGCACCGAAATTCCTGACCCGCATTAACCGTCGCGGCGTGCCGATTAACTCACTGCTGCTCTCCGGCGTGATTACCTCGTTGGTGGTGTTGGTCAACTATCTGTTGCCGCACGAGGCCTTTAGCCTGCTGATGGCGTTGGTGGTCGCAACCCTGCTGCTGAACTGGATAATGATCTGTCTGGCGCACCTGAAGTTTCGCAATGCGCAGCGGCGCAAGGGGCGCGAGCCTAAATTCCCCGCGCTGTGGTCACCGTGTGGAAATTACCTGTGTATCGCTTTTCTGCTGATGATCTTCGGTCTGATGCTGACGATGGACGGTATGCGCCTGTCGGCAATGCTGCTGCCGGCCTGGGTACTGTTCCTGTTTATTGCCTTTAAAATCTCACGCAAGCATCTTTAAACGTTCAGCCTCCCCTGAGGGGGAGGTTGCAGAATGGGCTGCATTTTCACCACCTCGTTAACGTGAGGTGGTGCTCTCACCGAAAGCGGCTCCAGTGGCGATCGCCATTACGTCTCTACCTCATTTCTGATCTGTAATATCACCTCTCTGCAATCATTGACGCAGGCGGAAGGTATCGTTCCGTATTGCAAGATATTCCCCTTAAAATCAATACATTACGCAATGGCATGATTATTGCTATGACGTGAAGGTGTATGGATGTCGAGGTCCCAATGAAAGTACGAATTCTAATCGAAACTAACGAGTCAACGTTTGCCCTGCAGATGAGCAACTTTATCAGCGCCATTAATGACAAAGAATATAAAAATATTCTGCTGGTGCGTCATGCTCAATTAAATGAAGCATGGCTAAAGGGCCACGGTGTTACGCTTATCAGATATAATAAAAATGCCCTCAGTGCCGCGTTAAGTAAAATCTCTGACATCTTATTACAAAACGAAATTTCCTGGGTTTCTATTCATACATCACTTTCAGTGGTCAGTAAGTATATTATTACTTTCCTAAAGAAAATTGCTAAGTATCAATCGGTAACGCATCTTTGTTTATATGATGAAAATATAAGTGAGTTGCTTATTTCCGATGCATTGAATCAAATGTCGTCAACTGAATTTACTAAAATTGTTGATTCTTTAGGCCAGGAAATAAAAGAGATTATTCAAGGGGAAATCCCCTTTGTAGAAAAACAGTGGAACATGGTTTCCGCTTATGCATTGCACAAAGTGGTTAAGACCACTTATTATTTGCAGCAAAATAGCGCACTTAAAAAACACAGAAAATTGCCAGTTGAAAAAATATCACCTTTGCGCGGCAGTAAGTTAAAAGACTTCCTGAATCTTTATAATACTTCTCCTAATATTTATGAAAGCTTACTGAGGGCAAAATCGTCTGCATTGTTGTTGATCGGTACAGTGCCTTTTGTTGAGGATGATGTGTTACAACATCAGCAGAAATTTATTAACGTTGTTAATGAAGCTATGCGCTCAAGCGATGAAAAACGTTATAGTGTGGTTCTGTATCGGGATGGCGAAGGGCCTTTGTTTAACGGGCACGATATTAAACTTGAGCAGGGGAGTGTACTGAAGCTCCCAGACTATTTTACGGTGAACCTGCTAAAAGTGCTGGATATTCTTCCTGATGCAGTTGCGGGGGCATTCTCTGATGAACTATTACAATCACCTAAGCAAAACATCACATTCACCGTGACCACGGACGCCTTAGCGAAAGTCGATGATTTGATTGATAAACTAAAATTGAATATCCCTCAGCCCATTTATTTTGATGATTTGCAAGACTATCGGGATGTCATTAGTAATACGCGTATTTTTTATTGCCCGGCATCGATGGGAGATGTTATTTACGCATTGGGAAGCATTAATGCATTACGCAAAGAATTTAATGAGAAAGTTATTTTTATCGCTCACCCGCTTTACCGAGGGTTGGTTGAATCTTGCCCGGTGGTGGATGAGTTCTGGGATATGTTTAATTATACTAAGAAGAAACAAAATATTCTTAAAATTATAGCTCAGCATGGCTTTTATCATAATATTGTGAAGTGGGAGCATTTCACCGCAAATGAGCACCTAACAGATGTTATTATTGCTGATGTTAAACCAGGCTATAAAGCAAAGGATAAGCATGCAGTATTCTCTTTAGGACATGTTGAAAATAAGAAAATAACGCATTTTATTGAACAGCATGAGCTTTATGATAATAAAGTTGTGTTACTTCACCCAAACTATGGTGCGCCTAACAGAACATGGACAGAAGAAGGATGGCATTTTTTAGCTGAAAAATTTCTGAGCGAGGGCTGGAAGGTTGTCATTATTGGTAGTGATAATAATAAGTACCGTGAAAAAACAATGATGTCGGTTGAACTGCCTGGCGTAATTAGTGCTGTTAATCACTTCTCCATACTTGAAACGGTATTATTTATGCAACATTGTCAATTGCTTGTTGCCTGTGACTCTGGGCCCGTGGGGCTGGCGGGCATGACCGACATTGCTATCTGTGCTCTTTATTCGATCATTCCTGCGCAGTACCGCTTACCTTATCGTCATGGTCAGAAAGGATGGAATGCCCTGGGAATAGACCGAGGGTGTGAGTACGGACAATGTGGCCACCTGATTATGGATGCTCAATTTTTCAAGAAAGAACTTAATCAGACCTGGACACATCCTGATGGCGATAGTTTTGCTAAATGGTGCCCTAATGACGATAAATATATGTGTATGAGAAAAATGTCACCGGAGTATCTTTGGGGTGAAATCCGGAATTTTTTAAATTCTGACAATTACGTTGCTCAATAATATTTAATTTTTGTGAGGGTTGTATGGGTTTTTTAAAGAGATTTCCACTGAGTAATGTTGTGGAAAATAATAATGTAACACATTTGATTGAAACAGGTTATGGCATTGGCAACTCTTGTCATTTTGCATTGCTGGCTGGCTTTAAAAAGGCACTCTCATGTGAGATTTACCAACCTCTGTATGAAAAGTATCTTCAGGAGAGGAAGGATAATATTTCGGTGTCAAACACAGATAGTGTGTCATTTTTAACGTCAGCGGAGATCAATGACACGTTAGAAAAAAATCGTTGTCTGATTTTCCTTGATGCCCATTACCCGGGCTCAGATTATGGTAATGAATCCTACAGCAGCGATAAATGGGATAAAGATGTCCGTTTACCCTTAATTGAAGAGCTAAAACTCCTCAAAGGAAAAATTGATAATGCGATTGTTATTATCGACGATTGCAGGATCTATCTGAAAAATTTCGAAGTGATGTCTGGCCAGATGCCGGAATATGCCGATCATGGTTTTGAGCGTGCCGCTGAATTTGTTGGTCTGCTGGAAAGTTTTTCTGAGACGCACTCTCTGCATTGGCATGCTGAGGATACCGGGTACGCGATGTTGTGGCCGCACAGCTTTGCAGGAGATGCCGTTAAACCTCTCATTCTGCCAGGTGATATCACATCCAAATTCCTGATTAATCGGGGGGTGGTTGGAACCACCTGTATGTCGATCAATCGCCGTATGATGGATGCCCGTTTTTCTGCGCGCTGGTTGGTTGGGTTTGGTCTTGATATCGGGGGAGGGCCAGATAGCATTGGAATCTATAGGTCACTCTTCCCATTAATGAATAAAGTGACGGTTTATGATACGCCGCAGGGAGATGCTCAGTATCTGGATAATGTCAGCGATAACAGTTTTGACTTTGTCTACTCGGCGCATTGTCTTGAACATGTCGTGGATCCTGCTATTGCGATTAATCACTGGATGAGGGTGCTCAAACCAAACGGTCATCTTGTGATCACCGTGCCGGATGAAGATATGTATGAGCAAAATGTATGGCCATCGACGTTTAACTCCGATCACAAACATACCTTTACCATCTCGAAAAGCGACAGTTGGTCACCCGTATCAATTAATGTCCTGAACCTGATAAATCAAATTGAAGCGAAGCATTCTGTCCAGAAGATTGAATTACTGAATCACAGTTACCTGGCGGGACTGCCGCGATTTGATCAAACGCGGACACCTTTTGCCGAAAGCGGTATTGAGGTAGTCATTAAAAAACTCGCGTAATGAGGGGCTAAGAAACCACACCGCGGGTGGTTTCTTAGCCATTTCCGGGTGGCTATCGGTTAGGCACTCTGCGTTGACGAGGGGATCCCTGACAGCGCGCGAATATCATTCCCGGTGGGAGCCTGATGAATGCGTAACCCAAACGCCTCGACCACCGCAAAAATATGGTCGAAAATATCCGCCTGGATCCCTTCATATTCTGCCCACGCCACGGTGTTGGTGAAGGCATAAATCTCCAACGGCAGACCGTTCGCATCCGGGGACAGCTGACGCACCATTAAGGTCATGTCTTTACGAATACGCGGGTGATTGCGCAGATATTCGTTCAGATACACGCGGAACGTCCCAATGTTGGTCATTTTGCGCTGATTCAGAATCGACTCACCGGCGTCGTTCTGCTGGTTCCAGTGATTTATCTCCTGATGGCGGCTGTCCAAATAAGGCTTCAGCAGCTTCGCCTGAATCAGCTGCTGCTGCTCCTGCTCAGTGAGAAAATGAATGCTGGTGGTATCGATGCTGATACTGCGTTTAATTCGACGCCCGCCTGAGGCAGACATCCCGCTCCAGTTTTTAAAGGAATCGGAGACCAATGACCAGGTGGGGATGGTGGTGATGGTGTTATCCCAGTTGCGCACTTTTACCGTGGTCAGACCGATATCGGTAACCGCGCCGTCCGCACCGTATTTCGGCATTTCCAGCCAGTCGCCCAGGCGCAACATATCGTTGGCTGAAAGCTGAATACCGGCGACCAGCCCGAGAATGGGGTCTTTAAACACCAGCATTAATACGGCGGCCATGGCACCAAGGCCACTGATCAGAATGGCCGGTGATTGCCCAAGCAGAAGGGATATTATCAGGATCCCCACCAGAATGGCGCTGACCAGTTTAATTCCCTGGAAGATCCCTTTTAGCGGAAGCTGGGATGAGAAGGTGAATTTCTGCGACAGTTTCAGCATCACGTCCAGCAGCGAGAAAAAGGCCAGCAGCGAATAGAGCATGACCCACAGCTGAGCGCAGTTGATCAGGATGGTTGCCGCATCGCTGCCTTTTTGCAGCCACAGGACCGCCTGAACCTGAATAACAATCCCTTGCAGCGTCAGCGCGACACGGTGAAAGAGTTTATTCTGGGTGATTATCTGCAGCCAGATATGCTGGCTGGCCTGCGCCCGTTTTTCAAAGGCGCGCAGAACGATGCGATGAAGTATCAGGTGCAGAATGATTGCAGTAACAAAAATAATGCCAAAGATGATGATGAGCGATGTGGTTTGGTTTATCTCAATGCCCCACTGTTTTAGGGTGATTATAATTTCCTGCATAACTTCTCCTCTTTATCAGCGGCCATGATGACCGCTGAAGAAAAGAGATGCAAATATGAGCGAGAGCTCGCGCTTATGCCGAGGCTGTCGGGCAACGCGATAATTGCTGACGGAAACTGAGTGCAAAGCCTGCCAGCACCAGCATCAGAATCACCTCAAGTGCAAGAAAGCCCACAATCGCCGTGATATACCCGCCGCTGGCCGCGATGGCCAAAAACAGGCTGCCGAGCACCGCCGGTCCAAGCCCCAGCGTGGACTGCTGCAGGGTACTGAGGATGGCGCTGCCCGCGCCCGCATCCTGGCTTCTGATATCGCGCATGCCAATCCGGTAAAAGCTGTTGACGATCAACGCCTGGCCGTAGCCCACCAGGGCGGTGGACGGCGCCAGCGTCAACGCGTTGGCGTGCAGGCCGAAGCCCCAGAAGGTTGCCATCAGCAGCACCAGTCCGCTTATCTGGACGGATAGGCCCATCAACAGGATCCGGCCCATGCTGTAGCGGGCGATAAGCGTTGGGGCATACAGCGCGGAGATAAAATACGCCACGCCCAGCGCGATAAAGCTGTTGCCCGACTGCCAGGGCGCCATCCCCAGCCCGGTCTGCATGGTCAGCGCCATGCAGAACATAAATCCGGACCAGGCGCTAAAGAACAGCAGCGCGATAATCAGCCCAAAGCGAATGCTGGGAAGCGCCAGTAAGCGCGGAGGCAGCAGAGGGCTGAGTCCGCGCTGCTGCTGTTGCAGTGCATCGCGTCGCATCCACCAACCCAGCGGCAGCACCGCCAGCAGCATCAGCTGCAGCCCGACCGGCCAGTGCAGCTCCCGGCCAAGCGACAGGGGAAACAGCAGGCAGCACAGCAGCAGCGCCAGATAGCCTGTGCCTGACCAGTCGATTCCCGAAGGCGTATCTGCGCGCGTCTCCGGGATATAGCGGTGGCTGAACATCAGCACCAGCAGGCAGATGGGCACGTTGATAAAAAAGGCGTTACGCCAGCCAAGCCCGGCAAAATCGGCAGAAACCAGCCAGCCGCCGCCCATCTGACCGACGATAAAGGCGATGCCGCCAATGCCGCCGTACAGGCTAATGGCCCTGGCATGCTCCCGCCCTTTGAGGGTGACGTGAAGCGTGGCCAGAATCTGCGGCACGATCAGCGCCGCGCCAACGCCCTGCAGCGTTCTGGCGGCCAACAGTTGATGGAGTGTGGTCGCCATTCCACACAGCAGAGAGGCAAGGCCAAACAGGGCGACACCGCAAACAAACACCCGGCGGCGTCCGTGGTTATCGCCAAGCTTACTGCTCATCGCCAGACAGACGGCAAAGGCCACGCCGTACAGCGCAACGATAAGCTCAAGCTGGGTCGGGGTGGTATGCAACGAGCGGGTAATCGAATCCAGCGCGACGTTAGTGATCGAAGTATCGATCAGCGGCAGCATTTGCCCGGTCAGGAGCAGCAGCAGGCCAGCACGGCCAGGTGAAACAGCAGACGAATTCATGGGAGACTCCATTGCGTCATTCAGGGATCGGACGTAGCATCGCTGAATGATTAAACGGGTACCAGTTCCTGGTTATACGGGTATTGGTGCTACTAGGCTGGAGGCGATATGTCGCTCATGTTACCTGCTGATCCGTCTGTCACGCGCCATGAAGACCCGCGCAAACAGCTCGGGGCATTTCTGCGTTTGCGGCGGGAAAGTCTTGATCCACAAAGGCTGGGGGTGCCACGGAGCGGCCGTCGCCGCACGCCGGGGCTGCGCCGTGAAGAGGTGGCGATGCTGGCCGATGTCGGCGTGACCTGGTACACCTGGCTTGAACAGGGCAGGGAGGTCAACCCGTCGGCGGCGGTGATGCAGGCCGTGGCGAGCGCCCTGCAGTGCAGCCCGCTGGAAACCCGCCACCTGTTTGTGCTGGCAGGCCTGCCGCCGCAGGAATCTTCATCCGCACCGCTCTGCGAGGGGATCAGTGCTGGCACGCGACGGATGCTCGACAGCCTGATGCCACAGCCCGCGAGCATCCAAAAGCCCGATTTTGATATCGTGGCCTGGAACGACAGCTTCTGCCGGTTGATGGGGGTGGATTTTGCGGCGATGCCGGAAGAGGATCGCAACTGTATCTACCTGTACCTGACCAATGAAAACTGGCGTAGCCGACTGGCGAATCCTGATGTGCTGCCCACCTTTGTCTCCTATTTTCGTGCCGTCATGGCTGAGCACCGGGGAGAGGAGGCATGGGAAAACAAACTGGCCCGCTTTTTTGCCGCCTCCGCGGAGTTTGAGTCTCTCTGGCATCAGCGCTATGAAGTGCGTGGCGTGGAAAATCAGCTTAAACGCTTTAACCACCCGAGTTTAGGCCACTTCAGTCTGCAACAGATGTACTGGTATTCCGCCCCTCGCAATGGCTCACGTCTGTTGGTGTATCTGCCGGTGGATGAGGCGGGCGAAAAGGCGCTGCAATGGCTTAACGAGCCGCGGTAACATCAGTGATGAACGGGACTGAAAAACGCCCGGAAGATGGCTTTCCGGGCGAGAGGATCAGACTTCGGTCAGCGTGGTGCTGAGCGGCAGGCGGGATTTTGGCAGCGTCGCGTTAAAGTCTTCCACGCTATGACGGCCTACCGGTACCACCACGATGCTGGTAAAGCCTTTCTCTTTCAGCCCAAATTCTTCATCCAGCACAGCGGCATCGAAGCCTTCGATCGGGACGGCATCGAGGCCCATGGCGGCCACGCCGAGCAGGAAGTTACCCACGTTCAGGTAAACCTGTTTCTGCATCCAGTGGCTATCGTCTTTCAGCTCTTTGCGATGGAGATCGGCAAAGAAGGTGCGGCCTTTATGGTTACCGGCTTTTGCTTCCGGGGTCGCGAAACGACCATCGACCTCTTCCTGATCGACCACTTTTTCAAGCCAGGCATCGTCCATCGCGGTTTTCGCGCAGAAGACCACCACATGAGACGCATCAAGCATCTTGCGTTCATTAAACACAAACCCACCGGCCGCGGATTTTGCCACGCGCGCTTTTCCTTCCCCGGTGCTGGCGAGGATAAAGTGCCATGGCTGTGAGTTGGTGCTGGAAGGGCTGAACTGCAGCAGGGTTTTCAGGTTTTCGGCCTGCGCGTCGGTCAGGGTGAAATCAGCGTCAAACGCTTTGGTCGAATGACGTTTTAAGGCAACGGAAATGATGTCCACGATAGCTCCTCAATGGGTAACAGCCCTTCACGGCTGTGTTCAGTGGGAGAAGAGTACAGGCACAAGCGGGAAATGATAAGCGCCAAAAAGCGATAACACTTGTTGAGATAACGAGAAAATCAGGTCGGGCGCAGGCGCTTTTGGTCGCGTTTAGGCAGTTTGTCCACCACACAGTGCCAGGAGTCTTCGATTAATGACTCGACCAGCTCAGGCGAAATGTCGACGCCACCGTAGACGGTGATCCAGTGCTTCTTATTCATGTGGTAACCCGGGCCGATGCTTTTATAAATTTCCTGATGCAACAGCACATTATCGGGTTTGGCCTTCAGATTAATGATCGGCTCACCGCGCAGTACCAGGGCAAGCATAAACATTTTGCCGCCGACCTGGTAGACCGGGTATTCCGGGCCAAACGGCCAGGCCTGTTCGGTA
Organism: Enterobacteriaceae bacterium RIT691; assembly: GCA_009668205.1. Taxonomy (GTDB): domain Bacteria; phylum Pseudomonadota; class Gammaproteobacteria; order Enterobacterales; family Enterobacteriaceae; genus Scandinavium. The sequence continues at coordinate 29,959 of WJYM01000005.1, read as the reverse complement.
AAGGGGAGTTCAAGTGCGAACTGATGTGCGTGTTTGACTACTTCATCACCCGTCATTGTGCATTTTCCTCGGCCAGTGCCAGCCACATCGCTTCAAACCCCAACGCGGTCAACTCTGCGGCGCGCTCAGGTTCATGGCTGGCAAAATCGATGGTGGTTTCGGCGAGCGACATAAACAGCGCATCGCCAAAGGCACGATAGGCGTCGGAGAGAAACACAGCGCGCACGGAACGCTGGCAGAGTTTGTTCAGCTCCGGGAACATATCCGCGACCTGCTGTTTGGTTTCCGGCGTAATTTTCTCGCTGACGGTCATGCGGCGAATCGCTTTGCTGCCTGACGGGTTGCGCACCCCCCAGTCGATAAAACTGTTCCAGACACAGCGAGTGACGTCTTTTGGCGTCACGGCGCTGCCGATACCGGCCAGCATGGTTTCACACAAGGAGCTTTTGAGGTGCAGGTAAAGGGCGTTCAGCAAATCGTCTTTGGTGGTGAAATAGCGAAACAGCGTACCTTCGGCAACCCCTGCGCTGCGGGCAATCAGTGCCGTAGAGGCCGCGATGCCCTGCTGGGCAATCGCCACCGTTGCGGCTTCCAGTAACGCCTGTTTTTTGTCTTCACTCTTCGGACGAGCCACTACACTTTACCTCTCAGTTTGGAAAAGACGCCGATTGAACCACGGCAGGTGCGGCACTTCAATGTCGAATGTCAAAGAATGAAAATCGGCTTGACGACTTTCGCTCACTTTCTATAATGAGTGCTTACTCACTCATAATCAAGTTTTGCCAACGTCGTCTCCAGGAAGGAGCGCGTATCGGTCAGGATATGAAACGTCTTCTGTTAAGTGTGGTTTCCATCATGTTAATTGCCAGTGCTGCGAGTTTTCCTTTTGTGTTAAATGCCGGTTTTGGTAAAGCGCCGCAGGGGGCACAGCGAAATGCCGTTGAACACTCCCCACACTATCGCGACGGCCAGTTTCACAACCAGCAGCCAACCCCAAGCTGGTCCGGGCAGAAGAGTATGCCGGCCGCACTTTGGGAGTTTTTAACCGCCAAACGTGAAAATGCTCGCCCGGCGCAGCCGCTGCCGAGGGTACACACCGATTTGGCGAGCTTGCCCGTGCAGCAGGACGTGATGATCTGGCTGGGGCATTCCTCCTGGTATCTGCAGCTTGCCGGTAAACGCATCCTGATCGATCCGGTGTTCAGTAACTATGCTGCGCCCTTTTCCTTTTTGAATAAGGCCTTCGCCGGGGAATACCCGTGGCGTCCGGAAACCCTGCCGGACATCGATGTGCTGATCATTTCGCACGACCACTATGACCATCTGGATTACGCCACCATCAAAGGCCTGATGCCGAAAATCAAACGTGTTGTGACGCCGCTGGGCGTGGGGTCGCATCTGCGCTACTGGGGCATGGACAGCGCCATTATCACGGAAGCCGACTGGCATCAGCAGGTGGCTGTCAGCGAAGAGCTGGCGGTCCATGTTTTACCGGCGCGCCATTTTTCTGGCCGTGGGCTGAAGCGCAACCAGACGCTGTGGGGCAGCTTCATGTTCGTCACGCCAGACCAAAATATCTATTACAGCGGTGACAGCGGCTACGGTCAGCACTTCAAAGAGATCGGCGAGCAGTTTGGTCACGTGGATTTGGCGATTATGGAAAACGGCCAGTACGACCAGGACTGGAAGTACGTTCACATGCTGCCGGAAGAGACCGCACAGGCGGCGGTGGATTTGAACGCGCGTGCCGTATTGCCCGGTCACGCCGGACGCTTTGTGCTGGCAAAACACACCTGGGATGATCCCTACATACAGCTGACTAAAGTCAGCGAAGGGAAAAATTATCGCCTGCTGACGCCCGTTCAGGGGGAACCGGTCTGGGTTGCCAACCGCGAACAACAATTTCGTCGCTGGTGGGAATGACCACCATTGCAGTTCAATAGAGGGGGAGAAAGGTATGACGATTTCCGCTAAGGTGATTAATACCATCGTCGAGTGGATTGACGACAATCTGCACCAGCCACTGCGCATTGACGATATCGCACGTCATGCAGGCTATTCAAAGTGGCATCTGCAGCGTCTGTTTTTACAGCAAAAAGGAGAGAGCCTCGGTCGCTACATTCGCGAGCGCAAGCTGAAGTTAGCGGCAAAGGATCTCAGAGATACCGACCAGAAGGTGTATGACATTTGCCTGAAGTACGGTTTTGATTCGCAGCAGACCTTCACGCGGGTGTTTACCCGCACGTTCAAACAACCGCCCGGCGCGTGGCGTAAAGAGCACCAGAGCCAGACGCATTAACGTCAGCGTGATGCTCGTTTTGTTGGCCCGGTAAGGCGTACCGCCACCGGGCAAAACCGTCAACCCGCCGGTGACATCCAGCGTCGCCAGATAAACCTCAGCACGAAAAACTCCAGCGCACCCAGCAGCAGAAACCAGATACAAAACAGAATGGTGTACAGCTGGCTGAGATCCATCAGATGGAAATCGGCCACCAGTTTTTGGGCAAGCGCAAGCCCCAGCGACGGCGCCGGCAGCAGCAGGCAGGAGATAAACGCCAGCAGCAGAATGCCGCCAGCGGTGGTTAAGGATTCAAGCGGATGCTTCATTGGAGGTTAATCGCCGGTTAAAGATAATGTCCGATGATACCTTAACCTGGCGATGGATTAAAAAAATGCCTCAGGCTGCCCAAATCTGAGCGTGTTTTTCCACCAGCGCAATCAGCGAGCCGCCTCCGGCGATAAATTCACGCATTTCGTCCGCCTCACTGTGGCCCTGGTTGACCTGCCGGGCGAGTGCTTCAATGGCGCTGCTGGCCTGCACGGTTTCAGCCCACGGCGCCACGACATCCAACAGCCGGAGAATGTCTTCAGAAAGCGTTCGCTGCTCGCCGGTATGCACCTCCGTCAGCACCCCCTCCAGCCCATAGCGACACGCCTGAAAACGGTTAAATTTATACAGCAGATAATCCAGCTCCTGATGCCTGAAGGGCCGGGTTTCCAGGAGCCAGCAGGCGATGGCCTGAATCAGCCCGGCGATATTCACCGCGTGCCCGAGCGTCAGCGGCGTATCCATCACCCTGACTTCCACCGTGCCAAAATGCGGGCTGGGTCGAATATCCCAGTGAATATCTTTAATGCTGTCGACGGTGCTGGTGTAGTTCAGCCGACGAAACAGCCCGGTAAATTCCTGCCAGTTCGTCACCCACGGCATCGGGCCCATATCCGGGAACGCGGAAAAAACATTCAGCCGTGAACAGGCAAATTTGCTGTCTGCGCCCTGCAGATAAGGCGATGCGGCATTAAGGGCAATCAGATGGGGCACGTAGCGTGAAAGCCCGTGCAGCAGGTAAATCGCATCGTCGCCGCTCTGGCAGCCCACGTGAACGTGTTGCCCGAAAACCGTCGCCTGCTGAATCAGGTAGCCAAAATGCTCCAGGGTGCGGAGATAACGCTCGTTATCGCACACTTCCTGTCGTTGCCATTTCTGGAAAGGGTGCGTGCCGCCGCCGCAGATTTGCACATGCTGACGCGCCGCGGCTTCCAGCACAGTCTGGCGAATCGCTGAGAACTGGGCGCTGGCCTGGTGAATGTCATGGCAGACGCCGGTCGCAATTTCCAGCATGCTTTCCGTGATGTCGTGCTTCACTTCGCCTGCGTGAACGTTGTTCTGGATATGTGCAAGCAGCGCGGAGGAGTCCTGGCTCAAATCATAACCGGGTGGATTCACCACCTGCAGTTCAAGTTCAATACCGAGCGTGTAGGGATCGGAGAGATGAAAATCGGGTAGTGGCATGGCGACATCCGACATGATGGGGAGGTCACCCAAGTATTGCCGTGCCGTGCGGGAAGCGCCAGTTCCCCGGCGGACAGTTGCCGCCGGGGAGGGGGAGATTAACCCGCCGACCAGGTGTAAGGTGCGGCAACGCCCAGCGGCATCCCCAGACCCCACCATGCCAGCAGGAACAGGCTCCAGGTGATGAAGAAGGCAATCGAGTACGGCATCATCATGGAGACCAGCGTGCCAACCCCCGCGCCTTTCACGTAGCGCTGGCAGTACACCACCACTAACGGGAAGAAGACCATCAGTGGGGTGATGATGTTGGTGCAGGAGTCACCGATACGGAATGCCGCCTGGGTCAGCTCTGGCGAAATACCCACCGCCATCAACATCGGGACCATGATAGGCGACAGCAGCGCCCATTTGGCCGAGGCCGAGCCAATCAGCAGGTTGACCACCGCGGTCAGCACAATCATCCCAATGATGGTGGCTTCGCCCGGCAGCGCCAGCGCTTTCAGCCCGTCGGCACCCGCCAGCGCGACCAGCGTACCGATGTTTGAATCGCTGAACGCTTTGATAAACAGGGCGCAGAAGAAGGCCATGACCATGTACGAGCCCATTTTGCTCATCGAGTCGTTCATCGCGCCAATCACGTCTTTTCCGCTTTTAAAGGTGCCGGAAGCGAAGCCGTAGACGATGCCTGGAATGATAAAGATGAGGAAAATCAGCGGTACGATTGATTTCATGATCGGGGCGCTGTAGGCGGTCAGGGAGCCTTCGGCGCTACGCAGCATTGAACCTTCCGGCCATGCCGCGGCAGCCAGTGCGACCAGGCTCAGGATCATCACCAATCCGGCACGGGTAAACGCCCGGCTTTCACGGTCCGTCACCTGCGACATATCTTCGTCGTGCTTAAAATCACCGTCTATGGTCATTTTGCTGACACGTGGCTCGACAATGCGCTCGGTCACCCACCAACCGACCAGGGTTATCACAATCGAGGACGCAATGCCGAAGAACAGGTTACACAGCGTGTTGACGGTGTAGGTGTTATCGAGCAATTGCGCCGCTGCCTGGGTGAATCCCTGCAATAACGCGTCGTTGCCCGTCGGCACCATGTTGGCCGCAAAGCCGCCAGAGACACCGGAAAATGCTGCCGCGATCCCCACCAGAGGATGGCGACCCGCAGACATAAAGATGATTGCCCCGAGCGGGATCACCAGCACGTAGCCCGCATCCGCCGCCACGTGGCTGAACATCGCCACGAAAATCAGCATTGGCGTCAGCAGCGCTTTCGGCGTCACGCGCAGCATCTTTTTCAGCGCGACGTTAATAAAGCCGGAGCTTTCCGCCACCCCAACCCCAAGCATCGCTACCAGCACGATACCCAGTGGGGCAAAGCCGGTAAATGTGGTCACCATGGTGGCCAGCGTGTTGGTCAGCGCGTCGGCCGACAGCAGGTTGTTCACCTGTACCGTTTGTTGATTAACCGGGTTGACGATATCGAACTCAACCATCGACAGCACGGCCGACAGGCCCATCACCGCCAGTAAAAAGAAGAAGAAAATCAGCGCAGGTTCAGGCAGGCGGTTGCCTGCTTTTTCGATGGCATTGAGGAAGCCGGTCATCAGACGACTCTCTTGCCCCTCCTGTTTTTTCCTTGTCAGTGTATTCATAGATTCCCTCGCTACCGACTTGATGTTTCATTCTGTTGCTGAATGTATCGAGGGGATAATAGAGATAATGACGATGAGAAACTATTTATTTTTCGCCATAAAGCCCGATTTTGATCGCATTAAACGAAGAAAATATCGAATAAGTCGGTAATTACTGGTTATTGGTTCGGTGAATGTATTGTTAGGTGATATTTAAGCCTGTTGCGTTGTCGGTAGCAGCCCGGTGAGGCAACGTCGCGCATGTTATAACCGGGGAATCAACGAAGCGAGGTGACGTGTGGCGGAATTAAATGAGTACGGGCAGTGGGTTGGCTCCCCTGTTCCTGACTGGCAGGGGGCGGCGCTGTTAGCGCGTAAGGTGATCAGCGGACGACGCTGTCGCCTGGAGCCAATAGATGCCGACAAACATGCGGCCGATCTGTTTGATGCTTTTGCACAGGCGTCGGATGAACGTGACTGGACTTGGCTTGGCAGCGTGCGCCCGCTGTCAGTGGCAGCGACGCAGGTATGGCTACAGGCAAAAGTCGACGACGCGGGGCTGGTTCCTTTTGTGGTGATCGACTTGCGTACGGAGCGGGCCGTGGGCGTCGTGTGTCTGATGGCCATTGATCGCGCTAACGGCACGGTCGAAATCGGCCACGTCAGCTGGTCGCTGCGAATGAAGCGCAGCACCCTCAGTACCGAAGTGGTGTGGCTGCTGCTGCGGGAAGCCTTTGCTCAGGGTTATCGTCGCGTGGAGTGGAAATGCGATGCGCTGAATACGGCGTCGCGTCAGGCGGCCGAACGCATTGGCTTCACCTTTGAAGGGCGTTTTCGCCAAAAAATGGTGCGAAAAGGACGCAACCGCGACAGTGACTGGCTGTCGATAATCGACGGCGAATGGCCGCTTATCGATACCGCACTGCAGGGCTGGCTTGCGGACAGTAATTTTGATGCGGCGGGTCAGCAGTTAACGCGGCTGGAGAGTTTCCGCCAATAGCGTTACCACCTGCTGATCCCGCTGGCAGCAGGCCAGTTGATAGTGCCTTCCGGCAAGCGTCGGTGCGAAGCGTTCATTCACCCGCAGCGTGATGTGATGCGGCGTGATAGCAACAACCTGAGCGCTGGTAAATCCGGGGAGTTCTGTGATAGCAAAGGAGAGCGCTTTGTACAGGCTCTCTTTGGCACTGAATGCCAGCGTAAGCGCCAGCGGAAAGGGGAGGCCAGCGGCATCCAGCACTTCCCTTTCTGTCGCAGTGATCATGCCCGTGGCGATGTCATCACCGAGCTGCGGCGTGAAAATATCCTCCAGATCGATCCCAACAGGCTGTTTGCTCACTACCGCTATCGCAGAATTCCGGCAATGGCTGATGCTGCCATGCCAGCCCACAGGCCACAGCGGCTGACGGCGCTCGCCAATGTCCGGGATGCATCGCATTCCGTGTTCCTGCAAAGCATGAAACGCCGCGATTCGGCCTGCGAGGTGTTCCGCTTTGCGCTTCCTGCCGGTGTGTGACAGTTTGTGGTGATGCGGGAGCCAGAGCAAATCAGTGTCAACAAAGGTGTCCGGGGTGAAATCAACGCGGTGCACGGTGAGATGGGCGAGAGAGAACGTAAGATGTTGAGTTTGCATGTCATCGGTTCCCTTCTCCCTGACCCTCTCCCACAGGGAGAGGGAATAGTGCGGTGCGGTTTTTCTCCCTCTCCCTGGGGAGAGGGTCGGGGTGAGGGTACGTGGAGGAGCCGAGGGGATCCTTCTCCCCTCGGCTCACCGCTCACCATCAGAAGTGCGTATTCACGCTCAGATAGTAAGTCCGGCCAGACTCGTTATAGGTCTCGGCACCTGCGCCATACATATAACCCGTCGCGCCGCCCGTGGTCTGGGCATTGCCTGCGCGCCAGTGACGCTCATCGAACAGGTTGTCGATACCCGCCGTCAGACTCACGTATTTGGTCGCATCCCAGGTCCCGCTCAGGCCGACGATGCTGTACGGGCTGACTTCGTTCAGCTCGCTGCCCGTCGCCGGTTGACCTTTGTAGTTATACTTCTTCGGCTGCTGCTTGCCGTACCAGGTGAAGGTCGACTGCACCGAGATATCCTGCACAATCTGCCAGCTCAGCGTGGAGTTCAGGGTATATTCCGGAATAATCGACAGACGATCGCCGGTTTCCTTGTTCTTGCTTTGCAGCATATAGGTAATGTTGTTAGTCCAGTTGACGGTCTCACTGACCGGCACGTTCAGCGTACCTTCAAGACCTTCCACCACCGCTTTTGGCACGTTCTCCCACTTGTACACGTCGGTCCCGGCACCGTTGGTGAATGTTGGGGAGTAGCCCGCCTCAATCTTGTTGCGATAGTCGTTGCGGAACCAGGTAGCGCCAGCCAGCCAGCCATCGCGTTTGAACTCCAGACCAATCTCTTTGTTGATGCTGGTTTCGGGTTTCAGGTCTTCGTTCCCCTGCAGATAACAGCCGCTGGCGCTGGCGTAGCAACCCTGGCCTTTGCTGTAGAGGATGTAGTTCGGGTTGGTCTGGTACAGGCTTGGCGCTTTATAGGCGCGGGCGATCCCCATTTTCAGGGTGAAATCATCCCACAGGCCCTGCGACAGGTTAAGGGAAGGGCTCCAGTTATTGCCGACGATGCTGTGATGATCGAAGCGCAGCGCGGGTGTCAGCATGGTGGTGTCGGTGACTTCGATGTTGTCTTCAGCAAACAGCGAGAAGATCTCAGCCTGCGAGTACGGGCTGCGGTTCGTGCTGCTGTAGCCCGGAATAGCCCCGCCCATAAAGGTCTGGGTGTTTGAGGCATTGTCCTTCATCTTCTGCTGGTTCCACTCGGTCCCGAGCGTCAGGGTCTGGTTGACGATAAGGTCGAGAGGAACGTTCACTTCGCTGTGCAGCAGCACGTCGGACAGGTCGATATCCACGAACTGGTTGCTGTTAAATATGCCCTCGGTGCCGCCCGCCAGGCCTTCGCCCTTACGCGAGTTGCGGGTGTGTTCGTACTGCGCCCAGGTGCTGCTGGTCACGCCGTTGTCCCAGCCGCCGTTCCAGGTCAGGGCGAAATTCTGGCGATACAGACGGTTGGTTTCCTTGCCGTAGTTCTCTTTCACAAAGGCGTTGGTATTGGTGTTCTGGGTGTCGCCTGCGTAAAGGTTGTTCTGACGGCTATAGCCTGCTTCAAACTCCAGCGACTGCATCGGCGCAAAGTCCCAGCGCAGCTGGCCATTGATGTCTTTGTTTTCGACCCCTTCACGTCCGGCAGGCAGCGTGTTCTGGTAAATCCCGGTACGTTCAGACTGGTGGCCCTGGTTGATGTCCCACGCATCGGCCTGGGTTTTATCCAGATTGCCGTACAGGCGGAAGCTAACATCGCCGCCCATCGGGCCCGTCAGGTTAAAGTTGGTGCGTTTCGTGGAGCCTTCGTCTTTGTGCTCTGGCAGGTTCATGTAGGTATCCCACGAACCGTGCCACGCGTTGCTGGCTTTTTTGGTGATGATGTTCACCACGCCGCCTGCCGCGCCGTTGCCGTAACGGGCAGCGGCCGGGCCACGAATAACGTCAATGCGTTCAATCATCTCTGGCGGTACCCAGCTGGTATCCCCGCGGGTATCACGCTCGCCACGCCAGCCCAGGCGGACCGAGTTGCGGCTGGTCACCGGTTTACCGTCAATCAGGATCAGGGTGTTTTCCGGACCCATGCCGCGAATATCGATCTGGCGGTTGTTCCCGCGCTGGCCGCTGGTGGAGTTACCCGTAAGGTTCACCCCCGGCATGGTACGAATGATTTCGGACACATCACGCGCAGGTGGGCGTTTGCGAATTTCATCCGCGGTGATGGTTGAAACACCGGGCGCCTGTAAATTTTGCTGGGCGGCGGTCACCACCATGGTTTCGCCCGTTTCTGCCGTTTTGCTGTCGGTCGTCTCTTCGGCATGCAGTGGAAACGCGACCCCATAAATCCCCAAATTGACCAGTAAGGCCAGGGCATTGAACTTGTTATTCATCATCATCCTGTTTGTTGTTGTGTGTACCAAAAACGCGCGCCAATACGCTATTGCAAATGCAAATAGTTATCAATAATATTATCAATATATTTTCCTTGTAACAAAATTCCACAAAGAAAACGGGGTTGGCGTGACGGAAACGGCAAAAACAGGGAGTGCGGCGTGGTGGGAAGAACTCGACGGGCCGCAGTGGCAAAGAGAGGGTGACGTTTGCCACGTGACGTTTTATTGGCGCGATCCGGCTGGCCCGGCGCGGGCTTCCGCCATTAAGCGAGTGTGGATCTACATTACCGGCGTGACCGATCACCATCAGAAATCCATCCCGCAGACGCTGTCCCGTCTGCCGGGCACGGATGTCTGGCAATGGCAGACCACGTTGCCAGCGAGCTGGCGCGGCAGCTACTGCTTTATGCCGTCAACGCGCGAGGATGATTTTGCCGACGCGCTGTTTACCGATGCCCTGTTAACCGATGCCCCATCCGACAGCCATTTACTGCGGGAAGGCTGGCGTAAACTGCTGCCCAACGCGGTGGCCGATCCGTTAAATGCGCACAGCTGGCGGGGCGGGCGCGGCCATGCCGTCTCCGCACTTTCACTGCCGGATGCGCCAGCGCAGCCGGGCTGGAATTTACCTGATGTCCCTTACTCTGCGCCGCAGTGTATTCAGTGGCAAAGCCCGCGTTTGGGGAATTCCCGTCGGGTGTGGATTTATACGACGGGTGACGCTCCGGACCGTCCTCTGGCGCTGCTGATGGACGGGCAGTTCTGGGCGGAAAGCATGCCGGTGTGGTCACCGCTTGCCCGTCTGACCGGCGACAGGCTGCTGCCGCCCGCGGTTTACGTGCTGGTTGATGCTATTGATACCGCGCACCGCGCTGCGGAACTCCCCTGCAATACCGATTTCTGGCGGGCTTTGCAGGACGAGTTATTGCCGCAGATCCAGCAACTCGCACCGTTCAGCGAACGCCCGGAACGTACGCTGGTTGCCGGGCAAAGCTTTGGCGGGCTGGCGGCGATGTTTGCCGGGCTGAACTGGCCTGCGCGTTTCGGCTGCGTGCTCAGCCAGTCCGGATCGTATTGGTGGCCGTCGCGTGGCGATGCCCGTGGCGCAATCGGCGAACAACTTTCCCGCGGTGAGCTTTCGCCGCAGGGCTTGCGTATCTGGCTTGAGGCCGGGGAGCGCGAACCTCTTATCTTTCGGGCCAATCAGGCTCTTTTACAACAACTACAGCAGACACAGCAGCCGCTTTTCTGGCGTCAGGTTGACGGCGGACACGATGCGCTGTGCTGGCGTGGCGGACTGACAGCCGGGCTGATGGCGCTCTGGCAGCCGCTCGTTCAGCCATAACGCGCGCTTTATGACAGGAGTTTGGTATGCAAATCAGTAACCCTTTCGACGATGCGCAAGGGCAGTTTTATCTGCTGCAAAATGAACATCGGCAGTACAGCCTCTGGCCGCAGCAGTGTGCACTGCCAGCGGGCTGGGACATCCTCAGCGAACCGCAATCCCTCGACGCCTGTAACGCCTGGCTGGCGGCACACTGGACCACGCTGACGCCCGCACATTTCGCCGGAGCCGCTCATGACTGACCGTTTACCGCTGGTTGCGGCACAGCCTGGGATCTGGATGGCAGAGCAGCTCTCCACGCTGCCGAACGCCTGGAGTGTGGCGCACTATGTTGAGCTGGAAGGGGAGATCCATTCGGCGCAGTTACAACAGGCGATTGTCAGCGGCCTGGCGCAGGCCGACACGCTGCGGCTGCGCTTTGAGGAAGAGAACGGCGAAATCTGGCAGTGGGTGGATGAGCGTCAAACGTTTGCTATGCCAGAGGTGCACGATTTTCGCCAGCAGGCCGATCCTCACGCCGCGGCGTTGGCGCAGATGCAGCGCGATTTGGACAGCAATACCCGCGTTGACAGCGGTAACCCGCTGATTTGCCATCAGCTGTATCGTGTAACGGACAACCGCTGGTACTGGTATCAGCGTTATCACCATTTGCTGGTGGATGGCTTCAGTTTCCCCGCCATTACCCGCCAGATTGTGCAAATTTATCAGGCGCTGGTGAACGGCGAACGCTCGCCTACCTCCCCGTTTACGCCGTTCGCTGAGGTGACGGAAGAGTATCAGCGTTACCGTGAAAGCGAGAGCTGGCAGCGCGATGGCGCATTTTGGGCAGAGCAGCGCAAAAACCTACCCGCACCGGCTTCCCTTTCCGCCGTGCCGCTGGCGGGGCGAGCCGCGACAACGGCAATCTGGCGCTTAAAACTGAGCGCAGAGCGATCCGCGTTTAGCCGTTTGCTTTCCGCCTCGGGCAGCCAGCGCACTGACCTCGCCCTGGCGCTGGCCGCGCTGTGGCTTGGTCGTCTCTGCGGGCGTAATGACTACGCGGCCGGGTATATCTTCATGCGTCGCATGGGCTCAGCCGCCCTGACGTCCAGCGGCCCGGTGCTGAACGTGCTGCCGCTGGCGGTCCGCATCGACCCGCAGGAAACGCTCGTTGAACTGGCGGAAAAACTGGCTGCGCAGCTGAAAAAAATGCGCCGCCATCAGCGCTATGACGCAGAGCAGATCGTACGCGACAGTGGAAAAGCCGCGGGGGATGAACCGCTGTTTGGCCCGGTATTTAACGTCAAAGTGTTCGATTATCAGCTGGATATCGACGGCGTTCGTGCCACCACGCATACCCTGGCCACCGGGCCGGTGAACGATCTGGAACTGGCGCTGTTCCCCGATGACGCCGGTGGGCTGTCGGTGGAGATGTTGGCCAACAAACAGCGCTACACGGAAGGAGAGCTGCGCGACCACGCTGCACGACTGCTGGCGATGGTTGAACAGTTCGCACAGCAACCGACGCTGCGCTGCGGTGAGGTGGAACTGGTTTCCGTGAAGGAATATCAGCACCTGAAGCAGATTAACGACACCGGAATGCGGCTGCCAACGGCAACGCTGAGTTCACTGGTCGCTGCGCAGGCGGCAACTACGCCAGAGGCACCCGCGCTGGCGGATGCTCGCTGGCACTTCAATTACCGGGAGCTGCGCGAGCAGACGATTGCTCTGGCACAGGTGCTGCGCGAGCGTGGTGTGAAGCCGGGTGATTGCGTCGCCGTCGCGTTGCCGCGCTCGGTGTTCCTCACGCTGGCGCTGCATGGCATCGTGGAAGCGGGCGCTGCGTGGCTGCCGCTGGATACGGGCTATCCTGACGATCGCCTGCAGATGATGCTCGAGGATGCAAAACCTTCGTTGCTTATCACCTCGGAGGAACAGCGGAGCCGCTTTGCGGGTATTGAAACGCTTTGCTATAGCGCGCCATTGCCTGCCGTCAGCAGCACCCCGCTGCAGCTTTCCGAGCCGCAACACACCGCCTATATCATCTTCACCTCCGGCTCGACCGGCAGACCAAAAGGGGTGATGGTGGGGCAGACCGCCATTGTTAACCGCCTGCTGTGGATGCAGGAGAGCTATCCTCTTTCTGCTGGTGACGTGGTGGCGCAGAAAACCCCGTGCAGTTTTGATGTCTCGGTTTGGGAATTCTGGTGGCCCCTGATGACGGGAGCCAAACTGGTGATGGCGGAACCCGAAGCACACCGTGACCCGCAGGCATTACAGCAATTCTTTGCCGATTATGGCGTGACGACCACGCACTTTGTGCCTTCAATGCTCTCGGCTTTCGTGGCGTCACTGGATGAAAGCAACGTCTCGTGTTGCCGGACCCTACAGCGCGTTTTTTGCAGCGGAGAAGCCCTGCCGACCGTTTTGTGCCGTGAATGGGAACAGTTAACGGGCGCACCTCTGCATAACCTTTATGGGCCAACGGAAGCCGCGGTGGATGTCAGTTGGTATCCCGCCTGTGGTGCGGAACTGGCGGCGGTGACTGGCAACAGCGTCCCGATCGGCTACCCGGTGTGGAATACGGGGTTACGCATTCTGGACGCACAAATGCGCCCGGTGCCGTTCGGCGTGGCGGGCGATCTCTACCTCACCGGCATTCAGCTGGCGCAAGGGTATATGGGCCGTCCGGACCTGACCGCCAGCCGCTTTATTGCCGATCCTTTCGCGCCTGGCGAGCGGATGTATCGCACGGGGGACGTGGCGCGCTGGCTGGAAAACGGCGCGGTGGAATATCTGGGACGAAGCGACGATCAGCTGAAAATCCGCGGACAGCGCATCGAACTGGGCGAAATCGAACGGGTGATGCTGACACTGCCGGATGTCGCACAGGCGGTGGCGCACGCATGCGTGTTGAATCAGGCGGCGAGCATTGGCGGCGATGCTCGCCAACTGGTGGGCTACGTGGTGTCTCACGCCGGGCAGCCGCTGGAAACGGAGCCGCTGCTGGCAATTCTGCGAGACAAACTGCCCCCGCATATGGTGCCGGTTACGCTTATTTCACTGGCATCGTTGCCGCTGAGCGCCAACGGCAAACTGGATCGCAAAGCGCTGCCGCTGCCAACGCTCACGCAAAACACGCCGGGTCGCGCTGTTGAAAGCGAAACAGAACAAACCGTGGCACAGGCGTTCAGCGCGTTACTGGGCTGTGAAGTCAACAGTGTGGATGCCGATTTCTTTGCCCTCGGCGGTCATTCGCTGTTGGCGATGCGCCTGGCGGCGCAGCTGAGTCGTACCTTCAGCCGTCAGGTGACGCCGGGCCAGGTGATGGTGGCGTCGACGGTGGGCAAGCTCAGCCAAATGCTTGCGTCAGCCAGTGATGAGCAGAACCAGCGGCTGGGTTACGAAAAACGGCTGCCGCTGCGTGAGGGGGCTGGCCCGACGCTGTGGTGTTTCCACCCGGCATCCGGATTTGCGTGGCAGTTCAGCGTGCTGGCCCGCTGGTTGGATCCGCGCTGGTCAATTACCGGCCTTCAGTCTCCGCGTCCGGAAGGGCCGATGGCCAGCGCGCAAAACCTCGATGACCTGTGCGAACACCATCTGGCGACGCTGTTGGAACAGCAACCGCAGGGGCCTTATTATCTGCTCGGCTATTCGCTGGGCGGCACGCTGGCGCACGGGATTGCCGCAAGACTGCAGGCGAAGGGGGAGACGGTCGCGTTTCTTGGGCTGCTCGACACCTGGCCACCGGAAACCCAGAACTGGTCTGAGAAAGAGGCCAACGGTTTGGATCCGCAGGTGCTGGCTGAAATCGAACGAGAGCGTGAGGCGTTTCTCGCGGCACAGCAGGGACAGGCGTCCGGCGAGTTGTTTACTGCCATCGAGGGAAATTATGCCGATGCCGTACGTCTGCTGACCACCGCCCGCAGCATCCGCTTCGAGGGTAAAGCGACGCTGTTTGTTGCTGAGAAAACGCTGACGCCGGGGATGGATCCGCATCAGGCATGGGCGCCGTGGGTAGGGGAACTGGAGGTCTGGCGTCAGAATTGCGCACACGTCGAGATAATCTCTCCGCAGGCGTTTGAGGCAATAGGCCCGGTGTTAAGAGACGTGCTGCAGTAAGCCTGAAAGGCACCTCCGTTTTGCAACGAGAGGTGCCTTCATCGTGTTTTAGCGCGGTGAGGGCGGGTGATGACCCGCCATCACGACATTCTGCCGAGCGGCACCACCAGCGGTGTCCCGGCAACGGGGTCGTCAATAATGGTACAGCGCATACCGTAGATCTTTTCGATTAATTCCGCCGTCACAATGTCACCCGGTGCGCCTTCGGCCACCACTTTCCCCTCGCGCAGGGCGATGAGGTGGGTGGCGTAGCGGCAGGCCTGATTCAAATCGTGGAGTACGGCGGCCAGCGTGTAGCCTTTTTCGCGGTTCAGTTCACTCAGTAATTCCAGCAGATCAATCTGATGGCTGATATCCAGCCAGGTGGTGGGTTCGTCGAGCAGCATAATGGCGGTTTCCTGGGCCAGCACCATCGCAATCCAGGCACGCTGGCGCTGCCCGCCAGAAAGCGTATCGACGCTTTGACCCGCCAGCGCCGTGACACCGGTGGCGTTCATGGCGCGATTGACGGCCTCGTCATCTTCTTTTCGCCAGCGCGAAAACAGAGGTTGATGCGGATAGCGTCCGCGTGAAACCAGTTCCTGCACGGTGATGTCACCCGGCGTGGTGGCGTTTTGTGCCAGCAAGCCAATACGTCGCGCCACCTCTTTGCTGGCGAAACGCTGGATCTGTTCGCCGTCCAGATACACGTGGCCCTGCTGCGGTGTCATCAGTCGGCTCAGGGTGCGAAGCAGCGTCGATTTTCCGCAGCCGTTAGGGCCAATAATGGCGGTGAAATGCCCGTCCGGGATCGCGACCGTCAGGTTTTCGGCAATCACTTTTTTGCCATAGCTCAGGGTCAGCTGTTCACCATACAGGCGCGGTTGTGCAACGGTCATTTTTTACGAGACTCCTGAATGAGCAGGACGATGAGATAAAGGCCGCCGAGGCTGACGGTGACGACGCCCACCGGAAGCTGATACGGCAAAAACAGTTGCTGAGCACAGTAATCAGCAAGGGCTAACAGCAATGCGCCACACAGGGCCGCTTGTGCCAGCCCCCAACGCGCGGTGCCACTGATCCTGCGGGCAATATGCGGCGCGACCAGGGCAATAAATGAGATTGGCCCGGCCAGCGCCGTTGCGCCCGCCGTGAGGACAACGGCGACCAGCATCAGCAGCAAGCGGGAAGATTCGACGCGCACGCCCAACGCGCAGGCGCTGTCATCGCCCATTTCCAGCAGTTGCAGGCGGCGAACCAGTAACGCCGCAACACCCAGCATCAGCAGCAGAAGGGGAGCAGAAGGCCAGGTTTTCGCCCAGGTCAGCCCATTGAGCGATCCGGCATACCACAAACCGGCGGAAACGGCCGTTTCCAGAGAGGCGCGCAGCAACAGCCAGGTGTTGAACGCCATCAGCATCGCCCGTATCCCAATGCCGATGATAATTAACCGGAAAGTATCAATGCCGTCCCGCCAGGCCAGCAGCCAGACGATAAGCGACGTCATGATCCCTCCCGCCATGGCCGCCAGCGCGATGGCGGTAAGATGCTGGCCGTAAAATACCATCGCCACCAGCACGCCGCTCCACGCGCCGGTGTTGAAGCCCATCACATCCGGGCTGCCGAGCGGATTTCGCATTAGCGACTGGAAAATCGCGCCGCTGACGCCAAGCGCTGCGCCGACTAACAGCGCCATCAACACGCGGGGTAATCGCCATTCAGTGACCACCATGGTGATACTTCTGGTCGCATCGCCCCACAGGGCAGAAATCACCTGCTGCCACTCAAGCGTGACGGCACCGCTGCGTAAACTCATCAGCGAAACGGCGAGGAGACAGAGCGTCAGCAGTGCACAGCTGAAAAGCAGACGCACAGAAGGGGCCGTCATGCGCCACCTCCACGCGGCTGGCGTCTGACCAGCCAGATAAGCACGGGCGCGCCGAGGAACGCACTGACGACAGAAACGCGCAGCTCACCCGGCACCAGCAGACGGCCCAGAATATCGGCGAACAGTAACAGCGCAGGCGTGGCCAGTAACGTCACGGGCAGCGACCAGCGATGATCTGCGCCCACCAGCCAGCGCGCCATGTGCGGCATCATCAAGCCAACAAAGGCAATGGGGCCGACCAGCGCGGTGGCGCTGCCGCACAGGACGGTAATCACCACCAGTCCGCTAAGCTGGGTGCGCGCGACTTTATTGCCCAGCGCCGTCGCGGTGTCGGCACCCAGACTCAGGCTGTTCAGGGAACGGCTCATGCACAGGGCAACAACTGCCGCGAGGATCACCGGGCCAGTCACCACTTTCAGGGTTTGTAGCGTGCGGATATCCAGCGAACCCGCCTGCCAGAATCGCAATTGATCGTAAACATCAGGGTTAAGCAAAGAAATGCCGTTCGAGAGGCCTTCCAGCACCGCGGCCAGCGCAACGCCTGCCAGCGTGAGTCGAACAGGGCTGAGCTGACCGCCGCCCTGACTGCCGGTGAAGGCGACCAGCAGCGAGGCGATAAACGCACCGCTAAACGCCAGAAACAGCTGCTCCTGCGGGGAGGTAAAACCAAACAGCGCCGCGCCCAACACAATGGCAAAACTGGCCCCGGAATTGACGCCGAGAATGCCCGGATCGGCCAGCGGATTGCGGGTCAGCGTTTGCATCAGCGCACCCGCCAGACCGAGCGCCGCTCCGGCCAGTAAACCTGCCAGCGTGCGGGGGAGTCGGGCGTCCTGCACGATAATACAGTCGGGGCTCTGACAGGTTCCTGACAGGGCATCCAGTACGACGTTGGCGGGCAACGAGGTGGCGCCAGCCAGCAAGCTCAGCGCAATGGCCAGCACCAGCAAAATGAGTAATCCGGGTACCGCGACGCTGCGCAGCACGACGGGGGAGAACGACATAGCAACTTCCCTGATTTGATAATGATAGTAATTATCGTTATCGATCTTATTTTCGCATGTTACCATGTGCGCCTCTAAAAATGGTACAGAAAGTTCGTTGAAGGCCCTGTGATGCAAAGACAATCCTGGCTGCTGAACCTCAGCCTGCTGAAAACCCATCCGGCGTTTCGCGCCGTGTTTATCGCCCGTTTTATCTCCATTCTTTCTCTGGGTCTGCTCGGCGTGGCCGTGCCGGTGCAAATTCAGGCGATCACGCAATCGACCTGGCAGGTCGGGCTTTCGGTCACGCTGACGGGCAGCGCGATGTTTATCGGTCTGATGCTCGGTGGCGTGCTCGCGGACCGCTATGAGCGCAAAAAATTAATCCTGCTGGCGCGCGGCACCTGCGGCATCGGTTTTCTTGGGCTATGGCTTAACGCCCTGATGCCGGAACCTTCGTTGCTGGTGATTTATCTGCTGGGTCTCTGGGATGGGCTGTTTGCATCGATTGGCGTGACGGCGCTGTTGGCGGCAACACCGGCTCTGGTAGGGCGGGAAAACCTGATGCAGGCGGGGGCGATCACCATGCTGACGGTGCGTCTTGGCTCGGTCATCTCGCCGATGGTCGGCGGGCTGCTGTTGGCAAGTGGCGGTTTTTCGTGGAACTACCTGCTGGCGGCCCTGGGCACGTTCATCACCACCCTGACGCTGCTGCGACTGCCCCAGCTTCCACCGCCACCTCAGCCGCGTGAGCATCCTCTGCGGGCGCTGCTTGCCGGTCTGCGGTTTTTGTTCAGAAGCCCATTAATTGGCGGCATTGCGCTGTTAGGGGGATTGCTGACCATGGCCAGCGCGGTACGTGTCCTTTATCCCGCGCTGGCAATGAGCTGGCAGATGTCCGCCGCGCAAATGGGGGTGCTGTATGCCGCCATCCCGCTGGGTGCAGCGCTGGGGGCATTAACCAGCGGACGGCTGGCGCACAGCGTTCGCCCGGGAGCGCTGATGATGGGCACAACGGTGGGGGCGTTTATGGCCATTGGCCTGTTCAGCCTGATGCCGGTCTGGCTGCTGGGCACGCTCTGTCTGGCGCTGTTTGGCTGGCTGAGCGCCGTCAGTTCGCTGTTGCAGTACACGCTGATTCAGGCGCAAACGCCGGAAGCGATGCTTGGCCGAATTAATGGTTTATGGACGGCGCAAAACGTGACGGGCGATGCGATTGGCGCGGCGCTGCTCGGCGGATTTGGCGCGATGTTGACGCCAGCCGCCGCGGCAAGCGCCAGCGGCTGGGGACTGGCGGTGGTGGGGATCGTGCTGCTGTTTTTGTTAAGCGAGCTGCGCAATTTTCGCCAGCCCGAAGCCGCGGGGTAGCCGTCAGCCAAACATCGCCTCAAGCCGTTTCAGCACCAGCATGGCGCTGTAGTAATCGAGACGGAAGGTTTCGGTGCCCAGCGCATACACCTGCTTGTTCTGTACGGCGGGCAAATGGGCGAGCAGGGGATTGGCATAGATGGCATCGGCATCTTTTTTATCCCCGGCGAACAGGAACAGTGACTGACCGTTCAGGCCCGTGGCCAGACTTTCGCCGCCCAGCTGGATGATGTCATGACGTTTGCCCTGGCTCTGGCTGGTGTGCAGCCCGGCGGGGAGTGGGGCAAGGGTAAAGCCCAGCTGCTGTAGCAGCTTGCCCTGCGCGGACTCCGGCGTCCACAGGTTGGCGCTGTGCGCGGCGGCGGTATACACCAGCGCACTGACGGGCTGCGGCGGTCGCTTCATGTGTTCTTTCAGCGCGGCGAGCTGTTTATCGAATTCAGCGATGCGCGCGGCGGCCTGCTTTTCATTGCCGGTAACGGTACCGAGCTGCGTTAACAGCTGCTGCCAGCTTTTGTCGTCGTAATTAATCACCAGCGTCGGCGCGATAGGGGAAAGCTGATCGTACAGGGCCAGCGCGGAATCACCGCCGTTGGCGCTGATCAAAATCAGGTCCGGCATTTGCGCGGCAATGGCTTCGGCGCTGGGTTCACCAATGTACAGGCGTGCGAGCTTGCGCTGCCTGGCCACCTCGCCCCATTGGCGCAGAAAGCCCTGATCGTCGGCCACGCGGTTGTTCGGGGTGGTCGCCCCGCTGGCGATAACCGGCGCATCAATCGCCAGCAGTGAGCCGGTGAGCGTGACGCTGGTGGAAACAATGCGCAGCGGTTTGTGTTCCAGCGTTTGCGTGCCGTGGCTGTCGGTGAGGGGCCGGGGCCAGTCGGCTGACTGCGCTGAGGTTAATCCGAAAAGCGCGAGGCTGATGAGCAACAGGGTGTTACGGAAAGATGCCGGGAATGTCACGAGGTCAGGATCCTGTCTGATAAGGGTGAATACGGCCCGCTTCACGAATGCAGGCGACGAACGTAAGCAGGGAGTGAACCGAACGTTGACATTACCCGCTTTTGCTTTTAGTTTACCGAACCAAAATATAAATGATAATCATTATTGATATCTTTATCGTTTGGAGATGATATGGAAACGCCATTGGCTGAGGCCGTTAAGGAAATCGCACCGACGCTGTCCCCCGACAGTTTCTTCTTTATGTCACCGTACCGCAGTTTTTCCACCCGCGGCTGTTTTCGCCGCCTGCAGCAGCCGGTAGAAGGGGGGGAAGACTTACAGGGTGCCTTCCAGCAAACCCTGGCAAAAGCCTTTGCTGACGCAAAAGCGGCGGGCATTGCTAAACCGCTGCTGGTGGGGGCGATTCCGTTTGATACGACTCAGCCTTCAGCGCTGTTTATTCCCGAGCACAGCGAGCCCTTTTCGCGCACCGCGAAACAGCACTCGGCGCCCTTTGCGGCCGAACTGCCGTCGATGCGGGTGACCTCCCGCCAGGAAATCCCCCCTCAGGATCTGTTTATGGCGATGGTGCAACAAGCGGCAGAACTGACCGCCACGCCGAAAGTCGACAAAGTGGTGCTGTCGCGATTGATTGAGCTGACCACTGATATCCGCGTGGACACTGGCACGTTGCTTGAGCGCTTAATCGCGCAGAATCCAGCGAGCTTTAATTTCCACGTGCCGCTGCCCGAAGGGGGCGTTCTGCTGGGGGCAAGCCCTGAGCTGCTGCTGCGCAAAGACGGGACCCATTACAGCTCATTGCCGCTGGCCGGTTCCGCTCGCCGTCAGCCGGATAGCGTGCTGGATCGCGAAGCGGGTAATCGCCTGCTGGCCTCGGAAAAAGACCGACATGAACACGATCTCGTCACCCAGGCGATGAAAAAAGTCCTCGCCCCTCGCAGCGAAAAACTCTCGCTGCCGTCGTCACCGCAGCTGATCACCACGCCAACGCTGTGGCATCTCGCCACGCCGATTGAAGGTGAAGCGAAAGCCAACGAAAACGCGCTGTCACTGGCTTGCCTGCTGCACCCTACGCCAGCACTGAGTGGTTTCCCTCATGAGGTCGCCAAAACACTGATTGCTGAACTGGAACCTTTCGATCGCGAGCTGTTTGGCGGAATTGTGGGGTGGTGTGATGCCGAAGGAAATGGCGAGTGGGTGGTGACTATCCGCTGCGCCAGAGTGCGGGAAAATCATATTCGGCTGTTTGCCGGGGCAGGCATTGTGCCAGCCTCATCGCCGCTGGGGGAATGGCGTGAAACCGGCGTCAAGCTGACCACCATGCTGAACGTGTTTGGCCTCAATTAAGGAAGCAAGATGAGCGTAGCTTTTACCCGTTGGCCGGACGAGTTCGCCGCCCGCTATCGTGAAAAAGGATACTGGCAGGATCTGCCGCTGACCGATTTTCTGACCCGCCATGCGACTAACGACGCGCAGGCGATCATCGACGGTGAGCGTCGGTTGACCTATCGCCAGCTCAACACCCAGGTGGACAATCTGGCCTCCTCGCTTCAGCGTCAGGGGCTAAAGCCGGGTGAAACCGCGCTGGTGCATTTGGGCAACGTGGCAGAATTCTATATCACCCTGTTTGCGCTACTGCGGATTGGCGTGGCGCCGGTCAACGCGCTGTTCAGCCATCAGCGTAGCGAATTGCATGCCTATGCCAGCCAGATTGAACCCGCCATTTTGATTGCCGATCGCCAGCATGCCCTGTTCGTGGATGACGCGTTTTTGAATCTGTTCGTGAGTGAGCATCGTTCATTGCGCTCCGTGCTGCTGCTGAATGACCACGGCGAGCACAGTCTGACGGCGGCGATGGCACAGCCTGCGGATATCGTTGCGCCCTCGCCAACGCCAGCGGATGAAGTGGCTTTCTTCCAGCTTTCCGGCGGCAGTACCGGCACGCCGAAGCTTATCCCGCGCACGCACAATGATTACGCCTACAGCATCCGTCGCAGCAACGAAATCTGTGAATTTAACGAGCACACGCGCTACCTCTGCGCGCTGCCCGCCGCGCACAACTATGCCCTGAGTTCGCCTGGCGCGCTGGGCGTATTTCTGGCCGGAGGGTGCGTGGTGTTAGCGACGGACCCCAGCGCCACGCTCTGCTTCCCGCTTATCGAACAGCATCAGGTCAACGTGGCGGCACTGGTGCCTCCGGCGGTCAGCCTGTGGCTGCAGGAGATTCAGGCGAGCAGCAGTGCGCCACTCTCATCGCTCACATTGCTGCAGGTCGGCGGGGCGCGTCTGTCGGCGACGCTTGCGGCACGGATTCCGGCGGAAATGGGCTGCCAGCTGCAGCAGGTCTTCGGCATGGCGGAAGGGTTGGTTAACTATACCCGGCTGCACGATCCCGCTGAACGGATAATCAACACCCAGGGCTGCCCGATGTCGCCAGACGACGAAGTGTGGGTGGCAGATGCCGACGGTAATCCGTTACCGGTGGGCGAGACAGGGCGGTTGATGACCCGTGGGCCGTACACCTTCCGTGGCTACTACAAGAGTCCGGAACACAACGCCAGCGCCTTTGATGCCAATGGGTTTTACTGCTCCGGCGATCTGATTTCCCTCGACGAACACGGGTACATCACCGTTCAGGGGCGTGAAAAAGATCAGATCAACCGGGGAGGCGAAAAGATCGCAGCGGAAGAGATTGAAAACCTGCTGTTGCGCCACGAAGCCGTTGTTCACGCCGCCCTGGTCAGCATGGAAGACAGTCTGCTGGGCGAGAAAAGCTGCGCGTATTTAGTGGTGACAACCCCATTGCGTGCCGTCGCGGTGCGCCGTTTTCTGCGTGAGCAGGGCGTAGCGGAATTTAAGCTGCCGGATCGGGTGGAGTGCGTGGATGCACTGCCCCTCACGCCGGTGGGTAAAGTAGATAAAAAACAATTACGTCAGTGGCTTGCTGAACGCGCACTGGCCTGAAGGAGACGAACATGGCAATTCCAAAACTGCAGGCCTATGCGCTGCCAACCGCTGCGGACATCCCGGCAAATAAAGTCGACTGGGCGTTTGAACCTCAACGCGCCGCGCTGCTGATCCACGATATGCAGGAGTATTTCCTCAATTTCTGGGGAGAAAACAGCACGATGATGGAAACCGTGGTGGCGAATATCAAAGCCCTGCGGGATTTCGCCAAGCAGCACAACATTCCGGTTTACTACACCGCGCAGCCGAAAGAGCAGAGCGATGAAGACCGGGCGCTGCTGAACGACATGTGGGGACCGGGCCTGACGCGTTCGCCGGAACAGCAGCGCGTGATTGCGGCGCTGGCACCGGATGACGCGGATACCGTGTTGGTGAAATGGCGCTACAGCGCGTTTCATCGCTCGCCGCTGGAGATGATGCTGAAAGAAACGGGGCGTGACCAACTGATCATCACGGGGGTGTACGCGCACATCGGCTGCATGACGACCGCGACGGATGCTTTTATGCGCGACATCAAGCCGTTCTTTGTCGCTGATGCGCTTGCCGATTTCAGCCGCGATGAGCATCTGATGTCGCTGAAATACGTGGCCGGGCGTTCCGGGCGCGTGGTGCTCACCGAAGAACTGCTGCCGCTGCCTGCATCCAAAGCCGCGCTGCGAGCGCTTATCCTGCCGCTGCTGGATGAATCCGACGAGCCCATGGATGACGAAAACCTGATCGACTACGGTCTGGACTCCGTGCGGATGATGACGCTGGCGGCGCACTGGCGCAAAGTGCATACGGATATCGATTTTGTGATGCTGGCGAAAAATCCTACCCTGGACGCCTGGTGGGCGCTGCTTTCCCGCGAGGTGAAATGATGGCGGGGTTTGATTTCCAGGGAAAAACGGTCTGGGTGACCGGCGCGGGAAAAGGGATTGGTTACGCGACGGCGTTGGCGTTTGTTGACGCTGGCGCAAACGTCACAGGTTTTGATGTGGCCTTTGCAGACGGTGAATACCCGTTTACCACTCAGGTGATGAATGTGGCGGATGCGGAGCAGGTGCAGCAGGTTTGTTCGCGCTTACTCAACGAGAGTGAACGTCTGGACGTGCTGGTTAACGCGGCGGGGATTTTGCGCATGGGCGCGACCGAACAGCTTTCGCAACACGACTGGCAGCAGACGTTTGCGGTGAACGTTGGCGGGGCGTTTAATCTGTTCCAGCAGACGATGGGCCAGTTTCGCCGACAGCGTGGCGGCGCTATCGTCACCGTGGCGTCGGATGCAGCGCACACCCCGCGTATCGGCATGAGCGCGTATGGCGCCTCGAAAGCGGCGCTGAAAAGCCTGGCGCACACCGTCGGGCTTGAACTGGCCGCCAGCGGCGTGCGTTGCAATGTGGTCTCGCCAGGCTCTACCGATACCGACATGCAGCGCACGCTGTGGGTCAATGACGATGCCGAGCAACAGCGCATTCGCGGCTTTGGCGAGCAGTTTAAGCTTGGCATTCCGCTGGGGAAAATCGCGCGCCCGCAGGACATTGCCAGCACCATTCTGTTCCTTGCCTCCGACTGCGCCGGCCACATCACTTTACAGGATATCGTGGTGGATGGCGGTTCAACGCTGGGGGCCTGATGATCTGGATACGACGTTTAAGTCTTGAGGCTCTGAATGCTACCAGTGCTGACACCCTGGTGGCGCAGCTTGGCATCCTCTATACCCGCCTCGGCGATGATACGCTGGAAGCTGAAATGCCCGTCGATGCCCGCACCCATCAGCCGTTTGGCTTGTTGCACGGAGGGGCATCAGCTGCGCTGGCCGAAACGCTGGGGTCAATGGCGGGCTATCTGATGACCCGGGAAGGGCAGTGTGTTGTCGGTACCGAGCTAAACGCCACGCATCATCGTGCCGTGTCGCAGGGTAAAGTGCGAGGCGTGTGCCAGCCGCTGCATTTGGGAAAACAGACGCAGAGCTGGGAAATTGGGGTGTTTGACGAACAGGGCAGGCGGTGCTGTACCTGCCGGTTGAGCACGAGGGTGATGGGGTAAGTCCTCTGCGGCCTGATGCCCTCTCCCTAACCCTCTCCCACAGGGAGAGGGAACCGTTCTTTCTCCCTCTCCGGATCGTACACTCCCACAGGGAGAGGGAACTGTTCTTTCTCCCTCTCCCTTGAGGGAGAGGGCAGGGGTGAGGGGGAGAAGCCGCAACAGGCTCATCCCTTCAAAGCATTGATACCACTCTTTTTAACAGCCGAATTCGTGGCTCAATAGAGGCGATATCCAGCCATTCCGCTGGGCTGTGGAAGCCCGCACCGACCGAACCAAGGCCATCCAGCGTCGGGATCCCTAGCGCCGCGGTATGATTGGCATCGCTGCCGCCGCCGACTGCCTGCCAGGTGATGTTGATCTTTTCTTGCTGGCCTGCCTGTTCAACAAGACGCATCAACAGCTGAGTTTCTTCATTCGCCGCCATTGCCGGTTTGTGGTTAACCCGCATCAGCCTCGTCGTCACATCCGCAAGAAAGCCTTCTTCGCAGAGCTGAGTCAGTGCCTGATGCACCCGGTCATACTCATCGTTTTCCCAGAAACGGACATCAAGTTCCGCCTTGAGCTGCGCGGGGACCACATTCGCCGCGCTTCCCCCCTGAACCACACCCACGTTCAGCGTGGTGCCACGCGCCACGTCGGCAAGCGCGTTAATCGCCAGCACGCTGTTGGCAAAGGCGGTGATGGCCGAACGGCCTTTCTCCGGTTCATTACCGGCATGTGCGGCAACGCCTTCGAAGGTCAGGTGGTATCCCGCCATCCCTTTGCGCGCCTTCACCAGTGAACCGTCTGCCCTTGCGGCTTCGCAAACCAGCACGCAGCGTGCTTGCTTCGCCAGTTTGCCAATCCACGCATGGGAATGCACGCTGCCGGTTTCTTCATCCGGGTTCATCGCAATGGCAATCGACAGGCGGTTGCGGTGCTCTGCGCCCAGCGAGCGCATGGCCCACAGGATATTGAGCAAACCGCTTTTCATGTCCGAAACACCCGGTCCGTACAGGCGGTTTTCATCGCGGCTCATCGGGCGTTCGGCAACCGTACCAGCAGGGAACACGGTGTCCAGGTGCCCAACCAGCAGCACATCGTAGTCGACGGCAGCGGGCTTATTACAGACGAAAATGCCCGGCCCGACGGCAGATCCCAAATCGACCTGCTCCGTATGCCAGCCCTCCTGTTTCCACAGTTCGCGAATAACGCCTGCCACCTGCGCCACGCCCTCATGGGTTTGCGTACCGCAATCGACGTCTACCAGTGAGCGCAGCTCTTCAATATAACGTTCCAGTTCCATGTGTTTTCCTTGTTCAGAGAATAATGCGCATCAGCAGCATGGCTAAAAAAGCGTTGATCACGGAGATCGCAATCATTAATGGAATACGTTTGGCACGGGTGCCGATAACACCGAGGATCCGGCCGAGATACTGCACCTGTGAGCCCATCAGATAGATGGCCGGGGCGAGGATCGCCAGATGTTCGCCGGTCAGAATGCCTTTATCGAACAGGCCGATAGCCACACCAATGGCCCCGCCCATCGACATCCAGCCGCCAATCAGCACCGCGGCGGCTTCGCCCGGCAGACCGAAAAGCCCCATTAGCGGCGCAAAGACGATCCCAAGGCCCTTCAGCGCGCCGGTAATTTCCAGCGCTTTGATAATGATGAACGCCATCACCACGTTCGGCAGGGTGCTGGTTGTGGCGATATTCCAGCCTTTACGGGCGCCTTCGACAAAAACATCGGTGATGACGGGATTTGATGTAGGTGCACTCATAATGCTTCTCCTTGTGCGCTCGCGGTGGACGTTGCTTTTTTCTCACTGATGCTCAGCACCAGACGCATCAGATTCGCGCCCACAATTTTCATGATAAACATCACCGCGATGCACGCGCCGATAGAGGTCGGTACGGCGGTGCTGCCGTCAACCGCAACCAGCGTGAACAGGATGGCGCCGGAGGAGAAAAAGTTGGTGATCATCGCGCCTGCTGAAAACTGGAACATGGCGAAGATATCTTTTTCTTTTTCGGTGATGTGTCCTTCGTCGGAGAGATTACGGGTGAGAGAAGCGCCGACGTCGGTGCTTTGCAGGCTGCCAATCAGCGCCAGCCCGGTATTGCCAGGGATACCCATCAGCGGGCGCAGCAGCGGGGTTAGCAGGCGACGGGCCGCCCGCAGCGCGCCGTAGTGTTCCAGCACGTTAATCATGCCAAGGGCAAACATCACCGCCGGGATAAGCCCCAGCGCAAACAGAAAACCATCCATCGCCCCGTGGCCGCCCTGGCCCCGGAAGGCGGAGGTGGTGGTGGAAATCGCATCGCCCTGCTGATTCACGCCACTGACCACTTTGCCAAACGCGCCATTGAGCGTGGTGAAATCAAAAACGCCGTACCACTCTTTTCCGCCAAGCAAACCCGAAAAAAAGACGGCGGCAAAAGCCAACGCGAAATACGCGCCGGGTCCCACTCTGTTTTCCTGCAGTTGAGTACTCATGTCCCTTTCCTTGTAGAGGTTATTTCGCCGTTCCATTCTGGCGCGTAAGTCACGAAAAAAAATGACGTAAATCATTTTGTAACGGGAGGAAATTAACGAAAAATTAAAAATGTGACGCGCAGAACTAATTCATCAGGCTGATGGATTTGGCTGAAAAGTGATCGCCGTAGCAATGTGTTGTAAATCCATGGTGAGAGATCGGCTTTCACTGGTTGTCAGGTTGTTAAATCCGGGGTCGGTGTTATAGATACAAAATGTAACATCTCCTCTATCGACGGATAAAAACCATGAACAACTCAGGGAAATACCTTGTCTGGGCCGTTCTCTCCATTGTGGGAGCGTTTGCCCTTGGCTATATCGCGCTTCATCGTGGTGAACATATCAACGCATTGTGGATTGTGGTTGCGGCGGTCTGTATCTACCTCATTGCTTACCGTTTTTACGGTCGCTATATCGCCAAAAATGTACTGGCGGTTGACCCGACCCGGATGACGCCTGCGGTGCGTCATAACGACGGGCTGGACTATGTTCCTACCGATAAAAAAGTGTTGTTCGGTCACCATTTTGCCGCCATTGCCGGGGCAGGCCCGCTGGTAGGCCCGGTGTTAGCCGCCCAGATGGGCTATTTACCGGGCATGATCTGGATCCTCGCGGGCGTGGTCTTAGCCGGTGCGGTACAGGACTTTATGGTGTTGTTCATCTCCACCCGCCGGGACGGACGTTCGCTCGGCGAAATGGTGAAAGAGGAGATGGGGGCGACCGTCGGGGTGATTGCGCTGGTGGCGACCTTTATGATCATGGTGATCATTCTGGCCGTGCTGGCGATGATTGTGGTGAAAGCGCTGACCCACAGCCCGTGGGGCACCTATACCGTGGCCTTTACTATCCCGCTGGCGCTTTTCATGGGCATTTACATTCGCTATCTGCGCCCGGGGCGCATTGGCGAAGTGTCGGTGATTGGCCTCGTTTTCCTGGTGTTTGCCATTATTTCCGGCGGCTGGGTGGCGGCAAGCCCGACGTGGGCGCCGTGGTTTGATTATACCGGGGTGCAGTTAACCTGGATCCTGGTGGGCTACGGCTTTGTTGCCGCAGTGCTGCCCGTCTGGCTGCTGCTCGCGCCGCGTGATTACCTCTCTACGTTCCTTAAAATTGGTACCATCGTCGGTCTGGCGATCGGCATTCTGATCATGCGCCCGACGCTGACGATGCCAGCGCTGACCCAATTTGTGGATGGGACGGGGCCAGTCTGGACCGGCAGCCTGTTCCCGTTCCTGTTTATCACCATTGCCTGTGGCGCCGTGTCGGGCTTCCACGCGCTTATCGCCTCCGGAACCACGCCGAAGATGCTGGCGAACGAAGGGCAGGCCTGCCTGATTGGCTACGGCGGCATGCTGATGGAGTCCTTCGTGGCGATCATGGCGCTGGTGGCGGCCTGCATTATCGATCCTGGTGTTTACTTCGCCATGAACAGCCCGATGGCCGTGCTGGCTCCGGCAGGGACGACGGATGTGGTGGCCTCTGCGGCGCAGGTCGTCAGTAGCTGGGGCTTCGCCATCACGCCGGATACGCTAACGCAAATTGCCAAAGAGGTGGGCGAACAGTCGATTATTTCGCGTGCCGGGGGGGCACCAACGCTGGCGGTGGGGATGGCGTATATCCTGCACGGCTCGCTGGGCGGCCTGATGGATGTCTCCTTCTGGTATCACTTTGCCATCCTGTTTGAAGCGCTGTTTATTCTGACCGCGGTGGATGCAGGTACCCGCGCAGCCCGCTTTATGCTGCAGGATCTGCTGGGTGTTATCAGCCCCAATCTGAAGAAAACGGATTCTTTGCCCGCGAACCTGTTGGCGACGGCGTTGTGCGTGCTGGCGTGGGGCTACTTCCTGCATCAGGGCGTGGTGGATCCGCTGGGCGGCATTAACACCCTGTGGCCGCTGTTCGGGATTGCCAACCAGATGCTGGCGGGCATGGCATTAATGCTCTGCGCGGTGGTGCTGTTCAAGATGAAGCGTCAGCGCTACGCGTGGGTGGCACTGCTGCCAACGGCATGGCTGTTGATTTGTACCCTGACCGCCGGTTGGCAAAAAGCCTTCAGCAGTGATGCGAAAGTGGGGTTCCTGGCTATCGCCAATAAATTCCAGGCGATGATCGACAGCGGTAAGATCCCGGCGCAGTATACCGAATCACAGCTGAACCAACTGGTGTTCAACAACCGGCTGGATGCCGGACTGACCATCTTCTTTATGGTGGTAGTGGTGGTGCTGGCGTTTTATTCTGTGAAGACCGCGATGGCCGCGCTGAAGGAACAAAAACCGACAGCGAAAGAGACGCCGTATGAGCCGATGCCTGCTAATCTGGAGCAGATTGTTACCCAGGCGAAGAGCGCGCATTAAGTTGGCTTGACCCTCACCCCGG
>WJYM01000004.1 GCA_009668205.1 Enterobacteriaceae bacterium RIT691 | reverse complement strand
GTAATGTCTTGCCCATTTGTATCAGTCAAAACAAGAAGATTTATTTATAAAAAATATCTTAAGTACTTTGAGCCTAAAATACAAAGGACGCACTCTGATATTGAGAATGATTTGGAATCGCTGCTCAAACGTTACTGGTTTGTCAAGTGGGATGAGTTAGATCTTTTAAAGATGATAGAGAAAAAAGAATTGAAGGAAAGTTATTAACATGATATAAGATTCATGTGATCAGTTTCGAAATACTTACGTATTTTTGGTGAGATATAATTATATGTTACCAATGATACGATTTCGCTGGCTTTGGAATCGGCTTAGTTGCTTAAACTTACGCTAATAGAATTGCTTAGGACCCAATCATTCTTTGGAGTGAGAGGGAATTTCTAGGTCCAGTTGAGAGTAATCACTTACTGTTTGTTGCTTAACCGAATAGTTTGTGTTACTTACACACCTGATGTTGAGAAACTGGTCACATCTTCACCTAATTTTCTAGTACGTTCTTAGTTGCATAGAATGTCCGTTTTGGTGGGCGAAGATGGGGGCATTAATACAGATTTCATTTATAATTTTCAGTTATTTCATGATGTGGTATGTATTTTGACACCTATTAACCGGACTGCTCCACCATGGTTTAATAGAAATATTAGGGCGGCTGGATGGCTTTTGTAAGCGAGTTCGCTGTCGACACTAATTTTCGCTACTCGCTTAAAGTCGACCCGGCCCTTATGTTCCGTGAGAAAACCATAACTATCTCAAACCTTCCAGGTCCACTCATCCACCGTCATCAACCCAATAAACCAGCCCAATACCCAGCCATAACCAATTGATTTAAATGATGTAACCAGCTAAAGAAAATTACATCTCACAATGGGATCTTCCTTCCAGTAATGTCCCTTGTTGTGGTTGGGTTATCGCAGTATTCTCCTCTCGCACCTGAAAAATCAGGTGTCGGGATTAGCCTCCTGAAATACACTTGTTGGCGACACGGTGGCGCATCAGCGCCATTTTTGTGTCGCACGCACGGCTGCGCCTCAATGGTGGGCCGGGCGAGGGCGTCGTAAGACGCGCCGGTGTCCAACAAGGCCGGTAAGGCTAACCTCGTCTGGTCCGCCACCCGTGAGATTAGCCTCTCCACTGGCGGCATATAGCCCCTTGTTGGAGACAATCTTATGTCTACAAGCCATACACCTTATAACGACCTCCTCACTATCCCCTTTAGCGCCGCAACCGATTTCACCGATCTCGCTGATTATTGCGACCGCTTTGCTGAAACCCTGATTGAATGTGACGATACTGCACAAAAACTGGCGCTGTTAGGCCGCATGGGGGCCTGTCTGGCGCTGCTGCGTCCGACGCTCGACGAGCCCATTCCGCCGCACCTGATTGAGCATTTCACCGTTGACACGCTCCCAGCGGCCCCTCAGTTTTTCGAACCGGATGCCGAAGCGCTGTGCGACTACTGCCAGTCACTGGCTCAGGTGCTGTGCCAGCATTCTTTGCTGCCTGAAACGGAAAAATCGTTGAAGGGATTGCTGTGTGAACTGGTGTGGATGTTCGCCGGGGAGTTAAAAGCCCCTCGTTGGGATCGTTCAAAAACGGCCCATTGAGTGGCGGTATCGCGGCGTGAAATTGAAAACGCTCCAGTGTTGAGCTGGAGCGTTTAGTCAGGTAGGGTCAGGCACTGTCCGCTATCAGAGGGTGTCCTTTGCTTTTACGCCGCGCCTTTCTCTTCAGCATCAGGCAGTTTCGGCGACAGCGCCGCAGGTTTGCTGTCAATGCGGGTCACCAGCAGCTGATCGATACGGTAGTTGTCGATATCCACCACTTCGAACTTGTAGCCAGAAAACTTCACGAAGTCGGTGCGTTTCGGGATCTTACGCAGCATATACATCATGAAGCCGCCAATCGTTTCGTAGTTGCCGTTCTGTGGGAATTCGTCGATATCCAGAACGCGCATCACGTCATCGATCGGAGTACCGCCATCAATAAGCCACGAGTTCTCATCGCGCGCGACGATCTGTTCTTCCAGCCCCTGGCCGACCAGGTCGCCCATCAGGGTGGTCATCACGTCGTTCAGGGTGATGATGCCGACAACCAGTGCATATTCGTTCATGATAACCGCGAAGTCTTCACCTGCGGCTTTGAAACTTTCCAGCGCCTCAGAGAGCGTCAGGGTATCCGGCACAATCAGCGTATTGCGGATCTGCACGCCGCTGGTCAGCATCAGGCTCTGATTCGCGAGTACGCGGTTCAACAGGTCTTTTGAGTCGACATAACCGATGATGTGGTCGATGTCTTCCTTACACACCAGGAACTTAGAGTGCGGGTGCTCGGCGACTTTGTTTTTCAGGCTTTGCTCGTCTTCGTTCAAATCAAACCAAATCACGTTTTCACGTGAGGTCATGGATGACGGAACGGTACGTGATTCGAGTTCGAATACGTTCTCGATAAGCTCATGTTCCTGCTTACGCAGCACGCCTGCCAGGGCACCGGCTTCGAACACGGCGTAAATATCGTCGGAGGTGATGTCATCCTTGCGGACCATCGGCAGTTTGAACAGGCGGAAAATCATGTTGGCCATGCCGTTGAACAGCCACACCAGCGGGCGGAATACGGCAAGGCAGAAGCGCATCGGGTTGATGATACGCAAAGCCACGGCTTCGGGCGAAATCATACCGATGCGTTTCGGCGTCAGGTCAGCGATCAGAATGAACAAGCTGGTGACCACCACGAACGAGAGCACGAAGCTAACCTGCTCGGCCAGTTCGGCGGACATATACTTGATGAAGAGGGCATGGAACGCTGGCGAGAACGCGGCATCGCCCACGATACCGCCAAGAATGGCGACAGCATTAAGACCAATTTGCACCACGGTAAAGAACATACCGGGGTTTTCCTGCATTTTAAGAACACGTTGTGCGTTAATGTTGCCCTCATCGGCGAGCAGCTTCAGTTTAATTTTGCGGGAAGCTGCAAGCGAAATCTCGGAAATCGAGAAAAACGCACTGACGCCGATGAGGCAGAGTATGATTAATATACTGTTTAGCATAGTTTTTCTGGCTTTTGTCGCCAGAACCTCGGAAGGGTAGTTGATGATGTTTTTAAGTGTGGGATTACGCTTAAAAAAACCGGTCCGAAGGGTCTGGACCGGTAATATCGCGTTCAGTATAGCGTAAGGAACAGTAAATTCGCCAGAGGGTTAATTTTCCTACGCCAGGGCGGCGCTGTTTTTGCTTTTATCCGGCGTGCTATCCCAGACTTCGTTGTAGGCAAAACCGGTCAGTTCTTTAATCACCAGACGGGTTTCCTCATCACAATCTTCAGAAGCGCCGCCAAGCTTGCGGCGGGCAATTTCTTTAATCAGCATCTTGTGGCTTTTCTGGGTCAATTTAAATTTGAAGGTCATCCAGAAGCTGATCGCAAGCAGCGCCGCGGTGGCGAAGATCATCAGGCCGATAATCGCATGCAACGCACTGATGGGCTGCGTTCCGCCGCCTTTCACGAAACCGCTCTCCTCCAGCACGATGCCAATAAGCATAATCGCCAGTGCGACGGTGCTTTTGCGGGTAAGGACCATCACGCCGGCAAAAATACCTTCCCGGCGCTGGCGGGTCACCATTTCATCCACATCGGGAATAAAGCTGTAGATGTTCCAGGGGATGTAATACAGCCCTGCGCGGGCCGCGCCAAGCACCACAAAGACGGCAGAAAACAGGAGCGTAGGGACCGTAATATCGTTGATATACACCACAAATAAAAAGGCCAGCACGGCAAAAATGCAGCTGTACGACAGCCTGAGCGCGCCGGAAGGGGTCATGTTTAACTTATTCATCAGCATCATAAAGCCGAAGGTTCCCGGCACTGAGACAAACGCAGCAATGGTCAGTAATCCGGATACCGCGGCGGCATCTCTTCCTAAAGCGTATATCACGTAATACGTAAAGACCGAGCCGAATACATCCATCGCGGTAAAAGAGCAGATATAAATAATAATATGCTGACGGAATGCCCGAACTTTGAAGGAGGAGAAGAGATCGAGCACCAGATATTTCAGATGATTCCCTAATCCCGGCTGGCGTTTATTGTCCGGCGTGAATGCATATTCTTCCCGCACATCTTTGGCTTCCCAGGTACAGGCCCAGGTGATGAATACCGCAATGCAGAAAATAAGCGCAAAGACGCTGCCGGTAATGGTGTAGGTCAGGGAGTTATCTTTACCGGTGAATTGCATAATGATGCCGGGCACGGAGACCGCCAGAAAACCGCCGAACTGTGAGCACATCATGCGTACGCCAGAAAGACGGGTGCGTTCGCTAAAGCGGTTGGTCATTTCGGCGGCCAGCGTTTCCCATGGCACCAGCACCATTGCGGAAAGTAATTCGATGGAGAGATAGGTGCCGAGATAATACCAATAGCTCATATCGGTCACCCAGACCAGCGCGTACAGGAACATTAACGGGGCGCTAAGGAGCAGGAAAAAGCGCCGACGGCCGAATTTTCGCCCAAGCCAGGTTTCACCGAAATTGTCCGTCACATAGCCCATAAGAGGGCTCAGGATAGCGTCGATCACGCGTGCAATCGCGAAAATTGAGCCCGCCTCAAGGACAGAAAGGCCGCAGTAGGTGGTATAGAAAAAGAGTAACCAGGTGCCGATAACAGCAAAAGCGCCCCCGCCAAAAAGGTCGGTTACGCCATAGCCAATCGCTATGCCATAACCCACTCTGCGTTCAGTTGGTTTAGCCATAATTATAATTCTCGTGCTGGTAGGGTTGATTTATGGCGCACCAATCAGTGCGCCGTATCTTATTACAGCCGGAACGGTATTGTTATTCGGTCAAGGTGACCCATTGTCGTAACTGTGATGAGTGGTAGATGGCCTCGACGAGTTGAAGGGACTTAGCCGCTTCGCGAAGTCCGATGAAGGTGGGGATTTCGCCGTGTCGAAGCGACGTGTAAAACTGCTGAATGGCCTGCAGATGCCCCATGCCCCAGTAGCTTTTGCTGTGGCTGTAAGGCGTGGCATCGTTGGCAATCATGGCTCGCTTGCCTTCGCTGACGCGCCACAGGATGTTATCCCGCAGCTGAAATTCCCCTTTTTCAGCGTGGATTTCCAGCTGCAACGGCGCATCGCGGGTGTGGTTGTTGCTGGCAAAGAACAGACCGCGGGCACCGCTGTTGAAGTCGAAAGTCGCCATGGCGGTGTCTTCGGTATCAATGGTGTCCGCCAGTCGGCTGCAGTCGACCACGCCTTTCAGCCGTGTGACACCGCCGCCGAGCCACTGCATCAAATCCAGCGTGTGAATGGCCTGATTGATGAGCAGGCTGCCGCCTTCGGTGGCATAACGTCCTCGCCAGGCGCTGTTGGCGTAATAAGGGGCGGAGCGGGACCACGTTAAAAATGCGCTGATGCTGAGAACCCGCCCCAGCGCGTTTTCGTTGAGTAACTGATGCAACGCGAGGCTGGTTGGGTTCAGGCGGTTTTGATAGCAGACGCCTAGCATTCCGGTTGCAGCAGCTTCTGCCGCCTGGATTTCGGCGATGTCTGCCATCGTCATGGCGACCGGTTTTTCGCAAAACACCTGCTTCCCCGCGGCCAGCGCGGCGAGGATCATGGGTTTATGCAGGTAGTGCGGCGTGCAGATGTGCACCACGTCGACGTTCACATCGCGCAGCATCTCCCGGTAGTCGTGATAGAAGTCGCAGGCGTACGTTTTTGCCAGCGCCAGCCCCTTATCGGTGTCGATATCGACGATGGCGCGCAGTTCAACGTCGGGGGTCTGACGTAGTGCCTCCAGATGACAAAGGTGGATCGCGCCACAGCCGATAATGGCCGCTTTCAGCGTTCTCATTACGGCCTCCTGTTAGCGGGCATTGGCCCGCATTTGTGCCTTCACGCAGAGTTCAGCAGCCTTAAAGGCATGAGCCTGCGTCATGGCGTTTTCCGTGCGGTTGAGACAGTCCTTGATCAGTTCGCCGAAATAAGGGAAGCCGACTTTACCTTCAACCGGATAGCGGTGTTCACCTTCGTGATTGACCAGGTACACCACATCCTGCTCGCCGCGGGTCAGGTCAATGTACTTACGAATTTCGATATAGCCCTCGGTGCCAAGCAGCGTCAGGCGGCCATCCCCCCAGGTTGGCAGACCCGCAGGCGTAAACCAGTCGCAGCGGAAATAGCCGGTTGCGCCGTTGGCGCCAGCCAGCATTGCGTCGCCGAAATCTTCAAATTCCGGGTGCTGAGGATGATTCACATTGCGCGTCTGGCTGGCGACGATCTGCGCCTCTTCGTTGCCGGTGTAATAGAGAAATTGTTCAATCTGGTGGCTGCCGATATCGCAAAGAATGCCGCCGAAATAGCGTTTCTCGTAAAACCAGTCAGGGCGGCCTTGCCCTTCCCGGTGTGGCCCGGTGCCGAGCGTCTGGATAACCTTGCCGATAGCGCCTTGTTTCACCAGTTGTCCGGCAAACACGGCGCTTTCAACATGCAGCCGTTCGCTGTAGTACACCGCGTACTTACGCCCGGTTTTTGCCACCATCGCTTTGGCCTCTTGCAACTGGGCCAGCGTCGTCAGCGGGGCTTTATCCACGAAATAGTCTTTGCCAGCGGCCATCACTTTTAGCCCAAGCGCGCAGCGTTCAGACGGTACGCCAGCGCCCGCAATCAGGCGGAGTTGCGGATCGTTGAGCAGCGTCTCCAGCGAAGGCGCAACCTGAACCTGTGGATACTGCTGAACAAAGTTGTCCACTTTTGCCGGGTCCGGATCCCACACCCATTTCAGCTGAGCGCCCGCTTCAATCAGTCCGTTACACATGCCATAGATATGCCCGTGATCGAGGGCGGCGGCGGCAAAGACAAACTCACCAGGCTTCACCACCGGCTGGGGTTTGCCTGTCGGGGCGTAATTCATACCGTCGTTTTTGTTCATTGTGCTGCTCCTGTATCCAGATTTTTGCCAAGCGGGATCGCGCCCACTTCGCTGAAGTTGGCGATGGAGGATGATTTTTCGTAGAAGTGCGGGGCGCGGGCGCTGAGGCCGCCGGTGCGGTAAAAATCGTCATCGGTGGCGATGGGCAGCGTCACCACCGAACGGGTTATCGCTGATTTATAGATGGCGGTGATCAGCTCCAGCGAACGCTTGCCCTGCACGCCGTCAACCAGAGGCGGCGTATCCGTTTCAATCGCCTGGAGGACGTTATCGATTTGCCCATGGTGCAGCGTCCACTGCAGGTTTGGCGTGGCCTGAAACAGCGTGTTGAGCTTATCTTCCAGTGCCGTGTTGTGGATGTCCTGCGGGAAACCGTTATCGGCAGAGTGACTGGCGTGAACCTGCCATGGCGCGGAGATGCGCGCTTTCTCGCCCTGAATCACGATTTTCTGTTCTTCGCCGTGGTGCACCACCGACGCGGTAAGCTGTGTCAGCGCGCCGGAGGGATATTTAAAGATGGCGGCGCTAAGATCCTCCACTTCGGCGTTATCGTGGGCGACATTGCTCATCATCGCCACCACGTCCGTCGGGAAGCCGAGCATCCATTGAATGGCATCGATATGGTGGACCGCGTGATTCAGCGTGCAGCCGCCGCCTTCTTTTTCCCATGTGCCGCGCCACCACAGGTCGTAATAGCAGTGTCCGCGCCACCAGAAAGAATCAACCTGCGCGTGGCAGATTTTTCCGGCCAGGCCGGAATCAACGGCGGCTTTCAGCCGCCAGAAGGCATCGGTAAAGCGGTTCTGCGCAATGATGGACAGCGTCTTTCCACTGGCTTCCTGCGCGGCAATCATCGCGTCGCACTCTTCCAGCGAGGCCGCCATCGGTTTTTCACACAGCACGTGTTTTCCGGCGTGCAGTGCATCAATGCTGATGTCAGCGTGCACGTACGGCGGCGTGCACACGTCGACGATATCGAGCTCTTTTTCTTCCGCCAGCATTTGCTGGTGGCTGCTATAGACCCGGGCGTCATGCAGGCCGTAGCGGTTTTTTTTCTCCTCAGCCTTTTCCGGGTAGATATCCACCAGTGCCACAATCTGGCAGCGCTGGCCCATCGCCTGAAATCCCTGAATATGGTGGTGCGAGATATTCCCTGTTCCCACAATCGCGACACGTAGCATGACGGCTCCTTATCACCATGATCCGGAGGCGTCGAGCGTGCGGCTCTCCACCTGTTTATCCACCGAACGGGCAATACGCTCATCCAGCAGCTGCTTAAAGCGCTGTTCGTCAAAGGGCAGGTCGACCCAACCGTCGGTCCAGGTGGATAAGTGCATGGCGTTGGAAAGGGTGAGGCCGCGAATGCCTTCGAGGCCTGGCGCAATCAGCGGTTTACCGTGCAATACGGCTGCGCAGAAGTTTTCGGTGATGACGTGGTGTTCGCTGTATTCTGGCGCGACAGGGATGCTCACTTCCCAGCATTCCGGTTCGCCAAACCCGTTTTGCCAGCGGGCGTTAAATTCATCTTCGGATTCACGCAGCCGCCAGTAGCGCAGCTTGCCTTCCTCCACCACCACTTTGCCGCGTGAGCCTGCGATTTCTAAACGGTTGGTGCCCGGCGTTTCGGCGACGGTGGTAATAAACACGCCCGTTGCGCCATTGGCGTATTCAGCGTAGGCGGTGACGTCATCTTCCACTTCGATTTGCCGGTGCTTGCCGAACTGACAGAACGCCCGCAGGCGCACCGGCATGCCGACCAGCCACTGCCAGAGATCGAGCTGATGGGGATCCTGATTGAGCAGCACGCCGCCGCCTTCACCTTTCCAGGTGGCGCGCCAGCCGCCGGAGTTGTAGTAACTCTGTGAGCGATACCAGTTGGTGATAATCCAGTTGGAACGACGGATTTCCCCCAGCTCACCGCTGTCGATCAGGTCTTTCACTTTCTGATACAGCGGGTTAGGGCGCTGGTTGTACATGATGCCGAACACCACATCGCACTCGCGGGCGCAGGTGTTCATGGCCTGAACCTGCGCGGTGTAGACCCCGGCGGGTTTTTCGCAGAGGGTATGAATACCGCTGCGCATCGCCAGAATGGAGAGCTCCGGGTGCGCGTAATGCGGTGTCGCCACAATCACCGCATCAATCAGCCCGCTTTGCAGCATGTCCTTCGCATGGGTAAAAATCTCGACCTTTTCCCCGACCAGCGAGCGGATGCTGGCGTGCTTATTTTCGTCACTATCGCAAACCGCAGTCAGGGACGCTTCTTTTACCGTGCCGGCCAGTAAATAGCGGGCGTGGACGGTGCCGATATTGCCGACGCCGATAATGCCAAACCGTACTTTTTCCATGTCGCACCTTTTCAGAACAGATGAGGAATAGAGCGAACATAGAAAAGCCCGACGGGACAGACAAAAGGATTTTGTGAGAATGCTCGCAGGCTGGTGCTCAATTTTCGATAGGATATGAAATTGTGTTTTAAAATCAGCCTTCTGCATCTGCAAAAATTTGCAGATATTGATTGCGAGCGAGGTCACACAATGCCCGGCAAGCTGAAAATGGATCAAATTGCAGCCGCAACAGGGTACTCCGTCAGTACCGTCTCACGCGTGCTGGCAGGAAAGTCGTACACCAGCGAACGGGCTCGTGAGGCGATAGTGGCCTGCGCCAGAAAGCTGGGGGTGTTGGATGAGTTGGCCTGCGGACGCTTGCTGATTAACGGCATCGCCGTGTTTGCACCCGCCAGAACCTTCACCGCGCGTGGCGATGTGTTCTATCAGGAAGTGACTCGCGGGATTGCCGATGCGGTGGCGCCGCACGATGTGTATCTGACGTTCTGTGGACTGGAAGAGCAGGATGCGGATATCCGGGTTTTCCTGGAGAAAGCCAGCCATAAAAATATCAACGCGATCATTATCATCGGTACCGATGACGCCACGGTGTTTAAGCTGGTGGCCACGCTGGGTAAACCCTGTGTGCTGATCAATAGCAACGACAACGAACGTTTGTTGGATGCTGTGTCTCCCGATCATCGGGCCATCGGTTTCAGCGCGATGCGCTATGTCTTCGAGCAGGGCCATCGTCGGGTACTGTGTCTGTCCACGCTGAGACGCGAAACATTTTATGCGCGACTGGACGGCATTAAGGAAGCCTGCCGACGTTATCGCGTGCCGTTTAATCCTCAGCAGAATCTGATCGTTACCGAGGGTTTTACCGCGGAAGAATCAGAACAGGCGTTGAGCCGCTGGCTGGAACAGACGCCACGGACAGAGTGGCCTGAGGTTATTTTTCCAGGCAGCACCAGCATGACGCTCGGCGTGCAGAGGGTACTGAAAAGGCTGGGACTGCGGGTACCCGAAGATATTTCACTGATCACCACCGACTTCAACTGGCGGCTCGAGACTGAGATGGCGAAATCGGTGACGGGCATAACGGTACCCTGTCGTGAGCTGGGCGTGGAAGCGGTGCATTTGTTGCAAAACCGGCTAAACAGGCAGGAGGCGTCCGTGCTGAACGTGCTGCTGCAGGGAAAACTGCAGGACGCCGGAACGGTCAGCAACGCAACGCGGCATACCGCCCGCGTTGCGATGGAGAGCTAGCTATCAGGCAAGCTGTGGCGGCAGGCAAACGCCGATGCCCCCAATACCGCAATAGCCGTACGGGTTCTTATGCAAATACTGCTGGTGGTCGTCTTCGGCATAGTAGAACGGTTTCGCGGTGGCGATTTCCGTCGTGATTACGCGATCGTCCTGCGCCTCATTCATGGCAGACTGGAAACGTTCAAGGCTGTCTTTGGCCGCGTTGTCCTGCTCGGGCGTCAGTGGATAAATGGCCGAACGGTACTGCGTGCCCTGATCGTTGCCCTGGCGCATGCCCTGAGCCGGATCGTGATTTTCCCAAAAGACCTGCAGCAGCTGTTCATAGCTGACGACCGTCGGGTCATACACCACGCGAACCGCTTCCGCATGGCCTGTTTCGCCAGAGCACACTTCGCGATAAGTCGGATTGGGGGTATAGCCACCGGTATAACCCGCTGCGGTACTATAGACACCGGGCAGCTGCCAGTAGAGACGTTCTACGCCCCAGAAGCAGCCCATAGCGAAAAGCGCGATTTCCATGCCATCGGGGACGTTGGTCATTGAATGGCCGTTAACTGCATGCAGCGTGGCGACCGGCATGGGCGTATTACGACCGGGCAGCGCATCCGTTTGAGCAACTAAGTGTTTTTTATCGAATAAACTCACGGTTTGGCCTCCGGAGAAAGGAAATTGGGGTTAAGGTTGTCACAGCGCTTCACTTTGCACACAATAAAGGCGGTGAATGCGTCTAGATTTAAACATAAGAAATATTTGGGTGTTCGTCGTTTTTTCAACCCTTAGTGTTGAGTTTTTGTTAAGCCGAGGATCGGCGTTTGCGTTTCCAGTTGGGGTGGGAACGAGGATATTTGGGAGAGAACGTGCCACAACTTCGCCAGTTTTGTTTGGTCAGCCTGCTGCTGACCAGTGGTATTGCCGGTGCGGCAAACATACGTTTACAGGTAGATGGACTTTCAGGGGAAGCGCTGAAAAATGTCCGCGCGCAGCTGTCGACGATTGAAAGCGATGAGGTGACACCTGATCGCCGCTTCCGCGCGCGCGTTGATGATGCCATTCGTGAAGGGCTCAAAGCGCTGGGCTACTACGAACCAAAGATTGATTTCGAACTTAAGCCAGCACCGGCAAAAGGCCGTCAGCTGCTGCTTGCGCACGTGACGCTGGGTGAACCGGTCCGCATTGGTGGTACGGATGTTATCCTGCGCGGCGGTGCCCGCAACGATCGCGATTATCTCGATTTACTCAAGAAGCGCCCGGCAGTGGGAACCGTGCTGAATCACGGCGATTACGAAGGCTTCAAAAAAGACCTGACCAGCGTATCGCTGCGTAAAGGGTATTTCGACAGCGAGTTCAAAAAGAGCCAGCTTGGCGTGTCGCTCGAGCGTCATCAGGCGTTCTGGGATATCGATTACGACAGCGGCCAGCGTTACCGCTTTGGTAAAGTGACGTTCAAAGGATCGCAGATTCAGGATCGCTATCTGCAAAATCTGGTGCCGTTTAAGGAAGGCGATTACTACACGTCGGACGATTTGGCAGAACTCAACCGCCGTATTTCGGCCACCGGCTGGTTTAACTCCGTGGTGGTGGCCCCTGAATTTGATCAGGCCCGCGAAACCAAAGTGTTGCCGCTGAATGGCGTGGTGTCTCCTCGATCGCAAAA
Organism: Enterobacteriaceae bacterium RIT691; assembly: GCA_009668205.1. Classification (GTDB taxonomy): domain Bacteria; phylum Pseudomonadota; class Gammaproteobacteria; order Enterobacterales; family Enterobacteriaceae; genus Scandinavium. The sequence goes on along the minus strand of WJYM01000004.1, from coordinate 353,107 downwards.
TACCATCGAAACCGGGGTCGGCTATTCGACGGACGTCGGGCCGCGAGTGAAAGCGTCGTGGAACAAGCCGTGGGTGAACTCCTACGGGCACAGTCTGACGTCCGATCTCAGCCTCTCGGCACCGGAACAGCAGCTTGATTTTACCTATAAAATGCCGCTGCTGAAGAACCCGCTTGAACAGTATTACACGGTGCAGGGCGGCTTTAAGCGTACCAATCTCAACGATACGGAATCGGATTCCACCACCCTTGGCGTGTCACGCTATTGGGATCTTTCCAGCGGCTGGCAGCGCGCCATTAACCTGCGCTGGAGCCTCTCGCACTTTACCCAGGCGGATGTGACCAACACCACCATGCTGCTGTATCCGGGGGTGATGATCAGCCGCACCCGTTCGCGCGGTGGCCTGATGCCAACGTGGGGCGATTCCCAACGCTATTCTGTGGATGTTTCCAATACGGCCTGGGGTTCTGATGTTGATTTCTTCGTGGCTCAGGCGCAAAACACATGGATCCGCACTCTCTACGATCGTCACCGTTTTGTGGTCCGCGGCAACATTGGCTGGATTGAAACCGGCGATTTCGACAAAGTTCCGCCGGATCTGCGCTTCTTCGCCGGGGGCGATCGCAGTATTCGTGGCTATGCCTATCAGTCCATATCGCCGAAGGATAGCAACGGTAAACTGACCGGTGCGTCGCGTCTGGCGACGGGATCGCTGGAGTATCAGTACAACGTGACCGGAAAATGGTGGGGAGCGATGTTTGTCGACAGCGGTGAAGCGGTGAACGATTTCCGCGACAGCGATTTCAAAACCGGTGCGGGTATCGGTGTGCGCTGGCAGTCACCCGTGGGGCCTATCAAGTTGGATCTGGCGGTGCCGGTGGGTGATAAAGACGAGCACGGTGTACAGTTTTATATCGGTCTGGGGCCTGAATTATGAGTTTATGGAAGAAAATAAGCCTCGGCGTACTGGTGTTTATCGTTCTGCTGCTGGGGACCGTCGCGTTCCTGGTCGGAACCACCTCCGGGCTGCATCTGCTGTTTAAAGCCGCCGATCGCTGGGTGCCTGGCCTTTCCATCGGCCAGGTGACGGGAGGCTGGAAAGCGTTAACCGTCAAAAATCTGCGCTACGACCAGCCGGGTGTCGCGGTGGATGCCGGACAATTTCATCTGGCCGTTAACACTCAGTGCCTGTGGGACAGCAGTCTGTGCGTGAATGACCTCTCATTAAGCAACGTGAATGTGGTTATCGACAGCAAGAATATGCCGCCTTCTGCCCCTGCGCCAACAGAAGACAGCGGTCCGCTGAATCTTTCCACGCCTTATCCCATCACCCTGAGTCGGGTGGCGCTGAGCCACGTGAACATCAAAATTGACGACACCACGGTGTCGGTGATGGATTTCACCTCCGGACTGAACTGGCAACAAAAGAACCTGACGCTGACGCCAACGTCGCTACAGGGGTTGCTGATTGCGTTACCTAAAGTCGCCAAAGTGGCGCAGGAACAGGTGATTGAACCGAAAATTGAGAAGCCGAAGCCAGACGAAAAACCGCTTGGCGAGACGATGAAAGAGCTCTTCTCAAAACCGGTCCTGCCGGCAATGACCGACGTGCACCTGCCGCTGAACCTCAATATTGAGGAATTTCGCGGTGAACAACTGCGCCTGACGGGCGATACCGATCTGACGGTGTACAAGCTACTGCTGAAGGTCAGCAGCATTGACGGCAACATGAAGCTGGATGCGCTGGATGTCGATTCCAGCCAGGGTTCCGTCAATGCGACAGGGACCGCAATGCTGCAGGATAACTGGCCGGTCGATCTCACGCTGAACAGCACCCTGAATATCGACCCGGTGAAGGGTGAGAAAATTAAGATGAAGATCGGCGGCGAAGTGCGCAAGCAGCTCGACGTCGGGATTAATCTCTCCGGCCCGGTCGACGTGGGCATTCGTGCGCAGGCGCAGCTGGCCGAAGCGGGATTACCGTTAAACCTCGAAGTGTTAAGCAAACAGCTGTACTGGCCGTTTACCGGGGAAAAGCAGTTCCAGGCTGACGATGTGAAGCTAAAACTGAGCGGTAAAATGACGGACTACACGCTCTCCTTCCGCACTGCGGTGAAAGGGCAGGGCGTGCCGCCAGCCACGATTACGCTCGATGCGAAAGGCAACGAGCAGCAGGTGAATCTCGATAAGCTGACCCTCGCGGCGCTGGAAGGAAAAACCGAGCTGAAAGCGCTGCTCGACTGGCAGCAGGCGATTAGCTGGCGCGGTGAACTGAAGCTCGACGGGATTAATACCGCCAAAGAGACGCCGGAGTGGCCAGCCAAACTCAACGGGCTGATTAAAACCCGCGGGAGCCTCTACGGCGGCAGCTGGCAGGTGGACGTCCCTGAGCTGAAACTCACCGGCAACGTGAAGCAGAACAAGGTGAACGTTGAAGGCAAACTGTCCGGCAACAGCTACCTGCAGTGGAAAATTCCGGGGCTGCATCTGGAGCTGGGGCGCAACAGCGCCGATGTGAAAGGTGAGCTGGGGGTTAAAGATCTGAATCTGGACGCCAATATCGACGCGCCGGGTCTGGACAATGCGCTTCCGGGTCTTGGTGGCACGGCGAAGGGGCTGCTGAAAGTCCGGGGGACTATCGATGCGCCGCAGCTGTTGGCGGATATCACCGCACGCGGGCTGCGCTGGCAGGAACTGAGCGTGGCGCAGGCGAGCATCAAAGGGGATATCAAGTCCACGGATCAGATTGGCGGCACCCTTGATGTGCGGGTGAACAACATTGCCCAGCCCGGTGTGACTATCAGCCAGGTGTTGCTGACCGCGAAAGGGGACGAGAAGCAGCACAAACTGGATCTGAAAATTCAGGGCGAGCCGGTTTCTGGCCAATTGACGCTGGCCGGGAGTTTTGACCGCAAAGAAGAGCGCTGGAAAGGGTCGCTTAGCGATACCCGTTTCCAGACGCCGGTCGGTCCCTGGTCGCTGTCGCGTGCCATTGCGCTGGATTACCGCAACAAAGAGCAGAAAATCAGCGTGGGTCCGCACTGCTGGACTAACCCGAACGCTGAACTGTGCGTGCCGCAAACTATTGATGCCGGTGCCGCCGGGCGCGCGGTGGTGAACCTTAATCGCTTCGATCTGGCGATGCTGAAGCCGTTCATGCCGGAAGCCACTCAGGCCAGCGGCGTGTTCACCGGGAAAGCGGATGTCAGTTGGGACACCACCAAAGAGGGCCTGCCGCAGGGCAAAGTCACCCTCTCGGGACGCAACGTCAAAGTGACGCAAACCGTCAATGACGCACCGCTGCCGATTGCCTTCGAGACGCTTGATCTCAATGCTGACCTGCATAACAACCGTGCGCTGTTGGGCTGGACGATTCGTTTGACCAACAACGGGCAGCTGGATGGACAGGTGGAAGTGACCGATCCGCAAGGGCGGCGCAATTTGGGCGGCAACGTCAACATCCGCAACTTCTCACTGGCGATGGTCAACCCTATCTTCGACCGGGGTGAGAAAGTGGTCGGCAGCCTGAATGCGAATTTACGCCTTGGCGGTAACGTGCAGAGCCCGCAGTTGTTTGGGCAGATGGCGCTCTCCGGCGTGGATGTTGACGGGAACTTCATGCCGTTTGATATGCAGCCGAGCCGTATTGCGATGAACTTCAACGGCACGCGTTCCACGCTGGATGGCGTCGTGGCTACAAAACAGGGGCAAATCAGCCTTAGCGGCAACGCTGACTGGACGCAAATAGACAACTGGCGGGCGCAGGTGGCGGCGAAAGGGAGCCGGGTGCGTATTACCGTGCCGCCGATGGTGCGCCTGGATGTTTCCCCGGATGTCGTGTTCACTGCAACCCCAAGCCTGTTTACCCTCGACGGGAATGTGGATGTGCCCTGGGCGCGTATCACCGTCCACGATGTGCCAGAGAGCGCGGTAGGCGTGTCCAGCGATGAAGTGATGCTGGATAAAGATCTCAAACCGGTGAAACCGCAGACCGCCGGGATCCCGATTAACAGCAACCTCAACATCCACGTGGGGAATAATGTTCGCCTGGATGCCTTTGGTCTGAAAGCGCGGCTGACGGGCGATCTCAAAGTGGCGCAGGATAAACAGGGTCTGGGCCTGAATGGACAAATCAATATTCCGGAAGGGCGGTTCCACGCCTACGGCCAGGATTTGATCGTTCGTAAAGGTATTCTGTTGTTCTCAGGGCCACCGGATCAGCCGTTGCTGAATATTGAAGCCATCCGTAATCCGGAGGCGACCGAAGATGATGTGACCGCGGGTGTGCGCGTCACCGGCATGGCCGATCAGCCTAAAGCCGAGATATTCTCTGACCCGGCGATGTCCCAACAGGAAGCGCTTTCCTACCTGTTACGGGGTCAGGGCCTCGACAGCGAGCAGGGTGACGGTGCGGCGATGACTTCCGCTCTGGTCGGACTAGGGGTTGCACAAAGTGGGCAGATTGTGGGTAAAATCGGCGAGACGTTTGGCGTAAGCAATCTGGCTCTGGATACTGCAGGTGTAGGTGATTCCTCACAGGTGGTGGTCAGCGGATATATTATGCCAGGTCTACAGGTGAAATATGGTGTGGGTATTTTTGACTCACTGGCAACACTCACGTTACGCTATCGCCTGATGCCCAAGCTATATCTGGAAGCGGTGTCTGGCATAGACCAGGCGCTTGATCTGCTCTATCAGTTTGAGTTTTAGCAATGCGAATATTTGTTTACGGCAGTTTACGGCGCAAGCAAGGCAACAGCCACTGGATGACCAACGCTCAGTGGCTGGGCGCTCACAGTGTCGATAATTATCAGCTTTACAGCCTGGGCCACTATCCAGGCGCGGTTCCGGGAAACGGAACGGTACAAGGTGAAGTTTATCGTATTGATAATGCCACTCTTGCCGAACTGGACGCACTGCGCTCCAGAGGCGGGGAATACGCTCGTCACCTGATTCAGACGCCCTACGGTAGCGCCTGGATGTATGTCTACCAACGGCCAGTTGATGGGTTAACGCTGATTGAAAGTGGAAACTGGCTCGACAGAGACCAGTACTGACCATGAATAACGCCACCTTCGGGTGGCGTTATTTTTTTGCGAGCAACACCGAAGAATGTCCTGCAACGTATTCCCGTTTTCCGCCCTTCTCCGTATCGCCACGCAGTTCTGCTTAAAATCTCCACTCTGTACTGGCAGGTTAAAAAAGAAGCGCGTAGAACATGACATCAGCTCACCAGTAGTTATACTTTGTATAACTTCTGGAGGGGCTATGAAAATCGTCATTAAAAAATGGGGAAACAGTACCGGTATGGTCATTCCTGGCGTCGTGGTGAAAACGCTTGGCCTGATTCCAGGTCAGAGCATGGAGGCAGAAGTGAAAAATAATCAGCTGATTTTAACGCCCGTGGCCCGCAAGCATTACACGCTTGATGAATTGCTGGCGCAGTGCGATCTGGATGCGCCTAAGCGTTCGGAAGAGGACGTCTGGGGCAAAGATAAGCCAACGGGTAACGAAGTATGGTGAAACAACCAGACTTTGAACGGGGAGACATCGTGCTGGTGAGTTTTAACCCTGTGTCCGGACGAGAGCAGCAAGGGGAAAGCAGGCCTGCGCTTGTTTTATCGACCCGTGCATTCAACCGGACAGGCACAACTCTGGTGGCTCCCGTGACCCAGGGCGGACGTTTTGCCCGTGATGCCGGCTTTAGCGTTTCTTTGAGCGGAAGTGGGTCACAAATCCAGGGTGTTGTGCTGGTTAATCAGGTGCGGATGATCGATTTGGAGAGTCGGGGTGCAAGGAAGGTGGAAACGGCATCAGCGGAGATTGTGGAAGAAGCACTGGCAAGGCTGATGGCTATCCTGGAATGAAAAACACCGCCCGGAGGCGGTGTTTTTAAAGGCTGAAGAATTACTTCTTCTGAGCGCGTTCGAAAGAGGCAACGATTTCTGCTTTCGCAGCTTCAGCGTTGTCCCAACCGTCAACTTTCACCCATTTGCCTTTTTCCAGATCTTTGTAGTGCTCGAAGAAATGGGAGATCTGCGCTTTCAGCAGTTCTGGCAGGTCGTTCACATCTTTGATGTGATCGTACTCTTTGCTCAGTTTGGTGTGCGGTACCGCAACCAGTTTCGCATCTTCACCGGCTTCGTCGGTCATTTTCAGAACGCCAACCGGACGGCAGCGGATCACAGAACCTGGCTGCAGCGGGTATGGCGTTGGGACCAGAACGTCTACCGGGTCACCGTCCAGAGACAGGGTGTGGTTGATGTAACCGTAGTTGCACGGATAGAACATCGCGGTAGACATGAAACGGTCTACGAACAGCGCGCCGGTGTCTTTGTCGATTTCGTATTTGATAGGATCTGCGTTAGCCGGGATTTCGATAACAACGTAGATATCTTCTGGCAGCTCTTTGCCCGCAGGGACGTTGAGTAAGCTCATGTCGGATTCCTTTAAAATAGGTGGCATTCAAGTGCCCGGTATTATAGCCAACTCGATACAAAAGTCTTCGCTTCTTTTCAGCCTCAGATAGCCCTGTGGGTCATTTTCAGAGCCTTTCACCAGGAGAATAATCCATAAACATAGCCACTTGATGAATGCGGTTGTGGAAGCGCTTACAAAACCTGTTTTCTCTTATTGGAAGTGTGATGTAACGCATCCCGTTACATTTCCCATTGTCTATAGTTTTTCGGCAGATGCCTTTTTATACCCTAAATAGTTCGAGTTGAAGGAAGGCGGCAAGGGAGTGGATGACTTTAGGAAGTGACTGGGATCAAGGCGTGCAGCCAACGCACCTGCAGCTGGAAATATAACGGGTATACCAACAATAAACCTACGAGGATTTCTTTATGTGGAAGCGCTTACTTCTTGTCACCGCTGTTTCTGCAAGCCTGTCGTCTATGGCGATGGCTGCTCCGTTAACTGTAGGATTTGCTCAGGTCGGGTCTGAATCTGGCTGGCGTGCCGCCGAAACCAGCGTGGCGAAAAGTGAGGCTGAAAAACGCGGGATCACCCTGAAAATTGCCGACGGGCAACAAAAACAGGAAAACCAGATTAAAGCGGTACGCTCCTTTATCGCCCAGGGCGTCGATGCCATCTTTATCGCGCCGGTGGTAGCAACAGGCTGGGAGCCGGTACTGAAAGAAGCCAAACAGGCCAAAATTCCGGTATTCCTGCTGGACCGTTCTATCGATGTGAAAGACAAGTCGCTGTACATGACGACGGTGACCGCCAACAACGTGCTGGAAGGCCAACTGATTGGCGACTGGCTGGTGAAAACCGAAGCCGGCAAACCGTGTAACGTGGTTGAACTGCAGGGCACCGTGGGCGCAAGCGTCGCTATCGATCGTAAGAAAGGTTTTGCCGACGCCATTGCCAAAGCGCCAAACATCAAAATCATTCGTTCTCAGTCTGGCGACTTTACCCGCAGCAAAGGGAAAGAAGTCATGGAGAGCTTCATCAAAGCTGAGAACAACGGCAAGAATATCTGCATGGTCTACGCCCATAACGATGACATGGCAATCGGTGCCATTCAGGCCATTAAAGAAGCTGGCCTGAAACCCGGTAAAGATATCCTGACCGGTTCTATCGACGGCGTGCCGGACATCTATAAAGCGATGCTGGCCGACGAAGCCAATGCCAACGTGGAGCTGACGCCAAACATGGCGGGCCCGGCGTTCGATGCGCTTGAGAAGTTTAAGAAAGACGGCACCATGCCGCCGAAGCTGACGCTGACTCACTCCCAGCTGTATCTGAAAGACAGCGCTCAGACGCAGCTGGATAAGAAAAAAGACATGGGTTACTGATAGCAAACCCCTCACCCTAACCCTCTCCCCTGAGGGGAGAGGGAACGTACTGTGCAGTGTTGAGTCGGGCTGAATGTTCTCCCTCTCCCTTTTAGGGAGAGGGTCGGGGTGAGGGTAATTTTTAGGGGCTGCTAATGACTGATGCTATCCACAATCAGGAGATTTTGCGCACGGAAGGCCTGAGTAAATTTTTCCCCGGCGTAAAAGCGCTGGATAACGTCGATTTCAGCCTGCGCCGGGGTGAAATTATGGCTTTGCTCGGCGAAAATGGCGCCGGGAAATCCACCCTTATCAAAGCCCTGACCGGTGTTTACCACGCCGATCGCGGCACCATCTGGCTTGAAGGTCAGGCTATCACTCCCAAAAACACCGCTCATGCCCAACAGCTTGGCATCGGCACGGTCTATCAGGAAGTGAACCTGCTGCCGAACATGTCGGTGGCGGATAACCTGTTTATTGGCCGCGAACCGCGCCGTTTCGGGCTGATCCAACGCAAAGAGATGGAAAAACGCGCCACGGCACTGATGGCTTCCTACGGTTTTTCCCTCGATGTCCGTGAGCCGCTGAACCGCTTTTCGGTGGCGATGCAACAGATTGTGGCTATCTGTCGGGCTATCGATCTCTCGGCCAAAGTGCTGATCCTCGATGAACCCACGGCCAGCCTGGATACTCAGGAAGTCGAAATGCTGTTCACCCTGATGCGCCAACTGCGCGATCAGGGCGTGAGCCTGATCTTTGTGACCCACTTCCTCGATCAGGTCTATCAGGTCAGCGATCGCATTACCGTATTACGTAACGGGGGCTTCGTGGGCTGCCGTGAAACTAAAGCGCTGCCACAGATCGAACTGGTGAAAATGATGCTGGGGCGCGAACTCGATAACAACGCGTTGCAACGCGCTGGCCGCACCCTGTTGAGCGATAAACCGGTTGCGGCGTTCAAAAACTTTGGTAAGAAAGGCGTCATTGATCCCTTCGATTTGCAGGTTCGCCCAGGCGAAATTGTTGGTCTGGCGGGGCTGCTGGGATCCGGGCGGACTGAAACCGCAGAGGTCATTTTCGGGATTAAACCTGCCGACTGCGGCAGTGCCGAAATCAAAGGTAAACCGCAGACTTTGCGTTCACCGCACCAGGCTTCCTGCCTTGGCATTGGCTTCTGTCCGGAAGACAGGAAAACCGACGGTATCATTGCCGCGGCTTCCGTTCGCGAGAACATCATTCTGGCGCTTCAGGCGCAGCGCGGCTGGCTGCGGCCGATTCCTCATCGTGAACAAAACGAGATAGCCGAGCGCTTTATTCGCCAGCTGGGCATTCGCACGCCGAGCGCGGAACAGCCGGTTGAGTTTCTCTCCGGCGGCAATCAGCAGAAGGTCCTGCTGTCGCGCTGGCTGCTGACGCGTCCTCAATTCCTGATCCTCGATGAACCTACCCGTGGGATCGACGTGGGCGCGCATGCGGAGATCATCCGGCTTATCGAAACGCTGTGCGCCGACGGGCTGGCGCTGTTGGTGATTTCTTCCGAGCTGGAAGAGCTGGTGGGCTACGCGGATCGGGTGATTATTTTACGCGATCGTAAACAGGTGGCAGAGATCCCGCTGGGCGAACTGTCCGTTCCGGCGATCATGAATGCTATTGCGGCATAAGGGGTATGCAGTGATGCCACAATCCGTTCCGAAAACTGAACCCGAGAAGCGCCGTTTTCGCTGGCCGACGGGCATGCCGCAAATCGCGGCACTCATTCTGGTGTTATTGGTCGACAGCCTTGTTGCACCGCATTTCTTTCAGGTGGTGCTCCAGGATGGCCGACTGTTTGGTAGCCCAATCGATATCCTCAATCGCGCCGCGCCGGTGGCGTTACTGAGTATCGGCATGACGCTGGTTATCGCCACTGGCGGTATCGATCTCTCCGTTGGCGCGGTAATGGCGATTGCCGGTGCCACGGCGGCCTCAATGGTCGTCGCAGGGCATTCACTGCCTGTGGTTCTGCTGGCGGCGCTTGGCACCGGCGTACTGGCCGGATTATGGAACGGCATACTGGTTGCGATCCTCAAGATCCAACCCTTTGTCGCCACCCTGATCCTGATGGTGGCGGGGCGAGGTGTGGCGCAGCTGATCACTGCCGGGCAGATCGTGACCTTTGATTCGGCATCCCTTGGGTGGATCGGCAGCGGTAAATTGCTGCTGTTTCCAACGCCGGTGATCATCGCGCTGGTGACGCTGGTCATTTTCTGGCTGTTCACGCGAAAAACGGCGTTGGGCATGTTCATTGAAGCGGTGGGGATTAACATTCGCGCGGCGAAAAACGCCGGGGTTAATACCCGCGTCGTGGTGATGTTGAGCTATGTGCTGAGCGGCGTTTGTGCCGCCATCGCGGGAGTGATTGTGGCGGCGGATATTCGCGGCGCCGATGCTAACAACGCCGGGCTGTGGCTGGAGCTGGATGCCATTCTGGCGGTGGTAATTGGCGGCGGGTCGCTGATGGGCGGGCGCTTTAACCTCCTGCTTTCGGTGATTGGCGCGCTGATCATTCAGGGAATGAACACCGGGATCCTGCTTTCCGGATTCCAGCCAGAGCTGAATCAGGTGGTCAAAGCGGTTGTGGTGCTGTGCGTGCTGGTGGTCCAGTCGCCGCGCTTTATCGGTCTACTGAAAGGAGTGCGCGGCCATGATAAAACGTAATTTGCCGCTGATGATCACCCTCGGGGTGTTTATCCTGGGCTACCTCTACTGCCTGACACAGTTTCCGGGTTTCGCCTCAACGCGTGTTATCTGCAATATCCTGACCGATAACGCGTTTCTCGGGATCATCGCGGTCGGTATGACCTTTGTGATCCTCTCCGGCGGTATCGATCTCTCTGTCGGCTCGGTGATCGCCTTTACCGGTGTGTTTCTGGCAAAAGCCATTGGCTTCTGGGGAATTACGCCGCTGGTGGCATTTCCGTTGGTGCTGGTGATGGGCTGCGCCTTTGGGGCGTTTATGGGTTGGTTGATTGATGCGCTGAAGATCCCTGCGTTTATCATCACCCTGGCGGGCATGTTTTTCCTGCGCGGCGTGAGCTATCTGGTGTCGGAAGAGTCTATCCCGATTAACCATCCGCTGTATGACCGCCTCTCCGATATGGCGTGGATGATCCCCGGCGGCGGCCGTCTCAGTGCGATGGGCGTGCTGATGCTGATTGTCGTCGTGGTCGGGATGTTTGTTGCTCACCGCACCCGCTTTGGCAATCAGGTCTATGCGATTGGCGGCAGTGCCACATCGGCCAACCTGATGGGGATTTCCACTCGCAGCACCACCATTCGCATCTACATGCTGTCGACCGGGCTGGCGACGCTGGCCGGGATTGTGTTTTCTGTCTACACCCAGGCCGGATATGCGCTGGCGGGCGTTGGCGTGGAACTGGATGCGATTGCCTCGGTGGTGATTGGCGGCACGCTGCTCAGCGGCGGTGTCGGCACTGTTCTGGGTACGCTGTTTGGCGTGGGGATCCAGGGCTTGATTCAGACCTATATTAACTTCGACGGCACGCTCAGCTCATGGTGGACGAAGATCGCTATCGGCATTTTGCTGTTCATTTTTATCGCGCTGCAGCGTGGCCTGACCGTGCTGTGGGAGAACCGTCAGAGCTCGCCAGTGACGCGCGTTCCGGCAGGGGTAACAAAGCAATAACGCACTGAATTCATTAATAACCCTAAAGTCTTTCCGGTAGCAGCCGATACTTTTTATTTACGCCAAAAAGTCGCTTTGCTACCGGGAATGACATCATGCTGAAAATGCTTTCAATCCGTACCGGCCTGCTTTCTCTACTGGCCGTGATGACCCTTTTGCTGCTGCTGGTCAGCGGCATGGGGATTTATGCCCTCACCAAGAGTTCCTCCTCGCTTGCCCGCATTAACCATCTCCAGGGTGAACAGCTGGTGCAGCTCAATAAAGGCTACACCCTGATCCTGCGTGCGCGGAACGAAGCGGGTCAGGCGGTACGTCTGATGGAAATCGGCATGCTCGATGATGCCGCGAAATCGGTGCAAAACATCAATAACGAGCTAAGCACCGCGCAGAAGACGCTCGCCAGCGTGATGGCTTCCGGTGTTGACGATCCTCAGGGGGCACAGCTGCTGGCACAGGTGGCAAAGAGCTATGCGGCTTATCACCAACAGGGCCTTACGCCCATGCTTGCCGCGCTGAAGCAGCAAAGCGCTGACAGCTATTACGATCTGCTGGAAAACAAACTGATCCCGGTTTCACAGCAGTTTGATAACGATATGCAGGCCTTCCAGAACTGGGTGGATGCGCGTGGACAACGTGAAGTCAGCGTGGTGAATACCAGCAAAAATCGGGTAATGACGATGATGATTGTCGCTATCCTGCTGACCGCTGGCGCGATTGTTCTGGCCTGGCTGTCGCTGCGCCATATGCTGCTTAAGCCGTTGAATACGGCGATTGTTCAGCTTGAGCAAGTGGCGGCAGGTAACCTGACCCACAGCGACAACCCGGCGGCAAGCAAGGAGATCAACCGTCTTAATGCGGCGATCAGCGAGATGCGCGCAGCCCTGATGAATTCCGTGTTGCGCGTGCGCGATGCCAGTTCGCAGATAGACATTGGTAGCCGCGAACTGACGGCGGGGAACAACAACCTGGCGCAGCGGACGGAATCGACCGCCACGTCACTCGAACAGACCGCTGCCAGCATGGAGCAGATCACGGCGACGGTGAAACAGAACGCGGATAACGCTGAACAGGCGCACCAGATGGCGAAAACGGTTTCCGACACCGCCGATCGCGGGAGCGAAATGGTCTGCTATGTGATCGAGAAGATGCGCGATATCTCCGGCAGTTCGAACCGTATTGCCGACATTCTCAGCGTTATCGACGGCATTGCCTTCCAGACCAATATTCTGGCGCTGAATGCCTCTGTGGAAGCGGCGCGTGCCGGGGAACAAGGCCGTGGATTTGCCGTGGTGGCGGGTGAAGTCCGTAATCTGGCAAGCCGCAGTGCGGAAGCAGCAAAAGAGATCCGCACGCTGATCAGCGATTCCCAGAATCAGGTCAGCGAAGGCAGCGAACTGGCGCAGCAGGCCGGGGAAACCATGGATGACATTGCGTCTGAAGTGATGCGCATGACCACGCTGATGCGGGAGATTGCCAGCGCATCGCAGGAGCAGAGCCGGGGTATCGAACAGGTGAATATTGCGGTGAGTCAGATGGACGAAACGGCACAACAGAATGCGGCCCTGGTGCAGCAGTCTTCCGCCGCAACCCGCTCGCTGGAAGAGCAGTCGCGGGAGCTGATGGACGCGATGGCGTCATTCAGATTGCAGAGTCAGGCGGCTTAAGTTTTGTGTGAGCCCCTCTCCCGCGGGGAGAGGGAACTCGGGTTTCTTCCTCTCCTTTTGGGAGAGGGGAAACCTCAGGCCAGATTAAGCTTCCGGGAACTCACGCATAAAGCGCTCAACGTCTTCCACCATATGATCGGTGCCGACAAAGAACGGACGGCGCTGATGCAGGGTGTCTGGAATAATATCCAGAATACGGTCTTTACCGTCGCTGGCTTTGCCACCGGCCTGTTCCGCGAGGAACGCCATCGGGTTGCATTCGTACAGCAGGCGCAGTTTCCCTTGCGGGTGGCTGGCGGTGCTTGGATAGAGGTAAATCCCGCCTTTTAGCAGGTTACGGTGAAAGTCTGCCACCAGAGAACCAATGTAGCGTGAGGTATACGGACGCTGCGTGGTCTTATCTTCTTCCTGACAGAACTTCAGGTATTTCTTCACGCCCTGGGGGAACCGGATGTAGTTGCCTTCGTTAATGGAATAGGTGTTGCCTTTTTCCGGGAAGCGCATGTGTTCCTGGCTCAGGCAGAACACGCCGAGCGACGGGTCATAGGTGAAAGCGTGCACGCCACAGCCGGTGGTGTAGACCATCAGCGTTGAGGAGCCATAGGCCACGTAGCCTGCGGCAACCTGTTTATTCCCCGGCTGCAGGAAATCTTCTTCGGTAACCGGCGTGCCAACTGGCGTAACGCGGTGATAGATAGAGAAAATGGTGCCAACGGTGACGTTAACGTCGATGTTAGACGAGCCGTCCAGCGGGTCCATCAACACCACGTATTTGGCGTGTTCACAGCCTTCGAACACCACGATCTCATCTTCTTCTTCAGACGCGATACCGGCCACGATATTACGTGCACGCAGGGCGGCTTTGAGTTTTTCATTCGCAAACAGATCGAGCTTTTGCTGTGCTTCTCCCTGCACGTTCTCTGCACCGCTGGCACCCAGAATGTCCACCAGGCCTGCCTTGTTGACATCGCGGTGGATAATCTTCGCGCCGAGCTTTATTGCCGACAGCAGAGCAGTCAGTTCACCGGTGGCGTGCGGAAAATCATGCTGCTTCTCGACAATAAATTCACCTAACGTTTTCATAACACTTTCCCTGCATTTGATGTTGAGTAAAGCGGTTAATGTCCAACAATCTTAACAAACATTCAAAAAACAGCGTACAGGTGAATCGCGCCAGCAAAGTACGGAATTAACCGAAATGCGTTTCTTACCCGTCGCACATGAGGGTAAAATACGCCGCTGATGAAAGAGGAACAGTGACGTATGCGCATTCATATTTTGGGAATTTGTGGCACTTTTATGGGCGGTCTGGCAATGCTGGCCCGTTCCCTTGGCCATGAAGTGACGGGGTCGGATGCGAATGTGTATCCGCCGATGAGCACTCTGCTGGAAGAACAGGGCATTGAGTTAATTCAGGGTTACGACCCAAGCCAGCTCGATCCGCAGCCGGATTTGGTGATCATCGGCAACGCCATGACCCGCGGCAATCCGTGCGTTGAAGCGGTGCTGGAAAAGAACATCCCGTTCATGTCCGGCCCGCAGTGGCTGCATGATTTCGTGCTGCGCGATCGCTGGGTGATCGCCGTTGCGGGGACGCACGGTAAAACCACCACCGCCGGGATGGCGACCTGGATTCTGGAAGCCTGTGGCTACAAACCGGGCTTTGTGATTGGCGGTGTGCCGGGCAACTTCGATGTTTCCGCGCGTCTGGGCGATAGCCCGTTCTTCGTGATTGAAGCCGATGAATATGACTGTGCATTTTTCGATAAGCGTTCCAAATTTGTTCACTACTGCCCACGCACGCTGATCCTCAATAACCTTGAGTTCGACCATGCGGACATCTTTGACGATCTGAAAGCCATTCAGAAACAGTTCCATCATCTGGTTCGTATCGTGCCGGGCCAGGGCCGTATCATCGCGCCGGAAAATGATATTAATCTGAAGCAAACGCTGGCGATGGGCTGCTGGAGCGAGCAGGAGCTGGTGGGCGATCAAGGTCACTGGCAGGCGAAGAAAATCAGCACCGACGCATCCGAATGGGAAGTGTGGCTGGACGGTGAAAAAGTCGGTCAGGTCAACTGGAAGCTGGTCGGCGAACACAACATGCACAATGGCCTGATGGCGATCGCTGCTGCACGCCATGTGGGTGTGAAACCGGCGGATGCGGCCGAGGCGCTGGGTTCCTTTGTGAACGCGCGTCGTCGTCTGGAATTACGCGGTGAAGCCAACGGCGTGACCGTGTATGACGATTTTGCCCATCATCCGACGGCCATTCTGGCGACGCTGCAGGCGCTGCGCGGCAAAGTCGGCGGGACGGCACGCATTCTGGCGGTGCTGGAACCGCGTTCAAACACCATGAAAATGGGGATCTGCAAAGACGACCTGGCACCGTCGCTGGGCCGTGCTGATGAAGTGTTCTTGCTGCAACCTCAGCACATTCCGTGGCAGGTGGCAGAAGTGGCAGAAGGCTGTATTCAGCCTGCGCACTGGAGCGCCGACGTGGATACTCTGGTCGATATGATCGGAAAATCTGCTCAGCCTGGCGACCACATTCTGGTGATGAGCAACGGCGGTTTCGGTGGGATCCATCAGAAGCTGTTGGATATGCTGGCGAAGAAAGCGGAAGCGGTTGAGTAAAACAGTGCCCGGTGGCGGCGACGCCTTACCGGGCCTACAATTCGGGCTGTTGCTCTTGTAGGCCCGGCAATACGCAACGCTTACTCTTCGTTCTCTGCCAGTTCGCGCAGATACTGGAAAATCAGACGAGAAGATTTCGGCGGCTTGTTGCCGTCTTTTTCTTTCTTGGCGTTACGGATCAGCGAACGCAGCTGCTGGCGATCCGCATCCGGCCACAGTCGCAGCACTTCAGCGACCGCATCATCCCCTTCCATAATCAGACGATCGCGCAGCTGTTCTAACTTATGGAACAGAGCAACCTGCTGGTTGTGGCGGTTGTTGAGCTTATCCAGCGCCTGGCGAATCGGATCGACGTCACGCTGACGCAGCATCTTACCGATCAGCTGCAGCTGGCGGCGGCGGCCTTCTTTCTTGATCTTTTGCGCCAGCTCAATGGCGGCACGCAGGTCGTCGTCAAGCGGGATTTTATCCAGCGCATTTTTGCCAAGCTCAACGATTTCGGCGCCAAGGTGTTTTAACTCTTCGGCGTCACGTTTAATTTCACTTTTGCTGACCCAGATGATTTCATCATCTTCATCGTCGATCTCGTCATCACCGGGCACGTCGTCGAGCCAGTCTTCGGGCTGCTTTGTCATCTCAGGCTCCTAAAAAAAGAGGCACATGTTATCAGTTAAGAAGCGCACTGAAAAACGGTTCTCTCGTCATACTTCACGCTGCAGGTGCGTTGGCTGCAGCGACTCATCCCCGTCACTGACTTCAGTAAGCGCCTGGGGACTCTGAGTATTGCCGCCTTCCTACAACTCGAATTATTTAGAGTTTATCTGTTAGACTTCATTAAACTCCTTTCTACATTATGGCATTAGCGATGAAAGTCATCACACAGGTTGCAGAACAGCGTATCGCGCTGGAAAAAGCCGTCTCCACCGCGCTGGAGCTGGCTGCGGGTAAGTCTGATGGTGCCGAAGTTGGCGTAACGAAAACCACCGGTATTAGCGTCAGCACGCGTTATGGCGAAGTGGAAAACGTAGAATTCAACAGCGATGGCGCGCTGGGTATTACGGTGTACCACCAGAACCGTAAAGGCAGCGCGTCCTCTACCGACTTAAGTCCTGAAGCCATTGCCCGAACCGTTCAGGCGGCGCTGGATATCGCGCGCTACACCTCACCGGACCCGTACGCGGGCGTGGCAGATAAAGACTTGCTCGCGTTCGAGGCACCGGATCTGGATCTGTTCCATCCGGCGGAAGTGACGCCTGATGAAGCCATCGAAATGGCCTCGCGCGCAGAGCAGGCGGCGCTGAACGCGGATAAACGCATCACTAATACCGAAGGCGGCAGCTTTAACAGCCATTATGGCATTAAAGTGTTCGGCAACAGCCACGGTATGCTGCAGAGTTACTGTTCCAGCCGTCACTCGCTCTCCAGCTGTGTGATCGCCGAAGAGAATGGCGACATGGAGCGCGATTACGCGTACACCATCGGCCGTGCGCTGGGCGATCTGGTGGATCCGGAAACCGTCGGTGCCGAATGCGCGCAGCGTACGCTCTCCCGCCTGTCACCGCGCAAGCTTTCTACCATGAAAGCGCCGGTTATTTTTGCGAATGAAGTGGCGACTGGGCTGTTCGGCCATCTGGTCGGTACCATTGCCGGTGGTTCGGTGTACCGCAAATCCACGTTCCTGCTGGATTCTCTGGGTAAGCAAATTCTGCCGGAATGGCTGACCATTGAAGAGCATCCGCATCTGCTGAAAGGCCTGGCGTCCACGCCGTTCGACAGCGAAGGTGTGCGCACAGAACGTCGCGATATCATCAAAGACGGCATTCTGACCCAGTGGCTGCTGACCAACTACTCTGCCCGCAAACTGGGGCTGAAAAGCACCGGACACGCGGGCGGCATTCACAACTGGCGCATTCAGGGCCAGGGGCTCAGTTTTGAAAAGTTACTCAAAGAGATGGGCACCGGGCTTGTCGTCACCGAATTGATGGGGCAGGGTGTCAGTGGCATCACGGGCGATTACTCCCGCGGTGCATCAGGTTTCTGGGTAGAGAATGGCGAAATCCAATATCCGGTGAGCGAAATCACCATCGCCGGCAACCTGAAAGACATGTGGCGTAATATCGTGACCGTGGCTGACGATATCGAAACGCGCAGTAATATTCAGTGCGGTTCCGTCCTGCTGCCGGAAATGAAAATCGCCGGTCAATAATGTGTTCTCATGGTGGCGCAACCTGCTGCGCCACATCATCAATAACTGCTCTAAATAGTTCGAGTTGCAGGAAGGCGGCAAGCCTGGGAATCCCCAGGAGCTTACTTTAGTAAGTGACTGGGGTGAGCAGGAGCAGCCAACGCGCCTGCAGCTTGAAATATGACGAGCATAAAAGGAAGTGAGCGATGCGTAAGACTGTTCTGGCAATGTTAGCTGTCTCCACTCTGATGATGGGCGCGGCACCGGCGTTTGCCGACCTTGGCGAAGATATGGACACCCTGTCCGAAAACCTGAAAATTGTGCAGAAAACCGATGACGCGACAGAAATGAAAGCGGCACTGGCGAAGATGCGCACCGCGGCACAGGATGCTCAGAAGCAGACCCCGCCAAAACTGGAAGGCAAAGCGCCGGACAGTGCGGAAATGAAAGATTTCCGTCATGGCCTGGATATTCTGATTGGTCAGATTGACGGCGCCACCAAGCTTGCCAACGAAGGCAAAATCAAGGAAGCGCAGGGCGTAGCCCTGGATCTGGCCGGCACCCGCAATACCTACCATCAGAAATACCGTTAATCCGTTGGTCATAAAGAGGGGAAATTCGTTTTCCCCTCTTTATGCGTGAAATCAAGGGGTGCCCGAGCCTTACGGCCTCGACGGAAGGCTGACGGGGGAATTCGGAAGCCCCCCGCCAGTTCTCACTTTTTACTGCGACTTCACAGATTTGCAATCCAGTAGGGCGACCACTTCCTGAGAGCCGTTGCGATAATGTATTTCGCATACAGATCTCTGTAGAATCAGGGTTAATGCGATAATTGTCACAGCAACTATCAGTATTACCCGGATAATGGGTTGTGGACGTTTCATGGACGCCTCCTTGCGACGTTGCAGGAAAGGCAATACCCTTCACGTGTCGGAACGTGAAGTCTACGGCCCCTCCTTGATTTAGAGTCAAGTTGGGGCTTTCATCTTTTCGTCCCATGCCTGAGACGAAAAGCCTCAAGCACCCGCCGTTATTCTCTCCTGACGCCATAAAAAAATCTTATCCAGATCACAATTCTCCGAGTTGCTTCGCAAGGCTTCGCCACTTTGCTTCCTCGGTTTCTCAGCCGATTCTCGTGACATTCATCACGCAAATGCAGCATTAAATCCGTATTCAGCCGAATTATGTGGGACAGATCACTCCTGCCGCTCACCTTTCCACTTCGAAGTGGAAAACAACTCGCTACAAACCTTTTACCCCGCACGTTAGTTTTTACTCAGACGCAACAAACGGGGTCTTAAGAGTGAATAACGGAGCAGTCATTACCGACGTAGGGAGTCAGACCGAAGAGCTTGCGACACGCATGCTGAGCCAGGTGTATAGCCTGCTAAAAGGTCACGGCATCATCCCGAACGACGTCCAGGAACAAATGCTGACATCTCACGTCCGCGCCATGGCGCACCGGTCTGTGACGGGTGAACCGTTACCGGAAGTGGAAGCCAGTCTGTTTGAAGAGATTTCACCTGAATCAATGAACCTTGCCCGCGAAGTGGTAGCCCAGTTTGGCAACCTTCCGGATGAAGAAGCCTGGCTGCTGTCGGTGCACTTCGAAGTGGCGAAAGAAAACCTTTAAGGAGCAAAACATGGAACAAATTACCGTAGTGATTGGCGACCGTCTGGGTAAAGGTCAGAAAGTAGCAGCCGGTGTGGAAAAAGCAGGCGGCCGCGCCATTGTGGTTCCTGGTGTTGCGGCTGATATGAAGCTTGGCGACGCGATGAAAGCAGAAAATGCCACCTTTGGTATCTCTTTCTGCGGCAGCGGCGGCGCAGGCGCTATCACCGCTCAGACCAAGCATGGCTACAAAGCGAAATACGGCATGCGTTCAGTGGAAGAAGGCGTGACCGCGATTAACGAAGGCGCGAACGTACTGGGCTTCGGCTTTATGGATAAAGAAGAACTGGGTGAGCGTCTGGTGCAGGCCTGGCAGAAGAAATACGGCGCATAAGTATGAAAGAACAATTCACCACCACGGTGAGGGTTAAGGGCAAAGGCGAGGTCAAAACACGTGCCTTTGCCGATGCTCTGAACCAGGTACAAGGGGCGGTGATGAAATCATCGCCACACATTTTACTGCGCATTGAACCACAGGACGTGGTGGTTGTTCAGGCGCAGGAAGCGGTCCGGAAAGAAGCGTTTCTGTTTATCTTTCTGCGCCGGGAACGACGCACGTTCAGCGTGGAGCTGGATGTCACCGTCAACGTGACAGCGTTAAACCTCGACAAAGTGGATTTCGTCACGACAACATAACCATTAGAAAAGGACAGACTCATGTTCCTGATTATCTTTATTAAATCGCTTATTATCGGTGGCCTGGTCGGCGTCGGTGTGGGCGCCGGAGCTGCACGCATGTTTCATGCGCCCACCACGCAAGGGATGGGTGCTTTTCGTACGTTGGGCGAGCTGAACTCCTGTGAAGGTGACCCCGCTTCCCACTTCTCATTCGGTCTGGGCTTCTTCTTTAACGCCTGGGCATCCTCTGTTGCAGCGGGTTCCTTCACCCAGGACGTTGATCACCGCATCATCCCACACTGGGGTGCATCGGCACTGATGATCAAAAACCGCAACGTGGCAGAAACCCTGCACGATCCGAAGAAAATGGCGATTGCCTGCGGCCTTATCGGCATGGTCGTGGTGGCGTTCCTTAACTCCACCGCCTCTGCGGTACCGGAAGCCCTGCAGGTCACTGCGGTGAAAGTGCTGGTGCCTGCGGCGAACCTGCTGGTCAACACCGTGATGCCGGTAATTTTCTGGCTGGCAGCGATTGATGCCGGTAAGAAATCAGGCTTCTGGGCCACCATCTTTGGCGGTGCAGCGCAGCTGATTATGGGTAACGCCGTGCCAGGTCTGGTGCTGGGTATCCTGATTGGTAAGGGCGTTGAGGAAGCGGGCTGGAACAAAATCACCAAAGTGATGATGGCGGCCGTGATTGTCCTGTTTGTCCTGAGCGGCTTCTTCCGCGGTTTCGACATGAAGATGATCGAGTCCTTCCACATGACCGTGCCTAACTGGCTGGATCTGCTGCATAACTCGCTGAGCGGCAAATAAGGGGAACCCTCATGGAACAGAATAAAGGTTTTTGGTACGCAGACTGGTCATTCCCGATTTTTGTCGGCCTGCTCTCCTCTGGCGTCTTCGCCGGGACACACATGTACTACCTGTACGGCATTGGCGCCTTTAACGAAGTGGCCTTCGTAGCGATGCTGAAAGCGGGTATGGATACCGGGGTTTATGGTGCCGTTGCCGCGTTTGGCGCGAGCTTCCTGTTCGCCCGTATCATTGAAGGTTCTCTGGTCGGTATCCTGGATATCGGCGGTGCGATTCAAACCGGCGTTGGCCTGGGCGTTCCCGCTCTGCTGCTGGGCGCAGGCATTGTCTTCCCGGTGGCGAACTTCGCGGCATCTCTGGCAACGGGGCTGATTCTTGGCCTGGCGATTGGCTACCTCATCATTCTGGCGCGTAAATTCACGGTGAATCAGAGCGATTCCACCTACGGTGCCGACGTGATGATGGGCGCGGGTAATGCCTCCGGCCGCTTCCTGGGTCCTTTGATTATCCTCAGCGCGATGACCGCTTCCATTCCTATCGGGATTGGTTCTCTGGTTGGCGCGTTACTGTTCTACATCTGGCAGAAGCCGATTACCGGTGGCGCAATCCTCGGTGCAATGATCCTCGGTTCCATCTTCCCGGTAGCGATCGGTTAAGTCTGCAAGGAGAAAGCGATGTTTGATTTACTGCTTAAGGGCGCACGCCTGGTTGACGATACGGTAACGGATATCGCCATTAAAGACGGAAAAATTGCGGCCCTGGGCGAAATTCACGGCGAGGCGACGAAAGTCGTCTCTCTGAACGGCGATCAGTACGTCAGTGCCGGTTGGATTGATTTACACGTTCACTGCTATCCGAAATCACCAATTTACAACGATGAGCCGGACAGCGTCGGTATTGCGACAGGTGTGACGACGGTTATCGATGCAGGCAGTACCGGCGCCGATGACGTAGACACTTTCTACGACATCACCCGCCAATGCAGCACCGACGTGTATGCGCTGCTGAACATCTCCCGCGTGGGGCTGATTGCACAGAACGAACTGGCGAACATGGCGAACATTGATGCGGACGCGGCAAGCGCGGCCATCCAACGCCATCCGAATTTCATCGTCGGCCTGAAGGCGCGCATGAGCAGCAGCGTGGTCGGTGAAAACGGCATCACCCCGCTGGAAAAAGCCAAACAGATTCAGAAAGCCAACGGCGATCTGCCGCTGATGGTTCACATCGGCAACAACCCGCCGAACCTGGATGAAATTACCGAGCTGCTGACCTCCGGCGACATCATCACCCACTGCTACAACGGCAAACCGAACCGCATTTTGACGCCAGCCGGTGAGCTGCGGGCGTCCGTTTCCGGTGCGCTAAAACGTGGGATCAAACTGGATGTCGGTCACGGTACCGCCAGCTTCAGCTTTGAGGTGGCGAAACAGGCCATTGCGATGGGCATTCTGCCGCACACCATCAGTTCCGATATTTATTGCCGTAACCGCATTAACGGACCGGTGCATTCGCTGGCACGCGTGATGGCGAAGTTCCTCGCTATCGGCATGACGCTGCCGCAGGTCATCAACTGTGTGACCGCCAGCGCCGCAGACGTTATCCGTCTGAAGCACAAGGGCCAGCTGGCCGTGGGCTTCGATGCGGACCTGACCATTTTTACGCTTAAGCACCAGCCAGTAACGCTGGTGGATGCCGAAAACAATGCCTTGCAGGCGGACCTGGATCTGGTCCCGCTGGCTGCCATTCGTGCAGGCAAGGGCTACATGACCGAACAAGGGAGTGCAGAACATGCCTTCGATTTATGAGAAATATCAGCTGAAACAAGTGATTAACGCCTCTGGCCGCATGACCGCGCTGGGCGTTTCTACCCCACGTCCGGAAGTGGTTGAGGCGGCCCTGGCGGGCATGAATCATTACTTCGAAATGAAAGATCTGGTGAACAAAACCGGTGAGTACATCGCGAAGCTGCTGCAGGTGGAAGGCGCAACCGTCGTCTCCTGCGCTTCTGCAGGCATTGCTCAGTCGGTGGCGGCTGTGCTGGTGAAGGACAGCGACTGGCTGCTGGAAAATCTCCACGTCACACCGATTGAGAATAACGAAATCGTCCTGCCGCGCGGCCACAACGTTAACTTTGGCGCGCCAGTGGGCACCATGGTCGCCCTCGGCGGCGGCAAACTGGTGGAAGCAGGCTATGCCAACGAATGCTCCGCCGATCAGCTGGCGGCAGCGATTACTCCGCGCACGGCGGCAATCCTGTATATCAAATCCCACCACTGCGTGCAGAAAAGCATGCTGAGCGTGGAGCAGGCCGTCGTCGTTGCGCGCAAACATAACCTGCCGCTGATCGTGGATGCCGCTGCCGAAGAAGATCTGCAGTGCTACTACCGTTCGGGTGCCGACCTGGTGATTTACAGCGGCGCGAAAGCCATCGAAGGCCCAACCAGCGGCCTGGTTATCGGTAAAACCCAGTATGTGGAGTGGGTGAAGCGTCAAACCGCCGGTATTGGTCGTGCGATGAAAGTGGGTAAAGAGGGCATTCTCGGCCTGACCTGCGCCATCGAACACTACCTGACGGCGGAAAAAGAGAGTGGTGCACAGATGGTGGAAAAAATGACGCCATTTATCGCCGCCCTGAATGCGTTGAACGGCGTGAGCTCCCGCGTGGTCTGGGATGCGGCGGGTCGTGACATCGCCCGTACTGAAATTAAGTTTGATGAGTCTGTCACCCAAATCGCGACCGGCGAGCTGGTGGCCGAACTGAAGAAAGGCGAATACGCCATCTACTTCCGCGGCTACAAAGCTAACGAAGGCATTATTGAAGCCGATGTGCGCAGCGTGAACGCACAGCAGCTGGAGATCGTGGCACAGCGTATTGCTGACGTGCTGAACAAGGAGAAAAACGCATGAAACTGACCCCAAACTTTTACCGTGACCGCGTCTGCCTGAACGTTCTGGCAGGTTCAAAAACCAACGCCAGCGACGTGTACGAAGCGGCAGAAGGTCATGTGCTGGTGGGCGTGCTCTCCAAAAACTATCCAGACGTGCCCGCTGCCGTGGCGGATATGCGTGAATACGCGAAGCTTATCGATAACGCGCTGTCCGTTGGCCTTGGCGCGGGTGACCCGAACCAGTCTGAAATGGTCAGCCTGATTTCCCGCGAAGTCCAGCCGCAGCATGTGAACCAGGTGTTTACCGGCGTTGCGACCAGCCGCGCGCTGCTCGGTCAGAAAGAGACCGTGGTTAACGGTCTGGTGTCACCTACCGGCACGCCGGGCATGGTGAAAATTTCCACCGGCCCACTGAGCAGCAAAGAGCAGGACGGGATTGTGCCTGTGGATACCGCTATCGCGCTGCTGAAAGACATGGGCTGTAGCTCCATCAAATACTTCCCGATGGGTGGCCTGAAAAGCCGTGATGAGTACAAAGTGGTGGCAGAAGCCTGCGCCCGTCACGATTTTTGGCTGGAGCCGACCGGTGGGATCGATCTGGAAAACTACAGTGAAATCCTGAAGATTGCCCTCGATGCGGGCGTGAAAAAAGTGATCCCGCACATTTACAGCTCGATCATCGACAAAGAGAGCGGCAATACCCGTCCTGAAGATGTACGTACTCTGCTGGATATGACCAAAAAGCTAGTGGGGTAACCCATTACCCCTCACCCCGGCCCTCTCCCCAAAGGAGCGAGGGGACCATGATTTTCTCCCTCTCCCCGTGGGAGAGGGTCGGGGAGAGGGCATCAGGCCGCACTTACGTTCAACCACCGTCAAGGAGTCCTCATGCTTTCTGCACGTCATCTGCTTGTCGCTTCATTCTCTCTTCTTGCCACGGCTGCCAGCGCGCAGGTGCAGTACGCCTGGGTCGGCACCTACAATCCAAACGGTGAAGGGCTTTACCGTTTCACGATCGATCCTAAAACCGGCGATCTCCAGCACAAGACTCTGGTGAGTTCGCTGCCCAACGCCGCTCAGCTAACGGCGTCTAAGGACGGTAAAATCCTGTACGTGGCCAGCGAAGCGGAAAAGGGCGTGGTGCAGGCGCTGAAAGTCGGGGCCGATGGCTCACTGACGGTGCTCAATCAGGTTTCGTCAGGCGGTGCGGGTCCGGTTTATGTCTCACTGACGCCTTCCGGTCGCCATTTGCTGGTGGCGAACTATGTCAGCGGCACCATTGCCGTTCTGCCGGTCAAAGAGGATGGCTCACTGGGCGAAGCGACGGATACGCATCAGGATGAAGGCCCGGCTGGAGCAGGAAAACCAGAAGCGGCCGCCGAGGGCAGTTTTGCCATCAGCGATCACAATGGTCCGCATGCGCATATGATCTCCGCCGATCCTCAGGGGAAATATGTGTTCTCCACCGATCTGGGGTTGGATCGAATCTACCAGTATCACTTTGACGAGGCAGCAGGAAAGCTGACGCCAAACGATCCCCCGTTTATCAATGCGTCGTCAAAAGGTGCAGGCCCGCGTCATTTCGTCTTCACGCCGAAAGGGGACGGGCTGTGGCTCATCAACGAAGAAGCCTCCACGCTGACGCACTATCGTCTGGATAAGGCCAAAGGGACGCTGACGGAAGGCAAAACCGTCTCTGCGCTGCCAAAAGAGTACAAAGGCACCAGTTTTGCCGCGGGCATGGCGCTCAGCCAGGACGGAAAGCAGTTATATGTCGCCAACCGTTTGCATAACAGCGTCGCACACTTTACGGTAGCAGCAGACGGAGAGCTTATTCATCAGGATGATGTCTGGACCCGTGGCGATTATCCGCGCACCGTGACGCTCGATCCGCAGGGGCAATGGCTGTATGTCATGAACCAGCGCAGCGATAATATTACCCGTTTTAACGTGGCGCCACAGACCGGCAAGCTGACGTTTGAGCCGGGTTATACTGCCGTGGGCAGCCCGTCGCAGATGGTGATATCACCGAAAGAGTAAGCTGTATCTCCGGGCGCTTTGCGCCCGATTTGACTAAGAGGACCCCGAGTGCGATTCCCGAACCAACGCTTAGCGCAACTGTTTGACCTGTTGCAAAACGAAATCCTGCCGCAGGATGAACTGGCGCAGAGATTGTCCGTTTCCACGCGTACCGTTCGGGCCGATATCACCGCGCTGAATGCGCTGCTGGCCGATCATGGCGCGCAGTTTGTGTTGAGCCGGGGCAACGGGTATCAGCTCAAAATAGACAATCAGGAACGTTTTCAGACGTTGCAAGACTCCCGACCGCGGGCGCTGCGTATTCCGCGAACCGGCAGCGAACGCGTTCATTATCTGATGGTGCGTTTCCTCACGTCTGCGTTCTCTCTTAAGCTTGAAGATTTGGCTGACGAATGGTTTGTCAGCCGGGCCACGCTGCAGGGCGATATGGCCGAAGTGCGTGAATGGCTGGCGCGTTATCAGCTGACGCTCGAAACCCGTCCTCGCCATGGCGTAAAGCTGTTTGGTAGCGAGATGGCGATCCGCGCCTGCCTGACCGATCTGCTTTGGCAGCTGGCACAGCAGGACAGCAACAATCCTCTGGTCATGGAAGAAGCACTCAATGCCGGGGTACCCGCGCAGATTGCCACCTTGCTGCAGGAGGTTTTCAACCGCTGGCATATTCGTCTGACGGATGAAGGCGAGCTGTTCGTGCGCCTATACTGTGCCGTTGCCGTGCGTCGTATCAGCGAAGGGTATCCGCTCTCAGAATTTACCGCCGACGATGTTGAAGACAACGTGCGCCATGCGGCTCGCGATTTGGCGGTCAGGATCCAGCAGCTGGCCGGAAAACCGCTGGCCTCGTCGGAGGAAAATTGGCTGCGGGTGCACATTGCTGCCCGGCAGGTGCAGGAGATGGTGCCAAGCCATATCAATGCGGACGATGATGAAGCGCTGGTCAATTACATCCTGCAGTACATCAACAGCCACTACAATTACAACCTGCTCAGCGATGAGCAGCTGCACGCAGATTTGTTGACGCATATCAGAACCATGATCACCCGCGTGCGCTACCAGATAATGCTGCCCAACCCGCTGCTGGATAACATCAAACAGCACTACCCGATGGCGTGGGACATGACGCTGGCGGCGGTCTCCGGTTGGAGCAAATACACCCCGTGGAGCATCAGCGAAAATGAGATAGGTTTCCTGGTGCTGCACATCGGCGTGGGCCTTGAGCGGCATTACAACATTGGCTATCAGCGCCAGCCGCGCGTGCTGCTGGTGTGCGATGCCGGAAACGCGATGGTGCGCATGATTGAAGCCGTGCTGCAACGCAAATATCCACAGCTGGAAATGACCGCCACGATTACGCTGCGCGAGTACGAGCAGCAGGAAAGCATCAGCGAGGATTTTGTCGTTTCAACGGCAAGAATCGCCGAAAAAGATAAGCCGGTGGTGGTGATGTCACCGTTCCCGACCGAGTTCCAGCTGGAACAAATTGGCAAGCTGGTGCTGGTGGACAGAACCCGGCCGTGGATGCTGGAGAAATACTTCGACGCCCGCCATTTCCGCATCATCAACGAGCCTGTCGATCAGCAGACGCTGTTCAGTGAGTTGTGCGAGCAGCTGCAGTCTGAAGGTTTTGTCGATAACGAGTTTGTGGAATCGGTGGTTGAGCGTGAAGCGATCGTCAGCACGATGCTGGGCGACGGTATCGCGCTGCCACACTCCCTTGGGTTGCTGGCGAAGAAGACGGTGGTGTATACCGTCCTTGCGCCGCAGGGGATTACCTGGGGTGACGAAACGGCCCACGTGATTTTCCTGTTGGCGATAAGCAAGAGTGAGTACGAAGAGGCGATGGCCATCTACGATATTTTTGTGACCTTCCTGCGCGAAAGGGCGATGGCAAGGCTGTGCGAATGTAAGAACTTCAACGAATTTAAAACGGTGGCGATGGAGTGCGTCAGTCGTTTTTAAAACCTTCCAAATCAGGCAGTAAACAGCAGGTCTGTTTGCTGCCCGTTATGGGTGACAAAAGAAAATACGCTTATTTACAAATATTTTTTCAACAGGGCTTGCCGGATGACGATATTCATGAGTTAATGAGATTACGGTTTGAACGTAAAAATTTACTGAAGTTACCCTTAAAGCAATCCCCATCATCTGCTGTCTCCTTCGATATCTTCTGATGCATTTCCTTTTGTACCTCGTCAAATTTTGTTTCAGGCCATTACCCAAAAAAAATTATAAAGGTTATTGATATGAAAAATACGACTGATTCTATCCATTTTCGTTGCCCATGCTGTCATGGCTCGCAGTACCGCACCTCAGCCTTTGATGTGACGGAAAGCAATCCACATGGCGCAAAATGCATTTTCTGTAAATCGGCCATGGTGCCGTTTGATAATGTCTTTACGTTTATTCAGTCGGGCTACGCCCCGATGCAATATCGTAAATAAGAAACTTCAACAGACATATCCTATATTCAGGTGAAGCAGTCGCGCTGTCATCTGAAAATATCAGAGTGTCCTGATTGTTGTTTATAAATAAAAAAACGCCAAACGGCGTTTTTTTATTTTTATGCAGAGAAAACCGTTCTGAACGATCAGCGCAGGTGATGAACCACCTGGTTGCTGCTGCCGCGCCAGATAAGCGCCGGGTCTTTTAAATCCTGCACGAATTTACCGTCGACCAACACGTTAATCAACCCGACCACTTCCTGCTGTTCGGCGTTGAGCTCATCCAGTTTATAGCCCGTCCAAACCCAGATATCTTTCCCCGGGCACTCCGCGAGAATGCGCTTTATCAGGCGTAAAATGTGCGGCACATTTTGTGGATGCAGCGGATCGCCACCCGACAGCGACAGCCCCTGACGCTTGATGCGAGTGTCGTTCAGGTCGCTGATGATGCGATCTTCCATTTGCGGGGTGAACGGCATGCCGGAGTTGAGCCGCCAGGTACTTTTGTTGTAGCAGCCCGGGCATTCATGGACGCACCCTGAAACAAACAGGGTACATCTTGTTCCCGGTCCGTTGACGATGTCGACGGGGTAGTACTGGTGATAATTCATTTCTGCTTCTCAATTGACGCCATAGCGGCGTTGGCTGCACTCACTCACCCAGGTCACTGACTTAAGTCAGCTCCCTGGGATTCCCTCCCTTGCCGCCTTGCTCTGACGCCAATTGCTTTGCAGAAAAATGGGGATATAGAGAGGGACTGATTTTCTCCCTCTCCCTGAGGGAGAGGGCAGGGGTGAGGGGGAACATCGCCCAGAGGACTAGCCGATCTGCCCATTCCCCAAATGCTTCACGCGGCGCTTCACTTCTTCCTGCTTACCGGCGTTGAACGGACGCGCATCCGGGCTGCCTAAGTAACCGCAAACGCGACGGGTCACCGACACGCGGGACGCGTCGTGGTTGCCGCATTTCGGACAGGTGAACCCTTTGCTGGTGCACTCGAACTCGCCGGTAAAGCCACACTCGTAGCACTCATCAATCGGCGTGTTGGTGCCGTAGTACGGCACGTGCTGATAGCTGTAGTCCCACACATCTTCAAGTGCTTTCAGGTTGTGCTGAATGTTCGGGTACTCGCCGTAGCAAATGAAACCGCCATTGGCGATAGGCGGATAGGCGGCCTCGAAGTCAATCTTATCGTAAGGATCCACCTTCTTTTCCACGTCGAGGTGGAAACTGTTGGTGTAATAGCCTTTATCCGTTACGCCATCGACCAGACCAAATTCAGCGGTATCCAGGCGGCAGAAACGATCGCACAGGTTTTCGCTTGGCGTGCTGTAAAGGCTGAAGCCGTAGCCGGTTTCCTCTTTCCACAGATCAACCGCATCGCGCAGGCGCTGAACAATGGCGACCCCTTTGGCGCGCAGGGCTTCGCTATCGTACATGTGCGAATCGCCAAACAGCGCATTGATGGTTTCGTGAATGCCAATGTAGCCCAGGGAAATCGACGCACGACCGTTTTTAAAGATCCCGGAAACGTCATCATCCGCGTTCAGACGCACGCCACAGGCCCCTTCCATATACAGAATCGGTGCCACGCGGGCCTTCACGCCTTCGAGGCGGGCAATACGTGTCATCAGCGCTTTACGGGCGAGCGTCAGACGTTCATCCAGCAGCGACCAGAACGCCGCTTCGTCACCTTTCGCTTCCAGCGCAATGCGCGGCAGGTTCAGGCTAATCACGCCAATATTGTTTCGGCCTTCGTGGACCTCTTCGCCGTTCTCGTTTTCCCATACGCCGAGGAAGCTGCGACAGCCCATCGGCGTTTTGAACGAGCCAGTTACTTTAACCACTTGATCGTAGTTAAGAATATCCGGGTACATGCGTTTGCTCGCACACTCCAGCGCCAGCTGTTTGATGTCGTAGTTTTGATCGCCTGGCTTGTGGTTGAGTCCATCGCGGATAGCAAAGACCAGTTTCGGGAACACGGCGGTTTTACGGTTTTTCCCCAGACCCGCGATGCGGTTGCTCAGGATAGCCTGCTGGATCATGCGTGACTGCCAGCTGGTGCCAAGACCAAAGCCGAAAGTGACGAAGGGGGTCTGGCCGTTTGCGGTGTGCAGCGTATTCACTTCATATTCCAGAGACTGGAATGCGTCGTAGCACTCTTTCTCGGTACGGGAGTGCGCGTAGCCTTCGGCATCCGGGATCTGCCACTCTTCTGCGGTCTTACGATGCTTTTCAAAGCTTGCCGTCACAAACGGTGCCAGCACTTCATCAATGCGGTTGATGGTGGTACCGCCGTAGATGTGGCTTGCCACCTGCGCGATGATCTGTGCGGTCACGGCGGTCGCGGTCGAGATGGATTTTGGCGGCTCAATTTCCGCGTTACCCATCTTAAAGCCTTTAGTCAGCATGCCTTTCAGATCGATAAGCATGCAGTTGAACATCGGGAAGAAGGGCGAATAGTCGAGATCGTGGTAGTGGATCTCACCACGTTCGTGCGCCTGTACCACGTCGTACGGCAGCAGATGCTGGCGGGCGTAGTGTTTGGCAACGATACCGGCCAGCAGATCGCGCTGGGTCGGGATCACTTTACTGTCTTTGTTGGCGTTCTCGTTGAGCAGAGAAGAGTTGGTTTGCTCAACCAGACCACGAATGTCCTGGTTCAGGCGACCCCGTTTTTCACGCTGGACGTCGCGATCGTGGCGGTACTCAATATAGGCACGCGCCAATTGCTTGTACGGCCCGGACATCAGCTGGTTTTCAACCGCCGTCTGGATCTCGTTGATATCAACCTGGTCGCGGCCCTGCATCTGCTGGCTGACGACGTCTGCGACGGTGGCGCAATAGTCTGCGTCATCGACTCCCGCTGCTTTGGCTGCACGCAGAATAGCTTCCTGAATGCGAGCTGACTTGAAAGGCGCTTTACAGCCGTCTCGTTTCATCACATGCGGTGTCATGATCACTCCATATTATAAGAACAGGTTATCCACAGAGGGGGAATGCTAACCGTCGGGAGGATTGCGCTTGTGTGCCAGTCACTTCCTTCGGTTCCGGCCCTTTTATCCACAAAACTCACCGCCAACGTTGCGCGGCTTATGGTGAGAGAATAGACGATTAATACAATATGTAGGGCCGGGGTGCATTCTAAGGTCTATATATAGTGATTTGCATCAAACATGTTTGCGATTTTTTTGATGCAGGACAAAGTAAAAATTGGATAGCACAGAGGGCGGGCGATGCGAGCCAAAACGAAATTTCTGACAGTGTGAGCTGTGCAAAAAACCAACAAAATCAGCCGTTCACCGCGTGAGCAATGTGACGAAAATGATCACGCAATGAGCGTATCGTTAAGCAGATCGACAAGCAGCAGCAGCGCATAGCGTGCGGCCTGTGGCGACGATGAAAGGGGGAGAACTTCTGCAGCCATGTTCCCCAGCGTATGGCCTTCCGGGGTGAGCGCAAAGATAGTGGCACCCTGCATTCTGGCCTGCAGCGTCGCGCTTTGCAGAAGGTTATCTGCATGGCCTGTCGCCAGGACCAACAGCACATGATCGTCGCTCAGGGTGCTGGCAACCATGCGCATCAGATTGCCATCCTGGCAAAGGTTGATAACGATGCCTAACGGCAACAGCTGATGCTGCAGCAGCGTCGCCAGCGGAAGATCCTGTTCACCCAGCGCAAAGCAATGCACCGCGCGGGCGTTGAGCAAGCGGCTTTTCAGCTTTTCAATGGCACTTTCATTGGTGTGCTGCAGTTGGTGCGTCAGGGTCAGCGTAATCACATCAAACCGGTCGCGCCAGGTTGAAGGGAGCGCCGCGCTGCGATCCTGCAGCCATGTAGAGCGGCGCTCGCTGGCCTGGGCCAGTTGCTTACGTAAATCGCGGATATCATCGCAGCCCACAGAGCGCGCAAAGCGGGTTATGGTCGCCGGGCTGACGCCCGCCTTGGCTGCCAGCTCGTCAATCGAGGCGCTGGCGGTGAAGCTCATGTTTTCCAGAATAAAGGCGGCTACCCGGGATTCCTGAGCGCTGAAGCGGCTCATCCCTTCCTGCAGTTGTCCCACGATATCCATCTGGTGATGTCCTTTGCTCGATGCCACGGTTTGAAAATATTTTTCACTTAGGGTTTCCCCTTTTTATACCACTACTTCGTGATGAAGCCTACATTTTCGCCCGATTACCCCCTCACGAATGCACAGCCTGTGATTGAAAATTCAACACAGATCACATGCATGAAAATAAATTTCATATAGCCTGCACCATCACATAATCTTAACAATATAGTCGCACTCGGCTAATGGGCTGTGCGAATGAGAGGAGAGGTGTTATGCAACGAATCGTTTTGTGTTGTGCGGCGGGTATGTCAACCAGCATGCTGGTGAACAAGATGAAAGCTGAAGCTCAACAGCGTGCGCTGGATCTGGATATTTACGCTGTGCCCGTCGCCGATTTTGAACGTGAGCTGCCAGGGGCCGACGTGGTGCTGTTGGGCCCGCAGGTTAAGTATGAAGCCGCTCGTCTGACGGCGCTCGCCGCTCCTCAGGGTAAATCTGTTGCCGTCATCGATATGGCGGATTACGGCATGATGCGTGGCGCGGCCGTGCTCGATAAAGCGCTGGCGCTGCTCGCCCACTGATTTTTTCTTTTCATTGATAACTGACTCTGCCGCGTGGGCACAAAGTCCCACGTGAGGGCGTCTTTGTGCCAAAAATGAGGTCATCATGTCAGCGTTAAAAATAGCCGTGATCGGCGGTGGCAGCAGTTACACCCCGGAATTGATTGAAGGCATCATCCTGCGTTATGAGCAGCTGCCGGTGACGGAGCTGGCGCTGGTGGACGTGGAATCCGGGCGTGAGAAAGTGAACATCATTGCCGCGCTGACCCAGCGCATGCTCAAGCACAAAGGGCTGGAGCACGTGAAGGTCAGCGTACATTTCACGCTCGACGATGCGATTCGAGGCGCGAACTTTGTGCTGACGCAATTGCGCGTCGGACAACTGGCGGCGCGGGCGCAGGACGAACGCCTGGGGCTGAAATATAACCTGCTTGGCCAGGAAACCACGGGCGTTGGCGGCTTTGCCAAAGCGTTGCGCACCATTCCGGTGATCCTCGAGGTGGCGCGCAAAGTGGAAGCGCTGGCGCCTGATGCCTTCATTCTGAACTTCACCAATCCGGCGGGGATTGTCACCGAAGCGGTCAGCCGTTACAGCAAAGCGAAGATCATCGGCCTGTGCAATGTGCCGATTAACATGCAGCACATGATCGGCAAAATGCTCAACGCCGATGAAGCCACGCTGAACCTGCGTTTCGCCGGGCTGAACCACATGGTGTGGATCCACAAGGTGATGCAGGACCACAAGGACCGGACCGCCGAGGTTATCGACATGCTGTGCGACGGCACGGCCCTGTCGATGAACAACATCAAAGAGCTGCCGTGGCCCGCCGATTTCCTGCGCGCGCTAAAGGCGATCCCGTGTCCGTATCACCGCTATTTCTGGCTGACCCCGGCGATGCTGGCCGATGAAATTGAAGCAGCGAAAAGCAAAGGCACCCGCGCTGAGCAGGTGATGAAAGTGGAACAGGAGCTGTTCGCGCTGTATGCCGACCCGCAGCTGGATGAAAAGCCAGAGCAGCTGAGCTTCCGCGGCGGGGCGTACTACTCCGAAGTGGCGGTGGAACTGATCAACGCCATTCACAACAACCTTGGCAAAGAGATGGTGGTGAACACCCGTAACAACGGCGCTATCCACGGGCTGGATGATGACGCGGTGGTGGAAACAAACAGCATTATCGACGCACAGGGCGCTCGCCCTCTGGCCTTTGGCCCGCTGCCGCCCGCGATGAACGGCCTGACGCAGCAGGTGAAAGCCTTTGAACACCTCACGATTGAAGCGGCGGTCCATGGCTGCCGTGAAAGTGCGCTGCTGGCGCTGGTCACTAATCCCTTAGTGGGCAACGTGACCGATGCACAGGCGCTGTTGGAAGAAGTGCTGACCCTGAACCGTCAGTGGCTGCCGCAGTTTAACGAATTCTGATAACAAGAGACGGGAGTTCACCATGTCAAAAACCTCGCTGATTGAACGCTATGTCATGCCCGTCGCGCTGAAAATCGCCGGGCAAAAGCACGTCCTGTCGGTTCGTGACGGCATCATCCTCAACATGCCGTTTATGCTGATTGGTTCGTTTTTCCTGATTTTCGCCTACCTGCCGGTGCCGGGCTACGCCGACATGATGAGCCACCTGTTTGGCGACGTGTGGCGCGATAAGATGCTTTACCCGGTGAAAGCCACCTATGACATCATGGCGCTGATTTCGAGCTTTGGTATCGCCTATCGTCTGGCGGAAAAATACCGGACGCTGGATCCGCTGACCGCGGGGGCGATGTCGCTGGTGGCCTTCGTGATGACCATTCCACAGAACACCCTGTTTACGCCGGTTCACGGCGCAGCCGAAGTGGTGAAAGGGGTGATCCCGGTGAACCTGGTCGGCAGCCAGGGGCTGTTCGTGGCGATTGTGATTTCGCTGCTCTCCACGGAGATTTACCGTTTTGTCACTAACCGCAATCTGGTGATTCGTATGCCGGACGGCGTGCCGCCTGCGGTGGCGAAATCTTTCCTCGCGCTGGTGCCGGGTTTTTGCGTGCTGGCGGTAGTGCTGGCGCTGCGTCTGGCGGTAGAAGCCTCACCGTTTGGCGATATTAACAGCATGATCGCCACACTTATCGGTATTCCGATGCATCACGTGGGCGGCACGCTGCCCGGCATGATTATCTCGGTGATTCTGATTGGTATTTTGTGGACGCTCGGTCTGCACGGCGATGCCATTGTGCTGGTCTTCATTCAGCCGGTGTGGCTGTCGAACATGGCGGAAAACCTGACCGCATTTCAGAACGGCCTGCCGATCCCGCACATTATTACCCAGCAGTTTTACGATTTGTGGATTGCCCCCGGCGGTACCGGCGCGCTGTTAGGTCTGGTTATCTTCATGGTGTTCAGAAGCCGCAGTGCGCAGATGAAACAGCTGGGGAAAATTGCCGCGCCAGCCGCGCTGTTTAACATCAGCGAACCGATGGTGTTTGGTATTCCGCTGGTCATGAACCCGTACTTCTTCCTGCCGTTTATCCTGACGCCGGTGGTGCTGGTGATTGTCAGCTACACCGCGATGGCAACGGGGCTGGTTGCGCCACCTGCGGGGATTGCGCTGCCGTTCACCACGCCGATTTTCATCAGTGGCTATCTGGCCACCGGCGGACATGTTTCTGGCACGGTATTGCAGGTGGTGAATCTGGGTATTTCGCTGGTGATTTACTATCCGTTCTTCCGGGTATGGGATCGCCTGAAGGCGAAAGAAGAACACGCTTCGCAGCAGAAAGAGAATGCGGCAGCGGTGGAAGGCGTGCCTAACGCATAACGGCAATGCCGGGTGGCGCTCACGCTTACCCGGCCTACGGGATTTGTAGGCCTGCGCAAGCGAAGCGCCGCCAGGCAATGTTACGCTCGCTGTCTCCACCAAATGGCTTCAAACGGGCGCAGCATTATCGCGCCCGGTTTGCTTTGTGGCGATGGGGTGTTGTGCATCAGGACATCCCAGTCACCTTCCACGGTTTCGGTTTCCCAGCGCTGCGCTTCAGGGCTGAGGTTAGCCGCGACGATCAGCGTCTGCCCTTGCCATTCGCGACGGTAGCACCACAGGAACGGATGCTCTGGCAGTAAATCCTGATAATTCCCCCATGTCAGCAGCGGCTCGGCTTTGCGCAGGGCGATCAGCTGTTGATAGGTGTAGAACACCGAATCTGCCTCTTTAAGCGCACACTCAACGTTAATGGTCGGGTAGTTATCGGCCGGGTTGATCCACGGTGTACCGGTGGTGAAGCCAGCCTGCGCATCACGGCTCCACTGCATCGGCGTACGGCTGTTGTCGCGGGATTTGCTGGCGAGAATGGCCAGCAGCTCGTCGGCATCACGGCCCGCCTCACGCAGTTCGGTGTACATGTTATGACTCTCAACATCGCGATACTCGGCAATGGTCGAGAAGTGCGGGTTGGTCATGCCAATCTCTTCACCCTGATAGATGTACGGCGTGCCCTGCATGCCATGCAACACCATCGCCAGCATTTTCGCCGCCGGAATCCGGTATTCACCTTCGTTGCCAAAACGCGACACGATGCGCGGCTGATCGTGGTTACACCAGAACAGCGCGTTCCACGCCACGTTGTGCATCCCCTGCTGCCAGTGGCTGAACAGGGCTTTCAGCGCCACATAGTCCGGCAAGGCCTGCGTCCATTTTTCGCCGCCGGGATAATCCACTTTCAGGTGGTGGAAGTTAAAGGTCATCGACAACTCGCTGCCGTCGAGCGCCGCATAGCGTTGGCAATGATCGAGCGTGGTAGAGGACATTTCGCCGACGGTCATTAATTCACGCGGAGCAAA
This sequence comes from Enterobacteriaceae bacterium RIT691, assembly GCA_009668205.1. GTDB lineage: Bacteria > Pseudomonadota > Gammaproteobacteria > Enterobacterales > Enterobacteriaceae > Scandinavium. Next base: position 316,249 of record WJYM01000004.1, on the reverse strand, counting down.
CACATCGCGGCTCATTTCCTGCAGGAACTCATGCACGCGCGGACCATCGGTATAGAAGCAGCGGCCGTCGCCTACCGGGTCACTCGGGAAGGTCTGATCTTTAGAGATAAGATTCACCACGTCGAGCCGCAGGCCGTCCACGCCGCGATCGGCCCAGAACTCACACACTTTTTTCAGTTCGGCGCGGACCTGTGGGTTTTCCCAGTTCAAATCTGCCTGCTCGGTGGCGAACAGGTGCAAGTAGTACTGCTCGCTTTCGGCGTGCCACTGCCAGGCGTTGCCGCCAAACTTTGAGCGCCAGTTGTTTGGCAGCTCGCCCGATTTACCCTCGCGCCAGATATAAAACTGGCGGTACGGACTTTCCGGGTTGAGCGATTCACGAAACCATGCGTGCTGCGTGGAGGTGTGGTTCAGCACCATATCCAGCACAATGCGGATCCCGCGCGCTTTGGCTTCGGCGACCAGCTCGTCAAAATCTTCCAGCGTGCCGTACGCCGGGTCGATGGCGGTGTAGTTCGCCACGTCGTAGCCGTTATCGACCTGCGGGGAAACGTAGAACGGCGTGAGCCAGATGGCGTCGATGCCGAGGGTTTTCAGGTAGTCCAGACGCAGGGTGACCCCGCGCAGATCGCCGGTGCCGCTGCCGGTGGTGTCCTGAAAACTCTTGGGATAGATCTGGTAGATAACGCCGTTTTGCCACCAGTGTGGGAGGTTGTTCATAAGGCAGTCCTGGTTAAAACAGAAGGGGGCGCAAGCGCGCCCCAAAAAGGATTCAGACGATTTGCAGCGTGCCCTGGCGGAACTTTCGCTGGTACATCACGGTGGTGAGGATAATCGGCACAATCACCGCAATGGCCATCGCCAGCGCATACACCGACCAGAATTTAGGCTGGATGGAGAGAATACCCGGCAGGCCACCCACGCCAATCCCGTTGGCCATCACGCCGTTGAGACCGCACAGCAGACCCGCCAGACCGGAGCCGACCATCGCGCAGAGCATCGGGAAGCGATACTTCAGGTTGATGCCGTACATCGCCGGTTCGGTCACGCCGAGGAAGGCGGAGATCGCCGCCGGAACGGAAATTTCGCGTTCGTTGTGCTTGCGGCTACAGATAATGATGCCAACCACCGCTGAGGCCTGAGCAATGTTAGACAGCGCAATCAGCGGCCACACCGGCGTGCCGCCCATGCTCTGAATCATCTGCATGTCGATGGCGAGCGTGGTCTGGTGCACGCCGGTAATCACCAGCGGTGCGTACAGGAAGCCGAACAGCGCAGCGCCAATTGGGGCGAAGCTGCCGGTCATCAGGTGGCGCACCGCGAAGGCGACACCGTCGCCAATCCAGCGACCGAACGGGCCGATAAAGGCATGCGCGAGGAATACGGCGAGGATCAGCGAGCACACCGGCACCACCACCAGATACAGGTAATCCGGGACGATGCGTTTGAGGCGAGTTTCAATCATGCCCAGTGCCAGACCCGCCAGCAGGGCCGGGATAACCTGCGCCTGATAGCCCACTTTTTCAATCGCAAACAGGCCGAAGTTCCAGACGTCCGGGATCTTGCTGCCCAGCTCATAGGCATTCATCAACTGCGGGGAGACCAGCGTGACGCCCAGCACGATGCCGAGGATTGGCGTGCCGCCCATTTTCTTCACGGCAGACCAACAAATCCCGACCGGCAGATAGAAGAAGATCGCCTCGCCAATCAGCCACAGGAAGTCATACAGCGTTTTCAGACCCGGATACATCTGCGCCAGCGTCTGGCCGTTGCTCATCGGCACGTCGCCAATCACGTTACGGAAGCCGAGGATCAGACCTCCGCTGATCAGCGCAGGCAGCAGGGGGAAGAAGATCTCGGCAAAGTGCGAGATCATGCGCTCGTGCCATTTCATGTTCTGACGCGCCGCCAGTTTGGCCTGCTCTTTGTCGGCCGATGCCTGTCCGGTGCTCACCAGCAGCGCCTTGTACCAGTCACCGACGTCGGTGCCGATCACCACCTGAAATTGCCCGGCGTTGGTAAAGCAGCCTTTGACCATCGGCAGCGTTTCGATCGCTTTAGGATCGGCCTTAGCCGGGTAGTTCAGCACAAAACGCAGCCGGGTGAGACAGTGGCTGACGGTCGCGATGTTATCGCGCCCGCCCACCAACTGGATCAGCTTATCGATATCCTGTTGATTCACTTTGCTCATCATGAAGCCTCATGACCCTGGGGGAAGAAGAGTGTAATGACCTGGCCGCAAGATAGCCGTTTCGCTTATTTGGGAAAATGGGAACGTTCCCGAAATCCGGCGAAGATCACAATAATTCGGTTTTTCCTGCGCGAAAGGGATCAGGCGAGGGTGGCGGGAATCACTAATTGTTGGGGTTCGCTGCGTCCGTTGATCTGTTCGATCAACTGCTGTGCGGCCTGGCGTCCTGCTTCGCCATAGCCCGGATCGACGGTGACGATTTCCGGATGCAGAAACTTCATCAGCGGCGTGTTGCCGACGCTGGCGAGCTGCAGGTTTTCGCGGCGCTGTTCCTGAAGGTATTTGCTGGCCCCTAGCGCCAGGGTATCGGTGGCGCAGACCAGCGCGGTGGTGTCGTCAAGGATAACGCCTGCGGCAGCCTCGTAGCCCTGTTTCATCGCCAGACCCGGCAGCGCGGCGACAGAGGGGAGTTGATGCGCTTTGCAAAACGCGATATAAGCCTCATGGCGGCGTTTCCCGGTCGTGATATCGCTGTGAGGCACGCCGAGGTAGCTAATGCGGCGGTGGCCTTTGTCATACAGGCGCTGCATCAACATACGGATGGCACCTTCGTCGTCATAGCAAACGGAAGCAATATTTTTTGCGTCCCGCGCCAGCATCACCAGCGTCTCCCGCCACGGGGTGAGCATGGCCTGGGTGAGGCCCGTGAAGCCAAATAATACCACGCCGTCGATGTTACGGCGTTGCAGCATGCCAAGATGTTCGGCCACTTTCTCCGGCGAAAACTGGCTTTCCATCATGATGGGGTCATAACCCTGCTCGTAAAACACGGGCAGCATGGTCTGCACTGCGAGGTTTTCGGAAAGGGAATCGAGACGCGAGACGATGATCGCCACCACTTTGTCGCTTTGTCCGCGCATTGCCCGCGCGGAGCGGGAAGGGGAGAAGCCGTGCTCGTTCATCACCGCTTCGACTTTTTCCCGGGTGCGATCGCTGACGCCGCTTTCGTTATTCAATACACGGGACACGGTCGATTTGCCGACGCCGCTTAAGCGCGCAATGTCTTTAATGGTTAGCCGGTTTTGCATCATTTTCCCGTAGTCGCGAGGCGGTATAGAGCTGGATTGTAATCATGGTCAACGAAACTGCAATGAGTAAACGCCGGTATACGTTCCGTTTAGTTATTCACGCGTATGATAATGGCATTATCGCTACGTGTTGTAAGGTTTTAGGCGTATACTGCGCGGCGTTGAATTTTCACTTACCGGAGGCGTTATGGATCCTGATCCCACTCCCCATCCTCGATGGAGCCAGTTTTCTTACCGGTAAGCCAGTCTTTTCACTGTCTTACCGGCTATAACCGTGAGGCAGTGACGTCACTTCTGTTTTGATGTCCCTGTTTTAACTCATTAGTGCCATTTGGGTACCGCTTTGTGGTGCCTGAAAGTTACCCGCGATCGCCGGACGGTGAGCGCAGAGGGACTTATTATGTTGAAAAATATCACCCGGCAGCTGCTTGCTCAGCTCAGCCGCCATCTTCCTCATCGTCTGGTTAGCCGCGATCCGCTGCTGGACGGAAAAACCATTACTGCGGCGCCAGTCCCGGAGTCGCTCGGTAAGCACTGTCTTAACGTTGCGGCGATGGACGAGCATGAAATCTGGCGGGCGTTTAACAGCCATCCGGAAGGGCTGAATCCGCAGGAAGTGCTCGATTCCCGTGAGAAAAACGGCGAAAACGTGATTCCGGCGCAGAAGCCGTCCCCCTGGTGGGTCCACCTGTGGCTCTGCTATCGCAACCCGTTCAATCTGCTGCTGACCGTGCTGGGCGTGGTCTCCTATTCGACGGAAGATCTGTTTGCCGCAGGCGTGATCGCGCTGATGGTGGGCATCTCTACCCTGCTGAACTTTGTGCAGGAGGCGCGATCCACCAAAGCCGCCGATGCGCTGAAGGCTATGGTGAGCAACACCGCCACCGTACTTCGTGTGATCAATGAACAGGGCGAAAGCCGCTGGGTAGAGATCCCCATCGATCAGCTGGTGCTGGGCGATATCGTTAAACTTTCTGCAGGCGACATGATCCCGGCGGATCTGCGCGTGTTCCAGGCCCGCGATCTGTTTGTGGCTCAGGCTTCGCTGACCGGCGAATCGCTGCCAGTGGAAAAAGTCGCCCGTAGCCGCGAAGCACAGCTAACCAACCCGCTTGAAGCCGATACCCTGTGCTATATGGGCACCAACGTGGTGAGCGGCTCGGCGCAGGCGATTGTTTTTGCGACCGGCGGCAACACCTGGTTCGGGCAACTTGCCGGACGCGTCAGCGAGCAGGAAAGTGAACCGAATGCGTTCCAGAAAGGCATCAGCCGCGTCAGCATGCTGCTGATCCGCTTTATGCTGGTGATGGCCCCGGTGGTGCTGATCATCAATGGCTACACCAAAGGCGACTGGTGGGAAGCGGCGCTGTTTGCGCTGTCCGTGGCCGTCGGCCTGACCCCGGAAATGCTGCCGATGATCGTCACCTCCACGCTGGCACGCGGGGCGGTGAAACTCTCGAAACAGAAAGTGATCGTCAAACACCTCGATGCAATCCAGAACTTTGGCGCGATGGATATTCTGTGTACCGATAAAACCGGGACGCTGACCCAGGACAAAATCGTGCTGGAAAACCACACTGATGTGTCGGGCAAAACCAGCGAACGCGTGCTGCACAGCGCCTGGCTGAACAGCCACTATCAAACGGGCCTGAAAAATCTGCTCGACGTTGCGGTGCTGGAAGGCGTCGAAGAGTCTTCCGCTCGCAGCCTCTCTGAACGCTGGCAGAAAATTGATGAGATCCCGTTCGATTTTGAGCGCCGTCGCATGTCGGTGGTGGTGGCAGAGCAAGGCGATGCCCATCAGCTGATCTGCAAAGGGGCGCTGCAGGAGATCCTCAACGTCTGTACTCAGGTGCGTTTCAACGGTGAAATTGTGCCGCTGGACGACACCATGCTGCGCCGTATCAAACGTGTAACGGATAATCTGAACCGTCAGGGGCTGCGTGTGGTTGCGGTGGCGACCAAATATCTGCCTGCGCGTGAAGGCGATTATCAGCGTGTCGATGAATCAGACCTGATTCTGGAAGGCTACATTGCCTTCCTCGATCCGCCGAAAGAGACGACGGCGCCGGCGCTGAAAGCGCTGAAAGCCAGCGGTATCACGGTCAAAATCCTCACCGGCGACAGCGAGCTGGTGGCGGCAAAAGTCTGTCATGAAGTGGGTCTGGATGCGGGCGATGTGGTGGTGGGCAGCAGCATTGATGCGTTAAGCGACGATGAACTGGCCGAGCTTGCAAAACGCACCACGCTGTTTGCCCGTCTGACGCCGATGCACAAAGAACGCATTGTGACATTGCTGAAACGCGAAGGTCACGTGGTGGGCTTTATGGGCGACGGAATCAATGACGCGCCAGCGCTGCGTGCTGCGGACATCGGCATTTCCGTGGACGGCGCGGTGGATATCGCCCGTGAAGCCGCGGACATTATCCTGCTGGAAAAAAGCCTGATGGTGCTGGAAGAGGGCGTGATTGAAGGTCGCCGTACTTTTGCCAACATGCTGAAGTACATCAAAATGACCGCAAGTTCGAACTTCGGTAACGTCTTTAGCGTCTTGGTGGCAAGCGCCTTCCTGCCGTTCCTGCCGATGCTGCCGTTGCACTTACTGATCCAGAACCTGCTGTACGATGTGTCCCAGGTGGCGATCCCGTTTGATAACGTGGACGATGAGCAGATCCAAACACCGCAGCGCTGGAACCCGTCCGATCTGGGCCGTTTCATGGTGTTCTTCGGGCCAATCAGTTCTATCTTCGACATTTTGACCTTCTGCCTGATGTGGTTCGTCTTCCACGCCAACACGCCGGAAAATCAGACGCTGTTCCAGTCCGGCTGGTTCGTGGTCGGGTTGCTGTCGCAGACGCTGATTGTGCATATGATCCGCACCCGCCGCATTCCGTTCATCCAGAGTCGCGCCGCCTGGCCACTGATTGTGATGACCCTGGTGGTGATGTGCGTGGGTATCGCGCTGCCGTTTAGCCCACTGGCAACGTATCTGTCGCTGCAGCCCCTGCCGCTGTCCTACTTCCCATGGCTGGTGGCGATTCTGGCGGGCTACATGACGCTGACGCAGCTGGTGAAAGGGTTCTACACTCGTCGCTACGGGTGGCAGTAAGTTTTGTGCCAGCCCCTCTCCCTAACCCTCTCCCACGGGGAGAGGGAACTGTCCGGTTTTCTCCCTCTCCCTGGGGAGAGGGTCGGGGAGAGGGCGCGCTCAGCACTTCTCCCCCTCTGGCATTTTCCTTAATCTCAGCAAGTTGTGACACCGATCGCCTCCCGCCCTTGACCCCCAGAATTCCGATGTGTTAACTCATTGTTTTGCCTTTTTTTGGCCTCGTCATAAAGGAATTCCCATGCTTAAAACAGTGCGTTACAGCTTGCTGACGACCAGTATGCTGCTGAGTGGTTTTGCCCTCGCTACCCCTGCTGGCGACCTTCCGCTAATGCCCTGGCCGGCACAGGTCGAACGGCCGTCCTCCCAGGGCGCGCTGGTACTGAATAATCAGCTCACCATCAATCTGACCGGTGATGATTTGGGGGACGCGGTGGCTCGCCTGCGCACCCGTATTGCGAAACAAACTGGCTGGGAAATAGTGCCGCAGACGGGGCCGGCAAAAACGCCAACCGTGGATATCGTTATCGCCAGCAAAGTGGCGGAGCTCCCGCGCCCGGACAGCGATGAAAGTTACACGCTGGTGGTCAATGAAAGCGGCGTGAAGCTGACGGCGAAAACGCGCTTTGGTGCGCTGCACGGGATGGAAACGCTATTGCAGCTGATCCAGAACGGACCGGATAACACCTCGATTCCCTACGTGACGATAGAAGATTCCCCACGCTTCCCGTGGCGCGGTGTGCTGCTGGATTCTGCCCGCCACTTCCTGCCTGTTGAAGACATTAAACGTCAGATTGACGGCATGGCTGCCGCCAAATTGAACGTATTCCACTGGCATCTGACGGACGATCAGGGCTGGCGTTTTGCTTCCGTGCGATACCCAAAACTGCAACAGCTTGCCAGCGATGGCCTCTATTACACGCCAGCGCAGATGAAGGACGTTGTCCATTACGCGGCAGAGCGTGGGGTTCGCGTGGTGCCGGAAATCGACATGCCGGGCCATGCTTCCGCGATTGCGGTGGCTTATCCCGAACTGATGAGCGCGCCGGGGCCGTATGAAATGGAGCGCCATTGGGGCGTGCTGAAACCGGTTCTTGACCCGACGAAAGAGGCGACCTACACCTTTGCTGATGCCATTGTCGGCGAACTGGCTGCGATTTTCCCCGATCCTTATCTGCACATCGGCGGTGACGAAGTTGACGATACGCAGTGGAAAAATAACCCTGCCATCCAAAAATTCATGCAGGAAAACAAACTGGCGGACAGCCATGCGCTGCAGGCTTACTTCAACCGCAAGCTGGAGCTGATCCTTGAGAAGCACCACCGCCAGATGGTGGGCTGGGATGAGATTTACCATCCGGACCTGCCGAAAAGTATTTTGATTCAGTCCTGGCAGGGGCAGGATGCGCTCGGTGAGGTGGCCAAAAATGGCTATAAAGGCATTCTTTCTACCGGCTTCTACCTCGATCAGCCGCAAAGTGCCGCGTACCACTATCGTAATGAACTGGTGCCACAGGGGCTTGGCGGGGTGGATAACATTAGCGATGCCGACAGCGCCCAAAGCTGGCACTTCACGATGCCGCGCCTGAAGGGCAACCCGGTAGAAGGGACATTCACGCTGGTGAAGGGCGATCAGGAGTGGCGTGGGTTCATTGATTTTAAAGGAAAATCCCGTAGGGCGGTGGATGACATCGAATGGATAAGCCCCGATCAGGTCAGTTTCACCGTCGATACCTGGATGGGCGAAACCCGTCCTGTGGTGAGCATTCACGATGACCGGCTGAGCGGCTACTTCCTGGTGGGTAACGTCCGTTATCCCATCACCGGTGAACGCCTGGATGACGTGCCGAAGGGCATTCAACCGGTTGTGCCTGACGCAGAACAGCAAAAAAATCTGATGGGCGGCGAAGCGGCGCTGTGGGCGGAAAATATTGTCGCACCGGTGCTGGATATCCGCCTGTGGCCGCGCGGTTTTGTCGTCGCAGAACGCCTGTGGTCGGCGAAAGACGTCAACGACACCGACAATATGTATCAGCGTTTACAGGCTATCGACGGCTGGTCGACGGTGTCTGTGGGCCTGCAGCAGCATACGCAGCAGTTGGTGCAGTTCACCCGGCTGGCGAATGGCAATGACACGCTGCCGCTGCAGGTGCTCGCCCAGGCCATAGAGCCCGCGCAGTATTACACCCGTCAGCACCTGAAATTCCAGGCGGGTAACTATCATCAGTTTGAACCGCTCAATCGTTTTGCCGATGCGCTGCCTGCGGAAAGTAACACCGTGCGTCAGTTGAACGACTGGGCCGACAACCTGGTCAGCGATGCTGAAGACAACGAAAGCGCTGATGCGCTGCGCCACGTCTTCACCCGTTGGCAGAACAATACCGCCGATGTGCTGTTGTTGACCGATGGCAACCATCAGCTGGCCGCGATAAAGCCGGTGGTGCTGCAGGTGGATAAACTGGCGGCGCTGGGGCTTCGTCTGACCGATTTAGTGGCGCGTCAGGGGACGCTGGACGACAAAGAGTATGCGTCGATTCAGGCACAGCTGGATGAAGCGGCGAAAACCCAGGATGAAGTGGTGATTGCGGCGGTGTATCCGATTGAGACGCTGCTGCGGGCAACGCGGATAGAGTGAGATGAGTTGCCGGGTGGCGCTGGCGCTGACCCGGCCTACGCTTTCTTGTAGGCCCGGCAAACGAAGTGCCGCCGGGCAACAGGGCGATCAGCGACGAACCGCGATCGCTTCAATCTCAATTTTCACGTCTTTCGGCAGACGAGCCACTTCCACACAGGAACGTGCCGGGAAGGTCGCGTTGTGCTCGGTGAAGAACGCTTCGTAAGTGGCGTTAACGGTGGCGAAATCGTTCAGATCTTTCACGAAAACGGTGGTTTTCACGATGTCACCCACTTTCAGGCCCGCAGATTCAACAATCGCTTTCACGTTTTCCAGTGACTGACGCGCCTGCGCGGAAACGTCTTCCGGTACTTCACCGGTTTTCGGGTTCACCGGGATCTGCCCGGAGGTGATGATCATACTGCCCAGATCGACGCCCTGAACGTAAGGACCAATAGCGGCTGGTGCATTTTCCGTCGCGAGTACTTTAGACATTGCTTCTCCTGAATTTCAGCACAATAAGGGATGTTCCCGGCCATTATAGGGAGCCGGGCAGTTGATACCAACCTCAATTAATTCGCCAGCACCACCGTGTGGGAAAACTCTTTCTCACAATATTTGCACTTCAGCGCAATATCGTTCGCACGCGGCTTCACGCTGAAGCTGGAAGAGACCGGCTCTGCGTGGCTGATGCAGTTGCTGTTCGGGCAGACCAGCACGCTTTCAATGCGCTCCGGCAGGCTTGGGCGAGATTTACCGACCACTTCATAATTGTCGATGCGGTTCACGGTCGCCTGAGGGGCGTACAGCGACAGCTGGTTTACCTGCTCGTCGGTCAGGAAAGTATTCTCAATTTTAATGAGATCTTTACGGCCCATTTCGCCGGAAGGCAGGTTCAGGCCGATGGTGATGCGCTGGTCGGTTTCCGTCAGTTTAAACAGCGTCAGCAGCTTAAAGCCGACCTGCGCCGGGATATGGTCGATCACGGTACCGCGTTTGATGGCTTCTACCTGAAGTTTATTGTCGTGTGTCATCGTCATGTCCTCTTACAGTGCCAAATCGCTGTTCAGTACCAGTGCCAGTAACGCCTGGCGCGCGAAGATGCCGTTGCCGGCCTGCTGGAAATACCAGGCGTGCGGCGTTTTATCGACGTCAGTGGTGATTTCATCAATACGCGGCAGCGGATGCAGAACTTTCATGTTGCTGCGCGCGCCTTCAAGATCGGTGGCGCGTAACACGAACTGTGCCTTCACGTTGGCGTATTCCGACGGATCCAGACGTTCTTTCTGAACGCGGGTCATGTAGAGAATATCGACTTCGGCCATCACCTCTTCGATGGTGCCGTGAAGACTCCAGGCCATGCCCTTCTCATCCAGCATATCGAGAATGTACTGCGGCATTGCCAGTGCATCCGGGGCGATAAAGTAGAAGCGGTTGCCGTTAAATTTCGCCAGCGCCTGGGTCAGAGAGTGAACGGTACGGCCATATTTCAGGTCACCGACCATCGCGATGTTCAGGTTTTCCAGACGACCCTGAGTTTCCTGAATGGTGAACAGATCCAGCAGGGTCTGTGTCGGGTGCTGGTTCGCCCCGTCACCGGCGTTCAGCACCGGAATGCTGCCAGAGAACTCCGTGGCCAGGCGTGCAGCGCCTTCCTGAGGATGACGCATCACAATGGCATCCACATAGGTGCTGATCACCGAGATGGTATCGGCCAGGGTCTCGCCTTTTTTGCCCAGTGACGTGTTGGCGCTGTCCGAGAAACCGACCACGCTTGCGCCAAGACGATGCATGGAGGTCTCAAACGACAGGCGGGTACGGGTGGAGGCTTCAAAGAAGCAGCTGGCAATGACCTTATGCTTGAGCAGCTCAGGCTGCGGATGGGCTTTCAGTTTGGCAGCGGTCGCCAGCACCAGTTCAAGGTCTTCGCGGCTGAGGTCGTTTATGGAAATGATATGTTTTTGATACAGCGGGTTAGCCATGTTTATCTCCTGACGCCTGGGCAAAAAAAAAGCCCCTTAAAAAGGGGCTTCTTGAATTCGGGGATGCAACGGGAGAAAAACGGCAGGCCAGCGTCTGTTTTCAGACGCGCTAAGACAGAATGTCGTACGCAATTGACCATGCTTCCTCCCGGCAAAACGGCTGGAATTATACGCAACTTACTGCCGGGATCAAGCGCTTCCTGCACCGTATCGGAAACGTTTGCTTTCTGAAAGTTGCGCCAGTGCAAATAACCACAAAAAAGCGGTGGTGGCTGCGGCGACATCGGCGTATAAAACAATAAATGAAACGGCGTTTTATATTTTGAGGTATTTATGATCGCAGGAAATATTCACCATTTACAGGGCTGGCTGCCGCAAGCATTGCGTGACGCCATTGAGCACATCAAATCCCACGTGACGGATGCAACTCCGCTGGGGAAACATGATATCGACGGTAATCGTCTGTTTTATCTTATCTCTGAAGATACCACCGAGCCATTTGCCGAGCGCCGTGCGGAGTTTCATGCGAAGTATCTGGATATCCAAATCATTCTGAAGGGCCAGGAAGGGATGACGTTCAGTACCCAGCCTGCCGGGAAGCCAGACACTGACTGGCTGGCGGACAAAGACATCGCCTTTCTGCCGGAAGGCGTGCAGGAAAAAACCGTGCTGCTGAGCGAAGGGGATTTTGTGGTGTTCTACCCGGGCGAAGTGCACAAGCCGCTGTGTGCCGTGGGAACACCGGCGAAGGTTCGTAAGGCTGTGGTGAAAATGTTGGTGGAGTGAGTTTGTAGCCTTCCCTCTCCCTAACCCTCTCCCACAGGGAGAGGGAACTTGTCCGGTTTCTCCCTCTCCTTTTGGGAGAGGGGGAGTGCCAGTGCAAACATTACTGCGAAAGCGTCGCCACCATCACCGCTTTAATGGTGTGCATCCGGTTTTCGGCCTGATCGAACACGATGCTCGCTTCTGACTCAAACACCTCATCCGTGACTTCCATTCCGCCGTGCAGGCCGAACTCTTGCGCCATCTGTTTGCCGAGCGTGGTCTGGTCGTCATGAAACGCAGGCAGGCAGTGCAGGAACTTCACCTGGGGGTTCCCCGTCAGCGCCAGCATCGTTTTATTCACCTGGTAGTCACGCAACAGCGCAATACGTTCTGCCCATTTTTCTTTGGCTTCACCCATGGATACCCAGACGTCGGTGTAGACAAAATCCGCGCCTTTCACACCTGCGGTAATATCCTCCGTCAGCGTGATATCACCGCCGTTTTTCTGCGCCAGCGCTTTGCATTCCGCCACAAGACTCGCTTCAGGCCAACATGCCTGCGGTGCCACCAGACGCAAATCCAGCCCGGTGAGTGCCGCGGCTTCCAGCATGGAGTTCCCCATGTTGTTACGCGCATCGCCTGCATAAACCAGCGTCATTTCGTTGAAGGCTTTCCCCGGCAGATGCTCCTGCATGGTCAGCAAATCCGCCAATAACTGGGTCGGGTGAAATTCGTTAGTCAGACCGTTCCACACCGGCACGCCAGCGTATTCTGCCAGAGTTTCCACGATCTCCTGGCCATAGCCGCGATATTGAATACCGTCATACATCCGGCCTAATACGCGAGCGGTGTCTTTAATGGATTCTTTGTGCCCAATCTGGCTGCCGCTTGGGCCGAGATACGTCACGCGCGCCCCCTGATCGAAAGCGGCAACTTCGAAAGAGCATCGGGTACGGGTCGAGTCTTTTTCGAAGATGAGCGCAATGTTTTTTCCGGTCAGTTTCGGCACTTCTTTGCCGTGTTTTTTATCCGCTTTAAGCTGGGCTGCAAGGGCCAACAACTGGGTTATCTGGGAAGGGGTAAAATCGAGTAACTTCAAAAAATGCTTCTGATAAAACGCCGACATATTTCCCTCTCATGGCACACGCCAATAACTGAATTAAAATTCAATTTATATGTATGAATATTCATTTGCAACCCCGTTTCACAAATCTTTGTCGGAAAGGTGGAGGCAATCAGCGCGGTATGTGAAAATAGAAGTATCTGCCGCACATAATGAGGAACGAGCTATGGCAAACCCGGAACACCTGGAAGAGCAGCGCGAAGAGACGCGTCTGATTATTGAAGAATTACTGGACGATGGCAGCGATCCGGATGCGCTGTACACCATCGAGCACCATTTCTCAGCAGACGATTTCGACACGCTGGAGAAACTGGCCGTTGAGGTGTTCAAGCTGGGTTATGAAGTGACCGAGCCAGAAGAACTGGAAGTGGAAGAGGGCGGCGAAGTGGTTATCTGCTGCGACGCACTCAGCGAATGTGCGCTGAACCCGGATCTGATTGACGCTCAGGTTGAGCAATTGATGAACCTGGCCGAAAAATTCGGCGTGGAATATGACGGTTGGGGCACCTACTTCGAAGATCCAAACGGTGAAGGCGAAGAGGGCGACGACGAAGATTACATCGACGAAGATGACGACGGCGTTCGCCACTAAGCGATGACCGATGCGGCGGCGCTCGCTGCCGCATCACACTCACGAGACAGTACCTGAATGGACTACCCGCACATACTCGCGCCCGTTTTATCCTTTCTGCAGTGTTCAACGCCCCAGGCGTGGCTCGACAAAGCCCGCGACCCTCAGCATCTTCCGCTGCTCCTGACCGATCATCTGGTGTGCGAACTGAAAGCCGCACAAACTGCGATGCTGCTGGTGCGCAAATACGTGGCCGACAAAGCCGGTGCCGATGCGCTGTTGGCGTGGTTGCAGCCTTATGAAGCCTTTGCCTTTCGTGGTGGCGAAGAGCCTGATTTTATCGCGCTGCAAAAGCAAATCAGCAAAAGCGTGATGCCAGAAACAGACGATCCGTGGGGACGGCAGCTTATCGACAGCATGGTGCTGCTCATCAAAGAAGAGCTGCACCACTTCTGGCAAGTGCGGGAGCTAATGCAGGCTCGCGACATTCCGTATGTGAAGATTACCGCCAGTCGTTATGCCAAAGGGATGCTGAAAGAAGTCCGAACTCACGAACCGCTGACGCTGATAGATAAGCTGATTTGTGGAGCCTACATCGAAGCGCGCTCCTGCGAGCGTTTTGCGGCGCTGGCCCCGTTTCTCGACGATGATTTGCAGAGGTTTTATCTGTCGCTGTTACGCTCAGAAGCACGGCATTATCAAGATTATCTGACGCTGGCGCAGCAGGTGTCGGAAGAGGATATTGCGCCGCGGGTGCGCTGGTTTGGCGAGGTGGAAGCGGCGCTTATTTCTGCACCGGATGCCGAGTTTCGGTTTCACAGCGGGGTGCCGGTTTAACGATTGTAGTTTCCCCTCTCCCTAACCCTCTCCCCAAGGGAGAGGGGATCAAGACAGAGCGGTCTTTTCTTTCTCCCTCTCCCTTGGGGTGTACGGTCCGGGGACATCATGAACACTTGTTCGGGGACATGGTAGACACTTACAACTAAGGCATAAGAACCCGTTTATGGAGTCGCTTATGCCCTGGGATGCGAGAGATACCATGTCATTACGTACCGAGTTTGTTCTGTTCGCCTCACAAGACGGGGCGAACATCCGTTCTCTTTGCCGTCACTACGGCATTTCCCCTGCCACCGGCTACAAGTGGCTTCGCCGCTGGGCTCAGGACGGTCTGCCGGGTCTGCAGGACAGGCCCCGCGTACCTCATCATTCTCCGAACCGCTCATCTGACGCCATCACTGACCTGCTGCGCCAGGCTCATGCCCGTCATGCACACTGGGGCGCACGCAAGATTAAGCACTGGCTCGAAGACCAGGGACACCGGATGCCTGCTTTCAGCACTGTCCATAACCTGATGGCCCGTCACGGCCTGCTGCCGGGTGCGATACCGGGTGTTCCGGCCACCGGCCGCTTTGAACATGACGCCCCCAACCGCCTCTGGCAGATGGACTTTAAGGGTCACTTTCCCTTCGGAGGCGGGCGCTGCCATCCACTGACGCTGCTCGATGACCACTCCCGCTTTTCTCTCTGTCTGGCGCACTGCGATGATGAACGGCGGGAGACCGTGCAGTCACAGCTGATTAACGTGTTCAGGCACTACGGGTTGCCGGAGCGGATGACGATGGACAACGGGGCACCGTGGGGAGACACCACCGGAACCTGGACGGCACTGGAGCTGTGGCTGATGCGCCAGGGTATCCGGGTGGGCCATTCCCGGTCATATCACCCACAGACACAGGGCAAGCTGGAGCGTTTTCACCGCAGCCTGAAGGCAGAAGTTCTGCAGGGGAAGTGGTTTGCGGACAGGGGTGAGCTGCAGCGAGCCTTTGACCACTGGCGCAACGTTTATAACCTTGAACGACCACACGCCTCACTGGAGATGGCCGTGCCCGCTTCGCGGTATCAGCCCTCTGCGCGGCAGTACAGCAGTCACGTTGAGCTCCCGGAATACGACGAGGGAGTGATGGTGAGGAAAGTGGATATAAGCGGAAAGCTGAGTGCAAAAGGCATCAGTCTGAACGCAGGCAAGGCGTTCAGAGGGGAGCGTGTCGGGCTGAAGGAGATGGCGGAAGACGGCTGCTATGAAGTGTGGTGGTACAGCACGAAAGTGGGGGTGATCGACCTGAAGAAAAGGTCGATCACCATGGGTAAAGGATGTTAAATAGTGTTCACCATGTCTCCGAACACCTGTCTACCATGTCTCCGGACCGTACAGGGGAGAGGGCAGGGGAGAGGGGTGTTTAGGGATGCTAAATCTAAAGCACCTTCAGCATCCGCACTTCGCAATCCACATGCCCGGTGCAACCCAGTGCGGCATCGATATGCTCAAAGCCCAGATGTTCATACAGCGCAATCGCTTCTTTCAGAAACGCGGTCGTTTCCAGATAGCAACGCTTAAAGCCCTGTTCGCGGGCGTGTTCCATCGCTATCAGTGCCAGCTTTTTCGCCATGCCTTTGCCACGGGCTGACGGCAGAAAATACATCTTTTGCAGTTCACAGATATCCGTTTCGCTGCACTGGAGCGGCGCAATACCGCCACCGCCCACCACCGCACCATTCTGTTCGATCACCCAGTAGGCGTGCCCTGGCTGGCTATAAAGCTGATACAGCTCGTCCAGATTCGGGTCGGCCACCGTGTAGCCTTTATCGGCGGTCAGGCCGTATTCGGCGGAAACCTGGCGAATGACGCTGGCAATGGCTGCGTTGTCCTGCGAAGTCAGGACACGCAGAGTGAGTGTGGGAAGCGCGGTAGCATTCATTTAATTACTCGATGTGAAACCTTTAAACATAATTTTATTTAATACCACTCTCATTAGCACGGTGCAAGTTCCGTTTCCGGGCATCACAACGCTTGTTGTCAGATTAAATGCTCCGCATACTAAACGCTCCGATAATAATGGCACTGAAATATTCATTATTTTTATATAATTTATAAAATGGAGATTTATTTATATGGTCGGGATCGAGCAGGCTGCAGCACCTTCGCAGCATAAGTTTGTCTTTCACGGAAAAGTCGGGCGGTTTTTTATTATTTTCCTGGTGAATTTATTACTCACGATAGTGACGCTGGGTATTTATCTGCCCTGGGCTTTGGTTAAAATCCGCCGCTATATTTATGAAAATATGGAGCTGAATGGCGTGCGCTTTCGCTACAATGCAACGGGCGGGGCATTGTTTCTGAGCTTATTTTTGCTGATGTTCTTCTTTATATTTGCCACGGTTATCTGCTCTTCTGTCAATCCGGCTTTTTCTTCTTTTCCGGTGATAGTGTTAATCGTGTTGTCGCCGCTGATGGCGGTAAAGGGGTTGCGCTATCAGGCAATGATGACCACGCTGAATAATGTCCGTTTCGGTTTTCACTGTCGTACCGGGCAGGCTATGTGGGTGATGCTGGGCTTGCCGGTAGCGTTGGGGGTGGCGAGCATTATTTTCCTCTACCTGTTCAACATTATCCTGGGCCAGCCCTCCGATTTGACCACCCTGATTGCCCATATGGTGCTGATGGCGGTGGCTGGTCTGTTGCTGATTGGGGCCGTTAATGGTATTTGCTACGGAAAATGGATGCAGTTGTTGGGCAAAAATGCACGCTTTGGTACTCAACCTTTTGATATTACCGTTTCCCTCAAACGCTGTCTGAAAGTGGGCGTACTGTCGATGCTTATTTTGCTGCCTTTTATTGTGGTCATCGGAAAAATCATTGCGCCCCTCTACGAGCAATTCGCCTTCGCAGTGGCATTCGGCATGATGGATGCACAATCTCAGCAGACCCTGGTGGCGCAATATCTGTCAGAAATTACAATGAGCTATCTGCTTTATTTTGTCGGCGCTATTTTGGCTGCAACGTTTGCCATGACAGCATTACGTAATATGTTTATTAATGGCCTGACGCTGGGGAATACGTTGCACTTTCGTTCTTCCATTACGTTTATCGCCATGTTGCAGCAAATCGTGGTGCTGGCGTTGGTCTCAATGGTCACGATGGGGCTGGCCTACCCGTGGGCGAAGATCCGCTTTATTCGCTACCTGGCTAACCACACCTTAGTAGAGGGCGACCTCAATGCGCTGGAATTAGTCGATTCGGATGAGGAAAATGACACTGGATTGTTAGCGGCGATTTCGCGAGGCGTTGTTCCTGCTATGCCGTTTATTTAGGCGTAAAAAAAGCCGGAGCATTCTCCGGCTTTTTCACTTTCAGGGCGATTACAGCGCGGCGATCACAGCCTGCTGTTCAATCAGCTTCGCTTTCGCTTCGGCATAGCCTTCCAGCTTCTCACGCTCTTTGGCAATCACCGCTTCCGGTGCGCGCGCCACAAAGCCTTCGTTTGCCAGTTTGCTTTCGATACGGCCGATTTCACCTTCGATTTTCGCCACTTCTTTCGCCAGACGTGCCAGCTCATCTTCTTTGTTGATGAGGCCAGCCATCGGGATCAGCAGCTCTGCACCGTCGATGATCTTGGTCACGGAGACCGGACCTTTATCATCGGCAGGCAGCACGGTGATGCTTTCCAGACGAGCCATGTTCAGCAGGAAGCTGCGGTTGTCGGTCACGCGACGAACGGCATCGGCGCTGCAACCATGCAGCAGCAGCTCAAGCGGTTTGCCTGGCGCAATGTTCATTTCCGCACGGATGTTACGCACGGCAATGATCGCCTGCTTCAGCCATTCGGTATCGGAAGCCGCGGCTTCATCAACCTGAGAGGCATCGAACGCCGGGAACGGCTGCAGCATGATGGTATCTGCATCGATACCCGCAATCACTTTCACGCGCTGCCAGATGGTTTCGGTGATGAATGGAATGATTGGGTGCGCGAGGCGCAGCAGACCTTCCAGAACGGTCACCAGCGTGTGACGAGTGCCGCGCAGCTCGGCTTCTGAGCCACCGGTCATCACTGGCTTGGTCAGCTCCAGATACCAGTCACAGAACTGGTTCCAGGTGAACTCATACAGAATGCCTGCGGCGATATCGAAGCGGAAGTTATCCAGTGCTTCACGGTACGCTTTGATGGTCTGGTTGAATTCCGCCAGAATCCAGCGATCCGCCAGCGACAGCACTTTCTCGCCGCCGTTGAAGCCACAATCCTGATCTTCGGTGTTCATCAGCACGAAGCGGCTGGCGTTCCACAGTTTGTTACAGAAGTTACGGTAACCTTCCAGGCGCTTCATGTCCCAGTTGATGTCGCGACCGGTAGACGCCAGTGCTGCCAGGGTGAAGCGCAGGGCGTCGGTGCCGTGTGGCTCAATACCGTCCGGGAACTGCTTCTCGGTGCGCTTGGCAATTTTCTCAGCCAGCTGCGGCTGCATCATGTTGCCGGTGCGTTTTTCCAGCAGGTCTGGCAGCGAAATACCGTCAACCATATCCAGTGGGTCGATAACGTTCCCCTTGGATTTGGACATCTTCTGGCCTTCGTCATCACGGATCAGACCGGTCATGTAGACGGTCTTGAACGGCACCTGTGGCTTACCGTTTTCATCTTTGATGAAGTGCATGGTCATCATGATCATGCGGGCAATCCAGAAGAAGATGATGTCGAAGCCGGAAACCATCACGCTGGTTGGGTGGAACTGACGCAGCGCGTCGGTGTTTTCCGGCCAGCCGAGGGTGGAGAACGTCCACAGCGCGGAGGAGAACCAGGTGTCGAGCACGTCTTCGTCCTGGCGCAGTGCCACGTCAGCGCTCAGGTTGTTTTCCTGACGCACTTCGTCTTCGGTGCGGCCCACGTAGACGTTGCCGTCGTTGTCGTACCACGCCGGAATACGGTGACCCCACCACAGCTGACGGGAGATACACCAGTCCTGAATGTCACGCATCCAGGAGAAATACATGTTTTCGTACTGCTTCGGCACGAACTGAATGTCGCCATTTTCAACCGCTTCCACGGCAGGCTTCGCCAGCACGTCGGCACGCACGTACCACTGGTCAGTCAGCATTGGCTCGATAACCACGCCGCCACGGTCGCCGTAAGGTACGGTCAGATCGTGAGGTTTGATTTCTTCCAGCAGGCCGAGGGCATCGACCGCAGCGACGACCGCTTTACGCGCAGCAAAACGTTCCAGCTTCTGGAATTCAGCCGGAATATCGGCTGGATAAGCGTCGGACTCTTCGCCTTTGGTATCAAATACCTGAGCGCTTTCACGAATGTCACCGTCAAAGGTCAGAATGTTGATCATCGGCAGGGCGTGACGTTTACCAACTTCATAGTCGTTAAAGTCGTGCGCCGGGGTGATTTTCACGCAGCCAGTGCCTTTTTCCATGTCGGCGTGTTCATCGCCCACGATAGGAATACGGCGGTTTACCAGCGGCAGAACGAGGAATTTGCCGATCAGATCTTTGTAACGTGGATCTTCCGGGTTAACGGCCACGCCGGTATCACCGAGCACGGTCTCAGGACGCGTGGTGGCTACGACCAGGTAATCTTTACCGTCAGCGGTTTTCACGCCGTCAGCCAGCGGATAGCGGATGTGCCACATGGAGCCTTTAGACTCGCGGTTTTCCACTTCCAGGTCAGAAATTGCGGTGCGCAGTTTCGGATCCCAGTTGACCAGGCGCTTACCGCGGTAGATCAGATCTTCTTTATACAGGCGCACGAAGACTTCTTTCACGGCATTGGAAAGGCCTTCGTCCATGGTGAAGCGCTCGCGCTCCCAGTCTACGGAGTTACCGAGACGGCGCATCTGACGGGTAATGGTGCCGCCGGATTCCGCTTTCCACTGCCAGATTTTGTCGATAAAGGCATCGCGACCGTAGTCGTGGCGGGTTTTCCCTTCTTCAGCGGCAATCTTACGCTCAACCACCATCTGGGTTGCAATACCCGCATGGTCGGTACCGGCCTGCCACAGGGTGTTTTTGCCCTGCATGCGCTGGTAGCGGATCATGGTGTCCATGATGGTTTGCTGGAAGGCATGACCCATATGCAAACTGCCGGTGACGTTCGGCGGCGGGATCATGATGCAGAAGCTTTCCTGGCTTTCATCACCATTCGGTTTGAAATAGCCCTGCTTTTCCCAGTGCTCGTAAAGCGGCTGTTCGATATCTTGTGGGTTGTATGTCTTTTCCATTATTTCCAGGTTGCCGTATTCAGGTTAAAACCAGCCATGCGGTACGCTTTGTAACGATCGCGCG
This sequence comes from Enterobacteriaceae bacterium RIT691, assembly GCA_009668205.1. GTDB lineage: Bacteria > Pseudomonadota > Gammaproteobacteria > Enterobacterales > Enterobacteriaceae > Scandinavium. Next base: position 295,692 of record WJYM01000004.1, on the reverse strand, counting down.
CCAGTTGTTTTAAGGAATCTTCGTGTGGGACAAAGTCTATCACTTCTGTGAAAGCGGTGGCAAAGTCTGCAAAGCCTACGCGCAGGCTAATCAAAATATCCCGCGGGCTGCTGTTGCGCTTTTGTGGCCAGGCGATTTCCACCGGCGCACCGCCGCGTGGGCCTTCGCCCGACAAATTATGCGGCACGAAGCTTTCCGGTGGCCGCGACCACAGCGCCTCATCGAGGCGAATGGCCTGCTTCTCATCTTCACAGGCGATCAGAATGCGTTTTCCCGCTCTCCACCTGTCTGCCGCCAGTTCGCACACCAGCTGCTCCACGGCGCTTAAGCCGTCGGCGGTGTCGTCGTTATCGAGCAGGTAGAACGTCGCATTCTTCATAATATGGGGTTTCTTGTGGTGATTTTAAATCGTTGACCCTCACCCCGACCCTCTCCCTCAAGGGAGAGGGAGAAAATCCCCTCGCCCCTTTGGGGAGAGGGTTAGGGTGAGGGGCTGTAGCCTTACTCTTCGCCGTTAAAGCCCGCGCGGTTCAGCAGGAACTGCGACAGCAGGGCAACCGGACGACCGGTCGCGCCTTTGGCCTTGCCGGAACGCCATGCGGTACCGGCGATGTCCAGGTGAGCCCAGTTATATTTACGGGCAAAGCGAGACAGGAAGCAGCCTGCGGTGATAGCACCACCAGGACGGCCGCCGATATTCGCCATATCCGCAAAGTTGGTTTCCAACTGCTCCTGATACTCATCACCCAGCGGCAGGCGCCATGCGCGGTCGCCGGCCTGCTCGGACGCGCCGATCAGCTCGTGCGCCAGCGGGTTGTGGTTCGACATCAGGCCGGTGATGTGATGGCCCAGCGCGATCACGCAGGCACCGGTCAGCGTTGCCACGTCGATCACCGCTTCCGGTTCGAAACGCTCAACGTAGGTCAGCACGTCGCACAACACCAGACGGCCTTCGGCGTCGGTGTTCAGCACTTCAACGGTCTGGCCGGACATGGTGGTCAGCACGTCGCCCGGACGATAGGCGCGCCCGCCAGGCATGTTTTCACAGCCCGCCAGTACGCCAATTACGTTCAGCGGCAGCTGAAGCTCAGCCACCATGCGCATCACGCCATAAACCGCCGCCGCGCCGCACATGTCGTATTTCATCTCGTCCATGCCTTCGGCAGGCTTGATGGAGATACCGCCGGAGTCAAACGTCAGGCCTTTACCCACCAGCACGATAGGACGGGCATCTTCCGCCGGATTGCCTTTGTATTCAATGACCGACATCAGGGACTCGTTCTGTGAGCCGTTACCGACCGCCAGATAGGAGTGCATGCCCAGCTCTTTCATCTGCTGTTCGCCGATGACGCGGGTGATGACGTTTTTGCTGTAGGAGTCGGCCAACTGGCGCGCCTGAGACGCCAGGTACCCGGCATTACAGATGTTCGGCGGCATGTTGCCGAGATCTTTCGCAGCCTTAATCCCGGCAGCGATCGCCAGACCGTGCTGAATAGCACGCTCGCCGCTGGTCAGTTCACGGCGCGTTGGCACGTTGAACACCATTTTGCGCAGCGGACGACGTGGCTCGCTCTTGTTGGTTTTCAACTGATCGAAGCTGTACAGCGTCTCTTTTGCGGTTTCAACGGCCTGGCGTACTTTCCAGTAGTTGTTGCGGCCTTTGACGTGCAGTTCGGTCAGGAAGCAAACCGCTTCCATCGAGCCGGTGTCATTCAGTGTATTGATCGTTTTCTGGATAACTTGTTTATACTGACGTTCATCGAGCTCGCGCTCTTTACCGCAACCAATCAGCAGAATGCGCTCGGAGAGCACGTTCGGCACGTGGTGCAGCAGCAGGGTCTGGCCTGGTTTGCCTTCAAGTTCGCCACGGCGCAGCAGGGCGCTGATATAGCCGTCGCTGATCTTGTCGAGTTGTTCGGCAATGGGGGAGAGACGGCGTGGTTCAAAGACGCCAACAACGATGCAGGCACTCCGTTGTTTCTCCGGGCTACCGCTTTTTACACTGAACTCCATGCACTACGCTCCTGAATCTTAAAGACAACGGCGGTGGCTACGGATAGAATTGCAAGCTTTCGTAACTCATGTCCGCTGTTGCGGTGACTTCGTGGTAATCTTAACGATATCGCGATGTTGGCTCGTCAGAACCGGGTCTGAACGCAAAGTCGCTGAGTCATATAATCTTAGCGATGTTTTCGACGACTCAAGAGAATAAATGACGTTTAAGCCATGAAACAAGCAATTTTCCAGCAACGATGCTCTAAATTATTCGTGTGACAGGAAGGCAGCAAGGCCTGAAATCCTCCGCAGCATAGCCCACTATGGGGCAAAAGCGAGCGGATGCCGCCAAATGCACCTGGCACGTGAAGAAAAACGAGTAAAGACGGGTTTTAACGGGCGTAATAATAGTGATAATCATAAGATATCTGGTGCGGGAGACGTTGAAAAGCCAGTTGGCGATCCTCTTCATCCTGCTGCTGATCTTTTTCTGCCAGAAACTGGTCAGGATCCTGGGCGCAGCGGTGGATGGTGACATCCCAACTAACCTCGTCCTTTCCCTGTTAGGTCTCGGGGTGCCAGAAATGGCGCAGCTTATTCTGCCCCTCAGTCTTTTCCTTGGCCTGCTGATGACGCTGGGCAAACTCTACACCGAAAGTGAAATCACGGTGATGCACGCCTGTGGCCTGAGCAAGGCTGTGCTGGTGAAAGCGGCGATGATCCTCGCGCTGTTTACCGGTATCGTGGCGGCGGTCAACGTGATGTGGGCAGGCCCGTGGTCGTCCCGCCATCAGGACGAAGTGCTGGCGGAGGCGAAAGCTAACCCCGGTATGGCGGCTCTGGCTCAGGGCCAGTTCCAGCAAGCCAGCGACGGCAACTCGGTGCTGTTCATCGAAGGCGTTAACGGCAGCAAATTTAAAAATGTCTTCCTGGCACAGATCCGCACTAAAGGTAATGCCCGCCCTTCCGTGGTGGTGGCGGATTCCGGCCATCTCTCTCAGCAAAAAGACGGTTCGCAGGTGGTGAATCTGAACAAGGGAACGCGTTTTGAAGGCACCGCCATGCTGCGCGATTTCCGCATCACCGATTTTACCGATTATCAGGCGGTGATAGGGCATCAGGCCGTTGCGCTTGACCCTAATGATACCGACCAGATGAACATGACCACGCTGTTGCATACCGATAAACCTCAGGCGCGCGCAGAATTGCACTGGCGAATTACGCTGGTGGCCACGGTGTTTATCATGGCGCTGATGGTGGTCCCGCTGAGCGTGGTGAACCCGCGTCAGGGCCGCGTACTGTCCATGCTGCCAGCGATGCTGCTCTACCTGGTGTTCTTCCTGGTGCAGACGTCCATCAAATCCAACGGCAGCAAGGGCAAACTGGATCCGGCGGTGTGGATGTGGGCCGTGAACCTGCTCTATTTCGGTATTGCTGTTGTGCTGAACGTCTGGGATACAGTGCCGATGCGCCGCTTCCGCGCACGGTTTAGCGGGAAAGGAGCGGTATAATGCAGGCATTTGGCGTACTCGACCGCTATATCGGTAAAACCATTTTCACCACCATCATGATGACGTTGTTCATGCTGGTGTCACTTTCGGCCATCATCAAGTTTGTCGACCAGCTCAAAAAAGCGGGGCAGGGCAGCTACGACGCGATGGGCGCGGGGATGTACACCCTGCTCAGTATCCCGAAAGATGTGCAAATTTTCTTCCCAATGGCGGCGCTGCTGGGAGCACTGCTCGGGCTCGGTATGCTGGCTCAGCGTAGTGAGCTGGTGGTAATGCAGGCATCCGGGTTTACCCGCATGCAGGTCGCGCTGTCCGTAATGAAAACCGCGATTCCGCTGGTGCTGCTGACGATGGCAATCGGCGAATGGGTGGCCCCACAGGGCGAGCAGATGGCGCGTAATCTGCGTGCGCAGGCCATGTACGGCGGCTCTCTGCTGTCGACTCAACAAGGGATGTGGGCGAAAGATGGTAACAACTACATCTACATCGAACGCATTAAGGGCGATGACGAGCTGGGCGGCATCAGTATCTACAGTTTTAATGACAAACGTCGTCTGGAGTCTGTGCGCTATGCGGCCTCGGCGAAGTTTGACACTGAGAGCAAAGCGTGGCGTTTGTCGCAGGTAGACGAATCTAACCTGAGCAACCCGGAACAGGTGACAGGTTCGCAGACCGTCAGCGGTACCTGGAAAACCAACCTCACGCCAGACAAACTCGGCGTTGTGGCACTGGATCCGGATGCGCTTTCCATCAGAGGCTTGCACAACTACGTGAAGTATCTGAAGTCGAGTGGTCAGGACGCGGGACGCTACCAACTGAACATGTGGAGCAAAGTGTTCCAGCCGTTATCGGTTGCGGTCATGATGCTGATGGCGCTGTCGTTTATCTTCGGCCCACTGCGAAGCGTGCCGATGGGTGTGCGAGTGGTGACAGGGATAAGCTTTGGTTTTGTGTTCTACGTCCTCGATCAGATCTTCGGCCCGCTGACGCTGGTGTACGGCATCCCGCCGATTATTGGCGCATTGTTGCCGAGCGGCAGCTTCTTCCTGATAAGCCTGTGGCTGATGATGCGTAAGGCGTGATTCGGGTCTGACCCGAGCCGTCTTCAGTCATCCCCCCTCACCTTAACCCTCTCCCTCAAGGGAGAGGGGATCAAGATTGATATCCCACTCTGCCTTAGCTCTTCTCCCTGAGGGGCAGGAATTGTGCCGGTGGCGCTCTGCTTTTCTCCCTCTCCCTGAGGGCAGGAATGGTGCAGATGGCGCGTCTTTTCTCCCTCTCCCTGAGGGAGAGGGTTGGGGTGAGGGGGAAATCTAAACGGCAACTCTAAACGGCAACTCAGGCTCACGCGTAAAACGACATTACCGCCGTCTTCCCCCAAGCAAACTCCCGAGCATCCCGCGCACTATTTGATTGGTTATCTGCCGCGTGGCGCTTTTCGCTGCCGTTTGTACCAGACCATCTCGTTTACCACCGCGTGGGCCGGTGGTGCCGAACAGAATGTCTTTCAGGCCGCCGAGGATCCCATCGTCAACGTTAGCATCCTCACCTTTGGCAGGGGGCGCATTTTGCGCTTCTGTCGTTGCCTGGACACCTTTCTGCAGCTTCTCAAAGGCCGATTCACGGTCCACGGCATCTTCATATTTACCGTACACCGGCGAGTTGTTGATTAAACCATTACGCTCATCAACGGTCACCGGCCCCATGCGTGAACACGGTGCTATCACCATTGCCCGCTCAACCACGGACGGGCTGCCTTTCTCATCCAAAAACGAGATCAGCGCTTCACCGGTGCCGAGCTCCTGAATCGCTTTCTCAGTATCAAAGGCCGGATTGGCTCGCATGGTTTGCGCTGCCGTTTTCACTGCCTTCTGATCTTTTGGGGTGAAGGCACGCAGGGCGTGCTGTACTCGGTTACCGAGCTGGCCTAATACGTTATCCGGAATGTCAGAAGGGTTCTGCGACACAAAATAAACCCCAACGGCTTTGGAGCGAATCAGACGGATCACCTGCTCGATTTTATCCAGCAGGACCTGCGGCGCATCGCTGAACAGCAGGTGGGCTTCATCGAAGAAGAACACCAGTTTGGGTTTTTCCTGGTCGCCCGCTTCCGGCAGCTGCTCATACAGCTCCGACAGCATCCACAGCAGGCTGGCGGCATACAGTTTCGGCATCTGGTAGAGCTTTTCCGCGCTCAGGATGTTGATAATCCCTTTCCCGTTGCTGTCGGTTTTCATCCAGTCTTTGATGTCGAGCATCGGCTCGCCGAAGAAGTGTTCTGCACCCTGTTGCTCCAGTGTGAGCAGCCCACGCTGAATGGCACCCACCGAGGCGCTGCTGATATTTCCGTACTGATTCTGGAACGATTTAGCGTTATCACCGATGTACTGAGTAATGGCGCGCAAGTCTTTAAAATCGAGCAGCAGCAGACCCTGATCGTCGGCAATGCGGAAGATGATATTCAGCACCCCGGCCTGCACCTCATTCAGATTCAACAAACGGGCGAGCAGCAGTGGCCCGAGATCGGAAACGGTGGCGCGCACCGGGTGGCCTTTTTCGCCAAAAATGTCCCACACCACCACCGGGTTGCTGTGCGCTTCCCAGTTATTCACACCGATTTTTTTCAGCCGCTCCATCAGCTTTTCAGACGCCTGCCCCTCTTCGGCCACCCCGGTGAGATCGCCTTTCACATCCGCCATAAATACCGGCACGCCTGCCTCGGAAAAGGACTCCGCCATTTTTTGCAGGGTGACGGTTTTCCCCGTCCCGGTGGCGCCGGTAATCAGCCCATGGCGGTTCGCCATGCCGGGTAACAGAACGAGTTCCTTATCGGTGGTGCGGGCAATCAGCAGGGGTGAGCTCATGGTATTTCCTCCGTTTCTCCTGCGTCGAGTATAGGTCAAACCGAAAAAAGAAGGTTCAGGGAATTCCGGAGTTTGCGGCGTAATACGCAGCGCCGACTATGCTTTTGCATACGTGTTTCAAATGGGTGGAAAGCAATGTCCAGATTCTTCTTTAATGACCGCAAACAGCTGGTCAACGATGCCGTGGAAGGCATAGTGTTATCCGCACCGCACGGTAATCTGGTGCGCTTAGATATCGATCCGGCGATCCGGGTGATTGCCCGAGGCGACTGGGACAAAAGCCGCGTGGCGGTGATTTCCGGCGGTGGCTCCGGCCATGAACCGGCCCACGCCGGATTTGTGGGGAAAGGGATGCTAACGGCTGCCGTCTGCGGTGATTTGTTCGCTTCCCCGAGCGTGGACGCAGTGCTTAACGCTATCGTCGCGGTGACCGGCGATCGCGGCTGCCTGTTGATCGTGAAGAACTATACCGGAGACCGCCTGAACTTTGGCCTCGCCGCCGAGAAAGCCAAACGCTATGGCCTGAAAGTCGAGATGGTGATTGTTGCCGACGACATCGCGTTGCCAGATAACAAACAGCCACGCGGTATCGCAGGAACGGCACTGGTGCACAAAATTGCCGGCTATGCCGCTGAGCAGGGCAAATCGTTGAGCGAAGTGCGCAACATCGCCCAGCAGGCCTGTGACAACGTGTTCAGCCTCGGCGTGGCCATGCAGAGCTGCAACCTGCCGGGCAGCGATGAAGACGAAGGGCGCATCAAGCCAGGCCACGTGGAGCTTGGGCTGGGCATTCACGGTGAGCCGGGGGCGTCTACGCTCGACAGTCACAACAGCAAATCGATTATCGACACCCTGATCACACCGCTGCAGGAGAAAGTGGGTGACGCCAGCGTGGCGGTGCTTATCAATAACCTGGGCGGTGTCTCGGCGCTGGAGATGGCGCTATTGACGAAAGAGCTGGCTCACTCCGCGCTGCACAAGCAAATCAGCTGGCTGATTGGCCCGGCAGCACTGGTCAGTTCGCTGGATATGAAAGGATTTTCCCTGTCGTTATTGAAGCTGACGCCTGCGTTTGAAAAAGCGCTACGGGCAGAAGTCGAGACTCTCGGCTGGCAGGTCCCGGTGGCCTTTGCACCGCTAAAAACGGTGAAACACAGCAAAATCCACGATAGCGTGGAGGTCACGCCCTCAGAAAACGCGCAGGTGAAAACCCTGCTGGCCGCGGCGACCCGGACGCTCATCGAGCTGGAAAATCGCCTGAATGCGCTGGATGCGAAAGTGGGCGATGGTGATACCGGCTCAACCTTCGCGGAGGGTGCGCGAGATATTGAACAGCTGCTGAAGGCGGGCAAACTGCCGCTTAACGATACTGCGCAACTGCTGCAACTGACGGGTGAACGGTTGGCGACGGTCATGGGTGGCTCCAGCGGCGTATTGATGTCGATCTTTTTCACCGCAGCAGGCCAGGCTGTGCACAGCGGCAAGACGCTGCCGGAAGCCCTGCTGGGTGGATTACAGCAGATGAAGCAGTACGGTGGCGCAGACATCGGCGACAGAACGCTGATTGATGCACTGCAACCTGCACTTGAAGCGCTGCGTGATAAAGGGCTGGAGGCGGCGGTTGAAGCGGCTAAAGCCGGAGCAGAAAGCACGGCGAAAATGCAAAAAGCCGGAGCAGGGCGCTCATCGTATGTGAATAAAGAGAATCTCGACGGCGTAACCGACCCGGGGGCGGTTGCTGTCGCTGAGGTGTTTGCTGCTATAACCAGGGGCTAATCGCGGCATTAATCGGATACTCCCTCTCCCATTGGGAGAGGGTTAGGGAGAGGGGCGCTCACCGCAGCTGAACCGCCCCTCAACTCACATCAAAAATCCGCTTTCAGCACCACGCGATAACGCGCTTTACCTTCACGCACATGCTTCAGCGCATCATTGATTTGCGACATCGGGAACAGCTCGGTGGTCGGCGCGACTTTGGTGCGGCCGGCAAATTTCATCAGCTTGCGCAGCTCCGCCGGGTTACCGGTCGCCGAGCCGGAGATGCGACGATCGCCGCCAATGAGCGTAAAGGCAGGTACCTGCAACGGCTTCATCACCGCGCCCACCGTGTGGAAGTTACCGCCGTAGGCCAGCGCTTCAAAGTACGGCTGCCAGTCGAGATCCACCGCCACGGTGTTGATGATCAGGTCAAACTGCCCGGCCATCGTTTTTAGCGCTTCCGGATCGCGGCTATTCACCACACGATCGGCACCCATTGCCAGCACTTCTTGCTCTTTCGCCGGGTTAGAGCTGAACGCCGTCACTTCCACACCCATCGCATGCAGAAGCTTGATAGCGATATGCCCAAGCCCACCAATACCAATCACGCCCACGCGGCTGGTGGCGGTGATGTTATTGAGCAGCAGCGGTTTGAAGACCGTAATCCCCCCGCACAACATCGGGCCTGCGGTTTCGATATCAATGCTCTCAGGAAGTGGGATAACCCATTGCCAGTCGGCACGCAGCTTATCAGCGAAGCCACCGCGGTTCATGATGGTCGGCAGCGAGCCTTCCAGGCAGTTAATCTGATTGCCGCTGATGCAGGCGTCGCAGTGCCCACAGCTGCGCGCTGTCCAGCCCACGCCCACGCGCTGGCCGACTTTCAGGCCTTTGCTCTGCGCAGACGAACCCAGCGCCGCCACACGGCCAATGATTTCATGGCCAGCCACCAACGGATAGCTCGACATGCCCCACTCGTTGTCGATCATCGACAAATCCGAATGGCAGATACCGCAGTAATCCACCTGCACTTCCACATCGTCCGGCAGCAGTTCCCCGGCATCATATTCCCAGATTTCCAGATCGGCCCCGGCCTGTTTTGCGGCGTAGCTTTTTATGATGGACATCGCACTTCCCTCGTTAAGGTGTTGAACTGGAAGTGTAGAGCATGGCAACTGGCGACGCTTGGCAGAAGACGGCGGGAAGAAAGGAAAGGTCTGAAAGATAATCAGAATTTTGGCGCGCTCAGAAAGGCTGCATGCATTTACGCCCTCTCCCTTTGGCAGATGGGCAAACTCTACACCTTACACAACAGCGCATTCAGCCAGATTTCATCACGCCCCGGACGCTTATCCGCCGTCTGCCAGGTCGAGTGAATGTTAATCCCGGCAAGCGCGCTCATCAGCGCTTTCAGAGACTGTTCATTCAGATCGGTAAAATGGCGGCCATCCTTCTCGCGTTCTCCCTCGCCGTATTTGAAAGAGAGGTACCAGACGCCGCCCGGTTTTAGCGCGGCAGCCAGTTTTTGCAGGGCATCGGCCAGTTCTGCCAACGGAACGTGCAGCAGCGAGGCGCAGCACCAGATGCCGTCATACCGCTCGCGGGCATCCACATCGGCAAAGGTCATTTGTTTCACGGCAATACCCGTGTGCTCCTTAGCCAGCGCGACCATTTCTGCGGTGGCATCGAAAGCCTCCACGTCATAGCCCATCGCTTTAAACGCCTTGCCGTCGCGCCCAGAACCACAGCCCGCATCAAGAATTTTCCCCTGAGCAGGCAGCAGCGCCAGGAACGGCGAATACAGCGAATGCATATCCACATCGACCGTTGCGGCAAAGAAATCGCCAGCATGTTGTTGGTAATAACGAAGGTTCATCAGAAAATATCCGGCCCGGCAGCCTGCGGCTCCCATTGGTGAATCAGGGTTTGTTGTGCAGTGTTCCAGACCTGATTGAGAAAGTCACGGCGAAGCGCTTCGGTTTTACCCGTCTGACGGATAAGCGTTTCTCGCAGAGGTAAGTGGCTGTTAATAAAATATTCGTTGCGGTCATGCAGGCGACGCAGCAACGTTTGTGAAGGCACATGCGAAGATTTTCCCTGCTTACCCCGGTTACAGTGCTTACAGGCAAGCACAAGATTCCACACACCGTTAATGTTACTAATCCAATCGCGAGCCAGCCACGGAAGAAAATGATCGACATCCGCCAGCGCATCGTCGCCCGATTGCAAACTGATGGGCGCAAAACAGTAGAAACAGTGGCCTTTCTGGTAACCGTTCAGGCTGTCTCTGCAGCTGGTGATCGTCACCCGTCGTGAACCGTTGACGCTGAAGAGCTGCTGGTCGCCAGCATCGTATTCAACAGCAATCAGATTACGGGACACATTCATCGCCCAGGCCTGTTCAACCAGACGCCAGCGGGCATCGGTTTCGTGGATCAGGTTCCGGAACTGAGGGCGCTCGGTTAAACGGTAAAAATCATCTGTCAGGCGAATACCCTTATGGGTTTTGCGTTCGTCGATAAAAAAACGCTTACCGATTTCACCGTTATTCACGTTGTGAAAGGCATCCAACACGTTGTTAAAACCACGCTTTACCGTCATGGCCCGCAGGTCATCGTGCTTTATCTCGCCAGCATTAAACTGAGCGCAGGCCGCAAGGAACTGGCTGTTCTGTGACGTAACCTGCTTAGGGGCATGCTGAAGATGGCGGCACAGATGTGCGCTAAATGGCACCGCAAGGTCTTCAAGCAGAATAAGGTCGCTGCCCTCGCGCTGCAGATCGTAAAGGGCGCTCGCCAGAGCAAACTTGTAGGAAGCGACATTCTTGCCAAAGAGGATGATGCCGCGCCAGTAGTTCTCCAGCACCGGAGCGACTTGATAAAAACGCATGTATTGTCCTGAGTGATTCGGATGGTGAATAGCGAAACCCGTAACGGGATCAGATAACAATACGCAGAGGATGTAAACAGGGGAGGTCACGTTGCAGAGTTTTGCGAGCACGGTTGCAGAAGCGGCGAAACCTGTAAGGAGTGCTGTTTTTTTGGGCGTTCAGAAGGGCTTACGGTGGGCAATGCTTGCGCAGCGATCCGCAACAGGTATAATGCATCCCGCTATCAGCGTATCCCCTTCAGTGCCGAAGTGGCGAAATCGGTAGACGCAGTTGATTCAAAATCAACCGTAGAAATACGTGCCGGTTCGAGTCCGGCCTTCGGCACCATCGATATGCAATCAAGTCGCTCAAGAGCGGCTTTTTTTGTGCCTGAAATCCGCGGCATACAAGGCTTTTCCAGCTTTCCCCCTCAACTGAAGTCAACCTAACTCAACCCACATCAACAGGCTTGTGAGTATACTAATGAGTATATTTGCCGATTCGATATTGTTTGTATACTCACGATATACCAATGAAAGGAGGACCACTATGGCACTAACTGAAATAAAGTGACTTGGTTATATGAATATGCGGAATAGAAGGTATAACCACCGATGTTGTCTCAATTAGTGTTGCCAGTAATGTTTTATAATTAAAACATTACTAGTGTACAACACAAAACAATAATTTGCTGATTTTAAATCAAATATATTTATTGTTTATTATATTCTCGATGATGTCTCTTTATTTCACTAAAACTGACATCTGGTTTAAAATTAGCCTTGAGGATATCTGGAGAGTGTATGATAACTTCAGCTCCTTTGTATTTGGTTTGTGCTGTATATGTTAAACCAAATGGCTCAGGAGAAAATTCAGAATAAATACCGCGAATTTCTGGAGTATCATCATAAGTAACAATCCATGGATGAGTAATACGTTTTACGCTTTCAAATAGACGATAATGGTCGTTATGCTCAAAGAAGTTTTGATATAAACCTTTTCCTTTAATGTAATAGGGTGGATCTATATTCACTAAAACTTTACCTTCTACTACTGGAAGCACCTCATCAATAAAATGAGTTGCATCTAAGTTACTTAGCCGTATAGAATCACGCATAGCAGATATTGATTTTATTTGTTCGATAATCCGTTCTTTATTAAAACGGCAATCAATTTTATATTTTCCACTTTGTTCTTTTCCGCCGATTACACCAGCCTTGATAATCCCAGAACGATTAGTTCTATTCAAGAAAAGAGTTGCAAAACCTAACTTAAGAAAATCTGGTGTATTACTTCTGTATATTTCTCGCTGCTTATGCCACTCGTCCATTGTAATGGTGCTTGAATTAATCAACGAGCAAAGTTCGTCAGTTCTATACAGAACACTATGCCAAAAGGCATGAATTGCTGGATCTAAGTCATTGATATACACTTTGCAAACATGTTTATTAATCAGTAGATACCAAGCGATAGCACATCCCCCAGCAAAAGGTTCAACATATGTTCCACCTTCGAGGGCGTTCAGCTTCATGATCTCAAGAACATAAGCTGTAAGTTTTGATTTCCCACCAGGGTATCTCAAAGGAGAGTAAAACATTATATTTCCTTTAAACCAATCAATATACTGAAGAACGGCAATAACATATCCCAAAAACGATTTAAGAATTGGCGCTCAATTTTATGAACTTTTGTTCCATGAACATACTCATTCAAAGTATTCAGGCTAAAGTCGTTGCTATTGTGTAATAGCTGATCGATAATTTTGTCAGCTTCTTTGTCGCCGATCAAGTCCCCACGTAAGATACTCAGCTTTTGGCTTAGAGTTACCTCATTGTAAAGCCTCTTGGCCCGCTTGGCCACGTCTTGTTGCAATTCACAATTGTTGATGAATTCATCAACAGACAGTTCTAGGAAAATTCGAATCGATGCAGCAGAAACATTAGGGTACTTACGAAGAGGTAACTTTTGCAACTCGTTAAAAAGTGCTCTGATTTTATAGCTTCTAACTTTTATTTCATGATATTCATCAGTTAGCTGCCCACGAGTAGGGTTACCTTTCAAGGTAGGCTTCAAGTCTTCTGGCTCTCTTCCTTGTCCATTTAAATCTTGGTCTGAACCCGTTTTATCATCACCTTTTGGCTCATTTTCCGGAGGATTAGCCGTAGGTGGTGTAACTGCGACCTCATCTTGATCTTCCGCTGACGCTTGTCGAATTTTAGGCAAATACTCAAAAATTTGTTGGAAATGAGAATCAATCGTTCGGGTATTAACAACAATTCCAAGTTCATTATTCTTATTTAACATCAATTTTAAGAATTTAGCGTACGCGGCATAAAAATCATTAAGATTCGCATTAATGACAACACCGACATCGCTAAATTCTATATGCCATGCTTCTCTTACTTGACTGTTGCCAAACCAACGCTCAAGGACAGTCATATTTATGCGATGGCTGTATACCTGCTCTCTTTCTTCTATTGATAAATAACTAGTAACTTCCTGTCGTGTAGCTATATCTCTGATTTTTACATAACGTAAAGCTTCAATAATTGAAGCTCTTTTAAATCCTGTTAACTCTATTGTCATATCAATATCTTGGTCAACAGAGTCATATACAGTTATTATATATCGTTGTTGCTGTAAACGTTGCCACCTAATTTGATTGCTGGCATTGGAATGTCGTTGCAAAATATACCAGCGAGCATCATCATAACTAGGTGATACACAAACTTTAATTTTTTCTATAGTATCCCTATCAATTAATTTTGATAGCTTACTTACAGCTCGACGAATCGTCATTGGGGCTTTTTCTGGATTTCTAAGTAACTTAAGCGCCATTACTCTGCGATTACCTTCCGCCACATAAAAATTCTTATCATCTTCATTTTGCCATACCACAATAGGGTCGAATGATACGAAACCACGGTTGGCTATTGATGTAATTAGCTCGATAAAATCCTGTTTATCATTTACATCAGATATTAATTCTTCAACGAAATCTCGAACACGCACAGGTTGGCTAGATGGGTCTAGACGAGGGTTATCCCTCCAAAGCTTTAAGTTGTCAACTGAGCGTAGTACCCTGTTTTCCCACCACTTTTTAATTTCCTGAGCCATGTTATCCCCTGTGTATAAATATTGTCCGAATCCACTATCTTCAAGTTTACAACACGTTACTTTATCTTAGGAACACTAAATCACTACAACCTGTGCGTAAGAAAGCCAGTGGGCTGGGCAATGTCGTTCTCGCCGGACAGTAGTCTCACCATGAAAGCGCTGGATATGGCATGGGAAACTCGTGGTAAACCCGTCGGAGTGATGTTCCACAGCGATTATACAAGCGGCAGTTACTGTGGCGATACCGGATCTGGTAGAGTATGAGCCGCCGCGGAAACTGCTGGGATAACAGCCCAATGGAGCGCTTCTTCAGGAGCCTGAAGAATGAGTGGATGCCAGTGACAGGTTACGTAAGCTTCAGCGATGCAGCTCACGCAATAACGGACTATATCGTTGGATATTACAGCGCACTCAGGCCGCACGAATATAATGGCGGGTTAATACCAAACGAATCGGAAAACCGATATTGAAAAACTCTAACGCGATGGCCAGTTTTAGTTGTTCACTTCACTGGCGAGAACGCGGCAAAGACACGATTTCTTAAACTCCAATACATGCGCTTAAGCTCTCCGGTTTCTTTGGCCTGCTGCAGCGCGCTACCTACGTATTGATAGGTCGTTTCATCCGGTTGCTGACGAACAAGTTCGGTGAGTTCTCTAAGCAATGGGAGACTCTGCTGATATTCCGCTAACGATGGAACGCCCTGACGAATACTGGCAATACCGTTATCACGTTCATACCAAAGTCGCTTAACTAAATCATCTGTATCAGGCTCAGCAAACGTTGAGGTCTGTTGTAGCAAGGCCGTAAATTCGCGGTATCGCTGATCCCACTTGGAAGCTGAGTAATTTTTATCTTTCGCCAGGGCATCAATCAATTCACTGATCGTCAGCTTGCCTGCTTCGACACTATCTACAAGAGTCATTGTGACTTTTCCTTTGCTGTGGCATTGCTTGTCATTTAGGCTAAGCGATGAATTTTAAATAAGTTTTATCTGGTATCAAGTTGTAGCCAAATTTCGTAATCAAGTACCCTTGACCTGCCCTCGTTGATTAACACACCGTGATGTTAGTCATATATCCATCAGCAACGTGATCATCCATCTCACCGCCTCACCCAATTAATCAAGCCGTCTTACAGGCAGCTCTGCCCATTTTCACATCCTCGAGCCACAAAACATCCCGTTTTACACCCCCATCTACCAGCGCGTTAATCCTCTCATCAAAGGCCAGCCCAACGCGCCTCGGCACATCACTGCTTCCTTAGTTGTTGCAATCCAGATCTATTTTCTAACAAAAATGTGACATACAGACTATACATATAACATATTATCTTTTATAAATTTCTCCGTTTCACCTGCAACGCAACCACAACAGAGAAAGACATATGGAACACACATCTGGCAAGAAAAACGATGTAATTCATAACGATAATAAACCACAGTTCAACCGATCCATCGGCCTCATCTCTAATTTTGCGCTGGGGTTCACCTACCTGTCGCCGCTCACCGCGGTGTACTCACTGTTTGCGCTGGCGGTAACGCTGGCGGGTCCTCCGGCGGTTTGGTGGATCCTGATTGTCGCCTGCGGTCAGCTCCTTGTGGCGCTGGTGTTTGGCGAAGTGGCTTCGCAGTATCCAATCACCGGTGGCCTGTACCCATGGGCGCGCCGTCTGTGGGGCAAAAAATATGCGTGGATCGCCGCATGGATCTACCTGTGGGCGCTGGTCGTGACGGTTACGTCCATCGCTGAATACACCTCGACGTTTGTCGCCTCGCTGTTCCACTTCGACACCACGCCGGGCAACATGTTAATCACCTCCGTGGTGCTGCTGTTGGTGATGATGGCGGTGAATATGTCGGGCACCAAAAACCTCGCCCGCGTCGCCAGAATCGGCTTCTGGTGTGAGATTGTCAGCGTGATTGCCCTTGGCATTTACCTGCTGATTTTCCACCGTTCGCAGCCGTTCTCCGTGCTGTTTGATTCGATGGGCGTGCTGGCAAAAGACGGAAGCTATCAGACGGCGTTTATGTCCGCTGCGCTGATGGGTCTGTTTATGTTCTTCGGTTTTGAAGCCTGCGGCAACGTGGCGGAAGAAGTGCAGAACGCCGGTAAGAAGATCCCGCTGGCGATGATCCTGAGTATCGTGTTTGGTGCGATCTCGGCGATCATTTCCGTGCTGGGCTATCTGTTGGCTTCGCCGAACCTGGTCAGCATCGTTAGCGGTAAAACCGCCGATCCTATCCCTGCGATCCTCAATGAAGCATTGGGGCCAACGGGAGCGACGGTGTTTATCGTGGTGGCCATCGTCGCGATGCTGTCCTGCATTCTGTCGCTGCAGGCTGCGCTGAGCCGTCTGATTTTCTCCTTCTCGCGTGACCAGATGCTGCCGGGCAGCACATGGATGTCGACGTTGTCCAAGCACAGCGTGCCGGATAACGCGATGATCGTGAGCTGCCTGCTGCCCGTGCTCATCTGCGTGTGGGTCTACTTCCAGCCGGATAACCTGGCGCGCATTACTGCGTTTGCGGTGATTGGTATCTACATCTCCTTCCAGATGGTGGTGCTGGCCGCGCTGCGTCAGCGTCTGAAGGGCTGGAAACCTGCCGGAGAGTGGACTGTCGGCGCATGGGGTATGTTGGTTAACGTGCTGGCGCTGGCCTACGGCGTGTGTGGTATCTGGCTTCTGGCGCAGCCTGCGGACAGCACCAGCTTTATCGACCGCTGGACGGTGCTGATTGGTCTGGCCATCGTTGTGCTGGTCGGGCTGGTGTATATGGCGCTGGCGAAACCGTTTGGTCGTTCGAATGCGCCGGAGAATGATGCGATTGAGTATGCCAGAAGGCTGAGTGCAGAGCAGTCTTAAGCCTTTCACCCTCTCCCTCAGGGAGAGGGAACTGTTCGGTAGTAAAGGGTGGGTGTGGTGTTGGGTTCAGCAATTCACCCTCACCCTAGCCCTCTCCCTCAGGGAGAGGGAACTGTTCAGTGGTAAAGGGTAGGGGTGACGGTGGGTTCAGCCATTCTCCCTCAAAAAGAGGGGATCCTATTTCTGGTACAACCGAAAATAATCACTCTCGTAGCACTGTTGCAATGTGCTGGTATCCAGCAAATCGCCCACCCGGTAGCGGGGCAGGGTAGAGAAGAAAATGCGCTTATCGAGATTGGTGAGCACCACCGGCTGTTGGCGGGGTGTGGCGAGCAACTCGTCTTCGATGCGACTGACCAGCATGTCGATCGCGGCAACGCCCATAAACTGCCCTTTGCTGTAAACCGGCACTGCCGAAGTCAGGGTATACGAGGTGTTGCAGATATAGTCGACGTACGGCCCGTGAATGTAGGCCTGGCCGTCCGGCGGAGAGTGGCGAAACCATTCGAAGGTACGGAAATCAAGGCGCTGCTGGGTGGCCTGGTCGAGATCGAGATTGACCTGTTCCACGCCGTCGGCGCGCTTGTACCACCATTCCAGCACCCAGAACTCCTGTGTGGTGGGGGTGCTGGCGATATGGCTGGCAAACCCGGCGCCGGAGCAGTAAGGCGTTTGGCTGAGCGACGTTTTGATGTGCTGCTGGATAACGGATTTTACCGACGGCAGCAGAAACATGTCCGTGGAGCTACCGGGCTGATCGGCAACGGACTGCTGTATCTCCTGCGCCAGCTTAACGGTGGCTTCAACAGTGGAACGGGTAATGTCCTCAATTTTGTCGGTCATCGCCCTGAGGGCGTCGGGTAAGCGCATCGTTATTCCTGCCTTCACTCACGGCTTGTCAGTTATATCCGTCATACTTCAAGTTGCAGGTGCGTTGGCTGTACTCCTTCACCCCAGTCACTTACTCAAGTAAGCTCCTGGGGATTGAATGAGAGACATCGTGTCTCTCACCAGAGGCCAGCCTTTGGCTGGTCAAATTCGTTCCAGACGAATTTGTCACTCCCTTGCCGCGTGATTCGGTCCATTTGGACCTCACCCCGGCGGGGCCAGCGCAAGCGCTGTTCAAAACGCCTTTGGCGTTTTGTCCTGCAACTCGAATTATTTAGGGTATAGAATTATATTTAAGCTTGCTTTCAATAAGATAGAACGTAAACGTATCAATAAGCTGGGTCGCGGCCTGCACGGATTGCGCTTCGTTATGGCGCGACAGCGCTTCGGTCAGTGCTTCGTACAATCCCACCACTTCCCGGTGAATCTCTTCTGAGCGGTACAGCACCGCCACCAGTGACGCCCATTCGGCCTGAAGCTGAAGCTCCTGGCTTGCCAGCCGCGCAGAGTGCGAGTTAGCGGCAATCGTCAGCAGGCAGCGCATGTCCGCCTGGGTTTTCAGCTCCGACGTATCGGCGGCTTTTAGCACGCCAACAAACTCCTGAAGCCGCTTCACGTCACCTTCCGTCATCCTGCGTGACGCCAGCCGGGCGCTATGGCTTATCACCGCACAGTGCATCTCGCCGAGATCGGAGAGGTAATCAGTGCTGATGCTGCGAAACGGATGCAGCGTGCCGGTGGTCATCGCACTCTTTTCACACACAAAGCTGCCGCCGTTGCGGCCACGCACCGTATGGATGAGGTTGTTGGCTCTCAGCGTATTTAACGCTTCCCGAATGGTGATATGGGAAACGCCCATCATTTTTGCCAGGTCGGCTTCATTAGGCAGCTGCTCATGCGCCTCAAGCAGGCCAGTGATAATGGCGTTAGACAATCGCTGGACTATCTGGTCGGAACGGCTGACCTGGCCGATAGGCGCAAAGATGACGGCATGAGTAATCATAAGTGTTTTGTACGTATCTCCCTGAAACAGCCCTCATTCTTAACACATGCCCGCAGCGCAGGCGAGGAGAGAATGGCGCATGCTCCTTGTTCAGAAGGATACTTGCCTCGTTAATGATGTGTGAAGTTTAAGTTAAAAATGCGATGTGCTTCATGTTGTTCAGGTTATACGATTGAAAGGCGCACACACTAAATATATTAACTAAGATACTTTATGATTTAACAGTGAGCGTGTGTGATGAAAACCCTGAAGCATTTTATCAACGGGCAGTACGTGGCGGGTCGGCAGGACAATGAATTTGCGCTGGTCAGCCCGGTCGACGGCGAAACCTATGCGATGTCGCCGGATGGCGATGCGGATGTCGTGGATCAGGCCTATGCGGCGGCGAAGTCGGCCTTTGCCCTCTGGAAAAAATCGACGCCGGCAGAGCGCCAGAAAGCGCTGCTGAAGCTGGCCGATGAAATTGAACGTAACGTTGAGCGGCTGGCGGAGGCTCAGAGCCAGGAAACCGGGCAGCTGCGCCATTTTATTGAGAAAGAAGAAATCGCCGCATCCTGTGATGCGATTCGCTTCTTCGCCGGTGCCGCTCGCTGCCTGGAAGGCAAAGCCGCGGGTGAATATGCTCATGGTTTTACCTCGACCATTCGCCGCGAACCGCTGGGCATTGTGGGTCAGGTCACCCCCTGGAACTACCCGTTTATGATGGCGGTGTGGAAAATCGCGCCGGCGCTGGCGGCGGGTAACACCGTGGTCCTGAAACCGAGCGACACCACCCCTATCAGCACCCTGATGCTGGCTGAACTGGCGGCCCCGCTGTTCCCGCAGGGCGCTTTCAACGTGGTGCTGGGCAAAGCGGGCACCGGTTCGTTGGTGGTATCCAGCCCGCAGGCCTCACTGGTGTCGATCACCGGTTCGGTGCGTGCGGGTCTTCAGGTGGCGGCTTCGGCGGCGGCTAACCTCACCAAAGCGCATCTGGAACTGGGCGGAAAAGCCCCGGTGGTGGTTTTTGCCGACGCAGACCTGGATCGCGCGGTAGACGTCATTACCACGGCCGGGTTCTTCAACGCCGGGCAGGATTGCACCGCGGCAACCCGTCTGCTGGTGGAAGAATCGGTCTATCCGGTATTCCTCGAAAAGCTGGTGCAGAAAACCAAAACCCTCTCCTTCGGCACGCCGGACAATCGCGATGCCCTGTACGGCGCGCTCAACAGCCGCAATCAGCTGGAGCAGGTCAAAGGCTTTATCGAACGTCTGCCTGCGCATGCCCGCATTGAAACCGGCGGTCGTCCGGGGCAGGGGCCAGGGTTCTATTTCGAGCCGACGATCATCTCTGGCCTGCATCAGCACGACGAAGCCATTCAGCATGAGGTGTTCGGCCCGGTGATGACCGTTCAGTCGTTCAGCTCCGACGATGAAGCGCTGCAGAAGGCTAACGACGTGGAATACGGTCTGGCCGCCAGCGTGTGGACCCGCCACCACGGCCGCGCCCAGCGTTTCAGCATCGGGCTGGATTTCGGCACCGTGTGGATTAACAACCACATCCCGCTGTGCTCTGAAATGCCGCACGGCGGCTTTAAGAAATCGGGCTACGGCAAAGATCTCTCTTCTTACTCACTCGACGAGTACACCCGGGTGAAACACATCATGTGCGATATCACTGAATAGGGGCAAATCCATGAAAGCCATTCAACGTGCCACGCTCTCCCTGCTGCTGTTTTCCGGTCTGAGCCTGGCACAAAGCACGCCGCTCAGCGTGGTGAAGGACTATATGTCGGCCTGGAACGCGCACAGCGCCAGTAAAGCTGCGCAGTATCTGGCAACGGACGCGGTTTATTATGATGCGGCGGTTGGCGTGCCGGTGGAAGGAAAAGCGAAGGCGGAAAAAGAGGTGATTGGCGCATTCATCACCGCGGTGCCTGACTTGACCTGGAAGATGACCGGTAAGCCGGTCTACGATAAAGATACCGTTGCGTTTCGCTGGCAGTTCAGCGGGAAAAACACCGGCGAATGGAGCGGCACCCCGGCGACCAATAATCCGATTCACTTCGAAGGCGTGAGCTACATCCACGTGAAGAACGGAAAAATCACCTGGCAGGGCGACTACTACGATTCGAAAAAACTGGACGAACAGCTGAAAACGGCGAAGCCGTAACCCGGTTCTTCGCTTTCCACAGACATAAACAGGATGACTTATGGCAATCACCAGACGTGACTTTCTCAACGGTGTCGCGATCGCCGTCGCGGCGGGCTTAACCCCGCTCGATCTGGTCCGTGCGGCGGGCAATGCGGGCGCGGTTATTCATGGCGAATACTATCCGCCTGCGCTGACCGGGCTGCGCGGCAACCATCCCGGCTCCTTCGAAATGGCACACGCGTTAGGTCGCGAGCATCAAAACGTCGCGCTCGACGGTTTACCCATCGAGGAAGAGTACGATCTGGTGATTGTTGGCGGTGGCATCAGCGGTCTGGCCGCCGCCTGTTTCTGGCAGCAGATAGCAGGGAAAGAGAGCAAAATTCTGGTGCTGGATAACCACGATGATTTCGGTGGGCATGCCAAGCGCAATGAATTTACCGTCGACGGTAAAACCCTCATCGGCTACGGCGGCAGCGAGGCGTTTCAGTCTCCGGCCAACAACTTCAGCCCGGTGGTGAACAAGCTGATGGAGGCTATCGGCATCAGCGTTAGCCGCATGAAAGCCGGATTTGACGTTAATTTTTACCCGGACCACAAGCTGAGTCGCGGCGTGTTCTTCGATAAAAAGAGCTTTGGCGTGACCCGGGTGGTGAGCGGTGATCCGGGGCAGGCGGTGTCGGATGATATTCCACATGACCGCCTGAACGGTCGTCCCATCGAGGCGTTTATCAATGACTTCCCGCTGAGTGAGGAAGACCGTAAGGCGCTGATTACGCTGCACGTTAACCCGGGAGATTACCTGCCCGGCATGAGCGTGGAGGAGAAAGCCGCCTGGCTTGAGTCCCACAGCTATCGCGAGTTCCTGTCTGAAAAAGTGGGCTTAAGCAACATGGCGCTGCTCTATTTCCAGCAGCGCTCCAACGATTTTTTTGCCATCGGTATCGAAGGCATTTCCTGTGACGATGCCCGCGCCTGTGCGCTGCCGGGCATGGAAGGCATGGGCCTGCCGCCGCTGGATGGCGAAGCACTGGCCGACCTCGAAGAGCCGTATGTTTATCACTTCCCGGACGGTAATGCCGGGCTGGCGCGCCTGCTGGTGCGCCACCTGATCCCAGACGCGCTGCCGGGTAACACCATGGAAGACTCCATCACTTCGCATCTGGATTATTCGACGCTCGACCGCCAGCAGAATCCGGCCCGCATTCGCCTCAACAGCATTGTCGTTAACGCCGCCAACACGGCGGACGGGGTGGTCGTGACCTATATTAATGACGGAAAACCGCACCGCGTACGCGGACGCAATGCCGTGATGGCGGGCTACAACATGATGATCCCGTTCATCGTGCCGGAAACCCCGGAAGCCCAAAAGGCTGACCTGCGCCTCAACGTCAAAGCGCCGCTGGTCTACACCAACGTGGTGGTCAAAAATTGGCAGCCGTTTATGAAACTCGGCATCCACGAATTCTATTCCCCGATGGCGCCTTACAGCCGCGTGAAGCTGGACTATCCGGTCAGCCTTGGCGGCTATCAGCATCCAAAATCGCCGGACGATCCAATGGTGCTGCACATGGTGTATGTGCCGACCTATCCCGGCAGCAACATGAGCGCTCGCGAGCAGTTCCGTAAAGGCCGTGCGTTCCTGCTCGGCACCTCTTTTGATGTACACGAAAAGATGATCCGCGAGCAGTTACAGGAGATGCTCGGCAGCGCAGGATTCGATCATCAGCGCGATATTGCGGCCATTACCGTCAACCGCTGGGCGCACGGCTACGCTTATTATGCCAACGCCCTGTTTGATGACATGGAAAAGCAGCCCGAAATCGTCGAACGCGCGCGCAAACCGATCGGGCGAATTGCTATCGCCAACTCGGATGCGGACTGGAACGCCTACGCGCATGCCGCTATCGATCAGGCCTGGCGTGCGGTGAACGAACTTAAGGCCATGGGGTGACACAATGCGTACAGGACTGATTATCGCTGGGCTGCTGTTTTGTACCGCCAGCCACGCCGCCCCGCCGTCAGGGGAATACGTTGCCCGAGTGGCTGACTGTATGGCCTGTCACACCGCGGCGGGAGGAGAGGCCAACGCGGGCGGAAAAAAATTCTCCACCCCGGTCGGTGACATCTACTCCACCAATATTACCCCGGACAAAACTCACGGTATCGGCAACTACACCTATGCCGATTTCGAAAAAGCGGTTCGTCAGGGGATAGCGAAAGACGGGCATCCGCTCTATCCGGCGATGCCGTATCCGTCGTATGCCAAAATGTCCGATCAGGATATTCGCGCCCTATATGACTATTTCATGCATGATGTGCCGCCGTCAGCGACCGCGAACCGCGAGAGCGATATTCCGTGGCTGCTCTCCGCCCGCTGGCCGCTGCATATCTGGAACGCGCTGTTTACCGATTCGCCTTCGGGCGTGCGGGCCGGTGATGATGAATTGCTGAAACGCGGTGCCTATCTGGTGGAAGGTCCGGGGCATTGCGGCGCCTGCCACACCCCGCGCGGCGTGGCGATGCAGGAAAAAGCCTACGACGACAGCTCCCCTGCGTTCCTCAGCGGTGCGATGATCGACGGCTGGTACGCCCCGTCGCTGCGTTCGCTTAACCTGCCGCCGGAAGAACTGAAAGCGCTGCTGCTGACCGGCCGCAGCAAGCATGCGGCCATTTCCGGCTCGATGGGCGAAGTGATTGAACAGAGCACCCAATACCTGACGGACGACGACGCCAATGCCATTGTTCACTATCTGCTGAGTCTGAATCACAATGGCGCAGCGCCTTCGCCAGAGCCGACAACGCCAGGCACGCCGTCAAATTTGGCCGGGCAAACGCTCTACATGCGCTACTGCTCCACCTGTCACGGCCCGGCCGGGCAGGGCACAGAGGATAACGTGCCATCCTTGAGCGGAAATCCGATGGTGCAGGTCGCCGATCCCACGCCGCTGATCCGGGTCATCGCCCAGGGCGCAGAAACGCCGAACACCAAAGGCAATCCCTCGTTCCGCATGCCCGCGTACGGTGATGTGCTGAGTGACGATGAAATCCGCGATGTCACCAATTTCGTCAAAGAAAGCTGGGGCAACGGTGCGCCGGAGACCAACAGCGACGAAGTGGCGAAGGCAAAGAAGGGTGAGCAGTAACGAGACCGGACGTAGTTAACGAACGCCGGGGTGAGTTTCCTCCCGGCGGGAACACTATTGATTATCCAACTGAGCCCGGACGTTGCGCAGCCCAGAGGTATTATTGCGATAAGGCTGGCCGTTGACGGATGTAATCAGCCTGCAACCAGCTCGATAAGGTTGCCGTCCGGATCCAGAATCACCGCTTCGTAGTAGCCATCACCCGTCATGCGCGGGCCGCTTTTCAGGATGCCTTCTTCGCGAGCCTTTGCGCAAAGGGCATCCACCGCCTGCTTATCACCCACGTTCAGCGCGATATGCGCCCAGCCGCAGAACTCACGGTCTTCAGGCGCATCCGGCAGCGCCGGTAACGTCATCAGTTCAATCGTGGGGCCCTCTGCCAGGGTAATGAAATAAGAGGCAAAGCCGGGGCGGTTTTTGCTGAGATACTTCTCGTTGGGTTTGCCGTCAAAGTAGCGTTGCCAGAAGGCGGCCTGGGCGTCGAGGTTTCGGGTCCAAAGTGCGACGTGGGCGATTTTCATCTTTTCTCCTGAGGAACGGGTTTTCCTGAGTATAACTGAAACCGGTTTCATCCCTACCGTTGCTTGCCGGGACTGTGATCCCGCTACGGTCAAATGCTACTCTGATGCTCCACACCTTTACGCGGAACCTGATGATGCTCACCGGACTGAATCACCTGACCTTAGCGGTTACCGATCTTACGCGCAGCCTCGATTTTTATCGCCAGCTTCCTGGGCTGCGTTTGCATGCCCGCTGGGATAACGGCGCGTATTTTAGCTGTGGAGAGCTGTGGCTTTGCCTGTCAGTGGACGCGGCAGTTACCGAGAAAAAGGATTACACCCATTATGCCTTCACGGTCGCCGAGGAAGATTTTTCAGCGCTGGTGACGCGGCTGGAGACGTTGGGCGCGGTGATGTGGAAATCGAATAAAAGCGAAGGCGAGTCCTATTATTTTCTCGACCCGGAGGGGCACAAACTGGAAATTCACGTGGGGACGCTTGCCCAGCGTCTGGCGGCGTGTCGGGCGAAACCTTATGCCGGAATGGTGTTTTTTGACTGAGGTGATTTAACTATCATGTCAATGGGTTAACGCCGTCATGGCTGCATGAACTTTCTTACCTTTGTTTACGCACCGTTGCCCCTGAAAAACCGCCGCGAGCTATGCTTAGTATTATCCTCATCCCACGGTTTTTCTTCCTGTTCTGTTCGGAGGCTATGATGCGTATTGCGCATTTTCTCCTGCCGACGATGCTTTGCACCGCCCTCTTAGGCTGTGCAAATGAGCCGACAGTTCAAAGCGATTATGACCACAGCGTCAACTTTGGCCGTTACCAAACCTATAATTTTGCCCAGCCGTCCGGTGGGCGTTATCTGACCCTGCAGCAGAAATATTTGCAGGATGCGATTGGCCTGCAGATGGCACAGCGGGGCTATCAGCGCAGCGATAAACCGGATTTGCTGGTGTACACCCATTCGCAGCTGGAAGACGGCATGATTTATGGCATGTCCCCGGCATTCGTGGGCTGGGGCGGTGCGTGGCAATGGCAAACCTACGACAGCATGCCCGCGCAGTGGACCGCAAACAGCCTGGTGATTGATGTGGTGGATCCGCAGAAAAAACAGCAGGTCTGGCAGGGCGTGATTAGCCAGTATTCGCCGGGCTATAACCAGGCGATGACCTCTGCTGAGGTGAGTAGCGCGGTGGCAACGGCCTTCAAAAACTGGCCATCGGGCGTGAAGTCAGGGTAGTCGAAACGCCCGGTGGCGCTGGCGCTTACCGGGTCTGCCATAGCGCGGCGGTGTAGACGAGAAAAGGCAGAGCCGCATCCGACAAAAAAACGCTTACTCCATCGCGTTATGAATGGCCTCGCCCAGTTTCTTCATCACCTCATGGTGCTTTTCGGAAGTCGGCATCGCGCAGTTAATGCGCAGGCAGTTGCGGTACTTCCCTGAGGCTGAAAACAACGAGCCGGGCGCAACCTGGATTTTCAGCTCGCAAAGCTGTTTCGCCACGCAGACCATATCGACCAGCTCCGGCAGTTCGACCCACAGCATATAGCCGCCTTGCGGGCGCGTGACGCAGATTTCACAGGGGAAATACTCGCGGATCCAGCAGGTATAGGTTTCCATATTATTTTGATAAATCTGGCGCATTCGACGCAGGTGGCGGTGATAGTGGCCTTCGCGAATAAACGCCGCCATGGCCAGCTGCGTCACCGGCACGTTGGTGGCGCTGGTGGCGTATTTCATGTGCATCACCCGGTCGTAATAGCGACCCGGCAAGATCCAGCCAACGCGTAAACCGGGCGCGACCGTTTTGGTAAACGAACTGCACAGCAGCACGCGCCCATCAACATCCCAGGATTTAATCGTACGCGGACGCGGGTACTCGTTCGCCATTTCGCCGTAGATATCGTCTTCGAAAATCGCAATGTCATGACGCTGTGCCAGCGCGAGGATCTGCCGCTTGCGGGCATCCGGCATGATAAAACCAAGGGGGTTGTTGCAATTAGGGACGAGGATCACGCCTTTGATCGGCCATTGATCCAGCGCCATCTCCAGCGCTTCGATGCTGATCCCGGTTTGTGGATCGGTCGGGATCTCAATGGTTTTGATCCCAAGCCCACGTAAGAGCTGCATGGTGCCGTAGTAGCACGGGGATTCCACCGCCACAATATCGCCCGGGTTACAGACCGCAAGCAGCGCAATGGAGAGCGCCGCATGGCAGCCGTTGGTGATCACGATATCGTCCGCCGTGGACACCGTTTCGCTGTCCAGCATGAGTCGCGCAATTTGTTCGCGCAGTTCTCGTCTGCCGGGCAGCGTGTCATAGCTAAAAATCTCATCGGCATGGTGCTGCACCGCCCGTGACATCTCGCGCCACAGCGGCTTGAGGCTGGGCTGAGTGATATCCGGCGAGCCGCCGCCAAAGGCGGTAATCGTTTTATCTCCGCGGGCATTCATCAGATTCAGCACCTGATCCCACTGGGTTATCTCCACCGGACGCTGCGCGGGGCGAGTCATCGCGGGAACGGGCGGTTGGGCTTTACGCGGCGCAATGAAATAGCCGGAGCGGGGCTGTGGGGTAATGAGCTGCAGCGTCTCCAGCGTTTGGTAAGCCTGCTGTACGGTGCTAATGCTGACGCCATGTTCCTGGCTGAGTGCGCGGACCGAAGGGAGTTTTTCGCCCTGACGATACAGCCCTTGCTCAATACGTTCGGCGAGCAGATTCGCCAAATGCTGGTAACGCGTCATCGCTGTATCCTCGTTTTCACCATACAGATCTCAAAACCAGTACAGACTGGCCGCCATAACGCCGTGCAGATACTGTTTTAGCGAATCTGTATGTTAAATAAAAGTACATTTTGAATCTGTATTGTAAAACCGACTTCCGGCGATGATAGGGCATCGACAGCGTGAGGAGGTGCAGGATGGAATTTTATGAAAACCGGGCCACGGCGCCCTTTAAGATCTTCGTGTTAATCGGCCGCTGGATGAAACAAAGCTGGCGCGCAGAGAAGACGCGCCGGGCGCTGGATAAACTCAGTGACGAACAGCTGAAGGATATCGGGATGCGGCGCAGTGATTACTGCTGAATGCCGGAAAGCCGACGTAAAAAAGCCGCTTTGAAAGCGGCTTTTTTACTGTGCTGACAGGTTAGCGGCCTGTCCATCCGGGGAAGTTAAGCCCGGATGCTGCACTCGCTCAGGCAATCGAAACCCACACGTGAAGTGTACCGATTCGCCAGTGTGTTGCAACCAACTTTCAGCTGAAAACGTGAAGCTGCTTCCCGAAATAACCATTTTAATTTTGTGGTTTATAAGCAATAAAAGAAACCGACGGGGCGCAGGCCCCGTCACCTTAATGAATCAAAGGCATCACCAGCGTTGGCAGCTGTGACAGTAGCCAGAGGATCAGGCCGATGGTGCCGCCGACCAGCGTGCCGTTGATGCGGATAAACTGCAGGTCTTTGCCGATGTTCAGCTCAATCTGGCGCGACATATCCCGCGCATCCCAGCTTTTGACCGTATCGCTGATGTGGCGCGTTAAAAACGTGGCGAAATCCGGTGCGACGCGACGAGCGGCCTGTTCCAGATGCCCGTTCAGCGAGGCCCGCAGCGCCGCATCGGCAACCAGCGTTTCACCCAGCCATTGCCCTGCTTCCGTGATGCGTTTTTGCACGCGTGAATCTTCAGACGCCAGATCGTCCTTCAGCCACTGGCGCAGATCGGCCCACATTTCGCCCAGATAGCGGTTAAAGGTCTCATCATTTTTCAGGTAACGTTTGATGTTATCCGCTTTGACGGCCATCTCCGGGTCGGCTTTCAGGTTCTCAATCAGCTTCAGCACCGCGCGATCGAAGGCCAGTCGCACCTGGTGCGCGCTGTCCTGGCTGACGTCGTCCAGCAGCGTATTCACCGCTTCGGTCACCATCTCCGCGCTGTGTTCGCCCAGCCATTCGGTCGGCAGCACTTTGGCCTTCAGCGGATGCTCTTTCTCCAGCCAGTGAATGATTTGCCGGGCAATAAACGCGCGGCTGCTGTCGCGTTGCAGCAGCGCAATCAGCTGGGCAATCAGGGTATCGAGCAGCTTTTGATGACGGTTATTTTTGGTCATGCTCTCCAGCATTAGCGCGCTGGTGCCGGTTAAATCGACTTTATCAATTGCCTTATGCACCGCACGTTTGAGCAGCCCCTGAATACGTGCGTCGTCGGTCAGCTCGAGAAAACCGCTCATCACGCTGAGCAGATGCTGGCCCACGCGTTGTGCGTTTTGCGGCTGACTGAACCAGTTGCCGATCATCAGCGCCGGTTCATGTTTCTGAATAAGGTTCACCAGCGACTGGGTATCCAGAAACTTCTCCTGCACGAAATGACCGAGATTGTCGCCAATCCGGTCTTTATTGCGCGGAATAATCGCCGTATGGCGGGAAATGAACGGTAGCGGCACACGGCGAAAGAGGGCTACTACCGCGAACCAGTCTGCCAGCGCACCGACCATGGCCGCTTCGGAAATGGCTTTCAGCGCGCTGACCCAGGGGGTGGCGGGCAGAAACAGTGTGGTAACGAAAACCGCTGCGGCAACCAGCAGCAGAGAGAGCGCCAGCAGTTTGGCGCGTTTGAGTTCAGCTAATTTATCCATGGCTTAAGCATAGAGCGAGACGGCGGCTGAGTGCAAAAAACGGCATCAAATAGCGACTCGTCGGCTGATCTCCACCACCTGATCGGCGGGCAGATGGTAGTAGTGCGTGGCGTGGGTGCAGTTGCGGGCCATAAAGGCAAAACTGTTGCGCTGCCAGCGCGGGATCCCCAGGCCATCTTCGCGGCCCACAATGGTTTCATGACCCAGATAATAGGTGGCATCCGCCAGCTCGAACGGGCAGTTGCGCTTGCTGATTTCAGCCTGTAGCGCCGGAATATTAGGCCGTTCCATAAAGCCGTAATAGGCCACCGCACGCCAGTAATTAGGCGCAACGTAATGAACCACAAGGCGGTTTACGCGCGCAATGCGCGGCACGTTAAGCACGGAAATAGTCAGCGTCAGCACGTTTTCTTGCAACGAACGATTACGCATGACGTGCCAGCGCATCACCGGCGGGACGCCGCTTTGTGAGCGGGTTAAAAACACCGCCGAACCGGGGACTCGTGGGATATCGTTGGCGCGAAGCTTGTCGAAAAACTGCAGCACATCCAGGTTTTTTTCGTTGATGACGGTGAGCGTGGCCTGGATCCCCCGATGCCAGACGATCATCACGCCACAGATAGCCGCCGCCAGCAGCAGCGGGATGTAGCCGCCATCGAGCACCTTGATCATATTGGCTATCAGGAAACAGGTATCGATAACCAGAAACAGCAGGGCGACCAGCCCGCTGGCGGTTCGGTTCCAGTGCCAGAGGCGGCGCATCGCGACATACAGCAGGCCGGAGGTCATCAGCATGGTCAGCGACACCGCGATGCCGTAAGCCGCCGCCAGGTTGTCAGACGATTTAAAGAACACCGCGAGGAACACCGTCACTATCATCAACAGCCAATTGACGATGCCAATATAAATCTGACCGTAGTTGTCCTCCGCCGTCTGCTTGATGGTCAGGCGCGGCAGCCAGCCGAGCTGAATTGTCTGGCGGGTCATCGAAAAGGCCCCGGTGATGATCGCCTGGCTGGCGATAATGGTCGCAAGCGTGGCCAGGATCACCAGTGGAATTTGCATGACCGGCGGGCAAAGGCGGAAAAAGATGTTGTGCGAGCTATCCGCCCCGGAAAGCAGCAGCGCCGACTGCCCGGCATAGTTCAGCAACAGGCTGGGAAAGACCATGCCATACCAGGCTATCCAGATCGGCTTTTTACCGAAATGTCCCATGTCGGCATACAGCGCCTCGGCACCGGTCACGCATAAAAACACGCCGCCGAGCACCAAAAAGCTGACCAGGCCATTGGAAAGTAAAAAGTGAAAGCCGTAATAAGGATTTATCGCCAGCAGCACCGCCGGGTGTTGCAGGATCCCCCAAATGCCGAGTGCGGCAATCACCACAAACCACAGCGTCATAATCGGCCCGAAAACTTTGCCGATTTTTGCCGTGCCAAAAGGCTGAATGGCAAACAGCGCCACCAGAATGGTGACGGTCGCCGGCAGGATCAGGTGTTTCCCTTCCGGGAACACAATATTCAGCCCTTCGAGCGCGGACAGCACCGAAATGGCGGGGGTAATGGCTCCATCACCGTAAATCAGCGCCGCCCCCAGCAGCCCGGCAAAAATAATCAGCCTGCGGCCTTTGCCTCTGTGCTGCAGTTGCGACATCAGCGCCATGATCCCGCCTTCGCCGCGGTTATCAAAACGCATGGCAAACGCGGCGTACTTGAGGGAGGTGACCAGGATAAGCGTCCAGATAATCAGGGAAAGCAGGCCCAGAATCACCTGCGGCGTCGGGCTGCTGCCGGAAAGCAGAATCACGGTTTTCAGGGTATACAGCGGGCTGGTGCCGATATCGCCAAACACCACGCCGAGCGCGCTGCCCGCCAGCCACAGTGAGTTCGGCGATTTTTGCGTTTCGCTATGCGAAGCCAGTGCCGTCTGGTCCATGCAAACGTCCTGTAGAAAAAAGGGTCTGGTTACACTATAGCCCCGAATGGGCAGTTACTCGCCGTGCAACGCCCGGATAAAATCGGCAAACAGGCTCGGCAGCGGTTCGTCGTACCACAGGGCATAGAGATCGGCGGGGATCGTCTCTTCTAACTCAAGGAACGCCACGCCGGGCCAGTGGATCAGCCCGCAGGTTTCGGGGAGCAGCGCCACACCGTTGCCGGTGCTCACCAGCGCCAGCGCGGTTTGTGGCTCAAACACCTGATGGGTGATCAGCGGCGAAACGCCCAGCGATAAACAGTTCTCGTACACCTGGTGGGCAAAATCGCTGCGGGTGAAAGAGAGCGAGATAAACGCCCGATCCGCCAGTTCGTGCAGCGAGATCTTCCCGCGTTTGCACAGCGGATCGCTCTCGTGCACCGCAACGCTGACGACTTCACGGGCGATCAGCTGGCAGCGGATCTTCGCCTCAGCGTGCGGGATCACATTGCGGTTAATGGCGATATCGATGGTGCGGGCGTGCAGCGCTTCGGTTTGTTCAAACTGGCCCAGCTCGTGCAGCGTCCAGTTCACGTCGGGATGGGTTCCACGAAAGGCTTTCAGGCGCTCCAGTAACGGCCCCCACATCGCACTGCCAATCACGCCGATGTTGATGTGCTGCTTTTCACTACGGCCAATCTGGCGCACATAGTTCAGCGACTGTTCGGTGGCGCTGAGGATCCTGTCGACTTCCGCTTTCAGCACTTTTCCGGCATGCGTCAGCACGACTTTGCGGCTGGAACGTTCGAACAGGCTGACGCCGAGAAGCTCTTCCAGCTCTTTGATCTGCATGCTCAGCGGCGGCTGGGAGATGTTCAGCCGGGCGGCGGCCCGACCGAAGTGAAGTTCATCCGCGAGGATTTGAAAATAGCGCAGCATGCGGAAGCGAATGCGGCTGTTGGCCTGCGTATTGGGCATACCGGGCACCGAGAAAAAGGAGGGTGGCGGTATCATGCAACCCTCAGATTTCCCTGTCAAACCGCCACCGCCTCGTTACGATGCAGGCGCTCTGCCTTACTGAATGTCACGGCGGCCAGCAGGGTAACCATCAGCAGCGCGTAGGACACGGTGGAAGCATTGAGCGCGCCGTGAAGGCCAAAATGGCTGTTCACCAGTGAAGAGACTGTGGCGAACAGCAGCGTGCCGACGGTGCCGCAGGTGAGCAGGGCAGAGATCAGCGTCGGCGAACTGCGACGAACCTGCAACGAACCGTAGCTCATCAGTCCGGAGAACAGCCCGGAGTTAAAGAAGCCGAAGGTGCCGCAGGCCAGCAAAATCAGCGTGGTGTTGGCGCTGTTGCTGATAAGCGTAATCGAGATCAGGCCCACGGTGGTGCAAATCAGCAGGAAGGTGCGCAGCTTCATCCACTTGACGGTGAACTGGTTGAGGAACAGGCCGATAGCCTTCGCCACCCAGTAAACGGTGGTGAACAGTGCCGCCTGCTCCGGCAGCAGCTGAAAGCGCCACTGCAGATAGCCCGGTGTCCAGAGGGTGAAAATCGGCTCCGCCAGCAGGAATAAAAACAGCGCGCCGCACAGCAGCCACACCGGCAAACCCCACCGCTCGTGGCCAGACTCTGCCTGATGCGCAGGTTCCTCCGCGACGGTGGTCGGGTAACGGCTGCGCAGCGTCAGGATAAGCATCATCACCCCGAGCGCGCCCATAATGGCGTACATCGCCATCCAGCTTGCGCCCATTTTGAACAACCACGCCAGCAGGAACGAGAGCGTTGCGCCCGCGAGGCTGAAGAAAAAGTCGGTGAAAATCAGTGCCGAAGAGCGGCTCTTCTCGTCCGGATTAATGCGCACCACCAGGTAGCTGCCGATGGTCATAAATATTCCGCCACAGGCGCCAATGATGGCGACTGCCACGCTGAACATGGTCAGCGTCGGGGTGACGAACAGCAGGGCGCTGATGAGAATGGTCAGCGCGGCGGCAATCACCAGCGGCTTCTGCAATCCCCATTTTTTCATTAGCATGCCGCCGAGCATGATCGGCACGAACATGCCGATGTTCATCAGCGTGAAGACCTGGCCGATAAAGCTGGGATCTTTACCGAACGCGGCGCACAGCGGGCCAAGCACGATCCCGAGCGTGGAGACCAGCGCGCCGACAAAGTAATAGCTCAGATAGGAAATCGCGTTCAGGCTACTGCGGGAGTAATTTTCTGACATCAGCATTCTCCTGGCGGGCACGCGCCCGCCGTTGGCGGGGATCAGCGGTAGTGCTTCACGAACTGGCTAATCAGGCGAATGAAATCGTCGGTGACCATCGCCGCGCATTTCAGGGTTTGCTCATGGGAGAGCTCTACGTCGCTCAGGCCTTCCGCCATGTTGGTGATGGCCGACACCGCCAGCACCTTCAGGCCGCAGTGGCGCGCGACAATCACTTCCGGCACCACCGACATGCCCACCACATCACCGCCGATTTTTTGCATCATGCGGATTTCCGCCGCCGTTTCGAAATTCGGCCCAGGGTAGGAGACGAACACGCCCTCGTGCAGGTTGATGTTGAGGTCACCGGCGGTGTGGTGCAGTTTTTCACGCAGATCTTTGTCGTAGGCGTTGGCGAGGCTGAAGAAGCGCGGGCCAAAACGATCGTCGTTCGGCCCAACCAGCGGCGTGGACGGCATGGTGTTGATGTGATCGTTAAGCGCCACCAGGCTGCCCGCCGGAATGCCCGGGTTCAGCGAGCCTGCGGCGTTGGTGCAGAACATAAATTCGCAGCCGAGCAGCTTAAAGGTGCGCACCGCGTGGGTCATGATGCCCATCCCGACACCCTCGTAAAAATGCCCGCGCCCCTTCATGCAGATAATCTCGACGCCGTGCAGCGAGCCCATCACCACCTCGCCCGCGTGGCCAATCACCGTACTGACCGGAAAACCAGGCAATTTCTCATAAGAGATAACGGTTTTGTTATCGAGCTTATCCGCCAGTACGCCGAGGCCGGAGCCAAGAATAAACGCGATGCGCGGCGCAAAGCCGGGCTTGGCTTTACGAAGGATTTCAACGGCTTCGTACGGGGTATCGTTAATCACAGAATGGGACATGAGAACTCCTGAATGCTTTTGGGTATGAGCTCATTCTGTGAAACGGATGATTGCTTATCCAATTGGATTAATGCGCTTATTGATAGCTTTTTGTGAATGAAAGAAAGGCTGAATAGTGTAAATTCAAATGGTTAGAGCTTGGGCTGCGTATCAGAGATGGGAAATGGCGTCGGGGAACTGTGATGGGGATTGGGTTCTGCCGGGCGACACTGCGTTTGCCCGGCCTACAAATACACTGCGGACCGTAGCCCCGGTAAGCGCAGCGCCACCGGGGAAACTGACGGCAACGAGTTAAAGGTGGCTTTGCTGCTTTCCACCATCGCGATCATCTCATGATCTGCTGCTTGCGCTCGGAGAGTTGCTTGATGCGGAATAGGGTGTCTTCCAGCGTGGGCTTGAGGGTTTTGGCGGTAATGACGATACATTCGTCCATCACGCGGACCTCAATTTTACGCTCGTTTACTGCTGTTATACACATCGGGTTCTCATTTCTTCCATTGGTGAGAAGCAGAGGTGTCATCTCCCTGTCATTCAGCCCTTTTATGTTGTTGCACATTCATAAAAAGGTGCAAAAACATGAAATTAAAACTCATCCCTCTGGTATTACTGAGCGCACTTTCCCTCCCAACACTCGCCGCTGAACCGACCGCTGAACGCTACGTAGTGAGCTTCCCGGAAGGGTCGCACATCAATTACAGCGGCGCTTATGCGTCTGCTTTTCCGAATGGGTTACCGGTCGGGATTGGCTCTGGATTGCTGTTTACCGGTAAGCAGGGCGATGCGCTGACGTTTGCGACGGTGACGGATCGTGGCCCCAATGCGGATTCGCCGAATGTTGGAAAGCAGGAAGCCAAGATTTTCGTGACGCCGGATTTTGCGCCGCAGCTGCTTTCCATTCGTGTGGAAAACGGCAAAGCGCAGGCGATGGACGTGCGTGCTTTGCATGATGATAAAGGCCCGATCAACGGCCTGCCGTTGCAGAGCGGGGTGATTGGCTCCACTAACGAAGTGGCGCTGAGCGACACGCTGCAAAAGCTGACGGGTGATAATCGCGGGCTGGATACCGAAGGTATTACGCCGGATGGCAAGGGCGGTTATTGGCTGTGCGATGAGTACGGCCCGTTCCTGATTAACATTGACAGCAAAGGCAAGATCCTCGCGATGCATGGCCCTCAGGCGGGCGAGGGCGAGAAGGCTATCGCGGGCGGTTTGCCGAATATCATTAAGTGGCGTCAGCCGAACCGTGGTTTTGAAGGCATCACCCGTATGCCGGATGGCCGTATTATCGCGGCGGTGCAGAGCACACTGGATATTGACGGCAAGAGCAAGAAAAAGGCTGTTTTTACACGTCTGGTGAGCTTTGATCCGGCTACCGGGAAAACGGCGATGTATGGCTATCCGATTGATGATGTGTACAGCAAAAACAGCGATGCCAAAATCGGTGACATCGTTGCGTTGGATAACGACCACATTCTGCTGATTGAGCAGGGCGGCGATAAAAACGATGTGATGCGCAATAACATCTACAAAGTCGATCTTAGCAAGGCGAGCGATCTGGCGGCCTTTGATAAACCCGGCGAATACCCTGAATTTGATACAGCGGATCAACTGGTGAAGCGCGGGATCCAGTTAGCGACGAAAACGCTGGCGGTCGATCTGCGTAAGCTTGGCTGGCAGCAGGAAAAAGCAGAAGGACTGGCGTTGATCGACAGCAAAACCCTGGCAGTGGCGAACGATAATGACTTTGGCGTGAAGACTACGCTGAAAGATCCAGTGGAAGGGAAAAAGCTGAAAGATTATCGGGTTAACGAACAGGGCAAGCTGACGGTGGATGATCAGGTTGTGACCACGTCGATTGGCATTAAGCCGCTGGAAAAACCGGAGTCGCAGAGCGAGCTTTGGGTGGTGACGTTGCCTGAGGCGTTGATGTAGCAATTGTGCGGTCTGATGCCCTCTCCCCGGCCCTCTCCCACGGGGAGAGGGAGTCAAAACAGTGCTTCTTTAAACTTTCTTCAACCCCGCAAATGCCGCCCGTATTTCTGCTTCCGGCAGCTGAACCCCGATAAACACCAGCACGCTGTGCGGGGTTTCATCGCCCCACGGGCGGTCCCAGTCGGCGCTGTAGAGGCGTTGTACGCCCTGGAACAGCAGGCGGTTCGGCTCGCCATCAATCCACAGCATGCCTTTGTAGCGCAGCAGTCTGTCGGCGAAATCGAGCAGCAGGTTTTCCATCACCCGGGAAACGTCGCTGATATCGACCGGGTAATCCAGTTCCACTACGATCGATGAGATGTCGTTTTGCTTTTCCGCCATAAAGTGGAAACGCGGTTTTGGCTGGACGACGTTCTCCTCGAGCATAAAGCCGTTAGTGTTGAACAGTTGGCTGAGATCGATATCGCCGTGGGTGACGGTGAAAATCGGCGCGCGGGCGTTGATGCGGGCCAGGCGTTCACGCAGCTTTTCGGTGTGGGTCGCGATATCGGTTTTGGTCAGCAGAATGCGGTCTGCGTAGCCAATTTGCGACTGTGCCAGGGTGAACTGGTTCATTTGCTCATCGGCGTGGACCGCATCGACCAGGGCTACCACGCCGTCGAGCAGGTAGCGTTCGCAGAGGATCTCGTGGGAGAAAAAGGTCTGCACGATCGGGCCGGGATCGGCCATGCCGGTGCATTCGATCACCAGTCTGTCGAAGCTGATATTGCCGCGATCGCTTTCATCGAGCAGATCCAGCAGCGCATCTTCCAGTTCATTGGATTTACTACAGCAGATGCAGCCATTGGTTAGCGTTTTGATCTGGGTGGCTCTGTCGCCAACCAGTTGAGTGTCTATCGAGACTTCGCCGAATTCGTTTTCAATCACGGCAATTTTCAGGCCGTGCTGTTCGTTAAGAATGTGGCGCAGCAGGGTGGTTTTGCCTGCGCCAAGAAATCCGGTCAGCAGGGTAACGGCAATCGGGGTCATGCTTTCTCCTTTAGCAGCAGCGTATGCCGCCTTCTCCGCCACCGCCGTAGCGTGCTTCCTGGCGTTCGCGGAAGAATTCGTTGTAGGTCATGTACGGTTTGTCCGGGTGATTGGTTTTCATGTGCTCGACGTAGTTGTCGTAATCCGGAATGCCAATCAGCATTTTCGCCGCCTGACCAAGGTATTTTTTGGCTTGCCCTAAGTTACCAAACATTGCTCATCCTGATAAGTAAATGCCCGGTGGCACTAAGCTTACCGGGCCTACGGGAGAGTGTAGGGCGGGTAAGCATCGCGCCACCCGCCGCTCTGTTAATGATGTGAAGAGGTCTTCACGCCACCTTCAGGCACCGCGACATAAGGCGTTTCTTTATCGGTACGCGCCTCAATGTTACGCGCCTTCATCCACGTTTTAATACCGTAGAAGATGATGCTGTACACCACCACCAGGAACAGAATACTCAGGCCTGCGTTGGTGTAGTTGTTCACCACGATGTGGTTCATGTTGGCAATCTGCTGCGCGGTGAGGTCTGCGCCACCGGCGGCAATTTTCTCTTTGTACTGGTTAGCCATAAAGAAGAAGCCTTCCAGCTGCGGGTTGGCGCTGAACAGCTTCAGGCCAAGCGCCCAGGTGGTACACAGCAGCAGCCACAGAGCAGGCACTACGGTCACCCAGATGTATTTGGTGCGCTTCATTTTCACCAGTACGACGGTGCCGAGCACCAGCGCGACGGCCGCCAGCATCTGGTTAGAGATACCGAACAGCGGCCACAGGCTCTTCACGCCGCCGAGCGGGTCGACCACGCCCTGATACAGCAGATAGCCCCACAGACCCACACAGCCCGCGGTACCCGCGACGCCCGCGATGAAGGAATCGGTTTTCTTCAGGAACGGTACGAAGTTGCCGAGCAGGTCCTGCAGCATAAAGCGGCCCGCACGGGTACCGGCATCCAGCGCGGTGAGGATGAACAGCGCTTCGAACAGGATCCCGAAGTGGTACCAGAAGCCCATATCCGCCCACGGCAGCACTTTGTGGAACACGTGTGCGATACCGACGGCAAGCGTTGGTGCGCCACCGGCACGGTTCAGAACGGACGGCTCGCCGATGTCTTTCGCGGTTTGCATGATTTGCTCAGGCGAAATCACGAAGCCCCAGGAGCTGACGGTCGCCGCCGCGTGGATGCTCGCATCTTTCAGCTGCGCCATGATCAGTGCGGCGTTTTCACCGCCCATTTCGTGCAGGTTCGGCATGGTGATGCCGAGGCCCGCAGGCGGGGTGTTCATCGCGAAGTACAGGCCCGGTTCGATGATCGACGCAGCCACCAGTGCCATGATCGCCACGAAGGACTCCATCAGCATCGCGCCGTAACCAATCAGACGGGCGTCCTTTTCATTCGCCAGCAGCTTCGGCGTGGTGCCGGAGGAGATCAGCGCATGGAAACCAGACACCGCACCGCAGGCGATGGTGATAAACAGGAACGGGAACATCGCGCCTTTCCACAGCGGGCCGGTGCCATCGATGTACTGCGTCACCGCAGGCATTTTCAGTTCCGGGTTGAGGATAACAATCCCCAGCGCCAGGCCGACGATCACGCCGATTTTCAGGAAGGTGGCGAGGTAGTCGCGCGGGGCCAGAATCAGCCACACCGGCAGCAGCGCGGAAACAAACGCATAGCCAATCAGCGCGAAGGTAATGGTGGTGTCTTTAAAGGTCAGCGCCGGGCCCCAGTACGGGTCGTGGGCGATCACGCCGCCAAACCAGATGGACGCCACCAACAGCACAATACCAATGACCGACACTTCACCCACGCGGCCAGGGCGCAGGAAGCGCATGTAGATACCCATGAACAGCGCAATCGGCACCGTGGAGCAGACGGTGAACACGCCCCACGGGCTTTCGGCCAGGGCTTTCACCACGATCAGCGCCAGCACTGCGAGGATGATTATCATGATCAGGAAGCAGCCAAACAGGGCGATAGAGCCCGGCACGCGGCCCATCTC
Source organism: Enterobacteriaceae bacterium RIT691 (assembly GCA_009668205.1). Taxonomy (GTDB): domain Bacteria; phylum Pseudomonadota; class Gammaproteobacteria; order Enterobacterales; family Enterobacteriaceae; genus Scandinavium. Next base: position 256,421 of record WJYM01000004.1, on the reverse strand, counting down.
TTCTTTCACCATTTCGCCAAGCGACGAACCGTTACGGCGCGAGGAGATGAACAGCACCATAAAGTCCTGCACAGCACCTGCCAGCACCACGCCTGCCAGCAGCCACAGCGTGCCCGGCAAGTAGCCCATCTGCGCGGCGAGAACCGGGCCGACCAGCGGGCCTGCGCCTGCGATGGCTGCGAAGTGGTGGCCAAACAGCACGTAGCGGTTGGTTGGCACATAGTTCAGGCCATCGTTATTGATAACCGCGGATGTCGCTCGGGTCTCGTCGAGCTTCATCACCTTTTGGGCGATGTAGAGGCTGTAGTAGCGATACGCCACCAGATACACCGACACGGAAGCGACCACGATCCACAGGGCGCTGACGTGTTCGCCGCGACGTAACGCCACGACCGACAGACAAAATGCGCCAATGATCCCGATGATCACCCACGGCACATGTTTGAGGAGTTTCTTCATATCCATAGTAAAAACCTGGCTTTTATAAGAATGAATGTTGGAAAGCGAGAGGTAGTGATGCTGGGCTTATCGTGCCAGAGCTTTGCGCGCGAAACGGACGGAAACTGAGCGAGTGGTTGTATGGGGAGCTGAGTGGTTGCCTGGCGGGTTAAGCGGTTCGGCTAAGATGATGACAAATAAGAAAATGTGATATATGTCACAGGGTGGTGTGATGGAGGCGAGTAGTGAAATAAACCAGAAATCCGGCATTTTCTAAGCGGTTATTTTGAGCAGTGGGGCGATTAGTCATAAAGTTTTCTCTTTGCAGGCCGAAAACCCGGATACCTTCCCAAGGAAAAAGCAAAAATGTTGAACCGTATTAAAATTGTCACCAGCCTCGTGCTGGTTTTGGTCTTGTTTGGCCTTTTACAGCTGACATCCGGCGGCCTGTTCTTCAACGCGCTGAAACATGACAAAGAAAACTTCACTGTGCTGCAAACCATTCGCCAGCAGCAGTCCACGCTGAACGGCAGCTGGGTTGCACTCCTGCAAACCCGCAACACCTTAAACCGCGCCGGGATCCGCTACATGATGGATCAGAACCATATCGGCAGCGGGGCGACGGTGAACGATCTGATGCAGATTGCCAGCAAATCGCTTAATGACGCCGAAAGCCGTTGGGCGGAATACGAAGCCCTGCCGCGCGATCCTCGTCAGAGCGAAGCCTCTGCGCTGGAGATCAAACGGAACTACGAGATCTATCACGGCGCGCTTGCAGAGCTGATCCAGCTGCTGGGCGCAGGTAAGATCAATGACTTCTTCGATCAGCCGACCCAGGGTTATCAGGACGGGTTTGAGAAAGCCTACGTCAGCTATTTCCAGCAAAACGATCATCTGTATGAGCTCGCGGTGGCGGATAACAGCAGCTCCTACAACCAGGCTATCTGGGTGTTGATCTGCGTGCTGCTGGCGGTACTGGCGGTGATCGTTGGCGTTTGGGTCGGGATCCACAAAGCCCTGATCCAGCCGTTGACCCGCGTGATCGACAGCATTCGCCATATTGCCGGCGGCGATCTGCTTAAAGCGATCGATGTGCAGGGCAGCAATGAAATGGGCCAGTTGGCGGATTCTCTGCGTCATATGCAGGGCGAGCTGGTGCGTACGGTGGGCGAAGTGCGTAACGGCGCGGATGCCATCTATAGCGGTGCCAGTGAAATCGCGATGGGCAACAACGATCTCTCGTCCCGTACCGAGCAGCAGGCGGCGTCTTTGGAAGAAACCGCAGCCAGCATGGAAGAACTGACGGCAACGGTGAAACAGAACGCCGAGAACGCCCGTCAGGCGAGCCATCTGGCGCTGAGTGCCTCTGAAACTGCGCAGAAGGGCGGAAAAGTGGTGGATAACGTTGTGCTGACCATGCGTGATATCACCACCAGTTCGCAGAAAATTGCCGACATTATCAGCGTGATTGACGGTATTGCCTTCCAGACCAACATCCTGGCGCTGAACGCCGCCGTGGAGGCCGCACGTGCGGGTGAGCAGGGCCGCGGTTTTGCGGTGGTGGCAGGGGAAGTACGTAACCTGGCACAGCGCAGCGCCCAGGCGGCTCGCGAAATTAAGAGCCTGATTGAAGACTCTGTGAGCCGTGTCGAAGTCGGTTCTACGCTGGTGGAAAGCGCGGGCGAGACCATGGATGAGATCGTGAATGCGGTTACCCGCGTGACGGACATTATGGGTGAAATCGCTTCCGCGTCTGACGAACAAAGCCGCGGTATCGATCAGGTGGGTCTGGCGGTGGCTGAAATGGACCGCGTGACGCAGCAAAACGCCTCGCTGGTGGAAGAGTCCGCAAGCGCGGCGGCAGCGCTGGAAGAGCAGGCGAGCCGTCTGACCCAGGCGGTGGCGGTGTTCCGCATTCAGCAGTCGCAGGTGGCGGCAAAGCGTGAAGCCCCTACCGTGAAAGGCAGTGCGTCAGCCCCGGTCCTGCGTAAAAGCGCAGTGACGAACGGCGGAGATAACTGGGAAACGTTCTGACGTCTGATGAAAATGCCCGGCGGCGCGAAAGCTTGCCGGGCCTACATTCGTCCACTGTAGTGGTGTGTTTTGTAGGCTCGATAAGCGAAAGCGCCATTGGGCAATATCAAGCTTACCCTTCTGATTTCACCACTTTGATTTCCACCATCCCGATACCCAGCTGGCGCGGCGAATGGCCGAGAATATTACCTTCGTTGGTGGACTGCGGGTCCGGCGGTACGATGGTCAACAGATGGCTGCCTGTTGGATTATCAAAGTGCAGCGTGGTGGTGGTGACGTCATTACCCAGCGTCAGCGTCTGCTCGCTGTCACCCACACGGACCGGAATCGGTTTGTTCGCATTCGGGCCGAACGCTTTGGCGGTGATCACCAGATCGAATTTCGCGGGCAGCGGCGCTTTGTATTCGATTTTCACCTCGTTACCCAGCTGCGCATTGGACCAGCGCCCCCAGTTTTCCGGGCGAGAAATCCCGCTAAACTGCTTCACTTCTTCTGGCGCGCCCGCCACGTTAAAGACAAAACTGTCTGCCTTGTAGCGAATGTCGTTATCGACGATTTTCAACGTATCGACGTTACCTTTGTAACGTTCCATATCGATGAGGGTGTCTTTAAACGCTGCTTTGCCTTTCCAGATGGCTTTATCGACATGCTGGACGGTTTGCTGCCCGCCAAGCTGGCCCTGCGACACGCACCAGTCGGTGGAAAGGGCGAGCTCTGGCGACCACAGCTGGCCCATCTTGTAGCAGCGGTCAATCCACATGAAGTTATCGCGAGGCGCGAAATCGGCCAGCTGGTAGCGCAGAGGAGCGGAATATTCGCTTTCTGGCAGCGGCTCTACGCGGTTATCGGAAACGCGCAGCAACAACGGCAGGCGGAAATTCGAGCCGGAAAACGCGATCATGTTTTTCTGCCCGTCGATGGTGAAGTCTTTAATGGATTTTGGGAAATTCCACAGACGAATGATATCCGGTTTCCACGCCAGCACTTTCTCTTTGATATTGAGGAACACTTCCGCCACGGACTGAGCGGAGAGGCTGCTGCGACCCAGGCCGATAAAGTTATCGCCGCCAAGGATATCCAGCACAGTGGCGCCGTTATCCAGGGTGCTGCGTTTCGCGGCCAGGGTTTCCTGCTGCGGCTGATCGCCACGGATAACGAAGAACAGATTGCTACGATCCTGTTTGTTCAGGTATTCCCAGGCGGTGTTTTTCATGGCCAGATGGTCCGAGGACACCACGATCACCGTATTTTTGAAATACGGCGAGGCTTTGATCTTTTCGATAAGCGCAGCGATGTGCTGCTGACTGCAGGTGACCGCGCTGAAGGATTGGTTCACTTTACCGGCGATTTCATACTTTTTGCGATCGCAGCTGCGGGAAACAAAGCCATCCGGATGGTGAGTATCCACCGTTAAGGTGAACAGCGAGAAGCGCTGGCCGGATTGTGACAGCGTTTCATACTTTTTCCACACTTCGTCCAGCACGGTGTCGTCGTAGAAGCCCCAGTCGTTGCGGTAGGTCGGATCGTCCACCGTGGTTTTCAGCTCTTCTGAACCGTACAGATGATCGAAGCCGTGGGATTTCAGGAACACGTCTTTACCGGCAAAGCGCAGGTTGGCCCCCTGGACGAAGTAGTTCTGGTATCCGGAGTTTTTCAGGATATCGCCCAGGCAGATATTCTGCGGGAAGAAGCTCGACACCGATGCAGAGGCATTTCCTTCGAACGGGGCAAACAGCGGGATCCCACACTGTGAGGCAACCATGCCCGCGATGGTGTAATCCGTGCCCGGTAGCTGCAGGGTGTGACTGAAATCGAGACTCTCGTTTTTCAGCTTGCCGAGTTCTGGCGTGAGGTTCGGGAACGCGTCATCGTCAAAATAGGTACGCTCCAGGCTTTCACCGTAGATGTACACCAGATTGAGTTTTGGATCCGGAATGGTTTTTGAGGGCTCTTTATAATAAGCCGCGAAATCAGGATCGCCATCGCGCGACTGGGATTTTACCAGTTCGGTTATCTGGCGAAACGCCGGGCTGGCATCCACCGAAGCCAGAGCCAGTACCAGTGCCAGTACGCTGTAGCCAAAATGATGGGGGTGGTGACGACGGCGACGAAGTACCCAGCCTAGCCCACCAAAAACCAGAACCAGCGCGAGGACAAGACCCACGCCAGGAAGTATATATTTGCCAATACCCGCGCCCGTGAGGCTGTTGGTGAGGGTATACAGCACGGCATCGTTGATGCCATCACCCGTAAAGTAATCGCTGGCGTAGAGCGTCAGATTCAATACCACAAAAAGGCCAAGCACGACCAGGGTGACGGCAAACCACCAGGTATTTCGGCCCGCCTTGTATGCATAGATCACAACAGAAGCGAGAAACAGAGCAAGAGAAACAAGCTCGGACACAGCACACCCTCATTTACGCTGGTCAGGCGCTGACCAGTGATGGAATTTTGACCCTATACTGTAATTGCCGCGCAATAATGCTGCAATTATAGCGTCATAGAAATGTGCAGTGTTTCAGAATTGGCTTAGAAGTGAAGGTTTTTTAACCCGCTCACGGCCCCTGTGGGCGGGTTACAGGGAGCATTAAGAGAGGAAACTGGCGCCTTGTTTTAACACTAAATCGCAAGCCTTGGTTTTGACTTGTTTTCCTAACTCACTGTCGCCCAGCGTGGTGAGGTTCAACTGCTGACCATTTTGCGCATTCAGCAGGCCCTGAATACCGTCCATGTAGTTGGTATCGGCTTTCTTCTCGGGCGCAGTATCCAGACCCAGCTTCGTCAGCAATTGATTCTTCACATTATCGGCATCGGTGACCGACGTCAGTTTCTGCTTGGTGCAGTATTCGAGGATCCCCGCCGCGTTGTTCATGTTATCCGCGCTTAAGGCCTTGCTGCTGCCACCAAGCAGGCTGGTGAGCGATGAGAGGGAGGTGCTGCTCTGTTGGGAAGCGCCGCTCTGGCTGCTGAGCTCGCTGGCCGCACTGGACAAGGTGTCGCTGAGTGAGAGAGCAAAAGCGGAGGTGGAAAGCAGCGCGCTGGTCAGCGCGGCGATGCAAAAAAGACGTTTAGCAGTTTTCATGAGATCGACTCTGTTGACAGAAACCCGGTCAGTATAGCGCTGCCGGGCTTCGGAGTTTTCTCAATACTCTTTGCCGGTGACGCGACTGCGATAGCTTTCCCAGTTAAAAATCACCCACAGGCTGTTGCCAAGACGCATACGGTCCATCACGCGCTCCCCCAGCAGCTTGTTCATGTCATCCATGTTGCTGTTGGTTAGCATCCCTGTGGGACGCTTGGAAGATGAGCGACGATCGACGATCTGGTTAATGATCACTTTCTCATAGCGGGATTCGGTCTGTACGCCGATCTCATCGATCACCAACAGATCAACATTGCTCAGATCGTTGAGCAACTGCTCTTCAGTGGTTTCCCGGTTGCTGAAGGTGTCTTTCATGGCGGACATGATGTCGGCAACGGTAATGATCAGCACCGATTTCCCACGCAGCAGGAGCTCATTGCAGATGGCGGCCGCCAGATGGTTTTTCCCCGTGCCAGGTTTGCCTGAGAAAATAAAGCTCGCGATATTGCCATCAAACTCGTCAACGTACTGGCGCGCTTTTGACAGCGCGTTCATTTGCCCATCGCACTCGACCCGGTAATTATCGAACGAACAGTTTTGATGTAAGGGACGAATGCCGGAGCGGTTAAAGGTGCGCTGCATTTTCATCGCCCGGTTTTCACGTTCGAGCGCGGCGGAGCGGAGCTGCCCTTGCTCTTTCTGCCAGGCCAGCAGCTCTTCGCCCGTTTTGAATGCCGGTTCGATATGCTTCGGCATCATTTTTTGCAGGCGCTGCATCAGATCTCCAACATTTTTCATTATTAACCTCGAAATCCGTGTGGAATTTGATTGTCTGGCTCGGAGAGCGTGTTGAGGTCACGCTTCGGCTGCCCGCCGTTGCTGGCGCGGCCAATTTGCAGGCTGCGGGCCAGTTTTTGCTGCCATTGCACGTGATGGAACACTTTACCTTCCGCCTGCCAATAGGCGGTGAATGACGCCAGCTCTTCCGGTGTGGCGGGCTGGGTGAGCGCGATACCCCAAAGGGCTGCCATACGCTGGAAATCCGCATCGGGCTGCCAATCGGCGTACATCGGGAATTTGCCCATCGGGACCGCAACGGGAGCGCTCACGGGCTCGTCGAAGAATTGGTTGTCCAGCACGACGTCGCTGCCAGGGCGAGCCAGTCGGGATTCCAGCTCGAGCAGTTGCTCAAGGCGCTCGGGGGTAATGGCATAAAACGCCGGGGCATTGTTGGCGAATACCGCGACAGTGCCGTTCTCGGCACGCTTTAATACGCCTTCGGGATCGCGTGCAAACGCCTCAACCCCAATAACGCTGGAACTTAATACTCTGGAAGACATGGCAGCAACTCAAACAATAAAACGGCGGCAGAACATGGGCTGATAGTAGCACAGAGTGGCACAAGGGAGGAGATGCCCGACAGCGGCCTGCCGGGCAGAACTCAGACGCGCGGACGCTTACGGTACAGCCATAAACCCGGAATCGACAAGCCAATCGACAGTGCGCCAACAATGGAAGTCGCTTTAAGAAAGTTTTCCAGCAAGGTCACCATTAATGGCTCGCTGTAGCCAAGATGGCTGATTTTTACCGCCGAGATCATGGCAGTATAGGCCGAAATGCCGGGGAACATGGGGATCACGGCAGCCACGGTGAAAATTTTGGGATGCGCGAGATACCAGCGCGACCATTGAATGCCAATGCTGCCGACCAGCATTGAGGCAATAAACGTCGCCCATTCGATGTTCATGCCCGCACTTATCATCGCAAAACGTGAACTGTGGCCGATAGCGCCGAGCAGAGCACACCAAAGCAGTGCGCGCTGTGGGACGTTGAACACCATTGCAAAGCCAACGGCCGGAATGGCTGCAAGGGCGGCGTCCTCAATCAGAGCCAGCAAAAAGTTGATTATACCCATCCCCGAAGCCCCCATAAGGTCATCGCCATCACCACGCCGATACAGGTGGCCAGCGTTAACAAACTGGCGATCGCCCAGCGCGCCAGGCCGGTATTGATATGGCCTTTAAACATATCCGCCACGGCATTGATTAAGGGAAAGCCGGGGACCAGTAACAGCACGCTGGCGGCCATGGCGACCGTGGAGGTTTGTTCGAATGCGGGCAGCCTGAGCATCAGCCCTGAGATCGTCGTCGCGACAAACGCCGTGATGCAGAAGTTGATTTGCGGATGGCCTGAGCGGTGCGTCAGCGCCTGGCGGACATACATCGCGACGGTACTGGCGCACAGGGTGACTAACGCGCCATCCCAGCCGCCGTTATTCAGTTTACAAAAGCAGGCGCAGGAAAGGCCGACCATGGTGACGACCAGCCAGCGCGGATAGCGCAGAGGTTTAATCTGCGTAAAGCGTTTTGCCACATCTTTTGCATCCAGCAATTTATGTTCAGCCATGATCACGATGTGCTGCACTTCGGTGACGACGTGCATGTTGATCCCACGGTCGTTATTTTTGCGGGTCGTGGTCAGGCATTCACCGTTGTGTAAGGTGGTCAGCACAATGGCATTCGATGAGATAGCGCTTTCGACGCTGTCCATGCCCAGCGCCAGACCGAGCCGCGTGGAGAGTTCTTCAACCAGCGCGCTCTCTGCGCCGTGTTGCAACAGCAGCAACGCACACTGAATGCACAATCTGGTGACGCCTTGCTGTTCAGATAATCCTGTTTCCATAACCACCCGATGCTCACAGTTACGCCCAAAAACCTCCTTTATTTGTACCTGAAGCCCACGCCGTGCATGGCCCGGTGAGATCAAACAATCGGTGAAGTGCGGCTGTTTTTTGACCTTCTGCACATTTTTTGAAAATCGTTGAAAAGTGCACTTTTTTCCCCGTTTCTGGCCTTCTTTTTCCCGCTCTGCTTATCAAAAATGCAAAGAGATACTTTATCGATACAAAAAACAAACAAATAATTAACCATTCCGGAGCGAAGTGATGATGAAAACTCAGGTTGCGATAATCGGTGCCGGCCCGTCAGGGCTGCTGCTGGGGCAGTTGTTGCACAATGCGGGGATTGCCACCGTGATTCTGGAGCGCCAGACACCTGAGTACGTCCTTGGGCGCATTCGTGCAGGGATACTGGAAAGTGGAACGGTGGATTTACTGCGTCAGGCCGGTGTTTCCCGGCGCATGGACGCAGAAGGGCTGGTTCATCATGGCGTTGAATTTCTGATGGAGGGGGTGCGGATCCCTGTTCCGTTGAGTGAGTTGACCGGGGGAAAAAGCGTGATGGTCTACGGGCAAACCGAAGTGACCCGCGATCTGATGGAGGCACGCAGCCAGTCAGATGCGCCGATTATCTATGGCGTCAGCCATGTTCAGCTCCACGATATGAAGACAGACAAACCGTTTGTGACGTTTGAAAAAGACGGAGAGACCTGCCGGCTGGCGTGTGATTTTATTGCGGGCTGCGATGGCTTTCACGGCGTGTCGCGCCAGAGCATCCCGAAATCCGTCCTGCAGGAGTACGAAAGCGTCTGGCCGTTTGGCTGGCTGGGGCTGTTGTCTGATACGCCTCCGGTCAATCCTGAACTGATTTACGCCCATCACGAACGGGGATTTGTGTTGTGTAGTCAGCGCTCACTAACCAGAAGCCGCTATTATCTTCAGGTGCCCCTGAGCGAAAGCGTGGAGGCGTGGAGTGACGAACGCTTCTGGCAGGAGCTGAAATGCCGCCTGCCTGCCGATCTGGCCAGTAAGTTAGTGACTGGTCACTCACTTGAAAAGAGCATTGCCCCGCTGCGCAGTTACGTTGTTGAGCCGATGCAGTATGGTCGGCTTTTTTTGGTCGGTGACGCTGCGCATATCGTTCCACCGACGGGCGCTAAAGGGCTCAATCTGGCCGCTTCCGATGTGAATTACCTGTGGCGAATTCTCTGTCAGTACTATCAGAACGGGCGTGCAGATTTAATTGCGAGTTACTCTTCGTTGGCGCTCAATCGGGTGTGGAAGGGTGAACGCTTCAGCTGGTTTATGACCCATCTGCTGCATGACTTTCAGGATAAAAGCCCGTTCGACAGGAAAATGCAGGAGGCGGATCGCCGCTATTACTTAGGCTCTCGCGCAGGGCTGACGACCATTGCGGAAAACTATGTCGGTCTGCCGTACGAGACCGTCGGTTAATTTGCCTGCCGGGAGACACCATGGCGCAACCCAGTCCTATCCCCGTTTTTAAGCTGTATGGCGAGCATATGGGCTGGCCAACACCTGAACTGCTGCACTGTGAGTCGATTCACCAGCGCAGCAGCCTCTATGAGTGGCACATCCGCGTGCATCAGCATGCCGAACTGGTCCAGCTGCTCTATTTGCATAAGGGCCAGGCAGAGATAGAGATTGAAGGGAAGAGAACGGTGGTGACCGAGGCCAGCGTCCAGATTGTTCCCGCGTTGTGTGTTCATGGTTTTCGCTTTTCCCCAGGCACTCAGGGGTATGTTCTTTCTTTAGCGTTGCCGCTGCTGGCTCGCTTTGATACGGAATATGATCGCCAGCTGTCGGTACTCAACCAGCCTCGCTGCGTTACGGTAAAGCGCTCACGACGGCATATCGCTACGCTGTTCTCCACGCTGCTTGATGAATACCAGCAGGATAATGATGCTCGTGAACTCATGCTGCATGCCATGTTAAGTGCGCTATTGGTTTGGCTTAATCGGCAGAGCCAGCAGCAAGGGCCTACGGAAGATCGCTCTGCACGCAGACGCGCGGTTATGCGTAATTTCTCAAGACATGTTGAGAGCCATTATCGCGAACATCTTCCTCTGTCCGATTACGCACAGGCCGTTGGCCTTTCGGCAACTCACCTTAATTATTTGTGCCACGAATTTTATGGCTGCAGCGCACTCAGCGTGTTGCATCAAAGAATCATGCTGGAAGCGAGACGAAGTCTGCAGTACACGAGCATGACAATTACTCAACTCTCTGATTATTTAGGGTTTACGGATGCGACGTATTTTTCTCGTTTTTTCCGGCGCTATGAAAAAATGTCACCTAAATTATTCAGGGAAAATATGAGTAATATAAAATCGGGTACGTCAATAACGTATAATGAAAAACTTATTAAATGATACTTAATATTGTCAGATGGTTTCCCTATTATTTGTGTGGTAGTGTCAATAGCAGCATTTTGTGATTAATTGTAATGAAGTCAATAATAGTCCGTTAGCGAATGACGTAATGGCGTGAAAAAATTAAATGCTTGAATGATTAACAAGGATTAATTGCTTATATAAATATTTCTGCAATGCGCAAGGGAGGCATTATGCATGCGATGACAAAAAATCACGGACTCATCATTAGCGGTTTACCTATTATACAATCCGGCCTGTTGGCCATCATGAAAGATTATTTTCCCGAATACGCTGTCAGCGCCCACCCGCAGGCGGAAGCCTTGACCCCTCTGCAATTGTGCAAAGCCTCTCTGGCCATGGTGGAGCTGTCCTGTGACCCTGCTCAGCGTAAATCCCTGTGCGGAACCTATTATTCTTTGATGGTGCAATATCCTCATATTCGTTGGATATTTATGGTTAACCCTTCTATTTATCCCCTGGCTGTTGAATATTTACTGCGTCCTGAGAGCACGCTGCTTTCAGATGCAGAACCCATCCATCGCGTGATTAACGCGATTCAGGACTCAGAGGCTCAACGAGATCATCTGAGTCCTGCACTGGTATCTCCGGGCGCATTCCTGAGCGAAAAAACGTTGCCCGATAAAGTCTCATTGACCTTTTCTGAGCGACAGGTGCTGCGCCTGCTTGCAAAAGGATGGGGCGTCAATCAAATCGCCGTGCTGCTCAATAAAAGCAATAAAACGATCAGTGCACAAAAGAACAGTGCGATGCGAAGGCTTTGCCTGCGAGGGAACGCCGATATGTTTGCGTGGATGAATAGCGTGCAGGGTATGAAGGAGCTGAACCTACTGACGAACTGGGGAGAAAAAATGCAATGGAAAAATGTGCCTCAGCAAAACATGTCGCTGTCATAGAAAGCTGCAGCCTGACAGAAATCGGCCTGAAAACATTACTCTCTCGACCTGGCGGTGGTGACTACCAGCTGCATGTTTTTAGGGACTGCGAAGACTGGTTTGCTGAACAGGGCTCCTCACGGTATGACGCAGTTATTTACTCGGTAGGTGAAAATCGTCTTTCACGGCAGGCATGCGTTCGCTTCCTGGCGCAGTTGAGTAAAGTGCAGCCAACGGCGATCAGGGGGCTGCTGGCAGCAGATGAAAAACAGGGTCGGTTAATAGATCACCTTTCACCGGTTTCGCTTCATGGCGTTCTCTACAAAACCACCGCGTTGGCAAAATTGCAGGCGCAGATCGTTGCCCTGCTCAAACTGTGTGGGCTCCCGCAAACCTCTTCAGTAGTGCCGAATGCCGGTGACTGGCGAGTGGACCTGAGCCCCACGGAGAAAATCATTCTCGATTACATCGGCAAGGGAATGTCGATTGCGCAAATTGCGTCACAGATGGCGCGCAATGCTGAAACCATTCGCACGCATAAATGCAATGTGATGACCAAACTGGGGGCGAGTAGCGATACCGACTTGCTGTATGCGGCAGATATTCTACGCTATCTGCCGTTCTTGCCTGATAGCCGGGTGTGACGGTGGGTTACAGACAGACGTCTATCCAGGTCGCTTCGGTCAGTTCAGCCATGCGCTGCGGGGAGATGCGGACGGCACTGTGCGTTGCGCCTGCGGCGGGTAAGACCTCATCGTAATCCTGCAAGGAAATATCGCAGTAAACGGCCAGCGGGTTTTCCAACCCAAAAGGGCATACCCCACCGACGGGGTGCCCTGTCAGGGTGACAACTTCATCACAGCTGAGCATCCGCGCCTTGGCGCCGAAAGCCGATTTCAATTTTTTGTTGTCCAGGCGGGCATCTCCCTTGGCGACCACCAGAATCACTTCATCTTTGACCTTCAATGACAGCGTTTTGGCAATTTGCCCCGGACTCACATTGTGAGCGGCGGCCGCGAGCACCACCGTCGCCGTACTCTGATTAAGTTCTATAATTTCGACATCGGGTGCGCGATCGGCAAAATATTGTCGCACGGATTCCAGACTCATAGGTTTCTCCTGACTTAGACGAAATCAATCTGTCACAAGCGATTCAGGCTGTAAATAAGAGTATCAGTCATCCCTTATTTTCAGTGATTTCTAGATCCTCTTCACATTCGCTGCAACCGGTTACAGTAACCGGTTGCAGAAGCGCGCTCAGGCGATTAATACTGAGAGCGTAACTTCCCCTGTAACCAAAAAAATAAGAGCCGTGTATGAAGCTTCGTGTTTTTTGCTGTACATCGGGTGAGACCCCCGAGGTGGTAGTGAACTCACAATTCGATAGTGCATATCACGGCATACTCAACGTCGTTGCGCTTACCTCTACAGCCTGTCAGGAGAGCTGCTATGTCTGCTAACCATGCCGCGTTTAATTTGATATTTCGCTTCGTAGAAAATTACATCAGTCCGATTGCCGGGCGTATTTCCTCCCAACGCCACGTCATGGCTATTCGTGATGGCTTCATTTCAGCCATGCCGTTCATGATTGTGGGTTCATTCCTGCTGGTGTTTGCCTATCCTCCGTTTTCTCCGGATACCACCTGGGGCTTCGCCCGCGCGTGGCTGGATATGGCAAAACAATTTGAAGGCCGCATTCTGACGCCGTTCGATATGACAATGGGCATTATGTCCATTTATATCTGTGCGGCCATTGCCTATAACCTGGGCAAGCACTACGAGAAAAGCGCTCAGATAGATCCATTCATGAGTGCGATGCTGTCGATCATGGCTTTCCTGCTGGTCGCTGCACCGAAAACAGACGGTACTCTGCCGGTGCACAGTCTGGGCGGTACGGGGATCTTTACTGCAATCCTGGTGGCTATCTATTGCGTGGAGATGATGCGCTTCCTGAAGGTGCGCAACATCGGTATTCGCCTGCCCGATCAGGTGCCGCCGATGATCAAAAACTCCTTCGACCTGTTGATCCCGGTGCTGGTGGTGGTGTTAACGCTCTATCCGCTGAGCCTGTTCATCCAGAGCCAATTTGACATGCTGATCCCTCAGGCCATCATGTCACTGTTTAAGCCACTGGTTTCTGCGGCGGATTCACTCCCGGCTATCCTGCTGGCGGTGCTGATTGGCCACCTGCTGTGGTTTGCGGGTATCCATGGTGCGGCCATTGTTTCCGGTATGCTGCAAATGTTCTGGCTGACCAACCTCGGGATGAACCAAACCGCGCTGGCGCAGAGTGCCCCTCTGCCGCACATCTTTATGGAAGCGTTCTGGACCTTCTTCATAGTTATCGGTGGCTCGGGCGCCACGATGGGTCTGGTGTTCTGCTACCTGCGCAGTAAGTCCGCTCACCTGCGTTCGATTGGTCGTCTGGGCGTCGTGCCGAGCATCTTTAACATCAACGAACCGGTTATCTTTGGTACGCCGATTGTCATGAACCCGGTGTTCTTCATTCCGTTCCTGCTGGCGCCAATGGTCAACGCCATCCTGGCCTGGGCGGCAATGAAACTGGATCTGATTGGCCGTGTGATTTCTGTGGTGCCATGGACAGCGCCAGCACCGGTTGGTGCAGCATGGGCACTGGGCTGGGACTTCCGTGCAGTGATTCTGGTTATCCTGCTGGCTTGCGTGTCCGCTGTCATCTACTACCCGTTCTTCAAGGTGTATGAGAAGCAGCTGTTGGCGCAGGAAGAGGAAGAAGCCCAGCGCGCTGCGGAAGAAGCAGGGCAGGCGGCATAAGCCTCATGACGTAAAAAAAACCGGCAGCCTGAGGCTGCCGGTTTTTTTATGGCCAGAAACTTATTTTAACGTGCAGTCGCCGCATTGTTGTACGTCGGGAAGGCGGTAGCGCTGGCAGCAGGTACGACGCACCAGCAGGCCGTCACGCAGTACCACGGTGCGCCACAGCGGGTTGTCCTGCCCGGTTGATAATTGTTTAGCAAAGAACAAACGCTGGCGCAGGGTATCGACAAGCTCTTCACCCAGCAGCGTTTTCATTTCGCCAAGATACCAGTTAATCAGGTATCCGGTGTTGCTCCAGATGAGCTTACCGTGGATTTCACCGGTAGCTTCCAGCGTTTCTACGACCGGCATCAGGGCCTGAATCACCAACTGTTCCATACGTTCAGCCGCAGAGCGCTGAGTGAGAAGGGGATCCTGGTGAACGTCCACCCAGAAACAGGCGACACGCCCGGTTTCATGAAACTCGACGTGAAAATGTTCAGGTGACAGACTCAGCGCCCGCTCTTCGGTCAGCAATGCCAGCATCAGTGAAGGAACCTGCAGGCCGAAATACCACTGTGCCCAAAGCGACAGCAGGGGTTTATTTTCACGTGTTTGCGCCGGGTTATTGCGGTAGATGTGGTCGGAATAGCGTGCCAGAAGAGAGGCCAGTTCTGACGGCCGACGCCATTGTGCCAGCGTTATTGCGTGTGGCGCATGCGTCTCATTAAGCCGCATAAACTCCAGCAGATGGGGGCGGTGCTCGGTTATCTTTTCCCGCAATGCACTGGCCAGCGTAGGTTCTTGCCCAACAAGTGGGGCACGCCAGATAATCTCGTCACTGTGCGAAACGGAGCGATAAGCCATAGCAATAGTCAGATACAAATCTAAATGATAATGATTGCCAATCCTAAACATAGGCGAGCACTATCGCAACACTTTTTCCACTAAGAAAGGGATTAATGTGCCTGGAGGCTGTCGCTTGCGAGAATGTTATTGCGACCCAGATGTTTAGCTTCGTACAACGCTTTATCTGCCTGTTCAAGGGCTCCGGCAATGTCCTCACCGCACAGCGGCGCGAGACCAATACTGACCGTCACGTTGGTGGCGACATGCTGATTAAACATGTGGGGAATTTTCAGGTCGTAGACGCGCTGGCGAATACGCTCGGCGGTTTGCAGCGCTTTCTCACCCTGGGTTGAGGTCAGCAGCACCATAAACTCTTCACCACCATAACGCGTCACAATGTCTCTTGAGCGCACGGCATTGCGGATGGCAGCAGACACCTGAATCAGTGCCTGATCGCCCATCATGTGGCCGTAGTGATCGTTATAGGCTTTGAAATAATCGATATCCAGCAGCAGAACGTAATGTTCACCCGGTTCCAGGCTAAAAAGGGTATCGAGCCGGTTTTGTAAGCCGCGGCGATTGTACAGGCCGGTCAGGGGATCGAGCATGCTTAAATCATTCAGCGTTTGCCGTTCTGCCAACAGGCTACCCATCAGGCTTTGGGCAAAGTTGTCGTACCGTTTTTGAATCACGCTTTGGATGGAAATGCCGACCACCGGTAGCGCGAAACAATAAACCATTCTTATCCATTGATCGCCCTCGCCAAGCCACAGGCAGGTGATGAGCACCGGGAATGAATGCAGGATAAATGCGATGATATTATTCGAAAATGCAATCGCACCGACAAACAGCACGCTTAATAACGCAATGACTAAATAGTTAAATCCGGGCTGGACCATCAGCGACGCTTTTAGGGCGACATGCCATGCCCATAGCAGCCCGAAAAAAACGGAAATCACCGGAATATTGATTTTCTTATCACGCCAGGTCCAGTGTCCCAGCAGTAATCCTGCGCTGCTTAGCGTTATTGTGACCAACGGGAGGGTTATCGCCGCGATGTGATAGACCGGGCTCAGCATTGAAAACAGGGAGGAGGCCAGATTAAGAAATAAAAAAAGCCGCAGCGAGAATTGATATTTTTTGGTGCGTAAAGAACGCCAGGATTGTGCTGTCATGTCAGGAAATCATTATTTATTATGGGAATATAGAATTACTAACGCTAAGAAATGACAAATTTCGCACGGGAACGAATCGCGCGAATATATCATGAACACTTATCTATTCGGATTTTTCGCACAATTTATCACCTTACCACTGGGCTGTCATCAGCCTGAAAGTAAAGATGCAGGGGTTTCCTCCGCCAGCTGACAAATGATAAAAATTACCATATGATATTAGTTCTCATTATCAATGTAAGAGATCACATCATGTTGCAGCGAGCGTTAGGCAGTGGATGGGGCGTGCTGATCCCAGGCATCGTTCTGGCGGCACTGGGTTTTGCTGGCCTGTCTGCGGAGACCTGGCGTGGACTTATCGTGACAGGATTGCTGTTATCCTGCGCCATGATTTGGCACCGTCAGTGGCGTCACTTCGTCTTGTTGCCGTCGGCGATTGCCGTTATCAGTGGGATGATGCTGGTGATGATGAATTTGAAACTGATGGGGTAATACGGAAGGAAGCGTGAGATAAGAGAGTGGTGCGAGGGGGGGGACTCGAACCCCCACATCCTAAGGACACTAACACCTGAAGCTAGCGCGTCTACCAATTCCGCCACCTTCGCACAGTCATCTTATCTTTACTACTATCGTCTCGTTGGTGCGAGGGGGGGGACTCGAACCCCCACATCCTAAGGACACTAACACCTGAAGCTAGCGCGTCTACCAATTCCGCCACCTTCGCACAGTGCGAGAGATATTTTTCGTGGTTGTTAATGGTGCGAGGGGGGGGACTCGAACCCCCACATCCTAAGGACACTAACACCTGAAGCTAGCGCGTCTACCAATTCCGCCACCTTCGCATACCATCGATTCTCAGAAAGAATCGTAACCACGGAGGCGCATTCTAGTGGTTTTCCGATTTTCGTCAACACTTAATTGCGTGGGATACTTTTTATTGTTGCAAAAATGGGCGGCGGTCGGCAGGAATGAGGAAAACAGAGAGCGCCCGCGGCGAAATGTCGCGGGCGTATTAGCGCAGGATTATTTTTTTGCCTGGCGGGTCATTACCGTACGGTAGACCTTAAAGCGGCCTGTTTGGGCAATCACTTCGTGGAAACCAAAGGTCTCATCCAACACTTTCGGGTATGGCAGGAAGGCGTTAGCCACGATGCGCAGTTCGCCACCGCTGTTGAGATGACGCACCGCGCCACGAATCAACTGCTGCGCAGCTTCAAGGCTGGTTTGCAGGCCATCATGGAACGGCGGGTTCGAAATAATCATGTCGAAACGGCCGGTAACGTCAGAGAAAACATCACTGGCAAACACTTCGCCTTCAAGACCGTTAGCGGCAAGCGTCGCACGGCTCGCTTCGACCGCCGGTGCGCTGACATCACAGAGGGTCAGGCGGACTTTCGGTGAGTGGCTGGCGAGTACGGTGGAGAGCACGCCGGCACCACAGCCAACGTCCAGCACTTTACCTTTGGTGTGTGGCGTCAGCGTGGAGAGCAGCAGTCGGCTACCCACATCCAGACCGTCGCGGCTGAAGACGCCCGGCAGCGTTTTGATGGTCAGACCGTCGAGCTGATATTCGCCCCAGTTATCTTCGGCGTTAAACGATGGCTGTTTTTCCAGACGGCCATGGTACAGACCACAGCGGCGGGCGCTGTCGACTTTGTTCAATGGCGCGTATTGCGCGAGCATTTGCTCCGCGCTACGCACGCCGCTGCGGTTCTCTCCGACCACAAAAATATCCGTACCCACTGGCATCAGGGACAGAATATTGGTCAGATGATACAGCGCTTCCGGCTTATTTTTCGGCCAGTAGTAAATGAGCGTATCGCAGTCCGCCACGTCAGCGGCTTCCGCTGTCAGGCTGAAACGTGCGTTCTCGCCCATCTGGCGGCTGAGCACCTGCCAATGGTGATACTGCTGGGTGTGAGCGCGGCTAAACGCGGTATCGAGACGAGCGGGCAGGTCATCCTGCAGATCACCGGCAAACAGAATGCGGCTTTCTTCGAAATCATCACTGTGGCGCAGCAAGACTTCACTTGCCGGGTTCAATGCAGACATAAAACGAGATCCTCTATTAAAGACGGGCGCGATTATACACGTTATCCGCGATCCTGCCTCCCTGCTTTATTGGCGCAACTTCGCCGAATTTGCTATATTTCGCCGCCTGACAGACAGGAGAAACCCGCGATGACATCCCGAAGAGACTGGCAACTACAGCAACTGGGCATTACCCAGTGGGCTTTGCGTCGCCCCTCGGTGCTACAGGGTGAAATTGCGATCTCGCTGCCTGAGCATATTCGTCTGGTGATGGTGGCAGAAGAACTGCCGCCACTGACTGAGCCTCTGGTGCGCGATGTCCTTCGCGCGCTGGCCGTCACGCCAGATCAGGTTTTGCAGCTCACGCCTGAACGCGTGGCGATGCTGCCGCAGGGCGGTCGCTGCAATAGCTGGCGTCTGGGTGAAGGTGAGCCTGTTGCGCTGGAAGGTGCACAGGTTGCCAGCCCGGCCTACCATCAACTCCAAATCAGTGCGGCAGCCCGCGCCGATCTTTGGCAACAGATTTGTGCCCATGAACACGATTTCTTCCCTCAGCCAGACTGATTTACCTCGCGCGTTGATCATTGAACAGCGCGCCCATGCCTTTCCCTGGAGCGAGCAAACGCTTTCCAGCAATCAGGGAGAGCGCTATCTCAACCTGCAGCTGACGGTCGACGGTGAAATGGCGGCTTTCGCCATCACCCAAATCGTGCTCGACGAGGCCACGCTGTTCAATATTGCCGTAGACCCTGCGTACCAGCGCCGGGGCTTAGGCCGTGAACTGCTTGAACAGGTTATCGACGAAGTAGAAAAACGCGGCGTTGTCACGCTGTGGCTGGAAGTTCGTGCGTCGAATGTCGCCGCCATCGCACTGTATGAAAGCTTAGGTTTCAACGAGGCGACCATCCGACGCAATTACTATCCGACCGCAGACGGGCGTGAGGACGCGATAATTATGGCACTGCCAATCAGTATGTAAGACAAGGGTTTTTAACATGAAGATGTGGGACTGGATTTTCTTTGATGCCGATGAAACGCTGTTTACCTTCGATTCGTTCAGCGGCTTACAGCGGATGTTTCTTGATTATAGCGTGACCTTCACCGCTGAAGATTTCCAGGACTATCAGGCCGTGAATAAGCCACTGTGGGTCGATTACCAGAATGGTGCCATCACGTCCCTACAGCTTCAGCATCAGCGTTTTGAGAGTTGGGCTGCACGTCTGAACGTCAAACCAGGCGACCTGAATGACGCCTTCATGAATGCGATGGCAGAGATTTGTGCTCCACTGCCTGGTGCGGTGTCTCTGCTCAATGCCCTGAAGGGCAACGTGAAGATGGGCATCATTACCAACGGCTTCACGTCGCTGCAACAAATCCGTCTTGAACGTACCGGGCTGCGTGAGCACTTTGATCTGCTGATCATTTCTGAAGAAGTGGGCGTGGCAAAACCGGACGCGCGAATTTTCGATTATACCCTTGAACAGGCTGGCAATCCGGACCGCTCACGGGTGCTGATGGTCGGCGACACCGCCGCGTCGGATATTCTCGGCGGGATGAACGCTGGCCTCTCCACCTGCTGGCTGAATGCGCACCAGCAGGCGCTTCCTGAACACATCAAACCGACCTGGACTGTGACCTCGCTGAACGAGCTGGAGCAACTCCTGTGTAAACATTGATTGTCAGTCCCCGCCTTACGGGTAAAATAGCCGCATTTTTCGTATTCAACATGCGCGGTTTAGTGCCGCGTTTACTTAAGAAGAACTGACTATGACGTTGTCTCCTTATCTGCAAGAGGTGGCCAAACGCCGCACTTTTGCCATCATCTCTCACCCGGATGCCGGTAAAACGACCATCACCGAAAAGGTGCTGCTGTTCGGACAGGCGATCCAGACTGCCGGGACCGTAAAAGGCCGTGGCTCCAGCCAGCATGCGAAATCTGACTGGATGGAAATGGAAAAGCAGCGTGGGATTTCGATAACCACCTCCGTAATGCAGTTCCCGTATCAGAACTGTCTGGTGAACCTGCTGGATACCCCGGGCCACGAAGACTTCTCTGAAGATACCTATCGTACTCTGACGGCGGTGGACTGCTGTCTGATGGTTATCGATGCCGCAAAAGGCGTTGAGGACCGGACCCGTAAGCTGATGGAAGTCACCCGTCTGCGCGATACGCCGATCCTGACCTTCATGAACAAACTCGACCGCGATATTCGCGATCCGATGGAAGTGCTGGATGAAGTTGAGCGTGAGCTGAAAATTGGCTGTGCGCCAATTACCTGGCCGATTGGCTGCGGCAAGCTGTTCAAGGGCGTTTATCACCTCTATAAAGATGAAACCTACCTGTATCAGACCGGTAAAGGTCACACCATTCAGGAAGTGCGCATCGTAAAAGGCCTGAACAATCCAGAGCTGGATGCGGCCGTCGGTGAAGAACTGGCACAGCAGCTGCGCGATGAGCTGGAGCTGGTGCAGGGCGCGTCCAACGAGTTTGATAAAGAGCTGTTCCTCGCGGGTGAAATTACACCGGTGTTCTTCGGTACCGCATTGGGTAACTTCGGCGTAGACCATATGCTGGACGGTCTGGTGGAATGGGCGCCTGCGCCGATGCCACGTCAAACAGACACCCGTCTGGTGGAAGCGAAGGACGAGAAATTCACCGGCTTCGTCTTCAAAATTCAGGCCAACATGGACCCGAAACACCGTGACCGCGTGGCGTTTATGCGTGTGGTTTCCGGTAAGTATGAAAAAGGCATGAAGCTGCGCCAGGTGCGTATCGGTAAAGACGTGGTCATTTCCGACGCGCTGACCTTTATGGCGGGCGACCGCTCTCACGTGGAAGAGGCGTATCCGGGCGACATCATCGGTCTGCACAACCACGGCACCATTCAGATTGGCGATACCTTCACTCAGGGCGAAATGATGAAGTTCACCGGTATCCCGAACTTCGCCCCTGAACTGTTCCGCCGTATTCGCCTCAAGGATCCGCTCAAGCAGAAACAGCTGCTCAAAGGGCTGGTTCAGCTTTCTGAAGAAGGCGCGGTACAGGTCTTCCGTCCGATTGCCAACAACGATCTGATTGTGGGCGCCGTGGGTGTCCTGCAGTTCGACGTGGTGGTTGCGCGTCTGAAGAGTGAATACAACGTTGAAGCGATTTACGAATCGGTCAACGTCGCGACAGCCCGTTGGGTAGAAAGCACCGACGTGAAGAAGTTTGAAGAGTTCAAGCGCAAGAACGAAGTTCAGCTGGCGCTGGACGGTGGCGATAACCTCACTTATATCGCGCCGACCATGGTGAACCTCAACCTGACGCAGGAACGCTATCCGGACGTTCAGTTCCGTAAAACTCGCGAACACTGATTTTTACTGCTCCAATCTCCCTCCAGAGCACGGCCTGCGCCGTGCTCTGTCATTTTCCCCCTCTCCCGACGCCGTTGCGGAAAGTTCTTAAATGAGCCTGTTTTCGGTTGATGTGCTGCGTTTTTAACCGTTTCTCCGGGCGTGTTCAAAATTGTTGGCTATATTTAACAAAGTGATGACAATTTCTCTGGATTAATCATCTGGTTCTTAAGTATTAGATGGCGCATTAACCCATAGCACTTGTCTATCACAATATTAATAACTGTATGTCTGCGGTGACGATCACCTCTACAGCAATGCGATCATGAAGATCGCCAGGCTCAAATTCTGAGCAAACTACAGGAGTCGATAATGATGACAAGCCAAAACCTTTCTAAAACTCTGCTGGCCGTCATGTTGGGGTCAGCCCTGTTAAGCGGTACTGCACTGGCTGAATCCACCATGGATAAAGCGCAATCCACGGCCGACAGCGCCGGGAAAAGCATCGACAGTTCGATGAACAAAGTCGGTGGTTTCATGGATGACAGCAGCATCACGGCCAAAGTGAAAGCGGCGTTAGTGGATCATGATTCGATCAAAAGCACGGATATCTCCGTCAAAACCGACAAAAAAGTGGTGACCCTGAGCGGTTTCGTCGAGAGCCAGGCGCAGGCTGAAGAGGCTGTCACCGTTGCGAAAGGCGTTGAAGGCGTGGCGTCGGTAAGTGACAAGTTGCATGTTCGTGACAGCAAATCTCAGAGCATGCAGGGCTACGCGGGTGATACCGCGACGACCAGCGAAATCAAAGCCAAACTGCTGGCCGATGACATCGTTCCTTCCCGCAAAGTGAAAGTGGAAACCACCGATGGCGTGGTACAGCTTTCCGGGAATGTGGATTCAAAAGCGCAGAGTGAACGTGCGGAAAGCATCGCCAAAGCGATTGATGGCGTGAAAAGTGTGAAGAACGACCTTCAGGTTAAATAAGAGCTTAAAAAACTTCTTCCCCGGTGATTGCCGGGGAGAAAAGTCCGTCGTTTTGAGTGCCTGAGCGTTCATCAAAGCGGTCGACATTAACTATGGTAAAGGAGAATCGTATGTTTCGTTGGGGCATTATCTTTCTGGTTATCGCGTTAATTGCCGCCGCACTGGGGTTTGGTGGTCTGGCTGGTACGGCAGCGGGCGCGGCAAAAATTGTGTTTATCGTCGGTATTATTCTGTTCCTGGTCAGCCTGTTTATGGGGCGCCGACGTCCTTAGCCTGCTCAATCGCAGTGTTAAATTTTCGTAACACAAAGCCAGCCTCTCGGGGCTGGCTTTACTGTTTCGGACAATCCTTGTATGCGTTATGGTTAATAAACAGAACAATCATAAAAACGGGAAAGCAGTGTGGGACAGCGAATTCCGGTTACGCTCGGCAATATAGCGCCGCTCTCGGTAAAAACCTTCAAGCCAGGTGAGCTGGCGCTGGTATGTGAAGGGGGTGGTCAGCGTGGGATCTTTACGGCTGGCGTGCTCGACGAGTTTATGCGCGCGCGTTTTAATCCCTTCGATTTATTCCTTGGCACGTCTGCGGGCGCGCAAAACCTGTCTGCCTATATCTGCAACCAGCCAGGCTATGCCCGCAAGGTGATCACCCGTTACACAACGGCAAAAGAATTTTTCGATCCGATGCGCTTTGTGCGCGGAGGAAATCTTATCGATCTGGACTGGCTGGTGGAGTCAACCGCCAGCAAAATGCCGCTGGCGATGGACGTTGCTGCGCGGGAGTTCGATACCGGCAAAGCCTTCTTTATGTGCGCGTCCAGAGCCGATGATTATTCTCCGGGTTACTTTTCCCCTACCAGGGAAACCTGGATGGACCAAATTCGGGCCTCCAGTGCGATCCCCGGTTTTTATCGTCCTGGCGTGACCTTAGAGGGCATCAACTGGCTGGATGGTGGCGTCAGTGACGCGATTCCGGTGCAGGAAGCGGTAAAACGGGGTGCGAAGACGGTGGTTGTTATTCGCACCGTGCCTTCGCAAATGTATTATACGCCGCAATGGTTTAAACGCATGGAGCGCTGGCTTGGCGAAAGTAGCCTGCAGCCGTTTGTGAATCTGGTGCAGCATCACGAACAGACTTACCATGCCATCCAGCGATTTATTGAAAAGCCGCCGGGTAAGGTGCGGATCCTGGAGATCTACCCGCCAAAACCGCTGCAGAGCATGGCCCTTGGCAGCCGTTTACCTGCGCTGCTGGAGGATTACAACGTCGGGCGTCAATGCGGCCGCTATTTCCTCGCGACGATGGGCAAAATGCTGGCTGACAAGCCACCTCTGCATCGCTTTAAACCGCGTATCGCGGCACCGGTGCCGATTGTTGTGCCATCTGCTTCCGTAGCGAATGATTTGCACAACGGAACACTGGTCAGTGCGCCTCAGGCCAATGATGCTAATTTTGATAACGAGGGACTGGCGTGAGTTTTCGCTTTATCGACACCCACTGTCATTTTGATTTTCCCCCTTTCGCGGATGACGTACAGAACAGCCTGGCGCGCGCCACAGACGCCGGTGTGGAGAAAATCATTGTGCCTGCGGTCGAGGCTTCGCGCTTCGAACGGGTGTTGTCACTGGCTGCCACTCATCCGCAGCTTTATGCGGCACTCGGTCTGCATCCGATCGTGGTTGAAAAGCACAGCGAGGAAAGCCTGCTTCAGCTTGCCGAGGCGCTTTCAGCGAAACCGCTGCGATTGGTGGCGATAGGTGAAATCGGTCTCGATCTTTATCGCGAGGATCCGCAGTTCGATCGCCAACAGTATTTTCTTGATCAACAACTCAAGCTGGCGAAACGCTTTGATCTGCCGGTGATCCTCCATTCCCGCAGAACCCATGACACACTGGCACAGCATCTCAGGCGACACGCGTTACCCAGGACGGGGGTGATTCACGGATTTTCCGGCAGTTTGCAGCAGGCGGAGCGATTCATTCAGCTGGGTTATAAAATCGGTGTCGGTGGCACCATTACCTACCCTCGGGCCAGCAAAACCCGCGACGTGATGGCGCGTTTACCGCTTTCTGCATTACTTTTGGAAACGGATGCGCCGGATATGCCGCTCAATGGCTTTCAGGGACAGCCCAATCGCCCGGAGCAGGCGGCTCGGGTCTTTGCCTCCCTGTGCGAGCTGCGAGAGGAATCTCCTGCTGAAATTGCAGAAAAGCTAGCTGATAACACCAAAAAATTATTCGCAGCATTATAATTAGCTGCGTTTAAAGTGATGTAGATCTCATTATTTAGTATTACATTCATTTTTTTGCCTGATATGTGTGACCCAGACGCACAGAGTAGTTACGGAACGTTATAATCGGCGGGTTTTTTACGCACTTTTCTACTTTCCAATACACAGGGACTCTGTATGCAAATCCTCATGGGATTGATTGGCATGGTGGTGCTGCTTGCCATCGCCGTGCTGCTTTCAAGTAATCGTCGGGCTATCAACTTACGCACTGTACTGGGCGCGTGGCTTATCCAAGTGGGCATTGGCGCACTTATTCTTTATGTCCCAGCAGGACGTCAGGTATTGCTGGCGATGTCTGAGGGTGTAGCAAACGTTATCGCTTACGGTAACGAAGGGATCAGCTTCCTGTTTGGCGGTCTGGTCTCTGATAAAATGTTCGAAGTGTTCGGCGGCGGCGGCTTTATTTTTGCCCTGCGTGTCCTGCCGGTTATCGTCTTCTTCTCCTCCCTGATCGCGGTGCTCTATTACCTCGGCATCATGCAGTTCGTGATCCGTATTCTGGGCGGCGGTCTGCGTGCGATCCTGAAAACATCCCGTACTGAATCGTTATCGGCAACGGCCAACATCTTTGTTGGACAGACCGAGGCACCGCTGGTGGTGCGTCCTTATATCGCCACCATGACGCGTTCTGAACTGTTCGCGGTGATGTGTGGCGGTCTGGCCTCCGTTGCCGGGTCCGTCCTGGCGGGTTACGCGCAGATGGGCGTGCCGTTGGAATATCTGATTGCGGCGTCGTTTATGGCGGCACCAGGTGGCCTGCTGTTTGCGAAAATCATGCTGCCGGAAACGGAAACGCCGAATGACTCTCCGGATCTGGAAAAGCAGAATGCGCAGAGTGATCGTCCTTCCAACGTGCTGGATGCCGCTGCCTCTGGTGCGGCTTCCGGTATGCAATTGGCACTCAACGTCGGTGCAATGTTGCTGGCCTTCGTGGCGTTAATTGCGCTGCTGAACGGCATTCTGTCCGGCATTGGTGGCTGGTTCGATTATCCGCAGCTCTCCATGCAGCTGATCCTCGGCTGGGTCTTCTCACCGCTGGCGTGGGTGATTGGTGTGCCATGGAGTGAAGCAAACGTTGCGGGTTCGTTTATCGGCCAGAAGCTGATCATCAACGAATTCGTGGCTTACATGAATTTCGGCGAGTATCTGAAGGATGACGCCGTGGTGGCTGCTGCAGGTCTGCAGGTCATTTCCGATCACACCAAAGCGATTATCTCCTTTGCGCTGTGCGGTTTTGCCAACCTGTCGTCGATTGCCATCCTGATTGGGGGCCTGGGCAGTATGGCCCCGAGCCGTCGTCACGATATCGCGCAGCTGGGTCTGAAAGCCGTTGTGGCGGGGACGCTCTCTAACCTGATGAGCGCCACCATTGCCGGTGTGTTCCTTTCGCTATAAATAAAGCGCCGGCAGGATAATGTTCGTTATCCCCCGGTTTTGCAGCGCCGCGGCCAGCGGTTCAACGTCTTCTGGCCTGGCGCTGCGCCATTCCTTCGCTTCACCATAGACGCCGTGACGCTGAAAAGCGTTCAGCCGCAGCGGCACATCACCCAACGCCCGAATAAACTCGCTAAGTGGTTCAATGGCCTGCAAATAATCAGTCTGTTCCGGGATAACCAGTAAACGCAGCTCTGCCAACAAATTGTGCTCCGCCAGCCAGCGGATACTGTGCTTGATTCGCCCGTTCCCTCGTCCGGTCAGCGTCAGATGCGTGCGCTCATGCCAGGCTTTTAAATCCACCATCACGCCATCACACACGGGCTTGAGCTTTTCCCAACCCTGGATCCCCAGCTCGCCGTTGCTGTCCACCAGACAGCTGAGGTGGCGCAGTGCGGGCGTCGTTTTCAGCGTCGTGAAGAGTTCACAGATAAACGGTAGCTGAGTGGTCGCTTCGCCGCCGCTAACGGTAATGCCTTCGATAAAGGGGGCCGCGCGGCTGATCTGCTTTAGCACATCGTCAACGGAAAGCGTCTGGGCCATTGGCGTGGCTTGTTGCGGGCACATTTTCAGGCAGGTGTCGCACAGCTGGCAATCTGCTTCCTGCCAGAATACGCGACCGTCCCTGAATGCGAGCGCATCGTGCGGACAGTGTACGGCGCACACTCCGCAGTCGTTGCAGCGGCCCATCGTCCACGGATTGTGGCAGTTTTTACAACGAAGATTACAGCCCTGCAAAAACAGCGTCAGACGGCTGCCCGGGCCGTCGACGCAGGAGAAGGGGATGATTTTACTGACTAAAGCGCATCTGCTGCTCATGGCTGACGACTCTCGGTTGGCGCTCCAGAATGCGGGTATTACGGGCGGCTTCTTCACCCAGCCAGGTAGTGTTGGTACGTGAACCTTCCTCACGGTATTTTTCCAGATCGGACAACCGCACCATATAACCCGTGACGCGCACCAGATCGTTGCCGCTGACGTTGGCGGAAAACTCGCGCATGCCGGAAGCAAACGCGCCGAGGCAAAGCTGCATTACCGCCTGGGGATTCCGTTTGATGGTTTCATCCAGCGTCAGGATATCGCTGATGCCTGAGGTGTAATACGCGTGATGCGGGGCGACGGCTAACAGATGGCTGACCGGATCGGGCTCATTGCCATAAGGCAGGCGTGCGCCAGGCGTCGTACCGCTGTCTGAACTGATGCCAGACTGTGCATGCAGCAGCGCACGCTGATTCCAGCCATACTTAACCGGTGTGTTTTCGACAAACTCTGCAAGCCATGCGCTGATGCGCCAGCCGAGGGCATTAGCTTCTTCGTTTTCCCCATAGCGCGCCGGATTGTCGGTCTTGTCACACAGCAGGTTAACCGCCTCTGCCAGCGCATAGATGCCAAACATCGGTGTGAATCGCTGCGGATCGATAAGTCCTTCGGTCACCAGGAAGCTATTCTCAAAGAAGTGCGATTGCTCGTACAGGAACGAACAGCGGGCATCAATGATGCTGATTTGCTGACGGCAGTAGTAGGGCAACTGATGATTGAAAAAGTCTTCCAGTGATGCGCTGCGTTTGGCCACCTCTTTCAGGTTCAGGCGCACCAGCGTGCTGCCCCCACCGGCAAGCGGCAGGGAGTTATAGCAACTGACGATGCCATAGTGACCTTTTGTGAAAATTTTATCATGCACCGGGCCGTTGGCGATATGGGGTTTGCTGCACTGGCAAATGTTGTTACTGACTTCCAGCAGCAGCGAGTCCGGGGTGATGTCAGGGTCGTAGATAAACGTCAGGTTAGGTGCAACCTGCTTCAGCTCTGCATCAGCGCGTAAAATGGCCCGAGTGATGGGCGTGTCTTCAGGACCGATGTTCACATGGGTAAAGGCATCCGGCAGGGTTCTGTCGAGATAGCGCCAGAATCGTTTAATGCGGATATCGATTTCATCTTGTGTTAGAATTCTAACATATGGTGTCAGGATGGCGTCCAAATGCCCAAGGTACACCGGCATCGAGGTAACGGAAGGCACATGGTGAAAGAGGATGGTGAGCAAAGAGAGCGCATCATCAAGGTCTGTAGCCCCTTCCAGCTCCAGCCACTGTGAGCCGTTGGCGAGGAACTTCGCATAATCCGGTAGGACATAGCGGGGTTTGTAGGGCGTATGACCTTCGAACATGTCGCAGATGACGCCGTCGTCCAGCGCGTGCTGAGCTTCATGGGAAAGTACCGGATAGGGGAGCGCATTTTCAGCCTCCAGCGCCAGGAAATGGCGTTTTTGTTCCGGGCTTAAGGTGTTGCTTGTCACAATGTTTTGGCAACGTTGCTCAAAAGAGTCAGACATAGAAGTTCCTCAGACGCGTTGGCGAGAGTGGGCATTGTAGGGAAAAGCGGCGAAACCGCTTTGATCCCAATCCCCTCACCAACAACTAAAGAGTGATTTAACTCTCATTATGGTTATGCAAATTTGCACGTGTATTTTATTAACTGTGATGAGGATCGAAGTGAAAGCGTGGGTCGGTGTTAAAATAGTCACAGACCCGCAAGGTAAAAATTAAACACCGGAGATAACATGACCGACTTAACTGCAAGCAGCCTGCGCGCGTTAAAACTGATGGACCTGACCACCCTGAACGATGATGACACCGATGCGAAAGTGATCGCCCTGTGTCATCAGGCGAAAACCCCGGTGGGTACCACTGCCGCTGTCTGCATCTATCCTCGTTTCATCCCGATTGCACGCAAGACGCTGAAAGAGCAGGGCACTCCGGATGTGCGTATCGCCACTGTCACCAACTTCCCGCACGGTAACGACGACATCGACATCGCGCTGGCCGAAACCAAAGCGGCCATTGCTTACGGTGCTGACGAAGTGGACGTGGTGTTCCCGTACCGTGCGCTGATCGCCGGTAACGAGCAGGTTGGTTTTGATCTGGTGAAAGCGTGTAAAGACGCTTGTGCGGCGGCAAACGTGCTGCTGAAAGTGATCATCGAAACCGGTGAGTTGAAAGAAGAAGCGCTGATTCGTAAAGCGTCTGAAATCGCTATCAAAGCAGGCGCAGACTTCATCAAAACCTCTACCGGTAAAGTGCCAGTAAATGCTACGCCAGAAAGCGCGCGCATCATGATGGAAGTGATTCGTGATATGGGCGTGGAAAAAACCGTTGGCTTCAAGCCTGCGGGTGGCGTGCGTACCGCTGAAGACGCGCAGGCATTCCTGGCTATCGCGGACGATCTGTTTGGCGCGGATTGGGCTGATGCCCGTCATTACCGCTTTGGCGCATCCAGCCTGCTGGCAAGCCTGCTGAAAGCTTTGGGCCACGGCGACGGTAAGAGCAGCAGCAAATACTAATACTCGTCATACTTCAAGCCGCAGGTGCGTTGGCCGCACTCCCTCACCCCAGTCACTTACTCAAGTAAGCTCCTGGGGATGAGCTCCCTTGCCGCCTTCCTGCGACTCGAATTATTTAGAGTAACCTTTTATTGCGGCGGGTTTTCCGCCCCATTTAACCTTTTTCCTCGGGGGTTACCGTGTTTCTCGCACAAGAAATTATTCGTAAAAAACGCGATGGTCACGCGCTGAGCGATGAAGAAATTCGCTTCTTCATCAATGGCATTCGTGATAACACCGTGTCCGAAGGGCAGATTGCTGCTCTGGCGATGACCATTTTCTTCCACGACATGTCGATGCCGGAGCGCGTCTCGCTGACCATGGCGATGCGGGATTCCGGAACCGTGCTTGACTGGAAAAGCCTGAACCTGAACGGCCCGATTGTGGACAAACACTCCACCGGCGGCGTGGGGGATGTGACGTCTCTGATGCTTGGTCCAATGGTTGCGGCCTGTGGCGGCTATATTCCGATGATCTCCGGGCGCGGCCTTGGGCACACCGGCGGCACGCTGGATAAATTGGAAGCGATCCCGGGCTTCGATATCTTCCCGGACGATAACCGCTTCCGCGAAATTATTAAGGATGTTGGCGTGGCGATCATCGGGCAGACCAGCTCGCTCGCGCCAGCAGACAAACGTTTTTACGCCACTCGCGATATCACCGCGACGGTGGATTCCATTCCGCTGATCACCGCCTCTATCCTCGCCAAGAAACTGGCGGAAGGGCTGGACGCGTTGGTGATGGACGTCAAAGTAGGCAGCGGCGCATTCATGCCGACCTATGAACTCTCTGAAGCCCTGGCTGAAGCGATCGTTGGCGTGTCCAACGGTGCTGGCGTGCGCACGACCGCGCTGTTGACCGACATGAACCAGGTGCTGGCTTCCAGCGCAGGTAACGCCGTGGAAGTACGCGAAGCCGTGCAGTTCCTGACGGGCGAATACCGTAATCCACGTCTGCTCGACGTGACCATGGCGCTGTGTGTCGAAATGCTGATTTCCGGTCGTCTGGCGAAAGACGAAACCGAAGCGCGCGCCAAACTGCAGGCGGTGCTGGATAACGGCAAAGCGGCAGACATTTTTGGTCGGATGGTGGCGGCCCAGAAAGGCCCAACCGACTTCGTGGAAAATTACGCGAAATACCTGCCAACGGCGATGCTCAGCAAAGCGGTTTACGCCGATACGGAAGGATATGTTTCCGCGATGGACACCCGTGCACTGGGCATGGCCGTGGTGGCCATGGGCGGCGGACGTCGCCAGGCCACGGACACGCTGGACTACAGCGTAGGCTTCACCGAGATGGCGCGTCTGGGCGAGAGCGTCGACGGACAGCGTCCTCTCGCGGTGATCCACGCGAAAGATGAGAACAGCTGGCAGGAAGCCGCAAAAGCGGTGAAAGCGGCCATTAAACTTGACGATGTCGCGCCAAAAGAAACCCCAACGGTCTATCGTCGAATCACTGAATAGCGGTATACTGATCTGATCGCTTTTTTGCAGCGCAAAAAGTACGGAGAATACAATGAAACGTGCATTTATTATGGTGCTGGACTCTTTCGGCATCGGTGCTACTGAAGACGCAGAACGTTTTGGCGATGTTGGTGCTGACACCATGGGCCACATCGCAGAGGCTTGTGCCAAAGGGGAAGCAGACAAAGGGCGTCAAGGCCCGCTGAATCTGCCTAACCTGACTCGTCTGGGCCTCGTGAAAGCTCACGAAGGTTCGACAGGCAAAGTTGCTGCTGGCATGGATGGCAATGCGGAAGTGACCGGCGCATACGGCTGGGCGCATGAGCTGTCTTCCGGTAAAGACACCCCATCTGGCCACTGGGAAATCGCCGGTGTGCCTGTGCTGTTTGACTGGGGCTACTTCCCGGAACACCACAACAGCTTCCCACAGGAGCTGCTCGACAAGCTGGTTAAGCGTGCGAATCTGCCGGGTTACCTGGGCAACTGCCACTCTTCCGGCACCGTGATTCTGGATGAGCTGGGTGAAGAGCACATGAATACCGGCAAGCCGATTTTCTACACCTCAGCAGACTCTGTGTTCCAGATTGCCTGCCACGAAGGCACCTACGGGCTGGATAAGCTGTATGAGCTGTGCGAAATCGCACGTGAAGAGCTGACCGAAGGCGGCTACAACATCGGTCGTGTGATTGCTCGTCCGTTTGTTGGCGATAAAGCAGGTCACTTTGAGCGTACCGGCAACCGTCACGACCTGGCCGTTGAGCCACCTGCGGCAACCGTGCTGCAGAAGCTGGTCGACGAGAAGGGCGGTCATGTGGTTTCCGTGGGTAAAATTGCGGATATCTATGCCAACTGCGGCATCACCAAAAAAGTGAAAGCCACCGGCCTTGATGCGCTGTTTGACGCCACCGTAAAAGAAATGAAAGAAGCGGGTGATAACACCATCGTCTTCACCAACTTCGTTGACTTCGACTCCTCCTGGGGCCACCGTCGCGACGTCGCAGGCTATGCGGCAGGTCTGGAACTGTTCGACCGCCGTCTGCCGGAGCTGCTGAAGCTGGTGGGTGAAGATGACATTATCATTCTCACCGCTGACCACGGCTGCGATCCGACCTGGACCGGTACCGACCACACTCGCGAACACATTCCGGTGCTGGTGTATGGCCCGAAAGTGAAAGCAGGCTCGCTCGGTCACCGTGAAACCTTCGCGGATATCGGCCAGACGCTGGCGAAATATTTTGGTACGTCCGACATGGAATATGGCAAAGCCATGTTTTGAGTATTCGGGGGCGGTGCTGCCTGATGCCCTCACCCCGACCCTCTCCCACAGGGAGAGGGAGAAAACACTACGAATAAGAAGGAACTGAAAGATGGCAACTCCACACATTAACGCAGAAATGGGTGATTTCGCTGACGTCGTACTGATGCCGGGCGATCCTTTGCGTGCGAAGCACATTGCAGAAACTTTCCTGGAAGACGTGCGTGAAGTGAACAACGTGCGTGGCATGCTGGGCTTCACCGGGACCTACAAAGGCCGTAAAATTTCCGTGATGGGCCACGGCATGGGTATCCCATCCTGCTCTATCTACACCAAAGAGCTGATCACGGATTTCGGCGTGAAGAAAATCATCCGCGTGGGCTCCTGTGGTGCCGTGCGTATGGACGTGAAACTGCGTGACGTGGTTATCGGGATGGGTGCCTGCACCGATTCCAAAGTGAACCGCATTCGCTTCAAAGACCACGATTTCTCTGCTATCGCTGACTTCGACATGGTCCGTAACGCAGTCGACGCCGCGAAAGCGCTGGGCGTTGACGCGCGCGTCGGCAACCTGTTCTCCGCAGACCTGTTCTACTCCCCGGACGGCGAAATGTTCGACGTGATGGAAAAGTACGGCATTCTGGGCGTGGAAATGGAAGCCGCGGGTATCTACGGCGTGGCGGCAGAATTTGGTGCGAAAGCACTGACCATCTGCACCGTGTCTGACCATATTCGTACTCACGAGCAGACCACTGCCGCTGAGCGTCAGACCACCTTCAACGACATGATCAAAATCGCGCTGGAATCCGTTCTGCTGGGCGATAAAGAGTAATTGTTGTTATCAACCGGGCGGCGCTGACTGCCCGGTTTTCCTAAAAGTATCTATTCACACCTCTCTCCTTTTCTCTCTACGTTTCTTTTTTATTCAGCAAAATAGCGCTATAAACCTCAGTAAGTATCTATTCACGAATCTATTCAATGAAGAGTGAGCACCTTTCAGGGATGAACATCATGCTGATAACCCCCAGTGCCGTTCGGTTGAAGACCGGTGCTTTGCTTTTGCTGCTGCTGTTGATGTATACCGGTGTGATGGCCGGTGATAAGGCCACCTGGCTGATGGAAGTGGTGCCGGTGATGGTCGTCATTCCTCTGCTGTGGCTGAGCCATCGACGTTTTCCGCTGACCTCTTTACTCTACACGCTCATCTTTTTCCACGCCGTTATTCTGATGTTTGGCGGGATGTACACCTATGCCAAAGTGCCGATTGGGTTTGACGTTCAGCAATGGTTTGATCTCAGCCGCAATCCTTACGACAAGCTGGGGCACTTCTTTCAGGGGCTGGTGCCCGCGCTGGCGGCCAGAGAAATTCTGCTTCGCCGTCATGCAGTTCAGGGGCCGAAGATGCTGAATTTTATCGTCTGCTGCATCGCGCTGGCGATAAGCGCCTGTTATGAGCTGATTGAGTGGTGGGCGGCGCTGGCGATGGGGCAAGGGGCCGATGATTTTTTAGGGACCCAGGGCGATCCCTGGGATACCCAATCGGATATGCTTTGTGCGCTGCTGGGCGCGCTTTTTACGGTGATATTTCTCAGCCGCTGGCACTCGCGTCAGCTTGGCGTTGCGGCAGGCTAAGCGTTAGCGCACCGCCTGCACAATCCACGCTGAGAGCTCGCGCAGCTCTTTTTCCTGCTCCGGGAAATCACCGATTAACGCCTCACACGCCTGTTGCAGCACCTCGGGGCGATACAGGCAGCCCTGAAGGCGGGTGGCAAGCGCTTCCAGTGGTGCCGGATTCAGGCTATCGGTGAACACCTGCGTGCGGGTGATATGCCCTTTTTCGACGTCAAAGTGAAGTTCCACGCCGCCCCAGGTAAAACGCTCGTCCAGCAAATGGGAGAACGCCGGAGCCTGACCGAAGTTCCATTCCCAGCTGCTCTGGCGGGTAAAGGTTTCAGCAAAGTTGGGTAAATCTGGGGCTTTGTCCGGGGAAATCACTTCGGCGGCAACGCGTTCGCCATAGTGGGCAAAGAAGGCGTTGGTCACCGCTTCGCAAATCTGTTGATGGGTGATGCCAGGCAGTAATTCGGTAAGATTGGCTACGCGACCGCGCACGGAGGTAATGCCTTTGGCCTGCAGCTTTTTTTTGTCCGGTTTCAGATAGTTTGCCAGACGGCTGAGGTCGGCATTCAGCAGCAGCGTGCCGTGGTGGAAGCCACGATCCAACGTTTCTTTATAGGCTGAGCCGGACACTTTGCGATCGCCGTCCTCGGTTTTGACCACCAGATCGTTGCGTCCGGAGGCTTCTGCCGTCACGCCTAGTGCATTGAGCGCGTCGAGCACGATTTGGGTCGAGATGGTTTTGTCATACTCCGGCTTACCGGCCATAAAGGTAAAACAGGTATTGCCAAGGTCGTGGAACACCGCACCGCCGCCGCTGCTGCGACGGGCAAGCCGCACGTTGTCCTCTTCCATTCGCCGCGTATTACACTCTTTCCACGGGTTTTGCGCCCGGCCAATCACCACCGTATCGGCGTTACGCCACAAAAACAGGACGCGCTGCGTGGCGGGCATCTGGCGGAAAATGCACTCTTCTACTGCCAGATTAAACCAGGGATCGTAAGAGTCAGAGATAAGCAGACGCAGTGTCGACATGGCAGAGTTCCTTTTCTGAATGATTCACCTAATTTATCACTTATCCTGCTTTTCGCTCTCATCCTCTTCGGGGACGGACTTATTTGCCGTCAGCAGGAAAGGCGATTGCTGCCAGCGGGTGCGTTTCCCCTGCAGCAGCGTGCGCGTCAGCACCACGCCGATAGCCAGCGATAGCAACAGCATCAGGCGCAGAATGTTGGTGGTGTTATCCACCTGTTTTGCTTCGGTCGGCAGCGTGTGGGTGTCGAGCGTCAGGCGCAGATAGCCAACGGGTTCATTTTTCCCAAGAATAGGTTCGACCAACTGTTGGTTGAAATAGCCTCCGGCTTTTTTGCCATCCAGGGCCAGCCTGTCGCGAACGTCCACGCTTTCACCGGCATGGGTAATTAAATCACCCTGCTCGTCGTAAACGCTGGCATCCAACAGGCGGCTATTCGTGGTGAGCTGCGTTAGCAACTGTTTGATCTTTTTCTCATCTGGCGTCTCACTGCGCATAAGAGGCGCGAGGTTCAGCGTGACCTGCTGGGCGAGAGTGCGGGCCAGATCTTCCATCTGCGGATTACGCTGCCGCTGGTAGTTTTGACTGAACCACGAAGCGCCTTGCATCAGTGCGACTAGCAGAGCAAGACATATAAGCACGATCACGGCGCGATGCAGCCGAAATTTCAGTTTTGCGCGAACCATATTCCACCTTTGAAAATTTGCAGCTTAATGTTGCCAGAAGCGCTGGATACAGGGTAGCCTCATGCGTTATTTTCCTGACGAGAATTGGATTACTGGAGCTGTAATGCCGAACAGTTTGACCTGGTGCGATCTGCCTAATGACGTTTCCCTGTGGCCTGGATTACCGCTATCGCTTAGCGGTGACGAAGTGATGCCGTTGGATTACCACGCCGGGCGCAGCGGCTGGCTGCTGTATGGTCGTCATCTCGACAAGCAGCGACTGACCGATTACCAGCACAAGCTGGGGGCTGCGATGGTGATTGTCGCCGCCTGGTGCGTGGAAGATTATCAGGTTATTCGTTTGGCGGGGTCGCTAACGCCGCGCGCCACGCGTCTGGCGCATGATGCTGAACTTGATGTCGCCCCTCTGGGGAAAATCCCGCATCTGCGCACGCCAGGCCTTCTGGTGATGGATATGGACTCCACCGCTATCCAGATTGAATGTATCGATGAAATTGCCAAACTGGCGGGAACGGGTGAGCTGGTGTCCGAAGTGACCGAACGCGCGATGCGCGGTGAGCTCGATTTTACCGCCAGCCTGCGTCAACGCGTGGGGACGCTGAAAGGGGCGGATGCCAACATTCTTCGTCAGGTGCGTGATGACCTCCCGCTGATGCCAGGGCTGACATCATTGGTGCTCAAGCTGGAAACCCTTGGCTGGAAGGTAGCTATTGCTTCCGGTGGTTTTACCTTCTTTGCCGACTACCTGCGCGAGAAGCTGCGTTTAACCGCCGTGGTGGCGAACGAACTGGAAATCCGTGACGGTGTGCTCACCGGTAACGTCATTGGCGACATTGTTGATGCCCAGTACAAAGCCAGCACCCTGAAACGTCTGGCGGAAACCTACGAAATTCCTGTCACGCAAACCGTGGCGATTGGCGATGGTGCCAACGATCTGCCGATGATCAAAGCAGCGGGTCTTGGGATCGCCTACCATGCCAAACCTAAAGTGAATGAGCAGACGGAAATCACCATCCGTCACGCTGACCTGATGGGGGTATTTTGTATTCTGTCAGGCAGCCTGAATCAAAAGTAAAAAGAGGTTAATGTGGCGAAAGCTCCCAAACGCGCCTTTGTTTGTAACGAGTGTGGTGCTGACTACCCGCGCTGGCAGGGGCAGTGCAGCGCCTGCCACGCCTGGAACACCATCACCGAAGTGCGTATCGCCGCTTCACCGACCGTTGCACGTAATGAACGCCTGAGCGGCTATGCTGGCAGTGCAGGCGCGTCCAGAGTGCAAAAGCTCTCTGACATCAGTCTCGAAGAACTGCCGCGTTTTTCTACCGGCTTCAAAGAGTTCGACCGCGTATTAGGCGGTGGCGTCGTGCCGGGCAGCGCGATCCTGATTGGCGGTAACCCAGGGGCCGGTAAATCCACCCTGCTGCTGCAGACGCTCTGTAAGCTGAGCGAACAGATGAAAACGCTGTACGTGACCGGGGAAGAGTCCTTACAACAGGTGGCGATGCGAGCTCACCGCCTGGGGCTGCCGACCGCCAATCTGAATATGCTCTCCGAAACCGGTATTGAGCAAATCTGCCAGATAGCCGAAGAAGAACAGCCAAAGCTGATGGTCATCGACTCCATACAGGTGATGCATATGGCTGACGTTCAGTCATCGCCTGGCAGCGTGGCACAGGTGCGTGAATCTGCAGCTTATCTGACGCGTTTTGCCAAAACGCGTGGCGTGGCCATCGTTATGGTCGGTCACGTCACCAAAGACGGTTCGCTGGCGGGCCCGAAAGTGCTTGAGCACTGTATCGACTGTTCGGTGATGCTTGATGGCGATGCGGATTCTCGCTTCCGTACGTTGCGCAGCCACAAAAACCGCTTTGGCGCAGTCAATGAGCTGGGCGTTTTTGCCATGACCGAGCAAGGGCTGCGTGAAGTCAGTAACCCTTCTGCCATTTTTCTGAGCCGCGGCGATGAGGTCACGCCGGGCAGTTCGGTGATGGTGGTCTGGGAAGGCACGCGTCCGCTGCTGGTGGAGATTCAGGCGCTGGTCGATCAGTCGATGATGTCCAATCCACGCCGCGTGGCGGTGGGGTTGGAGCAAAACCGCCTGGCAATCCTCCTGGCGGTTCTGCACCGTCACGGCGGGTTGCAGATGGCGGATCAGGATGTGTTTGTGAACGTCGTCGGTGGGGTCAAAGTGGCCGAAACCAGCGCCGATTTAGCGCTGCTGCTGGCGATGGTCTCCAGCCTGAGAAACCGCGCGTTACCGCAGGATTTGGTGGTGTTTGGCGAAGTCGGTCTGGCGGGGGAAATCCGCCCGGTACCGAGTGGCCAGGAGCGCATCTCAGAAGCCGCCAAGCACGGTTTTAAGCGGGCGATTGTTCCGGCGGCCAATGTCCCGAAAAAAATCCCTGAGGGGATGAAAGTGTACGGTGTGAAAAAGCTTTCCGATGCACTTAACGTCTTTGACGACTTATAATTATACCCGTCATACTTCAAGCTGCAGGTGCGTTGACTGCACTCACTCACCCCAGTCACTTACTAAAGTAAGCTCCTGGGGATGAGCTCCCTTGTCGCCTTCCTGCAACTCGAATTATTTAGGGTATACACTTGTTTTTTAGCCCGGCCCTATTGGCGGTCTGGCATATTTTTCAGCAGGAGGCTCCTTTGTCATCTTTCGATTACATCAAAACCGCGATCCGTCAGAAAGGCTGCACGTTGCAGCAGGTCGCGGACGCCAGCGGGATGACCAAGGGCTATCTCAGCCAGCTGTTGAATGCCAAAATCAAAAGCCCCAGCGCCCAGAAGCTGGAAGCACTGCACCGCTTTCTTGGCCTTGAGTTTCCGCGTCAGCAGAAAAACGTCGGGGTGGTGTTCGGTAAGTTTTATCCGCTGCACACCGGGCATGTCTACCTGATCCAACGCGCCTGTAGCCAGGTGGATGAACTGCACATCATCATGGGCTACGACGAAAAGCGCGACCGCGCCCTGTTTGAAGACAGCGCGATGTCGCAGCAGCCCACGGTTTCCGACAGGCTGCGCTGGCTGCTGCAAACCTTTAAGTATCAAAAAAATATTCATATTCATGCCTTTAACGAAGAGGGGATGGAGCCATATCCGCACGGCTGGGATGTCTGGAGTAACGGCATCAAGGCGTTTATGGAAGAGAAGGGGATCCAGCCAAATTCGATTTACACCTCTGAAGAAGCCGACGCCCCGCAGTTCCGTCAGCATCTGGGCACCGAGACGGTGCTTATCGATCCGAAAAGGACGTTCATGAGCATCAGCGGTGCGCAAATTCGTGAGAACCCGTCGCGCTACTGGGAATATATCCCGACTGAAGTGAAACCGTTCTTTGTGCGCACGGTGGCGATTCTCGGCGGTGAATCCAGTGGGAAATCCACGCTGGTGAATAAACTCGCTAACATCTTCAACACCACCAGTGCCTGGGAATACGGGCGTGATTACGTCTTTTCGCACCTTGGCGGCGATGAGATGGCGTTACAGTATTCCGATTACGATAAGATCGCGCTCGGTCATGCACAGTACATTGATTTTGCGGTGAAATACGCCAATAAAGTGGCGTTTATCGATACCGATTTTGTCACCACCCAGGCGTTCTGTAAAAAGTACGAAGGGCGTGAGCACCCGTTCGTACAGGCGTTGATTGATGAGTATCGCTTTGACCTGGTTATTCTGCTGGAAAACAACACCCCGTGGGTGGCTGACGGGCTACGCAGCCTGGGCAGTTCAGTGGATCGCAAAGAATTTCAGCTGATGCTGGAAGAGATGCTCAAGGCCAATAACATTGAGTTTGTTCACGTTGAGGAGTCGGATTACGACGCGCGGTTCCTGCGCTGCGTAGAGCTGGTGAAGCAGATGATGGGTGAGCAGGGGTAAACACCGGTTTCGTCTTTGATATTTCCCCCTCACCCCGACCCTCTCCCTCAAGGGAGAGGGAGATAATCAAAAACAGCGCCGTACTGTTCCCTCGCCCCTTTGGGGAGAGGGTTAGGGTGAGGGGAAAAGTGTGGTGTAGCCTGATGCCCTCACCCCAGCCCTCTCCCATGGGGAGAGGGGGCAACCATTAAAAAAGGCAACCAGAGGTTGCCTTTTTGCATTTGCCTTGTGCGGCCTGATGCCCTCACCCCGGCCCTCTCCCACGGGGAGAGGGAGCAAACATTAAAAAAGGCAACCAGAGGTTGCCTTTTTGCTTTTACTTGGAGATACGTTTGTACTTGATACGTTTTGGCTCCAGCGCCTCAGCGCCCAGCGTGCGTTTCTTGTACTCTTCGTATTCGGTAAAGTTACCTTCGAAGAACTCCACTTTCCCTTCATCCTGGTAATCCAGAATGTGGGTCGCAATACGGTCGAGGAACCAGCGGTCGTGCGAGATAACCATCGCACAGCCCGGGAACTCCAGCAGGGCGTTTTCCAGCGCGCGCAGGGTTTCGATATCCAGGTCGTTGGTTGGTTCATCAAGCAGCAACACGTTACCGCCGACCTGCAGCAGTTTCGCCAGGTGCAGGCGACCACGCTCACCACCGGACAGCTCGCCCACGCGTTTGCCCTGATCGGTGCCTTTGAAGTTGAAACGGCCAACGTAAGCACGGCTTGGCATTTCAGTGTTGCCCACCTTCATGATATCCAGGCCGCCAGACACTTCTTCCCAAACGGTTTTACTGTTGTCCATCGCGTCACGGAACTGATCGACGGAAGCCAGTTTGACGGTCTCACCCAGGGTGATGCTGCCGCTGTCTGGCTGTTCCTGACCAGACATCATGCGGAACAGGGTTGATTTACCCGCACCGTTAGGCCCGATGATGCCGACAATCGCGCCTTTCGGCACGGAGAAGCTCAGATCTTCAATCAGCAGGCGGTCGCCGTAGGATTTGCCCAGATTCGCCACTTCAACGACTTTATCGCCCAGACGTGCTCCAGGTGGAATAAACAGTTCGTTGGTTTCGTTACGTTTCTGGTATTCAGTGTTGTTAAGCTCTTCGAAGCGTGCCAGACGGGCTTTGCCCTTAGACTGACGGCCTTTGGCACCCTGACGAACCCACTCGAGTTCTTTCTCGATGGATTTACGGCGAGCGGCTTCGGCAGACGCTTCCTGGGCCAGACGCTGATCTTTCTGCTCAAGCCAGGAAGAGTAGTTGCCTTCCCATGGAATACCTTCGCCGCGGTCCAGTTCGAGGATCCAACCGGCCACGTTGTCGAGGAAGTAACGGTCGTGGGTGATGGCCACAACGGTACCTTCGAAGTCGTGCAGGAAGCGTTCCAGCCAGGCCACGGATTCCGCATCCAGGTGGTTCGTCGGTTCGTCGAGCAGCAGCATGTCTGGCTTTTCCAGCAGCAGACGGCACAGCGCTACGCGGCGGCGTTCACCCCCGGACAGGTTACCGATTTTAGCATCCCAGTCTGGCAGACGCAGGGCGTCCGCCGCGCGCTCCAGCTGCACGTTCAGGTTGTGGCCGTCGTGCGCCTGGATAATTTCTTCGAATTTACCCTGCTGGGCAGCCAGTTTGTCGAAGTCCGCATCCGGCTCGGCATACTTAGCATAGACTTCATCGAGGCCTTTCAGGGCGTTAACCACTTCTGAAACGGCTTCTTCTACGGATTCGCGAACGGTCTGTTCCGGGTTAAGCTGAGGTTCTTGCGGCAGGTAACCAATTTTGGTTCCCGGCTGTGGACGTGCTTCACCTTCGATATCAGTATCGATACCGGCCATGATGCGCAGCAGGGTGGATTTACCGGCACCGTTCAGGCCCAGAACACCGATTTTTGCGCCAGGGAAGAAGCTCAGCGAGATGTTTTTCAGAATATGACGCTTCGGCGGTACCACTTTGCCGACGCGATGCATGGTATAAACGAATTGAGCCACGTTGGACTTCGCCTCTTTTATCGTGATCATGAGATTAAAGGCGAAGTGTAGCCTTTTTCAGCCGCTAATCCCAGCAGGCGATCGGGATAACAGTCAGGGGAAAAAACGCGTTGCAACGTGGCAGAATTTTGGTTGTCTGATTAGCATAAAGAGAGGCTGCATCCGCTAACTCTTCAGGAATGAAGGAGAATTAGCTGACACAGCTTTTTTACGCGGCACGAGGCTGCATTGGCACGATTTACGAGGAGCGCATGTGGAAAAAGCAACAACCATGACGTGGCGTCTTCTGGCTGTTGGCATGGCATTGCTTACGGTCAGCAATGCGGTGCGTGCAGATTCACTGGATGAACAACGCAACCGTTACGCCCAGATTAAGCAGGCCTGGGATCAGAAGCAGATGGACGTCGTCGACAGCCTGATGCCGACGCTTAAGGATTATCCTCTCTACCCCTATCTGCAATACCGTGAGCTGACGGATGACCTGATGAATGAACCGGCGGTCGGCGTCTCACAATTCATTCAGGCATACCCAACGCTGCCTGCGGCCCGCACGCTACGAAATCGCTTTGTGAATGAGCTGGCGCGCCGTGAAGACTGGCGCGGTCTGCTGGCGTTCAGTCCGGATAAACCGACCACAACTGAAGCGCAGTGTAACTACTACTATGCGAAATACAGCGTCGGGCAGACACAGGAAGCCTGGGAAGGGGCGAAAGATCTGTGGCTCACCGGGAAGAATCAGCCCAACGCCTGCGGCAATTTGTTTAATGCCTGGCGGACGTCTGGTGCTCAGGATCCGCTGGCTTATCTGGAACGTATTCGCCTGGCGATGAAAGCCGGAAATACAAGCCTGGTGAATGCGCTGGCAAGCCAGATGCCTGCGGATTATCAGACTATCTCTTCGGCCGTTGTGAGCCTTGCCAACAATCCGAACAGCGTGCTGACCTTTGCGCAGACCACGGGGGTTACCGATTTCACACGCCAGATGGCGGCGGTCGCTTTTGCAAGTGCCGCCCGTCAGGATGCGGACAACGCCCGCCTGATGATCCCTTCCCTGGTGGAAGCGCAGAAGCTGAATGAGGAGCAGACTCAGGAGCTGCGCGATATCGTCGCCTGGCGTTTGATGGGCACGGATGTGACCGATGAACAGGCGCGCTGGCGTGATGATGCCATTATGCGCTCGCAATCAACGTCACTGGTTGAGCGTCGTGTGCGTATGGCTATCGGTAACGGCGATCGGCGTGGGCTGAATACCTGGCTTGCACGGCTGCCGATGGAAGCCAAAGATAAAGACGAGTGGCGCTACTGGCAGGCCGATCTGCTGATGGAGCGTGGGCGCGATCAGGAAGCGAAAGATATTCTGCACTCACTGATGCAGCAACGGGGTTTCTATCCGATGGTTGCCGCACAGCGTCTTGGCGAAGACTATCCGATCCGCGTTGAGAAACCGGAAGGTACCGTGGCTCCTCTGCTGGTGAACGGTCCAGAAATGGCCCGTGTTCGTGAATTAATGTACTGGAATCAGGACAACACCGCGCGTAGCGAATGGGCGAACCTGGTCACCAGCCGCACCCGCACTGAGCAAGGGCAACTGGCG
This sequence comes from Enterobacteriaceae bacterium RIT691, assembly GCA_009668205.1. Classification (GTDB taxonomy): domain Bacteria; phylum Pseudomonadota; class Gammaproteobacteria; order Enterobacterales; family Enterobacteriaceae; genus Scandinavium. The sequence continues at coordinate 213,128 of WJYM01000004.1, read as the reverse complement.
AAATTTGCCTTCGATGAAGGGTGGTGGGATCTCAGCGTACAGGCGACGATCGCCGGTAAGCTTTGGGATAATCTTGAGGAACGTTTCCCGCTGGCCTATAAAGATCTTTTTGTCCGTTACACCGGAGATAAAGGGATCAGCAAAAGCTACGCCATGGCGATTGCCCGTCAGGAAAGTGCCTGGAACCCAAAAGTACGCTCACCGGTGGGCGCCACCGGGCTGATGCAAATCATGCCGGGCACCGCCACGCACACTGTGAAGATGTTTAATATACCGGGTTACAGCGGGCCTAATCAGCTGTTGGACCCGGAGACCAACATCAATATCGGCACCCGCTATCTGCAGTACGTTTATCAGCAGTTTGGCAATAACCGCATCTACGCATCAGCGGCGTATAACGCGGGGCCGGGCAGAGTGAGAACCTGGCAGGGCAACAGCGCGGGGCGCATTGATGCAGCTGCATTTGTGGAGAGTATTCCGTTCTCAGAAACGCGCGGCTATGTGAAGAACGTGTTGGCTTATGACGCTTACTACCGTTACTTCATGGGGGAAAAACCGCAAATCCTCACCGATGATGAATGGAAGCAGCGTTACTGATCCGCGAAGAGTATGTTATGCTTGTACTCGCTAAAGAGTACATCCGGCGGATGGCCCGGTGCCATCCGCCCCAACACGGTGGCGTAACATGACCCAACAATCCCCTTATTCAGCCGCAAACGCGGAACAGCGTCACCAGGAGTGGCTTCGTTTCGTTGAATTGATGCGCCAGGCTTTTGAAGCCGATCTGCATTTGCCTTTACTGAATCTGATGATGACGCCGGACGAACGGGAAGCGCTGGGCACCCGCGTGCGCATTATTGAAGAATTGTTGCGTGGCGAAATGAGTCAGCGTGAGCTCAAAAGTGAATTGGGTGCGGGCATCGCGACCATCACTCGGGGATCGAACAGCCTGAAATCAGCGCCTGTGGAACTCCGTCAATGGCTGGAGCAGGCGCTGCCTGGGACTCACCGATAAACGGCGTTATGGAACGGGCTTAGCGCCAGAATAACCGCCTGATGGTAAACGCTACTGCGGGTCAGTTTGCCCGCAGTGAACACCCCAATTGCGCCTTCTTTACGGCCAATTTCATCAATCCCCGTATAGTGTGACATCACCGGACCCAGCGCATCGCCCGCCAAAACGCGTTTCAGAATCACGTCGGGAAGGGGGAGTGTGGCCGAGCGCGCTTCTCCACGCTGTTCGTGAGATTCAATCACCACCCAACTGAAGGTGCTGCCTTCATCAATGCCTGCCTCAATGGCGACCCAAAAGTCGGCATCAGGCCGGGCAACTCGTGCGTTTTTTACACGATTTCGTGCGCCAGCGCGCGTTTCATCACATCCATGAGGCTGTTCAGGCACGCCACTCTCGACGGAAACGGCGTCAATATGGCAGGATCCTTCGCCGAAGATCTCGTTGAACGCCTGCGTAATAGCCTTAATTTTGGCGGGATTGGTGGTGGCTGAGACAACATTGTGCATAATCAGTACACTTACGACATAAAATCATCATCGCAGTATAACGGATAATTAGCATGTTACAGGTATACCTTGTTCGCCACGGTGAAACCAAGTGGAACGCCGAGCGACGTATTCAGGGCCAGTCCGACAGCCCGCTGACCGAAAAAGGTGAGCAACAGGCCTGGCAGGTGGGTGAACGTGTCAGAACATTAGGCATCACTCACGTCATCTCCAGCGATCTTGGTCGTACACGCCGTACCGCGGAGATCATCGCTGAAGCGTGTGGCTGCAGCGTAACGTATGATCCACGCTTGCGCGAACTGAATATGGGCGTGCTGGAGCAGCGCCTGATTGATTCACTCAGTGCAGAAGAAGAGGGCTGGCGTCGCACGCTGGTCAACGGCACTGTCGGGGGGCGGATCCCAGAAGGGGAGTCGATGCAGGAATTGGGCGATCGCATGAATGCGGCGCTGAAAGACTGCCTGGAGCTGCCGGAAGGCAGTCGCCCGCTGCTGGTGAGTCACGGTATGGCGCTGGGTTGCCTGGTCAGTACGATTCTGGGGTTACCGGCTTACGCAGAGCGCCGTCTGCGCCTGCGTAACTGTTCGATTTCGCGCGTGGATTATCAACAAAGTCCGTGGCTGGCACCGGGCTGGATTGTTGAAACCGCAGGCGACGTCACGCATCTGGACGCCCCCGCGTTGGATGAACTGCAGCGTTAACGACGAATCGGAACCAGGTATTCGCAGCGAATATGAATTGGCGGTTCCTGGTTCAATGCATCTCTTTGCGGGAAGAAACGCTCAATATCCTGGCCCTTACGACGGGTCAGGTTGAGCATTGGCATGCAGGTGCCATACACCGTCAGGATAAATTCCTGCAGGCCCGTTCCCAACCCTTCATAGCTGAACATGACGTATTCCCCACCTTCCAGTTTCACCGGATGGGCTTCTGGCAGATGGCCGTTCGCCATTTCTGCGGTGAGCGCAGTGGTATAGAACACTTCCTGTTCGTCGTCTTTTTCCAGGCTCGGACGCGGCTCATGCAGGCCGTAGAGTACCGGTGGAATGGACGGGGCTTTGCCGAGGAAATCGCGCCAGAACTGGATACGCATCTGCTGACGGAATTGTGAAATCTCTTCCAGCGTGCAGGTATAGCTCTGAGTGACGCCCACGAGACGGGTTTCCGGCAGCGTGATGAACTCATATTTTGGCATGGTAAACTCACCCAAACGCAGTGGGGGACGCATGCCAAAAGAGCTCCAGTCAGGAGAACGACGGTACAGCGCTGGCGTCAGATTGAACTGTTTTTTGAATGCTCGGGTGAATGTCTGTTGAGAATCAAAACGGTATTGCAGCGCAATATCCAGAATCGGACGCGCAGTCAAACGCAGCGCAACAGCGGATTTAGATAAGCGTCTGGCACGGATGTAGGCACCGATAGCATGGCCTGTCACATCCTTAAACATCCTTTGCAGGTGCCACTTGGAATAGCCCGCTTTCGCCGCCACATTATCCAGTGATAAAGGTTGATCGAGATGCCCTTCAAGCCAGCTCAGCAGATCGCGAATTATCCCAGCCTGATCCATATAATGTCCTCATCCTTTGCGCAGGTGCCTGTAACTAGGGTAGCGGATAATAGCACTTTTTGATGTTTTAGCATTCAGTGTTTTTTTTGCTCTTATGTGCGTTTTTAGACACAGTTTAGATATGAATTTTGTAAAGCTGTGATCTTTAAACATTTTCTCTTAAGATGCTGAATAATCACCCATCGTCTTTTTTAGGAATGGTAACAATATGAAATACAAGAAGTTAATAGCCGGATTTTTACTGGCTGTTGCCGGCGGCGTCGCGCACGCTGAACAGATCGGCTCTGTGGATACGGTGTTCAAAATGATCGGGCCGGATCACAAGATTGTGGTGGAAGCGTTTGACGATCCGGACGTGCAGAATGTCACCTGTTATATCAGTCGTGCGAAAACCGGCGGGATTAAGGGCGGGCTCGGACTGGCAGAAGACACCTCTGATGCAGCGATTTCCTGCCAGCAGGTAGGGCCGATTGAGCTGAGTGAGAAGATTCAGAAAGGGAAAACGGAAGGTGAGGTGGTGTTCCAGAAACGCACTTCGTTGGTCTTTAAGAAGCTGCAGGTGGTGCGCTTCTACGACGCCAAACGCAACGCGCTGGTGTACCTGACCTATTCCGATAAAGTGGTCGATGGTTCGCCGAAAAATGCCATTAGTGCCGTGCCGATCATGCCCTGGAATAAGTAAGCAGACGAAAAAAAACGGCGCATTGCGCCGTTTTTTATATCCGCTGAGGAACGATTATTCCTGCAGTTCGCCACAGAAGCGGTAACCTTCACCGTGAATGGTGGCGATGATTTCCGGCGTATCTGGCGTGGATTCGAAGTGCTTACGGATGCGACGAATGGTCACGTCAACGGTACGGTCGTGTGGCTTCAGCTCACGGCCGGTCATTTTCTTCAGCAGTTCTGCACGGGACTGGATCTTGCCCGGATTTTCACAGAAGTGCAGCATCGCGCGGAATTCGCTGCGCGGCAGCTTGTACTGTTCGCCATTTGGGCTAACCAGAGAGCGGCTGTTGATGTCCAGCTCCCAGCCGTTAAACTTGTAGCTTTCCACGCTGCGGCGCTCTTCGCTTACGGTACCCAGATTCATGGTACGGGAGAGCAGATTGCGTGCGCGGATAGTCAGTTCACGAGGATTGAATGGCTTAGTGATATAATCGTCAGCGCCGATTTCCAGGCCGAGGATTTTATCCACTTCGTTATCACGTCCGGTCAGGAACATCAGCGCGACGTTAGCCTGCTCACGCAGTTCACGTGCCAGCAGGAGGCCGTTCTTGCCCGGCAGGTTGATGTCCATGATAACCAGATTGACATCATTTTCAGACAGGATCTGATGCATTTCCGCGCCATCGGTGGCTTCGAACACATCATAACCTTCTGCTTCGAAAATGCTTTTTAACGTGTTGCGTGTTACCAACTCGTCTTCAACGATAAGAATGTGCGGGGTCTGCATGTTTGTACCTAAATTGCCAACTAAATCGAAACAGGAAGTACCAAAGTCCCTGACCAGCCTGATGCATGTCAAAAATTAACATGACCGGCAAAACATGACTAAAGTACGTAATTGCGTTCTTGATGCACTTTCCATCAACGTCAACAACATCATTAGCTTGGTCGTGGGTACTTTCCCTCTGAACCCGACAGCGTCAAAAACGGCTGTCATCCTAACCATTTTAACAGCAACATAACAGGCTCAGAGATGGCTGACACCCAATAAAACTACGCTTCGTTGACATATATCAAGTTCAATTGTAGCACGTTAACAGTCTTGTGAAATCCTTGCATCTAAATGCTTGCTTTTGTCACAAAGTGTCAACATTTAAAGTGGTTTCATAAGTGAACTAATTAATGAAACGAATCCAAATCATGACCGATAATCTTTTTTTAAATATCCTATAAGAACATAGGGATATAGTGGTTCTGTTAACAAGTCAATTCGGTGCTTTCCTGGTTAAACCGTTAGCTTTATTTATGTGTTAAGAAACGCTATTTCAGCAAAAAATTGTTGCAATTAAGTAAATTCGTGCCGCGCAATATGTTGATGTGCATCACATTATTCCCGGCACGGTGTAAAAAAGAGAAGATTAAATGCGCTTAACAATCGTGTTGGTTTCACCCGCAAGACCAGAAAATATCGGTGCCGCGGCGCGAGCCATGAAGACCATGGGATTCAAAGAAATGCGTATCGTTGACAGTCAGGCGCATCAGGAACCCGCGGCATCGTGGGTCGCGCATGGCTCCGGCGATATCCTGGAGAATATAAAGACATATCAAACGCTTGCCGAAGCGTTGCACGATGTGGACTTTACGGTCGCTACCACCGCCCGCAGCCGTGCGAAGTTCCATTACTACGCCAGCCCTCAGGAATTGGTGCCCATGCTGCAGGAAAAAGCGCAGTGGATGGGGCACGCCGCGCTGGTGTTTGGTCGTGAAGATTCCGGGCTGACCAACGATGAACTGGCCCTTGCTGATGTGCTTACCGGCGTGCCAATGGTCGCGGACTACCCTTCGCTGAACCTGGGGCAGGCGGTGATGGTGTATTGTTATCAGCTCTCGGCGCTGACACAAATTTCGACCACACCTGTAACCGCAGGTGACGAAAAACAGCTGCAGGCGTTACGTGCGCGAGCCAGCTCGTTACTTGAAAAGTTACAGGTGGCTGATGATGTAAAACTGGCTGACTGGTTGCAACAGCGTATCGGCCTTCTTGAGCAGCGGGATACCGCCATGTTGCATCGATTACTGCACGATATCGAAAAAATTATCACAGAGTAATGTGCTGTTATACGTTTTCGCTATGGGTTAATGCGCCAGTCATCGTGTTACTCAAAGGCATATTGTTTAACCACGGCCCGCAGCGTAGCGCGGGCTAATGGTATGACAAATTGTGACGAAGTTAAAAATTCATTGACTTAGCCTGGCAGATACTTTAACCAATAGAGGCAGACGACAGACAAGTAAAATAACAGAGCACACAACATCCATGATTCGCATCAGCATTATGACAACCATTACCACCATCACCATTACCACAGGTATCGGTGCGGGCTGACGCGTACAGGAAAAAAAGAAAAAAGCCCGCACCTGAACAGTGCGGGCTTTTTTTTCGACCAAAGATCAAGGGGTAATCACCATGCGAGTCTTGAAGTTCGGCGGTACATCAGTGGCAAATGCAGAGCGCTTTCTGCGTGTTGCCGATATTCTGGAAAGCAACGCCAGGCAGGGGCAGGTAGCCACCGTGCTCTCTGCCCCGGCCAAAATCACCAACCATCTGGTCGCGATGATTGAAAAAACCATTGGCGGTCAGGATGCACTTCCGAATATCGCCGATGCCGAACGTATTTTTGCCGAACTGCTCCAGGGTCTTGCCGATCTCCAGCCCGGTTTTCCTCTCGCTCAACTCAACGCCTTTGTGGCGCAAGAATTTGCTCAGATTAAACATGTGCTTCACGGTATCAGCCTGCTCGGACAGTGTCCGGATGGTGTGAATGCAGCGCTTATCTGCCGGGGTGAAAAGCTCTCTATCGCCATCATGGCAGGTCTGCTTGAAGCGCGTGGGCACAAGGTCAGCGTGATCGACCCGGTGGAGAAACTGCTCGCAGTGGGCCACTACCTTGAATCCACCGTGGATATCACCGAGTCAACCCGCCGTATAGCTGCAAGCCAAATCCCTGCCGATCACATGGTGCTGATGGCCGGTTTTACTGCCGGTAACGACAAGGGAGAACTGGTGGTACTGGGCCGTAATGGTTCTGATTATTCAGCCGCTGTGCTGGCGGCCTGCCTGCGTGCCGACTGTTGTGAAATCTGGACCGACGTTGACGGCGTTTACACCTGCGATCCGCGCCAGGTGCCGGATGCGCGCCTGCTGAAATCGATGTCCTATCAGGAGGCGATGGAGCTCTCCTATTTTGGCGCCAAAGTGCTGCACCCGCGCACTATCGCGCCTATCGCGCAGTTCCAGATCCCTTGCCTGATTAAAAATACGGGCAACCCACAGGCACCGGGCACGCTGATTGGTGCCAGCCGGGATGAAGATGGTCTGGCGGTGAAAGGCATCTCAAATCTGAACAACATGGCGATGTTCAACGTCTCTGGTCCTGGCATGAAAGGGATGGTCGGGATGGCGGCTCGCGTGTTTGCCACCATGTCCCGCGCCGGGATTTCCGTGGTGCTCATTACCCAGTCTTCCTCGGAATACAGCATCAGCTTCTGCGTGCCGCAGAGCGACAGCGCTCGCGCGAAGAAAGCGATGGAAGAAGAGTTCTACCTAGAGCTGAAAGAAGGGCTACTGGAACCGCTGTCGATTCAGGAACGCCTGGCGATTATCTCTGTCGTCGGGGATGGCATGCGCACGCTGCGCGGTATCTCCGCGAAATTCTTTGCGGCTCTGGCGCGCGCGAATATCAACATTGTGGCGATTGCCCAGGGCTCTTCTGAGCGTTCCATTTCTGTTGTGGTGAATAACGACGATGCCACCACGGGTGTGCGAGTGACGCACCAGATGCTCTTTAACACCGATCAGGTGATTGAAGTCTTCCTGATTGGCGTGGGCGGCGTGGGCGGTGCTTTGCTGGAGCAGCTTAAGCGTCAGCAAACCTGGCTGAAGAACAAACATATTGATTTACGTGTCTGCGGCGTGGCGAACTCTCGTGCGCTGCTGACCAACGTGCATGGCCTGAATCTGGAGAACTGGAAAGAAGAACTGGCGGAAGCAAAAGAGCCGTTCAATCTGGGCCGCCTGATTCGCCTCGTGAAAGAGTATCACCTGCTGAATCCGGTGATCGTCGACTGTACATCCAACCAGAGCGTGGCCGATCAGTATGCTGATTTCCTGCGCGAAGGGTTCCACGTGGTGACGCCAAACAAGAAGGCCAACACCTCGTCGATGAACTACTACCACGAACTGCGCCAGGCCGCTGCCGGTTCCCGTCGCAAGTTCCTGTATGACACCAACGTGGGCGCAGGCTTGCCGGTGATTGAGAACCTGCAAAACCTGCTGAACGCGGGTGACGAGCTGCAGAAATTCTCCGGTATCCTCTCCGGTTCCCTGTCCTTTATCTTCGGCAAGCTGGATGAAGGCATGAGCCTGTCTGAAGCCACTCGTCTGGCACGTGAAATGGGCTATACCGAACCGGATCCGCGTGACGATCTTTCCGGAATGGATGTTGCGCGCAAACTGCTGATCCTCGCTCGTGAAACCGGCCGTCAACTGGAGCTTAGCGATATCGTGGTGGAATCCGTTCTGCCAGGGCATTTCGATGACGGCGGTGATACCGACAGCTTTATGGCACGCCTTCCGCAGCTGGATGATGAATTTGCTGCACGTATCGCCAGGGCGCGTGACGAAGGAAAAGTGCTGCGCTACGTGGGCAACATTGAAGATGACGGCGTGTGCCGCGTGAAGATTGCCGAAGTGGATGGCAATGATCCGCTGTATAAAGTGAAAAACGGTGAGAACGCGCTGGCCTTCTACAGCCACTATTATCAACCGCTGCCGCTGGTGCTGCGCGGTTACGGTGCGGGCAATGACGTAACGGCGGCCGGTGTGTTTGCCGACCTGCTGCGCACGCTGTCCTGGAAGTTAGGAGTTTAAGATGGTTAAAGTCTATGCCCCGGCCTCCAGCGCCAATATGAGCGTCGGGTTTGATGTACTGGGTGCAGCGGTATCGCCAATCGACGGTACGCCGCTCGGTGATAACGTTGAAGTGGTGGCTGCAGAGGCGTTCAGCCTGAAAAACATCGGGCATTTTGCCAGTAAGCTGCCTGCAGAACCGCGCGAGAACATCGTTTATCAGTGCTGGGAACGCTTCTGTCAGGAAATTGGCAAAACGGTGACTGTTGCGATGACGCTCGAAAAAAACATGCCCATTGGTTCAGGACTGGGTTCCAGCGCCTGTTCCGTGGTGGCGGCATTAGTGGCGATGAATGAGTTCTGCGGCAAGCCGCTGAACGAGCACAAAATGCTGGCGCTTATGGGAGAGCTGGAAGGGCGCATTTCCGGTAGCGTGCACTATGACAACGTCGCGCCATGCTACCTTGGCGGCATTCAGCTGATGCTGGAAGAGGATGGCATCATCAGCCAGCAAATTCCGGCCTTTGATGAGTGGCTGTGGGTACTGGCCTATCCGGGAATCAAAGTGTCGACAGCGGAAGCGCGTGCGATTTTACCGGCGCAGTATCGCCGTCAGGATTGTATTGCACACGGTCGCCATTTGGCGGGCTTTATTCATGCCTGCTACAGCCGCCAGCCTGGGCTTGCGGCAAAATTGATGAAAGATGTGATTGCCGAACCGTATCGCACCAAACTGCTGCCAGGGTTTGGTGAAGCACGTCAGGCCGTGGCCGAAATCGGCGCGCTGGCCAGCGGCATCTCCGGCTCTGGCCCGACGATGTTTGCCCTGTGCGATAACCCGGCAACGGCGCAGCGGGTCGCAGACTGGCTCAGCAAACACTATCTGCAAAATCACGAAGGCTTCGTTCATATTTGTCGGCTGGATACAGCGGGCGCACGCGTAGTGGGATAACCAATGAAACTGTATAACTTAAAAGATCATAATGAGCAGGTCAGCTTCGCGCAGGCCGTCACGCAAGGGTTGGGTAAACAGCAGGGGCTGTTCTTCCCGCACGACTTGCCGGAATTCAGCCTGACCGAAATCGACGACATGCTGCAGCAAGATTTCGTCCCTCGCAGTGCCAAAATTCTGTCTGCGTTTATTGGCGACGAGATCCCCTCATCAGAGTTAGAATCCCGCGTCCGTGCGGCTTTTGCTTTCCCGGCACCGGTCAGCAAAGTGCAGGATGATGTCGGTTGTCTGGAGTTGTTCCACGGCCCTACGCTTGCGTTTAAAGATTTTGGCGGCCGCTTCATGGCGCAGATGCTGACGCACATCAGCGGCGATAAACCCGTGACCATTCTGACGGCAACCTCAGGTGATACCGGTGCGGCGGTTGCGCATGCGTTCTATGGCCTGAAAAACGTCCGCGTGGTGATCCTCTATCCGCAGGGCAAAATCAGCCCGTTGCAGGAAAAACTGTTCTGTACTCTGGGCGGCAATATCGAAACCGTGGCTATCGACGGTGACTTTGATGCCTGCCAGGCGCTGGTAAAACAGGCGTTTGACGATGAAGAACTGAAGGTGGCGCTGGGTCTGAACTCCGCCAACTCCATCAATATCAGCCGTTTGCTGGCGCAGATTTGCTACTACTTTGAGGCTGTGGCACAGCTGCCGCAGGAAGCCCGTAATCAGCTGGTGATTTCCGTACCGAGCGGTAACTTTGGTGACCTGACCGCCGGCCTGCTGGCAAAATCGCTGGGTCTGCCGGTGAAGCGCTTTATTGCCGCCACCAACGCCAATGACACCGTGCCGCGCTTCCTGCAGGAAGGGGAGTGGAAGCCGAAAACGACGCAGGCCACGCTGTCGAACGCGATGGACGTTAGCCAGCCGAACAACTGGCCGCGCGTGGAAGAGTTGTTCCGCCGCAAAGTATGGCGTCTGAACGATCTCGGTTATGCCACCGTGAACGATGACACCACCAAAGCCACAATGCGTGAGCTGCAGTCTAATGGCTACATCTCTGAGCCGCATGCCGCGATAGCTTATCGCGCGCTGCGCGACCAGCTTCAGCCTGGCGAATATGGCTTGTTCCTCGGTACAGCCCATCCGGCGAAATTCATCGAGAGCGTGGAAGCTATTCTCGACACCAAACTTCCGCTGCCGAAAGAGCTGGCCGATCGTGCAGAGTTGCCACTGCTTTCTCATTACCTGCCTGCTGAGTTTGTTGCTCTGCGTAAGCTGATGATGGATAAAGCGTAATTTTCGGTTCTTGCCGTCAAAAAGCCGGGGCAGCGTTGCTGAACCCGGCTTTTTTTATCGCTGAATCATGGAGAAATTGCGGAGAGAAAATGCAGGAAATACGCAGGAATTCCCAATAAATGCGGGCACTTAGAAATTGGGATTGCGGAGAATATCAACCAGGGGTGTGGACCGCTAATCTGACTTCATCAGCCCAATACGGGCAAGAAGAAGAAAGGAGTAACCCATGTCTAAGCTGAAACCTGTGATCCTTGCGCTTTCTATGATGCTGGTGGCTCCGGTGATGGTACACGCCTCTGAAGTCACGCTGGTGCCCGCAGTTAAACTGCAGATTGGCGATCAGGATAACCACGGCAACTACTGGGATGGTGGTAACTGGCGCGATCATGACTGGTGGGGTCACCACTATGAGCGTTATAACAACCATTGGCGCCCACGTCATTATGACGATCATCACGATGATCACCACGACCATCACGATGATCATCACGACCACCATGACGATCATGGCTGGCACCACTAATTTCCCCTGTCCCTAACCCTCTCCCGCGGGGAGAGGGAACCGGACAGTGCGCTTTGATGCGGATGTGACTGGCTTTCCCCCTCTCTCTGGGGAGAGTGAACCGTTTGGCGCTCTCCTTTCTCGACGCAGAGCGGAACGCGACGGTGTTGATTTTCTCCCTCTCCCTGGGGAGAGGGTTGGGGTGAGGGTGCGTGGAGGAGGTTGAGGAGAACCCTTTTCTCGCTTTTACTTCTGCTCGTGGCGCTTAAACACCAGCTCAACGTCGCTCGACGCGGCTTCATCAAAGAAATACCCTTCGCTGTCAAAGCCTTTCAGCTCTTCAACTTTCGTCAGGCGATTCTCAATGATATAGCGGCTCATCAGGCCACGCGCCTTTTTGGCGTAGAAGCTGATCACCTTAAACTTGCCGTTTTTCTCGTCGAGGAAGACCGGCTTAATCAGTTGGCCCTTCAGCTTTTTCGGTTTTACTGACCTGAAGTATTCGTCAGATGCCAGGTTAATCACAATATCATCGCCCTGAGCCTTCAACGCGTCATTCAGCTTGTCAGTGATGATGTCGCCCCAGAACTGATAGAGGTCTTTACCTTTGGCATTTTCCAGGCGAATGCCCATTTCCAGACGATACGGTTGCATCAGATCCAGTGGACGTAAGACGCCGTACAGCCCCGATAGCATACGAAGATGCTGCTGAGCGAAGTCAAAATCGGCTTCACTGAACTCTTCAGCCTGCAATCCGGTATAGACGTCACCTTTAAACGCCAGAATTGCAGGGCGTGCATTCTGCGGGGTGAAATCCGGATGCCAGTCATGGAAGCGGGTGGCATTGAGGTCAGCCAGTTTATCGCTGATGCTCATCAGCTTGCCGATTTGGGGTGCTGAGAGCTTGCGCGCCACGGCAATCAGCTGCTGGGAGTGATCCAACAGCTCCGGGTGCGTATAGCGATCGGTTGGCAGTTCGCTTTGGTAATCAAGCGTTTTAGCGGGGGAAATCAGAATCAGCATATCCAGTCCTTGCAGGCGTTTTCCGAGACTTTAGCAAAAAACGCCCGCAAAGTGATCGATGGCAGCTATTGGCGCGGCACATCATCCCAGCTGCCAGGTGCAAGCTGTTGTTCAATGTCGGGATAGCGGGTCGGGTCAAACACCGGACGGACGCCCAGTTTACGCTGACGCAGATAATCGCTGGCAATGATCCGCACCACCGGCGACAGCAGCAGAATCGCCGTCAGGTTGGTAATCGCCATCAGAGCCATAATCACATCCGCCAATTGCCAGACCACGGGCAGGCTGAGCAGCGTGCCCGTCATCACCATCAGGAGGGTGATGACTCTCAGGATCCAGACGTTGCGTGGGCTGTTAAGATTCAGGAAAATAAGGTTGTTTTCGGCGTAAATGTAGTTCGCCACAATCGAGCTGAAGGCGAAAAGCAGGACGATGCCTGCGACAAACCCTGAACCCCATGCGCCCGTAAACGTGCTCATCGCTTGCTGTACCAACTGAATCCCATCAAGCGTGCTTTGGCTGGTGTCGTATCCGGCCAGCAGGACAACCATTGCGGTGGCGGTACAAATCACGATGGTATCGACGACCACACCAATCATTTGCACAATACCTTGTGCTGCGGGATGCGGAGGCCATGAAGAGGCGGCTGCAGCGGCATTCGGGGTTGAACCCATCCCGGCCTCGTTGGAGAACATACCGCGCTGGAATCCACTGGTCAGCGCCTGGCTAACGGAGTAGCCCACGGCACCTGCGGCGGCTTCCTGCCAGCCAAAAGCGCTGCGGATGATAATTTCCAGGATGGCTGGCAGTTGGTTGATGTGCCACAAACTAATAAACAGGCTGGCGGCCACCCACAGCAGTGCCATGATTGGCACTAACCACTGCATCATTTTTGCCACGCCCCGCAGGCCGCGAACAATCACCAACAGGGTACCCACCATCAACACCAACCCGCAAAGGACGTGTGGCAGATGGAAGGCGTAATGCATGGCATTGGATACTGAGTTTGCCTGCACCGTGTTGAAAATCAGACCGTAAGCGAGCATCAGGAACACGGAGAACATCACCCCCATCCAGCGCATGCCTAATCCGCGTGACATGTACCACGCTGGGCCGCCGCGGAACTGACCTTTGTCGTCACGCTCTTTGTAGAGCTGTGCCAGCGAACACTCTGCAAAGCTGCTGGCCATACCAATAATGGCGGTGACCCACATCCAGAAAACGGCTCCCGGCCCGCCTGCGGTGATGGCGATGGCAACGCCCGCCAGATTACCGCTGCCGACGCGTGCCGCAAGGCTGGTGCACAGTGCCTGGAAGGAGGTCAGACCGTCGGATGGCTTCTCAAGGCTGCTTTTCAGACTTTGGCCAATGTGGCGAAGAGAGCGAAACTGGATATACCCTGTTCGCCAGGTAAACCACACGCCGGCGCCGAGCAGCAGGTAAATCATTACCGAGCCCCAGAGTATGTCGTTGATGAAGGCTAAAAACTCAGGCATTTAACGTCCTTTGATGGATGCCGAAGACAGTGTAATCGCTACCATTTCTGGATAATCCCTTTCCCGGTCGCGATGAATATTCTGAGTTTATCATACTCTGCGCTATGGGGCCGTCTGCGGTTGCGCTGGCCCGGGGGCGTGATATTATCGAACGCAGACTGGTTACATCCCCCTAACAGCTGTTTAAAGAGAAACTCTATCATGACGGATAAATTGACCTCCCTGCGTCAGTACACCACCGTAGTGGCTGACACCGGAGATATCGCAGCAATGAAGCTGTATCAGCCTCAGGATGCGACAACCAACCCTTCTCTGATCCTTGGCGCTGCCCAGATCCCTGAATACCGCAAGTTGATCGATGAAGCCATTGCCTGGGCAAAAGAGCAGAGCGGCAACCGTGAGCAGCAGATCGTTGATGCGACTGACAAGCTGGCGGTGAACATCGGTCTGGAGATCCTGAAGCTGATCCCTGGCCGCATCTCCACTGAAGTGGATGCTCGTCTGTCTTACGACACCGAAGGCTCTATCACCAAAGCAAAACACCTGATCAAGCTGTACAACGATGCTGGCATCAGCAACGACCGTATCCTGATCAAACTGGCTTCTACCTGGCAGGGCATCCGTGCAGCTGAGCAGCTGGAAAAAGAAGGCATCAACTGTAACCTGACGCTGCTGTTCTCCTTCGCTCAGGCTCGTGCTTGTGCTGAAGCGGGCGTGTTCCTGATTTCTCCGTTCGTGGGCCGTATCCTCGACTGGTACAAATCGAACACTGACAAAAAAGAGTATGCGCCGGCAGAAGATCCGGGCGTGGTTTCTGTGTCTGAAATCTACAGCTACTACAAACAGCACGGCTATGAAACCGTGGTGATGGGCGCAAGCTTCCGTAACGTCGGTGAAATTCTGGAGCTGGCGGGCTGCGATCGTCTGACTATCGCCCCTGCGCTGCTGAAAGAGCTGGCTGAAGCGGATGGCGCTATTGAGCGTAAACTGGCCTACACCGGTGAAGTGAAAGCGCGTCCAGAGCGTATCACCGAGTCTCAGTTCCTGTGGCAGCACAACCAGGATCCTATGGCGGTAGACAAACTGGCGGACGGTATCCGTAAGTTTGCGATCGACCAGGAAAAACTGGAAAAAATGATCGGCGAATTGCTGTAATCATTTTCTGCGTGACCGGGCCTCCGGTCACGCTCTCATCCCCCAAATTTGGCTCCCTTTCCCTCCTGCGTGTATCATTCCGCCTAACAGCACTCTGAACGGAATTGATATGAATACTCTACGCATTGGTCTTGTCTCCATTTCCGATCGCGCCTCCAACGGCGTTTATCAGGATAAAGGCATCCCGGCTTTGGAAGCGTGGCTGTCCCACGCCCTGACGTCACCTTTTGAACTGCAAAACCGCCTGATCCCCGACGAACAGTCGATTATCGAACAGGCGCTGTGTGAGTTGGTGGACGAAATGGGTTGCCACCTGGTGTTGACCACCGGCGGTACAGGCCCGGCGCGTCGCGACGTGACGCCGGATGCGACGCTGGCGATTGCCGATCGTGAAATGCCAGGCTTCGGCGAACAGATGCGTCAGATTAGCCTGCATTTTGTGCCAACGGCGATCCTTTCGCGTCAGGTGGGCGTGATCCGCAAACAGGCGCTGATCCTCAACCTTCCTGGCCAGCCAAAATCCATTCAGGAAACGCTGGAAGGCGTGAAGGATGAAAACGGCAAGGTCGTGGTTCACGGGATTTTTGCCAGTGTACCATATTGTGTACAGTTGCTCGAGGGGCCGTATGTGGAAACGGACGCGCGAGTGGTAGCAGCTTTTCGCCCGAAAAGCGCACGCCGCGAAACAAACTCCTAAAGAAAAGGCTTTTCTGACATAAGCTGTGCGGGCCAAGGATTGACCAGCGATTTACGGTATAGTAATTTTTTCTTTACGATACTGTAAATCAATCAAAACAAATGGCCCGCTATGTCCACTCAAGCAAGACCTCTGAACCGGCAGGATTATAAAACGCTGACGCTGGCCGCTCTGGGCGGTGCGCTGGAGTTTTACGACTTCATCATTTTTGTCTTCTTCGCCGCCGTTGTCGGCGAGCTGTTCTTCCCCGCGGATATCCCTGAATGGCTGCGTCAGGTGCAGACGTTTGGCATCTTTGCCGCAGGCTATCTGGCGCGTCCGCTTGGCGGCATCATCATGGCGCACTTTGGCGATCTGGTCGGACGCAAAAAGATGTTTACGCTCAGCATTCTGCTGATGGCGGTGCCCACGTTGCTGATTGGCCTTTTACCCACTTACGCCTCCGTCGGTATTGCTGCCCCGTTGCTGCTTTTGCTGATGCGCGTTTTACAGGGGGCGGCGATTGGTGGCGAGGTGCCGGGCGCGTGGGTATTTGTCGCTGAGCATGTGCCAGCACAACGTATCGGCATTGCCTGCGGTACGCTAACGGCGGGACTGACGGTGGGAATTTTGCTGGGTTCCATCGTGGCAACGCTCATCAACACCGGCATGACCCAGCAGGCGATTCATGACGGGGGGTGGCGGATTCCCTTCCTGCTGGGCGGCGCGTTTGGCCTGGTGGCGATGTATCTGCGTCGTTGGCTGCAGGAAACCCCGATTTTCCTTGAGATGCAGCAGCGCAAGGCGCTGGCGCAGGAACTGCCGGTGAAAGCGGTCGTGATGAAGCACCAGAAAGCGGTGATAGTCTCGATGCTCCTGACCTGGCTGCTGTCGGCCGGGATCGTTGTCGTTATCCTGATGTCTCCGGTCTGGCTGCAGAAGCACTACGGTTTTGCCCCCGCACTGACGCTTCAGGCCAACAGCATTGCGACCATTATGCTGTGTGTCGGCTGCCTGCTGGCGGGAGTGGCGGCAGATAAAGTTGGTGCCAGCCGCACATTTATCGTCGGCAGCCTGCTGCTGGCGGCATCAAGCTGGGCGTTTTACCATTTATCGGGTACGGCTCCTGAGCAGTTATTCCTGCTTTATGGCCTGGTGGGCTTGTGCGTCGGCGTGGTGGGAGCAGTGCCCTATGTGATGGTCCGGGCGTTTCCGGCAGAAGTTCGCTTTACCGGGATCTCCTTTTCCTACAACGTTTCCTATGCGATTTTCGGCGGTCTGACGCCTATCGTCGTGACCTTAATGATGGGCATTTCGCCGATGGCACCGGCCTGGTATGTGCTGGCGCTGTCGCTGGTTGGGCTGGGATTAGGCATTTGGCTGCGGCAGGCTGACATCGCCCGCGAAAAAGCGCCTGTGATGACGCCATAAAAAAAGCCGGGCATCGCGCCCGGCTTCAGATGGCCAACAAAGTACCGCTTCGATATTGCCCGGCGGCACTTCGTTTGCACGGGCCTACAATGTTGTATGCCCGACGTGTAGGCCCGGCAAGCGTAAGCGCCGCCGGGCACAACCGACAACAGACTTAGTGTTTTTCACCGATTGGCAGGATGGTACGACCGAACTTCTCGTTCAGGACTTCGCCCATTGCCAGCCAAATTGCGCTCGCGCCACACACCAGACCAATCCAGCCCGCAATGTGAACAATGCCTTCGTTGTCCGCCAGGTGGCCAATAGCCAGCAGCGCGAACAGTACGGTCAGGCTCAGGAACACGAACTGCTGCATACGTGGACCGTTCAGCGTGCCGAAGAACATGAACAGGGTGAATACGCCCCACAGGCCCAGGTACATACCGAGGAAGTGTGGATCAGCAGCTGGCAGACCCATTTTTGGCATCACCAGAATCGCAACCAGCGTCAGCCAGAAAGAACCGTAAGACGTGAAGGCGGTCAGGCCGAACGTGTTGCCTTTCTTAAATTCCAGCAGGCCAGCGAAGATCTGCGCCACGCCGCCGTAAAAAATGCCCATGGCCAGGATGGTGGTATCAAACGCGAAAAGACCGCTGTTTGCCAGGTTCAGCAGGATGGTGGTCATGCCGAAGCCCATCAGTCCCAGCGGTGCCGGGTTAGCCAACTTAATGTCGCCCATAATTCCTCAAAAAACTCATTAATATAAGTGAAAGTGTTAATGCCTCGCCGCCATCCTCAGGCAACGGGGCGCGGCATAATAATCAGAGCTATCTCTTCAGTCTATGATCTGAGCAGTAAGAAATTGAAAATTTTTTTATACGCCCCCCTTGATGAGCGATGTTACGACCCCATCTTGTATGCAACCGCAGTGGTGAGCCTGGAAAAAAAACGTATCAGGGCGCTTGAAACAACACGTTTCGCCCTTATTACAGGTTCACAACCACATGTTGATCGAATTTTAAGTGGAGACGTTTAGATGGGTAAAATTATTGGTATCGACCTGGGTACTACCAACTCTTGTGTAGCGATTATGGATGGCAACACCCCGCGTGTGCTGGAAAACGCCGAGGGCGACCGCACCACGCCTTCTATCATTGCCTATACCCAGGATGGTGAAACTCTGGTTGGTCAGCCGGCTAAACGTCAGGCAGTGACAAACCCGCAGAATACGCTGTTTGCGATCAAACGCCTGATTGGCCGTCGCTTCCAGGATGAAGAAGTGCAGCGTGATGAAGCCATCATGCCGTACAAAATCGTTGCTGCTGATAACGGCGATGCATGGCTCGACGTGAAAGGCACCAAAACAGCACCACCGCAGATCTCTGCTGAAGTGCTGAAAAAAATGAAGAAAACCGCAGAAGATTACCTGGGTGAGCCGGTAACTGAAGCTGTTATCACCGTACCTGCTTACTTCAACGATGCTCAGCGTCAGGCAACCAAAGATGCTGGCCGTATCGCAGGTCTGGAAGTCAAACGTATCATCAACGAACCAACAGCTGCTGCTCTGGCCTACGGCCTGGACAAAGAAGTCGGCAACCGCACCATCGCGGTCTATGACCTGGGTGGTGGTACTTTCGATATCTCTATTATCGAAATCGACGAAGTTGATGGCGAAAAAACCTTCGAAGTTCTGGCAACCAACGGTGACACCCACCTCGGCGGCGAAGACTTCGATACGCGTCTGATCAACTACCTCGTTGACGAATTTAAGAAAGATCAGGGCATTGACCTGCGTAATGACCCGCTGGCGATGCAGCGCCTGAAAGAAGCCGCTGAGAAAGCGAAGATTGAACTCTCTTCCGCTCAGCAGACCGACGTGAATCTGCCGTACATCACTGCAGACGCCACCGGTCCTAAACACATGAACATCAAAGTGACTCGTGCGAAACTGGAAAGCCTGGTAGAAGACCTGGTGAACCGTTCTATCGATCCACTGAAAGTGGCTCTGCAGGATGCTGGCCTGTCTGTTTCCGATGTACAGGACGTTATCCTGGTCGGCGGTCAGACCCGTATGCCTATGGTTCAGAAGAAAGTCGCTGAATTCTTCGGTAAAGAGCCACGTAAAGACGTGAACCCGGACGAAGCTGTTGCTATCGGTGCTGCGGTTCAGGGCGGTGTTCTGACGGGTGAAGTGAAAGACGTTCTGCTGCTGGACGTTACCCCACTGTCTCTGGGTATCGAGACCATGGGCGGCGTGATGACTGCGCTCATCAACAAAAACACCACGATCCCGACCAAACATAGCCAGGTGTTCTCTACTGCAGAAGACAACCAGTCTGCGGTAACCATCCACGTGATTCAGGGTGAGCGTAAACGCGCCTCCGATAACAAATCACTGGGTCAGTTCAACCTGGACGGTATCAGCCCGGCACCGCGCGGCATGCCGCAGATCGAAGTGACCTTCGATATCGATGCTGATGGTATCCTGCACGTTTCCGCGAAAGACAAAAACAGCGGTAAAGAGCAGAAGATCACCATCAAAGCGTCTTCCGGTCTGAACGAAGAAGAAATCCAGAAAATGGTGCGCGAAGCGGAAGCTAACGCCGAGTCTGACCGTAAGTTCGAAGAACTGGTTCAGACCCGTAACCAGGGTGATCATCTGCTGCACAGCACCCGTAAGCAGGTTGAAGAAGCCGGCGAACAGCTGCCAGCCGATGACAAAACGGCTATCGAGTCTGCACTGAGCGCGCTGGAAACTTCTCTGAAAGGTGAAGATAAAGCCGATATCGAAGCGAAAATGCAGGCGCTGGCGCAGGTTTCCCAGAAACTGATGGAAATCGCTCAGCAGCAGCACGCACAGCAGCAGGCGGGTTCCGCTGATGCATCTGCGAACAACGCGAAAGATGACGACGTTGTCGATGCTGAGTTCGAAGAAGTTAAAGATAAAAAATAATCGCCCTGATGCAGGGTAATTAACTGGCACGGGCGTCGGAGTTTACTCCACGCCCGTGCTCGCATGTTAAGGGCAGAAAAACAAACATGTCGAAGAGAGACTATTACGAGATTTTAGGCGTTTCCAAAACAGCGGAAGAGCGTGAGATCAAGAAGGCTTACAAACGCCTGGCGATGAAGTTTCACCCGGACCGCAATCAGGGTGATAAAGAAGCCGAAGCCAAATTTAAAGAGATCAAAGAAGCCTACGAAATCCTGACTGACAGTCAGAAGCGTGCGGCGTACGACCAGTACGGTCATGCAGCCTTTGAACAGGGCGGCATGGGCGGTGGCGGCGGCTTTGGCGGCGGCGGTGCTGATTTCAGCGATATTTTTGGCGACGTATTTGGCGATATCTTCGGCGGCGGTCGTGGACGCCAGCGTGCAGCGCGTGGCGCTGACCTGCGCTACAACATGGACCTGACGCTGGAAGAAGCCGTTCGCGGCGTGACCAAAGAAATCCGTATCCCAACGCTGGAAGAGTGCGGCGTCTGCCACGGCAGCGGCGCGAAAGCGGGCAGCAAACCGCAGACCTGTCCTACCTGCCATGGTCAGGGCCAGGTGCAGATGCGCCAGGGTTTCTTTGCGGTCCAGCAGACCTGTCCTCACTGTCAGGGCCGCGGTACGCTGATTAAAGATCCTTGCAACAGCTGTCACGGTCATGGTCGCGTTGAGAAGCACAAAACCCTGTCCGTTAAAATTCCGGCAGGCGTCGATACGGGCGACCGTATTCGTCTGGCAGGCGAAGGTGAAGCGGGCGAGCACGGTGCACCGGCAGGTGATTTGTACGTTCAGGTTCAGGTGAAACAGCACCCAATCTTCGAGCGTGAAGGCAACAACCTGTACTGTGAAGTGCCGATTAACTTCGCGATGGCCGCACTCGGCGGTGAAATCGAAGTGCCGACGCTGGACGGACGCGTGAACCTGAAAGTGCCAGGTGAAACCCAAACGGGCAAGCTGTTCCGCATGCGCGGTAAAGGCGTGAAATCCGTTCGCGGTGGCGCTCAGGGCGACCTGTTATGCCGCGTGGTGGTAGAAACTCCGGTTAGCCTGAACGACAAGCAGAAACAGCTGCTTAAAGATCTGCAGGAGAGCTTCGGTGGTCCAACGGGGGAGAAAAACAGCCCGCGTTCCAAAAGCTTCTTCGATGGCGTGAAGAAATTCTTTGATGATTTGACGCGCTAACAGCAGCTTTCGCTTGATGTGAAAAGCCCGGGGTAATCACCCGGGCTTTTTTTATGTCACTATACTTCGAAGAAACCGATCTGATTGGCACGTATAACCTGATTTAACCGAGTCTTTACTGCGGTTATGATGGTTTAATCGAATAATAAGACGAACAGAAGGGAGTAAAAGTGAAACATCTGCAGCGTTTTTTCAGCAGTGATGCCTCCGGGGGGATCATTCTCATCATTGCCGCGGCTTTAGCGATGATCCTCGCCAATTCCGGGCTGACCAGCCAGCTTTATCAGGCGTTTCTCGCCACACCCGTGCAGCTCAAAGTTGGGCCGCTCGAAATTAACAAGAATATGCTGCTGTGGATCAACGATGCGTTGATGGCGGTATTCTTCCTGCTGATTGGCCTCGAAGTGAAGCGTGAGATGGTGCTGGGATCGCTGGCCACTCGTCAGCAGGCGGCTTTCCCGGTGATTGCTGCGGTCGGTGGCATGGTGGTACCTGCGCTGATTTACCTGGCGTTCAACTTCCAGGATCCGGTTGCCAGCCAGGGGTGGGCTATCCCGGCGGCGACGGACATTGCGTTTGCGCTGGGCGTGCTGGCGCTACTCGGCAGTCGCGTACCGGCCACGCTGAAAATCTTCCTGATGGCGCTGGCGATTATCGATGACCTCGGGGCTATCGTGATTATCGCCTTGTTCTATACCAGCGACCTGTCGGTGCTGTCGCTTGGTGTAGCTGCTGTGGCTATTGCTGCACTTGCGATCCTCAACATCTGCAATGTGCGCAGAACCGGGATTTATATTCTGGTGGGCGTCATTCTTTGGACGGCGGTGCTGAAATCTGGCGTTCACGCGACGCTTGCTGGCGTGATTGTTGGCTTCTTCATTCCGCTGAAAGAGCAGCAGGGGACATCGCCAGCGAAACAGCTAGAGCACGTGCTGCACCCTTGGGTCGCGTACCTGATCCTGCCGCTGTTCGCGTTTGCTAATGCGGGCGTCTCTTTGCAGGGTGTTACGCTGGAAGGGCTAACGTCGCTGCTGCCGCTCGGGATCATGGCGGGGTTATTTATCGGTAAGCCACTGGGCATCGGGCTGTTCTGCTGGCTGGCGCTGCGTCTTAATCTGGCGAGGCTGCCTCAGGGGACGACCGGTAAGCAGATTTTTGCCGTCAGCGTGCTTTGCGGCATCGGCTTTACGATGTCGATATTTATTTCAACGCTGGCGTTTGGCGGGCTGGATCCAAGCCTGATAACCTGGGCGAAGTTGGGTATCCTGATTGGCTCTCTGCTGGCCGCCGTAACGGGATACAGCCTGCTGCGTATCCGCAGTGCCAACTCAATGTAAACAGGATTCTGATGGCCGCCTTCTGGCGGCCGTTTCGCGAAAGTTCAGGGAGAGAAGATATGTCTCACATCAATTACAACCACCTTTATTACTTCTGGCACGTCTACAAAGAAGGGTCGGTGGTCGGGGCGGCAGAAGCCCTTTATCTCACACCACAAACCATCACCGGGCAGATTAAGGCGTTGGAAGAGCGTTTGCAGGGCAAACTCTTTAAACGTAAGGGCAGAGGGCTTGAGCCGAGCGAACTGGGTGAACTGGTGTTCCGCTATGCCGATAAGATGTTTACGCTGAGCCAGGAAATGCTCGACATTATCAACTATCGCAAAGAGTCGAACCTGCTGTTTGATGTGGGGGTTGCCGATGCGCTGTCTAAACGGTTGGTCAGCGGCGTGCTGGATGCGGCTGTGGTAGAAGATGAACAAATCCACCTGCGCTGCTTTGAGTCGACCCATGAAATGCTGCTGGAGCAGCTCAGCCAGCATAAGCTGGACATGATTATTTCGGACTGTCCGATCGATTCGACCCAGCAGGAAGGGCTGTTCTCGGTGAAAATTGGCGAGTGCAGCGTGAGCTTTTGGTGCATGAACCCGCTACCAGAGAAACCCTTCCCGGCGTGTCTTGAGGAGCGTCGTTTATTGATCCCGGGTCGCCGTTCCATGTTGGGCCGTAAACTTCTGAACTGGATTAATACTCAGGGCCTGAAAGTTGAAGTGCTCGGAGAATTTGACGATGCGGCGTTAATGAAAGCCTTTGGTGCAGCGCACAATGCCATTTTTGTCGCCCCAACGCTCTATGCGCACGATCTTTATGCGGATGACAATATTGTGGAGATAGGACGCGTGGAAAATGTGATGGAGGAGTATCACGCTATCTTTGCTGAGCGCATGATCCAGCACCCGGCGGTCCAGCGTATCTGTAACCGTAACTACTCGGCGCTGTTTGAACTGCCGCATTAATTGCTGAATTGCAGAGACAAAAAAACCCGCGAAAGCGGGTTTTTTACCAAAGCTTCAACGAAGTGGCAATTAAGCCATTTTGTTGATTTGAGCCGCCAGGTTAGACTTATGACGTGCTGCTTTGTTTTTGTGGATCAGGCCTTTAGCTGCCTTGCGGTCCACAATTGGTTTCATTTCTTCAAACGCTTTAACTGCAGCAGCTTTGTCGCCAGCTTCGATAGCAGCGTATACTTTCTTGATGAAAGTACGCATCATAGAACGGCTGCTAGCGTTGTGTTTGCGTGCCTTTTCAGACTGAATGGCGCGCTTCTTAGCTGATTTGATATTAGCCAAGGTCCAACTCCCAAATATGATCTATATGGACAATTCAAAGGCCGAGGAGAATGCCCTCTTAGCCTTCTTTTGTCAATGGATTTGTGCAAATAAGCGTCGCTAATATGACGACACTTGGTTACGTAGTGATGGCGCAAGATTCTACCAGCAAGCGCGAACCGAATACAGCCTTTCCGCCATAAAAATCACCCCGTAGGCAGAGTTTTCTTCACTTTTGCGTCAAGGTGGATGAAATCGTTGCATCTTTCCGTTTTGAGGTGCAATCGCCGGTTAACGTTACCTGCTGTACAAGGTATACTTTGACGATTTTCACTGTTTTGAGCCAGACATGAAGCTGATACGCGGCATACACAATCTGAGTCAGGCCCCGCACGGGTGCGTGCTGACTATTGGCAATTTCGACGGCGTGCATCGTGGGCATCAGGCATTGTTACAGCGTTTGTGTGCCGAAGGCCGTGAGCGCGGTTTGCCCGTCGTGGTGATGATTTTTGAACCGCAGCCGCTTGAGATGTTCTCGACAGACAAAGCCCCAGCACGTCTGACGCGGCTGCGTGATAAAGTGCGTTATCTGGCCGAAAGCGGTGTGGATTACGTACTTTGCGTCCGTTTTGACAGGCGCTTCGCCGCGCTAACGGCGCAAGAGTTTATTAGCGATCTGCTGGTGAAACGCCTCGGTGTACAGTCACTGGCGGTTGGTGATGATTTCCGCTTCGGCGCTGGTCGCGAAGGGGATTTCTTGTTATTACAGAAAGCAGGCAGCGAGTTTGGCTTTGATGTCACCAGCACCCACACTTTCTGTGAAGGTGGACTGCGCATCAGCAGCACCGCGGTACGCCAGGCGCTGGCAGAAGACGATTTTGAGCGTGCGCAAACGCTGCTGGGACGTCCGTTCAGCATTTCCGGGCGTGTGGTGCATGGCGATGAACTTGGCCGCACCATTGGTTTCCCAACCGCAAACCTGCCGCTGCGTCGCCAGGTTTCCCCGGTGAAAGGCGTTTTCGCCGTAGAAGTGGCGGGCCTTGGCGATAAATTACTGCCAGGCGTTGCCAATATCGGCACTCGCCCAACAGTCGCCGGCGTACGCCAACAGCTGGAAGTGCATCTGCTGGACGTTGTAATGGACCTCTACGGTCGCCATATCGATGTCATACTGCGAAAGAAAATACGCAATGAGCAGCGTTTTTCCTCGCTGGACGAATTAAAAGCGCAAATCGCGCGAGATGAGTTAACGGCCCGTGAGTTCTTTGGGCTATCAAACCCGGCTTAATGCCAACGTGATAAATACGGAAACGAGAATCTGATGAGTGACTATAAATCAACCCTGAATTTGCCGGAAACAGGGTTCCCGATGCGTGGCGACCTCGCCAAACGCGAACCGGGAATGCTGGCCCGTTGGACCGATGATGACCTCTACGGCGTCATCCGTGCAGCGAAAAAAGGCAAAAAGACGTTCATTCTGCATGATGGCCCTCCCTATGCGAATGGCAGCATTCATATTGGTCACTCTGTTAACAAGATTCTGAAAGACATTATCGTGAAGTCCAAAGGGCTGACGGGCTTTGATTCGCCGTATGTGCCGGGTTGGGACTGCCACGGTCTGCCTATCGAACTGAAAGTGGAGCAGGAATTCGGTAAGCCGGGTGAGAAATTCACCGCCGCAGAATTCCGCGCGAAATGCCGCGAATACGCCGCCACTCAGGTTGAAGGTCAGCGTGCCGACTTTATCCGTCTGGGCGTGCTGGGCGACTGGTCTCGCCCGTATCTGACGATGGACTTCAACACCGAAGCCAACATCATCCGTGCGCTGGGTAAAATCATCGGCAACGGCCATCTTCACAAAGGGGCTAAGCCGGTACACTGGTGCGTGGACTGCCGTTCTGCGCTGGCTGAAGCGGAAGTTGAGTATTACGACAAAACCTCTCCGTCCATCGACGTGGCGTTCCATGCCGTCGATCAGGATGCGGTGCAAGCCAAATTTGGCGTCGCTTCTGTCAATGGCCCGGTTTCTCTGGTTATCTGGACCACCACCCCGTGGACGCTGCCAGCGAACCGCGCAATCTCTCTGTCTCCAGAGTTCGACTATGCGCTGGTGCAGGTTGAAGGTCAGGCGCTGATCCTGGCGAAAGATCTGGTGGAAAGCGTACTGAAGCGTGCGAACATCACTGACTACACCGTGCTGGGCACCGTTAAGGGTTCCGAGCTCGAGCTGATGCGCTTTAAGCATCCGTTCCTTGATTTTGACGTTCCGGCCATTCTGGGCGATCACGTTACGCTGGATGCGGGTACCGGTGCGGTACACACCGCCGGTGGCCACGGTCCGGACGACTACACCATCAGCCAGAAATACCATCTGGAAATCGCTAACCCGGTGGGTCCGGATGGCGCTTACCTGCCAGGCACGTACCCGTCTCTCGACGGGATTAACGTATTCAAAGCTAACGACATCATCGTTGAGATGCTGCGTACCAGCGGCGCGTTGCTGCACGTTGAAAAAATGCAGCACAGCTATCCTTGCTGCTGGCGTCACAAGTCGCCGATCATCTTCCGTGCTACGCCACAGTGGTTCGTGAGCATGGATCAGAAAGGTCTGCGCGCGCAGTCTCTGTCTGAAATCAAAGGCGTGCAGTGGATCCCAGACTGGGGTCAGGCCCGTATTGAGTCGATGGTTGCGAACCGTCCTGACTGGTGTATCTCCCGTCAGCGTACCTGGGGCGTTCCAATGTCTCTGTTCGTGCACAAAGAGACCCAGGAGCTGCATCCACGCACGCTGGAGCTGATGGAAGAAGTCGCGAAACGCGTTGAGCAGGACGGCATTCAGGCGTGGTGGGATCTTGATCCGCGCGACATCATGGGTGCTGACGCCGACGTTTACGAGAAAGTGCCAGACACCCTCGACGTTTGGTTCGATTCCGGATCGACTCACTCCTCTGTCGTCGACGTGCGCCCGGAGTTTTCTGGTCACGCTGCCGACATGTATCTGGAAGGCTCTGACCAACATCGCGGCTGGTTCATGTCTTCTCTGATGATTTCCACGGCGATGAAAGGCAAAGCGCCTTACCGTCAGGTGCTGACTCACGGCTTCACCGTCGATGGTCAGGGCCGTAAGATGTCCAAATCCATCGGGAACACTGTGTCTCCGCAGGATGTGATGAACAAACTCGGCGCTGACATTCTGCGCCTGTGGGTGGCATCCACTGACTACACGGGTGAAATGGCCGTTTCTGACGAAATTCTGAAACGTGCCGCCGACAGCTATCGTCGTATCCGTAACACCGCGCGCTTCCTGCTGGCGAACCTGAACGGGTTCGATCCGGTGAAAGACATGGTGAAACCGGAAGAAATGGTGGTGCTGGATCGTTGGGCTGTCGGCTGTGCGCAGGCAGCGCAGGAAGACATCCTGGAAGCTTATGAGTCGTACGACTTCCACGAAGTGGTGCAGCGCCTGATGCGCTTCTGCTCCATTGAAATGGGCTCGTTCTACCTCGACATCATCAAAGACCGTCAGTACACCGCGAAGGCCGACAGCGTCGCGCGTCGCAGCTGCCAGACCGCGCTGTTCCACATCGCGGAAGCGCTGGTTCGCTGGATGGCACCGATCATGTCCTTCACCGCAGATGAAATCTGGGGCTACCTGCCGGGCGATCGCGAGAAATACGTCTTCACCGGCGAGTGGTACACCGGCCTGTTTGGTCTGGCTGATACCGAAGCAATGAACGATGCCTTCTGGGACGAGCTGCTGAAAGTGCGTGGCGAAGTGAACAAAGTCATCGAGCAGGCGCGTGCGGATAAGAAAGTGGGCGGTTCTCTGGAAGCGGCAGTCACCCTGTATGCAGAACCGGAACTGGCGGCGAAACTGACCGCATTGGGCGATGAATTACGATTTGTCCTGTTGACCTCCGGGGCTTCCGTTGCGGATTATGCAGCGGCAACTGCCGAAGCGCAGCAGAGCGAACTGCTGAAAGGCCTGAAAGTGGCGTTGCAGAAAGCCGAAGGTGAAAAATGTCCGCGTTGCTGGCATTACACCAACGATGTCGGTCAGGTGGCGGAACACGCAGAAATCTGCGGCCGCTGTGTCAGCAATGTCGCCGGTGACGGTGAAAAACGTAAGTTTGCCTGATGAGTCAATCTATCTGTAAAAGCGGGCTGCGCTGGCTGTGGCTGGTCGTGGTGGTGCTGATTATCGATTTAGGCAGCAAATACCTGATCCTCCAGCATTTTGCGCTGGGGGATACGGTGGCGCTGTTCCCATCGCTCAATCTGCACTATGCGCGTAACTATGGCGCCGCGTTCAGCTTCTTAGCTGACAGCGGCGGTTGGCAGCGCTGGTTCTTTGCTGGCATCGCCATTGGCATCAGCGTCATTCTGACGGTACTGATGTACCGTTCAAAAGCCACGCAGAGGCTGAATAACATTGCCTACGCGCTGATCATTGGCGGCGCATTGGGCAACCTGTTTGACCGTCTGTGGCACGGCTTTGTCGTCGACATGATCGATTTCTACGTCGGCGACTGGCATTTCGCCACCTTCAACCTTGCCGATTCCGCCATTTGTATTGGCGCGGCATTGATTGTGCTGGAAGGCTTCCTGCCTGGTGCTAAGAAGCAAGCGTAAAACCATGCCGGGTGGCGCGTTGCCTACCCGGCCTACTATAACGACGAATCCCGTAGGCCCGGCTTGTAGGCCCGGTCAGCGTAGCGCCACCGGGCAATCAGCCTGGCACACAGCCTAAACTTTAGAGCAACCTGCATGTCTAAATCCGTACAGAGCAACAGCGCCATTCTGGTGCATTTCACGCTGAAACTGGATGATGGTTCCACTGCGGAATCTACCCGCAGCAACGGCAAACCGGCGCTGTTTCGTCTGGGAGACACGTCGCTGTCTGAAGGTCTTGAACAGCATCTGTTAGGGCTGAAAGAAGGGGAGAAGAAAGCCTTCTCTCTGGAGCCGGATGCCGCGTTTGGCATACCGAGCCCGGACCTTATTCAGTATTTTTCGCGTCGTGAGTTTATGGATGCGGGCGAGCCTGAAATCGGGGCTATCATGCTCTTTACGGCAATGGATGGCAGCGAAATGCCTGGCGTTATCCGTGAAATCAACGGCGACTCTATCACCGTCGATTTTAACCATCCGCTGGCTGGCCGTACCGTTCATTTTGATATTGAAGTGCTGGAGATAGACCCGGCACTGGAGGCATAACATGCAGATCCTGTTGGCCAACCCGCGCGGTTTCTGCGCCGGTGTAGACCGCGCTATCAGCATTGTTGAAAACGCACTGCAGATTTTTGGTGCACCCATCTACGTTCGTCACGAAGTGGTGCATAACCGCTATGTGGTAGACACGCTGCGTCAAAGCGGAGCAATCTTCATCGAGCAAATCAGCGAGGTGCCGGACGGTACAATCCTGATTTTCTCGGCACATGGTGTTTCTCAGGCCGTGCGTAACGAAGCGAAAAACCGTGATCTCACGGTGTTTGATGCGACCTGTCCGCTGGTGACCAAAGTGCATATGGAAGTTGCCCGTGCGAGCCGCCGTGGCGAAGAGTCCATTCTGATTGGCCACGCCGGGCACCCTGAAGTGGAAGGCACGATGGGCCAGTACAGTAACGAGGATGGGGGCATGTATCTGGTGGAGTCGCCGGAAGACGTCTGGCAGCTCAATGTCAAAGATGAAACCCGGTTGTCGTTCATGACTCAGACCACGCTCTCTGTTGATGATACCTCCGATGTCATTGATGCACTGCGTAAACGCTTCCCGAAAATCATTGGTCCGCGTAAAGACGACATCTGCTATGCCACCACCAATCGTCAGGAAGCCGTTCGGGATCTCGCACAGCGTGCGGATGTGGTGCTGGTCGTCGGGTCGAAAAACTCCTCTAACTCCAACCGTTTGGCTGAACTGGCGCAGCGTATGGGGAAAGCAGCGTTTCTCATCGACGATGCGACCGATATTCAGGAAGAATGGTTGAAAGACGCGGGCTGTGTGGGCGTGACGGCCGGGGCTTCCGCACCGGATATTCTGGTGCAAAAAGTGATTGCTCGCCTGCAGGAACTCGGCGGCGGTGAAGCCGTTCCGCTGGAAGGGCGGGAAGAGAATATCGTCTTTGAAGTGCCAAAAGAGCTGCGGTTGGATATCCGCGAAGTGGAATAAGGTTTTTATTCAACGAATATGAAAGAATGCCAGGTGAATAACCTGGCTTTTTTTATGGAGGAATCATGACGTTACCGTTCATTCTTGACACCGATCCTGGCATTGATGACGCCGCGGCCATTGCCGCAGCGCTGTTTGCCCCCGAGCTTGATCTCCAGATGATAACGACCGTCGCGGGCAATGTTTCGGTTGAGAAAACCACCCGGAATGCGCTACAGCTTCTGCATTTCTGGCAGGCCGATGTCACGGTGGCACAAGGTGCAGCTACCCCTTTGCTACGCCCTCTGCGCGATGCTGCATACGTTCACGGCGAGTCAGGCATGGAAGGGTATGATTTTGTCGAACATCAGCGTCAGCCTCTTGCTAAGCCTGCGTTTATGGCTATCCGTGACAAACTGATGAGCGCGCCGGAACCGATGACGCTGGTGGCCATAGGGCCACTGACCAACATCGCATTGCTGCTGACGCACTATCCGGAATGCACATTCAATATCCGCAGACTGGTGATTATGGGCGGTTCGGCCGGGCGCGGTAACTTCACGCCGAATGCTGAATTCAATATCGCTATCGATCCTGAAGCCGCTGAGCGTGTTTTCCAGAGCGGGCTGGAGATTGTCATGTGCGGCCTCGATGTCACCAATCAGGCGATGCTCACGCCGGAGTATCTGGCAAAACTGCCTACGCTCAATAAAACCGGGAAGATGCTGCATTCGCTATTTAGTCACTATCGCAGCGGCAGCATGGGCGAAGGGTTAAGGATGCACGATCTTTGTGCCATCGCCTGGCTGGTGCGCCCTGAGTTGTTTACGCTGAAGTCTTGTTTTGTTGCCGTAGAGACACAAGGCACCTGGACGGCGGGAACCACCGTCGTTGATATAGACAATCGCTATCAGCGCCCGGCGAACGCGCAGGTTGCTCTGGACCTTGATGTCGTCGGTTTCCAACAGTGGGTAGCAGAGGTTTTTGCCCTGGCACCGTAATTTCTACCGAAACGCTATGTCTTTTACTGATATTGGCCGGCGTTTAACGTTAATTTCTAATTATCGATGTTTTGAGGTAGCGGGGCGCAAAGGCGCTGGTTACTCTGAAAACGATTTACACTGTATTAACGAAGAGAATAGATATGCAAGATGGACAGATCCGCGTCGCCATTGCTGGCGCAGGCGGCCGTATGGGACGGCAACTGATTCAGGCGGCGACACAGCTGGCCGGTGTGAAGCTGGGGGCGGCGCTGGAGCGAGAAGGCTCTTCACTGCTGGGAGCGGATGCAGGCGAGCTGGCAGGCATTGGCGCAACAGGCGTGAAGGTGCAGAACAGCCTTGAAGCCGTTAAGGATGATTTCGATGTTTTCATCGATTTTACGCGTCCCGAAGGCACGCTGTTGCACCTGGCATTTTGCCGTGAGCACGGCAAAGGCATGGTGATTGGCACCACGGGCTTTGACGATGCCGGTAAACAGGCGATCCGTGAGGCTGCGGAAAGCATAGCGGTTGTTTTCGCGGCCAACTTCAGTGTCGGCGTCAACGTGATGCTTAAGCTGCTGGAGAAAGCGGCGAAGGTGATGGGCGATTACACCGACATCGAAATTATCGAAGCGCATCATCGCCATAAAGTGGATGCCCCTTCAGGCACCGCATTGGCCATGGGGGAAGCCATCGCTCATGCGTTGGACAAAGATCTGAAAGAGTGTGCAGTCTACAGCCGTGAAGGTTATACCGGTGAACGCGTGCCGGGCACGATCGGTTTTGCGACGGTGCGAGCGGGTGACATCGTCGGTGAACATACGGCGATGTTCGCCGATATTGGCGAACGTGTTGAAATTACCCATAAGGCCTCAAGCCGGATGACCTTTGCAAATGGTGCCGTCAGATCCGCGTTGTGGCTTAATGGCAAGCGTAATGGTCTTTTTGATATGAGAGATGTGCTTAATCTCAATGAGTTATAACCATTTTTACCCATCGTGATGTGGTTGTGGCAATCTTAATGTCTTGATTGCAAAGGGTAATATTTTATTGCCCTTTAATTTTAATCACTTAAGCGCTTTGTTTTCTCATTGTGCTTAAAAGATAGTGTCTTCTGCCTTTTTTGTGTTGTCTGAATGT
Organism: Enterobacteriaceae bacterium RIT691; assembly: GCA_009668205.1. Taxonomy (GTDB): domain Bacteria; phylum Pseudomonadota; class Gammaproteobacteria; order Enterobacterales; family Enterobacteriaceae; genus Scandinavium. The sequence continues at coordinate 180,909 of WJYM01000004.1, read as the reverse complement.
AAATTTTGACCGTTTGGTCCACTTTTTCACTTTCCTCACACCCTCTGAGCAGTTATCCTGGCACGCAAGCGTTTCCTGAAGGGTGTTTAGATGCTCTTTTTGCCTGCTTTACAGCGCCGTAGCCCCCAGTGACGTAAAAATAGATAAAAAATCCCGGTTTTGCGTTGACATTATCCCCGTTACTCCCCAGAATGCCGCCGTTTGCACAAAATTCGCGAGCAGCAGATTTGCGTTGATTCATGATAGTGAGTGAATTAATATGCAGATAAACTGAGTGAATATTCTTCGGAGGATGTTTTGATAAAGTCAGCGCTTTTGGTTCTGGAAGACGGAACCCAGTTTCACGGTCGGGCCATAGGGGCAACAGGTTCGGCGGTTGGGGAAGTCGTTTTCAATACTTCAATGACCGGTTATCAAGAAATCCTCACTGATCCTTCCTATTCTCGCCAAATCGTCACTCTTACTTATCCCCATATCGGTAATGTCGGCACCAATGCTGCTGATGAAGAATCTTCCCAGGTACATGCGCAAGGCCTTGTCATTCGTGACTTACCCCTGATTGCCAGCAATTACCGCAATACCGAAGACCTCTCTTCTTACCTCAAGCGTCACAACATCGTTGCCATCGCCGATATCGATACCCGTAAATTGACCCGTATTCTGCGTGAGAAGGGCGCTCAGAACGGCTGTATCATTGCAGGTGACAACCTGGATGCAGCACTGGCACTGGAAAAAGCGAAAGCGTTCCCGGGCCTGAACGGCATGGATCTTGCGAAAGAAGTGACGACCGCTGAAAGCTACAGCTGGACGCAGGGCAGCTGGACTCTGGCAGGCGAACTGCCAGAAGCGAAGAAAGAAGAAGAGCTGCCGTTCCACGTCGTAGCCTATGACTACGGTGCGAAGCGCAACATTCTGCGCATGCTGGTGGATCGCGGCTGCCGCCTGACGGTGGTGCCGGCGCAGACGTCTGCGGAAGACGTCCTGAAGATGAATCCGGACGGCATTTTCCTCTCCAACGGCCCGGGTGACCCGGCTCCGTGTGACTACGCGATTACCGCGATTACACAATTCCTCCAGACCGACATTCCGGTCTTTGGCATCTGTCTCGGCCATCAGCTGCTGGCTCTGGCAAGCGGTGCGAAGACCGTCAAGATGAAGTTCGGCCACCATGGCGGCAACCATCCGGTTAAAGATATCGACAACAACACCGTGATGATTACCGCGCAGAACCACGGTTTTGCGGTGGATGAAGCGTCCATGCCTACCAACCTGCGAGTGACCCACAAGTCACTGTTCGACCATACCCTGCAGGGTATTCATCGCACGGATAAGCCGGCGTTCAGTTTCCAGGGCCACCCGGAAGCGAGCCCAGGCCCGCATGATGCTGCGCCGCTGTTCGATCACTTCATCGAACTTATTGAGCAATACCGTAAGACCGCTAAATAATCAGGAGCCGAGAAGACCATGCCAAAACGTACAGACATAAAAAGCATCCTGATCCTTGGCGCTGGCCCGATCGTTATCGGCCAGGCCTGCGAATTCGACTACTCGGGTGCCCAGGCGTGTAAAGCGCTGCGTGAAGAGGGTTACCGCGTTATTCTGGTGAACTCCAACCCGGCCACCATCATGACCGACCCGGAAATGGCCGATGCGACCTACATCGAGCCGATTCATTGGGAAGTGGTCCGCAAAATCATCGAAAAAGAGCGCCCGGATGCGGTGCTGCCAACCATGGGCGGCCAGACGGCACTGAACTGTGCGCTGGAACTGGAACGTCAGGGCGTGCTGGCAGAGTTCGGCGTGACCATGATCGGTGCGACCGCGGATGCGATTGATAAAGCAGAAGACCGTCGCCGTTTTGACGTGGCGATGAAGAAAATCGGTCTGGATACTGCGCGTTCCGGTATCGCACACACCATGGAAGAAGCGCTGGCGGTTGCCGCTGACGTGGGATTCCCTTGCATCATCCGACCTAGCTTCACCATGGGTGGCACCGGTGGTGGTATCGCCTACAACCGCGAAGAGTTCGAAGAAATCTGCGAACGCGGTCTGGATCTCTCTCCGACCAACGAGCTGCTGATCGACGAATCTTTGATTGGTTGGAAAGAGTACGAGATGGAAGTGGTTCGCGATAAGAACGACAACTGCATCATCGTCTGCTCTATCGAAAACTTCGACGCGATGGGTATCCACACCGGCGACTCTATCACCGTCGCACCGGCTCAGACCCTGACCGACAAAGAATACCAAATCATGCGTAACGCCTCGATGGCGGTGCTGCGTGAAATCGGCGTGGAAACCGGCGGTTCGAACGTTCAGTTCTCCGTGAACCCGAAAAACGGTCGCCTGATTGTTATCGAAATGAACCCACGTGTGTCCCGCTCCTCCGCGCTGGCATCGAAAGCGACCGGCTTCCCGATTGCGAAAGTGGCGGCGAAACTGGCGGTGGGTTACACCCTCGATGAGCTGATGAACGACATCACCGGCGGCAAAACGCCTGCGTCGTTCGAACCGTCTATCGACTACGTGGTCACCAAAATCCCTCGCTTCAACTTCGAGAAATTTGTTGGCGCCAATGACCGTCTGACCACCCAGATGAAATCTGTCGGTGAAGTGATGGCGATTGGCCGCACCCAGCAGGAATCCTTGCAGAAAGCGCTGCGTGGCCTGGAAGTGGGCGCCACAGGTTTTGACCCGAAAGTGAGCCTGGATGACCCGGAAGCGCTGACCAAAATTCGCCGTGAGCTGAAAGATGCGGGCGCTGAGCGTATCTGGTATATCGCTGATGCGTTCCGCGCAGGCCTCTCTGTCGACGGCGTCTTCAACCTGACGAACGTTGACCGCTGGTTCTTGGTGCAGATTGAAGAACTGGTCCGTCTGGAAGAGAAAGTGGCAGAAGTGGGGATCACCGGCCTTGATGCCGATTTCCTGCGTCAGCTTAAGCGTAAAGGCTTCGCCGATGCGCGTCTGGCGAAACTGGCTGGCGTGCGCGAGTCTGAAATTCGCAAGCTGCGCGAACAGTTTAACCTGCACCCGGTTTACAAGCGTGTCGACACCTGTGCGGCAGAATTCTCTACCGATACCGCTTACATGTACTCCACGTATGAAGAAGAGTGTGAAGCGAATCCGTCCGTTGACCGCGATAAAATCATGGTCCTCGGCGGCGGCCCGAACCGTATCGGTCAGGGTATCGAATTCGACTACTGCTGCGTACATGCGTCTCTGGCGCTGCGTGAAGACGGTTACGAGACCATCATGGTCAACTGTAACCCGGAAACCGTATCGACCGACTACGACACGTCTGACCGCCTGTACTTCGAACCGGTAACCTTCGAAGACGTGCTGGAAATCGTGCGTATCGAGAAGCCGAAAGGCGTTATCGTCCAGTACGGCGGCCAGACCCCGCTGAAACTGGCGCGTGCGCTGGAAGCCGCTGGCGTGCCGGTTATCGGCACCAGCCCGGATGCGATTGACCGTGCTGAAGACCGTGAGCGTTTCCAGCAGGCGGTTGACCGTCTGAAGCTGAAACAGCCTGCGAACGCCACGGTGACCACCATCGAAATGGCCGTTGAGAAGGCGAAAGACATCGGCTATCCGCTGGTGGTGCGCCCGTCCTACGTACTGGGCGGCCGCGCGATGGAAATCGTGTATGACGAAGCCGACCTGCGCCGCTACTTCCAGACTGCGGTCAGCGTCTCTAACGATGCGCCAGTGCTGCTGGACCGCTTCCTTGACGATGCGGTGGAAGTCGATGTGGATGCCATCTGCGACGGCGAAAGTGTGCTGATTGGCGGCATTATGGAGCACATCGAGCAGGCGGGCGTTCACTCTGGTGACTCTGCATGTTCACTGCCGGCATATACCCTGAGCAAAGAAATTCAGGACGTGATGCGCGAGCAGGTGCAAAAACTGGCGTTCGAGCTGCAGGTTCGCGGCCTGATGAACGTGCAGTTTGCGGTGAAAGACAACGAAGTCTACCTGATTGAAGTGAACCCGCGTGCGGCGCGTACCGTGCCGTTTGTCTCTAAAGCGACCGGCTTACCGCTGGCGAAAGTGGCTGCGCGTGTGATGGTAGGTCAGTCCCTGAAGCAGCAGGGCCACACTCAGGAAATCATCCCGCCGTACTACTCGGTGAAAGAAGTGGTGCTGCCGTTCAACAAATTCCCGGGCGTTGACCCACTGTTAGGGCCAGAAATGCGCTCTACCGGGGAAGTGATGGGCGTGGGCCGCACCTTCGCGGAAGCCTTCGCGAAAGCGCAGCTCGGCAGCAGCTCCACCATGAAGAAGCAGGGTCGTGCGCTGCTCTCCGTGCGTGAAGGTGATAAAGAGCGTGTGGTCGACCTGGCCGCGAAACTGCTGAAACAGGGCTTCGAGCTGGATGCGACCCATGGTACAGCGGTCGTACTGGGCGAAGCGGGTATCAACCCACGTCTGGTGAACAAGGTGCATGAAGGCCGTCCGCACATTCAGGACCGTATCAAGAATGGCGAATATACCTACATCATCAACACCACCGCAGGACGCCAGGCGATTGAAGACTCCAAGCTGATTCGCCGCAGCGCGCTGCAGTACAAAGTGCACTACGACACCACCCTGAACGGCGGTTTCGCGACAGCCATGGCGCTGAACGCGGATGCCACCGAGAAGGTGATTTCGGTACAGGAAATGCACGCGCAAATCGGGAAGTAATGTTCTCGTAGGCCGGGTCAGGCGTAGCCGCCACCCGGTAATATTGCCCGGCGGCGCTCTGCTTGCCGGGCCTACAACCCCCCGCCTCAAGTTAAGAACCTTCTGGTTTCCCATCCCCGTTCAGTCAGTTAGCCTAAAATGGTTAGCGAGATAATTAATCAACGACTGCACAGCACGGGAGAACACCATGCGAAACACTCTGCTTATGACCTCGATTTTTGCCGCTGCGGCACTCTTTACCGTCGCCGGCTGCTCCTCTAATCAGGCGATGAAAACGACCGATGGCAAAACCATCGTCACCGACGGTAAACCTGAGGTAGACAGCGACACCGGTCTGGTCTCCTATAAAAACGCGGAGACAGGTAAAACCGAGCAAATCAACCGCGATCAGGTTCAATCGATGGGCGAGCTGGATAACTAGTTCAATAAATTCAACCGAAGCGATCACGAATCTTCACTGTTAGCCTGCCGGTTATCTGACTACACTCTGCTGATTACACAGTGAAGTGCACAAGCAGGCTAACAGATGATTTTGATTATTTATGCACATCCTTATCCGCAGCATTCGCATGCGAACAGAAGGATGCTTGAGCAGGTCAGGGACATCGACGGCGTCGAAATCCGCTCCCTTTATCACCTTTACCCCGATTTCAATATTGATGTCGCCGCCGAGCAGGAAGCGCTTTCTCGTGCCGATCTGATTATCTGGCAGCATCCCATGCAGTGGTACAGCGTCCCGCCGCTTCTGAAGCTCTGGATCGACAAAGTGTTGGCTCACGGCTGGGCTTATGGTCATGGCAGCAAAGCGCTGCACGGTAAAAGCCTGATGTGGGCGGTTACTACCGGCGGCGGTGAAGATCATTTTGCGATTGGGAGCTTCCCGGGTTTTGACGTGCTTGCACAACCCCTGCAGGCAACCGCGCTGTATTGCGGCCTGAACTGGCTGCCACCTTTTGCGATGCACTGCACGTTTATCTGTGATGACGAAACGCTAGTGGCGCAAGCCCGCCACTTTAAACAACGTCTGGTCGAATGGCAGGAGGTGCATCATGGATAGCCATACGCTAATCCAGGCGCTGATTTATCTGGGCTCGGCGGCGCTGATTGTGCCGATTGCCGTCCGTCTCGGGCTGGGATCCGTTCTGGGCTATCTGATTGCCGGATGCATTATCGGGCCGTGGGGGTTACGGCTGGTCACGGATGCCGAGGCCATTCTGCATTTTGCCGAAATCGGTGTGGTGCTGATGCTGTTTGTTATCGGCCTGGAGTTAGATCCTCAACGCTTGTGGAAATTACGGGCATCAGTCTTCGGGGGAGGCGCCCTGCAAATGGTGGCCTGCGGCGCACTGATCGGCGGTTTCTGCATTTTGCTGGGGCTCGACTGGAAAGTGGCTGAACTGATTGGTATGACGCTGGCGCTTTCCTCGACCGCGATTGCGATGCAGGCCATGAACGAGCGCAATCTGACGGTGTCCCAACTGGGGCGCAGCGCTTTTGCGGTGCTGTTGTTCCAGGATATCGCGGCAATCCCGTTGGTGGCGATGATCCCGCTGCTGGCGGCGAGTGGGGCTTCCACGACGCTGGCGGCATTTGGTTTATCGGCACTGAAGGTGGCTGGCGCGCTGGTACTGGTGGTGCTGTTGGGGCGTTATGTCACTCGCCCTGTTCTGCGTTTTGTTGCCCGCTCGGGTTTACGTGAAGTCTTCAGTGCTGTGGCGCTGTTTCTGGTGTTCGGCTTCGGTCTTCTGCTGGAAGAGGTCGGCTTGTCGATGGCGATGGGCGCATTTCTGGCGGGTGTGCTGTTGGCGAGTTCTGAATATCGCCATGCGCTGGAAAGCGATATCGAACCCTTCAAAGGCCTACTGCTGGGGCTGTTCTTTATCGGCGTAGGGATGTCCGTCGACTTTGGCACGCTGGTGACGCATCCGCTGCGGATTGTCATTCTGCTGGTCGGTTTCCTGGCGATCAAAATGGTGATGCTGTGGCTGGTGGCCCGTCCGCTGGGGGTGCCGAAAGCGCAGCGCCGCTGGTTTGCCGTGCTGTTGGGGCAGGGCAGTGAGTTTGCTTTCGTGGTCTTTGGCGCGGCGCAAATGGCAAACGTGCTGGATCCTGAGTGGGCCAAGGCGCTCACGCTTGCAGTGGCGCTGTCGATGGCGGCAACGCCTGTCCTGCTGGTGCTGCTGTCACGGATGGAGAAATCCGGGAAAGAGCAGGAGCGTGAAGCCGATGAAATTGACGAAGAGCAGCCGCGGGTGATTATCGCGGGCTTCGGTCGTTATGGTCAGATCGCCGGTCGACTGCTGCTGTCCAGCGGCGTGAAAATGGTCATCCTCGATCACGATCCAGACCATGTCGACACGCTGCGCAAATTCGATATGAAGGTCTTTTTCGGCGATGCAACACGGGTGGATCTGCTGGAGTCAGCGGGTGCCGCCAAAGCAGAAGTGCTGATTAACGCCATCGACGATCCAAAAACCAGCGTACAGCTGGCGGAGCTGGCGAAAGAGCATTTCCCTCATCTGAGGATTATCGCGCGTGCCCGCGATATCGATCACTATATTCAGCTGCGTCAGGCGGGCATTGAAGCACCAGAACGTGAAACTTTCGAAGCTGCGCTGAAATCCGGGCGAATGACGTTGGAAGCGTTAGGGCTTGGCCCCTACGAGGCGCGAGAACGTGCGGATGTCTTCCGCCGCTTTAATGTGCGGATGGTTGAAGAGATGGTGGATATGGCGGAGGAAGATGATGCCTCCTTTGCTGCGGTCTTTAAACGAACCAGTGCCATGCTGACGGATATCATCAACGAAGATCGCAGTAATTTGTCGATTATTCAGCGGCACGGCTGGCAAGGCACAGAAGAGGGCAAGCATACGGGCAATCCGGCCGATGAGCCGGAAACGAAACCTTCGGTTTAACCGTCACTTAACGAGAAGACGAAAATATTTCGTCTTCTTTACTCTACCGCCAGTCGACTAAAGATTATGCTTTCCGTATAGTGGCGGCAATTTTTTGCATCCGGGAAATTTTCAATGATCAGTCTGATTGCGGCGTTAGCGGTGGATCGCGTTATCGGCATGGAAAATGCCATGCCCTGGGACCTGCCTGCCGATCTCGCCTGGTTTAAGCGTACCACGCTGAACAAGCCGGTGGTGATGGGGCGTCTGACCTGGGAATCCATTGGTCGCCCGCTGCCTGGCCGTAAGAACATTGTCATCAGCAGCAAACCCGGCACAGACGATCGCGTGCAGTGGGTAAGCTCTGTTGATGAAGCGATTGCTGCCTGTGGCGACGCTGAAGAGATCATGGTGATCGGCGGGGGGCGTGTTTACGAGCAGTTCCTGCCGAAAGCCAATCGTCTGTACCTGACGCACATTGATGCGGAAGTGGAAGGCGACACCCATTTCCCGGATTACGATCCAGACGACTGGGAATCGACGTTCAGTGAGTTTCATGATGCTGACGAACAGAACTCGCACAGCTATTGCTTTGAGGTTCTGGAGCGCCGCTAAGGTGCTTATCGGAAATGCCTGATGGCGCTACGCTTATCAGGCCTACAAAGCCAGTTTTGTCGCCCCGGCAAGCATAGCGCCGCCGGGGAACATCGCTGAAATTCAGGAAGCAACCGCCTCGTTTTCGCCTAAGTCCAGATGGCGATTGGACGGCTGAACAAAGATCTTCTTATCTTCCCAGCGCAGGCAGGTTAATTCCCCGCCCCAGCAGCATCCTGTATCCAAACCGTAAATACCTTCAGGCGTTCCCTTTCCTTCCAGCGATGCCCAGTGGCCAAAGGCTACGCTGTACTCTTCAGTGACCGGGCTTGCAATATCAAACCATGGCTTCAGCGGCGCAGGAGCGTCCTCTGGGGACTCTTTGGTGTACATATCCAACTGCCCATTCGGGAAGCAGAAGCGCATGCGGGTGAAGGCGTTAGTGATAAAGCGCAGACGCGCCAGCCCGGAAAGTTCCGGCGTCCAGTGATTGGGTAAATCACCGTACATTGCATCAAGGAAGAACGGATAGGAGTCACTGCTCAATACCGCTTCTACATCCCGGGCGCAAAGTTCTGCCGTTTCTAAATCCCACTGTGGGGTGATCCCCGCGTGGGCCATCAGCAGTTTTTTCTCTTTGTCTACCTGCAAAAGCGGCTGACGGCGTAGCCAGTTCAGCAGCTCGTCTGCATCTGGAGCTTCTAACAGTGGCGTCAGACGGTCTTTGGGTTTGTTGCGGCTGATACCGGCAAACACGGCCAGCAGATGCAAATCATGATTACCCAGAACAAGGCGAACGCTATCCCCTAGGGACTTGACGTAGCGCAGCACCTCCAGCGATGCAGGGCCGCGCGCAACTAAGTCGCCCGTCAGCCATAAGGTGTCCTGCCCTGGCGTAAATTCCACCTGCTTTAATAACGCGATCAGTTCATCGTAGCAGCCGTGAACGTCGCCAATAAGGTATGTGCTCATTGTATTAATGGATGAGGGCTGGCACTGCCAGACGGAAAACGGGAATATCGATGCTGAAGGCATTCCCCTCAGCATCGATCATGTCATAGTGGCCCTGCATGGTGCCGAGCGGTGTTTCCAGCACGGCACCGCTGGTGTACTGATACTCGCCACCGGGGGTAATGTGAGGCTGGACACCCACCACACCTTCGCCCTGGACTTCGGTTTCGCGGCCGTGCGCATTGGTGATAAGCCAATAACGGCCGAGGAGCTGCACCGATCCTCGCCCCAAATTGCGGATTGTGACCGTGTAGGCAAAGACATAGCGCTCATCTTCAGGCGAAGACTGGGCTTCGATGTAGACGCTTTGCACCTGGACACAAACTCGGGGCGAATTGATCATGGTTTAGCTCTCCTTCGTGGGCGCATTTTCTGCCAGCCAGTTCGCCATGCGGCAATACTGAGCGACAGAGATATTTTCCGCACGCATCGTCGGATCGACACCCAGCTCCGTCAGTCTTTCTACAGAGAAGAGGTTGCCGAGGCTGTTACGAATCGTTTTACGGCGTTGGTTAAACGCTTCGGTTGTAATACGACTCAGGACGCGCACGTCTTTCACCGGGTAAGGCTTGTTGCTGCCGTGCGGCACCAGGCGGACAACGGCGGAATCGACTTTCGGCGGTGGTGTGAAGGCTGTTGGCGGCACTTCCAGCACAGGTATTACGTTGCAGTAATACTGCGCCATCACGCTTAAACGACCATACGCTTTACTGTTTGGGCCTGCAACCAGGCGATTCACCACTTCTTTTTGCAGCATGAAGTGCATGTCGGCAATGGCATTAGTATAGCTAAACAGGTGGAACATCAGCGGGGTGGAGATGTTGTACGGCAGGTTGCCGAACACACGCAGCGGCTGACCCATTTTCTCCGACAGTTCGCCGAAGTTCATGGTCATCGCATCCTGCTGGTAAATGGTCAGTTTTGGGCCAAGGAAAGGGTGCGTCTGCAGGCGGGCTGCCAGATCGCGGTCCAGTTCGATGACGGTCAGTTCGTCAAGACGTTCGCCAACCGGCTCGGTCAGTGCTGCCAGACCCGGGCCGATTTCAACCATGGCCTGACCTTTCTGCGGGTTGATGGCCGAGACGATGCTGTCGATCACAAACTGATCGTTGAGGAAGTTTTGCCCGAAGCGTTTACGGGCTAAGTGGCCCTGATGGACTCGATTATTCATTGAGAGTTAACAATCATTTTGATGGCGAGATTAAGCGCCGTAATAAAACTGCCGACGTTTGCTTTTCCCTGGCCCGCAAGTTCAAGTGCGGTGCCGTGATCCACGGACGTACGGATAAAAGGTAAACCGAGCGTGATGTTCACTGCGCGGCCGAAACCCTGGTATTTTAGCACGGGCAGGCCCTGATCGTGGTACATCGCAAGGACAGCATCGGCATGATCAAGATATTTGGGCTGAAAAAGGGTGTCAGCCGGCAGCGGCCCGCTCAGATTCATGCCTTTTGCACGCAGCGCGTCCAGAACCGGAATGATCGTGTCGATCTCTTCCATCCCCATATGTCCACCTTCACCGGCGTGGGGATTCAGACCACAAACCAGCACCCGAGGCTGTTTGATGCCAAATTTGGTTTGCAGGTCGTGGTGCAAAATAGTGATGACTTCATGCAAGAGTTCCGGCGTGATGGCATCGCTAATGGCTTTAAGCGGCAAATGTGTGGTTGCCAGCGCAACGCGCAGCTCTTCCGTGGCCAGCATCATCACGACTTTTTGCGTGCGGGAGCGCTCTTCAAAGAATTCGGTATGCCCGATGAAGGGGATCCCGGCATCGTTGATAATGCTTTTCTGCACCGGACCGGTAATGAGCGCGGCGAACTCACCGCTTGTCGCCCCATCGCAAGCACGGGCCAATGTCTCCACCACGTATGCCCCGTTGCGGACATCCAGCTTGCCGGGCGTGACGTTGGCATGAAGGTCTACAGGAAGCAGCGTCAGCGTTCCCGCTTGCTGTGGTTGGGCGGATTCAGAAGCGTTGTAGGGCAGGAGCGTTAACGGCAAACCGAGCATTGCTGCCCGGTCTGTCAAAAGCGTTTCATCGGCACACACGACCAGTTCAACGGGCCAGTCTCGCTGGGCCAACTGAACCACCAGGTCCGGACCAATCCCGGCGGGTTCGCCGGGAGTGATGACAACACGTTGGATGGGGGTCATTAGTTGCTCAGAATTTTCACGTACGCACTGGCACGTTGTTCCTGCATCCAGGTCGCCGCTTCTTCTGAGAACTTACGGTTCATCAGCATACGATAAGCACGGTCTTTCTGGGCTGCATCGGTACGATCGACGTTGCGGGTATCCAGCAACTGAATCAGGTGCCAGCCGAAGGAAGAGTGAACCGGCGCGCTGAGCTCACCTTTGCTGAGTTTCATCAGAGCATCACGGAACGCGGGATCGTACATGTCCGGAGTCCCCCAGCCGAGATCGCCGCCCTGATTGGCAGAGCCAGGATCCTGAGACAGCTCTTTTGCCGCTTTATCAAAGGTGGTTTTACCGCTCTTAATATCGGCAGCCACTTGTTCCAGCTTTGCACGAGCCTGATCGTCAGTCATGATTGGCGATGGCTTAAGCAGAATGTGGCGGGAGTGCACTTCCGTCACAGAAATACTCTTGCTCTGGCCACGCAGGTCATTCACTTTGATGATGTGGAAGCCTACACCGGAACGGATTGGGCCAATCACATCGCCTTTTTTCGCCGTACTCAGCGACTGAGCAAAGATAGAAGGCAGCTCCTGAATACGTCCCCAGCCCATCTGTCCACCTTTCAGCGCCTGCTGGTCAGCCGAGTAGGTGATAGCCAGCTTGCCGAAATCTGCGCCGCCTTTTGCCTGATCGACAATAGAACGCGCCTGGCTTTCTGCTTCGCTAACCTGATCGGACGTTGGGTTTTCCGGCAGTGGGATCAGAATGTGGCTCAGGTTCAGCTCGGTGCTGGCATCGTTCTGATTACCAATCTGAGACGCCAGCGCGTCAACTTCCTGTGGCAGAACGGTAATGCGGCGACGAACTTCGTTATTACGCACTTCGGAGATAGTCATCTCTTTACGGATCTGTGCGCGATACGTGTTGTAGTTCATGCCATCGTAGGCCAGACGGCTGCGCATCTGATCCATGGACATGTTGTTTTGTTTGGCGATGTTGGCGATGGCCTGGTCGAGCTGTTCGTCAGTCACCTTAACGCCCATTTTCTGCCCCATCTGCAGGATAATCTGATCCATAATCAGACGTTCCAGAATCTGATGACGCAGCGTTGTATCATCTGGCAGCTGTTGGCCAGCCTGGCCTGCCTGCCCTTTGACCGACTGCATCATGCCATCAACGTCGCTTTCCAGTACCACACCGTTATTTACAACAGCTGCTACTTTATCGACAACCTGAGGGGCAGCGAAACTGGTATTCGCAACCATGGCGATACCGAGAAGCAGCGTTTTCCAGTTCTTCATACACTTTCCATTTCAATTAACCGCAAAAGCGGGTTACGTTTCTAAACCTTGGCGTTACAAAGAGTTTTGATACGGCATAATGTTCGAACGCAGCATCTGCTGAGTGCCCAGGCCATAGTTGGAGCTCAGGCCGCGCAGTTCAACGCTGAATCCGATACTGTTGTCGTATTTACCCTGCGCATTGGAATCATCCCAGCCATTGAGCTTACGCTCATAGCTTAGACGCAGCGCATAACAACAGGAGTTATACTGAATGCCCAGCATCTGGTCCGCAGGCTTGCTGGCATTGGTGTCATAGTAATACGCACCCACCACCGACCAGCGGTCAACCACAGGCCAACTTGCCGCCATCCCAACCTGAGAAATACCGTCTTTGTACTGCGCCGCCGTGGAGTAAGAAGGCAGCGTTGCCTGAATGTACTCCGGGCTGGCGTAACGGTAGCTGAACTGCATTAAACGGTTTTCATCACGACGGTATTCGACGGTGCCATTACCGGTGGCGACGTTATCCAGACGGGTATCGTATTGAATACCGCCGCGTAATCCCCACTGATCGCTGATACGCCAGTAGGTATCACCTGCCCACACAACCGAGCCCTGCTCGTCGTTTTTCGACCAGTCGTTACTTTCATCACCGGTACGAGCCGGTGTGAAATAGTAGATTTGACCAACAGAAACGTTAAAACGTTCAACCGCATTTTGATCATAAACACGAGAAGTGATCCCGGTCGTGACCTGGTTTGCCGATGCAATGCGGTCCAGGCCGCTGAAGCTGCGGTCGCGGAACAGACCACTGTAGTCAGACTGCAGCAGCGTGGAGTCGTACTCCAGGATGTCACTCTGATCTTTGTACGGGACGTACAGGTACTGAACGCGCGGTTCCAACGTTTGGGTATAGCCTTTCGACCAGTCCATATCGCGTTCGAAGACCATCTTACCGTCAATCTTGAACTGAGGAAGAACGCGGTTGACCGACTCTTTCAGGTCTGCGTTGTAGGTGTTGTTGTACCACTCGACATCTTTCTGCTGATAGTGGGTCGCCAGCAGCTTCGCTTCGGTATCCAGGCTTCCCCAACCATTGGACAACGGCAGGTCGATTGTCGGTTCAATGTGAACACGCGTCGCTTCCGGCATGTTGTCGTTGGTGTTCTGGAAATGCACCACCTGACCATAGATATGCGTGTCAAACGGGCCAACGTCATTCTGATAGAAGTTAACGTCTAACTGCGGTTGAGCCGCATACGAATTTGAGTTCGCAGAGTCAAAGACCTGGAACTGTTTGCTGGACAGCGTTGCATCCCAGTTCTGTACGGCATAACCCACGCTAAACTTCTGAGTGGCGTAGCCGTCGGTACTTGACCCGTATTTGGAGTCGAAGTCATTGAAGTAATTCGGATCGCTGACCTTGGTGTAATCGACATTGAAGCGCCAGACTTGATCCATGACGCCATTGTGATTCCAGTAGAACAACCAGCGGCGGCTGTCGCTGACATCAGGATGTTCGTCTTCATAGACTTTGTCTGAATTCAGGTAGTCAAATTCAAACAGGCCAGCACCCGCCTGTGTCAGGTAGCGGAATTCGTTTTCCCACATGATGCCGCCACGCTTATCCATATAGTGAGGCGTAATGGTGGCATCAAAGTTAGGTGCGATGTTCCAGTAGTACGGCAGATAGATTTCCATGCCGTTTTTGGAGCCGTATTTCGCATTAGGGATAAGGAAACCGGAGCGACGTTTATCACCGACAGGAAGCTGCAGGTACGGGCTGTAAAACACAGGGACTGGACCAATCTTGAAGCGCGCATTCCAGATTTCAGCGACCTGTTCTTCGCGGTCGTGGATCACTTCGGTACCGACGACGCTCCAGGTGTTGGAACCTGGCAGACAGGACGTGAATGTGCCGTTATCAAGAATGGTATAACGGTTCTCGCCACGCTGTTTCATCACGTCTGCGGTACCGCGGCCCTGTCTGCCCACCATCTGGTAGTCACCTTTCCAGACGTTGGTATCTTTGGTATTGAGATTCGACCAGCCTTTAGGACCTTTCAGGATCACCTGATTGTCGTCATAGTGTACATTGCCCAGAGCATCGACGGTACGAACCGGAACGGCCTGACCCGGCGCTTCTTTCTGGTGCAGCTGGACTTCATCGGCCTGTAAACGGCTGTTTCCCTGATTAATATCGACTTTGCCAGTAAATACGGCATTATCAGGGTAATTCCCTTTAGCATGATCGGCATTGATGGTGACAGGCAGGCTATTAGCGTCCCCCTGAACCAGCGGACGGTTATAGCTTGGTACCCCCAGCATACATTGTGATGCGAGGTCGGCCGCCGCACCCTGATGGCTGTACAGGGCGCTGGCGATCATGGTTGCCAGAAGGGTGGGAATACGTTTTTTCATACGTTTTATTAGTTGTTCCGTCATCTGTGGCTTCGCGGCTTGCAAACGGTCAGAGACTAACGTACTCATCGTGAACGCGCCAGTGTTAATCCTGTTGCGTCGAGCCAGTGGCGTTAGGCACCGTATAGAATGGCGAGTATGATAAAGCAAATTATAGGTTATGTCCTGCAATGACCATCAGGCCATTGACGGGAAAATCGCCTTTTATCAAGGGACAACTCTGTCCTGTAACGAAGCCGTTCTGACTATCCGGGGAGTCTATGCAGTATTGGGGTAAAGTGATTGGTGTGGCCGTGGCGCTGATGATGGGCGGCGGATTCTGGGGCGCAGTGCTTGGACTGCTCATTGGCCACATGTTTGATAAGGCGCGTAGCCGCAGACTCAACTTCTTTGCTAACCAGCAGGAGCGTCAGTCGCTGTTCTTTGCCACCACCTTTGAAGTGATGGGGCATCTGACCAAATCCAAAGGGCGCGTGACGGAGGCGGATATTCACGTCGCCAGTATTCTGATGGATCGAATGAATCTGCACGGCGCTTCCCGCACTGCAGCACAGCAGGCATTTCGCGTAGGCAAAGCGGATAACTACCCGCTGCGTGAGAAAATGCGCCAGCTGCGCAGCGTCTGCTTTGGTCGCTTCGATTTGATTCGGATGTTTCTGGAAATTCAGATTCAGGCGGCGTTTGCCGATGGTTCTCTGCATCCTAACGAACGGGAAGTCCTGTTCGTTATCGCGGATGAGTTGGGTATTTCCCGGGCTCAGTTCGACCAATTCCTGCGGATGATGCAGGGAGGCGCGCAGTTTGGCGGCGGTTATCAACAGCAGTCCCAGTCGGGTGGCGGCTGGCAGCAGGCGCAGCGTGGTCCTACGCTGGAAGACGCCTGTAATGTGCTGGGTGTGAAACCCACGGACGATGCCACCACCATTAAGCGTGCGTACCGTAAGCTGATGAGTGAACACCATCCGGACAAGCTGGTCGCGAAAGGGTTGCCGCCAGAGATGATGGAAATGGCGAAGCAGAAAGCGCAGGAAATTCAGAAAGCGTACGAGCTGATTAAAGATCAGAAAGGCTTTAAATAGTTTGGGAGTTAACCCCTCTCCCTAACCCTCTCCCGCGGGGAGAGGGGATTGGATTAGTGCCGGTTTTGCTCCCCTCGCCCTGTGGAAGAGGGGCCGGGGGAGAGGGCATCAGGCCGCACTGAATCAAAAATCCACCGGTGCTTTAAACGTCATGCTGTTGCCAAACTGCGGATGGGTAATGGTCAGCATTTCAGCATGCAGCAACAGACGAGGAGCCATCGCCAGCGCTTCGGGTGTGGCATAGAAGCGGTCACCCAAAATAGGATGACCCATTGCAAGCATATGCACGCGCAACTGGTGGGAACGTCCGGTTATGGGTTTCAGTAACACCCTTGCGGTGTTGTCATCGCCATAATCCAGCACTTCATATTCAGTTTGTGCGGATTTCCCTGTCTCAAAACAGACTTTTTGTTTCGGCCGATTCGGCCAGTCGCAGATCAGGGGCAGGTCGACGACACCCTGCTCCTGTTCCGGATGCCCCCAAACGCGTGCAAGATACTGCTTCTTGGGCTCCCGCTCGCGGAACTGGCGTTTCAGTTCCCTTTCCGCCGCTTTGGTCAGAGCCACCACAATCACGCCGCTGGTCGCCATATCCAGACGATGTACGGATTCGGCCTGCGGAAAATCACGCTGAATGCGCGTCATCACGCTGTCTTTGTGTTCTTCCAGACGACCGGGAACGGACAACAAGCCGCTTGGCTTGTTGACCACCATGATGTGTTCGTCCTGGTACAGGACCACCAGCCAGGGATCCTGCGGTGGATTGTAGGGCTCCATTAACATACTTTTTCCTTACTGATGCGTGACGACAATCAGTCGCAGCGCATCCAGACGCCAGCCAGCCTGACTCAGGCTTTCCATAATCTGCTGGCGATTGTTTTCGATGGCTTCCAGTTCGTCATCACGAATGTTCGGGTTAACGGCCTTCAGCGCTTCCAGACGCGAAAGTTCGGCGCTCAGCTTTTCATCCGCTTCGGTGCGTGCAGCATCAATCAGTGCCTGAGCGGTTTTCTCTACCTGCGCTTCACCCAGCTGCAGAATCGCGTGAACGTCCTGTTGAACGGCATTGACCAGCTTGCTGCCGGTATGACGATTCACCGCACTCAACTGGCGATTAAAGGTTTCGAACTCCACCTGAGCGGCGAGGTTATTGCCGTTTTTGTCGACCAGCATACGCACTGGGGTGGGTGGCAGGAAACGCTGCAGCTGCAGCTGCTTCGGTGCCTGCGCTTCGACGACGTAAATCAGTTCGAGTAACAGGGTTCCGACAGGCAACGCTTTGTTTTTCAGCAGAGAAATGGTGCTGCTGCCCGTATCGCCGGAGAGGATGAGATCCAGACCGTTACGGATTAGCGGGTGTTCCCAGGTCAGGAACTGCGCATCTTCACGGGACAGCGCCACATCACGTTCGAAGGTCACGGTGCAACCGTCTTCTGGCAGACCCGGGAAGTCCGGCACCAGCATGTGATCGGATGGCGTCAACACAATCAGGTTTTCACCACGATCGTCCTGATTGACCCCGATGATGTCGAACAGGTTCATCGAGAAGCTGATAAGCCCGGTATCGTCATCCTGTTCTTCGATGCTTTCTGCCAGCTGCTGTGCTTTTTCACCGCCGTTGGAGTTGATCTCCAGCAGACGGTCGCGACCCTGTTCCAGCTGTGCTTTCAGCGCATCGTGCTGCTCGCGGCAGGCTTTGATCAGATCGTCAAAACCGGCCGTCTCTTCTGGCGCCGCCAGATAGCCAATCAACTGCGCATGTACGCTGTCGTAAATGGTACGGCCCGTCGGGCAGGTGTGCTCGAAAGCATCCAGCCCTTCGTGGAACCACTGCACCAGCACTGACTGCGCCGTTTTTTCCAGATAAGGCACATGGATCTGAATATCGTGCGCCTGACCGATACGGTCCAGACGGCCAATACGCTGCTCCAGCAAATCCGGGTTAAACGGCAGATCGAACATTACCAGGTTGCTGGCGAACTGGAAGTTACGGCCTTCGGAGCCGATTTCAGAACACAGCAGGACCTGAGCGCCGGTATCTTCTTCACCAAACCAGGCCGCAGCGCGGTCACGCTCAACGATGGACATGCCTTCGTGGAAGACCGCCGCACGAATGCCTTCGCGCTCACGTAATACCTGTTCAAGCTGAAGTGCGGTCGCGGCTTTGGCACAAATCACCAGCACTTTCTGAGAACGGTGGGCGGTCAGATAGCCCATCAGCCACTCAACGCGCGGATCGAAGTTCCACCAGGTGCCGGTATCTCCTTCAAACTCCTGATAAATTTGCTCAGGATAGAGCATGTCGCGCGCGCGTTCTTCCGCACTTTTACGTGCGCCCATAATGCCGGAGACTTTAATCGCCGTCTGATACTGGGTCGGCAGCGGCAGGCGGATGGTGTGCAGTTCGCGTTTCGGGAAGCCTTTCACACCGTTACGGGTGTTTCGGAATAACACGCGGCTGGTCCCGTGACGGTCCATCAGCATCGAAATCAGTTCCTGACGGGCGCTTTCTGCACCCTCGCGGTCGCTGTTGGCCGTTTGCAGCAGCGGCTCGATATCCTGCTCGCCAATGAGCTCACCCAGGGTGTTCATCTGATCGTTATTCAGCTTTTCGCCGCTCAGTAGCAGGCTGACCGCATCGGCAACCGGGCGGAAATTCTGTTGCTCTTCAACAAATTGCTCAAAATCATGGAAGCGGCTTGGATCCAGCAGGCGCAGACGCGCAAAGTGGCTTTCCAGCCCCAGCTGTTCCGGGGTTGCGGTCAGCAGCAGTACGCCAGGCACATGCTCGGCAAGCTGCTCGATGGCCTGATATTCGCGGCTCGGCGCTTCTTCGCTCCACACCAGATGGTGAGCTTCGTCGACAACCATAATGTCCCACTCGGCATCGCACAGGTGCTCAAGACGCTGTTTGCTCCGGCGGACAAAATCGAGGGAGCAGATAACCAGCTGTTCGGTTTCGAACGGATTGTCGGCATCGTGCTGGGCTTCGGCGTAACGCTCATCGTCAAACAGCGCGAAACGCAGGTTGAAACGGCGGAGCATTTCCACTAACCACTGATGCTGCAGGGTTTCAGGAACCACAATCAGCACGCGCTCGGCGGCACCAGAAAGCAGCTGCTGATGCAGGATCATCCCGGCTTCAATCGTTTTACCGAGGCCCACTTCATCAGCCAGTAAAACACGCGGCGCATGGCGACGACCGACATCATGAGCAATATGCAGCTGGTGTGGTATCAGGCTGGTACGCTGACCGCGCAGACCGCTCCAGGGCATACGGTACTCTTCGCTCTGATATTTGCGCGCACGGTAACGTAGGGCAAAACGGTCCATGCGGTCGATTTGCCCGGCAAACAGGCGGTCCTGCGGCTTGCTGAAAATCAGCTTGCTGTCGAGCAGGACTTCACGAAGCATCACGCCTTCTTCTTCGGTATCCAGACGGAACCCGATGTAAGCGAGCAGGCCATTTTCTTCTTTTACTTCGTCAACGCGCAGCTGCCAGCCATCATGGCTGGTAATGGTATCACCCGGGTTGAACATCACACGGGTAATAGGGGAGTCGTTACGCGCATACAGGCGGTTTTCACCGGTAGCAGGGTAGAGGAGTGTTACCATGCGCGCATCAAGCGCTACGACAGTTCCTAACCCCAGTTCGCTTTCTGTATCGCTGATCCAGCGTTGACCAAGTGTAAAAGGCATATGTTTTGGGCTCTATATCTTCAATTGCAGGCAATAATCGTCCTCCGCGAAAAGCTTCACGGAGAGTCAAAATTGAGGTCCAGGAATGGAAAGGGCGCTATGGTACTGGAAGCCAGGGTGTTAGTCACCTGTCAAAATAGCCCCAGTTGCCCTGTCAGTAGTGTAGCAAAATCATCGTGGACAAAAGGTAAAATTCCGTCGGCAACGGGTTCTAACTGTTTGCTCAGGTAGTGTTGATAATCGAGCGGAGACTGCTGATAGGCCAGCGGCTCTGGGCCGCCGGTCGTCCAGACATATTTTATGCTGCCACGGGACTGATACTGTAAAGGTCGGCCCAATTTGGCGTTGTGTTCATCGGCAAGCCGGGCAGCACGGACATGCGGTGGGACATTGCGCTGGTACTCTACGAGAGGGCGTCGCAGCTGTTTACGGTAAACGAGTTTGTCGTCGAGCGCGCCTGTCATCAGTTTGTCGATCGTTTCAAGAATGAAATCCTTGTATGGCTCGTTGCGGAAGATGCGTAAATAGAGCGCCTGCTGGAACTCCTGCGCCAGCGGCGTCCAGTCAGTGCGCACCGTTTCCAGCCCTTTAAACACCATCCGCTGCGCTTCGCCGTCCTGAATCATGCCGGCATAGCGTTTTTTACTGCCGGTTTCGGTGCCGCGAATGGTGGGCATCAGAAAGCGACAAAAATGCGTCTCGAACTCCAGCTCCATGGCGCTGGTCAGCCCCTGTTTTTGCAGCTCAGTGGCCCACCATTCAGTGACGAATGTCACCAGCTCGCGGCCGATTTTCGCGGCTTCTGCCTCGCCGTGCGCGCTTTTGAGCCAGACGAAGGTTGAGTCCGTATCCCCATAGATAACGTCGTAGCCCTTTGACTCAATCAGCTCTTTTGTCTGGCGCATGATCGCATGGCCGCGCATTGTTATCGACGAGGCCAGACGAGGATCGAAGAAGCGGCAGGCGCTGGTACCCAGCACGCCGTAAAAGGCGTTCATGATGATCTTCAGCGCCTGGGAAAGCGGTTTGTTGTGCTGTGCTTTGGCTTCGTCCCGTCCGTGCCAGATTTGCCCGACGATATCCGGTAAACAGTGTTGAGTACGTGAAAAACGTGCGCCAAGAAATCCTTCAACGCTGTGCTCTGCATCGGGTTTTTCCATCCCCTCAACCAGGCCCACCGGATCGATGAGGAAGGTACGGATGATGGAGGGATACAGACTTTTGTAATCCAGCACCAGCACTGAGTCATACAGTCCTGGGCGAGAGTCCATCACATACCCACCCGGGCTTGCCTGCGGCGGCACTTCCCCAAGATTCGGCGCCACATAACCCAGGCGGTGCATACGGGGAAAATAGAGGTGCCCGAAAGAAGCGACTGAACCACCGTGCCGGTCAGCGGGCAGTCCGTTCACCGTGGCGCGTTCTAACAGGAACGGCATAATCTCGGTTTTATGGAAAATGCGCGTTACCAGTTCACAGTCTCTGAGGTTATATTTCGCCAGTGCGGGCTTATCTTCGGCGAACCGGCGGTCAATTTCGTCCATCCTGTCCCACGGATTGTCGATGGATTTGCCTTCGCCGAGCAGCGCCTGTGAGACGTTCTCCAGTGAAAATGACGAAAAATTCCAGAACGCGGATTTCAGGGCTTCAATACCATCGATAATTAGCCGACCGTTCGCCTGCGCGAAGAACACGCCATTCTTAAAACCATGCTCACGCCAGTCAATTTCGACATTGCCTCGCCCTAACATCAGCGGGATTCGGTACCGTTCGGCGTGTTTTTGCAGCACTTTGAGATCAAACTGCACCAGATTCCAGCCAATCAGCACATCCGGATCGTGCTGTACGAACCAGGCATTGAGTTTTTCTAACAACTGCGGGCGGCTGGAGACATATTCCAGCTGAAAATCGGAAGATGATGCGTCGCCGTTCTCCGGACCGAGCATATAGACAATGCGCTGCCCGCAGCCTTCAAGCCCGATGCAGTACAGTTCACCATGGCGGGTGGTTTCGATATCCAACGATACCCATTTCAGCGGCGGACGATAATGAGGGTTGGGTTTCAGTCGAGCGTTGACGAGCGCGTCGCCCTGGCGTTCACCTTCTACCCAAACGGGCGCGGTGATAAAGCGTTCCATCAGATAGCGTTCAGGCGGGCGCACATCAGCTTCATAAACCGTTACGCCTGCTTCACGCAGCAATTTTTCCAGCCGCATTAACTGGCGATGAGAGCGGCAGTACAACCCGAAAACAGGCTGACGGTGGAAGTCTTTTAACGCAAGAGGAGCAAGACGGGCATCTCTTTCCGTACGAAGGAGCTGTTCCGTTTGTGCGCGTTGTGCTTCAGGAATAAAGGCCACGGACTCCTGTGGTGCAAGCGTGACCTGCAGCGGCCCTTCATCGGTTGCCAGCCAGAATGTGACTTCCGTACCCTGTGGGGTATCCCGCCAGTGACGGGTTAATAAAAAACCTTCTCGCGCCTGCGCCACGCACTCTACTCATCAAGCAAACCAGGGCTGAGTATAGCCTGGTTTGCTTTTAATTGCTGTGGTTTTATACAGGTGTTATTGCCCGTAATAAGCCTTCGCCCCGTGCTTGCGCAGATAGTGTTTATCCAGCAGCGTTTGCTGCATATCCGGAAGTTGAGGTGCCAATTGGCGGCAGAAAATGCCCATATAGGCCACTTCTTCCAGCACGATGGCGTTATGCACGGCGTCTTCTGCCGTTTTTCCCCAGGCGAAGGGACCATGAGAATGCACCAGTACGCCAGGCATTTGTGCGGCATCAATCCCTTTTTTCTCAAAGGTTTCGACGATCACATTGCCCGTTTCCCATTCGTACTGGTCGTTAATTTCCGCATCGGTCATTTTGCGAGTGCAGGGAATGCTGCCGTAGAAATAATCGGCATGCGTGGTCCCGGTGGCGGGAATAGATTGCCCGGCCTGCGCCCAGATGGTGGCGTGGCGCGAATGCGTGTGAACGATACCGCCAATGGTCGGAAATGCCTGATAGAGCAGGCGATGGGTTGGTGTATCGGAGGACGGTTTTTTGTTGCCCTCCACCACTTCGCCCGTTGCGAGGCTGACCACGACCATATCGTCGGCGGTCATGACGCCGTAATCCACACCGGACGGTTTGATAACAAACACGCCTTTCTCGCGGTCAACCGCGCTGACGTTTCCCCAGGTCAGGGTCACTAAATTGTGCTGCGGGAGCTGGAGATTGGCTTCCAGCACCTGTTGCTTTAATGCTTCAAGCATGATTATTCCTCAGTGTTTCCCCTCTCCCCGGCCCTCTCCCCGAGGGAGAGGGGGAATACATACCCGCTCCGTAGGGTTCCCTCTCCCTTAGGGAGAGGGTTAGGGAGAGGGGGATTGACCTCAGCGTTTAGACCCGTAATAAACCTCGTTCCAGCGCAGCGAGTCTTTGAACGCAGGCAAGCGGGTATCGTTGTCGATCACGGTGATTTCGATATCGTGCAGTTCGGCGAACTGGCGCATATCGTCGAGCGTCAACGCATGGCTGAAGACGGTATGGTGCGCGCCGCCAGCCACAATCCACGCTTCGGAAGCTACTTCGAGATTGGGATGCGCTTTCCACAATGCATTGGCTACCGGCAGTTTTGGCAGGCTGTGTGGGGTCTTGACGGTTTCAATGGTGTTCACCAGCAGGCGGAAGCGGTCGCCGAGATCGACCAGGCTTGCGACAATCGCCGGGCCCGTTTGCGTATCAAAAATCAGGCGTGCCGGGTCCGCTTTACCGCCAATGCCCAGAGGCTGAACGTCGAGCAGCGGTTTTTCTGCTGTAGAAATCGTCGGGCAGATTTCCAGCATGTGCGAGCCGAGCACCAAATCGTTGCCGTTGTCGAAGTGATAGGTGTAATCCTCCATAAAAGAGGTGCCGCCCTGCAGACCCGTCGACATCACCTTCATGATGCGAAGCAGCGCGGCCGTTTTCCAGTCGCCTTCGCCCGCAAAGCCGTAGCCCTGCTGCATCAGGCGCTGCACAGCGAGGCCCGGGAGCTGCTTCAGGCCATGCAGATCTTCAAAGGTCGTGGTAAAGGCATGGAAGCCACCCTGTTCAAGGAAGCGCTTCATGCCGAGTTCGATGCGCGCCGCATCCAGCACGTTCTGGCGTTTGTCGCCGTGAATTTGCGCGACAGCGCTCAGGCGGTAGCTGCTTTCATATTCATCCACCAATGCGCTGACGTCGCCGTCGCTGATTTCATTAACCACCTGCACTAAATCACCGACCGCCCAGGTGTTGACCGAGAAGCCGAATTTGATTTGCGCCGCGACTTTATCGCCGTCGGTCACCGCGACTTCACGCATGTTGTCGCCAAATCGCACCACTTTCAGATGGCGGGTATCCTGTTTGGAAACCGCCTGGCGCATCCAGGCACCGATACGCTCATGGGCGCGTTTGTCCTGCCAGTGGCCGGTGACAACGCCATGCTGCTGACGCATTCTGGCGCCGATGAAACCAAACTCGCGGCCGCCGTGAGCCGTCTGGTTCAGGTTCATAAAGTCCATATCGATGCTGTCCCACGGCAGGGCAGCGTTGAACTGGGTGTGGAACTGCAGCAGCGGTTTGTTGAGGATTGTCAGGCCATTGATCCACATTTTCGCCGGGGAGAACGTGTGCAGCCAGACCACCATCCCTGCGCATTTATCGTCGTAGTTGGCGTCGCGGCAGATGGCGGTGATTTCGTCAGGCCGGGTGCCCAGCGGTTTAAGGACCAGTTTGCAGGGCAGTTTAGCTTCTGCGTTTAATGCGTTGACGACGTGCTCCGCGTGTTTCGTCACCTGATGCAGCGCTTCCGGGCCATATAAATGCTGGCTGCCAATCACAAACCACACTTCATAATTGTTAAAAATCGTCATCTTCATTTCCTTAATGAGTCAGGGCTGACTGTGCTGCCGCTTTGTGTTCAGTCGCAGCCGTAGTCGGGAGATAGTGGTGTTCGGCGCTTTTCGCCCATTGCTGGTAGCGCTGATAAAGCTGTTCAAAGCGCTGTGCCTGAGCCGGGCGCGGTTCGAGCGTGTGTTCAACGCTGCTGGCCATCTGCTGCTGTGCAGCGGGCACATCGCGGTGAACGCCAGCCGCCACGGCGGCGAAAATCGCGGCACCCAGTGCGCAGCATTGGTCGGAGGCAACGATTTGCAGTGGACGGTTCAGCACATCGCAGCACGCCTGCATGATGTCGATGTTTTTACGGGCGATGCCGCCCAATGCCATCACGTTGTTGACCGGGATGCCTTGAGAGGTGAAACACTCCATGATGGCGCGTGCGCCAAACGCCGTTGCGGCAACCAGACCGCCGAACAGCGCAGGCGCATCGGTGGCCAGATTCAAATCGGTGATCACGCCTTTCAGACGCTGGTTGGCATTAGGGGTACGGCGGCCGTTGAACCAGTCGAGGACCACCGGCAGATGCTCAAGCGAGGGCTTTTGCGCCCAGGCGGCCGTCAGTGCAGGCAGCAGCTGTTTCTGGCTGGCTTTGATTTGCTCTTTCAGTTCCGGGTGCTGTGCCGCCAGTTGCTCCAGCGGCCAGCCGAGCAGGCGGCCAAACCAGGCATAGATATCGCCAAAAGCGGATTGTCCTGCTTCCATCCCGATGAAATCAGGGGTAACGCTGCCGTCCACCTGGCCGCAAATGCCCTGCACGGTGCGGTTGCCGACGCTCTGTTTATCGGCAATCAGGATGTCGCAGGTCGAGGTGCCAATAACTTTTACCAGCGTATTGGGCTGAGCCCCGGCGCCCACGGCGCCCATATGACAGTCGAATGCACCGCCGGAAATCACGACGCTTTCAGGTAGGCCCAGGCGCTGCGCCCATTCTGCGTTCAGCGTGCCCACCGGGATATCGGCGGTGAAGGTATCCGTGAACAGCGGGTAGTCGAGGCTCTGATTAATGAGCGGATCCAGTTCATCAAAGAAGCTGGCTGGCGGCAGGCCGCCCCAGCTTTCATGCCACAGGGATTTATGCCCGGCGCTGCAGCGGCCACGGCGGATATCCTCTGGACGAGTAGTGCCGGAGAGCAGGGCAGGGATCCAGTCACAGAGTTCAATCCACGAGGTGGCCGCTTTCGCGACGTTGCTATCGGCGCGGGTGACGTGCAGGATTTTGGCCCAGAACCATTCGCTGGAGTAAATGCCGCCGATATAGCGGGAATAATCCACTTTCCCCGGCTGGTGGCAGAGGCGGGTGATGGCTTCGGCTTCTTCCACCGCGGTGTGATCTTTCCACAGTACAAACATGGCGTTGGGGTTATCAGCAAACTCAGGGCGTAACGCCAGCACCTGGCCGTCGGCATCAATCGGTGCCGGGGTTGAACCGGTGCTGTCGACGCCGATGCCCACAACCTCGGAACGACGCGAACCCAGCTCATTCAGCACGTTGTTCAGCGCGCTTTCCATTGATTCGAGATAATCGAGGGGATGGTGGCGGAACTGATTGTTCGGGGCATCGCAGAAACGGCCTTCCTGCCAGCGCGGATACCATTCAACGCTTGTGGCGATCTCTTTGCCGCTGTTCGCATCCACCGCCAGCGCTCGTACCGAATCGCTGCCAAAATCGAGGCCAATTGCTATTGCCATCGTAGTGCTCCATGAAGAGTGTCAGACATGGAGAAACAGTAGATTCCGGGGAAAAAAAGCGTCAGGCGTGAAGCGCTAATCTTATGGACAATAATGCTGTGGCATAACAAAGTGTGACGCCGTGCAAATATTCTTTCATGCTATTTCCGCCTTTTTCGCTTCGCTGGCAATATGGACAATTGATTTCCTACAAGGCTCTGCTGAGCGAGCGTTTTTATGCCTGAACTCCAGAATGATCCGCTATTACCCGGCTACTCCTTTAACGCCCATCTGGTGGCGGGGTTAACGCCGATTGAAGCGGAGAGCTATCTCGATTTTTTCATCGACCGACCGCTCGGAATGAAAGGTTTTATTCTTAATCTCACGGTACGCGGAGAAGGGGTTATCAATAATCAGGGGCACCAGTTTGTCTGCCGTCCAGGCGACATCGTGCTGTTCCCGCCTGGTGAAATTCACCATTATGGTCGTCACCCGGACGCCAGCGAGTGGTATCACCAGTGGGTTTATTTCCGGCCTCGTGCTTACTGGCATGAATGGCTGGCATGGCCAACGTTGTTTGCACAAACGGGTTTTTTCCGCCCGGACGAAGCTCATCAGGCGCAGTTTGCGGATCTGTTTGGCCAGATCATCGATGCCGGGCAAGGCGTAGGGCGTTATTCAGAGCTGTTGGCGATCAACCTGCTGGAACAACTGCTGCTGCGAAGAATGGAAGCCATCAATGCATCCCTGCATCCGCCAATGGACAACCGCGTGCGCGATGCCTGCCAGTACATCAGCGATCATCTGGCGGATAGCCAGTTTGATATTGCCAGCGTAGCGCAACATGTCTGCCTGTCTCCTTCACGTCTTTCCCATTTGTTCCGCCAGCAGCTGGGGGTCAGCGTGCTGAGTTGGCGTGAAGATCAGCGTATCAGCCAGGCCAAACTGCTGCTCAGCACCACGAGAATGCCGATTGCCAGCGTTGGGCGTAATGTCGGCTTTGAGGATCAGCTCTACTTCTCTCGCGTTTTCAAGAAATGCACTGGCGCGAGCCCCAGCGAGTTTCGTGCCGGGGTAAGCAATACGTAAAAAAGTGAACCCGCCAGGTCTGTTCCGGGTCTAAACCTGTCAACGATTCAGATAA
This sequence comes from Enterobacteriaceae bacterium RIT691, assembly GCA_009668205.1. GTDB lineage: Bacteria > Pseudomonadota > Gammaproteobacteria > Enterobacterales > Enterobacteriaceae > Scandinavium. The sequence goes on along the minus strand of WJYM01000004.1, from coordinate 153,374 downwards.
TTGTCAGCTTGACGGCGCAGCGGCCACTCGGGAGAATCGCTGCTTCGCTCCTCTATCGGGTACTCTATGCAAGCGTTGCTGGAACATTTCATCACCCAATCTGTGATGTATTCACTGATTGCCGTTGCGCTGGTCGCGTTCCTTGAATCGCTGGCGTTAGTGGGATTGATCCTGCCCGGTACTCTGATGATGTCGGCGCTGGGCGCGCTGATTGGCAGTGGCGAAGTGAATTTCTGGCAGGCATGGCTGGCGGGGATTATTGGCTGTCTGCTGGGCGACTGGATCTCTTTCTGGCTGGGCTGGCGTTTTAAGAAGCCGCTGCACCGCTGGTCGTTCATGAAAAAGAACAAAGCGCTGCTCGATAAAACCGAACACGCGTTACATCAGCACAGCATGATAACCATCCTGGTTGGGCGCTTTATTGGCCCGACGCGGCCTGTGGTGCCGATGGTGGCGGGGATGCTCGATCTGCCGGTGGCGAAATTTATCATTCCTAACATTATTGGCTGCCTGCTCTGGCCGCCTGTCTATTTTCTGCCGGGTATTCTTGCCGGGGCGGCGATCGATATTCCCGCTGATGTGCAAAGCGGTGGCTTTAAGTGGCTGTTGCTGCTGGCGGCGGGTCTGATCTGGCTGGCCGCCTGGATTGGCTGGCGCTTATGGCGTAGCGGTAAGTCTGGCACCGACAAGCTGACAAAATATCTGCCTCGCGGCCGCTTGCTGTGGCTGACACCGACACTGATTGTGCTGGCGATGGTCTCGCTGTACCTGCTTTTCAAACACCCGCTGATGCCGGTGTATCTGGATATTTTAGGGAAAGTGGTGAGCCGGTAGTGGCCCCTCTCGCAGGAAGAGGGGGAAAATCGTTATGCCCCGATCCCCAATAAATGCGAGGCGCTGGCCTGGCCGCTCAGCAGTGCCTGTGTCGTGCCATCCCAGGCGATTCGCCCATCGGCAATAACCAGTGACCGCGGCGCAATTTGTGCCGCATCCTCCACGCTGTGTGACACCATCAGCAGCGTTAACTGCTGGCGACGGCACACGTCGCCGACCAGCTGCAGCATCTCCTGACGCAGCGCGGGATCCAACGCGGAAAACGGTTCATCCAACAGCAATACCGGTTGCTCTCGAACAAGGCAGCGGGCCAGTGCCACGCGCTGACGTTGGCCGCCGGAGAGTTCAGAAGGGAGTCTGTCCAACAGGGCATCAATCCCCATCTGACGGGCGATGGTTTCAAGCTTCTGGCGTTGCCCGTCGCTCAGCTTCAGGCCGGGATGCATGCCGAGGCCGATGTTCTGGCGTACCGTCAGGTGGCTGAACAGGTTGTTCTCCTGAAACAGCATCGATACCGGGCGTTTGGCCGGTGGCGTGTGGGTATGCGGCTGATTGTCGATTATCAGCGTGCCGCTGGCGGGCGTCAGAAAACCGGCAATCAGATTGAGCAGGGTACTTTTCCCCGCGCCGCTTGGACCCAGAACGGCGATCAGTTCCCCCTGTTTTACAGAGAGAGTGAAGCGCATCGGCAGATGCTCATAGAGCCAGGTGACATCATTGAGTTTTAGCATTACGGCCCGGAAGTTTTTCAATCACGGTGAATAACAGGAAGCAGAGCATCAGCAGAATAAATGCTGTGACGGCACCCTCCTGGCTGCGGTACGCGCCAATCTGCTGATAAAGATAGAACGGCAGCGTGCGGAAATCCTCATTCCCAAACAGCGCCACAACCCCAAAGTCGCCAATCGACAGCACGCAGGCAAATGCCAGCGCCTGCGCGAGAGGGACTCTGAGCGCCCGCAATTCGACAATGCGAAAACGCGTCCATCCCTGCAACCCCAGCGACTGGCAAAGCTGGCTGTAGCGCGCAGTGGCATCGCGCATCGGGCTTTCCAGTACTTTCAGTGCGTAAGGTATCGCCATCAGGGCGTTGGTGAAAATGACAATACTATCGGCAGACGAGGGCAAGCCGATGCTATTGTTGAGCAGCAAAAAGAAGCCTGTGGCCAGCACAATGCCCGGCATAGCAAGGATGAGCATCCCGCTGAGCTCTATCGCCTGACCCGCCAGTGAATGCTGTCTTACCCGCAGTTCCCGGCTGCTCCACAGCAGCATCATGGTCAGCACCACGCAGAGGAAACCTGCGGCAATCGCAATTCTCAATGACGTCCATATGGCCTGCCACAAAACGGGCTGGCTGAGCACGTCTGGCAGATTGCGATTGATGCCCTCGACGATCACCGCCAGCAGCGGTGGCAGGAGTAACAGCAGGGCAAAACTAATCAGCAGAAAATCGCCAAGCTTGCTGTGCACTCTGTCGTCAGGGTCGCGCCAGTGGGCGTGCTGCGTATGCCCAGGCTGGATGGATTTGCTCAGGCGCTGGCTTATCAGCATCAGACCGAGGCAACACATCATTTGCACGATGGCGAGCATTGCCGCACGACCCGGGTCAAAATCGAAATTCAGCGCCTGATAGATAGCCAGTTCGATGGTCGTGGCCTGCGGCCCTCCGCCGAGTGACAGCACCGTTGCGAAACTGGCGAAGCACAGCATGAAAATCAGTGCGGCAATGGCAGGTACCTGACGGCGCATCCACGGCCATTCGACGAAACGGAAGAAAGTGAAGCCTCGCAGGCCGAGTTGTGCCGCCAGCTGGCGCTGCTCGCCGGGAATTTGCTCCAGCGCCTGCAACAGCAGACGCGTCGCCATCGGCATATTGAAAAACACATGCGCCAGCAGAATGCCCTGAAGACCATAGGGCGAAAATGACCACTGCCAGCCGAGAAAATGGAAAACCTGCGCCAGCCAGCCTTGTCGTCCGTAAACGCTGAGGATCCCGAACACGGCAACCAGCACCGGCAGAATGAGCGTCATCGCGCACAGGCGCAGCAGGATTAATCTGCCGGGAAAACGGCGGCGATACAGCGCACGAGCCAGAAAAATGGCGGGTGCGACCGACAGCACAGCGGAAAGCAGCGCCTGTGTAAACGAGAAACGCACCACGTGCCAAAGATAGCTGTCATGCAGAAAGCTGCCCCAGCTGGTGGCCGGGGCGCTAAACCACAGCGCGGAAAACGCGGCCAGCGCAACCGTCACCATCAGCATGGCGACGGTTAAGCCTGGCCAAAGCCATCCGGGGATTACTGGCTGACGGCGCGTTGCCATGCAGCAATCCAGTTCTGGCGCTCGCTGGCTACCTGTTGAGGGGTGAATTCCAGCGTCGTTTTCGGTTTCACCAACCCGTTAAAGCCTTCGGGCAACGCCACCTGAGTCACCGGATACATCCAGTTGCCGGTTGGGACTTCTTTCTGGAACGCCGGGCTGACCATAAATTTCAGGAATTTCTGGGCAAGCTCAGGCTGTTTGCTGGACGCGGTACGTGCCGCCACTTCTACCTGCAGATAGTGACCTTCGCTAAATTCAGCGGCAGCGTAATTGTCTTTCTTCTCTTCGATAATGTGATAAGCCGGGGAAGTGGTGTAGCTCAATACCAGATCGCTTTCCCCTTTCAGGAACAGACCGTACGCTTCGCTCCAGCCTTTGGTGACGGTGACGGTTTTACCTGCCAGTTTCTGCCACGCTTCCGGGGCTTTATCGCCATACACTTTCTGCATCCACAGCAACAGGCCAAGCCCTGGCGTGCTGGTGCGTGGATCTTCGTAGATGACTCGCCATTTTTGCGGGCTCTCAACCAGGTCTTTCAGGCTTTTAGGCGGATTTTTCAGTTTGTTTTTGTCATACACGAAAGCGAAATAACCGTAGTCGAATGGCACGAAGGTGTCATTTTTCCAGCCACCCGGCACGTTCAGGCCATCGGCCGTTATACCGCTTTTGGCAAACAGCCCGGTTTGTGTGGCCGCTTCCAGCAGGTTGTTATCCAGCCCCAGCACCACATCGGCTTTGCTGTTTTTCCCTTCCATACGCAGGCGGTTGAGCAGCGATACGCCATCTTCCAGCGCCACATATTTCAGTTCGCAGCCGCAGTCTGCTTCAAAGGCTTTTTTGACCGCAGGACCCGGGCCCCAATCGGCAGAAAATGAATCGTAGGTATAAACGGTCAGCACGGGTTTCGCGAAAACAGGCACGCTCACCAGCGCCAGCAGTGGCAGGAGTTTTTTCAGCACTTTGCACCTCTATATTTAGGGGGGGCAAAGGATTTTGAGTCAGCCTCAAATCCCTTCGCCGGCGTTATCCGGATCAGGTTCGACGGGTATTTTCTCAGCACACACCCTTTGCAGAATGCAGCACCCCGTTGAGAACGGCGCTATTGTAATGATTTTGTGACTATTCAGAAAGCCCCCGTCATACTTCAAGCCGCAGATGCGTTGGCTGCACTCCCTCACCCCAGTCACTTACTCAAGTAAGCTCCTGGGGATGAGCTCCCTTGCCGCCTTTCTGCAACTCGAATTATCTAGGGGGGGTTAAGGATCCGGCGGCGCAAACCAGGCAGATTTGAAATCAAACCAGCCAAGGGTGTTCATCCGCAGGCCTCTCATGCTTCGCTGCCCCTGAATCATCAGCCAGTGGTGGATCAACGGAACCACGGCGCGCTGGGTAATAAGCTGCTGACTCCAGTGGGCAAGATTCATCTCACCGGATTGCCACTCTGTGGCCGCCTGCTGCCAGTCCAGCGGGATACAGTGCTGAATCAGTGGCACTTCAAACAGATGGGCAAAGAGTGAAAAATCTAACGGCAACGTGAAGTTGGCGCTGTTCAGCCACATATCACTTTTCGCCTCACCACGGTGCCATTCGTCGTAATCGAGCTCCTGAATATCCAGCCGTACCTGATGCTCCGCCATCAGGCGCTCCATGATTTTTGCGATGTTTCGGTGCTCCAGATGTTCCCGATAATAGGTGAGGGTCAGCGTTTCGAGACCTGCGGGTTTATCCCCTTTCCCTGGGCGTGCGTGGTGCCAGCGGGGTAACAGACCGTATGCCGGGAACCAGGAGCCTTGATACTGTTCATCAGCGTGATACATCAGATTGGCAGGGGAGAGAATTTTGCTGACCCAGCGGCGCACGTCATCGGACAGGCCTTTTGGCGTGCGGGCATCAAATAACAGGTAATAGCAGCCCTCTTCCAGACGGCTTTCAACGGCTTTTTCGCCCTCAGTAGGGCCTTCCAGCGTTAGCCCACAGGTGACCTCTTCGCCGATCTCGGGTAACACCCACACGTTCACTTCGTCAATGAGTGCGCGAAAACCAAAAAAGTCGTCAAAGGCATGAATTTTTAGCTGGTTTTGATTATTGCGGGCCACGGAGTAAGGCCCGGTACCGACGGGCAGGCGAGAGAAATCGTTCATGGTTTTCCATTCGCCCGGCAGGATCATCGCCGGGATGTGCCCTATCAACCAGGGCAGCCAGCGATCGGGGTGATTCAGATGAATATCCAGCGTCCAGGTCGTCGGAGACTCAATGCGGGTGATGTGGGCATACAGCGGTAATGCGTTGATCCGCTGCAATGAGGCGATAACATCGTCCATTTCCAGCTCGCGCCCATGATGGAAATGAATCCCCGGACGAAGATAAAAACGCCAGTGCAAAGGGGAAATTTGCTGCCAGTGGTGGGCAATGTCCGCTTCCAGTTCCCCATTTTCCTCATTTATACGCGTCAGCGCGCTGAAGATTTGTCTGGCAATGTGGGTTTCTGAACGGCGCAGCGGCGTACCAGGAAGCAGATTGCGCATCGGGCGGTAATAAAGCACGCGCAGGATGTGTCGACCCTGGCGGAAGCTGCGGCCTAAGTGCGATACCAGCATCTGGCGCACGGCGGTTTTATCACCGACCAACTGCACCAATTGATCGATACGATCCTGCTCAAGGAGATCTTCGGCGCGCTGCTGCTGGAGGGCCAGCCCGGTATAAATAAAGGTCAGCGTCGATCGTTTGCCGCGCCCGGCCTCTGCCTGCCACGTCAGCCAGCCTCGCGCCTCCATGGTGTTCAGCAGCGTTCGCATGTGGCGGCGGGAGCAGCTCAGGAGCTCCGCAAGCTCATTGAGCGTGGTTTCCTGCGTTTTTCCGTCACAGCATTGCCATAGGCGGATGAACTGTTGTTGCAGACGACCCGAAGACATAAAAGGGGAACTCCTGTCGAAAACTCAGCAATTTATTTCTTCCTATATTAAGCCAATACTTCTCTTCGATGAAGTGAGGAAATGAAGATGAAGAAGCCAACTGCACGTCAGTTTTATCAGCACTACTTTTTCGCTACGCAGGGAGCGTCATGGCTGGCCCGCCTGGTCGCAGGTAAGCGTTTGGATATGCTCGCAGAACTGATGCAGTGGGAAGTTACGAACCCGGCTTTTGATACGCATTAACTTGCCTAATCATGTGTGACTGAGTATTGGTATCGGGCTACGGCCTTGAAAGACCCGCCAGCAGAATGCTTCTGCTGGCTTTTTTCGTTTCCTTTTTTCCCTTTAAGGATGAATCATGCTCTGGCTGATGACGATGGGACGCCGCCTGAACGGGGTTTATGCCGCTTTTATGCTGGTGGCTTTTATGATTGGCGTGGCAGGTGCATTGCAGGCACCGACGCTGAGCCTGTTCCTTAGCCGGGAAGTGGGCGTACAGCCATTCTGGGTGGGGCTGTTTTATACCGTCAACGCTATCGCCGGGATCGTGGTCAGCCTGGGTCTGGCGAAGCGTTCCGACACTCAGGGCGACAGGCGGAAGCTGATTATGTTCTGCTGCCTGATGGCGGTGGGAAACGCGCTGCTGTTTGCGTTCAATCGTCATTATCTGACGCTGATTACCTGTGGCGTGCTGCTGGCTTCTCTGGCCAGTACCGCCATGCCGCAGCTGTTTGCCCTTGCCCGTGAATATGCCGACAGCTCCGCCCGCGAAGTGGTTATGTTCAGTTCAGTGATGCGCGCACAGCTGTCGCTGGCTTGGGTCATTGGGCCGCCGCTGGCTTTTATGCTGGCGCTCAACTACGGCTTTACCACCATGTTTTCCATCGCGGCCGGGATTTTTGTGCTGGGCCTGGCGCTGATTACTTTTGCGCTACCTTCGGTCGAACGGGTGGAGCAGCCTACGGAAGCCGTTACCGGGCAAATCAGCGGCTGGGGCGATAAAAATGTGCGGATGCTGTTTATCGCTTCCACGCTGATGTGGACCTGCAACACGATGTACATCATCGACATGCCGCTGTGGATTAGCAGTGACTTAGGCCTGCCGGATAAACTTGCAGGGATCCTGATGGGGACCGCCGCCGGGCTTGAGATCCCCGCAATGATCCTTGCAGGTTACTACGTGAAGCGTTTCGGTAAACGCCGGATGATGGTGACGGCAACGGGCGCGGGCGTGCTGTTTTACGTAGGTCTGATCCTCTTCCACAGCCGAGAATCGCTGCTGATACTGCAGCTGTTTAACGCCGTGTTTATCGGGATTATCGCCGGAATTGGCATGCTGTGGTTCCAGGACTTAATGCCTGGCAGAGCAGGGGCTGCAACCACGCTTTTTACCAACAGTATTTCGACGGGTGTGATTCTGGCAGGTGTCATTCAAGGGGCGGTTTCGCAAAGCCTGGGGCACCACAGCGTGTACTGGGTGATAGCCGCAATTTCACTGGTGGCTTTCGGCCTGACCTGCAAAGTGAAAGAGGTGTAGAGGCGATATTTTGCTTTCGATAAAGGCTTTCGTCCGATGGCATCTCGGCTGAAAGCCTTTCCGTATCTGCTTCTAATGTAGCTTATCGTTTTTCCTGATTCATACGACCCGCCACAAACCTGCATTACTGCCCGCGTTTTTCCCTGGGAAGGGCGTACAGCGTCTTCGCTCAAAGGGATCCCGTCGATAATCGGTGATTTTAAAATATACACATATGATTTATCATATGTGTATTCTAAGCTCATCAGGAACCTCAATGCTACAGCCCGTTCAGCTTTTCAAAATTCTGTCAGATGAAACCCGTCTGGCGATCATCATGCTGCTCAGAGAGTCCGGCGAGCTATGCGTGTGCGATATCTGCGGAGCAACTTCCGAGTCGCAGCCAAAAATATCCCGGCATATGGCGATCCTTCGCGAAGCGGAGCTGGTTCTTGATCGTCGGGAAGGGAAATGGATCCACTACCGGCTTTCTCCCCATATGCCGGCCTGGGCCGCTGAAACCATTACAACCACCTGGCATTGTCTGCGGGACGATATCCGCGAATGGTTGAAAAAGGCGGCGGATTCATCCTGTTGATAGTGGATAAACACATTCACTCAATCGTATTTAATGGAGTCTGAGATGTTACTGGCAGGGAGTATTTTTTTACTGACGCTGATTCTGGTTATCTGGCAACCCAGAGGACTCAGTATTGGCTGGAGCGCCAGCATTGGGGCGGCACTGGCCCTGATCTTCGGTGTTATCCATGTGGGTGATATTCCTGTCGTCTGGAATATCGTATGGAACGCAACGGCGACCTTTATCGCGGTCATTATCATCAGCCTGCTGCTCGATGAGTCGGGCTTTTTCGAGTGGGCTGCGCTGCATGTATCCCGTTGGGGCAACGGACGTGGTCGTCTGCTGTTTACCTGGATTGTTCTGTTGGGCGCGGCGGTGGCGGCGCTGTTTGCTAACGATGGTGCAGCGCTTATCCTGACACCTATCGTCATTGCCATGCTGCTCGCGCTGGGGTTCAGCAAACGGACAACGCTGGCCTTTGTCATGGCCGCCGGGTTTATTGCCGATACGGCCAGCCTGCCGCTTATCGTGTCGAATTTGGTGAACATCGTCTCTGCTGACTTCTTCCGGCTTGGTTTTCGGGAATATGCATCCGTCATGCTGCCTGTTGATATTGCGGCCATCGCGGCCACGCTGGGCATGCTGCACCTGTTTTTCCGTCGGGATATTCCTGCAACGTACAACCTCACGCTGTTGAAAACCCCTGCCAGCGCGATTAAAGATCGCGCCACCTTCAACGCTGGCTGGGTGGTTCTGATTGTGTTGCTGAGCGGCTTCTTTGTGCTTGAACCGCTGGGGATCCCCGTCAGCGCCATTGCGGCTGTTGGCGCAACGGTTCTGTTTGCCGTGGCGAAAAAAGGTCACGTGATAAATACCGGTAAAGTGCTGCGTGGCGCACCGTGGCAGATCGTTGTTTTCTCACTGGGCATGTATCTGGTGGTCTACGGTCTGCGCAATGCGGGCTTAACGGATTATCTTTCTGCAGTTCTGAATCTATTGGCGGACAAGGGACTGCTGGCGGCAACGTTTGGTACAGGCTTTCTGACCGCCTTCCTGTCGTCGGTTATGAACAATATGCCCACGGTGCTTATTGGATCACTGTCGATCGACGGAAGTAGTGCGTCTGGCGTCATCAAGGAAGCGATGATTTATGCCAACGTGATTGGCTGCGACTTAGGCCCCAAAATCACGCCAATAGGCAGTCTGGCGACCTTGCTGTGGCTGCACGTACTGTCGCAGAAAGGCATGACCATCCGTTGGGGATATTACTTCCGTACCGGCATCATCATGACTCTGCCTGTGCTGTTTGTCACTTTGGCCGCGCTGGCGCTGCGGCTCTCTGTCACTTTGTAATGAGATACCCTATGAGCAAGATAACTATCTACCACAACCCGGCCTGTGGCACGTCACGTAATACGCTGGAGATGATCCGTAACAGTGGTAATGAGCCCACCGTGATTTATTACCTTGAAACGCCCCCGACTCACGATGAGCTGGTTAACCTTATTGCCGCGATGGGGATTACAGTTCGTGCTTTGCTGCGTAAAAACGTGGAGCCTTATGAGCAACTGGGGCTTGCTGAAGAGACATTTAGCGATGAGGAACTGCTGGGCTTTATGCTCGAATACCCCATTCTGATTAACCGCCCGATTGTTGTGACGCCGCTTGGAACCCGGCTGTGCAGACCTTCCGAAGTTGTACTGGATATTCTGCCGGAGGCTCAGCAAGGTGCATTCACCAAAGAGGGGGGAGAAAAGGTCGTTGATGAAGCAGGGAAGCGGGTTAAACCGTAACGATCGGCGATGTGGATCGGTTGATTGCCGGGAAGATAATTTAGCGATATCCGCAAACAAAAAAAGAGTCCGCATTTCTGCGAACTCTTTCTATTGCGCCTCGTTTATTCTGTCCAACGTTGGGGGGCAGTAACTGCTTCAGTGCCCCCTTTTTCTCACCCGCTTTACGTCGGGTGAGAAACGTTAGTTCATAAAGGCAGGCTGCTTATTCTCGTAAGTGGAAATCGCGTCTTCGTGCTGCAGCGTCAGACCGATGCTATCGAGCCCGTTCAACATGCAGTGACGACGGAAAGCGTCGATGTTGAAGCTGTAGGTTTTATCCCCCGCGCTCACCACCTGTGCTTCAAGGTCGACCTCGAATTTAATGCCTGGATTGTCCTGAACCAGGGCAAACAGTTCATCCACCTGCGCATCGCTCAGAGTCACTGGCAGCAGCTGGTTGTTAAAGCTGTTGCCGTAGAAGATGTCAGCAAAGCTCGGGGCAATCACCACTTTGAAACCGTAGTCGGTCAACGCCCATGGCGCATGTTCACGGGAGGAGCCGCAGCCAAAGTTTTCGCGGGCCAGTAAAATCGACGCGCCTTTAAATTCCGGGAAGTTCAGAACAAATTCCGGATTTGGCTGTTGGCCTTTGTCGTCCAGGAAGCGCCAGTCGTTAAACAAATGGGCGCCAAAACCGGTGCGGGTCACCTTCTGCAGGAACTGCTTTGGAATGATCGCGTCGGTATCGACGTTAGCGGCATCCAGAGGGACAACCAGGCCAGTATGTTGGGTAAATTTCTCTGCCATGATGGTCTCCTTATTTGATGCTACGAATGTCGGCAAAATGGCCGGTAACAGCAGCGGCAGCCGCCATCGCCGGGCTGACGAGGTGAGTACGCCCACCGCGACCCTGACGGCCTTCAAAGTTACGGTTGCTGGTGGATGCACAGCGCTCGCCCGGGTTCAGACGGTCGTTGTTCATTGCCAGGCACATGGAGCAGCCTGGCAGACGCCATTCAAAACCGGCTTCAATGAAAATCTTATCCAGACCTTCTGCTTCCGCCTGGGCTTTCACCGGACCGGAGCCAGGAACGACCAGCGCTTGTACGCCCGGAGCCACTTTGCGGCCTTTGGCGATTTCAGCCGCAGCGCGTAAATCTTCAATACGGGAGTTGGTACAGGAGCCGATAAAGACCTTATCAATAGCCACTTCTGTCATCGGGACACCCGGCTTCAGGCCCATGTAGGCCAATGCTTTTTCGGCGCTGGCGCGTTCAACCGGATCGGCGAATGAGGCAGGGTCGGGAATGCTGTCATTGACGGACATCACCTGGCCTGGGTTGGTACCCCAGGTGACCTGCGGTGCGATGTCTTCGGCTTGCAGGGTGACAACGGTGTCGAATGTTGCACCATCATCGGTTTTCAGTGTTTTCCAGTACGCCACGGCATCGGCAAAATCCTGACCTTTCGGCGCATGTAAACGGCCGTTCACATAGTTGAAGGTGGTTTCATCCGGGGCGACCAGGCCTGCTTTAGCGCCCAGTTCAATCGCCATGTTGCACAGGGTCATACGGCCTTCCATGCTCAGCGCCTGGATGGCGTCACCGCAGAATTCCACCACGTGACCGGTGCCGCCAGCGCTACCGGTTTTACCGATAATGGCCAGCACGATGTCTTTCGCGGTAATACCTGCAGCCGCTTTGCCTTTAACTTCAATTTTCATGGTCTTCGCGCGGCCCTGCTTCAGGGTTTGTGTGGCGAGGACGTGTTCAACTTCAGAGGTGCCGATACCGAAGGCCAGTGCGCCAAACGCGCCGTGGGTCGCGGTGTGTGAATCACCGCAGACGATGGTCATACCCGGCAGGGTGATGCCTTGCTCGGGGCCCATCACGTGGACGATGCCCTGATACGGGTGGTTCAGGTCATACAGCTCAACGCCGAATTCGTTGCAGTTCTTAATCAGCTCCTGCATCTGGATGCGAGCCATCTCGCCGGAGGCGTTGATGTCTTTGGTTTCAGTCGAGACGTTGTGGTCCATTGTCGCGAACGTTTTGCCCGGCTGACGCACAGGACGATGGTGCGCGCGCAGGCCATCAAACGCCTGCGGAGACGTCACTTCATGGACCAGATGACGGTCGATATACAGCAGCGGGGTTTCGTTTGGCGCTTCGTGCACGATGTGCGCATCAAACAACTTTTCGTATAACGTCTTCGCCATGATTACACCCCTTCTGCTACATAGCGGGCAATGATATCGCCCATTTCATCGGTACTGACGGCGGCGTTGCCACGGGCCAAATCACCCGTACGTACGCCTTCTTCTAACGCGCGGTTGATGGCGCTTTCAATAGCGGAGGCCGCATCGTTGGCCTCCAGGCTGTAGCGCAGCAGCAGCGCCAGCGACAGGATCTGCGCAATCGGGTTGGCAATATTTTTGCCCGCGATATCAGGCGCAGAACCGCCTGCGGGTTCATACAAGCCAAAACCCTGCTCATTGAGGCTGGCTGAAGGCAGCATGCCCATCGAGCCGGTGATCATCGCGCATTCATCAGAAAGAATGTCGCCAAACAGGTTGGAGCACAGCAGCACGTCGAACTGAGAAGGATCTTTAATCAGCTGCATGGTGGCATTGTCGATGTACATGTGTGCCAGCTCAACGTCCGGATACTCTTTGGCAATTTCATTGACGATTTCACGCCATAAAATAGAGGACTGCAGCACGTTAGCTTTATCGATAGAAGTCACTTTGTGACGGCGCTTGCGGGCAGATTCAAACGCAATGCGCGCAATGCGCTCGATTTCAAAGCGGTGATACACTTCGGTATCAAAGGCTTTTTCATGCTGACCGCTGCCTTCGCGGCCTTTCGGCTGACCGAAATAGATACCGCCGGTCAATTCGCGTACGCACAGAATGTCGAAGCCGTTAGCGGCGATATCGGCACGCAGCGGGCAGAACGCTTCCAGACCCTGGTACAGTTTTGCCGGACGCAGGTTGGAGAATAATTTGAAGTGCTTGCGCAGCGGCAACAGCGCGCCACGTTCTGGCTGTTCTGCGGGTGGCAAATTTTCCCATTTCGGGCCGCCAACGGAGCCAAACAGGATCGCATCCGCCTGCTCACAGCCTTCGACCGTTGCCTGCGGCAGCGGTTTGCCGTGTTTGTCGATGGCGATACCGCCCACGTCGTAGTGGCTGGTGGTAATACGAATATCAAAACGCTTGCGAACAGCTTCCAGTACCTTCAGGGCCTGTGTCATCACTTCCGGACCAATACCATCACCCGGCAACACAGCAATATGGTAATTCTTCGACATTACACGGTTTCCTTATTGTTCTCTTTATTCTGCGCCTTGCGCTGCAACTCTTTCTCGACTTCTGCGGCACGCCAGATGCTATTCAATACGTGCACCATCGCTTTTGCGGAGGATTCGACGATATCGGTCGCCAGACCTACGCCGTGGAAGCGACGACCGTTGTAATTCGCGACGATATCCACCTGACCCAGCGCATCTTTACCGTGACCTTTGGCTGTCAGACCGTATTTCACCAGTTCGATGTTGTAGTTGGTGATGCGGTTAATCGCCTGATAGACGGCATCGACCGGACCGTTACCGTTAGCGGCTTCGGCTTTAATTTCTTCACCGCAGGCCAGCTTGACTGACGCCGTGGCGATGTCGTTGGAACCGGACTGCACGCTGAAGTAGTCCAGGCGGAAATGCTCAGGCTCTTCCTGTTGTTTATTAATGAAGGCCAAAGCTTCCAGGTCGTAATCGAAGACCTGACCTTTCTTGTCGGCCAGCTTCAGGAAGGCATCGTACAAATTGTCCAGGCTGTAATCGGACTCTTTGTAACCCATCTCATCCATACGGTGTTTCACCGCCGCACGACCAGAGCGTGAGGTCAGGTTCAGCTGTACCTGGTTCAGGCCAATGGATTCCGGGGTCATGATTTCGTAGTTTTCGCGGTTCTTCAGCACGCCGTCCTGGTGGATCCCGGAGGAGTGGGCGAACGCACCGGTACCGACAATGGCTTTGTTCGCAGGGATCGGCATGTTGCAAATCTGGCTGACGGTCTGGCTGGTACGCCAGATTTCGTTGTGATTAATGCGGGTCTGCACGTTCATGATGTCTTTGCGGACCTTAATCGCCATGATCACTTCTTCTAATGAGCAGTTACCGGCACGTTCACCGATACCGTTCATAGCGCCTTCCACCTGACGCGCACCGGCATGTACGGCGGCAATGGCGTTGCCAACGGCCAACCCTAAATCGTCATGGGTGTGAACGGAAATGATGGCTTTATCAATATTAGGCACGCGTTCATACAGGCCGGAGATGATATTGGCAAACTCGAACGGCATGGTGTAGCCGACGGTGTCCGGAATGTTGATAGTGCGAGCCCCTGCATTAATGGCGGCTTCGACCACGCGGGACAAATCTTCAATTGGTGTGCGGCCTGCGTCTTCACAGGAGAACTCTACGTCGTCGGTGTAATTACGTGCGCGCTTAATCATATAGATTGAACGTTCAATCACTTCGTCCAGCGTGCTGCGCAGCTTGGTGGCGATATGCATCGGTGAAGTGGCGATAAAGGTATGAATACGGAACGCTTCCGCGACCTTCAGGGATTCCGCTGCTACATCAATATCTTTCTCAACGCAGCGAGCCAGGGCGCACACGCGGCTGTTTTTGATGGTGCGTGCGATGGTCTGAACCGATTCGAAATCACCCGGTGAGGAGACTGGGAAACCGACTTCCATCACGTCAACACCCATACGCTCGAGGGCCAGTGCGATCTGCAGTTTCTCTTTAACGCTCAAACTTGCCTGTAATGCCTGCTCACCGTCACGTAAGGTGGTATCGAAGATAACGACTTGTTGGCTCATGATTTAGGTCCTTGTCAGTCTTAGGTCGCCTTGCTACGAGCATAAAAAAACCCGCGCTAAGGCGCGGGTTTTCTGTCTTGCTGGAGGATGACTTAACGTAAAACGTCGCCCACCAGTCTACCGCGCACAGAGGATGCGTTTAGTAGTAGTAGACCGGTGAAACGAGTGGTACGGATCATTTTGTCATGCTCCAATGAATTCGATATGCTTTTAGTGGTACTGGATATGCAGATTGATGTCAACCTTTTCTGAGAGCGAAGTCACCTGTTCACCGTGGATGTCGAGAAAGTTCTTTAGCTAATTGTGCTTCGGTAATGATTTTTTTTCGCATAAAGTATTTCTCCGTGTTTATCATTTTAATAAATTGAATCAATTCCGAATACTTGAATGTATCCGGATACAGACTTTATGTCGAAAAGTACACGTGTAACACAATGATATAGTAACATTTGCTCGTTTCAGACTGCTCTCTCCAGGAATTTTAAGGGTTAATTGATAATAATTTGTTATGTAATTCAGTTTTGTTTAAAAGACATTTTAGTATTTCTAAATTATTTCTTGCGTTGAAGTGCTGTTGTCTATTGACCTGATTTATGAGTACACTTGCTTATACAAAGTGCCAGTTATTGTTTGATGGCATGTTGAACGTCGCTAAGAGATGTGTAATCGCGTTTTTCTGGCAGAGTTTTATAAATTCCTAATTTTCACTGTATCTCTTCTGCTGAATGTATTTGCATGCTAAATCATATTTTCAGTATTTATTGCCGAGCTGAGGCAAATGGAGTTACATGTGACAGTGGAGTCAATTATGATCGTCGAAAAAGAAGTGCCCCCTACCGCGACCGTGCCAGAACATCCTCGGCCACAGCTTCGTTCCGTAGACCTGAATTTATTGACGGTCTTTGATGCGGTCATGCAGGAACAGAATATCACTCGTGCGGCACATATGTTGGGAATGTCCCAGCCTGCTGTCAGTAATGCTGTATCCCGGCTTAAAGTGATGTTCAACGACGAGTTGTTCGTCCGCTACGGGCGGGGTATCCAGCCTACGGCAAGAGCTTCACAGCTTTTCGGTTCTATACGCCAGGCGTTGCAACTGGTGCAAAATGAATTACCGGGTTCAGGTTTTGAACCGGTCAGCAGTGAACGTGTATTCAATCTTTGTGTGTGCAGTCCTCTGGATAATCGGTTGACGTCACTTATCCTCAATAATGTGAATAATATCGCGCCAAATATTCATCTCGCGTTCAAGTCCTGCTTAAATCAAAATACAGAGCATCAGTTACGTTATCAGGAACTTGAATTTGTCATCGGATATGAAGAATTCCGTCGCCCGGAATTTGCCTGCGTTCCTTTATTTCATGATGAAATGGTATTAGTCGCCAGTGCAAATCATCCGCGTCTTAATGGCCCGGTTAAGGAAAGTGAAGTCTATCGTGAGGAGCATGCCGTTGTGTCTCTCGAGAGATATGCTTCCTTCAGTCAGCCGTGGTATGACACGGCAGATAAAATGTCCAGTATTGCCTATCAGGGTATGGCGCTGACCAGCGTGCTGAATGTCGTGTCACAAACACACCTGGTGGCTATTGCGCCCAGATGGCTGGCGGAAGAATTTGCTGAGAAACTCTCTCTCCAGATATTACCTTTACCACTGAAATTAAACAGTCGTACCTGCTACCTCTCCTGGCATGAAGCGGCGGGTCGCGATAAAGGCCATCAATGGATGGAAGAGTTATTGGTTTCTGTTTGCCGCCATTGAACGTGAAACATAAAGCCAGATGCTTTTGCATCTGGTTTATTTTGTCTTTTTCGCTAAAAGCATAATTTTATGCTGTTGTTATTTTTTGCCGCTGTGCATCAGTCAGTTAAAAATGGATGATCGTCTGCATTGTCCCGTTCTTTCCACGTTTTCCCCAATATCTTCGCGACATTATTGAAGCATTCCTCCTTACATTCTTTATTGCCTTTCTATTTGTTCTGTTTACGCCTGGCTTACTGACGGGCGGACTGATTGCCTGCCCGTGAGTGAGCGGTTATGTTAAAGAAATGCAGTTACTGCTAACACAACAGCGTAGGCCATAACCCTGTTGTATGACGTTGCGGAAATGAGTTCTGCCGTCATTAACCAAGCCTGGAGGCAAACCATGGAGATGTTGTCTGGCGCCGAGATGGTCGTCCGGTCGTTGATCGATCAGGGCGTCAAACAGGTTTTCGGCTACCCTGGGGGGGCCGTCCTCGATATTTATGATGCGCTGCATACAGTCGGCGGCATCGATCATGTACTGGTGCGTCATGAGCAGGCGGCGGTGCACATGGCCGATGGCCTGGCGCGTGCAACCGGTGAAGTCGGCGTGGTGCTGGTGACGTCCGGTCCCGGTGCGACAAATGCCATTACCGGCATCGCAACGGCGTATATGGATTCTATCCCGCTGGTGGTCCTTTCTGGCCAGGTCGCGACGTCCTTGATCGGCTACGATGCCTTCCAGGAGTGTGACATGGTGGGGATCTCCCGTCCGGTCGTGAAGCACAGTTTCCTGGTGAAGCAGACCGAAGATATTCCTGGCGTGCTGAAGAAGGCGTTCTGGCTGGCGGCCAGCGGACGTCCTGGTCCGGTGGTGGTCGATTTACCCAAAGATATTCTCAATCCGGCGAATAAGCTGCCGTACAGTTGGCCAGACTCGGTCAGCATGCGCTCCTATAACCCGACGACCACGGGGCATAAAGGGCAGATCAAGCGTGCGCTGCAGACGCTCATCACGGCCAAAAAACCGGTGGTTTACGTGGGCGGTGGGGCAATCAATTCAGCCTGTGAAGGTGTATTGCACACCCTGATTGAAAAACTGAACTTACCCGTTGCGTCATCACTGATGGGGCTCGGTGCATTCCCTGCCAGCCATCGGCAGGCGCTGGGGATGTTAGGCATGCATGGGACTTATGAAGCCAACATGACCATGCATAACTCCGATGTGATTTTTGCGGTGGGCGTCCGCTTTGACGACCGTACCACCAATAATCTGGCCAAGTATTGCCCGAATGCCACGGTACTGCACATCGATATTGACCCAACCTCTATTTCCAAAACGGTGGCGGCAGATGTGCCCATTGTCGGCGATGCGCGCCAGGTGCTTGAGCAAATGCTCGAGTTGCTCGAGCAAGAGACGTCCGTGCAACCGTTGGACGACATCCGCGACTGGTGGCAGCAAATTGATCAGTGGCGTGCGCGTCAGTGCCTGAAATATGACGCCCAAAGTGAGCACATCAAACCGCAGGCTGTCATTGAGACTATCTGGAAGCTGACTCACGGCGAGGCCTATGTCACTTCCGATGTCGGCCAGCATCAGATGTTTGCTGCACTCTATTATCCGTTCGATAAACCTCGTCACTGGATCAACTCCGGTGGCCTGGGCACCATGGGGTTTGGTTTGCCTGCGGCGCTGGGCGTGAAGATGGCGCTGCCGGATGAGATCGTGGTGTGTGTGACGGGTGATGGCAGCATCCAGATGAATATCCAGGAACTGTCTACCGCGCTGCAGTATGAATTGCCTGTGCTGGTGCTCAACCTGAACAATGGCTATCTCGGCATGGTGAAACAGTGGCAGGACATGATTTACTCCGGACGCCATTCGCAATCCTATATGTCTTCACTCCCTGATTTTGTGCGCCTTGCCGAAGCGTATGGCCATGTGGGTCTGCGGGTTAGCGAACCGGCAGAGCTTGAAGCAACGCTCGCCACTGCGCTGGAGCAGGTGCGCAACAACCGCCTGGTGTTTGTCGATGTGATTGTCGATGGTAGCGAGCACGTCTACCCGATGCATATCCGCGGTGGCGGGATGGATGAAATGTGGCTGAGCAAAACGGAGAGAACCTGATTATGCGCCGGATATTATCAGTACTGCTGGAAAATGAATCAGGGGCTTTATCGCGGGTGATTGGCCTGTTCTCTCAACGTGGATACAACATCGAAAGCCTGACTGTTGCGCCAACCGACGACCCGACACTGTCGCGAATGACGATTCAGACCGTGGGCGATGAAAAGGTCATCGAGCAAATTGAGAAACAGCTGCACAAGCTGGTCGATGTGTTACGCGTCAGCGAACTTGGGCAGGGTGCTCACGTTGAGCGAGAAATCATGCTGGTGAAGGTGCAGGCGAGCGGTTACGGTCGTGAAGAAGTGAAGCGCAATACGGACATTTTCCGTGGCCAGATTATCGATGTCACGCCTTCTATTTATACCGTCCAGCTGGCGGGCACGTCCGACAAACTGGACGCCTTCCTGGCATCGCTGCGTGATGTAGCGCGTATTGTCGAGGTGGCACGATCGGGTGTCGTGGGGCTGTCGCGCGGCGATAAGATCATGCGCTAAGCCTGCGTTTCTTCCGAAATCTAAAGCCCGACGTTAAACGCCGGGCTTTTTTTTGCGAATTCAGTGGGAAGTGGCAATAAAAGCGGTTGCTGCTGCCTGCATTCTGCGTTTAGATGTTATGGAATTATTCCATGATTTAACAATGGTTATGGATTGTACATTTCAAGCAAGGGGCAATTGTGAAACTGGATGAAATCGCCAGGCTTGCCGGCGTATCGCGTACCACGGCAAGCTATGTGATCAACGGAAAGGCCAAGCAGTATCGGGTTAGCGATAAAACGGTGGAAAAGGTCATGGCAGTCGTGCGTGAGCATAACTACCATCCTAATGCCGTCGCGGCTGGCCTGCGTGCAGGACGCACACGTTCCATCGGTCTGGTCATTCCCGATCTGGAAAACACCAGTTATACCCGCATTGCTAACTATCTTGAGCGTCAGGCGCGCCAGCGCGGCTATCAGCTATTGATTGCCTGTTCTGAAGATCAACCCGATAACGAGATGCGCTGTATTGAGCACCTGTTACAGCGCCAGGTTGATGCGATCATCGTCTCGACCTCATTACCGCCTGAACACCCGTTCTATCAGCGTTGGGCTAACGATCCTTTCCCGATCGTAGCGCTGGATCGTGCGCTGGATCGTGAACATTTCACCAGCGTCGTCGGTGCCGATCAAGAGGATGCCGAGGCCCTTGCTGAAGAGTTACGTAAATTCCCTGCGGAGACGGTGCTCTATTTAGGCGCACTGCCGGAACTCTCCGTCAGCTTCCTGCGTGAGCAGGGATTCCGCACGGCGTGGAAAGACGATCCGCGTGATGTCCATTTCCTCTACGCCAACAGCTATGAACGCGAAGCGGCGGCGCAGTTGTTTGAGAAATGGCTGGAAACGCACCCGATGCCGCAGGCGCTGTTCACCACCTCCTTCGCTTTGCTGCAGGGCGTAATGGATGTGACGTTGCGCCGTGAAGGTAAACTGCCGTCAGAACTGGCGATTGCCACCTTTGGCGATCATGAGCTGCTGGATTTCCTTCAGTGCCCGGTGCTGGCCGTTGCCCAGCGTCACCGTGACGTGGCGGAGCGAGTGTTAGAGATTGTACTGGCAAGCCTGGATGAGCCGCGTAAGCCGAAGCCAGGGCTTAGCCGCATCCGTCGTAACTTGTACCGTCGCGGAAGTCTGAGCCGTCGTTAAGCATTCTCAGGAAAGGCATTTTGTTGAACGCATTTGCCTTTCCTTTAATTGAGGGAATAAAGAACGGAAATTTCTTATTCAGACAATTCCTTTAAATTCATCAGATCCCATTTTTTAGGGGTAATTAAAAGCACCTGACCCTATTAATTTAGGTTAATAAAAAGTAAAGAATCGTTCGTTTTGTCTTTTTTTGTTACATTCTCTTCGCATTTTGCAGAATTAACAGCCACTTCATAGATGCTCTCACATTTCCTCACGCTTTGCGCCGCTGCGGTTGGCACAAACAGTGCCAGTAAGGACTGTTAACGCCGTTAAGAATGTCCTAAAATGCCGCGCACGTCGCAAACTGACACTTTATATTTTCACTTTTGTGAAATTAAATTGAACAAAATCGTTACGAACCTGTTGGTTTTTTTCTTACCAGTATTCATGACGTTATTTTGCCTCGTTCGCTGGACAGAAATTAAACAGGGCGAATAGCGGTGTCTATTAGGGTCTTTTTGAACTCTTAAGGCACCTTTGCTGGCTTGACAAGCTTTTCCTCCGCTCCGTAAACTCCTTTATGTGGGAATTTGTGGGCGAAAGTGGAGAAAAGGGGGTGAGGCTGGCATGTTCCGTGGAGCTACGTTAGTCAATCTCGACAGCAAAGGGCGCTTAGCGGTGCCGACCCGATACCGGGATATGCTGCTTGAGAACGCTGCCGGTCAATTGGTTTGCACCATTGACATCCATCACCCGTGCCTGCTGCTTTACCCGCTGCCCGAATGGGAAATCATCGAGCAAAAATTGTCACGATTGTCGAGCATGAACCCCGCAGAGCGTCGCGTACAACGTCTGTTGTTGGGGCATGCCAGCGAATGTCAGATGGACAACGCTGGTCGTTTGCTGATTGCGCCGGTTTTACGGCAACACGCCGGACTGACCAAAGAAGTGATGCTGGTCGGACAGTTCAACAAGTTTGAACTGTGGGATGAAACGACCTGGTATCAACGGGTCAAGGAAGATATCGACGCTGAGCAGACTGTCTCCGGAGAGCTGTCGGAGCGGTTGCAGGATTTGTCTCTATAAGAATGGAAAATTTTAAACATACAACGGTACTGCTGGATGAGGCTGTCAACGGCCTGAATATCCGTCCTGACGGTATCTACATTGATGGTACTTTTGGTCGCGGTGGCCATTCGCGTCTGATCCTCTCGCATCTGGGTGCGGAAGGGCAGCTGCTGGCTATCGATCGCGATCCGCAGGCTATCGCCGTGGCGAACACCATCGATGACTCTCGCTTTTCCATCGTGCATGGACCTTTTTCGGCGCTCGCTGATTACGTAGCGGAGCGTAACCTTACTGGCAAGATCGATGGCATTTTGCTCGATCTTGGTGTCTCTTCACCCCAGCTTGATGATGCTGAACGCGGCTTCTCCTTCATGCGTGACGGGCCGTTGGATATGCGTATGGATCCGACGCGTGGCCAGTCTGCAGCACAATGGCTGCAAACTGCCGACGAAGCTGATATCGCCTGGGTGATTAAAACCTTTGGCGAAGAACGTTTTGGCAAGCGTATCGCGCGCGCCATCGTTGAGCGTAACCGCATTGAACCGATGACCCGTACCAAAGAGTTAGCGGAAGTCATTGCTGCGGCAATGCCGGTGAAAGACAAATTCAAACATCCTGCGACCCGTACTTTCCAGGCGGTGCGTATCTGGGTGAACAGTGAACTTGAGGAGATAGAGCAGGCGCTAAAAAGCTCGCTCGGCGTGCTTGCCCCAGGTGGGCGGCTCTCCATCATCAGTTTCCACTCGCTGGAAGACCGTATTGTGAAGCGCTTTATGCGTGAGCAAAGCCGCGGTCCTCAGGTACCGGCGGGATTACCGATGACGGAAGAGCAACTCAGGAAACTGGGTGGCCGTCAGCTGCGGGCATTAGGCAAGTTGATGCCGGGTGAACAAGAAGTGGCAGAGAATCCACGTGCCCGTAGTTCAGTTCTGCGTATTGCAGAGAGGACGAACGCATGATCAGCAGAGTGACAGAAGCCCTCAGCAAAGTTAAAGGGTCGTTAGGAAGCAGCGAACGCCATGCCTTGCCTGGCGTTATCGGCGACGATCTTTTGCGGTTCGGGAAGCTGCCACTCTGCCTGTTCATTTGCATCATTATCTCGGCAGTGACGGTCGTCACAACGGCGCACCATACGCGCCTGCTGACCGCTCAGCGTGAACAGCTTGTGGTGGAGCGCGACGCTCTGGATATCGAGTGGCGCAACCTGATTCTTGAAGAAAATGCGCTCGGCGATCATAGCCGGGTCGAACGGATCGCAACGGAAAAACTGCAGATGCAGCATGTCGATCCTTCGCAGGAAAACATCGTTGTTCAGAAGTAGTTATGACAAAAACAAACGGTACAGCATAAGGATTATCACAACGAATGAAAGCAGCGGCAAAGACGCATAAGCCAAAACGTCAGGAAGAACAGGCCAACTTTATCAGTTGGCGTTTTGCGTTGCTTTGCGGCTGTATTTTGCTGGCGATGGCTTTCCTGATGGGCCGCGTGGCCTGGCTGCAAATCATCAATCCGGACATGCTGGTGCGCCAGGGCGACATGCGTTCCCTGCGCGTACAGGAAGTCTCAACGTCTCGCGGCATGATAACCGATCGTTCCGGTCGTCCGCTGGCGGTGAGCGTGCCCGTGAAAGCCATTTGGGCCGATCCGAAAGAGCTTCATGAGGCCGGTGGCGTTACCATCGATAACCGCTGGAAGGCGCTGGCCGATGCGCTCAACATGCCGCTGGATCAGCTGGCTACCCGCATCAACAGCAACCCGCGGATGCGCTTCATCTACCTGGCGCGTCAGGTTAACCCTGATATGGCCGATTACATCAAAAAGCTGAAGCTGCCGGGGATTCATCTGCGTGAAGAGTCCCGTCGTTACTACCCTTCCGGCGAAGTCACCTCGCATCTCATCGGTTTTACCAACGTCGATAGCCAGGGTATCGAAGGCGTCGAAAAAAGCTTTGATAAGTGGCTGACCGGTCAGCCGGGGGAACGTATCGTCCGTAAAGACCGCTATGGTCGCGTTATCGAAGACATTTCCTCAACGGACAGCCAGGCCGCTCATAACCTGGCGCTGAGCATCGATGAACGCCTGCAGGCGCTGGTGTATCGCGAGCTGAACAACGCCGTCGCATTCAACAAAGCAGAGTCAGGCAGTGCGGTGCTGGTGGATGTCAGCACCGGTGAAGTGCTGGCGATGGCCAACAGCCCGTCCTACAACCCGAATAATTTCACCGGCACGGCGAAAGACGCGATGCGTAACCGCGCCATTACCGACGTTTTCGAACCGGGCTCTACGGTGAAGCCGATGGTGGTGATGACCGCCCTGCAGCGCGGGATCGTCAACGAAAACTCGGTACTCAACACCATTCCCTACCAGATTAACGGTCACGAAATCAAAGACGTGGCGCGTTACAGCGAATTGACCCTGACCGGGGTACTACAGAAGTCGAGTAACGTCGGTGTTTCCAAACTGGCGTTAGCGATGCCCTCCTCAGCGTTAGTAGATACTTACTCTCGTTTTGGATTGGGAAAAGCGACCAATTTGGGGTTGGTCGGAGAACGCAGTGGCTTATATCCTCAAAAACAACGGTGGTCTGACATAGAGAGGGCCACCTTCTCTTTCGGCTATGGGCTAATGGTAACCCCATTACAGTTAGCGCGAGTCTACGCAACGATCGGCAGCTATGGCATTTATCGCCCGCTGTCTATCACCAAAGTTGATCCCCCGGTTCCCGGTGAACGCATCTTCCCGGAACCGATCGTTCGTACCGTTGTGCATATGATGGAAAGCGTGGCGCTGCCTGGCGGCGGCGGCGTGAAGGCGGCGATCAAAGGCTATCGCATTGCCATTAAAACCGGTACAGCGAAGAAAGTGGGCCCGGACGGTAAATACATCAATAAATACATTGCTTACACCGCAGGCGTTGCACCCGCCAGCCAGCCGCGTTTTGCGCTGGTGGTGGTCATTAACGATCCTCAGGCAGGTAAGTACTACGGCGGCGCCGTTTCCGCACCGGTGTTCGGTGCCATCATGGGCGGCGTTCTGCGCACCATGAACATCGAGCCTGATGCGCTATCAACGGGCGAAAAAAGTGAATTTGTGACTAATCAAGGTGAGGGAACAGGTGGCAGATCGTAATTTGCGCGACCTTCTTGCTCCGTGGGTGCCAAATGCACCGGAGCGGGCACTGCGAGAGATGACTCTCGATAGCCGCGTGGCGGCATCGGGCGATCTTTTCGTGGCTGTGTTAGGTCATCAGGCGGACGGGCGTCGATATATCCCGCAGGCGATTGCGCAAGGTGTTGCTGCCATTATTGCTGAGGCAAAAGATGAGGCGACGGATGGTGAAATCCGTGAAATGCACGGTGTGCCGGTCATCTATCTCAGTCAGTTAAATGAGCGCCTCTCGGCTTTAGCGGGGCGTTTCTACAATCAGCCTTCTGAACAATTACGTCTGGTCGGCGTGACCGGGACTAACGGTAAAACGACGACCACGCAACTGCTGGCGCAATGGGCGCAGCTGCTGGGTGAAACCGGTGCCGTGATGGGCACCGTGGG
Organism: Enterobacteriaceae bacterium RIT691; assembly: GCA_009668205.1. Lineage (GTDB taxonomy): Bacteria > Pseudomonadota > Gammaproteobacteria > Enterobacterales > Enterobacteriaceae > Scandinavium. Next base: position 128,400 of record WJYM01000004.1, on the reverse strand, counting down.
TAATGGTCTGTTGGGCAAAGTGGCGCCAACGGAAAATACCACCGGCTCAGCGGTTGACGTGCAGCACGTGCTCTGCGGACTGGCAGAGCAGGGTGCCTCGTTTGCCGCGATGGAAGTGTCTTCCCACGGGCTGGTTCAGCATCGTGTTGCGGCGCTGAAGTTCCAGGCCTCCGTGTTCACTAACCTCAGCCGTGACCATCTGGACTATCACGGCGACATGGAGCATTACGAAGCGGCGAAGTGGATGCTCTATTCCACCCACCACTTTGGTCAGGCCATCATCAATGCCGATGACGAAGTGGGTCGCCGCTGGCTGGCAAAATTGCCGGACGCCGTAGCGGTATCGATGGAAGACCATATCAATCCGAACTGCCATGGGCGCTGGTTAAAAGCCACCGCCGTGAACTATCACGACGGCGGGGCGACCATTCAGTTTGACTCCAACTGGGGCAATGGCGAGATTGAAAGCCGCCTGATGGGCGCGTTTAACGTCAGTAACCTCCTGCTGGCGCTGGCAACGCTGCTGGCACTGGAATATCCCCTGGCTGAACTGCTGAAAACCGCCGCTCGCCTGCAGCCTGTTTGTGGTCGCATGGAAGTCTTCACCGCACCCGGAAAACCGACCGTCGTGGTGGATTACGCTCATACCCCGGATGCGCTGGAAAAAGCCCTGCAAGCCGCTCGTCTGCACTGCTCCGGCAAGCTGTGGTGCGTATTTGGCTGCGGTGGCGATCGTGATAAAGGCAAACGTCCTCTGATGGGTGCGATTGCCGAAGAGTTCGCCGATGTGGCTGTTGTTACCGATGACAACCCGCGTACCGAAGAACCGCGCGCGATCATCAACGACATTCTGGCCGGCATGCTGGATGCCGGTCATGCCAAAGTGATGGAAGGCCGTGCGGAAGCCGTCACCGCCGCCATCATGCAGGCGAAAGAGAATGACGTTGTGCTGTTGGCCGGAAAAGGCCACGAAGATTATCAGATTGTCGGCACCCGTCGTCTCGATTACTCCGACCGTGTGACCGCAGCCCGTCTGCTGGGAGTGGTGGCATGATTAACGTCACACTGAGCCAGATGGCCGAAACGCTCCACGGTGAGCTGTTGGGTCGCGATCTGACCCTTGATGCGGTGACCACGGACACGCGCAAAATCACGCCGGGCTGCCTGTTTGTGGCACTGAAAGGCGAGCGTTTTGACGCGCACGATTTCGCCGAGCAAGCGAAAGCGGCCGGTGCTGGCGCGCTGCTGGTCAGCCGTAAACTGGCGTGTTCACTGCCACAGGTGCTGGTGAAAGATACCCGCCTGGCATTTGGTGAGCTGGCGGCTTGGGTTCGCCAGCAGGTGCCAACGCGCGTGATTGCGCTGACGGGGTCTTCCGGAAAAACCTCCGTCAAAGAGATGGCGGCGTCGATTCTCAGCCAGTGCGGTAACACGCTGTACACCGCGGGCAATCTGAATAACGACATTGGCGTCCCAATGACGCTGCTGCGTCTGACCAAAGAACACGAATTTGCGGTGATTGAGCTGGGTGCAAACCACCAGGGCGAAATCGCCTGGACCGTCGGCCTGACGCGTCCTGAAGCGGCATTGGTGAACAACCTTGCGGCGGCGCATCTTGAAGGTTTTGGCTCGCTCGCGGGCGTGGCAAAAGCGAAAGGTGAAATCTTCATGGGGCTGCCTGAGAACGGCATTGCCATCATGAACGCTGATAACAACGACTGGTTGAACTGGCAAAGCGTGATTGGCGATCGCAAAGTCTGGCGCTTCTCCCCGAATGCGGCCAACAGTGATTTCACTGCCAACAATGTTCACGTGACCAGCCACGGCACCGAATTCACGCTGCAAACGCCGATGGGCAATGTTGACGTGCTGCTGCCGCTACCGGGTCGTCACAATATTGCCAATGCTCTGGCTGCCGCGGCGTTGACCATGGCGGTCGGCGCAGACCTGCAGGCGGTAAAAGCGGGTCTGGCTACGCTGAAAGCCGTGCCGGGCCGCCTGTTCCCAATTCAGCTGGCGGAAAACCAGCTGCTGCTTGATGACTCCTATAACGCGAACGTTGGCTCGATGACTGCTGCCGCACAGGTGCTGTCAGAAATGCCGGGTTATCGCGTCTTTGTGGTCGGCGATATGGCGGAATTGGGTGATGAAAGCGTTGATTGTCACCGTCAGGTGGGCGACGCCGCGAAAGCAGCAGGCATCGACCGCGTGTTGAGCGTTGGCACACTGAGCAAAACCATTAGCGATGCAAGCGGTGTTGGCGAGCATTTTGCCAACAAAGCAGACGTCATTGCTCGCCTTCAGGCTCTGATTTCAGAGCATCAAATTATCACCATTCTGGTGAAAGGTTCACGTAGCGCAGCCATGGAAGAGGTGGTTGGCGCTTTACAGGAGAACGGAACATGTTAGTTTGGCTGGCCGAACATTTGGTCAAGTATTATTCAGGCTTTAACGTCTTTTCTTATCTGACGTTTCGCGCCATTGTCAGCCTGCTGACTGCGCTGTTCATCTCACTGTGGATGGGCCCGCGGATGATTGCCCGCCTGCAAAAGCTCTCTTTTGGTCAGGTCGTGCGTAACGACGGTCCAGAGTCACACTTCAGCAAACGCGGCACCCCAACCATGGGCGGGATTATGATCCTGACCGCGATTGTGGTCTCGGTTCTGCTGTGGGCCTACCCGTGGAACCCGTACGTCTGGTGCGTGCTGGTGGTTCTGGTAGGTTACGGCATTATCGGCTTCGTGGATGACTACCGTAAGGTGGTTCGTAAAGATACCAAAGGCCTGATTGCCCGCTGGAAATACTTCTGGATGTCGGTGATTGCCCTCGGCGTTGCTTTCGCACTGTACATGGCAGGCAAGGATACGCCCGCCACTGAGCTGGTGGTTCCGTTCTTCAAGGACATCATGCCACAGCTCGGCATCTTCTACATTTTGCTGGCTTACTTCGTGATTGTCGGGACCGGTAACGCGGTTAACCTGACCGATGGCCTGGACGGGCTGGCAATTATGCCGACCGTGTTTGTCGCCGCGGGCTTTGCGCTGGTGGCGTGGGCAACGGGTAACATGAATTTTGCGAACTACCTGCATATCCCGTATCTGCGCCATGCAGGGGAATTGGTGATCGTCTGTACGGCGATTGTCGGTGCGGGCTTAGGCTTCCTGTGGTTCAACACCTATCCGGCCCAGGTCTTCATGGGTGATGTCGGTTCTCTGGCGCTGGGCGGAGCACTGGGTATCATCGCTGTGCTGCTGCGCCAGGAGTTCCTGTTGGTGATTATGGGTGGGGTGTTTGTCGTAGAAACCCTGTCGGTCATTCTGCAGGTGGGGTCCTTCAAACTGCGCGGCCAGCGCATTTTCCGTATGGCGCCTATCCATCACCACTATGAACTGAAAGGCTGGCCGGAGCCGCGCGTGATTGTGCGCTTCTGGATTATTTCGCTGATGCTGGTACTGATCGGCCTGGCAACGCTGAAGGTACGTTAATGATGGCTGATTACCAGGACAAAAAAGTTGTCATCATCGGCCTGGGCATGACCGGGCTTTCCTGCGTTGACTTTTTCATGGCGCAGGGCGTAACGCCGCGCGTCATGGATACCCGTGCAACACCGCCGGGGCTGGATAAGCTGCCGGAAGAGGTGGAGCGTTATGTCGGGGGTTTGAATGATGAGTGGCTGCTGGCGGCAGATTTAATCGTAGCCAGCCCTGGTATTGCCCTTGCACATCCTTCCCTGAGCGCAGCGGCGGATGCTGGCGTTGAGATTGTGGGTGATATTGAGCTGTTCTGTCGCGAAGCGCAGGCCCCGATCATCGCCATCACCGGGTCAAACGGCAAAAGCACCGTCACCACGCTGGTGGGTGAAATGGCGAAAGCTGCGGGCATCAACGTTGGGGTTGGTGGGAATATCGGCCTGCCAGCGCTGATGCTGCTGGATGTGTCCCGTGAACTGTATGTCCTTGAGCTTTCCAGCTTCCAGCTGGAAACGACCTCCAGCCTTGAGGCGGTTGCTGCCACGATCCTTAACGTGACTGAAGATCATATGGATCGCTATCCGTTTGGTCTGCAGCAGTACCGCGCCGCAAAATTGCGCGTGTACGAAAATGCGAAAACCTGCATCGTGAACGCCGATGATGCCCTGACCATGCCGGTCCGCGGCGCCGATGAGCGCTGTGTCAGTTTCGGTATCAACATGGGTGACTATCACCTGAACCGTCAGCAGGGCGAAACCTGGCTGCGCGCCAAGGGCGAGAAAGTGCTGAACGTGCGTGAGATGAAACTCACCGGTCAGCACAATTACAGCAATGCCCTGGCGGCGCTGGCCCTGGCGGATGCTGCAGGATTGCCGCGCGCCAGCAGCCTGAAAGCGTTGACCACTTTCACCGGCCTGGCACACCGTTTCCAACTGGCGCTCGAGCATCGCGGCGTGCGCTGGATTAACGACTCTAAAGCCACCAATGTTGGCAGTACAGAGGCGGCACTGAATGGTCTGCACGTCGACGGCACCCTGCATTTGCTGCTTGGCGGCGATGGTAAAGCCGCAGACTTCTCCCCGCTGAGCCAGTACCTGGCAGGCGACAATGTGCGTCTGTGGTGCTTTGGTCGTGATGGCGATGCGCTGGCAGCGCTGCGTCCTGAAGTGGCGACCCGCACTGCGACGATGGAAGAAGCGCTACGTCAGATTGCTCCGCAGCTCAACGCGGGTGATATGGTGCTGCTCTCTCCGGCCTGCGCCAGCCTCGATCAGTTTAAGAATTTTGAACAGCGCGGGGATGTCTTTACCCGTCTGGCGAAGGAGTTAGGCTGATGCGTTTATCTCTCCCGCGCCTGAGGCTGCCGCGTATGCCGCATATTCCTGGATCCGGGATCGCGGCCTGGGTGTTTGCGGCGTTAAAAGGCTGGGTAATGGGGTCGCGGCAGAAAGATGCCGACAGCCTGGTAATGTACGATCGTATGCTGTTTTGGCTGACGCTTGGGCTTGCGGCAATCGGTTTTATTATGGTGACATCGGCGTCAATGCCGGTGGGCCAGCGCCTGGCGAACGATCCTTTCCTGTTTGCCAAGCGTGATGGCCTGTACATCATCCTGGCGTTCTGTATCGGTTTGGTGACGCTACGTCTGCCGATGGATTTCTGGCAGCGCCACAGTACCGCGATGCTGATTACCTCGATCGTTATGCTGTTGATTGTGCTGGTGGTCGGGAGCTCGGTTAACGGGGCATCTCGTTGGATTGCCTTTGGGCCACTGCGTATCCAGCCAGCAGAACTGACCAAACTGTCCTTGTTCTGCTACATCGCTAACTACCTTGTGCGTAAGGGCGATGAGGTCCGAAACAACCTGCGCGGCTTCTTAAAGCCGATGGGCGTGATTTTCGTGCTGGCGATTTTACTGCTGGCACAGCCGGATCTCGGGACAGTCGTTGTGCTGTTTGTGACGACTTTGGCGATGCTGTTCCTTGCGGGGGCGAAACTGTGGCAGTTCATCGCCATCATCGGCATGGGGATTTCCGCCGTTGTCCTGCTGATCCTCGCGGAACCTTACCGTATTCGTCGTGTCACCTCTTTCTGGAACCCGTGGGAAGACCCGTTTGGCAGCGGTTATCAGCTGACGCAGTCGCTGATGGCCTTCGGCCGCGGCGAGATGTGGGGGCAGGGCCTCGGCAACTCGGTGCAGAAGCTGGAGTATCTGCCGGAAGCCCATACGGACTTCATCTTCGCCATCATCGGCGAGGAACTGGGGTATATCGGTGTGGTACTGGCGCTTTTAATGGTATTCTTCGTCGCTTTCCGCGCCATGTCGATTGGTCGCAAGGCGCTTGAGATTAACCAGCGTTTCTCCGGTTTTCTGGCCTGCTCGATCGGCGTCTGGTTCAGCTTCCAGGCACTGGTTAACGTCGGCGCGGCGGCAGGTATGCTGCCAACCAAAGGTCTGACGCTGCCGCTGATCAGTTACGGGGGCTCCAGTCTGCTGATTATGTCGACGGCCATTATGTTGCTGTTACGAATTGATTATGAAACGCGTCTGGAAAAAGCCCAGGCGTTTACACGGGGTGTTCGATGAACGGTCAGGCGAAGCGGTTGATGGTGATGGCAGGTGGAACCGGTGGACACGTCTTCCCGGGGCTGGCTGTGGCTCATCATCTGATGGAGAGGGGCTGGCAGGTTCGCTGGCTCGGCACCGCCGACAGAATGGAAGCCGACCTGGTACCAAAGCACGGGATCGACATCGATTTCATTCAGATCTCAGGTCTGCGTGGAAAAGGCCTCAAGGCAATGCTGTTTGCGCCGATACGTATCTTCACGGCCTGGCGTCAGGCACGCGCGATCATGAAGCGTTTTAAGCCGGATGTGGTGCTGGGGATGGGCGGTTATGTCTCGGGTCCTGGCGGTCTGGCAGCCTGGTCACTGGGCATTCCGGTGGTACTGCATGAGCAAAACGGCATTGCCGGGCTGACCAACAAATGGTTGGCGAAAATTGCCAAAACGGTGATGCAGGCTTTCCCGGGGGCTTTCCCGAATGCGGACGTCGTGGGAAACCCGGTTCGCGTGGATGTCTTAGCGCTACCCCTGCCGGAGCAGCGTTTGGCCGGGCGTGAGGGTGAAATTCGGGTGCTGGTTGTGGGCGGTTCACAGGGCGCGCGCGTGCTGAACCAGACGCTGCCTCAGGTGGCCGCGAAGCTTGGCGATGGCGTCACTATCTGGCATCAGAGCGGAAAAGGGGCGCAGCAGACCGTTGAGCAGGCTTATGCAGAGGCGGGTCAGCCACAGCATAAGGTCACGGAGTTCATTGATGATATGGCTGCTGCTTACGCCTGGGCTGACGTGGTGGTCTGTCGCTCTGGTGCGTTGACGGTGAGTGAGATTGCCGCGGCCGGTTTACCGGCGATCTTTGTGCCGTTCCAGCACAAGGACAGGCAGCAGTACTGGAATGCCTTACCGCTGGAAAAAGCGGGTGCCGCAAAGATTTATGAGCAGCCGCAGTTCACCGCGGATGCCGTGGCCAGTACGCTGGCCAGTTGGAACAGAGAGACATTGCTGGAAATGGCTGAGCGTGCCCGTGCCGCGGCCATTCCGGATGCTACCGAGCGAGTAGCAAAAGCGGTCAGCCTGGCAGCTCAGGCTTAATCATCGCAGCGCCTTTTGCGCTGCACGTATTTTGAAGAAGTCGATGGCGTTTAGAGAATGAATACACAACAACTGGCGAAACTGCGTTCAATTGTGCCCGAGATGCGTCGCGTCCGGCACATCCACTTTGTCGGCATTGGCGGTGCTGGCATGGGCGGTATTGCCGAAGTGTTGGCGAATGAAGGGTATCAGATCAGTGGTTCGGATCTCGCGCCGAACCCGGTGACTCAGCAGCTGACGGCGCTGGGTGCCACAATTTATTTCAACCATCGCCCGGAAAACGTGAGCGATGCCAGCGTGGTGGTGGTGTCCAGCGCCATTTCTGCGGATAACCCGGAGATCGTTGCCGCGCATGAAGCGCGTATTCCGGTGATTCGTCGTGCAGAAATGCTGGCAGAACTGATGCGTTTTCGTCACGGCATTGCCGTTGCCGGGACCCACGGGAAAACCACCACAACGGCGATGGTTTCCAGCATTTATGCCGAAGCGGGTCTGGATCCCACGTTTGTTAACGGTGGCCTGGTGAAAGCCGCTGGCGTGCACGCCCGTCTGGGGCACAGCCGCTATCTGATTGCTGAAGCGGATGAGAGCGACGCCTCGTTCCTGCATTTGCAGCCGATGGTCGCCATTGTTACCAATATCGAAGCCGACCATATGGATACCTACCAGGGCGACTTTGAGAATTTAAAGCAGACGTTTATTAATTTCCTGCACAATTTGCCGTTTTATGGTCGTGCAGTGATGTGCGTTGATGATCCGGTGATCCGCGAATTGCTGCCACGCGTAGGCCGTCAAATTACCACGTATGGTTTCAGCGATGATGCCGACGTTCGCGTAGAAGAGTACCAGCAGATTGGCGCGCAGGGGCACTTTACCGTGATTCGCCTGGATAAAGCGCCGCTGAAGGTCACGCTGAATGCGCCAGGCCGCCACAACGCACTGAACGCGGCGGCGGCTGTTGCCGTGGCAACGGAAGAGGGCATTGAAGATGAGGCGATTCTGCGCGCGCTGGAAAGCTTCCAGGGTACCGGCCGTCGTTTTGACTTCCTGGGTGAATTCGCGTTAGCCGACGTCAACGGCAAGAGCGGTAGCGCCTTGCTGGTTGACGACTACGGTCACCACCCAACAGAAGTGGATGTCACCATCAAGGCGGCACGTGCGGGTTGGCCAGACAAGAATCTGGTGATGGTATTCCAGCCGCACCGTTACACGCGTACCCGCGATCTGTTTGACGATTTCGCTAATGTCCTGACGGGAGTGGATGCCCTGCTGATGCTGGAGGTTTATGCTGCTGGCGAAGCGCCAATTCCGGGGGCGGACAGCCGTTCTCTGTGCCGTACCATTCGTGGTCGTGGCAAAGTGGATCCGATTCTGGTCTCCGATCCGGCGAAGGTGGCTGAAATGTTAGCCCCGGTGCTGACCGGGAATGATCTGATTCTGATTCAGGGTGCTGGAAATATCGGCAAAATCGCGCGTAACTTAGCTGAAATCAAACTCAAGCCGCAAACCCAGGAGGAACCGCGTCATGGCTGATAGAATCGCTGTCCTCCTCGGCGGGACCTCTGCTGAGCGAGAAGTCTCCCTTAACTCTGGTGCAGCAGTGCTGGCCGGGTTGCGTGAAGCCGGCATCGACGCTCATGGCGTTGATCCGCGTGATGCTGACATCACACAGTTAAAAAATCAGGGCTTTAAGAAAGCGTTTATTGCACTGCATGGGCGTGGCGGGGAAGATGGTACCCTTCAGGGCCTGCTGGAGCTGATTAACCTGCCTTATACCGGCAGCGGCGTGATGGCGTCGGCCATTTCCATGGACAAACTGCGCAGCAAACTGCTGTGGCAGGGCGCAGGATTGCCTGTTGCGCCATGGGTTGCGCTGACTCGCACTGAGTTTGCGCAAGGCCTGACGCAGGAACAGCAGCAGCGCATCGTGGCGCTCGGTTTGCCGCTGATCGTAAAGCCAAGCCGTGAAGGATCCAGCGTCGGGATGTCGAGAGTCCTCGAAAGTGGTGAATTGACCGATGCCTTAGCGCTGGCTTTTCAGCATGATGAAGAAGTTCTGATTGAAAAATGGTTAAGCGGCCCGGAATTTACGGTCGCCGTACTCGGTGAAGAAATTTTACCGTCTGTACGCATCCAACCGGCCGGAGTCTTCTATGATTATGAGGCGAAGTATCTCTCTGACGAGACGCAGTATTTCTGCCCTGGTTGCGAAGATCCGTCTCGTGAGCAAGAAATGCAGTCCTTGGTCCTGAAAGCCTGGAAAGTTTTGGGTTGTGCCGGGTGGGGACGCATCGATGTGATGCAGGACAGTGATGGCCAGTTGTATCTGCTGGAGGCGAATACCTCTCCGGGGATGACCAGCCATAGCCTGGTGCCAATGGCGGCGCGTCAGGCGGGTCTGAGCTTTTCGCAGTTAGTGGTACGCATTTTGGACCTGGCGGGTTGATATGTCGCAGGCAGCACTGAATACACGGAATCGTGAAGAAGAAGAGATAGCGGCTTCACGCAGAAATAATGGAACGCGTCTTGCAGGGATTGTGTTCCTGCTCGCGGTATTATTTACCGTGTTGATGAGCGGCTGGATGGTGCTGGGCTGGATGGAAGATGCGCAGCGCCTGCCGCTGTCGAAGCTGGTTGTGACGGGCGAAAGGCACTACACGCGCAATGATGATATTCGTCAGGCTATTTTAGCGCTCGGTCCGCCGGGGACGTTTATGACCCAGGACGTCAATATCATTCAGAGCCAGATTGAACGTCTGCCGTGGATCAAGCAGGCAAGCGTTAGAAAGCAATGGCCGGACGAATTGAAGATTCATCTGGTTGAATATGTGCCGATTGCGCGTTGGAATGATCAGCATATGGTGGATGCCGACGGTAATGCGTTCAGTATCCCGGCGGATCGCACCAGCAAGCAAAATCTCCCTATGTTATCGGGGCCGGAAGGCAGCGAAGCTGAAGTGCTGCAGGACTACCACGATATGGGGCAGGTGCTGGCTAAAGGGAAGTTTACGTTGAAAGTGGCGGCAATGACCGCACGCCGTTCCTGGCAGTTGACGTTGAATGATGACATCAAACTGAACCTGGGACGTGGCGATACGATGAAACGGCTTGAGCGCTTTTTAGAACTTTATCCGGTTCTTCAGCAGCAGGCGCAAACCGATGGCAAACGGATTAGCTACGTTGATTTGCGTTACGACTCAGGCGCGGCAGTAGGCTGGCAGCCTGCGCCGGTAGAGGATACACATCAACAACAAAATCAGGCACAGGCAGAGCAACAATGATCAAAGCGACGGACAGAAAACTGGTAGTAGGACTGGAAATTGGTACCGCGAAGGTAGCCGCTTTGGTAGGGGAAGTTCTGCCCGACGGAATGGTCAATATTATCGGCGTGGGCAGTTGCCCATCCCGCGGTATGGACAAAGGTGGCGTTAACGATCTGGAATCGGTGGTGAAATGCGTACAGCGCGCCATTGACCAGGCAGAATTGATGGCGGATTGTCAGATCTCTTCGGTGTATCTGGCACTTTCGGGCAAACATATTAGCTGTCAGAATGAAATCGGCATGGTGCCTATTTCGGAAGAAGAGGTCACGCTGGAAGACGTCGAGAACGTGGTACATACCGCGAAATCCGTACGTGTGCGTGACGAGCATCGTGTTCTCCATGTGATCCCGCAGGAATATGCGATCGATTACCAGGAAGGCATTAAGAATCCGGTGGGCCTGTCTGGCGTGCGTATGCAGGCAAAAGTGCACCTGATTACCTGTCATAACGACATGGCGAAAAACATCGTCAAAGCAGTGGAACGCTGTGGTCTGAAGGTTGACCAACTTATTTTCGCGGGTCTGGCGTCGAGTTATTCCGTCCTGACGGAAGACGAACGTGAGCTGGGCGTCTGTGTGGTCGACGTTGGCGGTGGTACTATGGACATCGCGGTTTATACCGGCGGTGCTCTGCGTCACACCAAAGTGATCCCGTATGCGGGGAATGTGGTGACCAGCGATATCGCTTACGCCTTCGGCACACCGCCAAGCGATGCCGAGGCAATTAAAGTTCGTCATGGTTGTGCACTGGGCTCTATCGTTGGAAAAGACGAGAGCGTGGAAGTGCCAAGCGTGGGTGGTCGTCCACCGCGCAGCCTGCAGCGCCAGACGTTGGCTGAAGTGATTGAGCCGCGTTACACCGAGCTGCTGAACCTGGTGAACGAAGAGATTTTGCAATTGCAGGAACAGCTGCGCCAGCAGGGTGTCAAACACCATCTGGCTGCAGGGATTGTTCTGACCGGTGGCGCGGCGCAAATTGAAGGCCTGGCGGCCTGCGCACAGCGCGTGTTCCATACGCAGGTGCGCATTGGCGCGCCGCTGAACATCACCGGACTGACGGATTATGCCCAGGAGCCGTACTATTCAACGGCGGTGGGCCTGCTGCACTACGGAAAAGAGTCTCATCTCAGTGGTGAAGCTGAAGTGGAAAAACGCGTCGCAGTGAGTTCATGGATTAAGCGAATTAATACCTGGCTGCGAAAAGAGTTTTAATTTTTTAAGAGAGCGCCGAAAATTAGCGCTCTCAGGCGACAGGCACAAAACGGAGAGAAACTATGTTTGAACCTATGGAACTGACCAACGACGCGGTGATTAAAGTCATCGGCGTCGGTGGTGGCGGTGGCAACGCCGTCGAGCACATGGTGCGCGAGCGCATTGAGGGTGTTGATTTCTTCGCTGTGAATACCGACGCTCAGGCGCTGCGTAAAACGGCAGTGGGTCAGACCATCCAGATTGGTAATGGCATTACCAAAGGTCTGGGTGCGGGTGCAAACCCTGAAGTAGGTCGCAATGCTGCGGATGAAGACCGTGAAGCACTGCGCGCTGCTCTGGAAGGCGCAGACATGGTGTTTATCGCTGCGGGCATGGGCGGTGGTACCGGTACGGGTGCTGCACCTGTTGTCGCTGAAGTGGCAAAAGATTTGGGTATTCTGACCGTAGCTGTCGTGACAAAGCCTTTCAACTTCGAAGGCAAGAAGCGTATGGCGTTTGCGGAGCAGGGTATCGCTGAGCTGTCCAAGCATGTGGACTCTCTGATCACGATTCCAAACGACAAGCTGCTGAAAGTGCTGGGTCGTGGTATCTCTCTGCTGGACGCTTTCGGTGCGGCCAACGACGTACTGAAAGGTGCGGTGCAGGGTATCGCTGAACTGATCACCCGTCCGGGTCTGATGAACGTCGACTTTGCTGACGTGCGCACCGTGATGTCCGAAATGGGCTATGCGATGATGGGCTCAGGTCTGGCAAGCGGTGAAGACCGTGCAGAAGAAGCGGCTGAAATGGCTATCTCTTCTCCACTGTTGGAAGATATCGACCTGTCTGGCGCGCGTGGCGTTCTGGTTAACATCACCGCGGGCTTCGATCTGCGTCTGGATGAGTTTGAAACCGTGGGTAACACCATCCGTGCGTTCGCGTCTGATAACGCGACCGTGGTTATCGGTACTTCTCTTGACCCGGATATGAACGACGAACTGCGCGTGACCGTTGTTGCTACCGGTATCGGTATGGACAAGCGTCCTGAAATTACCCTGGTGAGCAATAAACAACAGCAGCAGCCCGCTATAGATCGCTACCAGCAGCACGGTATGGCTCCACTGACGCAAGAGCAGAAACCGGCCGCTAAAGTGGTTAACGACACAACGCCGCAAACCACTAAAGAACCGGATTATTTGGATATCCCTGCCTTCCTGCGTAAGCAAGCTGATTAAGAATTAGCTGGAAGTTGGGAATCTGCGCTCTTTGTGCTAAACTGGCCTCCCGAATGTGGTATACACTTCGGTTGGATAGGTAATTGGCGAGATTATACGATGATCAAACAAAGGACACTTAAACGTATCGTTCAGGCGACTGGTGTCGGTTTACATACCGGCAAGAAGGTCACACTGACGTTGCGCCCTGCGCCGGCAAATACCGGGGTCATCTATCGTCGCACCGACTTGAATCCACCGGTAGATTTTCCGGCAGATGCCAAATCTGTGCGTGATACCATGCTCTGTACTTGCCTGGTGAATGAGCATGACGTGCGGATTTCAACGGTTGAGCACTTGAACGCTGCGCTGGCTGGCCTTGGTATCGATAACATTGTTATCGAAGTTAATGCCCCAGAAATCCCAATTATGGATGGCAGTGCTGCACCGTTCGTTTATCTGCTGCTTGACGCAGGTATTGATGAACTGAACTGCGCGAAGAAATTTGTGCGCATTAAAGAAACAGTTCGCGTTGAAGATGGCGACAAATGGGCTGAGTTTAAGCCGTACAATGGTTTCTCGTTGGATTTCACCATCGACTTTAACCATCCGGCGATTGACGGCAGCAACCAGCGTTATGCCATGAACTTCTCTGCGGATGCCTTCATGCGCCAGATTAGTCGTGCACGTACTTTTGGTTTCATGCGTGATATCGAATATCTGCAGTCCCGCGGCCTGTGCCTGGGCGGCAGCTTCGATTGTGCCATCGTTGTTGACGATTATCGCGTACTGAACGAAGACGGACTGCGCTTTGAAGACGAATTTGTTCGCCACAAAATGCTCGATGCCATCGGTGACCTCTTTATGTGTGGTCACAATATCATCGGCGCATTCACCGCGTTCAAATCGGGTCACGCACTAAATAACAAACTGCTGCAGGCTGTTCTGGCAAAACAGGAAGCCTGGGAGTATGTGACCTTCGAAGACGAAGCTGAACTGCCACTGGCATTCAAAGCACCGTCAATGGTTCTGGCGTAAGCCTGACCACGCTATAAATCGGCTGGTAACCTGGTACTCTCTCCGTCCAGGGTACCAGTCTTTTTTTTTGCTTTCTACCCACCTTCGTTTCCTCTCTATTCCCTTTTTACTGAGCAGTTAGCGCGCGTTCGCTGCTTTCCTGAGCGTTTTTCCTCTTATATCATCTTCATTCCTGCTGCTGATAAACACCAATAATGGTACTATCTTCGAGCTTAAAAATTTTGATGGATGGACGACAATTCAGGTGGCAAGCTAAGTGAGCGGAATACTGACGCGTTGGCGACAGTTTGGCAGACGATATTTCTGGCCGCATCTCCTGTTGGGGATGGTCGCGGCAGGATTCGGCTTGCCCGCAATTGCCAATACCGCAGAGTCCACCCAGCCCGCCAAAGCCGCCAGCAGCCATACCGATACCAGGGTTAATTTCACCCAACTGGCGCTGCTGGAAAGTAATCGTCGTCCCTCGTTTACAGTCGATTACTGGCATCAGCACGCGATCCGCACCGTTATTCGCCATCTTTCCTTCGCGATGGCCCCGCAGGCGCTGCCTGTGGCAGATGCTGTTGCACCGATTGAAGTGCACCATCGGGCGCTGCTGGATACCTTAAATGCGCTCCTGATGGGCGAAAGTCCACAGCCTGCCAGCACCCGTGTGTTGGCAGAACGCACTGAACGTTACTCTCCTTCCACATTTGCCGTAGGCCACTGGCTCAGCCAGGTGCAGGGCATCCGCGCCGGACCTCAGCGCCTTAGCTAATAAAAAAACAACTTTTACTAATGCTAAGACTCCGCAGAGCGGGGCGATTGAGATTTTAATTATGCTTATCAAAATGTTAACCAAAGTTTTCGGTAGCCGTAACGACCGTACGCTGCGTCGTATGCGTAAAAGCGTTAATCAGATCAATGCCATGGAACCGGAGATGATTAAACTCTCCGACGATGAACTGAAAGGCAAAACTCAGGAATTCCGTGCGCGTCTGGAAAAAGGTGAAACGGTAGAAAACCTGATCCCGGAAGCATTCGCCGTGGTCCGTGAAGCCAGTAAGCGAGTGTTTGGTATGCGTCACTTCGACGTCCAGCTGCTCGGCGGTATGGTACTGAACGATCGCTGCATCGCAGAAATGCGTACCGGTGAAGGTAAAACCCTGACGGCAACCCTGCCAGCTTACGTTAACGCCCTGTCTGGTAAAGGCGTGCACGTCGTGACCGTCAACGACTACCTGGCTCAGCGTGACGCCGAAAACAACCGCCCACTGTTTGAATTCCTCGGCATGACCGTGGGTATCAATATGTCTGGCCTGCCGGCACCGGCTAAGCGTGAAGCTTATAACGCCGACATCACCTACGGCACCAACAACGAATACGGTTTCGACTACCTGCGCGATAACATGGCGTTCAGCCCGGAAGAGCGCGTACAGCGTAAACTGCACTACGCACTGGTCGATGAAGTGGACTCCATCCTGATCGATGAAGCCCGTACCCCGCTTATCATCTCCGGCCCGGCTGAAGACAGCTCCGAGATGTACAAGCAGGTCAACAAAATCATCCCGCACCTGATCCGTCAGGAAAAAGAAGACTCTGATACCTTCCAGGGCGAAGGTCACTTCTCGGTGGACGAAAAAGCGCGCCAGGTGAACATCACCGAACGCGGCCTGGTGCTGGTAGAAGAGCTGCTGGTTCAGGAAGGCATCATGGAAGAGGGCGAATCACTGTACTCGCCGACTAACATTATGCTGATGCACCACGTGACTGCTGCACTGCGTGCCCACGTGCTGTTTACCCGCGACGTTGATTACATCGTTAAAGACGGCGAAGTCATTATCGTTGATGAACACACTGGCCGTACTATGCAGGGACGTCGCTGGTCTGACGGTCTGCACCAGGCTGTTGAAGCTAAAGAAGGTGTGGATATTCAGAACGAAAACCAGACGCTGGCTTCTATCACTTTCCAGAACTACTTCCGTCTGTATGAAAAACTGGCCGGTATGACCGGTACTGCAGATACTGAAGCGTTTGAATTCAGCTCTATCTACAAGCTGGACACCGTGGTTGTGCCAACCAACCGTCCGATGATCCGTAAGGATATGCCGGATCTGGTTTACATGACCGAAGCGGAAAAAATTCAGGCCATCATTGAAGATATCAAAGAGCGTACCGCTCAGGGCCAGCCGGTGCTGGTGGGGACCATCTCTATCGAGAAATCTGAAGTGGTATCTCATGAGCTGACCAAAGCGGGGATTAAACACAACGTTCTGAACGCCAAATTCCACGCCAGCGAAGCCGATATCGTTGCGCAGGCCGGTTATCCGTCAACCGTAACCATTGCCACCAACATGGCAGGTCGTGGTACGGACATCATGCTCGGGGGGAGCTGGCAGGCCGAAGTGGCTCAGCTGGAAGAACCAACGGCTGAGCAGATTGCGAAGATCAAAGAAGACTGGCAGGTTCGCCATGATGCCGTTCTGACGGCAGGTGGTCTGCATATCGTCGGTACCGAGCGTCACGAATCCCGTCGTATCGATAACCAGCTGCGTGGCCGTTCTGGTCGTCAGGGTGATGCTGGTTCATCCCGCTTCTACCTGTCTATGGAAGATGCGCTGATGCGTATCTTTGCCTCCGACCGCGTTTCCGGCATGATGCGTAAGCTGGGGATGAAGCCAGGTGAAGCTATCGAGCACCCATGGGTCACCAAAGCGATTGCCAACGCGCAGCGTAAAGTGGAAAGCCGCAACTTCGATATTCGTAAGCAGCTGCTGGAATATGATGATGTTGCCAACGATCAGCGCCGCGCAATCTACACCCAGCGTAACGAACTGCTGGACGTGTCCGATGTGAGCGAAACTATCGCCAGCATCCGCGAAGACGTGTTCAAAGCGACCATCGATGCGCATATTCCGCCGCAGTCGCTGGAAGAAATGTGGGATGTCGAAGGCCTGCAGGAACGTCTGAAAAACGATTTCGACCTCGACCTGCCAATCAAAGAGTGGCTGGATAAAGAGCCGGAGCTGCATGAAGAAACGCTGCGTGAGCGTATTCTGCAAAGCGGCGTAGAAGTGTATCAGCGTAAAGAAGAAGTGGTTGGCATCGAAATGATGCGTCACTTCGAAAAAGGCGTGATGCTGCAGACGCTCGACTCCCTGTGGAAAGAGCACCTGGCCGCCATGGACTACCTGCGTCAGGGCATCCATCTGCGTGGCTATGCGCAGAAGGATCCTAAGCAGGAGTACAAACGTGAATCCTTCGCTATGTTCGCGGCGATGCTGGAGTCACTGAAGTACGAAGTGATCAGCACCCTGTGCAAAGTTCAGGTCCGCATGCCGGAAGAAGTCGAAGCGATGGAAGAGCAGCGTCGTCAGGAAGCTGAGCGTCTGGCACAGATGCAGCAACTCAGTCATGCCGATGACGACACCGCTGCAGCACAATCTCTGGCCGCAGAGACTGGCGAGCGCAAAGTCGGCCGTAACGACCCGTGCCCATGCGGTTCAGGAAAAAAATATAAGCAGTGCCATGGCCGTATCAGCTAAGGTCTGCTAATTATTACAGTCAGTTAGATCAAGGCGCTGGAAACAGCGCCTTTTTTATGGAGCGAACATCGTGAAAACACTGCAAATTTCGACCGGTATCCTGAGAAACGCAGCCGGAGAAATCTTTATTACTCAACGTGCAGCGGATGCTCATATGGCCAACATGTGGGAATTTCCTGGCGGCAAAATTGAAGAGGGTGAAAGCCCGGAAATGGCGTTGGCGCGCGAACTGTTTGAGGAAGTGGGCATTTTGCCTGAATCCGCTTACCTGTTTGATAAGCTGGAATATCAGTTCCCGGACAGGCACATCACATTGTGGTTCTGGCTGGTAGACAGCTGGCAGGGCGAACCGTGGGGAAAAGAGGGACAGCCGGGACGCTGGGTTGCTCAGAAAGATCTGTTGGCAGAAGAATTCCCTCCTGCCAACGAACCCGTGATCGCTAAACTGATCGCGGAAGCTTAAACCTGCTCTTCGCTCCAGTCATCGCTGTCGGAGAGATCGCCTGAGCTTGGGATGCGCTTTTCTTCGGCGGCCCATTCACCCAGATCGATCAGCTGACAGCGCTTACAGCAGAAGGGGCGGAACGGACTCTGCTCGCCCCAGATAACGCTTTTGCCACAGGTCGGGCAGTTAACGGTCGTTTCGTTGCTCATAGTGCCTCCTTAACAACAGGCCAGTTCGAAATCCAGGCGCTCAGGCACGAGGCCATTTTCGCTGTCCAGCGGCATAAAGCGAATGGCGAATCGGCTCTTATGACCAGAAATCTGCGGATAAAGCTGGTCGTTCAGTACCAGCTGCAGGCGCAGTAAATCGGCATCTTCCCCGTTGTCCTGGAAGAACCCGTTGAGGCTGGTTTGCTTGCGGAACGGGGCGGAATTGCGTACCAGGTCGAGGATCAGGTTCAGCGCCTGGTTCATTGGCTCCAGGCTTTCCAGCCAGTGGCTAACCTGTGAATCACGCTGTGACTGAGGGGCATGCAGCCAGATATGCAATGTTGGCAGATCGAAACTGCAGCAGCCGCCAGGAATGCTCAGGCGCTGGCGCACCAGTCCTATCAGGCGGTCTTCTCGCAGCACCTGGCCCACACGCGGCGCTGACATCAGGATCGCGCTGCTGTTTTTCAACTGCTGGCGCAGGGATTCAATCCGGCTTTTGTCCACACCCGGGACTTCGTCCCACTGCTTCAGTTTGCGCTGCTGGCGCTCCAGTTCTTTCAGCAGTTCAGTGCGAACTTCTCCGCGTTCAAACACATCCAGTAAATCCCCAATATTACGGAAAAAATGCAACGCGGTGGCGTGATCCGTGACAGGCAGGTTGCAGTTCAGCTGTTGAACGAGAAATTCGATTCGCAGCCAGGTGCGCATTTTCTCATTCAAGGGATGTTCAAAAAGGACGTGGGTGTGCATTACGATTTTTCCTGTGAATCGACCTGCTGTGCCAGCTCAAGATAGCGGGCATGCAGGTGGGCTACATCCAATGCAATGGCATCTGGTGCGCCGTTGTTATCAATGACGTCGTCTGCCACGGCAAGGCGCGCTTCGCGCGATGCCTGAGCGGCAAGGATCTGTTTTGCATGTTCTTCTGACACATTATCCCGCTGTACGGTGCGCTGAAGCTGCGTCTGCGGCGTGACATCCACCACCAGCACTCTGTCAGCCTTATGCCAGAGATGATTCTCCACCAACAGCGGAACCACCCACAGGACATAAGGCGAAGTCGCCTGCTGTCTCTGTCGTTGTGTCTCCTGCTGGATCAGGGGGTGAAGAAGCGCATTAAGCCAGGACTTTTCGCTCGGGTCAGTAAAAATACGTTCCCGTAACGCCCGCCGGTTCAGGCTGCCATCCTCAAGCTGCATTGATGCACCAAATCGCTCAATAATGGCCTGTAACGCCGGGCTTCCCGGCTCGACAACCTGACGGGCGATGATATCGGCATCAATAACGTCAATTCCAAGGTGTGCAAAAGCATTCGCGACGGTACTTTTTCCGCTGCCGATGCCACCTGTTAACGCGACTGTATACCTCATACCACCTGTTCCTGTGAATAATAAATTCGATAAATCAATTGCTTAAATTTAAGGCTTGTGGGAACTGACGAGAGCCATGTTAACGCCGCCGTTCACCAGGTAAATTTGAACGATTGTAGCGTAAAAAAAGTGAAAATCGCAGTCTTGCGCAGGGATGATTAGTGCGTATGATAACGTCACTGGAGTTGCGCTTAGTCCATTTATGCCTCGAACCCCAGGAATCCCCACATGCGTATTGAAGAAGATTTGAAGTTAGGTTTTAAAGACGTTCTTATCCGCCCTAAACGTTCTACTCTCAAAAGCCGTTCCGATGTTGAACTGGAACGTGAATACACTTTCAAACATTCTGGTCAGACGTGGTCTGGCGTTCCGATCATCGCTGCAAATATGGATACCGTAGGCACCTTCGCGATGGCGAAAGCGCTGGCGGCGTTTGGTATTCTGACTGCCGTTCACAAGCACTACTCTGTCGAAGAGTGGCAGGCGTTTGCACAGAGCGTTTCCGCCGATGTGCTGAAGCATGTGATGGTCTCGACCGGGACTTCCGATGCGGATTTCGATAAGACTAAGCAAATCCTGAATCTGAACCCGGCACTGAATTTCATCTGTATCGACGTGGCTAATGGCTACTCAGAGCATTTCGTCCAGTTCGTCTCTAAAGCCCGCGAATCGTGGAAAGACAAGACCATTTGCGCTGGCAACGTGGTGACCGGCGAGATGTGTGAAGAGCTGATTCTGGCAGGTGCGGATATCGTTAAAGTCGGTATTGGCCCGGGCTCTGTGTGTACCACTCGTGTGAAAACTGGCGTGGGCTACCCGCAGCTTTCTGCGGTGATCGAATGTGCCGATGCGGCGCACGGTCTTGGCGGCCAAATCGTCAGCGATGGCGGTTGTACGATGCCTGGCGATGTGGCGAAAGCGTTCGGCGGCGGCGCAGATTTCGTGATGCTTGGCGGTATGCTGGCGGGTCACGAAGAGAGCGGCGGCACGCTGGTGGAAGAAAACGGTGAAACATTCATGCTGTTCTACGGCATGAGCTCTGAATCCGCGATGAACCGCCATGTGGGTGGTGTCGCGAAATACCGTGCAGCAGAAGGTAAAACCGTCAAACTGAAGATGCGTGGTCCGGTTGAAGACACGGCGCGTGATATCCTCGGCGGCCTGCGCTCAGCCTGTACCTACGTTGGTGCCTCTCGTCTGAAAGAGCTGACCAAACGCACGACCTTTATCCGCGTACAGGAACAAGAGAACCGCGTGTTCAACAGCCTGTAATGCCGATTTTGCTGGCGCTAACTGGCGCCAGCAATTTATCCTCCGCTAATCGCATCCCCCAAATGAAAGATCGGCAGATACATTGCCACCACCAGCGTCCCGATAATTATCCCCGTCACTAACAACATCACCGGTTCCAGAAGTGTTGCCAGGTTCTCTGCTTGTTCATGGGTTTGCTTGCTGTGGTAATCCGCCAGGTTCTCCAGCATTTTATCTAACGATCCCGACACCTCGCCGGTTCTGATTAGCTGTTTGCACAATGGCGTAAACACAGGGCTTTTCTCCATCGCCTGCCAGATAGCACTGCCTGTGGAGACAGACTCGCTTATCTCCCGGATAACCGCGCGCCACCATGGACAACTCAACGTCTCCTCAACGCTGGTGAGCCCTTGCAGAAAGGGGATCCCGGCATGCTGCGTTAAGGCCAGCACGGTATAAATCTGACTCAGCATTTGCCCCCGAATAAGCACGGAAAATACCGGGATTTTTAACAACAGCCGCGGTCGGAGCAGTTGCCATCCCGGGCTGCGATTTAGCAATGGGCGTAAGAAGAAAAGCAACACCGTCGCGATCGCGAGAAATGGTAGCGCTTGTTGAGCGGCATCGGAAATCGCCATCACCGCCAGCGTCAATACAGGCAACGGGGTGTTGAAGGTACGATAAATCGCGGCAAATTCTGGCAGGACAAAAGCGCTCATGCCGAAAACCACGACCACCGCCAACAGTAAAATGATCAACGGGTAGCGCAGCGCTTTTTTCACTTTCTGGCTGAGTTCTTGCTGCTGCTGTTGCTGGCGCGCCAGATGGAAACAGCAGTAATCCAGCTTGCCGGTTATCTCTCCGGCATGCACCATGGCGGAATAGAGAGGGGTGAAGGCGTCGGGCCACTGCTTTAGCACCGTAGAGAGGGCATGGCCTTGCGCCAGTTGATGGGCGGTATCCCGCAACAGAGCCTGCCACTGTGGGCTGGGGTGTTGTTCAGCGAGCAATATCAAGCCGTCGGAAAGCGTGAGTCCGGCCTGTAACAGCGTAGCAAGCTGATGCATCAGTTCGCGGCTGTAATGGGCATGCCAGTGTGCTTTTTTTACCGGGCAGCGTTTAAGCTGCAGGGGATGCGTATTCTCTCGTTCGATGCTTTTCAGAACGGCCATTTTGCTTTCCGCCCAAACGGTACGCCGAACGGAATCACCTTCTGTTGTCACTCCTCGCCATTGCCACAGCTGTTTATCCTGCATGATGAAGCCCTACCACACGCAGCAGTTCTTCAGCGCTGGTTTGGCCCTGGCGGACAGCCTCGCAGCCGTGCTCCAACAGCGTTGCCATACCCGAGGTTTTGGCTTTCTGCTCCATCTCCTCCGGCGTGGCGCCCCCCAAAATGGCCTGTTTTAAAGAGGGCGTGATACTCAACACTTCGAATAGGGCCATTCGCCCGTGATAGCCGTGATAGCAACGCGGGCATCCCGAGGCCACCCAGTTGGGCAGGGGTGTTGTGCAAAGCGAAGCCGGTAAAAGCGTGGAGTGTCCCTGCTGCTGGCGGCAGTAGGGACACAGTCGACGAACCAGCCGCTGCGCCACCACGACCAGCAGCGCTGAAGCAACCATCCAACGCGCCACGCCCATCTGTTGCAACCGAACCAGCGTTTCTGTTGTGGAGTTAGTATGCAGCGTAGAGAGCACCAGATGCCCTGTTTGTGCCGCCTTGATGGCAATTTCCGCCGTTTCGGCATCGCGTATTTCACCGACCATCACGATATCCGGATCCTGGCGCAGCAGTGACCGCAGTACGTTCTGAAACGTCAATCCGGCACGGCTGTTGATCTGTGTTTGGTTGATCCCCGGCAGCGGAATCTCCACCGGATCCTCAACGCTACAAATATTGATCTCCGGGGTGTTCCGCGCCTGAAGCGCACTGTAAAGCGTGACGGTTTTTCCGCTGCCAGTCGGTCCTGTCACCAACAGTAGACCCTGTGGTTGGCGTAGGGCGTGGAGAAAGGTCTGCTGCTGTGCCTCACTCATTCCTAACGTATTGATATCCAGCGTCTGTTTCACCTGATGCAGCAGCCGGAGTACCACTTTCTCGCCGCCGCGGCAGGGAAGGGTGGCTATTCTGAACGAGACGTTATTCCCGGCGATATCGACCGTAAATTGTCCGTCCTGCGGCAGGCGTCGCTCAGCAATATCCAGCCCGCCCAGCACTTTGAGCCTGGCGGCGAGCGGTGCACTCAAGGCCGGGGAGAAATCGGGCAAGGCATACAGTACTCCGTCCACCCGTAACCGTACGCGAAGGGATTCGGCACAGGGTTCAAAGTGGATATCAGATGCTCGCTGCTGCAGTGCTTGCTGCAACGTTTGATTGAGAAGTTCTACAACGTCGCCATTGTCATTGCGCGCAGCAGGCAGGTGCGATTCCCGATCGGTCTGCTGGTGCTGCTCCATTCGTGGGCGATCCCAGCATTCAATGTCGATGCGCTTTTGGGTTGCAAAACGCAGCGCGTCCATAAGCTCCTGCGGGGGTGTGTCCACGACGGCAATGCTGAGTACTCGCTCGTCATTGCTCAGTAAAACAGCGCTATAACGCTGGCACAGAGCCAGAAGTTGGTCATGCTTCATGGAGAAGAACCTCAGGATGCGTTAAAACGGAAAACGTCTTCGCAGGCCTGTTTTAACGCGCTGTCGCTGGCGATAGTACAGGTCCGTTGCCAGCCGGTGATGCCGTTGGCGTTATCCCATTGGGGTTTGAGGATGACGCTCAGACCATTAAGGCTTTCTTGTCCGGTTAGCGTAACGTTGCCCTGCGCGACCTCCATTCCGGAGACATAACGGCTGGTGGCGGGAGCCGGAATGCCGTTGGTGCCGCCGTCACAGTCGGTTGTTCCACCGTGGTCAAGAGCGCAAAGTTCAATGGCGGTCCGGTAAGGCATGAAGGTTTGCAGCATGTCGGTGAGCGCCGCTTTCCGCAGGTAGTTCTGGTAAGCAGGAATGCCGATTGCGCTGAGGATGGCAATAATGCCAATCACGACCATCAGTTCAATCAGGGTAAATCCTTGTATTTTGTTCATAGAGCCTCCTTGGTTGACGGAAGCACTCTGACAGTCTGTGAGACGGCTGGCGAAGGGGAAAGATCAGATCGTGGAAGGCGGTCGAAGACTGTTTTAGGGGGTTGCAGGGCGTTGCGTTTTCCTGCGAAGGAGATCGTAAATCTCCTTCGCGGTGGCGGGCTTATTTGAAGCGCATGGACAAGTCTAACGCACGAACGTGCTTAGTCAGCGCACCGACGGAGATGTAATCCACCCCCGTTTCTGCAAATTCGCGAATAGTGTCGAAGGTGACGTTGCCGGAGACTTCCAGACGCGCATTGCCGTTGGTGATTTTCACGGCTTCACGCATCTGTGGCGTTTCGAAGTTGTCGAGCATGATGATATCAGCGCCAGCTTTTAACGCATCCCGCAGCTCTTCGAGGCTTTCAACTTCGACTTCAACCGGAACATCCGGATGGATCCAGAACGCTTGTTCGATGGCCTGACGGACAGAGCCAGCGGCAATGATGTGGTTTTCTTTAATCAGGAAAGCATCCGTCAGCCCCAGACGATGGTTAGCCCCTCCGCCACAAAGCACGGCATATTTCAGCGCGGTGCGCAGGCCTGGCAGAGTTTTGCGGGTATCAAGCAGCTGCGTCGTGGTCCCTTCGAGTAAATCCACATAGCGGCGAACTTCACTGGCCACACCGGAGAGTGTTTGCACGAAATTCAACGCAGTACGTTCGCCGGTTAATAGCACGCGCGAGGGGCCATTCAGTTCAAACAGCGGTTGGTTTTCGCTAACGGAATCGCCATCTTCAACGTGCCAGGTGATGCTGACGTCGTCGACTGCCAGCTGAATAAACACCTCTTCCACCCAGCGTTTACCGCAAAACACACCGGCTTCACGGGTGATCACCACCGCGTGAGAGTGGGCGTTTTCAGGCAGTAGCTGTGCGGTGATGTCGTTTCCGGCATCCACTTCTCCGCCGAGATCTTCACGCAGCGCATGCGCTACAGCAGCAGGGATATCAAGGTTAATACGTTCCAACAGCGCGTCACGACGATGCTCTGGACTATAGCGGCGAGGCGGCATGATAAAACTCCAAATGGTAAGGAATAACAAGTTATAAACATGCTACTCTGAACCGGATTTCAGCACCATAGATTAAGGAGAGCCCGCATGCAGTTAACCGGTGGGTGGCTGGAAGATGCGCGACGCGTCCCGTCGCCGCATCATGATTGCCGCCCGGATGACGACGCCCCCACGCTGCTGGTGGTGCATAACATCAGCCTGCCGCCCGGTGAATTTGGCGGCCCGTGGATTGACGCATTATTCACAGGAACACTCGATCCTGAAGCTCATCCCTTTTTTGCCGAGATTGCGCATTTACGTGTTTCCGCTCACTGTTTGATTCGCCGGGACGGTGAAATCGTACAGTATGTGCCGTTTGATAAACGTGCCTGGCATGCCGGTGTTTCGTCGTATCAGGGCCGCGAAAGATGTAACGATTTTTCGATTGGCATTGAGCTGGAAGGTACCGATACTTTGCCTTATACCGATGAACAATATCAGCAGCTTGCCGCGGTGACCCGCCTGCTGAGCTCGGTGTATCCGGCGCTGGCCAGTCACATCACCGGCCATAGCGATATTGCCCCGGTGCGTAAAACCGATCCCGGCCCGGCGTTTGACTGGCCGCGTTTTCGCGCTCTGGTGAGTCTACCGTCTGACAAGGAGAAGACATGACGCTGTTTACCACACTTCTGGTGCTGATTGCCGAACGTCTGTTTAAACTCGGCGAGCACTGGCAGCTCGATCACCGGCTGGAAGTGCTGTTCCGTCGTATTAAACGTTACTCCTTTGCCATGACTCTGCTGATGGCGGTCGTGGCGATGGCCGTCGTCTGGCTGCTCGAACGTACCCTGCACGGCGTGTTGTTTAACGTACCTCTGCTGGTGGTGTGGATCCTGATTGGTGTGCTGTGTATTGGTGCAGGTAAAGTGCGAATGCACTACCACGCCTATCTCAAAGCCGCATCCCGCGATGACACCCATGCCCGTGACGCGATGGCGACTGAACTCACGCTGATCCACGGGGTGCCGCCAGGCTGCGATGAACGTGAGTATCTGCGCGAGCTTCAAAATGCCCTGCTGTGGATTAACTATCGCTATTATCTCGCGCCGCTGTTCTGGTTCGTTGTGGGTGGCGCGTTTGGGCCGGTTACCCTGATGGGCTATGCGTTTCTGCGCGCCTGGCAGGGCTGGTTGGCGCGTTATCAGACGCCACGTCACCGCCAGGAATCCGGTGTTGACGCCATTCTCCATGTGCTGGATTGGGTTCCGGTTCGTTTGGTCGGCGTGGTGTATGCGCTGATTGGCCACGGCGAGAAAGCGTTGCCAGCGTGGTTTGCTTCACTGGGTGACCGCCATACTTCCCAGTATCAGGTGCTGACGCAACTGGCGCAGTTCTCGCTGGCCCGTGAGCCACATGTGGATAAAGTTGAAACGCCGAAAGCCGCGGTTTCAATGGCGAAGAAAGCCTCCTATGTGACGGTGGTGATTATGGCGCTACTGACGATTTACGGGACGCTGGTTTGATTTATTGCCCGGTCGGATCCTCGTAGGCCCGGTAAGGCGTCAGCCACCACCGGGCAATCAAAGCTACCGGGCAGAGTCTCAGAGTGAATCCGCAGGCGGGATGCCAAAATCAGGCATCCCGTTTTCGTTCCAGCGCATCCGTTTCAAGCGCGTATGGCGGTTCGGATCGTAGAGCGGATCGCCTTCAATTTCGGTGTAGTTTCTCGCGTGGTACACCAGCACATCTTCCCCTTCAGGCGTTACCGTGAAGCTGTTATGTCCCGGCCCATACTGGCGGTTTTCATCGCTGGTGGTGAAGACCGGCACCTGTGATTTGTGCCAGTTGCTGGCCTGCATTGGGTCAGCATCCAGGTCTATCCACAATAACCCCATGCAGTAGTTTTCGTCGGTCGCGCTGGCGGAGTAGCTGACGAACAGCTTATCGCCATGCACCATCGCTGCCGGGCCTTCATTGACCAGAAAGCCCCGGCATTCCCAGTCGAACTCCGGTTTGCTGAGCATCACCGGATGCCCTTTGAGCGTCCACGGGTTTTCCAGTTCGGCCAGATACAGGTTTGAATTTCCGGCAATGTCCGGCGCTTTCTGCGCCCACAAATACCACTGTTTTCCCTGATGCGAGAATGTGGTGGCATCCAGCGCAAAGGTATCAAACTG
Source organism: Enterobacteriaceae bacterium RIT691 (assembly GCA_009668205.1). Taxonomy (GTDB): domain Bacteria; phylum Pseudomonadota; class Gammaproteobacteria; order Enterobacterales; family Enterobacteriaceae; genus Scandinavium. The sequence goes on along the minus strand of WJYM01000004.1, from coordinate 101,422 downwards.
CGTTTTGACCTGGCCCTTTTCGGTCCATTTTCCGCTGAGCGGATCGGCCTCTGTACAGGCAAGCGCAAACATCCGGTGCTGGAACATGCCTAACTTATCGAGGTCATGCGTATGTGTGGCTGCAAAATAGATAACCCATGTTCCGTCGATGTTGTGCAGCTCCGGCGCCCAGATAAGCTGGCTCATCGGCCCTGTTTCAGGTTTGCGCCAGACGGTAACCGGCTCAGCGGTTCGTAATCCTTCAAGCGTTACTGCGCGACGGATCTCGAGTCGGTCATACTCAGGCACCGAAGCAATAAAGTAATACGACCCGTCGTGACGCAGGATAAAGGGATCGGCACGTTGTTCGATAAACGGGTTCGGCCATGTTGTCATTGTGGTTTCCTTATCAATTCTGCCTGTTCCTGATAATCACTCAATTCACGGTAGTTCTGGCGACGTTTTTCCAGATCGCTTTGGATCTGCTTCATCATTTCACGGTCGACTTTCAGCAAGCGCACGACACCTGCGGTGATCAGATAGCCGACGCCTGGGATCACGCTGAACAACAGCACAATGCCGTTGATCGCCTGCGCACTTTGCGCTTTCGCACCGGCGTCGTAACCATACCAGGAGAGCAGAAAGCCCACCATTGCCCCTGCAACCGCCAGCCCGACCTTCAGGAAGAACAGGTTGCCGGAGAAGCTGATCCCGGTGATGCGCTTCCCGGTTTTCCATTCGCCGTAGTCGTCGACGTCGGCCATCAGTGACCAGTGTAACGGTGACGGGATCTGGTGCAGGATGTTGAGCAGGAAGTAGAGCACCATGATTGTCATCGTGGCTTTCGGGTCGAAGAAATAGAACGCACAGGAGAACACCGCCAGCACGATGTTGGTCCAGAAGAACACCTGCAGCTTGCACCAGCGGTCGGTCAGCACTTTCGCCAGCATGCTGCCAATCATCATGCCCACTACGCCAAGGCTGATAAACAGCGTGGCGAAATGCGTGCTTTGCTGCATCACCCACGTAACGTAATACATGGTTGCTGCCATACGGATAAAGCCGGGGCAGACGTTACTCAGGGTCAGCAGCAGGATGCGCACCCACTGGTCGTTTTTCCACACGTCTTTCAGGTCGCGCTTCAGTTCGTCATTGGTTTGTACGGCCGGGCGAACGCGCTCGCGTACCGTCGCGAAGCAAAACAGGAACATGCACATGCCAATAAAGGCGAGCACGGCCATCGCCATTTGGTAGCCTTTGGCTTTGTCGGCCCCGCCAAACCAGTCGGCCATGGGCAGCAGCGTCAACGAGAGCAGCAGAGTGGCAATGCCCACCATCACGAAGCGATAGGACTGACACGCAACGCGCTCTTTCGGGTCATTGGTGATCACACTCCCCAGGGAGCAGTAAGGAATGTTGATCGCGGTATAGGTGATAGAGAGCAGGAAATAGGTGACAAAGGCATAGATAACTTTGCTGTTGTAAGTCCACTCCGGCGTCGTAAACATCAGGACGCTAAACAGGGCATAAGGGAAGGCAATCCACAGCAACCAGGGACGAAAGCGTCCGTACTTGCTGCGCGTTCTGTCGGCCATGGCCCCCATAATCGGGTCGGTGACGGCGTCAATAACGCGAACAGACAGCAACAAAACGCCCACTAAAGCCGGAGCCAGCCCAAAGATGTCCGTATAAAAATAGTTAACAAACAACATAATGGCACCGAAGATGATGTTGCATCCTGCATCACCCATGCCATAGCCGATTTTTTCTTTGACCGATAATGTATTGCTGTCCATCGACACTTCTCCACACTGAGATATGCAGAAGAGTATTCGCTGTCTCCAGAAATAATGCGTTGCAGGAATGCGGCACTGATATGGATAAATCAGCTGTAAGAGGAAAAGTGTGAAGCACGTAACAGGCTGCTGTAGCGGTTTTCACCGCTACAGCATGTGGAGAATTAGCGCAGCTCGCTGACCGGAACCAGCTGACGGGTTTTGCCGTAGATGATGGTGAGTATGGCCGGTACGCTAAAGGCGACGATAATGGCAATCACCTCATAAATGGCTTTCGAATCAGGCCCGCTGAACAGCCCCAGTTCGAAGACGTTCAATACCGGAAGAAAACTGTAGGTCTTCACCCGCAGGAAGCCGGTGATAGCGCCACCCAGCGCAGCACCAATACAGCCAAAGATGAACAGCATACGGTATTTCAGATTCACCCCGTAAAGTGCCGGTTCGGTGATCCCGAAGAAGGCTGAGATGGAGGCAGAAATCGCCAGCTGTTTGTCTTTCAGGTTACGGGCAATAAAGATGGCCCCGAACGCGGCGCCAAACTGTCCCATGACCGCCGACATAAACATCGCCATCACGGTGTCGTAACCGTTGACCTGCATATTGATCAGCGCAATCGGAATTATGCCCCAGTGCACGCCGAACACCACGAACACCTGACCAATCCCTGCCAGCAGCGCACCGGAAAGTACCGGGCTCAGGTTATAAAGCCAGGTGTAGGCGTTGGCGATGCCAATCCCGACGTAGTCAGCAATCGGGCCAATGACGGTAAAGACCACAAAGCCGCAGACCAGAAGTGACAGGAAAGGAACAAACACCAGCGCCGCCACTTCAGGAATCACTTTCTTCAACCCGCGCTCGACATAGCTCAGGAACCAGACCGCAAAAATGGCCGGGATCACCGCGCCACCGTAGATTTTCAGCGGGAAGGTGAGATGAAAGATATCAATACTGTTTGGCGTGGCGGCATCCGTCAGTGGGAAAATCATCGCCGCCGTCAGCGCCAGCGCGGTGAAACGGTTGGTTTTGAATTTGTCCGCCGCGGTCACTGCGATAAACAGCGGCAGCATCACGAATACGCCGCTGGAAAGCGCATTTAGCACCACAAACAGCCAGGACTTGGTGGAGATAAGATCCATCGTTTGCAGTAACACCACCAGGCCTTTGAGTACCCCTACGCCCGCCAGTACACCGATGTACGGCGTAAAGATGGCGGAAAGCGTCGCCAGCAGACGGTTGAACAACGTGCTTTTTTGGACGGGTTCCGCCGTCGCATTGCTGCCGGGCAGCAGGTCGTTCATGGCGGCAAAGACCTTCTCTACTTTGGGGCCAATCACAATTTGAAACTGGCTGCCGTTGTTCACCAGCTTGACCACTTCCGGCAATTGATACAGCTGCTGCTCGTTAATCTTACCGTCGTCTTTCAGATTCAGGCGCAGACGGGTTGCGCAATGGGTAGCGTGAACCACGTTTTCCTGACCACCGACGGCGGCGAGGATCTGCTCTGCAACGTGTTTAAATGAAGTCGCCATGATAAGCACCTTAGTAAAGTGTGTAGGGGTCAGGCTGTGGATCAGGCGTAATCGCCAGGTTTGGTTTTACTTTTTACCGCCACGCCGAAATCGGTGAAGATTCGCTGTGGCAGGTTGTTGCCTTTCCCTTCGGCAATATGATGGGCAAGGATCTGGAACGGAACGATCATCACCAGCGGCAGCATGGTTTCCGGGATATTGACGTTCAGCGACAGCGTGTGCGGATCGTCGCTTGCCGTTGGCGTCACGGTATAAACGTACTGCGTATGACGTTGTTCATACTGACGAAGCAGGGTAAGACGCTCGCGGGCTACGCTTGGGACATCGAGGAAAAACAGGCGATGCTGTGGGTTAATTTCGAAATAAGGCCCGTGCATAAACACTTCCATTTCAATGCCCTGTGAAGGCACGCGCACGGTTTCGGTAAACTTGGTCGCCATCTCCATGCACACGCCCAGCGCCGGGCCATAGCCGATGCTGGTGAAACGCGGAGAGGCAATCAGATCCGCCTGCCAGCGAGCGAAGAAAGACTCTGTGGTGTCGATAATCGCCGGAATAGCGTCCACGGCCTGACGCAACAGGTTCAGCTCCTGTTGTTCGCGTGCAGCATCAATGGCATTCACCGTTTTTGCATGGCGCAGGCCCATCAGCATCAACGTCAGAATCGTGGCGACATAGCCTTTGGTGACATACCCCACGCGCTCCTCGCCGATATCCAGCAGCACAAAGGTGTCTGCGGTTCTTGCCAGTTCGCTCTGTGGTTTGCTGCTCAGGCCGATGGTTTTCACAGGAAACTGGGTTTTCAGTGCTGCCAGTGCATGCAGCGTGGAGGTGCTTTCTCCGCTCTGGGAAACGGCAATCACGGTACCTACCGCCGGGTTGTGTTTCTCAAAATGCTGATAATGGAACGGCTCGGCAATCGTGACGCGAACGTCAGACAGGCTCTCAATGTAGTATTTGGCGCTGACCGCCGCGTTGACGCTGGAGCCGGTGGCCAGCAGCAGCCATTCGCTGTTGTCTTCAATGGCGGGAATGGCGTTGGGGTAGTTATCCAGGATGCGTGCAAGCGTGGCGTGCTCTTCATGGATGTAGGTCATCATCGTTGGTTTCATCGTGCCCTCTCTGTAACTGAAAACCTGAAAACGTTTTCAGTAAAATATGATGAGAGATTTCTGGTGGTCAATTCTACGTATGAGGTTCTGTGACGACGATCTGAATAATTTGTATGCGGCATGTGAAAATGCCCGGCGGCGCTAACGCTTGCGCGGGCCTACAAACGGGGCCTGAGGAGTTTCGTTTGTTGTAGGCCGGATAAGCGCAAGCGCCATCCGGTAAGGCATTCAGGCAGATTCGCCAACAATGAGCAGTGGGGAAATGTCGAAGGCTTCCGGCAGCATATCCTGCAACAGCGTCATCATCTGGCGGATAACCTGCTGACCCAGAACGTGATTTTGATGATCTACCGACGTCAGGCGCGGGACGTAATACTCGCTGCCGGGGAAGAATTCACAGCTGGCAACGGCAATATCTTTAGGCACGTCAATGCCGTTATCTTTCAGCGCGCGGATGGCCCCCATCGCCACACGATCGTTGATAGCCAGCAGTGCCTGAGGAAGCGGGTTCCCGGTGCCGAGAAGCTTTTTAATCGCTTCATAACCGTGCTGGGGGTAAAAGTTGGTCTCAATCACTGGCGCCTTTTCAGGCTGAAGACCCGCTTCTTTTAACGTTTCATGAAAAGCCGTCACGCGCTGCCCGGTCATGTACACACCGGGAGAACCGCCGATAAAGGCGATATCGCGATGCCCTTTACTCAGCAGATGACGGGTGATGATTTTAACGCAGTTGACCTGATCGCGCTGAAGGCAGGTGTAGTCGTAGTGCGCCAGTTTTCGGCCAACGACGATCACCGGCAGCGTGGCAATGAGCTTTTGCAGGCCTTCAAGATAGCTTTCGGGGATTTTCAGGTAGTCGATATTGCCGCCGAGAACGATCACTCCATCGAGCTGGCTATCGATAATGGTGCTGAAAATCTGATCTTCGGCAATCACCTGTTGGGAATCGCTGCGCTTATTCGCCGATTGGGTATCAAAGAGGATGATTTTATAGCCCGCGGGCTGACACGCTTTTTCAATTTGCTCGACCAGCGTGGCGAAGTAGGGGTTGGTGATGTCGGAAACGACCACGGCGAGGGTCATACTCTTGCGCGAAATCATGCTGCGGGCCATCAGGTTGGGGCTGAAATGATGCTCGTCGATCACCTTCTGCACCTTGTCCCGCGTTTTATCGGACACCCAGCTGTTGTTGTTCAGCACCCGTGAAACCGTCGCGATGGAGACATTTGCCAGTTCAGCAATGTCTTTGATCGTCAGAGTCTTTTTCATCGGTGACAGGGGTCCTTTTGGCATCAGCAACCCGAGGATGGTACATCACTTTTGGCAGGGGAGAAACGCTCTGTGCCCACTTGGGGCACAGAGACGTGAGAGGATTACGCGCGAACGGCTTTCGCCCCTTTCTGTTTGACCGCGTAGCCAATCGCCAGCACCACAATCCACGCCGGGATCAGGTACACGGAAATTGCCATACCCGGGGTCATCAGCATGATCACCAGCACAGCGGCAACGGTGAACAGGCAAATCCAGTTACCCAGCGGATAGAACAGGGCAGGGAAGCGCGGTGTGACGCCCTGCTGCTGCTTAGCGCGACGGAACTTCATGTGGGAAATACTGATCATCGCCCAGTTGATGACCAGCGCGGAAACGACCAGCGCCATCAGCAGACCAAAGGCAGATTCTGGTGCCAGGTAGTTGATCAGAACGCACAGGCCAGTGAACAGCGCGGAGATCAGAATGGTATTCACAGGCACGCCACGCTTGTCGACTTTCGCCAGCGATTTTGGCGCGTTGCCCTGCTGAGCCAGGCCGAACAGCATGCGGCTGTTGCAGTAGACACAGCTGTTATAGACCGACAGCGCCGCCGTCAGAACCACCACGTTCAGCGCGTTTGCCACGAAGGTGTCGCCCAGTTCGTGGAAGATAAGCACAAATGGGCTGGTGTCTGAGGTCACGCGAGTCCACGGCAGCAGTGACAGCAGAACGGCCAGTGAGCCCACATAGAAAATCAGGATACGGTAGATAACCTGGTTGGTGGCTCTTGGGATGCTGGTCTGAGGATCGCTGGCTTCCGCCGCGGTGATCCCAACCAGCTCAAGGCCGCCGAAGGAGAACATGATGATCGCCATCATCATTACCAGTCCTTGCCAGCCGTGCGGCATAAAGCCACCCTGATCCCACAGGTTACGGACGGTAGCCTGTGGACCGCCGTTGCCGCTAAACAGCAGCCAGCCGCCGAACAGGATCATCGCCACCACCGCGACAACTTTGATTATCGCAAACCAGAACTCCATCTCACCGAACACTTTTACGTTAGTCAGGTTGATGGCGTTGATGGCAACGAAGAAGACGGCAGCGGAGGCCCACGTTGGGATCTCCGGATACCAGAACTGAATGTACTTACCGACCGCCGTCAGCTCGGCCATGGCGACCAGGACATACAGCACCCAGTAGTTCCAGCCGGAGGCGAATCCCGCAAAGTTGCCCCAGTATTTATAGGCAAAGTGACTGAAGGAACCGGCTACCGGCTCTTCAACCACCATTTCACCTAACTGACGCATGATCAGAAAGGCCACGAAACCTGCGATGGCATAGCCCAAAATGATACTTGGACCTGCGGATTGAATAACGGAGGCGCTGCCCAGAAACAGGCCCGTTCCGATGGCTCCACCCAGCGCAATCAGCTGAATGTGGCGGTTTTTTAGGCCGCGCTTCAGCTGCTCGCCTTGCTGTTGACCTTCCATTTTGAAACCTCGTGAGTGATTGTTTTTTCTACGCTTTGGTTAAGCGCGTGTCATTATGAATTTCCGTTTTCTGTACATTATTTTTTACATCACGGAATTGTGAATATTGCTTGTGTGTCTTCCGTACGTGGAAGAATAGTGTTAAGCGCCAGCGAATGCACCTGCTTTATGCAGGGATGCCGACGAAGTGCATAAAAAGAAACCAAATGTAAATGCCGCGCACGTTAAGGATGACGCCTTGCCATTCATCTTCTATTCATTATTGGCGGATATAAATGCGATTTTCGCCGTGTTGAATCGGTTCAGACTGAAAATTACTTCGTTTCACGTAGGTTAAATCTACCGCTTTGGGGGTAAATGAAGCATTTGTGTGAAGTTACAATTCTGAAACAGTGCTTCTGTAAGGTTGTTAAAATAAGCCGTGTTTACTGATTTCAATCAAAACCTGTATGGACAGAAGGTGAATACTTTGTTACTTTAGCGTCACGAACTATAAATTGGTAAGACCAATTGACTCCGGGTAAGTGGCTTGAGACAGGGAACCATGGCCTACAGCAAAATCCGCCAACCAAAATTATCCGATGTGATAGAGCAGCAGCTGGAGTTTTTGATCCTGGAAGGGACGCTACGCCCCGGTGAAAAACTTCCGCCTGAACGCGAACTGGCCAAACAGTTCGACGTTTCCCGTCCCTCTCTGCGCGAGGCGATTCAACGTCTCGAAGCGAAGGGACTTCTGCTTCGTCGCCAGGGCGGTGGTACCTTTGTCCAGAGTAGCCTGTGGCAGAGCTTCAGCGATCCGCTGGTAGAGTTGCTCTCCGATCACCCTGAATCCCAATTTGACCTGCTGGAAACCCGTCACGCGTTTGAAGGCATTGCTGCGTATTACGCGGCACTGCGCGGCACTGAAGAAGATCGTGTGCGCATTCGCGAGCTGCATCAGGCGATTGAAGTCGCTCAGCAGTCTGGCGATCTCGATGCCGAATCGAGCGCTGTCGTCCAGTATCAAATTGCCGTCACCGAAGCCGCCCATAATGTGGTCTTACTTCATCTTCTGCGCTGCATGGAACCTATGTTGGCGCAGAACGTTCGACAGAACTTTGAATTGCTGTACGCCCGCCGGGAGATGCTCCCGCTGGTCAGCAGCCATCGCACCCGAGTTTTCGAGGCGATAATGGCCAGAGAGCCGGAGCAGGCGCGCGAAGCGTCGCACCGTCACCTGGCCTTCATTGAGGAAATCTTGCTGGACCGCAGCCGTGAGCAAAGTCGTCGAGACCGCTCGCTTCGCCGCCTACAGCAACGAAAGGACTAGCAGTACTTAGCTTTTTTTAAGCGCCAGTTTTTAGAGCGCGGCAACTAAACGCAGAACCTGTCTTATTGCGCTTTTGAGCAAAAGCGCAATGGGACAGGTTCCAGACAAATCAACGATTAGATAGATAAGGAATACCCCCATGTCAGAACGTTTACCAAATGACGTGGATCCGATCGAAACTCGCGACTGGCAACAGGCGATCGAATCGGTCATCCGTGAAGAAGGTGTTGAGCGCGCTCAGTATCTGATTGAGCAGATGCTTTCTGAAGCTCGTAAAGGTGGTGTACAAGTCGCGGCAGGCGCTGGCGCTCGTAACTATGTCAACACCATTGCCGTTGAAGATGAGCCGGAATACCCGGGTAATCTGGATCTGGAACGTCGTATTCGTTCAGCTATCCGCTGGAACGCAATCATGACCGTTCTGCGCGCATCCAAGAAAGACCTGGAACTGGGTGGCCACATGTCCTCCTTCCAGTCTTCTGCGACCGTTTATGAAGTGTGCTTTAACCACTTCTTCCGCGCGCGTACCGAGAAAGACGGCGGCGATCTGGTGTACTTCCAGGGCCACATCTCTCCGGGCGTTTACGCTCGTGCCTTCCTTGAAGGTCGTCTGACTGAAGAGCAGATGAACAACTTCCGTCAGGAAGTTCACGGTAAAGGCCTGTCCTCTTACCCGCACCCGAAACTGATGCCTGAATTCTGGCAGTTCCCGACCGTTTCTATGGGTCTGGGCCCAATCGGTGCTATCTACCAGGCGAAGTTCCTGAAATATCTGGAACACCGTGGCCTGAAAGATACCTCTCAGCAGACCGTTTACGCCTTCCTCGGTGATGGCGAGATGGACGAACCAGAATCCAAAGGTGCGATCACCATCGCGACCCGCGACAAGCTGGACAACCTGTGCTTCATCATCAACTGTAACCTGCAGCGTCTGGATGGCCCGGTCACCGGTAACGGCAAAATCGTTAACGAACTGGAAGGCATCTTCGCGGGTGCTGGCTGGAACGTGGTGAAAGTGATGTGGGGCGGTCGTTGGGATGAGCTGCTGCGTAAAGACACCAGCGGCAAACTGATTCAGCTGATGAACGAAACCGTTGACGGCGACTATCAGACCTTCAAGTCCAAAAATGGCGCCTACGTGCGTGAGCACTTCTTCGGTAAATATCCGGAAACCGCAGCACTGGTTGCCGACTGGTCTGACGATCAGATCTGGGCGCTGAACCGTGGTGGTCACGATCCGAAGAAAGTCTACGCGGCACTGAAAAACGCGCAGGACACCAAAGGTAAAGCGACCGTTATCCTGGCTCATACCATCAAAGGGTATGGCATGGGTGAAACTGCCGAAGGCAAAAACATCGCTCACCAGGTGAAGAAAATGAACATGGACGGCGTGCGTTATATCCGCGACCGCTTCAATGTTCCTGTCACCGACGAGCAGGTAGAAAACCTGTCTTACGTGACCTTCCCGGAAGGCTCTGAAGAACACACCTATCTGCACGCGCAGCGTCAGAAACTGGGCGGCTACCTGCCATCCCGTCAGGTGAACTTCGACGAGAAACTGGAAATGCCAGCTCTGGCAGATTTCCAGCAGCTGCTCGAAGAGCAAAACAAAGAAATTTCGACCACTATCGCTTTCGTGCGTGCCCTGAACGTGATGCTGAAGAACCCGTCTATCAAAGATCGTCTGGTTCCGATTCTGGCTGATGAAGCGCGTACTTTCGGTATGGAAGGTCTGTTCCGTCAGATCGGTATCTACAGCTCCAACGGTCAGCAGTACACCCCGCAGGACCGTGAGCAGGTGGCATACTACAAAGAAGACGAGAAAGGCCAGATTCTGCAGGAAGGGATCAACGAACTGGGTGCTGGCGCATCCTGGCTGGCGGCTGCGACATCTTACAGCACCAACAACCTGCCAATGATCCCGTTCTACATCTACTACTCCATGTTCGGCTTCCAGCGTATCGGCGATCTGTGCTGGCAGGCGGGTGACCAGCAGGCTCGCGGCTTCCTGGTCGGCGGTACCTCCGGTCGTACTACCCTGAACGGTGAAGGTCTGCAGCACGAAGATGGTCACAGCCACATTCAGTCTCTGACTATCCCGAATTGTATCTCTTACGATCCATCTTATGCGTACGAAGTGGCCGTGATCATGCACGACGGTCTGGTGCGTATGTACGGTGAGAAACAAGAGAACGTGTTCTACTACATCACCACGCTGAACGAAAACTACCACATGCCGGCGATGCCGGAAGGTGCCGAGGAAGGTATCCGTAAAGGTATCTACAAACTCGAAACCGTTGCAGGTAGCAAAGGTAAAGTTCAGCTGTTGGGCTCCGGTTCTATCCTGCGTCACGTTCGTGAAGCAGCGCAGATCCTGGCGAACGACTACGGCGTGGGCTCTGACGTGTACTCCGTCACCTCCTTCACCGAACTGGCCCGCGACGGTCAGGACTGTGAGCGCTGGAACATGCTGCACCCAATGGAAACTCCGCGCGTTCCGTACATCGCTCAGGTGATGAACGATGCGCCAGCGGTGGCTTCTACTGACTATATGAAACTGTTTGCTGAACAGGTTCGTACTTATGTACCGGCTGATGATTACCGCGTACTGGGTACCGATGGCTTCGGTCGTTCCGACAGCCGTGAAAACCTGCGTCACCACTTCGAAGTGGATGCTTCCTACGTGGTGGTAGCGGCCCTGGGCGAACTGGCTAAACGTGGCGAAATCGATAAGAAAGTGGTGGCGGACGCCATCGTTAAATTCAATATCGATGCAGAAAAAGTTAACCCGCGTCTGGCGTAAGAGGTAAAGAAATAATGGCTATCGAAATCAACGTACCGGACATCGGGGCTGATGAAGTTGAAATCACCGAAATCCTGGTCAAAGTGGGCGACAAAGTTGAAGCTGAACAGTCGCTGATCACCGTAGAAGGCGACAAAGCCTCTATGGAAGTTCCGTCTCCAAAGGCTGGTATCGTTAAAGAGATCAAAGTCTCTGTCGGCGATAAAACCGAGACGGGCAAACTGATCATGATTTTCGATTCCGCCGACGGTGCAGCAGCTGCTGCACCTGCGCAGGAAGAGAAGAAAGAAGCCGCTCCGGCCGCTGCACCAGCAGCTGCAGCAGCGAAAGAAGTGAACGTCCCGGACATCGGCGGTGATGAAGTTGAAGTCACTGAGATCATGGTCAAAGTGGGCGACACCGTTACTGAAGAACAGTCCCTGATCACCGTAGAAGGCGACAAAGCCTCTATGGAAGTCCCGGCTCCGTTCGCAGGCGTGGTGAAAGAGATCAAAATCAACACCGGTGACAAAGTGTCTACCGGCTCCCTGATCATGGTGTTCGAAGTGGCGGGCGCTGCCCCTGCTGCGGCTCCAGCTCAGGCGGCTGCTCCGGCAGCAGCAGCGGCTCCAGCCGCCGCAGCTGGCGCGAAAGACGTTAACGTACCGGACATCGGCGGTGACGAAGTTGAAGTCACTGAAGTGATGGTCAAAGTGGGCGACAAAGTTGCCGCTGAGCAGTCACTGATCACCGTAGAAGGCGACAAAGCGTCTATGGAAGTCCCTGCGCCGTTCGCAGGTACCGTTAAAGAAATCAAAATCAGCACCGGCGACAAAGTGTCTACCGGCTCCCTGATTATGGTGTTCGAAGTGGAAGGCGCTGCGCCTGCCGCGGCTCCAGCTGCTGCACCAGCGGCGGCTGCTCCGGCACCGGCTCAGGCGGCTAAACCGGCTGCCCCTGCTGCTAAAGCAGAAGGTAAATCTGAGTTTGCTGAGAACGACGCTTACGTTCACGCGACTCCGCTGATTCGTCGCCTGGCGCGCGAATTCGGCGTAAACCTGGCGAAAGTGAAAGGCACCGGCCGTAAAGGTCGTATCCTGCGCGAAGACGTTCAGGCTTACGTGAAAGATGCCGTGAAACGCGCTGAGTCTGCGCCAGCTGCTGCTACCGGCGGCGGTCTGCCAGGCATGCTGCCATGGCCGAAAGTGGACTTCAGCAAGTTCGGCGAAATCGAAGAAGTGGAAATGGGCCGCATCCAGAAAATCTCTGGTGCTAACCTGAGCCGTAACTGGGTGATGATCCCGCACGTTACCCACTTCGACAAAACCGATATCACCGATCTGGAAGCGTTCCGTAAACAGCAGAACGACGAAGCCGCTAAGCGCAAACTGGACGTGAAATTCACCCCAGTGGTCTTCATCATGAAAGCCGTTGCTGCCGCACTCGAGCAGATGCCACGCTTCAACAGCTCCCTGTCTGAAGATGGCCAGAAGCTGACGCTGAAGAAATACATCAACATCGGTGTGGCGGTTGATACCCCGAATGGTCTGGTGGTTCCGGTCTTTAAAGACGTGAACAAGAAGAGCATCACCGAGCTGTCTCGCGAGCTGATGGCTATCTCCAAGAAAGCGCGTGACGGCAAGCTGACCGCTGGCGAAATGCAGGGCGGCTGCTTCACTATCTCAAGCCTGGGCGGTATCGGGACAACTCACTTCGCGCCAATCGTTAACGCGCCAGAAGTGGCTATCCTCGGTGTCTCCAAGTCAGGTATGGAGCCAGTGTGGAACGGGAAAGAGTTCACCCCGCGTCTGATGATGCCGATGTCTCTCTCCTTCGACCACCGCGTGATCGATGGTGCTGATGGTGCTCGCTTTATTACCATCATCAACAACATGCTGAGCGACATTCGCCGCCTGGTGATGTAATCGAAAAGCCGGCCAATCGGCCGGCTTTTTTCTGGTAATCTCATTATGTTTTATTAGGTTACCGGTACAGAGAATTCGGTTGCCGTTTGTTGTTTCAAATTTGTTAACAATTTTGTAAAATACGAACGGATAGAACATCCCGGCAGCTTTTGGGCATTAATGAAAAACAATACCCTATGGATTTCTGGTTGCAGCAAGGCGGCAAGCGCCAGAGTCCCCAGGAGCTTACTGAAGTAAGTGACTGGGGTGAGGGCGTGAAACCAACGCACCTGCAGCCTGAAAGACGACGGGTAGGACCGCCGGATAAAAAATTATAGAGGTCATGATGAGTACTGAAATCAAAACTCAAGTCGTGGTACTTGGGGCAGGCCCGGCAGGCTACTCCGCTGCCTTCCGTTGCGCTGATTTAGGTCTGGAAACCGTCATCGTCGAGCGTTACAGCACCCTCGGTGGTGTTTGTCTGAACGTCGGCTGTATCCCTTCTAAAGCGCTGCTGCACGTAGCCAAAGTTATCGAAGAAGCCAAAGCGCTGGCGGAACACGGTATCGTCTTCGGTGAGCCGAAAACCGATATCGACAAGATTCGTACCTGGAAAGAGAAAGTGATCACTCAGCTGACCGGTGGTCTGGCCGGTATGGCGAAAGGCCGTAAGGTCAAAGTGGTCAACGGTCTGGGTAAATTCACCGGGGCTAACACCCTGGAAGTGGAAGGCGAGAACGGCAAAACCGTGATCAACTTCGACAACGCGATCATCGCGGCGGGTTCCCGTCCGATCGAACTGCCGTTTATTCCACATGAAGATCCACGCGTGTGGGATTCCACCGATGCGCTGGAGCTGAAAACTGTTCCTAAACGCCTGCTGGTAATGGGCGGTGGTATCATCGGTCTGGAAATGGGTACCGTATACCATGCGCTGGGTTCAGAGATTGACGTGGTTGAAATGTTCGACCAGGTTATCCCGGCTGCCGATAAAGACATCGTGAAAGTCTTCACCAAACGCATCAGCAAGAAATTCAACCTGATGCTGGAAACCAAAGTGACTGCCGTTGAAGCGAAAGAAGACGGTATCTACGTTTCCATGGAAGGCAAAAAAGCTCCGGCTGAAGCGCAGCGTTACGACGCAGTGCTGGTCGCTATCGGTCGTGTACCGAACGGTAAAAACCTCGACGCGGGCAAAGCTGGCGTGGAAGTGGACGACCGTGGCTTTATCCGCGTTGACAAGCAGCTGCGCACCAACGTGCCGCACATCTTTGCTATCGGCGATATCGTCGGTCAGCCAATGCTGGCACACAAAGGTGTTCACGAAGGTCACGTGGCCGCAGAAGTTATTTCCGGCATGAAGCACTACTTCGATCCGAAAGTGATCCCATCTATCGCCTACACTGAGCCAGAAGTTGCCTGGGTCGGTCTGACAGAGAAAGAAGCGAAAGAGAAAGGCATCAGCTACGAAACCGCCACCTTCCCGTGGGCAGCGTCTGGCCGTGCTATCGCTTCCGACTGTGCTGACGGTGTGACCAAGCTTATCTTCGACAAAGAGACTCACCGTGTGATCGGTGGTGCGATTGTCGGCACCAACGGCGGCGAGCTGCTGGGTGAAATCGGTCTGGCAATCGAGATGGGCTGTGATGCAGAAGACATCGCGCTGACCATTCACGCTCACCCAACTCTGCACGAGTCCGTGGGCCTGGCAGCCGAAGTGTTCGAAGGTAGCATCACCGACCTGCCGAATGCGAAAGCGAAGAAAAAATAAGTTTTCATTATGTATCAAGCGGCCGATGGCCGCTTTTTTTATGTCCGCTGTGATGCACGGCAGCGTTGACGAAGCGGTAAGTTGTTTATTTTAAAATGTTTCCTTGCAATATCCCTACACACCTCGTCATCATTTTGAAAATAATAACGCGCTAAACTAATAGCGTTATCATTATATTGAGGTGCACCATGAAAACCCTTCTGACTACCGCCGTTCTGGCTTCTACACTGATTTCTGGTTTCGCACTGGCTGACGATCCGGTGGTGCCATGGGCAGACAACAGTGGTGGTACTGAAACCACGCACATTGCTGCGATGGGCCAGAATCTGAATGCTCAGCATCAGGCTATTACCAAGACTCAGGAAGGCGTTTGGGCGATGAATTCTGGCAGCATCAAATCGGATGAGCAGTCGCTGTCCAGCACGAAGCCTGCTGTTGTTGCTCAGCCAGCACTGATGCCGCATCAGGGATAAGTTTCTGACAGGCAAAGTAAAGCAGAAGAATGCATGACCATTCTTCTGCTTAATGTTTTAATCCGGCTGTCTGTTACAGCTTAACGTTATCCAGCGCTGCCTGAGCGCAGGCCTCATCCAGATTTCCCCCCGGCGCTCCGCCGATGCCAATTGCGCCAATCACGTCATTACCGTCTTTCACCGGCAGTCCGCCCGCCAGCAGCAGCAGACCCGGAATATCTTTCAGGTTTTGTGCCCCCGCATTGCTTTGTGCTGCTTCCATCACTTTGCCGCTGGCATTCTTCATGCTCAGTGCCGTCCAGGCTTTCATTTCGCTGGCTTTAACGGTGTGAGGCCCGGCGTTATCCGTGCGCTGTACGGCTTTGACGACGCCTGCGCGATCGACAACGGTCACGGAGACTTGATAATTTTTAGCCAGGCAGGCTTTAACGGCTTCCTGCGCCAGGTTATTGGCCTGGGTCAGAGAGAGCGTTTTCTGGCTTAACGTTTCTGCCTGTACACCAGCAGTGAGCAGGCCGGTAAACAGGGCGGCGGAGATGAGCAGTGCTTTCATGGCGAATTCCTCTTTGTCGTCTGTAAAGTGATGCTAACAACAGAACGACGGAAGAAAAATTCGGGGGAATACGCAGCTTTCCTGGTATTTATACGGAGTTCAGTTTGTCATGTTCGCGCACGGCCTGAACCAGGCTGCTGACTCCCAGTTTGCTAAAGATAGCCGCCCGGTGCGCTTCCACGGTTCGGGTGGATAGCCCCATCCGCGTGGCCACTTCTTTATTGCTGGCTCCGGTCATTAGCTCCCGCAGGACTTCCGTTTCGCGCGGCGTGAGCAGCCCGAAAAGCTGCCGGACGCGGCATTGTTCCTGCCAGTCCTGCAGGCGGGTTTCACTTTCTGCAAACGCGGAATGGACGGTTTCGATCAGCCTGTCGGCATCCAGCGGTTTGGTGAAAAATTCGAAAACGCCGTGGCGAAATGCCCGACGACAGGCATCAATCGAGCCATGCCCGGTCATCATCACCACGGGCAGAAGCGGGTAGGTGGTGCTGTTGCGCTCAAACCAACTCAGCCCGCTTTCGCCAGGCATGCGCATATCGAGCAGCAGACAGCCCGTCAGCACGTGTGCGGGTAGCCCCGCGGCACTGAAGGCATCTGCCGAGGTAAAGCTTTGCACGGGCAGGTTCAGCGTGGAGAACAGGAACGACAGCGATTCGCGAATCGACGCGTCGTCATCGATGATATACAGGCTCTTTTCCATTACCGCCTACTCTCCTTTGCTAAACCACAGATTGATTTCCGCACCGCCCTGCGGTGAGTTTGCCAGCCGCAGCGTACCGTTCATGCGGGTCATGAGCGACTCCGTTAACGTCAGCCCCAGTCCCAATCCCCCTTCGCGTTCGCTGAACAGCGGCATTAACGCGTGCTGCAGCGCTTGCGGGCTGAACCCCGGCCCGCCGTCGGTCAGCGTGACTTTGACCTTTTCGCCATCGGTTTCACTGGTGATGTGTACCCAACCCTTCTCATTGTGTTGCTGAGCCTGAATCGCGTTGCTTAACAGATTATGCAGCACCTGCTCCAGCCAAAGGGGATCTGCCAGGATTTGCACCGCGGTCAGCGCGTGGGTGATGCGTATCTGTTTGGATCCTGGTTCGTGCTCCAGCAGATCGCCGACCCGCTGCCAGCTATGCGCCAGATTCACGTGGGTCATGGCGACTTCCTCCTGGGAGAGGTGAGCGCGAAAGCGCGTCAGTAAGTTACTTATTCGTTGCGTCTGTGTCAGCGCTGAACGTATGGCCTGCTGTGCAGGCTCTGAATGTCCATTTTTCAGCTGACGTAAGCCGCCTTCAAGCCACATCTGCGTGGCCATCAGCGGCTGATTGATTTCATGTACTACGCCCGCCGCCATTTCTCCCAGCGTGTTCAGCCGCGCATGCTGGTAGTAATTGGCACGCTGTCGGTCTTTGCGCTGTTGCCTGCGAAACCAGAGCAGCAGGCTGCCCATGGCCACCACCATCGCCGAGCCTGCTGCCAGCAGCCAATGCGGGAGCAGGCTGACGTTCGCCCAGTCCGGATCCGCACCTGCCTGCAGGGTAAAGGGCTGAAAATGCTGTGGGAACTGGCGTTTCCAGCCCCAGCGATACAGCCCCGGCAGCGGTGTGTCGTGATTCTGTAATTCCACCTGAGAAAAATGCGCAGGGGATCCCAGCAACGGCTTAAGCGAGATCTTCACTCTGATCTGGCGATAGGGGTTATACAGCCAGTACGTCGCGTCAGAAAAGTGCTCTACCCGTGCTGAATCCAGCGGGCGGTTGAGGGTTTTTTCCAGCGCCTGAATTTGCGGGAATTTTTGCCGTAACAGGGCCAGATCCTCATCGCCGTTGAGGATCGGGATCACCGACTCATTTTGCGTTAATGCGGTGCTGAGCGTGCTGAAAAGTTGGTTGAACGCCCGATCGCATTGCCAGTACTGTCGGCGAATTTGCTCGGCATAGAGTATCGCACTGCAAAGCAGCGTGACGGCAAGCCAGGTCAGTATGCTGCGCAGGACAAAAGCGCGTTTCGTTGTCATTCCCTACCCAGTGGATCCACCCTGTAATGGGAGGTACTAGTATCACACTGCAGGAAAGGGCTTGCGCAGGGAGGAAAAAAATGTGCGTTTGGTCACGCAATTGACGCAGGAAAGAAAAAGGGTTCACCCTGCGGTGAACCCTTGTCAGACGTTATTGCGTGATTTCCTGCCAGGGTTTTTCTGGCGCGAACTGCGCAATGGCCTGGGCTTTTAGCTCAGACGTGTTGCCGAGGTTGGACTGATACACGTTATCGTCCTGGTTGATCATAAAGCTCATGATCCCTGTGTCGCCGAATGTCACCGGCCAGGCAATCATCGCAAAGCCGTTTTGGTCTTTGTCAGGAATGATGCGGAAACGGTAGCCATGATAGCCCATTCCCGGCACTTCCGGGCTGTAGGCCGGACCTAACGGGCTTGGATCTTCACCCGGCTGGGTCGGCCAGTAAAGCCCGTCTTTTTGTCCTTCGCTGCTGATCAGTTTCGGCGCGTAGTGCTGGAAGCGCTGGAAGTAATCATGTTGGGCATCGACGTAGGCATGCATCGCCTGAATAGCCGCCAGTTCGTTACGACCAATTTCACGGACGTGAATTTCATCCGCCGCCTGAGCCATATCGAAGTGCCAGCCTTCCGCCGTTTTCACGGCCGGTATCGGCAACTGCCAGTTTTCGCGCCCCACGTTGATCCAGGCAGTATTGCCCTGTTCAACAATGTGGTGGCTTATCTTCCAGTCACGCAGAAAACGGGCGACGGCTTCCGGGTCAGCCCCTTCTGGCGGCAGGTACTGGCGCCAGTCGTCACCCAGAATATTGGTCATGACTGACTCATTCTGTTGGCTGAGCGCATCTGCAAACGCCGTCGCGGCCTTTTCGGGGGTTGCGAAGTGCTGTTGAGCCAGTGCTGGCAGGGCAAACAGCACCAGACAGCCGGAGATAATCAGTTTTTTCACGGTTACTCCTTAGCGATGACGCCGTTCAATGTGGTGGGATCCATTCTGCTGCACATGGTGCTGTACTGACGATCGCTGCGAGCTACTAAGCCCGGAGAGCTTCTGGCTCTGTACCCCACGCTGGCGCTGGGCTTCCCAATTTGGCGAACGACTGTCGTTGCCGCTCAGGGCATTGGCACGCGCGCTTTGTACCTTCTGCTGACGCTGGCTCTTTTGCGCTGGCGTCACGGAAGCGTGGTGCTGCTGAACCTGCTCGCGACGCTGTTGCTGTTGGGCGGTAGGGTTCTGCACGTGCGATTTCGCATTTTCACGGCGCTGTTGCTGATCGGCCGTTGGGTTTTTCAGATGCGATTTTGCATTATCACGACGCTGCTGCTGGTCCGCTGTTGGATTTTGCAGCTTCTGTTTTGCCGCCGTCCCGTCATAACCGCGATAGTTATTACGCTGGGCAATCTGATTTAGCTGTTTCGATGCCGCCTGACGCTGCGAATCGCGTGAACCCGCCGCTGCAATACCGCCCGCCGCCGCGCCGCCCGCAATCAGGCCTGGCGCTGCGCCATTATGGGTACTGTGCTGGAATTGATTTAACGCGGCTTGCCGCTGGCCATCCCGATTCGCCCCCGTATGCTGAGTGGCGCTTAACCCTCCGGCGACATTGGTCTGATGGAAACGCTCAGACACATTGTTATTCGGGTACGGCACGTTGTTGCGGAAGGTCGGGTTATGCTGCCAGTTCGCATTGTTGCCGTTCAGGTGCTGCCCGGTAATGTGGTTGAAATTGTTGACGTTAACGTTGATGTTGTTATTACTGCCGCCGTGGTAACCGCCGCCACCGTGGTAGTAATCATCATCATGATGGTGATAGTCGTCGTGATCCCAGTCGATGCTGCTGAACAGGGCGTAGGTGGTTGCCACACCCAGGCTATAGCCGAAACCGTTCACAAAACTGTTAGTGAACTGCGAACCTGGGGTTGGCGGTAAATAGACCGGCGGATAGCTGGTATTCGGCCAGGTGCCATACACCGTATTCGGATTGTAGGTTGGCACATACACCACATTCGGGTCAGTGGATTCAATCTTGATGACCTGAGTTGTCGGTGCGGGCGACGTGGTAGTGGTGGTCGTTGACGTTGACGATGTGGACGTCGTGGAGGATGCCGTCGGTGCCGGAGGTGGCGCGGCGACCGCAGTGGTGGTGACTTTCTGTTGCGGACCCGATTTCAGCGTACCGGTTTGCTGCGCGATATTACGCAGTTTTTGTACCGAATCCATGACGTCCTGTGGCTGTGCCAAAAACGCGTTACCCAGATCCTGAACCCACTGGGGATTTTCACCCATTAAGGAGAGCAGGGCAGGGAAGGCCACCAGTGATTTTACGCTGGGGTCCCATGGCTGATTGGCCACGGCCTGCACGGCAGCGTCACCCTGCATGGAAGGGTTATCCTGCGACCATTGCACGGCCTGTACGACATTGCTCGGATACGTCGAGGCCATTAACACCTGAGACAGTAAATTGTCAGGATAAAGTGCAACAGGCGCGACCCACTGATCGATTTGCGCAGGCGTATACGTCGCGGCAACCTGTTGTGCGCCGGCAGTGGTTGGTGGAGCAACGGGCGCTTGGGCCGGAGTGGCAGGCTGAGCGACGGGTGCAGGCTGAGGCGGTGTATCGGCGGCGCGGCTCTTCACATACAGCGTACCGGAGGCAGCTAACAATCCCGCGCTGCAAATCAGCGCAAGGATATGGGGCTTAAAAGGCAACGTCATGTTTTTCTCCTGGCACAATAAAATGGCCCGTTTCAGAGAGTATTGCCGAAAATGGCAGCATTGAAGGCAGTATAGGGAGACTTATTTTTTGTTTTTGACTTAAGTTGGGATCGCAGCCCCAAAGCTGTTTCCGGACGAAATTATTATGTTTAAAAATAGTGTTTCGTCCCTTTTTGTTCTGGCCTTAACGATTCAGCCAATAATTTAATGTTGCTTTTTTGTAAACGGATTAACACCCCCCCCAAATCCTGCTATGCTGCCCGACGCGGTATCGGGCATTTACCCTACAAACTGCTGTCTCACAGGAGCGTGAAGAGAACGCCGGCCGCATATGACAATGAGAGCGAGGAGATACCGTCGTGCTAGAAGAATACCGTAAGCACGTAGCTGAACGTGCCGCCGAGGGAATTGTTGCAAAACCTTTAGATGCAACCCAAATGGCCGCACTCGTCGAGCTGCTGAAAGCACCGCCTGCTGGCGAAGAAGAATTCCTGTTAGATCTGTTAATCAACCGTGTACCGCCGGGCGTCGATGAAGCCGCCTATGTGAAAGCCGGTTTCCTTGCTGCTATCGCCAAAGGCGATGCCACCTCCCCACTGGTTACCCCTGAAAAAGCCATCGAATTGCTGGGCACCATGCAGGGCGGCTACAACATTCACCCGCTGATTGACGCTCTGGACAATGCCAAACTGGCACCGATTGCGGCCAAAGCGCTGTCTCATACCCTGCTGATGTTCGATAACTTCTACGATGTGGAAGAAAAAGCCAAAGCAGGCAATGCCCACGCGAAGCAGGTGATGCAGTCCTGGGCTGATGCAGAATGGTTCCTGAACCGTCCTGCGCTGGCGGAAAAAATGACCGTTACGGTGTTTAAGGTGACGGGTGAAACCAACACCGATGACCTGTCTCCGGCCCCGGATGCATGGTCACGCCCGGACATCCCACTGCACGCCCTGGCGATGCTGAAAAACGCCCGTGAAGGTATCGATCCGGATCAGCCGGGCGTTGTTGGCCCGATCAAACAGATCGAAGCCCTGCAGCAGAAAGGTTTCCCGCTGGCTTACGTCGGTGACGTCGTTGGGACCGGTTCTTCCCGTAAATCTGCAACCAACTCCGTGCTGTGGTTCATGGGCGATGACATTCCAAACGTGCCGAACAAGCGCGGCGGTGGTCTGTGCCTCGGCGGTAAAATTGCACCTATCTTCTTCAACACCATGGAAGATGCGGGCGCACTGCCTATCGAAGTGGACGTGAACAACCTGAACATGGGCGACGTGATTGACGTTTACCCGTTCAAAGGTGAAGTGCGTAACCACGAAACCAACGAACTGTTGGCAAGTTTCGAGCTGAAAACCGACGTGCTGATTGACGAAGTACGCGCCGGTGGCCGTATTCCGCTGATCATCGGTCGTGGCCTGACCACTAAAGCGCGTGAAGCGCTGGGTCTGCCGCACAGCGATGTGTTCCGTCAGGCTAAAGATGTGGCCGAGAGTAACCGTGGCTACTCCCTGGCGCAGAAAATGGTTGGCCGTGCCTGCGGCGTTGCCGGTATTCGTCCTGGCGCATACTGCGAGCCGAAGATGACTTCAGTAGGTTCACAAGACACCACCGGTCCAATGACCCGTGATGAGCTGAAAGACCTGGCGTGCCTGGGCTTCTCTGCGGACCTGGTGATGCAGTCCTTCTGCCACACCGCGGCGTATCCGAAGCCGGTAGACGTCACCACCCATCATACGCTGCCAGACTTCATCATGAACCGTGGCGGTGTTTCGCTGCGTCCGGGCGACGGTGTTATTCACTCGTGGCTGAACCGCATGCTGCTGCCGGATACCGTCGGCACCGGCGGTGACTCCCATACCCGTTTCCCAATCGGTATCTCCTTCCCGGCGGGTTCTGGTCTGGTGGCGTTTGCCGCAGCGACTGGCGTGATGCCGCTGGATATGCCGGAATCCGTGCTGGTGCGCTTCAAAGGCAAAATGCAGCCGGGTATCACTCTGCGCGACCTGGTGCATGCAATTCCACTGTATGCCATCAAGCAGGGTCTGCTGACCGTTGAGAAGAAAGGGAAGAAAAACATCTTCTCTGGCCGCATCCTCGAAATCGAAGGTCTGCCGGAACTGAAAGTTGAGCAGGCGTTTGAGCTGACCGATGCGTCTGCAGAGCGTTCTGCTGCGGGCTGTACCATTAAGCTGAATCGCGAGCCGATCGAAGAGTACCTGAACTCCAACATCGTGCTGCTGAAGTGGATGATTGCCGAAGGCTACGGCGACCGCCGTACGCTGGAGCGTCGTGTGCAGGGCATGGAAAAATGGCTGGCGGATCCACAACTGCTCGAAGCCGATGCTGACGCAGAATATGCGGCAGTGATCGACATCGATCTGGCGGATATCAAAGAGCCAATCCTGTGTGCACCGAACGATCCTGACGATGCGCGTCTGCTGTCTGACGTGCAGGGCGACAAGATTGACGAAGTGTTCATCGGTTCCTGCATGACCAACATCGGTCACTTCCGCGCTGCCGGTAAACTGCTCGATACCCATAAAGGCCAGCTGCCAACCCGCCTGTGGGTTGCGCCGCCAACCCGTATGGATGCTGCACAGCTGACCGAAGAGGGTTACTACAGCGTGTTTGGTAAGAGCGGTGCCCGTATCGAGATCCCAGGCTGCTCCCTGTGCATGGGTAACCAGGCACGTGTGGCTGACGGTGCGACCGTGGTATCCACGTCTACCCGTAACTTCCCGAACCGTTTAGGTACCGGTGCGAACGTCTACCTGGCCTCTGCGGAGCTGGCGGCGGTTGCGGCGCTGATTGGCAAACTGCCAACGCCGGAAGAGTACCAGACCTTTGTGGCTCAGGTTGATAAGACCGCGGTAGACACTTACCGTTATCTGAACTTCGATAAGCTCTCTCAGTACACCGAGAAAGCCGACGGCGTGATTTTCCAGACGGCAGTGTAAATGCTAGTGCTGAAAATGTAGGCCGGGCAAACGCAGTGCCGCCCGGCAATTCTTTGCCGGATGGCGCTAACGCTTATCCGGCCTACAAAAGACAAAACCTCACCTCTTTCGGGGTGGGGTTTTTATTTTCCACTCCTGACACTCATCCCGCTGTTTTTCTCCTTCCCAACTGCGATAATTACTGCAATGGCTTTGCAGAGGAAAATACTATGGATCACGAATTTCTGCGTGACATCACCGGGGTGGTGAAAGTGCGTATGTCGATGGGCCACGAAGCGGTTGGGCACTGGTTTAACGAAGAGGTGAAAGAGAACCTCGGGCTGCTCGATGAAGTGGAGCAGGCCGCGCAGGCGGTTAAAGGCACCGAGAATTCCTGGCAGCGTACAGGCCATGAATATACCGTCTGGATGGACGGGGAAGAGGTGATGGTGCGCGCCAACCAGCTGGAATTTTCCGGTGACGAAATGGAAGAGGGCATGAGTTACTACGACGAAGAGAGCCTGTCGATGTGCGGCGTAGAAGATTTCCTTCAGGTCGTGGCGGCGTATCGCGCCTTTATGCAACAGAAATAATCTGCGGGAGCATCCCTGCTCCCGCGTTACGTTACACGGTCGGAATATTGCGACCGTAGTAAATTTCGCGCATTTCTTTCCAGAGCAGGCCGGTAATGGCCTTGCGCTCCTCTTCGCTTAAGTCTTCCGGTTGGGTGTGGAACATGTAGTGCTTAAGGTCGAACTCCTTAAGCAACATCTTGGTATGGAAGATATTGTCCTGATACACGTTCACGTCCACCATGTCATACAGCGCCTTCATGTCTTCCGACATAAAGTTCTGAATAGAGTTAATTTCATGGTCGATAAAGTGCTTCATGCCGTTTACGTCACGGGTAAAGCCGCGCACGCGGTAGTCGATGGTGACGATATCGGATTCCAGCTGGTGAATCAGATAGTTCAGCGCGTTCAGCGGTGAAATCACCCCGCAGGTCGACACTTCAATATCGGCACGGAAGGTACACAGACCGCCTTCCGGGTGGCTTTCCGGATAGGTATGAACGCAGATATGGCTTTTATCGAGATGGGCAACCACCGCTTCCGGCAGCGGGCCTGGGTGCTCAGTGGTGTCGATAAGTTTCGGGTCAACCGGCTCTTCACTCACCAGGATGGTGACGCTGGCTCCCTGTGGCTCGTAGTCCTGGCGCGCGATATTAAGAATATTGGCACCGATAATCGAGCAGGTTTCCGACAGGATCTCCGTCAGGCGGTTGGCGTTATAGAGTTCATCGATATACGCGATATAACCATCGCGCTCCTCTGCCGTTTTCACATAGCAGATATCGTAAATACAAAAACTCAGGCTTTTGGTCAGGTTGTTAAAGCCATGCAGTTTCAGCTTTTTCAATTTTGTTCGCCCCCTTAGTTGGACAAGGCGTCCTGCAAATACTGTGGCAACGCAAAAGCCGCGGTGTGAATAGCGGGATTGTAGTAACGGCAGGTGAGACCCGCCTGATGGAAACGCGCCTGAATGATCTCGGTGGAGAGATGACGCAGCGCGCCGTTATCCGTCGCCCAGGCAAAGGTCATCATGCCGCCGTAGTACGTCGGGATAGCCGCTTGATAGAAGCTGACGTCGCTAAAGTAGTGGCTGAGCTTGCGGTGGCTGTCGAGCGCCTCATCCTGCTGCAGGAAGCACACGCCGTTCTGGGCGACAAAGATCCCGCCCGGAGTAAGACTGCGTTTGCAGCCCTCGTAAAAGACCGAGGTAAACAGGCTTTCACCAGGGCCAATCGGGTCGGTACAGTCGGAAATAATGACGTCAAAGGTTTGCGTCGTCTGGTTAACAAAATTGACGCCATCATCAATCACCAGCGTAAAGCGCGGGTCGTCATAGCTTCCGGCATTGTGGTTGGGCAGGTACTGGCGGCAGAACGAAACGACACCGGCGTCGATTTCCACCATGGTGATGGTGTCGATATTTTTATGGCGGGACACTTCGCGCAGCATGGCGCCGTCGCCACCGCCGATAATCAGTACATGTTTCGCGTGACCGTGCGCCAGCAGCGGCACGTGGGTCATCATTTCGTGATAGATAAATTCATCGCGCTCGGTGGTTTGCACCACGCCGTCCAACGCCATCACGCGGCCAAAGGCGGCGTTTTCAAAGATGATGAGATCCTGATGATCCGTCTTCTCGTGATAAAGCACGTTGTCGACGGCAAAGTACTGACCAAACTGGTCGTGCAGCGTTTCGTGCCACACCGGATTGTCAGCCATGGTTGAACCCTCATTCGTTAACATCATTTCAAAATTGGGGCAACATAGTAGCTAACAATGACCGTCGATGCACGGTCATTATTTCAACAGCGGAGAGCGAAAGGGCTTATTTGACGTAGGCGAGCAGGCTCAGAGAATCGCGGGCCAGGGCTTTGCATTTTTTGGCTGTCGGAATGCGGATTCCGCTAAGATCGCGGTAGCTGTCTTCACCCAGCGCCTTCATGTTAAAGGTGTCGTAGTTGCTGAGATCCCATTGGTTTTGCTGGGCAAAAAAGACCAATGCACGGCGAATCTGTTGGTTGGGTAAATTTTGGTAACCACAGTCGTTTTTCAGGAACACAAATACAGCCGTCAAATCAGCCATATCTTCGGCCTCGGATTCATTCAAAGCATAGCTGCTGCTGGAGATCGCCAGCAAAGTTCCGAGTACCACAGTTCTGAACAACGTCTTCATTTTAGTTACCATTGCATCCACGAAATTCAACGTTAGCACACTTCTCAGGCCTGCGCAGGGCTTTATTACGGGATTATTCTTGACCTTCCGGTAAGGGCAGGGTTTAAGCTCATTTAATCACCAGCCGTCGAAAAGGGAGTGAAGATGCAACGTCGTGAATTTATCAAATTAGCAACCGCTGTTGGGGTCGCCAGCGCGCTGCCTTTATGGAGCCGCAGTGTGCTGGCCGCTGAGCGTCCGCCTCTGCCTATACCCAATCTACTGACTGCGGATGCACGCAATCGAATTGCCCTCACGGTGCAAAGTGGCACCAGTCAGTTTGGCGCGAAGAAGGCCACCACCTGGGGCTATAACGGCAATCTGCTGGGGCCTGCATTAAGGCTTGAGCAGGGCAAACCCGTCACCGTTGATATTGTCAATCAGCTTGCGGAAGACACCACGGTTCACTGGCACGGTCTGGAAATCCCAGGCGATGTGGACGGCGGCCCGCAGGGCGTGATTAAACCGGGCGCGACGCGGAGTGTCACCTTTACCCCAACTCAACAAGCTGCGACCTGCTGGTTCCACCCCCATCAGCATGGGAAAACCGGGCATCAGGTGGCGATGGGGCTGGCCGGGCTGGTACTGATTGAAGATCCGCAGATCCATAAACTGCTGTTGCCAAAACAGTGGGGCATTGATGATGTGCCGGTGATCATTCAGGACAAGCGCTTTACCGATGCCGGGGAGGTGGATTATCAGCTCGACATCATGACCGCAGCGGTCGGCTGGTTTGGTGACACGCTTCTGACCAACGGGGCGATTTATCCGCAGCATGCGGCTCCGAAAGGCTGGCTGCGCCTGCGTTTGCTCAACGGCTGTAATGCTCGCTCGCTGAATCTGACCACCAGTGACCAGCGCCCCCTTTATGTGATTGCCAGCGACGGTGGCCTGCTTGCTGAGCCGGTCAAAGTGACCGAGCTGTCGATGCTGATGGGCGAGCGTTTCGAAGTGCTGGTGGATACCAGCGACGGTAAAGCGTTTGATTTAGTGATGCTGCCGGTCAATCAAATGGGGATGGCGATTGCGCCGTTTGACAAACCGCACCCGGTAATGCGAATTCAGCCGCTGGCCATTCCGGCATCAGCAACGCTGCCGGATACCCTGGCAACCCTGCCGGGCCTGCCATCGCTGGAAGGATTAACACAACGTAAGCTGCAGCTGTCGATGGATCCGATGCTCGACATGATGGGCATGCAGGCGCTGATGAAGAAGTACGGTAATCAGGCGATGGGCGGAATGGATCATGGCCAAATGATGGGCCACGGTGGAATGCAGATGGATCACGGCAACATGGGCCATATGAATCACGGTGGCAAAGGCTTTGATTTCCATAACGCCAACAGGATTAACGGCAAAGCGTTCGACATGAACTCGCCAATGTTTGCCGCAAGCCAGGGGCAGTTTGAGCGCTGGACCATATCCGGCGAGGGCGACATGATGCTGCATCCGTTCCATATTCACGGCACACAGTTCCGCATTCTGTCGGAAAACGGCAAAGCGCCAGCGGCACATCGCGCAGGCTGGAAAGATACGGTGAGAGTGGAGGGCGCGGTGAGTGAAGTGCTGGTGAAATTCGATCATCCGGCGTCGAAGGAGCATATGTATATGGCGCACTGCCATTTGCTCGAACATGAAGATACCGGGATGATGCTCGGGTTTACGGTGTAAAAAAAGCCGGGTGGCGGCTAGCGCCTGACCCGGCCTACGAATTTATTCCCTCTCCCTTGGGGAGAGGGTTAGGGAGAGGGGAGCATTTATGGCAAAGCGTAAGCCACAATATAGTCGCCCATCTTCGTGCCAAACGAACCGTGACCCCCGGCTGAAATGACCACGTACTGCTTGCCATTCACCTCGTACGTCATCGGCGTCGCCTGACCACCAGCTGGCAGGCGGCCTTCCCACAGCTTGTCACCGTTGGTCATGTTGTAGGCGCGCAGGTAGTTATCTGCGGTCGCTGCGACGAACAGGACGTTACCGGCGGTGGAAATTGGGCCACCCAGCATTGGCATACCCAGATTAAATGGCAGTTTAAACGGCATCGGGAACGGCAGGCTGTCCTGCGGGGTACCGATACGTTTTTTCCACGCAATCTGGTTGGTTTTCAGATCCAGAGCAGAGATATACCCCCAGCCCGGCTGTTTACACGGCAGGCCAAACGGCGACAGGAACGGGTTCAGAGTCACGCCATACGGCACGCCGTACTGCGGCTGAATACCGGTTTCGGTGCCAGAGCCTTTCGCGTCTTTCGGCGGCTCCATTGGGTTGCCCGGACCACGCGGCATCAGACGGGAAACGAACGGCAGCGCGATCGGGTTAGCAATCGCCACCTGACGGTTTGGATCAACCGAGATTCCGCCCCACTCAAACATCCCCAGGTTACCCGGGAATACCAGCGTGCCTTGCTCAGACGGCGGGGTGAAGATGCCCTCGTAGCGCAGCTGGTGGAACATCACGCGGCACACCAGTTGGTCAAACATGGTGGCGCCCCACATGTCCGCGCCGCTGAGATCTTTCTTCGGACGGAAGGAGAGGTCAGAGAACGGCTGCGTCGGGCTCAGGCGATCGCCTTTGGCCGGGCCTTGTGGCACTGGTTTTTCCGGTGCTGGCACCACGAGCTGACCATTGCGGCGGTCGAGCACGAAGATGTTGCCGGTTTTCGCCGGAGCATAAATCACCGGAACCGTTTTGCCACCCACGTTGATATCCGCCAGCGTCGGCTGTGATGGCTGGTCCATATCCCACAGATCGTGGTGAACGGTCTGGTAGCTCCACGCCAGTTTCCCGGTGGTGGCATTCAGCGCCACAATCGCGCTCGCATAACGTTCCTGCTCGGGGGTGCGGTTACCGCCCCAGATGTCTGGTGTGGTCACGCCCATTGGCAGATACACCAGATCCAGCTTCGCGTCATACGCCGCAGGGGCCCAGGAGTTCGGCGAGTTCAGGCTGAACTTGTGTTCGTCGTCCGGAATGGCGTTAGGATCTTTCGCGCCCGGATCGAAGGCCCACATCAGCTTCCCGGTGTTCACGTCAAAACCACGGATCACCCCAGACGCTTCACGGGTAGAGAAGTTATCCGTGACCGACCCGGCGATCACAATGGTGGAATCGGTCACAATCGGCGGTGATGTCGGCTCATACATGCCCGGCGTGGTCACTGGCTGATTGGTCTGCAGATTCAGCACGCCCTTATTGGCGAAGCTTTCGCACAGCTTGCCGGTATCGGCATTCAGCGCGAACAGACGACCGTCGTTCACCGGCAGCAGGATTTTGCGAGGGCAGTCAGCCACCACGTCAGCCGGTGCGTTATCGGCTTTGGCTTCGTGATAAGAGACGCCGCGGCAGGTCACGTGCTGGAAGAAGGTGTTGGTGTTCAGCTGCGGATCGAAGTGCCACTTCTCTTTCCCGGTGGCCGCATCAAGCGCAAAGACGCGCTGGTGAGCTGAGCAGAGATAAAGCATGTCGCCCACTTTAATCGGCGTCACTTCGTTGGTGATTTCACCCGGATCGTTCGGCTGCTTCAGATCGCCGGTCTGGAAAACCCAGGCTTCTTTCAGTTGGTGAACGTTATCCGCGTTAATTTGCTTAAGAGGAGACCAGCGCTGGCCTTCCTGATTACGGCCATACGCAGGCCAGTCCTGATCGGCAATCTGAGAAATAGGCTGTGCCGCAGTGACATCGGTACTCAGTGTGCCGTTGATTTCCTGCGGATCGTGGAAACCCGCCCAGGTCAGAATGCCGCCGCTAATCAGCAGAACCACCACCAGGGCCGCGACCGCACCGCTGGAAGGGACAATCAGACGACGCCAGACAAAGGGCAGGATCAGCCAGATGCCGAAGAATACCAGGATGTCGCTGCGTGGTGTCAGCGCCCAGAAGTCGAAGCCGACTTCCCAGACGCCCCAAATCATGGTCACCAACAGCACCAACGCATATAACCACAGTGCCGCACGCTTGCCACGCCACAGCATCGTGGTGACGGCGAGCATCACCAGGCCCGCGATAGGGTAGTACCAGGAGCCGCCGAGGGAGACGAGCCAGACGCCTCCGATGAGAAGATACAGCCCACAGAAGGCTGCAAACAGCGCCGTTAGCTTCACCAGAAGCCCGGTCTGTTGTGAGTTTGTTTCCGCCATAGAAAAGACACCTCTAATTCATTAATTTTTTAATAGCAATTAATTATAGGATTTAACAAGTGTGATCGGAATCACAAAATGAGCTTTATCATCTCATTCAGCGGACAAATCGTTTTGCTGGTATACTGCATGGCTTGCCGATCAACCCTGTGCGCCCCGGTGCGTGGGGTTGTGAGATGTATCTCTGAAATCAGATGGTTAGTGAAATGAAACATACTGTTGAAGTGATGATCCCGGAAGCCGAGATCAAAGCGCGTATCGCCGAATTGGGCCGTCAAATTACCGAACATTATCAGGACAGCGGCAGCGAAATGGTGCTGGTGGGCCTGCTGCGTGGCTCATTTATGTTTATGGCAGACCTGTGCCGTGAAGTGCACGTCTCCCACGAAGTCGATTTCATGACGGCTTCCAGCTACGGCAGCGGTATGTCGACCACCCGCGATGTGAAAATCCTCAAAGATCTGGACGAAGACATCCGCGGTAAAGACGTGCTTATCGTTGAAGATATTATCGATTCAGGGAATACGCTGTCGAAAGTGCGTGAAATCCTGAGCCTGCGTGAGCCGAAATCTCTGGCGATTTGTACGCTGCTGGACAAACCTACCCGTCGTGAAGTGGACGTGCCGGTAGAATTCGTCGGTTTCTCCATTCCGGATGAGTTCGTGGTGGGTTACGGCATTGACTACGCTCAGCGCTATCGCCATCTGCCGTACGTCGGCAAAGTGGTGCTGCTGGACGAGTGATGTGAGTTGGGTGCGGCCTGATGCCCTCACCCCGACCCTCTCCCACGGGGAGAGGGAGAAAATCAAAACCCGCACCGTACGTTTCCCCTCGCCCCTTTGGGGAGAGGGTTAGGGTGAGGGGAAAGTGTGGTGCGGCTTGATGCCCTCACCCCGACCCTCTCCCACGGGGAGAGGGAGCAGACATTAAAAACGGCAACCGAGGTTGCCGTTTTGCTTTTATCTCCGCCACCGGGGATTTTTTTATTTGTGGCTACCGTGACGCGTGTGCAGGTTAGAAATACCTTTCCGGTAGCCCTGCTCCAGGCTTTCGCGGTTGGTGGCGGTGACGTCGAGATCGCGCAGCAGACCATCGTGGATACCGTAGGCCCAGCCGTGAATGGTCACTTTCTGCCCGCGTTTCCACGCGGATTGCATAATGGTAGAGTGGCCGAGGTTATACACCTGTTCCATCACGTTCAGCTCGCACAGGGTGTCCATACGGCGTTCCTGCGGCATCTCGCCAAGCAGGGAGCTGTGTTTGAACCAGATATCGCGAATATGCAGCAGCCAGTTGTTGATGAGACCCAGTTCAGGGTTCTCAACCGCCGCCTGCACGCCGCCGCAGCCATAGTGACCGCAGATGATGATGTGCTCGACTTCCAGCACGTCTACCGCATACTGAACGACGGACAGACAGTTTAAGTCGGTGTGAACCACCAGATTGGCAACGTTACGGTGAACGAAGAGTTCACCCGGCTCCAGGCCGGTCAGGCGTTCAGCCGGAACGCGACTGTCGGAGCATCCAATCCACAGAAAACGCGGTTTCTGTGCCTGCGACAGCTTCTCAAAAAAACCGGGATCTTCTTCCACCAGCATTTTTGACCATAGTGCATTGTTACTGATGAGTGTATCTATGTCGTTCATGGAAGTTGATGACCTGTTACCCGATAAGTGCGTTGCGCTAATATAGGTCAACCGGGCCTTATTGAAAACCAAACATCGATGGCAAGATTTTACAAAGAGAACAGCAATGACCATTGCACTTGAATTAAAACAGCTTAAAAAAACCTACCCGGGCGGCGTTCAGGCGCTGCGTGGCATCGATCTGACGGTCGAAGCAGGGGACTTTTATGCACTGCTCGGGCCAAACGGCGCGGGAAAATCGACCACTATTGGGATCATCAGTTCGCTGGTGAACAAGTCTTCCGGAGACGTGAATGTCTTTGGCTACAATCTCGATAAAGACATGGTCAACGCCAAACGCCAGCTGGGGTTGGTGCCGCAGGAGTTCAACTTCAACCCGTTTGAGACCGTTCAACAGATTGTGGTGAACCAGGCAGGCTACTACGGCGTTGAGCGTAAAGAAGCGGTAGAACGTAGCGAAAAGTATCTCAAACAGCTCGATCTGTGGGAAAAACGCAACGAACGTGCACGCATGTTATCCGGGGGCATGAAGCGCCGCCTGATGATTGCCCGCGCGCTGATGCATGAGCCAAAACTGCTGATCCTTGATGAACCAACGGCGGGTGTGGACATCGAACTGCGTCGTTCGATGTGGGGATTCCTGAAGGATCTCAACGACAAAGGCACCACCATTATTCTCACCACCCACTACCTGGAAGAAGCCGAAATGCTGTGCCGCAATATCGGCATCATCCAGCACGGTGAGCTGGTGGAAAACACCTCAATGAAGAATCTGCTGTCGAAGCTGAAGTCTGAAACCTTCATTCTCGATCTGGCAGCGAAAAGCCCACTGCCGAAGCTCGACGGTTACCAGTATCGTCTGGTGGACACCTCGACGCTGGAAGTGGAAGTGCTGCGCGAGCAGGGCATTAACAGCGTCTTCGCTCAGCTAAGCGAGCAGGGCGTGCAGGTACTGAGTATGCGTAACAAAGCCAACCGTCTGGAAGAGCTGTTCGTCACGCTGGTGCATAGTAAGACAGGAGAACAGGCATGACGCAGCTGTATTGGGTGGCGCTGAAAAGTATCTGGGCCAAAGAAATTAACCGCTTTATGCGTATCTGGATCCAGACCCTGGTTCCGCCGGTGATCACGATGACGCTGTATTTCATCATCTTCGGTAACCTGATTGGTTCCCGTATTGGTGACATGCACGGGTTTACCTATATGCAGTTCATCGTGCCGGGTCTGATCATGATGGCGGTGATCACCAACGCCTATGCGAACGTGGCCTCCTCGTTCTTCAGCGCCAAGTTCCAGCGTAACATTGAAGAGCTGCTGGTGGCGCCGGTTCCGACGCACGTGATCATTGCCGGTTACGTTGGCGGCGGTGTCGCTCGCGGCCTGTGCGTGGGCATTCTGGTGACGGCGATTTCACTGTTCTTCGTGCCGTTCCAGGTGCATTCATGGCTGTTCGTGGCGCTGACGCTGCTGCTCACGGCGGTGCTGTTCTCGCTGGCGGGCCTGCTGAACGCCGTGTTTGCTAAAACCTTCGACGATATCAGCCTGATCCCGACCTTCGTGCTGACACCGCTGACTTACCTGGGCGGCGTGTTCTACTCGCTGACGCTGCTGCCGCCGTTCTGGCAAGCGCTGTCGCACCTCAACCCGATTGTCTACATGATCAGCGGCTTCCGCTTTGGTTTCCTCGGGATCACCGATGTTCCTCTGTTCACCACCGTAGGGGTATTGGCGGTGTTCATCATCGCGTTCTATATCCTGTGCTGGTATCTGATCCAGCGCGGACGTGGCCTGCGCAGCTAAGGCATCTTCTGGCCTTCCCGGTGGCGTTCTGTTCACCGGGAAGGCATTCCGCGTTTCTTTGATAGTTATCACCCCTCTTTGACTTTCACTTCGCTAAACTACTTGCCTGCTAAGGAGCTGGCTATGTTGGGTTGGGTGATTGCGTGCCACGACGATCGTGCGCATGCGTTGTTGGAAAGGCTGGAAAAACACGCGGGTCCGCTGGCGCAATGCCGCGCGGTTAATTTCTGGCAGGGTATGAGTACTAATATGCTCAGCCGCATGATGTGTGATGCTCTGTATCAGACAGACAGCGGTGATGGCGTGATCTTCCTGACGGATATCACCGGCGGCGCGCCTTATCGCATCGCTGCGCTGATGAGCCATAAACATTCCCACTGTGAAGTGATTTCTGGCATTCACTACGCTTTGCTCGAACAGATGCTGCCCCTGCGTGACGGTCTTAGCAGTGAGTCATTCCGCCATCAGATAGTCACTCTGGGAGACTCAGAGGTCAGCAGTCTCTGGCACCAACAGCAAAAAAATCCGCCCTTTGTTCTGCTGCATGACCTGTACGCCAATTAACCGTTGGTATTGAGGGTGCTTTTGTTGCACTATGAGTGCTCCTCTCGTTTCGGTTTAGAGCGCAATGCTGATTCGCGTTTTCTTCTCTTTTCTGCTGCTGATCTCTGGCTGTGCCAGTGCCACTCTGCTTAGCCAACATGGGCAGCCCGCCCGCTATATGCAAACCACGGAAGATGCCATTATCTGGGCGCAGGTGGGTAACGATGTGGTGACTGTCGGTAACGTTCGTGCCGGGCAAATTATCGCCGTGGTCCCGACGGCGGCTGACTACTACGAATTTAGCTTTGGGTTTGGCACGGGTTTTATCGATAAAGGTCACCTCGAGCCCGTACAGGGTAACCAGCGTGTTGCCGATAGCCTTGGCGATCTGAATAAACCGCTCAGTAATCAAAACCTGGTCACCTGGCGTGATACGCCGGTGTATAACGCCCCCAACGTAGGAAGTGCACCCTTTGGTGTGCTTTCCGATAACCTGCGCTATCCGATTATCAGCAAACTGAAGGATGGTCTGCACCAGACCTGGTATCAGATCCGCATTGCCAATCGCCTGGCGTGGGTCAGCAGCCTGGACGCACAGGAGGACAACGGGATCCCGATCCTCACCTATCACCATATTCTGCGAGATGAAGAGAACACCCGTTTTCGCCACACCTCGACCACCACGTCGGTGCGGGCTTTCAGTAACCAGATGACCTGGTTGCGCGATCAGGGTTACAGCACGCTTTCGCTGTATCAGCTCGAAGGCTACGTCCGTAACAAGATGAACTTACCGGCACGCTCGGTGGTGATTACCTTCGATGACGGCCTGAAATCGGTCAACCGCTACGCTTACCCCGTGTTGAAGCAGTACGGCTTCAAAGCCACGGCGTTTATCATCTCGTCGCGTATCAAGCGCCATCCGCAGAAGTGGGATCCTAAGTCGCTGCAGTTTATGAGTCTTTCAGAGCTCAAACAGATTCAGGATGTTTTCGATGTGCAATCGCACACCCACTTTTTACACCGCGTGGATGCCTGGCGCCGCCCGATCCTGTTGAGCCGCAGCTATCACAATATCCTGTTTGATTTCGAGCGTTCGCGCCGCGCGCTGACGCAGTTCAACCCGCACGTGCTCTATCTTTCCTATCCGTTTGGTGGCTATAACGCGACAGCGGTGCAGGCAGCGAATGACGCCGGTTTTCACATGGCGGTGACGACGGTGAAAGGGAAGGTGAAGCCGGGAGATAATCCGTTCTTGCTCAAGCGCTTGTACATATTAAGAACGGATTCATTAGAGACGATGTCGCGGCTGATCAGCAATCAGCCGCAGGGGTAGCATCAGGCAACCTGCACCGGAATCGCTTTTGCGGTGCGTCGCATTTCGTTGTCGCCTTCGAAATAGGCCACGTTAGGACGCCAGGTGCGGGCTTCAGCATCGGACATGGTGACGAAGCTTGCGATGATCACGATATCGCCGACGTCCGCGTTGTGTGCCGCAGCGCCGTTCACCGAGATGATTTTCGAGCCACGTTCTGCCGCAATGGCATAGGTGGAGAAACGCTTGCCGTTGTTCACGTTCCAGATATCAATGGCTTCGTTTTCAAGGATGCCCGAGGCATCGAGGAAATCCTGGTCGATGGCGCAAGAGCCTTCATAATGCAGGTCCGCATGCGTCACTTTCACGCGGTGGAGTTTGCCCTGCAGCATAGTGCGAATCATAACTTTACCTTTGTTGCTGTGTTGCCCCTCACCCTAACCCTCTCCCCTGAGGGGAGAGGGAACGATCGAGCTTTCGGTTTTCCCCCTCTCCTCTTTGGGGAGAGGGCCGGGGTGAGGGGATATATTCATCAGATTGATGGGCAGTATTGCCCGTTTTTTAACCCCTGTCTACTGGGATAATTCAACCGTTTTATTGTCGATCAAACGCGCCTGGCCAAGCCATGCCGCCATCAGGATCACCGCGCGTTTACTGGTGTCCGACAGTTCGAGCAGCGTGTCAGCATCGCGGATCTGAATATCGTCAGCGCGGAAGCCTTTGTCGTTCAGTTCCTGCTCGGCCAGGGCGATCATTTCCTGCTGTTCGCGATCGCCTGCCAGCAGTTTATCGGCAATGGCATTCATCACTTTGCTCAGACCCGGCGCGATTTTACGCTGATCGCTGGTGAGATAGCCGTTGCGGGAGCTCAGCGCCAGCCCATCTTTTGCACGTACGGTGGGCACGCCGACGATGTCGATGTCATAACCCATATCCGCCACCATCTTGCGAATCAGGGCCAACTGCTGGAAATCTTTCTCGCCAAAGCAGGCGACGTCCGGCTGCACCAGGTTAAATAATTTGCTGACGATAGTGGAGACACCGCGGAAATGGCCCGGGCGGCTTGCGCCTTCCAGCATCGTAGAGATCCCCGGGACGTCGACAAACGTTTGTGTGTCGGTGCCTTGAGGATAGATATCCGCGGGTGCTGGGGAGAACACAAAGTCCACTTTGCGTTTGTTCAGCTTCTCGCAGTCTTCCTGCAGCGTGCGCGGATAGCGTGCCAGATCGTCGGCGCGGTCGAACTGCATCGGGTTGACGAAAATGCTGACCACCACCACGTCGGCGCGTTCTCTCGCTTCATCGACCAGCTTCATATGGCCGTCATGCAGGTTGCCCATGGTGGGCACCAGCGCAACGCGCTTGCCCTCCTGACGTAAACGGCGGATGTGCTGGCGCAGCATTGGCAGGGTTTCGATAATCAACACAACAAACTCCTTACTGGAAACTGTGTTCTTCGCCCGGATAAGCGCCGGACTCGACTTCGGCAATGTACTGACGGACGGCATCACTGATGTTGTCGGAACCCGTCAGGAAGTTTTTCGCAAATTTAGGGATATGACCCCCGGTGATGCCGAACGCATCGTGCATCACCAGAATCTGACCATCGGTGACGTTACCCGCGCCGATACCGATAACCGGAATCGACAGCGCTTCGGTAATGCGTTTTGCCAGTGCCACCGGCACGCATTCCAGCACCAGCAGTTGGGCACCCGCGGCTTCCAGCGCCAGCGCATCGTCAAACAGCGTTTGTGCCGCATCGCCGCGGCCCTGCACTTTATAGCCGCCGAAGATATTCACGGACTGCGGCGTCAGGCCGAGGTGACCACAGACCGGGACCGCGCGTTCAGTGAGCATTTTCACCGTTGGCGCAAGCCAGGCTCCGCCTTCGAGTTTCACCATGTTCGCGCCCGCACGCATCACCACCGCAGAATTGTCAAAGGCCTGCTCCGGCGTGGCATAGGCCATAAACGGCAGATCGGCGAGCAGCAGACAGTTTGGCGCACCGCGACGAACCGCGCGGGTGTGGTAGGCGATATCCTCGACCGTGACCGGCAGCGTGGAGTCGTGTCCCTGGACCGTCATCCCCAATGAATCACCGACCAGCATGACGTTGATCCCGGCATCGGCAAACAGTTTCGCGAAGCTGAAATCATAGGCGGTGATGGTGGCAAAGCGTTGCTTTTCCTGTTTGCATTTTTGCAGCAGGGAAATGGTGGTTGGTTTCATAGCGTTTCCTGATAACGAAAGCCTCATCTTGCGGCATTGTATCAGGCAGGCCCGGGCGGGCAATCGTTTTACCGTTTACCAGTGTGCAGGTTTTGTGCTGTTAAGCGCTTGCAGCAGTGAGGACAATGAAGTGCCGTTGGGGAAATGGAGATCGGGGGCGATTTCTGCCAGTGGCCACAGCATAAAGCCGCGGTTGTGCATATCGTAGTGGGGAACGGTCAGGCGCTCGGTGTGCAGGGTTTCATCACCAAACAACATGATATCGAGATCCAGCGTACGCGGACCCCAGCGCTCTTCCTTGCGGACGCGACCCTGCTGAAGCTCAATGCGCTGCGTGTTGTCGAGCAGCGCTTCCGGAGCAAGCGAGGTGTCCAGCTCGACGGCGGCATTGAGGTAGTCAGGCTGATCCTGTGGCCCCAGCGGCGGCGTACGGTAAAACGAGGACACCGCCACAATGCGGCTCTGCGGGATCTCACCGAGCGCAGCAATCGCGGCATTCACCTGATCGAGAGGGGATGCCAGATTGCTGCCGACGGCGATAAAAACGCGTGTCATGCGTTGCCTTCACGACGCGGCGCGCGTTTGCGCGGACGACGATGACGGCGACGGGCGGCTGGCTCTTCATCCAGGCCGGTGAGCATATCTTTCTGCGCAGGCGGCGCGGCCACCTGGAATTCACCCCACCACTGCGCCAGACGCTGCAGCTCGTGGTTGTTTTCGGCTTCGGCACGCAACGCCAGCAGATCGTAAGCGGCACGGAATTTAGGATGCTCCATCAGCTTCCACGCGCGTTTGCCCTGACGACGGGACATGCGCAGCTGCAGCTGCCAGATATCACGTACCAGCGTGGTTATCCGTTTTGGAATGGCCAGTGAACGACAGGCTTCGTCCAGTACGTCATTCATCGCCAGCGCGAAGGCGTCGTAATAGGCAAGCCCGCTTTCCTGCGCGATGCGCTGTGCGGTTTCCAGCAGTGGGTACCAGAACATCGCGGCAAACAGGAACGCTGGGTTAACGCGCATGTCGTTGTGAATGCGGTTATCGGTGTTTTTCAGCACCTGATTGAGGATGCGTTCCATCGGGCTATCACCGGTCTCGGTGAAATAGCGGGTGATGGTCGGGAACAGCGGCTGGAACAGGCTGTACTCACGCAGCAGTTTATAGGTGTCGAAGCCATAACCGGCCTGCAACAGCTTCAGGGATTCTTCAAACAGACGTGCCGGTGGCACATCGTTAATCAGCGTAGCCAGACGAGGGATTGGCTCGGCGGAATCCTGGCTGATACGCATATTCAGCTTGGCGGCAAAACGGACTGCGCGCAGCATACGTACCGGATCTTCGCGATAGCGGGTTTCCGGATTACCGATCAGACGGATGATTCCCTCTTCTAAATCACGCATGCCGCCGACGTAATCACGTACGGTGAAATCGGCCACGCTGTAGTAGAGGCTGTTGATAGTGAAATCGCGGCGTTGAGCATCTTCTTCGATAGAGCCAAAGATGTTATCTCGCAGTAGCATGCCGTTTTGGCCGCGCTGTGAGGTGGCGCGATCGTCAGGAGAACCATCGTGATGACCACGGAAAGTGGCCACTTCGATGATTTCCGGGCCAAACATCACGTGGGCCAG
Source organism: Enterobacteriaceae bacterium RIT691 (assembly GCA_009668205.1). Taxonomy (GTDB): domain Bacteria; phylum Pseudomonadota; class Gammaproteobacteria; order Enterobacterales; family Enterobacteriaceae; genus Scandinavium. The sequence continues at coordinate 61,735 of WJYM01000004.1, read as the reverse complement.
GCGGAAACGGCGACCGACCAGACGGCAGTTGCGGAACAGTTTACGCACCTGTTCCGGGGTGGCGCTGGTCGTCACATCGAAATCTTTGGGTTTCTTGTCCAGCAGCAGATCGCGCACGCCGCCGCCGACGAGATAAGCCTCGTAGCCCGCTTTATTCAGACGGTAGAGCACCTTGAGGGCATTTTCACTGATATCTTTGCGGGAAATAGCGTGCCGTTCACGCGGGATGACCGTCATTTCTGGTTTTGCGTCGACGGTTTCAGCCCCGGTTTCTTCACGGGTTAGCACCTTACGGCAAAAATTAGCGACTCGGGTAAAAATGTTGCACCTCGGTTATCGTGTCAGTCGTCAAAGTGAGGACAAAAAAATAGCGGCTAATCATAGCTCAGCAAGACGCATTTGAGAATGCTGGATTTCTTTTACAGCCGAAAGGCTCCAGTTATTCACCGCCATCTTCAGCAGATCATCCAATGTCAGATCCCGCCACTCTTTAACTATATCCTGATTTAAAAACTGTAAAGCCCGGACAATTTCCGGACGGGGGTCGCCCGCAGATAATGCAGGCGCATGATTTTGTTTTGATAGCTTGTTGCCATCGCTATTCAGCGCCAGAGGCAAATGAATATATCCCGGCTCGTGCCAACCAAAATGGCGATATAACGAAATCTGGCGCACCGTCGGTTCAATCAAATCGGCACCGCGAACAATTTCGGTCACGCCCTGAAAATGATCGTCCACGACGACAGCCAGATTATAGGCAAATAAGCCATCGCGACGGTGAATGATAAAATCTTCCCGGGCCAGCGCCTCGTTGGTCACGAGGGTTCCACCCAGGCCATCGACAAATTGCAGCACCGGCCGGGTTTGCTTCAGGCGCACGGCGGCGTTGTCCCGGGGTAAATTCAACGTCCGGCAGTGACCGTCATAGAGGCCACCCACGCTCTGGATCCGCGCACGGGTACAGGTGCAGTGATAGCTGATGCCCTGAGCGTGCAGCCACGCCAGCCGCTCGCGATAGGCCTCATGTCGCTGCGATTGCCAAAGCACGTCGCCATCCCAATGCAGACCGTAATGTTCCAGCTGACGCAGTATCGTTTGTGCGGCACCGGGAACTTCACGAGGGGGATCAATATCTTCGATACGTACCAGCCAGGTTCCCAGATTGGCACGGGCTTGCAAATAGCTGCCGAGTGCGGCAATCAGTGAGCCGAAATGGAGTTCGCCAGAAGGAGAGGGAGCAAATCGCCCGATATACTCAGATTTGGTCATGTCATTAGCGCTAAAAAGAACAAGGCGGGAACGTGCTCCCGCCTTGTGATTTCCAGGTCTGGCTTAGCCAGCCATCTGTTTTTCGCGAATTTCTGCCAGTGTTTTGCAATCGATGCAAAGATCGGCAGTTGGGCGCGCTTCCAGACGACGGATACCAATTTCTACGCCGCAGGATTCACAGTAGCCGAAATCTTCGTCTTCGACCTTTTTCAGCGTTTTCTCGATCTTTTTGATCAGCTTACGTTCACGGTCACGGTTACGCAGTTCAAGGCTGAACTCTTCTTCCTGAGCGGCACGGTCGACCGGATCCGGGAAGTTAGCAGCTTCGTCCTGCATGTGCGTAACGGTACGATCAACTTCATCCCTGAGTTGGTTACGCCACGCTTCAAGAATACGCTTGAAGTGAGACAGCTGGGCTTCGTTCATATACTCTTCACCCGGCTTCTCTTGGTATGGCTCCACCCCAGCGATGGCGAGAATACTCAGGGACGATGTTTTACGGATTTGCCCTTCTTGCATGTTGCTTCTCCTTAACACGCACTATCGATCCCCATGTGGGGGAAAAAATCAGGCCGCTATAAATAGCAGATGCTTTTCCGGATAGCAATTATCTAAACGTTACACTTGACAACCCTGTGAGGAAAAGCGTATTTGCGCACGCGACCAGCACATTTATTGTTCAGTCGTTTGCCGGTGTTAACACGACAGGCAACGGCTCCATCAGAGTCATAGTATCGGCAGAAAGTTCCGCTTTATAAGCGAGAATTTCGACCCCCTTGTTTTGTGCCTCATTCAATAACTGCGCGTACTTAGCATCGATATGGCGCGCGGGTGAAAAACGGGTGATGGCAGAGTGAAGTACCGCGAAGAGTACCACGGCACGATCGCCTGAGGCCGCTACACTCATTAATTCTCGCAAATGCTTCTGACCACGCTCCGTCACCGCATCGGGAAAATACCCATAATCCTGTTCAGCTAATGTGACCGATTTCACTTCAATATAGCAGTTTCGGCGGTCATCCGCCTGTAACAGGAAATCAATCCGGCTGCGCTCTTCGCCATATTTTACTTCACTTTTCAAGACGCTATAGCCGCAAAGTTCAGAAATTACCTCAGCCTGAATCGCTTCTTTCACTAACTGATTAGCACGTAACGTATTGACACAAATAAATGCCCCCGTTTGTGTCTCAGTTATTTCCCATGTGTGGGGATATTTACGCGTTTTACTGTCCGAGGTGGAATACCAGACGGTATCTCCCGGCGTTGCGCAGCCGGTCATTGCACCGGTATTGGGACAGTGCAGGGTTATTTCAGTGCCTTCTGGCGTCACCACATCAGCAAGAAAACGTTTATAGCGCTTAATAAGACGGGCTGATTGTAGCGGAGGTAAAAACTGCATACGGATCCTTATTGTTCGTTCAGCGTCCAGCGCTCGAGCTGAGTATACCGGGTGCGTCCACGGGAAAACTCAGAGGCGTACAGCGCAAATTCATTTATCGGCACACGCCAGCTAAACCCGGGTGGCGGAATAGGAACGGCGTGAGCCGCGTTGCGCAACAGCGTAATATGCGGATGAAAGGGTTGCGGGCTCTGATAACAGCCGCTGCGGGCCGCCTGGGCGCGCAGCATATTGGCCAGCTGCAGTAAGCCTCTTGGCGGCTGGCGTGTACCGAGCCAGAGCACCTGCGAGCGTAGCCACTGCCCGGCATCATCCAAAGTGAGCGTAAAACCCGACTGGCGAATTCGTCCGGCCAGTGCGGCCAACGCCTGCTGCTTGTCAGCGCTCACGTCACCCAGAAAAGCCAGCGTCAGATGCAAATTCGCCGCCGCGACGGGGCGGCCCACGTCGGCGGGAAAACTGGTGGCTTGCCATTGGATTATCTGCTGCTGAATGTCGCCGGGAAGCTCCAGTGCGAAAAACAGTCTGCGTGAGTCTGACATAGATGGGGGCTCGGTAATGATTTAGCGCAATGCTACAATGCGGGGCTATTCAAAGTCACCCCTGGAGTCCTTTGTGTCGTCATTACCCGTCGCCGCCGTCCTTCCTGAACTGCTTCAGGCGCTGAAATCTTCGTCGCAGGTGCTGTTGAATGCGCCCACCGGGGCGGGGAAATCCACCTGGCTGCCGCTGAAGCTGCTTGAGCCGGGCGTTATCGACGGAAAAATTCTGCTGCTTGAGCCGCGTCGTCTGGCGGCACGAAATGTGGCACAACGGCTGGCGGAATTGCTGGGCGAAAAGCCGGGGGACACCGTGGGTTACCGGATGCGTGCGGAAACCTGCATCGGTAAACATACCCGGCTGGAAGTGGTGACCGAGGGCATTTTGACTCGCATGATCCAGCGCGATCCCGAACTGACGGGCGTGGGATTGGTTATCCTTGATGAATTCCATGAACGTAGCCTGCAGGCCGATCTGGCGCTGGCGCTGTTGCTCGACGTGCAGGGCGGGCTGCGTGACGATCTCAAACTGCTGATCATGTCCGCGACGCTGGATAACGATCGTTTACAGGCTCTGCTGCCTGACGTGCCGGTCGTGGTTTCAGAAGGGCGCGCGTTCCCGGTCGACAGACGTTATCAGGCGCTGCCAGCCCATCAGCGCTTCGACGAGGCGGTGGCTATCGCCACGGCGGAATTACTGCGTAGTGCGCCGGGGTCGCTGCTGCTGTTTTTGCCCGGCGTGGGCGAGATTCAGCGCGTGCAGGAACAGCTTGCCAGCCGTGTGGCAGCGGATGTGGTGCTGTGCCCGCTGTACGGCGCACTGCCGCTCAGCGAGCAGCGCAAAGCCATCCTTCCGGCGCAGAACGGGCAGCGCAAAGTGGTGCTGGCGACAAATATCGCGGAAACCAGCCTGACCATCGAAGGTATTCGGCTGGTGGTGGACTGCGCCCAGGAGCGCGTGGCTCGCTTCGATCCTCGTACCGGGCTGACCCGGCTTATTACACAACGCATCAGTCAGGCTTCAATGACCCAGCGCGCCGGGCGTGCCGGACGTCTGGAACCGGGTATTTGTGTGCATTTACTCGGCAAAGATCAGGCGGAGCGCGCGGCGTCACAGGGGGAACCTGAGATCCTGCAAAGCGATCTCAGCGGGCTGCTGATGGAGTTATTGCAGTGGGGCTGTCAGGATCCGGCGCAGCTGAGCTGGTTGGATCTTCCTCCTGCCGCAAACCTGGCGGCGGCACAGCGTTTGCTCACCCAGCTTGGCGCGTACGACGGCAAACAGCTGACGGCACACGGGCAGAAAATGGCGGCGCTGGGTAACGATCCCCGCTTAGCGACGATGCTGGCGTGGGCGACGACGCCAGATGAAGTGGCGACGGCGGCTAAACTGGCCGCGCTTCTGGAGGAGCCTCCGCGCGGCAGTCATGCCGATTTGGGCGTGGCCTTTTCCCGCAATCAGCCCAACTGGCAGCAAAGGGCGAAGACGCTGAGCCAGCGCATGGCGCGGCCTTCAGGCGCTGCGGATGCTGAGCTTCTGCCTAAACTGTTGGCGCAGGGCTTTGCCGATCGCATTGCCCGTCGCCGTGGGCAGGAAGGGCGTTACCAGCTGGCGAATGGCATGGGAGCCATGCTGGATGTTGATGATGCCCTGGGCCGCCATGAGTGGCTGATTGCTCCGCTGCTGCTGCAGGGCAGCCAGTCGCCGGATGCCCGGATTTTGCAAGCGTTGCCGCTGGATATTGATGCGCTGGTGGCGGTGTGCCCAACGCTGCTCACGCAGTCCGATACCATCGAATGGGATGAAAATCAGGGTACGCTGAAAGCCTGGCGTCGCAGCCGTATTGGTCAACTTACCGTCAAAGTACAGCCGCTGGCGAAACCTTCAGAAGACGAGCTGCATCAGGCGATGCTTAACGGCATTCGCGATAAAGGCCTTTCGGTACTGAACTGGACCCCGGAAGCGGAACAGCTGCGATTAAGGATCCAATGTGCGGCTCGTTGGCTACCGGAAGACGCGTGGCCTGCGGTGGACGACGACACCCTGCTGGCAGGTCTTGAAAGCTGGCTGCTGCCCCATATGACGGGCGTACACTCGCTTAAAGCGCTGAAATCACTCAATGTGGCGCAGGCGTTACAGGGGTTGTTATCGTGGTCATTGCGTCAACGACTGGATAGTGAGCTGCCTGCACATTACACTGTGCCGACCGGAAGCCGGATAACGTTGCGTTATGACGCTGACAATCCACCTGTTTTGTCCGTGAGGATGCAGGAAATGTTTGGTGAGGCGATGACGCCGAGTATCGCTCAGGGGCGCGTGGCGCTGGTGCTTGAGCTGTTATCGCCAGCACAGCGGCCGTTGCAGATAACCCGTGACCTTAGCGCGTTCTGGGCTGGAGCCTATCGTGAAGTGCAAAAAGAGATGAAAGGGCGCTATCCAAAGCATGTGTGGCCGGACGATCCTGCGACGACCGCGCCAACCCGGCGGACGAAGAAATATTCGTAACATTCGGCACCGCACAGTTCCCTCTCCCTGTGGGAGAGGGTTAGGGAGAGGGGAAAAGTGTGGAGCGGCCTGATGCCCTCACCCACAGGGAGAAAGTCAAAACCCGCACCGGACGATCCCCTCGCCCCTTTGGGGAGAGGGTTAGGGTGAGGGGAAAAGTGTGATGCGGCCTGATGCCCTCACCCCGACCCTCTCCCACGGGGAGAGGGAGCAAACACTAAAGGCTTGCTGATAAGCAAGCCTTGCTGTTCACCTCGAGAGGGATAAATTCGACATCCGCACCGTACGGTTCCCTCGCCCCTTTGGGGAGAGGGTTAGGGTGAGGGGAAAAGTGTGATGCGGCCTGATGCCCTCACCCCGACCCTCTCCCACGGGGAGAGGGCGCAAACACTAAAGCCTTACCTAAAAAGGTAAGGCTTACAGTCTGTTTTTGAGAGATTTCTTCTTTCACGTAGAAGTGAAAGAAATGAGAATCAGGCGCTTACGCCTGAATTTAGCGGAGAAAAAGTATGGCGGGGAACGACCGCGAGCCGATTGGACGTAAAGGCAAACCTGCACGTCCGGCTAAGCAAAAGGTTAGCCGTCGTCGTCTCAGGGAAGAAGAGTACGACGACGAGTACGAAGATGATGATGAGGATGATGAACCTATGCCGCGTAACGGAAAAGGCAAGGGCAAGGGCGGCAAACCGAAGGGCAAACACCGTTGGTTCTGGCTGCTGGTCAAGATCGGTATCGTTTTTGCGGTGCTGCTCGCGATCTACGGCGTCTATCTTGATCAGAAAATCCGTGCCCGCATTGACGGTAAAGTGTGGCAACTGCCCGCGGCTGTTTACGGCAGGATGGTCAGCCTTGAGCCGGATATGCCGATCAGCAAAAACGAGATGGTGCGCCTGCTGACGGCAACGCAATACCGTCAGGTGACGGCGATGACCCGCCCGGGTGAGTTTACCGTGCAGGCCAACAGCATCGAGATGATCCGTCGCCCGTTCGATTTCCCGGACAGCAAAGAAGGGCAGGTGCGTGCGCGTCTGACTTTCGATGGCGATCATCTGGATTCGATCACCAACATGGACAGCAACCGCCAGTTCGGTTTCTTCCGTCTCGATCCCCGTCTGATCACCATGATGTCATCGCCAAACGGCGAGCAGCGTCTGTTCGTGCCGCGCAATGGGTTCCCGGATCTTCTGGTGGATACCCTGATTGCCACGGAAGACCGTCATTTTTACGAGCATGACGGCATCAGCTTCTATTCCATGGGGCGTGCGGTCGTCGCGAACCTGGTGGCGGGCCGCACCGTGCAGGGCGCGAGTACGCTGACCCAACAGCTGGTGAAAAACCTGTTCCTCTCCAGCGAACGTTCTTACTGGCGTAAGGCCAATGAAGCGTACATGGCGCTGATCATGGACGCGCGTTACAGCAAAGATCGCATTCTTGAGCTGTACATGAACGAGGTATACCTCGGTCAGAGTGGTGATAACGAAATCCGCGGTTTCCCGCTGGCAAGCCTGTACTACTTTGGTCGTCCGGTGGAAGAACTGAGCCTCGATCAGCAGGCTTTGCTGGTCGGTATGGTGAAAGGGGCGTCGATCTACAACCCGTGGCGTAACCCGAAACTGGCGCTGGAGCGTCGCAATCTGGTGCTGCGTTTGCTGCAGCAGCAGAACGTGATCGACCAGGAGCTGTACGACATGCTGAGCGCCCGTCCGTTAGGCGTGCAGCCGCGCGGTGGGGTGATTTCACCACAGCCAGCGTTTATGCAGATGGTGCGTCAGGAACTGCAGGCCAAGCTGGGTGATAAGGTGAAAGATCTTTCCGGTGTGAAAATCTTTACCACCTTTGACTCCGTTGCGCAGGATGCGGCAGAAAAAGCGGCGACCGACGGCATTCCGGTGCTGAAGAAACAGCGTAAGCTGGCCGATCTCGAAACCGCGATGGTGATTGTCGACCGTATGACCGGCGAAGTTCGCGCCATGGTCGGTGGCGCTGAGCCGCAGTTTGCGGGGTATAACCGTGCCATGCAGGCGCGTCGTTCCATTGGTTCTCTGGCAAAACCGGCGACCTATCTGACGGCGCTGAGCCAGCCGAATACCTATCGCCTGAATACCTGGATTGCCGATGCGCCGCTGACGATTCGTCTGTCTAACGGCCAGACGTGGTCTCCGCAGAACGATGACAAACGTTTCAGTGGGCAGGTGATGCTGGTGGATGCGCTGACCCGTTCAATGAACGTGCCGACCGTTAACCTCGGGATGGCGGTGGGTCTACCGGCAGTGACCGATACCTGGCTGAAGCTGGGTGCGCCGAAAGAGCAGCTGAATGCGGTTCCGGCCATGCTGCTGGGTGCGCTGAACCTGACGCCTATCGAAGTGGCGCAAGCGTTCCAGACGATTGCCAGCGGCGGTAACCGTGCACAGCTTTCTGCGCTGCGTTCGGTGATTGCTGAGGATGGTACCGTTCTGTACCAGAGCTATCCACAGGCGGAACGTGCCGTGCCAGCGCAGGCAGCCTATATGACGCTGTGGACCATGCAGCAGGTCGTTCAGCGTGGTACTGGTCGTCAGCTTGGCGCGAAGTATCCGAACCTGCATCTGGCAGGGAAAACCGGGACCACCAATAACAACGTGGATACCTGGTTTGCCGGTATCGACGGACGTGAAGTGGTGATCACCTGGGTGGGCCGTGACAACAACCAGCCGACCAAGCTGTACGGTGCCAGCGGTGCGATGTCCATTTATCAGCGTTATCTTGCCAGCGAGTCGCCGATCCCCTTGGATCTGACGCCGCCGGAAGATATCGTCAATATGGGCGTGGACGACAACGGCAACTTCCTCTGCGGTGGCGGTGGAATGCGTCAGCTGCCGGTCTGGACCACCAATCCGGATCAGCTGTGTCAGCAGAGTCAGGCGATGCAGCAGCAGAACGGAAATCCGTTTGACGGTGGCGCGCAGCAGCAGCCTCAGCAGCAGCCGCAGCAACAACAGCAGCAACAGCCCCCGCAGCAGCAGAAAAGCGACGGTGTTGCCGGCTGGATTAAGGATATGTTCGGCGGTAATTAAGCGATAACCCCTCACCCTAACCCTCTCCCGCATGGGGAGAGGGGACCGCCCGGCGCGGTCTGGTCCTTGGTTTTTTCCCTCGCCCCTTCGGGGAGAGGGCCAGGGTGAGGGGATTTTCAAACTCCGATTTAACCTCTCCATAACTCCCTATCAACCATCAGGTTATTTTTTAAACCCTCAAATCCGCCAGGGGCGTATTCCGCTTGCTATGGCTTCCGCGTTTCGCCTATCATTTGCGAGCATAATAATAATTCTCGTTTACGTTATCATTCACTCAATATCATCAGAGAACAACAATGGCGCGTCTGAAAACTGCTCAGCCAATGAATACCTCACCGCGTATGCTCGCGGTTGTAGTAGCCACGGCGGTTAGCGGCATGTCTGTGTATGCACAGGCTGCGGATCAACCGAAGGAAGAAACCATCACCGTCACCGCAGCACCTGCCGCTCCTCAGGAGAGCGCATGGGGCCCGGCGGCAACCATCGCGGCGAAACACAGTGCTACCGGGACCAAAACCGACACCCCAATCGAAAAGGTGCCGCAGTCGATTTCTGTCGTGACTCGCGAAGAGATGGACATGAAGCAGCCGACCACGGTGAAGGAAGCTCTGAGCTATGCGCCAGGCGTCTATTCCACCCGCGGCAGCTCAACAACCTATGACGTGGTGGCAATCCGTGGTTTCACGACGTCCAGCACGGTGAATACCAACCAGTATCTGGACGGTATGAAGCTTCAGGGTAACAACTACTCTGAAATGTCGATGGATCCGTACTTCCTGGAGCGCGTGGAACTGATTCGCGGTCCGGTTTCTGTTCTTTACGGACAGAGCAACCCTGGCGGTGTGGTGGCAATGGTCAGCAAGCGCCCGACCACCGAACCGCTGAAAGAAGTCCAGTTCAAAATGGGGACTGACAATCTTTGGCAGACTGGTTTTGATTTCAGCGATGCGATTGATGACGATGGCGTCTGGTCTTACCGCCTGACCGGGCTTGGCAGTAGCCAGAACTCACAGCAGGAGATGGCGAAATCAACCCGTTATGCCATTGCACCGTCGTTCAGCTGGCGTCCGGATGATAAAACCGATTTCACCTTCCTGAGCAATTTCCAGAACGATCCGTACGCGGGTTATTACGGCTGGCTGCCGCGTGAGGGCACCGTGGTGCCGTATCACGATGCTAACGGGAATGAACACAAACTCCCAACTGACTTCAACGAAGGCGAGCCAGACAACAAAATGTCCCGCCGTCAGAAGATGGTCGGCTACAGCTTCGCCCATCAGTTCAACGATACCTTCACTGTGCGCCAGAACTTGCGCTATGCCGAAGTGGATACGCTGTACCGTTCCGTTTACGGTAATGGCTACAGCACGACTGTGCCGGGGCAAATTAACCGCGCCTACGTCCGTTCTGATGAACACCTGAATACCTTTACGGTGGATAACCAACTGCAGTCGAAATTCGCGACAGGGGCTGTGGACCATACGCTGCTTACCGGTGTGGATTATTCGCGGATGCGTAACGATATTGATGCGGATTACGGCAGTGCCGATCCTATCGATATGAACAACCCGCAGTACGGCGATCCGAACATCAACGTGACCTTCCCGTATGCAGTGGTTAACCGTCTTGAGCAAACGGGCCTGTACGTTCAGGATCAGGCGGAGTGGAACAAGTGGGTACTCACCCTTGGCGGTCGTTATGACTTTGCCAAAACGTCGACTTTCACGCGTTCGAGCAGCACAACGTCTGAAGTGAATGACAACGCTTTCACCTGGCGCGGTGGCCTCAACTATGTGTTTGATAACGGGGTTGCGCCGTACATCAGCTACAGCGAATCTTTCGAGCCGCAGTTAGGATCGACGAAACAGGGCAAAGCCTTCGATCCGTCTAACGGCAAACAGTACGAAGCGGGTGTGAAGTACCTGCCGAAAGATCTGCCGGTGTCGGTAACGGCGGCGGTTTATCAGCTGACAAAAGACAACAACCTGACGCCTGACCCGTCAGACGCCATGTTCAGCGTGCAGAGTGGCGAGATCCGTTCGCGTGGTTTTGAGCTGGAAGCGAAAGCGGCGATCAACGCCAATATCAACATGACGGCGTCTTACACCTTCACCGATGCGGAATACACGAAGGACACCAACTATCAGGGGCAGCGTCCAGCGGAAGTTCCGCGTAATATGGCCTCTCTGTGGGCGGATTATACCTTCCACGAAACGGCACTCAGCGGCCTGACTATTGGTGCGGGTGGACGTTACATCGGTTCGACGTCGAGCTTCTACACCACGGGTGATAAGAAGAATGAGTCGTTCAACGTCGCGGGCTATGCGCTGGCGGATGCAACCGTGAAATATGATCTGGCGCGCTTCGGCATGCCGGGATCGTCGGTTGGCGTGAACGTCACAAACCTCTTTAACCGTGAGTATGTCGCGAGCTGCTATCGCGATTATGCGTGCTACTGGGGCGCAGAGCGTCAGGTGGTTGCTACCGCAACGTTCCGTTTCTAATCACACTTCAGGCGCGGCATTTTACCGCGCCTTTTTACACGTTGGTCGCTATGCAGGACTCCAAAGCTCAAACCGACACCACGTTCGCGCTGAACGATGTCACCTTCCGTGTGCCAGGCCGTACGCTGCTGCACCCGCTTTCGCTTACCTTCCCACCGGGCAAAGTGACCGGACTGATTGGTCATAATGGCTCGGGAAAATCGACGCTGCTGAAAATGCTGGGCCGCCATCAGGCTGCGACGGAAGGCGAGATCCTGCTGGACAGCCAGCCGCTTGAAAGCTGGAACAGTAAAGCCTTTGCCCGCAAAGTGGCTTATCTGCCGCAGCAGTTGCCGCCCGCAGAAGGGATGACGGTGCGTGAACTGGTGGCGATTGGCCGTTACCCGTGGCACGGGGCGCTGGGACGTTTTGGCGCGGCGGATCGTGAAAAAGTTGAAGAGGCCATTACGCTGGTTGGCCTGAAGCCGCTGGCATCGCGCCTGGTGGACAGCCTTTCCGGTGGCGAGCGTCAGCGTGCGTGGATAGCCATGCTGGTGGCACAGGATAGCCGCTGTTTACTGCTCGATGAGCCAACGTCCGCGCTGGATATTGCGCATCAGGTTGACGTGCTGGCGCTGGTGCATCGTCTCAGCCAGCAGCGCGGTCTGACCGTCGTCGCTGTGCTGCACGATATCAACATGGCGGCGCGCTACTGTGACTATCTGGTGGCGTTACGCGGTGGCGAAATGATCGCCCAGGGCACGCCTGACGTGCTGATGCAGGCGGAAACGCTGGAACACATTTACGGTATTCCGATGGGGATCCTGCCGCATCCGGCAGGGGCTGCACCGGTAAGTTTTGTTTATTGATGAATGATTCAATCCTGATCGGTCGCCGACGTTTACTGACGGCGATGGCGCTCTCGCCGCTGCTCTGGCAGATGAACAATGCGCAGGCGGCGACGGTCGACTCGCACCGCATAGTGGCGCTGGAATGGTTGCCGGTCGAGCTGCTGTTAGCGCTGGGCGTGGTGCCTTACGGCGTTGCGGATATCCCCAATTACAGGCTGTGGGTCAACGAGCCGGGGCTGCCTGCATCGGTGATTGATGTTGGCCTGCGCACCGAACCGAATCTCGAACTGCTGACCGAAATGAAACCGTCTTATCTGGTCTGGTCGGCAGGATATGGCCCGGACCCCAAAAAACTGGCGCGGATTGCACCCGGGCGCGGTTTTAGCTTCAGCGATGGTAAACAGCCGCTGGCGATGGCCCGCCAGTCCTTGCTGGAGATGGGGCAACTGCTGGGACTGCAAAACCAGGCTCAGCACCATCTTGCGCATTTTGATACTTTTGTCGCGCAGCACAAACCCCGTTTTACCGGGCGAGGCGACCGCCCACTGCTGATGATCTCGCTGCTTGATTCCCGTCATGTGCTGGCCTTTGGCCCGAACTGTCTGTTTCAGCCCATTCTGGATGAGTACGGTATTGTGAATGCGTGGCAGGGGGAAACTAACTTCTGGGGCAGTCAGGTGGTCGGCATCGACAGACTGGGGGCGTTCAAAGACGTCGACGTTATCTGCTTTGATCATGGCAACGATGCCGACATGCAAAAGCTGATGGCAACCCCGCTGTGGCAGGCAATGCCGTTTGTCCGTGCCCGGCGTTTCCAGCGCGTACCGGCGGTATGGTTCTATGGCGCGACGCCGTCGGTGATGAACTTTATTCGCATTCTGGATAATGCGCTGGGAGGCAAAGCATGAGCCCGCGTATTGCCCGTTTCCCCGCTCTGTTGCTGTTGGGTCTGTTCTTTATTTCCGCCGGGCTTTGCTGGCACAACTTCAACGTGGCTCTGCCACGCACGCAGTGGGGGGAAGCGTTCTGGCAGCCGAATGTCGACAGCATCCGCCAGATGTTGTTCCACTACAGCCTGCTTCCGCGCGTCGCCGTTTCACTGCTTGTAGGCGCAGGATTAGGGCTGGTGGGCGTGCTGTTCCAGCAGGTGTTGCGTAATCCTCTGGCTGAACCGACGACGCTTGGCGTCGCGACGGGGGCGCAGCTCGGGATCACGCTCACCACCCTATGGACGCTGCCGGGGATCATGACGCCGCAGATAGCGGCACTGACCGGCGCGTTAGTCGTCGGGGCGCTGGTGTTTGGCGTCGCCTGGGGCAAGCGGCTGTCGCCCGTCACGCTGATCCTCGCCGGACTGGTGGTCAGTATGTACTGCGGTGCGGTGAACCAGCTGCTGGTGATCCTGCATCACGATCAGCTGCAAAGCATGTTCCTGTGGAGTACCGGCTCGCTGACGCAAACCGACTGGAGCGTGGTGCAAAAGCTCTGGCCACAGCTGCTGGGCGGCGTCATGTTAACGCTGCTTCTGCTCCGTCCATTAACGCTGATGGGATTGGATGATGGTGTGGCGCGCAATCTGGGACTGGCGCTGTCGCTGGCACGTCTGGCGGCGCTGACGCTGGCGATTGTGATCAGTGCGCTGCTGGTGAACGCCGTGGGCATCATCGGTTTTATCGGGCTGTTCGCTCCGTTGCTGGCAAAAATGCTCGGGGCCCGTCGCTTACTCTCTCGCCTGATGCTGGCGCCTTTGATTGGGGCACTGATTCTGTGGTTGTCCGATCAGCTGATTATCTGGCTCTCCCGGGTGTGGATGGAAGTCTCAACCGGTTCGGTTACCGCGCTGATTGGCGCACCGCTTCTGCTTTGGCTGCTGCCACGTTTACGCAGTATCAGCGCACCGGCAATGGATGCCGGCGATCGCGTTGCGGCTGAACGTCAGCGTGTTGCCGTTTGGGCAATGGGTGGGCTGGCAGCGCTGCTGCTGAGTATGATCATTGCGCTCTCCTTCGGGCGTGATGCCCAGGGCTGGCATTGGGCGACGGGCGATCTGCTTCATTCGCTGATGGAGTGGCGGGCGCCGCGTATTCTGGCGGCGCTGATTGCCGGTATGATGCTGGCGGTAGCGGGCTGCATTATTCAACGCCTGACCGGTAACCCGATGGCCAGCCCGGAAGTGTTGGGGATCTCATCCGGCGCAGCGTTTGGCGTGGTGCTGATGCTGTTCTTCGTGCCGGGCAATGCGTTTGGCTGGCTGTTGCCGGCAGGGAGCCTCGGGGCGGCTGCGACGCTGCTGATTATCCTGATTGCCGCCGGGCGGGGTGGATTTTCACCTCACCGTATGCTGCTTGCTGGGATGGCGCTGAGCACCGCTTTCACCATGCTGTTGATGATGCTGCAGGCCAGTGGCGACCCGCGTATGGCGCAGATCCTGACGTGGATTTCCGGCTCAACGTACAACGCCTCCTATGAGCAGGTCTGGCATACGGGGCTGGTCATGATGGTGTTACTGGCGCTGGCCCCGCTGTGCCGCCGCTGGTTGACGATTTTACCGCTTGGCGGAGACGCGGCGAGAGCCGTCGGTATGGCTTTATCACCTGCACGCGTGTTGCTGCTGTTGCTGGCCGCAAGCCTCACGGCGACCGCGACAATGACCATTGGTCCACTGAGCTTTGTGGGGCTGATGGCACCGCATATTGCGCGGATGATGGGGTTCCGTAGGACGATGCCGCATATGATTCTCTCGGCGCTGGTGGGGGGGATCATTCTGGTGTTCGCTGACTGGTGTGGGCGAATGATGCTGTTCCCTTACCAAATCCCGGCGGGGCTGCTGTCGACGTTTATCGGCGCGCCTTACTTTATTTATCTGCTACGGAAACAGAGCAGGTAAACATGCCCGGCGGCACTTCGTTTGCCGGGCCTACAACACCGTAGGCCGGGCAAGCGTCAGCGCCGCCCGGCACAAGCTTACAGTTTGGCAAACACTCGACGCGCCGCATCAATGGTGTTGTTGATGTCGTCTTTGGTGTGCGCCACGGACATAAAGCCCGCTTCGAACGCGGACGGTGCCAGGTAGACACCTTCTTCCAGCATCAGGTGGAAGAAACGCTTGAAGCGTTCGACGTCGCATTTCACGACATCGGCGTAGCAGGTCACGGATTTGGCGTCGGTGAAGAAGAGACCAAACATGCCGCCGACGTTGTTCACTACCAGCGGAATACCCGTTTCACGTGCGGCGTTCAGCAGACCATCTGCCAGCTGATTGGTCAGGCTGGTCAGGGTTTCATGCACGCCAGGCTGCGCCACTTCGTTCAGGCAGGCAAAACCGGCCGCCATCGCGATTGGGTTACCGGACAGCGTTCCCGCCTGATATACCGGGCCGGTTGGCGCCAGGGCTTCCATCACTTCACGACGTCCGCCGAAAGCACCGACAGGCATACCGCCACCGATGATCTTGCCAAGGCAGGTCAGATCCGGCACCACGTCATAGTAATCCTGAGCGCCTGCCAGAGCGACACGGAAGCCGGTCATCACTTCGTCAATAATGAACAGTGCGCCAAATTCGTCGCACAGCGCACGCAGGCCCGGCAGGAAGTCCGGCTGTGGCGGGATGCAGTTCATGTTGCCCGCGACAGGTTCAACGATGATACAGGCAATCTCTTGCGGGTACTGCTCGAAGGCAGCGCGCACGGAGGCCAGGTCGTTATACGTACAGGTCAGGGTGTGTTTAGCGAAATCCGCCGGAACGCCCGGGGAGTTCGGCTGGCCCAGCGTCAGCGCACCGGAACCGGCTTTGACCAGAAGACAGTCGGCGTGGCCGTGGTAGCAGCCTTCGAATTTGATGATTTTGTCACGGCCGGTAAAACCACGCGCCAGGCGAATTGCACTCATGGTCGCTTCCGTTCCGGAGTTCACCATACGCACCATGTCCATGGTCGGGACCAGTTCGGTCACCAGCTCCGCCATTTTGACTTCCATTTCGGTTGGCGCACCGAAACTTAAGCCACGGGACGCCGCTTCAATCACCGCATTACGGATCGACGGGTGGTTGTGACCCAGCACCATTGGACCCCAGGAGCCGACGTAGTCGATATAGGCTTTGCCATCGACATCATACAGATACGCACCGTCAGCACGCTCAATAAACAGGGGAGTTCCACCAACGCCGGTAAAAGCGCGGACTGGCGAATTGACGCCGCCAGGGATAAGTTCGCGCGCAGCGCTGTAGAGATTCTCGGATTTACTCATTGCCAGGTTCCTGGTTCGTAGAAAACGTGTTAGTCGCCTATTCTAATTTATTCCCGGAAGGTTATGAAAGTTTTGCCCAATTGAAACAATGTAAGAATGAGGGTTTTTTTAGGCGACGTGATGTCTGTCGCTGGTTACAATGCCTGCTGCAAATGGGTCATACCAACAAATGATAAAGTCATGAAAGCTGAATCTCCCTCTTTTGAATCACAGCAAATCGTTCGTTTGCGCCGCGGGGATGCGGTGCGTCGCTTAGTACGCAGGGATAAAACACCTTTAGCCATTCTTCTGATGGCCGCTTTGGTCGGGACGCTTGCCGGTCTGATTGGCGTGGCCTTTGAGAAGGCCGTCAACTGGGTTCAGCATGTGCGTATCGGCACGCTGGCTCATGTCGCTAATCACTGGTTTTTGGTCTGGCCGCTGGCGTTTATTTTGTCCGGACTGCTGGCGATGGTCGGCTATTATCTGGTGCGTCGCTTTGCGCCGGAAGCTGGCGGGTCGGGGATCCCCGAAATTGAAGGGGCGCTTGAAGAACTGCGCCCGGTTCGCTGGTGGCGCGTCATTCCAGTGAAATTTATCGGCGGGATGGGAACCCTCGGCGCAGGCATGGTGTTAGGACGCGAAGGGCCAACCGTGCAGCTCGGGGGTAACGTTGGGCGCATGGTACTGGATATTTTTCGCTTGCGTACCGCCGAAGCCCGCCATTCGCTTCTGGCAACGGGGGCCGCGGCCGGTCTTGCGGCGGCCTTTAACGCACCGCTCGCCGGGATCCTTTTCATCATCGAAGAGATGCGCCCGCAGTTTCGCTATAACCTGATTTCCATTAAAGCCGTCTTTATCGGCGTTATCATGTCGAGCGTGGTGTTTCGCATTTTCAACGGTGAAACTGCCGTTATCGAAGTTGGTAAACTGTCCAATGCCCCGGTCAATACGCTCTGGCTGTACCTTATCCTGGGGATGATTTTTGGCTGCGTTGGGCCGCTGTTTAATACCCTGGTGCTGAAAACCCAGGATATGTTCCAACGTCTCCACGGCGGTGATATTAAAAAATGGGTGCTGATTGGCGGTCTGCTGGGGGGCATTTGTGGCGTGCTTGGGCTTATTGAGCCTGAGGCGGCTGGCGGTGGCTTCAATCTGATCCCCATTGCGGCGGCGGGTAACTACACCGTTGGCCTGCTGATGTTCATCTTTATCGCGCGTGTGATCACCACCCTGTTGTGCTTCTCGTCGGGTGCGCCTGGCGGGATTTTTGCGCCAATGCTGGCGCTGGGAACGCTGCTCGGTACGGCGTTCGGCATGGCGGCCGCGGTATGGTTCCCGGCCTATCATCTGGAAGCGGGGACTTTCGCGATAGCCGGTATGGGGGCGCTGTTTGCGGCCTCGGTACGTGCGCCGCTCACCGGGATCGTGCTGGTACTGGAAATGACGGACAATTATCAGCTCATTTTGCCAATGATTATCACCTGTCTTGGCGCAACACTGTTGGCCCAGTTCCTGGGTGGAAAGCCGCTCTATTCTTTGATCCTCTCGCGCACGCTGGCGAAACAGGACGCCGAGAAAGCAGAGAAAGAAAAACAGGTTGCCGGGGAGAATACTTGAACGATTTAGTCGGGTATTGGATAATGGCTTAAAAGATCTGGTGAGAATTTAGCCGGATTGAGACATAACCGGAGCAAATATGAGTGATGACGTAGCGCTGCCTCTGCAGTTTACTGACGCAGCAGCGAGCAAAGTAAAAAATCTGATCGCGGACGAAGACAATCCGAACCTGAAACTGCGCGTCTATATCACCGGGGGTGGTTGCAGCGGTTTCCAGTACGGTTTCACTTTTGACGATCAGATTAACGAAGGCGACATGACCATCGAGAAACAGGGCGTAGGCCTGGTGGTGGATCCGATGAGCCTGCAGTATCTGGTGGGTGGCGCGGTGGACTACACTGAAGGTCTGGAAGGGTCGCGCTTTATCGTGACTAACCCGAACGCGAAAAGCACCTGTGGATGTGGGTCTTCCTTTAGCATCTGATTGAGTGCCTCACCCACTGGGAGAGGGCGCAAACACTAAAAACGGCAACCGAGGTTGCCGTTTTGCTTTTACCTTCCGTTCTCATCGAGCGCAAAGGTGGGCAGTTTCAGATGCCATCGAATGGCGGCTAAACGGATGACCAGCGTGACCAGCATCCCCAGCATCGCGGAGTTTTCCAGCGACATGCCAAAGGTGTAGTGCGCCGTGGCGTGGACAATCCCGCCGAGGATACAGGCCGTGGCGTAGATTTCGGTACGCAGAATCATCGGTACTTCTCGAGCCAGCACATCGCGAATAATCCCGCCGCCCACACCAGTCAGCACGCCCATGCAGATAGCAATCAAAGGAACCGCACCGGCGATAAATGCTTTATTCACGCCAATGCCAACAAATACCGCCAGACCGACGGCATCAAGAACCGGCAGTATCCACTTTGGCAGGCGTCGCGGTTGACGCACCAGAACGATAGTCAGCATGCTGGTGACCATCGCGACCACCAGATCGGTGGGGTCTTTCACCCAAAATACAGGGCCATTGGCCAGCGCCATATCACGGATGGTGCCGCCGCCTACGGCTGTCACCACGCCAAGGACCAACACGCCAAAAGGGTCCATGCGTAATTTCCCGGCTAATAACACACCGGAGATAGCAAAGACGGCTGTTCCAACAATATCCAGCCAATAGACAAGCATTGCAGTGTTTCCCGTTAATTGACCTGCGCGAGTAGGGGGCAGAGTTGTTTAGCGGCGAGGATAATACGCGGGGATGCGCGTTCAAACCAGTCACCGTTGAGCGGAATAACCGGAATTTTTAGCTGGTCTTGCCAGTACTGTTCAATTTTTGTCGCGCTGTTGCGATCGCCGGGGGTGACAATGACCTTTGGCTGTCGGGCAATCACCTGCTCACGGCTGACCTGCGGCCAGGGGACCCGGCTGTCGGCGAAGATATTTTTACCGCCGCAGGTTTCAATCACTTCGTTCTGAATCGAGCTTTTATTACTGGTAAACAGTGGGTTAGTGCCAAACTGCATGAACACAGATTTCGGATGGGCCGTGGCGTACTGCTTTTTCAACGCACTGAACTGCGTGCGAAGTGTCGTTGCAGCCTCTTTCGCCTGCTGGGGTTGCGGGCTCCAGGCGGCTAATTGTTCCAGCGTAGTCGCCAACTGTTCCACGCTGCCGGTTTCCACCCACACCACCTTAATGCCCAGCGAAACCAACTGATTGACCTGCCGTTCGGCATTGCCCCCGCGCCAGGCCAGGACTACATCGGGTTTCAGGGCAACAATTCGCTCCAGATTCATGCCCTGCCAGCTGGCGATTTGCTCAATGTGGGCCGCCTGCGGAGGGTAATCAGAAAAACTGCTCACACCAACGGGGGTGATCCCGGCGGCAAAAGCCAGTTCCGTATTGGCAGGGGAGAGGGTGATAACCCTTGGCGCGGCAAACAGCCACGACGGAACAACAAGAAGCAGGGCAAAAATGCCCTGCACGAAAGGTTTACGCATGCGCCAGTTTCTGTACCAGGGTTTCAACCATCAGGCTGGACTGCTTCGCGGCCACCGCAAGGAACTCATCAAAGCTCAGGTGAGACTGCTGGTCGGCCACGTCGGAGATGGCGCGAACCACCACAAACGGCGTCTTAAAGTTATGGCAAACGTGGGCAATCGCGGTGGCTTCCATCTCCACGGCTACCGCCTGCGGGAAGTTATGACGGATTTTCGCCAGGCCAACGGAACCGTTGATGAACGCATCGCCGCTGACGATCAGTCCGCGAACGGCGTTGAGGTTCAGCTCTTTAATGCAGCTTTCTGCAGCATCAATAAGTTTTGCGTCAGCGGCAAAACCTGCCGGGCAGCCTGGCAACTGACCATATTCGTAGCCAAAAGCGGTTACGTCAGCATCGTGATAACGGGCCTCGTCAGACACCACGATGTCGCCCACTTTCAGCGTTGGCGCAAGGCCGCCCGCAGAACCCGTATTGATGATAACGTCAGGCTTGCACAGCTCAATGAGCAGGGCGGCGCCCATCGCTGCGGCAACTTTGCCGATCCCTGATTTCAGCAGCGCAACGTCAGCGCCATTCAGTTGACCGGTGTAGATTTCACTCCCGCCAACGGTCAGAGTCTGACGATTCTGGATTTTGTCACGCAGCAGCGTCACTTCTTCTTCCATTGCACCAATAATGCCGATTTTCATAGATTTACTCGCGATATGATGGGTTTAAAGGCATAGTTTACCATGGAGCACGCATTTCCGGACCGGGAGAGGCTATGGCAACTATTGATTTTCGTACCAAGATTAACTGGCATCGGCGCTATCGTTCCCCGCAGAATGCCGCCTCTGAGCATGAGATCCTGCGCATTTTTGAGAGCGATCGCGGGCGTATCGTCAATTCTCCAGCCATTCGCCGTTTACAGCAAAAGACCCAGGTTTTCCCACTGGAACGCAATGCGGCGGTGCGCACGCGCCTGACACACTCGATGGAAGTGCAGCAGGTGGGGCGTTATATCGCCAAAGAAATATTGAGCCGTCTGAAGCAGCGTAAGCTGTTGGAGACGTATGGCCTTGATGAGTTAACCGGGCCATTCGAAAGCATCGTTGAGATGGCCTGCCTGATGCACGACATCGGCAATCCCCCTTTTGGTCATTTCGGTGAAGCGGCGATCAACGACTGCTTTCGCAAACAACTGTGGCCTGCGGATGCTGCCAGCCAGCCCCTCAGCGAAGATCGCTGTGCTGTCGGTGTGCTGAAATTGCGCGATGGCGAAGACGCGCTGAATGAATTACGCCGCCGCGTCCGCCAGGATCTGTGTCAGTTCGAAGGAAATGCGCAGGGGATCCGTCTGGTTCATACCTTAATGCGAATGAATCTGACCTGGGCGCAGGTGGGCTGCATTCTTAAATACACCAAGCCAGCATGGTGGCGAGGTGCTCCGCCAGAAAGCCACAGCTATTTGATGAAAAAGGCAGGCTATTACTTTTCTGAAGAAGCTTATATTGAGAAGTTACGTAAAGAGCTGGATTTAGCCCCTTACAGTCGCTTCCCCTTAACCTGGATAATGGAAGCGGCCGATGACATCTCTTATTGCGTGGCCGACCTTGAGGATGCCGTAGAAAAACGCATCTTTAGCGTAGAGCAGCTTTATCAGCATCTTTATGACGCCTGGGGAAATCATGAAAAAGGCTCCCTGTTTTCTCAGGTGGTTGAAAACGCCTGGGAGAAATCACGCGCTAATTCCCTCAGTCGTAGCACAGAAGATCAGTTTTTCATGTATTTGCGGGTGAATACGCTTAATAAACTGGTGCCGTACGCCGCCCAGCGTTTTATTGATAATTTACCTCATATTTTTATGGGTGATTTCAACCACGCGCTGCTGGAAGACGACAGTGATTACAGCCAACTGCTCGAGCTATATAAAAGCGTGGCCATGAAAGAGGTGTTCAGCCATCCGGATGTAGAGCAGCTGGAATTACAAGGTTACCGGGTTATCAGTGGCTTGCTGGAGATCTATCAACCGATCCTGAAATTATCCTTAAGTGATTTCATGGAGCTGGTGGAAAAAGAGCGTTTGCGGCATTTGCCCATTGAGAGCCGACTTTTCCATAAACTTTCAACGCGTCACAGACTGGCTTACGTTGAGGCGATAAATAAAATTCCTCGTGATGCCACCGAGTTTCCCGTGATGGAGTACTATTATCGCTGTCGTTTGATTCAGGATTATATCAGTGGCATGACTGATCTCTATGCATGGGATGAATATCGCCGGTTGATGGCTGTGGAATAAGCGCGAAGTTTTGTAAAGACGGACAATAATTTTTTACTTTTTCCAGACGCTTATGTCCGGAACTTCACGCTATAAAGAGACTCTGATAGTCACGTACACAGCAACTTTTGCATTATCTGACTTTGAGAATACGAGACATGAAAAAAACCACGTTAGCAATGAGTGCACTGGCCCTGAGTTTAAGTCTGGCCCTTTCTCCGCTGTCAGCTTCTGCTGCGGAAACCGCGTCCTCTGCAACCACAGCCCAACAGATGCCAAGCCTGGCGCCAATGCTGGAAAAGGTGATGCCGTCCGTTGTCAGCATCAACGTGGAAGGTAGTACCACGGTAAATACGCCACGCATGGGCCGTAACTTCCAGCAGTTCTTTGGTGATAACTCGCCGTTCTGTCAGGACGGTTCTCCATTCCAGAGCTCTCCATTCTGCCAGCAGGGCGGTGGGCAGCCGGGTGGCGGCGGTGGTGATGCTCAGCAGCAGAAATTCATGGCGCTGGGTTCCGGGGTCATCATTGATGCAGCGAAAGGGTATGTGGTCACCAACAACCACGTTGTCGACAACGCCAGTACCATTAAAGTGTCTTTGAGCGATGGGCGTAAGTTTGACGCGAAAGTCGTCGGCAAAGACCCGCGTTCTGACATCGCGCTGATTCAGATCCAGGATCCGAAAAACCTGACCGCGATTAAGATTGCGGATTCCGACGCACTGCGCGTAGGCGATTACACCGTGGCTATTGGTAACCCATTTGGTCTGGGTGAAACCGTGACCTCCGGTATTGTTTCGGCACTGGGCCGTAGCGGCCTGAACGTAGAAAACTACGAAAACTTTATCCAGACGGATGCGGCGATTAACCGTGGTAACTCCGGTGGTGCATTGGTGAACCTGAACGGTGAGCTGATCGGTATCAACACCGCGATCCTTGCACCGGACGGCGGCAACATCGGTATCGGTTTCGCCATCCCAAGTAACATGGTGACCAGCCTGACTGAGCAGATGGTGAAATACGGTCAGGTGAAACGCGGTGAGCTGGGGATCATGGGCACCGAGCTGAGCTCTGACCTGGCGAAAGCGATGAAAGTTGACGCTCAGCGCGGGGCTTTCGTAAGCCAGGTTATGCCGAACTCCTCTGCGGCGAAGGCAGGCATTAAAGCCGGGGATGTCATTACTTCCCTGAACGGTAAGCCAATCAGCAGCTTCTCTGCGCTGCGTGCTCAGGTCGGTACGATGCCGGTGGGCAGCAAGGTTGAGTTGGGCCTGGTCCGTGACGGTAAGCCTGTGAATGTGACGTTAGAACTGCAGCAGAGCAGCCAGACTCAGGTTGACTCCAGCAGCATCTTCAATGGAATTGAAGGCGCGGAAATGAGCAACAAGGGCGCGGATAAAGGCGTTGTGGTGAACGGCGTGAAAGCCGGTACCCCAGCCGCGCAAATCGGCCTGAAAAAAGGTGATGTGATCATTGGCGCGAATCAGCAGCCGGTGAAAAACATCGCAGATCTGCGTAAGATTTTCGACAGTAAACCGTCCGTGCTGGCGCTGAACATTCAGCGTGGCGACTCCACGATTTACCTGCTGATGCAGTAATCGTCCGTTGCTGATAAAAGCCCTTCTCCTTGCGGAGGAGGGCTTTTTTTATGCCTTATTGCCCGGCGGCGCTACGCTTGCCAGGCCTACATGTTCGATGTGCAACGTAGGCCAGATGAGGTATAGCCGCCGGGACGTAAAAAAGCCGGGTATGACCCGGCCTCGACATCGACATCGCTGAATTGATCGCGCGTTATTTATTGCGGGTCAGTTTTTCCAGATCGGATTCAATTTCACTGATCTTGTTGGCGACCACGCTTTCCAGATGGCGCAGGTCGTCGAGGATCTTACGCTTCAGATCCACTTCGGTGCGGTCGCGTTTGCACAGCTGATCCAGCTCGTCGATCACATAGCGCAGGTTCGGGCTGATTTCCTGGACTTCTTTGTAGCCCTGTCCCACGCCGTCGGCGACCACGGTTTTACGCTGACGTGGATACTTGAACTTCACGCTCTTGGCGAAAAACTCACCCTTATCCTTATGAAAATAGATTTTCAGGATATCGTTGTTGGCTTCCTGCCGGAGGCTGTAACGATCGATTTCATCAGGATTGGTAATGCCCAAACTTTTCAGATTGTCGTACATAGCGGTATCCTTGGAATTAAACATAACCTTTGAATAATTAACGAAAATATCCTTTTTCGCTAGCGGCAGAGATAAAAAAAGCGGGGTTGCCCCCGCTTTTTTTATACCCGATTAATCGATGGTACGCAGCAGTTCGTTGATACCCACTTTACCGCGGGTCTTGGCGTCCACTTTCTTCACGATAACCGCACAGTACAGGCTGTATTTCCCATCTTTCGACGGCAGGTTGCCGGAAACCACCACGGAGCCTGCTGGTACGCGGCCGTAGAACACTTCACCGGTTTCACGATCGTAGATTTTGGTGCTCTGGCCGATGTAGACGCCCATCGAGATAACGGAGCCTTCTTCAACGATCACGCCTTCAACCACTTCGGAGCGTGCGCCGATGAAGCAGTTGTCTTCGATGATGGTCGGGTTTGCCTGCAGTGGCTCAAGAACGCCACCGATGCCAACACCACCAGAAAGGTGTACGTTTTTACCGATCTGCGCGCAGGAACCGACGGTTGCCCAGGTATCCACCATGGAGCCTTCGTCAACGTAGGCACCGATGTTGACGTAGGACGGCATCAGCACGGTATTGCGGGCAATGAACGCACCCTGGCGCACGGCGGCAGGTGGCACCACGCGGAAGCCTTCTTTCTGGAAACGCGCTTCGTCGTAGTCGGCGAATTTCATCGGGACTTTGTCGAAGTAGCGGCTTTCCGCGCCGTCAATAACCTGGTTATCGTTGATACGGAAAGAGAGCAGCACCGCTTTCTTCAGCCACTGATGCGTCACCCACTGGCCATCGATCTTCTCGGCGACACGCAGTGCGCCGGAATCCAGCAGGGCAATCACCTGGTTAACCGCTTCACGGGTCACGGTATCTACATTCGCCGGAGTGATGTCGGCGCGGCGCTCAAAAGCGGTCTCAATAACGTTCTGTAACTGCTGCATTGTTAAACTCTTTCCATTAAAAAAAAACACTACCCTTTATCGTTTGGATTGAGGGCCTCTGTCAACCGCTGTTGCACCTCTGACTGCAGGTCATTATTAAGGGCACGCCGGTCCGCAGTAGCGATTATAAATAAATCTTCTACTCGCTCACCAATTGTCGTAATTCTGGCCCCGTGGAGCGAAATGCCGAGGTCGGCGAATACCTGTCCGACGCGCGCCAAAAGACCCGGCTGGTCGAGGGCAATAAGTTCCAGGAACGATTTTCTGTCGGTATGCGTCGGCAGGAAATTGACCTCGGTATCGACCGTAAAATGGCGCAGTTTTGCGGCCTGCCGACGTGGCGTCGGAGGCTGCCAGGCGCTTTGGGTGATCGCCTGTTCCAGGCCCTGACGGATGGCCTCATGACGATCGCCCGAGAGCGGACTGCCGTCGGGCTCCAGCACGATAAAGGTGTCCATCGCCATACCGTCACGCGTGGTGAAGATCTGGGCGTCGTGGACGCTGAGGTTGCGCCTGTCGAGCTCTCCACACACGGCGGCAAACAGATACGGTCTGTCCGGACTCCAGATAAAGATTTCCGTTCCGCCCCGGGTCGCCTGCGGGCTGAGCAGGATCATGGGCTTTTTCAGATCGTGTTTCAGCAGGTGGCGTGCGTGCCACGCCAGCTGGTTTGGCGTATGGCGTACAAAATAGTTTGCCCGACAGCGCACCCAAATCTGATGCAGTGCCTCTTCGTCGATGTTGTCCATCCGCAGCAGCGCCAGCGCCTGAAGCTGGTGATGACGCACGCGCTCGCGCATATCCGGCGTGCTTTGCATGCCGCGGCGCAGCTGTTTCTCTGTCGCAAAATAGAGCTCGCGTAGCAGGCTCTGCTTCCAGCTGTTCCACAGCGTTTCATTGGTGGCACAGATATCGGCGACGGTCAGACAGACCAGATAACGTAGGCGATTTTCCGTCTGCACTTCTTCGGCAAACTGTTTGATCACTTCCGGATCCTGAATGTCGCGGCGCTGAGCGGTGACGGACATCAGCAAATGATGACGTACCAGCCACGCAACCAGCTGTGTTTCACGGGAGTTCAGCCCGTGCAGCTCGGCAAATTTCAGGATGTCCTGTGCGCCGAGAATCGAATGGTCGCCGCCGCGTCCTTTGGCAATGTCGTGGAAGAGGGCGGCGATCAGCACCAGTTCTGGATGATTAAGGCGCGGCCACAGTTCCACGCACAGCGGATGGCGGGAACGGGTTTCCTCTTTGGCGAAGCTTTCCAGCTTCAGCAATACGCGAATGGTGTGCTCATCGACGGTGTAGGCGTGAAATAAGTCAAACTGCATCTGGCCGACGATATGCGACCACTGCGGCATGTAGGCCCACAGTACGCTATGGCGATGCATCGGCAGCAGGCCGCGGCTGACGGCACCCTGGTGGCGAAGCATGCTCAGGAACAGCTCGCGCGCTTCCGGGATATAGCACAGCGGCTGTCGGAGATGGCGACGTGCGTGACGTAAATGGCGCAGGGTCGTGGAATAGATGCCGGTAATGCTGCTGTTGCGCACCATGATGTGAAACATCCGCAGAATGGCCTGCGGCTCGCGCATAAACAGCGTGTCATCGCGTAAATCAATCAGCGTGCCGCGCAGCTGGAAATCATCGTCGAGCGGGCGGGGCTTTTCATCTTCTGTCAGTGCGAGGATCGCTTCATCAAACAGCTGCAGCAGCATTTGGTTGAGCTCGCCCACCCGGCGGGTGACGCGATAGAAATCTTTCATCATCTGCTCGACCGGCTCGTTGCCTTCGCCCTGATAGTTGAGGCGCTGTGCGACGTTTAACTGGCGGTCGAACAACAGGCGATTGTCGTAGCGATTAATTTCCAGATGCAGGGCAAAACGGATGCGCCATAGCAGGTGCAGGCATTCGTTGAGTTCGTTGCGTTCGGCTTCGGTAAGGAAGCCAAAGCCCACCATTTCGTCCAGCGAGGTAGCGCCGAAGTGGCGACGGGCGACCCATTGCAGGGTGTGGATATCACGCAGGCCGCCGGGGCTGCTTTTGATGTCGGGCTCAAGGTTGTAGCTGGTGCCGTGGTAGCGCTGGTGGCGTTCGTTCTGCTCTTCCACTTTGGCGGCGAAGAATTTTTCCGACGGCCAGAACCCTTCGCTGAAGATGTGCTTTTGCAGTTCCAGGAACAGCGCAACGTCGCCGATCAGCAGACGGGATTCAATCAGGTTGGTGGCGACGGTGAGATCGGATAGCCCTTCCAGTAAGCACTCTTCCAGCGTACGAACGCTGTGGCCCACTTCCAGTTTGACATCCCACAGCAGGGTCAGCAGCTCGCCAATGTTTTGCGCTTGCTCGTCGGGCAGCTTTTTACGGCTCAGGATCAGCAAATCGATATCGGATAGCGGATGCAGCTCTGCTCGCCCATAACCCCCAACGGCAACCAGCGCCACATCGTCGATGCCGCCAAAGCCATAATGAAACCACAGGCGTTGCAGCATTTGATCGATAAACTCGGTCCGGGCGGTCATCAGCTGTTCCGCCGGGGTGCCGCCGTCAAACGCTTCGCCCAGCCAGCGTTGGAATGCATCAAGATGCGCCTTGATGTTGGCGCAGGTCAGCTCGGCTTCCGCCCAGCTGACCGGGTTATCCGGCTGGCCCGGCAGGACCGGTAAGGCTGTGTCAGGTAAGGAATTACTCATTGCGCCACCCATAAGAAAAAACGATTACCTATCAACAAAAAGCCGGCTTGCGCCGGCTATATGTGATGACTGAATGCATCCTGCGATAATCGCCCGGCGGCACTGGTTTGCACGGGCCTACAGGATGGAACCGTAGGCCCGGTCAGCGTAGCGCCACCGGGCATGACGTCATTCGTCGTGCGAGAGTATCGCCGGGATGGTGTCATCCTTGCGTAACGTCAGAATTTCGCAGCCGTTGTCTGTTACCACAATAGTATGCTCGTACTGGGCAGACAAGCTTCGGTCTTTGGTTTTCACCGTCCAGCCGTCTTTCATGGTACGAATGCGGTAATCACCGGAGTTCACCATCGGTTCGATGGTGAAGGTCATGCCTTTTTGCAGCACCACGCCGCCGTCATCGGCATCATAGTGCAGAACCTGCGGTTCTTCATGGAACACGCGACCGATACCGTGACCGCAGTATTCACGCACTACGGAGAACCCTTCAGCTTCAGCAAATTTCTGAATCGCCGCACCAATCGTCCGCAGACGAATGCCAGGTTTCACCATACGCAGCGCCAGATACAGGCTCTCCTGGGTCACGCGGCAAAGGCGTTCGCCAAGGATTGTCGGTTTGCCAACGATAAACATCTTCGAGGTATCGCCGTGATATTCGTCTTTAATGACGGTCACGTCGATATTCACGATGTCGCCATCTTTCAGCAGTTTGCCGTCGTCCGGAATACCGTGACACACCACTTCATTGATAGAAATACAGGTCGCTTTCGGGAAACCGTGGTAGCCGAGGCACGCCGGAATAGCCTGCTGAGTCTTTTCAATATACTCGTGACACAGACGATCCAGTTCGCCCGTGCTGACGCCAGGCTTGATGTACGGTTCGATCATTTCCAGCACATCCGCGGCCATGCGGCCTGCGATGCGCATCTTTTCAATTTCTTCAGGAGTCTTAATAGAGATAGCCATGAATTCTGTCCATCAGGGCCGATTTATCGGCAATACTAGTGTAAGTGCTGACAATGGTAACAGCCCGCCGCGCTCCCTGCCAAATTGAGAATCATTAACAGCACAGAGGGCCAACAAAACTTGGTTCTCTGCTCGATTTGTGATATAAAGCGCGCCGAACTTCCATTCCGTTTGCGATACACAGAAATGGTTTGGCAGCGACTACTCTCACTTTGTGTAATAACACACACGTATCGGCACATACGCCGGGGTGCCCTTCGGGGTCGGTTGTATGGGATACGTGGAGGCATAACCCCAACTTTTATATAGAGGTTTTAAACATGGCAACTGTTTCCATGCGCGATATGCTCAAGGCCGGTGTTCACTTCGGTCACCAGACCCGTTACTGGAACCCGAAAATGAAGCCATTCATCTTCGGCGCGCGTAACAAAGTTCACATCATCAACCTTGAGAAAACTGTACCAATGTTCAACGAAGCTCTGGCTGAACTGAACAAGATCTCTTCTCGCAAAGGTAAAATCCTTTTCGTTGGTACCAAGCGTGCTGCAAGCGAAGCGGTAAAAGACGCTGCTCTGAACTGCGACCAGTTCTTCGTGAACCATCGCTGGTTGGGCGGTATGCTGACTAACTGGAAAACCGTTCGTCAGTCCATCAAACGTCTGAAAGATCTCGAAACTCAGTCTCAGGACGGTACTTTCGACAAGCTGACCAAGAAAGAAGCGCTGATGCGTACTCGTGAGCTTGAGAAACTGGAAAACAGCCTGGGCGGTATCAAAGACATGGGCGGCCTGCCGGACGCACTGTTCGTTATCGATGCTGACCACGAGCACATTGCTATCAAAGAAGCGAACAACCTGGGTATCCCAGTATTCTCTATCGTTGATACCAACTCTGATCCAGATGGCGTTGATTTCGTTATCCCGGGTAACGATGACGCAATCCGTGCTGTGACCCTGTACCTGAGCGCCGTAGCTCAGACCGTTCGTGAAGGCCGTTCTCAGGATCTGGCTTCTCAGGCGGAAGAAAGCTTCGTAGAAGCTGAATAATAAGGTTTAAGCCCTTATTAGTACCGAGTATGGATAGGGGCCCTCTTAGCGGCCCCTTTTTCACTTTTATGACCGTTTGGCCTGTTGCCGGGCGGTCCAATTTCCCGAGGATTTTAGAATGGCTGAAATTACCGCCTCCCTGGTAAAAGAGCTGCGTGAACGTACTGGCGCAGGCATGATGGATTGCAAAAAAGCCCTGACTGAAGCGAATGGCGACATCGAGCTGGCAATCGAAAATATGCGTAAATCTGGTGCGATCAAAGCAGCGAAAAAAGCAGGCAACGTTGCTGCTGACGGCGTGATCATCACTAAGATCGAAGGCAACTACGGTATCATTCTGGAAGTTAACTGCCAGACTGACTTCGTTGCTAAAGACGGCGGCTTCCAGGCTTTTGCTAACAAAGTTCTGGACGCAGCGGTTGCTGGTAAAATCACTGATGTTGAAGTTCTGAAAGCACAGTTCGAAGAAGAGCGTGTTGCACTGGTTGCTAAAATCGGTGAGAACATCAACATCCGTCGTGTTGCTTCCCTGGAAGGCGAAGAGCTGGGCAGCTACCTGCACGGCGCTCGTATCGGCGTTCTGGTTGCGGCAGCTGGCGCGAACGAAGAACTGGTTAAGCAGATTGCAATGCACGTTGCAGCAAGCAAGCCTGAGTTCGTTAACCCAGAAGACGTTTCTGCAGATGTTGTAGAAAAAGAATACCAGGTACAGCTGGACATCGCGATGCAGTCTGGTAAGCCAAAAGAAATCGCAGAGAAAATGGTTGAAGGCCGCATGAAGAAATTCACCGGCGAAGTTTCTCTGACTGGTCAGCCTTTCGTTATGGACCCAAGCAAAACTGTGGGCCAGTTCCTGAAAGAGAACAACGCGACCGTTTCTAGCTTCATCCGCTTCGAAGTGGGCGAAGGCATCGAGAAAGTTGAGACTGACTTCGCAGCAGAAGTTGCTGCAATGTCCAAGCAGTCTTAATGATTGAAAAGGAGCCGCCTTAGGGCGGCTTCTTTTTGAGCCCCATCAGACGAAAATCAGTCCGGCTCTTATAGCGCTGCACTGACAAGCGACGTAAAGTCGCCAGAATTTATCCTTCTCAAACGTTGACAGTCCCAGGAAAGAAATATGGCTACCAATGCAAAACCCGTCTACAAACGCATTCTGCTGAAACTGAGCGGCGAAGCCCTGCAGGGAACTGAAGGCTTCGGTATCGATGCCAGCATCCTCGATCGCATGGCTCAGGAAATCAAAGAGCTGGTTGAGCTGGGTATCCAGGTTGGCGTGGTGATTGGTGGTGGTAACCTTTTCCGTGGTGCGGGTCTGGCAAAAGCGGGTATGAACCGCGTTGTGGGCGACCACATGGGCATGCTGGCGACCGTCATGAATGGTCTGGCTATGCGTGATGCGCTCCACCGCGCCTATGTGAACGCCCGCCTGATGTCCGCCATTCCACTGAATGGCGTGTGTGATAACTACAGCTGGGCAGAAGCCATCAGCCTGCTGCGTAATAACCGCGTGGTTATCCTCTCTGCCGGTACCGGCAACCCCTTCTTCACCACCGATTCCGCTGCCTGCCTGCGCGGTATCGAAATTGAAGCCGATGTCGTGCTGAAAGCCACCAAAGTGGACGGCGTGTTTACTGCCGATCCGGCAAAAGATCCTACTGCTACCATGTATGAACAGCTGACCTACACTGAAGTACTGGATAAAGAGCTGAAAGTGATGGATCTTGCCGCGTTCACACTGGCTCGTGACCATAAACTGCCGATTCGCGTGTTCAATATGAACAAAGCGGGCGCTCTGCGTCGCGTGGTGATGGGTGAAAAAGAAGGCACCCTGATTACGGAATAATTTCCGTAAATTTACGCGTCATCCTTCACGTTGGCTGTCTTCCCGAACCCCAGTCACTTACTGAAGTAAGCTGCTGGGGATTCGCTCAGTTGCCGCCTTGATCCAACGTGAATGATTTTGTGTATAAATAAGGGTAAGATTCGACTTTATTATTGCGATGCTTACCTCGCTGCCCTTTCGGCGGCAAGAATTATACGGGCTATACTTAGCACACTCGCAACCTGGCGGGCGTGCTGTATGGTCAGCCTGAGACAAGATTTCAAGGATTCGTAACGTGATTAGCGATATCAGAAAAGATGCCGAAGTGCGCATGGACAAATGCGTAGAATCATTTAAAACCCAGATCAGCAAAATCCGTACTGGTCGTGCTTCTCCAAGCCTGCTCGACGGCATCGTTGTTGAATACTACGGTGCGGCGACGCCACTGCGTCAGCTGGCAAGCGTCACGGTAGAAGATTCCCGTACGCTGAAAATCAACGTGTTCGATCGCTCTCTGGGCCCGGCCGTTGAAAAAGCGATCATGGCTTCCGATCTCGGTCTGAACCCAAGCTCTGCCGGTTCTGACATCCGCGTTCCACTGCCACCGCTGACGGAAGAACGTCGTAAAGATCTGACCAAGATCGTGCGTGGTGAAGCTGAGCAGGCGCGTGTTGCGGTACGTAACGTTCGCCGTGATGCCAACGACAAAGTCAAAGCCCTGCTGAAAGACAAAGAAATCAGTGAAGATGACGATCGTCGTTCTCAGGACGACGTACAGAAAATGACTGACGCGGCCATCAAAAAAGTGGACGCGGCGCTGGCAGAGAAAGAAGCGGAACTGATGCAGTTCTGATTTTTGCCACATTCTGATGAACGCCGTACAGGAAACCCTGGGTTTTGCTGGCGGCGTTTTGCTTTTTAGACTTTCTGTAGCGGGTTTTTCATGAAGCATTTAACCGTTCTGGGCTCGACGGGCTCGATTGGCTGCAACACGCTGGATGTGGTGCGTCATAATCGGGACCTTTTCTCTGTGACTGCACTGGTGGCGGGCAAAAACGTGGCACGCATGGTCGAGCAGTGTCTGGAGTTCTCCCCACAGTATGCGGTGATGGATGATGCGCAAAGCGCCGCTGCGCTCATCGTGGCTTTGCGCCAGCACGGGAGCCAGACGGAAGTGCTGAATGGTCAGCAGGCGGCCTGTGACGTCGCCGCGTTAGATGACGTTGACCATGTGATGGCGGCGATTGTCGGGGCCGCAGGGCTCTTGCCGACGCTGGCGGCAATTCGCGCCGGGAAAACCATTTTGCTGGCCAATAAAGAGTCGCTGGTGACCTGTGGACGACTGTTTATGGACGCGGTGAAAGAGAGCGGGGCGCGGCTGCTGCCCGTCGACAGTGAGCACAACGCGATTTTTCAGAGTTTACCGGAGACAATCCAAAATCAGCTGGGGTACGCTGACCTTGAGCAGCACGGCGTATCGTCGATTCTGCTTACCGGGTCTGGTGGCCCGTTCCGTGAGACTGCATTGTCTGAATTGAGCGCGATGACGCCCGATCAGGCCTGTCGTCACCCGAACTGGTCGATGGGGCGCAAAATCTCGGTCGACTCCGCTACCATGATGAACAAAGGTCTGGAATACATAGAAGCCCGTTGGTTGTTCAACGCGTCGGCGCAGCAGATGGAAGTGATCATTCATCCGCAGTCGGTGATCCACTCGATGGTACGCTACCGCGACGGCAGCGTGCTGGCGCAGCTGGGTGAGCCGGATATGCGTACGCCGATCGCGCATACCATGGCGTGGCCGAACCGCGTTGAATCTGGGGCGAAACCGCTGGATTTCTGTGCACTGAGCGAGCTCTCATTTACCGCGCCCGATTATCAGCGCTATCCCTGCCTGAAACTGGCGATGGATGCTTTTGACCAGGGGCAGGCTGCGACCACGGCACTCAATGCGGCCAATGAAATCAGCGTTGAAGCATTTCTGGCATCGCGTATCCGCTTTACGGATATTGCTGCCGTCAATCTTGCGGTGCTGGCATCCATGGATTTGCGTGAACCCCAATCCGTTGTTGAAGTGATGGAGGTCGATGCGCAGGCCCGACAGGTTGCAAACCAGCAGGTGATGCGGCTCGCAAGCTGATGATTATCCGTCCATCGGATGCGGCTTCATTTGTTAGCGCTGGGCTTCAGTGTTATAGTCTGCGCCACCTGTTAATGCCGCAATTGGCTGTGTTAGCAGGTTAGCCGTGGATTAGCACGGCTTTTTTGCGCTAAGCGTCTGTATTCCGGTGCCGCTAATCCCTTTTCATGGACTAATTACGCGTTATGTTGTCTGCTAACCAACCAATCAGCGAAAATGTGCCCGCCCATGGCTGTCGTCATGTGGCCATTATCATGGACGGCAACGGTCGCTGGGCGAAAAGACAAGGCAAGATTCGGGCCTTTGGCCATAAAGCGGGCGCGAAATCAGTGCGCCGTGCCGTGTCTTTTGCCGCCAATAACGGGATTGAAGCGTTAACGCTTTACGCCTTCAGCAGTGAAAACTGGAACCGACCAGAGCAGGAAGTCAGCGCGCTGATGGAACTGTTTGTCTGGGCGCTCGACAGTGAAGTGAAAAGCCTGCACCGGCACAACGTTCGCTTACGTATTATTGGTGATACCAGTCGCTTTAACGCCCGCTTGCAGGAGCGTATCCGTAAATCGGAGGCGTTGACCGAAAAAAACACCGGTCTGACGCTCAATATCGCCGCGAATTACGGCGGGCGCTGGGACATTATTCAGGGAGTTCAGCATCTGGCAGCGCAGGTCCAGGAAGGGCAACTTCGCCCTGAAGAGATCACAGAAGCGTTGCTGGGGCAGCAAATCTGTATGCACGAACTGGCTCCCGTAGATTTAGTAATTAGGACCGGGGGAGAGCATCGCATCAGTAACTTTCTGCTTTGGCAAATTGCCTATGCCGAACTTTACTTTACGGATGTTCTCTGGCCCGATTTCGATGAACAAGACTTTGAAGGTGCGCTGCATGCCTTTGCCAATAGAGAGCGCCGTTTCGGCGGGACTGAGCATGGTGTCGACAAAGCCTGATGGGGGTAGCTCTTGCTGAAGTATCGCCTGATTTCTGCTTTCGTTTTAATACCCGTCGTCATTGCGGCGCTGTTTTTATTGCCGCCGTTTGGTTTTGCTATCGTCACGCTTGTGGTGTGTATGCTGGCAGCCTGGGAATGGGGTCAATTAAGCGGTTTTAATACTCGCTCACAGCGAGTATGGCTGGCGGTGCTGTGCGGGTTGATTCTCGCCGCAATGCTGTACCTGCTTCCGGAATATCATCGTAGCCCCGAGCAACCGCTGATCGAAGGCTCTCTTTGGGCGTCGATGGGGTGGTGGATAGTTGCCCTGCTGCTGGTGCTGTTTTATCCCGGTTCCGCATCTCTCTGGCGCGACTCTAAAGCGCTGCGTCTGCTCTTTGGTCTGCTGACCATTATCCCGTTCTTCTGGGGGATGGTGGCACTGCGGGCCTGGCACTATGAAGACAACCATTACAGTGGCGCTGTCTGGCTGCTGTACGTCATGATTCTGGTCTGGGGTGCGGATTCTGGCGCCTACATGTTTGGCAAACTGTTCGGTAAGCATAAGCTGGCCCCGAAAGTGTCGCCGGGCAAGACCTGGCAGGGCTTTATTGGTGGTTTATTCACCGCGGCAGTGATCTCCTGGGCGTATGGACTGTGGGCGAATCTGGACGTAGCCCCTGCAACACTGTTAATTTGCTCTCTGGTCGCCGCGTTGGCCTCTGTGCTGGGCGACTTAACGGAAAGCATGTTCAAGCGTGAAGCAGGCATCAAGGACAGCGGAAATCTCATCCCTGGCCACGGTGGCATTCTGGATCGCATCGATAGCCTGACGGCGGCGGTTCCGGTGTTTGCCTGCTTGTTACTGCTGGTCTTCAGGACGATTTGACGGAAGGGTCTATGTTGAGCATTCTCTGGAATCTGGCGGCATTCATTGTTGCACTGGGTGTGTTAATCACCGTGCATGAATTTGGTCATTTCTGGGTTGCCCGACGTTGTGGCGTTCGCGTTGAGCGCTTCTCTATCGGTTTCGGTAAAGCGCTCTGGCGCCGTGTTGATCGACAGGGCACGGAGTATGTGATTGCCCTTATCCCGTTGGGCGGTTACGTCAAAATGCTGGATGAGCGCGTCGAACCGGTCGCTCCGGAGATGCGCCACCACGCTTTCAACAATAAAACGGTCGGCCAGCGCGCCGCGATCATTGCAGCCGGTCCGGTTGCGAATTTTCTGTTTGCTATCTTTGCCTACTGGCTGGTGTTTATCATCGGCGTTCCCGGTATGCGTCCGGTAATTGGCGAAATAACACCCAATTCGATTGCTGCGGAAGCACAAATTGCACCAGGAACGGAACTTAAAGCCGTAGATGGTATCGAAACGCCTGATTGGGATGCAGTACGTCTGGCGTTGGTGGCGAAAATTGGCGACGAGCAAACCACGCTCACCGTCTCCCCTTTTGGCAGCCAGCAGCATCAGGATAAAATCCTGAATCTGCGGCACTGGGCGTTTGAGCCTGACAAGGAAGATCCCGTGGCTTCGCTGGGGATTCGACCACGTGGGGCACAGATAGAACCCGTGCTGACAGAAGTACAACCCGATTCCGCTGCCCAAAAAGCAGGTTTGCAAGAGGGCGACAGGATCGTTAAAGTCGATGGTCAGCCACTTTCGCAATGGATGACTTTTGTGACGCTGGTGCGCGACAATCCAGGTAAGCCAATGCAGCTTGAGATTGACAGACAGGGGAGTTCCTTGTCTTTAACGCTGATACCAGATACAAAAACCGGTAAAGGGAAAGCTGAAGGATTTGCGGGTGTCGTACCGAAGATTATCCCGCTTCCGGATGAGTACAAGACAGTGCGCCAGTACGGGCCATTTGCTGCCATCATTCAGGCCACGGATAAAACCTGGCAATTGATGACGCTGACGGTCAAGATGCTGGGGAAATTGATAACCGGTGACGTAAAACTGAACAACCTCAGTGGGCCAATTTCGATTGCTCAGGGGGCTGGGATGTCAGCGGAGTTTGGGTTGATTTACTATCTGATGTTTCTTGCGCTCATCAGTGTGAATCTGGGCATTATCAACCTGTTCCCGCTTCCCGTGTTAGACGGGGGTCATCTGCTCTTTTTGGCGATTGAAAAGCTGAAGGGCGGACCGGTATCCGAGCGAGTTCAAGACTTTAGTTATCGCATTGGCTCAATACTGCTGGTGCTGTTAATGGGGCTTGCACTTTTCAATGATTTCTCTCGGTTGTAAGAGAGAGTGTTAGGAAGAACGCATAATAACGATGGCGATGAAAAAGTTGCTCATAGCGTCGCTGCTGTTCGGCAGCGCGACCGTATACGGTGCTGACGGGTTCGTAGTGAAGGATATTCATTTCGAAGGCTTGCAGCGAGTTGCTGTTGGTGCGGCCCTCCTCAGCATGCCTGTACGTCCAGGCGATACGGTTACTGATGAAGACATCAGTAATACCATCCGTGCCCTGTTTGCCACAGGCAACTTTGAGGATGTTCGTGTGCTGCGTGACGGCGATACGCTGTTAGTGCAGGTCAAGGAACGTCCAACAATTGCCAGCATCACTTTCTCCGGTAACAAATCGGTGAAAGATGACATGCTCAAGCAGAACCTCGAGGCCTCTGGCGTCCGCGTAGGTGAATCCCTTGACCGCACAACGCTCGGTGATATCGAGAAAGGTCTGGAAGATTTCTACTACAGCGTCGGTAAATACAGCGCAAGCGTGAAAGCCGTGGTAACACCGCTGCCACGTAACCGCGTAGACCTTAAGCTGGTGTTCCAGGAAGGTGTTTCTGCCAAAATTCAACAGATCAATATCGTCGGGAACCATGCGTTCAGTACCGATGAGTTGATCTCTAACTTCCAGCTGCGTGACGAAGTGCCGTGGTGGAACGTGGTCGGCGATCGTAAATACCAGAAGCAGAAGCTGGCGGGTGACCTTGAAACCCTGCGCAGCTACTACCTGGATCGCGGCTATGCGCGTTTCAACATCGACTCCACGCAGGTGAGCCTGACGCCAGATAAGAAAGGCATCTACATCACCGTCAACATCACTGAAGGCGAGCAGTATAAGCTGCAGGGTGTTGAAGTCAGCGGCAACCTGGCCGGGCATTCAGCAGAAATTGAAAGCCTGACCAAAGTAGAGCCAGGTGAGCTCTACAACGGTGCCAAAGTGACCAAGATGGAAGACAACATCAAGAAACTTCTGGGTCGTTATGGCTACGCCTATCCGCGCGTTCAGTCTCAGCCAGAAATCAATGATGCTGACAAAACCGTTAAGCTGCACGTCAGCGTCGATGCCGGTAACCGTTACTACGTCCGTAAGATCCGCTTCGTCGGTAACGATACGTCTAAAGATTCCGTTCTGCGTCGCGAAATGCGCCAGATGGAAGGGGCGTGGCTGGGCAGCGATCTGGTGGATACCGGTAAAGATCGTCTGAACCGTCTGGGTTACTTCGAAACCGTCGATGTCGACACGCAGCGTGTGCCGGGCAGCCCGGATCAGGTTGACGTTGTTTACAAGGTGAAAGAACGTAACACCGGTAGCTTCAACTTTGGTATCGGTTACGGTACGGAAAGTGGCGTCAGCTTCCAGGTCGGCGTTCAGCAGGATAACTGGCTGGGTACGGGCTATTCCGTTGGTATCAACGGTACCAAGAACGACTACCAGACCTATTCTGAATTGTCTGTCACCAACCCGTACTTCACCGTTGATGGTGTGAGCCTCGGGGGCCGAGTCTTCTACAATGACTTTAAAGCCGACGATGCGGACCTCTCCTCCTACACCAACAAAAGTTACGGTGTGGATGGCACGCTGGGCTTCCCGGTTAACGAATACAACACCCTGCGTGCAGGTTTAGGCTACGTCCATAACGACCTGTCTAACATGCAGCCTCAGGTGGCAATGGATCGTTATCTGGAATCTCTGGGCCAGGGTAACAGCAAAGATGGCTTCTCTGCGGATGACTTCACCTTCAACTACGGTTGGACGTACAACAAACTTGACCGTGGGTTCTTCCCAACGGACGGTTCACGCGTCAACCTGAACGGTAAAGTGACCATCCCAGGTTCCGATAACGAGTTCTATAAAGTTACGCTGGATACGGCGTCCTACTTCCCGATCGACAAAGATCACAAGTGGGTGCTGTTGGGTCGTACTCGTTGGGGCTACGGTGATGGTCTGGGCGGTAAAGAGTTGCCGTTCTATGAAAACTTCTATGCCGGTGGTTCCAGTACCGTGCGTGGTTTCCAGTCCAACAACATCGGTCCTAAAGCCGTTTATCTGGGCCCTGGTCAGGATAACTGTGAAACCACAAGCAATGGCGTATGTAAGTCTGATGATGCCGTGGGTGGTAACGCCATGGCCGTTGTCAGCGCCGAGCTGATTGTACCAACGCCGTTTATCAGTGATAAATACGCGAACTCAGTGCGTACTTCTGTCTTCTGGGATGCGGGTACCGTTTGGGATACCAACTGGGATCCATCTTCAGTGCCTGCCAGCGCGAATATTCCGGATTACAGCGATCCGACCAACATTCGCATGTCTGCAGGTATCGCATTACAATGGATGTCACCATTGGGGCCGTTGGTCTTCTCCTACGCCCAACCGTTTAAAAAGTACGATGGAGACAAAGCAGAGCAGTTCCAGTTTAACATTGGTAAAACCTGGTAATTGGTCTGAGCAAAGGAATGTAAGTGCAGTGTAGCGATGACATTTGACAACCGCGTGCGTGGTTGTATGACTTCGCAAAAGAACGGTGCCTTCGGGCACTCATGGGATGGTAAGGAGTTTTATTGTGAAAAAGTGGTTATTAGCTGCAGGTCTGGGCCTGGCAATGGTTACCTCTGCACAGGCTGCAGATAAAATTGCGATTGTTAACATGAGCAATCTGTTCCAGCAAGTTGCACAGAAAACGGGTGTTTCTGCGAAACTGGAAGGCGAATTCAAAGGCCGTGCAGGCGAACTGCAGAGCCAGGAATCCGATCTCCAGGCGAAAATGCAGCGTCTGCAGCGCGATGGTTCTACCATGAAAGCGAGCGATCGTAGCAAAGCAGAGAAAGACATCATGGCTCAGCGTCAGGCTTTCTCTCAGAAAGCTCAGCAGTTTGAGCAGGATCGTGCGCGTCGTTCTAACGAAGAGCGCGGCAAGCTGGTTACCCGTATCCAGGCTGCTGTTCAGAGCGTAGCGAAAGATCAGAGCATCGACCTGGTTGTTGACGCTAACACCGTTGCTTACAACAGCAGTGATATCAAAGACATCACCGCTGATGTGCTGAAACAGGTTAAATAAGTAATGCCTTCAATTCGACTGGCTGATTTAGCTCAGGAGTTGGATGCAGAATTACACGGTGATGGCGATATCGTCATCACCGCTGTCGCATCCATGCAATCTGCTAAAGCAGGCCACATTACGTTCATGGTCAATCCTAAGTACCGTGAGCATCTGGCCGCATGCCAGGCCTCCGCAGTCGTCATGACCGCGGACGATCTCCCGTTTGCCCATAGCGCGGCGCTGGTAGTGAAGAACCCCTACCTGACCTATGCCCGTATGGCTCAAATTCTCGATTCTACGCCGCAGCCGGCGCAGGATATCGCGCCGAGCGCCGTCGTGGATGCCACGGCAACGCTTGGACAGAACGTGTCAATCGGTGCAAATGCCGTTATTGAGTCCGGGGTCGTGCTCGGGGATAACGTGCGTATCGGCGCAGGTTGCTTCGTAGGGAAAAACACTCGGATCGGTGCAGGAACTCGCCTGTGGGCGAACGTTTCTGTGTATCACGAGATTGAAATCGGCGAACATTGCCTGATTCAGTCCAGCACCGTAATTGGTTCTGACGGTTTCGGCTATGCTAACGATCGTGGCAACTGGGTGAAGATCCCACAGCTTGGTCGGGTGATCATCGGCGATCGCGTCGAGATTGGCGCCTGCACCACCATCGATCGTGGCGCGTTGGATGATACCGTGATCGGCAATGGCGTGATCATCGATAACCAGTGTCAGATTGCGCATAACGTGATCATCGGTGACAATACTGCCGTTGCTGGCGGGGTGATCATGGCGGGTAGCCTTAAGATCGGCCGTTACTGCATGATTGGCGGCGCTAGCGTCATCAACGGTCATATGGAAATCTGCGATAAAGTGACAGTGACCGGTATGGGCATGGTCATGCGCCCGATCACGGAGCCGGGTGTTTACTCCTCCGGGATCCCGCTGCAGCCGAACAAGACCTGGCGTAAAACCGCTGCGTTGGTGATGAATATTGATGATATGAACAAGCGCCTCAAAGCTCTTGAGCGCAAGAACAGTCAGCAAGACTAACGTCTCACCCTAAGCGCCAAAGTTCCCGGCCTGTCCGATTTCTTATAATCTGGCAGGCCGTGTTATTATTGCATTTCAGTATATTTAGACAGGAAGAGTATTTTGACTACTGACACTCATACTCTGCACATTGAAGAGATTCTGGAACTTCTGCCACACCGTTACCCGTTTTTACTGGTCGATCGCGTGCTGGATTTTGAAGAAGGTCGTTTTCTGCGCGCAGTTAAAAATGTCTCCGTAAACGAGCCGTTTTTCCAGGGGCATTTCCCGGGTAAACCTATTTTCCCAGGCGTGCTGATCCTGGAAGCTATGGCTCAGGCCACTGGCATTCTGGCGTTCAAAAGCGTGGGCAAACTGGAGCCAGGCGAACTGTACTACTTCGCAGGTATCGATGAAGCACGCTTTAAGCGCCCTGTGGTGCCTGGTGATCAGATGATCATGGAAGTGACCTTCGAGAAAACCCGTCGTGGCCTGACTCGCTTCAAAGGCGTGGCGCTGGTTGACGGTAAAGTGGTATGCGAAGCGACAATGATGTGTGCGCGTAGCCGGGAGGCCTGATACGTGATTGATACAACTGCCTTTATCCATCCAACAGCCATTGTGGAAGACGGTGCCGTCATCGGTGCTAACGCCCATATTGGTCCATTTTGTATTGTCGGCCCTAACGTCACTATTGGTGAAGGGACCGTACTGAAATCTCACGTAGTGGTGAATGGTCACACGACCATTGGCCGCGATAACGAGATCTATCAGTTTGCCTCCATCGGCGAAGTTAACCAGGATCTTAAATATGCTGGTGAACCGACTCGCGTGGAGATTGGCGATCGCAACCGCATTCGCGAAAGCGTCACCATTCATCGTGGCACAACACAGGGCGGCGGATTGACGAAGGTAGGCAGCGATAACCTGCTGATGATCAACGCCCACGTGGCGCATGATTGTACAGTTGGTAACCGCTGTATCCTCGCCAACAACGCAACGCTGGCGGGTCACGTATCACTGGACGATTTCGTTATCGTAGGCGGCATGACGGCAGTCCATCAGTTCTGCATCATCGGTGCACACGTGATGGTCGGGGGTTGTTCTGGCGTCGCGCAGGACGTGCCACCGTACGTCATCGCGCAGGGTAACCACGCCACGCCTTTCGGCGTAAACATCGAAGGCCTGAAGCGCCGCGGTTTCACCAGAGATGCGATCATTGCTATCCGCAATGCGTATAAGCTGCTGTACCGTAGCGGTAAAACGCTGGAAGAAGTTAAGCCGGAAATTGCTGCTATTGCTGAGCAGCATCCGGAAGTGAAAGCTTTCTCTGACTTCTTCGAACGCTCTACGCGTGGTCTGATTCGTTAATGGCTCGACGTCCTTTAACGATTGCCCTGGTCGCCGGAGAAACCTCCGGCGATATTCTTGGTGCAGGTCTTATTCGTGCACTGAAGGCGCGCATTCCTGATGCCCGTTTTGTTGGGGTTGCCGGGCCGCTGATGCAGGCCGAGGGCTGTGAAGCCTGGTATGAAATGGAAGAACTGGCGGTGATGGGGATTGTTGAAGTCCTGGGTCGCTTACGCCGTCTTCTGCATATTCGCGCCGACCTTACCCGTCGTTTTACCGATCTTCAGCCGGATGTTTTTGTCGGCATTGATGCGCCTGATTTTAATATTACTCTTGAAGGCAATCTGAAGAAGCAAGGGATCAAAACGATCCACTACGTCAGCCCGTCCGTGTGGGCCTGGCGCCAAAAACGTGTTTTCAAAATCGGCAGAGCCACCGATCTGGTGCTCGCGTTTCTGCCTTTCGAAAAAGCGTTTTATGACAAATTTAATGTTCCCTGCCGCTTTATCGGTCACACCATGGCGGATGCTATGCCGTTGGACCCGGATAAAAACGCAGCCCGTGACACGTTGGGTATTGCTCATGACGTTCACTGTCTGGCGCTTCTGCCAGGAAGCCGTGGTGCTGAAGTTGAAATGCTCAGCGCCGATTTCCTGAAGACAGCACAACGACTGCGCAAACACTATCCTGACCTGGAAGTGGTGGTGCCGCTGGTGAATGCCAAACGCCGCGAACAGTTCGAGAAAATCAAAGCGGAAGTTGCGCCGGATCTTCGTGTTCACCTGCTGAATGGCATGGGTCGCGAAGCAATGATCGCCAGCGATGCTGCACTGCTGGCTTCCGGTACGGCTGCGCTTGAGTGCA
The DNA here is from genome assembly GCA_009668205.1 of Enterobacteriaceae bacterium RIT691. Classification (GTDB taxonomy): domain Bacteria; phylum Pseudomonadota; class Gammaproteobacteria; order Enterobacterales; family Enterobacteriaceae; genus Scandinavium. Next base: position 18,367 of record WJYM01000004.1, on the reverse strand, counting down.
TGCTCGCGAAATGCCCAATGGTTGTCGGCTATCGCATGAAGCCATTCACGTTCTGGCTGGCAAAACGTCTGGTGAAAACCGACTACGTCTCGCTGCCGAATCTGCTGGCGGGTCGGGAACTGGTCAAAGAACTCCTGCAGGATGAGTGTCAGCCTGAGAAACTTGCTGAAGCACTGCTTCCGCTGCTGGCCGATGGCAGAACCAGCCACGCCATGCATGACACCTTCCGCGAACTGCATCAGCAAATCCGCTGCAATGCCGATGAGCAGGCAGCCGATGCGGTGCTGGAACTGGCACTGTTATGATCGAATTTATTTATCCGCATACCCATCTCGTGGCGGGCGTTGATGAAGTAGGGCGTGGCCCATTAGTGGGCGCTGTCGTGACGGCGGCGGTGATCCTCGATCCTGCTCGTCCGATTGAAGGTCTCAATGACTCCAAAAAGCTGAGCGAAAAACGCCGTCTGGCGCTGTTCGATGAGATCAAAGAAAAAGCGCTGAGCTGGAGCCTCGGACGTGCGGAGCCTCACGAGATCGATGAGCTCAATATTCTGCATGCCACAATGCTGGCGATGCAGCGCGCGGTCGCCGGATTATCTATCCAACCTGAATACGTGCTGATTGACGGTAACCGTTGTCCCGCATTGCCAATGCCTTCGATGGCCGTTGTCAAAGGTGACAGCAGAGTCGCCGAAATTAGCGCGGCTTCCATTCTGGCAAAAGTGTCCCGCGATGCAGAAATGGCGGAACTGGACCAGACTTTTCCTGAGTACGGTTTCGCGAAGCATAAGGGATACCCCACGCCTTTCCATCTGGAAAAGCTGGCATTGCATGGCGCGACCGAACATCACCGACGCAGTTTCGGGCCGGTTAAACGCGCACTGGGCATTGCCTGATTAAGTAAAGCGGATCTGAAGATGGCTGAACCACGTTTCATACACCTGCGGGTGCATAGCGACTATTCCATGATTGATGGGCTGGCGAAGACCGGGCCGCTGGTGAAAAAGGCGGCCGCGTTCGGCATGCCTGCGCTGGCGATCACCGACTTCACCAACCTGTGCGGTCTGGTGAAGTTCTATGGCGCGGGGCATGGCGCAGGCCTTAAGCCTATTATCGGGGCGGATTTTCACGTCCAGAGTGAACTGTTTGCCGACGAGCTGACACAGCTTACGGTGCTTGCCGCGAACAACGAAGGTTACCAGAATCTGACGCTGCTGATTTCCCGTGCCTACCAGCGCGGGTACGGCGTGCAGGGTCCTTGCATCGACAGAGAGTGGCTCGTCGAGCAGCAGGAGGGCCTGATCCTGCTCTCTGGTGCGCGGATGGGCGACGTCGGCAAAGCGCTGCTGCGCGGCAATCAGGCGCTGGTCGATCAGTGTGTTGATTTTTATGCGGAACATTTCCCCGATCGCTATTTCCTGGAGCTGATCCGTACCGGGCGCGCAGATGAAGAAACCTATCTTCACGCCGCGGTAGAGCTGGCTGAAGCGCGTGGTTTACCCGTTGTGGCCACCAATGACGTGCGCTTTATCGATGCGGGTGATTTTGACGCCCATGAGATTCGCGTCGCGATCCACGACGGCTTCACCCTCGACGATCCGAAACGTCCACGTAATTACTCTTCTCAGCAGTACATGCGTACTGAAGAGGAGATGTGCGAGCTGTTTTCCGATATTCCGGAAGCGCTGGCAAACACCGTTGAAATTGCCAAGCGCTGTAACGTCACCGTGCGCCTGGGTGAATACTTCCTGCCACAGTTCCCGACAGGGGAAATGAGTACTGAAGATTTCCTGGTCCTGAAATCCAAAGAAGGGCTTGAGGAACGTCTTGAGTTCCTGTTCCCGGATCCGGAAGTGCGCGCGCAGAAACGCCCGGAATATGACGACCGTCTGGACATTGAGCTTAAGGTTATCAACCAGATGGGGTTCCCGGGCTACTTCCTCATCGTGATGGAATTTATCCAGTGGTCGAAAGACAACGGCGTGCCGGTTGGCCCTGGCCGTGGCTCCGGTGCGGGTTCGCTCGTGGCCTATGCGCTGAAAATCACCGATCTGGATCCGCTGGAATTTGACCTGCTGTTCGAACGCTTTCTGAACCCTGAACGTGTCTCGATGCCCGACTTCGACGTCGATTTCTGTATGGAAAAGCGTGACCAGGTCATCGAACACGTCGCGGATATGTACGGCCGTGAAGCGGTATCGCAGATCATCACCTTTGGTACCATGGCGGCGAAAGCCGTTATCCGCGACGTAGGTCGCGTGCTGGGCCATCCGTACGGATTTGTCGACCGAATTTCTAAGCTGGTGCCGCCCGATCCGGGCATGACGCTGGAAAAAGCCTTTGAAGCTGAGCCTCAACTGCCAGAAGTCTATGAGGCAGATGAAGAAGTTAAAGCGCTGATCGACATGGCGCGTAAGCTTGAAGGGGTCATCCGAAACGCCGGGAAACACGCCGGTGGCGTGGTTATTGCACCAACCAAAATCACCGATTTTGCCCCGTTATACTGCGATGAAGCGGGGATGCACCCGGTTACTCAGTTCGATAAGAACGACGTGGAATATGCAGGGCTGGTGAAGTTCGACTTCCTCGGTCTGCGAACGCTGACGATCATCGACTGGGCGCTGAAGATGATCAACCCGCGTCGGGCGAAGCAGGGACTGGAGCCGATTGATATCGCCGCCATTCCGCTGGACGACAAGAAAAGCTTCGACATGCTGCAACGCTCGGAAACCACGGCGGTGTTCCAGCTTGAATCGCGCGGCATGAAGGATCTTATCAAGCGTCTGCAGCCCGACTGCTTCGAAGATATGATCGCGCTGGTGGCCCTGTTCCGTCCGGGGCCGCTGCAGTCGGGCATGGTAGATAACTTTATCGACCGTAAGCACGGCCGCGAAGAGATCTCTTACCCGGACGTGCAGTGGCAGCATGAATGCCTGAAACCGGTACTGGAGCCAACCTACGGCATTATCCTGTACCAGGAACAGGTCATGCAGATTGCTCAGGAGCTGTCCGGTTATACCCTTGGCGGTGCGGATATGCTGCGTCGTGCGATGGGTAAGAAAAAGCCAGAAGAGATGGCGAAACAGCGCGGCACGTTCGAAGAGGGCGCGATAAAGAACGGCGTCGACGGCGAACTGTCGATGAAAATCTTCGACCTCGTGGAGAAATTTGCGGGCTACGGCTTTAACAAATCTCACTCCGCGGCGTATGCACTGGTTTCCTACCAGACGCTCTGGCTGAAAGCGCACTATCCCGCTGAGTTTATGGCGGCGGTAATGACGGCCGATATGGATAACACCGAGAAGGTGGTTGGCCTCGTCGATGAGTGCTGGCGCATGGGACTGAAAATCCTGCCACCGGACATTAACTCCGGGCTGTACCACTTCCACGTCAACGATGACGGTGAGATTGTGTACGGCATTGGGGCGATTAAAGGGGTGGGCGAAGGTCCTATCGAAGCGATCCTCGAAGCGCGTAACGAGGGCGGCTATTTCCGCGAGTTATTCGATCTCTGTGCGCGCACGGATATCAAGAAGCTGAACAAGCGCGTGCTGGAAAAGCTGATCATGTCCGGGGCGTTCGACAGGCTGGGGCCACACCGCGCCGCGCTGATGAACGCTTTACCGGATGCGCTGAAGGCAGCCGACCAGCATGCCAAAGCCGAAGCGATTGGCCAGGCGGATATGTTTGGCGTGTTGGCGGACGAACCGGAGCAGGTGGAGCAATCCTACGCCAGCTGCATGCCGTGGCCAGAACCTGTGGTGCTGGAAGGCGAGCGAGAAACGCTGGGCCTGTATCTTACCGGGCACCCGATTACCCAGTATTTGAAAGAGATTGAGCGTTACGCCGGCGGCGTGAGGCTTAAAGATATGCATCCGACCGATCGTGGTAAAATGACCATGGCGGCGGGGCTTGTCATTGCCGCGAGGGTTATGGTCACCAAGCGCGGCAATCGCATCGGCATCTGTACCCTGGATGACCGCTCCGGACGTCTGGAGGTGATGTTGTTCACCGACGCTCTGGATAAATACCAGCATTTGCTGGAAAAAGACCGCATACTTATCGTCAGCGGACAGGTCAGCTTTGATGACTTCAGCGGGGGTCTTAAAATGATGGCTCGCGAAGTGATGGATATTGACGAAGCCCGGGAAAAATATGCTCGCGGGCTTGCTATCTCGCTGACGGACAGGCAAATTGATGACCAGCTTTTAAACCGTCTCCGTCAGTCTCTGGAACCCCACCGTTCGGGGACCATTCCAGTACATCTCTACTATCAGAGGGCGGATGCACGCGCGCGGTTGCGTTTTGGCGCGACCTGGCGTGTTTCTCCGAGCGATCGTTTGTTGAACGATTTGCGTGGCCTCATTGGGTCGGAGCAGGTGGAACTGGAGTTTGACTAATACAGGAATACTATGAGTCTGAATTTCCTTGATTTCGAACAGCCGATTGCAGAGCTGGAAGCGAAAATCGATTCTCTGACGTCCGTTGGCCGTCAGGATGAAAAACTGGATATTAACATCGACGAAGAAGTGCATCGTCTGCGCGAAAAAAGCGTAGAACTGACGCGTAAAATCTTCGCCGATCTCGGTGCATGGCAGATTGCTCAGCTGGCTCGCCATCCGCAGCGCCCATACACCCTGGATTATCTGCGTCTGGCGTTTGACGAATTTGATGAACTGGCGGGCGACCGTGCTTACGCGGACGACAAAGCGATCGTCGGCGGCATTGCACGTCTGGATGGACGCCCTGTGATGGTCATTGGCCATCAGAAAGGCCGTGAAACCAAAGAGAAAATCCGCCGCAACTTCGGGATGCCAGCACCAGAAGGCTACCGTAAAGCGCTGCGCCTGATGGAAATGGCAGAACGCTTCAACATGCCGATCATCACCTTCATCGACACCCCGGGTGCTTATCCTGGCGTGGGCGCGGAAGAGCGTGGTCAGTCTGAAGCGATTGCCCGCAACCTGCGTGAAATGTCACGTCTGAGCGTGCCGGTTATCTGTACCGTTATCGGTGAAGGTGGCTCCGGCGGCGCACTGGCGATCGGCGTGGGCGATAAAGTGAATATGCTGCAGTACAGCACGTATTCCGTTATCTCTCCGGAAGGGTGTGCGTCCATTCTGTGGAAAAGCGCTGACAAAGCGCCACTGGCCGCAGAAGCCATGGGCATCATCGCGCCGCGTCTGAAAGAGCTGAAGCTTATCGATACCGTGATCCCTGAACCGCTGGGTGGCGCGCATCGTAAGCCGGAAGTTATCGCAGCCAGCCTGAAGGCACAGATTCTGGCCGACCTGGCCGATCTCGATGTGCTGAGCAAAGAAGACCTGCTCAACCGTCGCTATCAGCGTCTGATGAGCTACGGCTACGCGTAAGCGTAAGGCGAGCTCTGAAAAAGCCACACATCGTGTGGCTTTTTTTATACCTGCGGTTTAGCTGCGCTATGATTAGCTAAGGTTTTTTCCAGGAGGAACATGTGAATATTATCGCCATCATGGGGCCACACGGTGCGTGGCATAAAGACCAGCCGGTCAAAGAGCTGGAATCCGCGCTTACTCAGCACGGGTTCAAGACTATCTGGCCGCAAAACAGCGAAGATCTTATTAAACTGGTTGAACAGAATCCCCGCATCTGCGGCGTGATTTTCGACTGGGATGAGTATGGCGTCGATCTGTGCAGTGACATCAATCAGCTTAACGAATATTTGCCACTCTACGCGTTTATTAATACCCACTCCACGCTGGACGTCAGCGTCCACGATATGCGCATGGCGCTGTGGTTCTTTGAGTACGCACTCGGTGCGGCAGAAGACATCGCCACGCGTGTACGTCAGTACACCAATGAGTATCTGGATAACATCACGCCGCCGTTCACCAAAGCGCTATTCACCTATGTCAATGAAGGGAAATACACCTTTTGCACCCCAGGGCACATGGCGGGAACGGCATACCAGAAAAGCCCGGTTGGCTGCCTGTTTTACGACTTTTTCGGTGGCAATACGCTCAAGGCTGATGTGTCGATCTCGGTGACGGAACTGGGATCGCTGCTCGATCATACCGGCCCGCATCTGGAAGCTGAAGAGTACATTGCCCGCACCTTCGGCGCAGAACAAAGCTATATGGTGACGAACGGCACCTCTACGTCGAACAAAATTGTGGGGATGTATGCTGCACCGGCGGGCAGTACGTTACTGATTGACCGCAACTGCCATAAATCGCTGGCCCATCTGCTGATGATGACCGACGTGGTGCCGCTGTGGCTTAAACCCACGCGTAACGCCCTTGGGATCCTCGGCGGTATTCCTCGCCGGGAATTCACCCGTGATGTCATTACGCAGAAAGTGAAAGCGACGTCTGGCGCGCAGTGGCCCGTGCATGCGGTGATCACCAACTCGACGTATGACGGCCTGCTGTATAACACCACGTGGATTAAAGAGACGCTGGATGTGCCGTCGATTCACTTCGATTCCGCCTGGGTGCCGTACACCCACTTCCACCCGATTTATCAGGGGAAGAGTGGGATTAGCGGCGATCGGGTGCCGGGGAAAGTGATTTACGAAACCCAGTCGACGCACAAAATGCTGGCCGCGCTTTCGCAGGCATCGCTTATCCACATTAAAGGCGATTACGACGAAGAAACGTTCAACGAAGCCTTCATGATGCACACGTCGACGTCGCCGAGCTATCCGATTGTGGCTTCTATTGAAACCGCGGCGGCAATGCTGCGGGGCAATCCGGGTAAGCGTCTGATTAACCGGTCCGTAGAGCGTGCGCTGCATTTCCGTAAAGAGGTTCAGCGACTGCGTGAAGAATCGGAAGGCTGGTTCTTTGATATCTGGCAGCCGGAAGACGTCACCGAAGCGGAGTGTTGGCCTGTCGCTCCCGGTGAACTATGGCACGGCTTTGAAGATGCCGATGCGGATCATATGTTCCTCGACCCGGTGAAAGTGACGATCCTGACGCCGGGCATGGACGAGCAGGGGACGATGAGCGACGAGGGGATCCCGGCGGCGCTGGTCGCAAAATTCCTCGACGAGCGTGGCGTGGTGGTCGAAAAGACCGGCCCCTATAACCTTCTGTTTCTGTTCAGCATTGGTATCGATAAAACCCGGGCCATGAGCTTGTTGCGCGGCCTGACGGAATTCAAACGCGCCTACGATCTCAATCTGCGCGTGAAGAACATGCTCCCGGATCTGTATGCTGAAGATCCGGATTTCTATCGTAATATGCGCATTCAGGATTTGGCTCAAGGGATCCACAGGCTGATTCGTCAGCACCAGCTCTCGCATCTGATGCTGCGCGCCTTTGACGTGCTGCCGGAAATGAAAATGACGCCGCATCAGGCCTGGCAGCGGCAGATCAAAGGCGAGGTGGAAACCATTGAGATCGAACGGCTGGTGGGCCGGATCTCCGCCAATATGATCCTGCCCTATCCGCCAGGCGTACCGCTGCTGATGCCGGGAGAAATGATCACGGAAGAGAGCCGGGCGGTGCTCGATTTCCTCCTGATGCTTTGCTCGATTGGCCGTCATTATCCGGGCTTCGAAACGGACATTCATGGGGCAAAGCGTGATGAAGATGGCGTCTACAGGGTACGAGTCTTAAAAGAGGCCTGATCGCTTGCGTTGGGCTGGCTGGCACAGGTAACGTGCTGCAAAGACCAATAAGGAGAACCTATGCTGGGGTTAAAACAGATCCACCACATTGCCATTATTGCCAGTAATTACGCCGTCAGTAAGGCATTTTACTGCGACGTTCTGGGCTTCACGCTGCAAAGTGAGTTTTACCGCGAGGAGCGGGATTCCTGGAAAGGGGATTTGGCGCTTAATGGCCAGTACACCATTGAGTTGTTCTCCTTCCCGTTCCCGCCAGCCAGGCCCTCACGGCCGGAATCCTGCGGTCTGCGCCATTTGGCGTTCAGCGTGGATGATATCGATGCTGCGGTGGCGCACCTTGAACGTCATGGCGTGAAGTGTGAGGCCATCCGTATCGATCCCTTTACTGACCGCCGGTTCACCTTTTTCAACGATCCGGACGGGCTACCGCTGGAGCTGTATCAGCAATAATGATGAGTCTGCAATCCGTTAGCCAAAGGCTGGATCCCCATCGGAATCTGCTTGTCGCGTTTAGCGGCGGGCTGGATTCGACCGTCCTGCTGCACCAGCTTGTGTGCTGGCGGGAACGTGCTCCTGACGTGCAGCTGCGCGCGATCCATATTCATCACGGGTTAAGCAGCAATGCCGATAGCTGGGTGGAGCACTGCCAGCAGATCTGTTCTGAGTGGAACGTGCCGCTCATCGTCAGCAGAGTGACGCTCGCCAATGATGGGAAGGGGACTGAAGCGCATGCCCGTGAAGCCCGATATCAGGCTTTCCGCGAGGCTTTACGTCCTGATGAGGTGCTGGTGACCGCGCAGCATATCGATGATCAGTGTGAAACGCTGCTGCTGGCATTGAAACGGGGGAGCGGCCCGGCGGGACTGTCGGCGATGGCCGCTGATTCAGCGTTTTCCGGAACGCGTCTGCTCCGGCCATTGCTTAACGAACCGCGGGTTTCGCTGGAATATTGGGCCGTTTCCCATCGGTTGCGCTGGATTGAAGACGAAAGTAATCAGGACGATGCCTATGACCGCAATTTTCTGCGTCTGCGCGTCGTCCCGTTACTCACTGAGCGTTGGCCGCACTTTGCACAAGCGGCAGCCCGGAGTGCGGCGCTCTGTGGTGAGCAGGAGCAGCTTCTGGATGAATTGCTTGCCGAGGAACTGGCGGGGCTGACGGGAGACTATGGCCAGCTAGCGATTGAACCGCTACAGGCCATGAGTGTGATCCGCCGGGCGGCTATTCTGCGCCGTTGGCTGGCGCAGCATCAGGTGGTAATGCCTTCTCGCGCCATGTTGGAACGCCTGTGGCAGGAAGTGGCGTTGGCACGTGAAGACGCCACTCCGCTGCTGCGCTTAGGGCACACAGACGTTCGCCGCTTCCAACAGCAGCTGTGGCTGGTGTCTGCCTACAATCGCGAACTTTATTTACCGCAAGCCTGGCCGGATACCACTCAGCCGCTCCTGCTGCCGGGTTCCGGTGTGCTCCGGTTAGTCGCCGGGGAAGACATACGCGCCCCGAACGCGGATGAACCGGTGAGCATCCGCTACGCTGCAACGGGAACGTTACATATCGTCGGGCGTCATGGTGGACGTAAGCTGAAAAAGATCTGGCAGGAGCTGGGTGTGGCGCCCTGGCTGCGGGAAACGACGCCGTTGTTGTTTTATGGCGAAACGTTGATTACCGCGGTGGGTTACTTCGTGACGACGGACGGGCAATGCCGGGAAGGGGAAACGGGGTTACGTGTTGTCAGACAGAAAAACGGGCAGTAACACTGCCCGCTCCAGATTACTCTTCGCTCACGACCACCGTGCCGATTTCCGGGTGGCTGAAGCTGGCTATTTTGTCGAGTCGCAGTTCACGATTTTCACCCGAGGCTTCCACCACCAGATACTCGACGTTTTTGCGTGAGACTAAGTCACTGGCCTTCGCCTTCAGGACTTCGCCATCTTTCAGCGCCAGCGTTAAAACCAGATGGTGCTGGCAGGCGAGTTCGAGATTGTCATAGTCATCACAGTTGATCGGTTGATAAGACTCATTCGTTGACATAATCGCTCACCAGTAAGTTTGCTGCCGCATAGGCCGCTTTTTCTCTGACCGACTCTGAACAGGCGTCATCCGCCGCCACTTCATTCAAGACTTTAAGTACACAACCCAGCGCATCCGGAACGTATCCTAAGTCTCCGCTGGCTATTTCCGCATACCGCTTGCGTATTAACTCACAATATTTTTCCACATACCCTCCTGTCAGCGTTCTGACTTAACAGTGGATGCAAGTTTAAGCCTACGAAGATAAACTCTGTTTAGCAAGGTGACTATACCATACTCATTTAAGCAATATCAGCAAGATGAGCGCGCTTGCCGTGAATTGCCAACAGCCTTTTGGCGCCAGATTCGTTACAATGGCGGACAATTTTCAGGAGTAAAATCATGGCGCTGAAAGCGACAATTTACAAAGCGGCAGTGAATGTCGCCGATCTCGATCGTAACCAATTTCTTGATGCCAACCTGACGCTGGCTCGTCATCCTTCCGAAACGGAAGAGCGAATGATGCTGCGCCTGCTGGCATGGATAATGAATGCTGACGATCGTCTGCAGTTTACCCGTGGCCTGAGTGCTGACGATGAACCCGAAGTGTGGCTGCTTAACGATCATCTGGGGGTAGACCTCTGGATTGAGCTTGGGCTACCTGAGGAACGACGCATCAAGAAAGCCTGTTCCCGTTCAGAACAGGTGGTGCTGTTTACCTATAACAGCAGAGCGGCTGAAATCTGGTGGCAGCAAAATCAGGCTGCGCTGGCGGGGTATCGTAATCTGACGGTTTGGTATTTCGATGATGAAAAATTGGCTCAACTGACCGCATTTGCCGCCCGTAATATGACGCTGCAGGCGACGCTTCAGGAAGGGACAATCTGGCTTTCCGATGATCAGAACAATCTGGAAATCGTGCCGGTAAACTGGCAGCAGGCGCAATGATTGTCATCTCCAGGCAGGTATCCCTTGCCGACGAGGAGGTGGAAATCACGGCTATTCGTGCGCAGGGTAATGGTGGGCAGCATGTGAATAAGACCTCGTCGGCGATTCACTTGCGTTTTGACATTCGAGCCTCAAGCCTGCCAGAGTATTATAAAGAACGTCTGTTGGCGGCCAGCCATCATTTAATCACGGCAGATGGCGTGATCATTATTAAGGCACAGGAATACCGTCGCCAGGAAATGAACCGCGAAGCGGCGCTGGCGCGTCTGGTGTCTGTTATCCAGACGCTGACGGTAGAGCAAAAAGCTCGCCGTGCCACCCGGCCGACACGGGCATCGAAAGAGCGCCGTCTGGTCTCAAAATCGCAAAAATCTTCAGTCAAAGCCATGCGTGGGAAAGTGCGACATTCCGGTGACTGATTAAAAGCCATAACAGCATAAGGATATTTAAGGTGAAAAAGGTACTGGTCGCACTGGCGGCAATGGGGATCCTGTTGGCATTGCCTGGGTGTAACAACCGTTCGGATGAGCAGGTGTTAAAACCGGGGCAGGAGCAATCTCTGCAGCCGATGCAGCAAAGCTGGCGTGGGATTTTACCGTGCGCAGATTGCGAAGGTATCGAGACCACGCTATTTCTGGAAAAAGACGGTACCTGGGTAATGAACGAGCGCTATCAGGGCGTCCGGCATGAACCCTCTTCCTTTGGTTCGTATGGCACCTGGGCCCGCACCGCAGAAAAGCTGGTGCTGACGGACAGCAAAGGTGAGAAAACCTACTATCAGGCGAAAGGTGACAAGCTGGAAATGCTCGATCGTGAGGGCAACCCGATTGTTTCTTCGCTGAATTACACGCTTGAACCGGTTAAATCCAGCCTTCCGGTGACGCCAATGGCAATGCGCGGCATGTACTTCTACATGGCAGATGCGGCGACCTTTACCGACTGTGCAACGGGCAAACGGGTCTCCGTTGCCAACAACGCGCAGCTGGAACGCGATTATGCTGCGGCACGTGGCGATGCGTCTAAACCCGTGCTGCTGATGGTCGAAGGGCACTTCACGCTGGAGCCAAACCCTGACACGGGTGAGCAGGTGAAAACGCTGAAGACGGATAAAGACGCGAAGTTTATTCCAGGCAAAGCGTGCGACAAGCGCTAGCGATCGCCTGACGCTGGCCCTCAGGCATAAAAAAATGCCCGCTATCTGAGATGGCGGGCATTGTGCTGGTGGCGACAGAGGAAGATTAGCCTTTGATGGCTTTCACCAGGTAGTTGAGGATATCCCCGGTTTTGATCATCTGCTTCTCGCCGTTGCGACGGTATTTGTACTCGATGTCATCGCTGTCGAGGTTGCGGTCGCCGATCACCACGGTGTGTGGAATACCAATCAGCTCCATATCCGCGAACATCACGCCTGGACGCTCTTTACGGTCATCCATCAGCACTTCAATACCCTGTGCGGTAAGTTCAGCGTAAAGTTTTTCAGCCAGTTCCTGTACACGATAGGATTTGTGCATGTTCATTGGCAGAATCGCAACCTGGAATGGAGCGATGTTATCTGGCCAAACAATGCCACGCTCGTCATGGTTCTGCTCAATCGCTGCTGCCACGACGCGAGTCACACCGATACCATAGCAACCCATGGTCAGCGTCTGGTTACGGCCATCTTCACCTTGTACAGAGGCTTTCATCGCTTCGGAGTACTTCGTCCCGAGCTGGAAGATATGGCCCACTTCGATACCGCGTTTGATCATCAGGGTGCCTTTACCATCCGGGCTTGGATCGCCTGCGACCACGTTACGGATGTCAGCCACTTCTGGCGTCGCTGCATCGCGATCCCAGTTGATGCCAAAGTAGTGCTTACCATCAATGTTTGCGCCAGCGGCGAAATCGCTCATTGCCGAAACCGTACGGTCGATAACAACCGGAATTGGCATGTTGACCGGACCCAGTGAACCTGGACCTGCATTGACGAGCGCGCGAATCTCCGCTTCGGTCGCGAAGGTCAGCGGGCTGGCGACCTGTGGCAGTTTTTCGGCTTTCACTTCATTCAGTTCATGATCGCCACGAACCAGCAGAGCAACCAGCGGGTAAGCGCTGTCTTCCACCGCTTTCACCAGCAGGGTTTTCACGGTTTTTTCAATCGGCAGATTGAACTGCTCAACCAGCTCGGCGATGGTTTTCGCGTTTGGCGTATCAACCAGCGTCATTTCCTGAGTCGCTGCGGCACGTGGCTCTTTAGGGGCCAGCGCTTCAGCAAACTCGATGTTCGCGGCGAAATCAGAGGCATCAGAGAAGATCACATCATCTTCACCGCTCTGCGCCAGTACCTGGAATTCGTGAGACGCGCTGCCGCCGATAGAACCGGTATCTGCCTGCACGGCGCGGAAATCCAGACCCATACGGCTGAAGATATTGCTGTAGGCCGTATACATCGCGTCATAGGTTTCCTGGAGAGATTCCTGAGACGTATGGAATGAGTAGGCATCTTTCATGATGAATTCGCGGGAGCGCATCACGCCAAAACGTGGGCGAACTTCATCACGGAACTTCGTCTGCACCTGATAAAAGTTCAGCGGCAGCTGTTTGTAAGAGCTCAGCTCGTTACGAATCAGGTCAGTAATCACTTCTTCATGCGTTGGGCCGAGGACGAACGGACGATCGCCACGATCGGCAATACGCAGCAGTTCCGGACCATATTGTTCCCAACGACCGCTCTCTTCCCACAGTTCAGAAGGCTGAACGACCGGCATTAACACCTCAATCGCACCGGCGTTGTTCATTTCTTCACGCACGATGTTTTCGACTTTTTTCAGGACGCGCACGCCGGTCGGCAGCCAGGTGTATAACCCGGAGGCCAGCTTGCGGATCATCCCGGCGCGCAGCATCAGCTGGTGGCTGATAACCTCAGCGTCGGCAGGTGTCTCCTTCAGCGTGGAGAGCAAGTAGTGACTAGTACGCATGTTATTACGGTTCCATTTGAACGATCGGAACAGGCAGGGCCCTGCCTGACACAAAAAAAGTGGTTTAGTTTATCAGTCTGGCAGAGATGCCAAAAGAGAGGAGGTGAAAATTAGCGTGCTTCTAGCGCAAAGACTTCAAAACCAGACGCTGTGATGCGCCAGCGGACGTTAAAATCATGCAGCCAGACGGCATACGTTTTGCCCGCCTCTTCCCCTTTGCGGTACGCAGGACGCGGATCCTGAGCCAGAACATCCTGAATAAAGGCGCGCAGATGCGGGTAGCGCTTTTCTAATTGCGGGAATTGGCTTTCCAGTTCTGGCGTAAAGCTGACATTCACTCCGGCAATGGGTGCCTGCTGTGCGTAGCTGGCCTGCGCGTCAGGCAAGGCTTCGGCAAACGGCAGATAAGGTTTGATGTCTACGACAGGGGTTCCATCCACCAGATCGAGGCTGCCTAATTGCAGGATAACCTGATCTTTCTGGCAGCGAATGCCTTTGAGCTCAACCAGTGACATACCGATTGGGTTCGGACGAAAAGTAGAACGGGTGGCAAACACGCCCATTCTGGCATTGCCGCCAAGACGGGGTGGGCGAACCGTTGGACGCCAGCCGCCTTCCATCGTTTGATGAAAGACAAAAAGGACCCACAGATGGCTGAACGCTTCCAGGCCGCGTACCGCGTCGGCCTGGTTATACGGCGCCATTAAGTGAAGCTCACCGTTGCCATGCTGAACAAGACCTGGTTGGCGCGGCACGGCAAACTTTTCTTTATAGGGCGAGCAGATAACGCCTATCTGCTCAAAGGAAAATCCACTCATTTTGCCGAAACGTTGAGGGCGGTGCCGAGGCAGACGGCCTGACGATAACAGCCTGGCGTTCCGCTGGTCACTTCACAGCTGTGCAGCAGGACCGCATTGGCCTTCATTTTTGCCGCGTTGATTTGCAGACGTTTACGGGCAGTCGGGATATTCGGCGGGGAGTCCTGATTGGAGGCCTGGCAGGAATCGCCGCTCACAGTGCCGAGGTCACGGAACGGTTTCCCGACCAGCTCTTCAGCGCTGTTATAGATTTTGACCGGAGCAGGGCGGGGCGCTTTTGGCTTAGCCGGCTCGGTTTTCGGCGGAGTTGCAGTGCTTTGTACAGGTTCTACAGGAGATCTGTTTAGCATGGAGCAGCCGCTCAGGATGAGCGCTAAGAAACAGATCGGTAAAGCACGCATAGTATTTCCTCAATGAATAAAAAGCCCCACTAATTGCATCAGGTGGTGGCAGAAATAACAAGACGGGCATATAGCCCGTCCTGAATGATATTACTTTGTGAAAAGATTACCAGCCTTTAACCGCACCGCCGTTGAAGATCTTGTTGGCTGCTTCGTACACTTCGTCAGACTGGTACGCTTCAACGAATTTCTTCACGTTTTCCGCGTCTTTGTTGTCTTCGCGGCTCACGATCAGGTTCACGTATGGGGAGTCTTTGTCTTCAACAAAGATACCGTCTTTCGCCGGCGTCAGGCCAATCTGGCTGGCATAGGTGGTGTTGATAACGGCCAGAGCGATCTGGGCATCATCCAGAGAACGTGGCAGCTGTGGGGCTTCCAGCTCAACAATTTTCAGGTTTTTTGGATTCTCGGTCACGTCCAGCACGGTAGGCAGCAGGCCAACACCGTCTTTCAGTTTGATCAGGCCCACTTTCTGCAGCAGCAGCAGGGAACGGCCGAGGTTGGTTGGATCGTTAGGAACCGCAACCTGGGAGCCCGGCTGCAGCTCGTCCAGAGATTTGATTTTCTTAGAGTAGCCTGCGATTGGGTACACGAAGGTACTTCCAACCGGCACCAGCTTATAGCCGCGGTCTTTGATTTGCTGATCCAGATACGGTTTATGCTGGAAGGCGTTGGCGTCGATATCGCCTTTGCTCAGCGCTTCGTTCGGCAGTACGTAGTCGTTGAAGGTCACCAGCTCAACGTCCAGACCGTATTTCTCTTTTGCGACTTTCTGTGCAACTTCAGCGACCTGCTGTTCTGCACCGACGATAACACCGACTTTAATATGGTTAGGATCTTTTTCATCCGGGCCGCAGCCGACCAGAGCCAGAGAGCCAATCAGGGCACCCACTGCCGCAAAGGTTTTAAATTTGAACGCCATATTCTTTTCCTTAACTCTTCGAGTTGTATGTTGTGTGTAACGTTACTTGTGAGTGACAGCCCGGACGATGCGATCGCCAGAGAATTGAATTAAATAAACCAAAACAACCAGCAAGACCAGCACGGTGTTCATCACCGTAGCGTTATAACCGATGTAGCCGTACTGATAACCAATCTGACCCAGACCGCCAGCGCCAACCGCGCCGCCCATGGCGGAATAACCGACCAGGGTGATAAGGGTGATCGTGGCGGCGTTCACCAGACCCGGCATCGCTTCCGGCAGCAGAACTTTACGAACGATCTGCATCACGGTGGCACCCATCGCACGGGAGGCTTCAATCAGCCCGGTCGGGATTTCAAGCAATGCGTTCTCAACCATACGAGCGATGAATGGCGCCGCGCCCACCGTCAGCGGAACGATCGCTGCCTGCAGGCCGATGGAGGTGCCAACAATCACACGGGTGAAAGGAATCATCCACACCAGCAGAATAATGAACGGAATAGAACGGAAGATGTTCACCAGCGCGGAGAGCGTGCGATACAGCTTCACGTTTTCTGCAATCTGTCCTGGACGCGTGACATACAGCAGCACGCCTACCGGCAGACCGAGCACAAAACCGAAGAAACCGGAAACAAAGGTCATGGCCAATGTTTCCCAGACGCCACGCGCCAGCAACCACATCATTGGCTCAGACATAACCCAGTACCTCTACTTTCACATGGTGTTCCTGCAGCCAACTGATAGCGGCCTGCGTATCTTCTTGAGTGCCGTGCATTTCGGTCAACATAATGCCGAACTTCACGCCGCCTGCGTAATCCATCTGCGCGCTAATAATGTTGTTGTTTACATTAAAGCGGCGTGCAGTTTCTGATAACAGCGGGGCATCGACGGATTGACCGGTAAATTCCATGCGCAGCATAGGGACGCTGGCTGGCTGCTGTTCTGGTTTCAGTCGCGCCAGATAGTCTTCCGGGATATCCAGATGCAGAGTGGCCTGAATAAATTGCTGAGCCAGTGGGGTCTTCGGATGAGAGAAGACTTCGCTGACGGTGTCTTGCTCAATCAGCTGACCGTTGCTGATAACCGCCACGCAATCACAGATGCGTTTTACCACATCCATTTCATGGGTGATCAACAGAATAGTCAGGCCCAGACGGCGGTTAATGTCTTTCAGTAATTCGAGAATGGAGCGGGTGGTTGCCGGATCCAGCGCGCTGGTGGCTTCGTCACACAGCAGGACTTTAGGATTGCTGGCTAACGCACGGGCGATAGCGACACGCTGTTTCTGTCCACCGGACAGGTTTGCCGGGTAGCTGTCGTGTTTATCAGAAAGGCCGACCAGTTCCAGCAGTTCGGTCACTCGGCGTTTAATCTCTTCCTTCGGCGTATTGTCCAGCTCTAACGGCAGCGCGACGTTACCAAACACGGTACGGGACGCCAGCAGATTAAAGTGCTGGAAAATCATGCCAATCTGGCGACGAGCCTTGGTCAGCTGCGACTCAGAAAGTGCAGTCAAATCCTGGCCGTCAACCAGAACGCTTCCCTGGGTTGGGCGCTCCAGCAAGTTCACGCAGCGAATCAGGGTGCTTTTACCTGCTCCCGATGCGCCGATGACGCCATAAATTTGTCCGGCAGGTACATGCAGGCTGACATCGTTCAGCGCCTGAATGGTTCGGTTCCCCTGCTGGAACACTTTGGTGATATTCGAAAGTTTTATCATTAGTTATTTATTATCGTATGAAGTTTTGCCGTGGCATTTTCTGCTAGTGCCGTGGTGCGATGACCGTTAATGAAATGGATGTTAAGGCATCCAGACGTCTAAATCAATCCAGCACAGACGATAATGAACACTTTCCTGGTAAAAGAAACATGAGATACTACTGACTCATGCCTTATTCAGGAGCAAACCGGTGACAAAGACTGTTCCCGCTATTTTCCTCGACCGTGACGGCACCATTAATGTCGATCATGGTTATGTACACGAAATTGATGAGTTTGAGTTTATCGAGGGTGTCATTGACGCCATGCGTGAACTGAAAAAGATGGGTTATGCCCTGGTGGTCGTGACCAACCAGTCAGGTATCGCTCGGGGTAAATTCACCGAAGCCCAGTTTGAAACACTGACGGAATGGATGGACTGGTCTTTGGCCGACCGCGATGTGGATTTGGACGGCATCTATTATTGTCCTCATCATCCTCAGGGATCCGTTGAAGAGTACCGTCAGGTTTGCG
Source organism: Enterobacteriaceae bacterium RIT691 (assembly GCA_009668205.1). Lineage (GTDB taxonomy): Bacteria > Pseudomonadota > Gammaproteobacteria > Enterobacterales > Enterobacteriaceae > Scandinavium. The sequence goes on along the minus strand of WJYM01000004.1, from coordinate 468 downwards.
AATGCCGTAAGCCTAATCCAGGAATGCTGATTTCTGCCCGTGATTATCTGCATATCGACATGGACGCTTCCTTTATGGTCGGCGACAAACTGGAAGACATGTTGGCAGCAACAGCCGCTGGCGTGGGCACCAAAGTTCTGGTTCGCACTGGCAAGCCTGTGACCGATGAAGCTGAAAAAGCAGCAGATTGGGTGATTGATAGCCTGGCAGCTCTGCCTGCGGCCATCAAAAAGCGCAATTAACCGGCTTTTAGGTGATAAAGCGAGCAAACGAAATAAAAATGCATTTTTATGCTTGCAGGCGCTCGAGAACTCCCTATAATGCGCCTCCATCGACACGGCGGATGTGAATCACTTCACACAAACAGCCGGTTCGGTTGAAGAGAAAAATCCTGAAATAAAGGGTTGACTCTGAAAGAGGAAGGCGTAATATACGCCACCTCGAAACGGTGAGCGAAAGCCGCGTTTC
>WJYM01000032.1 GCA_009668205.1 Enterobacteriaceae bacterium RIT691 | reverse complement strand
CTCGAACACACTTAAAAGTGTGTCGTTTCAATTTTCAGCTTGATCCAGATTTTTAAAGAGCAAATATCTCAAACATGACTCGAGAGTCAGTTTTGAGATATGGAGGTCGGCGACTTTCACTCACAAACCAGCAAGTGGCGTCCCCTAGGGGATTCGAACCCCTGTTACCGCCGTGAAAGGGCGGTGTCCTGGGCCTCTAGACGAAGGGGACACTGAAGTCTCAATCGCAAGACGCCTTGCTTCTCTACA
>WJYM01000031.1 GCA_009668205.1 Enterobacteriaceae bacterium RIT691 | reverse complement strand
AAATTAGCAGTAAAAAAATCTCTGCAGGCTTGTAGCTCAGGTGGTTAGAGCGCACCCCTGATAAGGGTGAGGTCGGTGGTTCAAGTCCACTCAGGCCTACCAAATTCTTTCTGATAAAGAAGGGATACCGGTAACGAGATTTGCAATTACGATGGGGTTATAGCTCAGCTGGGAGAGCGCCTGCCTTGCACGCAGGAGGTCTGCGGTTCGATCCCGCATAGCTCCACCATCCTTTTACTGCGAACACAAAAAAA
>WJYM01000030.1 GCA_009668205.1 Enterobacteriaceae bacterium RIT691 | reverse complement strand
TAGGCCCCCGCAACTTGTCTATGTCAATGAAATTAATGATATCTGGATGGAAATACCACGACATCAATATATTATGTGGGGAGGGATATGGCTTTTTGTAATAATGTTATTCTTTGCTTCACTTTGGGTTATTTATTTTTCGTTTGAGATTTTGCAAGTGATTTCTGATTTTTTTGTCTTTTTACCAGCCTTTGTTCCTATATTTTGTTTTATAATGTTTTCCATTTATTGCATAAAAATGGTCTTATTCGAGCCTCGTGGTGCTCCAGTACGCTTTAACCGTAAACGGCAAAAAGTTTATGTCTACGAATACCAGACCAGCATTTTGCCCTGGAAGCGCTGGCATTCTGTCATTAAAGTTTTCGACTGGGCAGATATTCACGCCGAGCGTGTATTTATGGCCGGGCATGCTGACTGGGGCCACCGTATATATTGTGCCGCCTGCAAACCTGGAACCTATGAAGTGGTGGACCGGTTTATTCTGACCTGGGCGGTGGGCAGTATCTATGACGCTTACGGATTATGGAGCCACTGCTGCCATTACATGCAGGCAAAACCGGTGCCGACGGCACCGTTGAAAACCCAAAAACCACGGGCCTGGACGCCATTTAATACCATCCACTGGCCGGAAGATATTGACAGGGAATCAACCACTGCACCATAAAAAAGTGTAAGCAGAA
>WJYM01000003.1 GCA_009668205.1 Enterobacteriaceae bacterium RIT691 | reverse complement strand
AGCGGCAATACCCGCCAGTTGTGTCACCGGAGCCTGCAAGGTCAGTGAGGCATCCTGCATCAGCATGGTCGCGGGTGTGATGGCTTTGTCGGTACTGGTGAACTGAATGGCATAACTGAACGGTGTGCTCAGTGCTTCCCGGCCTTCAAAATTCAGCACATCGAGCGGTGATGTGCTGCCGCGCACCTTTAACAGGTGGTGGCTGTGGTTGAATATCAGTCCGCTGTTCATGATGTTTCATCCTCAAAATCCAGCACAATCCCCAGTTCATCATGCCAGCCCATTGTCAGTTGTGATGGCTTCTGATGCTGAGCCATGCGTTGCAGTAACTGCTGGCTCAGCACCGGCAATATCTGTTGGTTGAGCAGGCTGTCAATATTACGGGCACCTGTATCTGGCAGCAGACAGGCAGCGGTCAGTGCGTCATACAGGCTCTCTTCAATCTGTGTTTTCAGACCATAGTGCCGAGCCAGTCGCAGGCTCACCTGATCCAGTTTCATCGCCACGATAGTGCGCATCGCCGTTTCATTCAGTGGGCGATAAATCACCGTCTGGAATCGCGCCAGCAGCGCAGGCTGGAAATGGTCACGCAAAAGGGGGCGCAGCAGTTCATGCAGATCACCGTCCGTCGAGTCGGGGTGATCGTCCAGTAACTGCATGAGGTGATCGCTACCCAGGTTGGCGGTCATCAGAATGACCGTGTTACGAAAATCAATTTCCCGCCCTTCACCGTCGCGCATAAAGCCCCGGTCAAACACCTGATAAAACAGGTTCATCACATCACGATGGGCTTTTTCCACTTCATCAAGCAGCACCACGCTGTACGGGCGTTTGCGAACCGCCTCGGTCAGAATGCCGCCCTGCCCGTAGCCGACGTAGCCCGGTGGTGAGCCTTTGAGTTGTGAAACGGTATGCGGCTCCTGGTATTCCGACAGATTGATGGTGATAAGTGATTTTTCACCGCCAAACAGTGTGTCAGCCAGCACCAGCGCTGTTTCCGTTTTACCGGTGCCACTCGGCCCGACCAGCAGGAACACGCCCTGCGGACCGTTCTCGGAGGTCAGCCCGGTATTGGAGGCGCGCAGGCGCCGGGCGATGGCGGTCAGCGCCACGTCCTGGCCGACTACCCGTTTACCGATTTCAGCTTCCAGGCTAAGCAGTTCAGTCTGCTCGTCCTTCATTAATGAGGAGAGCGGAACGCCGGTCCAGTCGGCGATGACGGTGGCGACGGTGCGCACATCAACATCGACGGCAAGCAGCGGATTGCTGCTTTGCATGTCGTCCAGTTGCTGTTGCAGCGCGTGAGTTTCACTCTGACGGGAGATATCCTGGCGGGTTTCGAGCAGTTGCTCGGTGAGTTTCAGCGCTTGACCGTACTGGGTTTCCAGTTCGTCGAGTTCAACAATCAGACGCACTTCTTCGGTCTCAATCGCCGCCAGGCGCTCGCCGTGAGTGGAGTGACCTACAGCAACATCTTCCAGTAACGCCTGTTTTTCCAGCGCCAGCGAGGTGAGCCGGGAGCGAATGCGGGTCAGCGGCTCCGGCACGGTGTCGAGGCTCATGCGAACGCGGGCAGAGGCGGTGTCGAGCAGATCGACGGCTTTGTCCGGCAGCTGGCGGCCCGTCATGTAGCGGCGCGACAGCGTGACCGCCGCGCGAACCGCATCATCGGTAATATGCACGCCGTGGTGCTCTGCGTAACGAGATTTAAGTCCGCGCAGCATCAGGCAGGTGGTGTCGTCGTCCGGCTCGTCGACTTTCACCATCTGGAAGCGGCGTTCCAGTGCGGCGTCTCGCTCAAAATACTGCTTATATTCGCTCCAGGTGGTGGCGGCGATTGTACGTAATTCTCCCCGCGCCAGCGCCGGTTTCAGCAGATTGGCCGCATCCGCTCCGCCAGCCTGATTACCTGCACCGATAATGGTATGCGCTTCGTCGATAAACAGCAGCACCGGCTCGGGTGAGTGTTGTACTGCGTCAATGACGTTTTTTAGCCGTTGTTCAAATTCGCCTTTCACACCCGCACCGGCCTGCAGCAGACCAAGATCGAGGGTGCGCACGCTGACCATTTTCAGGCTGTCCGGGACATTTCCTTCGACAATGCGCAGCGCCAGCCCTTCCACCAGTGCAGTTTTACCCACGCCAGGCTCTCCCACTAAAATGGGGTTGTTCTTGCGCCTGCGGGAAAGAATATCCACCATCTGGCGGATTTCGTTATCCCGACCAAACACCGGGTCAATCTGCTGATCACGGGCTCTGGCAGTTACATCCAGCGTAAATTTATCCAGCACGTTCTGAAGGACCGGGGCAAGCCCTTCCTTTTCATTTTGTGGCAATGGCACGTCCGTATTGTCTTCACGCATTGCCGTAAAGTGATTCAGTCTCGCTTCATCCTGCCTGTCCTGGCGTTCATCAGACTGTGCATCCAGCAACGGGCGCAGGCGATCAAGCTGTGAACGGCTCAGGCTAAGGAGAGGCCACAGGCCGTCACAGGCCAACAGTGCAGGTTTATCCATCAGCGCTGCCAGCAGATGATGACTACGGATCTGTGCTTCATCGTCTTCCAGTGAGGCAATCAGCCAGGCCTGTTTGATCATCATCAGCAAGGAGTCGGCCAGTTTCGGGCGGCTACGCACAGAACGCGGCAGTGCATCAAGCCAGCCCAGTAACGCCTGCCAAATGCCATCCATGTCCCACTCGTAGCGACGGGCCAGGACTGTCAGATCACCTTCTCCCTGTTCCAGCAGTTTGAGTAGCCAATGTTCAATGCGGATTTCAGCATGGGCACGGGTCTGACACAGGGAGGCTGCGGCTTCCAGTGCCTGTGCGCAGAACGGATTTAAACGACGAAGTAAAACGGCTGACTGATTTTCCATGTTCTCCACTCTCTGTGTTCGACCCCGGTGTTCAGGTACGCTACCGCCCTTAACCATTTTCCATTCTCAGGAAACCAAGGCCCATAAGGTGATGATGCTGTGATTTTTGGTGAATACCTGACGTGTCGGGTGCTCACCAAAAACAACAAAAAAAGAAGCAGACGGTTTCCCGCCTGCTGTGCTTTTTACGCGGTAGTACGTTCGTTCCACGAATCGGAATGAATGATGTTGCCGTCTTTGTAAGTCCAGGTGATTTTTTCGTAACGCAGTTCGATCATTTCCAGATGGTTGTGTTTCTCCATCGCGGGATCTTTGATGTCATGCATTTTTGGTGCGACTTTCACCAGCTTGACGTTTTCCAGTTTGGTGTTGAAATACTCCACTTCCTGGCCTGCGTCATTGATGCGATACCATTTAAACTCAGCAGTTCTCAGGGTCTGGCCGGTGGTGACCGCTTTGTAAAGATACGGGCTTGAGCAGTCGATCTCTTTGGTAAACAGGAACGGCGTATGAATACGCGTGCCGGTCAGTTTTCCGGTGTTATTGTCGGTCGGAATGTACAGATTGTGATCCTGTGCCACGACCTCAATACTGCCTACACGGTCTTTCACATCAACAGAGCCTTTAATGTGCGCACCGCCGTCGTCTGTCAGCCACAAATAGACTGGAATTGCCATGTTACTTCTCCATTTTCTGAGTTGAACCTTCACCCTTAGCCGGCGAAGGTTTGGGTTCGCCTCCTGCCTGACAGGCGTCCACCTGTGGCACAAGGCTGATTTCGACACGGCGATTGGCCGCACGGCCTTCTGTCGTATCGTTGCTTTTGATTGGGCGGCTCTCGCCATACCCCTGTACGGAAAAACAGGTCGCAGACACATCGCTGGTTTGCAGCATCCAGTCGCGTACTGCTTCGGCTCGTTTAAAAGAGAGCTGCTGGTTAGCGGCGTCATCGCCAGTATCATCGGTATGACCGGCGACCATAATGAGCCAGCCGGGCCGGGCTTTGATATTGACCAGAGCGTTAACCAGCACTTTGGTGGATCCTGGTTTGAGTTCTGATTTGCCGACATCAAACAGCGCCAGGCTGTCCAGACGCACGGTCTGTGGCGCTTTTTCAGGCTCGGGAACCGGTTCAGGTGGGGGAACATAGGCTTTGATGGCAGACAAAATGGGCTGCCGCAAGCGTTCTCCCTGATACATACCCAGCCCAAGCCTCATTGGTTCGCCGTTACGAAACCAGGTATCCAGTTGGGTCGCATCCTGCCGCAGTACCGCAACTGCCTTTGCTTTCGGTTCGTAATCCGTCATCGCAATGCGGTAATAATGCTGGATATCAAAGGCCAGACGATGTAGTAGCTGGCGGTTCTGCCAGCCGCTGCTGCATAACGCCACCATCGTCGCCAGTGTAAAAAGTGTGACGCCATGCGACAGTGCCCGCGAGCGCGGAGTGATCCCGGACCCCTTGGGTAAAAAGGGCAACAAAAAATCCGGAAACAGTGAAAGCGGCGGGTGCGAATGATCGCCAGGCCGCCAGCCGCTGACCAAAATCAGCGAGGTGCTGGCTTGCAGTCTGTGAAGCCACAAAGATCCCTCTTCGCTATTGTCCAGCGCAGCAGAGTGATACAGCGCAATCGCACAGGGCACGACCTTTGGCACATCCGCACTGTCACCTGCCAGCGAAGGAAGAACATCGCTGTGTACCCAGTCTGCCAATGCATTTATGACGATCTGCTGTTGCAGGCGTTCTTCCTGTAACGCCACCTCCCCTTGAGAAACCCAGGCAGGAACAGAACAAGGAGCACACTCCGGTAACCAGACTTTCACGTTTTCATCCGGCAGCGCCGCCTGCCACACAGGCGTGACAACAGGCTGCGCTCCCACCCGACTGGCCAGCAGCAGCGGCACATTACGCCGCAAAGTACGGCGCAGGCGAGTGACCTGCCAGCGCAGCTCGTATAACCAGGCCGCTAATGCAGCCTGGTCAGTCTGCTGCTGGGGATTCACGATAACCATGACTGCCAGTTGATTTGCCCATTCCGGGCGCAGCCATAAGAGTTGCCGGGTAAAATCCCGCAGCGTGAGCGCCTGCTCCACTTTCAGCCAGCAGCCCTGCGCGGTCTGCTGAACCACGCCTGCACCAAACATGTCTTCCAGCCCGTCCCCACAGACCAGCACCACGGGCTGGCGGTATGTCACAGGGGGAAGTCCGGCCAGCAAACGTTCAGCCACCGTTGCCTGGGGGCGGCGACAGCAACGAATCATTCCGACCAGACAAATCAGAACCGTAAGGAACAACACCATGCCACGGGTCAGTGCTGTAAAGGGCAAAAAAACCAGCGTGAGTACACTGGCTAACAGGCCACCCCATAGCCATAAGCCTCGATGCCATGCCGGACTCATCGAACCACTCCCGGCAACAGCGCAGGCAGCAAACCATCCAGCCAGCGATCCAGCCCCCACCACAACAATGCGACAACCACCGCCGATATCCCCAACCGCACCGGCCAGTGGCTGAGCCATCGACGGATAATCCTACGGCCCGGTGCAGTTGCCAGAACCGGACGTGACTGACTGAAATCAAACGCAGGTACACGTTCGCTGAGCTGACTGACCAGTTGTTCACGTTCCGGCACAGACGGTGAGGCATAGCCACCAAGAAATCCCAGCATCAGCGCACGATGAAAACAGATCAGCACCGTGAGATCCGGCGCGGGTTCGCGTAACACCTGGCGCATCCGCTCGTATAGCTGGTTACCGGCCTCCAGCGTGCTGAAAAAATGCGCCTGCAGCGGCGAATGACACCACTGCGCATAGGCATCATCTTCCAGACCTCGCCCTTTGACGGTTTCATCCAGCACCGCGCACTGGGTATAAAGAATGTGCTGGCAACTTTGCTCACTATAATCAGCCTCTTTCAGCGCCTGCTGAACGGCTTCAATATCGGCCACGCAACGCTGCCAGTATTGCCGCCCCTCCCCGAGCTGGAAACTCACCCCCTGACGCAGGCTGACTACCTGTAACCAGGTGTTCTGCAACAGATGGTCGATATCGCAGGGCGGCTGCGAAATGGCATTTTTTATACTCATGTTCTCAGCACCGCAAACAGCTCAAGCTGAAGCTCCCCGAGCGTACCAGGGACGTAAAAGACGCAACTGCCCGCCGCCAGCATCTGAACAGCAGCTGGATGGGTAAGATCGAGTGAGAAATACTGATTTTCCAGTCGCAGAGGAATGGCTGCTGGTACATGACTGAGCGGACGCAACGGAACACCATACATCGCCACATTCACCACATTGTTCACATCATCCGGGCTACCGATTTTGCACAATTGAGGAAATTGCGCCTGAAGCTGTGCAGCAGGCAGGGCCGAGCGCACCGACAGATAGAGATCCATGCCTTCCCCTTCACGCAACCGGGGATCATGCAAACGGGCCAACCAGCGATTAAGTCGCGGATCGTGCTCCAGATCAATTGCCACCACTCTAGAGGGTAAACTGGCTTCCAGCAGTTCGTTGAGCAGGGTAAAGAGCGGCGGGAAAACGTCGGATAAATTGCTATGTCGATAAACCGGGATCGCCGTAACTTCGTGCGCCAGAGAAAAGGTCAGCAGATTACCAGCCAGCCTGGCCAGTTCCTGATACAGCCTTTCAGGATGCACCTGCGGGTAACGTTGAAAACTACCCAGCACGGGCTCTGCGCCGTTAAGGGCATTCAGCAACCAGAACAGTGACACATCTGCGACGGCAAAATCAGCCATCCGCTCGTTACTTTCGCGGCGCATGCCCATCAGACGGCGAATGCGAGTGCGCAGTTGCATCATCATTAATTCCAGTTGCTCGCATAATCCGGCATTGGCCTGCAAACTCAGTGAGGGAGCAATAAATTCCGCATCCTGAGTCCAGTTACCCTGTGCACCTCGCTGTAATCTCACAACCGGGCAGACCTGATAGTCACTGTTCTGCTGGCTTTCCAGCCGCAGCGTCAGCTCATGATGCATTACCGCAACCTGCCGGGTATCGTCACCGTAGGCATTACGAATATCACGCCAGCGCTGACGATAACGTACGGGCCGCTCGGCGGTCTCTTCCGCTTGCAGGCAGTTCCCCCCATTAGGGTAAAGCTGGGGTAATGCCAGCAATACCACAACGCTGTTTACATCCGGCGGGATAAGACTGACCAGTTCCAGTGTCGGAGGTAACGGATCGGCACAGTCAGTATCAATCAGCGTGCCATCCTGAAAACGCAGGCTCAGATGACGGGCTTTCAGACGCCCATGGCTCAATGCATCGGGATCGATATCAGCCCGTAACACACCCCAAGGATGCATAACCCCCATACCGGCAATACATTCGCAAGTCCAGGCCTCAAAAGAGGCCTGCTGCTGAAACTGCTGCGGGGACATCATCACGCCCCGCGCCCACAGCGGACGTTCAATACTCATCACAGGCTCCGGTTACGACTTGCCTTTTGGCATTTGCGAAACCAGCGACAGATTGACGTCCATCCCTTCGACCTGGAAGTGTGGAATAGCGTACAGGCGCACGCGGAAGAAGCCCGGATTGTCTTCAATGTCTTCCACTGCAACCCGTGCGTCGCGCAGCGGATGAGAAGCCTGCAAATCATCACCCGGATCGGTCATTTCGGTGACCAGACTGCGCACCCAGTTATTGAGTTCCAGCTCCAGCAAGCGGCGGTCTTTGGTGGTGCCGATATTTTCGCGCTGAAGGATCTTCAGATAATGCGCAATACGTGACAGCAGAAAGACGTAAGGCAAACGGGTATTAATACGACTGTTTGCCGTCGCATCCGGGGTGTCAAACTGTGCCGGATGCTGCGTAGAGTTTGCGGAGAAGAAGCAGGCATAATCACGGTTTTTATAGTACGACAACGGAATGAAGCCCAGATTGGCAAATTCAAATTCTCGAGTCTCTGGGATCATTATCTCTGAAGGGATCTTCACCTGATTACCGGTGCCCAGGTCATACAGGTGGATCGGTAAATCGGCCACCGCCCCGCCCGCCTGTGGGCCACGAATTTGCACGCACCAGCCGTTTTTAATGAAACTTTTTACCATGTTGGCAGCAAACGCAAACGCGGCATTAGTCCACAGATATTTATCATGGTCGTCGCCCTTCACCTCTTCAACATAATTGAAGCTGCGCACGGGCATGGTATCCGGACCATAAGGCAGTCGACCCAGCACGCGAGGCATGGTCAGGCCGATATAACGGGAATCATCAGAATCGCGGAATGCTTTCCATTTAATGTATTCCGCACGCTCAAAGTAGTTACCGATATCTTTGATAGCAGCGACTTCTTCCATGGAATCTTTGAGGAAAAACTGCGGGCCAACGGAACCGATAAAAGGCATATGGGCGGATGCGGCCACTTTCGAGATATTGCGCAACAGCGTGATATCCTGTGCACTGGCATCAAACTCATAGTTAGAAATTATTGAAGCAATCGGCTCACCTCCGGGGGTGTCGTATTCTTCAATATAGGTATGGCGATAAAGTCCACTCTGGATAATATCCGGGCAATCTTCAAAATCCTGGCGTAAATCATCTTTGGAAATATCGAGCAGTTCAATTTTCGTATTTCGGCGAAAATCAGTACGTTTCACCAGAAAATCCAGCCCTCGCCAGACAGACTCGACTTTTTGAAAATCTGGATGATGCATGACCACATCAAGTTGACGGCTAATCTGGTGATCAAGTTCAGCGATGTGGCTGTCGAGCAGCACTTTGTCGAGTTTCTCTACTCGCTGACCGGACTGCTTCAGACGTTCCAGAAACACCTGCATGGCGGCAGTCAAACGCTCGCCGGTCGAGACATCTGATAACACCTGACTATCCTGAAAAACGTTGATATCACCGAGCGTGGATACTGGCGCCAGGTTAATTTTTTCAAACAGAGAAGCATAGATACCGCCTGCTTCAGGGCGTTCCAGCACAGTCGTCTGGCCATCATGAGTACGTTCAGTTTTGACAGTCATCAGCATAATCTCTTGTTAACCATGAAAATATTTCAGGATTGTGGGGCAAGTGCAGACAGTTCATTGCGCAGGTCATCGCTCAGAGAAGGATCTTTCAGAATAATTTCAAGCTCTTTGCGGAAGGTCGCGTTATCCAGCAGGTTAGATTTGAGGTCACGTAATAAATTACGCATCGCCAGCATCACGCGTAGCTGGGGGATTTGGCGGGCAACCTGTTCAGGCTCAAAATCGGCCATGTTTGCAAAAGACAGCCTGACATCTTCCTTATTCCCCAGCCCTGCCAGAGTATTTTCGACAGAGAGATTGACGACAGGATTAAGATCCGCAAGCACACTATTGAAGTTATTTTTGTTGATATTGATCTTTTCACGCTCAGATAACGGAATTTCTTCCTTACCGTTGCTATAGTCACCCATAACCACTAATTTTAGAGGAAGCTCGACTTTCTTACGCGCCCCTCCGGTATGCAGGTCAAGCATAATATTAACGCGTGCTTTAGGTACTTCATTTTGAAATGAATCGGACATTGATAACTCCTTGTTCAATCATTGTTACCCATCACGCATCTCGATCATTGCCAGACGGCGTAACATACCGCTTAGGGCAGAAACCAAGATTAATAACGAATACCAATAATTCAATAAACAAATTTTGCAAAGCAAATGAACAACTAAAAAACGCATATATTAATAACCCTATTTTTGTGAGCTATACTGATTTAGATCATACTTTTAATATCTTGTCAGAATAAACACTTTCACACTCTTAATTATCACAGAGATCAATAACAAAACACCTCTATATATTATTTCTATATGAATTCGCGTGCTGTATAAGTCGATTTACTGCACTGTAATAACAAATCATATAAAAACAACAAGGAAGAATGGCAGATAGCATGTCCTACCCTATTCATTTACTTCTTAAAAAACAATCTCACCTCCCATTACTCAAGTAAAAACAGGGTGTTATGAAAAATATTTACCAGACAAATAAATAAAACATACCAATTACAGACTTTACCAACAGCCAGTTAAATCACACACTTACAATTAGCACAGTTATTAATGTTTAAAAACACAATTTCAACATTCATTAGTTTTACGAATGTTGCAAAGCATCAACACCCAGGTAATTATATAACCTGCATTCCACTTCCTGTCTGAAACTCAAACCATTCATTCTATAAATATCAAAAGGGAATATATCTTAAGAAGAATATATTGATGATTTCTGTACTATTTTGCTCTTTAATTAAACAGCTTAAACAACATTGCCGATTAATTTCGTTATAACTGGGGAAAGTAAAAAAGAGCGACCAGAGGGTCAATGTAATGCCAGACTGGGCATAGAGGGCAGCCGTGCCGGGATTAGTGAAACGCTGCTGAAACGTAGCTATATCCAGATAATAATCAGTTGTTTACTGTTTGCATGACCATCAGGCAGTAAATTGATCGCACAGGGTAATACTCACTTGTCATGTGCCGAAGTTGACCGGCAACCAATCGGAGCCTTTTGCACGCAAGTACCAACAGACTTGCTCCTTCCCCCCTTTGAGTAGGTCGAAACCGAGTTTATCTGGCTGTTTTCGGAGATTACTCAACAGTCTGGTGAAATCCTGCCATCGCTATCCCTACATACATAAGCTATTGTAAATAAGTACTTTTATTCACATGCATTTTCTGAGTTCACAGCCGGGTAATGCTGCTGTCGATATTCCATCGGTGTCATAATGATCATTGATTCGTGCGGACATTCACAGCGAATAAACCATCAAACCAGCTCTGGTTAAACGCTTCTGGTGTAGCCAGCGGCGATGGATAAGTGTGAATGGTTCGGTTATGCGGAATGCTTACACCAGGAATCGCTACGTTATGCATCACCAGATGCAAAAAAGCCTGCTTACGCAGGCTTTGGTATTAGAAAGGCAGAACGCATCGGACTGCATCGCATTTAGCGCGACGCCTTTTTCTCTTTTTTCATTTGATAGAGATTCTGGTCCGCTTTTTTATAGCTGTCGTTAAAGTCCGCCGTGACTTCGCTGACCCCAAAGGAGAAGGAAAGCGATATATTGTCCTTTTCGTGTGGGAAGGAACGCAGTCCTTGCTCCAGTTTGGTCAGTTTTTCCTGTGCCCGTTCAACCGTGGTGTTTGGCATCAGCAGCAAAAACTCGTCGCCGCCCATCCGGATCAGCGCATCGCTCTGACGAAGAGCGTCCATCATGTATCGGCTGAAGTAAACCAACGCTTCATCCCCGGTCTGGTGGCCGTAGGTATCATTGATAATCTTGAAGTCATTGAGATCGATAACCACCAGCGCAGTGCCCTGCTGGTGCTTCAGTTGTTCGATCAGAATGCGTCCACCTTCCCTTGAGAGCGTTTTCGTCAGGGAGTCAGTGGTCAACTTACCCATCATCATGGCGCTGTTACGGTGCGCTTTCAGGAACGTCAGGAAAAAGAAGGCCATCATCAGGTTTGACATCAGGAACGACAGCCAGCGTGCATTAATCATCTCAAGCAGATGGATTCTGGCATTAATGTAATAGCCTTTGGTCAGACTGATGTGATTCGCTTCAAAACCAAACAGTGTTTGCTCATCGCTGAAAATATTCATCGGAATATCATTCGGCTGCACGCTGTGAATACTGATGTCATAACCGCTGTATCGGGCGTTAAGCTCCTTAAACCCGTCGTAAAGCAGGCCCCGCAAATCCTCGCTGGTATAATCCGTCGCGATAATCCCGGAGATTTTACTGACCTGGGAGCTAAAGTTATTGATGATCACTGGAACACCGATGGTGATTGCCGGTAATTCGGTGGCACTGTCGATGTAGACATTGCTGTAAAACAGCTCCGGCACCATAAACCCGTGGCTGTTTTTCAGCTCTTCGGATGTTTTGTCGATATAGCCCGTCAGCCTGAAGTGTGGGTTACTGCCGTTGATGGCAATGACCTTTTCATCCGCAAGATTGTAATAGTATCCAGAATCTCCATCCGTGTAGTAGGTGGAAAAACGAGATTTGTTACTGCCGCTGTAGCTGCGCCAGAATGAACGTAAGATAGTAAATTTCTTACGGTGGGCAATATCAACATTTCCATTCCACTCGAGAGTATTATTATTTATCGAGCGTGCGTTATCTTTGATTGCCTCGTCCACGTTAATATTTAACGTTTTGTTAATCACGTTATTAGGAAGTTGCAGCATTGCCCCCAGTGATGACGCAATACTGCTGTTGTTTTGGATATCCGTATTAATGACGCTGACAATCTGCGAGGCAATTAACTCAACGTTGGTCTTGGCTTTCGAATAAGAGATATAGAGCATGAAAGCATTGACGACCACAAGCATCATCACCAATACCGCCAGAACCATCTTCTTTTCAGATTTCAATTGATTAGAATCTTTCATTCTTTCCATAAAGCGATTTCTTTGTTTTCACTCACATGCATAACGCATCTTGGTATATTGAGGACTTTTTCAGGACGGCAGCATTACGTCGACAACGGTACAACGCCGTTCTCAGGATGCCAGGCCGAAAATAGCTGCGGCCGGGCGTAGTAATACCCTTGCGATTTGCTGCAGCCCATTTTTCTCAACTTATTCCCCATATCCGCGGTTTCCACGCCTTCCGCGACCAGAGGCACGCCAAACTGTTGAGAAATCATGATCACGGATGAAATGACCGCTTCACTCTTTTTATCTTCGAGAATGCCACTCACAAAGCCCCGGTCAATCTTCAGACAGTCAAAAGGCAACTGGTGCAAATAGGAGAGACTTGAGTAACCACTGCCAAAATCATCGATCGCAACGGAAAGCCCGAGTCGGCGCAAATAGTTGAGGCACTCAATCACCTGTACTGCGTCCTGCAGCAGCACACTCTCCGTGATCTCCAGGCAGATATTTTTATTCATCAGGCCATTAGCCTGAATACTGGTCAATAAATGCTCGGTGAAATCCGATTGCTGCAGCTGGACGGCGGAAATATTGATATGCAGTTTAAAATCTACTGGCGCACCGCGGGCGATAAACTCTGCCAGCTCACGGCAGGCATCTTCAATAATCCAACGTCCCAGGGCGATAATCAGACCGGTACGCTCCGCAAGCCCAATGAACTTATCCGGAGGAACAAAACCCAGTACCGAAGACTGCCAGCGAATCAGACATTCCCCTTCATTAAAGGTCTGCGGATTGTCCAGATTGACGATCGGCTGCATCACCAGATGGAAGCCTTCATTACGCAAATCGTCTAACAGTGCCTGGTGCATCTGAACGTTATTAAGCTCGTTCTCGCGCATTTCCGTTGTGAACAGCACACACTCACGGTTGACACCAGGACGGCTTTGGTTCAGTGCCAGCGCCGCATTCATCATGCATTCGCTGAGGTTGTCGGTGCTGATCGGCGCCAGAACGCCGCCAGCCTGCCCCGTGTAGATATAGGTATTTTCACCGGTCACTTCAGCATCATCCTGCTCAACCGAATCATTGAACAATGACGACAGCAGCCCCCAGTAAGTATCCAGATCTTTTTGCTCGTTAACCCCGGGGAGTACGATCACGAACAGGTCTTCTGAGTAGCGGCACATCAGCGTGTTTGCCGGTGCAAGCTCCGTGAGCTTGTGGGAAAAATGTCCGATAAATTTTTGCGAATAGCTGTGCCCCAATGTGCTGCGCATATCACGGAAATTGGTGAGGCGCACCATCAACAGTAGGTTTCGGTTATCGGTCCCCGGCATCGCATTGAATAGACCTGTCCGGGTCAGCATTCCGGTTTCCGGATCATTGTTCAGCCGCACTTTATGTTCCTGAAGCAGGTCAGCGATAAAGCCTGATGCACTGTTCAGCTCACGATCCAGCAGGGCAATCTCTGGATAAACCCGAAGATTTTGCGGATGGCTCCATGGACGCTGCCCCAGATACCGGGTCTTATGCACCAGTTGGTTAAACGGCAGGAAAAACTGTCGAATCAGCATGATGACCGCCAGCAGGCTCAACAAAATCAGCGCCGCCAGAATCACGACTTCTTTCAGATGCATTTTCAACAGCGTGTTGGATACCACGGCATCCGGAGTCACGATCATCAACGTCCAGTTGAGCTGGTGTGATTTGTCCTCAATCGGCTTCATCCGCACAAAATAATCGTGCCCCTGGTACTGGATTTTTTGCGGAGTAAGGAACTGCTGACCCACCACAGGCAGGAATGGCTTTAAGTCCGGATAGGCACTGGCTTCAGGCTGTACGAGTGCCTCTGGGTTGGCAACGCTGCGCTTTAACTCGCGATACTTGTCCGCGGAGGCGGCGATAATTCGCTGCTGTTTGTCAACGATCAGCATCCGGCTGTCCGGCGTAGGCAGCAGTTTTTTTAAGCAGTCGCTCAGGACATCAGGGTTAATATCCGCGAAGATGATACCGGCAAAATGGGTATCCTTCTGGTAATACGGTAGGCGCCAGCTCATCACCGACGCATTTTCGGTGAGTCGATGATAATAACTTGAAGACCAAAACGGGGATCGTTGCGTCATCCCCTGGATATACCAGGGACGACCAAAGAGATTGTAATTCGCCAGGGTTTTGACCGCCGGGGAGTCGGCAAACTCCGTCTCATGCACGATCAGCTGATGTTCATCGGCAGAGGTATTGATCAGCATCAGGTCGGTGGAGTTTGGCTTCTTCTGGAAGGCCATATACTGACCGGAGGCAGTGGCGATACCCATCCGGGAAATGGATTGGTTTCCAGGGAAATCCTCCGCCAGCACGTGTCGTAGCTCCTGCGCCACCGCGGGTGATGAGAGAGAGCCTGTGGCATCGGCCAGGTGAGATATCAGCCCACCGGCAAGCCGCGGCTCGTTGAGGTACATCTCAATACGATGGCTGATGTACTGGCTTTTCTCATCCTGCATTTTCTCGGTAGTATCAGCAAGCAATTCGCGTGACGATTGTTTTTGCAGCAGATAAATGCTCATCACCAGCGTCGCAGAACATGCGACCAACAGCACAATCAGCGTTGTGACGAAAGACAGAGGATACCGTTTCAACGTTTTCTGCATGACTATACCTCCCCACTCACGGAGGAATCATGCGGTGCCACTGCGCCACCCTCTTGGTTGTAATAAAAATGGTTGTTCTCGCAACGCCACGAGGTAAATCGCGCCGGGCGGGCAAAGTGATATCCTTGTACCTGATCGCATCCCATCGCAATTAGCCGTTCATTCATGTCCGCTTTCTCAACACCTTCCGCAATCAAAGGCACATTGAACCCTTTCGCCAGTACCAGAATTGAGCGAATGACAGATTCGCTTTTATCATCTTTCAGCTGTTCAGCCACAAAGTGTCGGTCAATTTTGATGCTGTCGAACGGCAAGGTGTGCAGATAGGAAAGGCTCGAGAAACCGGCACCAAAATCATCCAGTGAAATCATGATCCCGTGGCGACGCAGATAGTTGAGTACCTGGTAGGCCTGCTGGGTATCGCGTTGCAGCACGCTTTCGGTTATCTCGATACAAATGTTCTCATTGGAAAGACCGTTCAGTTGGATCGTATCCATCAAATGCCAGGCAAAGCCCCGATGGAGAAGCTGGACAGGAGAAACATTGATATGCAGCCTGAAGTCCCGCGGGGCACCGCGTTGAATCAGCGCCGCCAGTTCACGGCAGGCTTCTTCCACGACCCAGCGACTTAACGGAATAATCAGCCCACTCTCTTCTGCAATAGGCAGGAAGTCATCCGGTGGAATTTCGCCCAACTGCTTTGAATGCCAACGAATCAGACACTCGCCGGCGGAACAGGAGTGAACATCATCTTTGCGGACGATCGGTTGCAGGACCAGGAACAATTCATTGTCGGCGATGGCGTCGCTTAAGGACTCATGCAGACGGATATTGCTAAGTTCGTTCTCCAGCATCTCTTCCGAGTAGAGACAACTGACCGCGTTCCCCTGCTTTTCTGCCGTGTGTAATGCCAGCCAGGCATGCATCAGAATATCGATGATGCTATCAGGTGTAATTTCCTGCATCACCATCCCGGCATTACCGGAAAATAAGAAGTGGGTTCCCTTCGCGGCCTTATCCGGCTTCACGGAGGAGAACTGTAAGTTAATTAACTGTTGGTACTTCTGGACATCTTTCTCATGATTGATGCCAGGGAAGACCACCACGAACTTATCGATGTTATCGCGTGAAATAATAATGTCGGTCGGCAGCACGTCCTGCAGCTGTGCAACAAACGCCTTCACCAGGTCGTCGGCCATTTTATTACCGAGCGTATTCATGATGGATTTGGCATTGGTGACGTGGACCAACGCCACCAGATTGCGTTTGTTGTAGATGCGTTCATCTTTCAACAAGCCATGTCGGGTATGCAGGCCGGTGACCGGATCGGTTTCGATTTTTATACGTAGCTGCTCAAAGCTGTCCCGCAGCTTGGCTGACAGATTGCTGAACCCGGACTCCAGCTCCACAATCTCACGGAATTTATATTTGCTGTTATCCGGTTCCCAGTGCCCATTATCAAATTCGTGCGTTTTGCGGGCAATATTCAATAACGGTGACGTGATCCGCGCCAGCAGGCAATGCATTAAAAATGAGCTCAGCAAAAAAACAATCAGCAGCGCAATGATGATGTAATTGCCGTGCAGCGTCACGGAACCCATCACTTCTGCGGCGGGAATAATCACCACTGCCTGCCATGACAGCCCCTGGGACGTGGCTGAAATAGGGAAATGCGTGGCGTAATAGTCGTCCTTACCGACCTTCAGCTTCGTGACCTCTGAGGACTGAGTGGCAGAGAGAAATGGCACAATGGCTTTCAATACAGGTGATGACTCCCTCTCAAGAGAGGGTAAATCATCCATTTCAGACTGAACGCTGTTTGCATTTAATGATGAAGCGATAATGTGATGCTGCTCATCCACCAGCAGCAGAATGCTGTTGGAGTAGGTCCTAAGATTGTGCAATTTGTTGCTCAAATCGCCGAGGTGCAGCTCACTGGCGATAACGCCGATGAAATCCCCTTTCTTGTTGTACGCAGGGGTACTGTAGGCGATACCCAGCTCTTTACCGGCATTTTGATCGCGATACAGCGGAGTCCAGACGGAGATTTGTCGTTCATTTACTGTCCGAAACCACGGGCGATCGGTCATCACATAATGCTCATTACGCATAGAGACGCCGGATTGATTGGTCAAACCGCTATATGAGGTTAATACATTGTTCGTCGTATTATCCTTGAGGGTCAAATACTCTTCTGCAGGATGCTGGTATAGATGACTGATGCCAATATAGTCACCCTTTTTGCTGCCATATTGGATTAAATTGAGATCGGTATCGCCCTGATACACGCTGTTCATCACGTTCATCAAAATGGCATTCACATCCTTCAGCGGAACATTTTCCGTATCATATTGCTGCAAAGCACTCGCCAGTGTCGCATTCGCCTGGCGTGGAATATTGAGATACGTTTGTACCGATTTTTTGAGTGCGTCAGAACGGGATGCGACGAGATTGTGACTCATGCTGTTGAGAATGTTCGATCTGTCGAGCCAGATCATCACGGACACCACAGCAAACAGGATGAGAAAGATGGCAATAAAAAGTGAGCGTATTGCTCCTGTCAGTGAAAGGGTAAGGGTTCCAGAAAAGAGTCTGTTCATAGTTTTGAATTACAGATGGACACAATTGACAGGGATTGAGAAAAAGGCTTGCTTCAGCCACAGAACTTAAGAGAGACAAAAACTCAACGATTTGCTGGTCAGATCGCCGACAAAGCCGATAATTCTGAGATTATTAGGATGCTAATATATAGGAGATATTGGGAAACTTTGAGGCGTTTATGGTTTAAAATTAAACGTGAGAAGGGCCTGCGGGGGTCATAGCTACGCTGCTGTTTTCTGCGACAGAGAAAACAAAAAACCCCGCACCGGCGGGGTCTTAGCACGTTACAGCGAGAGGTAAGTCAGACTCCCCTCCCCTGTTCTGAACGCTTATTCAGCTTTAGATTCGGCAGTTTTGAGCTCGCCCATGACTTTCAATTTTTTAGAGATCTCGCGACGCTCTTTGGACAGCTCTGCATTTTTGATGATGTAGTCGTCAACGCGGTCTTCATAATCAGATTTCATGCTGGCGATGATGCCCTGAATGGCTTCAACGCTCATACCTGGCTTGATGTAATCGCTCAGGTTATCGAGCAGCAGAACACGTTTCTGGTTATCACGAACCTTTTTCTCAACGTCCTGAATTTCACGCTGCAGTTTATTTTTACGACGGAACAGGCGAACAAACTCGAGTACGTCCTGGAACGAAGGCTTAGTTGTTTCCATTTTTACACCCCTGATAATTGAGATCGGATTCGTAAAACAGCCGCTACGGGTAAACATAACTGCTAGCGACCGCGAATGACAATGGTTTTTGCTCTGAAGTCATCATAACCCTAAACGTAGCTGAATCGAAACAAGCAGAGCGCAAACCGACGCCGTGTGGAGGTTATTTGCGCAACGCCCGGCAAATCAGATGAGACAACAGCTCAAGCTGTTTGGCGAGCTCCATGCTTAACCATACATAGCCGTGCATTGGCGTTTCTGCCAGATTCTCACCTTTATGTTCGCTGACCAGCTGACGCAGTTCCGCCACGATGTCATTGAGCTTTTCATTATTAGCAAGAATAGGCTGAGGATTGCCTTCGTACAGTGCATGCGCAATGGTCAGCAACGTTTGCTGCGTCATGTGTTGCATGTCGCGCAGCGTGTGGGCATTAAGCATGACAAAATGACTGGCGCGGGATGACCAATGCGCGTTGATTTGCAGTTCCAGCATACACACCAGATTGCGGTTTACCGTCTGGATGCCTTCAAAAATCGACTTCTGAATATGAGTCTCTTTGCTGGCCGGGGTGATCAGGCCCCGCATCCGCACAACATCGTTGAGGATCTTCTGTAAATGGCGCTCAAGGCGCGGGCGTTCAAGCAGGTTGGGTGAAAACCCGGTCTGGTAAAGACGGTTGAATTCGGTGACGTAGTTGGCCATCTGAATACGCCAGTGCAGGAATGCCCGCTGTGGCCAAATCCCGGTGAACAACATGGCCAGGAACGAACCGATGATCACATCCCCGCTTCGCCACAGTGCCATATGCATATCACCAGGCGGAGCCCCAACGACGACCGCAAGCGTAATGCCTATCAGCAAGGCCTGATAGGGCCTTTTGCCCAGAGCCAACCAGCCACAGAGGAACATCGCTGCTGCACACCACAGCAGCATCAGCGGCATCGACATCAGTTCCAGCTTCAGGGCAACCAGGCCGAGGGCAGAACCTAAGATGGTGCCCCCGATACGTTCGAAAGCCCGAGGAACCACATTTCCCCAAAAAGAAATTGGCCCCATAATCACCACCAGTGTGATCAGAGGCCAGGTGCCTTCCGGGATCTCTAGCAGACGGACGAGCAAAAAAGTCAGCACAAACGCCAATGCGATACGCACCCCGTGAACAACACGGTAGTGGCGATACAACCGGATTTCAAAAGGACTCAGTAATTTATCGGCGCGCACACCCGCTCCCAGGCGAAAACAGAAAGCACAATTGTATCCTTTTTTCTGCTCTGAGCATCACGGATGCGTCAATATCCATAGAGATTGCAGGTTTTTTTTGCTTTACGCTAACCGGCGCTTCACAGGCACATACATCTCGATATCCCAGTACCCGTCCTGATTGCCGTCATTCAGATACAGTTCGAAGCACGGTTTGGCTTCCCACTCATGATCTTTATCCTGCAGTACGCTGTTGAAAAACTGGTACCACGGCGTCGAGAAATCATGATCGATAACGCGGGCGGACGCTTTTGCATACAGCCCGGCCGCTATTTCAGTGAGGATAACGCCTTCGCTGTTGGCCGGTACGCTGAAGCCTGCATCAACCGTCACCACCGTATCACAGCGCAGTTTTTCGGCGGGCGTTTCGTCCGGGTTATCGTAGTAGACGGCCACCCACTCTTTCGCCGGGATACGCTGGCCCGTGACCCACATCGCCAACTGTTCAAACCCCTGCTTCACCGTTTGTTCCCATGGCCCGACCATATGGAACCCGGCGACGATACGTTTTTGCTGTTGTGTGATGCTGTAATCCATACTTCCTCCGCGAATTGAGATACTGTATAAATATACATATAAAATGTAGCAAACGGCCCTGACTCAGTATGTGCGATGTTTCACAAAACCAGAAAGTAAAACGCTCCCGAAGAGGAGCGTTTATATTTGGCAAAAACAGCATGCAGCAGGTATCAGGCTTTATGGTGTAGCCAGTCGCTAAAGCGCGAGAAGACGCCACCTTTTTCAACAGACTCCAGCGTCACCAGCGGCCAGTGTGCCACCACCTTATCCCCGTCATAGAGCTGGATTTCACCGACGCGCTTATGGGCCGCAATCGGTGCCTCAAGCTCTTTCTTATCCAGGGTGTATTTCGCCTTGATATTCGGTACTTCAGACTTAGGTAATGCCAGCCAGAAGTCCTGATCGGTACCCAGGTTAATGGTCTCTTTCGCACCGTACCAGATACGCTCCGTCCCGACTTTCTTGCCGTTGGTCAGGACTTCAACCGTGTCAAAGTTCTGCTGGCCCCAGTGCAGCAGCTTACGCGCCTGATCTTCGCGCCCTTTTGAACTGGTCGCCCCCAAGACCACGGCAATCAGACGACGCTGACCATCCACCGCGGAAGCAATGAGGTTAAAGCCTGCGCTGGCCGTATGGCCGGTCTTCAGACCATCGACATTCAGGGTTTTGTCCCACAGTAACCCATTACGGTTATTCTGGGTGATCCCGTTCCAGGTCAGGCTTTTCTCGCTGTACATATGATAGAAATCTGGCTCACCGTGAATAATGGCACGAGAGAGCACCGCCAGATCGTAGGCAGAACTGTGCTGTCCTGGCGCATCAAGACCATGCACCGTTTCGAAATGGGTGTCTTTCAGGCCCAGTTTCTGGACATAGCCGTTCATCATCGCCACAAACTGCGGCTGGCCACCTGCAACATAGTCCGCCAGTGCCACACAGGCATCGTTACCTGAATCGACGATCAGCCCACGGCTAAGATCGTGGACGCTCAGACGATCGCCTGCTTTCAGGAACATCAGCGACGAACCATCAAACACCGGGTTGCCCTTGGCCCAGGCATCGCGTCCGACGGTGACGATATCGTCCGGGGAAATCTTGTGGCTGTCGATGGCGCGGTCGACCACGTAACCGGTCATCAGTTTGGTCAGGCTGGCAGGATTACGCTGGACGTGTTCATTTCCGGCAGTCAGCACCTGCCCGGTGGTGTAATCCATCAGGACCCAGGCACCTGCCTGAATCGCAGGAGGCTGTACCGAAGTGGGAATGGAGTCTGCGGCAACGGCGCAGGAAATGCTCGATGCGAGCAAAGAAACAGCAACAATCAAACGGCCTTTCAACAGCAGATCCTCAACTTTCACAATTTCGCCGTTCTTTTTACGGGAGTTACGTCTGAGTGACAGCGTTAAATTGCAAGAAAGTATGACATTTCCTGCGTAACTCGCCGCGTAACCGGGTTTGTGCCTTTCTGGTAGCAGGGTAAATCGTTTACCATGGAGGGCTACTGCGCACACGGATTACAGACAGATCATGCAAGAAAAGCCATCGCAACCCGGATTCCTGTTCCACGATTATGAAACCTTCGGTACCAGCCCACAGCTGGACAGGCCTGCGCAGTTTGCTGCCATTCGCACTGACGCTGACTTCAACATCATTGGCGAGCCGGAAGTGTTTTACTGCAAACCCGCCGATGATTACCTGCCACAGCCACAGGCGGTCATGATTACCGGAATCACCCCTCAGGAAGCGCTGGCGAAAGGCGAAAATGAAGCGGCGTTTGCCCGACGAATTCACGATCTGTTTACCGTGCCAAACACCTGCGTTGTCGGCTATAACAACGTGCGCTTCGATGACGAAGTCACCCGCAATATCTTCTACCGCAATTTCTACGACCCTTACGCCTGGAGCTGGCAGAACCATAACTCACGCTGGGATTTGCTGGATGTGATGCGCGCCTGCTATTCCCTTCGTCCTGAAGGGATCCACTGGCCGGAAAACGAAGAGGGTCTGCCAAGCTTCCGGTTGGAACACCTGACCAAAGCCAACGGTATTGAACACAGCAACGCCCACGATGCAATGGCCGATGTCTACGCCACTATTGCGATGGCAAAACGGGTCAAAGCCTGTCAGCCTCGCCTGTTTGACTACCTTTATGCTTATCGGGGTAAAAACAAATTAGCCACGTTGATTGACGTACCGCAGATGAAGCCGCTGGTGCATATTTCCGGCATGTTTGGCGCCTGGCGTGGTAACACCAGCTGGGTCGCGCCGCTTGCCTGGCATCCTGAGAACAAAAATGCGGTGATCATGGTCGACCTGGCGGGCGATATGGCTCCCCTGCTTGAACTTGACGCAGACCAGCTACGCGACCGCCTGTATACGCCAAAAGCAGAATTGGGCGATTTAGCCGCCGTCCCGGTCAAACTGGTGCATCTCAACAAATGCCCAATTCTGGCGCAGGCCAATACTTTGCGCCCGGAAGATGCTGACAGACTGGGCATCAACCGCCAGCAGTGTCTGGATAACCTGAAAGTGCTGCGCGAAAACCCACAGGTGCGCGACAAAATCGTCGCTATCTTTGCTGAAGCGGAGCCGTTCGTCCCTTCACCGAACGTTGATACCCAGCTTTACAACGGCTTCTTTAGCGATGCCGATCGCACGGCAATGAAAATCTTATTGGAAACCGAGCCGCGTAATTTACCCGCGCTGGACCTGACCTTCGCCGATAAGCGCATTGAGAAACTGTTGTTTAACTATCGGGCACGTAACTTCCCGGGAACGCTGGATGAAACGGAACAGGAGCGCTGGCTGCAGCATCGCCGTAACGTTTTTACGCCGGAATATCTGCAGGCCTATGCGCAGGAGCTGGAAACACTGTACGGGCAATATGAAGGGAACAGTGAAAAGATAGCGCTGCTGAAAGCCCTGTATCAATACGCACAAGAGATTGTCTGACCGCGTATTGCAGGCATAAAAAAACCGGAGACACTGTCTCCGGTTTTTTATTGCGCAAAGAAATTACGCGATATCTTCGTACTGTGGTACCGGGTTGCGGAAGCTTTTGGTCACGCAGGCCAGGTAAATCAGACCAACTGCACCCCAAATCAGACCCAGAACCATCGAGCTTTCTTCCAGGTTGATCCACAGCGCACCCACTGTCAACGCACCACATACCGGCATCACCAGGTAGTTGAAGTGGTCTTTCAGCGTTTTATTACGCTTCTCGCGGATCCAGAACTGGGAGATCACCGACAGGTTAACGAAGGTGAAGGCCACCAGCGCACCGAAGTTGATCAGCGCCGTAGCGGTAACCAGGTCAAATTTAATCGCCAGCAGCGCAATAGCGCCCACCAACAATACGTTCCACGCCGGAGTACGCCATTTCGGATGAATATAACCGAAGAAGCTTTTCGGGAACGCGCCGTCACGGCCCATCACGTACATCAGACGTGATACGCCTGCGTGTGCCGCCATACCGGACGCCAGCACGGTAACGCTGGAGAAAATCAGCACGCCCCACTGGAAGGTTTTACCCGCCACGTACAGCATAATTTCTGGCTGCGAGGCATCCGGATCCTTAAAGCGTGAGATATCCGGGAAATACAGTTGCAGGAAGTAAGATGCAACGATAAAGACCCCGCCGCCAATCAACGCCGTCAGCACGATAGCACGTGGAATAACGCGCTCAGCATCTTTGGTCTCTTCTGACAGCGAAGAGATACCGTCGAAGCCCAGGAATGAGAAGCACAGGATAGTCGCACCGGTGATCATCGGTGTGATATGTGCGCCGTCAGACCAGAAAGGACGACTGCTGGTTAACGTACCGGCACCGGTACCGTTGTGCACACCCCAGATAATCATGCCAACAATCACGGCAACGATACCCATCTGCAGCACAACAATCAGCGTGTTGAAGTTAGCAACGGTTTTAATGCTGCGCAGGTTAGAGATGGTCATAAAGGCCACCAACCCCACAACAAAGATCCACGACGGCACCGAAGGCACCAACGCTTCGAAATAGATTTTCGCCAACAGGATGTTGATCATCGGCATAAACAGATAATCAAGCAGCGAAGACCAACCCACCATAAAGCCAACTGCAGGGCTAATGGATTTCTGGGCATAGGTATAAGCTGACCCTGCAGACGGATAGCGGCGAACCAGCTTACCGTAACTTAAGGCAGTAAACAGGATGGCTACCAGAGCGAATGCATAAGCTGTCGGGACGTGACCATCGGTCAGTCCAGATACGATACCAAAAGTATCGAACAGCGTCATAGGCTGCATATAGGCAAGACCCATCATAACAACCGGAATCAACGTCAGCGATTTACGTAATTCCACGCGAGAGGTGTTTGGAGTAACGTTATGCGACATGGTTATTCCCCTTTACGGTGATAACCGTCGCGTAAGCAAAATATTGCCCCATTTTTTGGTTTTCCTCGGCGACAACAACTGTCGATTTTTAGTAAGTATCTATCCGGTACGAAGCCCGGCCTCTTGATTTAAATGAGTGTTTCCTGAAAGCAAAAAAATAACCGACGCTTTAGATCGCGTCGGTTAGTCACTTTTTGCTGGCGCGTATTTTGCCCCCATCCCCGCGTAAAAACAAGTGAATGAGTGACCGCTCAGTAAATTCTTTTCTCTAACGGTCTGCGGCCCCAGTAGCCCCGCGCTGATAGACGGCAGCAATGGCATTATTTGCTAAAACAGCATCACGCCACCAGGCGCTTGCCAGCCCGGCCGTCTGCTCGTTCCAGCCCATCCAAACGGCATCAAATGGCACATGCGCAGCGACTTGCTTTTCGATGAGTGCCCCATTTTCAAGAAAGCGCTGCGCCAGGTAGCGTGGCAGGTAGCCGCAGCCCAGGCCGCTGATTTGCAGCTCCAGTTTGGTTTTAAAGTCAAAAACGGTGATCGCCTCCTGGTCCTCCAGAAGCTGCTGAAAAGCGGGACAGTCTGGCGTGGCGCTGTCCCCCACCACAATCGCGCGGTGGGATTTGATGGTTTTACGGCTCAGCGGCTCAGCGACCTCCGCCAGCGGATGATGAGGGGCAATCACAAAAATTTGCTCAAGCTGGCCCAATGGTGCAAAACCAAAGCCGCTGATCGGTGGAGGATCTCTGAGCGCACCGACGATGATGTCCGCCCGGCCCTGCACCAGGGCATCCCAGGAGCCACCAAGCACGCCATTGATAAACTTCAGGCGGGTGACGTTATGCTTTAAATAGAATTCTTCAATCAGAGGAGCCAACAGGGAAAACGGAAAAGTGTCATCCACACCGATGACCAACTCATTTTCCCAGCCTTCATTCAGCTTGATGGCCTGTTTTTCCAGCTCACGGACGGTGTGCAGGACTTCCCGTCCTCTTTCCAGCAGCAACAGCCCGGTACGGGTGAATTTAGCCCGATGACCGCTGCGATCCAGCAGCTGAATATTAAGATCGCTTTCCAGCTTGTGAACGGTGTAGCTCAATGCGGAGGGGGTTTTGTAGAGCTTTGCCGATGCCGCAGCAAAGCTCCCTTCTTTATCGAGCGCATCAAGAATGATGAGGACTTCCAGCAATGGTTTCATCGTCGCCCCTTTTCGGTACACGATGTCACCGCCGACACATTACTCCAGCGGCATCACCAGCGGATCGGGATACTGATATTCAAACCCCAACTCAGCGCAGATACGGTTACCGTCAATGATGCGTCCTTTCTCACGGCTGTCACTGAATACCGGAGGCTCAAGCCCCAGCTCTCGCGCCATCTGAGGATAAAAAGTGGAACGCGCGGGATGGCCTGGCGCGCACAGATTATAGATGTGCCCGCCCTTTGGTGCCTGCAACAGCAGCGTGATGGCCGAAATCACATCTTCCAGATGCACCAGATTCACGCCCTGCTGCCCGTCTGGTG
Source organism: Enterobacteriaceae bacterium RIT691 (assembly GCA_009668205.1). Taxonomy (GTDB): domain Bacteria; phylum Pseudomonadota; class Gammaproteobacteria; order Enterobacterales; family Enterobacteriaceae; genus Scandinavium. The sequence goes on along the minus strand of WJYM01000003.1, from coordinate 576,740 downwards.
CGGATTTCCCGGCAAAAAAGCGACCGGGATGACGCCCTGGCCCCACCAGCCCGGCAAGACGCAAAATGTCGACAGAAGTGCCCGGCAAATTGTGCAACCAGTCTTCCAGCTCTTTCAGCACGCGTCCGCTTGAGGTAATCGGCTCGCGCTCAGCGTTCTCTTTAATCGTGCCCTGCCCTTTGCCGTACACCGACGTTGAGCTGGTAAACACGATGCGGGGAATATGGTACGCCAGCGCGCTATCAACAATCTCCTGCACGGCCTGCAGATAAAAATCGTCTCCGGGTCCGGTACGCCTTGCCGGTAACGTGATCACCAGCGCATCGACGCCCATCAACGCATCCAGGTCGTCGGTATCACACACCAACTGTGGCTCGAGTCGTAGCGGATAACCATCGATGCCACACATCCTTGCCGCTTCAACCCCATCCGTCGTCGTTTTGCTGCCGGTGACCTGCCATCCGCGCGCGGTTAGCGATAGCGCCAGCGGCATTCCCAACCAACCTAACCCGACAATGGCGACCTTTTTCATCTGCGTTCTCCTGACTTTCTCACGTTCCTTTCATAAGGCTACGCCAGCGTGGGGAAACTGACAATTTATCTGGTGAAGATGAAATGAATTAAAGATGCAAAAAAGCCCTTGCAATCCGCCGCAGAAGTGGTTTAGGTTAAACAACATCAAATGCATAAGCATTCAACGAGAAAATTATGAGCCGCGTTCAAATTAAACTCCACCATCATCACCATCACCCTGACTAGTCTTTCAGGCGATGTGTGCTGGAAGACATTCAGATCTTCCAGTGGTGCATGAACGCAGAGAAAGCCCCCGGAAGATCGCACTTCCGGGGGCTTTTTTTTGGGCGTGAGTAATCGAAATTCAGACAGGACTACGAGGATATAAAAATGTCAGACACCAGCCGCTTACGCATAGCTATTCAGAAATCGGGCCGTTTAAGCGATGATTCACGCGAATTACTTGCCCGCTGTGGCATAAAAATTAATCTGCACACCCAGCGCCTGATTGCGCTGGCGGAAAATATGCCGATCGACATTCTGCGCGTGCGTGACGACGATATCCCGGGCCTGATCATGGATGGCGTGGTTGACCTCGGCATCATCGGTGAAAACGTGCTGGAAGAAGAGTTGCTGAGCCGCCGTGCTCAGGGCGAAGACCCGCGTTACTTCACGCTGCGTCGCCTTGATTTTGGCGGTTGCCGTTTTTCCCTCGCTATCAATGTTGATGAACCGTGGGACGGTCCGGCATGCCTGAACAATAAGCGTATCGCGACCTCTTATCCTCACATCCTTAAACGCTATATGGACAGCAAGGGCGTGCAGTTCAAATCCTGTCTGCTGAACGGGTCTGTCGAAGTGGCTCCGCGCGCGGGCCTGGCTGATGCAATTTGTGACCTGGTGTCTACTGGCGCCACTCTCGAAGCCAACGGTCTGCGTGAAGTGGAAGTGATCTACCGCTCCAAAGCCTGTCTGATTCAACGCGACGGCGACATGCCAGAAGCCAAACAGCAGCTGATCGACAAACTGCTGACCCGCATTCAGGGCGTTATTCAGGCCCGTGAATCGAAATACATCATGATGCACGCGCCAACGGAACGCCTGGAAGAAGTCATTGCCCTGCTGCCAGGTGCCGAGCGCCCAACCATTCTGCCTCTGGCGGGCGATCAGCAGCGTGTCGCCATGCATATGGTCAGCAGCGAAACCCTGTTCTGGGAAACGATGGAGAAGCTGAAGGCGCTCGGCGCGAGCTCCATCCTGGTGCTGCCGATTGAGAAGATGATGGAGTAATTCCGCTAACGGTGCCCCAAACCGGGCGCGTGGGTCTTGTAGGCCGGATAAGCAACGCGCATCCGGTAAAAGGAAAGTGATATGAGCTTTAATACCCTTATTGAGTGGAACCAATGTGACGAAGCAGAGCAGCGTGCTCTGCTGATGCGCCCGGCTATTTCGGCGTCAGAAAGCATCAGCCGTACGGTGGCTGAAATTCTGGAGAACGTGAAAGCGAACGGTGACGCTGCACTGCGGGAATACAGCGCAAAATTCGATAAAACAAATGTCACCGCGCTGAAAGTCAGCCAGCAGGAAATCGACGCCGCCAGTTCACGCCTGAGCGACGAGCTGAAGCAGGCAATGGCCGTGGCGGTGAAAAACATCGACACCTTCCACACCGCGCAGAAATTGCAGGCTGTGGATGTTGAAACGCTGCCGGGTGTGCGCTGCCAGCAGGTCACCCGTCCCATTGCCTCGGTCGGTCTGTATATCCCAGGCGGTTCTGCCCCGCTGTTCTCCACGGTACTGATGCTCGCCACACCCGCGCGCATTGCCGGTTGTCAGAAAGTGGTGCTGTGTTCACCGCCGCCGATTGCCGATGAAATTCTTTATGCCGCGCAACTGTGTGGGGTGCAGGACATCTTTAACGTGGGCGGCGCTCAGGCCATTGCGGCGCTGGCGTTGGGCACGGGATCCGTGCCGAAAGTGGATAAGATTTTTGGTCCGGGCAACGCCTTCGTGACCGAAGCCAAACGCCAGGTCTGCCAGCGTCTGGACGGTGCTGCCATTGACATGCCGGCCGGTCCTTCTGAAGTGCTGGTGATTGCTGACAGCGGTGCGACCCCCGATTTCGTCGCCTCCGATCTGCTTTCTCAGGCCGAACACGGCCCGGATTCACAGGTTATTCTGCTGACGCCGGATGCGGAAATGGCCTCAAAGGTCGCCCTGGCGGTTGAACGCCAACTTGCTGAACTGCCGCGTGCGGAAACGGCTCGTCAGGCCCTGGCCGCCAGCCGCCTGATTGTGGCGCGCGACCTGGCGCAGTGCGTGGAAATTTCGAATCAGTACGGTCCGGAACACCTGATTATCCAGACCCGCGATGCGCGCTCGTTAGTCGACAGCATCACCAGCGCAGGGTCAGTATTCTTAGGCGACTGGTCGCCGGAGTCCGCGGGTGATTATGCCTCAGGGACCAATCACGTTCTGCCGACCTACGGTTACACCGCGACCTGTTCAAGCCTGGGCCTCGCAGATTTTCAAAAGCGCATGACCGTGCAGGAGCTTTCCCGCGAAGGATTCAGTGCTCTGGCTTCCACAATCGCAACGCTGGCCGCCGCTGAACGTCTGACCGCCCACAAAAACGCCGTGACTTTACGCGTTGCCGCCCTCAAGGAGATGAAATGAGCATTGAAGAGTTAGCCCGCAAAAACGTTCGCGACCTGACGCCTTACCAATCCGCTCGTCGTCTCGGCGGCAAAGGGGACGTATGGCTGAATGCCAATGAATTTCCGACGGCCGTGACTTTTGACCTTTCCCAACAGACGCTGAACCGCTATCCCGAGTGCCAGCCGAAAGCGGTAATCGACAATTACGCGCAGTATGCCGGGCTTAAGCCAGAGCAAGTTCTGGTCAGCCGTGGCGCAGACGAAGGTATCGAGCTGTTGATCCGCGCCTTTTGCGAGCCCGGCAAAGATGCCATTCTGTTCTGCCCGCCAACGTATGGGATGTACAGCGTCAGCGCCGAAACCTTCGGCGTGGAATACCGCACGGTTCCCGCGCTGGAAAACTGGCAGCTGGATTTGCAGGCCATTGCCGACAAACTCGACGGCGTAAAGGTGGTTTACGTTTGCAGCCCAAACAATCCGACAGGACAGATAATCAACCCACAGGACATGCGTGTGCTGCTGGAAATGACCCGTGGCAAAGCCATCGTGGTCGCCGATGAGGCCTACATTGAGTTTTGCCCCCAGGCGACGCTAACCCAGTGGATTGCCGACTACCCGCATCTGGTGGTCCTGCGTACGCTTTCTAAAGCGTTTGCCCTCGCGGGCCTGCGCTGCGGTTTCACGCTCGCCAGTGAAGAGGTGATTGCCCTGCTGCTGAAAGTGATTGCCCCGTATCCGCTCTCAACGCCCGTGGCCGATATCGCCGCTCAGGCGCTGAGCCCGCAGGGGATTAACGCGATGCGCGAGCGCGTGGCGCAAATTCTGGCAGAACGTCAGTATCTGGTGAGCCAACTGCGCGAAATTGCCTGCGTTGAACAGGTTTATGATTCTGAGACCAATTACATTCTGGCGCGCATCACCGCCTCAAGCTCGGTCTTCAAATCTCTGTGGGATCAGGGCATTATCTTACGCGATCAGAATAAACAACCTTCTTTAAGCGGCTGCCTGCGCATCACCATCGGCACCCGCGCAGAGAGCCAGCGCGTCATTGACGCCCTTCGTGCGGAGAAAGTATGACCCAGAAGTTCCTCTTTATCGATCGTGACGGCACGCTCATCAGCGAACCCCCGAGTGATTTTCAGGTAGACCGTTTCGACAAGCTGGCGTTTGAGCCGGAGGTGATCCCGTCCCTGCTGAAGCTGCAAAAAGCGGGCTACACGCTGGTGATGATCACCAATCAGGATGGGCTTGGTACCGACAGCTTCCCACAGGCGGATTTCGATGGTCCACACAACCTGATGATGCAGGTGTTCAGCTCCCAGGGCGTGCAGTTTGATGATGTCCTGATCTGCCCGCATTTCGAAAGCGACAACTGCGACTGCCGGAAGCCGAAAACCAAAATGGTCTCCGCATGGCTGGCCGATGGCGTCATGGATAATGCCAACAGCTTCGTGATCGGCGACCGCGCCACGGACGTGACGCTGGCTAACAACATGGGTATTGGCGGATTACGCTATCACCGCGAAGATCTGAACTGGTTGAAAATCACCGAACAGCTGACCCAACGCGATCGCTATGCCCACGTTGAGCGCGTCACACGCGAAACGCAGATTGACGTAAAAGTCTGGCTGGACCGCGAAGGCGGTAGCAAAATTAATACCGGCGTCGGCTTCTTCGATCATATGTTGGACCAAATCGCCACCCACGGCGGTTTGCGTTTGGAGATTACCGTTAAAGGCGATCTCTATATCGATGATCACCACACGGTGGAAGATACCGGTCTGGCGCTGGGTGAAGCCCTGAAGTTGGCATTGGGTGATAAGCGCGGCATTAACCGTTTCGGCTTTGTGCTGCCAATGGACGAATGCCTGGCGCGCTGCGCGCTGGATATCTCCGGCCGTCCGCACCTGGAATACCGCGCCGAATTTACCTATCAGCGCGTGGGCGACCTCAGCACCGAAATGATTGAGCACTTTTTCCGCTCGCTCTCTTACACCATGGGCGTGACGCTGCACCTGAAAACCAAAGGCAAAAACGATCATCACCGCGTGGAAAGCCTGTTTAAAGCCTTTGGCCGTACGCTGCGTCAGGCGATCCGCGTTGAGGGTGAGACGCTGCCTTCCTCAAAAGGAGTGCTGTGATGGACGTGGTGATCCTTGATACCGGCTGTGCCAACCTGAATTCGGTGAAATCTGCGATAAGCCGTCACGGCTATGAGCCGGTTGTCAGCCGCGATCCTGACGTGGTGCTGCGAGCCGACAAGCTGTTTCTACCGGGTGTCGGCACCGCACAGGCGGCAATGGACCAGATCCGTGAACGTGAACTTATCGACCTGATTAAAGCCTGTACGCAACCCGTGCTGGGCATTTGCCTCGGCATGCAGCTGCTTGGTCGTCGCAGCGAAGAATCTCACGGTGTGGACATGTTGGGGATTATCGACCAGGACGTACCGAAAATGACGGATTTCGGCCTGCCGCTGCCGCACATGGGATGGAACCGCGTCTATCCGAAAGCGGGCGATCGCCTGTTCCGCGGGATCGACGACGGAGCGTATTTCTATTTCGTGCACAGCTACGCGATGCCGGTAAACCCTTACACCATCGCACAATGCAACTACGGCGAACCGTTTACCGCCGCGGTGCAAAAAGACAATTTCTTCGGCGTGCAGTTCCATCCGGAACGTTCCGGTGCCGCAGGCGCACAGTTGCTGAAAAACTTCCTGGAGATGTAATGATCATTCCGGCATTAGATTTAATCGACGGCACCGTCGTCCGTCTCCATCAGGGAGATTACGGTCAACAGCGCGACTACGGCAACGATCCGCTGCCCCGTCTGCAGGATTATGCGGCACAAGGCGCGGAAGTCCTGCATTTGGTTGACCTCACTGGCGCCAAAGACCCGGCAAAACGCCAGATTGCGCTGATTAAAACGCTGGTTTCCGGCGTCGACGTTCCGGTGCAGGTTGGCGGTGGGATCCGCAGTGAGGAAGATGTTGAAGCACTTCTGAATGCGGGCGTGGCTCGCGTGGTAGTAGGCTCAACGGCGGTGAAATCCCCGGCGGTGGTGAAAGGCTGGTTCGAGCGCTTTGGCGCAGAAAAGCTGGTCCTGGCACTGGATGTGCGTATTGACGCGCAAAACAACAAACACGTTGCGGTAAGCGGCTGGCAGGAAAACTCTGGTGTAACGCTTGAAGAACTGATTGAAACCTACCTGTCCGTTGGGCTCACACATGTGCTGTGCACAGATATCTCCCGTGATGGGACGCTCGCAGGCTCCAACGTTTCCCTCTATGAAGAGGTCTGCGCCCGCTACCCTCAGGTGGCCTTCCAGTCATCGGGCGGCATTGGCGATATTCAGGATATAGCGGCCCTGCGCGGCACAGGCGTGCGCGGCGTGATTGTTGGCCGTGCGCTGCTGGAAGGAAAATTCAACGTAACGGAGGCTATCGAATGCTGGCAAAACGGATAATCCCTTGTCTGGACGTACGCGATGGCCAGGTGGTGAAAGGCGTGCAGTTCCGTAACCACGAAATCATCGGCGACATCGTACCGCTGGCAAAACGCTACGCTGAAGAAGGCGCGGATGAACTGGTTTTTTACGATATCACCGCCTCCAGCGATGGCCGCGTGGTGGATAAAAGCTGGGTCGCACGCGTCGCTGAAGTGATCGACATTCCTTTCTGCGTGGCTGGCGGAATTAAATCCGTTGAAGATGCGGCCAAAATTCTGTCGTTTGGCGCGGATAAGATTTCAGTAAACTCCCCTGCCCTGGCTGACCCGGAACTGATTACCCGTCTTGCAGACCGATTTGGCGTGCAGTGCATCGTGGTCGGTATTGATACCTGGTTTGATGCTGAAACCGGGAAGTATCACGTGAATCAATATACGGGTGATGAGAGCCGAACGCGTGTCACACAGTGGGAAACGCTGGATTGGGTACAGGAAGTGCAGAAACGCGGTGCGGGAGAAATCGTCCTGAATATGATGAATCAGGATGGCGTACGCAACGGTTACGATCTGGAGCAGCTTAAAAAAGTGCGCCAGGTCTGCCATGTCCCGATGATCGCTTCCGGTGGCGCCGGTACCATGGAGCACTTCCTCGAAGCGTTCCGTGATGCGGATGTGGATGGCGCACTGGCGGCTTCCGTATTCCACAAACAGATTATTAATATTGGTGAATTAAAAGTGTACCTGGCGACCCAGGGCGTGGAGATTAGGGTATGACCGAACTGGACTGGGAAAAAACCGACGGACTGATGCCCGTGATTGTACAACATGCGGTATCGGGCGAAGTGCTGATGCTGGGCTACATGAATCAGGAAGCGCTGGCCGCCACCGAGAAAAGTGGCAAAGTCACGTTTTACTCACGCACCAAACAGCGTTTATGGACCAAGGGCGAAACCTCCGGCCATTTCCTCAACGTGGTGAGCATCACCCCGGACTGCGACAACGACACCCTACTGGTGCTGGTCAACCCGATTGGCCCAACCTGTCACAAAGGAACGTCCAGCTGCTTCGGCGAGGCCAGCCACCAGTGGCTGTTCCTGTATCAGCTTGAACAGCTACTGGCCGAGCGCAAAACCGCCGACCCGGCAAGCTCCTACACGGCAAAACTGTATGCCAGCGGCACCAAGCGCATCGCACAGAAAGTGGGTGAAGAAGGCGTTGAAACCGCACTGGCTGCCACCGTCAATGACCGTCACGAGCTGACCAACGAAGCCTCAGACCTGATGTATCACCTGTTGGTGTTACTCCAGGATCAGGAGCTGGATTTGACGACGGTGATTGAGAATTTGCGTAAGCGTCATCAGTAAATGACTTTGCCAAAATACGGCCACTAGCTAGAGATTTTCAATAAAAAATGCGGGTCCTTCCGCATTTTTTATCATTGTATAAATGACTAGCAAAACACTTTACGTGCATACGGTGTACGTCTAAGAATACGATTGAATACACAGCATGTGACAATACATAAAACAATCAATAGCATTGTCGACGGAACAAATCCCATCATTTTGTCTACCCCCACATACTCATAGAAATAAATAACTAAAATATGGAAAAGGTAAATAGTGAACGAGGATGATGATACGTACTTAACGTACTTCATTACCTTAGGGTTAACATCCCTCACCTGACAAGCCTTCTTAATTAGAAGATAATAAGATACTGAAGAGAGCAAAACGAAAATTTTGTCGTGCCAGAGTAGCGCATCACTTTTCTCAATGAATCCTGGACCAGGGAGAGGAAGGAACTGAAGCATAACACCTGGTATCAAAATGGCTGCAAGCATGATAGAAATCAGCAATGAATTTTTAGGATAAATCCACACTCTATTATGCAAAAAATACCCAAGAATGAAATATGTGATATAAGGGTTGAAAAATTCCATCATAAATGCAGGAATATAATGATTATGTGTGAAGGCCAAAGCAGTTCTTGGGATAAACCCGAGCACTGTAGAAATAAGAACATACGTCACTATTAGCGCATCTGAGGAATCTGCCAAAAACTTTTGAACAAATGGTGCAGCAAAATAAATCCCGACAGTGGTATATAAAAACCAAAGCTGGTACGCATAACCGGAATCACCACTTAAAACACCAAGGAGAAAGTGACGATGAGGAAGAAAATCGAATAAATCGACACATATCAACTCATACAATGATGCGATAAGTAGGATTGAGAATATCAGCCTTGGCATTCTTTTTTTAAAAAAAGAATGAAAATCAATCGGCTTACTCAGTAGTAATGCTCCTGACATCATGAAAAACAAAGGAACACCGATACGGCCGACAGACCGCAACACACCATGCATAAAAAATGAACCAGAACGTTCATCAAACAAATGAGTGCCAGCCATATTATCCATGGAGTGAATGAATACAACGAAAGTAATTGCTGACATTCTTAAAATATCTAAATAATCGAAACGTGAAGACTTAACAACCATTAAAAAAACCATCATTTATTATTGGTGACAATAATTAGGCCATAGTAAATAGTTAATAACAACCTTCAAGATTACAAACGCAACAAATTAACACAACAAAATGCCAAGCGAAACGAAATGTAATATTAATTAATAAATCTAAAATTAATTATTATCATCGGCTCAACGGCCCCTGAAAATAAAAGTCATGATAAAACAAAATCATCCTATCAAAAAAGTAACTAGGATAAACATTTAATCACAACTAAGTAAGGGTTTCAAAGTAGCATAGCTTATAACTTCTCAAGTGACTTGTCTTAATGCTCACAGACTTAATTCATGGATTTGATATCTACTAGGATTGATAGGACTGAGGACTGAGTGGGGTGTAGATAAATTCAGGAGTTGGAAATTATCACTCTTATATTTACTGAAGTAAAAAAGGGGAGTAACGCAGGCGAAAAAATAAAATATTTTATATATAAAAACAAGTTATCTTCTAAACATTTAGCATATAAAAGATTTGTGGATCTCGAGTAATTCTAGTAAAATTGTATTTATTCCACAGTTTCGATTAAAAATATGCGGTCTACTTCAAATCTCACACAATGAAATTCTTTTTCCTAAATAGTATATCTGTCCTTTATCCAAACTTAGATTCCTCTGAGAGCATGAATAAATGTCAGCACGCTCTCAGAAAAATCTTCAGAAACTAAATATCAGTTAAAATTTATCGCGAGCCATTACTAAACTCAAGATAATATTTTTCATTTCCTAGAGAAAACACCTTATAAGCATCACCATCAAATATAAGCTTTTGCACAGGATAATTTTTAATATTTTCACAAATCTTAAAATCAAAATCAATATTGTTTATCGCTAAAAACCCGCTTGTCGCACCATTTTCCCACGTCGTCCCGGCATGATCAGGGAATTTAATAAATGGAAACGCCTTTATGCTCTTCCTAATCATTGGGTTATTGTTAACATCAGGGTTGGAATTACATACAATAAGCGCTCGCCTTTTATGTGTATTATTTTGACGATCAATTATTTGCTGAACATCTCTAAAGGCATGAAGTTCTATATCTATTTTTTTATTATACGTTGATGCATATACAGAAAAGCCGATAGCTGTAATTAAAAGCAACACTAAGGATAAGATTAAAGCAATGCAGTCTACACCTTTTTCATTCGAATGAAGGGAGTAAAACAGAGCTATCAAACCACCAAAACCAAATAATATTCGAGCGACCACTACAGAACTTGAATCAACAATAATGTAAGGGAACACCAAAAAGAAAAATGAAACAGGTAATACAAAAATAAGAAACAATGCAGAAAAATATTCTTTCTTACAAGTCTGACGATACGCCTTTAGTAATGCAAACACTATTGATGACACAAGCAAAATAGAGAAAAACAACAAATATTGATTTGGGAGTGAGGATATAATTAGATGTGCGAAATTATGGGCTTGCTCATTGACAATTGCTAAATCTATATTTGAGCGCTGCGAAAGATAATCATTATTATAAATAAAGCCAGTAATAGACGCGATGATTTTTAGACTAAATAACCCGAGAACAAAAACAGTTGCTTTTATACAAAAATGTTTTATTAAAAATTTATCACCATATGAAATATTGAGTGTAAAGAAAACAAAGGTGGCGATAGCAAATGAATTCAATGCCGCTTGATAACACATTATAGAAAAAAGGAAAATCAAAAATGAAATAATGGCTTCCTTTTTCATGCAGTCAGAAATATAAAAAGCGGCATATATTGATGTTATATATGCAATAAGCATCGCAATACCATCAATATGGTAAAGCAGATTTTCAGATAGAAATGGTGATGCTAAGAAAAACAATACAGTAAGCCAGTGCTTATGAATGGGTTTACTATTTAGTAAAATAAAAAAAGAAAAGGTAATAAGTATAACATTGAATATTTGAGCATCGACAATAAAATCACCGAGTGATATAAATCTATAATATAACTCTGGTACAATTCTCCCCAATGGCATTAACCATATAAAGTCCCCAGCAAAACGGGCTTCATCGTCCCAGTATGGGGCTGTAGTAGAGAAAGGGTAAAAAATAGATAGCAAAAAAAATACTGATATGATTTTTTTATGATTATTCATAAAAGAAAGCATCAAGTAATATCCTTAATATATAAGCAGGTTACTTCTTAACAGAAATCTGAAGTTTCATGAATTATAATACTAAACTATAACTATTCACATAACAGTATAGTAGCCAGTATAGAACTTTATTTTTTTGCATTACTTCAGAACAGTACCGAGTAAAAAATCACATGGGATGTTTATAAAAACCATTTCCTAATACTTCTAAGTCCTTTCGTTCCGCGCCAAATCTTAGATGCTTCAATACTTTTTATATAATTTAACGCATTGCTAAGTTTGACCTCGGTATCCATATTTTTCTTAACTTCAGAGCATAGTGAAGCCTCTAATAGGCTATTCTCTTGATTCAAAGACCTTATCATATTTTCCTTGTTTGCTTTGCTCTCATTAGATTTCACTAAACTATCACTGGTTTCATTTAATCGCCTTAAAGTTTTATTTAACACCGGCTCTAGTCTATTAACTTTTTGATAAAGTTCAGTTCTACTTTTTAGCAAATAGTCGACAGGTTGCAAACTGATAAGATCAGATAGAAAATTAACCAGATCAGATTCGTAAACATCGCTTTCAGATATGTTGAGATCCAGAATAAACATTCTTGATTGTATAAACAACGGTTCGAATGCAGCACCAGAAATGGTATCGATATTCCACTTCAAAAATGATAATACGTAATTTATATAGTCATTTTTTCGATGTTCGTAAAGACTATGAGAAACCAGAAACTGTTTAAGTCCGGACAAAGCCTCGAAAGCACATTCCCATGATTTAAATCGAGTATTCTCTAAAGAACCACTTCTCAATATTGAATGTTGAATTAATACATTCGGCAGAACTGCGATTCTGTTGGCAAGAAGCATTTGCGTTGAAGTGAAAAGCAAATCATTGCTAGTTCTTATTTCCTGAAATCTCAATCCTCTTTTTATAATTCTTTCACGATTGTAAAACTTATCCCATGGCCACCAAACAAAAGCGTGGAAGAAATCTTTTTTGATATCACAGGATGAAAAAATGCTTGCAACAGGCAGTAGGTCGTTTCTAATTGTCCAAGGTGTATCGATTACTTCCTTAGTATTCCAGTTAATAAACTCCGAACCAAAAACTAAAACGTCAGCATCATTAAGCTTTGCATTATCATACAGTCTAAGCAACATATCGACATCGATAATATCATCATCATCAAGGAAGATGATATACTCGCCGCGGGCTTGAGACAAGCCTATATTTCTGGATGCACCTGCGCCTAAACTGTAGTCATTTCGTATTGCTAAAACACGAGGATCTCTACTCGCAACATCACCAATATAAGCATTAGTATTATCAGTAGAACAGTCGTCAATAATTATTATTTCTATGTTATCTAATGTCTGGTTTAAAACACATTCTAATACAGTAGGGAAATAATCATCGCCGTTATAAACCGGAATTACAACTGATACAACTGGAGATACCATATTTATTTACCTAATAAGAGATGTTATATTAAAGATTAAATGGTGATGCTGTTTTTCCTAGCATCACCATTCCTGTGTTATTTTTTGTTCTTCAAATAACGTTCAATAAGAATAAAGCCGGTTTCTATTGTTTTCTCAAGCTCAGCAACTTTATTATTCAACTCATTGATTTTTCTTTCGTTGGCTTCTAGTAGATATTTCAACTCATTTGTATATTCTTTTTTTCGATTCAGTTTAAAAACTGAATGCCTAACTGACATTTTTAGAAAGTTTTTTAACCCCAATTTATTGTAGTTAAATAAAACTTTCTCTTTTAGAGAGTTAGAGAATTTACCACTCATAATAGACACAAACAAACTCTCATTGTTTCGTAGTACAGCCACTATGAGTTCGATAGTCTTTCTGTCATAGTTTTTATCTAGAAAATAATTTTGGACTTCTTTACGTGAGTATTTAGCAATATGATGACTTACTGTTTGATAAAATTGGCTGGCATACTTTGGATCTAATACTTGTTGAATCCAAGACACATGGCCAATCAACCAATTCAGGGAATAATCACGATATGAAACCAGTAAATTATTTTCTGAGAGATAATCATAAATCACGGAATGCTGATGGAAAACACCTAAAAGGCGTTCCCCACCTGATGACATCGTTTGCCCAGCACGATTTCGTCGATGATAACACAGGATTTCATCGACAAAACTGACCCTATGGGCATTTAATGTTGTAAACCAATGAAATCCATTGTCTTCAAAAAAATAATCTCCGACAGGGAAACGGAGCTTTTTATCATCCAGCAATGATTTTTTATAGATTTTTCTCCATGGTACCGGAAGTAAATCAAGCACACGCTTTTTATTTTCAATAGACTGTATATCTAGCGCTAAATATTGAGTTATTTTCTCCCATGCAGGTTCAAAAGGCTTATTTTCGGCTCCAGATTCGGTCTCAAACTCAAGATAATTACACATCGCAACATCTGCATTGTTAATCTTTGCAGATAAGTAGAGCTTTTCAAACATCGTAGACTCGTATAGGTCATCTCCGTCAGCAAAACCAATATACTCACCTTTGGCAGCATCGATCCCTATATTTGCTGGTGTGGCCACTCCACCTGGAGAATTTTCCCCCATCAACATTGGGATAATGCGACTATCTTTTTCAGCATACTCCGTGATAATGGCTGTTGTTTTATCAGTTGAACCATCATCAACAACAATTATTTCAATATCTTTAATGGTTTGATCAATAACATTTTGTAGACACTCACCGATATACTTCTCAATGTTATAAGATGTAATAATAATAGAAAGCTTTGGTGCCATTTTTATACCTTAATCATTAACAATAAAACCACAAATAACATCATATGCAGACTTATCAACATGTTTTATTTGTCGTAACTCTTCGAATGACAACCTGAGGAAAATTTCGCTTGAAGCCTTTGATAATTCAGACTTATCGTTTTTATTGATTACCTCATTGGCCCAACCGAGTAAGTATGCCAAAAACAGCCAAAACTCACCCATAAAACGCTTATAATGAGCATCGCTTATAAGAAGCTCATATAAATTCTCTACTGCTGTAATGCATTGTAATCGGAGGGACGTTTTATTATTTGTTACATTCCCTCCATTGTCATCCAAATAATAATCGCAAACAACTTTGTCAGAGACATAAATGTTTTCAGCTTTAATTAAAACCATCCAATGAGGAAGAATATCTTCGTGTAATCTCAGAGAACCAAACTGTATGTTGTTTTCACGAACAAATTGGGTTCTGCATATTTTCGTCCACGGATAGTTAGTAATAGTCAGTAATCTTGGAAAATCATAAATATTAATGAGTGACCCGAAAAGTTTTTTCCCATCGCTATATATTTCAGTATCACGCTCCCACATCCCAATATCAATTTTATTAGGACCAAACTTTATTGCATAACGCATGACAGCAACATTTAAATTATGTTGTTCCAGATAATTAATGGCGTCATCAACAGCCAAACGCCTCATTAAATCATCACTATCAAAGAATAGTACGAACTCTCCTTTAGCGTGCTTTAATCCTTCATCTCTAGCAACTCCAGGGCCACTGTTACTTGATAGTTTAATCAACTTAACATGGTCATGTGTTACCGAATACCGTGAAATAATATCGACAGTATCGTCAGTAGAACAATCATCAACAATGACAACTTCAAACTGGCTGTGAATTGAGGACTCAAATGATGCAATAGTATTTAAAATAGTTTTACCCGCATTATACGCAGGTATAATAATAGATAATTTTAATGTCGAAGATGGCATATCAACCTCATATCCACTTAAAATCATTTGAATTTTGCAGCTATTCTATTCGCAAGATTTATTGACGGCATGTCGACGTACTTTTCGAAGATCCAAGAAATAGCAAAACATACTGGTATAGTCACGACTATGGTACAAATAAAGTGCAATAATGTTACATCAGCTGTTACTCGTCTTAATACAATAGAAGAAACTGTTAATACAGCAGCGTGTGTGATGTAAAGCGGGAATGAGATTTTACCTAAAAATTTAAAACAACTAAAATCTAAGATACGTTCAGCCCATAATGAATCCAGAACAGCCGAAAATAGCAACATGCTCCCTGTCAACATCATAAATTGATAGACCTTTCCATATTCAATATTGGGTAAATATTTAAGATAAGAATATAATCCGCGATACAGCTCAACACCATCCCTTACGTAAGGTGTGGTAACTAACACAACTCCAACCACAAAAAATGCCAATCTTACATATTTATTCAACCGGTATCTGCCATTAATGTATAAATCGTTTAGAATCATGCCGAAAATAAACAATGAATAAAATGAAGAGTTTAAGTATAAAAAAGAAAATGTAATGAAGTAAAAAAGCATTCGTTTTTTGTAGGAGCCATATAATGCAAGCAACCCAAAAACTAGAAATGAGCCATAGATCTCGAACGAAATTGTCCACAATGCGTAATTTGTCAAGCTAATATGCTCAAACGGTGCATAATATAATGCCTGTGAAACTGCACTCCCAAACGACAAGTCGAGATCTGCCCCAGTCAATACACGCATTGCAAAATATAATACGTACATTAGAATCATAGCGGCAAGAATTGGTAATATTAATCTAGGATACCGTTTAATTACACCTGACAAAATCACTGAATGATCGTTTGTCTTATTATATTTTAGTGAAAGAACAAAGCCACTCAATATAAAAAATATACATACCGGTGCTATTCCACTGTAGATAAAATTTAAAGGTGTCCAGGCAACGATACGTCTTATCATTCCTCCTAAATCATTTAATCCAGTGTGTCTGAGGTCAGGTTTAAATGTATTGATACAATGATCAATGATCACAATAAAACAACATATTCCTCTTAAACCTTCAAGATATGTGATTTTCTTCATGAGTTCCCAGTAGCCAAGGCATTAAGTTAATTAGTTATTTAATTTATATCTACTTGCAAATGGATTCACATTAATGATTGGTATACCGCAAGAGTATCTCTTAAGATAATTTCAGAAGTGAACTTCTCATTAATATACTGCCTCCCTTTAATCCCCATATGCATTCTTATTTTTGGATTGTTAATTAAGTACTCAACTTGACATTCTAAATTGTCAATGTCTTTCTTAGGCACTATGACACCATTAATGTTATTTCTAATCAAGCTATGG
Organism: Enterobacteriaceae bacterium RIT691; assembly: GCA_009668205.1. Lineage (GTDB taxonomy): Bacteria > Pseudomonadota > Gammaproteobacteria > Enterobacterales > Enterobacteriaceae > Scandinavium. Next base: position 560,327 of record WJYM01000003.1, on the reverse strand, counting down.
CATCCACCTACATCATAAGCGATACAAGAACGACCTACAGAGCATGCCTCTAATAATATTCTTGGGATACCTTCAGCATAAACTGATGGCAGAGCAACAATGTTTGAGTCCTTGATAAGTTCATAAACATTATTTGAATGACCTAACCATGTTATTAAACCCGCTTTATTCCATTCATCGATTGTCGTAAGAGGCACTGCATCAGGATCATCAGCAGTTATTATCCCAGCCACTTTCAATTCAAATATCACGCCCTTCGATTGAAGCCTTTTTTTGACTTCAACCAAGTCACCGATTCCTTTACTCCATAATAATCGACTAGCAAACAATACAACAGGGTTCACATTTGTATTCTCAAGTGAATAACGATATACATCGGGATTAACACCAGCACCATTGATAATTACAGTATGAAGCCCATTCACTTTCAATAAAGATAATAGCTTTTGCTTGTCATCTTCATGCTCAAACATCAAAGTACATTTTTTATTTTTAACAATAAACCGATAAAGGGAAAGTATTATTTTTCTTATACATTTGATACTTTTTCCTCCATCCATAAAAACTCTACCTAAACCAACAAAACTAAGAATCACCGGTATATTATTTGCTTTCGCTATAAGTCCCCCAATCAAGCATGCTTTGATAGTGATACAGTGAAGGACGTTTGGTTTAATTTTATTGACTGTCTTACGAGATAAAAATAGTGTTGATAAAAAATTTAAAGGGCTGAATGACTGTGCATCAATTTTTATATCATGGCAATGAAATCCATTTTCGTCAAAGCGCCGCCATACTTTGTCATCTAAAAAATTGGTAATAATATGTACTTCGTACCCTTGTTCTTTTGCTTTTTTTGCTCGTTCTAGCCAATGCAGTTCAAAATACCAGTCGGAATTAATGAAATAACAAATTTTTTTCATTACTATCGTCACTCAATGTTTTTTACCACTGATGCCTTGCATACCATGCTTGACTCCGCGAAAGAGATACTGAATATATTTCAGCCTACGCTTTTGCCATGGTATTAATATAGTATACTTCAAAATTCGCAAACATATTGAAGCATTGCTGTAAATTTCCCCATGGGAAAAGATATGCTTTGATAAAATCAGGTTTCTACAGAGATAATATGCTTTCCATTCGGGAGAAATTACTTTACCCTGAATACTAACATCGTGATTAAATATTAACTCTGGGACATAACAGATCTTTTCTCCTGAAAGAAACAACTGATAGCCAAAGTATAAATCATCAAAATATAAAAATAATTCATCATGAATTTTTTTGGTATTTTTCTTTAGAAGAGTACTTCTAATTATCATGCCGACAAATGAGACAGTTTGCACTTCAGTTCGTTTATTTATTGCTGGAATAAATCTTTCCTTATTTTTTATATATCGTATGGTATCAAGGAGAGTTAATGGAATTTTCGAAAAAGGTAAGTTCATGGGACATGAATTGCCCTTTAAATCCCTGACAAAAGCAGCGTATACTTCATACTTCCCACATTCAATTTTAGAGAATTTTTTTATAATATCCGACTCTGGGTAAGCGTCATCATCATAAAAGAACACCCAGTCAGTGGGAATATTGTCGCAGATATATTGACTTCCTGCTTTGAATCCACCTGCCCCACCAATATTGGTGGGGAGATTTAGTACCACAATGCTGCCCTCAGTCAGCGTGTTTAACCAATCTTCGGTTCCATCACTGGAACCGTTATTAACAACCATTATGTGTGAAAAGCCTACCTTCATAGTCTCTTCAATTGTTTTCTTTAACTTTTCCAGTCGGTTAAAGGTGACAATTAATGCGGTACAATTCATCTTACGGAGACCGTAAACACCGGCATTACACTATCTTTTCGTAATGAGGAGAGATAGGCATCTGCGGTATTTAAGGCCTCAGCGATGGTCACATCCATATCTAAATATCTGTACGTTCCTAATCTACCAACAAATGTAATATTATTTTCTTTTTCTGCTAAAGAGACATACTTTTCAAGCAATGCCATTTCGCCAAGCTGACGAATCGGGTAATATGGAATATCATCTTCGCCACATGCACGACTATATTCTTTATAGCATACTGAACCTTCATGACTTTCCCATGGAGAGAAGTATTTATGTTCAGTAATACGAGTATAGGGTACATCAACAGAGCAATAATTCATGACGGCACATCCCTGATAGTCTCCCTGATAAGTAAATTTTTCGAAATCCAGTGTTCGGTATCCAAGCCGTCCATACTGATATGAATAAAACGCATCCAACGGACCACTATAAAAAACATGGTCATATGTATCACGATCAGATTCGTTAAAGATGCATTCCAGTTCAACAGTGATATTTTCGTGATCGACAATCGATTCGATCATCTTTGTATACCCTAGCTCAGGCATACCTTGAAATTTATGGTTGAAATAATTGTCGTCATAATTAAAACGAACAGGTAAACGTTTTAATATAGATGCAGGTAATTCCGAAGGCTGCATACCCCATTGCTTAATGGTGTAGCCTTTAAAAAACGCTTCGTATAATTCCTTACCAATAAAGCGTAGTGCCTGTTCTTCAAACGTTTTCGGATCCTGAATGGAATCATCACCCTTCTCAGTAATGAGCGCTTTCGCTTCATCAGGCGAACATGTTGTTCCAAAGAACTGGTTGATTGTATGCAAATTTATTGGCAATGAGAACACCTGGCCATTGACTGTGGCCTTAACCCTGTTCACGTAAGGCATCATGTTCGCGTGCTGATTTACATAATCCCATACGACTTTATTATCGGTATGGAAGATATGAGGCCCATAGACATGTACCATCACATCAGTTTGCGCATCCCGGGCGTCGTAAGAGTTTCCACCGATATGAGCACGTTGGTCGATAATTTTAATCGTATGACCTTCCTCAGCGAGCTGCCTTGCGATCACCGCACCTGAAAAACCTGCACCAACAATTAATATTTTCTTATCATTCATTATTATATCTCCAACGACTTATCCATGGATGGAACGTCTAATTTTATAGTAATATTTTACCAGTTTATTTCTTCTTGCAGAACCGACTGGAGCAAATTTATTTACAAATGGCATCAATGCCCTTTTAATCTTTGTCGGCAGTAATTCTTTATTTATTTCTCGCTGGCCTGCCCGGCCGGAAGTCAATGAATCTGGTAGTAATCGATAGCAAACCTCAAATTCCCATGGGGTGTTTTTTAAATTAATCATAAAGTCATCATAGAAATCAACTTTTGCTGTATTCCATGGTTTATTTTCACCCGCGTAATGAATCATGTTTGGATTCATTCTTGCTTCAAGGAAGCGTATATACGTTGAGAATTTCAGATTAGGGAAGAAATCATCCGTATTGCCATTACCATGGTAGACATTCCATTCGAGCGGTAACGCAAATACTCTGTCATAAAACACCTTGTTCATGATATCCTGATCCAAGAACCAGTACTTTTTGGCTTTGAGTGTTTTCATTAGCTCAGCGAATGTGTTTTCTTTAACCATTTGCTCAACATTAAACACAATCAGGCCTGCCTGGAAATAGGCATCAGGGTTTGACATCCCAAGCACTTTCTGAAGATAAGTTTCTGCCGGCATAACACCATCTTCAGACTCACTCATAGCGCCAAATTTGACAAAGCCTTCCATCACGATATCTTTAACAGCAGCAACAAGATTCGTACCCAGATCAATATCTAACAGTGTACTAAGGTCCGCCTTTACCACGGTATCCGAGTCTATGAAGACCACTTTTGAATAATCACGGAATAACTGTGGAATAAACAAACGCGCATACGTTGAAGCACTGAAGTGAGCCCTCGTATGGACACCACTGATTTCAGTAAATGCGTTAACGTCAAAAAAGCGAAGCGAGAAGTTACTGTGTGATGATATCAGGCTCGTGAGTCGCTGTTTATTTAAGCTGCTGACTTTATTTTCAAGAACAACAATATCATAATTTTTTTCATTGTCTGAATTTTTGACAATTGAATTAATTAGTGCTCCACCACTCATCGCATAATTATCATCAAAGCTAATAACGATTGGCGTCGCAGAAGTGAATACAGACTTTAGCTTTCCATTAAACGTTTCTCTTGATACAAACGTTCTTTGCAACTCTTTTATTTTTAGTTTTTTTTCTTGCAGCTGGTAATTGATGTAAATATTAAAGAGTCGCTCAGCGATATGCCCAATCACTCGTTTTTCCTGAGCATTATAGTTATTCATCGAGATTCGATGCTCAAGTTTATCTAAAATAGTGAACAGCCATTCTGAGTAATCAGCAAACATGTCTTGTCGCATAACAAACATATTTGTGTAATAACCATCGGTAGCCTGGTTAAAGTTTTGAATTGCTGCTTTATAGGCTGGATATATTTCTTCTACTACTGCAAGGGCTTCCTGGTAATCTTTAAGATGTAAAAATTCACCTTTATCATAATGATCGAGATTGTTTTTGCTTCCTGCAGAGAGAACAGACCATTTTTTAGGCAGCAGTACGTCATACCCTTCAATACTTTTCTGAATTACTGAATCAGTTAATCCAAACTGATTTTCATACCCTTCGTCAATAACTGGGTGATTTACAACTCCCCAATTATCTTCATCAAAATTCTGCTTTTCTGAGAAGTTCAGATGTCTGCGGTAATGCATAAATCCGACAAAATCGGTTGCCGGTGCATTTTTCCAGACCCAATAATGGGCTGTCAGTTCACAATAGAATGGGTTTTTAAATGAAATATTATCCCCAGTGTTATCACCAATACATCCAATATCATTGAGAGTATTCTGTTTGCCTACATGAATTGGATGAATTAATTCTGATGATAAAAATGAACTTGGTTTGTGGTGACAAGTGTAAATGCGAATATTTTTCATTTAACTCTCTAATGGTTATGCCATTGCTTTTTTATACTGTTCGACGACATCCTTCGCAGGACCAATTTGTTTGAGCTTATGGTTTTCTATCCACACGACCCTGTCACAAATCTTCTCTACATCATTCATATTATGGCTGACAAATAATATTGTGACCCCACGGCTTTTAAATTCTTTAATCGTCTGGATACATTTAGCCTGGAATGAGATATCACCTACAGCCAGCACTTCGTCAATGATCAAAACATCTGGATCGACTTGAGTTATCACCGAAAAACCAAGCTTCGCTAACATACCACTCGAATAAACACGAATAGGCTCATCAATAAATTGACCAAGTTCTGAAAAATCAATAATTTTATCGATCCGTTGCTGCACTTCTTTTCGCCTCAACCCGAGCAAAGTTGCGTTAAGATAGATATTCTCCCTTCCCGTCAGTTCCGGATGGAAGCCGCCCCCCAACTCCAACATCGAGGCTACTCGTCCACGTGTAGTCACTTTCCCTGCAGTCGGTTTGATGACTCCAGCAACTAAACCCAGTGATGTACTTTTACCTGCACCATTACGCCCAATCAACGCGACAGCCTCCCCTTTTTCAACGGTAAAGGAGATATTTTCTATCGCTAAATACTGCCGCCCTCTGAACAAGCTCAAAGCCCTTTTCGGGTTAAATAGCAATTCTTTAATTCCTGAGCCTATATGATGGTACAGCGGATATTTTTTTGTGACATTATCAAAAACAATAACAGAATCCATCATAATATCTCTGCGAAACGGAACTTCAATTTATTGAAAACAACTAAACCAATAGCGAGCAAGAGCGCACCTGTCGCATACAAAATTGCGATATACTCATAGTTAACAGTGCCCTCCATGAATAATTCTCGCCAACTCAGGATCATGCATGCTAAAGGATTATATGTGATAACCCATTGAAAACGTTCTGGAATCATATCTGATGCATATAAGATTGGGGTACAGTAGAACATCAGCATAATCCCCAGGCTTACAAAACGTTCTAAGTCTCTGAAAAACAGATTTAAGGTTGAAAAAACCAGCGCCACACCAAAAGTAAAAATAATTTGCCCAATTGCAATCAGCGGTACTCCATAGAGCCAATCCCAGGATGGCTTCATTCCATAAATGAAAAGGAACACGATGATTACAGGAATAGTGCATAAAAAATGCAACCCTTCCATCATTACGTTACTTAAAGGGATAACGGAACGTGGAAATACTGTTTTCTTTATGATTTGTGCATTAGCTATGAATGAAAAGAGAGAATTCGTGGCTGAACTTGCAAACCACTGCCATGGGAATAACCCTGTGATAATAAATACCGTATAGTTAGGTATTTGCACTCTCATGATAAGTTTAAAAATAAAGTAATATATCATTGCAAATAGCAACGGGTTTGCGATTGACCATAGGTAACCGAACACACTACTTTTATATCGAACTTTTAAATCTTTGTTCGTTATAACAACGAGTAAATCGTATAGATATCCTAAATTATACTTCATCATCAATGCTCATCTGACATGCTAGTTATAATGCATGAAAACTATTCAAAAAAGTCAAAAAAGGCTACGCTACCGCCCTTGGCTCAGAGAAACCAAATACCTCACTGCTAGTCCCGTTGCACGCACAACACCATCACGTGCTTTGTCTTCTATGCGACCCTCTCGGGTCTGCATAGGCATATCATTCTGAAACTCCGTGACAACCAGTTACCCTCATGTCAATGACATTTACACATAATAGGTAAAACTCTGGTTTCTGCGTGATATCAAGACATTACGATGCTCACCAGTGCATCCGGCTTCTGATGGATAAAATGCAGAAATATCAAACGATACGGCCCGACAATTATAGACCTTTCCATCTCGTAATCCAGCTAATCGTTTTTTTTTGGGCAATAAACATACAACTGGTGAATGACTTCGCTTACCCGCCAACCAACCGTAACCTCGATGCTGGTTTTCCGTAACATCTCTCTTCCAATCCATTCGTTATATCATTTCGGGATTCATTTATTAGCCTGGTAATATTCCCCATTGAAAATTCGGTTGTGGCTATTTTTCACCCAGCGAATTGACAGGAATCATAAGCTGTTCTATTGCATGGATCGCTAAGAATCCTCGCAATCATGCCATTTTGAACATAGTTCACATGCAAAAATGGCTCTGTCCCTTCCAGAAACGTGCGTAGCATAGCCTCTATGTGTAGAATTCATTCCTATTGAGTGGATTGTGCAAATTCAGAGGATTAACATGAAATTTCTGGTCACCGGCGCCGCGGGCTTTATCGGTTTTCACGTTTGTAAGCGCCTGCTAGAGGCAGGTCATCAGGTTGTTGGGCTCGATAACCTGAATGATTACTACGATGTTAGCCTGAAACAGGCCCGGCTTAACCTGCTAGAATCAGTAGCTTTTCGTTTCGCCATGATCGATTTGGCTGACCGTTCGGCCATGGAATCACTTTTTGCGACTGAGAAATTCGATCGTGTGATTCACCTGGCAGCCCAGGCCGGCGTTCGTTACTCGATTGAGAACCCTCATGCTTACGCCGAATCAAACCTGATGGGGCATCTGAATATCCTCGAAGGATGTCGACATCATAAAGTTCAACATCTGGTGTATGCTTCTTCCAGCTCGGTATATGGTCTGAACCGTAAGATGCCGTTCTCTACAGACGACTCTGTTGATCACCCAGTCTCGCTTTACGCGGCAACCAAAAAAGCCAATGAGCTGATGTCGCATACCTACTCGCATCTGTATGGTTTACCGACAACGGGTCTGCGCTTCTTTACCGTGTATGGTCCTTGGGGTCGTCCGGACATGGCGCTATTCAAATTCACTAAGGCCATGCTGGAAGGAAAAAGCATCGATGTTTACAATCACGGTAAAATGAAACGTGATTTTACTTATATCGATGATATTGTCGAAGCGATTATCCGGCTGCAGGACGTCATTCCACAACCGGATGCGCAGTGGACAGTGGAGTCAGGTACCCCTGCGGACAGCTCTGCCCCTTACCGTGTATACAACGTTGGCAACAGCGAACCTGTTGAATTGATGGATTACATAACCGCGCTGGAAGAAGCATTAGGCATTCAGGCGGACAAAAATATGATGCCAATGCAGCCAGGTGATGTTCTGGAGACCAGTGCGGAAACCGGGCCATTGTATGAATTGGTTGATTTCCGTCCGCAGACTTCGGTGAAAGAAGGCGTCAGGAACTTCGTCGACTGGTATCGTGAATTCTATAAGGTATAACAATCAAAAAGCCCTCATTTATGAGGGCTTTTTAAAATCTGATGCTTAATCGTTACCAAACAGATCGCGGGTATAAACTTTCTCAGCAACATCCGCTAATTCAGGTGCCATACGATTGGAAATAATCACATCGGCTTCCTGTTTAAAGCTGTTCAGATCGCGTACCACGCGCGAATTAAAGAACTCATCTTCTTTCATTACAGGTTCGTAGATGATGACCTCAATGCCTTTCGCTTTGATACGCTTCATGATCCCCTGAATAGAGGAGGCACGGAAATTATCTGAACCCGATTTCATGATCAGCCGATACACGCCAACGACTTTCGGTTTACGCGACAGAATAGAGTCAGCTATAAAATCTTTACGGGTACGGTTCGCATCCACAATTGCGCCAATAATGTTGTTCGGCACAGATTCATAATTAGCCAGCAGCTGTTTAGTGTCTTTCGGCAAACAGTAACCACCATATCCAAACGATGGATTGTTGTAGTGGTTGCCAATGCGTGGATCCAGACACACCCCTTCGATAATCTGACGGGAATTTAAACCTAAGCTCTCCGCATAGCTATCAAGTTCATTGAAATAGGCCACGCGCAACGCAAGGTAAGTGTTAGCAAACAGCTTGATGGCCTCTGCTTCGGTTGAATCCGTAAACAGGGTCGGAATATCTTTCTTGATCGCGCCTTCCTGCAGGAGTGCGGCAAAACGCTCTGCACGCTCAGATTGTTCACCAATGACGATGCGTGACGGATGCAGGTTATCGTACAGCGCACGCCCTTCGCGTAAAAACTCCGGGGAGAAGAAGATGTTGTCGATGCCCAGTTTTTCTTTTATGTCGTTGGTAAAGCCAACCGGAATAGTCGATTTGATAATCATTACCGCTTTCGGGTTGATTGCAATCACATCGCGGATAACGGACTCTACACTGGAAGTATTGAAGTAGTTCGTTTTGGGATCGTAATCCGTCGGCGTAGCGATGATAACATAGTCAGCATCACGGTAAGCATCATGCTTATCCGTCGTCGCCCGGAAATTCAGCGTCTTAGTGGCCAGATACTCTTCGATCTCTTTATCAGCAATCGGCGATATCTTCTGGTTCAGCATATCGACTTTAGCCTGAATAATATCCAACGCTACCACTTCGTGGTGCTGGGCAATCAGAATACCGTTAGACAGACCTACGTAACCTGTTCCTGAGATAGTTATCTTCATTCGCTTTGCAACTTCTTCCGGTTGAACATTTGAGGACGGGTAGCCCCCCTCACAATATAAGAACCCAGTCTTGAGGCCGGGTAAGCGTGAACCTAGTATATCGCGATTTCCGCCAGTAACGCATATAGGAGCTTACTGAATGCTGCTTTTTGGCCATAAAAAAGCCCGGAGGTGCGCTCCGGGCCTGCATTCTGCGTTACCTAAATCAGATTAATCCAGCCACTCGGTGTGGAAGATACCTTCTTTATCGGTACGCTTGTAGGTGTGCGCACCGAAGTAATCACGCTGAGCCTGAATCAGGTTGGCCGGCAGTACCGCGGAACGGTAGCTATCGTAGTAAGCCACTGCCGCAGAGAATGTTGGTACCGGAATACCATTCTGAACCGCATAAGCGACAACATCACGCAGCGCCTGCTGGTAATCGTCAGCAATGTTTTTGAAATAAGGCGCCAGCAGCAGGTTCGCAATGCCAGCGTTTTCTGCATAAGCATCGGTGATTTTCTGCAGGAACTGTGCACGAATAATGCAGCCCGCGCGGAAAATCTTCGCGATTTCACCGTAGTTCAGATCCCAGTTGTACTCATCAGAGGCCGCACGCAGCTGAGAGAAGCCCTGTGCGTAAGAAACGATTTTCCCCAGATACAGCGCGCGACGAACTTTCTCAATAAACTCAGCTTTATCACCGGCCAGTTTGGCCTGCGGGCCTGACAGCACTTTGGATGCTGCTACACGCTGCTCTTTCAGAGAAGAGATGTAACGTGCAAATACAGACTCGGTGATCAGCGACAGGGGTTCACCCAAATCCAGTGAACTCTGGCTGGTCCATTTACCGGTGCCTTTGTTGGCTGCTTCATCCAGAATCACATCCACCAGATAGTTGCCATCTTCGTCTTTCTTGGTGAAGATATCTTTGGTGATGTCGATCAGATAGCTGCTCAGCTCACCTTCGTTCCAGTCAGTGAAGGTTTTTGCCAGCTCGTCGTTAGACAGGTTCAAACCGCCTTTCAGCAGAGAATAAGCTTCAGCAATGAGCTGCATGTCGCCGTATTCAATACCGTTGTGAACCATTTTCACGTAGTGACCCGCACCATCAGCGCCGATATAGGCGACACATGGTTCGCCATCTTCGGCCACCGCGGCGATTTTGGTCAGAATCGGTGCCACCAACTCATACGCTTCTTTCTGGCCGCCAGGCATGATTGATGGGCCTTTCAGGGCACCCTCTTCACCACCAGAGACACCGGTGCCAATGAAGTTGAAGCCTTCAGCAGAGAGTTCACGATTACGACGAATGGTGTCCTGGAAGAAGGTATTACCACCATCAATGATGATGTCACCTTTATCCAGGTACGGCTTCAGGGAATCGATAGCAGCATCAGTACCAGCGCCCGCTTTCACCATTAACAGGATACGACGTGGGGTTTCAAGCGACTCGACAAACTCTTGAACCGTATAGTGAGGAACCAGTTTTTTGCCTGGATTCTCGGCAACAACTTCTTCGGTCTTTTCACGGGAACGGTTGAAAATGGAGACGGTATAACCGCGGCTTTCGATGTTGAGCGCCAGGTTGCGCCCCATCACTGCCATACCGACAACCCCGATCTGTTGCTTGGACATTACATACTCCTGTCAGGTGTGCTCACCACGCAACGTATACGTGGTTTGAAATGTGAGCCAGATGTTAACTCAGGTTAGACGAGACTGTGTAGTCTTAGATGCCTTTAAATCAACGAAACAATAAAATTATAGAAGCAATACTTAGCGCTATGAACTGAAGCACCGCGACCATTGATTTCGATAAACCCACGCTCATCGCACCGCTTTCTAAAAAAAACGGCAACCTGGACAAGGTAATTAACTTACCTCACTCATGATTGCCGTTATGAAGGCTAGCAATGCTTTATTATCCGACGAGGATTTTCTCAATACTTTTCCGGAAGTTAGCACCGTCTTTCAGGTTACGCAGCCCGTACTGGACAAACGCCTGCATATAGCCCATTTTCTTGCCGCAGTCATAGCTGTCGCCGGTCATCAGCATCGCATCGACAGACTGCTTTTTCGCCAGTTCGGCAATGGCGTCGGTCAGCTGGACGCGGCCCCAGGCACCTGGAACGGTTTGCTCCAGCTCGGCCCAGATATCGGCAGAAAGCACATAGCGCCCTACCGCCATCAGGTCGGAACCCAGCGTTTGTGGCTGATCAGGTTTCTCAACGAAGTCGGTGATACGGCTGATTTTGCCTTCTGATTCCAGCTCATCTTTGGTTTTGATGATGGAGTATTCGCTGAGATCGCCGTCCATATGCTTAGCCAGCACCTGGCTGCGGCCTGTCTCATTGAAACGCGCGACCATCGCGGCCAGATTGTAGCGCAGCGGATCGGCCGTCGCATTATCAAGGATGATGTCCGGCAGAACGACGACAAACGGGTTATCGCCCACAATAGGTCGGGCACAAAGAATAGAATGGCCTAAACCCAGCGGCTGCGCCTGACGAACGTTCATGATCGTCACGCCCGGTGGGCAGATAGACTGAACCTCAGCCAGCAGCTGACGCTTCACACGCTGTTCGAGCAGTGACTCAAGTTCATATGACGTGTCGAAGTGGTTTTCAACCGCGTTCTTGGACGCGTGAGTGACCAGGATGATTTCTTTGATCCCGGCAGCAACAATTTCGTCGACGATGTACTGAACCATCGGTTTATCAACGATCGGCAGCATCTCTTTTGGGATAGCTTTGGTGGCCGGAAGCAAGCGCATTCCAAGGCCAGCTACCGGAATAACTGCTTTCATATTGTTGATCATTTTCGTTTCCACCTATGAATGGTTGAAGAATTATAGCCAGTCAGGACGTTTAATCCAGCAAGTTTTGTTGATGATACCCGTCTAAAGTTGAGAAAACCTCAGGTAGAGTCCGAGAGTGATTACCCAGGTCCAGGAATCCTCGCAATCAGCGTCGCGGCAGGTCAAAATTCAATCCACTGGCGTTCACTCGCAGCTGATCTACCCGGTCAATGTCCACTGAGCGCTGCCCTTTCTCATTCACTGCGGTGATATTGGCTAACGACAGTAGCGTATCGTCGCGGGCCATGAATTTTCCGCGCACATCCTTACGTAAATCGAAATTCATTGCCAGCGCTGGCCCACGATCGGCGTCCTGCACCACATGAATATTGCGGATAAAGAGGTGCTGCGGCTTGTTGTGTAACTCCAGCGAAGCCCGCTTCAGGTTCAGGTTGGTGATGGAGACAAACGACTGGGCATTGCCGGAAGAGATCTGAATGCCCCGCAGCTTATAAGGCAGCGAAGTATTGTCCATATGCACCTCGTTCAGGCGAAAATTCTGCGGGATCGACAGATAGTTACCCTTGATAACCCCATAGCCAATCAGCATCCCTGCGCTGTTAACCATCTCGATATTTTCGATGATGAAATTGTCACAGCCGTAAATCGCCACCGTCGCATTATCAATCCCCGCTTTCTTGCTGAACTCCGGGGTAATGTTGGTCGCTTTGACATTCCGGATAATGAAGTGTTTGCCGTTTTCGACGTGCACCAGCTGTCGGCAGTTGCTGCCCGTGATATTGGCGACAACAAAGTTTTTGACCGCCTGGCTTTCAGGATAACCATTGTCATAAGTGCTTCCGGCAAGCCCAATCCCTATCCCCCAGTTGATCTTGCCGTTGGTGCAGTTGATGTTGTTGATCACGTGATCGGATATGAGGATATTCTTGTCATTAATCGCGACATTCCACTCAATCGCATCACCTTGCAGGTCAGAAAATCGACCGTTGGTGATTTTCACGCCATCAAACTGATTGTGAAAACCCTGGCGTAAAATGCCGTAATTGGCCTCTGCGATGGTGACGTTATTGATAACCAAATTGCGGAAGGTGCGCTTATCTTTGCCACCAATGAAGATTTGTGCCAGCGGGCCATAGCCGCTCATCGTGATGCCATCAATCACACAATCAGAACCGCGAATATCCAGACAAATATTATTCAGTTTGCCGGTGTGACCTTTGATTTGACAACCATCCTGCAGAGCAAATCGCCCGCGTCCATTGCCTTTTAACGTCCCGCTGACCTGCAGCGTTTTCCCTGGAGGGACGATAATGCCGCTGTTGATATTGTCGCAGACGACGCCAGCCGGAATGTCGACCACGTCTGCCGCCTGAAACGCGGCATCAAGGGCTTTAACCCAATCATTTTGCGTATTAAAGCGGCGAATATCCGCCGCCGCAGGGGGCTCTAGCGCTCTTGCGGCGGGGCTGTTCAGGAGGGGAAACGCAGCCAGCGCGGAGCTGGCTGTGAGGAAGGTTCGTCGGGAAAGGGCGTGTTTTTTTACCGTCATGCGACCTCTTTACAGCGTCTGCAGCAGGCTGGCGAGCTGTTGATTAATCACCTGCTGATTAAATGTCGATTCCACTTTAGCGCGGGCTTTGTTGATAACCGGCGTCAGTCTTTGGCTCTCGTAATTCCCCAACTGGCTCAGCCTGTCAGCCAGCGCGGTGGCGTCATTCTCCGGAACCAGCCAGCCAGACTCATTGGCATCAATCAATTCCGGAATACCGCTGTGCAGCGTTGAAACCACCGGGATCCCCACCGCCATGGCCTCCATGAGCGCCACAGGAATGCCTTCCATGTCGCCATCAGCACCGGTGACAGAGGGCAACAGGAAGACATCGGCGTCATCCAGCATGGCTTTGACTTCATGACTGGGCTTGAACCCCGGCATCTCCACCACATCATCAAGCTGATACTGTTCGATCAGCGTTTTCAGACGCCGTTCCCACGGGCCAATGCCGAGAATGCGATAGCGGAAACGCACCCCGCGCTCTTTAAGCTGGCGGCAGGCTTCAATCGCGACGTGCAGACCTTTTTTCTCCGTCAGGCGCGCAACGGAAATGATTTGCAGCGTCTCGCTCGGGCTTTTCACCGGACGCAGCGCAAAGCGCTCCATGTTGACGCCCATTCTTGAGACGCTGATTTTATTCGCCGGACACCCCATCTTTTGTAGGCGCTGGGCCCAGAGATCGCTTATTGGCAGCATCACATCGCCGCGCTGGAACAGCTTCTGGTATTCCGGCGTGTAGTGATTAAGCACCTCGCGGCTGGAAATATCGATGCCGTGAAAGACGGTGGCGATTTTCCCGCGAATCACCCCCAGCTCACGCAGTTTCGCTGCCGTGACGCCAGCCGGACCGAAATGTGCGATGAATACGTCAGCGCTGAAGGGCTGAGGATTCTGTGCCGTGATGGCAGAGAGGATCATATTCCGCGCTTCATCGCCGTAGCGGCTGGCATTGAGCGCTCGCCAGGTCGCGGTTCGGTGCAACCCTTTCAGGGTATGTGTGGCGCGGTGTCGCAGTTTTGCCAGCCTGCCGGTCGGCTCATCCTGCAACCAGCGGGTTTTCTGTGCCAGCCCGTAGCGCTGATAGGCATCGTGGGTGTTGGTCATGTCGCCTTTTAGCAGCGCGACAATCTCGACCTCATAACCCATTTCGATAAACGCCACGATCTGATTTAGCACGAACGTCTCTGAAGCCAGCGGGAATTTCAGCAGGAAAAAACCAACCTTCATTTTCCCTCCCCGATGCGATCCAGAACCGACTTCACCATCTTCAGTCCGTTCTCTCGCTCCGCCTTAACGGCAATACGCAAGCGTTCATTGATTGCCGGAAGCTGACCCAGCGTATCGGCCACCATCGACGCCAGCGAGCCGTCCAGCAAATGGCGGATATCTATCGCCATTTCTGGCATGCCTAACTGCTGCATGATCCCCGCGGATTTATGCTCATAGTTAATCGCGATTGCTGGCGTATCAAAGTTCATCGAAATGATGGCGGAATGCAGGCGAGTCCCGACGGTCAAATCGCAGGCCCCAAGAATTTTGCCCATTTCGAGGTCGTTCAACTCGTCCATCACGACATGGTATTGCGACGGGTCGCTGATATGCTGACGCAGGTTCAACGCCACCATACGGTCATCTTTGTTGTAGCTGTCGATACCGGTACAGGTGGAAAGCGCGATAACCTGATATCCGGCATCGATAATCCGGTTGACCACCCCGGCAAACGCCTCTTCATAAGCCTGCTGTGTGGTGCCCAAACGCTTATCAAATGGCGCAAGCTCACGCAGGGTAATGGCCACGCTTTTCTTCTGAGCAATGGTTTTCAACCAGTGCTCCACCGCATAGCTGGCCTTGAAATCCTGTTCGTGATGCTCCACCAGCCAGGCGGTGTCGACGCCCTGCTCGACTTTGGCGGTGGTTATGTTGCTGCGCTGCATCATATTCAGGCTCACAGATTCGCGTAGGATCAGCGCATCACATTGAGCAAAGACATGGTTGGCCAGCGCATTAAACTGCTCATTCTGGAAGGGCCCGACGCTGTGACCAATCATGTAGAGCGGCTTTTTCGCCATGAACGTGCAGAGGGCATGCTCAAACTGCGGTGCACCGTATAAATCGACAAAGAAAGAGCCGCCAACCTGAATAATGGCGTCGTAGTTGCTCAGCAGACGCACGAAATCAGTAAAGCCCTGGGCAATGCGGATATTGCGCAATTTGCCGGTATCGGTGACGCGGGAAAGCAGTACCTGGTGCTGATAACGGCGGCGCAGGATTTTCTTGATTCGCCCCATCACCCCGGCCGCGTTGTTGTGCTGTTTCATCTGCGCATACAGCGGATCGCCCATTACCGGGCGATTCAATAACCAGGACGAGCTCACCGGGTAGCGGCTCATCACGTCCACTTCGGCTTCCGGGTTCAGCGTGTTAATGGCATCCAACAGGCCGCGCAGAATAGCGCTGTCGCCGCGGTTTCCGCAGGTATGGTTGCCTAAAATCAGTAATTTCATGTGTGACCTCTTAAATCCACTTCATACTTCTGGCGATCTCTGCGTTGGCTGCCCTCGTTCACCCCAGTCACTTACAAAAGTAAGCTCCTGGGGATAAACGCTGTTGCCGCCTTGACCTCACCAGAATTATTCGTGTCTTTGATTTTGATAATGTCGTTTTTGCGTTCTATCCGGCCCGCAATAACACTTTCATTTTTTCGCTGCGGCACAGCTGGCGCTTCATCTCCACCACCAGCGGGTGGCGGGAAAGCACAATCATCAGCGCAAAGGCCAGCGCGCCCGCAGCAATCTGGATGAGCAACAGCAAGGGCAGCGATACGGCCCCGTTAAACGCCACGCCCAGCACATAGCTCACCGCCAGCGTCGGCAGCGACAGATAAAGCGGCAACCACAGGCTGAGGATGTACTCGCGATAGCTGGAACCCAGCACCGGTTTAATCATCACGAAGTAGCTCAGGACGGTATTCACCACCTGCACCAGTAAAAAGCCGAGCGTCACCCCCAGCGCACCGGCAAGATGGCCGCCGACAATAATGGCCGGGATAAACAGGAACGTTTTGAACACGTTGAATTTGAAGCTGATATCCACGCGGGCTTTCGCCATCAGCAGGGAACCAATCGGGTTGCCGACCGAACGCAGCAGACCCACTACGCACAGCAGTTGCAGAATGGGAATGATGCTCACCCACTTCTCACCAAACACCAGCGGCACCACGTTGTTACTGACCACCATCAGGCCCAGCAAAACCGGGAAATTGATGATCCCAACCACCGACAGCAGCTTGTAGAAGTTGACGCGCAGTTTGGCGGTATCGTCCTGAATCTTGGCGAACGCCGGGAACAGCACGCGGGTGATAATCGGGTTGAGTTTCATCGGCGGAACCACCGCCACGTTGTAAGCCAGGTTGTAGCCCCCGGCCACGCTCGCGCCAAGAATACGCGCCAGCACCAGCGTGGAGAGGTTGGTATTCACATAGTTGATGATACTGTCGGCAGTCAGCCAGGCGCCAAAACGCAGGTTTGAGGACACCGAGGCAAGTGAGAAATGGAATCCAGGACGATAAATCCGACGGCCAAACCAGCCAAAAAGCAGAGTCCGTACCGCGCTGTTGACCAGATAACCGAGAATTGCGGTCATGGCTAACGGCCAGAAATGGGCGCTCACCACGGTAAACGTAAACCCGGCCAGTACGGCAGAGGTTTCAATCATGCCAATCTTGTTGAATTCCAGCTCTTTTTGCATCAGCGCGCGGAACTGCTGGCCGTGCGGGATCACCACAAACGCGAACGACAGCGTGCGCATCAGCGGGGCCAGGTCCGGGTTATGCAGCACCCCGGCAATGACGCCGCTCAGACTGAACACCAGCGCGAAGACGACTATCCCCAGGCCGACGTTCAGCCAGTAAAGCGTGGTCAGTTCGAGGTGGCTGATTTCTTTGCGCTGAATAATGGAGTTGGCGATGCCGAAATCCGACAGCGTGTCCGCCAGGGCGATGATCACCAACGACACCGTCAGCAGACCGAACTGGTGATTATCGATAATGCGGGCCAGGACGGTCATCTGTACCAGTCCAAGGCCAATGATGACCACGGTGGCCATCGCTGACCACTTAGCACCGCTAATGGTTTTTTCTCTCAGGCTCATGTCGCTACCTCAGTAAGCCGCTTTATTGACAAAGCCTTTGAAAACCGTCAGGAACACAATGCGAATGTCGAACCACAGGCTCCACTCGCGGATGTATTCCAGGTCAAACTCGACACGCTTTTCCATTTTCTCCAGCGTATCGGTCTCGCCGCGCCAGCCGTTGATCTGTGCCCAGCCGGTAATTCCCGGCTTCACCTTATGGCGCAGCATGTAGCCTTCGATCAGCTGACGGTATTGCTCGTTGTGCGCCACCGCATGCGGACGCGGCCCAACAATCGACATGCCGCCCGTCAGCACATTGATAAACTGCGGGAGTTCGTCGAGTGAAGTCCTGCGCAGAAAGTTGCCGACTTTGGTCACGCGTGGATCGTTTTGCGTCGCCTGCGTGACGACCGCATCGTTTTCCATGACCCGCATCGAGCGAAATTTCCACACTTTGATTGGCTTCCCATCCATGCCATAACGGGTCTGGCGGAAAATAATCGGGCCTTTCGAGGTGAGCTTCACCGCCAGCGCAATACACATCAGCACAGGCGAGATCAGCAGCAGGATCAGCGAGGAAAGCACAATGTCCTCGAGACGCTTAATCACGCGATTCAGTCCGGACAGCGGAGTGTCATACAGCGGCACGACCGGCACGCCGTTCACTTCATCAATGCGGGAGTGGAGAATGTTGAAGGTAAAAACGTCAGGGATCAGGATAACCGAGCAGGTGGTATCGGCGAGATCGCGCACCAGCGTTTTAATACGCCCTTCATCCTGCATCGACAGTGCAATGTAAACGTTGTGAATTTTGCCGGCACGGGCGTCGTCGAGCAGTTGATCGTAATTGCCCGCCCAATCGGTATCGACCCCACCCGGCTTAGGCGTGTGGTAGCTGCCAACCACTTCAAAACCCAGCCACGGCTGGTTACGGAAGCTGTTCAGCAGCACCTGGCCTGCCGGTAAATCGCCCGCAACGGCCACATAGCGCACGTTGTAGCCGCGATTACGCAGCCAACCCACGCCGAAGCGAATAAACGCACGGCAGCCAACCATGCCGCAGGTACTCAACAGATACCAGGCAAGCCAGACCGCCAGGCTGTTATTAAAATCGTCATTGAAGGCCAGAACGCCCGCGGTGAAAATCAGCGCCAGCGTCCAGTTTTGCAGCAGCAGCAACAGCTCCGTGGTCATGCGTACGCCGCGCCAGGAGCGATAAAAATCGGTCATTCCACCGATCATCTGAAACACCACCAGCGTTATCAGCGCCATCAGTAAATGCATGTAGGAAAAAGGAAGCGCCGCGCCTTTGCAGACAACCCACAATCCACCCACCATGATGGTAATGTCGGAGAATCGCTGCACCATTGAGATTAACGATGCATTCGTTTTGGCTCGCTCGCGCTTTATAAGAGTCGTCATCGTTGGTCCTGTTGTTGATAGTGTCCCTTGCCGGAAGAGCCGCCTGATGCCCTCTCCCCCGACCCTTTTCCCACAGGGCGAGGGGAGCAGTGTCGTTTCCTCTCCCTTTGGGAGAGGGCCAGGGAGAGGGGAGAAACCGGCACAGTGCGTTACTGATTCAGCAACGCCAGAATGTCCCGGGTCCGCGCTTCCATCAGTGAGGCATCGCCGCGTGATTCCACGTTCAGGCGCACCACCGGCTCGGTATTTGATGAGCGCAGGTTAAAACGCCACTCTGCAAACGCCAGGCTGATGCCGTCGGTACGGTCAATCTCCAGCGCATGCCCGGCAAAATGCGTCTCCACACGAGCAATCGCCACACCCGGTTCAGCCAGCTTGCTGTTGATCTCACCGCTTGCCGGGAAGGCCGCCATGCGATCGCGCACCAGTTCGCCCAGGGTTTTCCCTTTCAGGCACAGCAGTTCGGTCACCAGCAGCCACGGGATCATTCCGCTGTCGCAGTAGGCGAAATCGCGGAAATAGTGATGGGCGCTCATCTCACCGCCATAAATGGCGTCTTCCTGGCGCATCCGCTCTTTAATGAAGGCGTGCCCGGTTTTCGACATCACCGGCGTGCCGCCCGCATTTTCCACCACGTCGACGGTGTTCCAGGAAAGACGCGGATCGTGAATGATGCGCTCGCCCGGCTGTTTTTCGAGGAACGCTTCCGCCAGCAGACCGACGATGTAGTAGCCCTCGATAAACTGGCCGGTTTCGTCAAACAGGAAGCAGCGGTCGAAATCGCCATCAAAGGCGATCCCCATGTCCGCGCCGTGTTCGATAACCGCATTGCGGGTGTCATCACGGCACTCCGGCAGCAGCGGGTTAGGGATACCGTTCGGGAAATTGCCGTCCGGGGTGTTGTGCACTTTGATGAACGTCACCGGCAGATTCAGCGTTTGGAAACGCGCTTCAATCGCGTCGATGACCGGGCCCGCCGCCCCGTTGCCGGAGTTAATCACCAGCTTCAGCGGCTCCAGGTTCGCCGTATCGATGTAGCCCATCAGATGGTCGATATAGGCATCACGCAGCGTGATTTTCTGATAGCTTCCGCGCTTTTTAGCCTCCACCGCCGGGAAGTCGTTGGCTTCCGCCAGGCGTTGCACATCGCGCAGGCCGGTGTCACCGCTGATCGGGCGCGCGCCTTCACGCACCAGCTTCATCCCGTTGTAATCCATTGGGTTGTGGCTGGCCGTCACTTCAATGCCGCCGTCAACGCCCAGATGGAAGGTCGCGAAGTAGATCTCCTCGGTGCCGGAAAGACCGATATCCAGCACGTCGACGCCCGCATCGCGCAGCCCTTTGGCCAGCGCCATTTTCAGCGCTTCGCTGGTCAGACGCACATCACCGCCAAGCACAACGGTTTTTGGCTTGAGAAATTCGCCGTAGGCGCGGCCAATGCGTCTGGCGATATCTTCATTCAGCTCTTCGCCCAGCTTGCCGCGAATATCGTAGGCTTTAAAACAGGTTAATTTCGTCATGGTTTTACCCTTTTCAGGCAACAGTCAGCCCTGACCCACAGGGGCCAATAAAGAAAGAAATGGGATTTCCCGGCGCGAATTACGCCACCGGGTATTTGCTACACGCGCCCGTAGCGATCCTCGAAGCGAACAATGTCGTCTTCTTCCAGATAGGAGCCCGAACGGACCTCAATCAGATCCAGTGGAATTTTTCCGGGGTTTTCCAGACAGTGCGTGGCCCC
This sequence comes from Enterobacteriaceae bacterium RIT691, assembly GCA_009668205.1. Lineage (GTDB taxonomy): Bacteria > Pseudomonadota > Gammaproteobacteria > Enterobacterales > Enterobacteriaceae > Scandinavium. The sequence continues at coordinate 539,300 of WJYM01000003.1, read as the reverse complement.
GAGCGGGATATAGACCGATTCGTTCTCGCCCATCAGCTTCACGTCGTCGTTGATGGTGACCTTTGCGGTCCCGGCAACCACAATCCAGTGTTCCGCACGGTGATGGTGCATCTGCACCGACAGCCCTTCGCCCGGCTTCACGGTAATGCGCTTCACCTGATAGCGATCGCCGGAGTCGATGGAGTCATATTTCCCCCACGGGCGATACACTTCGCGGTGAATGTGATGCTCGTGGCGGCCATCGGCTTTAATTTGCTCGACCACTTTCTTAACGTCCTGAACCGCGTTGCGGTCGGCGATAAGCACGGCGTCTTTGGTCTGCACCACCACCAGATCCTTTACCCCAACGGTGGTCACCAGCCCGGATTCGGCATACACGTAGCTGTTCTCGGTGTTGTGGCTTATCACATCGCCGTGATGCACATTGCCTTCTGCCGTATGCTGACTGATTTCCCACAGCGATGACCAGGAGCCAACGTCGCTCCAGCCCGCATCCATCGGCACCACAACCGCATCGGCCGTACGTTCCATTACGGCGTAATCAATGGACTCTTCCGGGCAGGCCAGGAATGCCGGTTCATCGACGCGGATAAAATCGAGATCGGGGTCGACAACGCTCATCGCCTGCTCGCAGGCCTGCAGAATGTCAGGACGGAACTTGCCAAGCTCTTCGAGATAGCGTCCGGCGCGGAACAGGAACATCCCGCTGTTCCAGTAGTATTCTCCGCTGGAGACGTAGGACTGCGCGGTGTCCAGATTCGGTTTTTCGACAAACTGCGCGACGTCAAAGGCCACAGCATCATTTTCGCCTGTGCAGACCGCGCCACGACGGATATACCCATAACCGGTTTCCGGGAGATCGGGCACGATACCGAACGTCACCAGCTTGCCGCTTTCGGCGTACGGCATCGCGTTGCGCACCGCATCGCGGAAAGCATCTTCACGTTGAATGACGTGATCGGCCGCCAGCACCAGCATCAGCGGATCGCTGTCCGGGCAGTTACGTTTTGCCGCCAGCGCCGCCAGCGCGATAGCCGGTGCGGTGTTGCGGCCCGCAGGCTCCAGAATGATGTTTTCGGTGAGTTTGTTCAGCTTGCGCAGCTGCTCGGCGACGATAAAACGGTGCTGTTCGTTGCAGATAACCACCGGGCTTTCGCACTCCACGCCCTCCAGACGATTGACGGTCGCCTGCAGCATGGTTAAGTCCCCTTTCAGGCACAGGAACTGTTTCGGATAAAGGACCCGCGACAGCGGCCACAAACGGCTGCCGGAGCCTCCGGCCATGACGACCGGAAAGAGTTGTGTCTGACTCATGATGTTACTCCGACGTTGGGTTGAGAAATTGCATGGATAAAAGTCTTCAGCACGTTCGTTTTCTCGAGCGTGCGCTCGGCATATTCACGGGCAACGGCATTGTGCGGCGGCAACGCCAGCGAACGTGCAATGCCGCTAACCAGGTCGGCAACCGACTCGGGTTCTACGCACACGGCAATCCCCGGGTAGGTATCACACAGCTGGCCTAATTCCGTCTTGGCTTCTGCGGTGATCACCGCATTACCGCCCACCGCCAAAATGTTGGTGAGCTTTGAAGGCAGTACGGCATCGGCGGCACCGCGCTTCTGAATAACCAGATGGCAATCTGCCAGTTTCAGCAGCGCAGGCAGCGCCTCATAGGACTGCAGCGGGAAGAAACGGACATTGTTCAGCGCACGATCGGCGACCTGTTTTTCCAGTCGGGCTTTCCCGCCCCCCTGTCCGACAATCACAAACAGCAGCGGCTGATCCTGTAACTGAGCGGCAGCGTCAACCACGTTTTCCAGCCCCTGTTTTTCGCCGATGTTGCCTGAGTACAGGATGATTTTTCGGTCATCCGGCAGGCCAAGCTGCTGGCGAAGCACCGCCACCTGCGTGGGATTCACGTCACGAAAACGCGCCACTTCTGACCAGTTTGGGAAGAAAATCACTTTTTCAGCGGCAACGCCTTTTTCCTGTGCCTTATTCATCATTGAGCGGGAAATGGTCGACACGTTATCCACGTTATGCAGACCGCTACGCTCAAAAGCACCGGCAAGCTTCGCCACTTTTCCGCCCTTCCCTTTGCCCGCCATCCCCAGACCAAGCATGGCGTCCACTTCATAATCCTGAATGTGCAGCAGCGTACGCGCGCCGGACAGTTTCGCCAGCAGCCGCATCCCCGGCGTACAGAACAACGTAGGTACCACGCCGATTATCTGATCGGGCTTCCAGCGACGTTGGGCCATCAGCGGGAAGAAACTGCTCAGGGCAAAACTGCCCAGATGCAGCAGGCGTTTCAGCGTTGACGGCTGCTTTGGCACATACAGCGGGCAGCGCCAGACGGTGGCGTTGCCCTCTTCCCGGCGATAGCGCCAGGAGGAGTAATGTTCGCCCACTTCCCATTCCGGGTAATACGGCGGGGCCGTTATTACCCGCACGTCATGACCTTCCTGCGCCATCCACTCGACCATTTCACCGGTGTATTTGCCGATGCCGGTGAGTTCCGGGGAATAGTTGATGCCATAAACCAGTATCTTCACAGGCCCGGCGCCTCCGCGCATTTCTCGGCCAGGAAGTAAGCCCGGCTGTTGTCGTGGACGTTGTCGGCCGCCAGCAGCGCCTCTTTGGTCAGCCAACGATAATCGTTGTGCTGAGCATCAGGCAGTTGGGACGCGCCCTTCTCCAGCTTCACCCTGAAACCGAGCACCACGTAGTGCGTGGTGAAATCGGTTCCGGAGAAGTTGTCGTCATAAAAGTGCTGCCAGACGCCGTGAAACTGACCCGCAGACAGCGCAAGGGCAACGCCCAGCTCCGCGTGTGTCAGACGGGTAAAAGCCGCGGCGAGCGTTTCGTCTTTCTGCACTCGCCCGCCCGGCACGAACCAGTAGCCCTGTGCCGGACGGTTATTACGTTTCCCGAGCAGAAATTCGCCCTCAGCGTTCTCCACAATCAAATCAATGGAAATGAGCGGCGTAGAACGCACTACGGTGGCAAAATCTTCTGGCTTCAGAAACATGGTTCACCCCCGGAAGCGGTGCTGATTTTCAAGGAACCACTGGTACGTACTGGCAAGCCCTGCTTCCAGCGTGACTTCGTGGTACCACCCCAGCTGATGCAGGCGCGACACGTCCAGCAGCTTGCGCGGCGTACCGTCCGGCTTCGAGGCATCGAACACCACGCGGCCTTTGTAGCCCACGACTTTCGCGAGGGTCTGCGCCAGTTCGCGAATGGTGCAATCCACTCCGGTGCCGACGTTAATGTGCGACAGCATCGGCTCGGTGTTTTCCAGCCATACGTCACGGTCCAGCTCCATCACGTGAATACTGGCAGCAGCCATATCATCCACGTGCAGGAATTCGCGCATCGGCGTACCGCTACCCCACACCACCACATCCGGTGCGTTCTCTACGGTCGCTTCATGGAAACGGCGCAGCAGCGCCGGGATCACATGTGAGTTGCTCGGGTGGAAATTGTCGTGCGGTCCGTACAGGTTGGTCGGCATCACCGAGCGATAGTCGCGGTTGTGCTGACGGTTGTAGGATTCACACAGCTTGATCCCGGCAATTTTGGCAATCGCGTACGGCTCATTGGTCGCTTCAAGCGTCCCCTGCAACAGCTCGCTTTCCGGCATTGGCTGTTTCGCCATTTTCGGGTAGATGCAAGAGGACCCCAGGAACAGCAGCTTATTCACGTTATGCATGTGCGCGGCGTGAATAATGTTGCTCTCGATCATCATGTTTTCGTAGATGAAATCCGCCGGGAAGCTGTTGTTCGCCACAATCCCGCCGACTTTCGCCGCCGCCAGATACACCTGGTCGATACGCTCTTCGGCGAAGAATGCATTGACCGCTTTGCCGTCGAGCAGGTTCAGCTGGTCGCGGGTGCGCAGAATTAGCTCAACGTCAGCACGCTGTTCCAACTGACGAACGATGGCGGACCCCACCATCCCCCGGTGACCGGCGACAAAAATACGTTGTTTGGTCATCAATCAGGACTCCAGCGCGATGGCTACCTCGTAGCCGTGAGCTTTAAGCAGTGAGTGTTTCTTCGCTGCTTCCAGATCTTTGGCGACCATTTCGCTGACCATTTCCTGCAGAGTGGTTTCCGGTTTCCAGCCCAGTTTTTCATGTGCTTTGGTCGGGTCGCCGAGCAAGGTTTCCACTTCGGCAGGACGGAAGTAGCGCGGATCGACTTCAACAATCACATCGCCCGGCTTCACGCCCGGTGCATCGTGACCGGTGACGGAAACCACAATGCCCTTCTCTTCCACGCCGGTGCCTTCGAAGCGCAGTTTGATACCGAGCTGTGCGGCGGCCATTTCCACGAACTGACGCACGGAGTACTGCACGCCAGTGGCGATCACGAAATCTTCCGGTTTTTCCTGCTGCAGCATCATCCACTGCATTTTCACGTAGTCTTTCGCATGACCCCAGTCGCGCAGGGAGTCCATGTTGCCGAGGTGCAGTTTCTTCTCCAGACCCTGGGCAATGTTGGCGATAGCGCGAGTGATTTTGCGGGTCACGAAGGTTTCGCCGCGGCGTGGGGATTCATGGTTGAACAGAATGCCGTTACAGGCGTACATGCCATAGGATTCACGGTAGTTAACGGTAATCCAGTAGGCGTACATTTTTGCCACAGCATACGGAGAGCGCGGGTAGAAAGGCGTGGTCTCTTTCTGTGGGATTTCCTGTACCAGACCGTACAGTTCAGACGTGGAGGCCTGATAAAAACGGGTTTTCTTCTCAAGGCCCAGGAAGCGGATGGCTTCCAGCAGACGCAGCGTACCGATAGCATCGACATCTGCGGTGTATTCCGGGGATTCGAAGGACACGGCGACGTGGCTCATTGCGCCCAGGTTGTACACTTCGTCCGGCTGCACTTCCTGCAGAATACGGGTCAGGTTCGAGGTGTCGGTCAGGTCACCGTAATGCAGGTGGAATTTCGGGTTTGCCGCATGTGGATCCTGATAAATGTGATCCACGCGCTCGGTGTTGAAAGAAGATGCACGGCGCTTGATGCCGTGAACTTCGTAGCCTTTTTCCAGCAGCAGTTCTGCCAGGTAAGAACCATCTTGTCCGGTAACGCCGGTGATGAGTGCGACTTTAGTCATGATCATTTTTCCTCTGTAAACAGTTATGTTCGCCCTTACCCCTCACCCCAGCCCTCTCCCCAAAGGGCGAGGGAGAAACCATCCCCTCTTTTTCAGAGGGTTAGGGTGAGGGTGAAAGCACTCACGCTCGTTGGCGTATCGTTACTGCGGGGTTGCCACGGCAAATCATATTTGCCGGTAGCGATGTAAAGACGCTGCTGCGTGCGCCAACGACGGTGCCGTCGCCGACTGTCACGCCGGGGGCCACGAACACATCCGTTGCCAGCCAGCATTTCTCGCCAATCACAATGGGCGTCGCGTTAATATCAAAATTCGCGCTCCTATAGTCGTGACTGCCGGTACACAAATAACATTTCTGCGACACCACGGAATTCGCGCCGATGGTAATATCACCGAGCGTATATAACACCGCGTCATCACCGACCCAGGCATAATCGCCAAGAGTTAATTTCCACGGGTAAGTGATTTTCACCGAAGGGCGAATCACTACGTTTTTTCCGATTTTTGCGCCAAAGAGCCGTAATAAAAAAACTCGCCAGCGATACAGTACCTGCGGTGACCAGGCAAATAAGGTTGCCTGCACCGCCCACCACAACTGAACCTTAATACCGTTGCCGCCCCGAAAGCCTTTCGGCACGGAGAATCCTTTTAAATCCTGCATAGCAGACCCTTATATTCAGGCCTTGTTATATAAGGCTTTCGTTTTACCGGTAGTACGCAATCTTAATAAATAAGAAAGTTCTGCCATAAAGCCCGGTAGGCGCAATATCTCACGCTGGACTTTTTTGGCATCCTGACACAATTCCAGATTATTGGTGGTCGACACGCCGCCCATCGAAAATTCAGACACCAGGCCATTAATTCGCTTAAAGCGGTAGCCTTCTTTATACATTTTTGCCGTCAGTGCATAATCCGATGAGACGCGATACTGCAAATCATACGGAAAGCGTTGCAGGCCACTCAGTGGAAAAAAGATAGCCTGATGACTGGCGGGCAAACTGTGATAAATATACCAGCCCTGTTTTGCACTTCGGCGCACCTTGTGCCCGTCACCAAAATCAAGCATCGCATCGCCGATATACATTGCATCATCATCATTCCCGTTCAACTGACGCACGCTTTGGGCGATATCCGGATGGAAAACATCTCCGGAGTTGAGGAAGATGGCAAAGCGGCCGCGGGCCATTTTGATGCCTTTGTTCATGGCATCGTAAATGCCGTTATCTTTCTCGCTGACATAACGTAAGTTGTACTCACCGTTAAGGTTTTCCAGAAACTCTGCGGTGCCGTCAGCGGAGCCACCATCCACCACAATCCACTCAAACTCCACCTGTGGATCCTGGGCCAGATGGGCTAATGAAGCCCAGGTTTTCACCATGCCTTCGTGATTACGAAATGCAACGGTAATGACACTCAGCAGCATTTTCTCACTCCTGTCAGCTGTCCGTCAGCTTCAGCGCCTTGCGCAGAATAAAAGGACAAACAATTAAAAACGCATATTCCGGACTAAAAATTGAACCCGTAAAAAACAGCGACACCGGGAAAAACAAAAATAGCTGAACGCGAAAATTCTGATTATTTCCGAACGCGCTAACCATCATTTTTCCGACTTTCGCCATATACCAAACAGTCAATAAAATTGCGAACCATGAAAAATAGATAATCAGCAGATACAAACCATTGTCTATGGTTTTACCGACGTCCGCACCGTTAAAGATTCCGAATGATGCAACATATTCATATAAAGATCCGAATCTCACCACACCATCAATATGGGTAAGTGAATAACCGACCATCACCAGCGGGCCAATAATTCGGTAATAGGAGGATGACCCTTCCGTACCGAGATCGCCAAGGCGTTCCGATATATACGGAAAAGCAAACACCAACCCCACCAAAAAGGCACCCAGTGAAATAATAGCCAGCGGTAACTTTTTACTGATCGCTTCCTTATTAAGATACTGGAAGGCCCACTCCAGCAAATAAAAGAGGATGAAGGTCATTACCCCGGAAAACGATCCTGAAAGCACTATCCCTGCCAGAATCATAGCATCGGTCTTAGGGGTTTTGATACCGAACTGTTTGATGCTGAGCCAAATTGAGATTAATGCCAGGGCGAAGAAGGCCGGTTCGAAATAAAGCGCGGTGGTTCGCTTACCACCGAACTTGATAAAGTTCAGCACATAGCTGTTGCTGTAAATCAGATATTTCGAAATCGTCTCCATCAAACTGCTGCCGCCGCTCAAAATAATCTGCGCCATTTCGGCTGCCGCCAGCATCACCACCAGGGTGACGATGACATAAAAGAAGCGCAAAATTTTGCGGTAGTTGTGCGGCGAGATGGTTTTAAAGCGGATACTCCAGACCATCCCGATGATGATGACGATGTAGACGAACAGCATGGTGGAGGTGACATATTTGCTGGCATCCAGAGACTGACCAAAAACGTAGTTAAACAGCGTCAGCCCGGCCCCCATCCCCAACGCAATCATCAGCTTTTTCAGGCTAATACGTTCCACATATAGCAGCAACAGTACCGGCAGAAAGGTCACTATGGTTATCGGGAAACTTTCACCCAACTGGGCAATTTTGACGTTAACCAGCAGGTAGATTAACGGTAGCAGCAGATAGCTACAGACCCTGATAGAACTTGACATACTCCTCCAGCATCTGTTGTCCGCTGTAGGCTTTGCGGCTTCGTTCGCGGAAGGCGTCCAGCGAGGTGCCAAAAATCGCCTCGGCAATCTCAGCTTTAGGTCGCTGTACCAGCGCCATCACCTCTTCTTCGTTAACCGTGCGCCCGGCGGATTTATCCAGCACTTCCTGCGCCGCGTCGCTTGGCGTGGCAATGACCGGCACACCGATGGAAAGCGCTTCGCAGAGGATCAGCGGATAGTTATCCACGCGGGAGGTAAACAGCAGCGCATCCAGCTGATTCAGCTCGCTCATCAGCTGGCGCTTATCCGTCAGAAAGCCGTGATTGATGACGTTGCGGCCTTCAAACGGCGAGAACTTGCCGAAGGTGTGAATTTCTACCGCATCACCCAGCGCAACGATATTCTTCACCAGCTGCTGGTTCGTTTTGCCGTCATAGCGTAAATCGTGCGCCACTACGGCAATTTTTGGCCTGCTACCGGAAGCGCCGGAGAGCGTCATTTCCGCCAGAATCGCTTCGGTCGCCACATCGATTCCGTTGTTGATGACCTGGCACTGACCTTTGCCATACAGGTGATTAAAGGCATCGGCCACATGCTGGCTGGGTGAGATGAACAGGCAGCCCAGCGCGATCATTTCGCGAAACAGCTGACGCTTGCTGCCCACCAGCAGATGAGCCCGGTCGACTTTCACCGGCGGATAGTTCGTCAGCGTCGGGCATTTGCCACATCCGCTTTTCCATTCCTCGCAGCCGTCAAGAAACGCGCAGCGCCCGGTGACGCTCCAGTGATCGTGCAGAGTCCAGACGAAGCGTACGTCACGTTTGTGCTCTTTCAGCTTGTGGCAGAAATCCACCACGCCATCGAGGCTCAGCCAGTAGCTGTGCAGCACATGGAAATGCAGAACCACCGGCCCGTCAGTGCGGGTGATGGTGCGGTATAGGTTGTTGAGATTGCCGAACAGGTCGCGGTTAAACAGTCGGAACAGCGCAATGTTCGCCATGGACGTGGCGCGTGAAGTCTGCTTGATGACATGCGGATAGCTATCGTGACTGACGCTTTTTTTTCCGCCTTTGCCATAACCATAGACAAAGCGTGAAGCCATCCCCTGTTGCAGGGCGCGTTGGTGCAAATCCAGCGCCACGCCTGCCGCCCCGCCTTCCGCGAGACGAACGTTAAATTGCAGAATATTCATTTAATGACCTTTACTCGCGCTTTCTCACCGACCACCAACGCGTTATCCGGAATGTCATCCAACACCACGCTACCGGCCCCTATGGTGACGTTGTTGCCGATGGTGATGTCGCCAATCATCACGACGTTCGCCCCCAGCTCAACGCCATTGCCAATCGTCGGGCATGCCAGGCTTGCCGGGCCGCGGTTGCCGATAGTGACACCGTGGCGAATGGTGAAATCATCCCCCGCCACCACGAACTTATTGATGACCACGGCATAGCCATGATGAATGGTGAAGCGGCGGCCAATGGTGGCCGCGGCCTGAATTTCATAGCCAAACAGGCATTCAGTGATAAAGCGGTACATCAGTAATACCGGGGCCGCCCACAGGTTGTTGAGCACGTTTTTTTTGCGCCAAACGGAGCAGAAATGGGCCATCCGGTAACTCAGCACCATGCAGCAAGGACGCAGGCTCCAGCTGTTCGCTCTTAAATCTTCCAGCATTATTTCCCCCGCAGCCCGTCAGCCAGGCGCTTGCCATTTCGCACCGATAACAGCGTCAGCAGCGTGCGCCAGTTCATTCGCTTGTTACGGATCTGGTACAGCGTGAACAGCTGATATTTCTTGCTGGCGCGGTCAAACTTGTCTTTGTGTTTGCGGTAGAAATGGAAGTATCCGGAAAACTTCTTCGGCGAAGAGGTGATCTGCATTTCGCCGTGGTTGATGTGCAGGATCTGCGTCGCGTCGTCGACTTTCCACGGCTCACCGTATTCGGTCACCATGCGCAGGAAAATGTCATAATCCTGTGCCGCTTTAAGTTCGGTATCGAACAGACACTCTTTAAACCGCCATGCCCAGCTAAACACCTGATTACCAATGATGTTTCGTTTGAAGAACAGCTTGCGGGAAAACGGGGATTTCGGGTACAGCGGCAGACTGGCTGGCTGTGAATACACTTCACCTTCACAGACATAGTCATTGGCATAGAGAAACGCGTGCGTCACCAGCTGGTGCTTGTGTTCAAGGAACACCGACAGCCGGTTTGGCGTCCATTCATCATCATCATCAATGCCGGTAATGAACTGGCCTTTCGCCTGTAATATGGCCTGATTGCGCACCGCACAGGCGCCGGAATTAAACGCGTTACGCGTGTAGCGAACGCGGGGATCGTTAAGCTCCGCAACGAACTGCTGCAGCTGTTCAAACGCGGCAGAGCAGTCATCAACAATGATCATTTCCCAGTGTGGATAATCCTGACGAAGCACCGACTTAATGGCGCGGATCGCCAGCTGCTGCCGGTTCCAGGTTGGCATGTAAATAGAAATCAAAGGGTGTTGTGTTGTCATCTATTCCCCGATAGTGGCTTCCCCTCACCCTAACCCTCTCCCCAAAGGAGCGAGGGAATGGTTTGCTCCCTCTCCCTTTCAGGGAGAGGGTCGGGGTGAGGGTACGGTGTTATTTACTGTCAGACTTGTATTCGTATTCGTAGTAGCCGTAATCCTGATACCCGGAAGCACGACGGAAGATGGAGTTGAGGATCACCCCTTTCACGTGAATGCCGTTTTGCTCAAAGCGGCTCAGGCTGGTTTCGACTTCTTTCAGGGTGTTGATCGCATAGCGCGCAACCATCAGGGTGGTCCCCGCATGGCGACCCACAATCCCGGCATCGGTCACCGCCAGAATTGGCGGGGTATCAATCAGCACCAGATCGTAATGGCTGCTCGCCCACTTAATCAGCTCGCCAAAGCGATCGCTCATCAGCAGTTCGGAAGGATTAGGCGGCACCTGACCACGGGTCACCAGGTCAAAATTGCCAATCGAGGTGCGTTTGGCACAGCTCGCGATATCCGCGTTGCCTACCAGCACGTCAGAAAGGCCATGGTCATTGGTGGTCCCCAACAGTTCATGGGTATAGCCCTTGCGCATATCACAGTCGATCAGCAAGACACGCTTGCCCGTCTGGCTAATCACCGCGGCGAGGTTGGCACAGACAAACGTTTTACCAATAGACGGGCTGACACCCGTCATCATCAGCACGTTGTTGCCCGCCTGCATCATGGCGAAGTGCAGGCTGGTCCGCAGACTGCGCACCGCTTCGATAGCCAGATCGGTCGGGTTCCCCACGGCCAACAATTGGCTCTGTTTGAAGCGCTTAATACCGTTAACCGTCCTGACCTGATCGCGTTTCTTCTGCCATTCCGACAGCGGAATGCTGGCATAGACATTAATGCCCTGATCTTCCAGCAGCTGTGCGCTTTCGATACCACGGTTGAACAGCGAACGCAGCAGAACGCCCAGAACGGAAAGCATCAGCCCCAGAATCAAGCCACCGAGAACAATCAGCGCCTTTTTCGGCTTCAGTACGCCAGGCTGGGTGATCGCCGGGTCAACGATACGCACATCGCCCACGGTGCTGGCTTCCTGAATTTTCAGCTCCTGCTGTTTGTTCAACAGCTGCATGTACACCTGCTGACCGGATTCCACATCACGGGTTAATCGAACAATCTCCTGCTGCGTTTCCGGCATCGCGGTGATCCGCTTGTTGAGATTGGCCTTCTCTTCTTCCAGCGTGTGGCGTTTTTCCAGCAGCGTGCGGTATGCCGGGTGGCGTTTGGTGTAGAGTTTGGAGATTTCGGCTTCACTGAAGGTCAGCTGGTTGAGCTGCGCATCAATGTTAACGACGGAATCCAGCACCGACTTCGCCTCCAGCGACATATCCACCGAATCTTTCTGCTGGCGGTAAGCGTTGAGTTTATTCTCTGCGTCATCCAGGCGTGAACGTACTTCAGGCAGCTGCTGGGCGAGGAACTTCAGGCTGCGGGAGGCTTCTTCCGATTTACGCTCCACGTTCTGCGCCAGATAGTTTTTGGCGATGCTGTTGAGGATTTCGTGGATCTGATCTTTATCTTCACCGGTATAGGTCAGGCTCAATACGCCCGTATCCTTGCCGTTTTCGGTGACCGTGAGATTATTTTGCAGCGTTTTGATCATGCCCAGCGTGGAATACCGGGTGACGGTAAACTCACCGCCTTGCTCGGCGTTAATCCCGGTAACCAGCAGCGAAACACCTGACTTATTCAGGGGTTGCCCCACCGTGCCGCGGGCTGAAAAACCGCCGTCGCTGGTCAGTTGGTAAGTCTGTGGCCCCAGCACTTCAAGGGTAAACACCTGCTCGTGCATCGCGGTCGGCAGCGTGAACGTTTTAACCTCAACGCTCTCGTTTCCGCGCCCCATCAGACGCTCCCACCCTGCCCCAATCACCGGAAGGGTGTTTTTGGTCACCGCGATATCAAGGTTAAGATCGTCCACGGTCTTACCCAGCACCATACGTGACTGGATCAGCTGAATTTCAGCATCGGAGGCCGGTGGCTTGTTGCTCAACGCGGAATTCAGGTCCTGAACCAGCGAACTGCTGGCGTTCTGCTCAATCTGCACCAGCGCATCGGCGCTGTAGATAGGGGTCGCAAAAAAGGTGTAGACCACGGCAATAGCGGTAAAAAGGGCAGTGATACCCAGCACCCACCACTTCGCCTCTACAACCGTTCCCACCAGACGACCAATATCAATTTCATCGCTCCCCGTGGCGGGTGGATGGGCATGTTTTACGTTATCTGTCATTGTTATCCCTGCTGTACTTTCAGTGCCTGCGCCCACTGACGGGCAGACTGATCGAGTAAGTGGTAAACCGCTTCAAAGGCATCGTGACTTTTACGATAGGGGTCGGGGATCTCGCGCTCATCATCCCAGTGGCCAAACAGCATCACTTTCCCGCGCATTTCGGGCGCGATATCGCACAGCCTGGTGATGTGCCGTTTTTCCATGGTCAGAATGAGATCGTATTCGCGACACATTTTTCCGGATACCTGACGGGCGCAGTGCCCTTCCAGGGAGACATTGTGCAGAGCGGCAACGCGGATTGCGCTGTCGTCCGCCCCTTTTCCGACCAGCGCGCCAAGCCCTGCGGACTCCACGCTCAGAGACGGAAGATAGTTCTTCAGCAGCCGCTCCCCTGTCGGAGAGCGGCAGATATTGCCGACGCAGACCACCAGAATTTTGTTGAACATAAGGGTTACCAGGTATGGATATCTTTCGCCGTGTCCGTCATGTAGCGAACGCCACTGATGGTCGGCATCAACTGGTTGATGAGACGGTTCCAGCGAGCCACCGGTGCCGTCGTGACATACACCACATCGTACGGCTGCAGCGTAAAGTTGGTGGCCATCACCAGCGAGGTGGCATCGGACATATCCAGCTGATAAACGTTGGCAATCTTGCCGTTTTTGTCGTTTTTCAACGGACGGATCACGAAGATGCCGCTGGCATTCGAGGTGGTCATGTCGATTCCTTCTGCCTGGCCCAGCGCCTCGGTCAGGGTCATGCCGCTGAAGTCCATTTTGAGGGTGCTCTGTTTTTTCACTTCCCCCATCACGAAGACTTTCAGATCGTCATTACGCGGGACGAATAAAATGTCGCCAGGGTACAGCAGGCGATTCTGGCTGAGGTCGCCGTTTTGCATCAGCGCCTGCAGGGAAATGCGCTCTTCTTTGCCGTTATGGGTCAATACCACGTTGCGCCAGTCCGCAAGGTCGGTCATCCCACCCGCGGCATTAATGGCATCCAGCACGGTCAGCGGTACGTTGGTGATCGCCTGCTGACCGGATTTATTGACCTGGCCGGACACATAGGCTTTCTGCGAGCGGAAGGCCGCCACGTTGACATCAACCTGTGGGTCGGTGATGTAGGTGGCAAGACGGCCGGTGATCATTTCACGGATCTGGGCCAGCGTTTTCCCGGCCACCTGCACACGACCGATATACGGATAGAAAATGGATCCATCGGGCTGTACCCAGTTACCGGTATCGCTTGAGCTACGGTATTGGCCGGCCGGCGTCGTTAACTCCGGGTGGTCCCAGACGGTCACGCTGAGCACGTCACCGGCGCCCACGCGGTACTGATAATTGCTTAACTCCTGATCCAGCGACATATTGGGCTGAGCCACATTCGGACGTGGGCGCAGCTGCTCAATCAGGCGCGGGGTCAGCGGATAAACATTCACCATCCGGTCGATGTCAAAATCAGCATCCTGCTGCTTAATGACATCTTTTCCGTAGGTAGACATATTGCTGCCGGGAAGCACGGTGCAACCACTCATCAGGATTGCAGACACCAATAATGGCATCAATTTCAGTTGGGATTTCATCATTGATTATTTATCACTTTGGCAGAAAAATTATCCTGTGCGAATAAAAGGAACCAGAATGCTTTCCAGTCATTTACATTGAGCATGCCGTTAACCTAAAAGAAATATAACGGGCATCATTCTTAAAAATTATTGAGACCCGGCAATAACAGAATAATCGGAATCTGAAGGGGAGCGGTCAGGCACGCTACCGCCCCTGGCTTTCAGCTACCAATTCACTGTTCAATCATGAAGTTATATAAGAAGAACTCATTATGGAGAGCCTCTGAAAAGGGATGTTTCTTAAAAAGCAAACATGGCTTTCCAAACCATAAATAAAATGGAAATGGTCAAACAATATTCTCTGCTGCGGTTGAATTGTTGCAGCATTACCAATAACAGACAAGAAATCAGGCTGGCGAAACCCGTTTTTAGGATAAATATTAAGAAAGCGCTTTCATTTTTAGGACTTTCTTTATATTGACAAGATTACCTGTACGGCAAAAAGGCAAATTCACGCCACGCCTGAAATACATATTCATTAACGACAGAAATTATAGGGATAAAATAAATGCCTCTCGCCCGCTAAATTTAAGATTATCCTCAACCTATATTGCAATTTCGGGAGCAATTATCCATGATCGTTCTGTGGCAATTGTCATATTACTGAAGGTGTTAAAAACATATGGAATGGATTGCCGATCCCTCAATCTGGGCAGGGCTGGTGACGTTAGTCATCATTGAGCTGGTGCTCGGCATTGATAATCTGGTGTTTATCGCGATTCTTGCGGAAAAACTGCCTCCGGCCGAGCGTAATCGCGCCCGCGTCACCGGGCTGATGCTGGCGATGGTCATGCGACTGCTGCTGCTGGCGTCAATCTCCTGGCTGGTGACCCTCACCCGCCCGCTATTCACGGTCTATGACCTGAGCTTCAGCGCCCGCGATTTAATCATGCTCGGCGGTGGACTGTTTTTACTGTTTAAGGCCACCGTTGAGCTCAACGAAAGGCTGGAGGGGAAAGACAGCGATAACCCCACCCAGCAACGAGGGGCAAAATTCTGGCCGGTGGTGGCACAAATTGTGGTGCTGGATGCCGTCTTCTCGCTCGATTCGGTGATTACCGCCGTCGGCATGGTCGATCACCTGTTGGTGATGATGGCCGCGGTCATCATTGCAATCAGCATGATGATGCTGGCGAGCAAAGCATTAACGCGCTTCGTCAACAGCCACCCAACCATCGTGATCCTGTGTCTGAGTTTCCTGTTAATGATTGGCTTCAGCCTGGTCGCCGAAGGTTTCGGCTTTTATATCCCGAAAGGCTACCTGTATGCGGCCATTGGCTTCTCAGTCATGATTGAAGCGCTTAATCAGTTGGCCAATTTCAATCGCCGTCGCTTCCTGACCGCCAATCACAGCCTGCGCAGCAGAACCACCGAGGCGGTAATGCGGCTGCTGAGCGGCAAGAAAGAGGATGCAGAACTGGATGCACAAACGTCCTCTCTTCTGGCCGATCATGCCGACGAAGCGGTGTTTAACCCGCAGGAGCGGCGGATGATTGAGCGAGTGCTGAATCTTAACCAGCGCAGCGTCAGCAGCATCATGACCTCACGTCATGATATCGAACATATTGATTTGAGCGCCCCGGAAGCCGAGGTCCGCGCGCTATTAGAGAAAAACCAGCATACGCGGCTGGTGGTGACCGGCGATGAGCACGAAGAAGAGCTGCTTGGCGTTGTTCACGTTATCGATCTGCTTCAGCAATCTCTGCGCGGTCAGCCGCTGGATCTGCGAGTTCTGATCCGCCAGCCGCTGGTGTTTCCCGAAACGCTGCCGTTATTGCCAGCGCTGGAACAGTTCCGTGCTGCGCGAACCCACTTCGCGTTTGTGGTGGATGAGTTTGGTTCTGTCGAGGGGATTGTCACCCTCAGCGATGTGATGGAAACCATTGCCGGTAATCTGCCGAATGAAGCTGAGGAAGTGGATGCCCGTCATGATATCCGTAAAAATGCCGACGGAAGCTGGACGGCGAACGGCCATATGCCGCTGGAAGATTTGGTGCAGTATGTGGCGATTCCTCTGGATACAAAGCGTGAGTACCACACCATTGCCGGACTGCTGATGGAGCATCTGCAGCGCATTCCCGCCGCCGGGGAAACCGTCAACGTTGAGGGATACACCCTGAAAACGTTGGATGTTGATAATCACCGGGTGCAGCGCGTGCAGATTTTCCCACCCGCGTCGACAGAAGACGCACTGGACTATGAAGTGTAAAACAGCACAGTAAGCAGATAAAAAAGCCCGGCATCGCCGGGCTTTCTCGTTTTTCAGTCGTGGGTTACAGCTTATCGAGCAATTTCTTCGCATCTTTACCCGACTGGCTGTTCTGGTTTTTATCCGCCCACGCTTTCAGTCGGTCACGTGCCTGGTTTTGCAGTTGCTTACGCAGTGCCTGATCGACCTGCAGACTGTAATTCAGCTCGCTCCATTTGCCATACACCCGAAGCGGAATTGCCGTGGTTTTCAGGGCCTCAATCAACTTGCTGTCGCCCTGCCAGCCATCAAGGACGCGCACATTAAAGCGCATGTCACCCTGCTGCTGAACCAGATCGAGCGTCCCCTGGCCATCCAGTGCCATCACCGGCGATGAACCGAGCATCTCACTGAGCGTCATCTGACCATGGTCAAGCGTCATGTCGGCGGTAAAATTATCCAGACGGGTGGCGCTGTCATAATTCTCTTTGGCCTTCACATTGGTGCTGCGCTCAACCGCCTGTTGCACCAGCTGCTGGAAGTTCAGCCCTTCCGTGCGGGAATCTTTCAGATCAAGCCTGGCTTGTCCCTGCCAGCTGTGGCGGAAACTTTCAGCATCGATTTTCTCACCGCTGAACTCCCCATTGAGCGAGAGCTTGCCGCTCAGGCTTATTGAGTAATTAAAGGCTTTCAGCAAGGTGGCAATCTGAATGTTGTTCAGCTCAGGTGAAAATTGGCAAACGGGTGTCGCACCACGGGCATCAAGTACCCCCGGCAATGACATCGTCCCATCGGCCAGTTTGCCCTGCACGCGGGAAAGCGTGAGCAGACCGTAATCATTGTTGGCCTGGATATCCACGCCGCTAAAACTCATTCCCCGCCAGAGCACCTGTTGGGCTTTAAGCTGAATGTCTGCACTGTAGCCACGCAGGGTGCTGTAATCAGGCAGGCTGCTGCCTTCGGCAATCACCGGCGCTTGCTGACGCATTTGGCTTTGGCCCTGCTGGCTCACACTGCTGTTGTCCGCCGGGTTGGCCTGCACCAGCAGATTATCCAGATTGAGCTTGTCGGACTGCAGATCGAACTGCCAGACCGGTTTATCCGCCAGCAACACGCTGCTGCTGCCGCTCAGTGAACTGTCATTGGCCGTAAGCTGCAGCTGATTCAGACTGAGTTTCTTCTGTTCTTCCAGCCACTGTGCCTGCAGCGTGCCTTGCCCGCTGATACCCTGAGGAGGCAAATCGGCGCCCTGCAACTGCCAGCTGAGCTTATTGAAGTTGGCCGTCAGTTGATGCGGATAGTCACCGGCATTAACGTCGGCGCTAAAAGCCAGGGTCAGATCGCGCTGATCGCGATTGATGCGTCCGGAGAACTCCACCGTGGCCTGATGATGCTGGTTCTGGTCCATCCGCAGCGCAATATCACGAACGGTAATTTGCTCCGTGCCTGCTCGCTGGAACACCAGCACGCTGTCCATCACCTGCAGTCGGGAGACATCATATGACCATCCCCGATCTTCAGGGGCCTGCGGCAGGGTATTTTCACGTGGCGCCAACGGCGCTTTAGCATCTTTGACGGCTTCCGTCTGCGGCGTGAGTTCGATGACCGCGCCTTTCAGCATCACCTGAGTCACCTGCAGCTGATGGGAAAGCAGCGGGAACAGAGCCACATCAAGACGCATATTATCGGCTTTGACCAACGGAGACGCAGCACCGGGCTCCGTCAGCGTCATTCGTCCGGACAGAATGCTGAGCTGCGGCCAGACGTGCCAACGCAGCGGCCCTTCCAGCTTCAGCTGATAGCCACTGCGATCGGCAACCTGACGCACCATGTAGTCACGGAAGTCATTCGGATTAACCAGTAGCACCAGCGCCGATAAGCCAGCAACAATCACCACCAGCAGAATCATCAGCGTGGTCAGAATTCGTCTCATGATCTCTCCGACGCCTGAACGCCTTAGTCTTTATCGATGCGGCTAGCCACCGCACCTTGCTGGTCGCGGTATTTTGCGTCTTCACGGCGGTTATAAGGACGTGCCGCCGGGCCCGAAAGCGGTTCAAAACTCAGTGCGCCGATCAGCATCCCCGGGCGCAGCGCCAGCGGCAGTTTGCCTGAGTTATAGAACTCAAGCACGATGCAGCCGGACCAGCCTGGGTCGATTCGGTGAGCGGTCACGTGGACCATCAGCCCCAGCCGCGCCAGCGAAGAGCGGCCGTCAAGCCAGCCCACCAGGTCAGCGGGTAACGTCACCGATTCAAAGGTAACGGCCAGCGCCAGCTCGCCCGGATGAAGATAGAAGGCTTCGCCTTCAGCGAGGACAATTTCGTCACTCATCACCCGATCCAGCGCCGCGCTGACTTCTGCCTTTGGCCCACTCAGGTCGATAAATGCTGCCGTGTGTCCGCTGAACGTGCGGAATTTGTTGCCAAGGCGAACATCCACCGTCGCACCGTTAATGCGTTCAACAGGCGGTCGAGGCGTAATCGCCAGTCGGCCTTCATCCAGCCAGGCTTCAATATCTCGGTCACACAGACGCATGCGCTATCTCCTTTAAGGCATCAGGCCCGGACTCTGCCGGGCATTACTGCACAGTACCTAATTCGGGGGAATTATTCAAAAAACTGACTGATTTTCGCCTTCAGGATATCGATAGCGATGCGGTTTTTCCCGCCGCGCGGCACGATAATGTCGGCGTATTGCTTTGACGGCTCAATAAACTGAAGGAACATCGGACGAACGGTTTTCTGATATTGCGCCATCACGGAGTCCATGGAACGGCCGCGCTCATTGACGTCACGCTTGATGCGACGCATCAGGCAGATGTCCAGCGGGGTATCCACAAAGATGGAGAAGTTCAGTTCTTCGCGCAGGCGAGCGTCAGTCAGCAACAGGATCCCTTCCAGAATGATGACTTTCTTCGGCTTGACGTGCACCGTCTGCGGCATACGGGTATGTTCAACGTAGCTGTACACCGGCAGTTCAATGGCTTCACCGCGTTTTAACATCTGCAGATGCTGATACAGCAGGCTGTGATCCATCGCGCTTGGATGGTCATAGTTGGTTTTGACGCGATCTTCCATCGTCAGATGGCTCTGGTCTTTGTAATAGCTGTCTTCAGGGATCACACCAATGTGTTCATCGCCAACCTGTTCACGTAATTCGCGGTAAAGCGTACTGGAGATGAGACTTTTACCCGAAGCGGATGCGCCGGCAATGCCTATAATGACGCACTGATGAGACTTATCAGTCATAAATTTTGCGACCTGATTTACCTGGATGATTTGGGAGGGTGACGCCGGGGCGCCAAACGCGGCAATTATAGGGATTTCAGCCCGGCGTATCCAGTGAAAACAATCATCCGCCGCAATGAGGCAAAAAGTGACTATTCGCAAACTAAGATGCTTACTTTTCCAGCGTTTCTCGTGATTTTTGACCCGCGCCGTTAATTTATCTCGCAATGCTGTTAAATAATGAACCGATGCCATAGGAAATGTAAATTGTTTGTACTAGCATGATCCCATTTATCATCCTTATGAATTCAGGCCAGTTCCTCGCGGGAAAGCCCAGGCGGAAAGCGGTAAATGAAGATACCTGAAAAAAGAGCGTCCGTTACGCCCTCTCATCCTCTGTTGCGCATGGTCAGCCTTGGGCTTGTGACGTTTATTTTCACGCTTTTCTCGCTTGAACTGACGCGTTTTGGAACCATTCTGGCGCCATTGTGGTTCCCCACCTCAATCATGATGGTGGCGTTTTATCGTCATGCCGGGAAAATGTGGCCTGCCATTGCCGCCGTCTGTTCCGTGGGCAACGTACTCGCGTCATTGGTGCTGTTCCCGTTCAGCTCGTTGAATCTGGTGTTCACCGCAATCAACGCGATTGAAGCCGTGATAGGCGCCCTGCTGCTGCGCAAATTTTTACCCGGCTACAACCCGCTGCAAAATCTGCATGACTGGATCCGCCTGGCTTTCTCCAGCGCCGTCATTCCTCCGCTGATTGGCGGGATTTTAGTTCTGATACTCATGCCGGGCGAGAGCTGGGCGCATACGTTCCTGGTTTGGGTTTTGTCGGAGTCCATCGGTGCGCTGGCCCTGGTGCCGCTCGGGCTGCTGTATAAAAATCACTACCTGATGCGGCATCGCAAACCGCGCCTGCTGTTGGAAACCCTGCTGACGCTGGCCGTCACCTTAGCCCTCAGCGCGATGGCGATGCTGTGGCTGCCCTGGCCGTTCACCTGCGTCATCGTTCTGCTGATGTGGAGCGCCGTTCGTCTGCCGCGAATGGAGGCTTTTGCCGTTTTCCTTATCACCATCATGATGGTGTCGTTGATGATGGCGGCCAAGCCCGTTCCGCTGAATACCCCCCAAATGTTCGCGATGAGCAACGCGCCGTGGCTGCCTTTCCTGATGATGCTGCTGCCCGCCAACGTGATGACCATGGTGATGTACGCATTTCGCGCCGAACGCAAGCACATCACTGAGAGTGAAGAACGTTTCCGTAATGCCATGGAGTATTCCGCCATCGGGATGGCGCTGGTCGGAACGGAAGGTCAGTGGCTACAGGCCAACAAAGCGCTGTGTAAATTCCTCGGCTACAGCCAGAACGAGCTGCGCGCAATGACCTTCCAGCAGCTCACCTGGCAGGAAGATTTAGACAGCGACCTGGAGCAACTCTCTCAGTTGGTTAGCGGTGAAATCAACACCTACACCATGGAGAAGCGCTACTACACCCGCAAAGGCGATGTGGTCTGGGCGCTGCTGGCGGTTTCTCTGGTGCGCCATGCGGACGGCACCCCGCTCTACTTTATTGCCCAGATTGAAGACATTAACGACCTCAAGCACACCGAGTGGGTGAACAAACGCCTGATGGAGCGCATCACCCTCGCCAACGAAGCCGGGGGGATCGGCATCTGGGAGTGGGAGCTGGAGCCGGATCTTATCTCCTGGGATAAGCGCATGTTCGAACTGTATGAAATTCCTTCGCACATTAAACCGACCTGGCAGCTATGGCATAACTGCCTGCTGGAAGAAGATCGCGAGCAGGCGGAAAGAACCATTCGCAACGCGCTCAGCGCCCGTTCACCGTTCAAGCTGGAATTCCGAATCCAGGTGAAAGAAGGCATTCGCCATATCCGTTCACTGGCGAACAGGGTGCTCAACAAGCAAGGAGAAGTAGAGCGTCTGCTTGGTATCAATATGGATATGACCGAGGTCAAACAGCTGAATGAAGCGCTGTTTCAGGAGAAAGAGCGTCTGCACATTACGCTGGACTCCATCGGTGAAGCGGTGCTGTGTACCGACGTCGACATGAACGTCACCTTTATGAACCCTGTCGCCGAGAAAATGAGCGGTTGGGAACAGGATGAAGCGATGAAGCAGCCGCTGCTCAACGTGCTGCGCATTACGTTTGGCGATAACGGCCCGCTGATAGAAAATATCCACAGCGGCGATATGTCACGTACCGATATCGAACAGGATGTGGTGCTGCACTGTCGCAATGGCGGAAGTTATGACATTCACTACAGCATTACTCCGCTGAGCACCCTCGACGGCCAGAATATTGGTTCGGTGCTGGTAATTCAGGATGTCACGGAATCGCGCAAAATGCTGCGTCAGCTCAGCTACAGCGCGTCACACGACGCCCTGACGCACCTCGCCAACCGCGTCAGCTTCGAAAACCAGCTGAAACGCCTGTTGCACACGGTGCAGGAGACGCATCAACGTCATGCGCTGGTGTATATCGATCTTGACCGCTTCAAGGCGGTGAATGACACCGCCGGTCACGCTGCCGGGGACGCCTTACTCCGCGAGCTTTCCTCCCTGATGCTGAGTATGCTGCGCAGCAGCGATGTGCTGGCACGTCTTGGTGGGGACGAATTTGGCCTGCTGCTGCCGGACTGCAACGTCGAAAGCGCCCGCTATATTTCCGGACGCATTATTCAGGCGATCAACGACTACCACTTTATGTGGGAAGGCCGTCTGCATCGTATCGGCGCCAGCGCCGGGATCACCCTGATTGATGAAAGCAACGATCAGGTCTCGGAGGTGATGTCCCAGGCGGATATCGCCTGCTATGCCTCGAAAAATAACGGCCGCGGCATCGTCAGCGTCTACGAAATGCAGCAGGACAGGCTTCACCAGCAGCGCAGCATGATGTCACTGGATGAACAGTGGCGAATGATCAAAGACAATCACCTCGTGGTGATGGCCCGTAGCGTTGCCTCGCCGCGCATTCCAGAAAGCAGCAGCTTCTGGCTGTTGTCGCTGCGCCTGTGGACCAGCGAAGGCGAAATGGTAGAGGAACCGGCCTTCCGCAAAGGGCTCTCCGACCCGGAACTTATCCATGCGCTGGACCGTCGGATTTACCTGGAGTTCTTCAGCCGTTGGGCCAATAACGTTGCGGCGCGTGGGATCAGTGTGGCCCTCCCCCTTTCCGCTGTCGGTGTGGCCAGCGTGACGCTGGTCGACGAACTGCTGGAAGGGCTTAAGCACAGTGGAATGCCCGCCCGACTGCTGCATCTGGTGATCGCTGCCGACGCCCTGCTGCAGGCGGGTGTCCAGGACGGGCTTAGCCGGTTGCGCAAAGCGGGATGCAAAATCATTCTCAGCCAGGTGGGCCAGGATTTGGAGCTTTTTGAACATATCACCGCGGGCAGTGCCGACTACATCATGCTCGACCCGGATATTATCGGCAACGTCCATGCCAGCCTGATGGACGAAATGATGGTCACGATTGTGCAGGGCCATGCCCAGCGCCTGGGGATGAAAACCCTTGCCGGACCAACCAACCAGGTCATGATGATGGACACCCTGTCCGGGATCGGCGTTGATCTGATTTACGGCGACACCATTGCCCAGAGCCAGCCACTCGAGCTGGTCCTCAACACCAGTTATTTTGCCATTAACTAGTCCCTTCGCCCGCTGTGCCTGCAGCGGGCCCATTTTCATTATGACGCTATTATTTACAATTACTAACCATTAACCTGCTAACTAACTATTCTTTACATGTAATATACAAATGCATAACAAAGAAGCCTTTCCTGGTGACAGGTACTGTCGAACATCTTGCCCGCACAACACCTGATCGCCGCCGCTGTCTATTGCACAGCCACAATCAGGACATTGCTCATGAATACGCCTTTTAACTGGACTGTTACCCAAAAGCATGTCGCCGTCGCCAGCTTTTCCAGCTGGATGCTCGACGCCTTCGATTTCTTCATCCTGGTCTTTGTGTTAAGCGACCTGGCCACCTGGTTCCACGCCTCCGTGTCCGAGGTCTCCATCGCCATAATGCTGACGCTGGCGGTGCGCCCGATTGGCGCACTGGTGTTCGGACGGCTGGCGGAAAAATTTGGCCGCCGCCCCATTCTGATGCTCAATATTCTGATGTTCAGCATTTTTGAGCTGCTCTCCGCCTGGTCACCGACGTTTACCACCTTCCTGGTTCTGCGTTTGCTGTACGGTATTGCGATGGGCGGGATCTGGGGCGTGGCGTCTTCGCTGGCGATGGAAACCATCCCGGATCGCTCGCGTGGGCTGATGTCCGGCATCTTTCAGGCGGGCTATCCGTGTGGCTATCTGCTGGCCTCAATCATCTTTGGCCTGTTTTACAGCACCGTCGGCTGGCGCGGGATGTTCCTGATTGGCGCGTTGCCTATTTTTCTACTGCCTTATATCTGGTTCAAAGTCCCGGAATCTCCGGTTTGGCTGGCGGCCCGCGCGCGTAACGAGAGCTCCGCGCTGCTGCCCGTGCTGAAATCGCACTGGAAGCTGTGCGTGTATCTGGTGCTGCTGATGGCCTGCTTTAATTTCTTCAGCCACGGCACCCAGGACCTCTACCCCACCTTCCTGAAAGTTCAGCATGGTTTTGATCCTCATACCGTCAGCTTAATTGCAATTGGCTATAACATTGCTGCGATGATAGGCGGGGTCTTCTTCGGCTCGCTTTCGGAGAAAATTGGCCGTAAGAAAACCATGATGATTGCAGCGTTTCTCGCGCTGCCCGTCCTTCCGCTGTGGGCCTTCTCGACCGGATCGTTCAATATTGGTCTTGGTGCCTTCCTGATGCAGTTTATGGTGCAAGGCGCCTGGGGTGTGGTTCCGACGTACCTCAATGAACTGGTACCCGCCAATGCCCGTGCTGTCTTACCCGGATTTGTCTATCAATTGGGGAACCTGCTGGCTTCAGTCAACGCCACGCTGCAGGCGCGTATTGCAGAGGCCAATGGCGGGAACTACGGTCTGGCAATGGCGCTGGTCGCGGGCACCGTCGCGATCCTGATTTGCGTGTTTGTGGCGTTTGGTCGCGAAACCCGTGGGATCGTGATTTCCGGGCAACAGGCGCAAGGCAGCGCTACCCGGGAGCAGCATACGCATTAATCCGGCTTAAATCCGTCGCTGTACCAGATATGCAGTAACGCATAGGAGCGCCAGGGCTGCCAGCGCTCCGCATAGCGACGGATTTTCGCGGGTGTCATGCCCGGAAAGCGTTGTTTGATGAGATAGTCGTCTGGCAGGAACACATCCTTCGCCTGCCAGCCTCGCAGCGCATAATAATTCGCCGTCCAGCGACCAATCCCGGGGAGCTTTTGCAGCTGCTTCATTCCCGCGTCGACATTTTCAGGAAGGGTGAGTGGCAGCTCACCGGAAAGCGCGGCCTGCGCCAGATGAATGAGCGACTCGGCCCTTTTCACCGGCATCCCTAATCCTTTAAGGACCAGGGCGTCAGCAACCACCAGTTGTTCAGGCGTAGGAAAACAGACAAACCCCGGCGCATCCTCAAGCGGAGTCCCGTAAAGTGTCGCCACCCGGCTGGTCAGTTTTGCCGCCATCGACACGCTCACCAGCTGCCCTAAAATCGCCCGAACGCCCTGTTCGAAGGGGTCGAGACAGCCTGGAAGGCGCAAGCCCGGGCGTGCCGCCGCCAGGGAGCCCAAAGCCGCTGACACGTTCTGCGGATCGCAGCGCAAATCAAAGAGCTGTTCAATTTTGGCCAGACACTGCGCCTGCACCGGCAATAACCCTTTGGAGAGCACCACCTTCAGCGTTTGAGTTTGCGGGTCGGGCGTCACCTGAATCAGCCCACGGTGCGCACCCAGCGCAAAACTACGGATGTACGAACCGGCGTCAAAGCGCTCAACGCCCTCCACGGTACGGGCATTCAAAAAGCCAAACATCCACTCCCAGTCGTAGGGCGCCTGCCAGGATAACGTCAACATGGGGTCTCCTCAAAAAAGTGACTACAGCATAACCGCTTAGCACGATTCCTGCCTTGCTATCATATTCTGACTTGTCGCCTGCACCACATTGGGCTAAAGTCGTCGCCTTTTTCTTCACTGGCATGGGGAATTTTACGGTGTTTATTGGTTTTGACTATGGGACGGCCAACTGCTCAGTGGCCGTCATGCGCGACGAGAATCCGCAGCTTTTGACGCTTGAAAACGGCAGCTCACTCTTACCGTCAATGCTTTGCGCACCGACGCGTGAAGCGGTCAGCGAGTGGCTCTACCGTCTGCACGATGTCCCGGCCACCGGCGATGAAACGGAAGCGCTGCTGCGTCGTGCGATTCGCTTCAACCGCGAAGAAGATATTGATGTGTTACCCAACAGCGTGCAGTTCGGGCTGGCATCTCTGCGTCAGTATATTGACGATCCGGAAGAAGTTTATTTCGTAAAATCACCAAAGTCCTTCCTCGGGGCCAGCGGGCTCAAGCCTCAGCAGGTCGCGCTGTTTGAAGATTTGGTCTGCGCAATGATGCTGCACATTAAACAGCGGGCAGAAACGCAGCTCCCGGAAAGCATTACACAGGCGGTGATTGGCCGCCCGATTAACTTCCAGGGGCTGGGCGGTGATGAGGCCAACAATCAGGCGCAGGGCATTCTGGAACGTGCCGCGCTGCGTGCCGGATTCCGGGACGTGGTCTTCCAGTATGAGCCCGTCGCCGCGGGGCTTGATTTTGAAGCGACGCTGACCGAAGAAAAACGCGTGCTGGTTGTCGATATCGGCGGCGGTACCACCGACTGCTCGCTGCTGCTGATGGGTCCACAATGGCGCGCCCTCCGCGAACGCGAAGGCAGCCTCCTCGGACACAGCGGTTGCCGCGTCGGAGGGAATGACCTCGACATCGCGTTGGCGTTCAAATGCCTGATGCCATTACTCGGTATGGGTGGCGAAACCGAAAAAGGCATCGCCCTGCCCGTCCTGCCGTGGTGGAACGCGGTCGCGATTAACGACGTACCGGCACAGACTGATTTTTACAGTGCGGCGAATGGCCGTATGCTGCGCGATTTGGTCCGCGACGCTCGCAATGCCGATAGCGTATCGCTGCTGGTGAAAACCTGGCAACAGCGCCTGAGCTATCGCCTGGTCCGTAGCGCTGAAGAGAGCAAAATTGCCCTCTCCGACAAAGCCGATATCACCACTGAACTGCCGTTCCTGAGTGCAGGGCTGGCAGCCGACATTAACCAGTTGGGATTAGAAGCCGCGTTAAACCAACCGCTGACGCGCATTCTGGAACAGGTACAGTTAGCGCTGGATAACGGACGTGAAAAACCAGACGTTATTTATCTGACCGGGGGGAGCGCACGTTCGCCGTTGATCAAAAAAGCGTTGGCCCAGCAGTTACCGGGCATTGAAATTGCCGGTGGCGATGATTTCGGTTCCGTTACCGCCGGACTGGCCCGTTGGGCACAGGTGGTATTTGCGTAAAACGCGATCCTGCCCGAAAAGCGTGGATTGACTTTGCTGCTTTTTCAACCTAACGTTGGGGGTAAAGGGCGAGGAGGGATTTCTCCCCCCTCTGGTCTCTTAGTAAGTCGCGAAACTTATCACTAAGAGAATGACCAGTATGATGACTAACTTCATCATAACCCTTTTCCTTTTCAAGGCCCTGCCTGGCAGGGCCTTTCCCGTTTTCAGCCCCTATAGCCTGCATTCTTCAAGCTTCAGGTGCGTTGGCTGCACTCTCTCACCCCAGTCACTGACTAAAGTAAGCTCCTGGGGATGAGCTCCCTTGCCGCCTGCCTGCAACTCGAATTATTTGGCTATAAAACCAGATACACGATTCAAAACACCCGTCATTCAGACGTTTCCAGACAGTCTTTCATATTTCCTCCATTTTTCCGGGGGGTTCCGTTACTAAACTAGTATCATTCCGAGAAAGTTTTCAGGACGAGATACGTATAACGATGAAAGGCAGCAATAAATCGCGTTGGTTAGCCGCGCTGGGTATCGTGATTGTGGCCGGTGCCGCCGTGTATTACTGGCACACCAGCGGCAGCAGCGAATCAGGCAACACCGCAGCCGCACAGCAGGGCGGTGGCCGCCATGGAGGTCGCTTTAGCGGCGCGCTGGCCCCTGTTCAGGCGGCAACCGCCACCAGTGAAGCAGTGCCACGTTATCTCACGGGTCTTGGGACCATCACGGCAGCCAATACCGTCACGGTGCGAAGTCGTGTGGACGGTCAACTGTTGGCCCTGCACTTCCAGGAAGGTCAGCAGGTTAAAGCCGGTGATTTGCTGGCAGAAATCGATCCAAGCCAGTTTAAAGTGGCACTGGCGCAAGCACAGGGGCAACTGGCGAAAGATAATGCCACGCTTGCCAATGCCCGCCGCGATTTATCCCGCTACCAGCAGTTGGTTAAAACGAATCTGATCTCCCGTCAGGATCTGGACACTCAGTCCGCGCTGGTCACCGAAAGCCTGGGCACCGTCAAAGCCGATGAAGCCAGCGTCGCCAGCGCACAGCTGCAGCTGGACTGGACACGCATCACCGCCCCTATCGACGGGCGAGTGGGCTTGAAACAGGTTGATATCGGCAACCAGATTTCCACCGGTGACACCACGGGCATTGTCGTATTAACCCAGACTCACCCTATCGATCTGGTCTTTACGCTGCCGGAAAATGACATCGCCACCGTGGTTCAGGCGCAAAAAACCGGTCAATCTCTGATTGTCGAAGCCTGGGACCGTACCAATAAACAGAAGCTCAGCAGCGGTACGCTGTTAAGCCTGGATAACCAAATCGATGCGACGACCGGCACCATCAAGCTGAAAGCCCGCTTCAACAATCAGGATGATGCCCTGTTCCCGAATCAGTTCGTCAACGCCCGTTTGTTGGTCGATACCGAACAAAATGCGGTGGTTATCCCGACAGCGGCCCTGCAAATGGGCAACGAAGGCAACTTCGTTTGGGTGCTGAATAGCGAGAACAAAGTCAGTAAACACATCGTGGTGCCGGGTATTCAGGACAGCCAGAAAGTGGTTATCACCGCGGGTCTGTCTGCCGGGGATAAAGTCGTCACCGACGGTATCGATCGTCTGACCGAAGGTGCCAAAGTGGAAGTGGTGGAAGCGCACAGCGCTGCTGCGAATAAACCGGCCGCTGAGCACAGTGGCAAAAAAGGAGCCCGCTCCTGATGCACGTGCAGCCCCCGAATAACGCAGGCGGCCCGTCCCGTCTGTTTATTCTCCGTCCTGTCGCCACGACGCTGATGATGATTGCCATTCTGCTGGCGGGGATCATCGGCTACCGTTTCCTGCCTGTTTCCGCCCTGCCGGAAGTCGATTATCCGACCATTCAGGTCATCACGCTTTATCCTGGCGCCAGCCCGGACGTGGTCACATCGTCGATTACTGCGCCGCTTGAGCGCCAGTTTGGTCAGATGTCTGGCCTTAAGCAAATGTCGTCCCAGAGCGCAGGCGGCGCTTCGGTCGTGACCCTCCAGTTCCAGCTGGAGCTTTCGCTTGATGTCGCCGAGCAGGAAGTCCAGGCAGCCATCAACGCCGCGACAAATCTGCTGCCGAGCGATCTGCCGAATCCTCCGGTCTACAGCAAAGTGAACCCGGCGGATCCGCCAATCATGACGCTGGCCGTCACGTCTTCTGCGTTGCCCATGACGCAGGTGGAAGATATGGTGGAAACGCGCGTGGCGCAGAAAATCTCCCAGGTTTCGGGCGTGGGTCTGGTGACGCTCGCAGGCGGGCAACGCCCGGCGGTACGCGTGAAACTGAATGCCCAGGCGATTGCCGCACTTGGGCTGACCAGCGAAACCGTGCGCACGGCCATTACCAATGCCAACGTCAACTCGGCAAAAGGGAGTCTGGATGGCCCGACTCGCGCCGTCACGCTCTCGGCCAATGACCAGATGCAGTCAGCCGAAGAGTATCGCAAGCTGATTATCGCCTATCAGAACGGCGCACCGATTCGCCTCGGTGCTGTCGCGACCGTAGAGCAAGGGGCGGAAAACAGCTGGCTGGGTGCCTGGGCGAATAAGCAGCAGGCCATTGTGATGAACGTCCAGCGCCAACCCGGCGCGAACATTATCGCCACTGCCGACAGCATCCGTCAGATGCTGCCACAGCTCACCAGCAGCCTGCCGAAATCCGTGCAGGTGAAAGTCCTTTCTGACAGAACGAACAACATTCGTGCGTCCGTCAGCGATACCCAATTCGAACTGATGCTGGCGATTGCGCTGGTGGTCATGATTATCTACGTTTTCCTGCGCAATGTTCCGGCCACCATTATTCCTGGCGTCGCGGTCCCGCTGTCGCTGGTGGGCACATTCGCGGTGATGGTGTTCCTCGATTTCTCGATCAATAACCTGACGCTGATGGCCTTAACCATTGCCACCGGCTTTGTGGTCGATGATGCCATCGTGGTAATCGAGAACATTTCACGCTATATCGAAAAAGGGGAGAAACCGATGGACGCCGCCCTGAAGGGGGCTGGCGAAATCGGCTTTACCATTATCTCACTCACCTTCTCGCTGATTGCCGTGCTGATCCCGCTGCTGTTTATGGGCGATATTGTGGGTCGCCTGTTCCGGGAATTTGCCATCACCCTCGCGGTCGCCATTTTGATTTCCGCCGTTGTTTCGCTGACGCTCACCCCGATGATGTGCGCGCGTATGCTGAGCCACGACTCGCTGCGCAAGCAAAACCGTTTCTCGCGTGCCAGCGAACGGTTCTTTGAACGTGTGATTGCGGCCTACGGTCGTATGCTTGCAAAAGTGCTAAACCATCCCTGGCTCACGCTCGGCGTGGCGCTCAGCACCCTGGCGCTGTCAATTATGCTGTGGGTCTTTATTCCAAAAGGCTTCTTCCCGATTCAGGATAACGGCATCATTCAGGGCACCTTACAGGCCCCCCAATCGGCGTCGTTTGCCAGCATGGCGCAGCGTCAGGAACAGGTTTCTGACATCATTCTGAAAGATCCGGCGGTGGAAAGCCTGACGTCATTTGTCGGCGTCGACGGCACCAACCCGGCGTTGAACAGTGCCCGTTTGCAGATAAACCTGAAGCCGTTATCGGAGCGCGATGACCGCGTACAGAAGGTGATTCGTCGTCTGCAACACGCCATTGACCGTATCCCTGGCATTGCGCTTTATCTGCAGCCAACCCAGGACCTGACGATTGATACTACCGTCAGCCGCACCCAGTATCAGTTCAGCCTGCAGGCCAACTCACTGGATGCGCTGAGTGAGTGGGTGCCACAGCTCATGACCGAGCTGCAAAAACTGCCACAGCTTGAGGATGTCAGCAGCGACTGGCAGGACAAAGGGTTGGCCGCTTATGTGAACGTCGACCGCGACAGTGCCAGCCGTTTAGGGATCAGCATGGCTGATGTCGATAATGCACTGTACAACGCGTTTGGCCAGCGTCTGATTTCCACCATTTACACCCAGTCCAACCAGTATCGCGTGGTGCTGGAGCACGATACCAGCGAAACGCCAGGGCTGACGGCACTGGATAATATTCGCATCACCAGCAGCAGCGGTGGCATCGTGCCGCTTAACGCCATCGCCAAAGTGGAAGAACGCTTTACCCCGCTGTCGGTGAACCACCTCGATCAGTTCCCGGTGACCACCATTTCGTTCAACGTGGCGCAGGATTCCTCTCTGGGCGATGCGGTAAAAGCCATCACCGAGGCGGAAAAAACGCTGAATCTGCCTGTCGATATCCGCACTGAATTCCAGGGCAGTTCGCTGGCATTCCAGTCCGCCCTGGGCAGTACCGTGTGGCTGGTGGTGGCGGCGGTCGTGGCGATGTATATCGTGCTTGGGATCCTGTACGAAAGTTTTATTCATCCCATCACCATTCTTTCCACCCTGCCGACCGCAGGCGTCGGGGCACTACTGGCATTGTGGGTCTCCGGCAGCGAGCTGGATGTGATCGCCATCATCGGCATTATCCTGCTTATCGGCATCGTGAAGAAGAATGCAATCATGATGATCGACTTCGCCCTCGCGGCGGAACGCGAACAGGGCATGCCGCCGCGTGAGGCTATCTATCAGGCCTGTTTATTGCGTTTCCGCCCGATTCTGATGACCACGCTCGCCGCCCTTCTGGGTGCGCTGCCGCTGATGCTCAGCACCGGGGTGGGCGCTGAACTGCGTCGTCCGCTGGGGATCGGGATGGTCGGCGGTTTGCTGGTCAGCCAGGTGTTAACGCTCTTCACGACGCCGGTGATTTATCTGCTGTTTGACCGCCTGTCGCTGTACCTGAAAAGCCGTCTGCCAACGCGTGAAGAGGAGGCGTAAGTGAAGTTTTTCGCGCTCTTCATTCACCGCCCGGTGGCGACTATCTTAATTTCGCTCGCCATCACCCTGTGCGGCGTACTGGGCTTCCGGCTGCTGCCGGTCGCCCCGCTGCCGCAGGTGGATTATCCGGTGATTATGATCAGCGCCTCACTGCCAGGCGCATCGCCGGAAACCATGGCTTCATCGGTGGCAACACCGCTGGAGCGTTCACTCGGACGCATCGCCGGGGTCAATGAAATGACCTCGATGAGCTCCCTTGGCAGCACGCGAATCATTCTGCAGTTTGATTTCAACCGTGATATCAACGGGGCAGCGCGCGATGTGCAGGCCGCGATTAACGCCGCCCAAAGCCTGTTGCCAACGGGCATGCCGAGCCGGCCGACCTATCGCAAAGCCAACCCGTCAGATGCGCCAATCATGATCCTGACGCTTACCTCGGACACCTACTCGCAGGGTAAGCTGTACGATTTCGCCTCAACACAACTGGCGCAGACCATCGCTCAGATTGACGGCGTAGGCGATGTGGACGTCGGCGGCAGTTCCCTGCCCGCCGTACGCGTTGACCTCAACCCACAGGCTCTGTTTAACCAGGGCGTGTCGCTGGATGACGTCCGTTCCGCCATAAACGCCGCCAACGTGCGTAATCCGCAGGGTTCTATTGAAAACGGCAGCCAGCGCTGGCAGCTTGCCACCAATGACGAGCTGAAAACGGCCGCGGAATACAAGCCGCTGATCATTCACTACAACAACGGTTCCACCGTTCGCCTGAGCGATGTGGCCAACGTGACGGATTCAGTCCAGGATGTACGTAACGCGGGGATGACCAATGCCAAGCCCGCCATTCTGCTGATGATTCGCAAGCTGCCGGAAGCCAATATCATCCAGACGGTGGATGCGATTCGCGCCAAACTGCCGGATCTGAAAGAGACCATTCCGGCCGCTATCGATCTGCAAATCGCCCAGGACCGTTCCCCCACAATTCGTGCCTCGCTGGATGAAGTGGAGCAAACGCTGATCATTTCCGTGGCGTTGGTGATCCTCGTGGTGTTCCTGTTCCTGCGATCCGGCCGCGCGACGATCATTCCCGCCGTCGCGGTCCCCGTTTCACTGATTGGCACTTTTGCCGCCATGTATCTGTGCGGTTTCAGCCTCAACAATTTATCGTTGATGGCGCTGACCATTGCCACCGGGTTTGTGGTGGATGATGCCATCGTGGTGCTGGAAAACATTTCACGCCATCTGGAAGCGGGGATGAAACCGCTGCAGGCGGCGCTGCAAGGTAGCCGCGAAGTCGGTTTTACCGTGCTGTCGATGAGCCTGTCTCTGGTCGCGGTGTTCCTGCCGCTGCTGTTGATGGGCGGTTTGCCGGGCCGACTGCTGCGTGAGTTTGCGGTGACGCTGTCGGTCGCCATCGGGATTTCGCTGGCGGTATCGCTGACCCTGACGCCGATGATGTGCGGCTGGATGCTGAAGTCATCAAAACCGCATCAGCCGACGCGGGCCCGGGGTTTTGGCCGCCTGTTGGTCGCCATGCAGCAGGGCTACGGAAAATCCCTGAAATGGGTGCTGGAGCATGCGCGTCTGGTGGGCGTGGTCCTGCTCGCCACCATCGCCCTGAACGTCTGGTTATATATTTCGATTCCTAAAACCTTCTTTCCGGAACAGGACACCGGGGTGTTGATGGGCAACATTCAGGCCGATCAGAGCATCTCGTTCCAGGCGATGCGCGGGAAGCTGCAGGATTTCATGAAGATTATTCGTGAGGACAAAGCCGTGGATAACGTCACCGGCTTTACCGGCGGGTCGCGCGTCAACAGCGGAATGATGTTTATCACCCTGAAGTCTCGCAGCGAGCGTAATGAAACGGCGCAGCAGGTGATTGACCGTCTGCGTAAAAAACTCGCCAAAGAGCCGGGTGCC
Source organism: Enterobacteriaceae bacterium RIT691 (assembly GCA_009668205.1). Classification (GTDB taxonomy): domain Bacteria; phylum Pseudomonadota; class Gammaproteobacteria; order Enterobacterales; family Enterobacteriaceae; genus Scandinavium. The sequence goes on along the minus strand of WJYM01000003.1, from coordinate 505,460 downwards.
AACCTGTTTTTGATGGCCGTACAGGATATTCGTGTCGGCGGACGTCAGGCCAACGCGGGTTATCAGTACACGCTCTTATCCGACAACCTCGCCGATCTCCGCGAATGGACACCCAAAATCACCAAAGCGTTGGCCAACGTCCCGGAACTGGCCGATGTGAACTCCGATCAGCAGGATAACGGCGCGGAAATGGATCTGGTATACGACCGTGAAACCATGTCGCGACTCGGTATCAACGTTGAAGCGGCGAACAGCCTGTTGAATAACGCGTTTGGTCAGCGTCAGATTTCCACTATCTACCAGCCGCTAAACCAGTACAAAGTGGTGATGGAAGTCGATCCGGTTTATACCCAGGACATCAGCGCCCTGAACCAGATGTTTGTTATCAACAGCGAAGGCAAAGCCATTCCCCTCTCCTACTTCGCGAAATGGCAGCCTGCGAATGCGCCGTTATCGGTCAACCATCAGGGACTGAACGCCGCCTCGACTATCTCGTTCAACCTCCCTACGGGAAAATCGCTGTCGGAAGCCAGCGATGTTATCAACAAAACCATGACGCAGCTGGGTGTGCCAAACACCGTTCGCGGGAGCTTTGCCGGTACCGCGCAGGTATTCCAGCAAACCATGAACTCGCAGGTGATCCTGATTCTGGCGGCCATTGCTACGGTCTACATCGTTCTGGGGATGCTGTATGAGAGCTACGTTCATCCGCTGACCATTCTGTCGACGCTCCCTTCCGCGGGCGTGGGGGCGCTGCTGGCGCTGGAACTCTTTGGCGCGCCGTTCAGCCTGATTGCGCTTATCGGCATCATGCTGCTGATAGGCATCGTGAAGAAGAATGCCATCATGATGGTCGATTTTGCGCTTGAGGCGCAGCGCAAGGGCAATCTGTCGCCAGAAGAAGCGATTTTCCAGGCCTGCCTGCTGCGTTTTCGCCCAATCATGATGACCACGCTGGCCGCCCTGTTTGGTGCACTGCCGCTGGTGCTTTCCGGCGGCGACGGCTCAGAGCTGCGCCAGCCGCTCGGGATAACCATCGTCGGGGGGCTGGTGATGAGCCAACTGCTGACGCTGTATACCACCCCGGTGGTGTACCTGTTCTTCGACCGACTGCGGCTGCGATTTACGCGTAAACCTCGTCAAACGGTGACGGACTAATATGGAAGAGATGCCTGTCAGCGTACGCTGGCAACTGTGGATTGTGGCTTTCGGCTTCTTTATGCAGGCGCTGGACACCACCATCGTCAACACCGCCCTGCCCTCGATGGCGAAAAGTCTGGGGGAAAGCCCGCTGCACATGCATATGGTGGTGGTGGCCTATGTTCTGACGGTGGCGGTGATGCTGCCCGCCAGCGGCTGGCTGGCGGACCGAATTGGCGTGCGGAATATTTTCTTTACCGCCATCGTGCTGTTTACCGTTGGCTCGGTCTTCTGCGCGCAGTCCAATACGCTCAATGAACTGGTGATGTCGCGTGTCCTGCAGGGCATTGGCGGGGCCATGATGGTGCCCGTCGGCAGGTTGACGGTGATGAAAATCGTCCCCCGCGATCAGTACATGGCGGCAATGACCTTCGTCACTATTCCTGGCCAGGTCGGCCCGCTGGTGGGTCCGGCGCTAGGCGGGATCCTGGTGCAGTACGCGTCCTGGCACTGGATTTTCCTGATCAACATTCCCGTCGGCATTATCGGGGCCATAGCGACGCTGTGGCTGATGCCCAATTACACCCTGCAAACCCGACGCTTTGATCTCGCAGGTTTTGTCCTGCTGGCGCTGGGCATGGCCACCCTCACGCTGGCGCTGGACGGCCAACACGGATTGGGTATTTCGCCGCTGATGCTGGGACTGCTGGTCACCCTGGGCGTGTCGTCAATGCTGTTCTACCTCTGGCATGCCCGTGATAACGACAACGCCCTGTTCAGTCTTAACCTGTTCAAAAACCGTATCTTCTCACTCGGCCTGGCAGGCAGCTTCGCCGGTCGCATCGGCAGCGGGATGCTGCCGTTTATGACACCGGTCTTCTTGCAGATTGGTCTGGGGTTTTCGCCGTTCCACGCCGGGCTCATGATGATCCCCATGGTGATGGGCAGCATGGGCATGAAGCGAATCGTGGTGCAGGTGGTTAATCACTTTGGCTATCGCAACGTGCTGATCTGCGCCACGCTGGGCCTGGCCTGCATCACGTTGCTGTTTATGGCGACAGCGTTAATGGGGTGGTACTGGCTGCTGCCGGTGGTGCTGTTCCTGCAGGGCATGATCAACTCCAGCCGGTTCTCCTCCATGAACACCCTGACGTTAAAAGAGCTCCCGGACGATCTCGCCAGCAGCGGTAACAGTATGTTGTCGATGGTGATGCAGCTGTCGATGAGTATCGGCGTCACCGTGGCGGGCCTGTTGCTGGGGATGTTCGGGCAACACCATATCAGTGCCGACAGCGCGGTGACACACCAGGTCTTCCTGTATACCTACCTCAGCATGGCGGTCATTATCGCCCTGCCCGCGCTGATTTTTGCCCGGGTGCCTGATGACATCAGTAAAAACGTGATCATTACAAGACGTAAAAGGAGCGAGCCGTGAAAGTCTGGCGCCCCGGTATTACCGCAAAGCTGTTTCTGGCCATTTTCGCCACCTGTATTGTGCTGCTCATCAGCATGCACTGGGCGGTACGGCTGAGCTTTGAACATGGCTTTATCGACTACATTAAACGTGGCAACGAACAGCGTTTGCAGATGCTGAGCGATGCCCTGTCCGAGCAGTACGAAACGCACGGCAACTGGCGTTTTCTGCGCGGCAATGACCGCTTCGTCTTCCAGATCCTGCGCTCGTTTGAGCATGATACTGCCGACGATAAACGCGGCGCACCGGGTGGCCCGCCGCCGGATATGCCGCCACATGGCTGGCGTACCCAGTTTTGGGTGGTCGATCAGAATGCCAACGTGCTGGTTGGCCCACGAGCGCCAATTCCGCCGGATGGTTCACGCCGCAGCATTGTCGTCAATGGCATTACCGTGGGGGCCGTCATTGCCTCACCGGTGGAGCGGCTGACCCGCAACACAGATATCAACTTTGACCGTCAGCAGAGGCGCACCAGTTGGCTGATCGTGGGGCTGGCAACGTTACTTGCGGCTCTCGCGACGTTCCCACTGGCTCGCGGTCTGCTTGCGCCGGTCAAACGGCTGGTGGAGGGCACACATCGCCTGGCGGCCGGGGACTTTTCGACTCGCGTGACGGCACCGGGCGCTGATGAGCTGGGCCGTCTGGCGCAGGACTTCAACCAGCTTGCCAGCACCCTTGAGCGTAACCAGCAGATGCGCCGCGATTTCATGGCGGATATTTCCCATGAGCTGCGCACCCCACTGGCCGTACTTCGCGGCGAGCTGGAAGCGATTCAGGATGGCGTACGAAAATTCACCCCGGAATCGGTCGCTTCTTTACAAGCAGAAGTGGGCACGTTGACCAAACTGGTGGACGATCTTCATCAGCTGTCGATGTCCGACGAGGGCGCGTTGGCTTACCAGAAAGAGCCGCTTGACCTGATTTCTTTGCTGGAAATGGCGGCAGGTGTCTTCCGGGAACGCTTTGCCAGCCGTGGGCTGAACCTCAGCCTGAAGCTGCCGGAGGAAGCCGTGGTGTTTGGCGATCGCGATCGTCTGATGCAGCTGTTCAACAATCTGCTGGAGAATAGCCTGCGCTATACCGACGCTGGCGGCATGTTACAGATTTCCGCTGAAAAATCGCTGCACAACATCACCCTGGCCTTTGCCGATAGCGCCCCTGGCGTCAGCGACGAGCAGCTAGAAATGCTGTGCGAACGCTTCTACCGCACGGAAGGATCCCGCAACCGCGCCAGCGGCGGCTCAGGATTAGGTCTCGCCATTTGCGTGAATATCGTTGCGGCGCATGGCGGTAAGCTTAGCGCCGGGCATTCGCCTTTTGGTGGGGTAAGCATTAAAGTAGAACTACCTCTGGATCGTGATTTACCGGGAGCCGTATGACCGAATTACCGATTGATGACCACACACCGCGTATCCTGATTGTTGAGGATGAACCCAAACTGGGGCAGTTGCTGATTGATTATCTGCTGGCCGCCAACTATGCCCCCACGCTGATAAATCATGGCGACAAAGTGTTGAACTACGTGCATCAGTCACCGCCGCACTTGATTCTGCTGGATTTGATGCTGCCGGGGACCGATGGTCTGACGCTGTGTCGCGAGATCCGTCGTTTCTCTGAAGTCCCGATTGTGATGGTCACGGCGAAAATTGAAGAGATTGACCGCCTGCTGGGGCTGGAGATTGGCGCGGATGACTATATCTGTAAGCCATACAGCCCGCGTGAAGTGGTGGCTCGCGTGAAAACCATTCTCCGCCGCTGCCGCCCGCAACGGGAGCTGCAGGTGCTTGATGCCGAAAGCCCGCTGATTGTCGACGAAAGCCGTTTCCAGGCCTCCTGGCGCAACAAAGTGTTGGATTTAACGCCTGCGGAGTTTCGCCTGCTGAAAACGCTGTCGCAGGAGCCGGGGAAAGTGTTTTCCCGCGAACAGTTGCTGAATCATCTGTACGATGATTATCGCGTGGTGACCGATCGCACCATCGACAGCCATATCAAAAACCTGCGCCGAAAACTGGAGGCTCAGGATGCGGAGCAGTCATTTATTCGCGCGGTGTATGGTGTCGGCTACCGTTGGGAAGCGGACGCCTGCCGCCTGGCGTAGCGTTGACGCCGTCTTTCCAGGCCGGGTAAGGCGCAGCCGCCGCCCGGCAATTGCCTCGACCTAAAAGGTTTACTCCCCTTCCTCACAGCGCTACAATTCCCGCCCTTAAAGTACGGGAACTCCCCCACCGCTTCACCTGGTGAATGCGGATCTGACCTGTCATCAGAACGAGAAAATCATGTTTAAACCGGAACTCCTCTCCCCGGCGGGAACGCTGAAAAATATGCGTTACGCTTTCGCTTATGGTGCCGATGCCGTCTATGCCGGCCAGCCGCGTTACTCATTGCGTGTCCGCAACAACGAATTTAACCACGAGAATTTGCAGCTCGGCATCAACGAAGCCCATGAGCTGGGGAAAAAATTCTACGTCGTGGTGAACATTGCGCCGCACAACGCCAAGCTGAAAACCTTCATTCGCGATCTGCAACCGGTGGTGGATATGGGTCCGGATGCGTTAATCATGTCTGACCCAGGCCTGATTATGCTGGTGCGTGAACACTTCCCGCAGATGGACGTGCACCTGTCGGTGCAGGCGAACGCCGTTAACTGGGCGACGGTGAAGTTCTGGAAACAGATGGGCCTGACCCGCGTGATCCTCTCCCGCGAACTCTCTTTGGAAGAGATCGAAGAAATTCGCACCCAGGTTCCGGAAATGGAACTGGAAATCTTTGTTCACGGTGCGCTGTGCATGGCCTACTCCGGCCGCTGCCTGCTCTCGGGCTATATCAACAAACGCGATCCCAATCAGGGAACCTGCACCAACGCCTGCCGCTGGGAATATAACGTCCAGGAAGGTAAAGAAGACGACGTGGGCAATATCGTGCACAAGCATGAACCGATCCCAGTGAAAAACGTTGAGCCAACCCTTGGCGAAGGCGCGCCAACCGACAGCGTGTTCATGATTGAAGAAGCGCAGCGTCCGGGCGAATACATGACCGCATTCGAAGACGAGCACGGCACCTACATCATGAACTCAAAAGATCTGCGCGCGATTGCGCACGTGGAACGCCTGACTCAGATGGGCGTGCACTCGCTGAAAATCGAAGGCCGTACTAAGTCCTACTACTACTGCGCGCGTACCGCTCAGGTTTATCGCAAAGCCATCGACGATGCCGCTGCGGGCAAACCGTTTGACGAATCGCTGCTTGAAACGCTGGAAGGCCTGGCGCACCGCGGCTATACCGAAGGCTTCCTGCGTCGTCATACCCATGACAGCTATCAGAACTACGAACATGGTTTTTCCGTGTCTGAACGCCAGCAGTTTGTCGGTGATTTCACCGGCGAACGCAAAGGCAACCTTGCCGCCGTCGCGGTGAAAAATAAGTTCATCAAAGGCGACAGCCTTGAGCTGATGACACCGCAGGGTAACGTCAACTTCACCCTGGAGCACATGGAAAACAGCAAAGGCCAGCCAACCGAGGTGGCGCCTGGTGATGGCCACACGGTCTGGATCCCGGTACCGGAAGAGATCGGCCTCGAATACGCGCTGTTGATGCGTAACTTTGGCGCTAACCAAAGCACCATCAACCCACACGCGAAGTAGTTCAGAGGGGTTATTTTTTCGCGCCGGGAAAAATCTTAGAATCGGATCACATACCGTCTCGCTTAATACGGGTATTATCCGAATCGCTGAAAAACATAACCCATAATGCTAGTAGTACCAGGAACCACCTCCTTAGCCTGCGTAATCTCCCTTACGCGGGCTTATTTTTTGCCCTTCCTCCCCAGATTTGTTTAATTCGGTCAATTCTCACCCACAAGCGCAATGCCTGAGGTACACTTTTATCATGTTGAATCAGCGGATAAAAAGATGACCGACTTTCCTGCCAGCTTACTGATCCTCAACGGCAAAGGTGCCGGTAACCCCCAGCTGCGTGAAGCCATAACGCAACTGCGTGATGAAGGTGTTGAGATCCACGTGCGTGTGACCTGGGAAAAAGGCGATGCGGCGCGCTACCTTGCAGAAGCCCGTCAGCTCGGCGTAGCCACCGTGATTGCCGGAGGCGGAGACGGTACCATTAACGAAGTCGCCACCGCGCTGGTGCATTGCGAAGGCGATGAGATCCCGGCACTGGGCATTTTGCCGCTCGGGACGGCCAACGATTTCGCCACCAGCGCCGGGATCCCTGATGCGATGGACAAAGCGCTGAAGCTGGCTATCGCGGGCAACGCCACCGCCATTGATATTGCCCGGGTCAACGGCAAAACCTGCTTTATTAATATGGCGACCGGGGGCTTCGGTACCCGCATCACCAGCGAAACACCGGAGAAACTGAAAGCCGCTTTAGGTGGGGTGTCTTACCTGATCCATGGCCTGACAAGGATGGATACCCTGAAGCCCGACCGCTGCGAAATCCGCGGTGAAAACTTTCACTGGCAGGGTGACGCGCTGGTCATTGGAATGGGAAACGGCCGTCAGGCGGGGGGCGGACAGCAACTCTGTCCGGATGCCTTGATTAATGACGGGTTGCTGCATCTGCGGATCTTCACCGCCGAAGAACTGCTGCCGGCGCTGATCAATACGCTTACGCGACCGGAGGATAGTCCTCACCTGATTGACGGGGTCTCGTCCTGGTTTGAAGTCACCGCCCCGCACGAAATCACCTTTAATCTGGATGGCGAACCACAGAGCGGCAGAGAATTTCGGATAGATCTTTTGCCCGGTGCCCTGCGCTGTCGCCTGCCGCCGGGATGCCCGCTGTTGCGCTAATGACAAACCGGCGTTCATCGTAAAGACCTCTCCCGGAGTACAGGGAGAGGTTTGTCACATCAGGCGATAGTCACTTTCGTATCCAGATACACATCCTGAACCGCATTAATCAGTTTCACGCCATCAGCCATCGATTTTTTAAACGCTTTACGGCCAAGAATCAGCCCCATGCCGCCTGCACGTTTATTGATGACCGCAGTACGCACCGCATCGACCATGTCATTCTCGCCCGCGGCCCCCCCGGAGTTAATCAGCCCCGCACGCCCCATATAGCAGTTGGCTAACTGATAACGCACCAAATCGATCGGATTATCCGTGGTCAGTTTGCTGTAGACCCGCTCGTCGGTATAACCAAAATTCACCGCTTTGTAACCGCCGTTGTTCTCTGCCATTTTCTGTTTAACGATATCGGCACCGATAGTCGCCGCCAGATGGTTCGCCTGACCGGTCAGATCGGCGGAAACATGATAATCCACACCGTCTTTCTTAAAGCCAGAATTACGCAGATAAGCCCACAGTACGGTCACCATCCCCAGTTCATGGGCACGTTCAAATGCGCTTGAGATCTCTTCAATCTGTCGGCGTGATTCTTCAGAACCAAAATAGATGGTTGCACCGACGGCCACCGCGCCCATGTTGAACGCCTGTTCGACGCTGGCATACAGCGTTTGGTCAAAGGTGTTGGGGTAGCTCAGCGTTTCGTTGTGATTGAGCTTCACGAGGAAGGGAATGCGGTGGGCGTAGCGCCGCGAGACACTTGCCAACACGCCATACGTGGAAGCCACGCAGTTACACCCGGCCTCAATCGCCAGTTCAACGATATTTTTTGGGTCAAAATAGAGTGGATTTGCGGCAAACGATGCCCCGGCAGAGTGCTCAACGCCCTGATCAACGGGTAAAATAGAGAGATAGCCCGTGCCCGCCAGACGCCCGGTGTTATACAGGGTCTGCATGTTTCGAAGAACGGCGGGCGGGCGATTGTTATCGACCATCACGCGATCGACATAATCGGAACCGGGAAGGTAGAGCTGTCCGGACGGAATGGTCATACAACGATGCTGTAAAAGGTTGTCGGCATCTTTGCCAAGCAACTGCGCAATATCAGTCATAGTGATAACTCCCGTATGTGCTGGCCATAACCAGCCATGAATGTCCTGTGCCTGTTTTAAGGCAACCCTTAGCCTGGTCTTCCGCAGCGGATTTTGCCAGCCCCTTTGTGCGATTTTAAGGACAATCTGCTGGAACGATTCAGGGACAGTAAAGTGTTAAGTTGCTCAAGGAATCACCTCAAAGGTATTTAAAAGGTATTATTAAATGGTAGTGTTCAGGCGTACCTTACCTGTCATGAAGGATGTAAAGATGAAAACTACAGCAAAGCTGTCGTTCATGATGTTCGTGGAGTGGTTTATCTGGGGCGCATGGTTTGTGCCCCTGTGGCTATGGTTGAGTAAAAACGGCTTCAGCGCCGGAGAAATCGGCTGGTCTTACGCCTGCACCGCCATCGCCGCAATCCTGTCACCGATCCTTGTCGGCTCACTGACGGACCGCTTCTTCCCGGCGCAAAAAGTGCTGGCGGTATTAATGTTTGCAGGCGCGATCCTGATGTATTTTGCCGCCCGGCAGACCACCTTCAGCGGTTTCTTCCCGTTATTGCTGGCTTACTCGCTGACCTACATGCCCACCATCGCGCTGACCAACAGCATCGCCTTTTCCCATGTACGGGACGTTGAACGAGACTTCCCGCGCATTCGCGTACTGGGCACCATCGGCTGGATCGGCTCCGGTCTGGTGTGCGGCTTCCTGCCGCAGATGATGGGTTATAACGATATTTCGCCGACCAGCATTCCACTGCTGATCACCGCGGGCAGTTCAGCGCTGCTGGGGGTATTCGCACTGTTCCTGCCGGATACGCCTCCGAAGAGCACAGGGAAACTGAGCCTGAAAGTCATGCTCGGGCTGGATGCGCTGGTTCTGCTGCGCGACAAGAATTTCCTCGTGTTCTTCTTCTGTTCATTCCTGTTCGCCATGCCGCTCGCCTTTTACTACATCTTTGCCAACGGCTATCTCACCGAAGTGGGGATGCACAACGCCACCGGCTGGATGACGCTCGGTCAGTTCTCAGAAATCTTTTTCATGCTGGCGTTGCCCTTCTTCACTCAACGCTTTGGTATTAAAAAGGTATTATTACTTGGTCTTGTTACCGCGGCCATTCGCTACGGCTTTTTCGTTTACGGAGGCGCGGAACATTACTTTACCTATGGCCTGCTGTTCCTCGGCATTCTGCTGCACGGCGTGAGCTACGATTTTTACTACGTCACGGCCTACATTTATGTCGATAAGAAATCCCCGGTGCATATGCGTACCGCGGCGCAAGGGCTGATTACGCTGTGCTGTCAGGGTTTCGGCAGCCTGCTGGGCTATCGTCTTGGCGGCGTAATGATGGAAAAACTGTTTGCCTATAAAGAGCCGGTCAACGGTCTGACCTTCAACTGGGCCGGGATGTGGAGCTTTGGTGCCGTGATGATCGCCGTCATTGCCGTACTGTTTATGCTGTTCTTCCGCGAGTCGGACACCGAAATTACCGCCATTAAGGTCAGCAATGACGAGCCCGATGTGGCGATGACACATGAGGAAGTGAAATGAAATACCAACGAATTCTCGGCGCCCTGTACGGACAGGCCTTAGGCGATGCAATGGGTATGCCGTCCGAGCTGTGGCCACGTTCACGCGTCAAAAGCCATTTCGGATGGATCGATCGTTTCCTCGATGGCCCGACAGAAAACACGGCCGCCTGCTATTTCACCCGCGCGCAATTTACCGATGACACGTCGATGGCGCTTTGCCTGGCCGATGCGCTGATTGAATGCGACGGCGAGATCGTGCCGGATGTGATTGGTCGTCATATCCTGGCGTGGGCAGAAGGGTTCGATGCGTTCAACAAAAACGTCCTTGGCCCAACGTCGAAAATTGCCCTCAACGCCATTCGCGATGGCAAGCCGGTGAGTGCACTGGAAAACAACGGCGTGACCAACGGGGCGGCAATGCGCGTCTCCCCGCTGGGCTGCGTCCTGCCAGCAGCGAGCCTGGATGAATTTATTGATGCCGTCGCGTTAGCCTCCAGCCCGACGCATAAATCCGATCTGGCTATCGCTGGGGCCGTGGTGATCGGTTGGGCGATTTCCCGCGCCATTGATGGCGAGAGCTGGAAAAACATCGTAGACGCACTGCCCGCCGTCGCTCGCCATGCGCAGGAAAAACGCATCACCACCTTTAACGCATCTTTAGCCTTACGCATCGAACTGGCACTTAACGCGGTGCGTGAAGCCAACGGCACAGAATCCGCCAGCGAACAGCTTTATCAGTTGGTCGGGGCTGGCACCAGTACCCTGGAATCCGTCGCCTGCGCCGTTGCCATGGTTGAGCTGGCGGATACCGATCCCAACCGCTGCGCCATTCTGTGCGCCAATCTGGGTGGCGATACCGATACCATCGGCGCCATGGCGACCGCTATCTGTGGGGCGCTGCACGGGATTGAAGGGATTCATCCGCAGCTAAAAGCAGAGCTGGACGAGGTGAACAAGCTGGACTTCGGGCGTTATGCCACTGAACTTCTGCGCTTGCGTCAGCTAAGGGAGGAAGCATGCTGAGCGACAAGCTCTCCGGCCTGAGCCAACGGCGTCCGGTGACGGTGATTGGCTCGGCGGTGATAGACGTTATCGCCGATGCTTACGCCCTGCCCTGGCGCGGCTGCGATATCGAGCTGCAGCAGCAGAGCGTTAACATTGGCGGTTGTGCCCTGAACGTGGCCGTGGCGCTAAAACGTCTGGGCATCGAAGCCTGCAACGCCCTGCCGCTCGGCCAGGGCGTATGGGCGGATATGGTGCGCAATAATCTGCAACGCCAGGGGATCAGCAGCATTATCGATACCGATAAGGGCGACAACGGCTGGTGTCTGGCGCTGGTCGAACCCGATGGCGAGCGGACCTTTATGTCCTTCACCGGCGTGGAAAATGCCTGGAGCGAAGCGTGGGTATCGCGTCTGCCCCGGCACCGCGATGGGCTGGTGTATCTCTCTGGCTATCAGCTGACGGCTCCGTGCGCAGATTTACTGATTAGCTGGCTGGAATCCGAGCCAGAAGCGACGGCGCTGATTGATTTTGGCCCACGCATTGCGGACGTGCCCGCAGAGCGATTTGCCAGAATCATGGCCTGCAAACCCATCATCACGCTGAACCGCCAGGAAGCTGAAATGGTGGCAGCGCGCTATCAGTTGCCTGAACAGACTGAAGCACTGGGCCTGGCCTGGCTTGAACGCTGGCAATCACCGCTGATTGTGCGTCAGGATAAAGACGGCGCGTGGTATTTCAGCAGGGAAATCTGCGGCCAGGCAGCCGCATTTCCTGCCACCGTCGTGGATACCATTGGCGCGGGCGATAGCCATGCCGGTGGCGTGCTGGCAGGTCTGGCGGCGGGCTGGTCGTTAGAAGAAGCCGTTGGGCTTGGCAATGCGGTGGCCGCATGGGTGGTCAGTCATCGCGGCGGCGACTGCGCGCCCACCGTCGGTGAGTTACTCCTCGCACACAAACACGTATAAATCGCTGCGACAGTAGCTGATGCTGTACTCAATCGGCTTCTGCTGCTGGTCCAGCGCCACCTGTTTGATAACCAGAACCGGGATTTTTTCATCCATTTTAATGTGTGCCTGGAACTCCGCATCCGGCATTCTGGCGCTGACCCGCGAACGGGTCCGCTGCGGGAAAATATGCTGGCTGCGGAAATAGTCATACAGGGAAATCCCGATGGCGTCGGCATCCGCAATCAGATGGGTGGGAACCCAGGACTCCTCAATGGACACCGCTTCCTCATCCACATAGCGAATGCGCTTGAGTAAAAACACCTCGCTCTTTGGCGCCAGTGCTAATTGTTCAGCCACCTCCACCGGGCATTCCACCACTCTTTTGTTCACCCACAGCGTATCCGGTTTCTTGCCACGCAGAACCACCTGCTGAGAAAAGCCCCGGGCTTCTTTCAGCGAGTATTCAAAGATGTTGTTGATCTGCGTGCCATAGCCACGGGCGCGGGTGACCACGCCTTCATTTTCCAGCGTCTGCATGGCTTTGCGCACCGTGATGCGCGATACCCCTGTCAGTTGGCTGAGGTAGCGCTCGCCCGGCAAAATGTTGCCATGCTCAAGCCAGCCGCTGCGTACGGCATTCTTCACCGTTTCCGCAAATTTCAGGTACAACGGGGTGTTGTCCTTCGCGGCAATGCGTTCATTCAACTGAGTCAGCAATCGGGTATGCGCTTGTTCCATCTCGGGTCATCCTTGCAGGCAGTGTCAGTCAGTATACTACCACCACGCGTGAAAATGATGCACCGGCCCGATGCCGCTGCCGACCTGCAGGGAATCGGCCTGAGCCAACGCGCTCGAGAGCCACCGTTTGGCTTCCGGCACGGTTTCCTGCCAGCTGCCATAGCGAGGCCGAAGTGCAGCCAGCGCCGCCGACAGCGTGCATCCCGTCCCGTGAGTGTTCTTTGTCTGCACCCGTGGGGCGGTAAAACGGTATTCCCCCTCCGGGGTAAACAACCAGTCCGGGCTTTCTTCATCCGTGAGATGCCCCCCTTTCATCAGCACGGCACCACAGCCAAACTCAAGTAGTGCTCTGCCCTGCCTGAGCATTTCCAGTTCGTTAAGCGCATGCGAGGTCTCCAGCAACGCCGCCGCTTCCGGTAAATTAGGCGTAATCAACGACACCTGGGGGAGCAAGCGCTGGCGCAGCGTATCAACCGCAGAAGCGGAGAGCAGCGGATCGCCACTTTTCGCCAACATGACCGTATCCAGCACCACATTGCGGATGTCATAACGGGCGAGCCTTTCGGCAACAGCCTCCACAATATCAGTCTCTGCCAGCATGCCTATTTTAGTGGTATCAATACGGACATCGCTAAAGACGGAGTCCAGCTGCGCCGCGACGAAATCAGGCTCAATGCGATACACCGACTGCACGCCCTGAGTATTTTGCGCCACCAGCGCAGTGACCACCGAACAGCCATAGGCCTCGAGTGCGGAGAACGTTTTAAGATCCGCCTGAATCCCCGCTCCGCCGCTCGGATCGGTGCCGGCAATGGTTAGCGCGTTAATCCGTTTCATGCTTTCTCCTCCACATACAGGGCATCGAGGAAAGCCGCGACAAAACGGCCTGGCCCCGCACCGTTGGCGCTGGCAACTGCCCCGGCTTGTTTCATCAGCCCACAGGCCGCCGCGACATTGTCCAGGCGATCGCCCGGTAAAGCGCAGCTTGCAGCAACGACGGCCGACAACGCACATCCGGTGCCCACGACGCGCGTCATTAGCGAATCGCCCCCCGTTACCATCACCGTCCGGCGGCCATCAGTGACGTAATCCACTTCCCCCGTCACCGCCACAATCGTTGAAATCTGACGCGCTAATGCCTGGGCTGCAGGCAATGCGTCAGCGGCGGTATCGGTGGTATCCACGCCGCGCCCGCCTTTACTCATCCCGGCCAGCGCAAGGATTTCGGAGGCGTTGCCACGAATCGCGGCGGGCTGAAGTGCTAACAGTTGATGACAGAAATCAGAACGCAGCGAAAGCGCACCCACGGCGACAGGATCCAACGTCCAGGGTTTGTGATGGGCGTTAGCACTCTCAACAGCAGCCTGCATGGCTACCGCGCGATCCTGGGTTAACGTGCCTACGTTGATCAGCAGCGCATCAGCGATCGCTGAAAATTGCGATGCTTCAGCAGCGTCAATCACCATGGCCGGAGAAGCGCCAAGCGCTAACAGAACGTTAGCCGTAAACGTCTGCACCACCTCATTGGTCATACAGTGAACGAGCGGCGAACAGGTGCGAATAAGGTGTGAAGTGTGCGCGATTTGCGCAGAATTTAGCAGGTCAGGTTGCATGGTATGCTCCCGCCAGACGGTGAAGAAGCGATACCCGCAAAGGGTCTCTGACTTCCCTACGCTGGCATTATCCAGATCAGGTAATACGGGTATTTCTCAGCCTTCATTTAAGAAGGGCACCCCGAGTCATATAAACTAGTTTCTTTTCAGATACAGTAATTTAACCCAATGCAAATTGTCACACAACATGATTAATGACTGGTCATTAATACAGTGGAATATGTATCCTTTTTTGCATCCCACCTTGTGTACCACACTTGAGTTATCCAACGACAGAGCATTCAATAACTTATTGATAAATTGTGCCTGTGACCTGAACCGTCATTATCTTTCAGCCACATATACGGGGGGATTGGCAATTTATTTACTTTTTGCTGTTCTTATTAAGATTATAAATATCAGATAGAAAGCTGTGGTAATTGATACAACGGTTAAAACATCAATGTAGAAATAAGTGTCATAGCTCGTTTCGGCGTTAACATCACCGTAGATGAAATTGCACACTGTTGATGCAAACTCATGGTTAACATAGATTTCTGGATTACCTAAAGCCCTACCTACCCCCATTCCGATAAGCAGGAATAGAGCCACTTTAAACAGTCTCACGCCCCATTTACGGGCATGTGTTGGAATAGTCACTGGCTACTACCTCAATCCAACCACGAGCCATAGCAGGACTTCACGTAGTTAAAACTCACGAGATAACGTCATATATCCGTTGAATCTTACTGAGCACTCATCGTCATTCAGCAGGCTGGATGCAATGAAAACATCCCGCTTGCCCTTGCTGTTGGTGTAAGTGTATTTCGCCGTCAGGTTTAGCACACCCTGCGCATGATAAAAGCCGTAATAATCATTCTCCGAAAGCCCCTTCCCGGCCTTGCTGTCAGCCTTTGCAAGCTGCCGCGCGAGAACGTCAGAAACAGGAGAAAGATCCAGCACTTCAACCGCGATTTTTTCACGCTCGACCAGAGCAACGCCCAAATCATTTTTAACGACGGTAGTCAGCATCGATTCATTGTAATGACCGGGCGCAGCGCATTCACTGCTCGGCGCATCGGCTGCGTGACCGATAAGCGGCAGGATGGCCATGGCCAACGCATAACGGCGAATCATCGCACCACCTCTAAGATCGCGCCGTGGTCTTTACTGACCAGTAACCGCGTTGATGGCCCCATGATGATGCAACCTTCGGACGCGAACCCGGCGATGCCGTGGCGCTTGTCGCCGTGCATTCGGAAAGTTCGCATATCGCGGGAGTATGATGCGCCGCTTTCATGGATCAGCGTAATCGTCAGCGGGCCTTTACTGGTTCCCGTGCTTGCGATCTTCCAGGTACCACGCGGGATCGGCCCCATGCCGCGAACCTGTTCACGGTCTGGATTATTTTTATTGGTCAGCACGCCAGAATAACCTGTTTCGATCAGCTTGCCGTCGCGGTATAGCTCGCCCGTACTTTGTTTATAAAGCCATTTAGCCATCGTGATCTCCTTATGCTGTTTTGCGCTCGTTCCATGAATCGGAGTGCTTGAGGTTGCCATCGGTATAATGCCAGTCGATTTTTTCATAGCGCAGGCCGACGTGTTCGATGTGGCCCTGCTTTTCAAAATCAGGATCTTTCGTGTCGTACATGACAGACACAACGTGGCATACCTTCACGTTTTCGAGCGTCGTCGTGAAGTCGTTTTCTTCCTGGCCGTTGTGGTTGATTCGGTAGAATTTGAACTCCGCTTTAGCAAGCGTGCGCCCGGTTGTCAGCGCCTGATACAGCAGCGGCGACGAGCTATCGACCAGTTTTTCGAAGGTGTAGGCCTCATGCTGGCGGGTGCCTGTTGCCTTCCCTGTCGCATCGTCGGTCGGGATAAATAAATCATGCTGCATTCCCACACACTCGATGCTTCCTTCGCGGCCCGTTACGTCGACAGAGCCTTTAATCAGCTTCCCTTCTTCCTCGTAAAGCCATAAATAAACAGGTATCGCCATTTCCCGAATTCCTTTTCACTAAGAGAAATCATTTTTAGCTAGCAGGCTAATGAACGAAAGTAGTTTATTTACTGAACAGTAAAAAATGTGAACTGAAGGGATTTTTAAGTAAGTAAAATTTATATGGGTGCTTGCCCGCTAAGAACACCGTTATTACTGGCTCGGATATCTCCCAGAAAAGGTTTACGGGTTGGCGCAAGAATGCGCTCAATGTCGGGGATGCCACCGCGGATAGTTAATCTTTAACGCGTCACCTGGCCATGAAGAAGTTAATTCTGATCGCTGCGATGCTTATCGCAGAGGAAACGCGCGCCGAAGTCTCGGTCGAGAAGGCACACGCCCAAAAAGTCGACCTGAGCGCCGAAATGCTGCAAAACATACTCGCTAACGATCCAGCCTTGGGCATTTGTCGCACTGGACCTGTTGAGCGGCGGCATCGTCGGCGTGATTCGCGGCGTTGGCTACTTCTTCGGCTGGATTGCTTACTGACCAGCGAATGTCATCACAGGATGAAAGCCCGCAATGATCGCGGGCATGATGTATTAACCAGGTACTATTGCATCGCCAACTGACGCTGCGCCTCAGCGAGATACCCTTCCACCGTGGCCTTCCGGGGATCCTCCGCCGGGAGCAGCTTCAATACCGCTTTCCAGCCGATCACCGCATCCTGCCAGTGCTGCTGCTGTTGGGCATTCACGGCGTATAAATTCAACACCGCTAACGTGACATTGCCCTTCATGATCATCTCTCTGAGCAGCACGCCACCTCGCGTGATGTCCTCTGCCGAACTGGAACGGGTTAACGCTTCGGCCAATCCCAGCGTGGCCTGCGGGTTGTCTGGATCCAGGTCTCTGGCTTTTTCAAACGCCTGAATGACCAGCGGGGCGTTATCCAACTGGTAGCCAATGCGCCCAAGCTCTATCCAACCGTTAACGTCATCCGGCTGTGCCTGCAAACGGGTTCGCATCCCCAACGCCAGACGCGAGAGCGTGGCATGATCGCTGATTTCTTGCGGATTTTGCTGCCAAACAGCCAGCAAGGTTGGGGTTTGTGCCGTCGCCTGCTTCCAGGCCTGTACCTGAGGGATATTGCCGGTCTGGTACACCAGAAAGGCAGACAGGCCCATCGTCAGAGCGATACCTGGCAGCCATTGCCAGAGCGGAACCGAGAATGGCGCGGCCTCCGTTTGGGGAACGAGCGAGTCGGCCACCTCCACCTTCTGACGGCTTCGGCGAATGATCACCCCGCCCCCCAGCAGCACGACGGTCAGCGGTCCGCCCCACAGCAGCCAGGTCAGCGGCGTTAGCGGCGGCTCATAGCTGACAAAATGACCGTAGCGCGCCACCATGTAATCCACCACCTGCGGCTCCGTTTTGCCCTGTTGCAGCAGTGCATACACCTTCTGCCGCATATCCGCGGCAATCACCGAGCCGGAGTCAGCAATGCTGCTGTTCTGGCACTTAGGACAACGCAGCGACTGCGTCAGACGCTGGTATTCTTGCTCCTGCGCGGCGTCACGGAAGGTCAGCAGATCCTGCGTCGCCAGCGTAAGCGAAGAACAGAAAAGGCACAGCAGTAGCCAGTATTTCATTGCGCACTCTCCCTGTTCAGCTTGTCCCACTGCGGTTTCAGCGCCTTGTTCCACAGGGCGAGGGTCAGTTCCCCGGCGTGGCGGTAGCGGATAATGCCCTTACCGTCGATAAGAAACGTCTCCGGAGCGCCGTACACCCCGAGATCGAGCCCGGCCATGCCGTTGCCGTCGAACAGGTTGTATTGATAGGGATCGCCGCGGTGCGTCAGCCAGGCCTGTGCTTTGGTTCTGTCATCCTTGAAGTTCAGGCCAATCACCGGAATGCCCTGTGCTTTCAGGGTATTGAGAAACTGATGTTCTGCCGCGCAGGTCGGGCACCAGGTGGCCCAGACGTTGAGCAACACCGGTTTGCCCGAAGTAAAAATGGCCGCAGGATAAACCGTGCCCTGATCAAACAGCGCCTGACGCTGAATGTCCGGCACCGGCTTGCCAATCAGAGCCGACTCCAGCGTAGAAGGATCGTCCCCCTGCGCGTTGCGTTGCAGTTGCCAGAAGAGCACGGCGGCGATAACCGCAAATATAGCCAGCGGGATCATCAACGTTTTAGATTTCATGTTGCAGCTCCCTGGATTCTGACGGTCTGCGGTTTCGCCGGGCAAGCAGCGCGCACACGCCGCCAAATGCCATCATCAGCCCGCCGCTCCAGATCCAGCGGACAAACGGCTTGTAGTAGAGACGCATCGCCCAGTAGCCGTTATCAAGCGGTTCTCCGGGGGCCACGTAGAGATCGCGGGTCAGGCCGCCGTCAATGGCGGTTTCTGTCAGCACCACGCGGCTGTTCGGGTAGGAACGCTTTTCTGCCTGCAGGGTGGTCACCGGCTTTCCCTCACGAGAAACGGCCAGCATGACCAGTACGCCGCTGTAGTTAGGCCCCTGCACCGGCAGCAGTTGGTTCAGCGTGAAGTGATAACCCGCCATCTCCAGGCTGTCACCCTGCTTCATGCGCACATCGCGTTCAATGCTGTAACTCTGGCTGATGGCAATGCCGAACACGGTCACGGCCAGACCCACATGGCCCAGAACCATGCCCCACTGACTCAGGCTGATTTTACGCAGGCCGGGCAACAGCGCGGAGCGATGCGTGGCACGCAGGCGCAGTTCCGTGAGCGTCAGCCAGGCAACCCAAACCGCCATCATTACGCCGGTCACCGCGGTGGCGTCAAAACGTTTGCCAATCAGCCACGGGAGCACCAGTGCCGCCAGCAGCGTGCCCCCCGCCGCGATACCCAGCTTCGGCGCGAGTTTTGTCAGGCTGTCGCGCCCCCATTTGACCATCGGTGCGACGCCGCACATCAGGGCAAAGGGCGCCATCAGTGCCGTGAATAGCGTGTTAAAAAAAGGCTCGCCAATGGAGATACTGCCCAGCCCCAGCTGTTTGTGTACCAGCGGCAGCAACGTCCCCAGCAGCACCACCAGCATACCGGCCATCAGCAGGATGTTATTGCCCAGCAGCAGAGATTCCCGCGACCAGAGCGAGTTATTGACCGAGGAACGGATTAGCCCGCCGCGCAGGGCGAACAGCAGCAGCGCCCCGCCGGTGACCAGCACCATAAAGGCCAGAATAAACATGCCGCGCGCCGGATCGGAGGCAAAGGTATGCACCGAAATAAGCACGCCAGAGCGGACCAAAAACGTGCCCAGCAGGCACAGTGAGAAGGCGCAAATCGCCAGCAGCAGGCACCAGGCTTTAAAACTGCCGCGCTTTTCCGCTACCGCCAGCGAATGGATCAACGCCGTCCCCACCAGCCAGGGCATCAGCGAGGCGTTTTCGACCGGATCCCAAAACCACCAGCCTCCCCAGCCCAGCTCGTAATAGGCCCAGAACGAGCCAAGAATGATACCACAGGTCAGGAAAATCCATGCCGCCAGCGTCCAGGGGCGGGCAAAGCGTAACAGTGCCGCATCCAGGCTACCCCGAAGTAGCGCCGCAATGGCGAAGGCGAAAGCCACGGAAAAGCCCACATAGCCCATATAGAGCAACGGGGGATGGAAGATCAGACCGGGATCCTGCAACAGCGGATTGAGGTCGTGCCCCTCTATCGGAAAGTCTGGCAGCGTACGGGCGAAGGGGTTAGAGGTCAGGAGAATAAACAGCAGAAAACCGATGCTGATCATCCCCATCACGGCCAGCACCCGCGCGACGATGTCCTGCGGTACCGCTTTGCTAAACAGCGCCACGGCGAAGGTCCAGCCGCTCAACAGCAGGATCCACAGCAGCAGCGAGCCTTCGTGCGCGCCCCAGGTGGCCGCGACACGATACCAGACCGGCAGCGCCGTGTTGGAATTTTGGACGACGTAGGCCACGGTAAAATCATTCACCACAAAGGCATGGGCGAGGATCAAAAACGCACTCAGCACGGCGGCAAACTGCAGCCCGGCCAGCAGGCGCGAGGATCCCATCAGACGGGCATCCCCCCGCACCACGCCCCACAGCGGATAGCAGGCCAGCAGCAGCGCAATCCCCAACGCCAGACACAACAGCGCATTTCCAACTTCTGGCATCATCCTGATTTGTCCTCTGACGGTTTCATTGCCTGGCTGATTTCCGGCGGCGTGTAGTTTTCATCATGTTTTGCCAGCACCTGTTTGGCCTGCACATGTTGCGAGGCATCCAGCACGCCCTGCACCACCACGCCCTGCCCTTCACGGAATAAGTCCGGCAGAATGCCATCGTAGCTGACATTCACCCGCCCTTTCGCGTCGTACAGCGTGAACGTCACCCGCAGCGAGCTTTCATCGCGCTTCACGCTGCCGGGAAGCACATAACCCCCCACGCGCAGGCGCTCTCCTGTTGACGGCAATTGCTGCTGTTCACCTTTGCCGTACAGAATTTCACCCGGCGTGTAGAAAAGATCGATATTGCTGCGCAAGGCGTAGAGCATTAACCCGACGGTCAACCCCACGCCCGCCAGCACCGCCACGGCCGTCCACAAACGTTGCTTTCGACGCAGATTCACGCGGCCTCCCGCTGCTGTGCCGTCGTACGGCGACGCTGACGAGCCTGATGCTGGGCGATTTCGCGTAACAACGCTTTCCGCTGCCAGCGGATCTGAATCAGCAGGATAAGCAGCGGGAGCAGCGTTGCGCCCACAGCCAACCAGACGTAGGCCGCGTAGCCGCCCATCAGCCAGAAATCGTGCCAGGAAGCAAATGCCGGGGTCATTGGGATATCTCCTTACCCAGGAGTTCGGTGACCCAGGGGCGACGTTTCTCCTGCCATAAAATCAGATTTCTCAGGCGCATCAGCGTCAGGGTCAGATACAGCAGCATCATACCGACAATCGCCAGCCGTAACGGTGTGCGCATCGCCGGGGCCACGGTTTGTAGCATGTTGGTTGAGCCCTGATGAAGCGTGAACCACCATGCGACGGAGTAGTGAATAATGGGCAGATTGACCACGCCTATCAGCACCAGCAGCCCAGCGGCTTTTCCCGCCTGCTGTTTGTCTTCCAGGGCGTGCCACAGCGCGATAGCGCCAATATAGAGGAACAGCAGGATAAGTTCAGACGTCAGACGCGCATCCCAGATCCACCATGTTCCCCACATCGGTTTTCCCCAGGCAGAACCCGTGACCAGCGCAATAAACGTAAAGACGGCCCCTACCGGTGCCATCGCCATCATCGCCAGATTGGCCAATTTCATCTGCCACACCAGGCCGACGAAAGCCGCACAGGCCATGGCGGCGTAAATGCTCATCGAGCCTACTGCCGCAGGGACATGCAGGTAGATAATACGGTAGCTTTGCCCCTGCTGATAATCCTGTGGGGCGAAGCCAAATCCCCAGATCCAACCGGTCAACAGCGTGATGGCGCAGGCAACAGCCAGCCACGGCAGGCAGCGTCCGCATATCTGATACAGCCCCGCTGGCGATGCCAGAGGGTGAAAGCATTTCCACACCATTAGATGTTCCTTGAGAAAATCACTGCACGCTTATCCGCAATGCCGCCGCCGTCGCAAAGGGCAGAAGCGTGATGCTGGCGGTAAGCATCGCCCCCAAAATGGCAAAATACCCGGCAACCGGTAACCCGCTGCGGCCCGCATCGAGCGCCGCGGTAGCGAAAATCAAGAGCGGAATGGTCAGCGGTAAAACCAGTACGCTAAGCAACGCGCCCCCGCGACGAAGCCCCAGGGTTAACGCCATGCCAAGAGCCCCTAACAGACTCAGTACGGGGGTTCCGAGCAGCAGCGTCACCGCCATCACCGCCCAGCTTTGCACGTCCAGCCCCAGCAGCATCGCCACCAGCGGCGAAAGCAGGATCAGCGGCAGGCCGGTCACCACCCAGTGGGCCAGCACTTTTGCCAGCACCACGGCGGGCAACGGAAGCGGCAGCAGCATCTGCTGTTCCAGGCTGCCGTCAAGATAATCGTCACGGAACAGCCGTTCAAAGGCCATCAGCGAGGAGAGTAGTGCAATCACCCAAATCACGCCGGGCGCAATGCGCGACAGCAGCGACGGTTCCGGCCCCAGCGCCAGCGGAAACAACGCCACGGCAATCATAAAAAACCACAGCGGGTTTGCCAGTTCGGCACGATGGCGATTGGCCGTACGCAGCTCATGACAAAAAATCGCGAACATCACAGCATCCTCTGTGACGAATGCAAAGAGAGGAGGCGAACCCGCGCCAGCTCTGCGGGCAAAGGCTGATGCGTGGTCATCACCACCATCCCGCCCTCTGCGGTATGCTGCGCCAGCCGTCGGGTAAGGTCGCTCACCCCGTCGGCGTCAATGGCGGTAAAAGGCTCATCCAACAGCCAGAGGCGCGCGGAGGTCAGCCAGAGTCTGGCCAGCGCCGCTCGCCGCTGCTGCCCGGCAGAAAGCTGAGCCAGCGGCAAATCTTCGTATCCGGCAAGCCCGGCGTGCGCAAGCGCGCTCAACAGCGAATCCTGCGTTGCGCGAGGATGGTAAAAATGCAGGTTTTCCAGTGCCGTCAGCCGGGTTTTCATGCCCGGCTGATGCCCGAGCCACAGCAGATCCTGACTGAAGCTTTCACGCGCATCGGCAAGGGGTACCCCGTTCCAAAGCACGTCGCCGCTGTCCGGGCGTGATAGCCCGGACAGGATACGTAACAGAGTGGTTTTCCCGGCGCCGTTTGCCCCGGTAACCTGCACCCATTCACCGGCGTCGACCCGGAAGGAGAGCGCGGTAAACAGCGCTCTTTCATCTCGTTCGCAGCTAAGATTGACGGCTTCCAGTAACGCTTTCTCACTCATGCTGACGTAACGCTTTAACCTGTTGTGGCGTAATATTTCCCGGCTGGCCACCCCAGGTGGTCCGCAGATAGTTCGCCAACCCGGCAATCTCTTCATCGCTCAGGGCCGACGCGAAGCCAGGCATGCTTTGCATACTTTGGTTACCCGGGAAGGACTGCGCTGGCAGACCGTCCAGCACAGAAACAATCAGATTCCGCCCATCCGGCTGGCGCAGCGTCGCGTTACTGACCATGCTGACGCTGACGTTCGGTTTGCCTTCCCCTTCACGGGCATGGCATCCGGCACACACATTCAGCCAGGTCATACGCCCGGCGTCATTGTCGCTGCTGGCAACGGCTTTCAGTGCCACGGCCTGCGGCGCTTTGTCGCCCATCAGGTAAGTCACCAGCGCTTTCTGATCGTCTGCGTTCAGGTGACGGGTGCTGAGATCAACAACCGTGTGCATTTCACTGAAGGCAGAACCCTGCGGGGCGATGCCGGTAGTGAGGAATTTCTGCACGTCGTCCGGCGTCCAGCCACGCTGGGCCAACGCGTCAGGCGTAATCGCCGGTGCGCTGAAACGTCCGAGCACGCCCCCCTGCAACGGTCTGTCCAGATCCATTTGCCCCAGCTTGCCGCGTGGGGTATGGCATTCGCCACAGTGACCCAGCACATCCACCAGGTAACGCCCGCGCGTCCACTGCGCTGACGCTCCCTGCGAAGCAGAAGGCAAAGGCTCAGCGGAACGGAACAACATATTCCACCCCATCATCGCCATTCGCTGATTGAACGGGAACGGCATCTCGTTTTGCGGCGTAGCAACATCCACCGCCGGGCGGGTCATCAGATAGGCGTAAATGGCATCTGAATCTTCACGCGTCAGCCCTTTATACGAGGTATAAGGCATCGCCGGATAGAGATGACGACCGCCCGGGGCAACGCCTTCAGTCAACGCCGTGTAAAACTGCTCTTTGGTCCAGCGACCGATACCCTGATCGGCAGACGGGGTGATGTTGCTACCAAAAATAGTGCCGAATGGCGTTTCAAGCGGAACGCCGCCCGCCATCGGTGCACCGCCGGGTGCGGTGTGGCAGGCCGCACAGTCTGCTGCACGCGTCAGGTACTGCCCGTGTTCAATTTGCGCTGCGCTGGCGGTGACTTTTTGCACCGGGCCATCCCAGGTACGGTTCTCACGCCACCACAGCACCGCTATCACGATGGCGATGATGACAATGAGCCCCAGTAAAAGACGTTTGATCATTTCGCCGCCCCCGTCACCAGGCCCGGCGTTGCCAGGGCCAAATCGCGCACCGCTTCGTAGTAACGAACATAGCCGGTGCAGCGACAGATGTGGCTGTCCAGCGCCTTCTCGATTTCACTTTCCAGATGTTCACGCGCGACCGGCTGGCGCTTGAGCTTTTCGATGAAAATTGTCGCGGCGTTCACGAAGCCTGGCGTGCAGTAACCGCACTGGAAGCTATAGTGATCCATGAAGGCCTGCTGTACCGGAGAAGGAACGGATTCACCGCTCTTTTCATCGGCTTGCGCGTGGCCTTCCACCGTGCGCACGGTTTTGCCTTTAAAGAAATGTGCTCCGGTGATGCAGGTTCTCATCTCTTCGCTGGTCCCGTCTGGCTTATCGATAATCACCACGCACGCATGACAAATCCCCTGCCCACAGCCGAGACGGCTGCCGGTCAGGTCGAGGTATTCGTGCAGAAAGTCGATCATCATCAACCCTTCCGGTACGTCATAAGGGCCTTTATTCTCGCCGTTGATGGTCAGGGAGAGTGGCTGGGTCGGGATACTCATTTCAACACCTCAAGAATATTGTCTGCACGAACGGGTAAATCACGGAAACGGTGGCCGGTGGCTTCACTGATGGCATTCACCAGCGCCGCCACGACCGGGATCATCACAACTTCAGCCATCCCTTTTGGCGGATCGGTTTCCGACAGCGCGGGCATGATTTCGCCCGTTTGCCGCCACACCGCCACATCGCTGGCGCGCGGCAGTTGATAGCGGTTGAAGTTCCAGGTGCCGTTGCCAGGCCCGTCTTCATACAGCGGTAAATATTCGTGCAGCGCGTGGCCGATGCCCATCGCCAGACCGCCCTGCAGCTGGCCTGATACCAGTTCCGGTACAATCAGGTTTCCACACTCCAGAATCGAGTGATGGTTCAGCAATTCCACCTTGCCGGTGGCGAGCTCGACGGAGACTTCCGCCAGGGTACCGATGGCGCTGTAGTACGTCACCGCCGCGTTATTACGCTGAACCGGTGGGAAGTAAACCTTATCGCGGGCAATCGTCTGCCAGGCATCGGCCTTGCGGATCGTCAGCGCGTCTATCGGCAGGCGAAGCGACTGGCTATTCAGCGTGAAGTCCGCTTCCGCCCACTGCCAACGGTTAAACACGTGTACCACCACGCCGGTGGTGAGCCCTTTTTCCCAAACGGTTTGTGCCAGCAGCGCCATCGGCAGGATCTGCATCCCGGCTGCGGTTAATCCGCCTTCTACCCAGCGGGCATCTTCAGGACGGACGACCAGCGGGGCAGCCTGGCCACCGCCAATGCCCGCCTGCCACAAACTGAGTGCGGCAGGCCAAATCCCCTGCATAAACAGCTGGCGCGCGGCTTCGCGGGTGCTGTGTGAGAAATAAAACGCGGAGTTACTGGCGCTGGAGGGTGAGCAGTACGAAGGCGACCACAGCGGATTGCGCTCCAGTTGGTCCTGCTCGGCCTGGCTCATGATGTAAGGATCGCCGCTGGTGACCACCGGCAGTTGCGACCAGTCGGTCACCGAGAAATGCGACTCATCGGCAGGATGGCCTAACCACTCAGCGCAGAGCACGGCCTGGGAGGTCGACATCCCGGTTCCCATCTCCGCACCGCTGTGATGCAGGGTAATCTTCCCTTCCTTGCTCAGTTCCACCCGGGCGAAGGAGGTTTCCGCCCCGGTGCCGAAGTCTTTCTGCACGCAGCTAAAGCCCACGCCGTAGCGCTTGCCCGGATGCTGGCTTTCAAATTCGCGCTTACGGTCTGCCCGCTTCAGCCAGATCTCATGCTGCGCCGCTTTTTCCAGCACTTCATCTGCACGAATGGCCCCTGCTGGGATCGCGCCCTGGGTATTTTTCATTCCGGATTTCAGCACATTACGCAGACGGAACTCGATGGGATCCAGCTTCAGCTCTGCGGCAATTTCATCCATCATCATTTCGGTGGCGGCCATGCTTTGCAAGGTGCCGTAGCCACGTGCGGAACCCGCATCAATGGCGCGTGACGCGATGCCGACGGCCGAGAGGTCGCTTTTAGGGAAATAGTAGATCGACTGCGCCGCCGTCGCGCCGACCATCGCGACTGACGGCGTAAAGTTCGAGCGACCGCCGCCGTTGGCCACCATGTCGCCTTTGAAGGACTGCAAAATACCGGTTTTTCTGTCCACGCCGATGGTGTAGTTCATCTCAAAAGCATGGCGCTTCAGCCCGGTCTGGAACTGTTCGTAGCGGTCATTCGCCAGACGAACAGGGTGACCGTCGCCGTACATGGCGGCCACGGCACCGTAATACGGGAAGTTGCAATGGTCTTTCGAGCCGTAGCCCACGGTGTAGCAAGGATGCAGAATAACCTGCTTAACCGTCATCCGGACGTTGGCGAGCATGCGTGGCAGCTCATCCATCACCTCTTGCGGCGATTGGGTTGGCGCAACCAGATGCAGGGTTTGCGTCGCGCTGTCATACCAGCCGTTGGCGTTATCAGGCTCCAGAGCAGCGGTGTCTATCGACTGTGTATTGTACTGGCGGGACATCACCAGCCAGTTTTCCGGCGGAGACTGAAGCTCGCTTGCGATCCCGTCAGCGTAGAACATCCCCTCTTCGTCCAGCTTGCCGCCTTCACGCCCTTCGGGCCACACCGGCAAGTGCTTTCTCATCGAGGCCGGGAAGATAGGCATATCTTTCAGGCTGGAGAAGCGATCGTCGTCCAGCGGGTGCTCACCGCCAACGCGGACAAAGCGGAAAGTTCCCCACGGATCCCGCTCCAGCGGCCCGGTGTGCTCACCGTAGCGAATCACTTCATCGTGGAATTTGAGTTTGTCTTTGGCAAAACGGAAGCGGGCAAAATCGTGATAAATCAGAATTGCGACGGCGTGGCCCAGATATGCCGGGGTTTTCCCGGTGGGCAGCAGCATGTCATCACCATAAAAGGCCGGGAACGCCAGCCCGTCACGAGCAAGATCGTCGGCGGTCACGAGCCGGTCTGGCTGTAAATCATCGCCAAGCAGGGAGAGATCAATCCCGCTGAACCGTTTATCCGCCTGCGTGGCCCGCAGGATGAAAGCGTGTGCCTGCTGCTGCGGCCAGTGCGGCATGTCCTTCGCGCGGATGTCACGGGCAAACACTTTCTGCCCCATGGCCTTCGCCCGGGCGTCGATGCGAAAACGCAGACTTTTGGTTTTAGGATCCCAGTTGGGAGACTGCAGGATTTTATCTTCGAACAGCGCAGCGTACGCTTTACTGTGCAAGGGGGCGAGGTAGACCGTGACCCCTGCGATGACCGCGTGACGGATAAACCGACGCCGCGACGGGTTGAACTTGCTCATAAACGGTGATCCTTTCTATTTTATTATTCTGCGTCATCACAACACTGGATCAGGATTGTCCGATAGGATCTTTTGTTGCGCAACCGTAAAATCACTCACATGTTAGCTACCTCATTATTTCTTGGATAACATCTTGTTTTCAACCCCGCAGTGTTGCTAAGGTTTTACTTTAGAATATTTAGCGGCTGTGCGATGTCAGAGAAATCAATATGGTGACAGGGATCATCATTACGGCCGCAGGCCGGGGTGAACGCTTTCTTCGAAGCGGTGGGAGCGGAAATAAACTGAATGCCCCCTGTGGACCCCATTCTGTGTTTTCCGCCACGCTGGCCTCCGCGCTGGCATCCGGTCTTCCCGTCCATGTGGTGACACGTCCTGACAATACCGCGGTGCACGCCGTCTGCGAGACGCAGCAGGTTCCGTACACCCTGTTGGAAAGTCCGGGGTTGGGTGACTCGATTGCCGCAGGTGTTGCCGCCACACCACACTGGTCCGGCTGGCTGATTCATCTGGCTGATATGCCCTTTGTCCCTGCCGCGGTATTTTGCCAGGTCGCCCGCCTGCTGAACGCGCACCCTGTCGTTCGCCCTTTCTACCTCGGCACGCCCGGTCACCCGGTGGGTTTTTCACACACACTGCGTGAGGCGTTACTGACGCTGAGCGGCGATCGGGGCGCAAAGCATTTACTCGCCCGTTTTCCGGTCTACCCTCTGGAGTCCGACACCGTGACTATCCTCCAGGATATCGATCTCCTCTCTCATCTGCCTGCCGGAGCCTGATCCATGCAATCTCTCGACCTGTCTGTTCTCCATCAGGCACTTCAGTGGCTCCCCACGCAGCCCATCTGGCTGTGTACCGTGCTGGCCACCTATGGCTCCTCACCTCGCCCGCCGGGTGCCATGCTGGTGGCTAACGCCCAGGGTAAATTTGTCGGATCGCTCTCCGGCGGCTGCGTGGAAGACGATTTTCTGCAACGCATCGTGAAGGGGGACTACAGCGCCCCGAGCCAGCTTGTCCGCTACGGTGGCGATGGCCTGGATTCCTATGTCTCGCTGCCCTGCGGCGGGCAATTGGATATCCTGGTGGAGTATTTACCCGCCACCGCCGAAAACCAGGTTTACCTGAACCAACTGGCGGCAGCGCTGGAAGGACACGACGCGCTGGAGAAGCGAGTCACGCTGTCTGAACCTGCAACCTGTCTGCCGACCAAACGGTATGTCAGTTCAACCCACATTCAGCGCGACAACGCGCAAATTTCGCTGTTTATCGCCGCCGCCCCGCGATTGCTGATTGCCGGGATCTCCAGTGTGGCCCTCTTCTGCGCCGACTTTGCCCTTTCTCTGGGCTTTGAGGTGTTGGTGTGTGAAAACCGGCCTGACGTGCTTGAAAATTACCGCTCACAGCTTCCCGCCGGAGCACAGCTGATTGAACAGTTTCCGGCGAATTACATCGAGCGCTGCGGCTGCCATGCCAACACCGCCGTCGTGGCGCTGACCCACGATCCGCGCATGGATGACCTGACGCTAATGGAAGCGGTACTGACCCCGGCGTTTTATATCGGCGCGATGGGTTCCCATAAAAACAGCCACCATCGCCGCCTGCGACTGGTGAAAGTGGCGGAGCTCAGCGATGAGGATCTGGCCCGAATTAAGGCACCCATTGGATTGCCCATTCACAGCAAAACCCCGGCTGAAATTGCCCTCGCCGTGATGGCTGATATCGTACAGTGTAAAAACAAGCCGCTTAATTAACCCTGAAGCCGAAAAAGCCCCCCATCCGACGGAATGTCAGGGGGGATGCATGCAGGCTTGCGCTCACAACGTGCGCATAACCCGCTTCCTTCCCTATCGAAGTGACCTTAAAATTTTACTTTTATTTTCAATAAGATGACGACTGGCCCTTGCTCGTGCAGGCCACAAAACCCCGACATCTGAGCCTATAAATTCACGCATCCAATACATCCTTCCCAGAATATTCATCTGCTAAATATTAAAAGACAGCGCGGGTGCCTTGTCTCGCGGCATCGTTCAGTTATTCCCACCGAAAGACTTAATCAATATTTATGTATTAACGGCCTTATTTCACGTGGCGAAACGCCTTATTTTATCCAGGACTATTGTTTGATTATTCGTGCTTTTGAGTGATCCATATCAAGATCTCACGCCTCACAATCCGGAATAGTTACGCCGAGTGACGAAATAAGCCTGAAGTAGTAGCGGTGCTAAGAAAACTCAACGGCCTTCACGGCGGTTGACGTAAAAAAGAAGCGCTTGTTGATTACGTTCAGCTTTAAAATGGATGAATGATGAACGTGGGTTTATACAGGCGTGCGGCTGTAAGGTTTGGAATTAATTCCAACCGGCCCCAGTCTGTTAAATAAAAATGCGTCTCATAAAGACGGGCTTATTTTCGCGAAACATCGTGCTGAGAGCTATTTTATTGCGAGCATTTACCTGTGATTAAATCTATTTTCTGTTGTTTCCTTTTAGCCTGTGCCCTCGTGGCATTAGGTTTTATGATGGGGAATACCTATAAAAACCCGCCGTTGTGTTCCCTGTCAAAGCAAACAACTTTGTGATATTTGAGTCAGGCCTTTTACGCTGCCGTCAGCGCAAGCGCAAGCCTCCTGAATGGAGGCTTGCGCTGAGTGTTAATGCGCAGAATAAACCTGTTTCCCTTCAAACATTGTCCACACGACTTTGGCATCCCGCAGTTTTTCGATGCTGACCTGCTCCAGATTCCGGTCAAACAGGACAAAGTCCGCACTTTTTCCTGGCGCAATGGAGCCTATTTCTTTGTCACGTCCGATAACTTTAGCCGCGTTTAGGGTATACGCCTGCAGCATCGCGACACGGTGCATTTTCTCACTGCTCGGCGGTAATTCACCCAGCTCGCCCATCCGCGTGACCGCGGTGTAAATTGCCTCCAGCGGATTCGGGCTGGAAACCGGCCAGTCGCTGGCACCGGCAATCAGCGCATGATGGCGATACAAATCACCTGCAGGGTACAGATGTTTGAGCAGCGGAGCCGGCACTTTGCCATCAATCAGGGTTGTCGAGGCCGCATCTTTTCCGGCCCACAATAGCTGCATGGACGCCGCGACATTTAACTGCTGAAAACGTGGGAGACTTTGCGGGCTGACCACTTCGAGATGGGTGATGCTGTGCATAACGCCACTGTCGCCGTTTTGTTTGCGGGCGCAGGCGATACCGTCAAGCGCTTCGGAGACGGCACGATCGCCAATCGCATGAAAGTGTGCAATCAAATGCGCGGCATCGGCTTTGGCGATAAGCTGGCAATATTGGGCTTTATCCAGCGAGTTATCCCCACTGTAGCCCGGGCGATTAAGGTATGACTCGCTTAACTTTGCCGTCTGCGCCGGATACTCAATCACCCCATCCTGAAAAATTTTAATCCCCCCGAGGCGCACGTCCGGGGTGTGAGAAAATTTATCCCGCAGCGCCACGACGTCATCAATGGCCGCAGGCGTTGAATGAATGTTGACCAGTGCCAGACCAGTCACGTGGGCATTGAGTTTGCCCGCTTTGGCAAGCGTGGTGTAAGCAGGCAGCAGCCCTTCATCATTGCGCCCCGGGTGAGCATTAAAGACCGGTGCCAGTGGGCGGACGTTGCTGATGGGATCCATCCATGCGGTGATCCCAAAGCCGTTCATCACTTTTGCCCCCGCGACGATCCCCTGGGCAATTTTCGTATCGTCCACCGGAGGAATGGCGCTGAGCACATAGTCCCACGCCCCTTCGGCGACAAAACCGTTTATTTTCCCCTGCGGCGTTAATCCGGTTCCTGCCTTGATACCCGGATCCGCTTTTGCCAGCATTTCATCTGTCAGATTCGCCTTACGCAGCATCGCCTGGTTGGCCCAGCCCGTATGCGCATCTGAACCGGCTAACACGACCGGGATATCTTTATAGTCCGGTGAATTAAAGACCGATGACAGCAGTTGAATATTGTTCCAGTAATCTAAATTAAGGTTGCTGTAGAACTGTACGCCGTTGAGATCCCGCTGGCTGTTATGCTGATTTGCATGCACAAACTGACGAATTTCCGCAGCATCTTTCAGGCCATCCGGAAACGCGAGGGTGACGGTCTGAAAACCCGCGTAGGCGACATGAGCATGGCTGTCGATAAGACCTGGCAGCAGATAGTTGCCTTTAAGATCGAGATGCACCGCATTCCGTCCCGCTTGCTTAAGCACATCCTGATAATTACCGACGGCGATAATTTTATCCCCCTCAATGGCAATCGCCTGGGGATGAGGATTATTGGGGTCGGCACTGTAAATCTCACCGCCGTAAATAAGCGTGGTGGTTTCCTGCGCCTGAACAGACAAAGAGGTAGCGGCCAGTGCGCACACCAGAAAAAATTTTGCGGGTTTCATCATTAACTCCGTTATATTGCGAATAAACGTATTGTGTATTTTGGTTAAACGCTATTCTTCCGGTGTTGTCTGTAATGGAATACAGATATCAAAAACATAATAATTATTCGAAACATCGGTTTCGTTATAATAATATTCGTAGCAGGGCTCATCGTTTTTAATCCATCCCCGCTCAGCGAGCCATGCAAATGCCCACTCCCAGGTTTGATCCAACTGCGCTTCAAATACCGCGAATTTACACACGCCATAGGTGCCGCCCGCCAGCGTCTGCACCGCAATGCCTCTGCCCGGTTTTTCGGTGGCCCCAATATCAACGCACACATCCGTCCGGCAACGTGATTCCATCGTGATTTCCGGGGTGTCCCAGTACACGCAAATCGTCCCGGCAGGCTGCGACGGGGTGCGTGCCGGTAAGGATGC
This sequence comes from Enterobacteriaceae bacterium RIT691, assembly GCA_009668205.1. Classification (GTDB taxonomy): domain Bacteria; phylum Pseudomonadota; class Gammaproteobacteria; order Enterobacterales; family Enterobacteriaceae; genus Scandinavium. The sequence continues at coordinate 472,933 of WJYM01000003.1, read as the reverse complement.
CAGCAGATCCTGATGCGTCTGCTGACACGTCTCTTTGCCATAAGGTCCAAACCTGCGCATATAGGCCACACGACGCGCGGGGAGCCGGGTAATTTGCGCCGCCAGCAGACCACTGTCCTGACCCGTGCACTGAGAATAGGGACTTTTTACCCTTCCCACGTTTCCTGGCTTGCTCTTTGTTGCCAGAGTGTGACGGCGGCGAAATTCTCCCGGTGAAACGGCAAAGTGAGCGCGAAAGGCTTTGGCAAAATTTTGTGAGCTGGAAAAACCGACGCGGAGCGCCAGGCCGGTGATCTCTTCCTGCGGATACGTCAGTAGCCACGCGGCGGCCCGCTCCATCCGCAGGCGCCGGGTGAAGGCCGCGACCGTTTCCCCGACCTGAGCCCGGAACAGACGGTGAAAGTGAAAACTGGAGAGGGCGACGGAATTCGCAATGTCCTCCAGCGTCGGGTTCAGATGGAGGTTCTGGCTGATGTAATCCATCGCCTTGAAGACAGGCTTGCGGTGATCCTGCGGCATAGGTTTGGTCTCGCGTCTGCCCGATTATTTCCAGACCCTGGCCATGCCTTCGCTTTCAGGCCGGACCGACTTGAAACCAAATTTCTCATACAGTTCGGGAACGTCTGCCATCAGCGTCACGTAGGCCCCTTTGCTGGCATGCTGGTCCAGCCAGCCCACGAGGTGTTCCATGATCTTCCGCCCCAGACCTTTGCCCTGGTGAAGAGGATCGACCGCGACATCCACAATTTCAAGGTTCAATGCACCGTCGCCCACGATGCGCCCCATTCCCACCGGCGTCCCCTCGATGACCACATGCACACCGTAACAACTGTTGGGCAGCGCTTTTTCCACGGCCTCAAGTGGACGGGGTGAAAGACCGGCAATCTTACGTAAACGACAGAAATCCGCGGCGGTAGGGACTGTTTCAACCCAGACGTAGTGATCAGACATGACATGAACTCTGCAGGTAAGTGTGCATCACTTGTAGCAGAATCCACAGGAGAGGCGCAAACCCCGCCAGCAGAAGTTGTGGCGGCAGGCAAAAAGCAAAACAGGAGCACCGCAGTACGGCGCTCCTGTTTCAGGTTCAGCGTGTTTTATTCAGCAGAATCGGTCACAGGGCTTTCAGCGTCGGCCTTCTGACGATAGTGAAATTCACCGGCCTCACAGTGGTAGGTTGAAAACTCGGACGGACGACGGAAGTAGAACCCCTGTGCTTTCTGGCAGCCAAGCTCCTTGAGCCGGCTCAGGACGTCTTCATCTTCGATGCCTTCCGCGATCAGCGGGACATCAAAGCCTCTGGCTAACACGATCAGCGACGTTATGATCGACTGCGATTTTTCGTCCCCCATCACACCGGAGACAAAATTTCGGTCGATCTTAATGCTGTCAAACGGCAGCGCATGCAGATAAGAGAGGCTGGAGAAGCCAGAGCCAAAATCATCCAGCGAGATGGAGATGCCGTGTCGGCGCAGATAGCCCAGCATTTTGCTGATCCGAGGCATATCCTGCATCAGGACGCTCTCGGTAATTTCGATACAGATATTGCTGTTTTCCAGCTCATTGCCGCGCACGCAGTCCATCAGATGCCAGGCGAAATCCTGCTGTAGCAGTTGCGTCGCGGAGACGTTGATGTGCAACAAAAAGTTCTTCGGCGCACCGCGGGCGATCATCGTCGCCAGCTCCCGACAGGCTTCTTCGATCACCCATTTCCCCAGCGGGACAATCAGGCCTGTCTCTTCGGCGAGAGGAATAAAGCGCTCCGGTGAAACATGGCCCAGCGTCTCGGAATGCCAACGAAGCAGGCACTCACCTTCCCGACAGTGCTCCTCATGGTGCTGATCGATAATAGGCTGCAGCACAAGATGGAATTCATGATGGTGAATCGCTTCGTACAGATGCTCATGCAGCTGAATATTCATCAGCTCATGTTCATACATTGCGGTCGAGAACAATTCCACCGCCCCATTGCCCATGTGCTGGGCTTTCAACAGCGCAATGCCCGCCTCCCGGTGGAGCGTCGGGAACGTCTCTTCACTGACCGGCGCCATCACCATCCCAACGTTGCCGATATACACATATTTTTTATCATGTGCGTGCATCTCACTGGCATCGCCCATGAACAGGGATGCCAGGATATCGTGATAGCGCAGGTAGTCTTTCTGCTGATTCACGCCCGGGAGGATCAGCAGCAATTTGTCCCTCGTATCGCGGGCAATCAGCGTATCGCTTGGCAGCACGTCACGCAGGCGGCGGATAAATTCATTGATAAAGGCTTCACCAAAATCGGTTCCCAGTGCATTCTCCACACTGTACATATTGCCGATGTGCAGCAGGCCAACCAGATTGCGCTTTTTATACAACGAAGACTGCTGCTGCAAACCTGCGGTGGTCCACAGCTGAGTGACTTCATCTTCCTCAATTTTCTTGCGCTGCAATTCAAAGCTTTCGGCAAGCTTGTGCGACAGCGCCATAAAAGTGGTTTCCAGCGAGGCAATTTCCGGGAAATGACGTTTATCAAGAGATGGTGTCCAGCGGTGCGTCACCAGCTCATCGGCCTTACGGGCGATTTCCTGCAGTGGGCGAGTGGCGCGTGAAAGTACCGCCACCACGGCGAGGAAGGCGAAAGCGCACAGCACGAACAGCACCAACAAAAGAATACGTCCGTAACCCATGATCGTATGGGTAATGGACGACGTCGGCGTGATGATCACCCCTTTCCAGTCGAGTTGCGCTTCCTGCCCCTGAATGGCAAAGGTATCAACATAGTAAGTGTTGCCTTCCACCGTCAGCTTCAGCATCCCCGGATGTTCCTGGCGCTGAAGTGCTTTATCTGCGGCCACCACCAGAGGATCGTCGGTCTGCGCCAATGTCCGCAGCGCCAACGGCTGATTCGGCTTTTCGTGGTGAGCCTTCACTAACCCATTTGCCGAGGAAGCAATGAGCTGTCTTTTGCCATCGACAATCAGCATCAGGCTGTCAGGGTACGGTTTAAATTTTTGCAGCTTACGCGTCAGCTCGTCAAAGTGAACCTCGCTTGCCACCACCCCGACGAAAGCACCGACGCGGTTGAAGGCCGGAGAGCTCCAGGCGATACCCGCGGTGCCTGACGCAATGCTGTCAATAAACGGACGCGTCCAGTGTGAACGGCGATCTGCCGCCACTTCCTGGTACCATTCCGTCGACTCAGGGGTAAACTCAGGAAGGGTGTTCATCACCTCAGATTCGGGGCTGAGATGACTGTGGACCGTCAGCACATTGCCGGTTTTCGCATCACGCAGTGCAAGGCGGCCATCGCCGATCCCCTTGCGCGTCACGCTGACAAACTCGCCGTTATGACTGCCAAAAGCGACCAAATCGAGATAGCGTTCGTCAACGAAGACGTTGTTGATGTTGTTAATCAGGCTGCCAGACAGCGGGCGCACCGCGACGCTCTCGCCCTCTTCCAACCCAATGCTATGCACAATGATGGCATTCGACTGCTGTGGCACCGCGACATAATCATTGAGCATCCGCTCAATACTGGCCTTCTTGGCAGTCAGAATTCTTTCGCTCATCGCATCGAGGAAGGCATAGCCCTCGAAGTGCAAAAAGGCATACATCGCCAGCAGAATGAAACAAAAGGTCATTCCCAGCGTCAGTAAAATGGCTTTCGTCAACGACAGCGGATAAGCGTCAACGGAAAACTGTTGTTTCAGGATTTTCATGGGTCGTCCCGGTCTCTCGCCTCTGCGTTACTCAATCTCAACCACGAACATCCCATCAGCAGGGGTGAACTCAGCGAAAGGTTTTGGTCGTGCATAGTAATAGCCCTGAGCCAGATCACAGCCCATCTCATGCAGTTTGGCGGCCATTTCAGCCGTTTCGACGCCTTCCGCCACCAGCGGAACCTCGAAACTTTGCGAGAGCATGAGGACAGAAGAAATAACCGCCTCACTTTTCTTGTCATCAAGCACATTGCGGACAAACCCACGATCGATTTTCAGACAGTCAAACGGCAGTGAGTGCAGATAGGAAAGGCTGGAATAGCCGGAACCGAAATCATCGATGGCCACAGAAATGCCAAGACGACGCAGGTACGCGAGGATATCGACAATCGACACGGTATCCTGCAGCAGCACACTTTCCGTTATTTCGATGCAGATGTTGCTGTTTTTCAGCTCATAGCGATGAATACATTCCAGTAAGTGGCGGGCAAAGTCGCTCTGCTGAAGCTGGACCGCAGAAATATTGATATGCAGTTTGAAATCTTCTGGCGCCCCGCGCTGAATAAATGCCGCCAGCTCGCGGCAGGCAGTATCAATAATCCACTTGCCTAATGGCACGATCATGCCGGTATGCTCGGCAAGGGCGATAAATTTATCCGGCGGAACAAAGCCCAGCACCTGAGATTGCCAGCGGATCAAACACTCCCCTTCCACGCATGGCGCCCCTTCAACAAAAGAGACAATCGGCTGCATGACCAGATGGAAGACCTCATTTTGCAGATCGTCACGTAGCGCCCGGTGCAGGCGTAAGTTATGCACTTCTTCTTCACGCATCTGAGGGGTATACAGTTCGCAGGTGCCATTCGGCTGCGTTTGAGCGTGCTGAACCGCCAGGCTGACGTTACGCAGGCATTCGCTGATCGTATCCTTACTGATTGGACCAATGACCATACCAGCATGACCGGTAAAGAAATGCGACTCGCCGTCAAGCTCCTTCGGGTTCAGGCGAAAAACGGAGGAGAGGACCGAGCGATACCAGGCCACATCTTTACTTTCAAATATCCCCGCAAAGGCAATAATCAGCGTGTCTTCACGGTCACGGCAGCACAGCGCGCCCTCGGGCAAAATGCTGCGCAGGCGCTCGACGAAGTACTGGATAAACTCTTTTGCCAGCTTACTGCCCAGCGCATTCTTCACCGAATTAAAGTTACTGACCTTGATCATCGCCATCAGGTTACGGTTTTCGTAAAGCGAGACCTTATTCAGCAGACCGCCCAGCGTTAACAGGCCCGTTTCATCATCCTCTTCCAGACTGCTTCGCTGAACGGAAAACGTGGATGGCAGGGTCAGAGAAACCTTCTCCAGCTCATTGTTGAGTGACATCAGCTCCGGGAACTGTCGACGGCTGTATTCGTTATTCCACGGCTGCTGTCCAATGTCTTTAACCTTCTCTTCGGTCTCTTTAAGCGAGCCGGTAAAGCGCAGGATCACAAAGCTGATCAGCAGCATCAGCAGCACGATAACGGCTACGCCCATGAAGGTCGTCAGCGTACGCTGCTGATGAAGAGCCGCCAGCACGTTGTCAGTCGGCACCAGCAGATAGCCTTTCAACTTCAGCTGGTGGTCGGAATCGTTGACTATAAAGTCTGTTGTAATCCAGTTTTTACCCTTCACCTGGAATGATGAAATCCCTTCCCTGCCCTCTGCGTTTCTCAGTAACGCTGACACCAGGCCTGCGCCTTGGGCATTCGCGGTTTGTGCAAAGCTCTGATGATTCGTATCGACCAGAACAATGGCGTACTCTTTGCCCGGCAGCAGATGCGTCAAATACTGATGAATTTTTTCCGTGCGCAGATGGCTGGAAATAACGCCCTGAAACTCGCCTTTACGGGAGTAAACGGGCAGGTAGTAATCCCCGTAAAGCCCCGAGGCATCGCGCGAAATCGTCCACCACGGAGCGCGTTGCTTTTGCGCGGTTTTAAACCAGGATTGAGCGCGAACATCGATAGCATCGCCGGCTTTCACGATGTTGGTTTCTTCCGTGAGTCCGCTATAGCGCGTCAGGTGCATAACGTCCTGAGTCGAGGCCGTGCGTTCCAGATAGATATGGCCCGTCAGGGGATCGCGCTGAAGGGCAAAGTATTCCCCCCCGGCGGTACTGTATGAAAATCCTTGCAGGGCCAGCGTGTTGGAAAATGCCTCAGAAGTCAGATTCACCAGCTCCGGGCGGATCATCTCACTATCGAAATTCGCCTCTCCTCCCAGCAGATACTGACGCATCAGATTGCTCAGCTCGCGTGGCGTATTGAGATAATTCTCCAGCTTGTGCTCTACCACTTCCCCCTGTGCGCCGAGCAGCTGCTGGCTCATCTGCATTCCGGTTTGCCGTGACTGGTATTCGAATAAACCGGCTGCACACAGCACCATCAGGAGCAATGCGAACAGCAATATCATCATGACACTTTTCACCAAAGTGAATGGATAAGCTTTTAGGGAAGAGGTTTCCATAGATCTCGTACTGGATTAAATGCTGAAAGAAAAAAACAAAAATGGGAACACCGCGCACCCTAGTGCGCGGTATATGCCAAATGCTTAGTCATGACGGAAGGCGCAGCCGACGTTCGGTTACGGCCCAAATTTTTAGACTGATACAAATATTGGTCGGCCTCTGACAACAACTTGTCAAAGGCATCCACCACTTCTTTATGAGGGGCCTCGCCATGGCTGACGCCAATACTGACGGTCAACGTCAGGTGTTCACCCCCCCAGGGCACTTCCATCTTTTCGATATCGGCACGGATCTCTTCTGCCAGAAGAAAACCGTTATCATCCGTCGCGTCAGGCAACACCACGGCAAATTCTTCACCGCCCATTCGGGCAACAATCCCCTGCTCCCCAACGATCTCTTTTACCCGAAGGGCAAAGGCAGAGAGCACGTTGTCACCACAGTCATGACCGTGGGTATCATTAATTGTCTTGAAGTGGTCAATATCCAGCAGCAGGACGTTCAACAACGTACTGGCCGATTTTTGTTCTCTGATTTTAAGCTTTTCATAAAGACCGAAACGCGAGTGAACGCGAGTCAGATAATCGTAATTTGCCCGGGCAGAAAGTTGCTTTACCAGGGTGTTGATGGACTGCACGCTCACGGCCACAATCACCGGGCTAATCGCAATAGAAGAGATCCCCATACGGGCAGAAATAATCTGGATAAGGTGTTCATTTCCACCAAAGTGCAGCCACTGAGTGTCCACCATCAGGACCTCCAGCCCACCGGCGAGCAGCGTAATCAGGCACGTTGTTGGCAGCGTATAGCTAAGCGCACACCAGATAAGCGCTGGCAACGTCACTGACAATGACCCCACCACACCGCTGCAACCTGATAACACCAACGTCACCAGCAGCAGACAGACAGGCATCACCTGACTGAACGCAAATTTCTGCGGCAGGAATCGGCCGTTGCAGGTCAACAGGAAAGGCAAAATCAGGACGCTGGTCGAAAATTGCTCACTAAACCAGACCGGATAAATCGACCAATATTGACCCTGGCTTTCCAGAGAAAAGCCATAAGCGCCAAGAATTGAGCATATTAATGCCGTGATCAGACAATAGCTGTAGAGACGAAGCGCATTGATTTTAAGTATCTGTGAGGCAGGTTCTCGCTCAAATAAAATGCTATTGGCTAACATCATGATTGAACAAACATTCGAGAGGGCGATGAGCGTTGAACCTGCACTCACACTGCCCTGGATCCCATTCCAGAATATCAATGAGATAAACAGGATCAGGTAATAATAGGCTTTATTGAAGAAGGAGAAACGGCAGAACAAACCCACCATTATGGCATTCATTGGCCAAAAAACGGCCATTTGCCCTGAAGGCTGCATCTTGCTGTTCAACACGTAGAGCACTGAGGATGCCACAATAAGTGCAATCGTATTAAAAAACGTATTGTCCTCTCGCAAAATCTTTGAGGGATGAATCGTTAATTTATGCATTTACCCTTCGGACTAAATCAGTGATGCGCGGCCAGCGCAGAAAAATTTTTCACCGAGATAATACTGAGAGGGATATACGTGAACAAACATAAGGTTATCCAAAATTAAATGCCAAATAATAGTGTTAAATTTAATTTCAGATATTTAAATAATAATCACTGATGCAATAACAGTTTACTAACTCGCGATGCTGACCGTTATTGCATCAAAAAGGGTTCAGCGAGGCATGCGTTCCGAAATAGCCGCACATTTCTCACGCACCGCGTCATATAAGAGACGGACGGCCGCTGAGAGCTGTTTTCGGTGTGGGCAAATCATATTCAGTGGGGAATTATCCCCCTGATATTCAGGAAGAATAATCTTCAGACGCCCTTGTTCAATATCCTCGCTCACATCCAGCCAGGATTTATTGGCGATGCCTTCACCGGCAATTGCCAGCCGTCTAATCACTTCGGCATCATCACTCATAATATGACTGGTAACCTGAATTTCGCGTCGCTCGTCACCGCGAATCAGCGTCCAGCGATCGTAAAGCCTGCCACGTAGCGCATAGGTCAGGACATTTTGCTGCTGCACCTCTTCAGGGGTTCTGGGTTCTCCGTGCTCAGCAATCCACTGCGGAGAGGCCACTAATACGCGTCGGTTTTCGCTGACCACCGGCAGAGAAATAAACGAGGCGTCGTCGATAATGCCGTAACGAAAAGCAACGTCCACCGGATCTTTAAAAACATCGGTCAGGTTATCTGAAAATAAAATACGTAACCGCAACGCCGGATGACGACGGCGAAAATCCTGAAAAACAGGCAGCAATAAATTACGCCCTAAATCGGAGGGCACGGCAATTTGCAGCGTGCCGCGCAGCTCATCCTCCGTTGCCTGAATTTTCTGTAACCCGGCCTGCAGGGTATCCAGCATCTGAGTGGCAAACGGCAGCCAGGTTTCGCCCTCCGGGGTCAGCCGCAGGCTGCGGGTGGAGCGGGCAAACAGGCGAATGTTCAAATGCGTCTCCAGACGCTTGATGGCAGAACTCACCTGCGCAGGCGGGAGCCCGGCTTCCCGTGCCGCATCGCTAAAGCTTCCCAGTGCGGCAGCACGAACAAATAGCGTTAAATCTTCCAGCCTGAGCATCTCTCTCTCCTGTCGTGACCATGGCGTTTCCCCGATGCAATATCCGGAATCGTCTCATAAAACGGTATCCACACGCTAAGAACCGGCCTCCACGGCGCGGTTTCAGGGTTTGTTTACACTTTTTGCCCGCAAGAGACTTGCCAGCAGGGCTCTCCTTCAGGAATGATACGGGGCTGCGAATTTTAGTCCAGGATAGGTGGAAAAAGTGATGCGTAAAACAAAAATGATACTTCTGGGCGTTCTGCTGGCGACAGCAGGGGCGGTTTCGGCTGAGCCGGCAACCGTATCGGCCCCGGGGATCCAGAAATATGAGTTAAAAGACTTTAATGCCGATTTTACCCATTTCAACATCGGCGATACCGTCCCGGAACTTTACCGTACGGACGAGTACAACATTAAGCAGTGGCAGTTGCGTAACCTGCCCGCGCCAACGGCAGGCAGTCACTGGACCTACATGGGCGGTAACTACGTGCTGATAACGGACACTGACGGTAAAGTCCTGAAAGCCTACGACGGCGAAATCTTCTACCATCGTTGAGGGTCTCAACGGCTGTGGGACTCCCTTTGCCCACAGCCGCCTGCAGGAGTTCAGGATGCTTATCCGCCCGATGACCGCCACCGATCTCCCCGCGCTTCGACTGCTCTATCTCCGGGCCCGTCAAATCAGCTGGCCCTGGCTGCAGGATTCAAGCTGGACGCTGGACGATTTTGACCACGTCACCCGTGATGAACGGGTCTGGGTTGCGCAAAGCGAGGCGCAATGCGTCGGTTTTGCCTCCGTCTGGGAGCCAGACAACTTTCTGCACTCGCTGTTTGTTGATCCAGACTGCCAGGGAAAAGGCGTAGGAAGCGCCCTGCTGCAGCATGTCCACACCACGTTTAGCGACACAGGCTCGCTGAAGTGCCTGGTGAAAAATGAAAAAGCGCTGGGCTTTTATCATCGCCACGGCTGGCAAAGCATTTCACAGGGGACATCCGCAGAAGGTGACTACTGGTTAATGCACTACCCACGGCGTTAAGCACTGCAAACACTCCGCTTGTTTTCTCACCATTTTGCGATCCCGGTTGCGCAAAAAGCCCTTGTCACGTCTTTATGACCGCTTACAATGGACCTGTATAAATACACAGTTATTTTAAGCCATGGAGGCAACCACATGGAATCCCCCCTCGTCTGGACACACCCGCAGCGTTACGTCAGCGGTGAGGCAGAAACCGATTTTATTGCGGCCATCACCCAGTGTGAAAAACTGGCCGGTGACGCAATGGAAAGCGAGCATCAACCCACCCAATATCAGCTTTACCAGCAGCTGCACGACTACCTGACGGCACTACACCCCACCCTGTTGGACCCGATACCTGAAGCGCTTGAGGAGCAGTTCACCACCCACACTTTTCCTGAGAGCATGCCCACCATGGACACGGAAAGCGATCTCCTGTGCGAGTACTGCCTGACGCTTAGCGAACTGCTGTCCGGCCACTCTCTTGATGTCAGAGGCGAGGAGACCCTGCAGGGGCTGTTGTACGAATTGACCTGTTTTTTGGCTGACACGATGAGAGCACCGCGCTGGCTGAAGACGCCACAGGGAAGAGTCCCCTTATAAAAAAAGCCACCGGCGGGTGGCTTTTTACGAGGGAGCACATCGGGGGGAAAACGCAGAATTACACCGCGCGGAAGGCGATGTCACCCGGAATGACTTCACCCTGCCAGTACATCTGGGCGGCAACGCGCCCTGCCAACTGACGATAGAGCGTCGTAAACTCGCTGTCCGGACGGCCAATGACAGTGGGCATGCCGCGATCCAGGTCTTCCCGCAGGCTGATGTGCAGTGGCATCTGGCCAAGCAGTTGCGTGTGATACTGCTGCGCCAGGCGCTCTGCCCCGCCGGTGCCGAAAATAGGCTCGTGGTGGCCGCATTGGCTACAGATGTGCATGCTCATGTTTTCGACGATACCCAGAACAGGTAACTCAACTTTTTCGAACATGACGATGCCTTTTTTGGCGTCGATCAGCGCAACGTCCTGCGGTGTCGTCACCACCAGCGCACCGGTCACAGGAATGTTCTGCGCCAGCGTCAGCTGGATGTCGCCCGTGCCCGGCGGCATATCCAGGACCAGATAATCGAGATCCGGCCACAGCGTTTCCTGCAGCATCTGCATCAACGCCTTGCTGGCCATCGGGCCACGCCAGACCATCGCGTTGTCATCCGTCACCAGATAACCAATGGAGTTGGTGGCAAGGCCAAACTTCATGATGGGCGCCATATGCGTGCCATCCGGGGAGGTTGGACGGCTTCCTTCTGCGCCCAGCATCATCGGAATCGACGGGCCATAGATATCGGCGTCAAGAATGCCGACTTTCGCCCCTTCCGCGGCCAGCGCCAGCGCCAGGTTTACGGCCGTCGATGATTTTCCGACCCCGCCTTTGCCTGAGCTGACGGCAATAATGTTCTTCACGCCGTTCACACCCGGCTGATTTTTCACGCGCTTCAGCGTGGCGATAGCGTGCGTCAGCTTCCAGTCAATCGCTTTTGCGCCCGTTATCCGCAACAGCTCAGCGCTGCTTTGCTCTTTCAGATCCTCAAACGCCGAGTGCCAGGCGAAGGGCATCTGGATTTCAATATGGACGATGTCATCCAGCCACGCCACGTGGTGCAGCGCTTTCAGAGCGGTCAGGTTGTGCTTCAGGGTTGGGTGCTGAAAATTGGCCAGCGTGCCCGCGACCATCGCGCGCAGACGTTCCGGGGATTTGGCCTGGGATTGTGAACTCATCCCGACTCCTTTTTTGTTGTTCTGAAAGCATTGATTGTAACTGCGAGAATCCTCCGTAGGTAATAAATATTCAGAGATGGATTAAGCCCCCTTATCGCATGGCGTAACAACCGACGTTTTGATAATATCGGAACCCCTTTCAAAAGCAGGAAGTAATGTCCACTATGACTCAAGTCGCGAAAAAAATTCTGGTAACGTGCGCACTCCCGTACGCCAACGGCTCCATCCACCTCGGACATATGCTGGAGCATATCCAGGCTGATGTCTGGGTCCGTTACCAGCGAATGCGCGGCCATCAGGTCAATTTCATCTGCGCCGACGACGCCCACGGCACGCCAATCATGCTGAAAGCGCAACAGCTTGGCATCACCCCTGAGCAGATGATTGCCGACATGAGTCAGGAGCATCAGACCGACTTTGCGGGCTTTGACATCAGCTATGACAACTACCACTCGACGCACAGCGACGAGAACCGTGAGCTGTCTGAGCTTATCTACGGTCGCCTGAAAGAGAACGGTTTCATTAAAAACCGCACCATCTCTCAGCTCTACGATCCGGAAAAAGGCATGTTCCTGCCGGACCGTTTTGTGAAAGGCACCTGCCCGAAATGTAAATCGCCGGATCAATACGGCGACAACTGCGAAGTCTGCGGCGCAACCTACAGCCCAACCGAGCTTATCGAGCCGAAATCCGTTGTGTCGGGTGCGACGCCAGTGATGCGTGAATCTGAGCACTTCTTCTTTGACCTGCCGTCCTTTAGCGAAATGCTGCAGGCATGGACCCGCAGCGGCGCGCTGCAGGAGCAGGTGGCGAACAAGATGCAGGAGTGGTTTGAGCACGGCCTGCAGCAGTGGGATATCTCCCGCGATGCCCCGTATTTCGGTTTCGAAATCCCGAATGCACCAGGGAAATACTTCTACGTCTGGCTGGACGCGCCTATCGGCTACATGGGGTCTTTCAAAAACCTGTGTGATAAACGCGGCGATACCGTAAGCTTTGACGAATACTGGAAGAAAGACTCCGATGCCGAGCTCTATCACTTCATCGGTAAAGATATCGTTTACTTCCACAGCCTGTTCTGGCCAGCCATGCTGGAAGGCAGCGGTTTCCGCAAGCCAACCAACCTGTTTGTCCACGGCTACGTGACCGTAAACGGCGCGAAGATGTCTAAATCCCGCGGCACCTTCATCAAGGCCAGCACCTGGCTGAACCATTTTGATGCCGACAGCCTGCGTTACTATTACACCGCGAAACTCTCTTCCCGTATCGACGATATCGACCTGAACCTGGAAGACTTCGTGCAGCGCGTGAACGCCGACATCGTCAATAAAGTGGTGAACCTCGCTTCTCGTAACGCGGGCTTTATCGCCAAGCGTTTCGATGGCGTGTTAGCGGCTGAGCTGGCAGACCCGGCACTCTACAAAACCTTCGTGGATGCCGCAGCCACCATCGGTGAAGCCTGGGAAAGCCGTGAATTCGGTAAAGCTGTTCGCGAAATCATGGCGCTCGCCGACCTGGCAAACCGCTATGTGGATGAGCAGGCACCTTGGGTAGTGGCGAAACAGGAAGGCCGCGATGCTGACCTGCAGTCAATCTGCTCGATGGGCATTAACCTGTTCCGCGTACTGATGACCTACCTGAAGCCGGTTCTGCCGTCACTGTCAGCGCGTACTGAAGCGTTCCTCAACAGCGAACTGAGCTGGGATGCCATCGCGCAGCCGCTGCTCGGTCATAAGGTGAACACCTTTAAAGCCCTCTACAACCGTATCGACATGAAACAGGTTGAAGCGCTGGTAGAAGCCTCTAAAGAGGAAGTGAAAGCGCTGTCTGCGCCGGTCACTGGCCCACTGGCAGACGATCCGATTCAGGACACCATTACCTTTGACGATTTTGCCAAAGTCGATATGCGCATCGCGCTGATTGAGAATGCGGAATTTGTTGACGGTTCTGACAAGCTGCTGCGTCTGACGCTGGACATCGGCGGAGAGAAACGCAACGTGTTCTCCGGCATCCGTTCTGCCTACCCGGATCCGCAGGCGCTGATTGGCCGTCTGACCGTGATGGTGGCGAATCTGGCACCACGTAAGATGCGCTTCGGTGTGTCCGAAGGCATGGTGATGGCCGCAGGCCCTGGCGGGAAAGACATCTTCCTGTTAAGCCCGGACAGCGGTGCGCAGCCTGGTCAGCAGGTGAAATAAACGAAAAAGCCGGAGAATGTCTCCGGCTTTTTTTTGCTCTTTTTGCTGCCCGTTTACACGGGTCACCTGTAGGTCGGGTAAGGCTCAGCCATCTCCCGACACAGGGCAAATATCAGGGCTTCGCAGCATGCACCCGGTGAGTCAGGCCACGCAGGAAATAACGCAAAAACTGATCGCCACATTCGCGATAGTTTTTATGATCCGGCGCACGCATCATCGCGGTGATTTCCGGCATCGAAACGCGGAATTTCTGCTCGGTCGCGATCGCCAGAATGTCGTCAGTTTTCAGTGAGAAAGCGATACGCAGCTTTTTCAGCACGGTGTTGTTGTTGACGCGACGCTCAAGCGCCAGCTCGGGCGCAGACTCATCTTTGCCGCGTTTGTCGTAAATAAGGCCGTTCAGAAAACCCGACAGAATAATATCCGGGCAGCGAACAAACCCGTCTTCGTCTTCTTTGGTCATCCAGGTATCAAAACTGGCGGACGTGGCTTCCATATCGGCCAACGCAAGAATGCGTACCATGTCGTTATTGTTCGCTTTCAGGGTGTAGCGCAGGCTACGAAGAATGTCATTACTAAGCATGAGTGCCTTTAATTGTCGATGATGCAATGGCGCGCAGTGTAGCAGTTTTACAGGCCGATCGCCTCTTTCAGGCTCTTAAGGTAGCGACGACTGACCGGCACGGTTTGTCCGGCTTTCAACAGCAACTCCGCTTGGCCATTCTCTTCAAGGCGGATCTCTTTCAAATGCGACATATTGACCAGATGCTGGCGATGGCAGCGCAGCAGCGGCGTACGGCTCTCCAGCGTGCGCAAGGTGAGCTCCGTAAACCCCTCTTTCCCTTCAGCATCCGTCACATAAACGCCGCTCATCCGGCTGCTGACGAACGCCACATTGTCCATCTGCAGCAGCCAAATCCGGCTGTGCCCGCTGCAGGGAATGAACTTCAGCGCCTGCTGGCTTTCGCCGAACACCGAAATGTCCTGTTGGCTGCGCGTCTGGCGTAGTCTTGCCAGAGTCTTCGCCAGCCGCGACTCCTCGATGGGCTTGAGCAGATAATCGAACGCATGCTCCTCAAACGCCTTAACCGCGTATTCGTCAAACGCGGTGAGAAAAACTATCCAGGGACGATGCTCCGGATCGAGCATTCCCACCATCTCCAGGCCACTGATGCGCGGCATCTGGATATCGAGAAACAGGACGTCCGGGCGCAAACGGTGTACGGCACCAATGGCCTCTACGCCGTTATCACACTCCCCGACGACCTCAATATCCGACTGGGTCTCCAACAGAATGCGAAGATTCTCACGTGCCAGCGGCTCATCATCCACGATCAACACTTTCAGCATGCGTTTTCCTCCAGAGGCAGGCGCAGGGTAATCCGGGTATAACATTCTGGTTCACAGGTTACGGAGATCCCGCACTCATCACCAAAGCGCGCCCGCAAACGCTTATCGACCAGATTCATACCCAGCCCGCTGGCCTGCGGCTCAGGTTGGTACAATCCGGCATTGTCTTCAATATCCAACTGCAGCCAGCGCGGGTGCAGGCTTGCCTGAATGGTGATTTCTCCCACGCCTAACAGCTGAGACGTCCCGTGCTTAATGGCGTTTTCCACAATCGGCTGCAGGGTAAACGCGGGCAGCTGATGATGCGCCAGCGCGGGCGGTACGTTAATTTTCACCTGCAAACGGGTCTGAAACCGCGCTTTCTCAATTTGCAGATAAGCGTTGATATGCTCGAGCTCATCGGCCAGGGTCACTATCTCTGACGGACGCTTGAGATTCTTACGGAAAAAGGTCGACAGATACTGCACCAGCTGTCCCGCCTGCTCGCTGTCGCGGCGAATCACCGCCATCAGCGTATTGAGGGCGTTAAACAGGAAATGTGGATTGACCTGCGCGTGCAGCAGTTTGATTTCTGACTGGACCAGCAGCGCTTTCTGTCGTTCATACTGCCCGGCGAGGATTTGTGCCGACAGCAGTTGCGCAATGCCTTCCCCCAGCGTGCGGTTAATGGAGCTGAACAATCTGTTCTTCGCTTCATACAGCTTAATGGTGCCAATCACCCGCTGATTTTCGCCACACAAAGGGATAACCAGCGTCGAGCCAAGCTTACAGTGGGGATGAATGGAACAACGATACGGCACTTCGTTACCGTCGGCATACACCACTTCGCCGCTATCGATGGCTTTCTGGGTATAGCGCGATGAAATCGGCTTCCCCGGAAGGTGGTGATCCTCGCCAATACCGGTAAACGCCAGCAGCCTTTCGCGATCGGTAATGGCCACCGCACCAATATCCAGCTCCTGGATCAGGACCTGTGCTACGCGCATGCTGTTTTCTTCGTTGAAACCCTGACGCAGGATCCCTTCGGTCGAGGCCGCCACCTTCAGCGCCGTTGCCGAAAATGCCGAGGTGTACTTCTCAAACATCGCCCGCTTATCCAGCAGAATACGCATAAACAGCGCCGCACCAACGGTGTTGGTCACCATCATGGGCGCCGCGATACTTTGCACCAGATGCAGGGCATCGTTAAACGGGCGGGCGATAAGCAGGATAATCAGCATCTGCACCATCTCCGCCACAAAGGTAATCGCCCCGGCGGTAAACGGGTTGAAGACTTTATCGCTGCGCCCACGGCGCACCAAAACGCTATGCACTAACCCGCCGAGCAGGCCTTCAACAATGGTCGACACCATGCAACTGAGCGCCGTCATCCCGCCCAGCGAATAGCGATGCAGCCCACCGGTTAACCCCACCAGCCCGCCAACCACCGGCCCTCCGAGCAGTCCCCCCATCACCGCGCCGATAGCCCGGGTGTTCGCGATAGAATCTTCGATATGCAAACCAAAGTAGGTTCCCATAATGCAAAAAATCGAGAAGGTGACATAGCAGAGCAGCTTATGCGGGAGGCGAACCGTGACCTGCATAAGAGGAATGAACAGGCGTGTTTTACTCATCAACCAGGCAATGACTAAAAACACACACATCTGCTGAAGCAGCAGCAACACCAGATTAAACTCGTACATACCCACAGACCACAGAACTTTCGAAAGCGCGTAACATACACGCTGTGGCGCAGACTTTCTTTGACCCCTCAGGCAAAACGGAAAATCTCTGCGAACGATCACACTTTTTTTCGATTCCGACGATCCTTATTGAACAAAAAACGAGCTAATCTTCCTGGTTCGACAATCTCCGTCTACAGTTATGATGGGGATGCGCGAGCTGAGGTGATACATGGCGCTTTACACAATTGGTGAAGTGGCTCTGCTTTGTGAGGTAAATCCGGTCACGCTACGTGCGTGGCAACGGCGGTACGGCCTGATTAAGCCCCAGAGGACCGACGGTGGTCATCGGCTGTTCAACGATGACGATATCGACAGGATCCGCGAGATCAAACGCTGGATTGAGACGGGCGTGCAGGTCAGCAAGGTCAAAACACTCCTTACCGAAATCAGCCCTGAGCAACAAAATGGCTGGCGTGAGCATCAGGAAACGCTGCTGCGTTTTCTGCAGGAAGCGAATTTCAACCGGCTCAGATTGTGGATCAAAGAACGCGGCAACGATTATCCGGCGCAAACCCTGGTCGCCCATCTCTTCATTCCTTTACGGCTCCGATTACAAAGCTCGCAGCCTACGCTACAGGCGCTGCTCAGCGTGCTGGATGGCGTACTGATCAATTATATTTCCGGGTGTATGTCGGCGGCGCGCAAGCGCCAGGGGCGCGACGCGCTCGTTGTCGGCTGGAACATCACCGATACCACCCGCCTGTGGCTGGAAGGCTGGATCGCCTGCGAACAAGGCTGGCGCGTTGACGTGCTGGCCCACTCGCTGCACCATCTGCGCCCGGAGCTGTTCGACGGGCAAACGCTGCTGGTGTGGTGCGGAGATGCATCGACCGTGGGCCAACTCGAACAGCTTCAGCAGTGGCAGTCCCAGGGGATAAACGTTCTGCGGCTGGGAAATTAAGGGTTCATTAACAAGCGTGCTTCAACGTATAATCGCGAGATTAACAAAAGGAGCACATAATGAAACCTGCCAAACTGGCTGTGATCACCCTCTTCGTTCTGATGGCCCTCGGTGGCATAAGCGGCGTGATGCTCGCGGGCTACTCCTTTATTGTCCGCGGCGGTGTCGGCTGAATATTAACGCCAGCCGTTCGAACGCGCGGTCAACAATAATGGCCGCGAGCGCCACCAGAATTGCCCCCTGAATCACATACGCCGTATTAAAGCCGCTCAGGCCGATGATAATGGGCGTTCCCAGCGTGTTTGCCCCTACCGTCGACGCAATGGTGGCGGTGCCGATGTTCACGATAACCGACGTGCGGATCCCGGCGATCATCACCGGCGCGGCCAGCGGCAGCTCAACCTTCCACAGACGTTGCCAGCCGTTCATTCCCATCCCCTGCGCCACGCTCAGTACACCTGGCGGCACGGAGGTTATCCCGGCCAGCGTTCCCTGCAAAACGGGTAAGACGCCATAGAGAATTAATGCAATCACCGCCGGTTCACGGCCAAATCCCATCACCGGTACCGCGATGGCCAGAACGGCGACAGGCGGAAAGGTCTGCCCCATCGCGGCAATCGTTTCCACCAGAGAGCGAAATTCACGGCCGGCGGGCCGCGTAACGGCAATCCCCGCACCAACGCCTATCACCGTGGCTATCAGGCTTGAGATCCCCACCAGCCCGAAATGCGCCAGCGTTAGCGACCAGAAGCTTTGTTGCTGGTAGAGCGGTCTGGGCAGTTCCGGAAACAGCGCGCTAAACAGCGGAGCACTGTAAGGCATTACCGTCAGCAGGCCTGCAAACAGCAGCAACAGCCAGAGCAGCGGATCACGCAGGGTTCGCACCATGGGCCTCCCCTCTCAGCAGATCGGCAAAATGCAGAACGCCACACGGCGTGCCTTCATCTGTCACCACCGGTAAAACCTCACGGCGGCGCGCCACAAACAGCGACAGGGCTTCACGCAACGACATCGAGGCCCGCAACGGTTCGCCATCAACCCGCTCCTGCGGGCGCACATAATCCGCCACGCCCCGTAGCGACAGCAGGCGCACGCCCAATTCGCTGCGGCCAAAAAACTCACGCACAAAATCGTTTTCCGGCGTGGTCAGCATCGCCAGCGGCGTGCCCTGCTGCACCACTTCACCTTTGTCCATCAACACCAGATGATCGGCGAGCTGCAGTGCCTCATCAATATCGTGAGTGACCAGCACAATGGTGCGACCAAGCAACTGGTGAATGCGCCGCATCTCCTGCTGGAGTGAAGCCCGCGTCACCGGATCCAGTGCACCAAAAGGCTCATCCATCAACAGCACTTCAGGATTGGCCGCAAGCGCACGCGCCACGCCCACGCGCTGCTGTTGCCCGCCAGAAAGCTGGTGCGGCATTCTGTCTCGCATCGACGCCTCAAGCCCCAACAATGCCATCAACTCGTCAATGCGGTCATTGATTTTCACCCGCGACCATTTTTGCAGCTGGGGCACCGTGGCAATGTTCTGCGCTACGGTCCAGTGGGGGAAAAGACCAATCGACTGAATGGCATACCCCATACGCCGCCGCAGCTCGAGCACCGGCTGTTGGCGAATATCTTCGCCTGCAAAACGGATGGTGCCACTGTCGTTTTCTTCCAGCCGATTAATCATCTTAAGCGTTGTCGATTTGCCCGATCCGGAGGTGCCAATCAGCACTGAAAAAGCCCCTTCTTTCAGCTGAAGATTGAGATCTTTTACGGCGGGTTTGCCATCGAACATCTTGGTGACTTGCAGAAATTCAATCATGGGCATTGCCCTCCAGTAAGGCTATCCACAGACTGAACAGCGCATCGACGACCACCGCCAGAGCGATCACCGGGATCACCCCAAGCAACACCAGATCCAGTGCGCTGCTGAGCAGCCCCTGAAAGACCAGAGAACCAAAGCCTCCCGCGCCAATCAGTGCCGCCACCACCGCCATGCCGACGGTCTGCACGGTGACGACACGGAGGCTGCGCAACAGCACCGGCAACGCGAGGGGGAGCTGAACTTTCCAGAAACGCTGAGCCCGGCTCATCCCCATCGCGGCTGCACTTTCCAGCACATCTGAGGCCACCTGCTGCATCCCCGCGACCACGCCGCGTACCAGGGGCAAAAGCGCGTATAACACTAACGCTATCAGCGCTGGCGTCAGTCCGGTTCCGCTGACTCCCAAGGATGAAAGCCAGGGGAAATGCTTCACCAGCCCGGCCAGCGGGGCAATCAACACCCCAAAGAGCGCGACGGAAGGAATGGTCTGGATAACGTTGAGCACGGTAAATACCCGCGTTTGCCGCCGCTGAGAGCGCCAGCACCACAGGCCAATCGGGACGCCAATCAGCAAACCAGGAAGCAAAGTGCCAAACAGCAGGACCAGATGCTGTTGCAGTGCGCTGTCGAACACATCCTGACGGTTGAAATACTCTTTCATCAGTGAGAGTGAATCGAACTCGCCAAGCAGCAGCATCGCCACCGGCAGGATCCAGATTTGCGCGTTCAGTAGCCAGCGCCAGGATGCGCTCTGCGTCAGGCGACGAATGGCATCGCTACACATCAGCAGCGCCACCGCCAGCCACAGCCAAAGACCACTTCCCGGGGACGTTCTTGCAAGCGGGCTGCCGGTTTGCGCCAGCATCTGGGCCGCCTTTCCTCCACTCCAGAGCAGAGCGATAAAGAGGATCTGTGCAAAAATCACCGTCGCGACCAACGCGCCGCGACCGGGCAGAAAACTGAGGAGCACGAACAGCGCAGGTATCAGCAGCAGACACAGGGGAGGAAATGCCCCTATCTGCCACAGCTGACGGCTTTCGCCCGAGACCAGGCGGTTAGGCGCATAGTTCACGAAAGGCAGAATTGCTGCTGCCAGTGCTATCAGCACCAACAGCAGCAGCACACGATTTTGACAAGAGATTCGCACGAAGTTACTTCACCAGCCCCTGTTGTTTCAGCCAGTCCGCGGCCACTTTCTTCGCATCCAGCCCTTCCACTGCAATGCTGGCATTCAGCTTCTGCAGGGTTTTCTCATCCAGCTTCTCGAAGGCCGGCTTCAGCCAGTCGCCAATCTGCGGATACTCTTTTTGCACCGCTTCACGCACGACTGGCGTTGGCGCATAGATGGGCTGAACCCCTTTAGGATCGCTCAGGGTCTGTAAACCCAGTGCCGCCACCGGGCCATCGGTACCGTAAGCCATTGCCGCATTGACGCCTGAGGTCTGCTGCGCTGCCGCTTTAATGGTCACCGCCGTGTCCCCCCCGGCCAGTGAAAGCAATTGGCCCTGATTGAGTTTAAAATCGTACGCTTTTTCAAACGCCGGTAACGCATCAGGACGCTCAATAAATTCCGCCGAGGCGGCCAGTTTAAACTCGCCCCCTTTTTTCAGATAACGGCTCAGATCGTCGAGCGACGTCAGCTTGTTTTTCTGCGCCAGATCCTGACGTACCGCAATGGTCCAGGTATTGTTCGCCGGAGCCGGGGTCAGCCAGATGAGCTTGTTCTGCTCGGCATCGAGCTTCTTCACTTTCTCGTAGCCCTGGGCCGCATTTTTCCACACCGGATCGTTGTCATCCTTAAAGAAGAATGCGCCATTGCCGGTGTATTCCGGATAGATATCCAGCTCGCCGGAGGTGATTGCCCCGCGCACCACCGGTGTGGTTCCCAACTGAACTTTGTTGACCGTTTTCACACCATGGCTGTCCAGGACCTGCAAAATAATGTTGCCGAGCAATGCCCCTTCCGTATCAATCTTTGAGCCCACTTTTACCGGCTCGGCTGCCTGAGCGGTAGCCGCAAGCAGCAGCGCCCCCGCAATACTCCACGTTTTTACCGTCATTCTTATTCCTCTTCGGATCTGTATTTTCAGGGCGTTAGATTAAAAAGATAGTCCAGGAATGGGCGTTTCGAAATCTCAAAAGTGGAATTAGAAAGTTGGTTTTAAGCGAAGCGGTAAAATCGGGGCGAAAAAAAGGCCGGAGACCCGGCCTTGTGCGAGAGAAAAATGCTTACTGCAGTTCGAACTCACCCTGCTTCACGCGGGCAGAATCCACACCGATAAAGACGTTGAATTTGCCAGGCTCAGCGGCGTATTTCATCTGCTGGTTCCAGAATTTCAGCGCGCTCACCTCGATCGGGAAGCTGACGGTTTGCGTTTCACCCGGTTTCAGCGTGACTTTCTTAAAGCCGCGCAGCTGTTTCACCGGGCGACTCATCGAAGCCGTCACGTCCTGAACGTACATCTGCATCACCGTCGCGCCTTCGCGTTTGCCGGTGTTGGTGACGTCAACGCTTGCCGTCACGCTGCCATCCGCTTTCATCGTCGCGGAAGACATCTTCACGTCGCTGACGCTAAAGGTGGTATAGCTCAGGCCATAGCCGAAGGGATACAGCGGGCCGTTGGCTTCATCGAAGTAACGGGACGTGTATTTGTTCGGCTTATCGGCGTTATACGGACGGCCGGTGTTGAGATGGCTGTAGTAAGTCGGGATTTGACCCACGGAACGTGGGAAGGACATGGGCAGCTTGCCTGACGGGTTGTAATCGCCAAACAGCACATCAGCAATCGCATTCCCGCCTTCCGTTCCGGCAAACCAGGTTTCCAGAATAGCGTCAGCCTGCTGGTCTTCCTGCACCAGGGTCAGCGGACGGCCGTTCATCAGCACCAGCACCAGCGGCTTGCCTGTCGCTTTCAGCGCAGCAATCAAATCCTTCTGGCTTTGCGGGATGCTGATTTCCGTGCGGCTGGAGGCTTCATGTGCCATCCCCTGCGCTTCACCGACCACCGCAACCACCACATCAGACTGCTTAGCCGCGTTAACGGCTTCGTCGATCATCGCCTGCGGCGAACGCGAGTCCACTTTGACCGCTTCTTCATACAGGTTGAGGAAGTCAACGATGCCTTTGTCATTGGTGATGTTCGCCCCTTTGGCGTAAATCACCTTCGCGTTATCACCCACGGCCGTTTTAATGCCATCCAGCACCGGAACGGACTGATCGGCCACGCCCGCTGCGGACCAGCTGCCCATGACGTCACGCTTGCTGTCTGCCAGCGGACCCACAACAGCAATGGTGCCGGATTTCTTCAGCGGCAGCGTGTCGAGGCGGTTTTTCAACAGCACCAGGCTTTCACGCGCCACTTCACGCGCATCCTGGCGATGCAGACGGCTTTCCGCATTGGTGTCCTGCGGATCGGAATCTTTCGGCCCCAGATGGCTGTACGGATCGTTAAACAGACCCATGTCATATTTGACGTTCAGCACGTGGCGGGCGGCGTCGTCGAGCTGGGCCATCGTGACTTTGCCGCTTTTAATCAGATCCGGCAGGTATTTGCTGTAGTACTCATCGCTCATACTCATGTCGACGCCAGCATTGATCGCCACGCGCACCGCATCGGCTGGATCGGAGGCGGTACCGTGCTTAATAAGCTCTTTGATAGCCCCGTGATCGGAAATCGTGATGCCCTTAAAGCCCCACTGATCGCGCAGCACGTCTTTCAACAACCAGGCATCTGACGTCGCCGGAGTGCCGTTCAGCGAGTTCAGCCCCACCATCACCCCGCCGCTGCCTGCATCCAGGCCGGCTTTGTAAGGCGGCATGTAGTCATTGAACAGACGCTGTGGGCTCATATCCACGGTGTTGTACTCTTTACCGCCCTCAACCGCGCCGTAGGCAGCATAGTGCTTGACGCTGGTCATCACCGAGTAACGTTCCGCCGGGCTCTTGCCCTGCATCGCTTCAACCATGGTTTTACCCATCATCGAAGTCAGGTAAGTGTCTTCACCAAACCCTTCAGAAGCACGACCCCAGCGCGGATCCCGGGACACATCCACCATCGGTGCCCACGTCATATTCAGACCATCGTCCGCCGCTTCATAAGCGGAAATACGCCCAACGGTACGTACGGCATCGAGGTTAAACGAGGACGCCAGGCCGAGGCTTATAGGGAACACCGTGCGCTGACCATGCACGACGTCATAGGCAAAGAAGAGAGGAATTTTCAGGCGGCTGAGCTGCATCACCTGATCCTGCATGGTGCGAATATCGCCACGGGTGACGGTATTGAAAATGGCGCCGACCTGCCCGTCTTTGATCATCTCACGGATGGCTTCTTTCGGGTTATCCGGCCCAACGCTAATCAGACGCAGCTGGCCGATTTTCTCATCGACGGTCATTTTTTTCAGCAGAGCAGTCACAAACGCATCGCGCGCTTGCGGCGTCAGCGGGTGATTGCCGAACATCTCGTCAGCCATCGCCGGTTGCAGCGCAAGGCTGACGGCAACAGCTACAGAACAAAGCCATTTCATATTATATTCACTCTCTCAACGGGCCGGGTATCTCGGCAAAAGCGTGCCAAAAACAGCAGTTTGCCACAAGCCTTGTGCGGTAGCGAACACAAAGCAAAAGGCTGACTCCGAATTTTCACTGCATTCTTACTCCCATTTGTCATACAAAGCGCTATCCTTGAGGGACAAGAAAATGAAACACCACAAGGAGTGGGATGATGTCCTCCACAACAACCCTCGATAACCCAACGTTTTTATCGGAACTCACCCGCCTGGTCGGCCCTTCGCACCTGCTCACCGACCCGGCTAAAACCGCCCGCTATCGCAAGGGCTTCCGCTCCGGACAAGGCGACGCCCTGGCCGTCGTTTTCCCCGGCTCGCTGCTGGAGTTGTGGCGCGTACTGAGCGCCTGTGTCGCAGCAGATAAAATTATCCTGATGCAGGCGGCGAATACCGGTCTGACCGAAGGCTCAACCCCAAACGGCAACGACTACGATCGCCAGATTGTGATTATCAGCACCCTGCGTCTCGATAAACTTCACCTGCTGGATAACGGTCAGCAGGTGCTCGCCTACCCTGGCACCACGCTCTACGCGTTGGAAAAAGCGCTTAAGCCGCTGGGCCGTGAGCCGCACTCGGTGATTGGCTCTTCCTGCATAGGCGCATCGGTGATCGGCGGGATCTGCAATAATTCAGGTGGATCGCTGGTACAGCGCGGTCCGGCGTATACCGAAATGTCTTTATTCGCGCGGATTAACGAAGAGGGCAAGCTGCAGCTGGTCAATCATCTGGGCATCGACCTGGGTGAAACGCCGGAGCAAATTCTCAGCCGCCTTGATGACGATCGTATTAAAGACAGCGACGTTCGCCATGACCAGCGTCACGCCCACGATCATGACTACGTGACCCGGGTCCGTGACGTCGATGCTGACACCCCTGCCCGCTATAACGCCGATCCGGATCGTTTATTCGAATCTTCCGGCTGCGCAGGCAAACTGGCAGTGTTCGCCGCTCGTCTCGATACCTTCGAGGCCGAAAAACGCCAGCAGGTGTTCTACATCGGCACCAACCAACCGCAGGTGCTGACCGAAATTCGCCGCCATATGCTGGCGAACTTCACCCATCTGCCCGTTGCCGGTGAGTACATGCACCGTGATATTTATGACGTAGCGGAAAAATACGGAAAAGACACGTTCCTGATGATCGATAAGCTCGGCACCGACAAAATGCCGTTCTTCTTCACCATGAAAGGCCGCACCGACGCGATGCTCGACAAAGTGTCCCTGTTTAAACCCCACTTTACCGACCGCTTTATGCAGAATCTCGGCCGCGCCTTCCCGGCACATCTGCCTGAAAAAATGAAAGACTACCGTAACCAATATGAGCATCACCTGATGCTGAAAATGGCCGGTGACGGTATTGAGGAAGCGCAGACCTGGCTGACGGAGTACTTTAAGACCGCCGAAGGCAATTTCTTCGCCTGCACGCCGGAAGAAGGCAGCAAAGCATTTCTGCATCGTTTTGCGGCGGCGGGCGCGGCGATCCGCTATCAGGCGGTGCACGCCGATGAGGTGGAAGACATTCTGGCGCTGGATATCGCCCTGCGTCGCAACGACACCGAATGGTTCGAACACCTGCCGCCGGAAATCGACAACCAGCTGACGCACAAGCTCTACTACGGCCACTTTATGTGCCACGTTTTCCATCAGGACTATATTGTGAAAAAAGGCGTAGATGCCCACGCGCTGAAAGCGCAAATGCTCACCCTGCTGCGTGAGCGCGGTGCGCAATACCCGGCCGAGCACAACGTCGGGCACCTGTATGAAGCAACGGACAGCTTAAAACAGTTTTATCGTGAAAATGATCCGACAAACAGCATGAACCCCGGTATCGGCAAGACCAGTAAGCAGAAATATTGGGGAGAAGCGCAAACAGCAGAACGCGTTGATGAGTCCACTGAACCCCATCCCCACCTGAATTAAGGGGGAGTGGTTTATTGCGCCTTAACACCGTATTACAGTAGGCCCGTACGGCCAGAGAAACCGCTCTCTGGCCACGCTTTTCGGGGTGTTAAGCAATGTCAGTCACAGATGTCCTCCATGGTGTTGACGTCGACATTCGTGAAGCGAATGCCGACGACGCCCATGCCATCGCCGCGCTGTATGCCTGGCATGTTTTAAACGGCCGCGCCTCTTTTGAAGAGACGCCGCCTTCCGTCGATGAAATGCGCGAACGCATGAAAGCCATTAGCCAGCAGGGACTTCCGTGGCTGGTGGCGCTCTATCGCGGCATTATCGTTGGCTACTGCTACGCCAGCCAGTATCGTCCCCGCCCTGCCTATCGTTACACGATTGAAGAGTCTATTTACGTCGATGCCAGCATGACCGGGCGCGGCGTGGGCAGCGCGTTGCTGACACGTCTGATAGAGATTTGCGAAAAAGGTGAGTGGCGGCAAATGGTTGCGGTTATTGGCGATGGCAACAACAACGCAGGATCCCTGCAATTGCATAAAAAACTGGGTTTTGACGTGGCCGGACAGCTGCGCAGTGTCGGCTATAAGATGGGCGACTGGCGGGATACGCTGCTGGTACAACGCCCTCTGAACGACGGCGACTGGACGCTGCCGGAATAATCAACTGAGCGCCCTGACGGGCGCTCACAGACATCAACGCAGCTTAATCTTCCTGCGTCACGCCTTTTTCGTTGAGTATGGCATTCGCCATCTGTGCTTCTTTCTGCTTCTTGTAGCTCAGCGCCGCCGGCGGCACTGGCATCACTTTCCCGGTTTCAACCCAGGTCCGCAGGCGGCTGGCATCGGCAAAGTGGGTATATTTACCAAAGGCATCCATTACCACCATCGCCACCGGGCGGTTGTTCATTACCGTACGCATCACCAGGCAATGGCCCGCCGGGTTGGTAAAACCGGTTTTGGTTAACTGGATACTCCAGTTATCGCGATACACCAGATGATTGGTGTTGCGGAATGGCAGCGTGTAATTCGGGTTACTGAACGTCGCCATGTCTTCCCTGGTGGTACTCAACTGCCCCAGCAGCGGATATTGCTTGGTGGCAATCAGCAGTTTGGTCAGGTCACGTGCGGTGGAAACGTTGTGAATCGACAGCCCCGTTGGCTCGACATAGCGGGTATGGGTCATGCCCAACGCTTTGGCTTTCGCGTTCATCGCGCGAATAAATGCATCGTATCCGCCTGGATAGTGATGGGCCAGGCTGGCCGCCGCACGGTTTTCAGACGACATCAGCGCCAACAGCATCATATTTTTGCGGCTGATGTGGCTGTTCAAACGCACGCGGGAATACACCCCTTTCATCTCTGGCGTATGGCTGATGTCCACGCTGATGACTTCATCCAGCGGCAGATGGGCATCCAGTACCACCATCGCCGTCATCAACTTGGTGATAGAGGCCATCGGGCGAACCAAATCAGGGTCGCTGGCATAAATCACCTGATTGGTATTGAGATCAACGATCATCGCGCTACCGGAGGCAATTTCCGGTTGGGACGCATTCGCCGTCGCGGCGGTCTTAGCACTCGCCTGGGGCGCAAAAGGCACTGCCAGCATCAGCGCAAGGCTGAGCAGGGAAACTCGAAATTTCATCATGTTGAGAAGTCTGGTATTTATTGACACAAAATATGAATTCGGGGCGCCTGTTACTGCATGAACAAACGCGAGCAGCCGCATCATACCTTGCCAGAGCTTTCTCGTGCTACAGGATAATCGTGAATAAATGATGCATTGCTGGCGATGAAATCATCAGCGCCAGCAATGAGTAACATCAGAACAGACGGTAGCCATAGCCCCAAAGGACCACGGTCATGGCCAGCAGGACTTCCAGCACCAGTACGCCAATCGCGAGAGTAGAACTGGCAAAGCTCAGCCCCTCTTCACGGTTGATGCCGAGGAAGGTCGGAATACCGATATAGAGCAGATAGCCGGTGTAACACAAGGCGATAGTGCCCACCAGCGCACAGAGCCAGACCAGCGGGTAGAGCGCGACGATGCCGCTGAGAAAAATAGGCGTTGCCACATAACCGGCAAAAACCATGCAGCGTTTTAACGACGGTCTTTGCGGATAGCTCCGCGCCATCCACCAGATCACGCGTCCCATGACGGCCACACCCGCGAGCATCAGGGCATAGAACAATACCGCCAGCGCGAATCCCGTGAACAAAGACAATTTAACGATCGTGCCATCGCCAAAGTTCCAGCCTATCTGGGTGGTACCAATAAAAGCGCAAATGACGGGCACGGCCGCCATCGCCAGCACATGATGGGTGTAGTGGTGTGAGACGGTTTCATTCTCGTTCTGAATGACATGCATCTCACGATCGGGATGGGAGAAAAGTCCCCAGACATGGTTCATAAAGCCCCCTTAGTACGGCTTCGAACAGCACTCTGTAAGTATAATGCAGGCTGGCGATTATTTTTTAGGCAACGCAAAAAACATCCCGCCGCAGTAGCCTGTCATTGCCTGGTGATTGTGATTCAGGGGTGTATGCTTAATAAAAATGAACGTTCAGGGAGGCTGAAAACCTGTATGGATATCAATAGTCTGATTAGTCATTACGGCTATGCGGCGCTGATTGTTGGCGCGCTGGCGGAAGGGGAAACCGTGACCCTGCTCGGCGGCGTTGCCGCTCATCAGGGGTTGTTACGTTTCTGGCTGGTCGTCATCTCTGTCGCCCTGGGCGGCATGATTGGCGATCAGGTTCTTTATCTGTGCGGTCGTCATTTCGGCGGACGCCTGCTTAAACGCATTGCCCGGCATCAGAAGAAAATCCAGAAAGCCCAGCGCCTGATTCAGGAACATCCCTGGCTGTTTGTCATTGGCAGCCGCTTTATGTATGGCTTTCGGGTGATTGGCCCGGTACTGATTGGGGCCAGCCGCCTGCCGCCGAAGATTTTCTTACCGTTGAACATTCTTGGTGCGCTGGTCTGGGCGCTGCTGTTTACCACGCTGGGTTATGTCGGCGGGGAAGTGATTGGCCCGTGGTTGCATCATCTGGATCAGCACGTGAAACACTGGGCATGGTTGATTATCGTGGTCGCCGCTGTCGTGGCGGTGCGCGTCTGGTTTTGGCGCAAAGACAAAAAGGCGCAGTAGGACTGCGCCGGAAAAATCAGGAAGTCTTACGGTTGAAATACTGCGGATTTACCAGCATGAAGCCGCCATCAACAATTAAAGATTGTCCCGTCAGATAAGTGGCCTCGTCGGAACAAAGCCAGGCGACCATGCCTGAAATCTCCTCTGTTTTGCCGGGCCGTGCCATGGGAATGTTTGGCATGGAGCCTGGCTTAACCTCATCATCCTTGAGGCTGTTCATTGCCGTCGCAATCGCGCCGGGTGCCACCGCATTCACCAGAATCTGATGCCCGACCAATTCCAGCGCGAGTGACTTGGTCAGGCCACCGAGGGCGTGCTTTGCCGCAGTATAAGCACTGGCTTCCGGCAGAGGGGTATGCTCATGCACCGAGGTGATGTTAATAATGCGACCGCCCTCTCCCTGCGCGATCATTTGCTTCGCGGCTATCTGAGAGCAGAGCAATGCCCCTTCAACATCCACGCTAAACGTGGCTCGCCAGTCTTCCAGCGTAACGTCCAGCACGGGCGCCTTAGCCATCCTGCCGGCGTTATTCACCAGCACGTCGATTCTGCCCAATCGGGCAATCAGCGTTTCAAGCGCTTTCGCGCCCTCCGGAAGATGGCTGAGATCCAATTGAATGGCCTGCGCCTGCTGCCCGAGTGCCACTATCTCCTGCACCGTTTGCCAGGCGCCTTGTTCATCAGAATGCCATGTAACGCCGACGCTAAAGCCTCTGCGCGCCAGTTCAAGCGCACACTGTTTACCAATACCGGAATCGGATGCGGTGACGACCGCGACTTTTGTGGTCATGGGAACCTCCTGGCGTTGACCCAGGAGGTAAGTATAGGAAAACCTGGCTTAAGGACTATTTCCCGGTGTAGTGGTAACCACCACCCAGCGCGGAGGTCAGCTGAATACTGGTGTCAACCCACTGCCCTTGCAGCCGCAGCGCGTTGATTTGCTCCTGCAAAGACGGCAGTTTGGCCAGACTGACCTGAGAGCCAGAAAGAATACCGGCAGACAGACGCGCCTGAGCCTGCTGAACGACGCGGTCGGAATCTTTCAGAACCTGCTGCTGCTGCTGGTTTTTGTCCATCAGCGTTTCCATCTGGCTGGCGGTTTTCGCCACCTGATTCACAGCATCCACAACGGCTTTGTTGTAATTCGCCACGGACAAATCACGCTGTGCATCGGCAATATCGAGGTTGGCGTTCAGACGGCCACTGTCGAAGATTGGCAGGGTTAAGCCCGCAGTGATGCCCATCTGATTGGCTGAGCTGCGGAACAAATCGCTTAAGTGCAGCGCATCCTGCTGCAGGAAGCCCATCAGGTTAATGTCCGGATAAAACGCCGCTTTCGCCGCATCCACTTCGCTCATCGAAGCCTGAATATACCAGTTCGCTTCCTGCAGATCAGGACGACGGGCGAGCAGCTCGTAGCCAATTGAGGCTGGCATCTGCGTTTTCACCGCAGGCAGCGCCACCGGGTGCAGCGACAGCTTGCTGCTCTGGCTGTTGGTCAACGCCATCAGACGGGCCTCAATCTCTTTCATGTTGCCCGACACTTCCGTCAGCTGCTGATCGGTTTTGCTGACGTTGATATCGTTTTCTGCCCCTTCGACAGACGAGGTGATCCCGTGCTGATAAAGGGCCTTATCCACACCGATGATGCTATTTTGCTCACTTTTCACCTGCGTGAGCACTTGCTTGATGGCCTCTTCGGTCTGCCACTGCCAGTACAGACGCGCAACGCTGCTCGCCAGTACCTGCTGGGTTTGTGCCAGTTCGGCTGAACGCGCTTTCACTTCACCGATGCGGGCCTGAACCAGCGCGCGGTTTTTGCCCCACAGGTCGAGATCCCAACCTGCCGTCAGACCCAGGGTGCCGTTGGTGTACCACGGGCCGGTATTACCGCCTTCGTCGGTGGCGAAGGGCCCCATTAAGCCCTCTGCCGACATTTTTTGCCGTTCAACGTTAGCGCCGAAATCCACTTCCGGGCCAAGGTTTGATTGCGCCATTTGCGCCTGGGCTTCTGCGAGTTTGATGCGCTGTCTGGCCACCTGCATATCGGGTGCGCTGCTGATCGCACTGTTCACCAGATTGTTCAGCTGCGGATCGTTATAGTCCTGCCACCAGTGGCTCTGCGGCCAGCCGTTTTGCAGGGCGACGGGCAAAGTGTTATCGACATGGGAAGCAGGTAATTGTTGTTGTAAAGCGGCCCCAGTGTCATGAGAAGGCGCGCAACCGGCCATAACAGCAACCAGCGGCAAGCTAAGCATTGCAGCAAAAATAGCAGTACGTTTCATAGTGTGAGTCTGATTTCGGAGTGAATGTGCATTTTAAGATGAAATGCCACTGAGCGTTTAGGAAAGCGTGGCACTGACTTAAAAGCAAGCACCAGACATCTTCCGACATGTTTCCCTGAATATTTACACAAATTATGAAACTTGCAAATTCATTCACATACAACATATTTTATGCGGATAGCAAGAGACGTTGCAGGCCATTGAAGGCAATCCGTCAGGAGGAAAAATGACACAAAATATCTACGATAACCCGCAATTCTTTGCCGGTTATGCCACGCTGGATCGTTCGGTGAAAGGGCTTGATGGCGCGCCGGAGTGGCCCGCGTTACGCGCTCTGCTGCCAGAACTCAAGGGAAAACAGGTCATCGATTTAGGCTGTGGCTACGGCTGGTTTTGCCGCTGGGCACTGGAGCAAGGGGCCAGGCGTATTTTAGGCGTCGATGTCTCAGAAAAAATGCTGGCGCAGGCACGTGAAATGACACACAGCCCGCTGATTGACTATCAACGTCAGGATCTGGAGTCGCTTCACTTGCCCGCAGAGAGCGTCTCTCTGGCGTACAGCTCGTTGGCGCTTCACTACCTGCAAAACATCGACGGACTTTTCAGCACCCTGTTTCAGGCACTAAAACCTGGCGGCAGTGTGGTTTTCTCTGCTGAACACCCTATTTATACCGCCCCTCTGAAGCAGGGCTGGATTGTGGGGAGTGAAGGCGAGAAAGCCTGGCCGGTGAGCCACTATCAACAGGAAGGCGAGCGCATCAGCAACTGGTTTGCCGACGGCGTTAAGAAGCAGCACAGAACACTCGCCACCTGGGTAAACGCCTTGATTGCCGCCGGATTTGTCATTGAGCATCTCGATGAATGGGGTCCTTCGGCGGAACAAATACAGGCGAATCCTGCGCTTGATGAAGAGAAAGAACGCCCGATGCTGTTCTTACTGAGTGCGCGCAAACCGGGCTGAATCGCCCGGACCTGAACCTGGCGTGCGATCAGGATTGACGTTCGGCGTAAGCTTCAATCGCAGTCGCAATTGACGCGGAATCCTGCAGCGTGCGAATGGTGGTAAATAATTCCGTGGCTTGCGAGTACTCTTTGCGCAGATAGCCAAGCCACTGCTTAATACGCGCCACGTGATACAGCCCGGTATCCCCCTGCTTTTCGAGGCGGCTGTATTTTCTCAGCAGCTGCGTAACGTCAGGCCACGGCATACGCGGTTCGTTGTATTTCACCACCCGACTGAGGTTGGGAATGTTCAGCGCCCCGCGGCCAATCATCACCGAGTCGCATCCGGTTTCGGCCATGCACGCCTGCGCACTTTGCCAGTCCCAGATTTCGCCATTGGCCACCACCGGAATCGACAGCCGACGGCGAATTTCACCGATGGCCTGCCAGTTGATGCGCTCAGCCTTATAGCCATCGTCTTTGGTGCGCCCGTGAACCACCAGCTCCGTTGCTCCGGCCTGCTGCACGGCATCGGCAATTTCAAACTGCCTGTCGCTGCTGTCCCAGCCAAGACGCACTTTCACCGTTACCGGCAAATGCGCGGGCACCGCCTCCCGCATCGCTTTCGCTCCGCGATAAATCAGATCGGGATCTTTCAGTAAAGTCGCCCCACCGCCGCTGCCGTTCACCACTTTAGAGGGACAACCACAGTTGAGATCCACACCCCAGGAGCCCAGCTCCACCGCGCGGGCGGCATTCTCGGCCAGCCACTGCGGGTGCTGACCCAACAGCTGAACGCGGACCAGCGTTCCCGACGCCGTACGGCTTTGGTTTTCCAACTCCGGACACAGACGATGGAAGGATTTTACCGGCAGCAGTTGATCCACCACCCGCAGAAATTCGGTGATGCAGAGATCGTAATCATTGACCTCGGTCAGCAGCCCGCGAACCAGAGAATCGAGTACGCCTTCCATCGGCGCCAGCAGAACACGCATATCAGTATCCGGAGAAAAAAGAGGCGCTATGGTAACTGTGTTGCAGTCAGGTTTGAAGCCCCTTCTGTACTACACTGAAAGCCATCAATTTGCGCGGCTTTTCCCCTGCCTGCCGCCAGGGAATAGAAAGTATGCGCAGAATTCATGGTGTGATCGATAGCACATTATCAGGTTTAATTGTATGATGAATGCATTCTTTCAAGGGCGGTGACTATGAGCAAATCATTGAACATCATCTGGCAGTATCTGCGTGCATTCGTGCTGATCTACGCCTGTCTTTACGCGGGTATTTTTATCTCCTCACTCTTACCGATTACCATCCCCGGCAGCATCATTGGCATGCTGATCCTGTTTGTGCTGTTGGCCCTGCAAATCCTGCCCGCCAAATGGGTCAATCCGGGCTGCTATGTGTTGATTCGCTACATGGCACTGCTGTTCGTGCCCATTGGCGTGGGTGTGATGCAGTACTTTGATCTGCTGCGCGCCCAGTTTGGTCCGGTGGTCGTCTCCTGTGCGGTCAGCACGCTGGTTGTCTTTCTGGTGGTCAGCTGGAGTTCTCACCTTGTGCACGGCGAACGTAAAGTCGTGGGTCAGAAAGGAGCAGACAAATGATGCAGAATATCTGGTGGTCGCTGCCGTTAACCCTGGTGGTATTCTTTGCCGCACGCAAACTGGCGGCCCGCTTCAAAATGCCGCTGCTGAACCCGTTGCTGGTCGCGATGGTGGTGATTATTCCCCTGTTGCTGCTGACCCACACCCCTTACGAACACTACTTCCAGGGCAGTAAAATTCTCAACGATCTGCTGCAACCTGCGGTGGTCGCGCTGGCGTTTCCACTGTATGAACAGCTGCACCAGATCCGCGCGCGCTGGAAATCCATTATCAGCATCTGCTTCTTCGGCAGCGTGGTTGCCATGGTCACCGGCACCAGCGTGGCGCTGCTGATGGGGGCAACACCACAAATTGCCGCGTCGGTGATGCCTAAATCGGTGACCACACCGATTGCGATGGCAGTGAGTGGCAGTATTGGCGGGATCCCGGCTATCAGTGCCGTGTGCGTGATTTTTGTCGGTATTCTTGGTGCGGTGTTTGGCCACACGCTGCTCAACGTGATGCGCATCCGCACCAAAGCGTCACGGGGTCTGGCAATGGGGACCGCTTCGCATGCGCTGGGCACCGCCCGCTGTGCTGAGCTGGACTATCAGGAAGGGGCGTTCAGTTCTCTGGCGCTGGTGATCTGCGGGATTATCACTTCGCTGGTGGCACCGTTCCTGTTTCCCCTGGTGCTGTCAGTGTTCGGATAATGCGATGCGTCACACAAAATAGATTCAATTTTCATAAGTTACATAGATAACGAGATCTAAATCACATATAAACCGGTTGCAGGTCCGTACACTGTCCTCCCTTAACCGTAATGAGGCTATGCCATGCATCCACGTTTTCACTCTGCTTTCCCGCAACTCAGCGCAGAACTGCAGTCAGCCCTTGCCCCGATCCTCGCTGACGTGCACTTCCCGGCCATGCTGAATGCAGGACAGGTCTCCATGCTGAAATCAGCCACGGGACTGGACGAAGACGCGCTGGCCTTTGCGCTGCTGCCCCTGGCTGCCGCCTGCGCGCGTGCTGACCTCTCTCACTTCAACGTCGGCGCTATCGCTCGCGGTGTGAGCGGCAACTGGTATTTTGGTGGCAATATGGAATTCCTCGGGGCCACCATGCAGCAAACCGTGCACGCTGAACAAAGCGCCATCAGCCATGCCTGGCTGCGCGGTGAGAAAGCCCTGAAGGCCATTACCGTTAACTACACGCCTTGCGGCCATTGCCGTCAGTTCATGAATGAGCTCAACAGCGGGCTTGAACTGCAAATTAACCTGCCTGGCCGCGAGCCGCACACGTTGAAAGATTATCTGCCGGATGCCTTCGGCCCGAAAGATCTCGAGATCAAAACGCTGCTGATGGACGCGCAGGATCATGGCTTTGCGTTACAGGGCGATGCGCTGGCTCAGGCCGCGATTGCCGCAGCGAACAAGTGCCATACGCCGTACAGCAATTCCCCTTCCGGCGTGGCGCTCGAACTGAAAAACGGCACAATTTTTAGTGGTAGCTATGCCGAAAACGCCGCGTTTAACCCGACGCTCCCGCCTCTGCAGGGCGCACTGAACCTGCTGAGCCTGAATGGTTATGACTATCCGGATATTCAGCGTGCCCTGCTGGCAGAACGCGCTGATGCACCGCTTATCCAGTGGGACGCCACCGCGGCCACGCTGAAAGCGCTGGGATGCCAAAGCATCGATCGCGTACTGTTAGCCTGATGTCACAGTGCGGGTCAGCGGCCCGCACTGATGAAAATCCCCCCAATCAAAATACTGTTTCTTGCTCTTGCCCGGCAGGTACAGTAGCCTGAACAGATATTCTTCAGCCACTGAGTCAAGTCCATGTTAAAGCGCGTGTTATACAGCCTGTTAGTCATCATCGGCTTACTGCTGTTGACCGTGCTCGGTCTGGATCGCTGGATGAGCTGGAAAACAGCGCCCTACATCTACGATGAACTGCAGGACCTGCCTTACCGTCAGGTTGGGGTGGTTCTCGGAACCGCGAAGTATTACCGCACGGGCGTCATCAACCAATATTACCGGTATCGTATTCAGGGCGCGCTGAATGCCTATAACAGCGGCAAAGTGAATTACCTGTTGTTGAGCGGTGATAACGCGCTGCAGAGCTATAACGAGCCGATGACCATGAGAAAGGATTTGATTGCTGCAGGCGTCGATCCTGCGGATATCGTTCTCGACTATGCCGGGTTCCGCACGCTGGATTCGATCGTCCGCACCCGCAAAGTGTTCGACACCAACGACTTTATTATCATTACCCAACGCTTCCACTGTGAACGGGCGCTGTTTATCGCGCTGCATATGGGCATTCAGGCGCAGTGTTATGCCGTGCCTTCCCCGAAAGATATGTGGAGCGTGCGCGTTCGTGAGTTTGGTGCCCGCTTCGGTGCGCTGGCCGATCTCTACCTGTTTAAACGCGAACCGCGTTTTCTGGGTCCACTGGTGCCGATCCCTTCACAACACGAAGTCCCGGACGATGCTCAGGGCTATCCTGCGGTAACGGCCGATCAGCTGCTTGAGTTGCAAAAAAGCAAATAGCCTCTGCACGAAGGCAGAGGCTGACAGGATGATTACGCTTTGAATTCCACCACCCGGTTACGACCGCTGTTTTTCGCGTCGTACAGGGCTTTGTCCGCCTCTTCCACCATTTTCTGGTAATCCGGATGACCATTGAAGTGGCTCACCCCAAACGAGGCCGTGAGCTGCAGCTGGTGTCCGTCCGGCATTTCTATCGGCGATTCCTCGATTTTCTGGCGTATGGATTCAACAAGGCACATCGTCTGGTGGTGAGAGAACTCGAGATACACAATCATGAACTCTTCACCGCCATAGCGGAACACATAGTCGCTGGCGCGCGTGCTGTCAGATAAAATCGTCGCGATGTGTCTTAACACTTCATCCCCGGAAGAGTGTCCCCAGGTGTCGTTAATTTTTTTGAAGAAATCGACATCCAGCATCACCACAGACAGCGGATGCCCTTCGTCCAGCGCCAGCTTCACTTCGTGCTTCAGGATAGTCGACATAAAGCGACGGTTGAGCAGCTTGGTCAGCGCATCTTTCCCGCTTTCAATACGGTTCGCATCCTCAAACAGGGAGGAGAACATATTATTGATGATCATCGTCTTGGCGCGAATATCACTCAGCAGGGACTGCAGCGGCTCCAGCCCTTCAACGCTGGTGCTGTTTTGCAGCATCTCGTCAATATCCGTAATAAGCGTGCCAATCTTGGCAATTTCTGGCTGTTTGCCGAAATGCTGGCCACACTTGTGGCGGAACCAGAGACCGAATTCTGAATCGGTCAGCAGGTACGACTGAATATTGTTGGTCCGGGAAATCAACGCATAAATAAGGTTATTCTCCCAGTTGAACAACGCCGCCTGTTGCTTACCCTTTTCAATTTCCGGGTTATCAATCAGATTATACAGGCGATACGACTCTTCATTTTTGGCTTCATTGAGCTGATAGTTTTCATAGGCATAGGTCATCAGCTCACTGGCAATCTGGATGGAAACCGACACATACTGCTGCATCAGAATGCTCATTCGCTCCTCAAACATCAGAGACTGGATCCAGCTCAGCATTGATTGCGTAATAATGCGCATGCCTTTCAGCACCAGGCTCGCCGGGATGCCGACACGGGAGTGAATATTGCCTATCTGATACTGATGCCCGGCGAAATCCAGCAGCTCTTCCCCTTTCAGGGTCAATGCGTTAACAATCCATTTTTTCATGGAATGGCGCAGACGGGATTGTACAACCTCAGAGCTTAGGTAGCGGCCAGCATGAGGATCCTTGAGCATAATGTCATAGAATTCTTCAGCCAGAAGCATGGCCTTCTCTTCTGCAATCACCGCCAGCTTAGAGGATATTGATTCCGGGAGAACAGAGGATAATTCCATCCATTCTTTTACAATTTGTTCACTATATTTCATTACTTACTCAATATTAATGCTATAACCTGATTTGCCCGCTACCCATGAATAAAGCAAATACTCTTCGACTGCCATTATTACTCGCCTGCAGTGAACAATAAAAGCGCTATTCACTCGGAAATGTTGCCAAACGTAAATAATAAAAACATCAAGATGCAAATTTATTATTGGATAGTACGAGATGCACTTTTTGATACAGAATTAAATTTATCGTTGTGGGAAATAATATTTTTATAACGGCGTTCCGGTCTCGCTAAAAAGAAAAAGCCCACCTTTAACAGTGGGCTTTGCTCTATCGCTGCTACGCGGGAGATTACTTCTTACGAGCGTACTTCAGGGAATCCAGTGCCACGGCGAAGATGATGATCGCACCCTTGATAATATACTGCCAGTACGGGTTCACACCGATGTAGGTCAGACCGTAGTTGATGACGGTGAAGATAATCACACCGGTCACCACGCCGATAACCGTACCGACACCACCGCTGAATGACACCCCACCGACCACGCAGGCGGCAATCGCATCCAGTTCGTACATAAAGCCGAGGTTGTTGGTCGCAGAACCGATACGGCCCGCTTCCAGCATCCCACCAAAGGCATAGAACACGCCTGACAGGGCATAAATCATCAGCAGGTTCAGCGCAACGTTAACGCCAGAAACGCGAGCGGCTTCCGGGTTACCGCCGATAGCGAAGATGTTTTTACCGAAGCGCGTTTTGTTCCACAGGACCCAGACAAACACCGTCGCAATCAGCGCGTAGAAGGTGATGTACGACAGGCGGAAACTGCCCAGCGCGATAAACCCTTGCGTAAACGTCGAGAAGTGCGAATCAAAGCCAGAAACCGGTGATGCACCGACGAAGTCGTAATACAGGGAGTTGATACCGTAAACGATAATCATCGTACCCAGCGTGGTGATGAACGGCGTTACGTTCAGGTAGGCGATGATAATGCCGTTAATCAGGCCAATGACCGCACCAATAGCGCACACGATCAGCAGCACCAGCGGAATCGGCAGCGTTGCCAAATCCGGGAACACCTTGTTGGCGTTTTCGACAGACTGCAGCAGCGTGGCCGCAATGACCGCCGCCAGACCCACCTGACGTCCCGCAGAAAGGTCAGTACCCTGCGTGACGATAAGACCGGCAACGCCCAGCGCGATAATAATACGTACAGAGGATTGAGTCAGGATGTTACTCAAGTTCAGGAGACTTAAGAATGTCGGGTCCTGGAAAATAATAATGGCCAGTAAAACCAAAAGAACAACGTAAATACCGCCTTCTTTCAGATAAGTAAGAAAACTTTTTTTATTTAACGCACTCATGAGGAGCCCCTGATCTTAAAGGTGCAAAGACGCAAGACGTAAAATTTCGTTCTGCGTGGTCGTTTTAGTGTCAACAATGCCGGCAACCTGACCGTTACTCATAACCAGAATACGGTCGGTGATCCCCAGCAGCTCAGGCATCTCGGAGGAGATAATAATGATCCCTTTATCTTTTTTCGCCAGCTCAGCAATCAGCTGATAAATTTCAAACTTGGCGCCTACGTCAATCCCACGCGTCGGCTCATCGAGCATTAAAATTTCTGGTTGGGTTAACAACCAACGGCCAATAATGACCTTCTGTTGGTTACCGCCGGACAGTGAACCAATCTGGGTATGATGACCTGGCGTTTTCACACGCATCGAGTCAATCACCCACTGGGTATCACTTTTCATGCGGGAATTATCCAGCAGCCCCACTTTGCCCTTATATTTCTTAATATTCGAAATCAGGGAGTTGAAGCCGATATCGAGATAGGCATAAATCCCGGTAGAGCGGCGTTCTTCGGTCACCAGCGCAAAACCATGGTTGATGGCTTCATTGGCACTGTGGTTATTGATCTTCTTGCCATGCAGGGTGATCGTACCGCCCGATTTTTCGCGGATCCCAAACAGCGTTTCCACAATGTCGGTACGCTTCGCCCCCACCAGCCCCGCAATTCCCAGGATCTCGCCTTTGCGCAGATCAAAGGACACATCACGAATTGACGGCTGACGCAGCGACGTCAGGTTACGTACTTCAAGGATGGTTTCACCCGGCGTGTTATGTTTTTCCGGGAAGCGCTGCGTCAATGAACGGCCAACCATCATTGCGATGATCTTGTCCATATCGAGGCCTTCCAGAGGCTGAGTGGCAATCCACTGGCCGTCACGCAGGATGGTGATTTCATCACACAGCTGGAAGATTTCTTCCATTTTGTGTGAGATATAAACGATACCGCAGCCACGCTCTTTCAGCTTACGGATAATCTTAAACAGATGATTGACTTCTTTTTCAGTTAACGAAGAAGTTGGCTCATCCATAATCACAATTTTAGCGTCGTAGGAAAATGCTTTGGCAATTTCAATCATCTGCATCTGGGAGACAGATAAGGTGCCAACACGCGCACGTGGATCGATATCAATATCTAACTCATCAAATATCGCTTTGGTGTCGTTGTACATTTTGTCCTGATCGACAAACACGCCTTTGGTTGGGTAACGCCCCAGCCACATGTTGTCCATCACCGAACGCTGAAGAACCAGGTTAAGCTCCTGGTGAACCATTGAAATTCCATTCTCGAGAGCTTCTTTCGCTGAATGGAAATCGATTTCTTTACCCTGAAAAATAATGCTACCGGAATCTTTCGAATAGATCCCAAACAAACATTTTAATAATGTCGACTTACCGGCCCCGTTCTCACCCATTAATGCATGGATAGAGTGCGGACGTACCTTTAAATTAACATTATCGAGCGCTTTAACGCCGGGGAATGACTTGTTGATTTGACTCATTTCCAACAAGAATTCGCCTGACGATTCTGTAATATTGCTGACCATAGTAAGCCCTGGCTGCGCGAATGTTTTCCCGTGCTGAATTTCCAGCACGGGAGATGTCTCTTTAACTCAATAACAGGCGCGGCGAGCGCGCCCGAAAGATTACTTACCGATGAACTGAGACAGGTTATCCTGATCCACACCTACGTACGGTACGCGAACAATCTTGTTCTCGATTTTCCAGTTGGTACCCGCAGCAGGCTCTTTGCCATCAGCCAGGTTTTTCGCCAGATCGAAGGTCGCTTTCGCCTGGTTGTTTGCATCGTTCAGCACGGTACCGGCCATTGCGCCAGATTTCACCAGCGCCAGTGCTTCTGGCAGGGCATCCACACCAAATACTGGAATGCTGGACTTGTTGTGTGCTTTCAGCGCTTCTACTGCACCCATTGCCATCGCATCGTTGTTGGCAATAACCACTTCGATCTTGTTAGCATTCGGGCCAGAGAGCCACGCGTCCATTTTGTCTTTTGCCTGAGCGGTATCCCACATAGCAGTATCAAGCGCCAGCTGTTGCGTTTTCAGGCCCTTGGTATTCAGCTCTTTGATAACATAAGTGGTACGCGCTTCAGCATCCGGATGGCCTGGTTCGCCTTTCAGCAGAACGAACTGAACCTGACCGTCTTTGTTCAGATCCCAGTTCGGGTTTGCAGCCCAGTGTTTCGCAATCAGGTCGCCCTGGATAATACCGGACTCTTTAGAGTCAGTACCCACGTAGTAGGCTTTGTCATAGCTATCCAGCGCTTTGCGGGATGGCTCTTTGTTGAAGAACACCACTGGCACGTTCTGACCACGTGCTTTTTCGATTACGGTGCCTGCCGCCGCCGGGTCAACGAGGTTGATAGCCAGCGCTTTCACACCCTTCGCCAGCAATACGTCGATCTGGTCGTTCTGTTTGGACTGGTCGTTCTGAGAGTCGTTCATCAGCAGCTGCACATCTGGCGCTGACTTGCCGTCTTTCTCAATCGCTTTGCGCACCACAGACATGAAGTTATCGTCGTATTTGTAGATGGTTACGCCGATACGGGTATCAGCTGCATGAGCAGCGGCGCCAAACAACATGCTTGCCATTACAGCGGACAGGGTTAACACCTTCTTATTCATGGTATCTCCGGTTATTTTTATGCAGGGTAGCTTATGTTGGCGGGCAAAACGTTAAGAAAAAGTTACTGACCGCCGAAGTTAAAATCGTTAAAAACCATCTTCCGTGTTCGGTAACAATCCAGAATTGCAAAAAAATTGACTGCTTTGTGCATCATAGCTATATAAAAAGTGATTAATCACCGTTACATAGTGTTTCAGCCTTGCAAACGCAGTCATCATAGTCAGGCGAATGTTAAGATACTGTGAATTTACTCACAAATTGAAAGCGGTTACATCGCGCCACATTATAAGTTAGTGATCGACCCCACAGATTGCTTCAGCGCCACCGAATGACGACGTACCAGTGTCGGCATAAAACAGTGCGTTGCCTCGCGATCCAGCTTCCCGGCAGCCCCCATCAACGCCAGCTCAGTGGCCAGTTTCGCCATTGAAACGATCGGATAGCGCACTGTCGTCAGCTGCGGATCGGTGTAACGGGCAATCGGGATATCATCAAAGCCAATCAGTGACAAATGCTGTGGTACCGCAATCCCGTTATCTTTCAGCGCGGTCAGTGCGCCGGCAGCCATGTTGTCGTTGTAGGCAAAGACGGCCGTCAGCCCCTGATTTCGACCAAGAAGCTCGACCATCGCCGCCTCGCCACCCTGCATATCCGGTGTCCCGGTTCCCACCCATGCTTCGGGCGCCGCAATACCGTGCTCATTCATCGCCCGCAGCCAGCCTTCATGGCGCAGCTGGTTGTCTTCAATGTGATGACTGGACGCCAGATAACCCACTTTTGTATGCCCCTGATTTAGCAGCATTCGCGTCGCCATCATTGCACCGCTGACGTTATCCAGCCCGACGCAGCGATGCTCATAGCCCGGAACAATACGGTTGATCAGCACCATCCCCGGGATTTGGTCGAGGAAGGCACTTATTTCGCCGTCACTGAGTGCCTTTGAGTGAACAATCAGGGCGTTACAGCGCTGACGAATCAGCACCTCAATGGCGTTACGCTCTTTTTCCGCTTCGTGGTAACTGTTACCAATCAGCACGTTTTTCTGAAACTGCTGGGCGACGGTATCCACCGCTTTGACCAGCGCACCAAAAAAGGCATCGGACACGTCCATCACCACCACGCCGATGGTGTCGCTGACCTGAGTGGCCAGCGCCTGGGCGTTTGCGTTAGGGCGATATCCCAGCTCCGAGACGGCTTTCATGACCAGTTCCCGGGTTTCAGGACTGACGAGCGGGCTGTTATTCAGCACGCGAGAAATGGTCGCGACGGAAACACCCGCATGGCGGGCCACATCACGAATGGTGATCATAACCACCGTCCTGTTGAAAATGGCAGCAACTCACAGTCACCCCCTGTGTTGAGCAAGGAGGCTATTCTGGCAGCGAGTCGGTATGGACTACGTGAAGAAGGTCACAAGGATGGAAACGGTTACATCCGTTTTGTTAATGATTGTGATCCAGATCGTTATCTGGATGTTTTGGAAATGATTTCCCCTGCTGCGCGTGCGGTTAACTGACGCCACAGCCATTCCATAGGGCCCTGACGGAAATAACGCAGCCATAATACTGAGAAACAGATATTCACCAGCCAAATAATTGGCACAAAGGCCAGCAGCGTCAGGCGGTCGAATTTCATAAACAGGTCAAAATGATAAAACAGCGTCGTGCAGATGAGCGTTTGCAGCAGATAGTTAGAGAGTGCCATTCGCCCGACGCAGGTCACGGCCCCGACCATACGGGAAGCACAAATCTGCGGCCAGAAGCCATAGGCCAGGGCGGCATAGCCGATAGTCTGGAACGGTGCGCTCAGTTCACGCGGCGCCTGTAACAGGAAAGCACACCAGCGGTATCCCCACGCCAGCTGCCACTGTGCCACCACCGCAGGCAGGTTAATCAACACACCGATGGCAATTAACACGCCCCCTGCCCGACGATAATGCCTCAGGCTAAACTGCCCTTTCAGCCAACCGCTGCGCATCAGCGCCGCGCCCATCAGCATCATGCCCGCCAGCTGCCAACCATACTGCGCCCCAAGCGCCAGCAGGTTGTCGGAAAGCATATCTGCCCGGTTGCTGATAGCCTCGTAGCCACCTTTCAGCTTCCAGTATTGCTCATATTGCAGATTCGCCGCATCGGGCACCCACGAACGGTTGGGCGCATCGCCGGAAATGACACCCAGCAGCACCAGCACCGCAATGCCAATCAGATACAGCGCCACGCCGGTATTAAACAGGGATTTAGCACTGTGCGATTCCCGCACCATACGCCAGCACACCAGCCCGACCAGCGCGTAAGCCAGCAGAATATCGCCATCCCAGAACAGCAGGCCGTGCGCAAAGCCCAGCAGAGCGAGCAGCGTAAGTCGCGACTGGATCCAGCGTTTGCCGCGCGGCAGAAGCATTTGCAGCCCCGCGCCAAACAGGAGAGCAAAGAGAGTAAGGAATTTCACCTGAGCAAACAGGTCAAGAATGGCCCATGTCCAGGCATCGTGACGGGTGATGTCGCCATACCAGGCCGGGTTAAGATACGCTGCTTTCGGCAAGCCAAAAGCAGCGATGTTCAGGAGCAGGATCCCCATGATCGCGACGCCGCGAACAAAATCCAGCGTGACGTTACGCTCCATGAAGAACCTGCTTTTTCAATCAGTTGTGATGACGTACCGCGCGCAGAAACTCCTGGCGGGTGTTCTGGCTGGATTTAAACAAGC
Organism: Enterobacteriaceae bacterium RIT691; assembly: GCA_009668205.1. Classification (GTDB taxonomy): domain Bacteria; phylum Pseudomonadota; class Gammaproteobacteria; order Enterobacterales; family Enterobacteriaceae; genus Scandinavium. The sequence continues at coordinate 428,279 of WJYM01000003.1, read as the reverse complement.
CACCCAGCGAGGTGGTAGTGGTGGCACTGGTCGCATCACGGATACCGCGCGCTTTGACGCAGTAATGCACCGCATCAATAGAGACCGCCACATTGTTGGTGCCGAGCAGGGTTTGCAGCGCCACCAGAATCTGTTGCGTCAAACGCTCCTGCACCTGTGGGCGCTGAGCAAAGAACTGCACGATGCGATTGAGTTTTGACAGACCAATCACCGTGTCTTTTGGAATGTAGGCCACCGTCGCTTTACCGTCGATGGTCACAAAGTGGTGTTCACAGGTGCTGGTCAGGGTAATGTCACGCACCGTCACCATTTCATCGACCTTCATTTTGTTTTCAATGACGGTGATTTTTGGGAAATTGGCGTAATCCAGACCGGAAAAAATCTCATCCACATACATTTTGGCAATGCGATGTGGGGTTTCCATCAGGCTGTCATCGCTGAGATCGAGATTGAGCAGCTGCATGATTTCGGTCATATGACCGGCAATCAGGCGCTTGCGAGACTCGTTGTCCATCTCAACCGGCGGACGCAGTGGCGTTTCCAAACCCCGCGCCAGCAGTGCTTCATGTACCAGGGCGGCTTCTTTTCTCAATGATGACATCTAAGGTATCTCCTGCAGGTGTAGCGACCTTTGCACTCTGAGGGCAAATTGAACACTCATTGTGCGTGAGGCCGCGTACAGAATCCAGTATTCACAGTGATAATTATTGAAATTGGCTTAACCTTTCACGCGCGGGTCGCCAGACCAGCGCGCCGCCGATCAGCAGCGCAATTGCCGCCAGGCCAAGCGCGGGCTCGAGGCGCTGGGTAAGCCAGGTGGAAAGTGCGGAAGTCATGGGCCCGACAAGCTGGCCGACGGCATATCCGGTGGTCAGTAAACCGGCCATGTAACGGGTATGCTGGGGTGCCAGTTCACGGCCATACAACAGCGAAAGCTGCACAGCACAAAGAAAGCCCCCGCCCACCAGCAGCGCACCGATAACCAGCCCACTCATGCCAGGCACGAGCCAGGCAGCCAGAACGCCAACGCCCTGTAGCCAAAGCACGATAGCCAAACGCTGATAGCTTTTGCCCACGTCGCGCAGCAGGATGCTCAGCCCAATGCCAATCACCGCCGACGCACCAAACACCGGCCATAAGAACTGCGCAAAGACGCTGCCGGGAAAACGCGCAGCGGCCATTTGCGACAGAAAGGTCGCCGGAAGAATGTAGCCAAATCCGGCCAGACTGTAGCTCCAGACTAAACGACGCAAAGCGGAGGTTAAGACCAACGGCTCAGGCTTCACGCCGGGGCGATGTAACTCACCAGGACGCGGCAGCCAACGGGAAATCAAGGCGATTAACACCAGCGCCAGCAAGCCGTACAGTAACCAGCCCGCCGCCGCACTAAGATTGCCTGAATGAATGTAAACCGCCAGTAAACCGCTTATCGCAATACCTGCCCCCGGCCCGGCAAATACCGCGGCGCTCAGGCCAGGACGCCCGGCGTGGGCCAGTTTTTCGTTGGTCCACGCGGCGGTCAGTACCATCGCCCAGCCGCTCATGCAGCCAATCACGAAGCGCAGCAGGCCGTGAAGCCAGGCGTTGTCGGCCCAGGCAGAAAGCAACGTCAATATCACGGCTCCGGCAATGCCGGCGTACAAACGTCCTTCCACACGACGGCTGGCACGCATGGCGTCCCAGGCACCCACCAGGCAGCCCAGATAGTTCATGGCCGCCACCAGCCCGGCGGTTGTCAGCGTCAGCTGGCCGTCAGCCATCATCAGCGGCACCTGGGGTGTAAAGGCAAAACGCCCAATCCCCATGGCCACGACCAGCATGACGAATCCACTCAACGCGGTGCGTAGCGCCATCATAATCCCGAATGTTAATGTAAAGTTGTGTTTATGATGCAACATGTAACCGTCATGCGGAAGTGAAAGTTACTCATCGCCGCGCAGGATCTGTATGATGAAACAGCTATTTTCACTGATTAACCGGGAGCCCTGCATGGAACTGCTCGAAGAGCACCGCTGTTTTGAAGGCTGGCAGCAACGCTGGCGGCACGACTCCACGGTGCTGAACTGCACCATGACGTTCAGCATCTTCTTACCCCCACCACGGGAAAACACGCCGCCGCCGGTGCTTTACTGGCTGTCGGGGCTGACCTGTACCGATGAAAACTTTGCCACCAAAGCCGGAGCACAGCGAGTGGCGGCCGAATTGGGTATTGTGCTGGTGATGCCAGACACCAGCCCGCGTGGCGATAACGTTGCCGATAGTGACAATTACGATCTGGGTAAAGGTGCAGGGTTCTACCTGAATGCCACCCAATCACCGTGGTCTGCACACTATCGGATGTATGACTACCTGCGTGATGAGCTGCCAGCGCTGATTCAGGCCGGGTTTAACGTTGCCGATCGCTGCGCCATTTCAGGACATTCGATGGGCGGACACGGTGCGCTGATCCTGGCCCTGAAAAATCCGGGTAAGTACGCGAGCGTGTCGGCTTTTGCTCCGATTGTGAACCCAACCAAAGTGCCATGGGGGCAAAAAGCCTTTCATGCCTATCTGGGTGAAGATCAGGGTGCCTGGCAGGAATGGGACAGCTGCCAGCTGATGCTGAAAAGCAATTCGGACCACGCCATTCCGACGCTTATCGATCAGGGCGATAACGATCAGTTCCTGGCGGATCAGCTACAACCCGCGGTGCTGGCCGAAGCGGCGCGCCAGAGTAATTGGCCGCTGACGTTGCGTATCCAGTCCGGGTTTGATCACAGCTATTGGTTTATTGCGTCCTTTATTGAAGATCATCTGCGCTTCCATGCGCAGCAGTTGATGAAGTAATGCTTTCGTGCGGCCTGATGCCCTCTCCCCCAGCCCCTCTCCCACGGGGCGAGGGGAGTAAACCATAGGCTCTATCAGAAACGGTAATCCAGCGCCATAAAGTAGCGACGACCGTCTTCGTTGTAGCTGTAGTCATCGCGGCTGAGATCTTTATCCGTCAGGTTCATTACGCCCGCACGCAGCTTCACGTTTTTCGTCGCCTGCCAGCCGCCACCCGCATTCCAGATCGTATAACCGCCTGGGGTTGTTCCGCCGGTGGTGAGCGCACGTTTCTCACCGGAATAATTCGCCTGCACGTAGAATGACCAGTCCTGCGTCGCCTGCCAGTCCACCACGCCATTGGCCGTATGGTACGGCAGCTCAGAGAGCGGTTTGTTACCGCCGTTACTCAGATCGCGACCGTCGTTATAGGTGTAATTCAGGGTGACCTTCCACGCCTCTGCCAGCGGGAATTTCACCTCTGTTTCCATACCGCGAATGCGTGCTTTATTGACGTTGTAGTAGCTGAAGATAGGTTCGCCATCCGCGTTGAGACCAACATAGTTGGGATAGTCTTTTGCCAGTTTGGCGTTCGGAGTACGGCTAATGCTGATACGGTCATCCACATTGTTCTGGAACGCGGTGATGCTGCCCTGCACGCCGTCCAGCCAGCCTTCTTCACCGGCGTAATAGAGACCCAACTCGTAGCTTTCGCTGGTTTCCGGCTTCAGATCCGGGCTACCGACAATTTCACACGCGCCGCGGCAGGAACCCGTCGTCCAGTCCGGGCTTAACTGCAGTAAGGAAGGCGCTTTGAAGGCATTCGCCCAGCCGCCTTTCACGGTGACGGTGTCCGTCGCGGTATAAACCAAATAGGCGCGCGGGCTCCAGTGATCGCCGTACGTTTCGTGATCATCCATTCGAACGCCGGTAGTTAGCGCCAGCGGTTCGAAAATACGCCATTCATCTTCAATGAACAGCGCGTACTGGCTGGCCGACGTTTCACCACTGCCTTTCAGATTCACCGGATCTTTCAGCTTATCGTGTCGCCACTCACCACCGAGGGTCAGCAGTTGATTGACAGGGCTCAGCGGCAGCACGTATTTGCCGTCAATAGAGTTACTTTCTGAGGTGATAACGCCCGCCTGCTCCGGGTTTTTATTATCGACTTTCTCGCCGTAGAATTTCAGCTCACTGTTGCCCACATCCCAGCGTCCATTGTGACTCAGGGAGTAGTTTTGCCGTTCGAGGCGATTTTTATCCAGAGAGTCAGAATCCCTGTCCTGTCTGTCGAAGCCGTAGCCTGCGGTAAAATCGTGATTCTCGGTTGGCGTCCAGGCAAACTCAACGTTGCCATCACGACTGGTATAGCCCTCGATACGCGGTGATTCGCCGGTGCTGGACGTTGACGATTTCTGCGGCTCATCTTTTTCACGCTTTGCCAGGCTGCCGTAGGCTTTCATGCCCAGCACCCCGTCAATCAGCGGACCGCTGCTAAAGAACTGGCCGTTATACGTATCGCCGCGATCGCGATGTTCCTGAAGAGTGGTGTCGGCGGTGACAGAACCGTGCCACTTCTGACCGATTTTTTTGGTGATGATATTCACCACACCGCCCAATGCATCAGAACCATAGAGCGATGACATCGGCCCGCGAACCACTTCGATACGCTCAATGGCATCCACCGGGATCCAGTTGAGGTCAAAATCATTGTGGCGGAACACCGCATTACGGGAGTTCACGCGTTTACCGTCGACCAGAATCAGCGTGTAGCTGCTGTCCAGGCCACGCAGGCTAACGCCTTTACGGTTGTCACCTTCGTTGGTGAGCTGCACGCCGGGGACGTCCTGTAAGACATCCTTCAGATTTTGCACCGGACGGCGTTCAAGATCTTGTTGGGTGATCACACTGATACTGGCGGGCGCATCCTTAACGCTTTGCTCCGTTGCGGCGGCGGTGACCACCATCGTGTCGCTGTCTTCTGCGGCAACAACCGGCAGCGACAGTGAAATTGCGGATGCGCACAACCCGCCCCGAACAAGAGGATTCAACCTGAACATTTCCAATCTCCATGAGGTCAATACACCAAAAAACCTTCGCGCTTCAGCGAAAGAAAAAATGCAAAAAAATGAGAGAGATGTGGCTGATCCCCCTGCTCCGTTGGCGTCCCTGGAGCAGATGAGTGAGAGTGGCTTCATCCTGAAAGTGGGGAAGATGATAAAGAGAATGATAACAATTATCAATTTAATTGTGAGGAATTATGTCTGCCTCGTTTATTGCAGACATAAAAAAACCCTCCGCTGAGGGAGGGTTTTTAGCAAGCATAACGCTTATTTCTTAAAACGTTCCGGGAAATGCATTTCGCTGTAGCGCACGAAATGGGTGCCCTTCACAATCTTGTAGCCGAACCAAATTGCCAGGAACAGCGGGATACCAATGTAGGTCGCCGCAACGCCGCCCCAGTCAATGGTGTCTTTCAGGAACGCTTCATAGTTCTGGCCAAGGGTGATAATCAGACACAGCACGAAGGCAAAGATTGGCCCCAGCGGGAAGAACCCGGAACGGTACGGCAGATCTTTAATGTCGTGGCCCTGCATCACGTAACCGCGACGGAAGCGATAGTGACTGATAGCAATGCCCAGCCAGGCGATGAAGCCCGTCATCCCGGAGGTGTTCAACAGCCACAGATACACGGTCTGGTTGCCAAACATTGACGTCAGGAAGCACAGTGCCGCAATCACGGTCGTTGCATACAGCGCATTGCGCGGTACGCCGCCTTTGGACAGCTTCGAGAAGATGCGGGGCGCTTTACCGTCACAGGCCAGGGTGTAGAGCATACGGGTAGACGCGTACATCCCGGAGTTACCTGCCGACAGCACTGCCGTCAGGATCACCGCGTTCATTACCGCCGCTGCAGACAGCAGACCAGCGTGCTGGAAGACCAGCGTGAACGGGCTGACGGAAATGTCTTTAACGTCGTTACGCAGCAGGCTCGGATCGGTGTACGGAATAATCAGGCTGATAATCAGGATAGCGAAGACATAGAACAGCAGAATACGCCAGAACACCTGGCGCACCGCGCGAGGAATGTTCTTCTCTGGATCTTCAGATTCACCGGCTGCAATACCGATAAGCTCAGTACCCTGGAAGGAGAAGCCGACAATCATCGCGACGCCAATCATTGCGGAGAAACCCCCGGCAAACGGCGCATCGCCGGTTGTCCAGTTGCTCCAGCCGACAGGCTGTGCACCTTTGAAAATGCCCATGATCATCATCACGCCGACGATGATAAAGATGACGACGGTTGTCACTTTAATCAGCGAGAACCAGTATTCCGCTTCGCCGAAGCCCTTCACGGAGATCCAGTTCAGCAGGAACATAATGCACAGGAACAGTGCACTCCAGATCCAGCCTGGTGCTTCCGGGAACCAGTAGTTCATCACCAGCTGTGCCGCCACGAGATCAACAGCAATGGTCACGGCCCAGTTGTACCAGTAGTTCCAGCCCAGCGCGAAGCCGAAGCCCTCTTCCACATAGTTCTGACCATAGGTCGCAAAAGAACCGGAAACCGGCATATAGGCAGCCAGTTCGCCAAGGCTTGTCATCAGGAAGTAAACCATCAGACCGATCAGCATATAAGAAAGCAGCGCGCCGCCTGGGCCCGCCTGAGAAATGGTCGCCCCGGAGGCAACAAATAACCCTGTACCGATGGAACCGCCAATGGCGATCATCGTCAGGTGGCGCGCCTTAAGTTCGCGACGGAGCGCGGGCGCTTCTGTGGTTTTAGTTTCTGAAACCATGTGAAAATGCTGTCCATCCAAAAAATGAGGCGCAATATTAGCAGACGATCGGCGATTCTTCCGGTAGAAATGCGCAGTTATAAGAGAGCTTCATGATAAGAAGCGGATTATAAGTAAAGCAGGGTACGCACAAAATGTAGTGCAGATTTTCGTTTCGAAGGCAGAAAATAGCGGAAACGGAAATTTGAGGGTGGACTCAGTGAAGAGAAAACGTAAGCCCGGTTTGATCCCCCAGCTGGTTATCATGGCCAGTATCAGTGTTCCTGTCTTCGCCGGGGGGCTTCATCAAAGTATCGATATCATTGAAAGCTGGCTCTATAAGCCAGATTACATTACCGATGACATGGGCGGTATTCTGGCCGGTGGATTATTCTTAGGTCCATTTCTGATGCTTATCATGGTGCTGGGTGAGCAGAAGAGCAGTTATTCCAGTCTCATCATTAACACTTTGGTGGTCACCTGTTTGGTTCTCACCCCAGTCTGGTCAATTTCAGCCTGCATTCTGCAATCAGCAACCATCCACTTTTATGCCAAAAATCCGGATTTCGGCGTTTGCATCCAGCGTGGTCGCAGTGTCACCACAATGTACGTCAAAGATAGCGACTGGTGTCGACATTTCGGCCGGGAAATTACCCTTCCCTCTCCGGACAAACGCGGAGGCCCGCGATGAGGAAAAAATTACCTGCAGCCGAACCCGGTTTTTGGCAAACCGAACGCGGCGAAAAGTTGACGCAATTTTTCCTGATGCTGATTTACTTATCTACCTGCATCTGTTCATTCTGGCTTCTGGCTGACTATGCCCCTCTGCTCCACCTTAACGCGGCACCCGACTTCTGGGCGGAAAATATCCTCAAAGCTAATTTTGTCTGCTTCGGACCCGCGCTGCTTGGGGTTGTATGGGTATGGACTAAACAGATGTATTTTCCGCACAAATCCTACCGCTACGAAAAAATTGTTCTGGGAATCCTCGTTTCAACAACGTTGGCGATGCTCGTGGTGGCTAACACTTCCCTTTTCTATTTGCATTTCACAACGTTCAGCCCGGACCGATACGTTCGCTGTTGGGAGCCTTTTCCTGTGAGTAGCACGTATTTCGCCAAATCTCCTGAAATCTGCGTGCAACATGGCCTGGCGCCCGTACATTTCCTTTCTCGCTAAGCGTTACTGTCGCAATAACGCAGAAAACGCTGGATGGCATTGGAAAGGTGTTTCTGACGATGGTGGATACGCCACAACTTGCGCGTCAGGCGGGCGAACGGGATGTTCACTTCCACCAGCGTGCCGCTGTCCAACTGTTCAGCAATCACGCGTCGCGACAGACAGCTGATGCCAAGGCCATGACGGACGGCATGTTTAATCGCCTCGGAATTACCAAGCTCCATCCCCAGATGGAATTCAGGCAGATGCGACAGCAAAAGGTAATCGACCAGCTCACGCGTACCGGAGCCTCTTTCACGCAGGATCCACGGCGCCGCCGCCAGCCGGGCCAGCGTCACTTCCCCGCTCAGCAGTGATGAACCGGGAGCGGCAAACACCACCAGCTCGTCTTCAAGCCAGGGTTCAGCCACTACGTCCGCGGCATGGCAGGGCCCTTCGATCAGCCCGATGTCGACGCGGAAATCGCTGACGGCGTTAATCACATCCTGGCTGTTGCCGACGCTCAGCTCCAGCGGTAAAGCAGGAAAATCGCGACGATAGCGGGCGATCACTTCCGGCAGGATGTAGTTGCCGATGGTGCTGCTGGCAAACACGCGGATTGCGCCATTATCTTCACGAAACAGCTGTTCGATTTCTGTGGCCTGCTCAAGCGTGGCTAACGCGCGCGGGTACAGCAGCCTTCCGTGCTCATTGACCACCAGCCGTTTACCGACACGATCAAACAGCTGAACACCAAGCTGACCCTCCAGATCGGTGAGCGCGGCGCTCACCGCCGACTGGGAGAGTGCCAGCATCTGGGAGGCCTGGGTGGTCGAGCCGCTTTTAAGCACTTCAGCAAACACTTCCAACTGACGAAGGGTGATATGCATGGGACACCTTTACTTACCACTTATGCAGATTGATTATAAATATATAATCAATTTTATCTTTTAACCACATCGGCGTAACCTTTATTCCAGATAAAGGAGAAGGTTATGACGACACTCACCCTCAATACACACCGCCGCACGCTGTGGCATTTTGTTCCTGGTCTGGCGCTGACGGCCGCGATTACCGGTGCCGCATTATGGGCGGGCAGTATTCCCGCTATCGCTGGCGCAGGTTTCAGCGCACTGACGCTGGCCATCCTGTTTGGTATGGTCATCGGTAATACGTTTTATTCCGGTATCGCCCGGCACAGTGATGGCGGCGTGATTTTCGCCAAGCAGTATCTGCTGCGTCTGGGCATCATTCTTTATGGTTTCCGTCTGACGTTTTCGCAAATTGCGGACGTCGGTATCAGCGGCATCGCCATTGACGTGCTGACGCTGAGCAGCACTTTCCTGCTGGCGTCGTTCCTCGGGCAAAAAGTGTTTGGTCTTGATAAGCACACCAGCTGGCTGATTGGCGCGGGGAGCAGCATCTGTGGTGCAGCCGCGGTGCTGGCAACTGAACCTGTTCTGAAAGCCGAATCCAGTAAAGTGACCGTGGCCGTCGCCACCGTGGTTATCTTCGGCACGATTGCGATTTTCCTTTACCCGGCGATGTACCCGGTTCTGGCTCATTGGTTCAGCCCTGAAACCTACGGCATTTATATGGGTTCCACCATGCACGAAGTGGCTCAGGTGGTCGCGGCGGGTCATGCCGTCAGCCCGGATGCAGAAAACGCCGCGGTTATCGCCAAAATGCTGCGCGTGATGATGCTGGCGCCGTTCCTGCTGATTCTGGCGGCTCGCGTGAAGCAACTGGCACCCGCCGGAAGCAGTGAGAAAAGCAAAATCACCATTCCGTGGTTTGCCATCCTGTTCATCGTGGTCGCCATTTTCAACTCGTTCCACCTGCTGCCAAAAGCCGTTGTCGATATGCTGGTGACAGCCGATACCGTCCTGCTGGCAATGGCAATGGCCGCGCTGGGCTTGACCACGCACGTCAGCGCGCTGAAAAAAGCTGGTGCCAAACCGCTGCTGATGGCGCTGGTATTATTCGTGTGGCTGATAGTGGGCGGCGGCATCATTAACGTAGCCGTTCATGCCCTGATGGCATAAGGGCAGTACCACTCTCCTGTTATCCTCGCTATGATTAGCCTTTGTAATGCATTTCCCCTCGGCGGGGTTAACAGGAGTTTTTTATGAAATACATCGGAGCCCATGTCAGCGCTTCCGGCGGCGTGGCAAATGCTGCTATCCGTGCAGCGGAAATCGGTGCCACCGCGTTTGCCCTGTTCACCAAGAACCAGCGCCAGTGGCGCGCCGCCCCGCTCACCAGCGACGTGATTGACGACTTCAAAGCGGCTTGCGAAAAATACCACTTCAGCTCGGCGCAAATCCTGCCCCACGACAGTTATCTGATTAACCTGGGTCACCCTGTCGCCGACGCGCTGGAAAAATCCCGCGAGGCGTTTTTGGATGAGATGCAGCGCTGCGAACAGCTCGGCCTGTCGCTGCTGAATTTCCACCCGGGTAGCCACCTGATGCAAATCCCTGTCGATGACTGCCTGGCGCGTATTGCGGAGTCGATCAACATCGTACATTCGCAGACAGAAGGCGTGGTTGCCGTTATCGAAAACACGGCGGGTCAGGGAAGCAATCTGGGCTTCGAATTTGAACATCTGGCGGCCATTATCGACGGTGTGGAAGACAAATCGCGCGTCGGTGTCTGCATCGATACCTGCCACGCTTTTGCTGCGGGTTACGATTTACGCAGCGCAGAAGCGTGTGAAAAAACCTTTGCCGATTTCGAACGCATTGTGGGCTTTAACTACCTGCGCGGTATGCACCTGAACGATGCCAAGAGCACCTTTGGCAGCCGCGTTGACCGCCACCACAGCCTGGGCGAAGGCAATATCGGTCACGACTGCTTCCGCTGGATCATGCAGGACAACCGTTTTGACGGGATCCCGCTGATCCTTGAAACCGTCAATCCGGATATCTGGGCAGAAGAGATTGCCTGGCTGAAGGCGCAGCAAACTGAAGTTGCCGCCGCATAAAAAGCAAAAGGGCCGGATTAACCGGCCCTTTTTTATCGCGTCCGAATTAAGCTACTTTCGCAACCGTTTCTGCTTCAGGACGTTTCAGTACCGCATAAGACAAGCCCGCCACCAGCGTACCGGCGATAATCGCCATCAGGTAACCGAGCACCGGCGTGATAGCGCCAGGGATCAGCAGAACGAACAGACCACCGTGCGGAGCCATCAGTTTCGCGCCAATCGCCATGGAGATAGCACCGGTCACTGCGCCACCGACGATACAGCACGGCAGGACGCGCATTGGATCACGGGCAGCGAAAGGAATCGCCCCTTCGGTGATGAAGCACAATCCCAGTACCAGAGCCGCTTTACCGCCTTCACGCTGCGCTTTATCAAACTTATTGCGTGCAACAATCGTTGCCAGCCCCAGCGCCAGCGGTGGCACCATGCCTGCGGCCATAATCGCCGCCATCGGTGCATAGGTTTGCGTACTCAGCAAGCCCACGCCGAAGGCATACGCCGCTTTGTTCACTGGCCCACCCATATCGGTACACATCATGCCGCCAAGGATTGCCCCCAACAGCACCGCGTTCGCCGTACCCATCGTTTGCAGCCAGTGAGTCAGACCCGCCAGAATACCTGCAACAGGTTTACCGATCAGGTAGATCATCGCCAGGCCCACAATCAGGCTGGAAAGCAGCGGGATAATCAGGATCGGTTTCAGCGCTTCCATGCTTGGCGGCAGCTTCACTTTGGTGCTGATCATCTTCGCGACATAACCGGCGAGGAAACCTGCGATGATCCCGCCGATAAAGCCAGACCCGGTGCTCACCGCGAGCATACCGCCGATAAGACCTGGCGTCAGACCTGGGCGATCCGCAATTGAGAACGCGATATACCCTGCCAGCACTGGCACCATCAGCGCGAACGCGGAGCCGCCACCGATTTGCATCAGCGCCGCCGCCAGCGTGCCCTCTTCTTTGAAGGCCGTAATCCCGAACGCAAAGGACAGTGCGATACACAGACCGCCTGCAACAACCATTGGCAGCATGTATGAAACGCCGGTCAGCAGGTGGCTGTAGGCCCCGCCTTTCTTACCGCTTTCTTTGCTTGCCGACTGAACGTTGCCGGATGGCTGGTAAGGCTGCGCTTCAGCCTGAGCTTTATCCAGCTCCTGCGCGGTTTTCTTCAGCGCCAGACCCGTTGAGGTGCGGTACATCGGTTTACCGGCAAATTTCGACAGATCCACTTCGATATCCGCCGCCACAATCACCAGATCGGCTTCAGCAACCTCTTCTGGCGTGATGGCATTGCCAGCACCCACGGAACCACGGGTTTCTACCTTCACCCACCAGCCGCGTTTTTTGGCTTCGGTTTCAATCGCTTCCGCCGCCATAAACGTGTGTGCGACGCCGGTAGGACAGGCGGTCACCGCAACGATGCGTTTCGCACCTGCTTTTGCCGCTGGCGCGACAGATGCAGGAGCCGCGTAAGGCGTAGCGTGAGACTTTGCTTCGCTCAGGAACAGTTCCGGATGCGCTACAGCGCGATTCACGTCACCGAGGTAAACCTGTTTGCCGTTCAGCGCGCTGTCAGCAGGCAGTGTGGAACCCAGCACGATCGCCAGTTCGGCGTCGTTCGGATTGTCGATCATCTCTAAATGCGCTTTCTGCGCCGCCGCACCCAGCAGGGTTTTCGCCATATAGGCGCGGGCCTGTCCAAGTGCAGAGTCGATAATCAGCAGCGTTTTCATTATGCCTCTCCTGCTGTTAATTGAAGGGTTGTAAGTCAACGCGCGCCATCATCGCGGCCAACTGGGTACGATCGGTAATGCCAACATTACTCTGGCTCACCGCAAGTGCAGCGACAGCGGTTGCCAAACGTAACGTGTGTTCGCTGGATTCGCGCATCAGCAGGCCGTAAATCAGACCGCCAACCATCGAATCGCCCGCGCCAACGGTGCTCACCACTTCCATCGAAGGCGGTTTTGCAATCCATTCGCCGGAGGCGTTGACCCACAGTGCGCCTTCTGCGCCCAGTGAGATCACCACATGGGCAATTCCCTGCTCGCGCAGAGCGTGCGCGGCGTCAATCACATCTTTCATCTCAGGCAGCTTACGGCCAGCCCAAATCTCCAGCTCGCGACGGTTCGGCTTCACCAGCCATGGCGCCGCTTTAAGACCGGCAACCAACGCTTCACGGCTGCTGTCAAAAATGATGCACGGACACTGGCTGCGCAGACGCGTCATCCAATCGGTGAACGCTTCCGGGCTGACGCCGGCAGGCAGACTGCCGCTGACGCAAACCATGTCGAACTGACCCAACCAGCTCAGAGAATCGTTAACAAAACGCTCCCAGTCGCCCGGTGTCACTTCAAAACCGGAGAAGTTGAAGTCGGTCACTTCGCCATCTTTTTCGGTCAGCTTCACGTTAATACGGGTACGGCCCTGTACAACCTGGAAACGGTTGGCAATGCCCAGTTCGCTGAACAGCTGCTGGAAGCCATCCTGATTGTCTTTACCGAGGAAACCGCCCACGGTGACATCAATGCCCAGATCCTTCAGCACTTTTGCAACGTTAATCCCCTTGCCCGCCGCATGCAGACCGGTGGTACGCACCAGGTTCACTTCGCCGCGTTCAACTTCCGGGGTAAACCCTACTAAATCGTAGGCCGGATTCAGCGTGATTGTGGCAACACGTCTGCTCATTACGCGCCCTCCCCAAGACCAGAAGCGATGGCTTCGCCAATCGCATTAAGCGCGTTCTGCGCATCTTCACCCTGTGCGGTGAAACGCAGACGGTGACCCTTCTTCACGCCAAGCGCGACCACTTTCATCAGGCTGCGACCGTTCGCCGGTTTACCGCTGCCGTCAAGATTGGTCACCGTGACGTCACTGTTAAATTGTTTAATGGTATTCACCAACAGCGTGCCTGGACGTGCGTGCAGGCCGTGCTCATTACGTACGACAAATTCGGCGCTCAGTACGTCATCCGCTGGCGCTTCATCGCTGGTCAGCAACGCAAGCAGCGTCGCCGCGTCCGCGTTCAGCAGACGTTCAGCTTTGTTATCCAGCAGCAACACACTCAGGCGATTAAGGACCGAAGTCGGCTGTTCATCGGCCATGGCAACGGTCACCAGCAGTGCCGCTGACTGGCCGTCAACGGCAAAGGGTGCCGCAGCACGGCTGACGGCAACGGCACTTTTCAGGTTGCCTTCAGCACAGTCGTTCAGCCAGATGCCCTGACCGAGATTCAGCGGCTTATCGTTAATGACGTGAGCCACAAAGGCAGCATCAACCGCACCGGCTTCTTTCAGTCGGGCAGCGTTCAGCGCCTGCAGCGTGACCAGATCGCTCGCTGCCACATCCAGGCTCAGCGTTTCGTTATCCAGTTTCAGCGTTTCGCTCTGCTTTTCGCCCATCAGCAATGCGCGCAGCTCTTCAGCGGTAGTCACCGCTTTCAGCTGTTCAGCTACGCTGTCATCGCTCAGCACGTGCGTCAGCTGACGCAGCAGGCCCAGATGTTCATCTGAGCTGGCCGCGATGCCGATAGCGACATACGCGGTCTGCCCTTCACCCCAGGTCACCCCGTGCGGGAACTGATAAACCTGAACACCGGTTTTCAGCACCTGATCGCGGGTATCCGTGGTGCCGTGCGGAATGGCAATACCATTCCCCAGGAAGGTTGACGTTTGTTGTTCGCGGGCAAGCATGCCATCGACATAGCCCCCGGCAACGTTACCGGCGTTGACCAGTGCTGATGCAATCTGGCGAATTGCCTCTTCTTTACTACCGGCCTGCTGGCCGGGATGAATGTCCTGAACGGATAACTGGAACATGGCTCTCCTCTCTCGCTGCACGAATTGAATCGTTTCAGCTATCTTGAGAAAAAATGCGCCATCCTGAGAGATAAGGAATTCAGAACGACGCTGAAACGTTTCAATAAGTCTGTGCCAGCGCCGGAGAATCAGCAAGAAAAGTCGATTTTTTGATCGCAGAAGTTAGAGGTACAGCACATTTCATTAGCATTAACGCCACATTTGCTGACGCGAATAGAGGTTTCAGCGCTTCGTTCAGCTGACGTCAGCGAGAGTGATTCTCATTATGAAATGCCATTTTGAATTTTTTATGCTGTGGTGGGTGCATTTGCTGTTTATTTTTTAACAGCCAGCGTAAAATTCGCCGTCTCCCTGATTCTCTTATAGTCCAACATGTCGAACACAAGCGTTATCACCCCGCGCAGGGGCTTTGATCTGACCTCTTCTGCTTTTTTACTCGTGGCCTTCCTCACCGGTATCGCCGGAGCCCTGCAGACACCGACATTGAGTCTGTTTCTGACCAATGAGGTTCACGTTCGTCCGGCGATGGTCGGCTTTTTCTTTACCGGCAGCGCCGTCATTGGGATTCTGGTCAGCCAGTTTCTGGCAGGACGTTCTGACCGTAAAGGCGACAGGAAAAAACTGATCGTTTGCTGTTGCCTGCTCGGTGCGCTGGCCTGTGTGCTTTTTGCCTGGAACCGCAACTATTTCATCCTGCTGTTTGTCGGGGTGTTTTTGAGCAGCTTCGGATCCACCTCTAACCCGCAGATGTTTGCCCTGGCGCGTGAACACGCGGACAAAACGGGCCGCGAAGCGGTGATGTTCAGCTCTATTTTACGTGCCCAGGTTTCACTGGCGTGGGTGGTTGGGCCGCCGCTGGCCTACGCGTTGGCGATGGGATTTGGCTTCACCACCATGTACCTTTCCGCCGCGGTCGCCTATGTCATTTGCGCAGCGGTCGTGTGGATGCTGCTGCCCAGTATGCGCAAAGAGCGCCCGGCATCGGGCACGCATATTGAGGCTCCGCGCACTAACCGTCGCGATGCCATGCTGCTGTTTAGCATCTGCACCCTGATGTGGGGAACCAACAGCCTGTACATCATCAACATGCCGCTGTTCATTATTGATGAGCTGCATCTGCCTGAAAAACTCGCGGGCGTGATGATGGGTACTGCGGCGGGCCTCGAAATTCCGACCATGCTGATTGCCGGCTATTACGCGAAACGCTTTGGTAAGCGTTTTCTGATGCGCATCGCCGTGGTTGCCGGATTATTTTTCTATGCAGGCATGCTGACCGTCCACTCCCCTGCACTGCTGCTGGCCATGCAGCTGCTGAATGCCATCTACATCGGCATTCTGGCCGGTATCGGCATGCTCTATTTCCAGGATTTGATGCCGGGCCAGGCGGGTTCAGCGACCACGCTGTACAGCAACACCACCCGCGTAGGCTGGATTATTGCCGGGTCGATGGCGGGGATTGTTGCGGAGGTCTGGAACTATCACGCCGTATTCTGGATTGCGCTGGTGATGTGCGCCATAAGCGCGGTTGCGCTGATGAAAATCAAAGATGTTTAGGGTGCGGTGAGCGTTTCCAGATGGATCAGAAACGCCATTGCCTGTTGACGCGATGCGCCACACATCTCTGCCGATGGCTGCAGCCCGGCGCAGACTTTCGGGCGCAAGGGTGAACCAAAAATCATGCAGCGCTGCTCAGCATCAAGCTGAATGCAGGGCGTATTGGCGGGTTTGCCATTCGGCATTCCCGGGATCGGGCTGGAAATCGAAGGCGCGGTACAACAGGCGCCGCAGTCCGGTCTGCAGTCCATTTTTGACTCTCTTCTTTAGCGGGAAACGCACCTTATCACCTTTTCACAAATCCAGCGAATTCCACTTGCCTGAAAGGCCCGGCGCGAGTACTTTGACGCGATATTTTAGCTACTTTCGAAACAGGATTATTGCAATGCCAAGAGCGAACGAAATCAAAAAAGGTATGGTGCTGAATTACAACGGCAAACTGCTGATTGTGAAAGACATCGACATTCAGTCGCCGAGCGCCCGTGGCGCAGCGACGCTGTACAAAATGCGTTTTTCTGATGTTCGTACCGGTCTGAAAGTGGAAGAGCGTTTTAAGGGTGACGATATCGTCGATACCGTGAGCCTGAACCGTCGCTTCGTTGACTTCTCTTATATTGATGGCAACGAGTACGTCTTTATGGATAAAGAAGACTACACCCCGTACACCTTCACCAAAGATCAGATTGAAGAAGAGCTGCTGTTCATTCCTGAAGGCGGCATGCCGGATATGCAGGTTCTGCTGTGGGATGGCCAACTGCTGGCGCTTGAGCTGCCACAGACCGTTGACCTGGAAATCGTGGAAACTGCACCAGGGATTAAAGGGGCTTCCGCAAGCGCACGCAACAAACCTGCGACGCTGACCACCGGCCTGGTGGTTCAGGTGCCGGAATACCTCAGTGCGGGTGAGAAAATCCGCATCCATATCGAAGAAAAACGCTATATGGGTCGCGCAGACTGATAAAAAAAGGGACCTCACGGTCCCTTTTTTCATTCCGCTTCTGCTTACAGCAGGTCGGTATACTTCGTCATTTTCAGTGCCAGCTCAACGCCACGCACTTCCGCCATCCCTTTCAGACGACCAATCGCCGAATAGCCAGGGTTGGTTTTCTTCTTCAAATCGTCGAGCATCTGGTGACCGTGATCCGGACGGAACGGAATCGGACGCAGATCGCCTGCTTTCTTGCGGCGGGATTCTTCGGACAGAATCGCATCGACCACAGCCACCATGTTCACATCACCCTGCAGGTGCGCACCTTCATGGAAGGTCTTTGGATTCTCTTCACGGCAGGTTGCACGCAGATGGGTAAAGTGAATGCGATCGCCAAAGGTCTCAATCATTTTTACCAGGTCGTTATCGGCACGCACGCCATAGGAGCCCGTACACATGGTGAAGCCGTTGTTAATGCTGTTGACGGTATCTTTCAGCCACTGCATGTCTTCAATGGTGGACACAATACGCGGCAGACCGAGGATCGGGCGCGGTGGATCGTCCGGATGCACGGCCAGGCGTACGCCTGCTTCTTCAGCCACCGGTACGATAGCCCGCAGGAAGACCGCCATATTTTCACGCAAATCGTCTTTGCTGATGTGATCGTACTCTGCCAGACGCTGACGGAACTGATCGAGGGTGTAACCCTCTTCGGCACCCGGCAGGCCAGCAATGATATTGCGGGTCAGTTTTTCAACTTCTGCCGCGCTCATATTATTGAAATACGCCAACGCCTGCTGCTGCTCTTCGGCGCTGTAATCCGCTTCTGCGCCAGGGCGCTTGAGGATATGAATTTCAAATGCCGCAAAAGCAATCTGGTCGAAACGCAGTGCTTTCGAGCCGTCTGGCAGCGTGTACTCCAGATCGGTACGGGTCCAGTCGAGGATCGGCATAAAGTTATAGCAGACGGTGTCGATACCGCAGGCCGCCAGATTACGAATACTTTGCTGATAGTTGGCAATCCAGGTTTTATACTCACCCGACTGGGTTTTGATGTCTTCGTGAACCGGGATGCTCTCCACGACGGACCAGGTCAGCCCTTTTTCTGCCAGCAGCGCTTTGCGCGCTTTGATCTCTTCCAGTGGCCAAACCTGACCATTTGGAATGTGGTGCAGCGCCGTGACGACACCGGTCGCGCCTGCCTGTCGCACATCATCAAGGGAAACGGGATCATTCGGTCCATACCAACGCCAGGTTTGTTCCATTGCCTCACCTCTTCATTAAGTTGTTATACCAATAATCAGAAAGCTAATGACGACTACCATACATGTTTATTTTTGAGGGTCAAATATCCCGCCAGCATTGATTGATCCAGCTCACATTCCCCGGATAAATACGGCACACCAATTCAATTTGCTGTCATATAACTTTACACTGGCGTTGTTAATCAATGGTTACGTAGGTGTTTATACAATGAAGACAATCGCTACCGCTACGCTGCCTTCCGCAGTGCAACTCCCTCGCTATGACCGGCAACAACTCCGCTCGCGAATTGTCCACTTCGGCTTTGGCGCGTTTCACCGCGCACACCAGGCCTTGCTGACGGACAGAGTGTTGAATGCCAAAGGCGGAGACTGGGGGCTGTGTGAAATCAGCCTGTTTAGCGGGGACGTCTTAATGAGTCAGCTCCGTAACCAGGATCATCTTTATACCGTCATGGAAAAAGGCGCTGACGGTAATCTGCCCATTGTGATTGGTGCTGTGAATGAATGCCTGAATGCCAGGCTCGATTCACTGGCGGCGATTATCGAAAAATTCTGTGAGCCGCAGGTGGCGATTGTTTCATTAACCATTACCGAGAAAGGCTATTGCATCGATCCGGCGACGGGCCGTCTTGATGTGACCCAACCGCGGATCGTACACGATCTTGAAAACCCAACCGAGCCTCACTCCGCACCGGGTATTCTGGTTGAAGCGCTACATCGCCGCCGCGAACGCGGATTAGCCCCCTTTACCGTGCTGTCCTGCGACAACATTCCTGATAACGGCCACGTGGTCAAAAACGCGGTACTGGGAATGGCACAAAAGCGTTCACCTGAGCTTGCGGAGTGGATAGCAGAACACGTCAGTTTCCCCGCAACGATGGTTGACAGAATTGTTCCGGCAGCCACTGAAGCCTCCCTGGCCGAAATCGCTGTGGCGCTCGGTGTGGATGACCCCTGCGCCATCAGCTGTGAGCCGTTTATTCAGTGGGTGGTGGAAGACAACTTTGTGGCGGGCCGCCCGGAGTGGGAAGTCGCTGGCGTGCAAATGGTCGAAGACGTCCTTCCCTGGGAGCAGATGAAACTGCGGATGCTCAACGGCAGCCATTCGTTTCTCGCTTATCTGGGCTACCTGGCGGGTTATGAACATATCAGCGACTGCATGCAGGACCCCTATTACCGCCAGGCCGCACTGCGCCTGATGCTCCAGGAACAGGCACCCACGCTCACGATTACCGGTGTTGATCTGACGGCTTATGCCGACAGTCTTATCGAACGTTTCACCAACCCGGCGCTGAAGCACCGGACGTGGCAAATTGCGATGGATGGCAGTCAGAAATTGCCACAACGCATGCTGGAAGGCCTGCGCGTCCATCTTGAAAACCAAAGCGAGTGGCCTTTGTTGGCGCTGGGTGTGGCCGGCTGGATGCGCTATGTCAGCGGGAAAGATGATCAGGGGCAGGCCATTGATGTCCGCGATCCGCTGGTGGAAAAAATTCAGGCGCTTGTCGCCGACAGCAGCGAACAGGATCGGGTGGCCGCCCTGCTCAGGCTCACGGAAGTTTTTGGCAACGACCTGCCGCACAACGCTAAATTCGTCGCGGAAATCCAGCAGGCCTGGCACCGTATCCATCAGGTCGGTGCCCGACAATCCATCATAGATACCCTGAATATTTAACACTTCCTGCTGTTTAGCGGACAGATAAGCCTTCTGTCCGCTATGACACTTCTCTTTTCCCTCATTTTTCGCCAGGATAACGCGCTACTGTTACACTATTACAGTTGTTAACCTGGAGCCAACGTGACGAAAACCAACCTGATTACCGGTTTCCTCGGCAGCGGGAAGACCACCTCTATCCTTCATTTGCTGGCGAATAAACCGGCAAATGAGAAATGGGCTGTGCTGGTCAACGAGTTTGGCGAGGTCGGCATTGACGGCGCATTGTTGGCGGATAGTGGGGCGGTCCTCAAGGAGATCCCCGGTGGCTGCATGTGTTGCGTTAACGGCCTGCCGATGCAGGTGGGGCTCAATACCCTGTTGCGTCAGGCGAAACCCGATCGTCTGTTAATTGAACCCACCGGACTGGGCCATCCTAAGCAAATCCTCGATATTCTCACCGCGCCGGTTTACGAACCGTGGATCGATTTGAAGGCGACGCTGTGCGTGCTCGATCCCCGCCAGCTGCTGGATGAGAAAACCGTGATGAATGAGAACTTCCGCGACCAACTCGCCGCGGCGGATATCATCGTGGCGAATAAATGCGACAGGGCAACAGCGGAAAGCCAGCAGGCCTTCAGCTCGTGGTGGGACACCTATGGCGGCGATCGCCAGTTTGTCGAAACCACCCAGGGTAACATTGACGGATCGCTGTTGGATCAGCCACGACGCAATCGGGCAGCGCTGCCGGAAAGCGCCGCTCATTCGCATAGCCATCCTTCCAATAAGGGGCTGGCCGCGCTCTCTCTGGCAAGCCACCAGCGCTGGCAGCGGAGTCTCAACAGCGGTCAGGGTTATCAGGCGTGCGGCTGGATTTTCGACGCCGACACCGTTTTTGATACTGTAGGCCTGTTGGAATGGGCTCGTCTGGCTCCCGTATCGCGCGTTAAAGGGGTCATGCGAATCACTGAAGGATTAGTGAGAATTAACCGTCAGGGTGCCGATCTGCGCATTGAAACACAATCCGTGGCCCCACCGGACAGCCGCATAGAGCTGATTCATGACAGTGACACTGACTGGAATGCCCTGCAATCCACCCTGTTGAAGCTTCGTTTAAGTTAACATCGCTATTTTGCCGCGTTATTTTGATTCTTAAGATCTTGTTATGAAAACCCGTATTTCTTACATTTTGCCGCTCAATATTCTCGGGCTGGCGCTCTTTTTAAGCTGGTATATTCCTGCAAATCATGGTTTCTGGTTCCCTCTGGATTCTGGGATTTTCCACTTTTTTAATCATGGACTTGCTGACAGTCAGGCCTATGCCTGGTTCCTGGCGATTATCAACAACCGGGCTTTTGATGGCTGCTCACTGTTAGCCATGGGCTGTCTGATGCTCAGTTTCTGGTTCAAAGAAACGGAGCAAAACCGCCGCCGCATCCTTATTATCGGCCTGGTCATGCTGCTCTCGGCGGTCACTGTTAATCAGCTGGCGCAGCATCTGATGCCGGTTACTCGGGCAAGCCCATCGCTCTTTTTCACCGATGCTTATCGCGTCAGTGATCTGATTTCAGCCCCGACTAAAGATGCCTCGAAAGACAGTTTTCCGGGCGATCACGGTATGATGCTGCTGATATTTGCCACCTTTATGTGGCGATATTTTGGCCGTAATGCCTTTAAAATAAGCCTGCTTATTTTTGTGGTTTTTGCTTTTCCGCGAGTCATGATTGGCGCACACTGGTTTACTGATATCGCCGTCGGTTCAATGACCGCCGTGCTGAT
Organism: Enterobacteriaceae bacterium RIT691; assembly: GCA_009668205.1. Classification (GTDB taxonomy): domain Bacteria; phylum Pseudomonadota; class Gammaproteobacteria; order Enterobacterales; family Enterobacteriaceae; genus Scandinavium. Next base: position 406,554 of record WJYM01000003.1, on the reverse strand, counting down.
TGGCATGCCCTGGATCCTGATGACGCCGTTGAGTGACAAAATCATTGCGCTGTTTGATCAACATTTGCCCACCCGCGAACACAAAAATCAAACAAATTCTTAACTGAAATTACGCATCATCATCAGGGATCCTTTTCGATCCCTGAGAAAATTCCTGGGAAATTTAATTTAAAGCGTCATTTTCCTGTCATCAGAATCTGCTTAAAAATGATGGATTTGATTATTTTACGTACAGCTTTCGCTCTGTTTTTCTCCTTCCCCAAGCCCGTTCTATCGCTATCACATTTTCTTATAAAAAAACCGAGAAAAGACCTAGTAAGCCTGAAACCAATCGGGTACTCTCGTTCTGGTTTTGCCTCTCAGAGATGAATAATTCTGAATGCAAATAAATTTGTGCGTAACTGCACACTTTCAAGCTTAAAGAATTGTCTCATTGCCGACAGGTATTTAGTCTCAACGCGTTTGGCATTTTTTATAACGATATTATCGTTAAGGACTTCAAGGGAAAATAAACGAAATGGTCAAATCTCAACCATTTGTGAGATACATCTTGCGGGCAATCCCCGCGTTAGCAGTCGCGGTTCTGCTTTCAGCATGTAGCACAACGAACACCGCAAAGAATATGCATTCTGAGACGCATGGTGTGGCTAACGAAGATCCTTCTTCACTGCAAGCCTCTCAGGATGAATTTGAATCCATGGTGCGTAATGTTGACATTAAGTCACGCCTCATGGAGCAATACGCCAGCTGGAAAGGCGTTCGTTATCGCCTCGGTGGCGATACCCGTCGCGGCATCGACTGCTCTGCTTTCGTGCAGCGCACTTTCCGTGATCAGTTTGGAATGGACCTCCCGCGCTCAACCTATGAGCAGCAGGAAATGGGCAAATCCATCTCCCGCAGCCAGTTACGTACCGGCGATCTCGTTCTGTTCCGTGCCGGTTCAACGGGCCGACACGTTGGCATCTACATCGGAAACAACCAATTTGTTCATGCATCCACCAGCAGCGGTGTGACGATTTCCAGCATGGATGAACCTTACTGGAACCGCCGCTACAACGAAGCGCGCCGCGTTCTGAGCCGTTCCTGATGCTCCTCTTGTTGTTGGTTTTCCCTTGGCTGACAACAAGACCAGATAAAAGCACTGCTTAGCAGTGCTTTTTTTTTCTTCGTTCGTCGGTACCAGTCCGGATGGCGAAATAGACTATGCTGGAAAGACGGTGTGTTCCGTCTCAACGCGTTGAATTACCGATTTTAATATCACGGATAAAAACAGCTATGTTCACCCGCTACTTCTCAGTCGGTCGAAAAATTGTCTTCTCCAGCCTGCTGCTGGGACTGATTGGGGCTTTGCTGGCGGGAAGTCTGCAGCTGATGATTTTTCATCACAAGCGGGCCGAACAGTATGACGCGGTCATTAACGATCTTCAGGCCTATCTGAACAGCTACTTCGCCGAACTGCTCACCACCATAGATAAATTGCAGCCTCTGTCGTTAAGCCCTTGTGCCAGCGTCGCGGCGGATCTCACCTCACGTGCCGCCTTTAGCCTGAATGTTCGGGCCTTTCTGCTGGTAGAAAACGGCAACGCGACCTGTTCATCCGCCACCGGTGAAATGAACGTGCCGATAAAACAGCTGGTGCCTCAGGTCGATATCAGCAAAAAGCTGGATATCGAAATCCTGCCTGGTACGCCGATGATGCCGCAGAAACCGGCATTTGCCCTGTGGGTTCGCAGCCCACTGTTAGAAAACCGCGGCGTCTTCACCTCGATCAATGCCAGCCTGATGCCGTGGCTCCTTTACTCCTCTCGTCAGAACCAGTTCAGCGGCATTGCGCTGGCGACCAACGGGACCGCTATTTCCACTTTCAGCAGCCACCCGCAGCCCACGAGCATGCTGAAACGCACGCCGATACGGAGCGCCACGGTGCACGGTGTCCCTTTAAGCATTTACCTTTACGGCGACGAATGGACAGTGGAAAGTATTCAGTTCTCGCTGTTGATGGGGGCGGTATGCGGTCTGCTGACAGGCCTGCTCTGTTATTACGTGCTCTCCGTCCGCCTGCGCCCGGGTAAAGAGATAACGTCCGCGATTAAGCGGAATCAGTTTTATGTGGTGTATCAGCCGGTGGTGGATGCCGAAAGCATGCAAATTCGCGGTGTCGAAGTGCTGATGCGTTGGAAGCACCCGACCGCCGGTGAAATTCCCCCTGATGCCTTTATCAACTTTGCCGAAGCCCAGCAGCTTATTGTGCCGCTGACGCGCCATCTGTTCCAACTTATCGCCCACGATGCGCCAGTGTTGAAAAAGCTGCTTCCGCCGGGCGCGAAACTCGGCATTAACATCGCCCCCGCACATTTATTGGCAGAGAGTTTCCAGCAGGATCTGAAAGATCTCAGCCATATGCTCCCCGCCAACTATTTCCAGCTGGTGCTTGAAATCACGGAACGAGACATGCTCAGCCAACATCACGCCGTGAAGCTGTTTGAGTGGTTGCACCATGAAGGCTATGAGATTGCCATCGACGATTTCGGTACCGGGCACAGCGCATTGATTTACCTTGAGCGCTACGCGTTCGATTATCTGAAAATCGATCGCGGTTTCATCAACGCCATTGGGACCGAAACGGTGACATCTCCGGTTCTGGATGCCGTACTGACGCTCGCCCGGAAAATGAGTCTGGTCACCGTCGCAGAAGGTGTAGAAACGCAGGAGCAGGCCAATTGGCTGCGCGACCACGGCGTGAACTTTATGCAGGGCTATTGGATTAGCCGCCCTCTGACGCTGGAAAAACTGCTGGAAGCCCATCAGAAACCCGAGAATTATTTCACAACACGCTGAGCGTCACTTATCATTCAGCAGAGCCAATGAGCAGAAGGAATAACCCTCGGTGATTGTTGTACGCATAGGTTTGCTGCTGCTCGCACTATGTTCAGTGATAGCGCAGGCACAGACTATCAAGGAAAATTCCGCGTTTGCCGTGATTGGTGAGCCGAAATATGCTTTTAATTTCAGCCACTATGACTACGTCAATCCGGCCGCCCCCAAAGGCGGGTCCGTTACGCTGTCTGCACTTGGCACCTTTGACAACTTTAACCGTTTTGCTCTGCGCGGAAATGCCGCCGAACGCACGGATTCTCTGTATGACTCCCTGTTCACCACTTCCGACGATGAGCCGGGCAGCTACTATCCGCTGATTGCCGACATGGTTCGCTATGCCGATGATTTTGCCTGGGCTGAAATCACCCTGAATCCCCACGCCCGCTTCCATGACGGCAGCCCTATCACGGCCAAAGACGTGGCGTTTACCTTCCACAAATTTATGACCGAAGGCGTCCCGCAGTTTCGCCTGATTTACAAAGGCACAGAGGTCAAAGCGATTGCGCCGCTGACCGTGCGCATCGAGCTCGCCAAACCGAGCAAAGAGAATATGCTTAGCCTCTTTTCGCTGCCGGTAATGCCGGAGAGCTTCTGGCGTAACCATAAGCTCAGCGACCCGCTCTCCACGCCACCGCTGGCCAGTGGCCCGTATAAAATTACCGACTGGAAAATGGGGCAGTACGTCGTCTATTCGCGGGTAAAAGACTATTGGGCAGCGAATCTTCCGGTTAACCGCGGGAAGTGGAATTTTGATACCCTCCGCTATGACTATTATCTGGACGATAACGTCGCCTTTGAGGCCTTCAAAGCGGGCGCTTACGATTATCGCAATGAAACCAGTGCCAAAAACTGGGCCACGCGCTACATCGGCAAGAATTTCAATAACCATTACATTATCAAAGAAGAAGACAAAAACGAGTCGGCCCAGGATACCCGCTGGCTTACGTTTAATATCCAGCGTCCTCTTTTCGCCGATCGCACTGTCCGGCAAGCCATTGGCCTCGCCTTTGATTTTGAATGGATGAATAAGGCGCTGTTTTATGGCGCTTTCAGCCGGGCCAACAGCTATTTCCAGAACACGGAATACGCGGCACGCGGTTATCCCGATGCCGACGAACTCGTGCTGTTAGCACCGATGAAAAAGGATCTGCCGCCGGAAGTGTTCACCTCGATTTACCAGCCGCCAACCTCGAACGGCAATGGTTTTGACCGGGAAAATTTGCTGAAAGCCGATAAGCTGCTGACTGAGGCCGGTTGGGTACTGAAAGACAAGCAGAGAGTGAATGCCAAAACGGGCAAGCCTTTCCAGTTCGAACTGCTGCTCTCTTCCGCCGCGAACAATCAGTGGGTGATGCCTTTTCAGCATAACCTTCAGCGTCTGGGAATTGACATGGAAATCCGCCAGGTGGATGCCTCACAGTTCACGAACCGCATCCGCTCGCGTGACTACGATATGACCCCGCGCCCTTGGCGGGCAATGGCCTGGCCGAGCGGTAGCGATCTGCAGATTTCCTGGGCTTCCAGCTATATCAACTCTTCCTACAATGGCCCGGGCGTCAGCAGTCCGGTGATTGATAATCTGATTAGCCAGATGATCCGCTGGGAGGGCAATAAGCAGAAGCTGTTGCCGCTGGGGCGAGCGCTGGATCGCGTGCTGACCTGGAACTATTACCAAATCCCGATGTGGTTTATGGCCTCCGATCGTTTGGCCTACTGGGATAAATTCTCGCATCCTGCCGTGCGGCCACTCTACTCTTCAGGCTTCGATAACTGGTGGTATGACGTAAATAAAGCGGCAAAACTGCCGGAAGCCAGGCGTTAAGGAGCGATCGTGGGAAGCTATCTGATTCGCCGTCTGCTGCTGGTGATACCGACGCTGTGGGCCATCATTACCATTAACTTTTTTATCGTCCAGATTGCGCCCGGCGGCCCGGTCGACCAGGCGATTGCCGCCATTGAATTCGGCCACTCCTCTGGTCTGCCCGGAAGCAGTTCGGAGGGGATGTCGGCTACACATGCGCAAACTGGCTTCAGTAACATCAGCGAAAGCCAGTATCGCGGAGGCCGAGGGCTTGATCCAGAGGTGATCGCCGAGATAACCCACCGCTTCGGATTTGATAAGCCACTGCATGAGCGCTACCTGAACATGCTCTGGGACTATGTCCGTTTCGATTTTGGTGACAGCCTGTTCCGCAGCGCTTCGGTGCTGACACTCGTCAAACAGAGCCTGCCGGTTTCGGTCACTATCGGGCTATGGAGCACGCTTATCATCTATCTGGTGTCGATTCCACTGGGTATCCGCAAAGCGGTCAACAACGGCAGTCGCTTTGATATCTGGAGCAGCGCCCTGATCATTGTCGGCTACGCCATCCCGGCGTTTCTGTTCGCCATTGTGCTGATAGTCCTGTTTGCAGGCGGCAGCTACTACGATCTTTTCCCGCTACGAGGGCTGGTGTCGGCGAATTTCGACACGCTGCCGTGGTACAAACAGCTGACCGATTATCTCTGGCACATCACCCTGCCCGTGCTGGCCACCGTCATCGGCGGATTTGCCACCCTCACCATGCTGACCAAAAATTCGTTCCTCGATGAAATTCGCAAACAGTACGTGGTTACCGCGCGTGCCAAAGGCGTCAGCGAGAAAAACATTCTCTGGCACCACATTTTCCGCAATGCGATGCTGCTGGTGATCGCGGGCTTCCCGTCCGCCTTTATCAGCATGTTTTTTACCGGCTCACTGTTGATAGAGGTAATGTTCTCGCTCAACGGGCTCGGGCTGCTGGGCTATGAAGCCACCGTCTCTCGCGATTATCCGGTGATGTTCGGCACCCTGTATATCTTCACCCTGATTGGCCTGTTGCTGAATATCATCAGCGACATTTGCTACACGCTGGTCGATCCGCGCATTGATTTTGAGGGTCGCTGATGTCGCGTCTTAACTCCGTCAATCAGGCTCGCTGGGCCCGTTTTCGCCACAACCGTCGCGGCTTCTGGTCGCTAATTCTGTTCCTGATAATCTTTGTCTGTAGCCTGTGCTCGGAACTGATCGCCAACGATCGCCCGCTTGTCGTGCAGTACCATGGTGAGATTTATTTCCCGGCGCTGAAGACCTACAGTGAAAAGGATTTTGGCGGCCAGTTTGCCACCGCGGCCGATTACCAGGATCCGTGGCTGCAGCAGCAGTTGAAGGATCATGGACGCGTGCTGTGGGCGCCGATTCGCTTCGGTGCAACTTCAATCAATTTTGCCACTGACCAGCCCTTCCCCTCACCCCCTTCCCGGCAAAACTGGCTTGGGACGGACGCTAACGGCGGCGATATCCTGGCGCGAGTTCTGTACGGCAGCCGCATCTCTCTGCTGTTCGGCATCATGCTAACGCTGTGTTCCAGCGTCATGGGCGTCCTCGCCGGCGCGCTGCAGGGCTATTACGGCGGCAAAGTGGATCTCTGGGGACAGCGCTTTATCGAAGTCTGGTCCGGTATGCCGACGCTGTTTTTGATTATCCTGCTCTCAAGCGTTATCCAACCCAATTTCTGGTGGCTGCTGGCGATTACCGTGCTGTTTGGCTGGATGACGCTGGTCGGCGTCGTACGTGCCGAATTCCTGCGGACACGGAACTTCGATTATATTCGTGCGGCACAGGCGCTGGGCGTGAGCGACCGGGGGATTATCTTCCGCCATATGCTGCCTAACGCGATGGTTGCCACCCTGACCTTCCTGCCGTTTATTCTTTGCAGCTCCATTACCACGCTCACCTCACTCGATTTCCTGGGCTTTGGTCTGCCGCTGGGCTCGCCTTCGCTGGGGGAACTGCTGCTGCAGGGAAAAAACAATCTCCAGGCGCCGTGGCTTGGCATTACGGCCTTCCTGTCGGTGGCCATTCTGCTCTCGTTGCTTATCTTTATCGGCGAAGCCGTGCGCGACGCTTTTGACCCGGGTAAGGCGGTTTAACATGACGCATCCGTTACTGGCCATCGACAACCTGTCTGTTGCCTTTACCTCACAGGGAGTGGTACGCAACGTCGTCAGCGAACTCTCCCTGAACATTCATGCCGGGGAAACGCTGGCACTGGTGGGCGAATCCGGTTCAGGGAAAAGCGTCACCGCCCTGTCGGTGCTGCGTCTGCTCCCCACGCCACCGGTCAGTTACCCTGGCGGGGATATTCGCTATCAAGGAGAATCGCTGCTCCACGCCGACGAACGTGTTCTGCGCAGCGTCCGCGGCAACCGCATCGCGATGATTTTCCAGGAACCGATGGTGTCACTGAATCCGCTGCATACGCTGGAAAAACAGCTCTATGAAGTCCTGTCTATCCACCGGGGAATGCGCAAAGAAGCGGCCCGAGGGGAAATCCTGAATTGCCTTGAACGCGTGGGGTTGCGTAACGCCCTACAGCGCCTGAACGACTATCCTCATCAGCTTTCCGGCGGTGAGCGCCAGCGCGTGATGATAGCGCAGGCGTTACTCACCAAACCTGAACTGCTGATCGCCGACGAACCCACAACGGCATTGGATGTCTCGGTACAGGCACAAATCCTTCAGCTTCTCCGGGAATTAAAAGACGAGCTGAATATGGGCCTGCTGTTTATCACCCATAACCTGAGCATCGTACGTAAGCTTGCCGACAACGTGGCGGTGATGCAAAACGGACGCTGCGTTGAGCAAAATTGCGCCTCGCACCTGTTTGCTCAACCGCAGCATCCTTACACCATCAAGCTGCTGGACAGCGAACCCGCAGGCGAACCGGTTCCTCTGCCCGAGCACAGTGTTCCCTTATTGCAGGTTGAGAAACTGCGCGTGGCTTTTCCTGTGCGCAGAGGACTCTTCCGCCGCGTGGTGGCAGAAAATACCGTGGTGAAAGAGATGAATTTCACGCTGCGAAGCGGTGAAACGCTGGGATTAGTCGGAGAATCGGGTTCAGGAAAAAGCACCACCGGGTTAGCACTGCTGCGCCTTATCGCCTCTTCCGGCAAGATAACGTTCTGCGGCCAATCTCTTCAGGGCAAGACCCGCAAGCAGCTGCTCCCTTTGCGTCATCGTATTCAGGTGGTGTTCCAGGATCCAAACTCGTCGCTGAATCCCCGCCTCAACCTACTGCAGATTGTTGAAGAAGGTTTGCAGGTGCATCAGCCCACGCTGACAGCCGCAGCGCGTGAAGAAGAAGTGGTGCGAGTCATGAAGGAAGTGGGTCTTGATCCGCAAACTCGCTGGCGCTACCCGGCAGAGTTTTCAGGCGGTCAGCGTCAGCGCATCGCCATTGCACGTGCGCTGATCCTCAAACCCCAATTGATCGTACTGGATGAACCCACCTCATCACTGGACAGAACGGTCCAGGCACAAATCCTGACGCTGCTGAAATCACTCCAGCAAAAGCATCAGTTGGCCTACATTTTTATCAGCCACGATCTCCACGTAGTGCGATCGCTGTGTCATCAGGTGATTGTGCTGCGTCAGGGTGAGGTCGTTGAGCAGGGAGAGTGTCAGCGCGTTTTTGATAATCCCGCGCAGGCGTACACCCGCCAGCTTATTGCATTAAGCTGAGGCTCAGAAAGGGTTATTACCTGAGAAAGGTTCTGCGATGGCAACGCCGAAATTTTTCAGGCGGCAGGTTGCGGCAAATTCGTCCTGCATATTGACGAAAAGGCACGGTTCACCCTCGCATTCAAGCACGGAACTGCGAAGTTCGATATCGCTCAGCGCTTCGCTGAGTTTCTCCATCACCGGCCACGCGTTATCGCCACCAGGGCTCAATAACTTCAGCGCCACCAGGCTGTTTTCACCCGCATCATCGTTTTGCGGAATCGGTTCAACTCTTGAACCCGCAAAACCGGCCGACCAGCGGTAGCTCTGCGGCAGTCGGTGTACGATAGAGAGTTGTAATGTATTCACGTCTTTTTCCCCGGAAGCAAAGTGCTTCACAAATATCTCACATCCATATTAACACATTGTTGACAATTCGTTCTACAACCTGAAAAGAAAGCGCTACCAATCCTTTATGGCGTAAATTGAGGTTTTCTGTCGTCAGAATGCATGCCAAATGTGCATAACGGCGCTATATGTACCCGTTTCTGTGATCTAAAACAATCTTTTTATCTACAGCGATGTGACTTTTTACACTATTTGATTTTACATAAAAGAAACATTACGGAGTAGTACGAAACGACTTTCGGTTGATACTCATCAAAAAAGAGGCGATAAACGCCTCTTATGTTGTCCAGTAATGGACTAATCAGGCCGCTTTTCGCCGACGACTGGCGTAAAGGGAGAAGAGAAGCGAGCTGGTGGCGCAAATGCCGATGGAAATCAGCATCGGCCAGGCCGTGGTAAAGGTCGCCATCGACAGCAATGCCGCGACAATCGCACCGATGCCAAAGCGGAATGTGCCTGCCAGGGAGGATGCCGTCCCCGCCATGTGCGGGAATTCATCCAGGATAACCGCCATGGCATTCGACGACACCATCGAGACACAGCCGACAAAGGCGGCAATCCCCACCACCAGCGACCAGAAGCCCACGCCCAGCAGCGCGCAGACAATCATCCACACCGCCATAGCAAACTGGATCCACAGCCCCGCGCGGAACATGTTGAGCGCACCAACACGGCGCACAAAGCGGCTGTTAATGATCGTCATGATGAACAGGAACACGATGTTCAGCGCAAAATAATAACCAAAATGCTGCGGTAAAACGTGGTTCAGTTCGATATAGACAAACGGACCGGCGCTAAGAAACGAGAACATGCCAGCAAAGCTAAAGCCGCTTGCCAGCATATAGCTCAGCACGCGCTTATGACGAAACAGCGTGGCAAAATTTCCGAGCGTCGTGCGGATACGGAATTTTTGCCGACGTTCTGGCGGCAGCGTTTCATGAATAAAGAAGTAGATCATGCAGGACGCCAACAGGGCAGCGACCGCGAGGATCCAGAAAATCGCATGCCAGCTGAACCACACCAGCACGGCGCCCCCGACCATCGGGGCCACCAGCGGCGCAATCGTGGTGACCAGCATGACAAACGACATCATGCGGGAGAACTCTTCTTTCGGATAAATATCTCGCATCAGCGCGTTGATCACCACGCTCGCCGCCGCGGCGGCAAGGCCGTGGAAAAAGCGCATCACGATCAGATGATCGATGGTCTGCGACAGCGCACAGGCCACCGCGGCTGCGGCGAATACCAGCGTTCCTCCGAGGATCACCGGTTTACGACCAATGCTGTCGGCCATTGGACCATACAGCAGCTGACCCAGCGCAAAACCCAGAATGTAAGTACTGAGCGTCATCTGCGCGCTGCCCGCCGGCACACCAAACTGAGCAGAAATCACCGGCAGAGCCGGAAGATACATATCAATCGAAAGCGGCATTAACATGGCCAGCAGGCCAAGAATAAAAACAATACCCAGTGAAGAGTGCTGCCTGGTGGTCACTGATTAACTCCTTAGCGCGTCGGCAGACCGACGCTGGCGATTTCTTCTTCCGTCAGCGGGCGGTATTCCCCCGGTTCCAGATCGTCATCAAGTCGGATCTCACCAATACGTTCACGATGCAGACCCACGACGTGATTACCTACCGCGGCAAACATACGTTTAACCTGATGGTAGCGGCCTTCGCTGATGGTCAGGCGGACTTCCGTCGGGGTGATCACCTCCAGCTGAGCAGGCAGAGTGAGATCTTTTTCATTATGCAGCTGAACGCCTTTGGCAAAGTGTTCTGCCGTGTCATCGCTAACCGGGGACTCCAGCGTCACCAGATAGGTTTTCTCACAGTGGTGACGCGGCGAGGTAATGCGGTGCGACCACTGGCCGTCATCGGTCATCAGCACCAAACCCGTGGTGTCGATATCAAGGCGCCCAGCCGCATGAAGTTTGTGCGCCACCGGGACATCCAGGAAGTAGAGCACGGTCGGATGATCGGGATCGTCCGTTGAGCAAACGTAGCCCTGAGGCTTGTTCAGCATGAAGTAACGCGGGCCGGTTTGCTGGGTTAACGGATTACCGTCAAATTCCACATCGTGTTCCGGCAGGATTTTAAACGCGGTGGTTTTGACAATCTCGCCGTCCACGGTAACGCGGCTGGCGCGGATCTCGCGCCCGGCAATAGCACGGCTGACGCCGATTTGCTGAGCGATAAACTTATCGAGTCGCATGAAGTATTTTTAGCCTGTAAAAGTGCGGGTGTCGGGCGATGCCCGAAAAGAAGCTATTCAACGTTCAAGTATAACGACCCTGCTAAGCCACTCAAGCGAAAAGATTCATGGCATACTATTTGGGTGTAAATAATGACTTCATAAAAGATGACCTTTACTCTTCGCCCGTATCAGCAGGAAGCGGTGGATGCCACCCTCGCCCACTTTCGTCAGCATCAGCAGCCCGCCGTGATCGTTCTGCCTACCGGAGCGGGGAAAAGCCTGGTGATCGCCGAACTGGCGCGCCTGGCCCGTGGTCGGGTGCTGGTTCTGGCCCATGTCAAAGAACTGGTGGCCCAAAACCACGCCAAATACCTCGCGCTCGGCCTGGAGGCCGACATTTATGCCGCCGGACTGAAGCGTAAAGAGAGCCACGGCAAAGTGGTGTTTGGCAGCGTTCAGTCCGTGGCGCGCAATCTGGACCATTTTCAGGGGGAGTTTTCCCTGCTGATTGTCGATGAGTGTCACCGCATCAGCGACGATGACGACAGCCAGTACCAGCAAATCCTGGGGCATCTGCGCAAGGTAAATCCTCACTTACGTCTGCTGGGCCTGACGGCCACGCCCTTCCGTCTAGGTAAAGGCTGGATTTACCATTTCCATTATCACGGCATGGTGCGTGGCGATAATAAAGCGCTGTTTCGCGACTGCATCTATGAACTGCCGTTACGCTATATGATAAAGCACGGCTTCCTGACGCCGCCCGAACGGCTGGATATGCCCGTCGTACAGTATGATTTCAGCCGCTTACAGGTTCAGAATAATGGCCTGTTTAGCGAAGCCGATTTGAACCGCGAGCTGAAGCAACAACAGCGTATTACCCCGCATATCATCAGTCAGATTATGGAGTTTGCCGAAAGCCGCAAAGGGGTGATGATTTTTGCCTCGACCGTTGAGCATGCCAAAGAGATTACCGGCCTGCTGCCCGCGGACAACGCCGCGCTGATCACCGGTGAAACACCCACGCCTGAGCGCGACAGGCTTATCGACGCTTTTAAAGCGCAACAGTTCCGCTACCTCGTCAACGTTGCCGTCCTCACGACCGGCTTTGACGCGCCCCACGTCGATTTGATTGCCATTCTGCGTCCCACAGAATCAGTAAGCCTTTACCAACAAATTGTCGGACGCGGTTTGCGCCTATCGCCAGGAAAAACGGATTGCCTGATTCTGGACTACGCGGGAAATCCGCATGACCTGTTTGCCCCGGAAGTCGGTTCGCCAAAAGGGAAAAGCGATAACGTGCCGGTGCAGGTGTTCTGCCCGGCCTGCGGTTTCGCCAATACTTTCTGGGGTAAAACCACGTCCGACGGCACGCTGATTGAGCATTTTGGCCGTCGCTGCCAGGGGTGGCTGGAGGATGATGAGGGACACCGCGAGCAATGCGATTTTCGCTTCCGCTTTAAAAACTGCCCGCAGTGCAATGCCGAAAATGACATCGCTGCGCGCCGCTGTCGGACGTGTGATTCGGTGTTGGTCGATCCTGACGATATGCTGAAAGCCGCGCTGAAACTCAAAGATGCGCTGGTGTTGCGCTGCAGCGGGATGACGCTACAGCATGGGCTGGATGAGAAAGGGCCATGGCTGAAAATCACCTACTACGATGAAGACGGGACGGATGTTAGTGAGCGCTTCCGTCTGCAAACGCCTGCGCAGAAAACCGCGTTTGAGCAGCTGTTCATGCGCCCTCATACCCGGACGCCCGGCATTCCGCTGCGCTGGATAACGCCTGCCGATATTCTCGCGCAGCAAGTTTTACTCCGTCATCCCGATTTTGTTGTGGCGCGGAAAAAAGGACAGTTCTGGCAGGTGCGTGAAAAAGTCTTTGATTATGAAGGACGCTTTCGCCGTGCCAATGAACTTCGTTAGCGGTGAATGAAGAAACACAAAATTATTTTCGTTTTTATGCATCCGTTTTTCTTCCCCAATCGTATTAACAGTTGAGGGCACTGCTGCTCTCTCCGACAATGTGAATGAGGGAAGTAAAAATGAAACAACTTCTGCCAACCCTGCTTTTTTCTGCCCTGGCTTTCAGCAGCGTCTCTCACGCCGCCATGATGGACAACAACACCGTGATGGTCGGCGGTGCCGCCATGTACCCGTCCAAAAATATCGTGCAAAATGCGGTGAACTCTAAAGATCACACCACGCTTGTGGCGGCCGTGAAAGCGGCAGGTCTGGTGCCAACCCTTGAAGGGAGCGGGCCCTTTACCGTCTTCGCCCCCACCAACACCGCCTTCGAAAAATTACCTCCAGGCACCGTTGACTCCCTGCTCAAACCCGAAAACAAACAGAAACTTACCGCCGTTCTGACCTATCACGTGGTCGCCGGTAAGCTGGATATGAAAGCGCTGGAGAAAAAAATCCAGGCGGGTGGCGGGAAAGCAGAGCTGAAAACCGTCAACGGGGGGTCGCTGTGGGTAATGGCGAATGGCCCGCATAATATTCAGCTCAAAGACGCACGCGGAAACATTGCCAATATCACAACTTACGATGTGAATCAGAGTAACGGTGTGATTGATGTCATTGATACTGTGCTGATGCCGTAACGCGTTGCCTATACTGAGTGCAGCCACAGCCTGTGGCTGCACCTCAACAGGGAACAGAATGACCACAAATGCGTCACAGATTGATGCCGGACTCATGAACCAGATTGCCTGTGGCAATAAAGAGGCGCTGGCACAGCTTTACCGCACCCTTTCCCCCCGGCTTTTCGGCATTATTTTGCGTATGGTCAGACGTCGGGACTGGGCAGAGGAGATCCTGCACGATACGTTTATCCAGATCTGGCAATCCGCGTTGTATTACGACGAGAAACGCAGCGAGCCGCAAATCTGGTTAAGCCATATCGCCCGTAACCGGGCCATCGATTATCTGCGCAAGCATGAGAATCGCTGCTGTTCCGTGGAAGACATTGCCGAAGCTGATGCGGCGTTTCAGGCCCCGCTGCCTGAAGAAGACATTCATCAGGAAGCCCGCCGTTTGCAAACCTGCCTTGAGCATCTGCCGAGCGAACAGCGGCAAAGCGTGGCGCTGGCCTACTATCGCGGAATGTCGCAAACTGAAATTGCGCTTTCGTTAAGCCAGCCCGAAGGTACGGTGAAAAGCTGGATCCGTCGCGCATTAACCCATCTCAGGGAGTGTATCGGTCTATGAACATTCAGGATCAGGATCCACTTCTTGCAGCAGAATATGTGCTTGGGCTGACGGACAGCCTTACCCGTCAGTCGCTTGATAAACGGCTTGCTGACGACGAGGACTTTGCCCGGCAAGTCGCGGGTTGGCAAAAAGCGTTCAGCAGCGTCGACCAGCTAACCTCTGAGGTGACCCCAGCGTCAGCGGTCTGGAAGGGTATCGAACGAGAGCTGAGCGGCGCAGGTCCTCAGGCGGTTTCCCCAACGCGATTACGGCCTACGGCCTGGCTGGGCTGGGCGCTTGCCGCAGCGATGGCTGGCCTGCTTATCTTTAATTATGCGAACAAACCACAAACGGTACCGACGTTACAGCCTATCGCGGTTCTTAGCGGCACACAGTCTGGCGAACAGTTTATTGTCAGTCTGAACACATCGGCCTCGGTGATTCAGGTTTCTGCACTTAACGTTACTCTGCCGCAGGCGAATAACCTCCAGCTTTGGCTGATCAAAGGCACGTCGCCGCCCCGCTCTTTGGGTCTGATAACTCACCGGGATCTCAATCAGTTCCCCCTGGCCGCTGAACAGCTGGATAAGCAGACCGTTCTGGCAATCAGCCTCGAACCGGTTGGCGGTTCTAAGCTCGCGGGCCCTTCAGGTCCGGTGTTGTACCAGGGGAAAGTCAGCCCGTTATAAGGGCCAATTGCCTGGCGGTGAGCACTTTTCATTGCCCCTGCCAGGATAGAGGGCTATAATCCCGCCCGCTTTTGCATGTGCAAAGCAGATCACTTGCCTGTTGCTGGGTCGCCTGTAACAGGATTAACCAAAGAGAGACTTCAATGTTTACTTTTGATGTAGTAGTACGTAATGAGCAGGGTAAGGGTGCGAGCCGCCGCCTGCGCGCAGCTAACAAAGTTCCAGCTATCATCTATGGTGGCTCAGCTGCTCCGGTAGCTATCGAACTGGATCACGACAAAGTATTCAACGCTCAAGCGAAAGCTGAGTTTTACTCTGACGTATTGACCCTGGTTGTTGATGGTAAAGAAGAAAAAGTGAAGGTACAGGCTGTTCAGCGTCACGCGTTCAAGCCAAAAGTAACTCACATCGACTTCGTTCGCGCTTAATTGCCGCTGACTGGTTGAGAAAAACCCCGCTTCGGCGGGGTTTTTTTATGGCTTATTTTCCGCTGCTGCGACGCTGGAGCTGGTCGCGCAGGTTTGGCGGAGTGCCTTTGATGGTCAGCGTGTCGGTCGCCGGATCCCAGAAAATACGTTCGCCAAGCAGCAGTGCATCAAAATTGAGGGTCAGCCCGCCGCCGCTACCCGCATATTTGGTTAACTGACGCAGCGTACTACGGTCAGCCGGGAAACTCTCTTCCAGTTCATAGCCTTTCTCTGCGGTAAATTCCTGGAAGTTCAATTCCGAGACACCCGAAAGTTCTTTCGACAGTGACTCCAGTTCGATCTCTTCTCCGGCCTGCAGCTGTTCGTTACAGTAGGTGTAAACCTGCTGACGGACATTCTGACGCTCAGATTTATCAAGCTGCGCTTCCGCCGTGAAATCATCCACCGCCTGCAGCAGTCCGCGGTTTTGTGCCTTGGCATTCAGCCCTTCGCTGGCCCCTAAGAAATCCATGAAGAAATCGGCGACCTTACGGCCTACGCGTCCTTTCAGGAACGTCAGATAGCGCGTGGACTCCGGATTGGTTTCCCATTCGGTTAAATCAATGCGGGCCACGATATCCGCGTGGTTGATGTCCAGATAATGCGTTGAGCTGATATCCAGCTGTTCATTCACACGCATGCTGCTCAGGTTATTGAGCACCGTCACCAGCAAATAATCGACCGCCAGATATTTGTAGTGGCAAAACAGCACAATACCGCCATCGGCAAACGGGTGCTTTGCCAGCTCATCACGCAGACGGCCGGTGGCCGCCCGGCTAAAGGCCAGGAAATCTTCCTCACCCTGACGATGCAGGCGCAGAGACTGAGCCAGTTCACTCTCTTCGGTGAACATGCCGTAGGCTTTATTCTTCGCACTGTAGACCCGATGCAGCTCAGCCATCATCTCTTCGACCGTTGCCGTTGGCTCCAGCAGCGTATCGCGCAGCACCAGCTCAAGGTTGTCATCGCCATGCTTAATCATCTGATGCAGGGCAATCTGGTTGATATCCAGACTCATGTTAAACTCTCCTTTTAGACCGGGCGGTATTCAACCACCGCAGACGCAGCGATGTAAAGTCGAAAAAAAGCGGAAAAAAAGCTGCTGCTACGGTAATATGTTGCCCTTTCATGAACAAATAGATTTTGATTTATGCCACAACTCTCCCGCTATAGTGATGAACACGTTGAGCAACTGCTGACTGAGCTCGCCAACGTACTGGAAAAACACAAGACACCAACCGACCTGTCCTTGATGGTGTTGGGCAACATGGTGACTAACCTGATTAACACAAGCGTCGCGCCAGCCCAGCGTCCGGCGATTGCTCGCTCCTTTGCTCAGGCGCTGCAATCCTCCATTAGCGACGATTCGGCGCACTAAGGAAGACGACAAACAGTTTATGGTGACTCATCGTCAGCCCTATCGAGAAAAAGTTTCCCAGATGGTCAGTTGGGGGCATTGGTTTGCCCTGTTCAACATTCTGCTGGCCGCAGTTCTCGGTAGCCGCTATCTGTTTGTCGCCGACTGGCCGACGACGCTGTCGGGTCGTCTGTATTCGTATATCAGCCTTGTCGGGCACTTCAGCTTTCTGGTGTTCGCCACCTATTTGCTGGTCCTCTTCCCGCTGACCTTTGTGGTCATGTCTCAGCGGTTGATGCGGTTTTTATCCGCCATTCTTGCCACCACTGGCATGACGCTGTTGCTTATCGACAGCGAAGTTTTCACCCGTTTCCACCTGCACCTTAACCCCATCGTCTGGGAGCTGGTTATCAACCCGGACCAGAACGAGATGGCCCGCGACTGGCAGCTGATGTTTATCAGCGTGCCGGTGATTTTGCTGGTTGAGATGCTGTTTGCCACCTGGAGTTGGCAGAAGCTGCGCAGTCTGACGCGCCGCCGTCACTACGCCCGCCCGGTTGCCTGGTTCTTATTTACCGCCTTTGTCGCCACCCATGTGATGTATATCTGGGCGGATGCGAATTTCTATCGTCCGATAACCATGCAGCGCGCCAATTTGCCGCTCTCCTATCCGATGACAGCGCGTAAGTTTCTGGAAAAACACGGCCTGCTGGATGCTCAGGATTATCAGCGCCGTCTGGTTGAACAGGGCGACCCGGAAGCCGTGTCTGTGCAATACCCGCTGAGCGATCTGCATTACCGTGACATGGGCCCGGGACAGAATGTGTTGTTGATTACGGTCGACAATCTCAACTATTCCCAGTACGACAAGCAGATGCCGCAGCTGGCTGATTTTGCTAAGCAGAACATCAGCTTCACGCAGCACATGAGCTCTGGTGATACCGCCGATAGCGGGATCTTTGGCCTGTTCTACGGCATTTCCCCAGCCTATATGGATGGCGTGCTTTCCTCGCGCACACCTGCGGCGCTGGTCACCGCGTTGAACCAGCAGGGTTATCAGCTGGGCCTCTTCTCCTCAGATGGCTTCAGCAGCCCAATGTATCGCCAGGCACTGCTGTCTGATTTCTCACTGCCGCCGTCAAAATCGCAAAGCGACAGCGAGACGGCTAACCAATGGGTCAGCTGGCTTAACAGCTATGCACAGGATGAAAACCGCTGGTTCTCCTGGGTGTCCTTTAATGGCACCAGCCTGGACGATAGCCAGAAACAGGGCTTTGCCCGTCGTTATGCCCGTGCGGCGGTCAACGTTGATGAACAAATCAGTCGCGTTCTCACCGCCCTCAAAGAATCTGGCAAGCTTGATAAAACGGTGGTGATCATCACGGCCGCACACGGCGTGGCGCTCGACAAACAAGGTGCAAAATTCACCTGGTCCCGCTCACAGCTTCAGGTTCCGTTGATCATTCACTGGCCTGGTACACCTGCTCAACAGGTTGCTACGCTCACCGATCACAAAGATGTGATGACCACCCTGATGCAGCGTTTACTGCACGTCAGCACGCCAGCGAATGAATATTCCCAGGGTCAGGATTTGTTCAGCCTTACGCGCCGTCACAACTGGGTGACAGCGGCGAATAACAGCGCGCTGGCGATAACGACGCCGAAGGTGACCGTGGTATTGAATCACAATGGCACCTACAACAGCTGGACACCTAATGGCGAGAAGATTGAAGAGCAGAAACCGCAGCTGAGTCTTCTGCTGCAGGTACTGACGGAAGAGAAACGGTTTATCGCTAACTGATTGATTAATTTTGAATCACTCAGATGCTATCCTCTTGCAATCAGCGGCGGAAGCAGTAGTATGATTTACCTGCGTCGGCACGTAGCGCAGCCTGGTAGCGCATCGTCATGGGGTGGCGAGGGTCGAGAGTTCAAATCTCTCCGTGCCGACCAACTTAGCTAGTTAGATCAAGGGGTTATTTGATGTGCATAGCATCACTATGCCCCTAGATTTTATCCAAAATATGCACATGTGCAATCCCTCTTTCAGCAACATCCCTTGATTCAACTTTCCTTGCCCTAACCTTTCCGCTATGTGACGTTAATCACAAAAATAATACGCCACCATGACGTGCAAGGCTTACGCCTAAGACGCGAACAAGTTCGCTTTGCTATCAGGCTGCGCTACGTGCCGATATACACGGAAAAGAAAAAGCCTACACTGAGAAAGCATTAACCCCTTTTCAACCTAGCTTAAATCCCCGCATTTCAAGCATAACGGACATCATTAACCCCCTAGCTAACAGGCTAGTTATAAAACCGTTTGATTCCAGATAAACCGCTGTCAGTGTGTCGTCGTATCGCATTGTTAAATAACCCGTAAATAACCAAATCTAACCAGAACATAGCCGATATTTTCAGCGTAAAAATTTTTTTGAGTAGGCCAATTTTTTATTTTCAGAGCCACTTTCTCCCCCACCAATCGACTATCACAATTCACCTTTCAAAAAGGGAAGTGCCCCACCCCTACCCCCCGTTATTTTCCAGCCTTTTCGATAGCACAGAAAAAACACAATCAAACATAGTTAATCATAGCCTGTAAATAGTCTAACGTGTTGATTATTCAGACATACTTTTCAATGGCGTTTCCGGTGTATGGTCAACATGCGCAAAAAAATTTTTTCGCGTAAAGGGGAAGTGGGTCGGGCTATCAAGCACAAACAAGGGGGGCGGTTCTGTAAGTGCTGTTTCCTAAGTGCTGGCGTTCGTCAGCGTGTAGTGATTAAGCACGCTATTTCACCACGCCTTAAAACATATCAATAGTGTAGTGATAAGTATTGTTTGACATAGCAAATCACTACATACATAATCAGCACATACAAATCACTACATTCGAGAGTTCGGCATCATGGCAAACGTTGGTTATATCCGTGTCAGTTCAGTACAGCAGAATACAGAGCGCCAGCTAGACGGCATCAAGTTAGATAAGGTATTCACAGAGAAGGCCAGCGGAAAGAACACAGAGCGTGAGCAGTTAAACGCCATGCTTGCTTATGTTCGTGAAGGTGACGTTATCCATTGCCATGAGTTGAGCCGCTTAGGTCGCAACGTTAAAGACCTGCTTACCATCATCGACACGGTGAAAGAGAAGGGCGCAAGCATCGAGTTTCACAAAGAGAGATTAACAGCGGGAGCCAATGAGAACGCAGTAAGCCGCATGATGTTGGGTGTGCTGGCGTCAGTTGCGCAGATGGAAAGAGAGATGATGCTAGAGCGTCAGGCAGAGGGCTACCAAGCAGCGAAAGCAGCGGGAAGAATCGCCAAGCGTGGCAACAGTAAATCAGTGGACAGAGTAGGCATTGTGTCAGCACTGGCGGCAGGTGGCAGCATTCGCACCATAGCGAAAGATTTCGATGTAAGCACACAGACAGTGCAGCGCATCAAGAAAGAGCAAGAGCAGGAATAACCAGAAGCCGCCGAAAGGCGGTTTTCTTTTTTCCACATTGTTCTAAGTGCTGTTTCCTAAGTGCTTTTTGTCTATTTCCGTGTAGATCCAAAGGTTTCTTATCAAGTATGTAGATAATTCAGACATATATTCAGTATATCAATGTGAAGGATTCAGACAGAACGAGGAATATCACTATTGATAAGTGCTGTTTCCTAAGTGGTTTTTGTGAGTTGTTGGCGGTTATCAGGGATTGATAAGTGCTGTTTCCTAAGTGAATTTGAGGATCTTTATTAATGAGTAACACGGAGTTAAGCCCCTACCTACTGGCAAGGAAAGCACAGGAGAGAGGCACAAACATTGCCAGCGGCAAGGCTTGCCAGAAGTGCAAACACCCCGACGCATTTTATTACTACGTGAGGGAGCTTAAAGGCCGTGCGGTGCTCAATGGCTGTATTTGGTGCTTACATTTGGACGGCAAGACCCCACCAGCAGTTAAAGCCGATGTGGTGGAAGTAAAAGCCGATGGTGTAATGGTTTACGGTGGCAGGAAGTGCAGCAAGTGCGGAACGTCCGAACGGCTGGCAGAGAAAGCCCACGGAGCCAAACAGGGAGCCTGTTACATGTGCTCTTTGGAAGCGGCAAGCGAGAAAATAGGCACTACCCAAATAAACCGCCTACGCCAGCAGATTAAAGCCCAAACAAATAAATTCATTATCCAGAGCATCGAGCGGAGCGGCACGGTAGAAGTTGCACCCGCGAACCTTACAGAATATTTCCTTGTCCGTGCGCTGATGGAAGATAGAGACAGGCTAAACGCGGCGATTTGGGAGAATGACGGCGTAGTGTGGGAGATAGGGCATAAGTTCCCAGCGTCGGGAGGTGGCACAGGCCACAGAGGAAAGGCCACGGTAGACAACCTTTGCTTAATTCGACGTGAGCAGAACCGGAGCCAAAAAGACCAGTTGCCAGAAGATTGGAGCATCACACAAACGGTGTGGATTGGTGACGCTTACACGTCTATTTCAAGCAGAGAAGCCGCTACAGCATGGCGGGAGCGTATGGGCTGGAATGATGCCACCAGCAAAGAAAAAAACGCGCAGAAAGCCGCAGAGGACGCAGAGACACGCAAGCACAAAGAGAGGGTGAGACAGTACGCCGTTGCACTGGCTAACGCCGAGGGGTTGGCGATAAGCACAGAAGACGAACTACAGACCATCTACGGCAGAGTGTCGGAGCGCATCGAGCGACTACATAAAAAAATGCGGGCTGTTATCCGTGAGAACCACAAAGACGGCGTGAGGGTGTGGCAGTCAGAAGGGGGATTAACAGAGGAAGCATTGCACGGATTAAACGCCAGATACCGCATTATCTATAACACCATAGGCCAGTTTATTGACGCAGTGACAGCGAAAGAAAAGACGCTCAATGATGCTGATAAGTGCTGTTTCCTAAGTGAATCAAACATAGTGAAACGTGCTTTGGTGTGGTGGTGTCAGGATGTTTTAAAGGCAGTGAATAGGGATGTTTCAGGCTTTACCCATCCACTGTTAACGAGTCTCACAGAGCCGAAAAGCTGGGGCTTAAAAGTTGGCGCTGATGGTAGGCAATGGCTTTGCGGTTGGCTGATTAAAGAGGACGGCGAACAAGAGCCGCAGGAGGCCACAGAAAGCCGTAACGCTGAATGGGTGAGCCTATCTATTCAGGAGTTCCAACGACAGCAGCACGAGCGCAAAGAATCCGTAAAACAGCGATTTGTTGAGCTGGTGGCTAAGGGGCTGGAGTGGTGCAGCAAATACCAGGAATTAAACGACAAAGAAGCGCCAGAGATTGACGTAAGCGACTGTTACACAGACGAGGATAAGGCAATCAAGGTTGAGGCCGTGAAGCGTATCAGGGCGAAAGAAAATTATAACCCGTTCACCAGTTTTGAGGGCAAGCGAGACAGGCTTAATGAGTGGTGGAGTTCTACCATTCGCCGCAGGTTGTCAGCGTCAGATATTGAGAACGAGGCGAGCGACTACTACACAGCGTTTGCACAGTACGAAACGGAGCCATACGAACGAGGCCACTACATTACACCGCATGAGATTTCGGCAATGGTTGCCACGGTTGCGAGAGAGTTCTACGGCATGAGCGACACGCCATTTTAAGCGGTTGCCAAGTGCTGTTTCCTAAGTGGTGGCACGGATATTTATTAAAGGGAGATTAAAGGCATGGAAAGCCATATTGATAAAACTATCAAACATTTAAACAAGATTTTACGCGCTGTAAGTCAGTATGACGGCAAGCCGTGCAAGGTATGCGGGGAAACGCTGCGATACAAGAGCAACAAACGTTGTGTTAACTGCAAGCATGAGATGGACGCATGGAACTACCAGCAGCGGAAAGCACGTAAACAGGCAGAGGAAAGGCACGGCGTAGAGGTGGTGTGATGCACTGGCTTTATTGGTTGCTGGTGGTCACAGTGATTTATTTTTACATGGAGGTTTAAAGATGGTGATTCAAACAGTGGAGCATTACCCAAGCACAGACGCAGAAAAGGCACACGCTGAGGCGCTGAAAAAGAAACACGACAAAGCACAGCGGGGAATGGGAGAGTTTGACCAAGGCCGCATTCATGCAGCGATTTACACCGTGGCAATGTTGCGTGAGTTGGGCGAGAAGAAAGCCGCCGATAAGGTGGAGCATTTTCTTAACTGGCTGGCAGGGCATGACGTAGAAAAAGCCGTGTTGAGTGGGGGCAAGTAATGCCGACACATAAGGCAGGATCTTTAATTCACTGTCACAGGGCATATGATGAGCCGCAAGAGTGGAGCCTGAGTATCAGGCGGCATTGTTGGGAATGGGAAGCTGAAGAACGGCGTAAGGCTTTAGTTTTATGGGAAGCCGATAATATTCGTATGTTGGAAAATGAGAACAAGCGAAACAGGTCTAAGGAATATTGCCGGGATGCTTCGCCCCGGCCTGAATGCCTTACAATCGTTTGATTTTCACCGTGTCATAATGGGTGTCGTCACACCCTTATTATTATGTGTAAAAATCACTTTTTAACCAATCGTACTTTAATTCATTAAATCAGCGACTTTCGATGCTTTTATATGGCTATACCGTGCAAGCATCGAGATTGTCTTATGACCGCTGATACACTGGAGTTGCAGCGTATTGAAGCCCATTTCCGCATATCTGGTTATGGTGGTGTGTCGGATTGAGTGGAAGCAAACGCCATAGACATGCGCAAGCCGTGCCGCTCGTCTGAATGCCTGAGTGACGGCGTAGGGAGTCAGGGTAAACAGCTTCGCCCTTCTCTCTCGACCATCACAAAGCTGTTTCAATAATTCCAGCGCTGTAGACGACAAAGGCACTTCTCGCGCTTCGCCGTTTTTTGTCTGGTCGTAAGTGAGAGTAATCACTTTCTTGTTAAAGTTAATCATTGCCGGGGTAAGTGCCAAAACCTCACTTCGCCTCATTGCAGTTTCCCACGCAACCATGATGATTGGCTTTGCCTTGTCGCTGGCACGGTCGAGAATCATTTCATACTCGTAAGGCTCAATAATTTTGCTTCTAGGCTTGCCGGGTTCGGGAAGTTTAACCCCATCCACAACATCAACGCAGTTAACGGACTTTTCAGCAGCAGACCAACGGAGAAAGCGAGAGAGTAATTGCAGTTCAAGACGAACAGTAGAGCCGCTGACGTGGTTCAATCGCTCTTGCCTGTACGCTATGACATCATCGCGGGTTAACGCTTCTAAGGGCTTGCCACTGATTGTACGGTCAATAACATTTAGTCGATTCTCAATAGAATCATACCCGCCTCTTTTCTTCCCGTTCCTTATCATCACCTCTGTAAGATAAGAGAGTGAAAGTGTTTTTATGGTAGGTGGTGCATAACGTATGGTTTGCTCTTGTTCCCTTGCCCAAATTTCAATCTCAATTTTTGTATCACGGGTTGCGGTTTTTGTTGGGAAGCCTTTCACCCGCACTTGTGCATTCCACTTGCCGGAGGGTAGTTGTCTGATGTAAGCCATGTGCATTCATTTCCTATGCTACATGACCTAACTATTTGAAGTTATTGCCAAGACAACACTTTTAAGCCGTCATGGGGTGGCGAGGGTCGAGAGTTCAAATCTCTCCGTGCCGACCAATTTAACCCATTGAGTCAAGGGTTTGCCTGATTGGGTAAGCTCTTATTATACGTCGTAATTTGTGTATACACATTCCCCTTATCTCCCCTTCCTGGTTCAAATATTCTTTTTTTTATCAACCCGCACAATGTGAAATTGATCTCAAAAATAATCTTCACGCCTCTAATTTGCGCTACGTGCCGACGAAAAGCGGCACTGTAGAAGGGCTAAAATAACCATTCAGTATTACCTAAATTCCTTTGATTTTATGAGTCTTCCCGGAAAAATCCTTTCCCCTCCCCTATTGCATTAGGTGTACGATTAGTGAGCACACCAATAGAAACTATAGGGTTACTGATGGATACAGTTGAAGAACTAAACGGAACATACTTCTATGCGGGAAAATCCAACCTAACCGCCTCAGAGCTTTTCTTCATGGTTTTTATCTTCAACACCGCTGATCAGTTCGGGATTAAAGATATTGCCTCTATCTATGCCTTGTACGCTGGAATGAACGATCAGCCTACCCGGGGAAAGTTTAAGGGAGCTAAAAAAGGAACATCCAGACTATCCAAAGGGATTAGAAAAACATTCGGCAAAAGGTTCTTTCCATGGGGAATCAAACTTCCTACGTGGATCGGTGGTTACACACCGTGGACTGTAGAACTTAGGATGGTTAGGAGCATTTCAACATGGGTAGGTCGTACTATTCCCCTGGTTGGTGAGGTTGTTCTTTTGGCTGATGTATCGCAGATTGCATACAACTCAGTTAAGGAATACAACACCATAGCGAGAGGTAACGATAAGTTATGGTAGAACCCATTGAACATCGCGTGATTGCACTGATAACGAGGCATAGCAGTTACTACCCGTTCAGGAAACAGAAATACGACACTTTCACCGCAGAATCTAGTATTCACTTTGATGTGAGGTTAGATCAGGGTGAAGTTGAGGAAGTTATAGAAGATTTCATAAAAGAATTTGATGTTGATATGTCTGATTTCAATATTGAAATCTACTACCCGGAAGTAAAGCATTCATGGAATCCGTTTAAAAAGCCCGATCCCGTGGATGTTCCTGATTTTACAATTGATATGTTTATTAAATCGGCTAAGGCCGGGAAATGGTTGTACGACTAAAAGGAATTTGAAAAATGGCTGTACCTGTACACCTGATTTTGAAAGATGATGGCGGATCGCAAATCATGGGATCTTGTGATGTACACGGGCGTGAAGGAAGCATTGAGTTACGCAGTCTGCATCACGGCGTGATTATTCCTACAGACCCCCTAACTGGAAAAATTACCGGGAGCCGTCAACACTGCGCATTCAATTTCACCAAAGAGATCGACAGTGCATCGCCTTATCTGTTTAAAGCCGTTGCCACTGGTCAGACACTTAAAACCGCTGAATTTAATTTCTATCGCATCAACTACAGTGGACAAGAGGAAATTTACTACACGATCACTTTGGAAAATGTGAAAGTGGTTAGCCATAGCCCACTGATGCACGACACAAGATCGGTAACAGGCACAGGACACATGGAAGATGTTTCCTTGAGCTATGAGAAAATTACGCACCTCTTTAAAGATGGGAATATTTTGCATTCTGATTCGTGGAATGAGAAGAAACAAGCGTAACTAAAAAGGGGCGTTGCGCCCCTCTTTTCAAACTAATTGCACACTGCCTAACATTTCAGTGAGTCCGATCACGTCTAACTGTTCATCAGTATATGTCCGATCCCCTCTTGCGTACTGATACGCTGAACCGTGACTAAATCCATTCTCTCTGGCCTTAGTGTATCGTGCGATTATTTCCGCATTAGAACGCGATACATGAGGTACAAACGGAGTAACAAAAGATTGCACGGGAACATGATCAGCACAGCCACACAGGGCCAGGCACGCTGAAAATAATAACGCTTTCATTAGTAGTGAAAACCGCCGCCACTATGACCGCCGCCAATAGACTCACTTCCACCTAAACCGTGTGCGCTATGACTGTTAGCCGCATTATTTTCACCGTTACCTGTACCGTGTTCACCGTGGCTATGTGAGGTTGAATGTTCATTCCCTCCCCTTACTGGTGAACTAAACGGGCTGTTAAACGCTACAGCGACTTGAGTGTTTTTAGGTAGTGAGCCCGCGGTAACAATGCCTTTATCAGTCTTGACCCTCGTGGTGGATGACAAAGTAGAAGCGGCTACATTGATCGTACTGTTACCTGTAGGGCTATTTTTAGTGCCAGCAACCATAGTTACGGGGTTTCCTGCTGAATTAGTTTTCACACCGTAGTTGCTGATTGATTTAGACTGCTGATCCTCTTCAGCACTTCTAAGATCTGAATAGGCTTGTGAACGTGCCGCCGCTGCATTGTTGAGATTTGTCTCAGCAGCAGATCCATTAACACCAGAACCTGAATAATGCGCCTCACTTTTATAGCGACCTACCGCTGCTGAATAGTTTCTCTCAGCATGGGCTACGGCTTCCTGTGCTTGTGAAACATCATTTGCTATTGCTGAAAAGGAAGAAGAAATTAACAGAACTAAAATTATCTTTTTCATTTTGCATAGCCTTTAAAAACGTTATTCAAGTCAGTGACGCCAATCTTGCCGTTGCTGTATACGATATAATTAAACAAGCCTTGTTGGTAAACAGTAGCCTTAGCGGTTTTCTCTACGACTGCCGCTGGCTTACCCTCCACTGTAAGACCATTGGCATTTACGACTAACGTCATCCCTTCCCAGGCCTTACTTTTCTTTGCACTTTGTCCGTGCTGTTTCACTGCATCACGGGCGTTAGCATAGGCTGCATTGTAAGCCGCCTGATTGATCGCCTCTTTATGCTGAACCTCAGCAAGATAACAAGTCTCTTTAGAAATCCCTTGAGCCTCACATTCAGCCATTCTTTGAGCCGAAGTCGTACAACCAGCCAATAAAAGAACACCCACACATGCAAACAATTTATTAACTTTCATGAACCATCACCATTCACAATTATTGAAATCACATAAGTTTCAAATTGTGAGTAACATATACTAAATTTATTTTTGGACACGAATTAATTAATGCGCTGAATGTGTAAACTTACGTCAATTTTGATATGAATCAATTTAATAATGTGACTGGTTTCAATCGAAACTGGTGATGGGTGCGTATATAATTTTTGCAATTTAAAAAGTTTCGCTAGCAGGTAAGCGTCACACGCATTTGCTCACGCGGCATTTTGAGCGGCCTCATAGTAGGATTGTCGGCGCTTCTGTTCAGAAAGAGTGTCCGGCTCTTTTAACATTCCCAGTGGCTCACAATCAGCCCTGCGCTGAGCTGGTTGAAGAGCAGTCCACCAGTAAAGCTGGCGTCACAATCGCAGAGATTAACAATTTCGTCCTTTAACCGTTGTCGCAATTCCAGAGCACGTCAGGGAAAATGACGGGAGTTAAGTTGGATGAAGGTCACTTTGAGGGGATTATCATTGCAATCAACGGGGCATAAAAGGCATTATGCGTCAGCCAGCTCAGCTGGCCCGTACCGTTAAGGTGTGTTTCTAACCCAATTGCGAGGACTTATGCGGATTGGAATTGCGTTCCCTATCCTGGTGTTTATTGTGGCGGTGGCCTTTCTGGCCTGGTTCGTGATTGGCGGTTATGCAACGCCCGGTTCATAAACGACACACGTTCATCGTCAATTCACGGCGCGCTGTCTCTTAATAGTCATCCGGCAGCGTCTTGTTAATCGACACCAGCTTTCCTTTCTCCACCGTGATGTAGCCTCCTTCTTTAAGATCCGCCAGCACCCGGAAGACATGCGTCCGCGACAGATTGGTTCTGCGAATGATAAACGCAGCCAGGCCCTCTTTTTCATTTTTGTGCGTTTGCGTGCGGTAAAGATAGCGGAACAGCATCGGCCTAATCGTTTGGTAGCTGCTGGCTTGTTTTCTTTCAAAATGCAGATCAAGGCTGAAGACGGTCATGTAAATCAGAATGGTCACCAGCTCAATAACGCGCTCAGGTGTGGCATAGATAAAGATATTATCAAAATCTTCCCACGAGAGTTTAATCACCGTAATCGGCGTCATGCTGGTGTATTCAAAATCCACTAATGGACAATATCTCTCCATCAGACCAATGGGCATATGCTCAATAGCATTACCAATGCTTAATTCACTGCCCGCAACTGAGATAGATAAAGAGCCCTCAATAATAAAATAGACGAATCCAACACCGGGTTCGAGGTGGTGTCCGCTTGGGTACACAAACTTTTCACCTTTTTCAATTACATCAACAAGATGGCTCTCGATCTGTAACGATTTATAGTGGTTATGGAGTTCTGCAAAATTCACTTCCCACCTCTTATTCATATTTAAATTATTCACATTATCGTCAGAATTATAGCATTTCAGACCGACGCTAAATACCACATGGTCATGCTTTTTCACCCAGTGCCATATGGGACTAGTCACGTTCGGGAATGCCCCTACAATATCAAGCAGCTTTTCAACAAATCCGCTTTACCCAGTATTTAATCCTGGCACTAAAAATAAGAGGCCATTTAATGAAACTTAATCAGATTGCAACACATCTGGCAGTTGCCGGACTGTTGACTTCTCTGTCCGTTCCCGCTTTTGCGCAGGTCATGCCGAAAGACGCGACCGACGCAACGATCAACGCCAACAATGCGCTTTATCAGAAACTGCCATTCGCAGACAAAACTGATTTTGAAAATGCCCACAAAGGCTTTATCGCTGCTCTGCCTCAGGACGTTCTGAAAGGCGAGAAAGGAAACCTTATCTGGGACCCGGCGAAATACGCTTTCATTAAAGAAGGCGAAAAAGCGCCAGCGACCGTTAACCCAAGCCTGTGGCGTCAGTCTCAGCTGATCAACATCGGCGGCCTGTTCGAAGTGACTGATGGCGTTTACCAGATCCGTAACCAGGATCTGTCTAACATGACCATCATCGAAGGCAAGAAAGGCATCACCGTTATCGATCCGCTGCTGTCTGCCGAGCCTGCTAAAGTCGCGCTGGATCTGTACTACAAAAACCGTGGTAAGAAGCCGGTTGTCGCGGTTATCTACACCCACAGCCACGTTGACCACTACGGCGGCGTGCGTGGTGTCGTTGACGAAGCTGACGTGAAATCTGGCAAAGTGAAAATCTACGCACCTGCTGGCGTGATGAAAGCCGCCGTTGATGAAAACATCATGGCAGGTACGGCAATGAGCCGTCGTGCAGCTTACATGTACGGCAACCTGCTGAAGCCTGATGTTAAAGGCCAGGTGGGTGCAGGTCTGGGTAGCACCACGTCTGCAGGTACCGTTACCCTGTTGGCGCCGACCAACTACGTTAGCCACACCGGTCAGGTTGAAGTGATCGATGGTCTGACCTATGAATTCATGATGGCGCCAGGTTCTGAAGCACCTTCAGAAATGCTGTGGTACGTTAAAGAGAAGAAGCTGATCGAAGCTGCTGAAGACGTGACCCACACCCTGCACAACACCTACTCCCTGCGCGGCGCGAAAATCCGCGATCCGCTGGCATGGTCTAAGTACATCAACGCCGCTATCGATATGTGGGGCAAAGATGCGCAGGTTATCATCGCGCAGCACCACTGGCCGACCTGGGGTAACGACAACATTGTTAAGCTGATGAAAGGCCAGCGTGACATGTATCGCTTCATCAACGACCAGACCCTGCGTATGGCGAACGAAGGCCTGACTCGCGACGAAATCGCTGCGAACTTCAAGCTGCCAGAAACGCTGGAAAAAACCTGGGCGAGCCGTGGTTACTACGGTTCCGTAAGCCACGACGTGAAAGCCACCTATGTGTTCTATCTCGGCTGGTTCAATGGCAACCCGGCAACGCTGGACGAGCTGCCACCGGTAGACGCGGCGAAGAAATACGTGGACTACATGGGTGGTGCAGACCAGATCATGACCAAAGCGAAAGAAGATTTCGCTCAGGGTAACTACCGTTGGGTGGCTCAGGTTGTCAGCAAAGTTGTCTTTGCCGACCCAAGCAACCAGGACGCGAAAAACCTGGAAGCGGATGCGCTGGAACAGCTGGGCTACCAGGCTGAAGCAGGTCCATGGCGTAACTTCTACCTGAGCGGTGCTCAGGAACTGCGCAACGGCGTAGTGAAGGCTGCGACACCTAACACTGCAAGCCCGGATACCGTGCGTGCAATGACCCCAGAAATGTTCTTCGACTACCTGGGTGTTCACCTGAACGGTCTGAAGGCAGCTAACGCGCATGCGGTGCTGAACTTCGACTTCGGTGCTGAAGGTAAATACAAAGTTGAGCTGGAAAACGGTGTGCTGAACCACTCCGCTAACACTCAGGCGGCAGACGCTGACGCGACCATCTCCATGTCTCGCGACACCCTGAACCGCATTATCCTGAAGCAGGAAACCGTACAGAACGCGAAAGCTAACGGTGATATGAAAATCACTGGTAACGCCGCGAAGCTGGACGAAATGATGAGTTACATGGACAAGTTTGAATTCTGGTTCAACATCGTCACGCCGTAACCGTCCTTCCCCTGCAGCGCCTGCTGCGGGGGATTTTTCTTCCCTCCCCCACTATTCCCCTCTCAGTATCAATCACCATTCATTTTTAAAATGTAGGTAAATTTCACTAATCATTCATGTCATTAATGATACGATCCGCTGGTTGCTAACTGATCGAAAGGATTAACAGTGAAAAACACCGCCAAATTTGCCGCCGCGATGCTGGCCATCGCCTGTGTTTCAACCAGTGCGATTGCCGCTGAAACACCGCTGGAAAAAATTGCACCTTATCCGCAGGCGGAAAAAGGGATGAAACGTCAGGTCATTACTCTGCCTGAGCAAAAAGATGAAGCGGGATATCAGGTTGAACTGCTGATTGGTCAAACGCTGGACGTAGATTGCAATCATCATCGCCTGGGTGGAGAGCTGGACAGCAAAACGCTGGAAGGCTGGGGCTACAACTACTATGTCTTCGACAAAGTCACCTCCCCGGTATCGACCATGATGGCCTGCCCGGATGGCAAGAAAACGAAGAAATTCGTGACCGCGGCACTCGGCGATGACGCGATGGTGCGTTACAACAGCAAGCTGCCGATCGTCGTTTACACGCCAGAAAACGTTGATGTGAAATACCGTATCTGGAAAGCCGAAGACGCTATCCACGAGGCCGTGACGCGCTAATCAGTGCCATAAAAAAACCCCGCCGCGCGGGGTTTTTTGTTTTCAGGTCAGAGCGAGATATCAGCGACCGGTTTGAGTTCAACCACCGGTGGTGTGAAGCTTGCAGCGGGAACCGGATCGGCAACCGTCGTCGTTTCATAGCGCAGTCCCAGCACTTCGCTGGTGTGCGCCAGCGCCTGCTGGATAGCCAGCGGATCGCTGCTCAGACGTGAACCGTAGGTCGGGACCACGGCGCGCAGCTTTTCCTGCCACGAGGCGGAGTTCACCTTCTCTTTAAATACCTGCTCCATCAGTTGCAGCATGATCGGCGCCGCGGTTGAGGCTCCCGGAGATGCACCCAGCAGGGCGGCAACGGTACCTTCATCATCGCTGACCACTTCGGTGCCCAAACGCAGCACGCCCCCTTTCTCTGCATCACGCTTAATGATCTGGACACGCTGCCCGGCCTGCCACAGACGCCAGTCACTTTTCTTCGCCAGCGGATAGTACTCTTTCAGCGCCGCCAAACGATCTTTGTCTTTCTGGACCACCTGCCCAACCAGATACTTCACCAGATCGAAGTTATCGAGCCCCACATTGATCATCGGCATCAGGTTCGATTTGTTGGTTGAACTTAACAGATCCCACAGCGATCCGTTTTTCAGGAATTTTGTGGAAAACGTCGCGAACGGCCCAAACAGCACCGCGCGTTTCCCGTCAATGATGCGGGTATCAATGTGCGGGACAGACATCGGCGGCGCGCCAACGGAGGCCTGGCCGTACACTTTCGCCAGGTGATGGTTCACGACTTCCGGATTTTCGCAGACCATAAACTGCCCGCCAACCGGGAATCCGGCGTACTCTTTAGCCTGCGGAATGCCGGTCTGTTGCAGCAGTTTGAGCGCCGCACCGCCTGCGCCGATAAAGATAAATTTCGCCCGGATCGTGCGACGAACTTTGCTGTTGTTGGCATCAGAAACGGTCACCGTCCAGCTGTTATCCGCGTTGCGCTTGAAGCGACGCACGACCGTATTAAGCTGAAGCGAGAAGTTTTCGTGCTGGCGCAATCCTGCAATCAGCTGACGCGTGATTTCGCCATAGTTCACGTCGGTGCCAATTTCGGTCCGGGTGGCGGCGACTTTCTGCTGTGGATCACGGCCTTCCATCACCAGCGGTGCCCACTTTTTGATTTGGGTGAAATCTTCGGAATAGCGCATGCCCTGGAACAGGGAGTTTTGCTGCAGCGCCGCATAGCGTGCGCGCAGGAAATTCACATTGTCTTCGCCCCAGACGAAGCTCATGTGCGGCACGGTGTTGATGAACGTCTTCGGCTGTTGCAGTACGCCACGGGTGACCTGATGAGCCCAGAACTGGCGCGATATCTGGAAGGCTTCATTGATTTCAATGGCTTTGTCGATGCTGACGGAACCATCCGCCTTTTGCGGCGTGTAGTTCAGTTCCATCAGGGCGGCATGACCGGTTCCGGCATTATTCCAGCCGTTCGAGCTTTCCTCAGCGACGCTGTCCATCCGCTCGACCATGGTAATAGACCAGTCTGGCTCAAGTTCCTGGAGCCAGGTTCCCAGCGTGGCGCTCATGATGCCGCCGCCAATCAACAATACATCCGTCTGATGCTCGTGACGGGCAGTTGCCTTCCCAGCCGGTGATTCGGCATGCGAAGCCACTGCCTGTGAGCGATGTACGGCCATTTTTTTCTTCATCGGAAGGAGCCTTCTGTACTCGCGTTTTGTTTTAGCGCAGGTGAAACGATTCGGGGAAAACCACGTTAGCACCGATGATGAAAGATTTAAATATTGTTTAAAATTTAAGTTCTGTTTTGAGATCTGTTATAAAAATGTTTAATAAATGTGGCATGGAAATGAGTATTGGTACTGGCGAAGTGTGACGTAACGCGGTAATATCGCCCGTTTTGTGATGTGCCGCACGTCGTACATTTTATGTAAAACCGCCTATTCATAACCACACATTCTCTATGCCCATGACCCGCACGACATTAACGCCTGCTAAACAAAACGCCGTGGCCGCGGTCATTCGCTCACCTGCTCTTCTGCTGCGTGAATCGCTGGCGGGTGTTATCACCGCGCTGGCACTGATCCCAGAAGTCATTTCATTTTCGGTGATTGCCGGCGTAGACCCTAAAGTGAGCCTGATTGCGTCGGTGGTGCTGTGTCTGGCGATGTCGCTGTTCGGTGGACGTCCGGCGATGGTTACGGCGGCGGCAGGTTCAGTGGCACTGGTGATTGGACCGATGGTCCATCAACATGGCGTGGGCTACGTTTTGCCTGCCGTGGTGATGGCCGGGGTGATTCAGATCCTGTTTGGCGTCGTGGGGATGGCAAAACTCATGCGCTTTATCCCGCAGGCCGTCATGACCGGCTTCGTTAATGCCCTTGGGATCCTCATTTTCTTTGCCCAGGTCCCGCATTTCTGGAGCAGCAATCCCCTCGTACTGGCACTGTTTACCGCCACGCTGCTGATGGTGCTCTTTATTCCGAGGGTTTTCAAAAGCATCCCTTCTCCCCTGATAGCTATTGTGGCCCTGACACTGTTCACGGTCTTGAGTGGACACATTCTGCCGGTCGTCGGCGATCAAGGTTCCATGGCGGGTGGATTACCGGGCTTCACGGCGCTGCAGGTGCCATTGAACCTGCAAACCCTGCACATTATCTGGCCCTGTGCGCTCAGCATCGCCTTTGTCGGCCTGATGGAGTCACTGCTGACGGCAAAACTGGTCGACGATTTAACCGCGACGCCTTCCAATAAAGCCCGTGAAAGTGCCGGGTTGGGAATAGCCAATATTCTTGCCGGTTTTTACGGCGGTATCGCCGGTTGCGCGATGATCGGCCAGACTATCGTGAACGTTGAGATGGGCAAAGGCCGCAGCCGCCTTTCGACGCTCGTTGCAGGCCTGGTGCTGTTACTGCTGGTGACCGGGCTGAGTACGGTGATGGCGAAAATCCCCATGTCAGTGCTGGCAGGGATTATGGTGATTGTGGCGGTGAAAACCTTCAGCTGGCACAGCATTCAGCCTGCCACGCTTAAACAAACGCCCTGGTCGGTCACGCTGGTGATGCTGGTGACCGTTGCCGCCACCGTGAGCACCGGCAATCTGGCGATTGGTGTCCTCGCAGGGATTATCGCCCTGCTGCTTGTGCCATCACGGATCCGCAGACGCCATGCCCTTAAAGCAGAAACACCGTCGCCAGACCCAGAAAAATAAAGAAGCCACCGGTGTCGGTGATGGCGGTGATCATCACGCTTGATCCGACGGCCGGATCGCGCCCCAGCCTGGTCATGATCATCGGGATCAGAACGCCCATCATCGAGGCCACCAGCAGGTTGAGAACCATCGCCAGCATCATCACGCCGCCGAGCTGCGGATCGTCATACAGCCACCACGTCACACAGCCCATAATCCCGCCCCACACCAGCCCGTTGATCAGCGCCACGCCCATTTCACGCAGAATCAAAAACGAGAAGTTTCCCGGCTGAATATGCTGTAACGCCAGCGCACGAACAATCATGGTGATGGTCTGGTTACCGGTGTTACCGCCAATGCCTGCCACAATAGGCATCAGTGACGCCAGCGCCACCAGTTGGGAAATGGTGTGCTCAAAGCCGTCGATAACCCGTGAGGCGATAAAGGCGGTACAGAGATTGATGGCAAGCCACGCCCAGCGCGTTTTCACCGCCTTAGTGACCGGCGCAAACACATCTTCATCGTTGCTCAGGCCGCTCATCTGGCGAATATCGTTGTCCGTTTCTTCGTACACCACGTCGACTATCTCATCGATGGTCAGCCGCCCCATCAGCTTGCCGTCGGCATCAATCACGGCCGCACTCAGCAGGTTGTCACGTTCGAAGGTGCGAGCCACTTTCTCTGAATCTTCCTGCGGGTGAAACGTGACCGGCTCGGCTTCCATCACCTCGTGCACAAGGCACTTCGCCGGATTGAGCAGAATGGTTTGCAGTTTCAGTTCGCCCAGCAGCGTTTTGTCACGGCGGGTGACGAACAGTTTGTCGGTGTTCTCCGGCATTTTCCCCAGGCGACGCAGATAGCGCTGAACCGCCCCCAGCGTGACGTCAGGGCGAATGGTGATCACTTCGAACTCCATGATCGCCCCCACGCTGTCGTGGGCGTAATTCATCACCTGACGTACACGGGCACGTTCATCCGGCGGCAGCGTTGCCAATAAACGCCCCGTCAGGTCACGCGGAAGATGCTGGACGAGATAGATTTTTTCATCGATATCGAGGCTTTCCAGCGCGTCCAGTAGCGCTTTGTCGCTCATGCCGTCGATCAAATCTTCATAGACATTCTCAGAGGCCTCAAGCAGCACGTGGCCGCGCTTGCTGTCTTCCACCAGACCCCATAGCGCATGACGTTCATCAGAAGGGAGCGCCTCAAGTGTATCCGCCAGATCCGGTGCAGGAAGGTGAGCCACCAGCGCCCCCACTTCCGCAATATCATCCGCCAGTTTGCCTTCATCATATTGTTCAGCCAGCGTCAGTTTGCCAATCAAGGCAGAGGTGATGGCTTTGTCGGTGGTCAGCAGCCAGATAAGACGGGCGCGCTCCTGGTCGCGCAAGCGTGCGCTGTTTTTATGAAAAAGGGGCATGATGAACAATCCTTGAGCCAGAAGGGGTTTTCCAGCCTCTAATCATAGCGCGGGCGAATGTAAAAAATAATAAACAGACGCCGGGAGGGGTAAAAAAGTCTTGCGGTTGCTTTTGCCCGGCGGCGCAAGCTTGCCGGGCCTACGATGTTATCTGCGATGGTATGCCCGGTTTGTAGGCCCGGTAAGGCGACGCCGCCACCGGGCATGATGACTCAGGCGGTGCGGGCGACGGCGTCGCGAGAAGCCGCATCGCGCTCTTCGCCGGTTAATTCACTGAGCTTACCGTTGCGCATTTCCAGCAGACGGTCGGCGTGAATAAAGTAGTGATCGTCATGGCTGATGGCAAAAATGGTTTTCCCCATCTCCTGCATCAGCGGCAGCAGCACCTGGTAAAACTCCCGGCGGAAGTGCGGGTCCTGATCGGCGGCCCATTCATCAAGAAGAATAATGTCTCGCTCTTCGGCCAGCGCCAGCAGCAGCGCCACCCGCTTTTTCTGCCCTTTCGACAGTTTGAGATCGAGAATTTTGCCGTTCTCAAGCTGGAGCTTATGACCCATCTTCAACTGCTCGAGCCATTTCGTCACGAGCAGTGCGTTGGCCTGCTGACCTTCTGGCCCTAAGAGCTGATCAAACAGCCAGACATCCGTAAACACCGCAGAGAACAGTTTGCGATAATCCTCGGGCTTCTCCACCGCCAGCGGTTCGCCGTCCAGCAGAATTTGTCCTGATACTGGCTGATACAGCCCGGTTAACAGCATCGCCAACGTCGATTTTCCACTGCCATTCCCGCCAATCAGGAACACCATTTCACCGCGTTTGAGCGTCAGATTGATTGGCCCGACGGCGAACGTATTGTCCTGATAATGGAAAGCTACATCGCGCAACTCCAGGGTTTGCCAGTGCGGATGCGCCTGCGGCTTGGGAAATGCCTCGCGGTAAGGGGCGAGTGAAAACTGCTTCAGCTTGTTGAAGGCCACCTGCGCACTGAGCAGCGTCGGTAATGCACCAACAGCCGAAAGCAGCGGCGTGCGCAAGAACAGCAGCGTCAGGGAATAGGTGGCGGCCACGTTGGTATCCGCCCAGCCAAGGCTGTTCGCCATCCAGAACACCAGACCAATCGCGCCCAGCATCATGATATTCGACCAGTTCACCGCACTCAGGTGATAGGTATCCGCCCGGACGATGTGGTGGCGATACTCTTTGGCGTCAGGAATATAGAGGTTATTGAAGATGTGCTCGGCACGTTCGCGGTTCAGGGTGAGCTCTTTGCGCCCTTCCAGCACGGTCTGATAATCGTGATACAGCTTATCTTCCGTTTCACGCAGCGTCGCCATGTGTTTGTAGACCCGTGCCACCAGCACAAATCCGCCCCAGATGGTCAGCGCCATCCACAGCGCGGTAACGACCAACATTTTGCCAGACAGGAAAAAGAGGTACGCCGCAGAACCGAACGTCAGGATTATCCCCTGAACCAGTTCAGGCAGGCGCACAAAGGCAATGGTAATGTTGCGAATATCGCTGGTGAGTCCGGCCAGCAGCGCGGCGCTGCCGAGTTTTTCGACACGCTCAATCTGCGTATCCAGAATACGTTTGATGAATTCACTGCGCAGACGATAGACAAAGTGGTGCCCCAGCACGGTCAACGCCAGCTGTGAGCCCAGCGTTACCGCCATCAATAGCAGCAGCAAGCCAAGAAACTCGGGCAGCACGGCAAGCGAGACATCGACACTTTCGATAAGACGCAGATTAATAAAAGCAATCAGACCGATGCCAAGCGCGGCGCTCAACAGGCTCAGTGCCATCACGGCGATAAAGGGCCAGCGGTACTGCCGCCACACAAGAAGGAGAAGCTGCATAACATGATTCCGGACAACCAAAACAGCCAGCAGTTTAAACGGCCCGCGCATTTCATCAAGAATAATTCTTATTTTTATTGCTGTTTCAGGTGTGGCGGAAAGTGAGGTTGAACCGAAATGCGCCGGTCGCCGAATGATAGCCCTCTTTTAACGGCTGAATGCCGTGATAAAACAGGCGGGAATCGCCCCCCCACACCACCACATCACCGTGCTCCAGCATGACTCTCTGGAGCGGATCGTTACGCCGGAGGCCACCAAACTGAAACACAGCCGGTAATCCCAGCGAAACAGAAACAATCGGGGCCGTCAGCGTTTTTTCATCTTTGTCCTGATGCAGCGAAAGCTTCGCCCCGGGCGCATAGCGGTTAATCAGACAGGCATCGGGTTGAAAATCCGGATACCCTGCTTCAGTTGCGCACTGACGAGCCAGCACTAAAAACACGTCCGGCATGGCTGGCCAGTGAGCTGCCGTTTGCGGATCAACGGCGGAATAAAGATAGCCGTGCCTGTCCGTCGTCCACCCGACGCTGCCACAGTTGGTCATCGCCACCGACATGGTATAGCCGCCTGGCGTCACCATCTGACGAAAAGGGGAAAGCGCAGCCACCTGCCCGATGCCTTGCATTAACGCGTCTGCCGTTGCCAGCGCCCGGCGGCGCAGGATGACAGCACCGGGTGCCAACGGCTCCTGCCAAGGCGATTCATCGGCGAATAAATCCAGCATAACTATTTTCTCAGCTCCGCTTCACGCCGGAGCAATTCGGCTTTTCGGGCTTCGCCCCAGCGATACCCCGACAGCGCCCCGCTCTGGCGGACCACGCGATGGCAGGGAATAATCAGCGCCAACTTATTGGCTGCACAGGCATTCGCAACCGCACGGACGGCCTTCGGTTTGCCAATGGCCTGCGCCACCTCCTGGTAGCTACGGGTTTCACCCGCGGGAATAGCGCGTAGCGCCTGCCAGACGAGTTGCTGGAAGGCAGTGCCTTGAATATCCAACGCCAGAGCAGTATTGGCCCGTTTTCCGTCCAGCATCGCCATCACCTCAGAGACCTGATGGCTGAAGGCCGCATCCGCTTCATCGCGCTGCGCATTTGGAAACATGTGTGCCAGCGCCTCAATCAGCAGTTCATCGCTGTCGCCGGGCAGCACAGCGCATATACCCCGAGTGCTGGCGGCCACCAGACAGCGTCCGAGCGAACAGGACTGGAGGGTATAACGCACCCGCAGGTTATCTCCACCGCGGCGGTAC
The DNA here is from genome assembly GCA_009668205.1 of Enterobacteriaceae bacterium RIT691. Taxonomy (GTDB): domain Bacteria; phylum Pseudomonadota; class Gammaproteobacteria; order Enterobacterales; family Enterobacteriaceae; genus Scandinavium. The sequence goes on along the minus strand of WJYM01000003.1, from coordinate 367,369 downwards.
TGCCCTGCCGTCATCCCAAGCGTGTCGTCGGCATGGCGGTAATAGCTGCTGCTGGCAGGATAGCCGGCGGCAAGGACGGCCTCGGTCACCGTGTCGCTCTCTTTGAGCGATTCGCGAAGTTTTCGCGCCCGCCAGGCTTGCTGCCAGGCCTTCGGTGTCATGCCCGTCACGGATTTGAACAGGCGGTGGAAATGATACGGGCTGACGGCAACCTGCCGCGCCAGTTGATCCAACGTCAGGGTCTGTTCCTGCTCTAACAGCCTGCACGCCAGAGACACTTTCTCCATAAGCTGCTGTCGGGGATCGGCTTTATCAGGCTGACAACGCTTACAGGCGCGGAATCCGGCCTGCTGAGCGGCACTCGCATCGGGGAAAAAAAGGACGTTTTTACGCAGGGCATGCTTCGCCCGACAGGAGGGGCGGCAGTAGATACCTGTGGTCATCACCGCAAAGACAAACTCGCCATCCGCGGCAGGCTCTCTGTCGAGAACGCGCTGCCAGCGGACGTCATCATTAATTTTGGCGTTACGTTTCATAAAAACTCCGGCTTCTTAAACTAGCGTAGCCTGAGTCTGGCTCAGAAGGCGGTGAAAAAAACCGCCATTCTTGCTTTTTAATTTTTGCCATTGACCAGAAAAGTTTCAAATTGAGGTGACATCCAGGTTTTGAAACCCTGATCGTCCTTAATGATCATATACACCGCCAGATTTTGCTCACGAACGACCTGCTGCGCTTTCTCTGGTCCCAGTACCATCAGGCCGGTGTCCCATCCGTCAGCCTCAAGAGCGGTCGGTGCAATCACCGTCACGGACACCAGTTTGTGCTGGATAGGCGCTCCCGTAGTGGGATCAATGACGTGAGAAATACGCTTACCGTCGAGTTCATAGTAGTTGCGGTAGCTACCGGAGGTACTGATACCGTGGCCGTTGATATCCACAATCGCCTGTACCGCATTTTCTTTATCCGTCGGTTTCTGAATCGCCACTCGCCATGGCTGGCCATGAGCATTCATCCCACGACTCACCAGCGCGCCACCCACTGAAACCAGATAGCGTGAAATCCCTTCCTGCTCCATCAGACGCGCAAGATGATCGGCGGCATAGCCTTCGCCCACCGTCGAGAGATCAACGTAGAGATCAGGCAGATCTTTTTGCAGATACTGACTTCCGGACTTGTTGATCACCGTCAGGTGGTTCAAGCCAGTGCGGGCTTTCGCCGCGTCAATTTGGGCCTGATCGGGGGTTTTCACCGGCTGTTTATCCGGGCCAAATCCCCACAGATTCACCAGCGGGCCAACGGTGATGTCCATTGCACCCTGTGTTTTCGCGCCAATGCGCAGCGATTCCGTCACGATATCGGCCATCGCTTCACTCACCGGCCAGGGCGCGGTGCTGCTGGCGTGATTAAAGCGCATTAGCGCAGAATCCTCTTTCCACGTCGACAGTAGCATATCGTCGCCGTTGAGCTGGTTCTGCACTTTCTCGCGCAGGGTGGCGGCATGTGCGTTATCCAGCCCCATCACGCTGACGCGCCAGAAAGTGCCCATCGTTTTGCCTTCCAGCACGGTGGCTGACGCCGCGTTTTCCGTTGGCGCAACAGATGTCGGGTTATCACAGCCAGCGATGATGAGCGTGACGGCAATCAGCGCCGTGCGTATGAATTTGTTATCCATAATTTCCCTCTTTAGTTGCGCGCAAGGGTACACCAATCCCCTTAAACAAAGCATAAAAAAAGGGCCCCGAGGGGCCCTTTGTCTGAACTAACAGTCGATTAGAACTGGTAAACCAGACCGGTGGCAACGATGTTGTCGGTGCCGATACCGTTGTTTTTGTAGAAGTCGTCGTTACCGTCCAGCATGTTGATTTTGTAATCAACATAGGTGGACATGTTTTTGTTGAAGTAGTAAGTCGCGCCAACGTCCAGGTATTTAACCAGGTCTTTGTCGTCGCTGCCACCGATGGTGTTCAGACCTTTACCTTTAGACTGCAGGTAAGAGATCGCTGGACGCAGACCGAAGTCGAACTGGTACTGAGCAGTCACTTCGAAGTTCTGAGTTTTGTCAGCAATACCGCCGCCATTGTCGCTGGAGGTAGAACCGTACGGAGTCATGTTGCGGGTTTCAGCGTACATTGCTGCCAGGTACACGTTATTCGCGTCATACTTACCGCCAACGGTCCATGCTTCAGCTTTCTCGCCCGCGGTGTACTGCTGGGCAACCAGGTTTGCATTTTTCTGGTCGTTAGTACGGTTAGAGTTGGTGTAAGCCGCACCCAGGCTGAAGCCTGCGCCGATGTCATAGGTAGAAGAAATACCGAAGCCATCGCCATTCGCGTTACGGAAGCTACGATCACCGTTGTTGGTGCCTTCGCCAGAACCTGGGTTCTCGTTTTTACCCTGATACTGCAGCGCGAAGTTCAGACCATCAACCAGACCGAAGAAGTCCTGGTTACGGTAGGTTGCAACGCCGTTAGTACGACCAGTCATGAAGTTGTCAGACTTGGTGTAAGAGTCGCCACCGAATTCTGGCAGCATATCGGTCCAGCCTTCTACGTCGTACAGTACGCCGTAGTTACGACCGTAGTCGAATGAACCGAAATCAGCGAATTTCACACCCGCGAATGCCAGACGAGTCCAGGACTGATCGGAAGAACCTTCAGTGTTGTTCGCCTGAACGTTGTATTCCCACTGGCCGTAACCGGTCAGCTGGTCGTTAATCTGGGTTTCACCTTTGAAGCCCATACGGATGTAGGACTGGTCGCCGTCAGCGCCGCTGTCGCTGGAGAAGTAGTGCAGACCATCAACTTTACCGTACAGATCTAATTTGTTGCCGTCTTTGTTATAAATTTCAGCCGCGTTTGCTGCGCCTGCTACCAGCAGTGCTGGTACCAGGAGGGACAGTACTTTAACTTTCATGTTATTAACCCTCTGTTATATGCCTTTTTTATCGCCACTGCATACTGACTAAGTTTCTAATCAGTCGGCATGCCTATTGTGCTGCAAAATACAGAAATATCCAATAAGAAAATGATACGAGAACTTTTAAGGTGTTTCAAATTACCCAGTAGATGTTTCAATTTGTAAATACAATGGAACTTTTTGATGCCACAAAAAGACAAAAAATATAGCACGCATAATCAAGAAACAATAAATAAACCATTAAAAACAACAACATAACCACATGATCAGTTATAGCACTGAATGACAAAACAAAATCGAAAACGATCTCTAAAATAACCAACGCTATCATCATTAACTTTATTTATTACCGTCATTCAGTTCTGAATGTCTGTTTACTCATATTTCTACCGGATGCATCGCATCCGGTTTTTTTTTACCCTTCTTTACGCAATCTTAATAGTTATGTGCTACCGCCACGAAATCATAATGACTATTAAGTAATCACCAAAACTTGCAAAATTTCCTTTTAGGACTATTAGATAAATAATCTCTTGTTATTTAGTGCTATTCTGTCCGCGTGCAACGTAAATATTTGTACATGAAATGTAACCATGTACATCTTTGCCTCCACACTGTGAACCGTCTGGATGGAAAACCACCAACAGACCGTAGAATGTGGAAATTGCCGCATTACCCTTTATACTGCCTGCTGAACTTGCCTTAACCGACGACAGCAGCGGGCCTGCTCAGGTTTCGTCTCTGTGGTTAAGGTTGCAATGCGTTTTCTGATGCAGTCATCATGGATTACACACACTAATGAGTCATTCCGACGCGACCCTCTCCAGCAAACTGTCTCTGTTCCCAGGGAGCATCTCTCGCTTCTTTCTGTTACTGATCGTCGTTTTGCTGGTCACGATGGGGGTGATGATCCAAAGTGCGGTGAATACCTGGCTGAAGGATAAGAGCTATCAGATAGTCGATATGACGCATGCCATTCACAAGCGGATAGACACCTGGCGTTACGCTACCTGGCAAATTTATGACAACATTGCGGCCTCAGCGGCGCCTGTGTCCGGTAGCGGAGGCCCTCAGGAAACGCGCCTGAAGCAGGATGTTTATTACCTCGAGAAGCCACGGCGCAAAACAGAGGCGCTGATTTTCGGTTCTCACGACGGTGCGACGCTCGACATGACCCAAAAGATGTCCACATACCTGGACACGCTTTGGGGCGCAGAGACCGTCCCGTGGTCGATGTACTACCTGAATGGTCAGGACAACAGCCTGATCCTCATCTCGACGCTGCCTTTAAAGGATCTCTCGGCCGGATTCAAAGAATCGACCGTCGGCAGCGTTGTCGATTCCCGTCGTGCCGAAATGCTGCAGCAGGCCAATACGCTGGATGAGCGGGAGACCTTTTCCTCGCTTCGCCGTCTGGCCTGGCAAAATGGTCACTACTTCACGCTGCGCACCACCTTTAACCAGCCAGGCCATCTGGCCACGGTCGTGGCGTTCGACTTGCCAATCAACGACCTTATCCCACCGGGCATGGCGCTGGACAGTTTCCGGGTTGATAAAGACCCGTCGCAAAACAATCTGCGGTCTCTGGATAAAGAAGCTGCGGATAGCGTGAGCATCAATTTTAACAGTTCCCGCATTGAGATTACGTCCTCGCTGAACTCCACGGGGATGCGCCTGGTGTGGCAGGTCCCCTTCGGGACGCTGATGCTTGATACGCTGCAAAACATTCTGTTGCCGCTGCTGCTCAACATTGGCCTGTTAGCGCTGGCGCTGTTTGGCTATAACACTTTTCGCCACTATACAGGGCGTCGCCAGACCGACAGCGGCTCCCCGGGCGTCGTGAATTCAGAACTGCGGGTGCTGAAAGCGATTAATGAAGAGATCGTCTCGGTTCTGCCGCTTGGCCTGTTAGTGCATGACCAGGAATCCAACCGTACCGTGATCAGCAACAAGATTGCCGATCACCTGCTGCCGCACCTGAACCTGCAAAATATCACCAGCATGGCCGATCAGCATCAGGGTGTGATTCAGGCGACGATTAACAACGAGCTGTATGAGATTCGACAGTTCCGCAGCCAAGTGGCCCCAAGGACGCAAATTTTCATCATCCGCGATCAGGATAAAGAAGTGCTGGTGAACAAAAAGCTCAAGCAGGCACAGCGTCTGTATGAGAAAAACCAGCAGGGCCGCATCACCTTTATGCAGAACATTGGCGAGGCACTGAAGCAGCCGGCTAAAACGCTGGCTGAACACGCCGCCGCGGTGAAGCATGACGAAAACGGCAAGCTGGTGCAGCTGGCAGACAATCTGGTGAGACTGGTCGATGAGATTCAGTTGGCCAATATGCTGGAAGGCGATGGCTGGAAAGGAACACCGGTGCTGTTCTCCCTCCAGGATCTGATTGATGAAGTGGTACCCGAAGTGCTCCCGGCTATCCGTCGAAAAGGGCTGCAGCTGCTGATTAACAATCAGCTGGCCGCCAGCGAACAGCGCCACGGCGATCGTGATGCGCTGAAGCGTATTCTGTTGTTATTGATCCAGTACGCGGTGACCACCACGCAAATCGGTAAAATCACCCTGGAAGTCGGGAAAGATGAATCCGCAGAAGATCGTCTGACGTTCCGCATCCTGGATACGGGTAACGGCGTGTCGAACAGTGAAATCGATAATCTGCATTTCCCGTTCCTTAACGACACGCAAAGCGATCGTTACAGCAAAGCAAACGCCCTGACCTTCTGGCTTTGCGACCAGCTGGCGCGTAAACTCGGCGGTCATCTGAATATTAAAGCCCGCGAGTCCCTGGGGACGCGTTATTCACTGCATGTTAAAATGGCGCCACGTGAAGAGCAGACCGAGTCCGAAGAGAAACTGTTGGACGACGTGATTGCGATGGTCGACATTACCTCGAACGAAGTGCGCAGCATTGTGGTCAGACTGCTTGAAAATTGGGGGGCAAGCTGCATTTCCCCCGATGAAAGGCTGACAAGTCAAGAATATGACCTGTTTTTAACAGATAATCCGTCTAATCTTACTGCGCCAGGCTTGCTTTTAAGCGATGATGAGACCGGTATTCGAAAAATTGGCCCAGGACAACTGCGGGTAAACTTTAATATTAGTAATACGATGCAGGAAGCCGTTCTTCAACTGATTGAAGAACAATTGGCGCAAGGAGAATTACTGGGAACGCCCGCTGGTGTAAACGAGAATGCCGAACTCCATGCCAGCGGCTATTATGCGCTGTTTGTTGACACGGTACCGGATGATGTTAAGAGGTTGTATACTGAATCAGCGACGAGCGATTTCGCCGCGCTGGCACAGACGGCTCACCGCCTGAAGGGCGTGTTTGCCATGCTCAATCTGGTACCCGGCAAGCAGTTATGTGAAACGCTGGAGCATCTGATTCGTGAGAAAGATGCGACCGGCTCAAAGAAATATATCAGCGACATTGACGCCTACGTCAAAAGCTTGATGTAGCAAGGTAGCCTAATACATGAACAATATGAACGTTATTATTGCCGATGATCATCCGATTGTACTGTTCGGTATTCGCAAATCACTTGAGCAAATCGAGTGGGTGAATGTCGTCGGCGAATTTGAAGACTCCACTGCGCTAATCAATAATCTGCCAAAACTGGACGCCCACGTGCTGATCACCGACCTCTCCATGCCTGGAGATAAATACGGTGATGGCATTACGCTGATTAAATACATCAAACGCCACTTCCCTGGCCTGTCGATTATTGTGCTGACCATGAACAACAACCCGGCGATCCTTAGCGCCGTGCTGGATCTCGATATCGAAGGGATTGTCCTGAAACAGGGCGCACCCACCGATCTGCCAAAAGCCCTGGCGGCACTGCAGAAAGGCAAAAAATTCACCCCGGAAAGCGTTTCCCGCCTGCTGGAGAAAATCAGCGCTGGCGGTTATGGCGACAAACGCCTCTCCCCTAAAGAAAGTGAAGTGCTGCGTCTGTTTGCTGAAGGTTTCCTGGTGACTGAAATTGCCAAGAAGCTGAACCGCAGTATTAAAACCATCAGTAGCCAGAAGAAATCAGCAATGATGAAACTGGGCGTGGAAAACGATATCGCGCTGCTGAACTACCTCTCCTCCGTGACCCTGAGCGCATCAGACAAAGACTAAGCGCTTAACTCACGTCTGAGATAAAAAAGCCCCGGCATGCCGGGGTTTTCTTTTTTTCTGTTACTGTCTGCTTTTTCTGACCCGCGCGGCATAAACCGCCAGCGTTTGTTTGAGCACATCCAGGGTCACCGGCTTCGACAGACAGCTGTCCATGCCCGACTCCAGGCAACGCTGCTTCTCTTCGGCCAGCGCATTCGCAGTCACGCCCACGACGGGCAGCGTCAGGCCCAGCTGACGGATACGTTGCGTCAGGCGATAACCGTCCATATTCGGCATGTTGACGTCGCTCAGCACAATATCAATCGGGTTTTTGCTCAACACGTTCAACGCATCGACACCATCATTCGCGGTTTTACACTGGTATCCCAGCGATCCCAATTGATCGGCCAGCAGGCGGCGGTTAATCGGGTGATCGTCGACCACCAGAATCATCATGTCATCATTCAACGCCGCCGTACTTTCTGGTGATGGCAACGCCCCGCTGCTGTCCATATTTTCCACCGCTATGCTATAGATTCGGCCAAGCAGCGAGAGCAGTTCGTGTGGAGAGGCGACGCTGTGGATCCACTCACCGGGCGCACGCTCCAGTGGAATACCAATATGTCGGCGACAGAAGATAATGGCCGCGCGTCCCCCCCACGGCAGCGCCTGTTCATCATCCGAGATCAGCATGTCTTCAGCCTGCGGGGTTTGTCCTTCGTAAGGCAGGACTTCCACACCATGGCGACCCAGCAACGATTCGACAAACTGCGCCAGTGAAGCATTGCGCACTGCAAGCCAACACCGCTTGGCAGAAAGACCTTCAATGCTCACCGGTGGGCTATTTTGCGCGCCATAAAGCGGAATACGGATAGTAAACTGACTGCCCATGCCCGGCTCTGTATCCACCGAGATATCACCGTCCATCATGCTGATGAGCTTCTCACAGATGGCCAGACCCAGCCCTGTCCCCTGGAAATTCCGCTGCACGCCGGTTCCCACCTGGAAGAAGGGATCAAACAGGCGCACGACTTCTTTCGCCGGGATCCCTACCCCGGTGTCGCGCACGCTGATGCTGAGATAATCGCCATTCCGCTGCAGATGCAAAATAATGCAGCCCATGTCTGTGAATTTAATCGCATTGCTGAGCAAGTTAGAAATCACCTGCTGTAAGCGCATCGGGTCGCCCATCAACTGCTGGGGAACATCAGGCTCGACGAAACAGTACAGTCCCAGCTGCTTACGCACCACCAGCGGCAGATAGTTCGCGGTGATATGGCTCATCACCTCACGAGGAGAAAACTCTCGCGGTTCGATTTTCAGCTGCTCAGATTCAATTTTCGAGAAGTCGAGAATGTCGCTGATGATTTTCAACAGCAGGCTCGAGGAGTTATTCATCGCCGTCACCAGACGGTCAACGCCCTTCGGCAGCTCTTTGGTTTGCAGCAGGTCAAGGTTACCGATAATGCCGTACAGCGGCGTTCGCAGTTCGTGGCTGACGGTTGCAAGGAACATGGATTTGGACTGACTCGCCTGTTCAGCGGCCTGTGCCATCTCCTGCAGCGACTCTTCCATTTTCACGCGCGAACTCACGTCCACCAGCACGCAGATCGCTACGTTTTCATTGCGATAGCGCGAATGGACAAAGCTGATTTGCAGATTGGTATTGTTGCTGGTTAGCACATCCACGAAGTTAACCTGCTGGCCGCAGATGATCTGCGTCAGCCGCTGTCGGTCTTCGTGCGTGAGCATATTCAGGTAGTTGTGCGCCAGTTCATTACTCAGAATATTGGTACCGTCGAGCGTGCGCAGGATGCAGATCCCCACCGGGGCCGAGGCGACAATCTTACGGTTAAACTGTTCATGTTCTTCCAGACGCTGCGCATCGGCCTCTGCGGGCAGGAAAATACGCCGCTCGTACATGCGCGCAATGGTAAACAGCGCCACGCCGGTGAGAATGTTGAGCAACACCGCATTGAGGATCAGGATCCTGATGCGTTCAAGCACTGAATCGACCGGCACGGAATAGACAATACTGAGCGATGACGGCGGCAGGCTCTTCTTCAGCACCAGTTCGCGGAAGCCCGACGTATATCCGAACCAGGCACGCTCCTGCATCCAGTGCGGGTCGATTTTCAGTTTACTTTCACCGCCCGTCAACGCAATCAGCGGCTTGCCGTTTTCATCGAGAATGGTCACGCCCATTGGCATACTGCCCGGAGTGAAAAAGTTTTCCATCCGAATGGTTTGCTCAATCCCGAGCAGCGCCTGCAGACGATTGGCCAGATAAACCGGGGTCAACGCGTAGAAATACCCTACGCCCTGACGCGCGCCCTGGCTTATCCAGTATAAATTGTTACCCCGCTCATCCTGGGGCACGTCACGGTAGCTGACAATTCGCTCATGCAGCGTTTTCAGCGCCTGTTCGCGCTCCATCGGCATGTCCCGCAGGCCAAAGTTGGCCATGCACAGGTTTTCGCTGCCAATCAGATACACGCGGTTAAGATCGTACGCCGCCGAGAAATTGTCGCGCCAATAGCGCATAAACCAGGCCAGGGACTCCAGCGAGCTACGCCAGGTGTTGCTCATCGCGCTGCAGTCAGAATCCTGAAAAAGCGGCTCAAACTCTGGCACTTCGGTATCATCTTTAGGAGGACGGGATGCCAGTACACCGCTATCCCCTTTCAGGCGATTCTCTGCAATGTATTTCAACTCTTTCATGACATCAGACGTGCGTTGGATGTAACGCTGGGCCTGATCGTAGCTCAGGTTAAACTCCTGACGAATTTCCGCTTCTTTCGTGTGCAGGGCATTGACGATGTAGAACACTGAAATAAAAGCGATCAGCAGCCAAAGCAACAGGGCCAGCGCCCGAAACAGGTAGCGGGAAACTTTCAGTGTCGTGCGAAAGGAGACGAGATATTTCAAGGTTTAACCGTGTGCAGACGTAAAGATGCGATTAAGGTAGCCGTAAATGCCCCTACCCGCAACGTTGAAAGAAAAAGGGCCAGCATTTGCTGGCCCTTTCGTGACGATTTCAGACGATTACTCGTCGGCATCATCCGCTACATCATCGTCGGTATCCGCTTCTGGTGCGATATCATCATCACCTTCCGCTACGCTACCATCGATGGAGTCGAGCTCTTCATCATCCACAGGTTCAGCAACACGCTGCAGACCCACCACGTTTTCATCTTCCGCAGTACGGATGAGGATAACGCCCTGAGTATTACGGCCAACCACGCTGACTTCCGACACGCGAGTACGCACCAGCGTACCTGCATCGGTGATCATCATGATCTGATCGGTATCTTCAACCTGCACTGCGCCAACCACAGAACCATTACGCTCGGTCACTTTGATCGAGATAACGCCCTGAGTACCGCGTGATTTGGTTGGGTATTCCGTTTCAGCCGTACGCTTACCGTAGCCGTTCTGGGTCACGGTCAGCACCGCGCCTTCACCGCGAGGGATAATCAGCGACACAACTTTGTCTTCGCCTGCAAGCTTGATGCCGCGAACACCGGTCGCGGTACGGCCCATGGCACGCACCGCGTTCTCTTTAAAGCGCACCACTTTACCGGCCGCAGAGAACAGCATCGCTTCATCATTACCGTTGGTCAGATCAACGCCGATCAGCTCATCGCCTTCGTTCAGGTTCACCGCGATGATCCCGGCAGAACGTGGACGACTGAATTCAGTCAGTGCGGTTTTCTTCACGGTACCGCTCGCCGTTGCCATGAAGACGTTAACGCCTTCTTCGTATTCACGAACCGGCAGGATCGCGGTGATACGTTCGTTCGCTTCCAGCGGCAGCAGGTTAACGATTGGACGACCACGCGCACCACGGCTCGCTTCTGGCAACTGATAAACCTTCATCCAGTACAGACGACCACGGCTGGAGAACAGCAGGATGGTGTCATGGGTGTTGGCGACCAGCAGACGGTCAATAAAGTCTTCTTCTTTAATACGGGCGGCTGATTTACCTTTGCCACCGCGGCGCTGAGCTTCGTAATCGGTCAGCGGCTGATACTTCACATAGCCCTGATGCGACAGCGTAACCACGACATCTTCACGGTTGATCAGGTCTTCAATGTTGATATCAGAACTGTTGGCGGTGATCTCAGTACGGCGGTTGTCGCCGAACTGATCGCGCACCAATTCCAGCTCTTCGCGGATCACTTCCATCAGACGATCGGCGCTGCCCAAAATGTGCAGCAGTTCTGCAATCTGTTCCAGCAGCTCTTTGTATTCTTCGAGCAGTTTTTCGTGCTCAAGGCCGGTCAGTTTCTGCAGACGCAGATCCAGAATCGCCTGTGCCTGCTGTTCAGTCAGGTAGTACTGACCATCACGCACGCCAAACTCTGGCTCCAGCCACTCTGGACGCGCAGCGTCATCACCGGCACGTTCCAGCATGGCAGCAACGTTACCCAGATCCCACGGACGGGCAATCAGCGACGCTTTTGCTTCAGCAGGCGTTGGCGCACGACGGATCAGTTCGATGATCGGGTCAATGTTGGCCAGCGCAACCGCCAGCGCTTCGAGGATGTGTGCACGGTCGCGGGCTTTACGCAGTTCGAAAATCGTACGGCGGGTCACCACTTCACGGCGGTGACGAACGAACGCGCTCAGAATCTCTTTCAGATTCATGATCTTCGGCTGGCCATGGTGCAATGCAACCATGTTGATACCGAAGGAAACCTGAAGCTGAGTCTGGGAGTACAGGTTGTTCAGAACAACTTCACCCACCGCGTCACGTTTGATTTCAATCACGATGCGCATGCCGTCTTTATCAGACTCGTCACGCAGCGCGCTGATACCTTCAACACGTTTATCTTTTACCAGCTCGGCAATTTTCTCGATCAGGCGAGCTTTGTTCACCTGATACGGAATTTCATGCACGATGATGGTTTCACGACCGGTTTTCGCATCGGCTTCGACTTCGGCGCGGGCGCGAATGTAAATTTTACCCCGGCCGGTACGATAGGCTTCTTCAATCCCGCGACGACCGTTAATGATGGCAGCCGTCGGGAAGTCTGGCCCCGGAATGTGCTCCATCAGCCCTTCGACGCTGATGTCTTCGTCATCAATGTACGCGAGGCAGCCGCTGATCACTTCCGTCAGGTTGTGTGGCGGAATGTTGGTTGCCATCCCTACCGCGATCCCGGACGAACCGTTCACCAGCAGGTTAGGAATTTTGGTTGGCATGACGTCAGGAATTTTTTCCGTGCCGTCATAGTTATCCACGAAATCGACGGTTTCCTTGTCCAGGTCAGCCATCAGCTCATGGGCGATTTTCGACATACGGATTTCCGTATAACGCATCGCCGCAGCGGAATCGCCATCAACGGAACCGAAGTTACCCTGACCATCTACCAGCATGTAACGCAGCGAGAACGGCTGGGCCATACGAACAATGGTATCGTAGACCGCGGAATCACCATGTGGGTGATATTTACCGATAACGTCACCCACGACACGGGCGGATTTTTTATAGGCTTTATTCCAGTCATTGCCCAGTACGTTCATGGCGTATAGTACGCGACGGTGTACCGGCTTTAAGCCATCTCGGACATCCGGCAGCGCACGGCCAACAATGACCGACATCGCATAATCCAGATAAGAGTTTTTTAACTCTTCCTCAATGTTGACCGGTGTAATTTCTCTCGCAAGGTCGCTCATCTAACCGCTATCCCTCTACATGTTTCCCGGATTCAAAGGTCGCAAATTATAACACAGCCGACCGGATTGAGGTAAACCAATAGCACCTGCACAACGCTTTATTCGCGCCGGGGTGCTGATATACTCATTGGCCTGATGAAAAAAGGAGTCAATGCGCCCATGAATGCCGAAAAACCGCCGGTGGCTAACGTCGATCACGACGAAATTGCGAAATTCGAAGCTGTCGCCTCACGCTGGTGGGACCTGGAAGGGGAATTTAAACCGCTGCACCGCATTAACCCGCTGCGCCTTGGCTACATTGCCACGCGCTCAGACGGCCTGTTCGGGAAGAAAGTGCTGGATGTCGGCTGTGGTGGCGGGATCCTCGCGGAAAGCATGGCCCGTGAAGGCGCGAATGTGACCGGATTGGATATGGGCTTTGAGCCGCTTCAGGTGGCGCGATTGCACGCGCTGGAAACCGGCATTCAGGTGGAATACGTCCAGGAAACCGTCGAGGATCATGCGGCAAAACACGCTCAGCAGTATGACGTGGTGACCTGTATGGAAATGCTCGAGCACGTTCCCGACCCGCAGTCGGTGGTTCAGGCTTGCGCCAAACTGGTCAAACCCGGCGGTCAGGTGTTCTTTTCCACCCTTAACCGCAACGGAAAGGCCTGGCTCATGGCCGTCGTCGGTGCCGAGTATGTTCTGAAAATGGTGCCCAAAGGGACTCACGACGTGAAGAAATTTATCAAGCCTGCCGAATTGTTGGGCTGGATTGATCAGACTCAGCTGCAAGAACGTCATATCACCGGGCTGCATTTCAATCCGCTGACCAACCGCTTCAAGCTTGCGCCAGGGGTTGATGTCAATTACATGCTGCACACCTCCAGCCCGCTGTAAAACACGGTGCCCTTGCCAGTGCGCAAGGGCTTCGTTTTACCAGCGCACGCTGACGCCCACGCTGCCTGCTCGCTGCGTATAATCCGATGAGCCATACTGTTGGGTAAATTTGCCCCAAACGCTGATATTGCTTGTGATTTTACCTTTGAGACCCACGCTGACCTCGGCAATATCTTTCGCCGTCTCGTCGGTAAAGTTAACGTCGTCAATGTTTAACCCCGCGTCATCACTGTTATGGATGTAGTTCACGTCGACGTACGGTGTGATTTCACCCGTCTTGCCAATTTTTTTGGTCCATTCGTTATGCAACCCCAGACGGCTTTGAATATTGTGATCGCCGTGCTGTTTAACCTCGCTGCCGTTGGTTGCTCTGAATGAATTCTGAGAGACCCCCTGATACACAATCTGCGCCTGCGGCTGGACGCTCCAGACCCAGTCTGCCTTATCATTAAATTGCCAGCTGTAACCCGTTTCTACCGATGCCACGACGCCCGATGAATGGTAGTGCTCCTCGGCACTGTCTTGCTCGCTCACATGGTTATCAAACCAGACATATTGCGCCCAGCTGTCCACATACGCGCCGGTTTTCCCCTGATCTTGTTGATACCAACTGGCCGTCAGTCCAACGCTGTAGCCCTGGTTGTCATTATCGGCCTTGCGCCCGGTCAGGCGGGAGTGGCTGTCGCCGCTGTTATTGCTGTATCCGGCCACGGCCCCCAGCGACCACTGGGTGGATTCAAACAACACGGTGCTGAGCTGCACCACGGAAACGTCCTCGTGCTGATCGAGCTGATCGTCGTAGGTTGACTCACTGCGGTTGCCCTCGACACGTAAATGCAGCTTTTGGTTCTGCCCACCAGCATGGTCGCTATGGCGCATCACAAACGCGTTGTTGGCACTGTGGAGGTTATTGAAATAGCCCCCCAGCATGGGGTTAAGCACCGGTGTGAAATCAGGGGTGGAAGGAACACCCGGCACATCGGGTGTCACTGGCGTGTCCGGTGTATCCGGCGTATCTGGCGTCGGCGTAACGTCCGGCGTCGGATCGACATCGGGGACGTCTGCCACCTGAGATCGCAAATACCAGTCCTGATTATCCTTCACCAGCGAGTAGTCATATGCCCCCATGTTGACGTAGCCATCACCGGCGAGCGTAAAGCGGGCGTCATTGTGGTACTGCATCGGATCGGCGGTAAAATCAATCAGTTTGATCCCCGTCTGCGTCGGCTGCCCCACGCCGCTGACAGGGTTAATCTGCACCGTCGTACCGCCAGACGTATTGCCATTGAGCACCAGCAGATCGCTGGCGGAATCATCGCCGTCAAGCTCGGTATCCATCACCAGAGTGCCGCCGCCGGTGTAATCCCCGTTGACCGTCAGCGTATCACCCGCATAACCATTACTCAGGCTGATGGCCCCGGTCGTCGGGTTCGTCACATTGCCGTTAACGGTCACGCCCGCCAATTCCGTTTCAGCGTCGGTCGTCAGGTTTGTGTCGAGGGTGCCGTCCAGCGTCAGACCCGCCGTCTGGTTGACCAGCGTTCCGGTGCCACTGAATAACGAAGCCTGCAGTGCCTGCCCGGTATCTTGATTTGTCAGCGTCAGGGAGGTGTCATCGCTGATCACAATGTTGCCCTGTGACGTCGTATCAATGGACTGAATATGCTGATCTTCTCCGGTGACGAAAGTGCCATTTTCACCGACCCATAGCGAAGAGGCCTGCGGGAAAATATCTGCCGCGCCGCCCAGTAACGTGCCCTGCTCTACCCGAACGGCGGAATGCGTCGTACCGCTGGCCGTTAGCGCCAGCGTGCCGTTACCCGTTTTGCTGAAGGTCGCATCCACATCGCCCATGTTCCCCGTGGAGTCCGCATTCAATGCTCCCCACTGCGTCGTCACGCCGTCATCCACCTCGAGCTCTCCGCTCGCGCGCATTTCGAGGTCTCGGGCATGGCCGCTTTCCGCAGTCCGGGTGTCCACATCTTCTGTTACATGCAGCACACTGGCCTGCTGCGGATCGGTAAAAATGACCGATCGGTTATAGTCGGTATCCCCTAACTGCGAATTATCGCTCATCAGCAGCGTGCCCGAGGCGATTTGCGTATCTCCCAGATACTGATTGTCATTCGCCAGCGCAACGCTGCCATCGCCCGCATCCACCACCACATACACGCCGTTTTGTTGGCTGTTTCCTTTTTCGCCGCCAATATGCAGATCGCTACCGCCGGTCAGGTTCACCAAATCGCCACTGCCAATGACGGTGCCGCCAGTCCCGGAAATGGCCAGCAGAGATCCTGTATTGGCAGACGAAGACCCTGCCATATCGGACAAATCAAGCACGCCGCCATCAAGCACCACGGACTGCGGGTCCTGCCCCAGCGCGGTGATATCATCAGGATTGGCAGAGATGCTTAGCACGGCATCCTGGTCAACGATAATGTCTCCCGTCAGGGCCAACGAATCCGCGCCAACCAGCGAATAATCACCCCCGGATGCGACGGTGAAATCACCTTCGCCTTGTATCGTTCCGGCAAAATGCCCACTGTTAACGGTGACGTTTCCACCCGCATCAATGTTCAGCGTGCCATTCTGATAACCCACAAACGGGTTAACAAACGCCTGCTGTGAACTCCCTACATTTAATACGCCATTGGCTTGTTCATTTTCCGCATTCCCGACAACCAGGCCAGTACAGTTGAGCGGGTCGCTCTCACAGGCTGTCTCGCCGACATTCATCAGAGAATTGTCACGGTTCAGGGTCAGCGTACCTTCGGATACGCTCAGTAAACCGGTGAAACTGTTGTTGTCAGCATTAAAGACCAGGTCCCCATCGCCCATCTTCACGATGACGCCCGTTCCCGCAATCGAATCCACCGCGCCTGGGTTATCCAGACTGCCAATCACCATGGTTTTTCCTGCGGCCACATCCATCGTCACCACGCTGTGCCCGACGTACATAAAACCACCGGCAGCGGCAGATGCGGTATCTCCATAGCCAAGCGCCTGATTTCCCTCATAAACCGCGACGCCATCGTTATCGGTGTAGTTTTCATCCAGCGCGAGCGTCACCAAATACGGGGAGCTCGAACTGTCGGTATAGATTGCCCCGCCTTTTCCCTCGGCCTGATTATCGGTGAACGTCACATCGTCAAATATTGCTGCGCCGGTAAACGTATCATTATTCACGTTACTGGTGATATCCAGCGCCCCACCATTCCCGTTGCTGGTTGAGGAACTTTGCGCCTGATTATTATCGAAAGCAGAATTTGAGATCAGAATGTTTGAATCAAGGGCATAGATAGCGCCCCCTTTACCATTCTGCGCAATGTTATTTTCGAAAACAGTATTGTCGAGCATTAAATCAAGCTGTTGCGGATCATTCTTGCCATTTAAATAAATAGCGCCACCGTATGACTTTGCTGAGTTATTAGAAAAGACCGCATTGCGGATATTTATCGATGAGTTTTCTTTCGCAAAAATGGCCCCGCCGTTCGAGTCGGCATGGTTGTTATCAAAAACAACGCTCCCCGTGGCGTCTTCAGGCTGAATGGTAAACGTTGCCCCTGATGAGAGCTCCACTGCCCCGCCACTGCTCCCCGCGCTGGCGTTCATGCCCTCGAATTGCAGGACGGCATCATCAGCAACAGTAAATGTGGTACTTGCGCCTTTAATAACTTGCTGCGGCGCATGGCAGGTTTCAGATATTACATTGGAAAGACAAACATCACTGGCACTTGCGTAAGAACTTAACGCTAAACACGCCGGGAAAATGACAAAGATTTTTTTAAAATGCATAGGGGACCTAAATACAAAAAATGGCTATGCTCAATGATGTTATTGGAGCAGAGGGGAAGTACGAAATAAATTTGCGTTATTATTTCTGTTTGCCGACGGGTTTTAAAGATAATAGTGATGTACTTTTATACCCCACAACACATCACTCTCTGCATGAAAAAAGACAAACCAAATGTGCTGTTCCCTGGGAATAAAAAGACTAAAATCGCAGCAATATTTTAACAATTTCATTGGCGTTGCGATCGGCAAGGATCATCTCATCGCCTTTCCCCCTGACGGCAACAACACCGAACCAACACATCGGTACACAAAAGACGCACGCCTTGCGACAAAATCCTCCTCTCTGCGCCTGACCCTTACCCACATCAAGTTCTTCCTGTCCAGGGAACGCCTACGAAATCAGCGTTCGATCAAATTTCTAATTTTTTTCTTCCAATATTGACAATGTCGCCAGGCCTTACAATCCGTGGACTTAGCCCTCGCTACCCTTTTGCAACCTTAAGTTAACGTCAAAATCAACCCTTGTACTCAAAAGAATCCTTACTAGAATACTCACCATATAGCGTTCATTTTAACACTCACCCCCTACATATAGTATTTATCCACAGAGTTAGTCACAGCGACGTTCTGTGGATAAGCGGGGGATATTTTTCTTTTCACGGACAGGTAAAAAGCACATGACTCAAGGTCTGATGGTGACTAAGCGTGATGGCGGGACTGAGAAAATCAATCTCGATAAGATTCATCGCGTGCTGGATTGGGCTGCGGAAGGGCTGAACAACGTTTCTATTTCCCAGGTAGAACTGCGCTCCCACATCCAGTTCTACGACGGAATTAAAACCGCAGACATTCATGAGACTATCATCAAGGCCGCTGCGGATCTTATCTCCCGTGATGCGCCGGATTACCAGTACCTGGCCGCTCGCCTGGCGATTTTCCATTTACGTAAGAAAGCCTATGGCCAGTTCGAACCGCCTGCGCTCTACAACCACGTTGTCAACATGGTTGAGCTGGGCAAATACGACAGTCATCTGCTTGAAGACTACACGGAAGAAGAGTTCAAGCAGATGGACGGTTTTATCGACCACTGGCGCGATATGCACTTCTCCTACGCGGCCGTAAAACAGCTCGAAGGGAAATACCTGGTTCAGAACCGCGTGACCGGCGAGATCTACGAAAGCGCCCAGTTCCTGTACATTCTGGTTGCCGCGTGCCTGTTCTCGAACTACCCGCGTGAAACCCGTCTGGACTATGTGAAGCGCTTCTACGATGCCGTTTCCACCTTCAAGATTTCACTGCCAACGCCGATCATGTCCGGCGTGCGTACCCCGACCCGTCAGTTCAGCTCCTGCGTCCTGATCGAGTGCGGTGACAGCCTGGATTCCATCAACGCCACCTCCAGCGCTATCGTGAAATACGTTTCTCAGCGTGCCGGTATCGGCATCAACGCCGGTCGCATTCGTGCGCTGGGTAGCCCAATTCGTGGCGGTGAAGCGTTCCACACCGGCTGTATTCCGTTCTACAAGCACTTCCAGACCGCCGTGAAATCCTGCTCTCAGGGCGGCGTTCGCGGCGGTGCGGCAACCCTCTTCTACCCAATGTGGCATCTGGAAGTGGAAAGCCTGCTGGTGCTGAAAAACAACCGCGGTACCGAAGCGAACCGCGTGCGTCACATGGACTACGGCGTACAAATCAACAAACTGATGTACACCCGTCTGCTGAAAGGCGAAGATATCAGCCTGTTCAGCCCGTCCGATGTTCCGGGCCTGTATGACGCGTTCTTCGCCGATCAGGACGAGTTCGAACGCCTGTACGTGAAATATGAGAAAGACGACAAAATCCGCAAACAGCGTGTGAAAGCGGCGGAGCTGTTCTCGCTGGTGATGCAGGAGCGCGCGTCTACCGGTCGTATCTACATTCAGAACGTCGATCACTGCAACACCCACAGCCCGTTTGACCCGGTTGTTGCGCCAGTGCGTCAGTCTAACCTGTGCCTGGAAATCGCTCTGCCGACCAAACCGCTGAACGACGTGAACGACGAGAACGGTGAAATTGCCCTGTGCACACTGTCTGCCTTTAACCTCGGTGCCATTGACAGCCTCGACGATCTGGAAGAGCTGGCGGTTCTGGCCGTGCGCGCACTCGATGCTCTGCTCGATTATCAGGATTACCCAATCCTGGCCGCCAAACGCGGTGCAATGGGACGTCGTACCCTGGGCATTGGCGTGATTAACTTCGCTTACTATCTGGCGAAACACGGCAAACGCTACTCCGATGGCAGCGGCAACAACCTGACCCACAAAACGTTCGAAGCCATTCAGTACTACCTGCTGAAAGCCTCTAACGAACTGGCGAAAGAGCAAGGCGCGTGCCCGTGGTTCAACGAAACCACTTACGCGAAAGGCGTTCTGCCAATCGACACGTACAAGAAAGATCTGGACGCGATTGTCAACGAACAGCTGCACTACGACTGGGAAGCGCTGCGTGAGTCAATCAAAGCGCACGGTCTGCGTAACTCCACGCTCTCCGCGTTGATGCCGTCTGAGACCTCTTCGCAGATCTCTAACGCCACTAACGGCATTGAGCCACCGCGCGGCCACGTCAGCATCAAAGCATCGAAAGATGGTATCCTGCGCCAGGTGGTGCCGGATTACGAAAACCTGCAAAATGCCTACGAACTGCTGTGGGAAATGCCAAACAACGACGGCTATCTCCAGCTGGTTGGCATCATGCAGAAATTCATCGACCAGTCGATTTCGGCGAACACCAACTATGACCCGACGCGTTTCCCGTCCGGTAAAGTGCCGATGCAGCAGCTGCTCAAAGACCTGCTTAATGCCTATAAATTTGGCGTGAAAACCCTGTACTATCACAACACCCGTGATGGCGCAGAAGATGCCCAGGACGATCTGGCGCCATCCATTCAGGACGACGGTTGCGAAAGCGGCGCATGTAAGATCTAAGACATTTGCCGGGTGGCGCGATGCTTACCCGGCCTACGTTTTTGTAGGCCCGGCCAACGTAGTGCCGCCGGGCAATACAATCCCAACAGGACTCTCTTCAATGGCTTACACCACTTTTTCACAGACGAAGAATAACCAGCTCCTTGAGCCGATGTTTTTCGGCCAGCCAGTCAACGTGGCGCGCTACGATCAGCAAAAATATGACATCTTCGAAAAGCTGATTGAAAAGCAACTCTCCTTCTTCTGGCGTCCGGAAGAGGTC
This sequence comes from Enterobacteriaceae bacterium RIT691, assembly GCA_009668205.1. Lineage (GTDB taxonomy): Bacteria > Pseudomonadota > Gammaproteobacteria > Enterobacterales > Enterobacteriaceae > Scandinavium. The sequence goes on along the minus strand of WJYM01000003.1, from coordinate 346,749 downwards.
GACGTTTCCCGTGACCGTATTGACTATCAGGCACTGCCTGATCATGAAAAGCACATTTTCATCAGCAACCTGAAGTATCAGACGCTGTTGGACTCCATCCAGGGTCGTAGCCCGAACGTGGCACTGCTGCCGCTGATCTCCATTCCGGAACTGGAAACCTGGGTTGAAACATGGGCATTTTCTGAGACTATCCACTCACGCTCTTACACCCACATCATCCGTAACATCGTTAACGATCCGGCGACCGTTTTTGACGATATCGTGACGAATGAGCAGATTCAGAAGCGTGCTGAGGGGATTTCCCACTACTACGACTCGCTGATCGAACTGACCAGCTACTGGCATCTGCTGGGTGAAGGCAGCCATTCCGTGAACGGTAAAACCGTCGTCGTGAACCTGCATGAGCTGAAGAAGAAGCTGTATCTGTGCCTGATGAGCGTGAACGCGCTGGAAGCTATCCGTTTCTACGTCAGTTTCGCCTGCTCCTTTGCCTTTGCAGAACGCAAACTGATGGAAGGCAACGCCAAAATCATCCGTCTGATCGCCCGTGATGAAGCGCTGCATCTGACCGGTACTCAGCACATGCTGAACCTGCTGCGTTCAGGCCAGGACGACCCGGAAATGGCCGTGATTGCCGAAGAGTGCAAACAAGAGTGCTATGACCTGTTCGTGCAGGCCGCCGTTCAGGAAAAAGAGTGGGCAGAATATCTGTTCCGTGATGGTTCGATGATTGGCCTGAACAAAGACATTCTGTGTCAGTACATCGAGTACATCACCAATATCCGCATGCAGGCTGTCGGTCTTGACCTTCCGTTCCAGACGCGCTCGAACCCAATCCCATGGATCAACACCTGGCTGGTGTCTGACAACGTTCAGGTGGCACCGCAGGAAGTGGAAGTCAGCTCTTATCTGGTTGGGCAGATCGATGCTGAAATCGACGCTGACGACCTGAGCAACTTCCAGCTCTGATGAGTCGCGTTACCCTTCGTATCACTGGCACACAGGTCGTGTGCCAGGAAGAACACCCCTCTTTGCTGGTTGCCCTGGAGTCGCATAACGTCGCGGTGGAGTATCAATGCCGTGAAGGCTACTGCGGCTCCTGCCGCTGCAGGCTGATTTCCGGCCAGGTTGACTGGCTGACAGAGCCGCTGGCGTTTGTGTCTCAGGGTGACATTCTGCCCTGTTGCTGCAAAGCCAACGGCGATATCGAAATCGAAATGTAATATCCGGCCCGGATATTACATTTTCCCTGAAGCCTCGCTGCAAACTTTATATCTCGCTTCATTTCTTCCTGTTTAACACTTGATACTCCCCTCTGCTCACTCTATTCTGCGCCAACAGTCATTATTTCTCAGGAGAAAACAATGTCTATACATGATGAATACGAAGGTTTCTGATTCTATTATTCAGGGAAGATATCAAACATGGATGTTAATCAACTCACGATACTGAATACCTTTTCACAAGTCACCACCGCCGCAGCGATGCTGCTCAGCCTTATTATCGCCTGCGCAGCCATCGACAGACACCAGCGAATCGCGCGTAAAGCGCAAACAGCCACATTCCTCTACGAAAGCCGTTTTGACAAGCGTTACATCGATGGCCTGCATACGCTGCGTGCCATTCATTTGTCGGGGAAGTCGTTTCGTCGTTATATATTCCCGCCGCAGGCCCTCACATCGCAAGAAAGCCAGGAAAGACAGCAACTGGTTTATTGTCTTAACTTTTATGAACGCCTTGCGGTGGGGATCCTCCACGGTATTTATCATGAGAAAATGATAAAACAGGTGTTTTATAATTCCATCATCAATAATTACTTTATCGCTGAGCCGTTTATTAAAGCCATTCGGGAAAAGGAATCGCGTGAGACGTATTATCAGGAGTATGAATATCTTGTAACTCGCTGGCGTAAAAGTCCTCTGCCATTGCGATTCCGTTAGCAGGTGCCAGTATCTGCTGACACCTACCTGCACGTTTCAGCGTTAACCGCGTTTCTGCTGCACCTCGGCATGATGGCGTTTCTCATTCACCATCACGATAACCAGAAGGATCACCGCCAGCACGCTGCCGCCAATCATCACAATGAAGCCGCCGTCCCAGCCGAAGTAATCCACGGTGTAGCCGACAATCGCGCTGGCTGCCACAGATCCCCCCAGATAACCGAACAGCCCGGTAAATCCTGCCGCCGTCCCGGCAGCTTTCTTCGGTGCCAGTTCGAGCGCGTGCAGACCAATCAGCATGACCGGACCGTAAATCAGGAAGCCGATGACAATCATACAGGCCATATCCACACCCGGATTTCCCGGTGGGTTCAGCCAGTAGACGACCGTGGCAATAGTCACGAGGATCATAAAGAATACCCCTGTCGCCCCACGGTTGCCGCGGAATACTTTGTCTGACATCCAGCCGCAGAGCAGCGTGCCAGGGATTCCCGCATACTCATAGAAGAAGTAGGCCCACGAGGATTTATCCAGCGCGAAATGCTTCACTTCTTTCAGGTAGGTTGGCGACCAGTCCAGAATGCCGTAGCGCAGCAAATAGACGAAAACGTTCGCCACAGCGATATACCACAGCAGCTTGTTAGGTAGCACGTACTGCATGAAGATTTGCTTCGCGGTCAGCTCTTCTTCATTTTTATCGCTGTAGTCGTCCGGATAGTCATTTTTGTACTCTTCAATCGACGGCAGACCACAGGACTGTGGCGTATCGCGCATCAGCGCGAAAGCAAACAGCGCCACCAGGATCGCGCCAAACGCAGGCATATACAGCGCGGCATGCCAGTCGTTGAACCACGCCATCCCCAGCAGGAACAGTAACGGCGGGATCCCTCCCCCCACGTTATGTGCGCAATTCCACACCGACACAATGCCGCCGCGCTCCTTCTGCGACCACCAGTGCACCATCGTGCGTCCGCACGGCGGCCACCCCATCCCCTGGAACCAGCCGCAGATAAACAGCAGCACAAACATAATCATAATGCTTGAGGTGGCCCACGGGACAAAACCCATGAACAGCATCACCGCCGCCGCCAGAATCAGGCCGGCAGGGAGAAAAATGCGCGGATTCGAGCGATCGGATACCGAACCCATAATGAATTTCGAAAAGCCATAGGCGATGGAAATCCCGGAAAGCGCAAAGCCTAAATCCCCGCGGGAAAAGCCCTGCTCGATAAGGTAAGGCATTGCCAAAGCGAAGTTTTTACGCACCAGATAGTAGGCGGCGTAACCAAAAAAGATCCCGAGGAAAATCTGCCAGCGCAGGCGGCGGTAGAGCGGATCGATCTCCGCGTCAGGCACTCTCGCCTTATGGGCGGCGGGTTTAAAAATACTGAGCATATCAGCCTCCGTGGCCATTGTTATCAGACAGTCTTATCTGAAAATCATAAGTAATATGAATGAGTCATGCTACGCGGCGGATGGTAGGGAAAGGCTGTTAACGGGTCTGTGAAACACCGCACAAAATGTTACATATTTATGACAATCATTCCATTGTGAGCACGAAATCACGTTTCATTTTCGATTAATGCTCGAATATGCTCGATATCACACAAACCACAGTAAATATGTGGCTAAATGGAAGAAAACGAAAACTGAGGGAACATAATGACATTGGCCTCTGCCCACTCGGGCGACGTGATCATTATTGGCGGCGGTGCCACAGGTGCAGGGATTGCCCGGGACTGTGCGCTACGCGGTCTGAAGGTGATTCTTGTTGAGCGCGATGACATTGCCACCGGTGCCACCGGACGCAATCACGGCCTGCTGCACAGCGGTGCTCGCTACGCCGTCACCGACATTGAATCAGCGCGTGAATGTATTGCCGAAAACGCGATCCTCAAACGCATCGCCCGTCACTGCACCGAAGCCACCAATGGCCTGTTTGTCACGCTGCCGGAAGATTCGCTGAGCTATCAGCACACCTTTATCGAGGCCTGCCACAACGCGGGCATTGCCGCACAGCCGCTTACCCCGCAGCAGGCGCTGGCGCTCGAGCCCGCCGTCAACCCAACGCTTATCGGCGCGGTCAGCGTCCCCGACGGCACCATTGACCCTTTTCGCCTCACGGCGGCCAATATGCTGGATGCGCGTGAACACGGTGCGCTCGCCCGTACGGGTTGCGAAGTCACCGGGTTGATTCGGCACGGCGACCGGGTTTGCGGCGTGACCGTCTGGGATCGCAACAGCAAACAGACGGAAAACCTGTATGCCGAAGTGGTGGTCAACGCGGGCGGCATTTGGGGGCAGCGCATCGCTGAATACGCCGCGCTCACGCTCAGAATGTTTCCGGCAAAAGGCTCGCTGCTCATTTTCGAAAACCGGATCAATCAGCACGTCATCAATCGCTGCCGCAAACCGGCGGATGCCGACATTCTGGTGCCCGGAGACACTATATCTCTGATTGGCACCACCTCAACGCACATCGATTACAACGATATCGACTGCAACAGGGTCACCGCTGATGAAGTGGATATCCTGCTGCGCGAAGGGGAAAAGCTGGCCCCAGTCATGGCGAGAACCCGTATTCTGCGCGCCTACTGTGGCGTGCGCCCATTGGTCGCCAGCGATGACGATCCTAGTGGGCGTAACGTCAGCCGGGGAATTGTGCTGCTCGATCACGCTCAACGCGACGGCATGGAAGGCTTTATCACCATCACCGGCGGCAAGCTGATGACCTATCGGCTGATGGCCGAAATGGCCACCGATGCCGTCTGTCGTAAGCTGAACATCAGCGTGCCCTGCACGACGGCGGACACCCCGCTTCCGGGCTCTCAGGGTACGACCGAAAATACGCTGCACAAGATGATTTCCCTGCCTGCGCCTCTGCGCGGCTCAGCGGTCTATCGCCACGGCGACAGAACGCCCGCCTGGCTTGGCGACTCTCGTTTGCATCGCAGCCTGGTGTGTGAATGCGAGGCTGTCACCGCCGGGGAAGTGCAGTACGCCGTCGAAAACTTAGGGGTGAAGACGCTTCTCGATTTACGTCGCAGAACCCGTATTGGCATGGGCACCTGTCAGGGAGAACTGTGCGCCTGCCGCGCCGCCGGGCTGCTTAATCGTTATCAGGTCACCACACCGACCCAGTCCCTGACTCAGCTCTCTGCGTTTTTAAATGAGCGCTGGCGCGGCATTCAGCCCATTGCCTGGGGTGATGCGCTACGCGAAAGCGAGTTTACCCGCTGGGTGTGGCAAGGCCTGTGCGGACTGGAAAAGGAGGATCAGGATGAAATTTGATACGGTGATCGTTGGCGGCGGGCTGGCGGGTTTACTCTGTGGCCTGTCGCTGACCCGGCGTGGATTGCGCTGCGCGATTATCAGCCGCGGTCAGAGCGGCCTGCACTTTTCCTCTGGCTCGTTGGATTTGCTCTCTGCAGAGCTCGGGATCGCTGAAGCGCTGGACAGGCTTGCCCATCAAGAACCCGAACATCCCTACAGTCATCTGGGGACAACACGCGTCATCGCCTACGCCCGGCAAACCGAACAGTTGCTGGCCGAATGCGGCATTGTCCTGCAGGGTTCTTATGAGCAAAACCACCGGCGGGTCACGCCGCTGGGGACCCTTCGTCAGGCCTGGCTCAGCCCGCCTGAAGCGGCCACGCTCCCTCTGCAAGGCCAGCGAATAGCCGTTGTCGGGATTTGCGGCTTTGCCGATTTCCAGCCCCATCTGGCTGCGGCCTCGTTGCAAAAATCGGGTATTCACGCTGAGGCGCTGGAGATCGATTTACCCGCGCTGGACGTGCTACGAGAAAACCCCTCAGAGTTCCGCTCCGTTACCCTCGCTCGCCTGCTGGATGATGACAGCCAATGGCCTGCGCTGCTGGACACACTGCTGCCGATTGCCCGTGGATATGAACATCTGATCATGCCGGCCTGTTTTGGCCTGCAGGACAGCAGCCTGTGGCAGTGGCTAAACGAACACCTTCCCTGCCCGATCTCCCTGTTACCGACGCTGCCTCCGTCGGTACCGGGTATTCGCCTGCACACCGCGTTACAGCAGCAATTCGTCCGCCAGAACGGTGTCTGGCTGGCCGGGGATGCGGTGACCGACGTTATCCATGATGGCCAGCACGTCAGCGCCATAATGACCCGCAATCATGCGGAAGTTCCATTGCGCACCCGATTCGCCGTCCTCGCCAGCGGCTGTTTTTTCAGCAACGGTTTGGTCGCGAGCCGTACGGGAGTGACCGAGCCGCTCATGGGGCTTGATGTGATTCAGTCAGCACCGAGAGAAAGCTGGTATCAGCGGGATGTTTTCTCGCCACAACCCTGGCAGCGTTTTGGCGTCAGAACGGATGCCTCCCTGCGCTCTCAGCGTAACGGGCAACGCGTCGACAATCTGTTTGCCATCGGCGGCGTTCTGGGGGGATTTGATGCCATCGCTCAGGGATGCGGTGGCGGCGTCAGCGCGATCACCGCTCTGCATGCGGCTCACCAGATAGCAAAACTTGCCGGAGGCCAGTCATGAGCGAGACTCGCTTTGAAAGCTGCATCAAATGCACCGTCTGCACCACCGCCTGCCCGGTCAGTCGTGTCAATCCTCGCTATCCCGGGCCCAAACAGGCCGGTCCCGATGGTGAACGCCTGCGCCTGAAAGACGGTGCCTTGTATGACGACGCGCTGAAATACTGTATCAACTGCAAGCGCTGCGAAGTGGCCTGCCCTTCGGACGTCAAAATTGGCGACATCATTCAGCGCGCGCGCGCACAGTTCAGTCAGACTAAACCGACGCTGCGCGATGCCATTCTCAGCCACACGGATTTCATGGGCACGCTGTCCACGCCATTCGCGCCGGTCATTAACGCCGCCACCGGGCTGAAACCCGTGCGCCACCTGCTGGATACGGCACTGAAAATCGATCACCGCCGCCAGTTGCCGAAATACGGTTTTGGCACCTTCCGCCGCTGGTATCGCAGCGTGGCGAAACAGCAGGCGCAGTACGAAGATCAGGTCGCGTTCTTCCATGGCTGTTACGTCAACTACAACAACCCGCAGCTCGGCAAGGATATGATTACCGTGCTGAATGCGCTGGGTACCGGCGTGCAGCTGCTGGAAAAAGAGAAGTGCTGCGGTGTGCCGCTGATTGCCAATGGCTTTATCGACAAAGCCCGCAGGCAGGCACAAAGCAACACGGCATCCCTTCGTACCGCCATCGTTGAGAAGCGTTTGCCGGTGATTGCCACCTCATCCACCTGCACCTTCACCCTACGCGATGAGTACCCGCATTTGCTGGATGTCGAAAACCACGACCTGCGCGATAACATTGAGCTTGCCACCCGCTGGCTGTGGAAGCAGCTGGACGCGGGAAAACAGCTGCCGCTGCGCCGTTTACCGCTGAAAGTGGTGTACCACACGCCGTGTCATATGGAGAAAATGGGCTGGGCCATTTACACGCTTGAGCTGCTGCGTCAAATCCCGGAGCTGGAAGTGATAGTGCTGGACTCCCAGTGCTGCGGGATTGCGGGCACCTACGGCTTCAAGTCAGAAAACTACCCAACATCCCAGGCGATAGGCGCGCCGCTTTTCCAGCAGATTGAAGAGAGCGGTGCCGATATGGTTATTACCGACTGCGAAACCTGCAAATGGCAAATTGAGATGTCCACCCGCCTGCGCTGTGAACATCCCATCACCTTGCTGGCCCAGGCGCTAAGCCCTAAAGCGCCTTAAGGCAGGAACTGAGACTCCACCACATTAATCCAACCGTGCTCGCTGGCAACCGGCTTGTCGTTCAGCCAGCGACGCAAAATGTTCAACGCCATCATGGCGCAGACTTCCTGACGCAGCGCTAAGCTGTGGCGGGAGGTATTGAATTTCACCCGCAGGGCATGTGTCCCTTCAGGCGTTGCGAGGGCAAAGTTGAGATGATCCTGTTCCAGGCCGCTGACCGCTAATGCCAGGCCCGCGAAGTGCCGGGTGCGGCGTTCAGCCGCCCAGTGTGCCGTTTGTGCCAGCGTTTCTTCCTGAGAAGGCGCGACTTCGCTCGCCAGCAGTGGCGCATTTTCACGACCAAGCTGCAGCGCAATCAGCCCGGAGGTGAACTGTTCGCTGAGCGTCAGCCCCAGGTTACGCGCCTGCAGTTCGCGAGCTATCTGCGCAGGCAACCCCTCTGTTCCTTCAAAAATCAGGCTTTCCCCGGCCACGCGCCGGACTTCCGGCCACAGTTTCAGCATCGCTTCGCGCTCTGCCGCCGGGCCGGTCAGCTTGAGTTCAATGATCGGCATCGAAGAGCGATAGCCCATGGTGACACCCGGCGGCAACGTCAGCGGATCCAGGCTTTGTGCCAGGTCACTTTCAGAACGGCCAAACGTGGTCAGACGCAGGCACAACGGCGGTTCCGGGAAGCTAAACCGCTGGCGTAAACGCGGCATAATTTCCTGGGTGACCATCACTTTGAACTCGGAGGGCACCCCCGGGGTGAAGAACATCAGGCAGCGGTTGAGCTGCACGGCAAAGCCGCACGCCGTTCCTACCGGGTTATCAATCAATTCGGCACTCGCCGGAATTTCCGCCTGTTTGCGATTACTCGGCGCCATGACTCTGCCGCGTTCGCTGAAAAAGCGCTCCATTTGGCTGAGCCAGGCTTCATGCAGCACCAGCTCTTCGCCTTTTGCCGTGGCGGCCGCTAAGGCGCTGAGGTCGTCACTGGTCGGCCCAAGCCCACCGTTGACGATCAGAATATCTGCATATTCACTGCGTTCACGCAGGATGGACACCAGCGAGTCGAGGCTGTCACCCACGGTATTGCGGCGGGTCAGCGGTAATCCTTGCTCAAAAAAGTAGTCGGCAAGCCAGGCCGCATTGGTATCGGTGATTTGACCATGCAGGACTTCGTCGCCCGTAGACAGCATTTCCACGTTTAGCATCGTTCTTCTCCGGAAATTGAGGACGATTTACTATAGCGGACTGACGGGAAAGGGAAAACAGGCGCGACAGGACATCGCGCCGGAGAACTTAGAATGCCGCGCTGACGCCCACGTATGGACCATCGGCAAGGGTATTGTCAGGGTGACCGTCTTTGCCTGCCAGGCTCAGATAGCGGTAACCGGCTTTAATGCTGATTGGACGCATGATAGTCCAACTGGCCCCTGCGTTGGCTTCCTGATAGCTCTCAATACCGCTGGAGAGAGAATCCGGAGAGTAGTAGTACTCGCCAAACAGACGGAAGCTGTCGCCAATCTTCCACTGCAGACCACCACCCACCGCAGCCGCATAACCTTCGTCACCATCTTTCGGGTTGGTATAGACACCTTTCCCGCCGACGGTCGCGATAAACGGCCCCAGAGGAATATTCAGACCCACACCGATACCCGCAACGTCGCCGTCGTTATCGCTGTGCGTCCAGTCGCCGGTCAGCGCAAGACCGGAGGATTCTGTACCGAAGCCGACGCCGAGGTTAGTAAAGTGCTCACCTGCTTCACCGCTAACACTGATCGCATTGGCCGCAGCCGAGACAAACATCAACCCGAACAGGCCGGAGATAATACTTTTTTTCATTTTTTAACGTTCCCGCAAACACAAAGTAATATTTTTCCCTAAGGTGCAGGATTGTACTGCCGAATACTCAGGAATCAATGCACTAAAATGGTGATTTGCTACAGGATTGTAACCAGTTGCTTCCTGAAACCACCACATCAAGAAATTACTTTGCCTGCAGCAGGCGAACGCTGACATGCAGCCCCCCTAATGCCTGGCTGCGGGTGAGCTGCGGATGAGAACGGTGCAAACGGGCAATATCATTGACCAGCGCCAGTCCGAGGCCGGCCCCCGCTTCAGCCCCGACATTATCCAGCCGCTGAAAAGGCTGAAGCGCTTGATTTATTTGCCTGTCATCGATGCCAGGGCCGCTGTCTTCTACGTCAAGGTAAACGGCCTCGCCCACCTCCCGGAGCGTGACCGTGACGGTACCGGCAACCGGGGTATATTTCAGTGCGTTATCGACCAGATTGGCGCACAGTTCTCCCAGCAACAGCGCATCTCCCTCGACAAAAACCGGCCGCAGCGCGCCCTCATAACCGAGATCAATCTGTTTGCTACGCGCCTGAGCCAACCGGGAAAAACAGCACTGCTGGACGATGTCATGCACATCCACGGCTAAGAAATGTCGCTCTCCCTGCTCTTTTTGCTTCACCGCCGAGAGCTGTAAAAGCCGTTCGGTCAGCAAAACAGTGTTATCCAGCGTGACGCTCATCGCCTGCAGACTTTCGCGCCAGGCCTGCGGCTGCTCGCTGGCAAGGGCAACGGACACCTGCGTTTTAAGGATAGCGAGCGGGGTTTTAAGCTGGTGTGAAGCATCGGCGCTGAAGCGCTCCTGGCGGGCAATCAGGCCTCTCAGGCGCTCCAGATAACGGTTGAAGGCGACCATCAACAGCCGCGTTTCCGACCAGGGCAGCAGATTGGGCAATGGCGTCAACAGGCCCGGTTCACGGCGAACCATAATCCCGGAAAGTTGGCGCATGGGACGCAGCACGCGCCGCAGCAGCGTTCCGGCCAGAGCCAGCGTCAACAGCACCAGCATTCCCTGTGTAGTGAGCGAGGACAACAGCAGTTGGTGAGCCAGGTAACGTCGTGATTGTAGCGTTTCTGCCACGTAAATCTCCGCCATCCCACTGATCCCGCCCTCGTTTATCGGTTGCAGCAGCTTTGCCACCCGAATGGCCTGCCCGCGAAATTCCGTGTGATAGAACCAGGCCAGCGCCGGGTAGAGTGCGGTACGGGACGTGGAAGGCGGCATGGCCGGTAAATCGTCATAGCCTGAAATCACTTTTCCCGCCGGATCAACGACTTTGTAATACAGGCGGTCGTTCATGTTGAGCTCGAAACTGTCGAGGACCACCCAGGGGACATTGACCACCAGCCGACCATGATGCACGCCAAGCCGTTCTGAAATCGTTCGGGCCGAGGAGAGCAGCGTGCGATCGTAAGCCTGAGTCGCCGCCTGCAAGGCACTGACATAGCTGTTAAAAGCCGATAATCCCCAAAGCAGCAGCAGCGGCAAACCGAGAAAAATCAGCAGCTGAGCAAACAGCGACTGCGGTTTACGCCACTTCATTACCACGCTCCAACACATAGCCCAGGCCGCGCAGCGTGGTGATCCGCACATCACTTTCCTGTAATTTCTTGCGCAGGCGATGAATGTAAAGCTCAATACTGTCCGGACTCACATCATCATTCAGGCTGAACACCTGTTCAAAAAGCTGCTGACGAGAAACCGGCCGCTGGCGGCGATACATCAGCACCGTCAACAGCGCATGCTCACGCGGCGTCAGCGCCAGCGCCTGCCCCTTCAGCACAAAATAGCCGTCATCATGCAGCATCAGCTCCCCGAGCTGCTGGCGTTCCTGCACCTGTCCTTCGCTGCGGCGCAGCAGGGCTCGCAAACGGGCGTCCAGTTCTTCCAGTTCAAACGGCTTCGGCAGATAATCGTCGGCCCCGGCATTCAGGCCAATCACCCGTTCCGCCACGGTACTTCTGGCCGTCAGGAGCAGCACCGGCACGGTCTGCCCGCGGCGACGCAGGCGCTGTACCACTTCAAGGCCATCGAGGCCAGGCATGCCGATGTCCAAAACCGCCAGCGCATAGGTTTCGCTTTGCAGCAGATGGTCAGCCGCTTTGCCGTCAAAAACGGAGTCCACGGCAAATCCCCCTTGCACTAATGCTTTCTCCAGCCAGTGAGCCAGCTCACGGTTATCTTCCGCTAATAAGAGACGCATATCACATCCTGTAAAGTTGATGCCGCATTGAAAGGAAAATGAAAGGTTACTGTTTTAACAATCACGCAACTGAACTGCTACATGCGGGTTCACAGAAACAAAAAATACCTCTACCCACTACGCCGGTTCACCGGCGTGAGGAATAAAAAATGAAAAAACAGATCCTGAAGACACTGACTGCCTCTGCCCTGCTGCTTGGCAGCGCACACGCCCTGGCGGTGGAAGCGCCCGGGCGGACTGAATGTATCGCCCCGGCCAAGCCCGGCGGGGGTTTTGACCTGACCTGTAAGCTGATTCAGGTCAGCCTGCTGGAGACCAAAGCCATCGAGAAACCGATGCGCGTGACCTATATGCCGGGTGGCGTGGGTGCCGTGGCCTATAACGCCATCGTGGCGCAGCGTCCGGCTGAAGCGGGGACGGTTGTCGCCTTCTCCGGCGGTTCATTACTCAACCTGTCGCAGGGCAAATTTGGCCGCTATAACGTGGATGATGTGCGCTGGCTGGCCAGCGTCGGGACCGATTACGGCATGATTGCCGTGCGCAGCGATTCGCCGTGGAAGTCACTGAAAGATCTGCTAACGGCGATGGAACAGGACCCGAATAAAGTGGTGATTGGCGCAGGCGCGTCCATTGGCAGTCAGGACTGGATGAAGGCCGCGAAACTGGCGCAAACGGCCAGCGTCGATCCGCATAAAATGCGCTATGTCGCCTTCGAAGGCGGCGGCGAGCCCGTGACGGCGCTGATGGGTAACCACGTTCAGGCCGTTTCCGGCGATCTCAGTGAAATGGTGCCGTACCTGCAGGGCGATAAAATTCGCGTGCTGGCGGTGTTCTCTGAAAATCGCCTGCCAGGCCAGCTAGCCGATGTCCCCACCGCGAAAGAGCAGGGTTACGACCTGGTCTGGCCGATTATTCGTGGCTTCTATGTCGGCCCCAAAGTGAGCGATGCCGAGTACACCTGGTGGGTCGACACCTTCCAGAAGCTGCAGCAGACCGAAGAGTTCAAAAAGCAGCGCGATCTGCGCGGCCTGTTTGAGTTCAACATGAACGGCAAAGCGCTTGATACCTACGTGAAGCAGCAGGTCACCGACTATCGCGAGCAGGCCAAGTACTTTGGTCTGGCCAAGTAAGCCGGAGGCACGATGAGCGATCGTATTTTTGCCGGGATCTGGCTGTTGCTGTGCCTCGGAGGCCTGTTGGTCGCCTGGCAACTTCACAGCGAGTACAGCTACGAACCCGTCGGACCGCGCCCGTTTCCGTTAGGCATTCTGGCGCTGATGCTGTTCTGTACCGTGGCCATGCTGTTACGTCATCCGGATGTGGTGGAGTGGCCGCATCGTCAGGTGTTGCAACGCCTGCTGGTGATGGTGATTGTGCTGCTGATGTACGCTTGGGGATTTGAGTGGCTGGGCTTCCCGCTGGCAACCGCTGTCCTGACCGCCATCATCGGCATGCTGTTTGGGGCTACGCTGCCGGCGGCGGGGGTTTCTGGCGCGATACTGGGCATTCTGCTCTGGTATGCCTTTGATAAATTGCTGGATGTCACCCTGCCTGTTGGCGCGTGGCTGAACTGACGGAGACGCTCATGGATACCTGGATTTATCTTTCACAGGGTTTCGCCGTGGCGATGACCCCGGAAAACTTGCTGATCGCCCTGATCGGCTGCTTCGTCGGCACCATCGTCGGCCTGCTGCCTGGCCTGGGTCCGATCAACGGCGTAGCGATTTTGCTGCCGCTGGCCTTTGCGCTGCATCTGCCAGCGGAATCTGCGTTGATCCTGCTCGCTACCGTGTATATCGGCTGTGAATATGGCGGACGCATCTCCTCGATTCTGTTAAACGTGCCTGGCGATGCCGCGGCCATTATGACGGCATTGGACGGCTATCCCATGGCCCAGCAAGGTCGGGGTGGTGTGGCGCTGTCGATTTCCGCCGTCAGCTCGTTTATGGGCTCATTGGTTGCCATCTTCGGCATTATTCTGTTTGCCCCTATTCTGGCGCAATGGTCGCTGAAATTTGGTCCGGCTGAATATTTCGCCCTGATGGTGTTTGCTATCGCCTGCCTTGGCAGCATGATGGCGCAAAATCCGCTGAAATCTTTTCTGGCAGCGCTGATTGGACTGGGCCTGGCGACGGTGGGCGTGGATGCCAACACCGGGGTATATCGCTTCACCTTCGACAGTGTCCATTTGTCCGACGGCGTGCAGTTTATTGTGGTGGTCATCGGTTTGTTCTCGGTGTCGGAAATCCTGCTGATGCTGGAAAGCACCAGCAGTGGACAGACGCTGGTGCGCAAAACCGGACGCATGCTGTTTAACGCCAAAGAGGCATCTCAGTGCGTGGGCACCACGCTGCGCTCTTCAGTGATTGGTTTCTTTGTCGGCGTACTGCCGGGGGCGGGGGCGACCATTGCCAGCGCCATCACCTATATGACCGAGAAAAAAATCAGCGGCAAGAGTGGCAACTTTGGCAAAGGCGACATTCGCGGCGTAGCGGCGCCGGAGGCCGCCAACAATGCCTCAGCCTGCGGGTCATTCATCCCGATGCTCACGCTGGGCGTTCCGGGCTCCGGCACCACGGCGGTGATGATGGGGGCACTGACGCTCTACAACATCACGCCCGGTCCGGCCATGTTCACCGAACAGCCGGATATCGTCTGGGGGCTGATTGCCGCGCTGCTGATTGCTAACGTGATGCTGCTGGTGATGAACATTCCGCTGATTGGCCTGTTCACTCGTATGCTCACGATCCCGCTGTGGTTCCTGGTGCCCACCATTGCCGCTGTTTCTGCCGTCGGCGTGTACGCGGTGCATAGCACCACCTTTGATCTGGTGCTGATGGTCGGGCTGGGGGTACTTGGCTATATTCTGCGTAAGATGCACTTCCCGATGTCACCGCTGATCCTCGGCTTCGTACTGGGGGAGATGCTGGAGCAGAACCTGCGCCGCGCACTTTCTATCAGCAATGGCAGCGTGGATATTCTGTGGCAAAGCGGCGTGGCGAAAACGCTGCTGGTGATGGCGATTGCGGTGATTGTTATTCCGCCGGTGCTGCGTCTGATTCGCAAGCGCCAGCGGAAAACGGCTGCGGAGGCAAGCTAACCGCGAAGCGTCGCATTAACCCACTCCTGTAATGCCCGGCGGGAGATTTTGATCCCGCCGGTTTTCAGACTGGCAGGCAACAGCAGCCAGTAAATGGGCTGCTGAAACTTCGCCAGTTTATCCTTCACCCAGTCGGGCATCTGCTCAACGTCAAACTCACCGCTTCCTTCCACCACCGCCACGGGGCGCTGGCCAAATTCTGCATCATCGAGCGGTACGATGAACACCTGGTCGATGGCCGGATGACGCACAATCACCCGCTCAACGTCTTCGGGCTGGATCCCTTCCCCTCCGCAGAAAAAGAGATTATCCATGCGGCCCAGCACGCTCAGGCGACCATCCTGCAGCTCTCCGCGATCGCGGGTAGCAAACCAGCCTTCAGCATTCGTCAGCGGTTGCAATATACCCTCGCGCCAGTAGCCTGCCGCCATGCTTTTGGCTTTGAGCCAAATTTCTCCGTCGACGATCTTCACTTCACGGCCGGGCAGCGCCGACCCGACATCAGCCTCACCGTCCGTCTCTTTGGCGCACACCGTGGAGGCAAACTCAGTCAGACCGTAACCACAAAACGTACGGATACCGTGGGCGTGTGACTGTTCAGCCAGTTCCACGGGAATAGCCGCACCGCCGAGTAACACACATTTCAGCGACAGCGGTTCATCCTCATTCAGCAAACGCCAGAGCTGTGTCGGCACCAGCGAGGCGTGTGTACACCCTTCCAGCATCTGCGCCAGCGGCAGTCGCTCACGCACGGTCAGGCGTGCCCCACGCAGCAGCCAGCGCCAGAGAATGCCCTGACCCGACACGTGAAACAGCGGCAGTGATAACAGCCAGTCATCATGTTCATCAAAAGGCATCAGTGCCAGTACGCCCTCAGCACTGGCCAGATGCGCCGCCAGCGTATGCACTGCGGCTTTCGGCAGACCGCTGGAGCCTGAGGTGAGCGTCATGGTTGCCAGACGCTCGGGTTGCCATTGCGCGTGAGCGTCGCCCGCAGACGCCTCAAGGCTGAGTGACGTCAACCCGACAAACGGCGCTTCCTCGGTGAGCAATAATGCGTGATGTAATGAAAACTGCGGTAACAGTGCGGCGATCAATTCGCGGGGATGCTGAGGGTTAACCGGCAGCACGCGAGCGCCGCACTGCAGCAGCGCCAGCCAGGCCAGTAAGGTGTGTGGTTGGTTGTACGCCCGTAGCATCACGCCTTGATCGGCGCTAACGCCCTGCGCACTGAATCCCGCGGCGAGAGCATCCACGCGCTGGCAAAGCTGCTGCCAGCTGACCTGTTCATCACCCAAACGTAACGCCGTCGCCTGAGGGCGCACGGCGCACCAGTGTCGCCAGGGCCAGTCCTGAAACATCATAGCAGCGGTTCCAGATTCTCCTGGCCGAGACACGGCAGCTCGCTCTGCGGCCAACGGCGGATTAACTGCGCCTGCATCAGATTGAGCGTGTCGAGGCCCGGCATCGTTTGCGGCGTTAGCCACGCGGCAATTCGTGCCAGCTGCGTCAGGCCGAGGCTCGACTCTATTGAGGAACTGATCACCGCCGTTAAGCCCTGCGCATGCGCGGCGGCGACCTGCTCGCGCACCTTTTGCAGGCTGCCGGTCAGGGTGGGTTTAATCACCACGGCCTTGACGCCGGGTTCGGCGGTGAACGTAAAATCGGTTTCCCGCAGACTTTCGTCCCAGGCAATGGCAATGCCCGTCTCCTGGGCAAACACACGAGACGCATCACGGGTCTTGCAGGGTTCTTCGATAAAAGCAATGCGTGGGCGATAGTCCGGATTGACGTATTTGGCGAACTGCTGTGCTTTGAGCGGCGTCCAGGCGCGGTTAGCGTCCAGACGCAAATGCAGATCCGGGATCGCTTCCAGCAGCAGATTCACCACCATGCCATCGCGCACGGCTTCCCACAACCCGACTTTAACCTTTGCCACCTTGTCACCCGGCATCGCCTGTAACACGGCAAAAAGTTCATCCGGATCGCCCGTACACAGCGGAGCGGCACGGTAATCGGCTTCCTGCGGCAGTTCGTCGTTGAGCTCCGCCAGCGCGCAGCTCAGGCCAAATGCCACGGAAGGCCATTCCGGCAGCGAGAGGTCTGCACCTGCTCGCCACGCGTTTACCCAGGCTATCGTCGCCGCTTGTGCTTCGTCCAGCGTTTCAGCGCTAAAGCCCGGCAGAGGCGAGATTTCCCCCCAACCTTCGGCTTCACCGTCTTTCAGCCAGATGAACAGACCGTCGCGGGTTTTGAGTCGCCGTTCCCGCAGAACCACTCCCGCATCCATGGGGATCTGCCAGCGATAGACCTGGGCTTTACGCATTACGGATTCCGTTTAAATTTGCTGAAGTCTGGCTGACGCTTCTGGTTAAAGGCATTACGGCCTTCCTGCCCTTCTTCGGTCATGTAGAACAGCATGGTGGCATTCCCCGCCAGCTCCTGCAGACCCGCCTGACCATCGCAGTCGGCATTCAGTGCGGCCTTCAGGCAGCGCAGCGCCATTGGGCTGTTTTGCAGCATTTCACGACACCAGCGAACGGTTTCTTTTTCCAAATCGGCCAGCGGTACCACGGTGTTGACCAGGCCCATATCCAGCGCTTCCTGAGCATTGTACTGACGGCACAGGAACCAGATTTCACGCGCTTTTTTCTGCCCGACGATACGAGCCATGTAGGATGCGCCCCAGCCACCGTCGAAGGAGCCCACTTTCGGGCCGGTCTGACCGAAGATAGCGTTCTCTGCGGCGATAGTGAGGTCACACATCATGTGCAGCACGTGGCCGCCACCAATGGAGTAACCGGCCACCATGGCAACCACCGGTTTTGGACAGGTGCGGATCTGGCGCTGGAAATCCAGCACGTTCAGGTGGTGGGTGCCCGCGTCATCCTGGTAGCCGCCGTAGTCGCCACGCACTTTCTGGTCGCCGCCCGCGCAGAACGCCTTGTCGCCTTCGCCGGTGAGGATGATCACGCCGACATTATCGTCATAACGCGCATCTGCCAGCGCCTGAATCATCTCTTTGACGGTCAGCGGACGGAAAGCGTTACGCACCTGCGGGCGATTGATGGTGATTTTGGCGATACCGTCGGCAGATTTCTGATAACGGATATCTTCAAAACCTTCGGAGCAGTCCTGCCATTCAACCGGCGCGTAGAGCATTTGTTCATCAGGGTAGATCATAGTGTGTCCTGTCTTCAGTCGTTCAGAATCTGTGCCAGGCAGTGTGCCACCGCAGCGGGATTTTCCCGGTGGGCGTTATGTCCGGCGTGAGGAATGAGGTGGCACGATGCCTCTAACTGTTCAGCAATAGCCCGAAACTTTGCATCGCGTTCGCCACACAGGTAATAAAAAGGATAGTCGCGCCGCTCCAGCGTCGCGCGTAAATCAGGCTGCACCGCCAGCGAGGTGGCCATCAGCATATCGGCAAGCCGTGGCCCCTTGTTTTCAGCGCGCAATGCCACCAGCGACTGGCGCTGCGCATCGCTGAGCGCGGAGAACACCGGCTGGCGATACCAGGCATCAAAAACAGCAGGCAAAGGCTCGGTTCGAAAGCGCTGCGCCCAGCGTTCGTCAGACTGATAGCGCTGTTGACGATCGTTGTCATCCGATAAGCCCGGATGACCGCCTTCGACGATCAGCCCGGCGACCCCGGTCAATCTGCCCTGCGAAGCCGCATACATCGCCACTCGCCCACCGAGGGAATACCCCACCAGCCAGCAATTTAGTATGTTGTAACTAACCAGTGTGTTATGCAGTAAACAGCAAACATCGTCAAAATGACTGACCGCAATGTCCGCAGAGCCACCGTGACCGGGTAAATCGATGTACAGACGGGAATACCCCGCAAGCGGCTCACCCACGTCCTGCCACTCCCGGTTATCTCCGGCAAAACCGTGCAGGAAAACCAGCCACGGAGTGGCTGAGTCTGCTTTGTGGGCAACCGCGTTTAACATCACAGCTGGCTGACCTGCGCCAACAGGTGTTGCAGCATTTGTGCGCCGTCAGTGTCATTCACGACCAGTTCAATCACGGTTGTCGAGGGTTGACGCCAGGCGCCGCTCAATGCGTCTTCCAACTGCGCCCAACTTTCCGGACGGTGATAACGCAACGAAAACAGGTTCGCTGCGTGCTCGAAATTGACATTCTGCGGCATCAGATAGAAGCGTTCGCGTTCTTCGGCAGGCGTGGGTAACAGTGAGAAAATCTGTCCGCCGTTGTTATTCACCACGATCAGCACCAGCGGGGCAGAAACCTGACGCAGCAGCGCCAGTCCATTGAGATCGTAGAGCGCAGAAAGATCGCCCACTATCGCCAGCGTCGATTTCGCGCTACCCCGCTGTACGCCCGCCACCGTGGAAATCAAACCGTCAATACCGCTGGCCCCCCGGTTACTGTAAACCGGATAGCCCGCTGGCAGCTGACCCAGTGCATCAATCAGACGCACCACCAGGCTGTTGCCGACGAACAGCTGCCCTTGCTCAGGCAGGTAGTGACGGATGCGATGGGCAAGCTGCGCTTCACCAAAGGTTTCTCGTTGTGCCTCGGCAAGCTGCCACGCCTGTTCGGAGAGTTGCGGGATATCGATGCTCCAGCTCTGGCGTTTTTCCGCAGGATGCAGTTCAAGCCAGCGTTCAACGTTGCACACCAGACGACGGCCGCGATGGTGTGCCGGATCGAGTCTGCCCGGGAGATTATCGACCAGCCAGTATTCCTCGGGTTCACACGTCGCCTGCCAATGCAGAAGGCGTTTGCCCGTCAGGCTACTACCCAACTGCACCACGATGTGTGCCTGATTCAGCTCGCTGATGGCTTTCGCATTGCCGAGCCATAAATCTGCGCAGGGCAACGGTTGCCCGGTTTGTGACAACACATCGCCGATCAGCGGCCAGCCCAGCATTTTCGCCCATTCGGCCACTTTTTTGCCTTCGGCGGCGCTCATTCGCCCGGCGACGACCACACCGCGCTTCTGGCGCCAGAAGAACCAGTCACGCTGTTGTTCACTTTCCAGATGCAGCGCTTCACGCAGCCATGGCTTCTCGCTCTGCCACCAGTTGCCAAGCGACTGCTGCCAGTCGAGACCGGTTTCATCCATTTCGCCATACAGCGGTTCTGCGAAAGGACAGTTGATATGCACGCCGCCGCTATGGAGTTGCCCCATCGCATTATCGATGGACGACACCAGCCAGCGGGCAGGAATATCCTGGCTCGGGCGTGGCAGAGAAAGGGTTTGCGAGGGATGCGAGGCAAACATGCCCGGCTGGCGGATAGCCTGATTGGCCCCGCAATCGATAAGCTCTGGTGGCCTGTCTGCCGTCAGCAGGATAATTTTTTCGCCAGTCAGCCCGGCTTCAATCAGCGCCGGGTAGAGGTTCGCGACGGCGGTACCGGAAGTAACAATCACGGCGACCGGCTGCTTAGTGACTTTAGCAAGCCCCAGCGCCAGATGGCCAAGCCCACGCTCGTCAAAATGCGTGTGGGGGATCAGCGCGCGATTTTCCGCTGCCGCCAGCGTCAGTGGCGTCGAACGGGAGCCCGGTGCGATGCAAACGTGTTGCACACCGTGGCGGGTTAATGCTTCCAGGATCACCGCCGCCCAGCGTCGGTTAAATGCGCTTACTGACATGAGATTGTCCGGTATCAATATTGTGAGTCATTATAGATGAGCGCTGGAGACAGGTTATTGATATGAGTCGGTTATCTGTTAATCCGACAAAAGCAGAGAACGTAACCCAGCCGCCTTTTGCGTAATTTCCTGCCACTCCAGCTCCGGGTCAGATCCACGGACAATTCCCGCACCCGCGTAGAGCCGGACGACATTTCCAGCGACTTTTGCCGAGCGAAGCGTCACACAGAACTCGCTCTGCTGTTTGCCCAAATAGCCCGCAGAACCTGCGTACCATTCCCGGGTGAAGGGTTCATGCTGCTCAATAAACTGGCGAGCGGGTTCACGCGGCAGGCCGGCAACGGCGGCGGTTGGCTGCAGTTGGTGCTGACAACGCGCGTCATCGGCGCTTTTCAGTTCGGCCTGAATGCAGCGGCGCAGATGCTGAACTTTACGCAAACGGACCACCTCCGGAGGCAGGACTTCAAGCGAACTGACGTCTTGCTGGAGGCGTTCACAAATGTCTTCTACCACCAGTAAATTTTCACGCTGGTTTTTATCATCCTGCATCAGCCAATCCGCATAGTGTTTGGCTTGCCTGTCGTCCGGATGATTGACCACGGTGCCCGCCAATGCTTCGGTTTCAAGCTGGGTGCCCTGCCGCCGCCACAGTCTTTCCGGCGATGAACCAAGGAACGCGGTTTGAGCATCGAAGCGCTGCAGAAAATGATAACAGTTCAGGTTGACGCGGCGGCTGGCCGCCATCATAGCCCCCGCATTCAGCGATGTGGCAAAGTGCAAATCAGTGGCCCGGGCAAGCGCCACTTTGTCCATCTTGCCTGTCGCGATAGTGTCCGTTGCCGCTTCAATCATGCGCACCCAACCCGCTTTATCCGGATAGTGCCGCTCAGCGCTGAGCTCGGTGTTCAGGGCGGGTAAGGGATGGGAAGGCAATAACGCACAGAGCGAAGCCTGAGCCTGCTGAGCATCGGTGCGTAATGAAACGTCGCTGTGCAGCGTGAGCCGCAGTGAGGCTTTTCCTGCCTCACGACGCCATCTCAGCCGCGGTAAAAACAGCGAGCCGCAGGCTGGCGTGAACGCATTAAGTCCCCAGATTTGCAGGTCGTCTGTTTGCGCCTGTAAAAAGAGGTTTGCCTCTGCCAGAGAGTCAAAGTGACGAACGGCACCCAGCGCGGCAACTTCCTGATGACCGTTACGGTGCTGCCAGTAAAACTGCGGGAACTGAGTCTGACCGCAAAGCCAACTGAGAGGGTCGAAAGCATCGTTCAGAGGAAAAGAGACATCAAAAATTCGCGTGCCCGGCGCATCAGGCATAGCCTCAGCCAGAGAAGCCTGCAGGCTCTCCAGCGCAACGGTAATGGAATGCACGCCACTCTCCCTCTGATAAAAACCACATAGTATAGAGGGTACTGCCGCGAAATTGCAGTACCCATGATGAGGGAGTGACGCTTTATCGACGCGCTAACAGCAGGCCCAGTACCAAACCCACCGCCGCTCCGACACCGATGCCCTGCCAGGGCTTTTCGTGAACATAGTCATCCGCGCGGTAGACCGCCTGTTTGGCGCGGTAATAATACGAGTCTGAAGCCTGGCTGACGCGAGCCTGCACTTCATGTAATGCCTGTTCTGCGCGGAGCTTAAGTTCAATATACTTCTGGTCGGCCGGATCGCCGGAAGAAAGCAGAATTTCCTCAAGTGTGTCTGTCAACAACGTCAGGTCGTCATCAATATTTGATTCGTAAGAGTGAAAAGCCATTACGGGTCTCCTTGGTTAAACCTGTTTGCTAACTATAGACACTCACTTACGAATTTGCTTCCCGGGCCATACCGATGTGCGGGATGCCATCTTCGTCATACACTTCGGTGACCGGGCTGAAGCCAAAGTGTGAGTAGAAGGGTTGCAGATGTGCCTGAGCCCCCAGATACAACGCCTTCTCCGGCCAGTTTTGCAGGCAGCTGGCGAGGGTCTTTTCCATCAGCTGATAGCCCAGTTTTTCGCCACGAACCGCCTGGCTGACAATCACCCGGCCTATCACGACAGGCTCAAAGGGCTCGTCGCTTTTCAGAATCCTCGCATACGCCACCAGCTCGCCGTCACGCCATCCGAGGATGTGACGATTCTCCCCGACCAGATCGTCACCATCCACATCCTGATAGGGACAGGTTTGCTCAACCACAAACACTTCGCAGCGAAGCTTCAGCAGGGCGTAAAGTTGTGGGACGGTTAATTGGCTGTGGTGAAGATCGTTCCACTGAATCATGGCAGGCTCCGTTATACTGTGGCTTCTGATATTGAAGGATAAGCGTTATGGAATTGATTTTTCTCGGGACATCCGCAGGCGTACCGACCCGTAACCGTAATATGACGTCGATACTGCTGAATTTGCAACAGCCAACCCTCGCGCAAATGTGGTTGTTTGACTGTGGTGAAGGCACCCAGCACCAGTTTCTTAAGACCGATCATCACCCGGGAAAGCTGGATAAAATCTTTATCACTCATTTGCACGGCGATCACCTGTTTGGCCTGCCTGGTCTGTTATGCAGCCGGTCGATGCAGGGCAATCCTTCCCCGCTGACCCTTTACGGTCCGAAGGGCCTTAAAGAGTTTGTGGAAACGGCGCTGCGCCTCAGCGGCTCGTGGACGGATTATCCCCTTACGGTTGAAGAAATCAGTGCGGGAGACGTCTTTGACGACGGTTATTTTAAGGTCACGGCTTACCCGTTGAATCACCCGGTAGAGTGCTACGGCTACCGTATTGAGCAGCATGATAAGCCCGGCCCGCTGGATGCCGCACGCCTGCTCGCCGACGGTATTAAAGCGGGGCCGCTTTTCCAGCAGCTCAAAAAAGGGTTAACCGTCGAAATGCCCGATGGGCGTATTGTGAACGGGCAGCACTACCTTGGCCCGAGCACACCAGGGATCAAACTGGCTATTTTCGGTGATACCGCCCCCTGCCCGGCCGCCGTAGAACTGGCGCGGGATGTTGACGTGATGGTGCATGAAACCACGCTCGAACATGAGATGGCGGAGAAAGCCAACAGCCGCGGCCACTCTTCGTCTATTCAGGCGGCGCAATTAGCGCGAGAAGCTAACGTCGGTAAACTCATCATCACCCACGTCAGCTCACGCTATGACAGGCAAGGCTGCCAGCGCCTGCTCGAAGAGTGTCGCACGGTATTTGAGCCCTGCGAACTGGCTGAAGATTTCAGCCTCTTCCCTTTAGCTTAACTTTTTGCTGATTTTGCCGATAACAGGGTAAAGCTACATCATCCTTTCCCCTGAGGGCACTATGGATAATTTCCAGAAAGAGATCGATGACAGGGCAAATCTGACCCTGTCTAACCGTTTTGAACTGCTGCTGTTCCGCCTGGGTTGCTCGGTGGAAGGCGGCAAATCTGAGCAGTTTGGTATCAACGTCTTCAAACTGCGCGAAATCGTACCTATGCCAGCCTTTACCAAACCTGCCGGGATGAAACCGCCAGTGATGGGGATGGTGAACATCCGTGACCAAATTATTCCGGTCATCGATTTGCCCTCGGTGCTTGGCTGTAAAGCAGAAAATGGGCTCAACATTCTGCTGATCACCGAATACGCCCGCAGCGTTCAGGCCTTTGCCGTGGAGTCGGTGGAAAACATCATTCGCCTCGACTGGACCCAGGTTCACACCGCCGAGAAAGCGGTAAACGGTCAGTACATCACCAGCATTGCCTGTCTGGACAACGACAAAGACAGCAACAATCTGGCCATGGTTATCGACGTCGAGCAGATACTTTACGATATTGTGCCTGCCGATCATGACCTGCATGCCACCCGCCTGACTGCACCGAAGCAAAGCATCAAACCCGGCGCGACCGCGATTGTGGCCGAAGACTCAAAAGTGGCACGTGCTATGCTGGAGAAAGGCCTGCACGCGATGGAGATCCCGGCCAAAATGCACGTCACCGGGCAGCAGGCCTGGGAGACCATCGAAAAGCTGGCAAAAGAAGCGCAGGACGAGGGCATTCCCGTCACCGACAAGATAGCGCTGGTGTTGACCGACCTCGAAATGCCTGAGATGGATGGATTCACCCTGACTCGCAAGATCAAATCCGATCCGCGACTCAGGCGGATCCCGGTGGTTATCCACTCTTCACTCTCCGGGAATGCCAACGAGGATCACATTCGTAAAGTGAAGGCCGACGGCTATGTTGCCAAGTTTGAAATTAATGAGCTCTCCTCGGTCATCAAAGAAGTCCTCGAACGCGCCGATCGCCAGGAAGACGGGCCGCTGATCAGCCGATTGCATTCCGTATAAAGAAGGAAAAATTACGCAGTCTCCTTCTTTGTCTGCAGCCTGAATGGGTGCCTGTCTCTGGCATCCATTATTCTGTTAATGATATTCGGCAACCGGCGTCTTCATTAAACAGTTAGCGTATTTTTAACCCTGTTATTTTTACACCATGTAACAACCTGCTCAAAACAGAAACGTCTTTCCGCGAAAATGCCCCTAATTACCCCTCGACCTAATTAACAGAGAGTATAGACGCCGCTTTATCACTGCTGATAGGCTGCTTTGATTATATTTATCGCTGATTATTGCCGCAGTTTATGATGGAGAAGATATTGCTCCAGGCTCTGTAAATCATACTCAAAGAATTACGTTGATTTTATTATCAGAACGCCCATCCTGCTTGCCGCTCCGCGCCGTCGCACACCACTTCGGCAGGACATCCGCTTTTTTCAGTCTTTCATAAATATCAACCCAACGTCTCTCTACTCCGTAGGGAGTAAATAAAATTTAACCCTTGGGATATTTATAAATAAATTTAAACACAGCCAATTATGAAATGAGCAAGAAATCAAAAACAGCCCCAAATATAACCAGATGATTTTTTACTCATTTCCGCTGTGTCATTTTCAACCTATTTATCATGCTTAGAACTTTAAGGAGAGAACCTTGACTACGCCCTTGAAAAAAATAGTCATCGTAGGTGGAGGCGCAGGCGGCCTGGAACTGGCGACGCAGTTAGGCAATAAATTGGGTCGCCGTAAAAAAGCCGAAATCGTGCTGGTTGATCGCAGCCAGAGCCATCTGTGGAAACCCCTGCTGCACGAAGTCGCGACAGGTTCCCTTGATGCCGGCGTCGATGCCCTGAGCTTTATGGCACATGCCAGCAAACATCACTTTGAGTTCCGCCACGGTTCGGTAATTAACCTCAACCGCGATGAGAAAACCATTACGCTTGCGGCACTCCTTGATGAGCAGGGTGATGTACTGGTGCCAGAATCAACGATAGCTTACGACACCTTAGTGATGGCGCTCGGCAGTACCTCCAACGACTTCAACACCCCAGGCGTCAGAGAAAACTGCATCTTCCTGGACAGCTCAGAGCAGGCAAAAGTGTTCCACCAAAAAATGCTCAATCTGTTCCTGAAGCAGTCCGCTAACCCTGAAAGCGCCGGTAAGGTGAACATTGCCATTGTGGGCGGTGGTGCCACCGGGGTTGAGCTGTCTGCTGAACTGCACAACGCCGTGAAAGAGCTGCACAGCTACGGTTACAAAGGGCTGACCAACGCTATGCTGAATGTGAGCCTGATCGAAGCGGGTGACCGTATTCTGCCAGCGCTGCCGGAGCGTATTTCATCTGCCGCTCGCGACACGCTGACCCGCCTTGGGGTGAACGTGATGACCAACACCATGATCACCCGTGTTGACGAAAACGGCCTCCAGACCAAAGACGGGAATGTGATTGAAGCGCAGCTGATGGTTTGGGCCGCAGGGATCAAAGCGCCTGACTTTATGAAAGACATCGCAGGCCTGGAAACTAACCGTATCAACCAGCTGGTGGTCACGCCGACGCTGCAAACGACGCGTGACGCCGATATTTTTGCCTTTGGCGACTGCGCGTCCTGCGCACGCCCGGAAGGTGGCTTCATCCCGCCTCGCGGCCAGGCGGCACACCAGATGGCGGTCTTTACGGCAAACAACATCATCGCCCGGATGAAAGATAAGCCAATGAAGTCCTTTACGTACCGTGACCGTGGCTCGCTGGTCTCCCTTTCCGGCTACACCACCTTCGGCAGCATCATGGGGCATTTACCGGTCGGCCCAATGAACGTTGAAGGCCGTCTCGCTCGCATGGTCTACGATTCACTTTATCGTATGCACCAGGTCACTCTGCACGGGTACGTCAAAACGGGTCTGATGATGCTGGTTGGCGGTATCAACCGCGTGATTCGACCGCGCCTGAAGCTGCACTAAGTTTTGAGCGGGCCATGACTGCTTGTCTGGCCCTCTGTTTTTCGGTCACTCTCCCTGCATTGACGACTTTCCCACCCCCTTAGAGTTACCGTTCCGCTACCCCTAACGCTCCCGGTAAAGCCCTTTCAACACAGTGGAATAGGCGTAGCATAGTAGGGGACTTACCGTTATCCCCCTGACCCGCCGAGGATCCATTGTGGAAAGAATCATTATTCCTACTCACTATGTTCACGTCAGAGCGACACCGATGTGGACCAAAGAAACCGCCCCTGCTGCAATCTGGAAAAGACATCTGGATAAGGGCACGCGTCAGGGCGTTTACCCGCGCCTGAGCGTGATGCAGGGCGGTATTCGTTACTTAGGTTATGCGGATGAAACCAGCCCGGAGCCGGTTGAAACGCTGACTATCGAAGCCGGACAGTTTGGTGTTTTCCCACCGGAAAAATGGCACTGCATCGAAGCCATGACCGACGACACCGTTTTTAACGTCGACTTTTATGTTGACCCGAAAATCCTTACCGAAGATTAAGGAGCCCGTGATGGATATCGAGAACAAAGGCTACACCCTTGAGGTGGTTAACCGCGCCAGCAAAGAAAAGCAGGCCAGGGTTTATTTGAAGCCGATGTCACTGTATGTTCCTGACATTGCGGTGCAGGCGGTCAACGCGCTCGTTGACAATCTGACCAGCAAAGATGATGCCCCTAAGGGTTTTATCGTCACGGTCACCAACAATAACAATGGCGTTTCCGTCGACAAAAACCTGGCCACGCTGGCCGAGCTGCATGATGCGACCCTCGCGGCGGACACCGTGAAAGATTTGATCAACATCGTACGGGGTTATGACACCGACGAAGACGTTAACGTCTGCGGCTGGTGATCTGACCTGAGCGACAGGCAGCACTGGTTTTTTATTCACGCCAGTGCCCTGCCCCGAGACGCAATTCTCCACTCCCTTCTGACATTTTCAGCGCACGCTTGCCAACCCCGGAATTCGAAGACGCCCTTTATTGAGGCGAAAAAAAACCGCCGAACAGGTCAGCGGTTTTCATCAGGCTATGTCGCGATTACATCATTGGCATCGCCATCTGAACAATGCTGATCAGCGGCTGCGGATAGATACCGAGGATTAGCACCAGCAGGGCGGAAATCAGTACCACGATACCGCCCGCGCTGTACTGCCAGTTTGACGGTGCATCGCGGTTCAGCTGCTGTGGCGCTTCCAGATACAGACTCACCGCTACGCGCAGGTAGTAGTAGAGACCAATCGCGGAACCGATAACCACGGCGGCAGTCAGCCACCACAGGTGCGCCTGGACGCCGACGGCCAGCACGTAGAATTTACCGATAAAGCCAAGCGTCATCGGGATACCGGCCAGAGACAGCATCATCACGGTCATCACCGCCGACAGAATCGGACGGTGCCAGAACAGACCACGGTAGGAGTACAGAGAGTCTGCATCCGGGCCACGATACGGGCTGGACATCAGGCTAACCACACCGAACGCGCCGAGGCTGCTGAACAGGTAACCGGTCAGGTAAACGCCCACGGTCTCCATAGACATCTGGCCACTGTGCAGCGCAATCAGCGCCACCAGCAGATAACCCAGATGGGAAATGGAAGAGTAACCGAGCAGGCGTTTGATGTTGGTCTGGCTCAGCGCCATCAGGTTACCGAAGATGATTGACACAAAGGCAATCACCCCCAGAACCACACGTACCGCTTCGCTGTCGCCCACTGGGGCATACAGGAACAGACGCATCACCACACCGAAGATAGCGATTTTACTCGCCGTCGCCAGGAAGGTAGAAACTGGCGCAGGTGCGCCCTGGTATACGTCTGGCGTCCACAGGTGGAACGGTACCAGCGAGAGTTTGAAGCCAAGGCCAACAATCATTAGACCCAGGCCTGCCAACAGCAGCGGCTCGTGCAGCATGTTGTCACCCAGCGCTTTACCGATAGCCAGGAACGACAGCGCACCGGAGTTCGCGTACACCAGCGCCATACCAAACAGCAGGAAGGACGACGCTGCGGCAGACAGAATGGTGTATTTGATGCTCGCTTCAAGAGAACGTTTCTGGCGATAGGCGTAACCGATGAGGCCGAACAGCGGCAGAGAGATAAGCTCAATACCGAGGAACAGTGCCGCCATGTGGTTGGCGTTGGCCAGCAGAATACCGCCGAGGGCAGCAATCAGCACCAGTAAATAGAACTCTTCTTTGTTGTCGTAATACCCTTCCAGCCATGGATAGGCAAAGGTACAGGTGGCAAGACTCGCCATCAGCACCAGTCCCGTGTAGAGCATGGCGTAGCCATCAACGCGCATCAGCGGCGTGACGTCCATCGCCCCCGCGTGACCAACAAACCAGAGCGATAACAGCGCGACGTTAAGGCCGACGACGGCCAGCGTGGCATTTAGGAAATGATTGCGTCGCCACGCAATGGAGAGCATCACAACCACCACCGTCAAGCCGACGATCAGCAGCGGTAGCAGTGCGATCAGTTGTTGTGGAGTTATTGTCATGGCGATTTACGGCCTTGTAGTAGTAACAGAATTAACAAACCACTGCTGAATATTGCTCATCGCAGCGTGAGAGGTGTCGAGGATCGGCTGCGGGTAGAACCCGAGCAGAACCAGCAGCACCACTAACAGCAGGATGATAAACAGCTCGCGCAGCGACATCCCTGGCAGTTCTTTGGCCGCAATTTCGCTTTTCGCTTTACCGAAGTAAGCGCGGTGCAGCATCGCCAGCGAGTAAACCGAAGCAAAGACCAGGCCGAAGGTGGAAATCACGGTGATGCCTGGCACAACGTGGAAGCTGCCAAACAGGATCATGAATTCGCCGACGAAGTTACCGGTACCCGGCATCCCCAGCGTTGCGACGGCAAAGAACATCGACAGCGCTGGCAGCCACTTAATTTTGCTCCACAGGCCGCCCATCATACGCATGTCGCGAGTGTGCAGACGTTCGTACAGCTGACCGCAGATGATGAACATCCCCGCCGCAGACAGACCGTGCGCAATCATCATGATGATCGCACCCTGATAGGCCAGCTGGCTGCCGGTGTAAATCGCAATCAGCACGAAGCCCATGTGCGACACGGAGGTGTAGGCAATCAGACGTTTGATGTCGTACTGAGCGAAAGCCATCCACGCACCGTAGAAGATGCCGATCACACCGAGCCACATAGCGATTGGCGCAAATTCTGCAGACGCGTTCGGGAACAGCGGCAGCGCGAAACGCAGCAGACCGTAGGCTGCGGTTTTCAGCAAGATACCCGCGAGGTCAACGGAACCCGCCGTTGGTGCCTGAGAGTGCGCGTCTGGTAGCCAGCCGTGCAGCGGAACCACCGGCATTTTCACCGCGAAGGCGATGAAGAAGCCCAGCATCAGCAGATATTCCACGTTGTGGGCCATCGGCGTTTTCAGCAGCTCTTCATAGCTGAAGGTCCATACACCGGTCGCGTTGTAGTGCACGAACACCAGCGCCAGGATGGAAATCAGCATCACCAGACCACTCGCCTGGGTGTAGATGAAGAACTTGGTGGCCGCCGTGATACGCGTTTTACCGTCAGAGGCTTTGTGGCCCCACAGCGCGATCAGGAAGTACATCGGCACCAACATCATTTCCCAGAAGAAGAAGAACAGGAACATGTCGATGGCGAGGAACACGCCGATAACGCCGCCCAGGATCCACATCAGGTTCAGGTAGAAGAAGCCCTGGTATTTTTGAATTTCTTGCCAGGAGCAGAGTACCGCCAGAACGCCGAGAAGACCGGTCAGCACCACCATCAGCAGCGACAGGCCGTCGATAGCGAGGTGGATAGTAATGCCAAAACGCGGGATCCACGGCAGCAGGAACTCCGACTGCCATTGTGGAATGCCTGCAGATTGCGTTAACGAGTAGCCGCCCTGCAGCCACAGCTGCAGGGACAGGGCCAGCGTCAGTCCCATGGTGATAAGCGCTATCCAGCGCGGCATCTTTTCGCCGAAGCGTTCAGTCTGCCAGCATAAGAAGCCGCCGATAAACGGGATTAGTATTAGCCAGGGTAATAACATGGCGATCTATATTCCTTTTCTGTCAACTCAACGCAAAACCATCAGCAGCGCGAGAACAACCACCGCGCCAACACTCATGGACGCCACATACCAGCGCAGGTAACCGTTCTCGCTCACCAGCAGACTTTTACCTGCAAAGCGGGAGAGAATTGCCGGGATATTCATCAGACTGTTCAGCGGATCGCGTTTCAGCAGCCACGCAATACCCAGGAACGGTTTGACGAAGATATTGTCGTACAGCCAGTCGAAGCCCCACGCGTTGAACCACAAGGCGCCGAGCAGACGGCCCGGTGCGCTGTTGGCAATCGCGGTAACCAGCGTACGTTTACCCAGCCACAGCCATGCGGCAATCAGGATGCCAGCAATCGCCACAACTCCGGAGGTAATCTCCAGCGTCAGGACGCGGCCATGTTCAAGTTCAGTTGTCTGCGGCAGTACACCCTGCAGTGGCGGAACAATCATCGCACCCACGAAAGTGGACAGCACCAGCAGCACGATCAGCGGCAGGTGATGGGTGATGCCCTTCCCGGCGTGAGCGTGGATCTGCTCTTTACCGTGGAACACGATGAAGATCATGCGGAAGGTATACAGCGACGTCATGAACGCGCCAACCAGACCGGCAATCATCAGGTTGATGTGACCGTTCGCCATCGCACCGGCAAGGATCTCGTCCTTACTGAAGAAGCCTGCGGTAATCAGCGGCAGCGCAGACAGCGCGGCCCCCCCCACGAGGAAGCAGACATACACCAGCGGAATTGACTTACGCAGGCCACCCATTTTGAAGATGTTCTGCTCGTGGTGGCAGGCCAGAATGACCGAACCGGACGAGAGGAACAGCAGCGCTTTGAAGAACGCATGGGTCATCAGGTGGAAAATTGCCGCATCCCACGCCTGTACGCCTAACGCCAGGAACATGTAGCCAATCTGGCTCATGGTGGAGTAAGCGAGAACGCGTTTGATGTCGGTCTGCACCAACGCAGCAAAGCCTGCCAGTACCAGCGTTACCGCACCCACGATGCCGACTAAATGCAGAATTTCCGGCGTCATCAGGAACAGACCATGGGTACGGGCAATCAGGTAGACGCCCGCGGTTACCATGGTTGCGGCGTGGATCAGCGCAGAAACTGGCGTTGGACCCGCCATTGCGTCCGCAAGCCACGTTTGCAACGGCAGCTGTGCAGATTTACCGACCGCACCGCCCAGCAGCATCAGCGTCGCCCAGGTCAACATGTTGTTGCCTGCTTCGAAGTGCTGTGGTGCCAGTTCAACCATTTCGCGGAAGTTCAGGGTGCCGAGTTCGTTGTAAAGGATGAATAGCGCGAAGGCGAGGAACACGTCACCCACACGGGTCACGATGAACGCTTTCATCGCCGCAGCGCCGTTCTTCGGATCGGTGTAGTAGAAACCGATCAGCAGATACGAGCACAGGCCCACGCCTTCCCAGCCCAGGTACATCAGCAGCAGGTTGTCCGCCAGGACCAGCATCACCATGCTTGCGATGAACAGGTTGGTGTAGGCGAAGAAGCGGGAGTAACCCTCTTCCCCGCGCATGTACCAGGAGGCAAACATGTGGATCAGGAAGCCGACGCCGGTGACCACAGACAGCATGGTCAGTGACAGGCCATCCAGCACCAGATTGAAGCCGATGTTGAAATCACCAACAGACATCCAGTTCCACAGCGGTACGCTGATCGCCTGTTTACCGTTAGCGAAGAAATCAACGCCAACAAAGGCAGCAACAACGGCAGCCAGGCCGACAGATCCCATTCCCACCGCGGCGGAAAGATTTTCCGACCAGCGGCCACGGGAGAAGGACAGCAGCAGGAAGCCGATTAAAGGAAAAATGATGGTTAAGGCAAGCATGTTCATCCACGCAACTCACTTACTGAATCGATGTTCAGGTTCTGGCGGCGACGATGGAGCTGCAGCAACAGCGCCAGGCCAATACTCGCCTCCGCAGCCGCGAGGCTGATAGCGAGGATATACATCACCTGACCGTCGGTCTGGCCCCAGTAGCTGCCAGCGACCACAAAGGCCAGCGCGGCGGCGTTAATCATGATTTCCAGCCCAATCAGCATAAACAGCAGATTGCGACGGATAACCAGACAGGTCAGCCCGAGAACAAAGAGGATCGCGGCGAGGATCAGTCCATGGGTTAAGGGGATCATGCGTGCTCCTCCGTTTTTCTTTTGCTATCGTTCGCACGGTTGCTGATGACCTCACCGGCCCTGTCTTCGCGACCAATGTGGAAGGCAACAACCAGGCCCGCCAGCAGCAGCATGGAGGCCAGCTCCACCGCCAGAACGTACGGACCAAACAGCGCGATACCCACTTCTTTGGCGCTGATAGCATTGCCTTCGATGCCCTGGTCGCTAACACCCAGGATACCGTAAACGATCACCGCCAGCAGGATAACGGACAGGACGCCTGGCCCAATCCAGACCTGCGGCTTCAGCCACTGGCGTTCCTGCTCGATTTCGGCTCCGCCCAGGTTCAGCATCATCACCACGAACACGAACAGCACCATGATCGCCCCGGCGTAGACGATGATCTCCAGCGCCCCGGCGAAGTACGCGCCGAGCGAGAAGAACACGCCAGCAATCGCCAGCAGGGAGATGATCAGGTACAGCAGCGCATGCACCGGGTTGGTGTGCGTGATAACCCGTAGCGTGGCCAGGATGGCGACGAGACCACAAATGTAAAATGCGAATTCCATTGCCCCTCTCCTTACGGTAACAGGCTCTTGACGTCGATAGGCTTGGCTTCGTTTTCCGCTTCGCCCTTATCTTTGCCGTCGATTGCCATACCCGCCATCCGGTAGAAGTTATATTCCGGGTATTTGCCCGGACCGGAAATCAGCAGATCCTCTTTCTCGTACACCAGATCCTGACGCTTGTATTCACCCAGTTCGAAGTCCGGGGTCAACTGAATCGCCGTGGTCGGGCACGCTTCTTCACACAGGCCGCAGAAAATGCAGCGTGAGAAGTTAATGCGGAAAAACTCTGGGTACCAGCGGCCGTCTTTCGTTTCTGCTTTCTGCAGAGAAATACAGCCCACCGGACAAGCAACGGCGCACAGGTTACAGGCTACGCAGCGCTCTTCGCCGTCCGGATCGCGCGTCAGCACGATACGGCCACGGTAGCGCGGCGGCAGGTAAACTGGCTCTTCCGGATACATCTGCGTTTCGCGCTTGGCGAACGCGTGCATCCCGATCATCCAGATACTGCGGACCTGGGTGCCGAAGCCCACTAATAATTCTTTTAAAGTCATGGTCTATTCGCCCCTTATGGCTGCTGCCAGAGAATGACAGCCGCCGTTACCAGCAAGTTGATCAACGTCAGCGGCAGGCACACTTTCCAGCCGAAGGACATTACCTGGTCATAACGCGGACGCGGCAATGCAGCACGGATCAAAATGAACATCATCATGAAGAACGCGGTTTTAATCGCGAACCAGATGAACGGTGGTAAGAACGGACCCTGCCAGCCACCGAAGAACAGCGTCACGATCAGCGCAGACACGGTAACAATACCGATGTATTCGCCGACGAAGAACAGACCGAACTTCATGCCGGAGTATTCGATGTGGTAGCCGTCCGCCAGTTCCTGCTCCGCTTCCGGCTGGTCAAACGGGTGACGGTGACACACTGCCACGCCCGCGATAGCGAAAGTAATGAAGCCGAAGAACTGAGGAATGACGTTCCACAGGTGCGCCTGGTTGTTGACGATGTCGGTCATATTGAATGAACCGGCCTGTGCCACCACGCCCATCAGCGATAAGCCAAGGAACACTTCGTAGCTCAGCGTCTGTGCAGAAGCACGCATCGCACCGAGCAGCGAGTATTTGTTGTTACTGGACCAGCCAGCAAACAGCACCGCGTAAACGGCCAGACCCGCCATCATCAGGAAGAACAGGATACCGATGTTGAGGTCAGCGACCACCCAGGTCGGGCTGACCGGAACGATAGCAAACGACAGCAGCAAAGAAGTGAAGGCGATAACCGGGGCAAGGGTAAAGATAACCTTGTCGGTAAATTTCGGCACCCAGTCCTCTTTGAAGAACATCTTGATCATGTCCGCCACCAGCTGGAGTGAACCACCCCAGCCTACGCGGTTCGGTCCGTAACGGTTCTGGAACAGACCGAGCAGACGACGCTCACCAAAGCTCATGAACGCGCCGCAGGTGACGACCACCAGCAGAATGACCACGGCTTTCAGGATGCTTAACAGAATGTCGATAACATCCGGTGTTAACCAACTCATGCTTTCGCCTCCTGCAGATTATCAATACGCGCACCCGCCAGCGCTGGCGCGATACCCGGCATACCCATCGGCAGACCAATCTGTCCTGCAGTCAGTGCATCGGAAAGCACCAGCGGCAGCGTGATGGTTTGACCATCGTAGCTAAAGGCAATCGTCGCCCCCGCGTTCACACCAAGCTTCGCGGCATCCGCCGGGTTCAGCTTGAGGTAAGGCTGCGGCATACGGCTCTGGAAGACCGGTGAACGCTGAGACAGTTCATCGCTACCAAACAGATGATAGTAAGGGGCCACACGCCAGTTCCCGTCCTGCGCAGCGAAGCTTGCTGGCACGGTGACGTAGTACGCCAGACCGTTTTCAGAGGCTTCAATCAGACGCACGCCCGGGTCACCGTTACGCAGATGACCACCCACTTCCGCCTGGAACTTGTTCCATGCCTGCGGGGAGTTCCAGCCTGGTGCCCAGGCAAATGGAATCTGCGAACGCGCGGCAGTTGGCTGGTTGTTCCCTTCCATTGAGAAGGCGAACATGGTGTCTTTATCCTGCGGCTGACGCGGCTCGTGAACGCTGATATCAGCGCGCATCGCGGTACGACCGCTGGAGCGGATAGGTGAACGCGCCAGTTTCTGACCACGGATACGGAACGACGCATCAGGTGCAGCTTCTTTGATACCCGCCAGCTGTGGCAGTTTGGCAACAGCGGCGTCGATAACATGATCGAGCTGCGTCCAGTCCACTTCACGGCTCTGCACGGTGCTGTGCAGCGAATGCAGCCAGCGCCAGCTTTCCAGCATGATAGTGTTGCTGTCGTAATACGCCGGGTCATAAACCTGGAAGAAACGCTGTGCGCGGCCTTCGTTGTTGATAACGGTACCGTCACTTTCTGCGAAGCTCGCGGCGGACAGCACCAGGTGGGCTTTGTCCATAATCGCGGTACGCTGATGGTCGATAACCATCACCAGCGGAGCTTTCGCGAGCGCCGCATCAACGCGTGCCGCAGAAGCATGGCGATGCAGATCGTTTTCCAGCACCACAACAGCATCGGCTGCGCCGGATTCCAGCTCGCTCAGCGCGTCGTCAAGCGAACCGCCGCCGATCATGCCAAGGCCAACGCTGTTCACCGCACGGGCAATCATGGTGACGCCAACGTCAGCGCCACGGCCTTTCAGCGCTTTGGCAACGTTCGCAGCGGCCTGAATCACTTCCACGCTGCCGGCATTGGTACCCGAAATAATCAGCGGTTTTTTCGCACCGGCCAGCGCCTGCACGATAACGTCCACTTTGCCTTTCAGATCGTTGCTCAGGCCTTCCACCGCTGGCGCACTGTCATCCAGCGCGTGAGCGATAGCAAAGCCTAAACGCGCCTGGTCTTCGACCGGTGCGCAGTAGGTCCACGCCGCGATGTCATCCAGACGCGTGCTGTCGACGTTAGTCACAAACAGCGGATGCTTAGCGCGCTGACCGATGTTAAGGATGGCCGCAATCTGCCAGTCAGCCACTTTCTGGGCCGCTGCCATTTCACGTGCTTTGCCTTTCACCGCCTGACGAACCGCCAGGGCAACGCGAGCGCCGGTCTGCGTGATATCTTCACCCAGCACCAGAACCGCATCATAAGATTCGATGTCGCGCAGCGCAGGGGTATGGATGCCGCCTTCGCGCAGCACTTTCAGTGCCAGCTGCAGACGTTCCTGCTCGCCTTTGGCGATACCGGTATAGAAGTTTTCTTCCCCGACCAGTTCACGCAGCGCAAAGTTGCTTTCTACGCTCGCACGCGGAGAACCGATGCCGATAACCTTCTTCGACTGACGCAGAATGTCTGCCGCGCCCTGCATCGCCTGCTCGGCATTGAGGGTAATCAGGTCATCGCCACGGCGCTGAACCGGCTGACGCGGACGGTCTTTCAGGTTCACATAGCCATAGCCAAAACGACCACGGTCGCAGAGGAAGTAGTGGTTTACGGTACCGTTGTATCGGTTTTCGATACGGCGCAGTTCACCGTAGCGCTCGCCCGGACTGGTGTTACAACCCAGAGAACACTGCTGGCAGATGCTTGGCGCAAACTGCATGTCCCATTTACGGTTGTAGCGTTCGGAGTGGGTTTTATCGGTGAAAACGCCGGTTGGGCAGATTTCAACGAGGTTACCGGAGAATTCGCTCTCCAGCGTGCCATCTTCCGGACGACCGAAGTAGACGTTGTCGTGCGCGCCGTACACACCCAGATCGACGCCGTCAGCGTAATCTTTGTAGTAACGCACGCAGCGATAACAGGCGATGCAGCGGTTCATTTCGTGAGAGATGAACGGCCCCAGATCCTGGTTACGGTGAGTACGTTTGGTGAAACGG
The DNA here is from genome assembly GCA_009668205.1 of Enterobacteriaceae bacterium RIT691. Lineage (GTDB taxonomy): Bacteria > Pseudomonadota > Gammaproteobacteria > Enterobacterales > Enterobacteriaceae > Scandinavium. Next base: position 309,416 of record WJYM01000003.1, on the reverse strand, counting down.
TAGCGACGGAAGCTGTGACCGGTCATGACGGTCATATCCTGCAGGTGGCAGTTGCCGCCCTCTTCACAGACCGGACAGTCGTGCGGGTGGTTGGTCATCAGCCACTCGACCACGCTTTCGCGGAACTGCTTCGCTTCTTCGTCATCAATAGAGATAAAGGTGCCATCGGATGCCGGCGTCATACAGGACATCACCAGGCGACCACGCGTGTCTTCCGCGTTTTGATATTGCTTCACCGCACACTGGCGGCAGGCGCCAACGCTTCCCAGCGCCGGATGCCAGCAAAAATAAGGAATATCAAGGCCGTGAGAGAGACAAGCCTGTAACAGGTTGTCCGCTCCGTTGACCTCGTATTCTTTGCCGTCTACATGAATCGTAGCCATTAGCGTGCTTCCAGTTGGCTCAGTCGAAACTGAGCGTTAATCAATAATTCTTAGGTTCGTTACCAGCGCTCTTTCAGCAGGTTCGGCTGAATACCACCAATCTGGTGGGTATTGCTGAACGGCTGCTTGATGCCTGCTTCGAACTCTTCGCGGAAGTATTTAATCGCGCTTTGCAGCGGCTCGACCGCACCTGGCGCATGCGCACAGAAGGTCTTGCCCGGGCCAAGCGATCGACACAGTTGCTCAAGTGTCTCGATATCGCCAGGTTGGCCTTCGCCACGTTCGATAGCGCGCAGGATCTTCACGCTCCACGGCAGGCCATCGCGGCAAGGGGTACACCAGCCGCAGGACTCGCGAGCGAAGAACTCCTCCAGGTTACGCACCAGACCGACCATACCAATTTCATGGTCAACGGCCATCGCCAGCGCCGTACCCAGACGGCTGCCTGCTTTACCGATGCTTTCAAATTCCATCGGCAGATCGAGGTGCGATTCGGTCAGGAAGTCGGTCCCTGCCCCACCCGGCTGCCAGGCTTTGAATTTCAGGCCATCGCGCATCCCGCCCGCGTAATCTTCCAGAATTTCACGCGCGGTGGTGCCAAACGGCAGCTCCCAGACGCCTGGATTTTTCACGCGGCCGGAGAAGCCCATCAGCTTGGTGCCCGCATCTTTACTCTTAGAGATGTTCTGATACCACTCCACGCCGTTGGCGAGAATGGCGGGCACGTTGCACAGGGTTTCTACGTTGTTCACGCAGGTCGGTTTACCCCACACGCCGGAACTGGCCGGGAATGGCGGCTTGGAACGTGGGTTCGCACGACGACCTTCGAGGGAGTTAATCAGCGCGGTTTCTTCACCGCAGATGTAACGCCCTGCCCCGGTATGCACAATCAGTTCGAAGTCAAAACCGGAACCGAGAATGTTTTTACCCAGCAGACCCGCTTCAGTGGCTTCAGCAATCGCACGACGCAAATGAACGGCCGCTTCGATATATTCACCGCGCAGGAAGATATAGCCACGGTAGGCTTTCAGCGCAAACGCGGAGATCAGCATGCCTTCCACCAGCAGGTGCGGCAGCTGTTCCATCAACAGGCGGTCTTTGTAGGTGCCCGGCTCCATTTCATCGGCGTTACACAGCAGGTAACGGATGTTCATGGATTCGTCTTTCGGCATCAGGCTCCACTTCAGACCCGTGGAGAAGCCTGCGCCGCCGCGCCCTTTCAGGCCCGCGTCTTTTACCTGGTTTACGATCTCGTCAGGCGCCATGCCACCCAGTGCCTTACGCGCACCGGCATAGCCGTTTTTCGCCTGATACTCGTCCAGCCAGACCGGCTGTTTATCGTCACGCAGACGCCACGTCAGCGGATGCGTTTCGGGAGTCAGAATAACGTTTTTCATTATTTATACCGCTCCAGAAGGTCAGGGATCGCTTCCGGCGTCAGATGGCTGTGAGTGTCCTCATCAATCATCATGTTCGGCCCTTTGTCGCAGTTGCCCAGACAGCAGGTCGGCAGCAGCGTGAAGCGACCATCAAAGGTGGTCTGGCCCGGCTGGATCTTCAGGTGGCTTTCAATCGCCGACTGAATGCCCTGATAGCCAGTGATATGGCACACCACGCTGTCGCAGTAGCGAATCACGTGACGGCCTACCGGCTGGCGGAAGATCTGGCTGTAGAACGTCGCTACGCCTTCGACGTCACTTGCCGGGATACCCAGCACATCGGCGATGGCATAAATCGCGCCGTCCGGCACCCAGCCACGCTGCTTCTGAACAATTTTCAGCGCTTCAATGGACGCCGCACGCGGGTCTTCATAGTGGTGCTTTTCGTGCTCGATGGCGTCACGCTCAGCCGCACTCAGCTCGAAAGCCTCGGTTTGTGGTTGTTGATTCTCGTGCATAATTAGCGGTCCACATCTGACATAACAAAATCGATACTACCCAGATACACGATCAGGTCCGACACCAGGCTGCCGCGGATGGCCGCCGGGATCTGCTGCAAGTGCGCATAGCTCGGGGTGCGGATACGGGTACGGTAGCTCATGGTGCTGCCGTCGCTGGTCAGGTAGTAACTGTTGATCCCCTTGGTCGCTTCCACCATCTGGAAGGATTCGTTGGCCGGCATGACCGGACCCCAGGAAACCTGCAGGAAGTGGGTGATCAGGGTTTCGATATGCTGCAGCGTGCGCTCTTTCGGTGGCGGCGTGGTCAGCGGGTGATCCGCTTTGAACGGGCCTTCCGGCATGTTATCGAGGCACTGCTGAAGGATGCGCAGACTTTGGCGCAACTCTTCCACTTTGAGCATCACGCGGGTGTAGCAGTCAGAAACGCCACCGCCGGTCGGGATTTCGAAGTCGAAGTTTTCGTAGCCAGAGTACGGACGCCATTTACGCACGTCGAAGCCGATACCGGTTGCACGCAGGCCAGCACCCGTGGTGCCCCACTCCAGCGCTTCTTTCGCGGTATAAGCGGCAACGCCCTGAGAACGGCCTTTCAGAATGGTGTTACGCAGCGCGGCTTTCTCGTACGAGTCCAGACGCTTCGGCATCCACTCGAGGAATTCACGCAGCAGGCGATCCCAACCGCGCGGCAGATCGTGCGCCACACCGCCGATACGGAACCAGGCCGGGTGCATACGGAAGCCGGTAATCGCTTCTACCAGATCGTACACTTTCTGACGGTCTGTAAATGCGAAGAACACCGGGGTCATCGCGCCGACGTCCTGAATGAACGTGGAGATGTACAGCAGGTGGCTGTTGATACGGAACAGTTCAGAGAGCATGACGCGAATAACGTCTACGCGCTCTGGAACCTTAATGCCTGCCAGTTTTTCAACGGCCAGCACGTAAGGCATTTCGTTCACGCAGCCGCCGAGGTATTCGATACGGTCGGTATACGGAATGTAGCTGTGCCAGGACTGACGCTCGCCCATTTTCTCAGCACCACGGTGGTGGTAGCCGATGTCCGGGACGCAGTCGACAATCTCTTCGCCATCAAGCTGCAGAATGATGCGGAATGCACCGTGCGCAGACGGGTGGTTCGGGCCGAGGTTGAGGAACATGAAGTCCTCGTTCTCGGAGCTGCGCTTCATGCCCCACTGTTCTGGCTTAAAGGTCAGCGCTTCCATTTCCAGATCCTGCTTGGCTTTAGTCAGCTCAAACGGATCGAATTCTGTCGCACGCGCCGGGTAGTCTTTACGCAGCGGGTGGCCTTCCCAGGTGTCCGGCATCATGATGCGACGCAGGTTCGGGTGGCCTTCAATGTTGATGCCAAACATTTCCCAGGTTTCACGCTCATACCAGTTGGCGTTCGGGAAAAGTTTGGTGACGGTCGGCACATTCAGATCGTTTTCAGACAGCGCGACCTTGAGCATGATGTCACGGTTGCGGTCGATAGAAATCAGATGATAGAAAACGGAAAAATCCGCGGCGGGTAACCCGTCACGGTGCGTGCGCAGACGTTCGTCCATGCCGTGTAAATCAAACAGCATGATATAAGGTTTTGGCAATCTCTTAAGGAAATCGACCACTTCCAGTAACTGTTCACGCTTAACCCAAACCACCGGAATCCCGGTGCGGGTAGGCTGAACGGTAAAGGCATCCGGCCCAAAACGGTTGCGCAGTTCGCCAATCACCGGGTCATCAAGATGATCCCGGGTCTGCCAGGCGGCGGCGTCTTGCGCGGTTAAATCGGTCATAGTGTTCACCATTGCAAAGGGTCCGTGGTGACTGTGGGACGTGGCTCCGCGCTATTAATTTTGATATGCGAAGGCTTTATCCACTGCCCACAGGCGCAAAATTAAATCTCGTCAGGGGACCGCAGATTCGTCACAGCAATACGTTCGCCGCGTTTACGCTCGCGCTCAGATTGCATATTGGCGCGGTATACGCCCTGATCGCCAACCACCCAGGAGAGAGGACGACGTTCTTTACCAATGGATTCCTGCAGCAGCATCAGCGCCTGCATGTAGGCTTCCGGGCGCGGCGGGCAACCCGGGATGTAAACATCGACCGGGATAAACTTATCGACACCCTGCACCACAGAGTAGATATCGTACATGCCGCCTGAGTTTGCACAGGCTCCCATGGAGATAACCCACTTTGGTTCCAGCATCTGGTCATACAGACGCTGAATAACCGGTGCCATTTTGGTGAAGCAGGTCCCTGCAACCACCATCAGGTCAGCCTGACGCGGCGAAGCACGCAGTACCTCTGCCCCAAAACGCGCAACGTCATGCACCGCAGTGAATGACGTCACCATTTCAACGTAGCAGCAAGAAAGGCCGAAGTTGTAAGGCCAGATTGAGTTCTTGCGACCCCAGTTGACCATGTCGTGCAGGGCGTTTTCTAACTTGCCCATGTACACGCTTTTGTTCACTTCCTGCTCAAGAGGGTCGGTTACGATCTCCTGTTTTTGCAGGGGGTAACGGTCGTTCTCACCGTTAGGATCTATGCGGGTGAGCGTATAATCCATCTTATTGCCTCGCTTTTACTGCGTATGACGATTAGTGTCGGTTTCCGGGTTAACCAGCGTGCGGCGGGAGCGCGAAGGCGTCCAGTCCAGTGCGCCGATGCGGACGAGGTAAACCAGGCCTGCCAGTAACACTAAAATGAAAATTGCGGCTTCCACAAAGCCCACCCAGCCGCTCTCGCGGATAGACGTAGACCATGCGTAAAGGTAAAGGGCTTCCACGTCGAAGATGACGAAGAACATGGCGACCAGATAGAACTTCGCCGAAAGACGTAAGCGAGCAGAGCCCACAGAGTCGATACCCGACTCGAACGGAGTGTTCTTGCTACGCGCGCGCGCGCGACCGCCGAGATACCAACCGCCAATCAGCATCAAACAGCAGAGGCCTATGGCAATGATGAGAAATATAGCGAATGCCCAGTGATGAGCGATGACTTCAGTGGATGTTGACATACGCATTGCTTAACCAAAATAAGTAGCGCTAAATCCTCTGCTCTTGCTGGCAGATGAACGCCACATGATTCATGGGGAGGAATGAAAAACCACAAAAAAATTGCCACTAATGGGCGTAAACTGCGAAAAGATGTGGTTTTTTACTCCTTTCTATAACCTTTTGTCAACTTTAACAAAAGTTTCCTCACACTAATTTACATCAGACATGTTTCATTAACATTAAATGCCCTTTTGCCAAAACAGCACATTTTGCGCCAAGGAGTTGACACGGGTGAATCGTGTCCGTATGAGGATTGAACAGCTATTACCCTACTATTTTGACAGGAATCAACGTTGATTCCTCCCCCCAATGGGGGGTATTTTTTTGATCTAAGACACGCTTTTGTTAATTACCATTAAAAAACAGCAACAATACAGCCGCTTTTTTAACATTAGCAGGAACCTGAAAAGTTGGTATCGAAAGACGCGACAAAGCGGAAAGCAGAAAAATATCGTTATGAATAATATAGATATTTAATAAAAAATCTTTTGGCTGTTGGATTTTTGCCCACAAAAAAGGCCGCTGAGCATAATTTATGCATCAGCGGCCTTTTTTCACATTTGTGATCTATTACCAGGATTCGGCGGTTTGTTACTCCAAATCCCGCTCTGTTACCAGCGAATCGTCTCCTCCTTCAGAGGTAGACGCATAGGCACCGTATTGGTACCAGGGATTATTATAATTTTCCAGCGACTGGAAAATGGCCTGTACCAGTTCGTTGTTACGCTGGCTGTTGCAGCTCAGCAGGTATTCGGTGTCGGGTAACAGCGGCAATCCGTCTGATTTCCCCAGCACACGCAGCTCCGGACTCATCATTTCTACCGGACGCGCCGTTACGCCTAACCCGGCTTTCACCGCCGCACGCACCGCAGAGAGCGTGGAGGCCACATAGGCCAGACGCCATGGGATCCTCGCCGCATTGAGCGTATCGATGATCATATCGCGGAACGGGCTGGGATCGTCCAGCAGCACCAGCGGAACGGGCTCACCAGGCGGCAGGACATAATCCGCCGCGCAATACCATAATGTTGGCGATGTCCGCAGCGAAATCGCCTCAAACTGGTTGAGTTTATGCGTCGTCAGTACCAGATCGACGTCACCGGCATGGAGCATATCTTCCATTTCAGCGTGCCGTTTTACCCGAACGTCTAATGCCAGTTTGGGATAAACCGAACTGATACGACTGAGCAGGAAGGGCAGAATGGTATCGGCGGATTCATCAGAAGATCCTACGGTCAGCATCCCCTGCAAAGAGCTAAACATTAGCGACGTGCACGCCTCATCATTGAAGCGTAAAATTTTCCGGGCATAACCCAGCAGCTGAATACCATGTTCAGTGAGCAACTTGTTGCGGCCATGGCGGGCGAACAATTCTTTCCCTACCAGCTGTTCCAGACGCTGCATTTGCTGGCTGACCGCAGACTGGGTGCGGCACACCGCCGCCGCCGCAGCAGCAAAGGTGTTCAGATCGGCAACTGCAACAAAAGTTCTCAGCAGATCGAGGTCGAGATTCAGTATCGGACGATTTGCGTTAATCATTTTCTTCACTTACAGGTCGCCTGTGCTGACCTGCCTGGTTGATGCTGTGCTCTGGAAAATTCAGGCAATTCCATTTGAGTCTTATCCTCCGGCCCGGCGAGCCGGACGAACACCTGAAAGAGCGTTATTGCGTTATAATTGCCTGCGGCCACACGGCGAGCAGACCCCTTAGCTATATTTTTGCTAACACCTGGATAACGGATTAATTATCTCTGGTACTTTTATGTGAGATTATTAAAAAAAAACGTTACGTTCATGCAAAGTTTTTTAAGAACACTCAACAATGATGTCAAATTTCACAATTGATTCAGATTTAACAAAAACAAGAGCAATAACATATAGTTATACTGAGAATACACGCTAGACACACGCTAGACACACGCTGTCACCTGGACATTCGCGGCTTGTATTCATCAGTATCCTACCGCAAAACCTTTATATTTATAAGTATTATTAAGGTTTATCTTACATAAATTTTTAAAGGTAAATCGTCACCCCTGAAATAAATTAACAAAAACAAAAGACATCTTTGCAATTAATGAAGAAACGTTAATTGTTTAAATATTCTTTCATTAACAAAACTTAACAGTATATTCACAGCGAACCCGATGAGAACGCATCCTAAGCGTAGCCAATTCCCCCCACTGCGGCCGCCTTTTTCCAACTCCCCTCTTAGCAGAACGCGCACAGACTGGCGTACCACCAGCCTAAAAAATTCAGCCAAAAATTCAGATTAAAATCGACACAACAACATTAACCACCAACGATGACCCGATGAGCAGTGGAATAAACAGGGAAAACCCACCGTTAGCAGGCAAACAGAAAGCATACATATATCGCATTGTGCCAAATCTTCTCCTGCTGACCCTTCAAAAAGCCGGGGATGGGGAGTACATTATTCCGTGCTGACTTCCACGGCAGGGAGTGGCAAAACTAGCGAAAAGGTTAAGATTCATGTCCCCCATCGAAAAATCCAGCAAATTAGATAATGTCTGTTATGACATCCGCGGCCCGGTACTTAAAGAAGCTAAACGTCTTGAAGAGGAAGGCAATAAAGTTCTCAAACTGAACATCGGCAACCCGGCCCCGTTTGGTTTTGAGGCCCCGGATGAGATCCTTGTCGACGTGATTCGCAACCTGCCTACCGCGCAGGGCTACTGTGACTCCAAAGGACTGTACTCCGCCCGTAAAGCGATCATGCAACACTATCAGGCGCGTGATATACGCGATGTGACCGTTGAAGATATCTATATTGGTAACGGCGTTTCCGAACTGATCGTGCAGGCGATGCAGGCGCTGCTGAACAGCGGCGACGAAATGTTAGTCCCGGCGCCGGATTATCCTCTGTGGACGGCAGCGGTCTCACTTTCCAGCGGCAAAGCAGTACATTATCTTTGCGATGAATCTTCCGACTGGTTCCCGGACCTCGATGACATTCGCAGTAAAATCACCCCGCGCACCCGCGGTATTGTGATCATTAACCCGAACAACCCTACCGGCGCGGTCTATTCAAAAGAGCTGCTGCTGGAGATCGTCGAGATTGCCCGTCAGCACAACCTGATCATTTTCGCAGACGAAATCTACGACAAGATCCTTTATGACGAAGCACAGCACCATTCGATCGCCGCACTGGCACCCGATCTGCTGACCGTCACCTTTAATGGGTTATCCAAAACCTATCGCGTTGCCGGTTTCCGTCAGGGCTGGATGGTACTGAACGGACCGAAAAAACACGCCAAAGGGTATATCGAAGGTCTGGAAATGCTGGCCTCGATGCGTCTGTGCGCCAACGTTCCGGCTCAGCACGCTATTCAGACGGCGCTGGGTGGCTATCAGAGCATCAGCGAATTTATCGCTCCGGGCGGTCGCCTGTACGAACAGCGCAATCGTGCCTGGGAACTGATTAACGACATTCCGGGCGTCAGTTGCGTTAAACCGAAAGGCGCGCTGTACATGTTCCCGAAAATCGACAGCAAGCGCTTTAACATTCATGACGACCAAAAAATGGTGCTCGACTTCCTGCTGCAGGAAAAAGTGCTGTTGGTCCAGGGGACCGCGTTCAACTGGCCGTGGCCGGATCACGTGCGCATCGTGACCCTGCCAAGAATGGATGACCTCGAGATGTCCATTACCCGTTTCGGCCGTTTCCTTTCCGGCTATCATCAGTAAAACGCTCGTCGGCCGCCGGGATTTGCATCCGGCGGTCAACTCTGCGCACAATGGTTCTTCTGTCGTAACGGATATAAGGTTAACCATGAGTCAGAGCCATTTCTTTGCCCACCTCTCCCGCCTGAAGCTTATTAACCGCTGGCCCCTGATGCGCAACGTGCGTACTGAAAACGTCTCTGAGCACAGTCTGCAGGTCGCGATGGTTGCCCACGCGCTCGCCGCAATTAAAAACCGAAAATTCAACGGCAACGGCAACGTCAACGCAGAACGCATTGCACTGCTGGCCATGTATCATGACGCTTCAGAAGTCCTGACCGGCGATCTGCCCACCCCGGTGAAATACTTCAATTCCCAGATTGCCCAGGAATATAAAGCCATTGAGAAAATCGCCCAGCGAAAACTGGTGGATATGGTGCCAGAAGAACTGCGGGATATCTTTGAGCCGTTAATCGATGAGCATCATGCCAGTGATGAGGAGAGAGCCATTGTGAAGCAGGCAGATGCGCTCTGCGCGTATCTGAAATGTCTGGAAGAGCTCTCCGCTGGCAACAATGAATTCCTGCTCGCCAAATCTCGCCTGGAGAAAACCCTGGAATCCCGCCGCAGCGAAGAGATGGACTATTTTATGCAGGTATTTGTGCCGAGCTTCCAGCTGTCGCTGGATGAGATAAGCCAGGATTCACCGCTTTAATACCGTGCTGCCTGATGCCCTCTCCCCCGCCCCTCTCCCACGTGGAGAGGGGTGAAAACACTAAACTTAAAACGGAAACAGCACCGGGATCAGGACAACGCACACCACCATCACCAGCAAGGTGAACGGCACGCCCATCTTCACAAAATCACTGAACGTGTATTTACCCGGCCCTAATACCAGCGTGTTCACCGGCGACGATACCGGTGTCATAAAGGCTGCGGATGCGGCCATCGCCACTATCATGGCAAACGGGTAAGGCGAGACGCCCATCGATTTCGCCGCCGCCAACGCGATCGGTGCCATTAAGACGGCGGTCGCTGTATTGGAGATAAATAGCCCGATAGTCGCGCACATCACGAACAGGCAAATCAGCATCAGGTAAGGCCCTTGCCCGCCGCCAATATCCATTAGCGCTTTCACCACCAGATCAACACCGCCTGTTTTTTGCAGCGCCAACGCAAAGGGCATCATCCCGACAATCAAAATAATGCTTGGCCAGTGGATGGCTTTGTAGGCGCTCTCGGCATCAATACAGCGAAATTTTCCCATCAACAGACAGGCGATAATCGCGGCAACAGGATTAGGAATTTCGTCGGTCAGCATCAGCGCGACCATCAGCACCAGACAGAAAATGGCATGCGGCGCCTGGCTGTGCGCCGGCGAAGCATCGTTTACTTCAATCGGCATGTTGTGGACCACAAAGTCACGCCCCCGCTGTGCCAGATGCGCTATCTGCTTCCAGTTGCCGACCACCAACAGGATATCGCCAAGTTCAATTTCGTCATCCACCACCGCGCCTTCAACCGCTTTGCCTTCACGTTTAAGCCCGACAACATTCAGGCCAAAACGGCTGCGGAAACTCATCTCGCGGACGGTCTTGCCCACCAGTTCGGAGTCGGGGATCAGAGAAACCTCGGCCATCCCCACGTCCAGCGCCTGGTCAGAAAAATATTCCCCACGCAGAACCATGGGTTCGAGCATTTGTTCGGTACAGAACTGACGTAAATCGACGTCTGCGGTGGACATGTCAATCAGCAGAACATCGCGGGCGCGGAATTCTGACACACCATTGACGTTAACGATCACCCGACGGAAACGACGCCAACGCTCGACCCCAATCACGTTAGCGCCATAGCGCTCACGCAGCTTTAAGTCATCGAGACGCTGGCCAATCAACGGTGAACCCGGACGAATGGCAAGACGGCGTGCCCGGCCATTTAAGCGATACTCTTTGATTAAATCGCGGAAGGTACGGCGCTTATCCCCCTTCTGCTCGTGCTCATTGCCGGGCAGCATAAAGCGCATCAGCAGCATGTAGACAATGCCCAGCAGCAGAACGACAAGACCGATTGGCGTGACGCTGAAAAAGCTGAACCCGTGCAGCCCTTCGCGGATCAATTCACTGTTGATGACCAGATTCGGCGGGGTGGCCACCAGCGTCATCATCCCGCTGATAAGCCCGGCAAAACTGAGTGGCATCATCAGTCGCGACGGTGAGGTATTCATGCGCATACTGACGCTAAGGACCACGGGAATAAAAATGGCGACGACGCCAGTGGAGCTCATAAACGCGCCTAGCCCCGCCACGGTAAGCATCAAAAAAACCAGCATTTTGACTTCGCTGTTGCCCGCGACGTTAACCAGCCAGGAGCCCATGCTGGTTGCAACCCCCGTGCGCACCAGACCATCGCCAATAATAAACAGCGCGGCGATAAGAATAACGTTGGGATCGCTAAAGCCAGAAAAGGCTTCACTTAAGGTAAGCGTACCGCTCAGGACAAAAGCCACAATGACCAGCAGAGCCACGGCATCCATGCGGACTTTTCCGGTGGCAAAGAGGACGACCGCGACCGCCAGCAGGCAAAGCACCCAAATCAGTTCACCGTTCACAACATATCCTTGTCAGAAAAGAGAATGCTAAAGAGTGTGGCATAAAAAAGCCCCGCGGGTGCGGGGCTATATCATGGGAATCAGCTTTTCAGTTGTACGTCGACAGTGCCGTCGGGTTGTCGGACGACCTTTAGCGCTTCCAGCGTCGTCAGCACAATATCGGCTTCATCCAGACGAGGCGCATCAGCAGGAACATTGACCGCGATGACGCGACACCCCGCCGCCAGCCCTGACAACATGCCGGCAGCGGCGTCTTCAACGACAGCACACTCTTCAGGTGCCAGGCCAATCAGCTTTGCCCCTAACAGGTAGGCATCCGGCTCCGGTTTCCCGCGTTTGACCTGTTCTGCGGTGACAAACACCTTTGCTGCCGCCAGGCCCGCGGTACGATGACGCGCATGGGCGATAGGGACCGTCCCTGACGTCACGATGGCCCACGGGATCCCCGCATCGTCCAGCGTATTCAGTAACGCCTGAGCCCCAGGAAGGGCGGTGATCCCTTCGAGATCATTCGCTTCAGTCTGCTCAAGCCAGCTAAATTCCGCCTGAATCTCTGCTTCCGTTTTGCCTGGCAGGAAGTGGCGTAGCGACGTGATCGCCTGTTTACCATGAATAAAGTTCAGCACTTCATCATGGCTCAGACCGTGCCTGTCAGCCCAACGACACCAGGAACGTTCGACCACGGGCAGTGAGTCGACCAGCGTTCCATCAAGATCAAACAAAAATCCTTTGCACTGCACAGCGGCCTCCGTCAGGCGTTAATGATCTGATTGATTTCGTTGCTGCTCAGATGATACTGGCGCGGACAGGCGTGCCATGCTCCCAGCATCCGCTGGTATTTTTCCCACATTGGGGTTTGTGCATTGAAGCCGTGAGTCCCGGCGTCGAAATGGGTATAGCGGCCTTCGGTGTTCACCATGAAACGGACATAGCCGAGATAGCGGGCTTCGGTGGCGGCATCAAAGCCAAGGAACGTCACGCGGCGCTCATCAATGGTGCTGCCATCTTTCAGGTTGGTCCAGGAGACATGCAGGGCGTGGTACATCTCCATGATGTCGATAATAATGCGACAGGTTTCTTCGGTCAGTTGACCAAATTCACGATCCAGTTCACGCATCTGCAACCCGTAGCCGCGCTCGATGATGGTTTGCAGGCGGCGATAACGTTCGGCGTTATCCGGATCCATCATGGTCATCATTTTGTACTGATTCGACAGAATCAGACGTTGAGCGTTGGTCATTTCCATTTTTAGACTCCTGTTGCACTAACGGCATGAAAAAAAGGGCTTACATTCTGTATGCCCTCTTTTATATGCGTTTTTGATAGTTAATTACAAATCATCAAGAAAAGTTTTATCCAGCTGTTTGAAGGCGCGTTTCAGCGTGTCGGCCAGCGCCTGGTAATCAGGCTTGCCTTCTACCGGCGTCAGCGCCTGGCCAGATTCCTGCAATTTTCCACGCACTTCATAGAACCAGTTGAGGATTGACGGTGGCAGCGGCGTAACTGAACGCTTACCCAGCCACCACATTCCCTGCATCGGCAGGCTCAGGGCGAACAGGGCTGTCGCCACTGCCGGGCCCAGCTGGCCGCCGAGGGCAATTTGCCAGCACAGCGTAAACACAGCAACAGGCGGCATGAAGCGAATAGCGTGGCGGGTGGCACGGATGACCCGATTTTCAACAAATACGGGGGCAAGGCGTTTTTCCATCGGCCACGTCTTTGAGTAGTGCTGCCCACGGCGGAACAAACTAAAAAAGCTGACCGGGCGGTTATCGGGTGTCGACATGGCGTTACCTCAACTTCACAGATAAAAAATCAAAATTTTTCGTAAAACAACAACTGAGCATGACAACGTTCAAAAGATTTTGCCAATAAAGGCGGCAATCAGGTATCCTGTGCCGCTTGAGAGAAGGCGTAGACCTCATCTCACGATTCGTCAAATTATTGCATATTCTGCCATTGGCTGAAAACTGTGCAAAACTGGATGATGAATCACCAGAATTTTCTTCGTCATGCCGGATAAAAGTATCCTGCATGATGTTAATCATAAATGTCAGTCTCATCCTGCGCTACGCTCTTTGACTCACTGACGTTTTTTTAGCCACATAAGATAATAGGTACTTCCATGTCGAGTAAGTTAGTACTGGTTCTGAACTGCGGTAGCTCCTCCCTGAAATTTGCAGTCATTGATGCAATCAACGGTGAAGAGTACCTTTCTGGTTTGGCCGAATGTTTCCATCTCCCAGAAGCACGTATCAAGTGGAAAATGGATGGCGGCAAACAGGAAGCGGCTTTAGGTGCAGGCGCCGCTCACAGTGAAGCGCTTAACTTTATCGTTAACACTATTCTGGCACAAAAACCAGAACTGTCTGCTCAGCTGGCGGCTATCGGTCACCGTGTTGTTCACGGCGGCGAGAAGTACACCGGCTCTGTGGTTATCGATGATTCCGTTATTCAGGGTATCAAAGATGCAGCCTCTTTTGCACCACTGCACAACCCTGCACACCTGATCGGCATCGCGGAAGCGCTGAAATCCTTCCCGAACCTGAAAAACAAGAACGTTGCTGTCTTCGACACCGCGTTCCATCAGACCATGCCAGAAGAGTCATACCTGTATGCCCTACCGTACAACCTGTACAAAGAGCACGGCGTTCGTCGCTATGGCGCACACGGCACCAGCCACTTCTTCGTGACTCAGGAAGCCGCTAAAGTTCTGAATAAGCCGGTTGAAGAACTGAACATCATCACTTGCCACCTGGGCAACGGTGGTTCTGTTTCTGCTATTCGTAACGGCGAATGTGTGGATACTTCTATGGGTCTGACCCCGCTGGAAGGTCTGGTGATGGGAACTCGTTCCGGTGATATCGACCCGGCGATCATCTTCCATCTGCACGACACCCTGGGCATGAGCGTTGATGCTATCAACAAAATGCTGACCAAAGAGTCTGGCCTGCTGGGCCTGACCGAAGTCACCAGCGACTGCCGTTATGTTGAAGACAACTACGAAACCAAAGCCGACGCTAAGCGTGCAATGGACGTTTACTGCCACCGTCTGGCGAAATACATCGGTTCTTACACTGCACTGATGGACGGTCGTCTGGACGCCGTTGTGTTCACCGGTGGTATCGGTGAAAACGCCGCGATGGTTCGCGAACTGTCCCTGGGCAAACTGGGCGTTCTGGGCTTCGAAGTTGATCACGAGCGTAACCTGGCTGCCCGTTTCGGCAAGTCTGGCTTCATCAACAAAGAAGGCACCCGCCCTGCCGTGGTCATCCCGACCAACGAAGAATTGGTTATCGCACAAGACGCCGCTCGTCTGACTGCCTGATTCCACTCCACACCGCCAGCCTAGCTGGCGGTGCTGTTTTGTCTCCCGCCAACCCCTGGCGGTTACGAAAGAGGATAAACCGTGTCCCGTACAATTATGCTGATCCCTACCGGAACCAGCGTCGGCCTGACCAGCGTCAGCCTTGGCGTTATCCGTGCTATGGAACGCAAAGGCGTTCGTCTGAGCGTCTTTAAGCCAATCGCTCAACCCCGTGCCGGTGGCGATGCCCCAGACCAGACCACCACTATCGTGCGTGCAAACTCCAATCTGCCAGCCGCTGAACCGCTGAAGATGAGCCACGTTGAGTCTCTGCTGTCCAGCAACCAGAATGACGTGCTGATGGAAGAGATCATCGCGAACTACCACGCTAACACTCAGGATGCTGAAGTGGTGCTGGTAGAAGGCCTGGTTCCAACGCGTAAGCATCAGTTCGCTCAGTCTCTGAACTACGAGATTGCGAAAACCCTGAATGCTGAAATCGTGTTCGTGATGTCACAGGGCACCGACACTCAGGAAGAGCTGAAAGAGCGTATCGAGCTGACTCGCAACAGCTTCGGCGGCGCGAAAAACACCAACATCACCGGCGTTATCGTTAACAAACTGAACGCGCCAGTGGATGACCAGGGCCGTACTCGCCCTGACCTGTCCGAGATTTTCGACGACTCGTCCAAAGCGACCGTCGTGAAAATCAATCCGGCAGAACTCGCGGCTTCCAGCCCACTGCCGATGCTCGGCGCGGTGCCGTGGAGCTTCGACCTGATTGCCACCCGCGCAATCGACATGGCTCGCCACCTGAATGCTACCATCGTTAACGAAGGTGACATCAACACCCGTCGCGTGAAGTCCGTGACCTTCTGTGCACGTTCAATTCCGCACATGCTGGAACACTTCCGCGCAGGCTCTCTGCTGGTTACCTCCGCAGACCGTCCTGACGTGCTGGTTGCTGCGTGCCTCGCAGCAATGAATGGCGTAGAAATCGGCGCAATTCTGTTGACCGGTGCCTACGAAATGGATGCGCGCGTCAATAAGCTGTGCGAACGCGCGTTCGCGACTGGCCTGCCGGTCTTCATGGTCAACACCAACACCTGGCAGACCTCTCTGAGCCTGCAGAGCTTCAACCTGGAAGTGCCGGTTGATGACCACGAGCGTATTGAGAAAGTTCAGGAATATGTGGCAAGCCACATCGATGCAAACTGGATCGAATCCCTGACCGCCACCTCTGAGCGTAGCCGTCGCCTGTCTCCACCAGCGTTCCGTTATCAGCTGACTGAGCTGGCACGTAAAGCGGGCAAACGCGTTGTTCTGCCTGAAGGTGACGAACCACGTACAGTTAAAGCTGCGGCTATCTGTGCTGAGCGCGGTATCGCGACCTGTATCCTGCTGGGTAACCCGGATGAAATTAACCGTGTTGCGGCAGACCAGGGTGTTGAACTGGGTGCGGGTATCGAAATCGTCGATCCAGAAGTGGTACGTGAAAGCTACGTTGCCCGTCTGGTTGAACTGCGTAAGAGCAAAGGCATGACCGAAGCGGTTGCTCGCGAGCAGCTGGAAGACAACGTGGTTCTCGGCACCCTGATGCTGGAACAAAACGAAGTTGACGGTCTGGTTTCTGGCGCGGTTCACACCACGGCCAACACCATCCGTCCACCGCTGCAGCTGATCAAAACTGCACCGGGCAGCTCTCTGGTTTCTTCCGTGTTCTTCATGCTGCTGCCGGAACAGGTTTACGTGTACGGCGACTGTGCGATCAACCCGGACCCAACCGCTGAACAGCTGGCTGAGATCGCTATTCAGTCTGCAGATTCTGCGATTGCCTTCGGTATAGAACCGCGTGTTGCGATGCTCTCCTACTCCACCGGTACCTCAGGTGCAGGTAGCGATGTAGAGAAAGTTCGCGAAGCGACGCGTCTGGCGCAGGAAAAACGTCCTGACCTGATGATCGACGGCCCACTGCAGTACGATGCTGCCGTGATGGCTGACGTTGCGAAATCCAAAGCGCCGAACTCTCCGGTTGCTGGTCGCGCGACCGTGTTCATCTTCCCAGACCTGAACACCGGTAACACCACTTACAAAGCCGTACAGCGTTCTGCTGACCTGATCTCCATCGGGCCAATGCTGCAGGGTATGCGTAAGCCGGTGAACGACCTGTCTCGTGGCGCACTGGTTGACGATATCGTCTATACCATCGCTCTGACCGCGATCCAGTCTTCTCAGCAGGACTAATCTCCGCTGAAAGCAAAAAGGCAGCCTGATGGCTGTCTTTTTTATTGCACGTTTACCACGTACGACAATGTCGCTTCCCAGCGGAAAGCGATTTACATCAATCCGCAGCTTCTTCTTCCGGGACGTCGTTATTGGCGTTGCGGCTCATCCACAGTGCCAGCGCCTTCAGTGAATCCTGAGTGAATTCGTCACAGCGTGCGGTGATCTCTTCTGGTGTCAGCCAGCAGACTTCGCTGACTTCCTCTTCCTGCAGAGCGAAGGGTCCATGGGAAACACAGCTGAATAAACTGCCCCAAACCCGGCAATGCTTATCTTCAAAATAGAACTGACCGTGATCGGCAAACGGCACGCCTGCAATCCCCAGCTCTTCTTCCGCTTCACGACGAGCGGATTCCAGCAGTTGCTCGTCAGACTGCACAACGCCGCCAGCGGTTGCATCCAACATGCCAGGCATGAAATCTTTCGTTTCTGTGCGACGCTGCACCAGAATTTTTCCCATACCATCATGAACCACAATGTAGGTGGCGCGATGACGCAGCGACTGCGCACGCATTTGCTCGCGGCTGGCCTGAGCAATGACCTCATTGTCTTCGTTGACGATATCCACCCATTCCGTGCTTGCCAAATTCTGCTCTACCATCAGAAAACCTTCTCTCTAAAGCGCTCTCGGCGGCGCGTTTGCGGTTGCCGGGTAAATTACGGGTTAAACGTCACCTCTGCAATAACCCGTTGATCATTGAGTGCTAAAACCTGCAATTTATTCTCATCCATCAAGCCATAGCTGGCCTCGAAGCCCCCTTTTGGGATGCTCACGGAACCTGGATTAAAATGGAAGATGTCACCCTTAAACGCCGCGACCGGAATATGAGTATGACCATAAATCAACACATCGCCAGCCGTTAAAGCAGGGAGATTATCTGGTCCAAACAGATGACCATGCGTCAGGAAAAGACGACGTGCTTCTGTGACCACCTGCTGCCAGGGCGCGGTGAGCGGAAAATGAAGCAGCATCTGATCCACTTCACTGTCACAATTGCCTCTGACGGCAATAATCCTGTCGGCAACAGTATTCAGCCGTTCAGCCACTTGGGCTGGCGCATAGCCTTCAGGAAGCGCATTTCGCGGGCCGTGGTTCAGCACGTCCCCAAGAATCACCAGATACTTCGCCCCACTTTGCGCGAACAGAGACAGTACGCTTTCGGTCGCCGGCAAAGATCCGTGAATGTCTGACGCAAACATCAGTTTCATCAATTCTTCCTCCACGATAAAACCGCACTATCATAACGGATTATAGCCGTGGAATCAGCCTGAGCGTTTGGCTGACAGCGCAATAAAACGCTGTATTGACGCACGCTGCCATTGAAAATTCGCGTACTCAGAAAGCAGCTCTGGAACCTCGTCGCCGTTCAGCACCAGGCGATTGAGCATTAAAGCTAAATCCGCATCGGCAATACACCATTCACCAAAGAGATTAGGTTTCCCGTGAGACAAAAGCGCGCTGGCCGTTGTAAACAGTTTTTCTGCGGCATGTTGCCCTTGCTCACTTAAGGGCGCTTTTTTCACGCCGCCAAAAACCACATCCGTTGAGCGCTCCTCACGAACAGGCATCAAATCGCTACGCAGCCAGGCTTGTATCTGCCGCGCACGGGCACGCTTCTCAAGATCATGAGGATAAAGTCGCTCCCATTGTGGTGGTGCAAAGCGTTCATCAAGATATTCCGTTATCGCCGACGACTCCGTAAGCTCAAAGTGGTCGACTTCTAATAGCGGTACCCGCCGCGTCAGGGCATACCCCTTCCACCCCGCTTGCAAATGTTCGCCCTGATTGAGATCCACCGTTTTCAGACTGAAAGCCAGTCCTTTTTCCTGCAAAGCAACATACACAGACATCACATACGGCGAATAGAAATTCGCATCAGACCACAGCGTAATCACAGGACGGCTCATAGATTCCTCAACGTATTGCGGGGGAAAACGTCAACATAACGCGTCTTCCGCTCACTGTCACTTGATGAAAACTCACACAATTGTTGTAGCAGCCTATACTGCATTTATTACCCCTATCGCCCAACAACGGGAGTCAAAATGATCGATCTCTACTACGCCCCAACCCCTAACGGCCATAAGATCACGTTGTTTCTGGAAGAGGCGCAGTTGGCTTATCGTTTGATACGGGTGGATATAGGCAAAGGAGACCAGTTCCGGCCTGAATTTCTTTCGCTCTCCCCGAATAATAAAATCCCGGCTATTGTTGATCACGTTCCTGCCGATGGCGGCGCGCCGCTGAGTCTCTTTGAGTCTGGTGAGATCCTGCTCTATCTGGCGGAAAAGTCGGGGAAATTGTTAAGTGGAGAGCTACGAGAACGGCATACGATACTGCAGTGGTTATTCTGGCAGGTGGGGGGTCTGGGTCCTATGCTCGGGCAGAACCATCATTTTAACCACTTTGCACCACAGCCCGTGCCGTATGCCATTGAACGCTATCAGGTTGAGACGCTGCGTTTATACAATGTGCTCAACAAAAGGCTGGAATCTTTCCCCTGGCTTGGCGGAGAACATTACAGCATTGCGGACATTGCCTGCTGGCCGTGGATCAACGCCCACCAGCGCCAGCGAATCGATCTGCAAAATTTTCCAGCCGTAAACAACTGGTTTGAACGCATTCGCCATCGTCCAGCGACAGAACGCGCGATGCAATTGGCACACTCGAACTGAAAGAAGTTTGTTGTATGATGACGGGAATTATAACAAGGAGGAAACCTGCAATGTCCCAGCCAGACGCCATTATTCGTATCAAGAACCTGCGCCTGAGAACGTTTATCGGTATCAAAGAAGAAGAGATAGCTAACCGCCAGGATATCGTCGTCAATGTCGCTATTCACTATCCGGCAGATAAAGCGCGGAACAGTGAAGACATTAACGATGCGCTGAATTATCGCACCATTACCAAAGGCATCATTCAGCATGTCGAGAATAACCGCTTCTCTTTGTTAGAAAAATTAACTCAGGATGTGCTCGACATCGCATGCGATCACCCGTGGGTCACTTATGCTGAAGTGGAGATCGATAAACTTCACGCGCTGCGGTATGCCGATTCCGTCTCAATGACCATGAGCTGGCGACGTTAAGCGCAACCTGGAGGTTGCATGAAGATTCTGATTACCGGCGGTACCGGCCTGATTGGTCGCCATTTGATTCCGAAACTGCTTGAACTGGGGCATAGCGTGACGGTTGTCACCCGCTCGCCAGAGAAAGCACGGCAGCGGCTACGCGCTGATGTCGAGATTTGGAAA
This sequence comes from Enterobacteriaceae bacterium RIT691, assembly GCA_009668205.1. Taxonomy (GTDB): domain Bacteria; phylum Pseudomonadota; class Gammaproteobacteria; order Enterobacterales; family Enterobacteriaceae; genus Scandinavium. Next base: position 288,938 of record WJYM01000003.1, on the reverse strand, counting down.
GGATTGAGCGACCAGAAAAATCTTGAGGGTATCGACGCGGTAATCAATCTTGCAGGCGAACCCATCGCGGATAAGCGCTGGACGGAAGAACAAAAACAGCGACTGTGCCAAAGCCGCTGGCAAATCACTCAGCAGCTGGTTGATTTGTTTGCTGCCAGCGTAAAACCGCCTGAAGTGCTTATCTCCGGCTCCGCCGCGGGATATTACGGCGACCTGGGCGAAGTGGTTGTCACCGAAGAAGAACCCCCACACAACGAATTCACCCATAAATTGTGCGCGCGCTGGGAGCAAATAGCCTGTGAAGCGCAAAGCGAGACGACGCGTGTTTGCCTGTTGCGCACAGGCGTTGTACTGGCGCCACAAGGGGGAATTCTCGGCAAAATGGTCCCCCCCTTTAAGCTTGGACTGGGTGGCCCCATCGGTAACGGGCGTCAGTATCTGGCCTGGATCCATATCGACGATATGGTTAACGGTATTCTCTGGCTTCTGAATAATCCCCTTCGTGGCCCTTTCAATATGGTATCCCCTTACCCGGTGCATAATGAGCAATTTGCTCATGCCCTCGGGCATATTCTTAAACGCCCAGCAGTACTCCGTGCCCCAGCGACAGCCATCAGATTGTTAATGGGCGAATCGTCAGTGCTGGTGTTAGGAGGCCAACGTGCTCTGCCCAAACGCCTTGAAGATGCAGGGTTTGTCTTCCGCTGGTACGATCTTGAAGAAGCGTTAGCCGACGTTCTCACCCGATAACTTCCCCTAGTATGCAACGTCCAGTGCAATCATTTGCGTGCACTGGAATGCACTACGCAATCTTTAAATAATCTCTTCACCGAGCCGGTCTTTCTCAAGCGTTTTACCGCTGATGCGGATACTCTCCGTGCAATAAGCGGTGATTTTTCACTCAAAATAATCGTTGACATCCGTCAACAGTCTTCTCATACTGCACAGGACAACAAAGATGAAGGAACATCCAGATAAACATATTCGGGCAGCGATACAGTATGCCGTGAGTCAGGGGTGGCTGTTTTCGGTAGGGGGTCGTAGTGCGCACTGTTTTGGTCGGTTAAGGTGCGGCATCGCGGGTCATCGGGAGCATGCAATGAGTATCTGGTCTACGCCATCATGTCCCCAGAACCATGCCCGGCAAATTATCCGCAAAATTAACAGCTGCACGCCGCAATCCACCGCCCCGAAAGGACTGCCAGCGTGAAGAATGAAAAGGAGTTAGCGATGCCACTTTTTAATTTTACCTTGACGCTGTCAGGCGTGACGGCAGATACCGAGGGATTAGAAGATGCCCTCTTTACCGCAGGTTGCGATGACGCGCTGGTCTGCTTTTACGGCACAGCCGTCTATCTGGAATTCGATCGCCATGCCCCCACTCTGGCTCAGGCCGTGCTGAGTGCCATCCGGGATATCGAGTCTGCTGGGGTTCGCGCCCGCGTCGAGTCTGTCGATTCCACGCTGGTCGGGCTGAGCGATATCGCAGAGTTAACAGGATTAACGCGACAGGCCATTGCGCTGCTTAAAGAAGGCGCGCGAGGATCTCGCCAATTTCCCGGGCCAGTACAACGGGTTACCGGCAATTCCCCTTTATGGCACTGGCGCACGGTTGTAGACTGGCTGGCTCGAGAGGCACGTATTCCTGCTGACTCTCCGCTCATCGCCAACGCCCATGTTCTCGACAGCATCAACCTGGCGCTGCAACTCCGTTCTTCCATGGAGAAAAACGTCGTGCTGGGTTACCTCCAGCAGTTGGAGTCCCAGCATTCGCTACCCGTTCAGCATTAAACCCGGGGGATTGATGCCAATACTTAACACTTCACGCCTGGTACTCACCGCACTTACCGGGCAAGACTGGCCGGACTTCCTTTCGCTGCACAGTGATGTTCAGGTTCGCCGGTATATGGGGAACGTTCAGTCCGAAGCGCAAATTCTGGAGAAGTTTGAATCAAGACTGGCGGGGAGTTTTTATTCCATTCGTCGTCTGGAGGGTGAATTTGTTGGCGATATCGGGCTGACTCTTAGCGCCCTGTACCCGCAACAAGCCGATATTGGTTACGCACTGCTCCCGAAGGCCTGGGGAAAAGGCTATGCGCTGGAGGCACTTTTAGCCGTCTGCCAACATGGCTTCAGCAATGAAGGCTTACAGACCATTAACGCGTGGGTGCTGGCAGAGAACAGCGGTTCGGTGAGAGTATTGGAAAAAGCCGGATTCAGACGTACGCAGGTGCTGGAAAATGCCTTCGAGCTGAATGGAAAACGGTACGACGACTGGGTGTACAGCCTGGATAAATAGCCCCCTCGCCCGAAAGCGAGAGGGTCAGAACTACTTAAGCGAACCTTTCAGGAACTGCTGCAAACGCGGGCTCTTAGGATTGCCGAACAGCTCATCCGGATGGCCTTCTTCCTCAATTAATCCCTGATGCAGGAAGATAACGTGGGAAGAGACGGTGCGGGCAAAGCCCATTTCATGGGTCACGACCACCATGGTTTTCCCCTCTTCCGCCAGCTTTTGCATGATGCGCAGCACTTCACCCACCAGTTCAGGATCCAGCGCCGAAGTCGGTTCATCAAACAGCAACACCTCGGGTTCCATCGCGAGCGCACGTGCGATGGAAACACGCTGCTGTTGCCCGCCCGACAAATGCACCGGGTATTTAATCTGTTGGCGCTCGTCGATACCCACCTTATTCAGGTATTTCACCGCACGCTCACGGGCTTCCTGCTTGCTGAGACCCAGCACCTGAATCGGCGCTTCCATGACGTTTTCCAGTACCGTCATGTGACTCCACAAATTGAAATGTTGGAAGACCATCGTCAAGCGCGTACGCAGCAGACGCAGCTGATTTTTATCCGCCACTTTCAGCTGACCGTCTTTATCACGGACCAGGCCGATGTTCTGGCCGCTGACCACAATATTGCCCTCGCTCGGTTTTTCGAGGAAGTTAATGCAGCGCAGGAAGGTACTTTTCCCTGAGCCTGAAGAGCCAATAATGCTGATAACATCACCGGCATTGGCCTTCAGTGACACCCCTTTCAGCACTTCATGTTCGCCGTAGCGCTTGTGCAAGTCGATTACGTTTAATTTATTGTCAGGCATGATGTTCTCAGTGTGTCGAAGAGGAGGTCACATGTTGCAGCCAGCGTTTTTCCGCCTTGCGGAACAGGCTAATCAGCACATAAGAGATAATCAGATACAGCACTGCCGCAATCCCAAACGCCGTAAACGGCTGATAAGTGGCAGAGTTGATATCACGAGCGATCTTCAGCAGGTCCGGAACTGTCGCCGTGAAGGCCAACGCCGTGGAATGCAGCATTAGGATCACTTCGTTGCTGTAGGCCGGTAATGCGATACGCAGTGCAGAAGGCAGAATGATGCAGCGATAGAGCTTCACTCCGGAAAAACCATACGCACGCGCGGCTTCCACTTCACCCGCCGGTACAGAGCGAATCGCCCCGGCAAAGATTTCCGTGGTATACGCACAGGTATTCAGCGTCAGCGCCAGTACCGTACAGTTCAGGCCGCTGCGGAAAAAGGCGTTCAGCAGTTCAGTGCCTTTGACGATTTCCAGCGTGTACATCCCGGAATAAAACACCAGCAGCTGCACATACAGCGGCGTACCGCGGAATATGTAGGTAAACAGCCAGATCGGGAACTGAATAAATTTGTTGCTGGAGACACGGCCAATCGCCAGAAACACTGCCAGGATCCCGCCCATTAACACAGAAGAAATCAGCAGCCAGAGGGTAATCGCCACACCGGTGAGATGGTAGCCATCAGTCCAAAGCAGGGATTTCCAGTATTCCTGAATAATCTCGATCACAGGTCAGCCCTCTTCACACCCACGGAATAACGACGCTCAAGCAGAAGCAGTACGCCATTCGAAACCGTTGTAAATACCAGATAAATCACGCCACAAACGATAGCGAAATAGAACGGTTCCCAGGTGCTTTTTCCGGCCAGCTGCGTCGCTTTTACAACGTCTTCCAGACCCAGCAGAGAAACCAGCGCCGTCGCTTTCAGGATAACCTGCCAGTTATTACCGATACCCGGCAGCGCAAAACGCATCATTGCCGGAAACAGAATACGGACGAAGGTCTGGCGTGCGGTAAATCCGAAGGCGGTTGCTGCCTCGATATGTCCTTTAGGTACCGCAAGAAATGCGCCACGAAAAGTTTCGGTGAAATAAGCGCCGTAGATAAAGCCCAGCGTAATGATACCGGCGATCATCGGATCGATATCAAACTGTGCCATCCCTAACGCGTCGGTAATGCTATTCAGTGCGATTTGCAGACCGTAGAAAATCAACAGCATCAGCACCAAATCTGGCACGCCACGGATAAGCGTGGTGTAGCCTTCGAAAAGCAGCGCCATCGCGCGATTTCCCGAAAGCTTCCCCGCCGCCCCTGCCAGGCCAATGAGCACGGCCAATACCACGGAGCTGAGTGCCAGCTCGAGGGTTACCAGTGCGCCCTGAAATATGACTTGTGAGAACCCGTACAACATTGAGCCTGTCCTGTCTGTCAAGCCACCGCCAGGCCCGGGAACATCGGGCTGGCGGCGAAACAGCGATTACTCGCCGTATACGTTAAAATCGAAATACTTCTTCGCCAGCTTGTCGTAAGTGCCGTCAGCTCGCATTTCAGCAAAGGCTTTATTCAGTGCCACGCGCAGTTCGTTATCCTCTTTACGCAGGCCCATACCGGTACCTACGCCGAACAGTTTTTCATCCTTAATGGACGGGCCGCCAAATTGATAATCTTTGCCAATCGGCTGCTTCAGGAAGCCTTCGCTTGCCGCCACTTCATCCTGGAACGCGGCGTCGATACGCCCGGCGGTCAGGTCAGCATAAATGTTGTCCTGGCCCTGATAAGAGACAATTTCGATCCCTTTCGGCGCCCAGTGCTCGTTACCGTAGGTTTCCTGCGTGGTGCCCTGCAGAACGCCAATGCGTTTGCCTTTCAGGGTGGCGAGATCCGGGGTTACCGGGCTGCCTTTTTTCACCACCAGACGGGAATCCGCGGCGTAGAGCTTGTCAGTGAACGCAATTTGCTGCTGGCGTTTTTCCGTAATGGACAGTGAGGACATAATGGCGTCGATTTTTTTCGCCTGCAGCGACGGGATCAGCGCATCCAGCGGGTTTTCGACAAAGGTACATTGCGTATTAATTCGCTTACAGAGCTCTTTGGCCAGATCGATATCAAAACCGACTAATTCACCCTGCGCATTCTTCGATTCGAAGGGAGCATAAGTCGGATCGGTACCAATACGAATTTTCTGCGGAATGGCTGCGAATACTGTGGAAACACTGGAAAGTGCCAGCATAAGAGAAAGAGACAACGCCAGTTTTTTCATAACTATCCTCAACAGACTGTCATTTTACGGGTAATCAGAAGTATCAGAACGGTTATCGTGCCACCTTTTATGCGGTTAAAGCAAAAGGTTATGCGGTCAGTTGGCCATTTATTTGCATTAATGGTGCTTAACTATGCACGCACGCACCATTTTGGTGCGCATTATGCACCAGCAAAAAGCAACGGCGTTGTTCTGTCGCACATGTATAGATCACCGTTCACCCCGAGAGGCCCGGTTGCCCGGGCCAATACAGTCTTAGTCACCGTAGACGTTAAAGTCGAAATACTTCTTCGCCATTTTGTCGTAGGTGCCATCTTTGCGCAGCGATTCAAGCGCTTTGTCGAATGCCGCTTTCAGCTCGGTATCCTCTTTACGCAGGCCAACGCCGGTACCATCGCCAAAGTATTTTTTATCTTTAACGGAAGGACCGGCGAAGGCGAAGTCTTTCCCTGCAGGCTGTTTCAGGAAGCCTTCGCTTGCGGCCACTTCATCCTGGAATGCAGCATCAAGGCGACCGGCCGCCAGATCGGAGTAGATAAGATCCTGGTTCTGATACGCGACGACGTCGACACCCTGGCTGCGCCATTTGTCGTTGCCGTAGGTTTCCTGAATTGAGCCTTGCAGCACACCAACGTGCTTGCCTTTCAGCGACTCTATCGTCGGCACTATTGGCGAGCCTTTGGCGGCGATCAAACGTGAGTCAGCGGCGTACAGCTTCTCGGAGAAGCCGATTTCCTGCTGACGTTTTTCCGTAACAGACAATGAGGAGATGATGGCGTCAATTTTCTTCGCCTTCAGGGACGGGATCAGGGAGTCGAAATCGCTGCCCACCCAGGTACACTTCACCTGCATGCGCTTACACATCTCGTTGCCCAGATCGATATCAAAGCCCACAAAATCGCCTTTCGCATCTTTTGATGAGAAGGGTGCATACGTGGCGTCGGTACCGATACGAACAGTCTGCGGCAGCGCGGCGTATACGCTGGAAACAGAGCCAATCCCAAGCAGTAAAGAGAGAGCCAGAACCGTCTTCTTCATACATTACCCTTAAGTGTCGTGATGGTGTTGTGTGTTGTGTCATTGTTAGTGTTGTGGGTGCTACAGAGCTGCCCTGCACGTTTTATGCCATTAACTGCGCTGCTCAAAAAAACAGCGTTTAATGTGTTAATGAATAGTTGCAGAGTTGTCTTCGAAATGAAAGATAACAGCATTGACGGATAAACCGCAGTGCTAAACAACGAAAAAGAAGATTAAATGTTGAGGATTTGATCGGGGTTACAAAATCGTCAGCGGGGAAAGCGTGCACCAAAAAGATGCACTATTTTAGCGCAGCGGCACCACGCCCTGCCAGCGGGTGAACAGGTCTTGCGGCAGGTCGATATCAAATTGATCCAGCACGCGATTAACTGTCTGATTAATAATATCATCCAGCGTCTGTGGCTGATGATAGAACGCGGGTACGGGTGGCATAATCAGTGCCCCAATTTCAGCCGCCTGGGTCATCAGGCGAAGATGCCCAAGATGCAGAGGGGTTTCCCGCACGCAGAGCACCAGTTTGCGACGCTCCTTCAGTACCACATCAGCCGCCCTGGTAAGCAGCCCATCCGTGTAACTGTGCACAATCCCCGAGAGCGTTTTGATAGAGCATGGCAGGATAACCATGCCAGCGGTTTTAAACGACCCGGAGGAGATACTGGCAGCAATATCGCGAGCATCATGCACAACGTCAGCCAGCGCCTGTACGTCGCGCACAGAGAGCCCTGTCTCCAGCGCCAGCGTCTGGCGCGCCGCCGCACTCATGATCAGATGCGTCTCCACCCCGTCAACATCACGCAGGACCTGCAACAAACGTACGCCATAAATTGCGCCACTGGCGCCGCTGATCCCTACAATGAGTCGTTTCATCATCATCATCCTTTGTACTCAATGGGCTGACTTTGCCGGATTAACGCGCCTGACGCAATGCTGGCGTCACGGAGCTTTCACGCACCACCAACCGGACAGGCATCAGCAGGTTCCTTTCCCCCTCGTCGCTGAGCAACAGGCGGAAGGCATCGCGTCCCAATTCACGTTTATCTATTGCCACGGTGGTCAGCGGAGGATGCGCCCAGACAGCGGCATCAATGTCGTCAAATCCGACAATCGCGATATCTTCAGGCACCTTTACCCCGTTGCGCGCGCACACCCTCATTGCGATCAGCGCCGCAACGTCATTGTAAGCAAAGATAGCATCAGGTGGCTGCGGCAGTGCCAACAGATGTTGCATCCCCTCGACCAGAGCCTGCTCAATGTCTTTGACTGGCGGCATTTCCACCCGGTACTGCTCGGGCAAAGTGAGTCCGGCATCGAACAGGGCCTGCTGATACCCCTCGACACGCTGGCGAATACTGTAGTGATGGTGTGACTGACCGAGAAAAGCGATCCGCTTTCTCCCCTGCTGGATCAAGTGACGCGTGGCCACAAAACCCCCGTGGTAGTTGTCAGGATTGACGCAGGGAAAATCCGCCGCCCAGAGATCCACCAGCGCCACCGGCAGTGCGGTTTTCCGCAGTTCAGCAAGAATTTCCGCCTCCATATAGCCTGCACATATCAAGGCATCGGGCTGATGCAGAGCAATCAGTTCAGCCACGGAATCCTCCGGACCCAGCGGTTGAAAGCTCATCGCGACGTCATTTTCCCGACAGGCATCGGCCACCCCCAGCATCACCGTGGAATAGAACGGCAACGCGCTGGCGATATTGTGCTGGCGATGAAGTAAAAACAGCAGGCGTTTAACAGGGCCATTGCGTAAACGGCTGAAGTCGTAGCCCTGCGCTTCTGCAATGGACAGGATCCGCTGTCGGGTTTCCTCGCTCAGTCCGGGCTGTCCTTTCAGCGCCCGGGACACCGCCCCAAGCGATACGCCGCAGGCCGTCGCGATGTCTTTAATTCGGGTCTTTTTTACCATCCGTAAATTCTCACCTGCTTGCCGTGCCAGAGAATCGCCAAGAATACCATGTCGCACTCAGCGATTCACAATTCACCCCGTTAATTTTCTACTAAACAAAAAGCCACTTTGCCGTGAGCGAGTCCAGATAATGGCGAGCCAAACGCTGAATACACTAATTTTTGTGACTTAAATCACTTCAAATATTTTATTTATAGTAAAAATGAAGATCACAATCACAGAGATAAACACACCAGATATACCTAAGACTCCACCTGGGCCTATGCTCGTTCGCACTGCTTGTTTACTAAAAAAGTCATTTATTAGCCGTATGACTTTTGCATCAACGCAATCCGCTAACGCACATGAGGAGTGGTTATGGCGACTGTCGATGATTTGGGAAGTGGTAGTGATGTACAAAGTGTCAATGCGGGGGAGACACTCTCGACCCGTGAAAAAATAGGCTATGGGCTTGGGGATGCGGGCGGGCACTGCATCTCAGATTTAATCAGCGGATTTTTACTCTTTTTCTATACCGATATTTTTGGCCTCAGCCCGGCGGTGGTCGGCTCGATGTTTTTTGTTCTGCGCATTTTTGACGCCGTTTCCGATCCGGTGATGGGCATCATTGCGGACCGCACCCGCAGCCGTTGGGGACGTTTTCGCCCCTGGCAGCTGTGGACCGCGGTGCCGCTCGGGGTGATTGGGATCCTGACCTTTACCGTTCCGGAGATGGGACCCAATGCGAAAATAGCCTGGGCATTCGGAACCTATTTCCTGCTCTCCATCGGATATACCGCCAACAACGTGCCCTACTGCGCGTTGATTAACGCCATCACCAACCGCCACGATCAGGTGATGTCATGCCAGTCCTGGCGCTTTGTTCTGAGCGGTATTGCGGGTTTTCTGGTCTCCGTTGGTCTGCCCTGGATGGTGGAACTTTTCGGTAAGGGAAATCTGGCCAAAGGGTATCAGTATGGCGTGACCGTGCTGTGCACCCTTGGGGTGGTGATGTTCCTGGTCTGCTTCTTCTGGGTTAAAGAGCGCGTGCCACTTTCGCTGGCAGGTAAATTCACTCTGCGGGAACATCTGCAAGGGCTGCGGAAAAATGACCAGCTGCTGATGATGCTGGTGATGTCGTTCCTGTTAGTCAACATTCTGTGTATCCGCGGCGGCGGCTACATGTACTTCATCTCATATGCACTGCAGGGCAGCGCCGCGTTTATGTCACTGTTCTTCGGTGTCGTCACCGTAGCCTCCATTGCCGGGGCGATTCTCGTCAATCCTCTCTCCCGGCGTATCGATATGGTGAAGCTGTACTACTTCACCAACCTGCTACTGGTCACATTTGGTGTCGCCATGTACTTCCTGCCGACCGGACCGCAGTTCCAGACGCTGTGGTTGATTTGCATCTTAATCAACAACGTGGTGCTTGGGTTCACCCTGCCATTGCACTTTTCGATCATGGCCTTCGCCGACGACTACGGTGAATGGAAAAACGGCGTGCGCTCCTCCGGCATGAACTTCGCGTTTAACCTCTTCTTTATCAAGCTCTCATGGGCTTCCTCGGGCGGAATTATCAGCGTGATTCTGATTTTGGTGGCCTACCGTCCTGGGCTTGAAAACCAGACCGCCGCCTCGATTCAGGGCATCACGTTGCTGCAAAGCCTGGTGCCTGCGCTATTCCATCTGGCGCTGGCGTTATGTCTGCGTAAATGCCGCCTGAACGGCCCAATGATGAAACGCATTTCTACCGATCTTCAACAACGACATTCACCCCTTTCCTGAGGCCAACCTGATGCAATCTGAAGTGATTGAAGCCGATTTGAACCGAATTACCGTCACCGATCCCTTCCTGGGCGAATATCAACGCCTGATCCGCGAGGTGGTGATCCCGTACCAGTGGGAAGCGCTTAACGATACGATCCCTGACGCGGAACCAAGCCACGCGCTGGCAAACTATCGTATCGCCGCAGGCTTAGAGCAAGGCGAGTTTTACGGCATGGTTTTTCAGGACAGCGATGTGACGAAATGGCTGGAAGCCGTGGCCTGGTCACTGAGTCAGAAACCCGATGCCACTCTTGAGCAGACCGCAGATGAGGTTATCGAGCTGCTGGCAAAGGCGCAGTGCGAAGATGGCTACCTCAACACCTGGTACACCGTCAAAGAGCCGGGACTTCGCTGGACTAACGTCGCCGAATGCCACGAAATGTACTGTGCCGGGCACCTGTTTGAAGCCGCCGTGGCGTTCACACAGGCAACGGGAAAACGGCGCCTGTTGGACATAGCCTGCCGATTTGCCGATCATATCGACGGCGTGTTCGGCCCCGGTGAAGGTCAGCTCCGTGGCTATCCAGGACATCCTGAAATTGAACTGGCGCTGATGCGTCTGTACGAAGTCACACAGGAACCTCGCTACCAGGCACTGGCCCGCTTTTTCCTCGAGGAACGCGGCAAGCAGCCTTATTACTACGACAGTGAATTTGAAAAACGCGGCGGCACCTGGCACTGGGATAACTGGGGCGATGCGTGGATGGTAAAAGACAAGGCCTATACTCACGCGCATAAGCCTCTCGCCGAGCAGAGTGAAGCGGTCGGTCATGCCGTCCGGTCGGTGTACCTGATGACCGGACTGGCGCACATTGCCCGTATGACACACGACGAAGAGAAGCGTCAAACCTGTCTGCGCATCTGGAATAATATGGTGCAGCGCCGGATGTACATCACTGGCGGTATTGGCTCGCAGGGGATCGGCGAAGCGTTTACCAGCGATTACGACCTGCCGAACGATACCGCCTATGGGGAGAGCTGCGCGTCAATCGGCTTGATGATGTTCGCCCGCCGCATGCTGGAAATGGAAGGCGATGCGCACTACGCCGACGTGATGGAACGGGCGTTTTATAACACCGTGCTTGGCGGTATGGCACTGGACGGGAAACACTTCTTCTACGTCAACCCGCTGGAAACACAGCCGAAAAGCATCCCGCATAACCATATCTACGACCACATCAAGCCTGTCCGTCAGCGCTGGTTCGGCTGCGCCTGCTGTCCGCCAAATATCGCCCGTACGCTGGTCGCCATCGGCCACTATATTTTCACACCGCGCCCGGATGCCCTGTTTATCAACTTTTACGCGGGCAGCAGAGCACAGTTCGTCGTTGCGGGTGAAGAATTGCAGCTGAACATTAGCGGAAATTATCCCTGGGATGAGCGCGTTGAGATAACCGTCGACAATACCCAGCCTGTCGCCCACACGCTGGCACTGCGTTTGCCGGAATGGTGTGATTCACCGGTGATCCTCGTCAATGGTGAAGCGGCAATGGGTGACATCCACAAAGGCTATCTGCATCTCGATCGCCACTGGCAGCATGGCGACACCATCACTCTGCTGCTGCCGATGACCGTTAAGCGGGTTTATGCCAACCCACGCGTCCGTCATGCCGCAGGCAAAGTGGCCATTCAGCGTGGGCCGCTGGTCTATTGTCTGGAGGAGGCGGATAACGGCAGCGAACTGCACAATCTCTCATTACCGCGCGACAGCGTACTGCGGGAAGTGGCTGGCAGCGGCGTGCTGCAGGGCAAAGTGCTGCTGCAGGCTCAGGGTCAGCGGGTGCTAACCCCGCCGGAAAATGCACAGCTCTACAGCTTCAACACGCCGCTGACGACGGTTGAAAAACAGACGTTAACGTTCATTCCGTGGTTTAGCTGGGCCAATCGCGGTGAAGGTGAAATGCGCATCTGGGTGGATGAAGCCTGAGCAAAAGAGAAAACCGGAGGATGGCATCGCGCCCTCCTCCGGTGTGGAGACGGTATTACCCTTCGTTGTGCATCTCGAGGTTTTCTACTTCGGTCTGACGCTGAACGGCTTTCGCATCGTCATTACGCAGCGTGTCGAGGTAATCCAGGTATTGCTGGTTAACATCTTTGGTCACGTAGACGCCGTTAAACACCGAGCATTCGAACTGCTGAATATCCGGATTCTCCGCGCGAACCGCTTCAATAAGATCGTTGAGGTCCTGGAAAATCAGGCCATCGGCGCCGATGATCTGCCGGATTTCATCCACTTCCCGACCGTGAGCAATCAGCTCCGTTGCGCTTGGCATATCGATACCATAGACGTTCGGGAAGCGAATTTCCGGTGCCGCAGACGCGAGATATACCTTCTTCGCTCCGGCTTCACGGGCCATTTCAATAATCTGCTCTGACGTCGTGCCACGAACGATAGAGTCATCCACCAGCAGCACGTTTTTATCGCGGAATTCGGCGCGGTTCGCATTCAGCTTCCGGCGCACCGATTTACGGCGCAAGTGCTGGCCCGGCATGATAAAGGTTCGGCCCACGTAGCGGTTTTTCACAAACCCCTGACGGTAAGGCTTGCCGAGAATGCGGGCGATCTCCAGAGCGATATCGCAAGAGGTTTCCGGGATAGGGATCACCACGTCAATATCCAGATCTTCCCACTCGCGAGCGATCTTCTCGCCGAGCTTGGTCCCCATGTTCACGCGGGCACTGTACACGGAAATTTTATCGATGAACGAATCCGGGCGCGCAAAGTAAACATATTCAAACAGACAAGGATTGCTGACCGGGTTATCCGCACACTGGCGCGTGAACAGCTGGCCTTTTTCGGTAATGTAAACCGCTTCACCCGGCGCCACATCACGCAGGAATTCGAAGCCAAGGGTATCCAGCGCCACGCTCTCGGAAGCCACCATATATTCCGTACGGCCATCACCCACATCACGTTTACCGAGCACCAATGGACGAATACCATTCGGGTCGCGGAACGCCACCATGCCATGGCCGATAATCATCGCCACGCAGGCGTATGCACCGCGAATCTGACGGTTGGTTGCGGCGATCGCGGCAAAAATGTTGTCGGCTTCCAGCGGGTAATGGCGGAAGTTATCCAGCTCGCTAGCGAAGATATTGAGCAGAATTTCTGAATCAGACGTGGTGTTGATGTGACGGCGTTTCTCTTCAAACAGCTTTTTACGCAGCTCATGGGCATTCGTCAGATTGCCATTGTGCGCCAGAGTGATGCCGTACGGAGAGTTAACGTAAAACGGCTGGGCTTCAGAAGCACTGGAGCTGCCAGCCGTCGGGTAACGCACATGGCCGATACCCATATTGCCCTGCAGACGCTGCATATGCACGGCGCTAAATACATCGTTCACCAGACCATTGGCTTTACGCAAACGGAAGCAATTGTTTGCATCGATGGTGATGATGCCAGCGGCATCCTGACCACGGTGCTGAAGCACCGACAACGCGTCATAAATCGACTGGTTTACCGGCATAACACCGGCGATACCGACAATACCGCACATACGTCATTTTCCTCGTTCAGAACTCCCCAAAGCTTATGCTTTGGGCAAGAAACTCGACGAGCTTTGCAGATAGTCAAAAAACATTCTGATGACGACGCTGAACTGCGGGATAAGCTGCGACTTCTGCCAGTCGTCGCTTTTGGAAAAGCCGGTAAAAGTATCCAGGAAGAAAAGGATGGCCGCCACAATCAACACCCCACGCAGCGCACCAAAACAGATCCCCAGTACCCTGTCAGTTCCTGACAGTCCGGTTTTCTCGACCAGTTGCCCGATAACATAGTTAACGATAGCACCGACCAGAAGCGTCGCGACAAACAGCAGCGCGATAGCAATCCCGTTTCGAACCAGTTCGTCTTCAAAGCCCGTAAACCAGACAGACAGGTAAGTGTAGTAGTGACTGGCAACGAAGAAGGCACAACCCCAGGTTACCAGTGACAATGCTTCACGAACAAAGCCGCGGATAAGGCTTACCAAACAGGAAAAACCTATCACCGCAATGATGGCGTAATCAATCCAGACCATAGTTGTCCCACGATTTTACGCCCTGTCATCCAGTTCGGGGCGAATTCTAACAGAAAAAGAAAACGTTTGCGTAGGGATTTCCATTCCCCGCACAAATAAAAATGGCGCTGAAAAAATGCTCAACGCCACCCGGACTTTTAACGCTTTTGAGCGTTTTTCAGTCACACCGATTTCCATCGATAGTGTTATTAACACCCAACTTGATTGGGTGATACGGCTTAGCGTCAGGCGAAGAAGCCTGCCCGGTTGTCGCTAAACGACCGGGCATTAACGCTTAGTTTGGCGTAAAGCCCATCACCACGCCATTCAGGCCGGAGATCTGCTTCAGTTCGCCGAGCGAGCCTTTCATCTTGTCTTTCGACGCATCCGGCCCGACCAGAATCCGGGTGATTTTACCCTGAACTGGGGTGGAAGGCGACGTGTAGACGCGATAACCCGCACCACGAAGTTTACCAACGATTTCATTGACTTTATCTGCGTTTTTCAGCGCACCGAGCTGTACCACGTACGCTTTGCCCGTTGGCGTAGCGACTGGCTTTTCTTCAACAGCCCCCGGTGCCTGTTGGAACGGAACGGCTGCAGCCTGTTGCTGAGGCGCAGGATCGCGCTGAGGTTTTACCGGGGCCGCTTGCTGAACCTGGGCCTGCGGTTTGGCCGCAACAGGTTTCGGCGGCTGTACCGGCTGCCCATTGTCATCAACGTCATTGCCGCCGTTATTGGCCGCATAGCGAGAGGCATCCAGGGTTGGAGCCGCAGCATCACCGGCCCTCACTTCTTCCGCCGCGCCTTCCGGCGGCTGAGCCGGGAGCGCCTGATTCACCGCGGGCAGCATATCTGGCTCATCTTTGTCGCCAGGTTTTGGCACCAGCGGGATCGCCGCGAACTCATCCTGATAATGCTTTTTCTGCCCATCCAGCAGCCCTGGGAGCACAATGACCCCCAGCGCGACCAGCGCAATGGTTCCGACTAAACGATTCTGAAACTTACTCGCCACCGGTTTTCCCCGCGTCCATCTCTTCCATAACATGCGCTACCGTGTGGAATGAGCCACACACCAGCACCGTATCTTCCGGCCGTGCATCCGCCATCGCGGCGTGCCACGCCTGCGCTACAGTGTCATAGACTGCACCTTCGCGCAAATGTTCCACCAGCTGTTGTGCGGTGGCACCACGCGGGCCTTCCAGCGGCGCACAGTACCAACTTTCTACCACGCCGGATAAACAAGCCAAAGTGCCTGCAATGTCTTTATCGTGCAGCATACCAATCACCGCGAGCGTGCGCCCTTGGGTCGGCTGTGATTTCAGACGTTCCGCCAGATAAGCCGCTGCGTGGGGATTGTGGGCGACATCCAGAATCAGACGGGGTGCTTCACTCACAATCTGGAAACGACCCGGAAGAAGCGCATTTTTAATCCCGTCGCGGAGAGCCTGCTCGCTCACCTTCAGCCCGCTTGCACGCAGTGCCGCCAATGCAGTGGCCGCGTTAGGCTGTGGAACCTGAGGCAGGGAAAGCCCTGACAGCTCACCTTTGGCGTCACTGAACGTCCAGCTGTTGTCCTGCACCACGTAATTCCAGTCCACACCGCGACGTAACAGCTGCGCCCCTTTTTCATCCGCAACGTCAGCAATGGTCTGCGGCATATCCGGCTCACCGACTATCGCCGGTTTACCGCCGCGGAAGACGCCGGCTTTTTCACGGCCAATACTCTCCCGGTCCGGCCCCAGCCAGTCGGTGTGATCCAGCGCGATGCTGGTAACGACCGCCACGTCAGCATCGACAATGTTGGTTGCATCCAGACGCCCGCCAAGGCCGACTTCCAGAATCACCACATCCAGCTGCGCCTGTTTAAACAGCCACAGCGCGGAGAGCGTGCCAAATTCAAAATAGGTCAGGGAAATGTCTTGCCGCGCTTTTTCGATTTCGGCAAAGGAGGCCGCGTGTGCGGATTCAGCCAGTTCGGCACCCTGCACGCGTACGCGCTCGGTGTAACGCACCAAATGCGGTGAACTGTATACGCCGACTTTATACCCGGCGGCGGTGAGCATCGCTTCCAGCGTACGGCAGGTGGTGCCTTTCCCGTTGGTGCCTGCCACCGTAAAGACAAACGGTGCAGGTTTCAGCACACCCATACGCGCGCCGACGTCGCTGACGCGAGCCAGGCCAAGGTCGATGGTTTTGGTGTGCAGATGTTCAAGATAAGAAAGCCACGTGGCTAAGGGCGACGTGGCGATTGGCGTAGTTTCTTTTTCCATGATACCCGCGACTCTTAACGGTTAACATAAGCAAAAAGGGCAGCGCCGTTTGGCCCTGCCCTTTTTGAATTTATCAGGCCTCAGGCTCCTGATCCGGTACCGGCGGTACCACCACGTCTTCACGCGGCGCATCCGGATTCGGTGCCGGGAGATTCATTAACTTCGCCAGGATACTGGCAAGTTTGAAGCGCATTTCCGGACGACGGACGATCATATCAATCGCGCCTTTTTCAATCAGGAATTCACTGCGCTGGAAGCCTGGCGGCAGTTTTTCACGCACGGTCTGCTCAATAACACGAGGACCGGCAAAACCGATCAGGGCTTTTGGCTCAGCGATATTGAGGTCGCCCAGCATCGCGAAGCTTGCAGACACGCCACCCATGGTTGGGTCGGTCAGCACGGAAATGTACGGCAGACCGCGTTCCTGCAGTTTCGCCAGCGCCGCAGAGGTTTTCGCCATCTGCATCAGCGACATCAGCGCTTCCTGCATACGCGCACCACCGGATGCGGAGAAACAGATCATCGGGCAGTTGTTTTCCAGCGCATGCTCTACCGCGCGGACGAAACGAGCACCGACGACGGAGCCCATCGACCCGCCCATGAAGGAGAACTCAAACGCCGCAGCGACAACCGGCATGTCAAACAGCGTGCCTTTCATCACCACCAGAGCGTCTTTCTCGCCCGTTTCTTTCTGCGCAGAGGCCAGGCGATCTTTGTACTTTTTGGAGTCACGGAACTTCAGCAGATCTTTCGGCTCAAGTTCGCTACCCAGTTCCACCAGAGAGCCTTCGTCCATCAGGCTATGCAGGCGATTGCGCGCCGACATACGCATATGGTGATCGCACTTAGGGCAAACCTCCAGGTTGCGTTCCAGCTCGGCGCGGTACAAAACCTGTCCGCAGCTGTCACACTTGGTCCATACCCCTTCAGGAATGCTCGCCTTACGGGTGGGGGCTATGTTGCTTTTAATTCGTTCAATCCAGCTCATTGATAACCTTTCTGCCAGAACCTGGTCGTTGCCAGTTTTTGCTGTAAGCGGCGAATAATGCCATTTTTAGGGCTTACAGACCATGAAATGTTGCACATTAAAACATAAGAGCCCTGAACATGGGATAAAAAAGTGGTCGTACCGGTGCCACTTTAAGCCATTGTCCGGGCTCTGTTGCTTTATTTTGTCTGTTTTGCCTGTTTTGCCGCCGCGCGCTTATGGCGAATAACTTCAATCACGCCAGGCAATACGGAAAGGACAATAATTGCCACGATCAGCAGTTTCAGGTTTTCCTGAACGATAGGCAGATCGCCAAACAGATAGCCCGCGTAGGTAAACAGCAGCACCCACAGCAGCGCGCCAGCCACGTTATAGGCAGCAAAATGACGATAGGACATATGCCCCATTCCCGCCACAAACGGCGCGAAGGTTCGGACGATCGGCACAAAACGGGCCAGGATAATCGTTTTGCCGCCGTGTTTTTCGTAGAACTGATGGGTTTTGTCGAGGTAGCTACGACGGAAAATCCTGGAATTCGGGTTACTGAAAAGCTTCTCACCGAATAAACGCCCAATGGTGTAGTTCACTGCATCACCCACAATCGCGGCAATGAGCATGAGTACGACCATCAGATGCACGTTCAGATCGTTAGTTGGAAGTGCCGCCAGCGCCCCCGCCACAAACAGCAGAGAATCACCCGGCAGGAACGGCGTCACCACCAGACCGGTTTCACAGAACAGAATCAGGAACAAAATGGCATACACCCAGACGCCGTACTGCGCGACCAGTTCCGCCAGGTGCACGTCAATGTGCAGAATAAAATCAATCAGAAAGCGAATCAGATCCATAATGCCTTAACCTTAATTATCTGCACTCAGTCCGCCAGAAACAGCGGGCCCATAGGTAGCTTAGGAAGGTCGAACCGTTCCGGATAATCGACTGAAACGAGATACAGCCCTTCCGCTTTTGCCGTCGCAGCGGCAAGCGTTCTGTCCTTTGCGGCCAGTAAATCGGCCATCCAGCTCTCCGGCTGGTTTCCGGCGCCCACTTCCATCAGGCTGCCGACGATATTCCGCACCATATGATGTACAAAGGCGTTAGCCTTGATATCCACCATCACGTAAGCACCGTAACGTTCAACGTTAATGTGCATCACGTTTCGCCACGGGGTGCGCGACTGGCACTGCACCGCACGAAACGACGTAAAGTCATTCTCACCCAGCAGGCTTTGCGCGGCGCGTTGCATACGCTCAGCATCCAGCGGCTGGTGATAATGCGTCACGCCCTGACTTAACACGGCCGGACGCAGACGATGATTGTAGATGACGTAGCGGTAACGGCGCGCGGTGGCACTGAAACGTGCGTGAAAATCGTCGGGCACATGTTTAACCCAACGCACCGCAATGTCTCCAGGCAAATTCGCATTTGCCCCGAGCGTCCACGCCGCATCTTTACGGTCGGCACTCGTTTCAAAATGCACGACCTGACCGGTGCCATGAACGCCGGCATCGGTACGCCCTGCGCAAAGCACATTAATCGGCTCATTCGCCACTTTAGAGAGCGCTTTTTCAAGCTTCTCCTGCACGCTGCGCACTTCGTTTTGACGCTGCCAGCCGTAGTATTTGCTGCCGTCGTACTCGATACCGAGCGCGATTTTAAAGCGTGGCAGCGATTCCACTTCAGACATCAGTACATATACTCCTGAACCAGTTTCTCAGCGATTTTCACGGCCATCAGCGCGCCGCCGAAACGAACGTTATCGGCCACTGACCAGAACTGGATCTGCTCTGGCATACCGTAATCGTTACGCACACATCCCACAGACAGATGCGCACTGCCGGAAGCGTCACCCACCTGCGTCGGGAACTCCTGCTCTTCAGACAGCGTGATATCTTCTGCACGAGCAAAAGCATCACGAGCTTCTTCTGCCGCCAGTGGGCGCATTGCTTCAAAGCTCACCATCTGCGCATGGCCATAGAACACCGGGGCGCGCACACAGTTTGCCGAAACCATCAGCCCTTCGTCCTGCAGGATTTTTCGCGTTTGTTCCACGATACGACGCTCTTCTGCCACGCTGCCTTCACGATCCGGCAGCATCGGCAGCACGTTGAACGCCAGCTGTTGGCCGAAGAAATCGTCTTCATCAATTGGAATGCCGTTCAGCAATTTGGCGCTTTGACCCGCCAGGGCATCCACCGCTTTCTTGCCCTGCGCAGACGCCGACATCAGGTTTGTCACGCTGATACGCGACAGGCCACCGACATCAATCAGGGGTTTCAACGCCACCAGCATCTGGCTGGTCAGGCTGTCCGGGACGGCAACGATATTGCGGTTGCGGTACTCATCCAGCACAAACGGGTTCACGTCCGGCACAACCAGCGGCACGTCTGGCTCAAGCGCGAAAAACCCGCTCAAATCAATAACCAGACAGCCTGCGTTTGTGGCTTCATCAGCCCAGGCTGCCGACGCTTCCGCACCGGCGGCAAAGAACGCTAACTGCACCTGGGTCCAGTCAAATTCAGCGACATCCTGCACGCGCACGGTTTTCCCTTCGAAACGCAGGGTCTCACCCGCACTTTCGCTACGCGCCAGACCATACAGGTCACCCACCGGGAACTGACGCTCCGCCAGCGTTTCAAACAGAGCATGGCCTACAGCGCCCGTTGCGCCCAGTACGGCAATATTCCAGCCTTCAGACATGGTGGTTTACTCCAGAAATAAAATAGCCGTGCCGCCAGAGTATCTGACGGCACGTATTAAGAAGACATTAATGAGCGGCGTGATGAACGGCGTTAAAGCCTATTTTTTTCAGCAGCTCTGCTGTTTGTGCGTCGTCGCACAGAACATTCAGCGAAGACCATTCGCGGCGCTCAAGGTAGTTTTTACGCAGCTTGTCGAATTCGCCCGGGATCCCTGCCACTTTTCGCAGCGGCGCGTCATCGCGGCGCACATCATACACCAAATGCACCAGTCGTTTCAGCGTTGGCTGATCGAGCTTACCGCGTAGCGTGATGCGGCCAAACTCTGGCGCTGGCAACAACGTCTCAAGAGCCACCTGCTGTGGATTGCCGATAAAATTGCTGTACGCTTCAAACACCTGCGTGGTGCCGCGCGCTTTGCCTTCCAGCGTATAGCCCGCAATATGAGCCGTCCCGATATCCACTAACCTCAACAGTTCGGTATTCAGATCAGGCTCGGGTTCCCAAACGTCCAATACCACGCTCAGTTTCTGCCCGGCCTTCAGGCACTTCAACAGCGCAGCGTTATCCACCACCGGGCCGCGACACGCATTAATCAGAATAGCGCCAGGTTTGAGACGCGAAATCAGCGCTTCATCGGCAAGGTGCAACGACTTGTAAGCCCCCTCTTTAAACAGCGGCGTGTGGAAAGTCAGAATATCGGCTTCCTGCACCAGTTCCTCCAGCGCCAGGAAATCACCTTCGTCACCACGGTCTGCGCGCGGTGGATCGCAAAGCAGCGTGCGGATCCCTAACGCTTCAAAGCGTTTTTGCAGACGCCCGCCTACGTTACCGACGCCCACAATCCCGACGGTACGATCCCTAAGGGAAAAACCGTCACGCTCTGCCAGCATCAGCAGTGAGGAGAACACATATTCCACCACCGCAATCGCATTACAGCCAGGCGCGGCGGAGAATCCGATACCGGCTTGTGCCAGCCATGGCTCATCAACATGATCGGTGCCCGCCGTCGCGGTCCCCACGAATTGAATCCCCTTTCCGGCCAGCAGCGCTTCGTTCACTTTGGTGACGGAACGCACCATTAAGGCATCGGCATCATCCAGCTCCTGGTGTGGGATCGGACGGCCTGGCACGGCCTTAACATCACCCAGGCGGCTGAAAAGCTCACGGGCATAGGGCATATTTTCATCAACAAGGATTTTCACGATACGGTACCTGTCACAAGCGAGAGTTAATCGGGGAAGTGTGCCATAATCTGGCCGCCAGGAACACTGAGCCTTGAGAACACCGACGGACATTCAGGATTTATCATGACGCAACCCATTTCAGGCATGCCCGCCCGCCCTCCGGGGGAAGGAACCATCAATCAGCAGGTGGGCAATCAACCGCTTTCCTCTCAGCAGCGCACCGTGCTCGAACGACTGATCACGCGTCTGGTCGCACTGACGTCGCAACAAAGCGCAGGCCTTTGGGCCGGGATGAAGCACGATCTGGGGTTAAAAAGTGATGCGCCGTTGCTCTCAAGGCACTTCCCCGCCGCTGAGCAAAACCTGAATCAGCGCCTGCAGGTTGCCCAGCAGAGCCACACCACTCGCCAGGTTGTGGCGCAACTGACTGAACTCTTGAGTCAGGGAAACAATCGTCAGGCCGTGAGTGACTTCATTCGCCAGCAGTATGGTCAAACGGCACTGAGCCAGCTCACGCCAGATCAGCTGAAGAATGTGCTTCAACTGCTGCAGAACAACGAGCTGGTAATTCCTCAGCCGCAGCAGCGTCCGGGCACCGTCCGTCCCCTGCTGCCTGCCGAGCATAACGCGCTGAAACAACTGGTGGCAAAAGTGGCGGCGGCCACCGGAGAATCCAGCAAAAGTATCTGGCAGTCGATGCTGGAGCTTTCTGGGGTGAAAACCGGTGAGCTTATTCCTGCAAAACACTTCAACGCGTTGGTGACCTGGCTGCAGGCTCGCCAGACGCTGAGCGAGCAAAAAGCGCCTACGCTGCTGACCCTTCAGGCGGCACTGAAGCAGCCCATGGAAAAAGAAGAGTTTAGCGTGTTGAGAGATTACGCTCAGCACGCCTGGCAGGTCTCGCCGCAGTCCATGCTCACCCCGGTTCAGGTTCAGGATCTCTTGAATCAGATCTTCCTCAAACGCGTGGACAGGACTCAGGACACCCTGGAAGTCCGCAACGTTCAGCCGATTATCAGTCCGTTTACGCCGTTTATCGAAAACATCAAAGCGATGTCAGCGCGCCCGGGTCTGATGCTCGTCGCGCTGATAGTGGTGATGTTGCTGCTGTGGATCCTGCTTTAAGCGCGACGGAACGCCAACAGCGTGACGGCGATGCCGATAAGCGCGGACACGGCACCGGCCAAAAATACGGAAGGATAACCAAACGACGTCGCCAGCAGACCGGCCAGCGGGCCGGTAACACCGTAGGAGATGTCCTGGAACGCCGCATAACCACCCAGTGCGGTGCCGCGAACCTGCGCGGGAACGCGTTTTACGACCTCAACGCCCAGCGAGGGGAAGATTAGCGAACATCCTGCTCCGGTCATTGCCGCCCCCGCCAACGCCACCCAGGCATCCGGTGCCTGCCACAACAGCGTCAGCCCGATCATTTCGATGAACAAAGAAGCGACCGCCACCTTCACGCCACCAAAACGATCCGGCATCCAGCCGAACAGCAAACGCATCAGTACGAAAGCGCCGCCGAACGCGGTCAGCGTAAAGCCCGCCATCGCCCAGCCCCGGCTCATAAAATAGAGGGATACAAAGGTGCCGATCGCGGCAAAACCCACGCCCTGCAACGCCAGCCCAATGCCCGCTTTCCAGATAAGGCCGACCACACTCCAGAGTGACGGACGCTCACCCGCATGCGCAGGCACTTTACGCACGGTGCCATTGAATGCCCATGCCAGCAGCGGCAGCACCATCGTCACACCGGCCAGAACCGCGAAACCAAACTGACTATGGATTAACAGCCCCAATGGTGCGCCAACGGCCAATGCACCGTAGATAGCCATGCCATTCCACGACATCACTTTGCCGGAACGTGTTGGCCCTACCAGCCCCATTCCCCAGGTCAACGTGCCGGTTAACAGCTGGCTTTCACCGAACCCGAGGATCAGACGACCGACAATCAATAAGGCGAATTTCCATGCGGCATCCACGGGCAATAACGCGGCCAGCAGCCATGCCCCGCCCGCCAGACCACAGGCAAACATCCCTTGTATTACGGAGCGTTTCGCACCAAATTGGTCGGCCAGTCGCCCCGCATAGCCACGGGTGAGTACGGTTGCCAGAAACTGAATGCCGACGGCAATACCGACCATCATATTGCCGTAGCCAAGCTCACTGTGGACAAACAGCGGGATCACGGGCAACGGCAGGCCCACGGTCATATAGGTCAGAAAAACGGCAAACGCGATACGAAACAGCGAGCCATTCGCTGAAGAAGAATTCACAGGTTGTGTGATAGCAGACATGCTTTACTCCATAACGCAGAGTAAGGCGGGGAAGACGCCACGCCCCCTCTACCTGAATATCAGGATTAAGGTGCGTTGGATAACGTTAAACGCTTACGCATTATCATCTTGATAATGTTGAGGCTGAAGTTTGCCTGCTAAGCATTGTGGCTGTCAATGCAAAATCGCGGCAATAAAAAAGGAGCCCTCAGGCTCCTTTTTCAACAACCGATGACTCAGTCTTTCAGCTTACGCATGACCAGCGTGGCGTTGGTGCCGCCGAAGCCGAAGCTGTTGGACATCACGGTGGTCAGCTGACGATCGGTCGGCTCGGTCACGATATTCAGACCCGCAGCCTGCTCATCCATCTCACCGATGTTAATGCTTGGCGCAACGAAGCCGTGTTCCAGCATCAGCAGCGAGTAGATAGCTTCCTGCACGCCAGCAGCACCCAGAGAGTGACCGGTCATGGCTTTGGTTGCAGAGATAGCGGGCGAGTTGTCGCCAAACACTTCACGGATAGCGCCCAGTTCTTTCACATCACCTACCGGGGTAGAGGTCCCGTGAGAGTTCAGGTAATCGATTGGGGTATTCACACCGTCCATCGCCATCTTCATGCAGCGCACTGCGCCTTCACCCGATGGAGCAACCATGTCAGCACCGTCAGAGGTCGCGCCGTAGCCCACGATTTCTGCGTAGATATGTGCACCACGCGCCAGAGCGTGTTCCAGTTCTTCAACCACAACCATACCGCCGCCGCCTGCAATAACGAAGCCGTCACGGTTCGCATCATAGGTACGGGAAGCCTGGTCCGGGGTTTCGTTGTACTTGGTGGACAGTGCACCCATTGCGTCGAACTCACAGGCCATTTCCCAGCCCAGCTCTTCGCCGCCGCCGGCAAAAACGATGTCCTGTTTGCCCAGTTGGATCTGCTCTACCGCGTTGCCGATGCAGTGTGCGGAAGTCGCACATGCCGAGCTGATAGAGTAGTTCACGCCATGGATTTTGAAGGGGGTGGCGAGGCACGCGGATACCGCAGAGCCCATCGCTTTGGTCACAACGTATGGACCCACCGCTTTCAGGCCACGCGGGCTACGCATGGCGTCAGCACCGAATACCTGAGCTTTAGAAGAACCACCGGAGCCAGCAATCAGGCCTACGCGCGGGTTGTTCTGATAATCTTCTGCTTTCAGGCCAGCGTCTTCAACGGCCTGCTGCATAGAGAGATAAGCGTAAATAGAGGCATCGTTCATGAAACGGACAACTTTACGGTCGATCAGACCGGCGGTGTCCAGTTTAACGTTGCCCCAAACGTGGCTACGCATGCCTGAGTCTTTGAATTCTTGAGAGAAAGTGATCCCAGAGCGGCCTTCACGCAGGGATGCCAGGACTTCCTGCTGGTTGCTACCGATGCTGGAAACAATACCCAGGCCAGTAATCACTGCACGTTTCATTCAATACCTCTGTAAGTCACACTATTTTAAGTTTCGAGTCGCAAGATAGCGTACACTTGTACGCCGAACAAGTCCGATCAGCCAATTTATGCATAAATTTGCGCCTGCTGACACACATCGTTAAGATCGCTGCATGCCTTGCATTGCGAGTAACTTACGTGAAACATAACGCCATACAACCCGCCAACCTCGAATTTAACGATGAGGGTACACCTGTTTCCCGAGATTTCGATGACGTCTACTTTTCCAACGATAACGGTCTGGAGGAAACGAGGTACGTGTTTCTCGGCGGAAACCGGTTGCCTGCACGCTTTGAAACCCACGACCGCACCCACTTTGTCGTCGCCGAAAGCGGATTCGGTACCGGACTGAATTTCCTCACGCTCTGGCAGGCGTTTAACGCATTTCGCGCCACCTCCCCGGACGCTACACTGCAAAGATTACATTTCGTCAGTTTTGAAAAATTCCCGCTGCGCGCCAACGACCTGAAACTGGCCCATGCGCACTGGCCGGAACTGGCTGAGCTTGCGGCTGAACTTCAGGCCCAGTGGCCCCTGCCTTTTTCGGGCTGCCATCGCTTATTGCTGGCGGACGGGAGCGTCACGCTCGATCTCTGGTTTGGCGATATTAACGAGCGGGTCGATACCCTCGATGACGCGTTAAATCAGCAGGTAGACGCCTGGTTCCTGGACGGCTTTGCGCCGTCGAAAAATCCGGATATGTGGACGCCCACCTTATTCAACGCGATGGCGCGATTTGCCCGTCCCGAAAGCACCGTCGCCACGTTTACCTGCGCGGGCTTTGTCCGTCGCGGGTTAATTGAGGCGGGTTTCAGCATGCAGAAGACCAAAGGGTTTGGCCGCAAACGGGAAATGCTGACCGGGCAGCGGAATATTTCCCCCCCCGCTCAGGCGAAAACGCCGTGGTTTGCGCGGACCGGCGCCAGCGCGAAAGAGACCGCGATTATCGGCGGTGGCGTGGCCAGCGCCCTGCTCTCACTGGCGCTGCTGCGTCGCGGCTGGGATGTGACGCTTTACTGTGAGGATGAGGCACCGGCCCAGGGCGCGTCCGGCAACCGCCAGGGGGCGCTCTATCCCTTGCTCACGGCGCACGATCCTGCACTGGCCCAGTTCTTCCCGGCGGCGTTTACCTTTGCCCGGCGGCTGTATGATGCCCTGCCCGTTGAGTTCGACCACGACTGGTGCGGCGTGACGCAGTTTGGTTGGGATGAAAAAAGCGCCCACAAAATTGCCCAGATGCTTTCACTCGGCTTGCCAGAAGAGATTGCCGTTGCCATCAACGCCGATCACGCCAATGAAATAACCGGTGTACAAACCGACTGCGGCGGTATTCAGTATCCGCTTGGCGGTTGGCTGTGCCCGGCCCAGCTCACTTCCGCCACGTTTGCGCTGGCGGTTAAACAAGGGCTGAAGGTGCAATGGTCCCATCGTTGCGAGAGGCTTGAACAGCAGGGCAACGGCTGGCAACTGGGCTTCGCAAATGGCGACAGCCACACGCATGAAAACGTCGTGCTGGCGAATGGTCATCAGATCAATCAGTTTGCACAAACGGCGGAACTGCCGGTTTATTCAGTTGGCGGCCAGGTAAGCCATATCCCTGCCACGCCCGCACTCGCCAAACTCAAGCAGGTTTTGTGCTACGACGGTTACATGACGCCGCAAAATCCACGCAACCAACAGCACTGTATTGGGGCGAGCTACCGCCGTGGTGAGGCCGACGCAGCGTACAGGGAAGAAGATCAACAGAAAAATCGTCAACGTCTGATCGACTGTTTCCCGAATGCCGATTGGCCGAAAGAGGTGGATGTCAGCACCGGTGAAGCTCGCTGCGGCGTGCGCTGCGCCACCCGGGATCATCTGCCGATGATTGGTAACGTGCCAGACTATGCGCAAACGCTCGACGTTTACGCGACGCTTGCTGAAACACGTGACAATGCGGTCACTGCCCCGGTAGTGAAAAATATGTTTATGCTGGCAGGACTGGGCTCGCGCGGACTGTGTTCCGCGCCTCTGGCCGCAGAGTTGCTGGCTTCGCAAATGAGCGATGAACCGCTGCCGCTGGATGCCGTCACGCTGGCCGGGCTGAATCCCAATCGCCTGTGGGTACGCAAATTACTGAAAGGACGCCCGATCGTTACAGCAAATTGACCCGCTGTTGCGCCAGTTTGCGATATTGCAACGGCGTCTGGCGCATCAGCCGTTTAAAGCAGGTAATGAAATAAGTCGCTTCCTGAAAGCCGACTTTTGCCGCAATGGCATCCACGCTGATTTCCGTCGTGCGCAGCAAATCACAGCTTCGTTTGATTCTGCGCGTCAGCAGGTATTCGTGGATGCTTCCCCCCGTCTGTTGGCGAAAAATCCTTGAGGTGTAACTGCGCGACAGCCCGATGTGATGGGCCAGCGCCTCCAGCGAAAATTTCTCCGCATAATGCTTTTCGAGCCACTGCATGATCTGGGCTGACGCCGTCTGCTGCTGAGGCGTACTCGCCGCGGGCAGTTCGGGCAGCAGCGCAAGCATCTGCATCACCAGAAATGCCACTTCATCCGCCGGATAGTGCTCTGCCGAGTTGAGCGAGGCAAAGCGCGCGAGGATCGTTTCCATGTAAGCAGAATGCTCACTGAGATCGTAGGCCTGAGCAGGCGCACTGGTCGCCGCAAGATGGGCAAACTGCGCCTGAAAACGCGGAAACTGCTGCAGCGTTCCTTCCACCACCGTTTGCTCAATGTGCATGGTGGAACGGTGATAATGGTTATTGTCACTCTCATCAACATGAACTTTGTGCAGCCTGAAAGGCGGGAAGATAAACAGCCGACCGGGTCGTGCCGTGTAGTGCTGGTTGTCGGCCACCACGATGCCGTACCCCTGCGAGATATACAGAAACTCCACGCATTGATGCCAGTGATAATAAAGCGCGCTGGAGCCCCACATCCGATTAAAAGAGATGGCCTGGTGCTCGAGGGTTATCCGTTCCAACAACTGCGAATTGCTCATTCCGCCACCATGACAACAGAATTAAATTTTTAGCCTACGGTTTGCAATTTATTGCCCTGTCGAGGGGAAAAATCCAGTGAAATTGAAATAGCGGTTCATTTTTGTGAGCCTGCTCACTCAGCGTCAGAAAGAAAAGCAGCTAGGCTAGATTTCACCGCCAGTACCCCGGCGATAACCCAACAAATAACAATAACGTTAACAATCTCGTGTCTGACGGGAGGGCCTCGTGCAACCTAAAAACATTACCTTTGATAATCCCCTACGCTCCCGCAGCGACCTGACCCAATGGGTCAATGAACTGCTGAATGCGGTGACACCTTTTTTCAAAGCGAACGACAGCGGCGTGGATTTAGCCAATTTCACCACCCATTACGGCCAGCGCATTGCCAATATGGAAGCGTTCTCCCGACTGCTGTGGGGCGTTACGCCGCTACTGGCTGGCGGCCAGGAACCAGAACAACTCTCTTTATACATCCAGGCCATTAAAAACGGCGTGGATCCTGCCCATCCGGAATATTGGGGTGAAATGGGTCACAGCGACCAGCGCGTGGTGGAAATGGCGGCCTATGGCATGCTGCTCGCCCTGGCCCACAAACCGCTGTTAGCGCACTTCAGCGAGCAAGAAAAGCATCAGCTGTATCAGTGGCTGAAGCAAAGTGAAACCGCCACAATCCCGGATAACAACTGGCACTTTTTCCCGATTCTGGTGCAGGTGGGTTTTTATCACAGCGGAATGCCGGTTAATCACCAAGCGCTGGAGCGTCATTTCACTGCGATGGAAAATTACTGGCTGGGTGACGGTTGGTACAGCGACGGTCCGGATCGCCCGCGTGATTACTACATCTCTATGGGCTTTCATTTTTACGGCCTGATTTATTCCCGGCTGATGAAGGAGGTAGACCCTCAACGCTGTGCCACTCTGCGTGAACGCGCCCGCGTTTTTGCTCACGACTTTATTCACTTCTTCGCAGATAACGGCTCTGCTGTTCCGTTTGGCCGCAGCCTGACGTACCGTTTTGCCCAGGCGGCCTTCTGGAGTGCGGCGGCTTTCGCTGGGTTAGACGTGTATTCCCCCGGCGTGCAGAAGGGCATTGTCCTGCGCCATCTGCGGTGGTGGATGCAGCAGCAGCCCTTTGATCGCGACGGCGTATTAAGCGTTGGCTACAGCTATCCAAACCTGGTAATGGCAGAAGATTACAATGCGCCGGGTTCACCTTACTGGGCGCTGAAAACCGTTCTGGTGCTGGCACTCGCCGACAACCATGCGTTTTGGCAGGCCGAAGAAGAAAATCTGCCGCCGCGCCAGTCACCCCACGCGATCCCTCGTGCGGCGCAAATACTGATCCATCAGCCTGAACACCTGTGGATGCTCACCGCCGGGCAGTGGGAGCGCAATAACTTCGTCAATACCGAAGCCAAATACTGCAAATTTGCCTATTCCACTCGCTACGCCTTTAACGTTGAGCGTGGGCGCTTTGGCTTGCCGCACGCCTCGCCAGATTCGATGCTGCTGTTGAGCGAGAAAGATAACTACTGGCGCGGTCGTCGCCACTGTCTGCAGGTCATCACCCTGCCTGATTCCATTTATAGCCGCTGGCAGCCATGGCAGGACGTGACAGTCGATAGCTGGCTTGTCGCACTGGGCAACTGGCAGGTCCGCGTTCATCACCTCAGCACGGCGCGGGAGCTGGACACCTCTGAAGGCGGGTTCAGCCTCTGTGCTCGCCCACCGCTGGAGCAGAGCGTCGATTCCGGCCTCAGCCGCCTTACTGGCGTAGCCGATACCAGCGCCATTCACTGCCTCACTCCTCAACCGCGCCAGGGCGAGGTGGTGCTTACGCCGCCGAACAGCAATCTGTTGTTTGCCGACCGCGCCGCCGTGCCCGTGTTACGCGGTGAATTACCGAAAGGAAATCATCTGCTGGTTTGCGCGGTCTGGGCGGGCGATCCGCAGGATTATGCGGCCACCAGCGTGCCGAAATTCAACCTGTACCGTGGGGAAGTCAGTCTGACGTCGGCGGCCCATGAAACGCACTTCACTCTGCCCGAACTGCCGTGAGTCTGAGGAGACATCATGATGACAAGTACCCCACGCAGTGCGCAAATCAAGATGAGCAGTTTTATTTTTCTCTACTTTTTCACCTGGTCATCGAGCTTTGGGTTGTATGCCCTGTGGCTGAGCCAGAAAGTCGGTCTGGACAGCATCACTATCGGCAGCGTGTTCGCCATTAACGGCGTGTTTGCAGTGATCATGAAGCCGGTATACGGCTATATCATGGACAAAATTGGCATGAGCAAATGGCTGCTCTATTTTGTGTGTGCCGTTTCTGCGCTGATGGCCCCTTTCTTTGTCGTGGTCTATCAGCCGTTACTGCTGAGTCACACCACCGTCGGCATCATCATTGGCGCGCTGTATCTGAGCCTTGGCTGGTATGCCGGTGTTGCCGCGTCGGAATCTTACGCTGACCGCTTCAGCCGCCTGTACGGGCTGGAATTTGGACGGATCCGCATGTGGGGCTCCCTCGGCTGGGCGCTGGCGGCATCGGTGTCTGGCGTGTTGTTTAACCTGACGCCGTTGGCAAACTTCCTGGTCAGCAGCGTGACCTCGGTGTTGATGTTACTGGTGTTAATCAGCCTGAAAATTGGCGATGAACAGCTGCGCAACAATAACGTTATCTCGGCGAATAAAATTGTCTTCAGCGATGTCATTCTGCTGCTGAAAAATCGCAAGTTCTGGATGTTCAGTATGTATGTTGCCGGTGTTGCCTGGATGATGTTTGTCGCCGAGCAGCAGTTCCCGCGCTACTTCGTGTCGTTCTTTACGACGAAAGAACAAGGCAACGCCTGGTACGGTTATCTGAGCACCGTGCAGTCCGGTACTGAATTCGTGATGATGATGTTTATCCCGATGCTGGTGAATCGGTACGGTGCCAAGCGCGGGTTACTGCTTTGCGGCTGCGTGGTGGGCGCGCGTCTGATTGCCTCCGGCCTGACCACCGATCCGCTGATGATCTCCATCATTAAGCCGCTGTACGGCATGGAGATCGCCCTGCTGCTGATATCTGTCTTCAAATACATTGCCGAACACTTCCCTAAAAAGGTCAACGCCACCATGTACCTGCTTGGCTATCAGGCCATGATTTATGTCGGCTCGGTCGTCGTCGCGCCGCCTGCGGGCTACCTGTACGCCAAAATCGGCTTCGAACAGACCTATCTGTACATGGGCTGCTGCGCCCTGCTCTTTACCCTGATTTCCAGCTTTACGCTCTCGCGCTGTCGCTCGGCCCGTCACCCCGAAGGTGACGCGACGCCCGTGCTGGATCCCGTTTCCATTGCCCCCGCTAAAAGTCATTAAGGAGATGTCATGACCGCTTCCGTTGTTACCGAGCCGCTGTGCCCCGTTGAGCTGTTTGCCATTGACCGTGAGGCACTGCGCCACAGTCTGGATGCTGCACTGACACGCGTCACAAAAAAACTGGACCGCAACATCGTCGAGTTTGGCGACAGCTTCCCCGGAGAGGCCTGTGAAAACGGCATCTGGCCGCGCACCAAAAACGTGGAATGGACGACCAGCTTCTGGACCGGCCAACTCTGGCTGGCCTGGGAAATGACCGGGAAAGCGCACTACCGTGAAGCCGCAGAGCGCACGCTGCTCTCTTTTGCTGAACGTATTGATAAGCGCATTGACACGGCAACCCACGATCTGGGCTTTCTCTATTCACTCTCCTGTGTCAGCGCATGGCGGCTGACGGGCAACGAAGCCGCGCGGCGTTCCGCCCTGCAGGCTGCCGATGCGTTGATGGAGCGTTTTAACGCCAAAGCTAAAATCATTCAGGCCTGGGGCGATCTCAACGATCCGGAACAGCAAGGCCGAATGATCATCGACTGCAATATGAACCTGCCGCTGCTGTATTGGGCGAGCGAGCAGACGGGTGATGCACGCTACGCAGACGCGGCGACAGCGCACGTAGAGCAAGCGGCGAAGTACATCGTTCGTGAAGATGCGTCTACGTATCATACTTACTACATGGACGTCGTGACCGGGGAGCCGCGCTTTGGCAACACGCATCAGGGTTATAGCGATACGTCATGCTGGTCACGCGGACAAGCCTGGGGCATTTACGGCTTCCTGCTAAGCTATCTGCACACCGGCGATAAGAACAAGGTGGAACTGTCTCGCAGCCTGGCGCACTACTTTATCAACCGTCTGCCGGAAGACTCCGTCTGCCATTGGGACCTGGCGCTGCTGGGCACCGATGCGGTGCGCGACAGCTCAGCGGCTGCGATTGCGGCCTGCGGCCTGCTCGAGTTAGTGAAAGCACTGCCAACGCTCGATCCTCATCGTGCTCATTACGAGGAGATGGCGCTACGGATAGTGAAATCGTTGACCGACAACTACCTCGCTCAGGATGATGAACCCTGCGAAGGGTTGCTGAAGCATTCGGTGTACCACATGGCGAGCGGTAAAGGCGTGGACCAGTGCTGCAGCTGGGGAGATTACTTCTATCTTGAGGCGTTGATGCGTTTGCGCCAGATTTGGGCAATTTACTGGTAAGCAAGGCAAATTTTGCCCGGCGGCGCTACGCTTGCCGGGCCTACGGAATTTGTAGGCCGGGTAAGGCGCAAGCTGCCACCCGGCAATCCTTCAGACTTTCGCCTTCTGGAACAGCGTGTCCCACATCCCGAGCACCAGCGCCTGGTCGCGCGGGTTCAGCTCACCGGCCTGAATCGCCTTCGCCAGGCTCTGACTCACCTCACCGTAAACCGCCTGCGCAGAGTGGTCGTCACCGGCTTCCAGTTCCGCCACCGCCAGCGTCAAATGGCCGCGCAGATAACCGCTGGCAAACAGTTCATCGTCACTGGCGTGCTCCACCATATCGTCAATTAACGCCAGAATGCGTGATTCAAATTCTGCGATCATCTTCTTTCCTCAAGTCAAATGTCTTCCGGCCAGGGGAAGTGTTCCGCCTTTAATGTCGGCGTTTGATAATAATTCTGTAACGCGTTGATAAAGCGCGCCGGACGTTCCGGGATCCCTTTCTCCAGATATTCCATCACCTGCGCATGCACGCGGCGCTGGAACACGATGCGATCGGGTTCGAAGTCGCCTTCGAGGTTGTCACAGCTGACGTTAAACGGGAAACCTGCCGCCACGCAAAACAGCCAGTCAAAGGCCTGCGGTTTCACTTCCACATCTTCGAACTTGCACTGGGTCATCGCGTCACGCCCGTCCGGGCAGTACCAGTAGCCAAAATCGACCAGTTTGCGACGCTCTGCGCCTGCGATACACCAGTGCGAAATCTCGTGCAGACCGCTGGCATAAAAGCCGTGCGCGAAGACGATGCGGTTATACGGCGCTTCGTCATCAGCAGGAAGATAGATCGGTTCGTCGTCGCCTTTAATCAGACGGGTATTAAAATCATCGGCAAAGCAGCCATCGAAGATATCGATCAGCTGCTGAAAATGGTGTTGCTGTTGCATTAATGAATTCCCAACCACTGGAGAATTGCAGCCCCATGGCTGTCATAAAGAAGTTTAGCGCTCATTACCGCCGAAACGATAACAATCATAGGCCGGATCAGCTTTTGTCCTTTGCTGAGCACCAGCCGCGATCCCATTCGCGCGCCTAAAAATTGGCCAGCCATCATCACGAAACCGGTGGCCCAGATCACTTTGCCGCCAAGAATAAACAGCAGCAGCCCCCCTACGTTGGAGGTGGCATTTAATACTTTGGCGTGAGCGGTGGATTTTGCCAGGTTAAATCCGGCAAGCGTCACGAACGCCAACGCGTAGAAAGAGCCGGCACCCGGGCCAAAGAAACCATCGTAGAAACCGACGCAACCGCCGGCTATCAACGCAAACGGCAGCCCGTGCAGGCGGCGCTGTCGGTCTTCTTCGCCAAGCTTTGGCATCAGCAGGAAATAGAGGCCAATCCCAATCACCAGCAGCGGTAAAATTTGGCGCAGAATATCGGATTGCACATGCTGAACCAGCAACGCGCCGCTCATCGAGCCGATAAACGTCATCAGAATATTGAGCTTCTGGTCCGCCAGATTAACCACCTTTCGGCGCACAAAATAGAGCGAAGACGACAGTGACCCGCCGCAGGCCTGCAGCTTATTGGTGGCCAGTGCATTTGCCGGAGACATCCCAACCGCCAGCAGCGCTGGAACGGTTAACAGCCCACCGCCGCCCGCCAGCGAGTCGATAAAACCGGCCAGCAGTGCGACAAAGAAAAGTGCCACCAGCATCAGCGGTGACACCATAAACAACTCAGTGAAATGTTCCATCAGAGTGCGTGCTCATCCAGTAGCGCCTGACAGGAAGGCGGCAGCGGTGGCGGCGTCTTCTTCACCGGTTTGCTTGAGCCTGGCTTTGGCGGTTCGAACCAGCTTTGTAGCTCCGCACCACAGCCGTCGCCAGCCGGTGGTGCAGCCTGATCTTCACATTCAAGGCTGCCTGCCGGGCAGCGCAGGCGTACGTGCATGTGAGCACGATGCTGGAACCACGGACGCACTTTACGCAACCAGTCCCGATCGGTGCCAGCATCAAGGCAGAGCTGCTGCTTAATGGCTGGATTCACGAAAATGCGCGTCACGTCGTTATCTTCTGCAGCACGCTTAATCAGATTGCTGATTTGCGGTGTCCACAGTGCCGTCTTCACGTGCTTGCCGTCTGCGGCCACCAGATCCAGCGCCTGCGGTTTCAGCAACTGCGCCGAGGTCCAGCGCGTTTGAGGAAGCTGCAGGAAAATGTCCACGTCCAGCCCACTTTGATGGCTGGCGTGACCGCCGTTAAAACGCCCGCCCGCGGGCATCCCCATATCGCCAATCAGCAGGATACCCATCCCGGAATTATGAACCTGGCGGCTCAGACGCTGGATGAACTGAAGCAGATCAGGGTGACCAAAGTAGCGACGCTGATCGGTGCGCATCACCTGATAATCATCAGACTGGAGCGGCAACGGATTTGCCCCCACGATACAGCCGTTGGCGAAAGCGCCTATCGACTGTGCCGTACCGGGAATCGGCTGCGTAATCTTCTGCCACGGCGTGGCGGCGAAGGTGACGCTACTGGCGAATAATGCCAGCAGCGCGATAACGGTTTTGTTCATTTTCCCGCATGTCCCTGGAGTGTTTTACCAGCGAGGAAGCGTAGTGGTCACATCCGCATTTTGCGCACGCTGGCGCAGCAGATGATCCATCAGCACAATCGCCAGCATCGCTTCTGCGATCGGGACTGCGCGGATCCCTACACAAGGATCGTGACGGCCTTTGGTGATCATTTCGACTTCTTCACCAAAACGGTTGATCGTGCGGCCCGGCACGGTGATGCTCGAGGTGGGTTTCAGCGCCATGTGGGCAATAATTTGCTGCCCGCTGCTGATCCCGCCCAGTACGCCACCGGCATGGTTGCTCTGGAACCCTTCTTTGGTGATTTCGTCACGGTTTTCACTGCCGCGCAGACTTACGACCCCAAAGCCATCGCCAATTTCCACGCCTTTCACCGCATTGATGCTCATCAGCGCATGGGCAATGTCCGCATCGAGGCGGTCAAATACCGGTTCGCCAAGGCCCGGAGGCACGCCATCAGCGACGACGGTGATTTTAGCCCCAATCGAATCGCCTTCTTTTTTCAGGCCGCGCATCAGTTCATCAAGCGCGTCGATTTTGTCTGGATCCGGGCAGAAAAACGGGTTCTGTTCCACCTGATCCCAGTCTTTGATCGCCAGCGGGATGTCGCCCATTTGAGTCATGCAGCCGCGGATAACAATGCCGAATTTCTCGGCCAGGTATTTTTTGGCAATCGCCCCTGCCGCCACGCGCATGGCGGTTTCACGGGCAGAAGAACGTCCGCCGCCGCGATAGTCGCGCAGGCCATATTTCTGCTCGTAGGTGTAATCAGCGTGACCCGGACGGAACACGTCCTTAATCGCGCTGTAATCCTGCGAACGCTGGTCGGTGTTTTCAATCAGCAGACCAATGCTGGTGCCGGTGGTCACACCGTCGAAAACACCGGAGAGAATTTTGACCTGATCCGGTTCGCGACGCTGAGTGGTATAGCGCGAGGTTCCCGGACGACGGCGGTCCAAATCATGTTGCAGATCGGCTTCCGTCAGCGGAATACCCGGCGGTACGCCATCGACGATGCAGCCAAGGGCCACACCGTGGGATTCGCCAAAGGTGGTTACGCGAAAGAGTTGTCCAATTGTGTTTCCTGCCATCACAGCTCCGCTCGAATTTTAATTAGTCTTTATAGATGCTGAAGTGTTCGCGGGCAGCCAGAAGCTGCGCTTTGGTGAGCATAAAGACGCCGTCACCGCCGTTATCAAACTCAAGCCAGGTGAACGGAACGTCAGGATACTGCTCCATCAGATGTACCATGCTGTTACCGACTTCACAAATCAGAATGCCGTCGTCGCTCAGGTAATCCGGGGCACAGCCCAGGATGCGGCGCGTCAGCTTCAGGCCATCGGTGCCTGATGCCAGACCCAGTTCGGGCTCGTGGCGGTATTCGCTCGGCAGATCGTCCATATCTTCGGCATCAACATACGGCGGATTGGTGACAATCAGGTCGTACTGCACTTTCGGCAGGTCGCGGAACAGGTCAGAGCGAATTGGCGTCACGTGATGGATCAGGCCATGTTCTTCGATGTTGTGCTCAGCCACCGCCAGCGCGTCCGGAGAGATATCCACGCCGTCGACTTCCGCTTCCGGGAAGGCATACGCGCAGGCAATCGCAATGCAGCCGCTGCCAGTACACATATCCAGAATATGCTCAGGCTGGCGTGAAACCAGGCCCGCAAAACGGTTGTTGATCAGTTCGCCAATAGGGGAACGCGGCACCAGCACGCGCTCATCCACATAAAACTCATGTCCGCAGAACCAGGCTTTGTTGGTCAGGTAAGAAACCGGGATACGCTCGTTCACGCGGCGGATCACACGCTCAACAATGCGGTGTTTTTCACTGGAGGTCAGACGCGCTGCGCGCATGTCTTCTGGAATATCCAGCGGTAAATAGAGTGACGGAAGCACCAGTTGGACGGCTTCATCCCATGGGTTGTCGGTACCATGACCGTACCAGATGCCCGCAGCGCTGAAGCGGCTGACCGCCCAACGCAACATGTCCTGAATGGTTTGCAGCTCACTGACTGCTTCATCGACAAAAATTTTATCCACTTTCCCCTCCAGGGCATGCTCGCTGAAATTCGGCGGCTAGTTTGCCACGATGACGCCGATAAATCAGCATTCTTGCGCCTGAGCGCGGAGGAAAAAATGCGTTTTCCCTGCCCGTAAGCGGCATCCGTCGGGTAAACTGTCGAAAAGCGAAAACGAGAAAGAGACGATGAAGAAGAAAGAGGCACTCAACGAGGAGGATCAGACGCTGTTTCGCCAGCTGATGACCGGCACCCGTAAAATTAAGCAGGACACCATCGTCCATCGTCCGGCGCGTAAAAAAATCAGCGAAGTACCGGTTAAACGTCTGATTCAGGAACAGGCCGACAACAGCCACTATTTTTCAGACGAGTTTCAGCCATTATTGAATACGGAAGGCGCGGTGAAGTACACCCGCGAAGGCGTGAGTCATTTTGAAGCGAAAAAGCTGCGCCGCGGCGATTACTCCCCTGAGCTATTCCTGGATTTGCACGGGCTGACTCAAATGCAGGCCAAGCAGGAGCTGGGGGCGCTAATTGCCGCCTGCCGTCGCGAACATGTGTTTTGCGCCTGCGTGATGCACGGGCATGGAAAGCACATTCTTAAACAGCAAACGCCGCTGTGGCTGGCTCAGCATCCGCACGTCATGGCTTTTCATCAGGCACCC
Organism: Enterobacteriaceae bacterium RIT691; assembly: GCA_009668205.1. GTDB lineage: Bacteria > Pseudomonadota > Gammaproteobacteria > Enterobacterales > Enterobacteriaceae > Scandinavium. The sequence continues at coordinate 251,108 of WJYM01000003.1, read as the reverse complement.
AAAGAGTACGGCGGCGATGCCGCATTGCTGGTGCTGATAGAAGTGGAAGAGTGGCAGCCACCGGAGCTGCCTTAAAAAAAGAAAAAGGCGGGAAACGTTATCCCGCCCTTCGCGTTTTTTATTGCAGATTGCCCGGCAGCATGTCGTTTGCCAGGCCTGCGATAACGATCAGATGGCTTTTGCCATCTTCAGATTGCACGGACTCATCTGCCAATTGAAATGACCCTGACCGTCCGCATCCAGCGTGACGTTGGCAATCCCTGATGTGGAGAACATCGGCGGTGTTTCGCCTGGGCAGAGTTCGGAGACCAGGTAGCCGACCAGCGGCAGGTGAGAAATCACCAGCGCAGAGGCCACACCTTCATTCGCCAGAGCCTGCAGATAAGCGCTGACCAGACCGACATCGCCGCAAGGCGTGAGTTCCGGCAAGACATCGACAGCCTTAGGCAGGTTCATGCACTCCCCTACCACATTCAGCGTCTGTTCTGCTCGCAGGAACGGGCTGACCAGTACGCGTTCGATATCCACTTTTTGACCTTTCAGCCAGTTCGCCATTTGACGAGATTCATCACAACCACAGGTGGTAAGAGGACGAACCGAGTCACTGGCTGCATCGAGGGCAGCGTCGCCGTGACGCATAATGAAAACTTGCATATTGCACCGCTTTTGTTAACCAGAAGCATCAACATAAACCTGAGTGGTCTACCTGATGGCCGGGCATTGTGCCTGATCCATTCAATGAATGAAACGCTGTTTTTTACCTCAATGGCGTAAGTATAGTCAATCTCTGTTTACAAAATAGCCATTTACCAGCATTACAGATTGTCCGGATTTACCTTTCTTTGACCTCAACTCAACGTTTCAGTTGCATTGTCGGGCCAAAAGGTCAGGCCCTTTTCTGCCATCCTTGTTAAGGCATCGCACGGCGTGAACCGTGGCCCATACTGGGCTGTCAGGCGTTGCAGAATCGCCACGACCTCTCCCGCACCGAGGGTATCCATATAGCGGAACGGGCCGCCCAAAAACGGCGGAAAACCAATACCAAAGACGGCGCCAATGTCGCCATCGCGGGCGCTACGGATAACGTGTTCATCGAAACAGCGAGCAGCTTCGTTAAGCATCATCATCACGCAACGCTCGGCAATTTGCTGCCGGGAAAGCGTCGCTTTCTGTCCACTGCCAATAAGCTTGTCAATTGCAGGGTCAGGTTGTTTTTTGCTTTTACGCCCTTTTGGATCGTAAAGATAGAAACCGCGACCATTTTTTCTGCCTTTGCGATCGTCGTTCAATATTGCACTAATGATATTTGCAGGCGGACTAAAACGATCTCCGTAAGCCTGCTCCAGTACAGGAATTATTTTAGTCCCGGTATCAATCCCCACCTCATCCAAAAGTTGGATTGGGCCCACCGGGAAGCCAAATTTTACCAGCGCATCATCAATCTCCCCGATGCCTGCGCCTTCCGTCAGCAACCGCATCGCTTCATTGATGTAAGGCGCAAGAATACGGTTAACGTAAAAACCGGCTTTATCCGCCACGACCACCGGGGTTTTACCCAGCTGTTTCGCCAGCTTCACGGTAGTGGCAATGGTCGTTGCCGAAGTCCCTGCGTGAGGAATGATCTCCACCAGCGGCATTTTCTCTACCGGGCTGAAGAAATGCAGGCCAATAACCTGCTCCGGACGCTGCGCCTGCGCGGCAATATCACCAATCGGCAGCGATGACGTATTCGACGCAAAAATGGTGTGCGGGGCAAAATGGGCTTCAACGTCGGCCACCATCTGCTGTTTGAGGGTTAAATCCTCAAATACGGCCTCAATCACTACGTCGCGATGAGCGAACCCCTGATAGCTTGTGCTGCCCGAAATCAGCGCCAGCTGACTGTCGCGTTCACTGGCTCTGATATGGCGGCGACGCACCTTTTTATCAAGCAGCTCCCAGCTGTACTTCAACGCGTGGTTGATGCCTTTGGCATTGATGTCTTTGATTCTGACCGGCAATTTCGCTTTGCTGGCGGTGACAAACGCAATGCCTCCGCCCATCAGACCGCCGCCCAGCACCGCCGCAGAGCGTAATGGCTGTGGCTCAGCGTCCGCACCGGGATCTTTTTTCACTTCAGTACTGGCAAAGAAAATGGCCCGCAGCGCCCTGGATTGTGGCGTCATCGCCAGCTCGCCAAAGGCACGGGCCTCCGCTTCATAACCGCTGGTGCTGCCGTGGGACAACCCGGTTTCCAGCACGTTGAGAATACGTTCCGCTGCCGGATAGTTACCGTGGGTTTTCTGTTCGGTCTTTTTCCCGGCCATGCTGAAGACCAGATTTCGCGCCAGAGGCCCCGCCAGCAGGCGTTCACGTACCGGCAATCGACGGCTGGCAGGACGCTCCTGTTTCGCCCTCTCGACTGCGGCTTGCAGAAGAATGGAATGGGGAACCACTTCATCCACCAGCCCGGCTTTCAGCGCCTGGCGAGCTCGCAGCTGTTTCCCAGTCAGAATCATCTCCAGTGCCGCGCTGATCCCCACCAGACGCGGCAGGCGCTGAGTTCCGCCAGACCCCGGCAGTAAGCCTAACTGCACTTCCGGGAGCCCCAGCACCGTTTTACTATCGTCAGTGCAGATACGGCTGTGACAGGCCAGTGCCAGTTCAAGGCCACCGCCGAGGCAGGCACCATGAATCGCCGCAATCACCGGGATCGGTAACGCATGGATCTCGGCCATAATTTGCTGGCCCTGGCGCGCCAGCGCTTCGGCTTCCTGGGCCGTTTTACAGCGGCCAATCATGTTGATGTCGGCACCGGCGATAAAATTGTCCGGTTTTGCGGAAATGAATACCACGCCGCGGAGGGCTTTATTCTCACGAATTTGTTTAAGCATCGACCGAACCTGAACGCCAAATTCGGCCTTCAGGGTGTTCATTTTCTCGCCCGGGACGTCAATCGTGATAACCGCAATGTTATCGAGGCGTTCCGTCAGGGTAAAAGCGGATGTCATTTCCATTATTCAGCCTCCAGAACCATTGCCGCACCAAGACCCCCTGCCGCGCAGGCGGTAACCAGCCCAAAACCGCCGCCGCGTCGGCGCAGTTCGTTCAGTGTTTGGGTGATCATCCTGGCCCCCGTGGCGGCAAAAGGATGCCCGTAGGCAATAGATCCACCGAGCACATTAAATTTGCTTTCATCGACTTCCCCCGTGGCATGCGCACGCCCCAGCACATCGCGAGCGAAACGTTCACTGCCCAACAACTGCAAATTCGCCAGGGTTTGTGCGGCAAAGGCTTCATGCATGTCGAATAAGGTGAGATCGCTCATCGCCAGTCCGGCGCGCTCAAGCGCCAGCGGCGTTGACCAGGCCGGGCCCAGCAGCATGTCCTGCCAGACATCAATTGCGGTAAAAGCGTAGCTGCGCAGATAACCCAATGGCTTCAGCCCCAGCTCTTTCGCCCGGGATTCGGTCATCAGGATCACCGCTGCGGCACCATCCGTCAGCGGCGTACTGTTAGCGGCAGTTACGGTGCCATGCTTGCGATCAAACGCCGGACGTAGCCTGGCATAGTCCGCCATGACTGAGTTGGTACGGATATTGTTGTCTTTTTCCAACGGCTCCCGGAACGGTGGCGCATAGGCGGTCATCACTTCTTCCGCGAGTTTGCCTTCTTCCCACGCTTTCGCCGCGTGCAGATGAGAGCGGTGCGCCAGCGCATCCTGCTGTTCGCGGGTGATCCCCCAGCTTTTCGCCATTTGCTCGGCCGTATCGCCCATCCGCAGACCCGTGGAATATTCCGCCACGGCAGGAGGGACAGGGGCTAAATCTTTCAGGCGAAGCCGGGAAAACAGCTTCAGCTTCTGTCCGAGGGTTCGGGCTTTATTGGCATCCACCAAGGTGCGGGCCAGCGTTTTGCTCACGCCAATCGGCAATACCGATGAGGAATCAGCACCGCCAGCAATCCCGGCGCGGATCGTTCCCGCCATCAGGCTTTCGGCCACGTTGGCCACCGCCTGAAAGCTGGTCGCACAGGCACGGCTAACACTGTAAGCATCCGTGTGAACACTCATGCCGGTACCCAGCACAATTTCACGGGCAATGTTGGGGGCTTCCGGCATCTGCACAACCTGACCGAACACCAGCTGTTCAATCACGTCCGCGGGAATTTCGCTACGAGCCAGCATTTCCCCGACCACCATTTTGCCCAAATCGACGGCAGGAATTCCGTGATAGGCCGTGGCCTGACGTGCAAAAGGCGTGCGCAAACCGCTGACAATGGCAATGCGATCGCCCTGACGGGTGATAAGCGGTAATGCCTGACTCATAACTTTCCCCTGATAAACGTAAAATAAGTGGTCTGACCTGATAACAGTCTTAACTAATTTTTTACATTGAGCCAATCAGGGAAGCAAAAAAGTGAGAGCCAAAACACATTGAAGAGAAAAAGAAAAACGGCCCTGGGCATCAGGAGCGTACAGGGTGTGAGCAAGTCTGGCGACAGGGCACATTGAACACATGCCAGCAGAAAGAAAACAGGGAAAATCAATTTAATGATTTTCCCTGTTAACCAGCAAAGAAGGGAAAAACATTTCCTTCTTTGTCAGTAAGATCAAATGCCCCTGAGATTCAGAGGCATTTTGAGAAAGGATTAACGCAGGCCGAGCTGGAAAATCAGTGTTTCAGCTTCGCAGCTGAAGACAAAATCGATATCCAGCTGCACGCCACCGTCAACCTCTTTGAAGACCGGCGTAATAAGGCACGGCTCGGATTCCACACCACGCGCTTTCTCCGTCAGCGCGGCCAGTGTTTCTTCGGCTTCGGCACGGTTAGTGAAAACGCGGCTATAGGACGCGGTGCAGTCGGTGTTGTCCATGATGGTGCCAACATCCATACAGCAGCAAACCGGGGTTTCATCAGCACTGCATTTACTCATCGTAGATTTCCTCTGTCTTCGCACTCAGGGTGCCAGATAAACAATGTGTTTATTTTACGCCCCTGAACAGTCCGTCTCCAGTCGATATTTCTTCTGAAGGCAGTAAGTGACCGAAATCACAATTAAAAATGATCTAAAACAAAATTCACCTTAATGGGTGAGCGACGGTGGCCGCATTTTTGCCAAGCGGATCCCGTTTTTTAGATCATGTTTGAAAAAACCTTTAAACATACTTGCAACAATTCATCTGGTCAGACCTATACTCTCGGCACTGGTCTGATTTCTCTGACGTAACACAGACCCTACACTTCGCACCTTCTGTTACGGCATGTAACAAATATTGAAAAAAATAACTCAATTGAGGTTATGGTCATGAGCCAAAAAACCCGCATTACGAAGACTGCAGTGGCAGTTGCAGTGGCACTTGTTTCCTCCCAGGCCTGGTCAGCAGGCTTCCAGCTTAACGAATTTTCAGCGTCTGGTTTAGGCCGCGCATACTCTGGTGAAGGCGCTATTGCGGACGATCCTGGTAACGCCAGCCGTAACCCGGCACTGATCATGATGTATGACCGCCCACAGGTGTCTTTCGGTGGTGTATTCATCGATCCGGATGTTAACGTGACGGGGAAATCCCCTACCGGTAAAAGCCTGGATGCGGACAATATTGCGCCAACCGCATGGGTACCAAACTTACACTTTGTAACGCCAATTAACGATCAGTTCGGTATCGGCGCGTCCATGACCTCTAATTATGGTCTGGCCACTGAATATAGTAATGACTATGCAGCCGGTACCATGGGCGGTAAAACTGATCTGACCACGCTTAACTTCAATCTGAGCGGCGCTTATCGACTGAACAGCAACTGGAGCTTCGGTCTTGGTTTTGACGCCGTTTATGCGAAAGCCAAAATTGAACGCTATGCGGGCGATTTCGGTCAGATAGCCGTGGGCTCTGGCATGGTACCAAAGCCATATCAGAAAACGGTTGCCAGCCTTCCGGCAGATACCCAGATCGCTCGTCTGAAGGGTGATGACTGGGGCTTTGGTTGGAACGCCGGTATTTTGTATGAGCTGGATAAAAACAACCGTTGGGGCTTAACCTACCGTTCAGAAGTCAAAGTTGACTTCAACAACGGTGAGTACAAGAGCGACCTCCCATCACAATTTAACCCACTGCTGAGCGGCTTCGGTCTGCCGACCGGGACTGATGGGCATACTGTCGATGGTTCTCTGACCCTGAACCTGCCTGAAATGTGGGAGCTGTCTGGTTATAACCGCGTCGCGCCACAGTGGGCCGTTCACTACAGCATGACCTACACCAGCTGGAGTCAGTTCCAGGAGCTGAAAGCGACCGGCTCCAATGGCCAGACGCTGTTCTATAAAGACGAAAGCTTCAAAGACGCGATGCGTATCGCTGTCGGTACCAGTTACTACTACGACGACAACTGGACCTTCCGTACCGGTATCGCCTTCGATGACAGCCCGGTTCCAGCGGATCACCGTTCTATCTCCATCCCGGATCAGGACCGTCTGTGGCTGAGCGCAGGTGCAACTTACGCCTTCAACCAGGATGCGTCGATTGACGTTGGTGCTTCTTACATGCACGGTCAGGACGTCTCTATCCAGGAAGGCCCATACAAATTTAACTCTTCAGGTAAAGCCTGGCTGTTCGGTTCTAACTTCAACTATCGCTTCTGATAGTCTGATTTCAGACATAAAAAAGGTGAGCTCATGGCTCACCTTTTTCTTTTTGCTCACGCTATTGTGAATCGATATCTTTCAACTCACCTTCAATCGCTTTGGCATTTGGATTTTCTTCCGCGCTAAGTTTACCGCCATTGGCAATAAAATCATGCTGCTGGAAATAGGCCTCACGCACGGTGATGTACGGATCTGCGGACTGGCGCAACAGACCGTCGGAATCCAGCAACTGAGCACGGGTTTCAATACCTTCCACCGCCCACTTACCGATAGACATCGGCCAGGTTAGCCATGACAGTGCAGGATAGAGATCATCCACCATGTCACCCCCTTCATCACGGAACGTGAAACTGCCATAGAACGGCAACTGCACATACGGACCATAGCCCACGCCATAATGCCCCATCGTACTGCCGAAACGGTGCGGCGCAACTCGCTGCAGCTTCTGATTCGCCATTCCGGCGACATCAATGAAACCGCCCATCCCAAGCAAAGTATTGAGGAAGAAACGGGTGAAGTGAACCATCCCCTGATAAGGGTCGCCTTGCAGGAACATGTTGACCATGATCGCTGGCTCTTCAAGGTTGCTGGTGAAGTTACCAATACCGTTTCGTGCAGGCTGCGGAACATAGTCTCGCCATACAACGGCAACGGGTCGTAGCACATAAGGGTCCAGCACGTTGAAGTTGAAATCGTACATCGTACGGTTAAAGCCTTCTAACGGATCCGAACGTCCCTGCTGTTGTTCACCAGAGCTGGCACATCCCACCAGCAGTGTCACGCTCAGCGTCAGCGCAGACAGGCGAAAATTCATAAATATCTCCCTGTAAAGATGCAATCGCTGCTCATATGATTTTATACATATTTTGAAACAGGCGTATCGCTATTGATGGCATATCCCTAAATTAAGAGTATGCCCTTCCAGGTGACCGCTGAAAACCCGCTACGCTTTAGGATATCGCCCCTACCAGAGGCTCAAGCATGGGCAATCTTGACAATGACAAAATCGACCGCCACACCGATGAACTGGAGGTCGAAAGCGAGGAAAAGCGCCGTGGTGAAAAAATAGAGGTCGATGAAGACCGGCTCCCCTCGCGCGCCATGGCCATACATGAGCATATTCGTCAGGACGGTGAAAAAGAAATGGAGCGCGATGCCATGGCGCTGCTGTGGTCTGCCATTGCCGCCGGATTATCCATGGGGGCTTCACTGCTGGGAAAAGGGATATTCCATGTTCATCTTGAAGGGTTACCCGGCGGCTTTCTGCTGGAAAATCTCGGGTACACTTTCGGCTTTATTATCGTCATCATGGCGCGGCAGCAGCTTTTTACTGAAAATACCGTCACCGCAGTTTTACCGGTGATGCAGAGTCCCTCCCTGGGCAACCTGCTTCTTTTATTACGGCTGTGGGGCGTGGTGTTACTGGGAAATCTGATTGGCACAGGCGTTGCCGCCTGGGCATTTGGTTATATGCCCATTTTTGACGAGGCCACCCGTGCGGCCTTTGTGAAAATCGGTATGGATGTCATGAAGAATACCCCTGCAGAGATGTTTGCCAATGCCATTATTTCGGGCTGGATCATTGCCACCATGGTCTGGATGTTCCCCTCTGCGGGCGCGGCGAAAATTCTGGTTATCATCCTTATGACCTGGCTGATTGCCCTCAGCGATACCACGCATATTGTGGTAGGCAGCGTCGAAATTCTCTATCTGGTCTTCACCGGCACGCTGCACTGGCATGATTTCTTCTGGCCTTTCGCCCTTCCCACCCTGGCGGGCAATATCTGCGGCGGCACTTTTATCTTTGCGCTACTGAGCCATGCACAAATCCGTAATGATATGAGCAATAAGCGTAAAGCCGAGGCGCGCGCCCGCGCTGAAGCCATGCCAAAAGAGCGAGAAAAAACACAGAATTAAGGTAACTGGCGACACTTTAAGCAAACAGACGGCTATGTGCTTAACGCACCTGGTAAAAAACGCTATACTCGTGCCGCTTCGTCCCCTTAGTTAAATGGATATAACGAGCCCCTCCTAAGGGCTAGTTGCAGGTTCGATTCCTGCAGGGGACACCATTGAGCCATTTCATACCACTTCAGTTCACTTCACAACACCAGTAATACCAAGCCTTTCAGCAGCAACCTCGCTTACACAGCTTTCAATTACCTTCATGACATTACAGCACTCTGATGGTATAAGTGATGGTATCCTTCAGTTCGATATCCAGATACCATCAATTACCTCTTGAGGTGTGCCACTTATGGCTATAAACGAGCTTTCACCAAAACAGATCGAGAATGCCAAGCCACGAGACACCGATTACAAAATAACCGATGGCGGCAGTCTGTATCTATTGGTCAAAAAAACGGGTGGTAAATACTGGCGCATGAATTATCGCTTTGCTGGTAAGCAGGTAACATTAGCGTTGGGCGTCTATCCAGATGTTCCACTGACAACAGCACGTAAACGCAGAGACGAAGCCAGACAGCTTCTTGCCGACGGCAAAGATCCACGTGAAGCAAAAAAAACTGAAAGCACAGAACCAACATCACCGACTTTCGAAGCTATAGCTCGTGAGTGGCACAGTGGAACGATGGGGCATCCAGAGTGGAAAGAGATCACCCGTAATAAAATTTTGAGGGAAATGGAAAACCACATATTTCCTCTAATCGGTAGCAAACCCATCGACAGCTTAAAAACACGGGATCTATTGCCTTTGCTTATCAGCATGAACGAACAAGGCATCGGTGCTACGACGGGGAGAGTTAAGACAACGATGAGTAGCGTTTTCCGCTATGCGGTCCAACGTGGAGTTGTCGAGTACAATCCAGCCCATGATCTGAAAGGCGCTTTAACGAGTCCCAAAACTAAACACCGCCCTGCCCTTGCCCTGGATCGTCTGCCAGAATTGATGGCGAAAACTGCAACGTACACAGGCAGACCACTTACCAGGCTCGCTGTGTTACTCTCGCTTCACACGTTTGTCCGTTCGAGTGAGCTTCGTCATGCTCGCTGGGATGAGGTAAATTTTGAAACTGCAACATGGACAATCCCTGGGCAGCGGGAAGCAATTGAAGGTGTGAAATTCTCTGAACGTGGCGCAAAAATGGGCGGCGGACACTCTGTACCGCTGTCCTCTCAAGCAATTGAAGCATTGAAATCGATCAAGAGCATCAGTGGCGAATATACGTTAATTTTTCCTGGTGATAGCAACCCTTATAAACCAATGAGCGAAAATACGGTTAACAAAGCGCTCCGTACTATGGGCTATGATACCCAAACTGACGTTTGCCTACATGGCTTCCGGGCAATGGCTTGCTCTGCACTGACTGAATCAGGGTTATGGTCACGGGATGCTGTAGAGCGGCAAATGAGCCACCAGGAACGTAACGAAGTACGGGCGGCGTATGTTCATTTGGCGCAGCACATGCAGGAACGTCGTCGAATGATGCAATGGTGGTCAGACTATCTGGAAGCAAACGCTGATAAACATGTTGCGCCATACGACATGAAGAAATTACGTGTTGTTGGCAGTTAACCAGAAAAACTGAAGCTAGCCCGAACAGGCGAAAAACAGTAACACCTGCTGTCTGCTTCAGTTTTCATCAGGTGCGCACGAAGGTGACTTGATGGATAGCAACGTTTGGAAAGAAAATAGAATTGCGCCTTTAGAATACTGCTCATTCGAAAGAGCTGCTAAGTTGCTCAATTGCGAATGTGAAGACTTAATTCACTGGAATAAAATAGGTGCTATATCGATAGCATTTAGGCCAGAAAATATGGAAGGTTCTTTTTCTGTTCAATTACGTGAGCAGAAAGATAGCGCAGACATAGAAAAATACAATAAATCTAAATATATCATGCACGAACTTGGAATTCATGGCTCTCAATTTCTACGTAATTTGGGTGATGCAAATGACAAGGGCTATATAGCATCAATTGATGAATTTCGATTTTATGGAAACATCAGTGACTTATGGGTTGTAATTAATGGTTCCGTGGATGAAAAAAACAGCATAACTATAACAAAATCATTCAGCACCGGATATAAAACGCTAAGCCCTGCAAACATTCCAAATGACATAATCTCCGCGTTATTTTTTTACCAAGGAACGAAAGACGTCATCCTTGAGTTAAAAGATCTCCTAATTACGAGGAGCGATATCGAAAAAATATGGACATCGGCTATCTCAGGCAAACCAATGGATAGTTATTTTACAAGCAAGGTACGTGAAATTAAGGCCATTCCTGTAAGTTCAGTTTCAATAGTACAAACAGACAGACACGAACACAACCGGCAAGTAGTTGAACAGGTTGCCATGAAAGTTCGTGAACATTATCCGGATGAATGCACCAAAAATGGAAAATTACTACTCAATAAATGGGTAGAAGCCACCCTGGCGCGTAAAAATGATTATGGCGGTATGAAACTTAGATCGGTGAGAAAAATTTCCACAATACTTAGCGAAATCATCAAAGCAGAAAAAACTGCGGAGTAAGCTTACTCAACTGCTGAGTAAACTTACTAGGCATTTAACTCTATCCGGCTGTTATCTACCATCTGCCATGTTGATTACACAAGCGACATAACATGGCAGGTGAAACCTATGATTACGCAGATCTATCCCCTCTCAGGACACGCTCGCCCACGAGCTACTGCTGACTTTTTAAAAGTTAGCACAGTCACCCTCTGGCGCTGGGAAACAAGCAAACCTGATTTCCCAAAATCAATTCGTCTCTCTGAACGCGTCACTGTTTACGATGCAGCAGAGATCCGCGCCTGGCTGGAAGCTAAGAGACACAACTAATCCCCTGGAGTAAAACCATGAAATTAAAAAATTCTGGCTTAACCGCCAGAGGCCAAACTCACGCTAAAAAAAGTGATCCGCTAATTATCATTAGCAAACATTTGAGCGGTGAATCCGATGCGTAATATCGAATTTATCCGCGAAGTAACTCATACCGCTGCCGGGCAATGGCAATCCGTTCTGGCTGGCCTGAATATAGACGTGCCTAGTTCACCGCTCAAGCATACCGCCTGCCCCGCGTGCGGAGGAACAGATCGCTTCCGGTTCGACGACAACGAGCGCGGGGAGCATATCTGCAATCAGTGTGGCGCAGGTGATGGACTCGACTTGATTAAGAAGGTGAACGGCTGCGACACGACAGAGGCCGCGCAACTGGTGGCGGAAGTGCTGGGTATTGATTACCGGACAACGCAAACCGATCCAAGTGCTGCTATCGAGCGCCGGGCATTACTAGAGGCGGAGCGCCAGCAACGTCAGCTGAGGCGACAGGAGCTTGCCGCACAGGACAAAGAGCATCGTCGCCTAGCCTTTGCTCGCCGCTATGCAGCGATGAGCGAGAACGTCACACAGGGCGAATCTGACTATCTGAAATCAAAGGGGCTGAACGGCCTCACCTTTCCGCTTCTCACTAATGGCACGATCCTGCTGCCGCTGGTGGACAACACCGGTGCGGTCACTGCCGCACAAACCATTACCTCGAACGGGGAAAAGCGCCTTGTAATGGGTTCAGCCAAACGCAGAGCATTCCACGCCATTAACGCACCAGAGCAACCGCAGGAAGTGATCCTTGCAGAAGGACTGGCAACGGCCTTATCCGTTAACTTGATGCGACCGGATGCGCTGACCGTGTGTGCAGTCGATGCCGGGAACCTGTTACACGTCGCCATCCAGATGCGTCAGAAGTACCCACAGGCACAAATAATTATTGCCGCTGATAACGACTACCACGACAACCAATCTAACACCGGGAAAGAGGCCGCAGATCAAACAGCGCTTTTGGTAGCGGGATGGGTGGCATTGCCGCCAGGGGAGCATAAAGCCGACTGGAACGACATCCACCAGCAATACGGGTTGGCTGAGACCAGCCGCATGTTTACCGATTCGATGTACCAGCCACAGGAGGAAAGCGTGAAACCAGAGTTGCAGGCCATTGGAGGTGGTAAATCTAGCCCTACAGAAACAGATCCATTAAAACCGCACATCGAGAGCCGGGAGGATGGTGTGTACTGGATTGTGCCAAAGATGGACAAAGAAAGTGGCAATATTATCAATAACGAAAACTGGCTGGCATCAGCAATAGACGTGATCGGCTCCGGACGCGACGATAAAGACCAGTATCTGATATTACGCTGGCTGGCCTTTGGCTCAGACGTACCGACGACCGCTGCCATTCCCCTAGCGGATATTGGAGAGAGAGAAGGCTGGCGCACTTTGAAAGCAGGCGGAGTTAAAGTCACTGCTAAAAGCAATATGAGGGCAATTCTGGCCGACTGGTTACAGCGCAACAGCTCAAATGAGCTATGGCGTGTTACCTATGCCACTGGCTGGCAGTGCGGGGCATATATCATGCCCGACGGAGAAATCATCGGTACACCTGACAGGCCTGTTTTATTCAGTGGTCGCAGCTCCGCAAGTGCAGGTTATGCCATACATGGCACAACTGAGAGTTGGCGTGGCAGTGTGGCGCGTCTGGCATACGGCAACTATGCAATGATGACCGGCGTCGCTGCCGCCCTGGCAGCGCCATTAATCGGCCTGACTGGCGCGGATGGGTTCGGCATTCACTTTTATGAGCAGTCGAGCGCAGGCAAAACCACCACCGCGAATGTGGCGAGCAGCTTATACGGCGATCCAGATTTATTACGCCTGACGTGGTACGGCACGGCGCTGGGGCTGGCAAACGAAGCTGCCGCCCACAATGACGGATTAATGCCTCTGGATGAAGTCGGACAGGGAGCTGACCCGGTGAGCGTATCGCAGTCTGCCTATGCTCTATTTAACGGTGTAGGGAAATTGCAGGGTGCGAAGGAAGGCGGCAACCGCGATTTAAAACGCTGGCGAACCGTGGCTATCAGTACAGGTGAAATGGATTTAGAAACATTCATAGCCTGTGCGGGGCGTAAAACCAAAGCTGGACAACTCGTGCGCCTACTGAATATACCGCTCAGTAAAGCTGTGCGCTTTCACGAATACACGAACGGCAAGCAACATGCAGACGCACTCAAAGAAGCATACCAGCACCATCACGGCTCTGCTGGAAGGACCTGGATAAAATGGCTGGCAGACCACTCGCAACAGGCGATTGATACCGTGCGTAAGTGTGAAGCACACTGGCGCAATCTTATTCCTGCCGACTATGGTGAGCAGGTGCATCGTGTGGCCGCACGATTTGCCATTCTGGAGGCAGCGTTACAGCTGAGTGAAGCAGTCACAGGATGGGATGCACAGGCCTGCCGTGATGCAATACAGCACAGTTACAACGCGTGGCTTCGCGAGTTCGGCACCGGCAACAAAGAACACCAGCAAATAATTGAACAGTGCGAGGCATTTTTGAATTCCTATGGATTCAGCCGGTTTGCACCGTTCCCCTATAGCTCAGCCGATATGCCGATTAAGGATCTGGCGGGGTATCGTCAGAAAGGAAAGCACGAAAACGATCCGACAATCTACTACACCTTCCGGGGCACATTTGAAAATGAAATCGCCCGAAACTTTAACTCGAAGCAATTCGCTGAAGTTCTGAAAAATTCAGGGATGTTGACCCCTCCTACTAGCGGACGAGGTTACCAGCGTAAATCGCCTCGTATCGACGGAAGGCAGATTAACGTTTACGTCCTGACCTTCCAGACAGAAGACTACAGCGCATCTGAGGAATAGTATTTTTCACATACTTAAAAGGGTGTTGGTTCAGTTAGCTCAGTCTGTTCAATATGCAATTCTCATTGTTTTATAAGAATTTTAATTCGCATATTGAACCAGCGCTGAACCAAAAAATACCCGTTTTGAACCAACAATTGGTAATACTGACATTCACTCTGGCAGGCAGTAAACCAACAGAAAGTCCCGCTGAACCAGCTCAACATCACCAATGTTGGTTCAGCAAAATCCCTTGTTGGCAGGGTCTGCCGGGCATTGAACCGACTAAACCAACGGAACCAGCACTACTCTGCTTACTATCAGTAAAAGTCAGATGAGATATGACGGCTTTGAAAAATGGCCACACAGATTTCAGCATACGAATGGCTGATAGCTGCTCAACGTAACCTTTCAGGTGATGCCAGTTATGCAGAATTATTTACAGACTCACTCAAGCCCATTTCTCCCCAAGCATTTTTCCAGCCAGCAATGCGTTTTACCGAAATAGAATGATGCGTCGACTCATCATTTTGCGCACGGTGTCCACCGTGTTTCTCCAGATAAACCATATATGCCGTATAAATATCATTCCTGATCCAGGATAGCGGCGTGACATAGAAAGTATTCGGTTCTCGACCAAGATCGATAAATACCCAAAACTCATTGTCATTTTTATCAAGGGTACACTGGGCAGCATAGTTTGTTGAGGTTTGCCAGGTCCCTGACGTTTTCGCTCTGGTGGTAACTTTATACGTTTTACCGTTTGGGGCATCAAATGTGATGGATGACCTGTTGCCCTCTTTCTGGACGATGGCATTACTGGCACCAAGGCTCGTTAGTTTCTGCAATACCATTAACTGCCCTAATTCTGCTGTAGTCATATTTCCCCCTGATCTGTTTAAAACAATTTAAGCGAACACATCAAATTTGAAGCGATGAAATAATCCCGTAAAAAATAGCAAAACAACGCCCAATGATTACTAAAAAAAGCTTCATAAGGAACGTGGAGAAATCGACCAAACAGTTTGCAGCCAAGTTAACCGCTGTTGCAATTGTGGGATGAACTCATTAAGCCAAAATAGGGAAGCAACATAACCCGAAGATCCGCCACCACGACTGAATCGCTCAACGTAAAAGTCGTTGCCGCCCACCCGATTGATTAACGACTTCCCCGTCAGTGACTGAAATGCTGCCGAAATAATATTCGCTAATT
The DNA here is from genome assembly GCA_009668205.1 of Enterobacteriaceae bacterium RIT691. GTDB lineage: Bacteria > Pseudomonadota > Gammaproteobacteria > Enterobacterales > Enterobacteriaceae > Scandinavium. The sequence goes on along the minus strand of WJYM01000003.1, from coordinate 235,619 downwards.
CATCTTTATCTTCAGGGATACTGACCTGACATAAAGCCTGTCGCATCTCCAGCCACAAGAACAAGTCACCTCTCGATCCCCATTGCGTCGGAGCAGGATCAAATAAGTCGGATACAACGGCCCAATCACTTTCCAGATAGCTAATCTTTTTTGCCGCAACTTTATGTACCAGCGGGAAAAATATCAGCCTGAAAAAATCCGGTTCAATCTCAAACGTAAAACTACTAGAAACGGAAAAACGAACAGAATCGACAGTGGATATTGCTTTCCCCGTCAACGCAAAAAAGAGGTGACTTAGCCTGGTATCCAGTTCGTTAAGGTCATCAGGGCATTGCTCAACACCTGAAGCCGCAATCATTTTATCGACCAAAATTTGGTTGCCATCATAATCAGTGAACAATTGCCGCTCAGTGGAAACCACTTTTCTGAGAATTTGTGCGATGGTCAATTTTTGCGGGAACAGAAGATATTGCAGATCAGGCCGTTTGTGCTTTTCAACCACGATGTCATAAGCCGTCTGTCGCTTAGTGTTCGTTGTCGCACTTCGGTCAGCGCCAATAGATAACAGTTCTCCCATAACCGACAAATTCGCTCCATGCCATGCAGCCTGATGCAGCGGAGTATAACCTTTAGGTTCACTGGGGTGATTTACCAGATGAGGATAATCACGAAGAATGGGCAAAAGCGTATTCCATTCGCCCTGGAAGGCGAGTTTCAATACTTTATCGCTAATTGACATCATTCCAGCCTCTCTTATTCTGTCCGTTCAGTGTCCCAGCCTAAAAAAATACGCTTTAGCTTATCGACTGTGTGCCGCCATTTTGGTGTGGTCGGTTTGCATACCGAATTCTGATTGCCAAAGAAACCAATCTCATTAACCGCTTCCAGTTCGCTGCGCGTTTCCAGCCATTTCACAGGGACAAAATATTCTGATTTATCGGGATCGTCGGCGTTGTTGCGATATCCGGCACCAAATTTCAGCACATCCATCGCCAGATTTTCACCGTCGTCAGTGTTGATGGTGAAGCTACTGGCAGGCTCAACGGCACTCTGCACTATGCCGACACCGACATAACCCTTGGCCGGGATTTTCACCCAGACTCGATTGCCGGGCTGAAGTTGTTTTAAGGTCTGGCTGTACCAGCTTCCACCACCAGCACTGATAAACCCATAGCGACGAGCCTCTTCCCAGTTGCGGCTCTGTGGATCACCAAACGAGACGTAAAACTCCCCGTTCCAGGGTTCCTTCGCATTGGCGCTGGTTGCAGTCGCTTGTGCGGCATTGGTTTGCGTTTCGCTCGGGTCGAGAAGCCAGGCGCGGCTTATGAACTGTTCTTCGCCGTGCTGGAACACCTTAAAGAACAGAACGTTAATAGAGATTCCGTTCTTGCTGAGGTAATCGACAATGCGCTCGGTGGACGGATCCAGCTCGGCAGCCACAATGATGATTTGATGCGACTGGTTGATGGACTCTTCTTCCAGCTCGCTATTGAAACGTTGCTTAAACGCGTCACCCAGATTGCCGCCACCGGAGAATTTCTCGTAAATCTGCGACAGGCGATCGGCGGTTAAATCATCCACCCAAGAGGCGTAATCCAGTGCCTGCGCGACTACTTCACGCGGCGTGCGGTCACGTTTAAGCTCAATCAGGATCAGCGAGGCATCTGGCGCGATAGCCAGCAGATCGATACGCCCTTTATCGAGCGTATTTTCCTGATGACCGATAATCATCCACTGGTCAGAAAGAATGGTGGGATCGTTTAAGATCATCTTCTCCAACAGTTGCTCGCTGGCGAGTCTACTGATGGTTAGCGGCTGGGGTTTCTCCCCTACCCACCAGATAGCATGATGAACCGGCATTGTCTGTTCCTTAGCTTAGGGCTGCATCTGTAAGAGCGTCTGCGAGATGGAGTTGCGTCTGCTGGGCAGATTGCAGGCGGGATTTGAGGTTGTCACATATAGATAAAAGGGAATTAGTTTTTAGTACGATTCGCTTTTGTTCTCCCAATGGCGGGATGACCATTACAATTTCTCTAATTGTAGTCATTGATAAACTCGGTTGTGCTGTTGCTTTTAATGACTTAAATATCTCTGACCTACCTAAATTACTATTAAGATAAATATTCATATAATGAATATCCAAGTCTGCAAATGGTTCAATTTTGGCTACATTTGGTGCCAAGTGCCATCTGCGATTCTCTTCAAAAATACAAGTTTCACCAACTCCCGCACCAATGAACGTCATTAAAAGACACGGTGATACCAATGAACTTCTATTTAATTTATTTGAAATATCCATTGATGTATATTTCAAATTATTACACTGCAAATTAAATGGCTTAACATTTTGAGCTCTGACAACAGGAACATCTCCTGATTCATCCAGCTTTAAATAATTAGTATATTCAAAGCCAGCTAATTTTGTAACAAATGCAAGTTGATTGAGCGTCACAAATACAGATGTTTCTGGAATGGAAATATCAGGAAGAGAAAAACCATCAATTACTTTAGGCTTTTGTATCTCTTTGTTCCTTATTCTATTCAATTGATATAATTTTACTCTTTCGAATAAAACGTTCACAGGTTCGTCGTTAGGATCTTGCGGCACCAGTTTGCCCATTACTGCCAGTTGCAGAATGGTTTGTTTAAGTGCATCGATGCTCGCGTCGGTGGTAAATAGCGTGTCGAAATGCTGGCTGATTCGCGCCCAATTTTCGGTGAGTTCTTCGGCATTTTGGCTGTCGGTCAGCGTCGTCAGCAGGGTTTGAACAAGCTGAGAATGCGCATCCAGACTGGTCAGGGATTGCTGTTCCAGTTGGTCGCAAATAGTCATCAACTGGGAAAATGTTTCGACTATTCTGATTTGCTCAGCAATTGGTGGAAATGGTAATGGATAGTTTTCGAAGAAACTTTTAGGCACACGCTTTTGACCCGCCGACCCAGTCATTCTGGATTCACCGACACTCAAAAAATTGGGTGATTTAATATTGAGTAAAATGTACTGAGGATTTAATTCAGAACTACACGGACGAGCAACATGTAATTCAGTTGTCCCGACGCCCACACCATTTTTTAAACCATTAAAAATAGCCGCCTTACTATTTTCAAAACAGGGAGTTATTTTTGCAAGAGCTATATCCCCATTAGCAAAATGTGTATAACCCTTTTTTACTTCAGCCCACTTTCTGATTTCTTGCTCATGCACACCATCAAAACGCGTTGAAACACATGGCATTGGAACAAAAGAAATTTCTTGTTCATCATCCGCAACTTCTATTTTGGGATTGATCTCAGAAATCTCACACAAAGAAGTCCATTCCCACCCCTCCGGCAATTCAAACGGCTTCTCTTCTTCGCTAATTTCCAGCAGCAGCTTCTGCTTTTTAATCTTCCCTTGTTTTACCAGTTCCGCTTTCTCAGCAGCAATACGCTTTAACAACTCAGACGCCGGTTCATCGTTCGGATCTTGCGGCACCAGTTTGCCGCGCACTGCCAGTTCCAGAATCAGCTCGCGCAGCTTTTTAATGCCGTAGAGGTCGATTCTGCCATTGCTGCCGCGCCCGGCAGTTGAGCGGGTTTGCAGCGCGGAGGTCCAGGTATCGATATGCTGGGTGATCAGTTTTTCAACAGCCATCAGTTCGCCCCCTTGTTACCTGCCAATGCAGTAGCGAGGATGTCACGTAACTGATTACGCAGTTCGCTGATTTCCGCCTGCTGAGTCTGGTACTGCGCCAGCAGTTCGTCCGGGTCATGGCTGATGGTTTCGCCCTGGTATGGGTTTTTAATATCGAGGTTGAAGTTGCGCGCAATGATGTCGTCGATACTGACTTTCCACGCCTGGTTGTTCTCTTCGCGGCTGGCAAAACCGTCCGCTTCGCTGCCCCACCAATCGATTTCCGCCTGGAACTCTTCAAACTTCATCGGTTTGGTTTTACTGTAGTTCTTTACGCCATCCGGGTACGGGTGTTCGTAGAACCAGATGTCTTTGGTTGGCTGGCCTTTGGTAAAGAACAGAATGTTGGTTTTGATGCCGGTGTACGGGTTAAACACCCCGTTTGGCAAACGCACGATGGTGTGCAGGTTGCACTCTTCGGTCAGCAGCTTTTTGATTTTGGTTTTAACACCTTCGCCAAACAGCGTGCCGTCTGGCAATACCACTGCTGCACGGCCTTTATCAGCCAGCACTTCAATAATCAGTTGCAGGAACAGGTCGGCGGTTTCGCGGGTCTGCATTTCTGCTGGGAAGTTTTTCTCGATACCGTCTTCTTCGGTGCCGCCAAACGGTGGGTTGGTGACAATCACATCGAGCTGCTCATCCCAGGAAGAAAGCGGTTTGTTCAGGGTGTTGTCGTGGCGGATTTGTACCGGTACTTCAATGCCGTGCAACAGCATATTGGTGGTACACAACAAGTGTGGAAGCTGCTTTTTCTCCACACCGAAAATCTGTTTTTGCAGCGTTTTATGGTCTTCAGTGGTTTTAACGTAATGCTCTTTCACATGGTCAAACGAACAGGCGAGGAAACCGCCAGTACCGCACGCCGGGTCCATAATGGATTCACCCAGTTTCGGGTCGATACGGTTGACCATAAAGCGTGTTACCGCACGCGGGGTATAGAACTCGCCCGCATTGCCCGCGTTTTGCAGGTCACGCAGAATTTGTTCATAAATATCGCCAAACAGGTGGCGCTCGGAGCTGCTGCTAAAATCAATTTCATTGAGTTTGTTAATAACCTGGCGCAGCAACGTGCCGTTTTTCATGTAGTTGTAGGCATCGCTAAATGCTTGCTTCACCACAAAGCCGCGTGGGTTTTGGTCGATCGGTGCAATCATACTTTTCAGAGTCGGGAAGAGATCATCGTTGACGAATTCCAGCAACTCGTCGCCGGTGATGCCTTCACTGTTAGCCGCCCAGGTGCGCCACAAGTAACGTTTCGGGATCGGTAACTGATAATCATCCTGCTCCAGTTCCAGCTCCTCTTCCTGAGTGTCAAAAATTTTCAGAAACAGCAACCAGGAAAGCTGGCCTAAGCGTTGGGCATCGCCATCCACGCCTGCGTCTTTACGCATGATGTCCTGAAGGGATTTAATGACTGAGCTAATTGACATGTTTTCTTTCCGTTTTTAAAAAATGATGCCACCGGGAGCCGTAAGCGCCAGGTGGCAGAATAGTCGTTGGGTTATCAGGCCGAGCGTGGCGGCAACTGGTAGATTTCCTTCTCCAGCTCTTCAACCGCCTTCTTATAGGCTTGCTTATCACCGAAGCGGGTTTTGATAATTTCCGGCATGCGGCCAAGCTTGTCGAACGGCTTCAGTTTCAGCACCTGAACGTCTTCAATTTCCTGCACGCCTTCGTCAGCGTATTTATCCAGCAGCGTGTTAAGCACCTGCTGTGCCGGTTCAGCGTATCTGGTGAAATAATTACGCTTACGCACGTTGGCAGCGCGCTCCTGGCGCGTTAATGGGGGCTGACCGTACACCACGTGGCAGAGCAAATCAAACGGGTCGAGATCTTTGCCCACCTCTTCGGCCAGCACGTCCCACAGAATACCCAACTGCTCCAGTTCTTCGATAATGACGTGTTTGCGCGGGGCATCCTGCCATTTGCGCACAAAGCTATCCAGTGAGGCGTATTCACTGTCTTTAAGTACCGTTTTACGGGTGTAATCCTGGAAGGACTCCGTTACCAGTTTACCGTCGGCATCGTAATACTGAACGCGTTTGGCCAGTACACTGACGGAAACTCCATTCACATAGAATTTTCGGACTTTGTTTTCGTCATCTTCGCGGAACTCACCATTGCCCGCGAACTTGTCACGGTCAACCTGATATTCAGCTCTGTCTTCGCGTACTTCATTGGCAGTATCATCACTTTCATCGACGTCATCTTCAGCATCGAGCCGTTCAATAAAGTCAGAGTTTTGATCGGTAATATCGTTGGGTTTCACCACCAGCACTTTTTCCGGTACACCATCAAAACGTTCATCGGCAAACAGTTCGGTGGCTTTTTTGAAGTCGAGAATAGTGAACCACAACTTACCGTGCTTTTCGTTAATACGCGTGCCGCGCCCGATAATCTGTTTGAATTTGGTCATCGACTGAATGTTTTGATCCAGCACCACCAGTTTGCAGGTTTGGGCATCCACACCGGTGCTCATCAGTTCAGACGTGGTAGCAATCACTGGATAAGGCTTTTTAGGGTTGATGAAGTTATCCAGTTGCCCTTTGCCTATCTCATCATCGCCGGTGATTTTCATCACGTACTTTTCGTTCTTGAGCATCTGCTCTGGATTGAGTACCACCAACGCATGACGCATGCGGTCAGCATGATCGATGTCGTTGCAGAAGACGATGGTTTTATCCATTGGATTAGTGCGCTTGAGGTAATCGGTGATGGTCTGCGCCACCAGCATGGTTCGCTCATCAATCACCAGCGTGCGGTCGAAATCTTTCAGGTTGTAGATGCGGTCTTCAATCTCTTCGCCGTATTTATCCAGTTGGCCTTTGATGGGCCGCCAGCCCTGCACGTCTACATCGATATCGACGCGCACCACTTTGTAAGGCGCGAGGAAACCATCTTCAATGCCTTCTTTTAGCGAATAGGTATAAACCGGCTCACCGAAGTAGTCGATGTTGGAGACGTCTTCGGTTTCTTTCGGCGTTGCCGTCAGCCCTATCTGGGTGGCACTGCCAAAATACTCCAGAATCTCACGCCAGGCAGAGTCTTCGGATGCGCTTCCACGGTGACATTCGTCGATGACAATCAGATCGAAGAAATCCGGGGCTACCTGCTTATAGGCTTTCTGATGTTCTTCCGGCCCGGTTATGGCCTGATATAGCGCCAGATGCACTTCATAAGCGGGGTCGATTGTACGCCCGGTGACTTTGGTCATTACAGTGCCAAACGGCTGAAAATCATTGTTCTTGGTCTGATCGACCAGGATGTTACGGTCTGCGAGGAAAAGAATGCGTTTTTTGTTTTTCGCCTTCCACAACCGCCAGATTATCTGGAATGCGGTGTAGGTTTTCCCGGTTCCTGTCGCCATGACCAACAGCACACGGTTCTTGCCTGCCGACACCGCATCTACCGTTCGGTTAACCGCCTGCATCTGGTAATAACGAGGGGATTTTCCGCTACCGTTATCGTAGTAATCCTGACTGATGATCGGCAGCTGTTCCTGAGTAAACCCTTTCCAGACACAGTATTTCTGCCAGAGCTGTTCAGGCGTCGGGAAATCGGCGAGAGTAATTTCTGATTCGAGCTGCCCCGGGTTGGTTTTATCGTGGAAAATAAAACCGTCACCGTTGGTGGCAAATGCAAAAGGAACATCAAGCAGGCTGGCATAGTCCAGAGCCTGTTGCATCCCTTTACTGATGGCGTGCTGATTGGCCTTGGCTTCGATAACTGCCAACGGCAAGTTCGGCTTGTGGTACAAAACGATATCTGCAGATTTGACCTTAATGCGCGAGGCCAGATTTCCACGTACAACAATTTTGCCATCACGGAGTTTTACCTCCTGGCGGATCTGCGTCATCACGTCCCAGCCGGCGTCTTTAACCGCAGGCAGAATGAACTTGGTGATGATATCTGTTTCAGTCAGATGCGTTTTGTTTACGCCAGCCATAGCAGAGCTCTCAACGATATTGGGTTAGGTCTGATTTTACACAGATTAGTTCATCAGGTAATGACCTGAAGCGAAGTTTTGAGCCAACGCTGTGAAAACCCTTATTCGTTAGCATGGCTTCTGCTTTTGATTGACTCATGTAACCGCACAAACAAGTCAACACAACGCCTGGAAAACTCACCGTTGTTCATTTCAAGCCAGGCCCGGTTATGCCTTTGCCATCTTTAATTGTTCGAAACAGCTATTGTAACAGCCCACAAACCCAACCGATGGGATGACCCGCTCATAAAAAGGCAGGGTGCAAATTCAATGCCTGTTACTTTCCCAGGTTCTATTGCCGCGATACCCAGAATTGGATCAGTCACCATCACTTGATGGTATCTGTGATGGTACTGAGAAAACCAATACAAGATAAATATCTTTATATCAACGAATTAAACGATAATTCGATTCCTGCAGGGGACACTTTCCCCGCCGTCAACATCCCCCACGAAAGTCGCACAAGATAATGTCAGGAGCTTAATCCTGTCGCTGGATCTGCCCAGCAATGACGACAATAAGCGACACATAAGTTGTGCCGCTAAACTCTCTTCACGTGGCTGTAAGCCAGAGACAGCCAGATAATCTATAATCAGTAGGGCTGTGGGCCATTTCTGTGGAGCCCGCTGTACCTCCCCGAACATCCAAACCCACGTTTCCAATCAGCATAAATTGCCTCCTCTAATGAATTGGCCGGGGCATTCCGAGTGCTGATAAATTCAGAGGAAGCAAGCCATGAGTGGTAAACCCTTTGTCCTCCAGCCCACCGAGCGTAAACCTGCACTGAATGTTGTGGGTACAAAAATTACCGTCCTTGCCACCGAGGCAGACATCCCCCATCAACAGATAACCGCACAATATGGTGAAGAAGGTGCAGGCCCGCCGCCACACAGCCACGATTGGGATGAATCTTTTTATGTCATAAAGGGTGAGGTCGCTTTCATTTGTGCTGGTGAGACTATCCGTTGTGTTGCGGGGACCTTCGTACACATCCCCGCCGGGACGGTACATGGTTTTCGCTATGGTCCGGAGGGTGGCGAAATGCTGGAGATCACAGGAAAAGGAAGCAAGGCTGTGAATATATTCACCGCACTGGATCGCGAGATTCCACCAGGCCCGCCTAACGTTGAAAAGATAGTGCAGGTGGCAAGCGATTACGGTGTCACCTTTCATCTTTGACACTGCGCCGCTGAAGAGGGTTCAGACACTCCTAACAAGTGAGCTGGTGGCGTGGTTATCGCTACCAGCATATATAGATAGTGCCCTCTCACGATCCCCTCCGGGTGCAACCACTGACTCAATCATCAATTAAGATGGTTCAAGATTCCTGGTGGAAACACTTCAACACCCTATCCCTACTTTGCCCCACTCTTTATCCCATTATTTTTTATACGTCCCTGCGGCGAACCAACCCAAACCAAAAAGGGTAAGCTCCCAGACTTCAACATATAAATATTTACTCTCACTCCAAAAAAAACTGTCAGGCAACTTTATTGCCAAACCACCTACCACCATTAGAGCAACGACTAGCCGATAATAAAACGCTCTAACTCGCTTACCTTTATTTCGTGCTCTAATAGAAAAGAACCACATAATGATAATCAGGCAGATAAAAAGAAGTACGGCAAAGAACAAATGAATTCGTTCCGATGAATATCCTATGGCAGCAACAACGTTATTAACCCACCAGGGAAGGTTTTGTTTATGCGACTCATCACTAGTTGGGAACAATGCCACACAAAGAGCAAAAACACAGGCAAACTTACTGAGATAAAACTCCAATCCCTTTTTGAGTCCGTCACCGTTGTATGCGGAAAGAAAAAATCCGACTACCGCTAAAGATCCAACAAAAACATCCCTTGCGTCCGTCCAATATGAATCACTTATGCTCTTTAACGGATTGAATCCCGAAACAACATATACCATGGGTGACAGAAACACCGCAATCACACCAATCACTACCCGTAATGTTCTATAGCTGATTTCGCGATTCATCACTTTAGCTCTTTAAAGGTGGTTGTAAAAACAACGTCGGCTTTACTGATATTGCAACACTATCAGTAAATGATGTTTATCACCCTCGCCATTAGCTATTAGAACACCTTCGCTAAATCACCTGTTCCTCTGAGGCGCTCAATTTAAAATTCAAAATTAAATGCAAATTTAAATCTAAACCTACCTTGTTGATACCCCAACAGTGTAGGGTTCCGCGGCTAAGCATTTTGCAAATTTATTTACTCCTCGGACCCTTATGACTATAAAAACACGCTCCCTGCTCATCTTTTGTCTGGGATTACTGCCCGCGCTGGCGCTGGCTCAAACCGGTATCGTAAAGACCAATAAGGAAAAGTCGGACGATGACCCGACGAAGGTCACCACCAAGGTGGGTATTGCCTGGCAGGATAACTACGATATGAATGATAGCGATGTCGACTTTTCAGGGTCACTGGCGCTGGATGAGGCTCGTAAAATCAACGTTAAAGTGAATAGCGATGCCAGTGAGTGGCGCGTGGGCGGCTCCTGGTTGTTCCCCATCGGGATTTTCAACTTTAACTTCGGCAAGAATGAATTCCCTAATGGCGCCTCGCAGACCAACTATTCTCTCGGAACGTTTATTCCTCTGAGCTACTTTGGCTTTGAACCTGCCGGCTTCCAGTTCTTCCCCATGGCGGGCTATACCTACAACACGGGTGACACTCTCGCCTGTGATAAAGGAAAAAATAAAGCCTGTTCGCAGCCCGGCTTCCACGGCGATCCTTCGTCTGAGAACGGTTTTGACATGATGGATACTTCCGGAAGCAGCGGCTATCTGGGCGTATTTATGTTGAAGCCGCTGACGTCAAACCTGCGCCTGCTCAGCGTAGCCGGGGGCTCATATGGTTCCAAAAACGATGACGGGGATAACTATAAAGGTTACTTCGCCGGGATCGGGCTGGGTTACTCCTTCGATAAGCACAACTCCATCAGCGGGTTCACCTACATCCAGGACAACAATACGTATATTGATAATGCTGAGAAGCGTTTTAAATTCTCGTATAAGTATCAGTTCTAATCTTTTCGTTAAAAACTCACGGGCTGCCGGTTTTCTGGTCGCCCGTTTTTTTTGCCCCTAAAAACCATATAAATTCAATGGTCTAATAATCGAACTCTCTGCCCGGTTCAGGCATCGCTGTAGACGAAATTAATCCCCGATGAAATTAATCTGTCGCCGTTTCACGACAGTTGTAAGTAACTAAAAATTAATAAAAAAATCCCACTTGTCACCCTTATTTTTTAAGCGTACATTAGCGCCATCTGGAGCACCAAACGCTCAGAATCCTGAGGTGATGCCGAAGCCAGCGAAGGGAAATTTCCCTCTGTTTTTGCCGTGGCGTCATCTCTTTATGCAGAAGAATGATTTTCATTTGGGCGTATCTCAGCGTACGCGGAGTGATGAGACGTGAAATACTTTTTTATGGGCATCTCGTTCATGGTCATCGTTTGGGCCGGTACTTTCGCCCTGATGGTTTAGTCTGAATCGATGAGCAAAAAAAACAGGAGCCTTTTGGCTCCTGTTTGCATTTCTGTAGGACTCAACGTTCTGTGGAACTCAAGGTGGGCTAGTCTGTACCTTCAGACGTTTTCGCCGACACCGGCAGCAGCCCATCGGCCCGGAACATGGCTTTAATTCCCCGCACCGCCTGACGAATGCGATCCCTATTTTCAATCAATGCGAAGCGGACGTGGGTATCGCCGTAATCACCAAAGCCAATGCCCGGTGAAACACAGACCTTTGCGTCTTTCAGCATTTTTTTGGCGAACTCCAGTGAGCCCATTTCCGCGTACTGTTCCGGAATTTTCGCCCAGACGTACATAGAGGCTTTTGGCATTTCAACCATCCAGCCCGCCTCATGCAACCCTTTGACCAGCACATCACGGCGACGCTTATACTGTGCCGCAATATCAAGGACGCACTGCTGATCGCCTTCCAGGGCCGCAATTGCCGCGACCTGCAGCGGGGTGAAGGTTCCGTAATCGTGATAACTTTTGATCCGTGCCAGTGCATTCACCAGCACCGGATTACCGACCATAAAGCCGATGCGCCATCCCGCCATATTATAGCTTTTGGAAAGGGTGAAAAATTCCACCGCGACATCGCGTGCCCCTGGCACCTGCATAATTGACGGGGCTTTCCAGCCATCGTAGACGATGTCCGCATAGGCCAGATCGTGTACCACCAGCACATCATAACGCTTCGCCAGCGCGACCACTTTCTCGAAAAACTCGAGTTCGACGCACTGAGCCGTTGGATTCGATGGGAACCCCAGGATCATCATCTTCGGTTTTGGGTAACTTTCGCGGATCGCGCGTTCCAGTTCGTTGAAGAAATCTACGCCTTCAACCAGCGGCACCGAACGCACCTGAGCACCGGCAATTACCGCCCCGTAAATATGAATCGGGTAGCTCGGATTTGGGACCAAAACGGTATCGCCATGATCGAGGGTTGCCAGCATCAGATGCGCCAGCCCTTCCTTAGAACCGATAGTGACGATGGCTTCGGTTTCCGGATCAATCTCGACGTCGTAGCGATCCTGATACCAGCGTGAAATGGCACGACGTAAACGAGGAATACCGCGGGAAGTAGAGTAGCCGTGCGTATCAGGACGCTGAGCAACGGTACAGAGCTTTTCGACAATGTGCGGTGGCGTCGCGCCATCCGGGTTTCCCATACTGAAATCGATAATATCTTCACCGCGCCGACGCGCAGCCATCTTCAGTTCAGCTGTAATATTAAAAACATAAGGAGGGAGTCTGTCGATGCGGGTAAAACGGCGTTCAGGACTGGAGTCAGCCATAGTTTCCTCGATGTTACGTTAGCGCCCGGACCGTCCGAGCGACGTTGCCACTGATGTGGCATGAACAGAAAATAACCTGAATTTTTTCCCGCTGTCGAGGGGGAAAGAAAAAAATAATTCTCCCGCTGAAAAGAGGAAAGGAAAAGTAAATGAAGCGGAGTGAGATTTCCTGATTAACTCGAAACGCCCTACGGCAGGAAACGTTTTGATATCAATTGCTTTACATTAAAACGGCGATTGCCCTGTTCCCACCGTCTCTGTGGCGTGTTCTTAACCCATCCCCTTTTATCTTCATGGTTAATCCCTATTCTCATCATGCGGGATAGCTGGCGCTCAGCCACGAGGTTTTTTATCATAGGACTTTCTGTTCTCTCCACGGCACTCTCATGCACGATATTTTTACTATGCTGCTGGCGGTCTTTGACAGAGCCGCTTTGATGCTGATCTGCCTGTTTTTCCTGATCCGCATCCGTCTGTTCCGCGAGCTATTGCACAAATCGGCTCACACGCCGAAAGAGCTGCTGGCAGTGACCGCCATTTTCTCTCTGTTTGCGCTGTTCAGCACCTGGTCTGGTGTTCATGTTGAAGGCTCACTGGTCAACGTAAGGGTCATTGCGGTGATGTCGGGTGGCATTTTGTTCGGCCCCTGGGTCGGTGCCATCACCGGATTAATTGCAGGTACACACCGTTACCTGATTGATATTGATGGCGTCACCGCTATCCCGTGCTTAATTACCAGCATTATTGCCGGGCTATTATCCGGCTGGATCAACCGCAAAATCCCCAAAGCTCAGCACTGGAAAGTGGGCATTTTAGCCGGGATGATGTGTGAGACGTTGACGATGATTCTGGTCGTCCTGTGGGCGCCCACCACAGCGCTGGGCGTGGATATCGTGTCAAAAATCGGCGTGCCGATGATCCTTGGCAGCGTGTGTATCGGCTTTATCGTCCTGTTGGTGCAGAGCGTCGAAGGGGAAAAAGAAGCCAGCGCTGCCCGCCAGGCGAAGCTGGCTCTGGATATTGCCAATAAAACGCTGCCACTGTTTCGCCATATTAATACCGAATCCCTGCGCCAGGTCTGTGAGATTATTCGTCATGATATTCATGCGGATGCGGTGGCCATGACCGATAATGAGAAAGTATTGGCCTATGTTGGCCTCGGCGAAGCCAACTATAAACAGAACGATCTTGAGATAAGCCCGCGCACCCAGCAGGCGCTGCGCGACGGTAAAATCATTATTCGTAATGATGATGAGGCCTACCGCACGCCGGAGATCCACTCGCTGCTCATCATTCCTCTCTGGGAAAAGGGAATTGTCACCGGAACGCTAAAAATTTATTACCGCCACGCCCATCAAATTACCTCTGCGGTGCAGGAAATGGCGCTCGGGCTGTCGCAGATGATTTCCACCCAGCTTGAGGTGTCGCGGGCAGAACAATTACGCGAAATGGCAAATAAGGCAGAGCTGCGCGCCCTGCAAAGTAAAATCAATCCCCATTTCCTGTTTAACGCCCTGAACGCTATCTCTTCGTCGGTTCGCCTCAATCCGGACACCGCACGTCAGCTGATTTTCAATCTGTCACGTTACCTGCGCTATAACATTGAATTAAAAGATGATGAGCAGATTGATATCCGCAAGGAGCTGTATCAAATCATGGACTATATTGCGATTGAGCAGGCGCGCTTCGGCGACAAGCTGACGGTAATTTATGAGATTGACGATGAGGTACACTGCATGATCCCAAGCCTGCTGATCCAGCCGTTGGTCGAGAATGCCATCGTCCATGGGATCCAGCCCTGTAAAGGGAAAGGGGTGGTGACCATCAGTATTGCGGAAAGCGGCAATCGGGTGCGGATCGGGGTGCGCGATACCGGTAATGGGATTGATCCTGCGGTGGTCGCTCGCGTCGAAGCCGATGAGATGCCAGCCAATAAAATCGGTCTGCTTAATGTGCACCATCGGGTGAAGCTGCTCTACGGTGAAGGTCTGCACATTCGCCGACTGGAGCCGGGTACCGAGATTGCCTTTTATGTTCCCAATCAGCGCAGGCCGATCGCGGCTCCTGTCACTCTGCAGTCATAAGGACAGTGCGATGAAAGTTATCATTGTTGAGGATGAGGTGCTGGCTCAGCAGGAGCTGAGCTGGCTTATCAAAGAACACAGCGACATGGACATCGTCGGTACCTTCGACGATGGGCTGGATGTGCTGAAATTTCTCCAGCATAACCGGGTCGATGCCATTTTTCTGGATATCAATATTCCGTCGCTGGATGGGGTGCTGCTGGCGCAGAACATCAGTCAGTTCGCCCACAAACCGTTTATCGTGTTTATCACGGCCTGGAAAGAGCATGCGGTGGAGGCCTTCGAACTGGAAGCGTTTGATTATATTCTGAAGCCGTATCAGGAATCGCGCATCGTCACCATGCTGCAAAAACTGGAAAGCGCCTGGCAGTTGCAATCGGGTGGCAGTGCGGCGAGCGGTTCCGCGCCACAACGGGAAAACGACACCATTAATCTGGTGCGGGATGAGAAGATTTTTGTCACCTCAATCCACGATATCTATTATGCCGAAGCCCACGAAAAAATGACCTTCGTCTACACGAAACGAGAGTCATGGGTAATGCCGATGAACATTACCGAGTTTTGCAGCAAGCTGCCGGCGGCACACTTTTTCCGCTGCCATCGCTCGTACTGCGTCAATCTGAATAAGATTCGTGAAATCGAGCCCTGGTTTAACAACACCTATATCCTGCGTCTGCGGGATCTCGATTTTCAGGTTCCCGTCAGTCGCAGCAAGGTGAAAGAATTTCGCCAATTGATGCATCTGTAACCCACGAACCGGCTCAATGACGGCTTTTGCCGGATGCGGCTCGCGCCTTATCCGGCAAACAGGCATAAAACCGAGGGCTTAGAGAACTTGTCCAAGGGTCTGACGCAGATGCGCACCGGCCCCCAACAACCCCGGGTTTTCATGAACAATCAGGAACACCGGAATGTCCTGAACGTAGGATTTGAAGCGCCCTTTATCTTCAAAACCGCCGCGGAAGCCTGAGGCTTTAAAGAACTCGAGGAAACGCGGCACAATGCCACCGGCAATGTACACGCCGCCAAACGTCCCCAGCGTCAGCGCCAGGTTGCCCCCGAACCGACCCATGATCACACAGAACAGCGACAGCGCGCGACGACAGTCAATGCAGCTGTCTTCCAGCGCACGTTGGGTGACGTCCTTCGGCTGCAGATTTTCGGGCAAACGGCCGTCAGATTTCACTATGGCGCGATACAGGTATACCAGACCTGGCCCTGACAGCACGCGCTCTGCAGAGACATGACCTAACTCAGCACGCAGCTCCTGCAGAATGATGCCCTCTTCTTCGCTGTTTGGCGCGAAATCCACATGACCGCCCTCACCCGGCAGACTGACCCAGCGCTTCTCCACGTGCACCAGATGCGAAACGCCAAGCCCCGTACCGGCGCCGTAAACCGCAATCGGTTTGCCTTCAACGGGTTCCTGACCGCCGAACTGAATCAGATGCTCTTTTTTCAGCATCGGAATAGCCATGGAAACCGCGGTAAAGTCGTTGATAATCTCCAGGTGAGTAAAGCCGAGGTTGTTCTTCATCTCTTCGATGGAGAACGCCCAGGTATGGTTCGTCATTGCCACCCAGTCACCGGTGATTGGACAGGCAATGGCGATGCAGCCCTGCTTCACCTCGACCTTTTTCTCTTCCAGATAAACCCGGACAACGGCTTCAAGGCTCGGGTAATCCAGCCCAGAGTATGTTTTGGCTTCGGAGATGTCTCCGCAGTCAAGGTCAACCAGTGCAAGACGGGCATTAGTCCCGCCGACATCCCCCGTTAACGCAAACTTTGTCATTCTGTTACTGCTCCGCTAAAGTCAGATTAAGTCTTTGGCACACTGTAAATTCATGGCAGCTTAACAACAATGACCAACACGGTGGCGCCGATGATTTATCGATCCCGGTCACACAATAACTTTACCGTTTCAGCACCAATTGCAATGAAGGTACCGCCGTTTATCGGCAAAGTGTTGCGCGCAAAGCGTTAAAAGGAAATCACTATGCTCCACCCGCGTGCCAGAACCATGATGTTGTTATCGGTTCCTGCCCTGATTATTGGTATTGCCTCCAGTCTGATTCTGGTCGTGGTCATGAAAATTGCCGCTATGCTGCAGTCGGTCCTGTGGACCGCTCTCCCTGCCGCTTTTGGCATTAATTTCGATTCTTCTGCCTGGATTATCTTTATTTTGACGGCCACCGGTCTCGCCGTCGGGCTTATCATTCGCTACAGTCCAGGACATGCAGGGCCGGATCCGGCCACTGAGCCGTTGATTGGTGCACCCATAGAGCCTTCAGCCCTGCCGGGGCTTGTCCTCGCGCTCATTCTCGGCCTTGCAGGCGGCGTCAGCCTGGGTCCTGAACATCCGATTATGTCGGTCAACATTGCGCTTGCGGTGGCGCTTGGCGCTCGCATTTTCCCACGCGTGGGTGCGCTTGACTGGACGATCCTTGCGGCCTCCGGCACCATCGGCGCACTCTTCGGTACGCCTATCGCGGCGGCACTGATTTTCTCGCAAACGCTGAACAGCACCAATGATGCCCCGCTGTGGGACCGGCTGTTTGCGCCGCTGATTGCCGCGGCGGCAGGAGCGCTGACCACCAGCCTGTTCTTCCATCCGCAATTCTCTTTACCTTTGGCTCCGTATCATCGGATGGAATTGGTGGACATTTTTAGTGGTGCCATTGTGGCGTCGATAGCCATTGCCGTCGGCATGGTGGGCGTCTGGTGCCTGCCGCGTCTGCATGCGCTGATGCATCGGCTGAAACAGCCTGTGCTGATCCTGACGCTGGGCGGCTTTATTCTCGGCATCATCGGCGCATTCGGTGGGCATATCACCCTGTTTAAAGGGCTCGATGAAATGCAGCAACTGGCCTTCAGCCAGACGCTCAGCTCGTCTGATTTCCTGTTTATCGCACTGATGAAGCTGGCCGCACTGGTCGTGGCGGCCGCGAGTGGTTTCCGTGGTGGCCGTATTTTCCCGGCAGTCTTTGTGGCCGTTGCGCTCGGATTGATGCTGCACGCCCATGTTGAAGCGGTACCTGCAGCCATCACTATCTCCTGCGCCATCCTTGGCATGGTGCTGGTGGTGACGCGTGATGGCTGGCTGAGTCTGTTTATGGCGGCCGTCGTGGTGCCTGACACCACACTGCTGCCGCTGTTGTGTATCGTTATGCTGCCCGCCTGGCTGCTGCTGGCAGGCAAACCCGTGATGGTGGCAAAGCCCCCTCAGTGAGCATTATTGCGGGCCTCCAGCGCTTGCGTGACGGCCCGCAGCAATGGCGGAATATCCTGTTCGGGCAGCACCACTTCCACAAAAGCAAGCCGTTGCCTGCCCGCAGCTATCTCTAACACTTCGCGAAGTTGCACCGTCTCCGTCACCCGCCAGCTCTCGGCCTGGCACTGCAGGCTTAATGCCTGCGGTAACTGAGTCCAGTTCCATAGGGCAATATCGTTGTAGCGTTGTTCCGGCCCATGAATCGCTCGTTCGACCGTGTAACCCTCGTTATTCAGCAATAACACCAGCGGCCGCTGTCCATCCCGCAGCATCGACCCGAGTTCCTGAATCGTTAACTGTGCGGCCCCATCGCCGATGACCAACACCACCCGCCGTTCCGGCGCTGCCGTTTGCGCGCCAAATGCGGCCGGAAAAGTAAAACCAATCGAGCCCCAAAGCGGTTGCACAATTAACGAGGCGTCCGAAGGAAGCGTCAGAGAGGCTGCGCCAAACGCGGCCGTCCCCTGATCGGCCAACACGATATCACCGGGCTGCAGGGCGCCCTGTAACGTTTGCCAAAAGCGGGTTTGGGTTAAGGTACCGTCTGTTTTTTGCGGTGAAACCTCGGGAGAGGTCTGCGGCGGCAACCAATCAGCACACATCTCCGCGCAGAGCTTCCGCAGCGCGTGTGCTGTCTGCTGAAGCGGAAGCCCACTGAACCAGCGCCCCCCCACTCTGGCCGAAAACGGCTGCAGCTCAATGGTCCTTTCAGCAGGTAACTGTTGAGTAAAGCCGGCCGTAATCGTGTCCGTAAAGCGCGTACCAATGCACAACGTCAGGTCGACGTCCTCAATGGCTGCGCGGGTCAGTTCATCACTGGCGGCACCGCTGTAAGTCCCCACAAACCCGGGATGGCACTCATCAAAAAGGCCTTTCCCCATGAGCATCGTGGCGTAAGCCACAGGCTGCTGCGTCACCCACTCCCTAAGCATTAGCTGTAATCCATAACGCTGAGCCAGGAAGTCAGCCAGAATGGAAACCCGTTTGCAGGACATCAGCATTTGATGAGCCGCATCGATAAAGGCCGCCATGGCGTTGTCATCTGCCTGCACGGGTAAAAGTGTGAGAGCGTTTACAGGCGCGCTGGCTGGCGCTTTCGCCACATCCGCAGGCAGCAACAGGTATGCCGGACGGCGCTGCGTGAGCATTTCCCGCAACACCCTGTCTATTTCCTGACAGGCGTTACTGACCGTGAGCTTTGCCTGAGCCACAGAGACAGGCTGGCTCATGGTGAAGAAATGATCGAAAACGCCATCGCCCAGCGTGTGATGCAGCAATTCGCCCCGCTGCTGGCTGCCCGTCCCTGGTGCCCCCACGATGTGCAAAACAGGCACGTACTCCGCATAGCTGCCAGCAATGCCATTCAGCGCACTGAGTTCCCCCACGCCATAGGTTGTCAGCAGTGCGCCCGCCCCCTTGATTCTGGCGTAACCGTCAGCCGCATAGGCCGCATTCAGTTCGTTTGCACACCCCACCCAGCAGAGTTGCGGATGGTCGATGACGTGATCGAGAAACTGCAAATTATAGTCGCCCGGTACGCCAAACAAATGGTCAATACCGCATCCGGCAAGACGATCCACCAGATAATCTGCGATTGTGTAATTCGATTGCATGGCCATCTTCCTTTCGCCGCAGTGATATTCTGAGTATTAGAGATGGTTGATGGCTGTCCAGAAGGAGATGAATTTGGCAGTGGAAAGCAGAATTTACAGATTTTTTGGCTATACCCCGCTCTCCGCTTCGATTAGTGTAAACGTATACACACCCTGTCCCTGTTGGAGGTTTACATGGTTTATCAGGCAAATCCGCAGCGTTATGAGGCGATGGAATATCGTCGCTGCGGCAAGAGCGGACTCAAGCTGCCCGCGATTTCTCTGGGCCTGTGGCATAATTTTGGCGATGCCACGCTGCTTGAAACAAGCCGTCAGCTGCTGCGTCACGCGTTCGATCTGGGGATCACCCACTTTGATCTCGCCAACAACTACGGCCCGCCGCCGGGATCGGCCGAAAGCAACTTCGGGCGTATTCTGCGCGAAGATTTTTTACCGTACCGCGATGAGCTGATCATCTCCAGCAAAGCGGGTTACACCATGTGGGACGGCCCATATGGTGATTGGGGGTCGCGCAAATACCTGGTTGCCAGCCTCGACCAGAGCCTTAAGCGGATGGGCCTGGAGTATGTGGATATTTTTTATCACCACCGTCCGGACCCGGAAACGCCGCTGGAGGAAACCATGCGTGCGCTGGATCATGTTGTGCGTCAGGGCAAGGCGCTGTACGTGGGGCTTTCCAACTATCCGGCAGAACGCGCACGTGAAGCACTTGCGATATTGCAGGATTTAGGCACGCCGTGCCTTATCCATCAGCCTAAATATTCGATGTTTGAACGTTGGGTAGAAGAGGGACTGCTGGATTTGCTGCAAGCGCAAGGCGTTGGGTCTATCGCCTTCTCACCGCTGGCGGGGGGTCAGTTGACCGACCGTTATCTCAACGGCATTCCGGCAGATTCTCGTGCCGCCAGCGGGAGCCAGTTCCTTAAACCAGATCAGCTCACCGACGTTAAAATCGACAAAGTTCGCCAGTTGAATGACATCGCCCTTAAACGTGGGCAGAAGCTATCGCAAATGGCGCTGGCATGGGTACTTCGTCACGAGAAAGTCACCTCGGTGCTGATTGGTGCCAGTAAGACTGCACAGCTGGATGACGCCGTTGGCATGTTGAAAAATCGCCGGTTTACGCAACAGGAATGTGAAGCCATCGACGCCATTCTGAATAGCGCAAATTAAATGCAGTTTTAGCAAAAAGTGCTGTCTCCGGGGCTTTAGGAGTTACCCGATGCTGCAATCCTGTAACCACTCGTAATATTGCGTTAACAGGCCAACTAAGGCCCCGATGGTAAGGAGACAGACACATGTTCAGGTCACTGATTCTGGCAGCCGTATTGCTGGCTGCCGCCCCGCTGGTCGCCAATGCGGGTGAGATCACCCTGGTGCCCGCCATAAAATTACAAATCGGCGATCAGGATCATTACGGTAACTATTGGGACGGTGGTCGCTGGCGCGATCGCGACTATTGGCATCGCCACTATGAGTGGCGCGACGCTCGTTGGCGTCCGCATGATAACGGCTGGCATCACGGCTGGGACAAACGTAACGCCTACGAACGGGGTTACCGTGAAGGCTGGAACGATCGCGACGATCATCGCGGCGGCTGGGGACGAGGTCATGGCGACCACGGCCATGGTGGACACGGCGGTCATCGTCACTGATTCTGACAACAAAAAAAGCAGCCTGAGGGCTGCTTTTTTATGTTTGGCATTAGAGATTAAGCAGCGTTCCCACCAAAAGCCAGCCGTTCAGGGCCACCACCAGCACCACGATAGTCCAACCGGCACGCTTAACCCACTGTGTATTCACCAGATCGCCCATCAATTTACTGTCGCTGGTAAACAGCAGCAGTGGAACCAGCGCCAGTGCGATACCAAAGCTCAGCAACACCTGGCTCATCACCAGAATGCGCGTCGGATCCAGCCCCAACAGAATCACAATGAACGATGGCAGCATCGTCACCGCACGACGGAACCACAGTGGAATGTGGAAGCGAATAAAGCCCTGCATCACCACCTGCCCCGCCAGCGTCCCCACGACGGTTGACGAAAGACCTGCTGCAATCAGGCTCAGACCGAAGATGGTCGCCGCGGCATGGCTTAACAGCGGTTCGAGCGTCAGATAGGCTTCATCCAGATCGGCAACCCCGGTGTGCCCATTGAAGTGGAATGCTGCCGCTGCCGTCGCCATCATCGCCAGATTGACAAACCCCGCGATGGTCATCGCGATCGCCACATCCCAACGGGTAGCGCTATAACGCTCCTGACGATTGCCATCGTGCAGATGCTGGGTAAGCGACGAGTGCAGGTAGATAACGTGAGGCATAATCGTTGCCCCAAGCACCCCTGCCGCCAGGAACACAGCTTCTGAATTAGGTAAAGAAGGTAATACCATCCCTTTTGCGAGGGGTGCCAGCTGGGGTTGTGAGAACACCAGCTCGACGATGTACGCTGCCGCGACAAACAGCAGCAGGCCGCCGATGACCTTCTCCAGCGGCTTTTGCCCGCGGCGTTGCAGCATCAGGATCAGGAAGGTGGCGATCCCGGTCAGAACCGCCCCCTGCAACAACGACACGCCGAGAATCAGCTTGAACCCAATCGCAGCGCCAATGAATTCGGCCAGATCGGTCGCCATGGCGATAATTTCCGCCTGCACCCAGTAAAACCAGACCAGAGGACGCGGATAGTGGTCACGAATCTGTTCCGCCAGATTCTTGCCCGTGGCAATCCCCAGCTTGGCAGACAAGACCTGTATCAGCATCGCCATCAAGTTGGCCCACACCACCACCCAAAGCAGCTGGTAGCCAAAGCTGGCACCCGCCTGAATGTTGGTGGCAAAGTTACCGGGATCGATATATCCGATAGCAGCAATGAACGCAGGCCCCATTAATGCAAACCGCATCTTGCGCGCTGTCCGACTGCTGCTACTCTCAACGCGACTGTTTGTCATTTTCTGCCCCTGAAATATAGCCTTTGCTATGTTTCATGCTATCAAAATGAGAATGATTATCAAGATCATTTGATGCGGTGATAATGATTTCTCTGATAGGCAGGAACACTAGCGGAAATGCGCCATGTTATTTGAAAGGGATCACGAGAGGTCACCCTATCGTCAGATTAGAGCAAAAAGGTAACTTTTAACACCTTTACATAACATAACGAATTTGTATGGTTGTTCACCTTTTTGAGATTGCTCACAGGTTCTGACTATAGTGCGGCTTAGATCTCGTTTTCTTTTATGTTGTTGCATAGAATGTGCATGGAAATTTAACCTGCCTCATGTTTGGAGCAAATATGGACCGCGTTCTACACTTTGTCCTCGCGCTTGCTATGGTTGCGATTCTGGCTTTACTGGTAAGCCACGATCGTAAGCAGATCCGCATTCGCTATGTTATTCAGTTACTTGTTATTGAAGTTCTGCTGGCGTGGTTCTTCCTGAACTCCAACGTCGGCCTGGGCTTTGTGAAAGGATTCTCCGAGATGTTTGAAAAACTTCTCGGTTTCGCGAATGAAGGGACAAATTTCGTCTTCGGCAAAATGAATGATGAAGGCCTCGCGTTCTTCTTCCTGAAGGTCCTGTGCCCTATCGTCTTCATTTCCGCACTGATTGGTATTCTGCAGCATATCCGTATTCTGCCGATTGTCATTCGTGCGATCGGTACCGTGCTGTCTAAAGTCAACGGTATGGGTAAACTGGAGTCTTTCAACGCGGTTAGCTCCCTGATCCTCGGTCAGTCTGAAAACTTCATCGCCTATAAAGATATCCTCGGCAAGATGTCTCGCAACCGCATGTACACCATGGCGGCTACCGCGATGTCTACCGTGTCCATGTCTATCGTTGGCGCGTACATGACCATGCTGCAGCCGAAATATGTTGTTGCCGCGCTGGTCCTGAACATGTTCAGTACCTTTATCGTCCTGTCCCTGATTAACCCATACCGCGTTGAAGAGAGCGAAGAGAACCTGCAGATGTCTAATCTGCACGAAGGTCAGAGCTTCTTTGAAATGCTGGGTGAGTACATTCTGGCGGGCTTTAAAGTGGCGATTATCGTTGCCGCAATGCTGATCGGTTTCATCGCGTTGATCTCCGGCCTGAACGCCCTGTTCGCTGCCGTGCTGGGTATCTCCTTCCAGGGTATCCTGGGTTACATCTTCTACCCGGTAGCCTGGGTCATGGGTGTTCCTGCCAGCGAAGCACTGCAGGTAGGTAGCATCATGGCAACCAAACTGGTCTCCAACGAATTCGTTGCGATGATGGATCTGCAGAAGATTGCCAGCACGCTCTCTCCGCGCGCTGAAGGCATCATCTCTATCTTCCTGGTTTCCTTCGCCAACTTCTCGTCTATCGGTATCATCGCCGGTGCCATCAAAGGTCTGAACGAAGAACAGGGTAACGTCGTTTCCCGCTTCGGTTTGAAACTGGTCTACGGTTCTACGCTGGTGAGCGTGCTCTCCGCGTCTATCGCTGCACTGGTTCTGTAAACACAGACACCTGACAGGAAAAAAGCCGGGATTATTTCCCGGCTTTTTTATTTCTGCAACTCAGCCAAAGGCCTGGGTTTTCCTAACAAATACCCCTGCAGATAATCGACGCCGAGCCTGTACAGCAGCTCACGTTGCGCTTCTGTCTCGACATATTCCGCCACCAGCGTCAGGTTTTTAAGACGGGCCAGGTCGCAGATGGATTTCACAATCATTTCATCAGCCGCATCCGTGGTGATATCCCGAACCAGACAGCCGTCAATTTTAACAATGTCCGCATCCAGGCGCTTTAAACGCTCATAGTTGGCATAGCCCGTCCCGAAATCGTCAATGGCAATCAGGCAGCCGAACTCGCGCAGGCGCTGAATATTCAACACGCTGTTCTCGGAGCCCGAAAATGCTTGCTGCTCCGTAATTTCGATGGTGACTCTTTCCGGCAACACCTCATAGTGATGAAACAGCGCGATCATTTTGTTGGCGCTCTCTTTCTGCATCAGGGTATAGGGCATCAGGTTGACCGAGAAGTGCTCGCCAGGCAGATCTTTCATGGCGCGCAGTAGTGTCTCGACCACCAACAGGTCAAACCGCTTGCTCAGGTTGAACTGCGCTATCACTGGAATAAATTGGTCCGGCATCATGAACTGACCATCGCAAACCATTCGCGCCAGAATCTCGTGGTAGCGCTCGCCTTTTTGATTGACGATCGGCTGGGCGTATAGCAGAACCCCGCCCTCGGCCAGCGCTCGTTTCACTCTGTTTAGCTGCAGCACGCGCTCGGTCGTGTTGTCGGAAACCGTGGCCTGGCTGCTGTTGAGCGCGAGAACTTTTCTGGCACTGCAGGCTTGCTCGGAAAGCCAGCTTAACTGCCCCAACGTATGGTGCAAGGCTTCCCCTTCGCCTTCAATGATCCCCCACGCGGCACCAAATTCGAACTCCAGCGCTTCACCCTGCCAGCTGAATTTCTGGTGATTCAGGAAATCCACCATATGCGCCAGTCGCGACTCCGTTTCTGCGCCCTGCAGAACCAGCAGCAGCTCACTCCCAGGGAGCTGGAAAAGCTTCTCATCTCTCCCCAGCAGCGGCTGCAGATCGCGAGTCACCATACGCTTGCAGTGAACTCGCATCATCATGCCGTAGTGGCGACTCAGGAATTCCAGATTCTCCATTCGCAAGCAGCAAACGCTCACCTGAGGATAAGCCTCAAGGAAACGCTCGAAAGCACGTAAATTGGGCAAACCGGTCAACGGATCCTGAAGCGTTTGCTCCTGTAATTTTCGCTTTACCCCCATACTCCGGATGTAAAGCTGCGACATATACAGCAGACAAATCGTGAATGAGATCAGCACAGAAAGCGCGAAAGCCAGCGAGTATTCGGTTCTGACGCCCTGCAGAAAGTTACGGTTATCCGCAACAAGGAAAAACGCACTGATAGCCCACGTTAAATAGATTAACGGATAGCTAAAACGGGTGATGCCGATAAAAAACAGGATGAAGACCAGCGGCACCAGATAACCCGCAACATATTTGGACTCAAAGGGGGAACACAGCAGCAGCAGTAAAGCAACCAGCACGCATAACCAGTTGAATGAGAATAACCATTGGCTACGCTGGAAAGCGGGGCAAATATGCTTGTTCCAGAATTTTTTTGCGTAGCGAGGATTCAGAAGCATGCGCATGGGATAGTAAAACAGCAGGGTAAAAATCAGCGACGCACACATCAGGCTTTGAATATCTATAATACTGTAAACCACTGAGTGACTGGAGAAAAAACCAGATACCGACAGCGGGAAATCCAAAAGTCGACCTGCAAGGTACATGGTCCCTTTCAGCGCCAGCGGTGCAAAAAATCCTGCCCAAAAGATCCGCTGCCCCATCGTGTTATTCGGTATTCCGTAGCGCCAACGCTTGCCGACCTGCCAACGCACGATCCCGCAGGAGAGAAACGCAGCAAACAGCTGACAAAACAGCAGCACCCCCGATTGCGGAAAAGGCAACGGCAGGAGCCAGGCATTGGTGAGCGCAAACGCCAGCACCAGGGGCAGCAGCGCATGACGGCCAAAAATAAGTATAAGGGCAAACACGCACGCCAAAGGCAGCCAGGCCAGATAAATGGCGTTGCCATCAATTTGAGTAACGGGCGAGAGGAAACGGGATAAAGGAATGACGACCAGGCTTAATACCCATGCCAGGAAGAACTTCTTTACAGCAGCATTTTTGATGAAGGTCATGATAATTGAAACAAAATCCAGCCAGGTACATAGGTGCGACGGGGGTTGATACTATGTTTATTAATTGACCGAAGCAAGACCCTATTAAGGATAGTCTTATATCAGACAGGGTTTTTAATATACCGAAATTTTGTTGACCTAAAATGCAGAGAGGATGACAAAGCGAGGCACTGGCGCTAAAAAGCAAAAACCCCCGCCTAAGCGAGGGTTTGAATTTTGGTGGAGCTAAGCGGGATCGAACCGCTGACCTCTTGCATGCCATGCAAGCGCTCTCCCAGCTGAGCTATAGCCCCACAGTTTCTTTACGTTCCAAACCTGATGGGAGCAGGATTTGGTGGAGCTAAGCGGGATCGAACCGCTGACCTCTTGCATGCCATGCAAGCGCTCTCCCAGCTGAGCTATAGCCCCAACGTAAAGCTGTCGTGTTGACGGGCGGCATAATATGAATTCCCTTGCCAGGTGTCAACGGCAAAATGTTCCTTTGACTTTCGATCGCTGAAAAAGCATGCAACTAAATGACATTGCGAGCGTTCTCGCATGGATGAGTTAAACGCGTCACGCTTTCAACTAAAAGGATGCTATAACATGAGCCATTAATTCCCACACTGGCACTCAGGAAATAGCATGATCAAGGAACGAATGACACCGGAGGAGCTCGCCCATCTCACCGGTTATAGTCGCCAGACTATCAATAAATGGGTGCGTAAAGAGGGATGGACAACATCACCTCGCCCCGGCGTTCAGGGTGGTAAAGCCCGACTTGTCCACGTCAATGACCAGGTTCGTCACTTCATTCATAGCGCGCAGCGCAATGTCGATGCCCCCGTGTCTCCTTTCACACTGGAAGAGGAAGGCTTCGATACCCTGCTCTTATCGCTGGCAAAAGAGATGTCCCCGCAGGAGCAAAAGCTGTTAACCAGCCTCGTCCTGCGCGAAGGCATTGCCGGTTTACTCCAGCGTTTGGGCATCCGGGCTCAAGAAATGTCATGAATATACTGCACAACAAAATGACCACACAGGAACTGGCGAACTGTGTCGGCATGGCTAACCAAACGATCAATCGCTGGATCCGGGAGCAACATTGGGTGACAGAACCCATTCCGGGTGTAAAAGGCGGTCGGGCAAGACTGATCCACATTACGCCAGAAGTTCAACAGTTTCTGTCCTCCACGCCAAAGCTCCGTCATTTGTCACTTTCGCTGCAGGTCGCCGATTCTGATGGCGCCTACGGCAGAAAAGGAAATGACCCGGTGTGGCGTAAAATTCAGGATGTTTTGTTAATGATGACGCCGGAAGAACAGCTGCGGTTGCAGGTACTACTGGCTCGTGAAGGGCTTAGCGGATTTCTGACACGGCTCAACATCGCCGAAGATAAGGCATAAAAAAACGGCAGGTCTGAGCCTGCCGTTTCTCTTTTAACGCGAATTACTGCTGGTTTTCGCGTTCAGCAATAAAAGCCAGCGCCTTATTAATGCGCGCTACGCTGCGGCTTTTACCGATAGCATGCACCGTCACATCCAGAGCCGGTGACTGGCCTGCACCGGTCACTGCCACACGCAGCGGCATACCGACTTTACCCATACCGACGTCCAGCTCGTCTGCAGTGGCTTGAATGGCGTGATGCACGTTTTCTGCCGTCCACTCAGCGACAGCATTCAGTTTATCGCGAACCACTTCCAGCGGCTGACGGGCAACAGGACGCAGGTGTTTCTTCGCCGCATCGGCATCAAACGCGTCAAACTCTTCATAGAAGTAGCGGCAGCTTGCAGCCATCTCTTTCAGCGTTTTGCAGCGCTCGCCCAGCAGTTGAACCAGTTCTGCCAACTGCGGGCCAGTGCGGGTATCAATTTTTTCCTGCTCTATGTGCCACTGCAGGTGCGTCGCCACATATTCCGGTGCAAGGGAATTGATGTAGTGATGGTTCAGCCACTGCAGCTTTTCGGTATTAAACGCACTCGCAGATTTGCTGACCGCGCCCAAAGAGAAGAGTTTGATCATCTCTTCGCGGGTGAAAATTTCCTGATCGCCGCTGGACCAGCCCAGACGCACCAGGTAATTCAGCAGCGCTTCCGGCAGGTAGCCGTCATCACGGTACTGCATGACGCTGACTGCACCATGGCGTTTGGACAGTTTTTTACCATCGTCGCCATTGATCATGGAAACGTGCGCATAAACCGGCACCGGTGCATTCAGCGCTTTCAGGATGTTGATCTGACGCGGGGTGTTGTTGATATGGTCTTCACCACGGATAACGTGAGTGATTTCCATATCCCAGTCATCCACCACCACACAGAAGTTGTAGGTTGGCGAACCGTCGGTGCGGCGAATGATCAGATCATCAAGTTCCTGGTTGCTGAATTCGATAGGACCACGAATCTGGTCGTCGAAAATCACCGAACCGTCCTGCGGGTTAGCGAAACGCACGACGCAAGGCTCATCCGCGGCGTGTTCACTGTGGTCATGACGGCAGCGACCGTCGTAACGTGGCTTCTCATTGTTAGCCATCTGTTCTTCACGCAGTGCTTCCAGACGCTCTTTAGAGCAGTAGCATTTATACGCCGTGCCCGCGACCAGCATTTCATCAATGACAGCATTGTAGCGATCGAAACGTTTAGTCTGGAAATACGGGCCTTCATCCCACTCCAGGCTCAGCCAGTTCATACCATCCATAATAGCTTCGATGGCTTCCGGCGTTGAACGCTCAAGATCGGTGTCCTCAATACGCAGCACAAACTCACCGCCGTGGTTACGTGCAAAAAGCCAGGAATAGAGAGCTGTACGAGCACCGCCGACGTGCAGATAGCCGGTCGGGCTTGGCGCGAAGCGAGTTTTGATTTTCATGAAATGGCCTTACGTTTGGAAAGATGCCGACAACCGGCAGGTCCTGGAAAATAACAATGGGCAATATTCTATCACTCCCGCCTGAATCCTCAACGTCGTTCCCCGCGAATCGTTGCGCTTAGCAGATTTTGTTTATAAATCATGCCGAATGGCACATTTTACGACCGTTTTGTTTAAATTTACGACGAACGAATAAAATCTTTGGAAAAGGCGTTGACTCAAAATCAACTCTCCCTATAATGCGACTCCACACAGCGGGGGTGATTAGCTCAGCTGGGAGAGCACCTCCCTTACAAGGAGGGGGTCGGCGGTTCGATCCCGTCATCACCCACCAACTACTTAGGTAGTCTCCGCCGTGTAAAGTAAGAAATTGAGAAGTGGGTGATTAGCTCAGCTGGGAGAGCACCTCCCTTACAAGGAGGGGGTCGGCGGTTCGATCCCGTCATCACCCACCACTTTCTCGCCAGCTGGATTTCTTACAAATAAAATGTGAAGTACCGAAGTGGGTGATTAGCTCAGCTGGGAGAGCACCTCCCTTACAAGGAGGGGGTCGGCGGTTCGATCCCGTCATCACCCACCACTTCGGGTCGTTAGCTCAGTTGGTAGAGCAGTTGACTTTTAATCAATTGGTCGCAGGTTCGAATCCTGCACGACCCACCAATGTAGAAAGGCGCCCTAAAGGCGCCTTTTTGCTATGTCCGATTCGTGCCGGATGAGAACCTGCTGCAGGTTCGACAAAATTGTCGGGAACAATTTTGCATCACCGCTTGCGGTGACCCGCAGGGCGAGTCTCAGGATGAGACGAGTGATATCCTGCACGACTTATCACATCGACCAACTGTTCCCCCCTAACATTCTCTCAAGCCTTTACCGCATTCTGCCGATAACTCCATTTTCCCCTTTAAAAGGAGTTAATGATGGCCGCTATTTCAATGCCCTCTTCGTCTGCCCCGGGTCTTCAAACGACAACCGTCAATGCCGCACCGCAGGGTAACGACACCGCTTCGCAAATCACTCGCATTACACAGCAAATCACCAAACTGACCCAACAGTTGAAAACCATTGCCGACGGCAGCGGTGATGCGGATGAAAAACAAAAACAGGCCGAGTTGATTCAGGAACAAATCACCATGCTTGAAGCACAGCTCGCGCAGTTGCAGCGTCAGCAGGCAGAAAAAGAGATGGCGAAGCAGCAGCCCGCCACGCCAGTAACCGGCATCAATAATCCTTCCGATGACCACCAGATAGATATTTACGTTTGATACAACGGATCGTGCGCACGGGCGGCGGTCAGCGCCTCCGCCTGTTGTCTGACCACGTCCCACAATGCCTGTGCCGCCGCGGAAAGCGATCGATTCTTCCTCTGTGCCAGCATCAACTGTCGCTCCACCACCGGCGACAATCGTTTCACCATTAAGCGACTTCCCTGCGGCAATGGCAGTGCCAGCGCGGGCAAAATGCTGATCCCTATTCCGGCCTCAACCATCGGGAACAGCGTTGCCGGATGACCAATCTCCTGCACGATCCTCGCCGAAATGCCGTGATGGGCCAGTGCCGCATCAATCAGTGGGCGGCTGCCCGACGCGTAATCCTGCAATACTAAACGCGTTTGCTGTAACGCCTGCCAGGGAATCGTGTCCAGCGCTGCAAAGGGATGACTCTCCTGGCAGAGTACAAAAAACGGCTCCGACAGCACCGGTTCGCACTGTAAATCACTGACCGCGCCAGGATCGATGACGATGCCAAAATCCACTTCCCCCTGGCGGATACTCTCCAGCACCCACTGCTGCGGCCGGTCATGCAACACGAAATCAATGTCCGGATAGCGCAGATTACTGGCGGCAATGCATTGAGGGATCAGGTGGGCAGAAATCGTCTGACTCGCCGCTACGCGCACGGTGCCACTGAGCTGCTGCCCTACTCGCCCGGCATCGCGCAGCGTAATGTTCAGCTCATCCAGTAAACGTTCAAGCCGGGCCGCCAGCTGCTGCCCGGCTTCCGTCAGCACAACCTCACGGGTGGTTCTGTCCAGTAATTTAACACCGGTTTGCCGCTCCAGCTCTTTCACGCTGTGGCTGACGGCAGACTGGCTAAGACCAATTATCTCGCCTGCCCGGCTGAAGCTTCTGGCCTGGGCCACGGTGATAAAGACTTTTAACTGACGCAGGGAATAATTCATCTGTTAAATTCATTAATGGATGCAATAAATCAATTTTATTTCTCAAACCAGAATCAGCACAATAGCGACATCCACTTTCAGGAGCGTTTATGAAATTTTTTCGTATTCTTGATCCCTTTACGCTGACCCTAATCACCGTTGTCGTGCTGGCCTCACTATTTCCGGCTCAGGGGGGATTTGTTCCCTTTTTCGACGGATTGACCACCGCCGCCATTGCCCTGCTGTTTTTCATGCATGGCGCCAAACTCTCCCGGGAAGCGATCATCGCCGGAGGAAGCCATTGGCGCTTGCACCTTTGGGTCATGTGCAGCACTTTTGTGCTGTTCCCTTTGCTGGGTGTGCTGTTCGCCCTCTGGGCACCCGTCAATGTTGATCCGATGTTGTACAGCGGCTTTATCTATCTGTGCATTCTGCCCGCCACCGTGCAGTCAGCCATTGCCTTTACTTCTCTGGCCGGGGGCAACGTGGCCGCCGCCGTCTGTTCGGCCTCGGCGTCCAGTCTGCTGGGTATCTTTGTCTCCCCGTTACTGGTTGGCCTTCTGATGCACCTGCACGGTGCGGGTGGCAGCCTAGAGCAGGTCGGAAAAATCATGCTGCAACTGCTGCTGCCGTTTGTGCTGGGCCATCTTTCTCGCCCGTGGATTGGCGACTGGGTCGCGCGCCATAAAAAATGGATTGGCAAAACTGACCAGACGTCAATTCTGTTAGTGGTTTACTCCGCCTTCAGCGAAGCCGTGGTGAATGGTATCTGGCACAAAGTTGGGGTGGGCTCGTTACTGTTTATCGTGGTGGTCAGCATCGTGTTGCTGGCGCTAGTGATAGGCGTGAACACGCTGGTCGCCCGCAAACTGGGCTTCAACAAAGCGGATGAAATTACGATTGTGTTCTGCGGGTCGAAAAAGAGTCTGGCCAACGGGATCCCGATGGCCAACATTCTCTTCCCAACGGCAGCGATCGGTATGATGGTGCTGCCACTGATGATTTTCCATCAGATCCAGCTGATGGTGTGTGCGGTACTGGCGCGGCGCTATAAGCGTCAGACGGAAGCGCTGGCTCAAAAGGCTGCCGAGGCCGCGAAAGCTTAGTGACGGCGCCTCAGGGGCTGAACCAAATGCGTCAGCCCCTCTGTTTTAATCAGCAACGCAATCGCCATCAGCTCGCCAAGACGCCCGGCCGGAAATTCATCCTTACGGGCAAACCACAGCAGATACTCTTCCGGCAAATCGATCAGCATTCTGCCCTTATACTTTCCAAAAGGCATTTCGGTGTTGGCTATGGCGATAAGCTGCTCTTTTTCCACGTTACGCCCCTAATAAGCGCAGCATTTCGGCTTCGTCGATCACCTCAATACCAAGCTCCTGAGCCTTAACCAGCTTAGAACCTGCCGCTTCGCCCGCAATCACCAAATCGGTTTTCTTCGAGACGCTGCCCGCCACTTTCGCGCCCAGCTCCACCAGACGCGCTTTGGCATCATCGCGGGACATCTGGCTCAGGCTGCCGGTTAACACCACCGTTTTCCCGGCAAACGGGCTGTCAATCTCTTCGGCATTGATAACGACCGGTGCAGGCCAGTGCACGCCTTCATTCTGTAGCTGCTGAATCACCTCACGGTTGCTCTCTTCAGCGAAGAAGTTAAACACGTGCGTCGCGACGACAATCCCCACGTCCTGCACTTTTTGCAGATCGTCGATGGACGCCGCAATCAACGCATCAAGCGTACCGTAATGCGCAGCCAGACCTGCTGCTGTCGCTTCGCCCACTTCACGGATGCCCAGGGCATACAGGAAGCGCGCAAAGGTCGTTTCTTTGGCTTTTTCCAGCGCATTGACAACGTTCTGTGCGGATTTTGGCCCCATCCTGTCCAGACCGGTCAGTTTACCTGCCGTCAAACGGAACAGGTCGGCTGGCGTGTGGACATACTCTTTTTCCACCAGCTGATCGATAATTTTGTCGCCCATGCCATCAACATCCAGCGCACGGCGGGAAACGAAGTGCTTTAACGCCTCTTTACGCTGCGCGCCGCAAATCAGGCCGCCGGTACAGCGTGCCACGGCTTCGCCTTCCACTCGCTCAACATCAGAACCGCAGACCGGGCAGTGCGTTGGGAACTCAATTGCACGGGTATCTTCAGGTCGTTCAGATTCCACGACGTTAACCACCTGCGGGATGACATCACCCGCGCGACGGATCACCACCTTGTCACCAATTCGCAGACCCAGACGTTCGATTTCATCGGCGTTGTGCAGCGTGGCATTACTCACCAGCACACCCGCAACCTGAACAGGTTCAAGGCGAGCAACCGGCGTAATGGCCCCTGTACGGCCCACCTGAAACTCAACGTCGCGCACAAAGGTTATCTGCTCTTGCGCCGGGAATTTGAAGGCCACCGCCCAGCGAGGCGCTCTGGCGACAAACCCGAGCTGCTCCTGCAGTTCCAGCGAATCGACTTTAATCACCACGCCATCGATATCAAACCCGAGATGCGGGCGATCCTGTTCCACCTGATGATAGTAAGCGAGTACTTCCTCCGGTGAGTGGCAGAGCTTCACGCGGTTGCTCACCGGCAATCCCCACGCTTTAAACTGCTGCAGGCGCCCTAAATGGCTGCCCGGCAGTTCGCCGCCCTCAAGCACACCGACACCATAGCAGAAGAAAGTAAGCGGTCGCTTCGCAGTGATACGCGGGTCAAGCTGACGCAATGACCCGGCCGCAGCGTTACGCGGATTGGCAAAAAGCTTACCGCCGGTACGGCGCGCCTCTTCATTGATTTTCTCAAAGCCTGCCTGAGGCAGGAACACTTCACCACGCACTTCCAGACGTGCAGGAATGTTGTCACCGCGCAGTTTCAGCGGGATGGCGCGAATGGTGCGTACGTTCGCCGTGATATCTTCACCTGTCGTACCATCTCCGCGCGTCGCTGCCTGAATCATCACCCCGTTTTCGTAGAGAATGCTTACCGCCAGGCCATCAAGCTTTAACTCACAGCAGTAGGTCAGCGCCTCGGTGCTTTTCAGTCGGTCCTGCACGCGCTTGTTGAAGGCAGAAAAGCTCTCTTCATCAAACACGTTGTCCAATGACAGCATCGGCACTTCATGGCGGATCTGGCTAAAAGACGCCAGCGGCGCGGCGCCTACGCGTTGGGTGGGTGAATCGGGGGTGATCAGTTCCGGATGCTGCGCTTCGAGTTCTCGCAGTTCACGCATCAGGCGGTCATACTCGGCGTCCGGTACCTCTGGCGCATCCATAACGTGGTACAGATATTCATGATGGCGAAGCGTGGTTCGCAGTGCTGTTAATTGTTGTTCGATTGGTTCCATATCTCACCATCAGTGATAAAAAACCCCCGACAGGCGGGGGTTCAGGAAGGGATGTAATAATGCCGTACGTTTACGCGTTGGCGTCTTTCACTTCGCGGATGCGATCCTGATACTCACGGACCTTCTGCGGGGTGATCATCCGGCGCTGATCGTCAAGCACCACGCCACCCACTTCATCCGCAATGTATTGTGCAGATTGCAGCATCAGTTTGAAGTTTTGCAACTCGTCACCGTAGGACGGCACCTGCATAAAGATAGTCACACCCGGCGTTTGCATGTCCGTCATGTTTTCCGGATCAAACGTGCCCGGCTTCACCATATTGGCAAGGCTGAACAGTGCAGGTCCGCCGCCGCCCGGATTCAGATGACGATGATAGATGTTCATATCGCCAAACACGAAACCCGTCTGCTCGACGCTGGTACGCAGCAGCTCACCATTGATATAAGACCCCTGATGGGCGGCCACGCTCAGTACAATAACCGTTTCTTTGCGTTCCGGCTTGGGTGCCTGAGGTGCTTCTTCAACAGCAGGTGCGGCTTCCGGCACAGGTTGCGCGACAGCAGGTTGCTGTACCGCAGGCTGCGGTTCGCTCACAGCAGGTGCCACCGCCTCGGGTTGGTGCACAGGCTGCTGGTATTGAGGTACAACAGGCTGTTGTGGCGCCACTTGAGGCTGAGCAGGTGCGGAAGGTTCTGCAGGCTGCTGGCGTACAGGCGGCTGCTGCACTGGCTGTTGTTGTACCGGTTGCTGATGTACCGGTTGCTGATGTACCGGTTGCTGATGCACGGGTTGCTGCGGCACGGACTGGCGCACCGGCGCTTCATGGCGTACAGGTTGTTGGGCCTGACGCTCATACGGCGGCTGGTACTGATGCTGTGGTGCCTGGCGAGGGGCATCATGCTCCCCGACGTTGGCGCTCTGCGCAGGGTTTACCCGGTGAACACGAACTTCACCTACGCCTTCGACTTCATCATCGAAGTCGCCGTCACCCGACGCTTCGTCATCACGCGATTTCATGCGTTTCATTGGGCGATCGCGGAACATTGAAGAACGTTCCTTGCGACTGGTCCAGAAACCGTGAACCAGTAAAGCAATTATGGCGATCGCGCCAACAATGATTAATATCAGACGCAAATCCTGCATCATTATATTCTCTGTTGTTCTAACACCTTGCCACCACGGCAAACATTTACTCACTAAGAGTATTTGCCCATTACGTCAAGTGCAAGTGCGTACCAGGAATTCAGGCCATAAAGATGAACCAAATCGTGCTTTTTGCTGTTTTTTCGAACATTTCCTAACTGGTACTCGCCCGACAACCCGATAAAATAGACCAGCAACGACCAGGACATTTATAAAAGGAGTATCACCCGATCATGGTTTCCTCATCTGCCCCGCGAAGTGGCGTTTACTATTTTTCTCAGGGCTGGCGTCTTATCGGACTGCCCGGCATTCGCCGCTATGTCTTTTTGCCTTTGCTGGTCAACGTGTTACTGATGGGTAGCACCTTCTGGTGGCTGTTCAGCGAGCTAGGGGGATGGATCCCGGCGTTGATGAGCCATGTCCCGGACTGGCTGCAGTGGCTGAGCTATTTGCTGTGGCCCATCATCGTTATCTCCGTGCTGCTGGTCTTCGGCTATTTATTTTCCACCCTCACGAATTTGATTGCCGCCCCCTTCAGCGGCCTGCTGGCAGAGCAGCTTGAAGCCCGCCTCACCGGGGCCACTCCGCCGGACACGGGCGTTCTGGGCATCATGAAAGACGTTCCACGCATCATGAAACGTGAATGGCAGAAGCTCGCGTGGTATCTGCCCCGCGCGCTGGTGCTGCTTATCCTTTACTTTATCCCTGGCATCGGACAAACCGTCGCCCCGATCCTTTGGTTCCTGTTTAGCGCATGGATGATGGCTATCCAGTACTGTGATTATCCTTTCGATAACCATAAAGTCTCCTTCAAAACCATGCGTGAAGCGTTACGCGCCCGTAAAGGCACCAACATGCAGTTTGGCGCGCTCACCAGCCTGTTCACGATGATCCCGGTGCTGAATCTGGTGATCCTGCCGGTCGCTGTGTGTGGCGCGACGGCGATGTGGGTCGATTGCTATCGCGACAAACACGCGCTCTGGAAATAGCGATTTCAGACGTTTCCCGCGTATAGAAATGTAAAACAGGGGTGGCGATTGCCACCCCTTATTCCATACTGATAACCTTTATTTCACATCAGCATATCGATATACGAAAACTTTCCTTCCCCATCACGCCTAACTGCGTATGCTGGTGTCGTTCCCAAATATCAGACAGTTAAGGACAGGCTATGAGCAAGATTTTTGAAGACAACTCACTGACAATCGGTCATACGCCGCTGGTTCGACTGAACCGTATCGGTAATGGACGCATTCTTGCGAAGGTGGAATCACGTAACCCAAGCTTCAGCGTCAAATGCCGTATCGGTGCCAATATGATTTGGGATGCCGAAAAGCGCGGTGTGCTGAAGCCGGGCATCGAACTGGTTGAACCGACCAGCGGCAATACCGGGATTGCACTGGCCTATGTTGCCGCCGCCCGGGGTTACAAGCTGACGCTGACCATGCCAGAAACGATGAGCGTTGAGCGCCGTAAACTGCTTAAGGCGCTGGGTGCCAATCTGGTCCTGACCGAAGGCGCAAAAGGCATGAAGGGTTCCATTCAGAAGGCGGAAGAAATCGTCGCCAGCAACCCGGAAAAATACCTGCTGCTGCAACAGTTCAGCAACCCGGCCAACCCGGAAATTCATGAAAAGACCACGGGTCCTGAGATCTGGGAAGATACCGATGGTCAGGTCGATGTGTTTATCGCCGGTGTGGGTACCGGTGGCACACTCACTGGCGTGTCTCGCTATATTAAAGGCACAAAAGGCAAAACCGACTTGATCAGCGTCGCCGTTGAGCCAACAGACTCTCCTGTCATCACTCAGGCGCTCGCGGGCGAAGAGATTAAACCCGGCCCACACAAAATCCAGGGCATTGGTGCAGGCTTCATTCCTGGCAACCTCGATCTGAAGCTGATTGATAAGGTCATCACTATCACCAATGAAGAAGCGATCTCCACCGCACGTCGTCTGATGGAAGAAGAAGGCATTCTGGCCGGTATCTCTTCCGGTGCCGCCGTCGCCGCAGCGCTTAAACTTCAGGAAGATGAAACCTTTACCAATAAGAATATTGTGGTTATCCTGCCCTCTTCGGGTGAACGCTACCTCAGCACCGCACTGTTTGCCGATCTCTTCACAGAGAAAGAATTGCAGCAGTGATGCCATAGCGTCCAAATTGTACAAAAAAGCACCCTTTAGGGTGCTTTTTTGTGGCACCCGTCATACTTTTGACCCACCCGGCATTGCTTCACCCGGATGGGTCTGGTATTTAAGCACCACATTTATTTTGATGCGCGAAATTATTCATTACAGGATTTCCGCTTGCTGAATCGATTTTATGATTTGGTTCAAGTCCTGGTTTCGCTGCATAATGTTTAATGACGAGCTAAACGTCACCGGCCAGAAGTGCCACTCAGGATTGCGTTTGACCTTCTGTGTCGTATTCGTATCCGCCGGCGCTAATCTATACAGGCTAAAGTGTAGCCGCCAGGCTAGACTTTAGTTCCACAACACTAAACCTATAAGTTGGGGAAATATAATGTTCCAGCAAGAAGTTACCATTACCGCTCCGAACGGTCTGCACACCCGCCCTGCTGCTCAGTTTGTTAAAGAAGCTAAAGGCTTCACTTCTGAGATCACTGTGACCTCCAACGGCAAAAGCGCTAGCGCGAAAAGCCTGTTCAAACTGCAGACTCTGGGCCTGACCCAGGGTACCGTTGTCACCATCTCTGCTGAAGGCGAAGATGAGCAGAAAGCAGTTGAACATCTCGTTAAACTGATGGCTGAACTCGAGTAAGTTCACGAGTTCTTTTTAAAATCAGTCACAAGTAAGGTAGGGTTATGATTTCAGGCATTTTAGCATCCCCGGGTATCGCTTTCGGCAAGGCACTGTTGCTGATTGAAGATGAGATTGTCATCGACCGGAAGAAAATTTCTGCCGATAGCGTCGATCAGGAAGTTGAACGCTTTCTGAATGGCCGCGCTAAGGCGTCCGCACAGCTGGAAGCTATCAAAACGAAGGCTGGCGAAACGTTCGGCGAAGAAAAAGAAGCCATCTTCGAAGGCCACATTATGTTGCTGGAAGATGAGGAGCTGGAGCAGGAAATCATAGCCCTGATTAAAGATAAGCACATGACTGCTGATGCAGCAGCCAATGAGATTATCGAAGGTCAGGCAACTGCTCTCGAAGAACTGGACGATGAATACCTGAAAGAACGTGCGGCTGACGTACGTGACATCGGTAAGCGCCTGCTGCGCAACATCCTCGGTCTGGCCATCATCGATCTGAGCGCTATCCAGGACGAAGTTATCCTGGTCGCCAAAGACCTGACGCCTTCTGAAACCGCACAGCTGAACCTGAACAAGGTGCTGGGTTTCATCACTGACATCGGCGGTCGTACCTCCCACACCTCCATCATGGCGCGTTCTTTGGAACTGCCAGCGATCGTAGGCACCGGTAGCGTCACTGCTGAAGTGAAAAACGGCGACTATCTGATCCTCGACGCGGTTAACAATAAAGTTTTCGTTAACCCATCTAACGAAGAGATCGAAGCGCTGCGTAAGATTCAGACTCAGGTTGCTGAAGAAAAAGCTGAACTGGCAAAACTGAAAGATCTGCCGGCTATCACCCTTGATGGTCATCAGGTTGAAGTGTGTGCCAACATCGGTACCGTTCGTGATATCGACGGTGCAGAGCGCAACGGCGCTGAAGGTGTTGGTCTGTATCGTACAGAATTCCTGTTCATGGACCGTGACGCACTGCCAACTGAAGAAGAACAGTTTGCAGCGTATAAAGCTGTTGCTGAAGCGTGTGGCTCGCAGGCAGTTATCGTCCGTACCATGGACATCGGTGGCGACAAAGAGCTGCCGTACATGAACTTCCCGAAAGAAGAGAACCCGTTCCTGGGCTGGCGTGCTGTACGTATCGCCATGGATCGCAAAGAAATTCTGCGTGACCAGGTGCGTGCGATTCTGCGTGCTTCTGCTTTCGGTAAACTTCGCATCATGTTCCCGATGATCATCTCTGTTGAAGAAGTGCGTGCACTGAAAAAAGAGATCGAAATCTACAAGCAGGAACTGCGTGACGAAGGTAAAGCCTTTGACGAAACCATTGAAGTTGGCGTGATGGTGGAAACACCAGCAGCGGCAACCATCGCTCGTCATCTGGCGAAAGAAGTAGACTTCTTTAGTATCGGAACCAATGATTTAACGCAGTATACTCTGGCAGTTGACCGTGGTAATGATATGATTTCGCATCTTTACCAGCCAATGTCGCCGTCTGTCCTCACCCTGATCAAGCAAGTTATTGATGCTTCTCATGCTGAAGGCAAATGGACTGGCATGTGTGGTGAGCTTGCAGGCGACGAACGTGCTACACTTCTGTTGCTGGGTATGGGGCTGGACGAATTCTCTATGAGCGCCATTTCCATCCCGCGCATTAAGAAGATTATTCGTAACACCAACTTCGAAGATGCGAAGGTTTTAGCAGAGCAGGCTCTTGCTCAACCGACAACGGACGAGTTAATGACGCTGGTTAACAAGTTCATTGAAGAAAAAACTATCTGCTAATCCACGAGATGCGCGGCCCAAATTACTGCTTAGGAGAAGATCATGGGTTTGTTTGATAAACTGAAATCTCTGGTTTCTGATGACAAGAAAGACACAGGAACGATTGAGATTATTGCTCCGCTCTCTGGCGAAATCGTCAATATTGAAGACGTGCCGGATGTTGTTTTTGCTGAGAAAATCGTGGGCGATGGCATTGCTATCAAACCAACTGGCAACAAAATGGTTGCGCCAGTTGATGGGACTATCGGTAAAATCTTTGAAACTAACCACGCGTTCTCTATCGAGTCCGACAGTGGTATCGAGCTGTTCGTTCACTTCGGTATCGACACCGTTGAACTGAAAGGCGAAGGTTTCAAACGTATCGCGGAAGAAGGCCAGCGCGTTAAAGTTGGCGATACCGTGATCGAGTTCGATCTGCCACTGCTGGAAGAGAAAGCCAAGTCTACCCTGACGCCGGTTGTTATCTCCAACATGGACGAGATCAAAGAGCTGATCAAACTGTCCGGTAGCGTAACTGTGGGTGAAACCCCGGTTATTCGTATCAAGAAGTAATTGATACCGTTTCAGAAAAATGGCGCCTTCGGGCGCCATTTTTGTTTCTGCACATCCGGATTATCGCGGTGGCAGAATCAGTTCATCGTAGCCTTTCTGTAAGGTATAGCCCATCACATCCACCACCCGATTCCCTGCCGCTCGGACTGCATCCTGCAACGTTCTGCCCTTCACTACCGCGCTGATAAGTTCCGAACAAAACAGATCGCCGGTTCCTTTTAAATCTGTCGCAACCCGTGGATAAGCACTGATATCCACCGTATTCGCCGTCACCAGCACGACGTGAATATCGTCGTCACCCGGTACGGGCGCACTGGTGATCGCCACCCACTTCAGGGTATCTGACAGCAGGCTCTTTGCCGCGTCGATGGCATTTTCCAGCGTATCGCACGGCTTGCCACTCAGAACACCCAGCTCAAACACGTTTGGCGTAATGCCCTGCGCCAGAGGCAATAAATGCTCACTGTAGGCCGCCGGAATTTCTGGCTTCACATACACGCCGCTGTCGGTGTCACCGATAACTGGGTCGACCAGAATCATCATCTGCGGATGTTTCTCGCGCATCATCTTCAGCCACTTCGCCAGAATCACTATCTGGCTGGCGCTGCCCATGTAGCCGGTTGTAACGGCTTTCACTTCACGCAGCGCATCACGCTCTTCCAGCGCCTGCAGATAGCCACTGAACCACTCGTCCGGAATGACACCGCCATAGAACGTTTCGTAGTGCGGCGTATTGCTGAACAGCACAGTAGGTACCGCCAGTACGTTGAGATGGTGTTGCTTGATATTCGGCACCGCGACGCTGTTCCCCACGCTGCCATAGACCACCTGAGACTGCACGGCGACAATTTCCGCCTGCTGCGCCCGGGTTTTGTCCCGGAAAAGAATCATTTCCATGATGATTAAATCCCCGCCCCTTGACTGTAACTCTCTTCGCCGAACACGCCGGTCGACAGATAGCGGTCGCCGCGATCGCAAATGATAGCGACCACAACAGCGCCTGGATTCGCCTGCGCCACACGCAGCGCGCCCGCAACCGCTCCCCCGGAACTGACGCCACAGAAAATGCCCTCCCGCACCGCCAGTTCGCGCATGGTATTTTCCGCGTCGCGCTGATGAATATCTATGACTTTATCGACCAGATCGGCATTAAAAATCCCGGGCATGTATTGCGCAGGCCAGCGGCGGATCCCCGGAATGCTGCTGCCCTCTTCCGGCTGCAGGCCGACAATCGTGACCTTTTTATCCTGCTCACGCAGAAAACGTGAAACACCAGTGATGGTGCCCGTGGTGCCCATGCTGGAAACGAAATGGGTGATACGCCCCTCAGTCTGCTGCCAGATCTCGGGCCCGGTGGTGGTGTAATGCGCATAGGGGTTATCAGGATTATTGAATTGATCCAGAAGTTTACCCTCACCACGTTCAGCCATCGC
The DNA here is from genome assembly GCA_009668205.1 of Enterobacteriaceae bacterium RIT691. Taxonomy (GTDB): domain Bacteria; phylum Pseudomonadota; class Gammaproteobacteria; order Enterobacterales; family Enterobacteriaceae; genus Scandinavium. The sequence continues at coordinate 193,434 of WJYM01000003.1, read as the reverse complement.
TAGCGCCAGGTCACGCGCCCCTTCTATTCCGCCCTGCTCTTTGCTGACCAGAATCAGCTCCGCACCATACGCTCGCATTGCCGCCCGACGCTCCATGCTCATGTTGTCCGGCATCAGCAGCTTCATACGGTAACCTTTCAGCGCGGCAATCATCGACAACGCAATCCCGGTGTTACCACTGGTCGCTTCAATGAGCACATCACCGGGCTTAATTTCGCCGCGTTTTTCTGCCTGGACGATCATCGACAGGGCCGCCCTGTCTTTCACGGAGCCTGCAGGGTTGTTGCCCTCCAGCTTGACCCAGACTTCGGCGCCGTTATCTGGCACCATGCGCTGCAGTCTGATGAGCGGCGTGTTGCCGATGGTTTGTTCGAGTGTATTCACGATTTTTACTCAATAAAAAAGCCCGGTCGCATAACGCCACCGGGCGATAAACATAACAATAAACCTATCAGTCTGCGTGGGTCAGGTCTACCGATTCGTCAGGCAAATACTCGATGCAGTATTCGCCGGAGCCAGCCCTGGCAGTCCACCCTTCAGCACAGGAGGTAAACTGCAATCCCCCTGCAGCCAGAATCTCTTTTGCTGCCGTCAATTTAAGCGTTGCCGTGGTGTTTGCCGGTATCGCGAAAGTCAGAAGAATGCGACCGTTCCGGGCTTGCCACTTCACCGTTATCTCGCCATACACGGACTGATAACCCGCATCCACCCAGCTAAGCCCACCACCGGGTAACGGAGAGATAACCGCATGTTTAAAGCCAGGCTTTTCTTCATCGGCATCAATACCCGCAACCGTCCGGTACAGCCATTCTCCCACGGCCCCGTAGGCATAATGGTTAAATGAATTCATGTCCGGACTCCACATTGCCCCATCGGGTTTGATCCCATCCCAGTGCTCCCAGATGGTGGTGGCTCCCGCGTTGACCTGGTAGAGCCAGGAGGGGAAATCGTCCTTCAACAACAGCGCCCAGGCTTCTTTGGCTCGCTGGTTTTGACTCAGTGCCTGGCAGAAATACGGTGTGCCAAGAAACCCCGTCACCAGATGGCCATCATGTGCGTCGAGCAATCTCACTAACCCTGCTACGGTGCGCTCCCGGAAAGCTTCCGGCACCAGATTGAAACTCAGCGCGAGGATATGCGCGGTCTGGGTCTGCGCGGTTAATTCGCCCTCTGGCGTGAAGAATCGCGTCTGGAAACGCTTCACTATCCTTTCCTGTAGCGCCAGATACTCTGCGTAGTCTTCCATACGCCCCAATACCCGAGCCGTTTTGGCAAACAGCAGGGTCGAATAGGCATACCATGCCGTGCAGATTAAATCCTCCGGTGTGGCACCAAAGTAGCTGCCCTCTTTGGCATCCAGCGCCACCCAATCGCCAAACTGTAATTTGTAGCGCCAGATGTCGTTATCAGCATGCGCCTGCATAAAATCAACCCAGCCCTTCATGCTGGCATATTGGTTTTCCAGCACCCGTTTGTCACCGTACATCAGATACAGGGTCCAGGGATTCACAACGGCGGCATCGGCCCATCCGGTCGCCGAATGTGTCCCGCCGTCGGCGAGGAATTTGTCCTGATCGCAGTGTCCGGTAAGGATATCCGGGATCACATGAGGAACCCCGCCTTCCGGTGTCTGATCGCATTTCAGATCCACCAACCATTTGGCGAAAAACGTCTGGGTGTGCATCAGATAGCTGGCCGTACGACAGAAAATTTGAGCATCGCCCGTCCACCCCAGCCTTTCATCCCGCTGCGGACAGTCGGTGGGCACGTCAACAAAGTTGCTTTTGAGTCCCCAGAGAATGTTGTGATGAAGCTGATTGATATCGGGATTTGAACAGGCAAAACGCCCGCTGACCCTCATTTGTGAATGAATCACAATCGCGGTGAAATCGTCGAGTCGCAGCTCACCTGGATAGTCCTTGATTTTCACATAGCGGAAGCCCTGCCAGCTAAATCCCGGGTGCCAGATCTCTTCCCCTTCGCCGCTCAGGCGATATTCGATGCTTTGCTTCGCACTGCGCAGATTATCAAGATACACATTGCCCATCGCATCCAGCGTTTCAAAATGCTGCAACACCACTTTCTCACCGGCTTTGCCACGCACCCGAAACTCAACCCAGCCGCTCATGTTCTGGCCGAAATCAAGCACCCGGTCGCCTTCTGGCGTGACGATCAACGCCACGGCAGGAAGACGCTCAATCTGGCTAACTTTGCCCGCCCCCTGTGCGCTCAGCGTGTCCATCTTCCAGGGCACGGATGACACGGGACGCCAGCTTTCTTCGCTGAACCCCGGGCTGTGCCAACCGCGCTCAGCGCGTCCTGCATCATAAATTTCGCCATCGTAGATTTCAGCAAACAAACGGGGAGAATCATTCCCGCGCCACGATGGGTCAGACGCCACCCTCTGCTGCGTACCATCCGCATATTGAACGACCATCTGAAACAGTAGCGCCGTTTGCTCGCCGTAATAATTACGATGACGACTGAAGCCCATATCACCTTTAAACCAACCCGCCCCCAGCTCCGCACCGACGACGTTATCGCCTTGCCTGAGCAGATCGGTGACCTCCCACGTTTGATACAACAAATGGTGCCGGTAGCTGGTCCAGCCGGGCGTCAGTTCATCCGTTCCGACACGAACGCCATTCAGGAACAGTTGGTAGATGCCCAGCGCTGTCGCATGCACATAAGCAGCAACAGGCTTTTTGTCACCGGAGAGAGAAAAGACTTTTCGCAGCAGCGTGGCGTTAGACGCGTCCTTGTCCTGCGGCGTTTCCGCTGAAATAAATTCACCTCGCCAGGACGTGCCCACCAATCCAGTGACAAAACTGGCTACAGGGCTCCATTCACTGCTCTCCCCCTGGTTATCGGTAATTCGCACCCGCAGGAAATAACGCGTGGAAGGAAGCAGGGCTATGTCTGCAAGCTCCACGTTGTTTGACGCGTCGCTGACCACTTCACCGCTATCGGATACCAGCATGGAAAAATCAGCCTGCAAACTGCATTGCAGGTGCCATGAGCGCTGCAATACATTGTTTTTGTCACTGTGGATTTTCCAGCCAATAAGCGGTGGCTGATCCACACCGGTTAACGCGAATTCGCCGTTGAGCGTGAGATGACTGACTGACAACATAATGGAAGACTCCTCGCAAGAATGCGTTAATTGGGTGTAGTCGTCTGTGCAGAAGCTGGGAGAGGGACAGACGCTGATTCGGTAAGCATGTTGGCTTCGTCTGAAAATTCGTTACGCTGTTTGCCGTGAAAACAGAGCCAGCCGATAAACATCCCGGAGGCCACCACAGCAGAGAGGATGGTGTAAAGCACGACCGGCCCCGCGTCGAGCAGCACGGGGGTGATAAAGGCCAGAATGCCGCAGGTCAGGCGTGCCATACCCACAATCGCCCCCTGAGCGGTGGCACGCAGCATGGTGGGGAAAGACTCCTGCGACCAGACTTTCATGATGCCTTCGAAGGCCATTCCGCTGCCGATCGCCGTAAACAACAGGCAGCAAAACCACGACACCGGGGAAAAACGGAGTAAGACCGGCATAAAGAAGCCACCGGCAAAAAAGCAGGCACCGATAATAAAGACCCGCATTCGCTTCTCGGTATCGACCATCTTCATGAACAGCAGCCCTGAAAGCACGCCGACGGGCATCAGCAGCAGATTCCACCATGCGTTCTTTTCAACAGTGATCCCGACCACGTTCACCGCGACATACGCCCCAAACTGCCCGCCGGTATTCGCCGCCAGATTGGTAAACATGTAAAACAAGCAGAGGGCGATAAACGGCCACAGATACTTGCCGCGAAGCAAATCGCTGTAGGTGGTTTTTTGCGCCCGAATGGTGGCCTTCCCGCTGAGTTTTTCCTTTTGGGCTATCAACCACATCGGCGATTCCGGCAGTGACCAGCGCAGCGCCAGCAACACCGCTGCCACCGCACCCACATGCAGATAAAGAAGCTGCGCGCCCCATTGCCCCCAACCGCCCACCAGCGCGGAAATGGCCATCGTGGCACAGATACCCGCGAACCAGAGTAAGTTAGACAGGCCAATGATTTTGCCCCGGTTAGAGTCGTCTGCCGCTTCCGAAATGGTTGCCAGCGACACCGGCAGGTCGGCACCCGTCGCCAGGCCGACAAAAACGGTTCCCAACAGCAGGAAAGAGAACTGTGAACTCAGCGCCAGCAATAATGTGCCGACCATAACCATAGCCATGGTGATAATAAAAATTTTACGACGACCATAACGATCGCCAAGCCGCCCACCCGAGAATGCGCCGAGGGCGATACATAATGTTAACGCTCCAGAGAGAATGCCTATTTCAAGCGCCGTCGTCCCTATCGTTTTTTGATAAATCACTAATGCCGTACCATTGGATACAATCGCGGCAGAATCAATATAAGAGGCCATCCCTGAAACCACGCCAACATACCAGGGATTCGGCTGCTTTATCTCAGGCATAATATATACTCCATTTTGTTATATAACGGATGTGATAATTCCTGAATGAATAACCTGAATAGCAATATCGAAATATCAAACAGCTAAAGACATTAAATCTGTATAACCAGAGATAATTACATCGCCGGACCCACTGAAAAACTTAACAGGCGCTCTTCGGTCGGGGTACGTTGAAATTGACGGCGATACGCTTCCGTCAACCGAGCAGGGTGCGAAAAGCCGCAGACAACAGCTACCCGGCCGATGGATGAATCCGTCGTTCTTAGCAGTTCCTGTGCCTTTAACAGACGGTAGAGCTGATGAAATTTATCCGGCGTTTTTCCAGTAATCTCATGGAACACGCGATACAGGGTCCGTAATGCAATGCCTTTCTCTTCGCAGACACTTTTCCAGTTAATATCCTGAGCATAATTATCCCGGATATAATCCAGTACTGATATTTTCCCTTGTTCATCAGCACTGCCGACTTTGGTTAACCCGATGGACTGGCATAATGTGGTGAGGATCTGCAGAAGCGATGACTCAGTACTGGAAAAATAAAGATCGTCAAAAAGGTCATCCCGCCGTTGGCTGATGTCTTCTGCCAGCCTGATAATGCCTTGCAAAGCATTTTCCGTAAGTGAATGGTAGCCCGCCGAAAAAGGCTGTCTGTTTGCATTCAGTTTACCCATGAGGCCATCAATATTTTTAATGTATTTAAAATCACGTTCACGATGGATCAATATATTAATCAGTGAAAGCTCACTGGTTGCTTCATAATAGTGAACATCGTTTGCCGTCACGAAGAAGAAATCACCCTGCCGAATCATTTCCGCGTGATCGTTAACGATATGAAATCCACTACCGCTACGAACAATGACCAGCTCGTCAAATTCATGCCCATGCAAATCAGCCATGGCCTGATTGTTAAGCATGAACACACAAAATGCATGGTCTTCTGAGGGGAAAAAATCGTCGCACTGCTTAATATCAACCATAATCCACTCGCAATAATTAATTTATACCCATGCCGACGGTAAGTATTACCTCTTTCATTGCCTGTGATTATTAGACAGGAATAGTTATGCCAAGTCATTACGTTGAATTGGCACTCACACGTAATTCCCTGTGACGCTGTCATCACTTTCTTCACTAATGAGAAATTCAGGACAATAACCCAAATAAAAAAGCCCATGCAGTGCATGGGCCTTTTTCAGAATATCAATGGGTCATCATGCCGTTTGAGCTAATGGCTGTTCCTCAAACGCGTCAATGCCGATAAGGCGTTCGTTGCCATTATACAAGCGTGCGTGCTGCAGGCCGACAAACAGCCGCTCGCCGCGCTGAGGCGCATCATTATGCATCACGACCGAAAGAGGTTCGTCGTACCAGCCGAGCGGCTGGACCACCAGTTGGGTATAGTGACCTTTCGGACTGGCCTCCAGTACCTGCACTGGCAGCGGAGAATCCAGGCTGGTGCGGCGGCTGACGTCCACTTCCCACGGGCGCAAAAAGAGGTCAACCGGGCCCTGATACGCAGGCGTATAGCCGAGCGGCCAGCGGTGCGCGCCAACATGGAACTGCCCGCCGCGTACCGTCCCCTTCAGACGGTTCACTTCACCCATAAATTCCAGTACGAAGCGGGTGGCCGGTTCACGCCACACCTGTTCCGGCGCATCAACCTGTTCGATATTGCCCTGGCTCATCACCACTACCCGGTCCGCGACTTCCATCGCTTCTTCCTGATCGTGGGTCACAAACACGCTGGTGAACTTAAGCTCTTCATGCAGCTGACGCAGCCAGCGACGCAGCTCTTTACGCACCTGAGCATCCAGCGCGCCGAAGGGTTCATCCAGCAACAGGATCTGCGGTTCAACCGCCAGCGCACGAGCCAGCGCCACGCGCTGCTTCTGCCCACCGGAAAGCTGTGCCGGATAGCGGTCGGCCAGATGGGCCAACTGCACCATTTCCAGCAATTTGGTGACTTTCGCTTTAATTTCAGCCGCATTTGGACGCTCGCGGCGCGGCAGGACCGTCAGGCCAAAAGCAATGTTGTCGAACACGGTCATATGGCGGAACAGCGCATAATGCTGGAATACAAACCCGACTTTGCGATCGCGGGCATGCAGACGGCTGACGTCAGTGCCGTGAAAACGGATTTGCCCGCTGGTCTGATGCTCAAGCCCGGCAATGATGCGCAGCAGCGTGGTTTTACCGGAGCCGGACGGCCCAAGCAGCGCCACCATCTGCCCGGAGGGAATATCCAGGGAGATATTATTCAGCACCTGAGTGCGGCCAAATGACTTCTTAATGCTGGCAATTTCAATGCTCATGATGCTTCTCCTGTTGCGCGCGTTTTTCCTGATTCTCCAGGCGCCACTGCAACATACTCTTCAAAAACAGGGTCAAAATAGCCAATAACGTCAGCAGAGCGGCAGCGGTGAATGACCCCACCGTGTTGTAGTCCTGCTCAAGCAGTTCAATCTGTAGCGGCAGTGAGAGCGTCTCACCGCGAATCGAGCCAGAAACCACCGACACCGCACCAAATTCACCAATCGCGCGGGCGTTAGTCAGGACCACGCCGTACAGCAGCGCCCAGCGGATATTAGGCAGCGTAACGCGGCGGAACATTTGCCAGCCGGACGCGCCCAACAGGATCGCGGCTTCATCTTCATGACTGCCCTGGCTCAGCATCACCGGCACCAGCTCGCGCACCACGAAAGGACAGGTCACGAAAATCGTCGCCAGTACCATGCCGGGCCAGGCAAACATAATTTGCAGATTATGCTCATCAAGCCAGCCGCCCAGCGGGCCGTTCGAGCCGTAAAACAGCAGATAGACCAGCCCCGCCACCACCGGCGAAACCGCAAAAGGAATATCCAGCAGCGTCAGCAGCAGCTGGCGGCCCGGGAAGTTAAAGCGCGTCACCAGCCATGCCAGCAACGTGCCGAACACCAGGTTCACCGGCACGGTGATCAACGCGATCATCAGCGTTAACCAGATAGCGTGCAGCATGTCCGGGTCTGCCAGGTTATGCAGTACCGGCATCAACCCTTTGCTGAACGCCTGCACGAAGATGTAGATCATCGGCACCAGCAAAATAAAGGCCGACACCAGCATCCCGGCGCCAATCAGAAACCATTTACCCCAGTTGATGCGGGGTGCGTCATAGCGTTTCAATTGCGTAACTTCCGCCATTAGTGACCTACCACACGTCGACCAAAGCGACTCTGCAAAGTGTTGATGGAGAACAGCAGCAGCAGCGAAGCACCCAGAATGACGGAAGCAATCGCACTTGCCGCCGGATAGTCAAACTCCTGCAGGCGCACAAAAATCATCAGCGAGGTCACTTCCGTTTTCCAGGCGATGTTCCCGGCGATGAAAATCACCGCGCCAAATTCGCCGAGGCTACGGGTGAATGACAATGCCACGCCCGCCAGCAACGCCGGGGAAAGCTCCGGCAGCACCACTTTGCGGAAGCTCTGAATACGCGTTGCACCCAGGGTTTCCGCCGCTTCTTCATACTCCGGCCCTAACTCTTCCAGCACCGGTTGAACGGTACGCACCACAAAGGGAATGCTGGTAAACGCCATCGCTACGGCAATGCCAAGCCAGGTGTAGGTGACTTTGATATCGAACTTCGCCAGCCATTCGCCGTAAAACCCGTTGACGGAAAACAGCGACGCCAGCGTTAAACCCGCCACCGCCGTTGGCAGTGCGAAGGGTAAATCCATCAAGGCATCCAGCAACGTACGCCCCGGGAAGCGATAGCGCGTCAGGATCCAGGCCATCAGCAGACCAAACACCCCGTTGAAAATGGAGGCCACGAACGCCGACAGCAAGGTGACTTTGTAAGCCGCCACCACCTGCGGGTTGGTGATGACGTCCCAATACTGGGACCAGCTCATCTGCGCCAACTGCATCACCAGTGCGCTCAGCGGCAGCAGCAAAATCAGGCACACAAACAGCAGACTGGTGCCGAGGCTTAAGGTAAAGCCCGGCAGCACGCGTCTGGAAGAAACAGCAAACATTTACTTGTGCCCCGCCGCTAACAGCTTGTCCAGCTCGCCACCGCTGGCGAAGTGGGTTTTCATCACTTCCGGCCAGGAGCCAAACTGGTCTTCCACGCGGAACAGCTCAGTCTGCGGGAATTTGTCTTTCAGCGTGTCCATCACCGCCGGATTGTTCACGCGGTAGTAATAGTCGGTGATGATGGTTTGCGCCTGCGGGCTGTACAGCCAGGTCAGATAGGCTTTCGCCGCTTTTTCGCTGCCGTTGGCTTTGACGTTTTTGTCGACCCACGCCACCGGGAATTCAGCAAGGATGTTGGTTTTCGGCACGATAACTTCGAAGCCCTTGTCCTCGTACTGTTTGCGAATGTTGTTCACTTCTGACTCAAAGGTGATCAGCACATCGCCCAGCCCACGCTCCACAAAGGTGGTGGTGGCACCACGACCGCCGGTATCAAACACTTCGACGTTTTTCAGGAACTGGGTCATGAACTGTTCAGTTTTGGCGTTATCGTTGCCATCCGCCTTCGCCGCCGCACCCCACGCCGCCAGATAGGTATAGCGCGCATTACCGGAGGTTTTTGGATTCGGGAAAATCAGTTTTACGTCAGAACGAACCAGATCGTTCCAGTCGTGAATGTTCTTTGGGTTACCCTTGCGCACCAGGAAAGCCATGGTGGAATAGAATGGCGAACTGTTATTCGGCAAACGGCTCTGCCAGTCGGCCGGGATCAGATTGCCTTTGTCATGCAGCACCTGCACATCGGTCACCTGATTGTAGGTGACCACATCGGCTTTCAGGCCCTGCAAAATCGCCAGCGCCTGTTTGGACGACCCCGCGTGCGACTGTTTGATGGTCAGCTTGTCACCGCCATTGTCTTTCGCCCACTGCTGTTCAAACGGTGGATTAAGGGCAGCAAACAGCTCGCGCGAAACATCGTAGGAGCTGTTCAGCAGCTCGGTGGCCTGAGCCTGCGCCGCCAGCAGCAGGACACTCAGCGCCAGTGTTCCTTTTTTCAGTGAGGTAACGGCCATTGCACACCCTTATTCAGATAATGACTTTCTTATGGCCATCATATTTATAACGCGTGTGAAAGCTGTAACGGTTTTATATACCGTTTGGTGATTTGGAAGTTGAAAAGAGAATAAGAGAACGCCATCATTCGTGCACCGCTCTGTTGGCAACTCGGAGCAAAACCTCACTAAGGAACCCGCTATGCGCCAAAGGACGATTGTCTGCCCTATCATTCAAAACAACGGTGACTATCTGCTGTGCAAAATGGCTGACGATCGGGGCGTTTTCCCCGGCCAGTGGGCCCTCTCCGGCGGCGGAATGGAGCCTGGTGAAACCATGGAACAGGCACTGTTGCGCGAAATTAGCGAAGAGCTTGGCGATAAGCTGGCCATCAGCCACATCACGCCGTGGCACTTCCGCGACGACACCCGCATCAAAACCTATGCCGACGGCAGTCAGGAAGAGATCTATATGATTTACCTGATGTTCGATTGCATCAGCACCAACCGTGAGGTGACGTTTAATGAAGAGTTTCAGGACGTCGCGTGGGTCAGCCCGGAAAAACTGGGCGAGTACGATCTGAACGTGGCGACGCGCCAGACGTTTAAAGATAAAGGGTTGTTGTAATCAGGCATCGCCCGGTGGCGACTGCGCCTTACCGGGCCTACAACGCTTTCGCTTTTGTAGGCCGGTGCAAGCGCAGCGCCGCCCGGCGTAATGAGGCTTAAAGCGCCATTAATTTATCAAGCGAAGGGGCGAAGTAGTAACCCCCGGTCACCGGTTTGGTGAAACGCAGCATCGCATCGCGTTTGCCATCGGTATCACCAAACATGCTCAGCAGCTGCTGCTCGATGTTATACAGACGCGCGCAATAAGCGCAGAAGTACAGACCATGGGTGCCGCTGGCGGTACCGTACGGCAGGCTCTGACGGACAATCTTCAGCCCTTTGCCGTTTTCTTTCAGGTCAACACGGGTCAGGTGAGAGGTCTCCGGACGCGCGTCGCCGTCGATCTCTTCGTTGGCTTCTTTGGTGCGACCAATCATCATTTCCTGATCGTGCACGCTCATGCGGTTGAGCTGCTTCAGATTGTGCTCCCAACGCTGGACGAACACGTAGCTGCCGCCCGCGTCCACGCCATCGGCAATCACCGCAACATCACGACGCGTTTCTTCACCCGCCGGGTTTTCAGTGCCATCCACAAAACCGCTGAGGTCACGCTCTTCCACCCAACGGAAACCGTGAATTTCTTCTTTCACGTCAATGGCATCACCAAACGCTGCCATCGCCGCCTGAGCCACGGAGAAGTTCACATCGTGGCGCAGAGAGAGGATATGGATCAGCACATCGTACTGGGTAGCGGGTGCAAGTCCTTTGCCGTAAGGGATGAAATCCTTCAGTTCTTCCGCGCCGACACCGCCGCTCAGGCTGCGCCAGGTCTGGTGACCAAACGCCACCACGGCGCCAAGATGCGCATCCGGGAATTTCGCTTGAAAGGTCGCAAGCTTATCCGCAAACACTTTGCTGCACTCGCGCAGGGCATTCACATCCCCTTTCACGTTGGCTTCAATCCAAATCGCCGCACGGCAATGTTCCGGCAAAATGCCGCTCTGAACCTGAGACATCGCTCCTCCTGGAAATAAAGATGCCACGACGTCGTGGCATTGATGGCGGTTATTGTACTCGCTTTTTCATTACAGCGGCTTGCTCAGACGCAAATTAACGACGCCAGATTATCTTGCTGACTTTCCAGTTTTTCAGGGAGTCGTCAGGCGGCATTAAGTCCTGCGGGCCACTCCAGCTTCCGCTAAATAAGTAGCTGATATGCTGACTGTCTTTGGCCTTACACTCGACGCCTGCGGCATCGTCACCAGAGCCTTTCTGGCAATTATCGAAGGCTTTGCTGTACAGATCGCTAAACGGGGTGCCGATTTTTGCACCGCCGGAAACGGGAACCTCTGCGTCCATGACATCAATACGGCTGACCGTACCGGACTCGCCGTTGATGACCATCGCCACTTTGTCATCCTTCAGGGCTTCAAAATATTTCGCGATGGTGCCGTGATCGGTTTTCATGCCGCTACGCAGACGGTAGTCGCCGCCCAGTGCATTGCTGACGGCGGATTCTTCCAGCGGCGTGCTGGCGGTCAGTTTGCCAACGCCCTGTTCCGTCACCTCATTAGAAGAACCGAACCAGTTCCACGGATAAGCCGATGACCAGTGCACCGCACTAAGCGTGGAGCAGCCTGTGAGTGCCAACGGCAGTGCACAAAGCAATAAACGCATTGATTTCATTCCAGGATCCTTTGTATGTCAAAACTACGCCTGTTGGAGTGCGGATTAGCAAAAAAGTGCCATTAATCCTCGTGCGGCAAGAAACACGCGCGTAGACGGCGGTTCGTGAGCAGCCAACAAAGTGCAAAAGCGTCCAGCACCACCAGCGTCACGCCGGGCCCGGAAAGTTCGTCACCTTGCAGCCATAACAGGGGTTGCCAGAGCAGCAGTATCAGCTGGGCGACAATCAATCCCCAGCGGATGAGCGCCCAGCATCGCGGGAGCTTGTCTCTTCGTCCGCTAATCAGAAAAGCGATAACGGCGGGGATCCCCGGGAGCAGCCCCAACCAGAAGTTATCATGATCGGGGTAAAACAGGGTCAACAGCGTATCCCCTTGCTGACGCGAGGCCGCAGCCATCACAAACAGCACCCAGGTTCGTGCCTGTAGCAGTAATACACACCAGAACAGAAAAGGGAGTTTTAGTCGGCCATGGGGATCATAGACCGACAGCGGAAAATCAATATTCTTCATCTTCAATCAGGCGCTTGCCGAGCACAACCACATCAGCGTGCTCGTAGCCCAGGCGCTCGTACATCCCCTGAACCATATCGTTATCTTCGCGCACCATGATCTGAATCTTCGGACACCCGCGGGCGATCAGTTTTTTCTCCAGACGGCTGAGCAGCGCATTGGCAATGCCGCGCCCGCGATAGTCCGGGTGAACGCCCAGATAATACGCAGAGCCACGGTGGCCGTCGTAGCCGCCCATCACCGATCCCACCACTTCGCCGTTCACTTCTGCCACCAGAAACAGGCTGACGTCATGATTCAGCTTGCGCTCGATGTCCATCTCCGGGTCATTCCATGGACGTAACAGGTCGCAGCGTTCCCAAAGGGTTATCACTTCTTCGAAATCACGGTGGCGGAAAACGCGTATCTCCATGGTATTGCCCAACTTTTCAGGTTTAAAAACAGTGATTATGGCGCGAACGTCTGAATTATCCAATATCTGACGAATAACGGCCAAAAAAATGGCATAATGTTGCATTGTCACGTATTGAAATGAAAAGTAAAACAATTCTCATCCCGGACTGTCGTAACGGAAAACGCGATACGATATAACACATGGAATACTTTATTTTTACCACTCAGGCCGCATGAGCACATTCAAACCCTTAAAAACACTCGCTTCGCGTCGTCAGGTGCTGAAAGCCGGGCTTGCAGCACTGACGTTGTCAGGAATGACCAAAGCCATCGCGAAAGAAGAAACGCTGAAAACCAGCAACGGACACAGTAAACCAGCGACCAAGAAATCAGGCGCTAAGCGTATTGTGATGCTCGACCCAGGCCACGGTGGAATTGATACCGGCGCGATTGGCCATGGCGGCTCTAAAGAGAAACACGTGGTATTGGCCATCGCCAAAAACGTGCGTGCCCTTTTGCGCAACCACGGCATTGATGCCCGTCTGACGCGCACCGGCGATACGTTTATCCCGCTGTACGATCGGGTAGAAATCGCCCATAAGCATGGCGCAGACCTGTTTATGTCCATCCACGCGGATGGCTTTACCAATCCAAGCGCTGCCGGGGCCTCGGTGTTTGCCCTGTCGAATCGCGGCGCCAGTAGCGCCATGGCGAAATACCTGTCTGATAAAGAGAACGCCGCCGATGAGCTGGCCGGGAAAAAAGCGCTGGATAAAGACCATCTGCTGCAGCAGGTCTTATTCGATCTGGTGCAAACCGACACCATCAAAAACAGCCTGACGCTGGGCTCGCATATCCTTAAGCAGATTAAACCGGTTCACAAGCTGCACAGCCGCAGCACGGAACAGGCGGCCTTTGTGGTGTTGAAGTCCCCGTCGATTCCTTCGGTGCTGGTAGAAACCTCGTTTATTACCAACCCGGGTGAGGAAAAGCTGTTGGGCACCAACGCCTTCCGCCAAAAAATCGCCAACGCGATTGCTTCCGGGATCATCAGCTATTTCAACTGGTTCGATAATCAAAAAGCCCACGTGAAGAGACGCTAATGAAACCGAATGCCGCCCAGGTAAAAGCCTTTTTACTGCAGCTTCAGGACACGATTTGCCAGCAGCTTGAAGCCGTAGACGGTAACCGCTTTGTCGAAGACAACTGGCAGCGTGAAGCGGGCGGTGGCGGACGCAGCCGGGTGTTACGCGATGGCAGCGTGTTTGAGCAGGCGGGCGTCAACTTTTCGCACGTCTTCGGTGATGCGATGCCGGCCTCTGCCACCGCACACCGTCCGGAACTGGCCGGTCGTCGTTTTGAAGCGATGGGCGTTTCGCTGGTGGTCCACCCACGTAACCCGTATATCCCCACCAGCCACGCCAACGTCCGTTTCTTTATTGCTGAAAAGCCGGGAGCCGACCCGGTGTGGTGGTTTGGCGGCGGCTTTGACCTCACGCCGTATTATGGCTTTGAAGAAGATGCGCTGCACTGGCACACCGTGGCCCGTGACCTGTGCCTGCCCTTCGGTGAGGATGTTTACCCGCGCTACAAAAAATGGTGCGATGACTATTTCTTCCTGAAGCACCGCAACGAGCAGCGCGGCATTGGCGGCCTGTTCTTTGACGATTTGAATACGCCGGATTTCGACCGGTGCTTTGCGTTTATGCAGGCCGTCGGAAAAGGTTACGCCGAGGCTTATCTGCCCATCGTCGAACGCCGTAAAGCCATGACGTGGGGCGAGCGCGAGCGCGATTTTCAGCTCTATCGCCGTGGGCGCTATGTGGAATTTAATCTGGTGTGGGATCGCGGCACGCTGTTCGGCCTGCAAACCGGTGGACGCACGGAATCGATTCTGATGTCGATGCCGCCGCTGGTCCGCTGGGAATATGACTACCAGCCAGAAGAAGGCAGCCCTGAGGCTGCCTTGCGTGAGTTTATTCAGGTTCGGGAGTGGGTTTAACGTCCTGCCGGGCGGCAGGACCTGTAGGTCGGGTAAGCGTAAGCGCCACCCGACACCACAAACATCTCCCCGCTTACAGCGGCTGTGTCTGAGCCTCAACCACCGCCAGCGCGACCATATTGACGATGCGACGTACCGATGCGATAGGCGTCAGCACGTGCACCGGCTTCGCCACGCCCATCAGCACCGGACCGACGGTCACCCCTTCTGAACTTGAGACGCGCAGCAGGTTATAACTGATACGCGCCGCTTCCATGTTTGGCATCACCAGAATGTTTGCCGCGCCTTTTAACGGGCTGTCCGGCATCCGTTCGTGGCGGATACTTTCCACCAGTGCCGCATCGCCGTGCATTTCGCCGTCGATCATCAATTCCGGATCCCGCTCGCGCACCAGCGCCAGCGTATCGCGCATTTTGGTCGCCGCCGGGCAGTTGGAGGAACCAAAGTTAGAGTGCGAAAGCAGCGCCACGCGCGGTTCGATACCGAAACGACGCACGGTTTCCGCCGCCATCAGGGTGATTTCCGCCAACTGCTCCGGGGTGGGATCGTCGTTGACGTAGGTATCGGCAATAAAGGTGTTGCCGCTTGGCAGCAGCAGCGCATTCATCGCCCCTGCGGTATGCACGCCGTCACGGTAGCCAAACAGCTGCTGGATAACATTGAAGTGCTCATGATAGTCGCCGATGGTGCCGCAAATCAGCGCATCCGCTTCCCCGCGCTGAACCATGATCGCGCCGATCACCGTGGTGTTACTGATCACATGGCGCTGCGCCTGCTCCTGGGTTATTCCTTTGCGTTTCATGATGGCGTAATACTCCATCCAGTACTCTTTGAAACGCGGATCCGATTCGTTGTTCACAATCTCAAAATCAACACCCGGCTTCATCTGCAGCCCGAGCTTTTGCAGGCGCATTTCGATAACGTTCGGGCGGCCAATCAGAATCGGCTTCGCCAGGCCCAGGGTGATCAGCTCCTGCGTTGCATGCAGCACGCGAGTATCTTCCCCTTCCGCCAGCACCACGCGCTTCGGCTCTTTGCGGGCCTGCGAGAAAATCGGCTTCATGAACAGGTTGGTTTTATAAACAAACTCGCTGAGTTTCTCTTCGTAGGCGGCAAAATCCACGATCGGACGCGTCGCCACGCCGGAATCCATCGCGGCTTTTGCCACGGCTGGCGCGATTTTAACGATCAGACGCGGGTCGAACGGTTTCGGAATGATGTATTCCGCGCCAAAGCTCAGATCCTGATCGCCGTAGGCTGATGCCACCACTTCGCTCTGCTCGGCAAGCGCCAGTTCAGCAATCGCATGCACTGCGGCCAGCTTCATCTCTTCGTTGATGGCCGTCGCGCCCACGTCCAGCGCTCCACGGAAGATGAACGGGAAGCACAGCACGTTGTTCACCTGGTTTGGATAGTCGGAACGCCCGGTACAAATGATCGCGTCCGGTCGCACTTCTTTTGCCAGCGGTGGCAGAATTTCCGGCTCAGGGTTTGCCAGCGCGAGGATCATTGGCGCACGCGCCATTTTCTTGACCATGTCCTGAGTCAGCACTTTCGGACCGGAGCAGCCGAGGAAGATATCCGCGCCGTCCATCACGTCATCCAGCGTACGCTTGCCGTCATCAACCACCGCATAGGCGGCTTTGGTTTCCGCCATATTCGGCTCACGGTCTTTATAGATAACGCCTTTTGAGTCGCAGACCACGATGTTGTGTTTCTGCATGCCCAGCGCCACCAGCAGGTTCATACAGGCAATGGCCGCAGCACCCGCCCCGGAAACCACCATCCGCACATCGGACAGGTTCTTTTCCACCACGCGCAGGCCGTTAAGGATGGCGGCAGTACTGATGATCGCCGTGCCATGCTGATCGTCATGGAACACCGGGATCTTCATGCGCTCACGCAGCTTTTGTTCGATGTAGAAACATTCCGGCGCTTTGATGTCTTCGAGGTTGATACCGCCAAATGTCGGCTCCAGCGCCGCCACCACATTAATAAATTTATCCGGATCGAGCTCATCGACTTCAATATCGAAAACGTCGATCCCGGCAAATTTTTTGAACAGTACGCCCTTGCCTTCCATCACCGGTTTACCGGCCAGCGCGCCGATATTGCCAAGGCCAAGCACCGCCGTGCCGTTGGAAACCACGGCCACCAGGTTGCCACGGGCCGTATATTTATAGGCCGCCAGCGGATCTTTTTCGATCTCCAGGCAAGGTGCCGCGACGCCGGGAGAATACGCCAGCGCCAGATCGCGCTGGGTGGCCAGCGGCTTGGTTGGAGAGACCTGAATTTTCCCTGGGGTCGGGAATTCGTGGAAATCGAGCGCGCTTTGTTTTAACTGGTCATCCATTTGATGTTCCTTTCACTTCACGTAGCGTTTTTGAGGAAAAATCTGTTCCCGGGTAACTCCTGAGTATCCCCCTTTGCCGCTTTGTAAACTTTGAAGGCCGCCATACTCTGAGCGTTTTTGTTAGTTATTTTTAACATTCCTGTTATCAGCTGGTGTCAAACAAGCCCCCCTCCGTCTGCTATGCTTTTGAGTTAAGACCCTCATTCACTGTCCGGAAATGTTAGCGAACACGCTGACATAAGGAGTCTTTTTTCATGAACCAGCTAGACGGCATCAAAAAGTTCACCACCGTGGTGGCCGACAGCGGTGACATCGAATCCATTCGCCACTACCAGCCAGAAGACGCCACCACCAACCCTTCACTGCTGCTGAAAGCCGCAGGCCTTGAGCAGTACCGTTCACTGATCGACGACGCGGTCGCCTTCGCGAAAAAACAGAGCAGCCGCGAGAAGCAGGTGATCGACGCCTGCGACAAACTGGCCGTCAATGTCGGCTGCGAAATTCTGAAAAGCATTCCCGGGCGCGTATCGACCGAAGTGGATGCCCGCCTGTCGTATGACAAAGACAAAAGCATCGCCAAGGCCCGTCATCTGGTCGCGCTGTATGCCGACCAGGGCGTCGATAAATCTCACATTCTGATTAAGCTCGCCTCTACGTGGGAAGGGATCCGCGCCGCAGAAGTGCTGGAAAAAGAAGGCATTCACTGCAATCTGACGCTGCTGTTCTCCTTCGCCCAGGCCCGTGCCTGCGCCGAAGCAGGCGTGTTCCTGATTTCGCCCTTCGTCGGGCGTATTTACGACTGGTATCAGCAGCGTGAGCCGATGGATCCATACGTGGTGGAAGAAGATCCCGGCGTGAAATCGGTACGTAATATCTACGATTACTTCAAGCAGCACCGCTACAGCACCGTGGTGATGGGCGCGAGCTTCCGCCGCACCGAACAAATTCTGGCACTGGCGGGCTGTGACCGCCTGACCATCGCCCCCGCACTGTTGAAAGAGCTGCAGGAGAAAGAAGCGCCGGTTGAGCGCAAATTGATCCCTGCCTCTCAGTTCTTTAATCGCCCTGCCCCCCTGACCGAAGCGGAGTTCCGCTGGGAGCATAACCAGGATCCGATGGCGGTGGATAAACTGGCGGAAGGCATTCGCCTGTTCGCCGTGGACCAACGCAAACTCGAAGACCTGCTTGCCGCCAAACTGTAACTTTTGCCACGGAGAACGACTATGTCCCGTAGAGAGCTTGCCAATGCTATTCGCGCCCTGAGTATGGATGCCGTACAGAAAGCCAATTCCGGCCACCCCGGGGCGCCGATGGGGATGGCTGATATTGCTGAAGTGCTGTGGAACGACTTCCTCAAACACAATCCGAACGATCCCCACTGGCCCGATCGCGACCGTTTTATTCTCTCGAACGGGCACGCCTCCATGCTGCTCTATAGCCTGTTGCACCTGACCGGTTACGATCTCCCAATTGAGGAGATTAAAAACTTCCGCCAGCTGCACTCTAAAACGCCGGGGCACCCGGAAATCGGCTATACGCCTGGGGTGGAAACCACCACCGGTCCGCTGGGACAGGGGCTGGCGAACGCCGTCGGGATGGCTATCTCTGAGCGTACGCTGGCGGCGCAGTTTAACCAGCCCGGGCACGACATTGTCGATCACTACACTTACGTGTTTATGGGCGATGGCTGCCTGATGGAAGGTATTTCCCATGAGGCCTGTTCGCTGGCCGGGACGCTGGGGCTGGGCAAACTGATTGGCTTCTACGATCACAACGGCATCTCGATTGACGGTGAAACCAAAGGCTGGTTTACCGATGACACCGCTAAACGCTTTGAGGCCTATCACTGGCATGTGGTGCATGACATTGACGGGCACGATCCTGAAGCCGTGAAAAAAGCGATCCTCGAGGCGCAAAGCGTGAAGGACAAACCTTCGCTGATTATCTGCCGTACGGTGATTGGCTTCGGTTCGCCGAATAAAGCCGGGAAAGAGGAAGCGCACGGCGCGTCGCTCGGCGAAGAAGAGGTGGCGCTGGCGCGTAAACAGCTTGGCTGGAAGTATCCGGCATTTGAGGTTCCGAAGGAGATTTACCAGGCCTGGGACGCTCACCAGAAAGGTGAGAAAGCCCAGCAGAACTGGAAAGACAAGCTGGCGGCCTATCAGACCGCCCATCCTGAGCTGGCGGCTGAATTCCTGCGGCGCGTAGAGGGCAAGCTGCCGGAAAGCTGGCAGAGCAAAGCTCAGAGTTACATTGAAAAACTGCAATCGGAACCGGCGAAAATCGCCAGCCGTAAGGCCTCACAGAATGCGCTGAACGCCTTTGGCCCGCTGTTGCCGGAGCTGCTCGGCGGCTCGGCGGATCTTGCGCCCAGCAACCTGACTATCTGGAAGGAGTCGGTACCGATAAAAGACGATCACGCCGGGAACTACATTCACTACGGCGTGCGCGAGTTCGGGATGACCGCTATCGCCAACGGTATTGCCCATCACGGCGGCTTTGTCCCCTATACCGCTACCTTCCTGATGTTCGTGGAATACGCGCGCAATGCGGCCCGTATGGCGGCGCTGATGAAAGCGCACCAGATAATGGTCTATACCCATGATTCCATCGGCCTTGGCGAAGATGGCCCTACGCACCAGGCCGTTGAGCAACTGGCAAGCCTGCGTCTGACGCCAAACTTCAGCACCTGGCGACCGTGCGATCAGGTGGAAACGGCGGTGGCGTGGAAAGCGGCGATTGAACGCCATAGCGGGCCAACGGCGCTGATCCTCTCGAGACAGAATTTGGCACAAATGGAACGTACGCCAGATCAGGTTCACGAGATTGCGCGCGGCGGTTATGTGCTGAAGGATGCAGGCGGCAAGCCGGACCTGATCCTGATTGCCACCGGTTCTGAGGTGGAAATAACGGTACTGGCGGCGGAAAAGCTGGCGGGAGAAGGCGTTGCCGTTCGGGTGGTGTCGCTGCCGTCAACGGATGTGTTTGACGCGCAGGACGAGGAGTACAAGGAATCGGTATTGCCGCCGAGCGTTTCCGCCCGCGTGGCGGTGGAAGCCGGAATAGCCGACTACTGGTACAAATACGTCGGGCTGAAAGGTGCCATCGTCGGGATGACGAGCTACGGTGAATCGGCGCCTGCCGATAAGCTGTTCCCGTTCTTTGGTTTTACCGTCGAGAATATTATCGCGAAGGCGCATAAGGTGCTGGGGAAATAGTACAGGTGCCCGGTGGCGGCTGACGCCTGACCGGGCCTACGGGATTTTGTAGGCCTGATAAGCGCCAGCGCCATCAGGCAAAACTCACCTTGTGATCCACAGCGTGGGCCACGCATCTGGCCCCTGCCAGTCATCACAGGTGGGTTGCCCGGCGTAACGCACCAGGCGAAAACGCTGGCCGTCATAACGCCAGCGCGTTTGCACGCCACAATCGCCCTGTCCGCGCGCTCTGTCCACGGTAATAAGCTCACGCGTTTTGTTATTAAAACTCAGATTGACCAACTCGACGTCGCGCTCCTCACGGTCCGAAGGCTGAAAAGGAAGACGTAGACGAATCGGCTGCGAAGCAAAAGGTTTTTGCCGGGAAACCAGCCATGCGCGGTAAATGGTGTTATACGCCCCGGACTCACAGCTCACCATCATCAACGCTTTGTCATCGGTCAGCGGCGTCACCCACACTTCACGCCGGGACGGGTCGAGAGAGCATTGACTGTTGTTCATCCGCCATGTGCCGTAATCGAGCAGATCGTCAGACTCCGTCGGGCTAAATGGCCGCGGCGTGGGGTTGAGCTTTTTGACGCTTTTCAGCGCCGGGGCGGGTGGCACGCTGAGCGGCGGTTCATCACCCTTACCAATCCATGCCGTTTCACTGCCCACTCGTTTTTGCTGGTCGTCGATAAACAGCAGCGCCGCCTTCAACCCCAGCAGCGAAACGGTTTGCGCGCCCTGAGTCAGGGTTAATGCGTGCCCTTCCTGGATATGCTGTAAAAACGCGTTGATCGTCGGGGTGTCATTGGTGCTGAGCAGCCACGGCGTCTCCTGCCAGTGGGCTCCCGGTAACTTCAGGGCGGTAGCATCAATCTTCAGGCGAGGAGCAATAGCGGGAATTTTGGGTAACGCGTTTTCCGGCCCACCCAGCTCGATACGCAACGTGGAGTCGTTATGCGCCCCCGCACTGCGGGTCAGTGTCATCACCAGACCATGGTGGTTACCGACATTGCGGGCGCTACAGAAATTCTGGTTGTTACAGGTGACCTGCCAGTCGCTAAATTCCTGTTGCACAGGCGCGGCCCACCCCTGCACGGGCAGCAGCGTAATGAGTGACAAGAGGAAACAAAGACGGTAAAACACGAGTTGACCCCAGAAGAAAAAAGCACCAGTTTCTGGCGCGTATCCTCTCCTCTGCGGCCGGTTCGCTCAATCGGATTAGTCCATTAAACCCGTCGTCTGCAGATACTGCAGCAGAATAACGGCTTTACCGTCACGGATTTCACCGCTTTTCACCTTCGCCAGCGCCTGGCTGAACGGCATCTCCAGCACATCGATATCTTCATCCTCTACGCCGCCCCCGACCGTGGTGCGCAGGCTATCATCGTATTCCGCGATAAAGAAATGCACCAGTTCAGTGACGCCGCCCGGTGACATATACAGCTCAAAGACTTTGCGCACATCCCGGACCTGATACCCGGTTTCTTCCACCGCCTCTTTGCGGATGCAGTCTTCCGGCTCGTCGTCGTCCAGCAACCCGGCGCAGGTTTCAATCAGACGGCCATCGGCATTCCCGTTGACCCAAGTGGCAACGCGAAACTGGCGCACCAGCACCACGGTTTGCTGTTGGGGGTTATACAACAGAATGGTCGCCCCATTGCCACGGTCATACACTTCACGCTTATGGCGAATCACTTCGCCGCTGTTACGCGTCAGGTTATAGGTGATATTGCGCAGGATGAAATAGTTATCCGACAGGATCTCGTCCTTGATAATTTCGATGTTAAACGACATACAGGCTCCTCAGCGTCGAATGAGCGTGTCAGTCTACGCGGAGATTTTGTTTTTGTCGTTATGCAGACGAACCTTCATTTATGTATGCTTATGCACCAAAGCGGCATGATAATTTACACTATCTCCTTAATTTCTCCACGTTTCGCTCAGGCCTTGCCGCTACAGTGTGCTGAGCCTGTCATAGCAATAAAAATACGCGTAATGAGGTCCTGATTCTGATGGCGAATTTCTTTATCGATCGCCCCATTTTTGCCTGGGTGCTGGCTATTCTGTTGTGTCTTACCGGCACGTTGGCCATTTTGTCCCTTCCTGTTGAGCAATACCCCGATCTGGCTCCGCCAAATGTGCGTATCACCGCCAACTATCCAGGCGCTTCGGCGCAAACCCTGGAGAATACGGTCACGCAGGTCATTGAGCAGAACATGACCGGGCTGGATAACATGATGTATATGACCTCCCAGAGCAGTTCCGCCGGGCAGGCCACCATCACTATCACCTTTACCGCCGGTACCGATCCTAACGAAGCGATGCAGCAGGTGCAGAACCAGCTGCAATCCGCGCTGAAGAAACTGCCGCAGGCCGTGCAGGATCAGGGCGTGACCGTGCGCAAAACCGGGGATACCAACATCCTGACCATCGCCTTCGTTTCCACGGACGGCAGCATGGATAAGCAGGATATCGCTGACTATGTCGCGAGTAACGTGCAGGAGCCGCTCAGCCGCGTGAACGGCGTGGGCGATATCACCGCCTATGGCTCACAGTATTCGATGCGCATTTGGCTGGATCCCGCGAAGCTCAACAGCTATCAGATGACCACCAAAGACGTCACCGATGCCATCAGCTCCCAGAACGCCCAGGTAGCCGTCGGCCAGCTTGGCGGTACACCGCAGGTGAATAAGCAAGCGCTGAACGCGACGGTGAATGCCCAATCGCTGCTGCAGACGCCGCAGCAGTTCCGCGACATTACGCTACGCGTCAATCAGGACGGTTCCGTGGTCACCCTCGGCGATGTCGCCACCGTCGAGCTGGGGGCAGAAAACTACGATTACCTGAGCCGCTATAACCGCAATCCGGCATCCGGGCTGGGTATTCAGCTCGCCTCCGGGGCTAACGAGATGCAAACCGCAGAAGCCACGCTGGCGCGTCTCGATGAGCTCTCGCACTACTTCCCGCATGGTCTGGAATACAAAATCGCCTACGAAACCACCTCTTTCGTCAAAGCGTCGATCCAC
This sequence comes from Enterobacteriaceae bacterium RIT691, assembly GCA_009668205.1. Taxonomy (GTDB): domain Bacteria; phylum Pseudomonadota; class Gammaproteobacteria; order Enterobacterales; family Enterobacteriaceae; genus Scandinavium. Next base: position 170,180 of record WJYM01000003.1, on the reverse strand, counting down.
GATGTGGTGAAAACACTGCTCGAAGCGATTCTGCTGGTGTTCCTGGTGATGTACCTGTTCCTGCAAAATTTCCGCGCCACGCTGATCCCCACCATCGCCGTACCGGTGGTGCTGATGGGCACGTTTGCCATCCTGTATTCGTTTGGCTACAGCATCAACACCCTGACGATGTTCGCAATGGTGCTGGCCATCGGCCTGTTGGTGGATGACGCCATCGTGGTGGTGGAGAACGTCGAACGTATCATGAGTGAAGAAGGCCTCTCGCCGCGCGAAGCCACGCGAAAATCGATGGGGCAGATTCAGGGGGCGCTGGTCGGTATCGCGATGGTGCTGTCGGCGGTATTTATCCCGATGGCTTTCTTCGGGGGAACCACTGGTGCCATTTACCGTCAGTTCTCCATCACCATTGTGTCCGCCATGGTGCTCTCGGTCCTGGTGGCGATGATCCTGACGCCTGCGCTGTGCGCCACGCTGCTTAAACCGATGCATAAAGGCGAACAGCATGGCCAAAAAGGCTTCTTCGGCTGGTTTAACCGGATGTTCAACCGCAGTGCCGAGCGCTATGAAACCCGGGTAGGGAAAATCCTCCACCGCAGCCTGCGCTGGATGTTGATTTACGTCCTGCTGCTGGGCGGGATGGTGTTCCTGTTCCTGAAGCTGCCCACGTCGTTCCTTCCGCAGGAAGATCGCGGGATGTTCCTGACGTCTATCCAGCTGCCAAGCGGCTCGACCCAGCAGCAAACGCTGAAGGTGGTGGAAAAGGTTGAAGACTATTTCTTCAAAAATGAGCAGGCTAACGTCGCCTCTATTTTTGCCACCATCGGCTCCGGTCCTGGGGGCAACGGGCAGAACGTGGCGCGCATGTTCATTCGCCTGAAAGACTGGGACGATCGTGATTCGAAAACCGGCACTTCGTTTGCCATTATCGAACGCGCCACCAACGCGTTTAATAAAATCAATGAAGCCCGCGTGTTCGCCAACAACCCGCCAGCCATCAGCGGCCTGGGGAGTTCCGCTGGCTTTGACATGGAGCTTCAGGATCACGCCGGTCTCGGCCATGATGCACTGATGGCGGCCCGCGACCAGCTGCTCGATTTGGCCAGTAAAGATCCGCAGCTGACCCGCGTGCGTCACAACGGTCTGGACGACAGCCCGCAGCTGCAGATTGATATCGACCAGCGCAAAGCGCAGGCGCTGGGGATTTCCATCGACGACATCAACGACACCATGCAGACCGCCTGGGGCTCGGATTACGTTAACGACTTTATGGATCGGGGCCGCACCAAGAAGGTGTACGTCCAGTCTGCGGCCCCTTACCGCATGCTGCCAGACGATATCAACTACTGGTATGTGCGCAACAGCAGTGGTCAGATGGTGCCCTTCTCGGCGTTCGCCACCTCCCGTTGGGAAACCGGCTCACCGCGCCTGGAGCGTTATAACGGCTACTCGGCGCTGGAAATCATTGGTGAAGCCGCGCCGGGCGTGAGTACCGGCACCGCGATGACGGTGATGGAAAAACTGGTGGGTGAGCTCCCTACCGGCTTCGGCCTCCAGTGGACAGCAATGTCGTATCAGGAACGCCTCTCCGGCGCGCAGGCCCCTGCCCTGTATGCCATTTCGCTGCTGGTGGTCTTCCTCTGTCTGGCGGCGCTGTATGAGAGCTGGTCGGTCCCGTTCTCGGTGATGCTGGTGGTGCCGTTAGGGGTGATAGGCGCACTGCTGGCGACCTGGATGCGCGGGCTGGAAAATGATGTTTACTTCCAGGTCGGTCTGTTGACGGTCATCGGCTTATCGGCGAAGAACGCCATTCTGATTGTCGAATTCGCCAATGAAATGAACGAGAAAGGTCAGGATCTGCTCTCGGCCACGCTGCACGCCTGCCGCCAGCGTCTGCGGCCGATCCTGATGACCTCACTGGCGTTTATCTTTGGCGTTCTGCCGATGGCTACCAGCACCGGAGCGGGCTCTGGCAGCCAGCACGCAGTGGGGACCGGGGTCATGGGCGGAATGATCTCCGCCACTATCCTGGCTATTTTCTTCGTACCGCTGTTCTTTGTGCTGGTCCGTCGTCGCTTCCCGCTGAAAGAGAAGCCGCAATAAACTGAACAACCCACGAAAAAGGCGACCGCGTTGGTCGCCTTTTTTGTCGCTTCTGCGAAGTATTACAGCCGTAAAACAGTTAGCGCAGTGCCCGCAATGGAATTATTTACGAAGCATATCTTCGATAAAATCTTTCCAGTTTCCCACTTCATGTTCGATCATAACAACCTCTCTTATTATTATGGTTAGTGTACGAAAATAGCCTGACGTTGTGAAGATGGTTCAACCCATTGCTGCGATAACTGCTCCCAGCCACCGTGTCACGGGGCTTACCGTTACTATGACTGATAACCATTTATTTAATGTGACTTACTGCAATATTTCGAAACAGCATCGGCCACGTATGAATTCGCACCATTATGCAGCTTAAGTGAAAATTCATTCAGTATTCTCGGGTTGATATTTTACGGCAGGTTACGTAGGGTCTGACGTTTATTTCGCGTAGACTTTCGGCGAGCTTTTGTTTATTCGAAAAAACTGAGCGATTCACCGGCAACAATGCAAAAAGATTAATCATGAGTGGGTGAGTGCCGATTCCTCAGCCAAATAGCAAACTCTATCTACGAGCAGGCTGACTTCATCATGCGTGAGTCACTGCGGCTTCTTAGTGCCACTCCGTCAAGTCCATCATCCCCGATAATACGATGCGCCCCCAGAGGTCATGCCCTTCGATTGATACCCGATTTTTTGCACAGTAGTTTCAGATAGTTGTTATCGGTTGATGGTTAATTAACCTGTAGACTACACAGCCTGAAGAGGTTCATTTTTAAGCCATCCTGCGATGGTTTTTTTCATGATACGGACGCTACTGGCGCCGGTATAGGCACTATACCAGCTGAGTGAGAACGGAATGGATACCCAATTAATACGTGATCAGGTGATGCGAAACAGCACCGCAGCTAAGCAGGTGGCGCAACTGCCTTCCGGCTGCAAAGCCTGTATGCGTGAAGGTCTGGCGATTTACCCCCTGCGGGTTGCTGCTATTACCACAGGTACAAGCCCCTCCTGGCAACCTTCCGTTCCGGACCAGGCTATTACGCTGAGCGGCGGTGAGTACAAGTATGCCCTGCGCACCCTGCGTGAAGGTTATCTCTACGTCTTGCTCGATAACATCATATGGCAGGCTTACCAGGTCACCGCTGAAGGGCACATACGGGAGTTTTACTGCAAGCACAGACCTGAGGATGAGACTGTCGAACCTCTTAATTCGGCCTGTCGTGAAGCGAATCACGATATCATTGCGAGCTTTATCAATATCGACACGAAGACGTACAGTCAGGCTGAAATCGCCTTCAGCAGCGACCCGTGGAGTCCTGAGGTTCTCGCCGCATACGTTAAGCAACGCCCACCGGGTCGCTTCACCCACGTCGACCTGAAGGCATTTCAGGCTTCACCGGGTAAACATGCGCGAGGCATGGCACTGGATTTCAGCCTGTCGTCGCTGACGGAGCGTGTTACCGAATTCCATACTGACTTTTTCCCGCAGCCGGGTATCGCTATTGGTCCCTACAGCGAAACGGTACAGGGCGGTGCCCATGGCTTCCATCCCCGCAAGGAAAAGACAAAATTCAATGCCATGAGTGGCAAGGTCATGAGAACTATCGACACGTTCGGCAGTGCCGGGGCTATCATTCTGGACGATCCTATCGGCGTCATTCAGGAGCTTAACAGCGGTCGCCTGCAGCTGATTCAGGACTGCCATGACTACACTTCCCGCACTGAAGTCCGCCACCGATTTATGACCTCCCAGGCCATCACCCGCACGCTGAAAGCGGTGCAGGACACTATCAGTAAAAACAGCCAGCCAGAGTTCGGTCGTCCGGATTCGGGTTACCCCGCCGCCATGCACCAGATAACATCCGCTGAAGATGTGGCCAAAAGAACGATGGGCTTCGAGCTCGCCCGGATTAATGCCTGCTACAGCGAAACGGCCCGTCTTACCTTCGAACGACAGTACAAAAACGATATCGATAATTGGCAGGAGAAAATTGCTGCCGTCGACAGCGACCTTGCCGCCTGGTATCAGGGGAAGGCATGGTTAACGGTCATGGACCATGACTACGCCCCGCAAGAAAATGACGTCGACTGGTTCCTGCACATGAAAACGCTGTCAGTCTGCCTTCAGGGCGGCCCGATGAAGCACAGTGATGCGGTCTGGCTTGACTGGATGAAGACCCCGGATTCTCCTGCTTATGTCGGTTTACTGGCTCAGAACCACACGCAGAACGCCGCCGTCTTTAGCAATACCATTGGCCTGAGTGGATTACGGAACGTTCTGACACCAGATACGTCTTCCATTCTGGCGGGGTCCGCGGGCTACTCCTACCTGAAAACCGCGGGCGGCTCGGACGAGATGGCGAACATGCTAAAGCATGACCCCGTTCAGTTACTCGTCACCGGGCGAATCATGGCTCTGAACGCCGCCGTCAGTCGCCTGAAGGACCGTCTGGATGATGCTACCCGCAGCGGCTACAGCCGGATGCTCCAGGGCACGGCTTACAGCACCTACGGCGAGACGGTCCACCTGCTGGAACTGGACACCACTATCGGGCGTTTCCAGCGGCTCGTTAACCTGTTTCCGAACGCCTGGTCAGATCTTTCAGTGGCGTCATTCGGTGGTTCAGGGCAGTCGGGCTTTGCCGCAGCGACGGGCGGGCTTACGAAAATCACCAACGAAAAGTTACTCAATCTGCCATTAACCATCCGTATCGCGTCAACCGAACCGGGCGCTCAGGCGGCACTGGATGCACTTCCCCACGCCTCCACTCCGGAGAAGATATCAGCGGTATCGGGCCTTCGCGTCGCCTCTATCTCACTCAAAGGTCCCGAGGCCCCGGCGGTAAGCCCGGAGAGCCTGCTGACAGAGCGTAATCGTCGCTTCCTCAGCGGGAACAGCGTCGGTCTGGTCCTGTCGGCGGTGATGCTGGGCCTGCAAATCAGCGACTGGCAGCAGAATACCGACAATCTGGAGCAGGCCGTCAGCGGCCACACTGATGCGTCAATGACGCTGGCGATTAATCGTCTGATGGTGGTGAGTGCAGCATCTGAGATCGGCGGGTTCAGCCATATGATGGTGACCCGAATGAACTGGGCTCTGCTGGAGAAAAGAGGGTTTGTCCATCCACTGATAAAGGCTGGCGGGATTCTTGCCGGGGCGGCGGCGGTGATTGATGGTGTGAGGATGCTTGTTTTGTCCAACAACGAGAGGATTTCTGGTGATTACATATCTAGTTCATTGTATTTCATAGGTGGAGTCTCAACCTTTGCTGGCGGAACCATGGGCATTATCAGCTCATGGAATGGTGTTTTTGCTCTGGCGGGAATGGCCGGGCTGGGGGCGCTTCTGATCTTCGTCGGGGCCGGGATTGCTTACACCGCCGCACAGTATCGTAGTACTCCTCTGGAGGTGTGGTTACGCAGTAGCTGCTTTGGGATTAACCGTCATGACAGCGATGTCGTCTGGTATGAGAAAGACACGAAAGCGCTCAGTAGCATGCTCGATGCCTGGTATGCGGTTATGTCGGGCATGGTAGCAGAGGTCGCGTTCAGTGCCCCGACGATTATCTACGGCGAGTATTACCGTGAAATCGAAATGAAGTTGGTGCTTCCCGGCTATCAGGATGGAATTTCTGGCTTGCAGTACAGGCTGACAGCAGACGTCACAGAGCTGGTATCAGTGTCATTGAACATCGATGGTACGCCAGACATTACAAGCGTGAATCCGCGCTGCCTTAACCCAGAAAGTAAGCGAATCGTAACAGACGATGCGGTTGTCTTACTGGTTCGCATCAGTGTGAAGGAAACTCAGGTCGCTTCTGTGACGCTAACCGCCAGCTTCTGGCCGGACGTGAAAGATGCAAACTACCGGGAAGGATTAACCGTGAAGGCGGATAGTTAAGATGGCAAGGAACAACCATAAGCTTCCCCCAGTAACGGCAGAGGAACTGGCGGAAATCGAGAGAACAAGACACCAAGGCCCATCCCGTTCAATACTGACGCCTCAGGTCGACTATTGGGAAGAAGACCTGCCCGGCAGGGATGAAGAGCAGCCCTATAAACCGCAACTCATCCGGCTTAACAAGAAGAACGATACCTGGATGGAGATCCCCTGCTACACCAATAAATCGTGGGGCGTACTCTGGTTTTTGATTGCCATTCTCATACCTCCATTGATATTTGTTGTTTACATGTTTTTTGGTGCCAAGTTTTATTCTTCTGTTGGTGGATGTCTTTTAATTTTCTTTGGCCTGTTTGTTCTATCGTCATTTATCGCATTCTCATTTCGAGCCGTGATGTACAGCCCCCGCTGGACACCAATTCGCTTTAATCGCAAGCGGCAGAAGGTTTACGTCTATGAGTTCCAGCAAGGCTGGAATCCGTGGGCACGTTGGCCTGTCGTCGTGAAAGTTTTCGACTGGCAGGACATTTACGGCGAGCGGCTGTTCTGGTCAGGACGCTATACCTTCGGTAGCCAGCTTGTATGTGCCGTCTGTAGCCCTGGAACCCATCAGGTACTTCACCGCTTTCCTGTTACCCCCGTCGTCGGCGATATCCGCATGGTTTGGGCTGAATGGAGCCATATTTGTCAGTACATGCAGGGCCGTGGCGTACCTACCACGCCGATGTTTACAGACCATCCGGCGAGCTGGACGCCTGAAGGGCATCAATACCGCTGGCCGGAAGATCTGGACCGGGAATCGAAAACGGCGCCGTAACCTGTTTGATTACGCAGTAGCTGCTTCGGGAATAATCGTTAAGACGGAGAGTTAGGATGGCAAGGAACAACCATAAGCTTCCCCCGGTAACGGCAGAGGAACTGGCGGAAATCGAGAGAGCAAGACGCCAAAGCCCGTCCCGTTCAATACTGACGCCTCAGGCCAACTATTGGGAAGAAGACCTGCCCGGCAGGGATGAAGAGCAGACCTATAAACCGCAACTCATCCGGCTTAACAAGAAGAACGATACCTGGATGGAGATCCCCTGCTACACCAATAAATCGTGGGGCGTACTCTGGTTTTTGCTCGCAATGATGACGGCTGTTATTGCAACTTTTATTTGTTTGGGATTCTCTGCGGGGATGTTTTTTGATTTACCTTTCTTGCTAATGCTTCTATTTGCCCTTTTCATATTTTCATCTTTTTGGTGGTTTTCATTTCGAGCCGTGATGTACAGCCCCCGCTGGACACCAATTCGATTTAATCGCAAGCGGCAGAAGGTTTACGTCTATGAGTTCCAGCAAGGCTGGAATCCGTGGGCACGTTGGCCCGTCGTCGTGAAGGTTTTCGACTGGCAGGATATTTACGGCGAGCGGCTGTTCTGGTCCGGACGCTATACCTTCGGTAGCCAGCTTGTATGTGCCGTCTGTAGCCCAGGAACCCATCAGGTACTGCACCGTTTTCCTGTTACCCCCGTCGTTGGCGATATCCGCATGGTTTGGGCCGAGTGGAGCCATATTTGCCAGTACATGCAGGGCCGTGGCGTACCTACCACGCCGATGTTTTCAGACCATCCGGCAAGCTGGACGCCTGAAGGGCATCAATACCGCTGGCCGGAAGATCTGGATCGGGAATCGAAAACGGCGCCATAACCTGTTTGGTGACGCTAACCGTCAGATTCTGGAGTAGCAAATGCAGAGTACCGGGAAGGATTAACCGAGAAGACGGAGAGTTAGGATGGCAAGGAACAACCATAAGCTTCCCCCGGTAACGGCAGAGGAACTGGCGGAAATCGAGAGAACAAGGCGCCAAGGCCCATCCCGTTCGATACTGACGCCTCAGGCCGACTATTGGGAAGAAGACCTGCCCGGCAGGGATGAAGAGCAGACCTATAAACCGCAACTCATCCGGATTAACAAGAAGAATGATATCTGGATGGAGATCCCCTGCTACACCAATAAATCGTGGTGGGTGCTCTGGTTTTTGATAGCTATTATGACAGTCGTTATTATTTTTTATATCTGTATAACCTTTAAGGCCCTTGTGTATGTTCCGATCCTTATCATAGCGCTTACTAGTCTTTTTGTTTTTTCATCTTTTTGGTGGTTTGCATTTCGGGCCGTGATGTACAGCCCCCGCTGGACACCAATTCGCTTTAATCGCAAGCGGCAGAAGGTTTACGTCTATGATTTCCAGCAACGCTGGAATCCGTGGGCACGTTGGCCCGTCGTCGTGAAGGTTTTCGACTGGCAGGATATTTACGGCGAGCGGCTGTTCTGGTCAGGACGCTATACCTTTGGTAGCCAGCTTGCATGTGCCGTCTGTAGCTCTGGAACCCATCAGGTACTTCACCGCTTTCCTGTTACCCCCGTCGTCGGCGATATCCGCATGGTTTGGGCTGAGTGGAGCCATATTTGTCAGTACATGCAGGGCCGTGGCGTACCTACCACGCCAATGTTTACAGACCATCCGGCAAGCTGGACGCCTGAGGGGCATCAATACCGCTGGCCGGAAGATCTGGATCGGGAATCGAAAACGGCACCATAACCTGTTTGGTGACGCTAACCGTCAGATTCTGGAGTAGCAAATGCAGAGCACCGGGAAGGATTAACCGAGAAGACGGAGAGTTAGGATGGCAAGGAACAACCATAAGCTTCCCCCGGTAACGGCAGAGGAACTGGCGGAAATCGAGAGAACAAGACGCCAAAGCCGGTCCCGTTCAATACTGACGCCTCAGGCTGACTATTGGGAAGAAGACCTGCCCGGCAGGGATGAAGAGCAGACCTATAAACCGCAACTCATCCGGCTTAACAAGAAGAACGATACCTGGATGGAAATCCCCTGCTACACCAATAAATCGTGGTGGGTTGCATGGGTGATTTTCGGTATTTTGATTCCGCCTGTGATTGTTGTTCTCTATGGCTTTTTTAGTGTAGGAATGTACAAACTGCTGATGGGATGGGTGCTTAGCTTCTCTGGATTGTTTGTTTTATTTTCATTCCTCGCATTTTTCTATAGAGAAGCAGTATTCAGCCCCCGCTGGACACCAATTCGCTTTAATCTCAAGCGGCAGAAGGTTTACGTCTATGATTTCCAGCAAGGCTGGAATCCATGGGCTCGTTGGCCTGTCGTCGTGAAGGTTTTCGACTGGCAGGATATTTACGGCGAACGGCTGTTCTGGCCCGGGCGCTATACCTTCGGTAGCCAGCTTGTATGTGCCGTCTGTAGCCCTGGAAACCATCAGGTACTTCACCGCTTTCCTGTTACCCCCGTCGTCGGCGATATCCGCATGGTTTGGGCCGAGTGGAGCCATATTTGTCAGTACATGCAGAACCGTGGCGTGCCTACCACGCCGATGTTTACAGACCATCCGGCAAGCTGGACGCCTGAAGGGCATCAATACCGCTGGCCGGAAGATCTGGACCGGGAATCGAAAACGGCTCCGTAAGCTGTTTGATTTCGCGTAGAATTTCGGCGAGCTTTTGTTTATTCGAAAAAACTGAGCAATTCACCGGCAACAATGCAAAAGGATTAATCATGATTACGATGTATGGCATCAAAAACTGCGACACCATCAAAAAAGCGCGCCGTTGGCTGGACGATCATCATGTGGAATACCGCTTTCACGACTACCGGGCTGACGGCCTCGACCGTGCATTATTAGACACTTTTATCGCTGAACTGGGCTGGGAAGCGCTGCTCAATACCCGTGGCACCACCTGGCGCAAACTGGATGAATCCCTGCGAGCCTCCGTCGACAACGCTGACGCCGCGGCGACGCTGATGCTGGAAATGCCAGCAATCATCAAACGCCCATTGCTCTGCGCGCCCGGTAAGCCTATGCTGCTGGGTTTTAGTGATTCCAGTTACCAGACGTTTAACGAGGTGTAGTGTATGTCATGCCCGGTCATTGAGCTGGCTCAGCAGCTTATTCGCCGTCCATCCCTCAGCCCCGACGATGCGGGCTGTCAGGCGTTGATGATTGAGCGCCTGCGCGCAATAGGTTTTACCGTAGAAGCCATGGACTTTGGCGATACCCAAAACTTCTGGGCCTGGCGCGGCAAAGGGGAAACCCTCGCGTTTGCCGGACATACCGATGTGGTGCCTGCAGGTGACGCAGACCGCTGGATCAACCCGCCGTTCGAACCGACAATCCGCGACGGGATGCTGTTTGGCCGCGGTGCCGCCGATATGAAAGGCTCGCTGGCAGCGATGGTGATCGCCGCAGAACGTTTTGTTGCTCAGCATCCCAACCACAAAGGCCGCCTGGCGTTCCTCATCACCTCCGATGAAGAAGCCAGCGCTACGCATGGCACCGTGAAGGTGGTCGAAGCGCTGATGGCGCGCAACGAACGTCTGGATTATTGTCTGGTGGGCGAACCGTCGAGCACCGAAGTGGTGGGCGACGTGGTGAAAAATGGCCGTCGCGGGTCGATGACCTGCAACCTGACCATTCACGGCGTGCAGGGCCATGTGGCTTATCCCCATCTGGCAGACAATCCGGTTCACCGTGCCGCCCCGATGCTCAACGAGCTGGTGGCTATCGAGTGGGATAAAGGCAACGAATTCTTCCCACAGACCAGCATGCAGATTGCCAACATTAACGCGGGCACCGGCAGCAACAACGTCATTCCTGGCGACCTGTTCGTGCAATTCAACTTCCGCTTCAGCACCGAGCTGACCGACGAGATGATCAAACAGCAGGTTATCGCCCTGCTCGATAAACACCAGCTGCGCTACAGTGTGGACTGGTGGGTGTCCGGTCAGCCGTTCCTGACCGCACGCGGCAAACTGGTGGATGCGGTGGTGAATGCCATTGAGCACTATAATGAGATTAAACCGCAGCTGCTGACCACGGGCGGCACCTCTGACGGGCGCTTTATCGCACAGATGGGCGCTCAGGTGGTGGAGCTGGGACCGGTGAATGCCACCATTCATAAAATCAATGAGTGCGTGAACGCCGCCGACCTGCAGCTTCTGGCTCGGATGTATCAGCGGATTATGGAACAACTGGTCGCGTAAGCGGCCTCATTCTGGGAGGTAATGGGCATGGACTGGCTGGCAAAGTATTGGTGGATTTTGGTGCTGGTGTTTCTGGTAGGCGTCATGATCAACGTCATTAAAGATCTGAAACGCGTTGACCCGAAAAAATATATGGCCAACAAACCGGATCTTCCTCCCCATCGTGATTTCAACGATAAGTGGGACGATGATGACGAATGGCCGAAAAAGAAACCTTAACGCTAAAAAAGCGCCTCACGGCGCTTTTTTATTAACGGCTGAAATGCCTGCGGGGCTGCGCATCGCGGGCCTGAACGTCAGGCGATTTGGGCCGCTCAAACGAAGCGTTACTCATTACCCCACTGATTGAGGAAATTGGCAATCTCATCGATGCGTGCATCCGCAATGCCCGCTTCACGAGCCATTGCCTGCTGCGCTTCTTCACTGATTTCTTCGTTGTTCATCAATCGCGTCAGCAGCAGCTGAAAATAGTGGGCCAGAGCATCGCGCTCTGCATCGCTCACCGGGGCGTTGGTTTCCGTCGCATACTCATCGGCGATGTCATAATATTTGAGTGGGATGTCATTGTTCATTCTTCGTCTCCAGGCTTAATCTGTGGCTTTACCCATCGCCGGGAATAATACCATTCTTTGGCCGCCACGCCCCTCTATTCGCCAGCCCGTCAGAAATTGGTTATCATCCGCAGCCACTCACCGACCGGGATGCCTGATGTCTGCGATTATCGATACGTTTATTGCGCCACCGTGCCATGCGCAGATTGAGATCCTAAGCCAGGACCCACACCTGCTGGTGATCAATAAGCCTGCCGGGCTGCTGAGCCTGTCAGGGAAAAATCCGCAGAATTTTGATTCCGTGCATTACCGTCTGGTGCAACAATTTCCTGGCTGCACGCTTGTCCATCGCCTCGATTTCGGCACGTCTGGATTGATGGTGATTGCCCGCAATAAGGTCATAAACGCCGCCCTTTGCCAGCAGTTCAGCCAACGCGCAGTGAGTAAAGTGTACAGCGCCCTGCTTTGCGGGCATCTGCCGGACGATGAAGGCGTTATTGACGCCGCCATTGCCAAAGATCCGGCGCTGTTTCCGTTAATGAAATTATGTGAGGTTAGCGGCAAACCCGCGCGTTCGCACTATCAGGTTATCGAGCGCGTTGAGCAACAGCAGCAAGACGGCACCGTCCTGCCGTTAACCCGCGTCAGGCTGACCCCGGAAACCGGGCGTACCCATCAGCTACGCATCCACTGTCAGCGGCTGGGCCACCCCATCTTAGGCTGTGATTTGTATGGCGGACGCCTTCTGGCGGGGACAGAAAATACGCCGAGACTGATGCTGCATGCGAGCGAACTGGATTTTGTACACCCGGTGAGCGGAAAAGCCATCGCGGCCAGGAGCCCCAGCCCGTTCTGAAGAACGATCCCGGAGGCGGCTACGCTTTAGCCGACGGACGAAATTAAAAAATAGCGCGGGGGTTACGGGCCGGATAAGCCTTAGCGAATCCGGCGAAAGAGATGACTTACCACATCAGGTCATCAGGGATTTTGAAATCAGCGTACGGATCGTCTTCGTCCTGCATTTCTTCGCTCAGTGCACTATTCAAGACGATATAGCTGGCATCACGCTGTGAAATTTTATCCGCGACGATAGCCGGAATAATCACGTATTTGCTTTCACCCACTTTCTCGCCGTCCAGGCGAGCAATGGCGAGACGCCCATTGATGAGCTGGGTCTGCGTGGCTTTATCCACGACAATTTTTTTGATGACGTTATTGTCGGTGAAGTTAAAATCAATATTGCCTCTTGAGACGGTAATGCCGTTCATTTCAATCAGCTGTTTGACCTGCGCTTTCATTTCTTTTGATAACGTGGCCTGCTTTTGCTGCTCAACCAGCTGCTTATCACGCTCGATTTGGGCCTTTTTGTTTTCTTCCACCGCTTCACGGGCTTCACGCGCCTGAACGCGCGATTTCTTCGCGGTTCGCTGAACTTTGGCCATTTTCTTGCTGGTCACTAAGCCCGCTTTCAGCATTTGCTCTTGTAAGGAAAGTTTTGTCATGGTCGTTCCGAAATCGGTTGAGAATTTTGCGCAATTATACCCGCATTCTTCGGGGATGTACCGGGTTGCCGTTATTCAACAACCACTTTCACCCGCGGTTTAGACAGCAGGATTTTGACCAGCTCAGTAAAGGGAACCGGTCTGTAGAAATAATATCCTTGCAGAAAAGTAATGTTGTTCTGGTTCAGGTAGTCGAGCTGCTCTTTGGTTTCGACCCCTTCAGCGACGATGCTTAAAGAGAGTTTACGCGCCAAATCCAGCACACAATCGAGGATCCGGGTCGAATCCGGGTCGGCGTTTACCCGCGCCACAAAGCTCTGATCAATCTTAATATAATCGATATGTAAATCGTGCAGATACGAGAGTCCGGAGTAGCCGGTACCGAAGTCATCCAGCGCGATGACAAACCCGTTTTCATGAAGAATATTCAGCCTTTGCACCAGCGCCTCATCCACGTGCAGCGGCTCCCGTTCGGTCACTTCAACCACCAGGTGCAGCGTGCCGCTGTGGAAGCTGTCCCTGAATTTGAGACACTCTTCAACAAAGGTTGGCGACGTAATATGGGACGCGCTGAAGTTAATGCCCACATGAAAACCTTCAGGTAATTTGGTCATGATGGCGTTCATGTTATCCGCGACCTGCTTCATCAGGCTTTGCGTCAGCGGGATAATCAGGCCTGATTTTTCGGCAATCGGAATGAACGACGCGGGCGAAATATACCCCGCCGTCGGATGCTTCCAGCGAGCCAGGACTTCAACGCCGCGCAGCGAGCCATCTCTGCCATCCACCACCGGCTGATAAAAAGGAACGATCTCCCCTCTGGCAATCGCCCCGCGCAGTATTTCCTGCGGTGTGGCGCTTTTGTTCATCAGTTTATCCAGAACATACGCCGTGACTGCCGTAATCAGCAGCAAAAAAATCAGGATCGCAAGCCCATGACGGAATATGCGCTGTATATCGAACAGCGGAGGTTGGGGGTACATAATGCTGAAGGGATACTTTTTCGACGCCACTCGCCCGGTTTGAGTGAGACTCTCATCGGCAGGCCTCACATCGCCCGACATGCCAATCTCATTATTCCCCACCCGCAGCGAATACGTCCTCTCTCTGGATGACATATCCAGTGCGCCCCGGACATGCTGATCGCTGATGGTTACCAGAATCTGACTGTCTGCATGGTGGGTCTGGTAAATCAGCACCGGTTTTTTATTGAGCGTCTCTCTTGAGGGCACCAGAAACAAAGGAGTATTGGTCATCGCGGGAATTGATGTCAGCAGAGCCCCATTTCCCGGCAGCGACGAGCACCACACTTTGGCTTGTTTAACAATCAGCAGGGTACGCAGATGAGGCTGCAACGCGGCTTCCGTCCCCAACTGATATTGCCCTTCAACGTTACAGCTTTTCGCACTGACCTCAATGGCGGTTCGGGTGGCGAGCATCGCTTCATCAAGAATAGCGTTGATATTTTTGGCCGCGTACCTGGCGCCCGCATAGCTTTCGGCCCTGGCGGAATACCAGAGCTGCAGATTCAGAATAAAAGCACCGGTAATAAAAAGGCACACCGCTGCGAGAACCGGCAAAAGTGCATGGCGCATATCGTATCCTGAGGCGAAGAAGATATTCCTTCCTGACTGATGTTTGTTCGCTTCCATCGGCGACTACTGAGAGCATGGTCGACAGAAGCGGAAACCGCCATTCACCCTGGATTATTTTGCTCATTGCCCGTTACCGGGCAAGGATTTAGGTCGTGGACGTCGTACTTTCGGCAAAGCATGTTGAACATTACTTCGACGGGAACAGGAAGGTGAGGTTCATACGCAGACCCCAGCCCGTCGGACCATGATTATCATCACTGACCGCCCAGTAGCGCACGCCGGTGCCAACCTGAATAATCTGCCCGCCCAGTTTCAGCACCTGATTGACCATCAGGTTAACCGGCACGCTCCACTGATTTTCTCGCCAGTCATAGGTTGATTCCGTATTCATCGCCACCGACGTGGCCGTCGGCCAGGTGTAGCTGACAAACGGTTGCAGCAGCGTCAGGCTGGTGTGATTGCGGTTGCTGCGCCCGGCGTAATCCCAGACGTGGTTAAACAGCCCGCCGTAAGTCCACGGCCCCTGCTGCTTCAGGACAATGGCCGTTGGCCCCGCTCCCCAGCTTTTGCTGGACAGCGATGTGCCGGTCGGGATGGTCAGTACCGGTCCGACGCCCCAAACATACCCGTTAGCGGTTTTCTTCTTCGGTGAGTACCAGAAACTCTGCGTAATATCGCCGACCGCGCTTTGTATCCCGCTGCCTGGCGTAACGTTACGCTCGCTTTCAAGAGGAATAATGGTTCGGCTGATGATGATCGCGTCATCGGAAAAATCAATCGGCGCAACCGGCTGAATATTCAGTAAGTTGCGGGAACCTTTATTCGGGCCCACGCCCTGATCATAATCGTACTGAAAAGGCACGCTGATCAGGTTAGAAATAGGATTATTCAGCTTCTTTGCCAGTTCCTCCGTATTCTCGGACGCAAAGGCGTGCGTGGCGAAAAGGAGTGCCGCAGAAGCAGCGATGATTGTTTTTTTACAGAACATGCAAATCCCATTTTTAAATTAGCGAATAACCGTAGGGTTATTTTTTGAATAGAAAAGCTGCCCGGCGAAAGGTTATTCCGCCAGGATCATAGATGATTCAAATTATGCCTGGAGCCAGCTCACGCCTTTTCGGATGTCATCCCTGCGGCCTGCCAGAACATATAAAAACCCATCTCAATATAGTGCCGCTCTTTTTCTGGCTCGCGCAGGACAAAATCGATGGTGGTTTCCGCCAACGATCCCATCACGGCGGTGATGAACTCCACGCTGCTGCAGTGATGCGAGGCACCCAGCTCGTTGAGCACTTCATACACACTCTTCAACATTCCCTGAATGGCCTGATGCGTCTCCTCGGAAATGAAACAGGACACCATCAGCTGTTTTACGCAGTGACGCCGGTCAGCGTGCTGGCGCGACCACACCACATAGGCCTGCCAGGCATGAAAGGCTTTGTCTTTTATGCTCGCCTCAACGGGAAAACCCTGCATCAGCGCGATACTCATCTCTCCCGCCAGTTCCAGCAGCAGGCAGTTCAGTAACGTGACCTTATCCGGAAAATAGGTGAACAACGTTCCGGCCGAGACATTGGCTTCCCGGGTAATGGCAGACGTCGACGCATGCAGACCCTGTTGTTGAATGCAGTGAATTGCCGCGTTAAGAATTGCCGTACGTTTTGCGGGATCGAGGGGCCTGGCCATGCTGAACCTATTAAATGAGTGAGCGCTCAATCATAATTTCTTTACGCCAGCAGGGAAACGATGAAGAAACCTGAATTGTCTCATTTTTGCTGGGGGAATTCCCAATTGGGGCAACAGGTTTCTCTGTAAAAGCGGATCTACGATGACGCTGGCGATCGCGTGTTTCAGTGCTCAGTGTTGTTATCTGCCCAGCGTGGCGCTTTTAAATCGGCGGCAAACAGCCATACCCGTTCACACAGCAACCCCTTCAGCACGCGCTCCGTTTCCGGCAGCAGCGACTGTCCGGCAACAACCTGCGTCAGAGTCTGACAGTAGTCGCACAGCACATCGGCATCGGTCGAAAAATGCTGCGGCATGTCGGGATTGAGGATTGAAGTCATAAGATTACTTTCACTAAGTGGTTTTTAGGCGCTGACGCGCCGGTGTGTCGCCACTAAGTTAGGTCAGGAGGCTAATCCCGGCGCCTGATTTTGCAGGTGCCTTTGGAGAATACGGCTGTTGGGGAGTATCGACAAGAGGGGCTCTGGACTTTTACCTGGGAATGGAAGCCGCCTCGAAGATCATTGGGGCTAGTGTCTGTTAAGAGCGAGAAGCAGAAGTTTCTGCTTAGTTATTTATATTATTGGTGATTTAATTCCCACTCGATACATGATTTCATCATAGGAATAAATCTCTCACAAGACGATGAAAATACCTCAACAAATTTTAATTTATAACTTTCCGGAACATGCCAATCTTGAGGGATGCTATCTGCGATGGATTGATAAAACTCAACAGGTATTTCACAAATTTTATCCATCCATGATTTATACTCTTCTGCAGAATGCAAAATTCCGCGATGATATGGCGATGATTCAATAAACAATTTATTATCTGTCCATATAAGGCCACCTTCCCTCCACGTTTCACAATTATCATCTTCAAAGGCGATTCCAGCATCCATGAATAGCAATTCGCCATTTAACAATTTGCAAGTATCATTTTTTAAATCACCTATTGATAGCCAATTATCAAATATTGATTTGCCATAGAGATTTTTCATTTGGTTATTACTAAATTGATAATCCTCAGGCAACTCTTCTAGATCATGTATGAACTCATATGCAATAAAATGAGAAGTTGATACATTTAGTTCACTCTTTACACTTTCAGAAAACTGAACTACATGGCCTTTTGGCCAAGGTAAACCTATTTTTTCGGCTAATTTAAAAGCTACTAATTCATTAAACAACGCATTTGTTTCATGACCGGACTTGCTAAAATATGTTTTTACAAACCAATCATTGCCCAGCTCATCAACACCAATAAAAGGATTGGAGTGATTTGTGGATTTTTCCAGTTTATCTTTAATGGAGTTAATTATAATCACGGTAACCTTCAATAGAAACAATAAAATATGGCGAGAAGTATAATTGTATAACCAAAAGGAGCACAAACATTTTCGAGAGACTCCTGAGTTATTAATTTTTCCACGTGAGCTACCTCTGGTGAAGAGTTTGCTCACTTAGCCGCATGTCCACTATTGGTGGGTAAGATCATGAAACATGTATCAACCAGACTGAAGGCATAATCTTATGGTTATTCCGACATCTCGCACACAGTCGCGCCAGATGCCGTTCTGTTCGTCTAACCTCAATGATGCTGCAACTGTAAGTCCCCCGGCAAAAAGAACCATCAACTTTTAGAGAGTCTCTGGCACTCCAACTTCCGCTTCCGCTTCTGGCACAAAGCAGACCTTCAACAACGCTCATACAAACCACAAAAAAGCCCGGCAGGTCTCCCCGCCGGGCTTTCACTTTATAAGCCAATTACGCCCGACTTAAAAACTCCCCTTAAACCCAATGCTTCCGGTCACATCCTTGCTCACGTCGCTCTGCTGGCCTTTGTTGCTCCATTCGCGACCGATTTCACCGTAGAACTGGATATTCGGTTTTACGCTCCAGGTCGCACCAGCTGCGGCTTCGGTGCTGGAGTAGCGCTGGCCTGCGGTCAGGTGCGTTGTCGCGGTATTGTTGCTGAAGCGGGTGTCGTCTGAACCGCCCATTCCCTGCCACAGATTGACGCGAACATACGGCGTCACTTCGCCTTCTTTGGTCTGGTAATGTCCCACCAGACGCGTACCAATGCGCGCGGTCACGCTGTCTCCGGCGTCGATTGCCGCTTTGGTTTTGGTATCGCCTTTAACGTCGATATCGTCAAAGCGGCTGTGCTGCCAGATAAGCTGCGCCTGCGGCTCCAGCTGCCAGCGGCTTTCACCCAGCTGATACGGTTTGCCGATTTCCACCGACGCCGTCAGGCTGTTGCCGTTGGAATCATAGGTTTTACCGTGGGTTTTCAGCCGCAGATCGTGGCGACCGTATTGCAGAACATTATCAACCCAGAAACCGTTATCCGCAGTCCAGGTCGCATAGCCGCCCATGTACAGCGCGTGATCTTTGATATCACCGACGTAACCGTGGCTGCCACCTGCCTGCCCATCGACGGAAGAGTCGTTATCCAGCAGGCTCGTGTAGAAGCCGGTTTTCCACTGGGCGTTGGTCCACAGATCGCTTCCCACCTGTACGCCATTCATATGGCTGTCGAGCGAGGTGCCCGCCGCGTCGTTCAGGCGGGTGCGTCCGGCCTCACCGAGGTAGCGCGCCCATACGCGTTTGTCATCGTCTTTGCCTTTGCTGAAGGTGTTTTCATCTCCCATGCGTTTATGCAGATTGCTCAGCACCGCGATGTCGCCCGTGCGTACAGCCTGAGCGATGCCGTTGAACAGCGGCACTTCAGAGCGGTAATCGGTGCGCAGATACCAGTTCTCGCCCTGAGATTTCAGGTCGCCTGCAAACAGGTGATATTCAAACGCCCCGGCTTCCAGGTGATCGGCACCCAGCGTGAACGCATCGCGGGTAGACTGCGCCGTGGTGGTTGCGCCATTACGCGCTTCCACCACCTCAATCCCGTTGCCGTGGGTCGGTGCGCCGAGGCGGGAGATATCCACGTTCAGCGTCGTTTTACCGGAAGCGGTGCCGCCGTCGATCACCAGTTTGTCTGCCGTGCCTTCGCTGCCTTTTTGCTGCGCGGCAAGGTTAATCGTGCCGTTGTCGCCCACGTAGTTGCCTTTCACCGTCAGCGCTGCGCCGATGCGGTTGCTGGTCAGGTTCACGCTCCCGGCGTTGTTCATGCCGGCGATGTGCTGATCGTAGCCCTGGGTATCCAGCAGTGCGCCCTGGTAGACGGTATGGACCGAGTTTTCACTTAGCGTCTGCGTACCACCAGCACGCAGAATTCCATGGGTGACGCGGGTCATGCCGCTGTAGCTGTTATCCCCGTTGAGTACCGTGGTGCCGCTACCGATCTGCTGCACTTCCCCTTTACCGCTGATATTGCCGTCAAGCGCCAGGGTGTTGCTGCGATTGACCGCCAGCGCCGTGTTGTCCTCGATATCGCCCGTCACCGCGCCCGTCGTACCGCCGTTGCCTAACTGCAATACGCCGCCGTTAATGGTGGTGCCCCCGGTGGCTTCGCTATCTGCGGTTAGCGTCAGTGTACCTTTGCCCAGTTTGGTGAGCTTACCGCTGCCCGTCAGCGCGGTTGAGAGCGTGGCCTGGTTACCGTTGGTGTCGATGCCCCCCCCGGATTCACCCAACACCACCTGACGGTCGGTGTCGAAGCCTTTGGCGTATTGAAGCGTGCCGCCATTGAGCGTCAGCGTGGTTTCGTGAACGCCCAGATTGTGGTCGGCGCTGACGTTGAGTACCCCGCCGCTCACGGTCGTTCCGCCGCTGTAGGTGTTATCGCCGTTCAGCACCAGCGTGCCCACATCGTTTTTATCAATGCCGCCCGTGCCCTGAATCACGCTGTTGATGGTGGCCGTCATATCCAGACCGTCAACGGTGCCGTCGCCGACGCGAATAATCGTGTCTGCGGTATGGGTGTTCAGCGCATCGCCCTGCACCACATAACCGTCGGTCGCAAACTGCGCGCCGCTGATCCACACGTCACCCAGTGATTTATCGACCGTGACCGTCCCTTTTTCACCTTCGAATACGGCAAACGCATCGTCATCAAAGGGCGCATTGAGCGCACCCGATGGATTGGTTCCATCGGTGGTCCAGTTGTCGTTCCCGGCGCTGCTCTGCCATACGCCGTCACCGCCGTCGATCGCGCCGTTGTTTTTCAGCTCGCCCTCTTTGCCGCCCGCCCCGTCCCAGAAGCGCAGCTGCAGCCCGGCCCGGTTCACCAGGTTGACCTGATGATTGACCGAAGTCTGCACATATAAGCTGTCAGCGGCTTCCGGCGCATTGGCAATATCCAGCCCGTTATTTTGCAGGCTGCCGGTGTAGTTGATCAGGCGATAGACGCCGACGCCAAAGTGACCGCCGCTGGTTTCGGTGATGTTCAGCTTACCGTCGAGGTTGAGGTCACCGTTGACGTCGATCAGATCGTTAAGCTTGCCGCCAACGATATAGGCTTCGCCCAACTGATAATCGAGCTGCGAATTCTGATTCAGCGTCAGGCTGCCGGTGGTCAGTTTACCGATGCTCCCGAGATCTTCCCCGGCGGCGATATGGCCGTTATCGGCAATGGTGACATTCCCGCCGATAATGCCGTTACCGCCGAGGGTGGTGCCAGCATCGACCGTCACGTCACCCGTGGCGGCTTGCTGATTGCCGTTCACCAGCAGCACGCCCTGTTCCACGTGCGTGGTGCCGGTATAGGTGTTATCCCCGCTCAGCGTCAGCGTGCCGCTGCCCTCTTTCACCAGGCTGCCGTTCTCACCGCTGATGATGCCGCTGATGGCATCATCCCGATTCAGCGCCCCTTCGTTCAGGGTTTTCGCGCCCAGTTCAACGTTACCTGCCCCGAACAGCGAACCGATGTCGGTTTCATCCTCCGCGCCTGCGATACTGACGATACCGCCCTGCTGGTTGTTCACCGTCGCACTGCGCCCCTGGGCTTTGTCGTTAAAGCTCACGTGACCTTTGTTGACGACCTGTGCCTGTCCGGCATCGGCGCTATTGTTCATCGCCAGCGCTGCGGTGTCTCCCACGTTTATCTGTGCGTTGTCGCCCTGCGCGTTGTCGTTGAACTGTACGTTGCCGTTATTGCTGATATCGATGATGGCATCGGCCGCCACGCTGGTGTCGTTCAGGGCCAGCAGGCTGTCGTCCACGCTGAAGTGGTGGGTCAGCGCAGAGCTGCCGTTATTGAGATTCAGGGTTGCGCCGTGACTGAGGGCGACATTACTGCTGCCCTCACCCAGTGCGGCACTGGTTTGTGCATCGACAACCACATTGGAACGGTGGTCGGTCCCTATGATTGCGGTGCCGCCCTGCCAGGTATTATCACCCAGCAGCGTCAGCAGGCTGTCGGCGTCCGCGCTGCTGCTACGCACCGTCAGTGGGCCGTTGCCGCTGATAACGCCATCATCTTTCAGCGCATGACTGTTAAGATCCAGCTGCCCCCCGGCATCGCCCAGAATAATGCCGCGCGTGGTTTCCCAGTCGGCACCGTTTTGCAGGGTCGAATTATTGTTAATAGTGATGGTGGAGTCCGCTGCGCCCAGGTTCTGGTTGCCCTGGACCTGCAGCGTGCCGCCCTCTATACGCGTGCCACCCAGATAGTCGTTATTGCCTTTGAGGATCAGCACCCCGGTGCCGCCTTTGACCAGTGCAATGGTATCGCTGGTGTTGGCCTGTACCAGGTTAGATTCAATGGTGGCCTTCCAGCTCTCCGATTCGGCGGTGCCATCCCCCACGTTCACCCACAGGTCACCCGGTTTCAGGGCAGGGTCAGACGGCACCGAGCTATCGCCCGCCGTGGCCGACTGCGTATCCACCGCATGCAGTGCATCACCGGTAACCACATAGCCATCGCTGGCAAACTGCGCCCCGGCGAAATGCACGTTCCCGGCATCGCTGGTGACGGTGACCGTGCCCGCTGCGCCTTCGAAAATGGCGTAGGCGTACTGCGACCATGGCGCGTTGCCTTGACCGGACGCCGTGGTCCAGTTGTTGTCACCGCGTTCACCTCTCGCTGACCAGCTGCCGTCGCCGCCATCCACGCGGCCATCCCCTTCAATCCCGGATGCGCCGTGGTTACGGGTACCGGTATTTTCTGCACCGTCCCAGAATTGCAGATACAGGCCGCCGTCATTCACCAGGTTTACTTCATGATCGACGTTAGTCTGAATGTAATAGTGATCGTCGGTGGTCCCGGCCGGGAGAGAACCCAGCGTCAGCTGGCCATCGTTATGCAGGCTGCCGCCGTAGTTGTAGATGCGATACACGCCAGGGCCGAAGCTACCGCCCGCCGCCGTGCTGACGTTCAGCGTACCGCCGAGCGTCAGATCGCCCGCCACATCCACCAGGTCATTGAGATTGCCGCCCGGTCTGTAAGACTCGCCAAACTCAAAATCAGAAAGCGTGTTTTTGCCGAGCGTCAGTGATTTGCCGTTGCTGATGGTCAGCGTTCCGGTGCCGATATCGCCCGGCTGCAGCGTGGCATTGTCTCCCATGATGACGTTGCCGCCCAGGGTACCGTGACCACCCAGCAGCGCGTTATCCGCCACCGTGACATCGCCACCCGCCGCGCTCTGATTGCCATTCACGATCAACGAGCCCTGGTTCACGCGGGTTTCGCCTGCCCAGGCGTTATCACCGTTCAGACGCGTCAGGCCGCTGCCGTCCTGGTGGAAGCTGCCGCTGCCGCTGATCACGCCACCGAGCGTCAGTTCCTTGCTGAGATCAACCGTAAACAAGCCGTTGTCGAGAATACGGGTCGCTTCGGACAAGGCACCTTCTGTGCCGCCATTCCCCACCTGGATTGCGGTGCCCGCATCAATCGTCGTCTGCCCGGTGTAGGTGTTATCCCCCAGCAGCACCGTCGTGGCGGAACCGGCACGTTCAAGCTGGCCGTCGCCGCTGATGATCCCGCGGTAAACCGTATCGCTGTCGCCATCCAGCACCAGTTTGCTGTCGCCGCCCGCGGTTGTGACATCAAGCTGGCCGATGCTGTGTTCATTGGCTTTTTCGGCGTTATCGCCGGAACGCAGCGTTGCGCCATTGGTGATACTCAGGTCGCTGACGCCCAGCAGATTATCCACCACCCGCAGGTCGGCTGCTGCGCCAGTGACGGTCAGTGCATTCCAGCCGCTGCCGATGTTGGTGCCTTTGCTCAGATCATCGCTGCCGAAGCTGCCGATTTTCGCCGCCGCGCCGTGGGTGTCCGTGAAGGTCAACGCGTTGCCGCTGTTGGACTCCGTGAGGACGTGCGTGACGTTGCTCAGGTCGACATCACCGATGCTGGCCTGGTCATTACCCTGCGCCCCGCGGAAGTCGACGCTGCCTGCGAGCGTACCGGCACTCCAGCTAAACGCATCGCTGCCGTTGCCCATATCGATTGGGCTGACCACGCTGCCGCCGGAAATTTGCAGCGAGTCATTGCCGTCACCGGCAAAAACGTTACCGGTAACAAGTCCGGATACAAAAAGAATCGTATCACTCCCTGCACCGCTTAAAAGCGCGGTGCCGCCGTTCGCCGCGCTCAGGGTGCCCGTGTTAGTAATGCTGTTATTGGTATCGCTGCTCACATTCAGCACCACGGAATCCTGGCTGGCGGTGTTCAAGGAACCGCTGTTCGTCACGGTTTTACTGTCACCCGTGTCGGCGTCCGTCCCGGAAAGATCGACCAGCGAAGCGGTGCTGCTGGTGCTGGTTGATTCCACGTCGCCCGTATTGGTGAAGGTGCTGGCTGATTTGGCATTAATGGCTGCGGCACCGTCGCTGGCCGTGGTGATTTTTCCGCTGTTGGTCACCGTTTTCGCGTTTTCGGCCAGCAGCGCGCTGCCGCCGGTTTTATCCAGGATATTGACCGTTGTCGAGGTGCTGACATTCCCGGTGGTTCGGGCGCGGATCCCGCTGCCGGTTGCATCGCCTGCGGCATTGCCCACGTTAATCACATAGCTGCCACCGATGGAGAGGTCTTTCCCCTCAATCACATCGCTGGAATCTTTGTTCTCAAAGGCAAACCCCGCACCGTTGCCGGTCGCATCATTCCCGGTCACGTTCAGGACGTTATTTGCGCCACCGGCGGTCAGGGAAACGGAGGTTCTGATCGCCGGACCGTCGCCTGCGTTAATGGTGACGTTGTTCAGCTGAATATCGGAATTGTTCGCGTCGTTCTGGATCCCCGCGCCGGTGCCGGTCACGTCTATCTGGGTGTTAGACGCCGTCAGCTGTCTGGCCCCATCGGCGAGCAGAATGGCATCAGCACCGTCGGCCGCAGAAATGTGGTTATTTGTCCCGGAGATATTCAGGGTGGCACCGTTTTGCAGTTTCACTGCGGCTTCACCACCGTTTGCGGTGACGGTGCCCAGCTGCTGGACGTTGGCGTTCGCGCCGTTCACCAGCACGCCGATATTGCCGGACTGGCGTCCATTGCCGCTGACCGTCAGCGCCGAGGAAGACTGGTTATTGAGCGTGCCGTCGGTGTCCAGATTCACACCGATGTTGTCCTGTCCGCGAATATCGAGGCTGGAGTTACCGCTCAGGTTCAGCACGCCCTGATGGCTGACGTGGTAGCCCGTCACGTTGCTCTGGCTGTCGAGAGTGCCGATATTGGCATCTGAGGTGACCGTCGTGGCGCTGTTAGTGTTACCGTCGGTGCCGTCCAGACCGTGGCCCTGCCCGTCGACCACCACCGCGGTGGTGTTGTCGTGTTCCAGCACAATCGCCCCGTTGGCAATGGTGCCGCTGGCTCCACCGGTGACTTCCACCCCGACGCCACCTTCATTGGCGACGTGGATTTTGGCTTTCCCGGTGCTGACAGTGGTTCCTGCGCCGTTCGCCAGCACGCCCACGGAGTTATCCCCCGTCAGGGTCAGGTCGTAGCCAATGTTGTCGCCATCAAACGTGGCGCCGTGATCGAGCAGGAACAGGGTGGTGTGCGTTTGCTGGTTATCGTTGAGCGTCAGATTCTCCAGATTCAGCCGCGCCTTGTCGCCGTAGGCGTAATAGCCAATCTGATCGCTGTTGTTAAACGACACCGTGGTGTTTCGGCCTAAATCGGCGATGGCATTATTTCGCACATGCACGCCAATTGCGCCCTGAGCATTCAGGGTAATGCTGGAGTCGATATTCGCCGTCGCCTGATACTGATCGTCTTTGCTGCCCACGTATACCGCGTAGTTGCGGTATTTCAGGTCATCCGAGCCATCGCTATTTTTGATGACGGTGATGGCGCCTGTGGCGGTGGAATCCGCATGGGCATCTTTGGCATCGGCATACACGCGCAGGCCACTGTTTCCTGCCCCACCGACGTTAATTTCGCCGTTGTTGATAACGCCGGATGCATCGTGTGCATACAGGCCGAAGTTACCCGCCATGCTGCTGGAACCCGGGATACTGGTGCCCAGGACGTCAATGCGCCCGTTGTTGATGACCTTGCCCAGGCCGCCTTCAGAGAGCATCCCCACGGCGTTACGCACATATTTGCCAAGCTGGATCAACCCTTCGTTGATCACATCGCCCGCGCTCTGGCTGCGGATCGCAGCACTTTGCGCGCTGCCGCCTTCCATCACCGCCTCATCGCTGGCGTTGAGGAGGCTGTCCAGCTGTTCGCCGAGTTTGATGGTGCCCGTGCTGGCATTGGTGAAGGTGGCGTTGTCGAGCACGTTCACACCATACGCCGTAGCGCTGCCGAGCGCGTTGCGCGGGTTATTCACCACGTTGATGGCGCTGGTGTTGAGCGCGGCGGTGCTGCCCTCCGCGTGGATCCCTTCGGCCAGACCGTTGTTGTTATCGGCCAGTGCCACATTCAATGGGCCGTTGTTGGTGACGCTGCTGGCGCCCGTCGCGAAAATACCGACGGAGCCCTGGTTGCTGATGTCCACGTTGCTGACCGCAATATGGTTTACCCGCGAGCCGTCTTTTTCGATAAACAGCCCTGCGTTCAGGGTGCCGTTGTTGATGGCCGTGGCGTTACTGACGTACATGCCGTCGGCGCGGGCACCCGTATCGTTCCAGGTATTTAATGCGCCGTTATTGATGATTTGCGCCCCTTCCTCGCCGTGCATCACGCCCTGATGACTGCCGGACACCGCCAGGCTGCCGTCCTGAGTGATTTCGCCCAGCGCCGCGTTGCCGGTGGCAAAAATCACGCTGACCGTGCCTGCATCCTGAGTGGCGTTACCGCTGTGCGCCTGATCGTCTGACCAGATGTTGTACGTCCAGTTAACGTCCTGCGACTGCCTCGCATCCAGCAGCTCCTGAATAAACGCCTGATACATGTCGCGGACCGCATTCGGATCCTTCATTTGCTTATCTTTGATCGTCACTTCGCCCGTCAGCCAAAGCTGTAGCTGCGACGGTTTGCCATTCACCGACTGCGTCAGGAAATCATTCACTGTAGCAATATCTTTCAGCGAGTTGATGGCGAAGCTTTGTGTCGGTCCGGCGATCACGTTGCCCTTGGCATCCTGAGTAAAGGTCGGGATCTCAATGGTATGACTCCAGGCATCCAGCGAACCTTTCCCGGACGTGGTATCCGTTGGCAGCGTAATAGCGCCACCAAACTGAATGTAGTTATCCGACTGCCAGTGGGTCTGGCTGCTGTTGCCCTGCGCCCCTTCGGCGAGCGTCAGCTCGGTGTTTTTGGTGTACATCCGCAGGGTGTTTTGTGCATCGGCAATGGCGGTGCTGCCAAGCGTGTCCGCGCCAATATCGATGGTGACATCGCCACCATCGTTAGAAATATGGCTGATACCAAAATGGTTATACTGGGAGATGGCGCTGAAGTCATAAATGGGAACGGTAATATCGCCCAGCGTATTGGTGCCCGCATCCTGAAAATCCGCCGAATTATAAACGTCGATTTGTTCAACGCCACCATCCGTTCCCGGCATTTTCAGGTCCATGCTGGTATTCGCATTCGGCGGGGTATAACCCGAAGAGACCACATACTGATCGATATTGTTGATCGTAATATCGTTACCCTGGCTGTCCTTCAGTGATTTAATTGCCCCAGACGCTAAAAGGTCTTTTAGGGTTTTATTAACAAAGGTCCCGTTTGTCCCCATTTCGATATCCGGCACCGGACCGTTAATGGTCAGTCGGGTACCGCCGGTATAGGTTTTATGCTGATTATCCGGTAAGGCGGCAATGGCATCGCTGAGCGTGGCGAAATAACCAAAATCATCGTAAACCCCGTCTTTATCGGGCGCTGGCTGGTAAGTTCCCGACTGACTCCAGTTCACTGTTTCATCCGCCAGAGCAGCAGAAGAGAGAAATAACGTGGTTAACGCAGTCGCCGTGGCAGCCCGCATAGCGCGGCGCACGCGGCCTTTTTTACGGCTGCGGGTAGTTTCAGATGCGACAACCCAGAGCCCCAATGCAGAGCTCCAGACAACACGGTAAATTTTGTTCATAGCGGCGGACCTTTAATCCTGCCTGTTAATGAAATGAAGCGAAATTTAACGGGCAGTTAAAAATGAAATATCGTCCTGCCGGGAATCAGCAGAGATTTCCAGGACGATGCGAGTGGCTGTGAGGGTGTTGTGGTGTATTGTTTCGTTACCATACTATTTTTGATTTCTTCAATTTTTTTTGAGGAAAATCAAAAAAGGGCGACCGAAGGGAATGAACTAAGAAAAGTCCTAATCGTAATGTGAACAAATTAACCTGAGCGGCACATTTATTTCTCATTGCATCAGGTTGAAATACACCGGAGCTGGATTAAGATCGGGATAATATTCACTTAATAGAAATCATCACGTAGAGGGATTATTATCTTTTGCGGCAGGATGCGGCACCAGATCAGAACTGGGCTCAACGTTTCAAATGAAACTCTGCGTGTTTATTTTCGATATGCAGCGCTAAAACCATATTATAGTTATGGGTTATTATCGTTAGAAAAAATAGCGAACTCATATGAACGAAGCATTGCAGGCTAAATTTCAGCGCTCAGAAAAACCCCTTAATAGTAAGGGGCTATTCTTATCAGGTAACCATAAAACCTATTTAGCCGACGAAGCCCGCCAGCAAATATTCAGAGAGCCATCATGCTCAGTGCTTCACCTGCTCACGAACCCAGCGCGGGGCCTTCAGATCCCCCGCAAACATCCACATCAATTCGCACAGCAGCCCTTTCAGAGCCTGTTCCGTTTCCGGCAACTGAGACTGCTGACAAAGCACATGGGTTAACGCCTGACAGTATTCACACAGCGCTTCAGCATCAGGTTCAAAGAACACTTGAGTGTCGGGGAGCTTCTCTACAGTGAGATGTTCAACCAGATGCGGAGGGATCGGGTCATTAAGCGTCGGACGCAAAAGTGCCAGACAAGATCCGATACGCGCCAACAGCGCCATCTGATAAACAGTGTCGTTACATTCCATCAGCGTGACGGCAAAACGATCGCAGCAATCCGCCAGATCGGTGAAATCGGTGGCGGCGTTAAAGGGAAGAGTCATTAAATCGCAGTCGTGCGTAATGATTGAAGTCATATGGCGACCTCCGGAGAAGAGTTTTATGACCGCCATGGAGAGGCTAATCTCACGGGTGGCGGGCCGAACGAGGTTAGCCTTACTGGTATCTCCGAACCAGCGCGTCTTGCGACGCCCTCGCCCGGCCCACCATAGGAGTGCAGCCGTGCGCACGACACAAAAAAGGCGCTAGCGCGCCATTGTGTCGCCGAAGATTTTATATCAGGAGGCTAATCCCGGCACCTGATTTGGCAGGTGTGAAGGAAGAATACGCGATAAACCCACATTAACAATGGTTATTACTGGAAGGAAGATCCCATTGCGGTATGTAATTGCTTTTGGGTTATTACATTCTTTGTATCAATGGGTTATGTGAATTTATTGGTGTGGATTATTTGCTGTTGGGAGGCCGCTTTGAGGTGTGGGAATGCTTCAAGGCTTGAAATGCCTGAGGGGTGCTCTAGCGGCGATTGAAGGAATGTCTGCTTAGAGCGAGGTGCGGAAGTTCGCAATTTGCTTAGCGCTGAAGACGGCTTGAAGAATATCGCGGTTTATTGATCAAATTGTACGAGTAAAATTATAAAAAGGCAGTCTAGCCCCGCTGAATGCAGGTAGAATATGCTAAAGAGATTAACCACTTTAAATCTTAAGGCCCTCTAACAGAGAGCCTACAGGCAATCTTCTTAGCTATAACCCCTAGTATTTTTTTAATTGTTGAAGTCCTGCAGTGAGTGCAGGGAACACCCGTTCATTATGCGCTTTCAGAGCCCAGTCAGATTGAACAGGTATTCCACGCTTGTATACGGTACGCAATGCAATCACTAAGCGATGAAGTAAATGCAAAGAACCTGACAAAATGGCTTCATCCACCCACTCATCTATATATCCCCATGAACTTGAAAATAGATCGGCCATTGCTTGCGTCGCTACCTCAATGGGGGCCTGATCGTGACAAAGTACGTGTCCATATTCGCCGAGATCATGTTCAAAATGAGGAAGACCATCGGTATTAACGCGTAATAAAGGGAAATGACACTGCCCGATGCGCATTAGAATGTGGGCGTCCATACGCTGACTATCATCATCAGCCTGAGCAAGTGGACATTTGGCTAGCTGCCCCAGTATCATCCAGCCTGTTGTATCAGAGATAATATGCATAGGTTCATCACCAGTATCTATCTGCTCACCCTGAGCATCACCGGAGCGGTTAGAAGCCCACATTTTGCCGTCCTGAATCTTCAAAAAAAACTGTTGGCCATTAGGGTCTAGAAACGATAACAACGCGTTATTTATAGGTTTTTTAAGAGGTTCAATACTAAGAAGGCCCACAATTATTCCAGCACTGAATATTCCCTGTTTATAAGCCATACTGCGTATAGCTTGCGCTCCGATCATATCTCCGAGATAAACAACATCCAAACGTTTACCCAGCCAAATACCGGCTGCTTTAGAATCGTGTTGAGCACGAATTGTAAGTTCATTTCCTACGACATCCGAAAACTCTAGAAGGAAGGCTGCCGGGATGGTCGGTATTACGACATCTTCCCTACCCGCGAGACGGAAAGTTCGAACTGCACCCATCTGTTTTAACTCAATCACAGCGTGACGGGCTTCATTAGTGAGTTGATCCTGCCGTATAACAAAACCATTAGTTTTTGCAAAAGCTACTTCAATTGAGTGGGCATCTGTGTCGGCAAGAGCACAGCGAGCAAGTACCCGATAATGTCGAAGAAGTTCATCTTGACTTCCATAACTCTTTTGCGCAGCGTCTATGAGTTCAAGCCCCAATGCGGGCGGAAGGTATAAGGCATGACTTAGCTGTTGATAATTGGGATCGCTTACAGCATCATCATAGATTGTGCGAAGTACTCAAGGTGTTCGGTAATCATCTGTGTATTCAGCCCCCTGTTGAAAAACAATTCGCCGCTTACTTAGAATGCTCTGCGCCTGTTTAAATTCCTCCAGACATAATGGATAAGTCTTCAGAATCTTGGCCCGGCAACCGATTGCTGTTTCAGTTCGGCCGTTTGAACTTTTCACAATTTTATCTGCACTATGGGTGGTCAGAGTAACAACTAGCTTGTTACCAAGCCGCATTCCCGCAAGCTCTTCGAGGTCTGCCGCCATAGGAGTGCCTGATTCTACGTCATCAATGCCGAGCACTAGGGTTGGTCCTTCCGTTCCCTCTGACATTCGCCTCAGCCAATGCCGGGTGTCATTGGGGGTTATATTCCACTCAAATTCAGCTGCAAACAAATTGGCTAATGCCTGAAATAATCCCGGTCCTGCCCCTCGTAACATTAGCATCGCCAGCTCATCTTTTTCGCGTACTCTTAATGAAAATTCACGCAAGTAACTGCTTTTTCCGCTTTGTGCCACTCCTTCAAGAATAGTGAAAACGGTACCAGCCTGTGCTGATTGAATTGCGTGCATTGTCGTTAATCGTGGGAACAGTAAATTCTCGGCAAATGGGCGCCCGGACTGTCCTGGCAGGTCAGTCATGTCCTTCAGCAGCCGGTCGGTTGCCGCATGTACGCCGTTAACCCAAACGCCAGTTTCCCGGCCCATTAAAGCTTCAATAGCCCAGCGCATGTCAGCCGCAGCCAGTCTGGCTGAGTTTGCAAGTAATTTAGCCACCGCGCTTGCGGCGTCTTGTTCACCTGACCACAAACTCCCGTTGCTGGAATCGTAAATACGGGTTTCTCCACCATTTGTGACAATAAGTAGAGGAGGCCGTGGCGTCAGTTGGTTCGCGTAGCTCTGAGCTTGCCCATAATCTGCATCGGTAAGTGCCAAATCTTCTCGCTTCAGTTCAATCACGGCAAGTGGTCTTTCACCATGAAAGATAATGACATCTGCTCGACCGCTTTTTTTCCATTGTTCAGCGCTGTCGAATTCATGAGTTTCATGTCCAAGTCGTACAGTGAAACGCCGCTGCTCTGTCAGTTCATTGCGGGGAATATTAGGGAAGGCTATAGATAGGGCGGTAGCTAGCCGACTTTCCAGTTCTGCCTCAGTTCGAACGCCCGGTGAGTCAGTTTGTGTCTGTTGTTTTTGCTTAATGTTAGACATTACGAAATAGCCTCATGTTGGCATCATTTACCCAAAGTTAATTTGGTCTAATGGTTACCTCAAATATTGCGAAAAAGCATAACTTGAGTTTTTCAGAAACAACATGACTATTTGCTCGGTAAGATGAATTTATATTCGTATCAGGAGTTTTATCGGGGAATGGCCTGCTTCCTTCAGATTAAAACAAAGCGCCTTAGCTATGTCCGCTTCTGGCACTAAACCGCCAAATAACACAAAAAAAACGCCCCAGCCAAAGCCAGAGCGTTTTTCATTTAGAAAGCACTACAACAACTCAATAATATCGTCATCCTGCGGTTTGCTGCCGCTCAGCGCTTCGTCGAAGTAATGCTTCGGCACGGTGAAGCGCAGGTGGTCCAGCGCAAACTGCATGCTGCGGTCGTCGATGGCATGGCCCAAATCGTCGACGATATCGAGGGTGACGTCACCGCCTGCCTCGATCAGTGCTTCCTGAGCCGCCACCGCATGCGCCAGATCGATAACCCGGTCTTCGCCGCCGTGAATCAAATGCACCGTGGTCGCGGTGCTGGCTTTTTCCGGCAGCGTGGCAAAGCGGCCATTGAAGGCAATAACGCGCGACACCAGACCCGGAGCCGCTTTGGTGCTCTCAAGAGACATAATGGATCCCTGCGAGAATCCCACCAGCGCGGTGGCCAGTGGACCGACGCCACTCTCTTTTTGCCAGTAGCGCACCGTCTCCACAAACGTGGGCATGATGGCGTCGATACGCTGTTGGCGGTTCTCTTCCGTCACGCCCTGCACAGAGAACCATTGACGGCCCGTCGGGCCACAGGGCTCTGCCCCACCAACGCTCACAATCAGCGCATCCGGAAACAGCGGCGCAAACCAGCTGCCAATCTGCCCCATCCCGACGGCGTTATCCCCTACGCCATGAAACAACAACAGCAGCTGTTTTGCCGGGGCGGAAGGACTTTGGACAACAAAATGGTCATGTTTCATGGCTCTCTCCTTAATCTCTGGTAAGGAAGTCTACGCCGCTCGGCGTTAATGACCATGACATTTAACTGAATGAGTTAGTTAAAAAAATTGCAGATTTTTTACGTATTCCGCCAGCCGGTGGCTGCGTTCGCTATCCAACGCCTCCAGCCCGATGGCCGCATCGAGACGCTGTTGCGCCAGCAGGGCTTTGCGCCCGCTGATTTTCAGCCGACTGCACAGCTCGGCCTCCGGCAGTTGCTGCAGCCCCCCTCGCAGCGCGGGAAGCGGGAGTTCCTGTTGCATCAACAGGCGATTGAGGCTGCCGAGCGCCGCCATCAGCGGGCGATGGGCATACGCAAAAACGGCCAGCTCCAGCCAGTCATCTTCAGTAAGGATAGACGCTACAGGCGCGGTCGTGGGCCATGTGACGTCACGCCAGGCGTTTAACCAGACGCTATCGCGTTCCAGCCGTTGCGCTTCCCGAACGGCGAGCGCCTCACCTGCTGGCGTTAACGGATAAATGGCCATGGCGTTGTAGCAGCCGCTGCTGGCTTCGCGGTGGGTGCCCAGACGCAGCAACCGGAATCCGCAGCGCTGCCAGAAGCGCCAGAGCTCATCGGTAAAGCCAAAGCTTACCGACAGATAATCACAGCCTTGCGTGTGCCTGACCGCTTCTGCCAGCATGGCCTGCCCTGTCCCGTGACGCTGAACGTCAGGATGAATCGCTATCCGGCTGACGCGCAGGCTTCGCAACACGGCCGCCTGCGGGCTGCTGCCGTGGGCCGCCAACGACTGTGCCACCAGATTCCCCCGCGGGCGACGAAAGCCCGCCCAGACGGCCTCGCTTAATTCCGGACTCAGCCCACCTTCCTCAACCAGCCATAATGCCCCGGAGAGCGTGTCACCCTCATGCACGCTCAGAAAGTGCTGTCCGGGTGCATCCATCATCCTGCGTAAATCCAGCGGCGACGTGCGGTAGTGCGCGGCACAGAGCAGTCGGTACATCGCTGCCGGAAGCTCAGGCTGTGTTTGCCACGCAGATTGCTCCACCGTCTGAAAGCGCCGCTGCCCGGTCAGGGTAAGAGAGGGTAACCGATCGTCAAACTGCAGCGCCTGCGAGACCACGCGCTCCAACGGGCAGCCCGCAGCCCAGCGGACTGGCTGCTGCAGCGTGAAGGCATGAAGATGGGGAAAGCGGGCGCAGAACTTGAGCATGAATCCACGTCCTGTGCCTTCATAACCTTGCACTGTGGTGGTCAGCAGCGTACGCGGAAATCGGCCAACCAGCTTTTCCAGCAGCGGGCCGGGGATGGCCGCGGCTTCATCAATGATCAACCAGTCGGCTTGCTCTGCTGACGCCAGCAGCGCATCCGGTGCCATAAAACGAAAACGCGATCCGGCAAAGGCGGAAAGCACATCCGTGGCCGCTTTGGCGGGTGCGGTGACGATGGCCGTACCTTGTATTGCTCGCAGGTGCATGCCCGCTAAGGCCGATTTTCCACGCCCGCGTTCAGCGGTGACAACGGCCACGCCTTCAGGCATGGCGGCAAGCTCTGCCAGAATCTCTGCCTGTTCGGCCAGCGGCTCACCGCTGGCGCTGTTCCAGTGCGGACGTGAGACAAATTCAGGCACAGCTAATGGCCTGTCCTGTTGCCAGACCAGCGCGTCAGCGTCGTTCTCAAGCGTTGTGCAGAAGTGGTGAACAAAATGGGGCGTGGCGATGGGGTCGGCGCTGTCGCTCCAACGCACGGAGTCGGCATCTGCCTGCTGGGGCCAGCGGCTCAACGTTGGCGTTAATAGCACCAGCCAGCTTCCGGCCTTGAGCGTGCCGGCAAGTGCGGCAAAGGCCGCGACGTCGAACCCTTCGCGGGCATCAAAAAAAGCGTGAAGAAATTCACGCCCGAGCAGGGTTTTCAGCGCGGCTGGCCTGCAGCAGGGTTCCTGCTCTGGCTGAGGAGACACCCACAACCCTTCACCCGCCAACGGCTGGCGCAGCAAGCGTGCCTGCTGGTAAACCCAGTCAGACTCGCCGCTCAGCACCAGCAGGCGGCGAATCCCCTGATCCTTCATCTGCGCCGCCAGCGCGACGATGGCTTCCCTGTCGTTCATCGGTCAGCTTACATCTGCTTGCCGAAGGTGTTGCACTGCGCCGGATCCCCGCTGTCGAAACCGCGTTTGAACCAGCTGTAGCGCTGTTCGGACGTCCCGTGTGTGAAGCTATCCGGCACCACGCGGCCCTGGCTTTGCTGCTGCAGACGATCGTCGCCAATGGCCTCGGCGGCATTGAGCGCTTCCTGAGCGTCACCGGCCTCCAGCACGCCCTGCTGCTGCATGCTGTGCCCCCAGACGCCGGCAAAGCAGTCTGCCTGCAGTTCCAGTTTCACCGACAGACGGTTGACGTCAACCTGCGAGGCATTCTGCTGCATCTGACGAACTTTCGGCTCGATACCGAGCAGCTTCTGCACGTGGTGGCCGACTTCGTGCGCGATGACATAGCCCTGAGCGAAATCGCCGTCAGCGCCGAGTTTGTTTTTCATGTCATCGTAGAAAGAGAGGTCGATGTAGACGGTGCTGTCCGCCGGGCAGTAGAACGGCCCCATTACTGACTGTCCGGTACCGCATCCGGTGCGGGTCGCCCCACGGTACATCACCAGTTTCGGCTGCTGATACTGACGGCCCATTTTTTGGAAAATTTGGCCCCAGGTATCTTCGGTTGTTGCGAGAATAACCGACGTAAACTTGGCGGCTTCATCATCTTTCGGGCTGATGGAGCGCTGAGGAGTTTGCTGTTGTTGCACCATTGGCTGGCCGGTCAGCATGCCGGTGAGGTCCACGCCGTAATAACCGGCCACCACCACCACAATCAGCAGGATAATCCCGCCCTTACCGCTGGGAAGACGGAAGCCACCGCGCCCGCCACCCATCATCGGCGGCATACCGCCACCGGAATCATTTCGTCTGTCTTCGACGTTATCGCTCTCGCGACGACCTTGCCAACGCATAACAACCTCTGTCATTCCTGATACTGATAGAGAGATCGTAGGCGCTTACGCGGTGGATTACCATAGTTAGCAAGGCATAAAACAAAAGAGGATGCTAAGCATCCTCTGAGTTTAGAAGGGTTTAGCCTTAGTCGAGCTTCACGCCCAGGCGATGTGCCACTTCTTCATAGGCTTCAATGAGGCCACCGAGGCTCTGACGGAAGCGGTCTTTGTCCATTTTATCCATGGTGTTTTTATCCCACAGGCGGCTGCCATCCGGTGAGAACTCATCGCCAAGAACCACTTTGCCGTTAAACAGACCGAATTCCAGTTTGAAATCGACCAGAATCAGACCCGCGTCGTCGAACAGCTTTTTCAGCACGTCGTTGGCTTTGTAAGTCAGCTCACGCATGGTGGCCAGATTTTCCTGGCTCACCCAGCCGAACGTTTCGCAGTAGGAGTCGTTGACCATCGGATCGTGCATGGCATCGTTCTTCAGGAACAGGTCAAACAGCGGCGGGTTCAGCTCGATGCCCTCTTCAATGCCCAGACGCTTCACCAGCGAGCCTGCCGCGCGGTTACGCACCACGCACTCAACCGGAACCATCTCCAGCTTCTTCACCAGGCATTCGGTATCGGAAAGCAGCTGCTCCATTTGTGTCGGGATGCCGGCTTCTTCCAGTTTGCTCATGATGAAGTGGTTGAACTTGTTGTTCACCATCCCTTTGCGATCGAACTGTTCGATACGCGCGCCATCACCTGCTGATGTATCGTTGCGGAATTCGAGCACCAACAGGTCCGGGTTTTCCGTGCTGTAAACGGTTTTCGCTTTGCCGCGATACAACTCAGCTTGCTTTTGCATCTTTCAATACTCCGGTCAGGATATTAGACAAAAAATGGGTTTTTCTGCGTACGCACACGTTTGCGTATCATATCAGAAAAAAGGGCCAGATGACTCTGACCCTGATATTTCTTATTTCAACGCGGACTGGAAGGCGGAAACCAGTGAGTCGTTTTGCGACTGAGTCAGCGTGTGACCTTTCGGATCGATAAACTGCAGACTGGTGCGGTTATCGAGGTCGCCGACCTGCAGTTTATAGTCGCCAGAGGTGAGGCTGGAATCGACATTGGACTGCGGCTTATAGCTCACCGTCATGCTGCCCTGAGAACGGGTGCTGTCGGTCACTTTCATGCCGATTTTGCCCATCGCATCCGGCAGACGTTGCCATACCTGGTTGAACGGTGCACGTACCACCAGCATTGGCAGACCGGTGTCATCCGCTGCGCTCTGCACGTCGAAGGTCGCGCCTTCGTGGTTTTGTGCGGAGTTCTGCGCATTCGTGGCGTTGGTATTCAGGCCTGCGGAGATAACGTTCAGCATTTCTGCGCTATAACGCTGCATGGACGCGGCATCCGCAACAGGTTTGCCACCCTGCTCAAGGTTCAGCAGTTTCACCACCACAGCCTGCTGATAACCCTGCGGCTTCACGGAGATCTGATAGCGACCGCGATACTGCTGGTCTTCATCAAGACGGTTCCACTGTACCCAGTCGGTGGTCAGAGACTGCGACGCATCATCGCGCTTGTCGATGGTGTAGTTCTTCGCCTGAACAATGCTCACCACCTGCGGCCACAGGTTGCCGCTACGACCACTTTCCACCATCAGCGTGGCGGTATCACCGGTAAACTGCGTACGGGCACCGGAAACCAGCGCCAGCGGCTGTGCAGGAGGACGAATGTCCAACGCTTTACCCGTGGCACCGTCGCCTCTGGCAACCGGAATGTTGTAGTCGCCATTCTGAATTGGCAGGATCATCCCGGCTGGCGCATGCAGTTCAGAAAGCGGAGCCGCCTCCA
Source organism: Enterobacteriaceae bacterium RIT691 (assembly GCA_009668205.1). Taxonomy (GTDB): domain Bacteria; phylum Pseudomonadota; class Gammaproteobacteria; order Enterobacterales; family Enterobacteriaceae; genus Scandinavium. Next base: position 132,455 of record WJYM01000003.1, on the reverse strand, counting down.
GATAGGCTTCGTCTCCGCTCACCTGGCGCTTATAGCGCGAATCGGAACTACAGGCTGCGAGGAGCATTATAAGTGAAACGCTCGCAACCTTTGCCAGCTGCGACTTCTGTACTGAGTAAGCCATCAAATCTCCCTAAACTTTACAGCAAACCGGCATGCTTCAGCGCGGATGCCACCACATCACGGCCATGGGCGGTGATCGGCGTCATCGGTAAGCGCAGCGTATCGGTCGCTACAAGTCCCAATTCCTTACAGGCCCATTTCACCGGGATCGGATTGGGTTCGACAAATAATTTATTGTGCAACGGCATCAGACGCTGGTTAATCGCGCGGGCTTCTTCGAAGCGTCCGGCGGCTGCCAGTTTACACATTTCTGCCATGTCGCGCGCGGCTACGTTAGTGGTGACGGAAATCACCCCGTGGCCACCGAGCTGCATAAAGTCGAGTGCAGTGGCGTCATCGCCACTCAGCAGAATAAAGTCGTCTGAAACCAGCTCTTTGATCTGGTGAACACGACTTAAGTTCCCTGTGGCTTCCTTGATCCCGATAATATTTTTGATTTCGGCAAGGCGACCCACCGTTTCCGGCAGCATGTCACAACCGGTACGCGACGGCACATTATACAGAATCTGTGGCAGATCAGTATGTTCCGCAATCGCTTTGAAGTGCTGGAACAGCCCTTCCTGCGTCGGGCGGTTGTAGTACGGGGTCACCGTCAGGCAACCGACAATACCGCTGTTATTAAAGCGCTGGGTCAGGCTGATCGCTTCTGCGGTCGCGTTAGCGCCCGTGCCGGCAATCACTGGAATTCGGCCATCAGCGAGTTCGACGGTCATCATCACCACGTCGCCATGCTCATCGTGGCTCAGGGTGGCAGATTCACCGGTGGTCCCTACCGAGACAATCGCCGACGTTCCGTTGGCGACATGATAATCAATCAGTTTCTTTAGACTGGAGCGGTCAACCTGACCTTTTTCATCCATCGGCGTGACAAGCGCAACAATACTTCCCGTGAACATGGGCCATCCTCAGTGCGGGTGCTGACAAGAGTCTCAATGGTACGTTTGGTACTGTGATAAAAGCAAGAGACCCAGGACACTCAGGATGTTGTATGCCGGTTTTTTTTATGCTTTCCTAGTCATAACGCCCCTTTTCAAAGGAAGAACAGGTTTGACAGCCTCCTTACATCATTATCTGGTGATTACTGCACTGGGCGCTGACCGCCCGGGTATCGTGAACACTATCACCCGTCACGTCAGTAGCTGTGGCTGTAACATTGAAGACAGCCGCCTGGCGATGCTCGGCGATGAGTTCACCTTCATCATGCTGCTTTCCGGTAGCTGGAATGCCATCACCCTGATTGAGTCTACGCTGCCATTGAAAGGGGCCGAACTGGATCTGTTGATTGTGATGAAGCGGACCACCGCGCGCCCGCGTGTGGCACTGCCATCTACCGTCTGGGTACAGGTGGAAGTCCCTGATTCACCGCATATTATCGAACGTTTCACCGGCCTGTTTGACGCCTGTGATATGAACATCGCCGAGCTGGTTTCCCGAACTCAGCCGGGCACACAGGAAGATATCGCACAGCTGTTTATTCAGATAACCGCCCACAGCCCGGCGTCGCAAAATGCGGCAAATATCGAACAAGCCTTTAAAGAGCTGTGTACAGAATTGAAAGCTCAAGGCAGTATAAACATAGTCAATTATTCACAGCATGATGAACACGATGGAGTTTAGTAATGACCCCACTGAAAGCCGGTGATATCGCACCGAAATTTAGCCTGGCCGATCAAGACGGCGAGCAAGTAAATTTAACCGACTTCCAGGGACAGCGAGTTCTGGTTTATTTCTATCCGAAAGCCATGACACCGGGCTGTACCGTACAAGCCTGCGGCTTACGCGACAATATGGACGAGTTAAAGAAAGCGGGTGTTGAAGTGCTGGGGATCAGCACCGACAAACCGGAAAAACTCTCCCGTTTCGCGGAAAAAGAACTGCTGAACTTTACCCTGCTTTCTGACGAAGACCATCAGGTCTGCGAGCAGTTTGGCGTCTGGGGTGAGAAGTCCTTTATGGGCAAAACCTACGACGGGATCCACCGTATCAGCTTCCTGCTGGACGGGAACGGTAAGGTTGAGCACGTGTTCGACGACTTCAAAACCAGCAATCACCACGACATCGTGCTGAACTGGGTGAAAGAGAACGCCTGATAGCAAAACCGCCCCGAGGGGCGGTTTTTTGTTTCTGCTTTTGGGTGAGACATTGCCGGGTGGCGGCTTCGCCTTACCCGGCCTGTGAATTTAGTGTCGATGCCTGCTGTAGGCCGGGTTAGCGAAGCGCTACCCGGCAATTAACCGCTATTTTGCCTGCTGTGCCATCTTCCACACCGCCGCCACATTCCGTGCGGTGAGCTTCAGGTTGGCATGCGCCTGTTCCAGTGCCTGCGGCAACGTGACGATGCCCGGCAGGATAGCAAAAGCAGCATCCAGCCCATGCTCGTACACCACCTGGTGATCGTCCTTTAAGCCACCGGCCAGCGCAATGACGGGCTTATGATGTTTCTTCGCCACGTTCGCCACACCGATTGGCGTTTTACCGCAGATGCTCTGGCTGTCGAGCCGCCCTTCCCCGGTGATAACCAGCGTCGCGTCTTTGACATGATCTTCCAGCGCCAGCGCGTCCACCACGATCTCCACCCCGGGCTGCAGTCGGGCACTGAGCAATCCTACCAGCGCAGCCCCCATACCGCCCGCCGCACCGGCACCCGGCACCTGACGCACATCGCGTCCGGTGGTTTGAAGCATCATAACCCCCCAGTTTTCGAGCACAGCATCCAGATGCCTGACCATTTCGGGCGTCGCCCCTTTCTGTGGGCCGAACACGGCCGAGGCCCCGTTAGCCCCACAAAGCGGATTATTCACATCGCAGGCGACGGTGATTGTCACTTCAGCCAGCCGCGGATGCAGCGTGCTGAGGTCAATGCGCGCCAGTTTTTCCAGCGCCCCACCGCAGTGAGCCAGCGCGTTGTCCTTCGCATCAAAAAGCCCGGCCCCGAGCGCCTGCATCATGCCTGCGCCACCGTCATTCGTGGCGCTGCCGCCGATACCGAGGATAATGCGTTCCACGCCGGATTCCAGCGCGGCCACGATAAGCTCCCCGGTCCCGAAACTGGTGGTATTCAGCGGGTTACGCAGTTCGGGAGCCACGTAATGCAGCCCGGATGCGGCGGCCATTTCAATGATAGCCGTACGCCCATCGCCCATCACACCCCAGCGGGCGCTGACGGTTTCTCCCAACGGTCCCATGACGTCAGTGAACCGATAGTGACCTTCACTTGCCTCCACCATCGATTCCACCGTCCCTTCGCCGCCATCGGCCATTGGCACGGTCACATATTCAGCCTGCGGGTAGATCTGGCGGAAGCCCTCTTCAATGGCTCGCGCCACATTCAGCGCCGACAGGCTCTCTTTAAATGAATCAGGTGCAATCACAATTTTCATCATCGTTATCCTGCGAATCCAAAGACGCCAAACATCAGGGTGGACATGACGGCGATGGTGAAGCCCACCAGCGTCTCATAAGGCATTACCTTCAGGCGTTCACGGATCTGCATGTTGACGCTCCCGCCCGTTGCATGGAAGAAACTGCCGTGTGGAAGGTGATCGAGGACCGTCGCACCCGCATGGATCATCGCAGCTCCCGCCAGGGCAGACACGCCGAGTTCCATCAGCGTTGGAGCAAAGACGCTGGAGGCGACCGCCGTCCCTGCCGTCGTGGAGGCTGTTGCCATCGACATGATTGCACCCGATACCGGAGCCAGCACCCACGCTGGCAGTCCGGACGCCGTCAGGCCGTGGATCAGGACATCTTTCAGTTCGGAGTTAGCAATGATTCCGGCGAGCGTCCCGGTGCCTAACAGCATGATCGCCACCGGTGCCATACGGGTCAGTCCGGCGACCATATAGTGGTTGGCCTGGCCTGCGCGGCCCATCAGCACCGCACCGATAAGCCCACCCACCGGCAGCGCAATCAGCGGATCAATGTTGATACCGGCAATCGGGCGCAGAGAGAGCAGAATAATGGCCACCAGCGGTGCGCTGACCGAAACCAGGAATCCTGGCTGTCCGGCATGAGAACTTTGCGTCACCACCTCTTCCGGCATGACCATCGTGCCTTTACGGCTCAGCTTTTTGGCCAGAAAATAGGCCATCACCAGGCCAAACAAGCCCGGAATGATCCCCGCCATCATGACGGAGGTCAGCGGCACGTGGAACGCATCCGCCGCCGCAATGGCGTTCGGGTTTGGCGACATCACGTTACCCGCTTTCCCCCCGCCAATCATCGCCAGCAAAATCGCCGTTTTCGATAAGCCCGCGCGGTGCGCCACAGACAGCGCAATCGGTGCCACCGTAATCACCGCCACGTCGACAAAGACGCCGACCGCCGTCAGGCACATGGTGGCAATCGCCAGCGCCAGCAGCGCACGGGTTTCCCCGACTTTTTTAACCACCGTTTCAGCGATGGTATTGGCGGCACCGGATTCAATCAGTACGCCAGCCAACACACCGGCAGCCAGAATACGCAGCACGGCGTTGGTGATCCCCTGCGCACCGGTCACCATCAGTTTGACCGTTTCCACCAGATCCGCACCGCCAATCAGCCCGCCGATCAGCGCCCCGGCCATCATGCCGTAAGCGGGAGAAACCTTTCGCAAAATCAATAAAATAGCTACCACCAGCGCGGCGATAGCTCCTAGCGTAGAGATGGACGTCATTGTAGCGCCTCCTTGTAAGGTACCGGCGCAGTATGGGAAAAGCCTGAAGGGAAAGAGTTAGCGCTTTTGACGAACTTTGGCGGTTTCAGTCGCGGTAAAATTGTGTGAACCTACAGTTTCCGTTTGCATCTGCATGCCGATGTATAACCAAAGAATACTTTTTAAGTCATTGATTTTAATTTGAAGAATCGATTCACAGCGCTGCAAACGGTAGCGCAGCGTATTGACGTGGATATGCAATTGCTTCGCGGTTTGAGAAAGTTCACAGTTCTGTTCAAACCACACCCGCAGCGTCGCCTGCAGTACGCCTTTGCTGTCGTGGTCCTGAAGCTGCATCCACAAATGCGACAGCTCCTGCGCCTGCCAGCTGTCGGACACCTCGCTCAGCAGCGCGGGCAACGCGTAGTCGTGATAGAACACATACTGGTTTTTCACCTTCTGCCTTTTCACCATCGCCTGGGTGGCCTTCGCCGTCTGCCATGAACGGTGCAACCCGGTTTCGCCCGGGAAGAAACCGCCCACCACAATCCGGCTGAATCCCGATGAGCTGGCCCAGGATTTAAAGTTCTGCAGGTCGCGCTGCTCCTGCTGCAAATCCCAGACGCCCTGTTTAAGGGGGATGGGTTTGATGATGATCAGTTCGTTGAAGTCGGTAAAAGTGACGAGGTGATCGCGGGCACGGTTTTCGAAGTAATCCAACAGATTGCGCAGCGCTTCCCGATCCGGCTGGCGCAATTCAATAATCACCACCACGCGGGGAAGCTGAAGATCGATGCCGAGATAAGAGACCATCGCCTGCAGCGCCTCAGCGGGAGGTTCACGCATGATCAGCTGATTGATGAGATCTTCGCGATACCGTTTATCCCACTCTTTCTGCTCAATCAGCACCATATGCTCGATGACCAGCTCGGAGGCCATTTTCACCAGTTCAGCATAGGAACGCACCTCATCGGGTTCGCCGGTAATACCCAACACGCCAATCAGTTGCCCGTGAAACGAGATAGGCAGATTGATACCCGGCTTCACCCCTTTAAGCTGATTGGCGGTGGCAGAATCTATCTCCACCACCCGGTTATCTTTCAGGGCCAGAATCGCCCCTTCGTGGCGTTGACGCAGGCGCGACGGCTCACCGGAGGCGATGATAATCCCATGTTCATCCATCACGTTGACCGACCAGGGAATGATTTTCATCGCCCGCTGCACAATCTGCTTTGCGGTATATTCTTTCAGATACTGCTTCTTCATCTTGTGCCGCTTGCTCCGTCAGGACTCTTCGAGCGCCGGGCTGTCCGGCCACGCATGAACCACCGCTTTGATAAGCGTCGCCAAAGGAATGGCGAAGAACACCCCCCAGAAGCCCCATAGCCCCCCGAAAATCACCACCGAAAGGATGATCACCAGAGGGTGCAGGTTCACCGCTTCTGAGAACAGTACCGGCACCAGCAGGTTGCCATCCAGCCCCTGGATAATCAGATAGACGGCGAACAGGCTCCAGAATTCCGTTCCGAGGCCAAACTGGAACAGCGCCACGCCCACCACCGGGATGGTCACCACAAACGCACCAATGTAGGGGATCAGCACCGAAAGCCCGACCAGCACCGCCAGCAGCAGCGAATAGTTGAGGCCAAACATCAGGAAACCAATCCAGGTGGCAACGCCAACCACCACCATTTCCAGCACTTTGCCGCGGATATAATTGGTGATTTGTTGGTTCATTTCTGTCCACACCTGCCCCGCCAGCCCACGGTTACGCGGCAGTACGCGACGCACGGCATTCAGCATTTGGTCTTTATCTTTGACGAGGAAGAACACCATCAGCGGCACCAGAACCAGATAGACCGCAATCGTCAACAGGCCGACCAGCGACGCCAGGGAATATTTCACCACCGAATCCCCCATGCCCAGCATCCGACTGCGCATGTTTTCTGCCATCGCATCAATGATGCCTGCATCGACCAACGCCGGGTATCGGCGAGGCAGCGTCGCCGCATAATCCGACAGCTTATTGAGCATGCCTGGCATATCGCGAATCAGGTTCATGCCCTGCTGCCAGGCCACGGGCATCACCACGAACGACATCAACATTAAAACGCCGACGAACAGGATCAGGACAATCGAGGAGGCCCAGGGCCGCGAGCAGCCGATACGCTCCAGCCGGGCGGTAGGCCATTCGAGCAGGTAAGCCAGCACAATCGCCACCAGCAAGGGAGCCAGCAGGCCACTGAAGAAGAAAAGGATACCGAATCCGGCAAGCAGAATGACCAGCAGCGCTATCGCTTCTGGGTCGCTGAAGCGTCGGCGGTACCACTGGATTAACATTTCGAGCATAACAACACCGTTCCCTGTTGGCGGGCAATGGGCCCTTGCGGAGTGTATCTAAATGTCACTAAAAAGACTCCGCTTTTTCACCCTCTGCGCACCCGACAGCAAAAGTCGCGCAAGGGCGTTTTCAAGTATGTCACAGAAAGATACACTGCCAGGGCAGCCGACAGTGGAACGTTATGCAGCGTCGTCGGTCAAACTGGCAAACCAACAGACAGGATCGAGCTATGTTCAGGCAGTTAAAAAAAACGCTGGTTGCGACGCTGATTGCGTCTTTAACCCTGGGCCAGGCCCTGCCAGCCTTTGCGGATTCCACCGATACGCTTCCCGATATCGGCACGACTGCCGGAAGCACGCTCTCCATCGGCCAGGAAATGCAAATGGGCGACTACTACGTTCGCCAGCTGCGCGGCAGCGCACCGCTGATTAACGATCCGCTGCTGGTTCAGTATGTCAACGGACTCGGAATGCGGCTGGTTGCCCACGCCAACTCGGTGAAAACCCCGTTTCATTTCTTTTTAATCAATAACGACGAGCTGAACGCCTTCGCCTTCTTTGGCGGTAACGTCGTGCTGCACTCGGCCCTGTTCCGCTATGCCGATACCGAAAGCCAGCTGGCTTCCGTCATGGCGCACGAAATCTCACACGTCACCCAGCGCCACCTGGCGCGTGCAATGGAAGACCAGAAGCGTAATGCGCCGCTGACCTGGGTTGGTGCGCTCGGCTCGATTCTGCTGGCGATGGCCAGTCCGCAGGCCGGGATGGCCGCGTTAACCGGCACGCTCGCCGGGACCCAGCAGGGGTTGATAAGCTTCACCCGCCAGAATGAAGAAGAAGCGGACCGCATCGGCATTCAGGTGCTGGCCCGCTCCGGATTTGATCCGCAGGGCATGCCACAGTTTATGGATAAGTTGATGGATCAGTCTCGCTACTCATCCAAACCGCCAGAAATGCTGCTGACGCACCCGTTACCGGAAAGCCGTCTGTCAGAATCCCGCGACCGTGCGAATCAGATGCACGCGGTGGTGGTTCAGTCCTCTGAAGACTTCTACATGGCCAAAGCCCGTGTGCTGGGCATGTACAATAATGGTCAAAACCAGCTGGGCACCGACCTGCTCGACAACTGGGCGAAAGGCAATATTCGCGAGCAGCATGCCGCACAATATGGCCGCGCGCTGATGGCGATGCAGAAAGACAACTTCGCCGAGGCCAGCAAACAGCTGCAGCCGCTGCTGAGCGCCAACCCACAGAATGTCTGGTATCTCGATCTGGCCACCGATATTTCACTGGGGCAGAAAAAGAATGATGAAGCCGTGGACCGCCTGAAAGCAGCGAAAGATCTGCGCAACAGCCCTGTTTTACAGCTCAACCTGGCCAACGCCCTGATGGAATCCGGTAAGCAGGCGGAAGCAGCGACGTTGCTCAACCGCTACACCTTCAGCTACAAAGATGACACCAACGGCTGGGATCTGCTGGCACAGGCTGAAGCGAAGCTCGGTAATCGCGATCAGGAACTGGCCGCCCGGGCAGAAAATATGGCCCTGGTGGGCCGCTTAGATCAGGCCATTTCCCTGCTCAGCAGCGCCAGCGCACAGGTAAAACTCGGCAGCCTTCAACAGGCCCGCTACGATGCACGCATCGACCAGTTCCGCCAGTTGCAGAATACGTTTAAACCCTATACCAAGATGTAAGGACACCGCATGAGCGATGCAGTAACAATCTACCACAACCCACGTTGCTCCAAGAGCCGCGAAACGCTAGCGCTGTTGAAAGACAAAGGCGTAGAGCCTGAGGTTGTGCTGTATCTGGACACCCCACCGGATGCCGCCGCACTGAAAAATCTGCTGAACATGCTCGGCATGAAAAGCGCACGTGACCTGATGCGCCAGAAAGAAGACCTCTATAAAGAACTGAACCTGGCCGACAGCGCGCTTAGCGAGGCTGATCTCATTAAGGCGATGATCGCCAATCCAAAACTGATCGAGCGCCCGATTGTGACCAAAAACGGTCATGCGCGTATTGGCCGCCCACCAGAATCGGTACTGGAAATCCTCTAAGCACCCGGCCGCAGGGCTTCAAGAAAGGCCTGCGGCGTGCATTCTCCCAGCTTCTTCTGCGCTTTTCCGGTATTCCACAGTTCGCATAAACGTATTACCAGTGCATCTGGCCCTGTCGCCGCCGGAATCAGCTCGCTCAGCGTTTCCGTAAAGGCAATGGCGGGTGAACTCAATTCGGTGTAAGCGCGCACTTCCCTTCCTGGCAGCGTGACCTGTAGCCACTTGCTGTTTTCTGTCTCAAGACATTGAATATCAGCCGGACAGCGCTCAAGGGTTTCATTGAGCCAGTTTGCCACCAGTGGCGGTGAAATACCGGAAAATACCCGGGCATGACACCAGCCGCTGACGGATTCCCTAGCCCAGAGCAGATGATGGTCGCCACCGTCGTCCATGGAGAGTGCCAGCAGCCGGTAATGGAGCGTCAGCGTATTTGGCGTAATACCGGCTTTCAGGGCTTTTTTCCCCTGCAGCGGGGACCTTTGCCGCTGATGTGCCGGTGCCAGATAGCGGTTCAGCGTGGCGCGAGAGACGGCAATCCCCAGCCCCTCATTCACCATAAACAGCAATTCATCCAACGGGGCATTGAGCGTGTCGCGCAGCGCGTTAACCAGCGCCATCTGTTCTGATCTCATCGCTTTGTGTATCACGTGCGGCGTTGTGTGCCTGTCGCCCGTCTGTTCCCGGTTGCGCCAGCGGCGTACCGTCGTCACTGAAATCCCCAGCTCTTTTGCCAGCTCACGGTCGCTTTTATCGGACTGCTGTAGATAGCGACGAACACGTGGCGTCGTCGTGGCATTGGCATGCAGCTTAATTTCCATCGTTACTCCCCGCCGCTTTATCTGACTAATCATGTGAGACTTATAGGAAAGGTAAACGGGCATTGTGACCGCACTCACCTTTCGACACGGCACTTTCATTAATAATCCGCATAAATAACACACAACCCTCCAGTCGATCTCGTGCGGAGCTCACAATGAACAATGTTCTGGGATTTTTAGAAGCAAAATTAATGCCGCTGGCCGCCAAAACGGCTCAACAACGCCACCTGGGTGCCATTCGTGGTGCCTATGTCTCCTTCATGCCGTTTATCATCGTCGGTTCTATCCTGCTGGTGATTTCCTCATTCCCGAATCAGGGCTATCAGCAGTTTATGTCTCACACCTTTGGTGAGAGCTGGAGCAGCATCGTCGAGATCCCGTTTAACGCGGTGTTCTCCACTATGTCGCTCTTCGTCAGTTTCCTGGTCGCCTATCGACTTGCCGAACATTACAAAGAGGACCGCGTCTCCTGCGGGATCCTGGCGCTGGTCTGCTTCCTGATCCTGACACCGTTTATCAAGGTGGCGGAAAACGGCGGTATTACGGTGATGCCGGTGGAGTGGATTGGTACCAAAGGGTTGTTTGTCGCGATGATCGGTTCCTTGCTGTGGACGGAATTGTTCTGCTGGCTGAAGCGCAAAAAACTGGTCATCAAGATGCCGGAGGGCGTACCGCCCGCGGTGCAGGAGTCTTTCGCCGCCCTGATCCCGGCGCTGCTGGTGATGATTCTGGTGCTGGTCATCCGCATCAGCTTTGAACACACCCACTACAACACGATTCACCAGTTTATCTACGACGTGGTGGCCAGCCCCGTTCGTCACTACGGCACGTCCTACTTCGGTGCGCTGATGACCGTGTTCAGCATCACTATTCTGTGGTCAGTGGGCATTAACTCCGGTTCGATGATCAACGGCATCATCCGCCCGCTGTGGATGGAAAACCAAACCGACAATATTGCCGCGATTCAGGCAGGCGTCACGCCACCGCATATCATCACCGAGCAGTTCTTCGACATGATCTGGATGGGCGGTGCGGGCGCGACGCTGTCGCTGGTGATTGCGATGCTGATTTTCGCCCGCAGTAAAAACATGCGCGAAGTGGCACGTCTTGGCGCAGGCGCGTCCATTTTCAACATCAATGAACCCGTTCTGTTCGGCCTGCCGGTGATCATGAACCCCATCATGCTGATTCCGTTCAACCTCGTGCCGCTGGTGCTGGTCACCGTGCAGTACGTGGCAATGAAAATCGGTGCCGTCGCGGTGACCACCGGGGTGTTTATCCCGTGGACGCTCCCGCCCGTCCTGAGCGGATTTATCGTTACCGGGCACCTTTCCGGCAGCGTGATGCAAATTCTTAACCTGCTGATTGGCGCGATGCTGTACCTGCCGTTTATGCGGATTGTCGATAAGCAGTATCGCGCCGCAGAAGTGATGAGTGAAAGTGAAACCCGCCAGTTGGCAAAACAGGAGTCTTAAGATGTGGGGAATTATTGCAACCTGGCGAATGGCGCTGGAAGGTCTGTCTGAATCCGCGTCGGCGCTGGCCGCAGGGAGTGCCGCATCGACCGCCGTGGTCGATGCCGTTGCCACCGTAGAAGATTTTCCGTATTACAAATCCGTCGGTTACGGCGGGTTGCCCACGGAAAATGGCGATGTGGAGCTGGATGCCGCCTTTATGGACGGCGATACGTTGGCGTTTGGTGCGGTGGGGAATCTGATTGATATTGCCAACCCGGTTCGGGTGGCACACGCACTGAGCCGCCAGCGTTACAACTCACTGTTAGTCGGCCAGGGCGCGCGCGAGTGGGCGCTGGAGCAAGGCTTTAGTCACAAAGCGATGCTGACTGACCGCGCGATGCAGCACTACCGCAAACGCTGCCGTGAAACGCTCGATAAAGGGCTGAGTCCCTATGACGGTCACGACACCGTTGGCGTCATCGGGCTGGATAAACACGGCTCGATGAGCGTTGCCACCTCGACCAGCGGCCTGTTTATGAAAAAACGTGGGCGCATTGGCGACTCCCCCATCATGGGTTCCGGCTTTTACTGTGACAGCGAAACCGGTGCCGCCACCGCAACCGGCGTCGGGGAAGATTTAATGAAAGGCTGCGTCAGCTATGAAATCGTGCGCCGCATGGCGGGCGGTATGACGCCACAGCAGGCAGCCGACTCCGTGGTATTCGAACTGGAAGATAAGCTCATGTCACGCTTCGGACGCGTGGGCGATCTTTCCGTGGTCTGCATGAATCGCAACGGCGAGTTTGGTGCGGCCACCAACATCAAAACGTTCTCCTTCGTGGTCGCCACGGCAAAACAGCCGTTAACTGTTTTCCGCGCTGAACGCCACCAGGAAAGAACCCATTATCACCCCGTAGATGACGAATGGATGCAGGCCTATGCCGCACGTATTCGCGCGCCGATTGAGGACTAATTGATGGACTATCGTCTGATTACCCATGCCGCAGAAGCCCCAAACAAGGCGCATTTGATCAGCTGGCCCGGAAGCCCACTGCTGGCAGCACTGGATATTCCGCTGCTCACGGAAATGATCGCTCAGGCAGAAACAGGCAGCATCGCGGATAGCGGCTTTGCCTGTGCACCTTTTGCGCGGATCACGTTGATCCCGCAAGCGGAGTGGCAGCACAATTTGCTCACGCATTTGCGACCGCTATTCAAAAAACCCGTCAGTGAAGAAGTGCTGCTGGATTGCTCGGCTCTGGATGAAGAAAGCATTCGTCAGAGCGCGCTGCGTTGGTTCTTTAACCTGGACCATCACCTTGACGATTTGGGGCTGAAAACGGGCAGCGACGTCCGCGCAAAAGTAAAAAAACTCACCGCATTCTGTTTAGCCTCACAGGTTCAGGGTCTGGAAGTCGCGCTTCGCCAGCAACACGCCGTGGCCAATGGAATGCTCGCCGCACGGCGGCTGGCGGACATTCCCTCGGAAACCTGCACGCCACAGTTTGTGGTTGAAGAGGCGCAGCGCCTGTGCGCGCACTACCCGGCTTTGAGCTGCGAAGTGCTGGATGAAAAGGCGATTGTTGAACAAGGGCTTGGGCTGCTGCACGCGGTGGGAAAAGGTTCCTCTCGCCCGCCTCGCCTGCTCGCGATTCATTACAACGGCGCGGAAAGCGGTCCGGTACGCGCGTATGTCGGTAAAGGTATCACCTTCGACACCGGCGGCCTGTGGCTGAAAGAAGGCGCGGGCATGTACACCATGAAGTACGACATGTGCGGTGCGGCGAATGTGCTGGGCCTGATGCTGAGCATTGCCGATCTGGGTTTACCCGTTCGCGCGATGGGTGTGTTAGCGCTGGCCGAAAATGCCATCGGTCCCAACGCGATGCAACCGGGCAGCGTGGCCCGAGCCTGTAACGGCATGACCGTGGAAATCAACAATACCGACGCGGAAGGCCGTCTGGTGCTGGCGGATGCCATCGCCTGGGCCAGCCAGCGTCACCCGCAAACTCAGTACATTATCGATATGGCAACGCTGACCGGCGCGGTGGTGAAAGCGCTGGGCTATGAGCTGAGCGGGCTGATGACACAGGATGAACCATTACGTTGTGCATTAACGCAGGCAGGAGAAAAGAGCGGAGATGAAGTGTGGTCGCTGCCGCTGGATAAGCGTTTGAAAAAACAAACCGAAAGCGCAATTGCCGATCTGTGTAATACGCCCACCAACAACGCGGCGATCAGTTCTTCTGCGGCGTGGCTATTGCACCACTTCTGCCCGCCGGAGATCCCATGGGCGCATCTGGACGTGAGTGGCACAGCGCTGTGGCGTGAGAACGGCAGAAGCGTGGCATCGGGAAGACCGATTCCGCTTTTGATGCAGCATTTGCTGGATGATTGTTGCTAAGAAATGCCTGGCGGCGCTGCGCTTGCACAGGCCTACAAGGACCCGATCCTGTAGGTCCGGTAAGCGTAGCGCCACCGGAAAATGAGATGCGGTGCCAGCCCCTCTCCCCAGCCCTCTCCCGCAGGGAGAGGGAGAAAACCAGAGGTCGCGCCTGATCCGCACGAGGGGCGAAAATCAAAGCCCGCACATCGCGATTCCCTCTCCCTTTGGGAGAGGGTTAGGGAGAGGGGTCAGCGCTAAAGCTTCAGGATCTCTTTCACAAAAGGAATGGTCAGCTTACGCTGTGCGGTGATAGAGGCTCGATCGAGCTGATCCAGCGTCATAAAGAGGGTTCGCATTTCGCGATCGAGGCGCTTCATCAGGAAGCGACAAACGTCTTCCGGCATCTCAAAGCCACGCATTTTGGCGCGCAGCTGTAATGCCTGTAATTTGTCTTCATCAGACAACGGCTGCAGCTTGTAGATCTGCCCCCAATCCAGGCGCGAAGCCAGATCCGGCAACCCTAACTTCAGCTGGCGCGGCGGGCGATCGCCGGTGATCAGCAGGCGTGTTTTGCCCGATTCAAGAATACGGTTGTAAAGGTTGAAGATCGCCATTTCCCACGGTTCATCACCTGCGACACATTCAATATTATCGATACACACCAGCGCCAGGTGCTCCATACCATCAAGCACTTCCGGCACAAACCAGGTGCGTTTATCCAGCGGCACATAGCCCACCGCATCGCCCCGCTGCGACAGTTCAGCACACGCGGCATGCAGCAGATGGCTGCGCCCCGCGCCTTCGCGTGACCAGAGATAGATATATCCGCTGTGTTCCTGACGCAGCATGGTTTGCACTGCGGCAAGTAAAGAAGGGTTATCCCCCGGCCAGAAACTGGCAAAAGTTTCATCATCGGGCAAATAGAGTGGCAGAGAGAGCTGAGCCGGAGCGTTCAGAGTGACCTCAACATGGGACTACAAAAAAACGCGATGAGTGTAACACAAAAATGGGCGGGGAGAGAACCGGGCGGAGATCCCGCCCGGTTAAAGGATCAATGCGACGGCGACTCGCTGTCTTCCGCATCCAGCACCACTTCTTCCGGACGCAGGACGCTGATCAGTTTGAAGATCAGGCTCAGGGCAATGCCGACGATCGTCGCCAGCGCCATGCCTTTCAGTTCAGCCGCACCGATGTGCACCTTCGCGCCGCTGACGCCGATGATCAGGATCACCGAGGTCAGGATCAGGTTCTGCGCTTTGCTGTAGTCCACTTTGGACTCGATCAGCACGCGAATACCGGAAGCGCCGATCACGCCGTACAGCAGCAGGGAAACACCGCCCATGACAGGAACCGGGATTATCTGAATCGCTGCCGCCAGTTTACCGACACAGGAAAGCAGGATCGCAATGATGGCCGCGCCGCCGATAACCCAGGTACTGTACACGCGGGTAATCGCCATCACGCCAATGTTTTCGCCGTAGGTGGTGTTTGGCGTGGAACCAAAGAAACCGGAAATCACGGTCGACAAGCCGTTGGCAAACATCGAACGGTGCAGGCCCGGATCTTTAATCAGGTCTTTTTTGACGATATTCGCGGTCACGACCAGGTGACCGACGTGTTCTGCAATAACCACCAGTGCCGCAGGCAGAATGGTGAAGATGGCAAACCACTCAAAGCGCGGGGTGTAGAAGGTTGGCAGTGCGAACCAGTGCGCCTGTGAAATCGCAGTGGTGTCGACCATACCGAGGGCAAACGACAAGCCGTATCCCACCAGCACGCCAATCAGAATCGGGATAATCGCCATAAAGCCGCGGAACAGCACGGAACCGAAAACGGTCACGCCTAATGTTACCATCGACACGAGGATGACTTTGCTGTCGACGCTCTGCCCATCAGCAGGCAACAGGCCCGCCATGTTGGCCGCAACGCCCGCCAGCTCAAGGCCAATTACCGCGACAATTGCGCCCATCGCCGCAGGGGGGAACATGACGTCAATCCAGCCGGTACCCGCTTTTTTCACGATAAACGACACCAGACAGAACAGCACGCCGCACATGATAAAACCGCCCAGCGCTACCTCATAACCCAGCGGCAGAAGCAGCAGCACCGGGGAGATAAACGCGAAGCTGGAGCCGAGATACGCCGGAATTTTGCCTTTGCATATGAACAGATACAGCAGCGTGCCGATGCCGTTAAACAGCAGGACCGTTGCCGGGTTAATATGAAAAAGCACAGGCACCAGCACGGTTGCGCCAAACATGGCGAACAGATGCTGCAAACTAAGCGGGATGGTCTGCAAAAGCGGTGGTCTTTCACTTACCCCGATAGCACGGCGCGTCATAGGTCTTTCCTCTTATGGGTGTTGTTGTGTTTTAGTCAAAAAAAAGCCGACTCTCAAAGTCGGCTCTTCTTATTAAATCGTTTACTTGGTACCAAAAATCTTGTCACCGGCATCGCCGAGTCCCGGAATAATGTATCCGTGCTCGTTGAGGCCCTGATCGATGGACGCGGTGTAGAGTTCAACGTCCGGATGCGCTTTTTCCAGCGCGGCGATACCTTCCGGAGCGGCAACCAGCACCAGCACCTTAATGCTGGAGCAGCCTGCGTTCTTCAGCAGGTCAATAGTGGCGATCATGGAGCCACCGGTTGCCAGCATTGGGTCAACCACCAGCGCCATACGCTCGTCGATGTTGGAGACCAGCTTCTGGAAATACGGAACCGGCTCGAGGGTTTCTTCATTACGGTAGATACCGACAACGGAGATACGCGCGCTCGGTACGTGCTCCAGAACGCCTTCCATCATGCCCAGGCCTGCACGCAGGATTGGCACAACGGTAATTTTCTTGCCCTTGATCTGCTCAACCTGCACCGGGCCGTTCCAGCCTTCGATGGTGACAGTTTCCGTTTCCAGATCGGACGTTGCTTCATAAGTCAGCAAGCTGCCCACTTCTGAGGCGAGTTCACGGAAGCGTTTGGTACTGATATCGTTCTCGCGCATCAGGCCCAGCTTGTGTTTGACGAGTGGGTGTTTCACTTCCACAATCTTCATTCTCTTTCTCCTCTGAGGGGCAGCCACAAAAAAAATCGCGGGATTATACCGCTTTTTCTTCGAAGCGCCATACCTGTTAGATCAAGTCCGGTGATTAACACAATGTTACTGATTATAAAATAAGGACAAAAATAAACCCCGCCGGAGCGAGGTTTTGTTTTTAATCATCGTCGGATGCGCTGGCGCTTATCCGACCTACGGAGAGGTAGGCCCGTGTAAGCGCAGCGCCACCGGGCAATTACAGCGACTCACCGTTGCTGCCGATCACCTTCTTATACCAGTCGAACGACTTTTTGCGGCTACGTTCAAGCGTACCGTTGCCCTCGTTGTCCTTATCTACATAGATAAAGCCGTAGCGTTTTTTCATTTCACCGGTTCCGGCAGACACCAGATCGATACAGCCCCACGGGGTGTAGCCCATCAGATCGACGCCGTCTTCCACCACCGCTTTTTTCATTTCGGCAATGTGAGCCGAGAGATAGTCAATGCGGTACTGATCGTTGACGCTGCCATCCGCTTCACGCACGTCAATCGCGCCGAAGCCGTTCTCAACGATGAACAGCGGCAGCTGATAGTGATCCCAGAACCAGTTCAGCGAGTAGCGCAGGCCGACAGGATCGATCTGCCAACCCCAGTCGGATTTTTTGACATACGGGTTAGAAACCAGGCTTTTCGACTCGTCGTAATCCAGCTCAGGGTTGTCTTCCGTCGCCTTGGTGGCGAAGGACATGTAGTAGCTGAAGCCAATGTAATCGACACAGCCCTGCTTCAGCGCGGCGCGGTCTTCTTCGGTGATATC
The DNA here is from genome assembly GCA_009668205.1 of Enterobacteriaceae bacterium RIT691. Lineage (GTDB taxonomy): Bacteria > Pseudomonadota > Gammaproteobacteria > Enterobacterales > Enterobacteriaceae > Scandinavium. The sequence goes on along the minus strand of WJYM01000003.1, from coordinate 114,790 downwards.
CAGCGCGAAGCCACGGCGCTCGAAGTAGTTCAGCAGGTGCTGCGGATATTTTCCGCGCACGTGAACATCGGTAAACCAGTAGCGGCGGTGCATGGCGTTCATCGCCATCATCATGTCATCTGGCGCACAGCTCAGTGGGTAAATTGGGCACATAGCAATCATGCAGCCCACCTGCAGCGACGGATTGATTTCACGCGCGATTTTCACCGCCAGTGCGCTTGCCACCAGCTCGTAATGAGCGGCCTGGAACATGACCGGCTCGCGATCTTCACCCGGCTGATATTTGATGCCCGAGTTGGTGAACGGCGCGAAATCTTCGTGGAAGTTTGCCTGGTTGTTGATTTCGTTGAACGTCATCCAGTACTTCACTTTGTGCTGGTAGCGCTCAAAGGCCGCTTTTGCAAAGCGCGCAAAGAAGTCGATGGTTTTACGGTTACGCCAGCCGCCGTACTCTTTCACCAGGTAATACGGCATTTCGAAGTGGGACAGGGTAATAACCGGCTCGATGCCGTACTTCAGGCACTCATCAAACAGATCGTCATAGAATTTCAGGCCGGCTTCATTCGGCTCCAGCTCGTCACCTTTCGGGAACAGACGCGTCCACGCAATAGAAGTACGGAAGCACTTGAAGCCCATCTCGGCAAACAGTTTGATGTCGTCTTTATAGCGATGGTAGAAATCAATCGCTTCATGGTTCGGATAGTTTTTGCCTGGCAGTACGCCGTCGGTAATTTCACGCGCCACACCATGGGCTCCGGCGGTCATCACATCGGCAACGCTTGGGCCTTTGCCGCCCTCTTTCCAGCCGCCTTCCAACTGATGCGCAGCAACCGCGCCGCCCCACAGAAAATCGTGTTTAAATCCGGACATAACAACTCCCTCTTTAACGTTCTGACTGCTGATTAAAATGATAAACCGCGCCGAGCAGGCCGGCGTCATTGCCGTGGCTGACGGTATCGACGTGCTCGTCAATTCCGAACCAGACAAGATGGGCTTTGAGCTGTGCCAGGAACCCTGGACGCTCGGTAATGCCGCCGCCAAGCAGAATGGTTTGTGGATCGAACAGATTGACCAGGTTATAGAGCCCCGCGCCAATGCCGTTGAAGAAATCGTCGACCAGGCGCTGACAGGTCACGTCACCGGCGTCACTGGCATCAAAAATCTCTTCACCGCTGACGTCATTCAGCGCTTTACCCGTGTGCTGGCTGTAACGGTGGCGTAAGACACGCATCGTGCAGGTGGCATTCATGGTGTAGTGCGTGGGATGACGGGTGCCGGGACGTTCGGTAAACATGTAGCCAAACTCGCCGCCGCGAAAGCGCGCGCCGCGCACCAGTTGGTTATTGCAGAAAATAGCGCCGCCAATGCCGGTCCCGATAGTCAGGACCAGAAAATCGCTGAGCGCTGCGGCTTTGCCCTGCCAGCGTTCGGCCAACAGAACGCAGTTAGCATCATTTTCAATCGCGACAGGCAGGTGGGTTCGCTCTTCAAGCCAGTCTTTAATGGCGAAATTATCGAAGCGACGAATAGCGCCCCCCATTTCGATAAACCCGGTATGCGGATTGACGTAGCCAGGGGCGCTCAGCGCGATGCCCTGGCAGTCGGGGTGCGTTTCAACCCAGTGCAGGATCGCCTGCAGGATTTCATCCCCATCACTGTCGTTGATGGTGGCTTTTGCCTTGGCGAGGATCTCCCCTTCACGGGTGACGACGCCCATTTTCAGCGCCGTTCCGCCGATATCAAATGCGGCTATCTGCATTTGTCCATTCCTCCTGAAGGCCATTTCAGAAACCGGTTTCAGTCAGATACTGTGGGCTCCCTCGCTAACCTGCAAGCATAAAAATGTACCCGGTTTCATTTTCGTGAACCGGTTCAAATTTGCCCCTTCGCTTTGCGTCGCAGTGTAAAAAAACGTCAACAAAAGATATCCCTCGGCCAGGCTCGCAAACGTTTGCTTAGGCTGTTAGAATGTCGCCGATTTCATTTTCTAACGCCATCGCGTGGAGACTTTGCAGTGACCGACAAAACCTCTCTTAGCTATAAAGATGCCGGTGTTGATATTGACGCAGGTAATGCCCTGGTTGACCGAATCAAAGGTGTGGTGAAGAAAACCCGCCGCCCGGAAGTGATGGGTGGCCTGGGTGGCTTCGGCGCACTGTGCGCGCTGCCGCAAAAATATCGTGAGCCAGTGCTGGTTTCCGGGACAGATGGCGTGGGCACTAAACTGCGTCTGGCAATGGATCTCAAACGCCATGACACTATCGGCATCGACCTTGTCGCCATGTGCGTAAACGACCTGGTGGTTCAGGGCGCAGAGCCGCTGTTCTTCCTCGACTACTACGCGACCGGCAAGCTGGATGTGGATACCGCGTCGAGCGTGATAACCGGCATCGCCGAAGGCTGTCTGCAGTCCGGCTGTGCGCTGGTTGGCGGCGAAACTGCTGAAATGCCAGGCATGTACCACGGCGAAGATTACGATGTGGCAGGGTTCTGCGTCGGCGTGGTGGAGAAGTCCGAAATCATTGATGGCAGCAAAGTGGCAGACGGCGATGTGCTGATTGCACTGGGCTCGAGCGGCCCGCACTCCAACGGCTACTCGCTGGTACGCAAGATCATTGAAGTCAGCGGCTGCAATCCGGAAACCGAAGAGCTGGACGGCAAGTCACTGGCCGATCATCTGCTGGCACCTACGCGCATTTATGTGAAAAACATTCTCGAGCTTATCGCCAACGTTGACGTTCACGCGATTGCGCATCTGACCGGTGGCGGCTTCTGGGAAAACATCCCGCGCGTGCTGCCGGACAACACTCAGGCCGTGATTGACGAATCCTCCTGGCAGTGGCCGTCGGTGTTCAACTGGCTGCAAAAAGCCGGTAACGTCAGCCAGCATGAAATGTACCGCACCTTTAACTGCGGCGTGGGCATGGTCATCGCCCTGCCAGCGTCTGAAGCTGACAAAGCCGTCGCCCTGATGACGGAGAAAGGTGAAAACGCGTGGAAAATCGGCTATATCAAAGCATCCGATTCTGAACAGCGTGTGGTCATCGAGTAATGAAAAACATTGTGGTGCTGATTTCTGGTAACGGAAGCAATTTGCAGGCGATTATCGATGCCTGCAAACAGAAGAAAATCAACGGCACCCTGCGGGCAGTGTTCAGCAATAAGGCCGATGCGTTCGGCCTCGAACGCGCGCGTGAAGCCGACATTCCGGCACACGCGCTGACCGCCAGCCAGTTCCCGAGCCGCGAAGCATTTGACCGTGAGCTGATGCAGGAAATCGACGCCTACGCCCCGGATGTGGTGGTGCTGGCCGGTTATATGCGCATTCTTAGCCCGGAATTTGTGGCGCATTATCAGGGGCGTTTGCTGAACATCCACCCTTCTCTGCTGCCAAAATATCCGGGTCTGAATACGCACCGTCAGGTGCTGGACAACGGAGATGACGAACACGGCACCTCAGTGCATTTCGTCACTGACGAACTGGACGGTGGCCCAGTCATTTTGCAGGCCAAAGTCCCGGTGTTTGAAGGCGATTCGGAAGACGAAATCACCGACCGCGTTCAGCATCAGGAACACGCCATTTACCCTTTAGTTGTGAGCTGGTTTGTCGATGGGCGTCTGGAAATGAAAGGCCATTCTGCCTTGCTGGACGGCGTTCGGTTGCCTGAGCAGGGTTACGCCGCAGACGAGTAATTATTTTTTCCTGGCGGCGCTTCGCTTGCCCGACCTACAAGACCGTAGGCCCGCGCAAGCGTAGCGCCGCCGGGCATCTCTCCCGCCAACCTCTTAATATCCCCAGAAAAAATTAACTGTCATACTTTGCTGGCACAATTGGACATATCAGGTCAAAGCTCGCCATAATGTAGAAGCTGTCCGCGTCAACCAACCGGAGTGTAAGTAGTAATGGGTCAGGAGAAGCTTTATATCGAAAAAGAACTCAGCTGGTTATCGTTTAACGAGCGAGTTCTCCAGGAAGCGGCGGATAAGAGCAACCCGTTGATTGAACGCATGCGTTTTTTGGGGATCTATTCCAATAACCTCGATGAGTTCTACAAGGTCCGGTTTGCTGAATTAAAACGTCGTATTATCATCAGCGAAGAACAAGGCATTACCGCCCATTCCCGCCATCTGCTCGGTAAAATTCAGGCCCGTGTGCTGAAAGCCGACCAGGAGTTCGACAGCCTCTATAACGAACTGCTGCTCGAAATGGCGCGCAATCAAATCTTCCTGATCAACGAACGCCAGCTTTCAGTCAACCAGCAGAGCTGGTTGCGCCACTATTTCAAACAGTACCTGCGCCAACACATTACCCCGATTCTGATCAATCGTGAAACCGACCTGGTGTCGTTCCTGAAGGACGATTACACCTATCTGGCGGTGGAGATTATTCGCGGCGAAGAGATAAGCTACGCGCTGCTCGAAATCCCGTCCGATAAAGTACCGCGTTTCGTCAATTTGCCGCCGGAAACCCCGCGTCGCCGCAAACCGATGATCCTGTTGGACAACATTCTGCGCTACTGTCTCGACGATATTTTCAAAGGCTTCTTTGATTACGATGCCCTGAATGCCTACTCGATGAAAATGACCCGTGATGCCGAATACGATTTGGTGCACGAGATGGAATCGAGCCTGATGGAGCTGATGTCCTCCAGCCTCAAGCAGCGTTTAACCGCCGAGCCTGTCCGCTTCGTTTATCAGCGTGATATGCCTGATGCGATGGTGGAAATGCTGCGCAAGAAATTCGCCATCACCCGCTATGACTCTATCGTGCCGGGCGGGCGTTATCACAACTTCAAAGACTTTATTGGCTTCCCGAATGTCGGCAAAGCCAATCTGGTCAACAAGCCACTGCCCCGTCTGCGTCATACCGGGTTTGATAAATTCCGCAACGGTTTCGATGCCATTCGCGAACGCGACGTGCTGTTGTACTACCCGTACCACACCTTTGAGCACGTGCTGGAACTGCTGCGCCAGGCCTCGTTTGACCCCAGCGTACTGGCTATCAAAATCAATATTTACCGCGTCGCGAAAGATTCGCGCATTATCGAGTCGATGATCCACGCGGCCCACAACGGCAAAAAAGTCACCGTGGTGGTTGAGCTGCAGGCGCGCTTCGACGAAGAGGCCAACATCCATTGGGCGAAACGCCTGACGGAAGCTGGCGTGCACGTTATCTTCTCGGCGCCTGGGCTGAAAATCCACGCCAAGCTGTTCCTCATCTCGCGTAAAGAAGGCGACGATGTGGTGCGCTATGCCCATATCGGCACCGGGAACTTTAACGAGAAAACCGCGCGTATTTACACGGACTACTCGCTGATTACCGCCGACGCACGCATCACCAACGAAGTGCGCCGGGTCTTCAACTTCATTGAGAACCCGTACCGTCCGGTGAGCTTCGATTACCTGATGGTGTCGCCGCAAAACTCCCGTCGTCTGCTGTATGAGATGATTGACAAAGAGATCGCCAATGCCCAGAACGGGAAGCCTTCCGGGATCACGTTGAAACTCAACAACCTGGTGGATAAAGGTCTGGTGGATCGTCTCTATGCCGCGTCGGGATCCGGCGTTCCGGTGAACCTGTTGATCCGCGGTATGTGCTCCCTGATCCCACAGCTGGAAGGGATCAGCGACAATATTAATGTCACCAGCATCGTTGACCGTTACCTTGAGCACGATCGGATCTATATTTTTGAAGATGGCGGTAATAAAACAGTCTGGCTTTCTTCCGCCGACTGGATGACGAGAAACATCGATTACCGTATTGAAGTGGCGACACCGCTGTTGGATCCACGTCTGAAACAGCGCGTGCTGGATATTATCGATCTGCTGTTCAGCGATACTGTCAAAGCCCGCATTGTCGACAAAGAACTGAGTAATCGCTATGTCCCGCGCGGCAACCGTCGCAAAGTCCGGTCACAGTTGGCGATTTACGACTATATCAAATCACTTGAGCAACCCGATTAATCTATGCCCATAAAAACCAAAGTTACACGCCCGCAGGAGATTGCCGCGGTCGACCTGGGATCGAACAGTTTTCATATGGTGATTGCGCGCGTCGTCGATGGTGCGCTGCAGATAATCGGCCGCCTGAAACAGCGCGTTCATCTGGCCGACGGCCTGAATGAAAACAACATGCTCAGCGAAGAGGCGATGGAGCGCGGGCTGAACTGCCTGTCGCTGTTCGCGGAACGCCTGCAAGGATTCTCGCCGACCAGCGTCTGTATCGTAGGGACGCACACCCTGCGCCAGGCGCTGAATGCGCCAGAATTTCTGAAGCGAGCCGAGAAAGTCATTCCTTATCCGATTGAAATCATTTCGGGTAACGAAGAAGCGCGCCTGATTTTTATGGGTGTTGAACACACCCAGCCGGAAAAAGGCCGCAAGCTGGTGATTGATATCGGCGGCGGCTCTACCGAACTGGTGATTGGTGAAGATTTCACACCGCAGCTGGTGGAAAGCCGTCGAATGGGCTGCGTGAGCTTTGCGCAGATGTTCTTCCCGGGTGGCAACATCAGCAAAGAGAATTTCCAGCGTGCCCGCCTCGCCGCCGTCCAGAAACTGGAAACCCTGTCCTGGCAATACCGTATTCAGGGCTGGAGCGTAGCCATGGGCGCGTCCGGCACCATTAAAGCCGTGCACGAAGTGCTGGTCGAGATGGGTGAAAAAGACGGTATCATCACGCCGGAAAGACTGGAAAAGGTGGTTGAAGATGCGCTGAAGTTTAAGAACTTTAGCGCGCTCAGCCTGCCTGGCCTGTCGGAAGATCGTCAGGCGGTGTTTATTCCCGGTCTGGCGATTCTGTGCGGCGTGTTCGACTCTCTGGCGATCAAAGAGCTGCGTCTTTCTGACGGTGCGCTGCGTGAAGGCGTGTTGTATGAAATGGAAGGTCGCTTCCGCCACGACGATATTCGCAGCCGTACCGCTGAAAGTCTGGCGAGCCAGTACAACATTGACCGTGAACAGGCGCGTCGGGTACTGGAGACCACCACGCTGATGTATCAGCAGTGGCTCGAGCAGAATCCTAAACAGGCGCATCCTCAGCTGGCCGCACTGCTGAAATGGTCAGCGATGCTGCACGAAGTCGGGCTGAACATTAACCACAGCGGTATGCATCGCCATTCGGCCTATATTCTGCAAAACAGCGACCTGCCAGGTTTCAATCAGGAACAGCAAACGTTGATGGCCACCATGGTGCGTTTCCACCGTAAAGCGGTGAAACTTGATGAGCTACCGCGCTTTACGCTGTTTAAGAAAAAGCAGTTCCTGCCCATGATCCAGCTGCTGCGCCTTGGCGTGCTGCTGAATAATCAGCGCCAGGCCACCACCACGCCGCCTACGCTGCGACTGACCACCGAAGCCAATCACTGGACGCTGTGCTTCCCGCACGACTGGTTCAGCCAGAACGCGTTAGTGCTGCTCGATCTGGAGAAAGAGCAGCAGTACTGGCAGGCCGTCACCGGCTGGATGCTGAAGATTACGGAAGAAGAAGCGTCACCAGAGATTGCTGCCTGACAATGCGACAGGCTTGACGTTATCCTGGCAAACCAGATCCTCCAGAGGTTCTGGTTTGCCAATGTAGAAGCCCTGCAGATAATCGATACCGAGTTCTATCGCCGCCTGACGGATAGCGTCCGTCTCGACATACTCCGCCACCACCTGCATGTTTTTCATTCTCGCCAGATGGCAGACAGACGCCACAATCTGATAGTCCAGGCTGCTGGTCACCAGATTCTTAATAAAACTGCCGTCCACTTTCAGGATATCCGCACTGATTTTTTTCAGTCTGGCATAGCTGGCATACCCGGTGCCGAAATCGTCAATCGCAATCCGACAGCCAAGCGCCTGCAGCTGTTCCATATTCTGCATCGCCTGTTCAGGATGGCTTAACGACTGGCTCTCGGTTATCTCAAAGATAATTTGCCACGCCTGAATGTTGTACTGCTCCAGCAGGTCTTGCACCGTTTTCGGGAAATTCGCGCCACAGGCCGACGAGGGAGAAATATTGATCGACAAACGCAGCGCCGGATGGGCTTCACGGCAACCATCCATAAAGCGCAGTGTATGTTCCAGCACCCAGAGATCGATACGGGAAGACATGCCAAATTCCAGCGCCACAGGCAGGAAGTCGTCCGGGGAGATCAGCTGGCCGTCCTCTCCTCTCAGGCGCAATAACACCTCGTGATAGCTGTCGCCCCGGGTCCCCAGTATCGGCTGCGCCATCAGGCAGAAATTGTCATGTTCCAACGCAAGCTGCAGCTGGTTCATCATGCTGACCTTGTCTTTCAACCGCTGCTGAAGATGCGCAGCGTTACGGTTCTGCAGGCTTTCAGGTAAACCCGTAATCAACGAGAAATTGGCAATCGTGCTCAGTTCACCCAGCAGCATTGGCAATTGCACCACCGGGGAGCGAACGTGGCAATAGCTGATCCCGACATTCGGTTGCAGAGGCATGCCATCCCAGTTGAAGCGGAAGTTTTTGATGCGCTCATTGATTTCTGCCAATCGGGATTCCCAGGACTCGGTATTCATCCGGATAACCAAATCGTGTCCTGACAGCTGATGAGTGCACTCCCCGGGCATCAGAACGGGCTCGAGCCATTTCCCCAAATTTTGCTTGTACTGGATACGCACCATCATGCCGTAATGCCGTCCGAGCACTTCGAGTTCCGGCACTCTCAGGAAGCAGAGAATGGACCATGGCGAGGCGGATAACCGGCGGCTCAGCGCCCACAGGTTAGGCATCTGGACGACAGGATCGATAAAGGCCATCCGTTTGACCCGATTGTGTGTGGCCCGCTGTTGCGTGGCCAGCATCGCCATGCACACCACAATGAACGAAGAAACCAGATAGCTTGAAGACAAAATGGCCAGCTGATTGCTGTAGCTCGGGTACGGCGGCATATAGCAGTAGTAGAAATGGATACAGACGATCAGCACCAGCGTCCACGCCAGCGAAATCAGGCGATAGCCAAAGCGCATCGCCCCCCACAGCATCACCGGCAGCAGCAGGGACAACGAGTAGTTGGTGGTGAAAATCGAGGCAGTGTTAGCCATGGGCAGCAGCAGCAGCCCTAAAGTCAGCACCAACGCCGCTATCCACAGGAGCATCTCGGTTATCGAGACTTTCGGATCAATTTGCTGGCGAAGCTGGGCTGCGTAAACGCGCAGATAACGAGGATTTCGAATCACGCGAATCAGCGTATAGCACAACGGAACGCCTGTCAGACAGCCCACCAGCATCGCCTGGTAGTTAATCAGGCTGTGCAGCGTCAGAGGGCCCGCTCCCGCCAGCGAAACCCGGGCAGGCAGCAGTTGGAAAAACACCGAGAACAGCAGCAGCAGCTGGAAAATGCTTGCCGGGAAAAACATCTGCCAGAACAGACGCTGGGACATCAAACGCATGCTGCCATAGGACACATGATGACGGCGCGGTACAAAAACCCGATAACCTCCCCAACTGAGGATTATGGGGATCAGAAAATGGAAGGTAATACCCACCGTTTCACCGGTACTCATCCCATTGCCAATGATAAGCCAAATCCCCAGCACGATGCCCGGAAGGGCTTCCCAGCCAAAAAACAGCATAAAGCTCAGGAGTAACGCCAACGGCATGTAATAGAGCGCGACAAGACCGCCGTCGATACGGGTAAAGGTGTTGGCGCAGCGGGCAAGAGGTAGCAGCAGCGTGGGCAGGAACAGGGGAAGTCCCCACCATCTGTCCCGATGAGATTTATAGAATCCGGTTAACAGCATAGAGGCTCGACAGTGACCCCAGTTCCCAGTGGGCCGATTTCAGACAGGCATCCAACCTGTTCAGATTCACCGCGAAAGTCGTGCGCGGAGTTGGACACGAAATTGTAGTGAGCAACGCCCGTGGGTGATTGATTTGGATCAACCAATAAGCTCGCGGCGACGATTCCATTCCCTTTTCGTTACGTCGCGTGCAGATGATTCGCTTTCACGCGACGTTGCGCATTTTTCGTTCAATTGTTAATTGACCCTACCGCCCTGCTATGCCTTAATGTGCACATCGCCCGAGATCGGGTATTTTTAAAGGACCCCTCAGTGAGCCAGGTAACCCCAGTGCGAAAAAGACATCAATTTAACAGTCGCATGACCCGGATCATTCTGCTTATCAGCTTCCTCTTTTTCTTCGGCCGCTTCGTCTACTCCTCGATCGGCGCCTGGTACCATCACCAGGAGAAGAAAGCCGCCCAGCAATCCAGCCAGACGGTCGCACCTGCCGCCAGCACCACAGAGTAACGTCAGCTGCGCCAGAAGGTCCGTGAAAGCAGGATCAGCACGGGATAAATTTCCAAACGCCCCAGCAGCATTGCCGCGCACATCAAAAATTTAGAGGTGTCATTTAGCCCGGCAAATCCGTCAGCAGTGGCACCAAAGCCTAATCCCATGTTGTTAATACAGGCGGCCACCGACGCAAACGACGTCAGCAAATCGTAGCCCTGCAAATTCAACAGCCAGATAAACACGCACGTGGTCAAAATGTAGAGAAAGAAGAAACTCCACACCGACCGCAAGACGCGGTCATTAATGATCGCACTGCCCACCCGAATACTCATGATGGCCCTTGGGTGTGCCAGTTGATGGACTTCATGGCGGCTTTGTTTGAAGAGGATCAGAAAACGCAGCGCCTTAATCCCGCCACAGGTCGACCCCACGCAGCCGCCAAAAAAACTGGCGGAGAGCAGCAGGACAACAATGTCTGTCGGCCAGGAGGCGTAGTCGGCGGTCGCCAGACCGTTGTCCGTCATCATCGAACTGGTCAGGAAAAAGGCGTGCACAAAGGACTTCGGCAGGCTGTACATCCCTGCCCGCCAGACTTCCAGCGTGATGACAGCGACCACAATAGCGACCACGATAAAGAAAAAGCGAAGTTCTGCATTACGCCGAAACGGCTTCAGACTGCGCCGGGCAATCGCCACAAAATAGAGCGTGAAGTTGATTGCAGAGAGCAGGGAAAATGCCCCGGCAACCAGCTCAATCGCATCGCTCTGGTAGTAGCCGATGCTCTCCGTGCGCGTCGAAAAGCCCCCCAGCGAGACGGTAGACAGTCCGTGGCACAGCGCATCAAAAAATGACATCCCCGCCAGCCAGAAGGCGAAGATGCAGCATCCGCCCAACAGCATATAAGTGACCCACAGGCTCTTTGAGGTATCAGCCAACCGCGGCGTCAGGCGCTCTTCTTTAAACGGCCCAGGCATCTCCGACTGATAGAGTTTCATGCCACCAATCCCCAGCAGCGGCAGTACCGCCACGGCCAGCACGATAACCCCTAAACCGCCGATGAAATTCAGCTGCGCCCGATAGTAAAGAATGGATTTTGGCAGCGCGGAGACATTGTGGAATACCGACGCGCCGGTGGTGGTTATCCCGGAGACGCCTTCAAACATGGCATCGGCCAGCGAAAGCTGAAGCCCGTCATCCAGCCAGAGCGGCAGCGCGCTGATGGCCGAAAACAACAGCCAGAACAAGACGATAATGACAAAGCCATCCCGGGTTTCGAGGTTGACCTTTGCCTGCCGGGTCGTCATCCAGCAGAACATACCGCCGGTAAACGCCATTGCAAAAGTGGAGAAAAACGCGAAAAGGCTTCGCTCTTTTTCCACCAGCGCCAACAGCATCGGCGGGATCATTGTGAGGCTGTAAAGCACCACCAGAAAGCCACAGAGGTGAATAACAATTTTAAATCGGGTTGAAATGTACATCTGACGTCTTATTTTTCTAAGAAAATCATTACAGTCTTCAGGGTAACTCAGTATATGAGATCTCCTGCCAAAGTGAGAGGCAGGGAGTATTGCAAACTGCGACAAGGATAGTCTCAAAACCCAAAGGCTGATTTGCATCCTTCGGCAAAACCAAGCACGATAAAGTGTACACGTAACGAACAGCCATACAGGGAGAAGTATGAAAAAAGTTCTCAACACTTTTCTACCGCTATACACCACCACCCTGCTGATGCTGCTTGGCTCCGGCCTGTTAACCACGTATATCTCGCTGCGTCTGGCCCATGAAGAGGTCAGCGGGAGTCTCATCGGGGCGATCACCGCCGCGAACTATCTGGGCCTGGTGATTGGCGGGAAAGTCGGCCATAACCTGATCGCCCGGGTGGGGCACATCCGCGCTTATGTCGCCTGTGCGGGCATTATCACCGCCTCGGTGGTCGGCCACGGCCTGAGTGACTACATTCCGCTGTGGATCCTGCTGCGTCTGATTATCGGCCTGTGCATGATGTGCCAGTATATGGTGCTGGAAAGCTGGCTCAACGATCAGGCTGAGTCCTCTCAGCGTGGCGCCATTTTCGGCCTCTATATGGTGGCGACTTATCTGGGGCTGTGCGGCGGCCAGGCTATCCTGATCATGGCCGCAGGCACCGGTGCGGCGATGCTGCTCATCGTGGCGCTCTGTTTTGCACTTTGTCTGGTGCCCATTGCGCTCACCACCCGCACCACCGCGCACCCGATGTCGCCCGCTCCCATGGAACTGGGTTACTTTTTCAGGGCGATCCCTAAACTGCTGGCGGCAACCCTGGTGATGGGCATGGCGGCCGGGGCGTTTTATGGTCTGGCTCCGGTGTATGCCTTGTCGAAAGGGCTGAGTACTCAACAAACCGGCCTGTTCATGGGCGTCACCATTTTCGCCGGGATGGTCTCGCAGTTTCCACTGAGCTGGCTGTCCGACCGCTACGATCGTCAGCATCTGCTGTTCTTTACCGCCCTGCTGTTTGCCGTCGCCTCTCTGCCGCTGGCCGTGCTGAGCAATCTGGACTTCCACTGGATGCTTGGCGTGGCGTTTATTTCCAGCATGGCGATGTTTTCGCTGTATCCGCTGGGCGTGGCCATTGCCAACGACCGCGTCGATCCGGAACGCAGAGTCTCGCTGACCGCCTGCCTGCTGATGGCCTTCGGAGTGGGCGCCTGCGTAGGGCCACTGCTGACCGGTGCCATCATGCAGCCATTCGGCGGCAATATCCTTTATCTGTTTTTCACCCTCTGCGGCGTGATTATCGGTGGCATCACCTGGATCAGAAAACGTCAGCCGGAAATCATCGTCGACGCTCCCCTGCCTCACGTTGTGATGCCTGACAGCCTGACGTCGTCACCCTTAGCCGTGGCGTTGAACCCTGGCCTGGATGAGGAAGCGATTCAGGAGGTGATGGTGGACACCAGCGAGGAAGACGCCTCTGACGTTGCGGAGGATACCAACGCACCACACCCGCACGCCTCCCGCTAAGTAGAAGCGGTTTCTGCATCGCCCTTTGCTGAATGGACAGAGCAAAGGGCAATGCCACAGACAATCAACAATGTACTGACCAGATGATAAGGATGGAGCGTGGTATTCAAAAACAGCACGCTGAACAGGCCACCACTGAGTGGAATGAGATGCGAATAGACCTCGCCACGCGTGGCCCCGATGGCCAGAATACCTTTATTCCACAGCAGATAAGACAGCCAGGATGGGAAGATAACCAGATACAACACCCCGCTCAAAAATGCCGTATGCGTGTACTCACCCACGTCCGGCAGCCCGTTTTTGAGCAGCGAAAAACACAAGACTGGCAACAGCGCAACCGTCCCAATTATCGCGCTAACGGCAACGAAAGCATTCCCGCCCACCTCCCGGGGCTTGATGCGCAGAAAAGCACAATAGACCGCCCAACTGGCCGCTGAGCCCATTGTCCACAGATCGCCACGATTGAAATGTTTAAGGCTGTCGAGATGCCATACATCGCCCTGCATAATCAACCAGAGCACGCCCACAGAACTCAGGACCACCCCCGCAATGTTATTTGCCGAAATGGTTTCTTTGAAAATGCCTTTATTAATAAGCAGCACCAGCGCAGGCGTTGTGGATAAATAAATTGCCGCATTCAGCGATGAGGTATATTGCAGACCAATATAAAGCGTAATGGGGAATAACACCTGGCCAAATAACGCTAAAAAGCCGATAACCGGGAACGCTCGCCGCATCGCTGGCCACTGCTGCCGAATCTGGCGAAAATAGAGGGTTGTCAGTAAGAGCGCCGTGAAAAACCAGCGCGCGACGGAAAGCACGATCGGATCAGAGTGCGCCACTAATATATGACCGACGACATAATTCCCGCCCCAAAAACAGGCTGCAAGGCTTAGCAATAAATAAGGCATACGGGTTCCTGAATACGTTTCTTAATTGCCGAAAGGTTATCGCTCGCCCAAGCAGGATGCTAATATAATGTTTTGCGCATTCGGTATCGTTTTAAACTATGAAGTTTACGCTAAGGCAACTTGAGTTCTACATAGCGCTAGCAGAAACACTACAAGTTTCTAAAGCGGCCAGTCGCTGCCACGTTTCGCAGTCCTCCATGACCGTGGCGCTGCGCAACCTGGAAGACACGCTGAGTGCGCAGCTGTTTCTGCGCCAGCCCAAGGGGATCCGCCTGACGGCGGAAGGTGAACGATTCCTGGCGCATGCCTACACCATCATCAATAGCAGCCGTCTGGCAATAGACGATCTGCACCGCTCGCCGGAAACCACCGTCGGAACTGTGCGTATTGGTATCGCACAAACGCTTTCTGCCTATCTGCTGCCAGAGATACTGAATGACATTGAGAGCCGTTTTCCGCTGCTGGACATCACCTATTACGAAGCGACTGCGCCGAACCTGCTCAACGCACTGCGCCAGCAGGACATCGATTTCTGCCTGCTGCTCACGTCCAATATTCCACAGGACGGCGATCTGGCGGTCGAAACATTCATCCGCTCACTGCGACAACTCTGGATAGCCCCAGGACATCCGCTGCTCAGCCAGTCAGTTATTCGCCTGCGCGATATCGAGAAATTGCCTTATCTGATGCTGGACACGGATGAATACCCCACGGTGATCACCGACGTCTGGCAACACGATGGCTACCATCCCCACATCCATTTTCGCAGCAATTCCTTCGAAGCCGTCCGCAGCCTGGTCGCCCAGGGGAAAGGCATCACGATTTTGTCGGATCTGGTGTATCGCCCGTGGTCGCTGAACGGCCAGCGCGTTATCCGGCGAACCATTGAGGATTGCATCACCTATATGGATGTGGGTGTGGTTAACACGACCGACCGCACGCTGAGCAGCGCCGCACAGAAGCTGGTGGATTTTTTACGCCAACTGATCGTCCGCTTTGACAGTCGGGCCTGAATAAAGGGCAAAAAAAAACCTCTGCGAGCAGAGGGTTATCTATCACTTGCAGGACATTATTCCCACTCGATCGTCAATAAAATAAATAATTATCGAAAAAAAACATATGGTTGGTAATGTATGGTTGGATAATGCCACGAAAAATGCCATGCACCGAAATGCAACAGCCGCAGGTTGATCTGGCGCGTGATTTATACCAACAGTCTGCTCTGCCCCTGTTTCGGTCGTTTGTAATTCTCCAAAGTCATAGTTGAGACTCTGAAAAAAATCCCCAATCACTTGACTAGACAGTCGTGAAATCCATTTTCACACGAATCTGAGCGTCGAAGTCCATGATTTTCTTTGCACAATCGATTTTTCCCCACCAACGATCGACCACGTAGACGTTAATTGGATCTCGGTAGTGGTAGAGATTGCTCCCAATCTTTTGATCGCTGTTCACAGGCGCCAAGACACAAACCAGACCCAGTGCATAAATTGCGCTCTGCGGCAGAGTCATCGACTGCTTCTCTAAGTCGATGACAAACTGCTGATGGCCATTGGATATTTGAACAGAAACACCATACCCATCTGGTAACTCTTCTCCATGAGCAAGATTACAGCGAAATTTCTCGTAAATGATATCCGCAAATCCAATTCCGATTTTCCCTTTGACATCCTTAAACGGGAAAACTGTTTCCTGCAAATTCAGTCCCCCAAACATCAACTCGATTATATCCAAGTGATCATTGATGAATCTACGGAATCGAACGCCAACCGTAGATTCCTCAGCGTACGTTTTCTTGGCCGTGCCGTCGATAGCGATGCACGCAGACAGAAGCGCCTGGTCCAGCTCATTCCGATCGGCAGCATCGAGAGATTGCTTGATGTGGTCTGCAATTTTCATTATGTATCTCCTAGCCGTTCAGCAGAAAATGCTGTCAGCGATGTTTAATCACATTCATCAAAAGATTCTAGTAGCTCAATATAATCAATACGTTAAAAAAAACCACTCGCACTTAATTATCAGAATGAATATATTTATCTTATGCATCAAATAGATAAGCGAAACCAACACATTGAAACCATGGAAAATGCCAAGAAGTGCGAATCTTGGCGACATTCTCTCATTTAATGCCTTAATCGACGTCGTATCCCGGCTTCGGTGTCCTGTTGTTCGACTTCCCTTTCATACGTATTGACCATCGATATCAACAACGATGACGACACAAAGGGATGCGTGAATTGCAAGGCGTCAGCCTTGGCGTGATACTTGTCTGCAAACTCTCGCTCTTGACCACCACCTTCCCCACGCCAATGGGCGCCGCGCGCATTGTACAACCCCGTATGTGCTCCGCTGCTGATATGCTCAGACCGCAAGTCCTCCATTACATCGCGAACGGCTTCGTTCGGCCACACACCATCCTCACCAGCCTGTGCGTTAGAAAATAACTTTCCGAGGCACACATCCGCAATCTCCGCGCGATGGAGTTCAGCACAAGACCTCCTTATTGTTGTAACCCATTCCGCGAGCTTTTCATGCTGTTCCTCTTTAGTTGCCTTGTCTTGACCAGGGATACGCTCAATGGCTTCAAGGAGGCGGTAAAGGCGTAGTGCCGATGCGCCTCGCGCCACGTTGGCATCGGTCAGGATCCGCAAGTCTTCGAGGGAGATATCCATTAGTTTCTAGTTGCCGAATTCTGGCTTCAGTTCACACACGAAGACAGAGCGTCGCATTTCACGCATGTATTCGGCCAGCTGATAGCCGCGTAACCATTTCTCAGCCCACGCACCAAAAGTCTACGCATCTTTGATACGCGCTTTGTCTCTGGCTTTTTCCCTCGCTGGGGATTTTCCACCGGTAACCATTTTTTTAGCTTCATTGAGCCGTTCACGCGCGTCTGCAAGCGTGATCCCTCAAAACCATAACGGCCTAAAGTAACGGTCTCCTGTCTTCCGTTTATTGAATAGTTATAACGAAGTGAGACCGTTCCAGCCGGAGCGACTGCAACATACAGACCATCACGGTTATTAACTTTAAGAGTTTCTCCTTCGGCTTAAGGTAACGTAGCCTGGTATCAGTCAACATGGTTTATTGTTTTCCTTTATCAATTAAGACCATGTTGTAAAAATTCAGAAAAGTTTTTAACCTTCTATTTTTAATTGAGTTATTAACAATAAAAACGATAAGCCAACCGAAATTTTCACATAGTACTTTTTCAAATCTGAATTCGAAACCAGAGAGTACTCTCAAAAATCCATTGAAGAAACCGTGCTGCCCGTTGCTAACAGCTGCAAGAAAGTGCCAGACAAAAAACAACAAAGCCCGCTGTTACGCGGGCTTAGAGGTACTTTACTACTTTTACGTGCGGGCTGTTGCCAGACGCGAAATTATTCCCACTCAATGGTCGCCGGTGGTTTACCGCTGATGTCATACACCACGCGGGAAATACCGTTCACTTCATTGATGATGCGGTTGGAGACGCGGCCGAGGAAATCGTACGGCAGGTGCGCCCAGTGCGCGGTCATGAAGTCGATGGTTTCCACGGCACGCAGGGATACCACCCAATCGTACTTACGGCCATCGCCCATCACGCCGACGGAACGCACCGGCAGGAACACGGTGAACGCCTGGCTCACTTTGTTGTACAGGTCTGCTTTGTGCAGTTCTTCGATGAAGATAGCATCGGCACGGCGCAGCAGGTCACAGTACTCTTTCTTTACTTCGCCCAGCACACGCACACCGAGGCCCGGGCCCGGGAACGGGTGACGGTACAGCATGTCGTATGGCAGACCGAGTTCCAGACCGATTTTGCGCACTTCGTCTTTGAACAGCTCACGCAGCGGTTCAACCAGACCCATCTTCATCTCTTTCGGCAGGCCGCCCACGTTGTGGTGAGATTTGATGACGTGTGCTTTACCGGTAGCGGAAGCCGCAGATTCGATAACGTCAGGATAGATAGTCCCCTGCGCCAGCCACTTCACGTCTTCCAGCTTGAGTGCTTCTTCATCAAACACTTCAACGAAGACGCGACCAATAATCTTGCGCTTAGCTTCCGGATCGTTTTCGCCTTTCAGCGCGTCGAGGAAGCGCTGTTCGCCTTCCACGTGAACGATGTTCAGACCGAAGTGGTCGCCGAACATGTCCATGACCTGCTGGGCTTCGTTCAGACGCAGCAGACCGTTGTCGACGAACACACAGGTCAGGTTTTTACCGATAGCACGGTGCAGCAGCATAGCGGTCACGGAAGAATCCACGCCGCCGGACAGGCCGAGGATCACTTTGTCGTCGCCAACCTGCTGACGAAGACGCTCAATGGCATCGTCGATGATTTTGGCTGGCGTCCACAGTGCTTCGCACTGGCAGATATCAATGACGAAGCGCTCGAGCATGCGCAGGCCCTGACGGGTATGGGTCACTTCCGGGTGGAACTGCACGCCGTAGAAGCGCTTTTCTTCGTTCGCCATGATCGCGAACGGGCAGCTTTCGGTGCTGGCGACGGTCACAAAGTCAGCCGGGATAGCCGTCACTTTGTCACCGTGGCTCATCCAGACGTCCAGCAGCGGTTTGCCTTCTGCCGTCAGGGAGTCTTCGATGCCGCGAACCAGCGCGCTGTCGGTCTGCACTTCAACCTGTGCGTAGCCGAACTCACGTTCGTTAGAACCTTCAACGTGGCCGCCCAACTGCATAGCCATGGTCTGCATGCCGTAACATACGCCAAACACCGGCACGCCAGCCTGGAACACGTATTCCGGCGCGCGCGGGCTGCCTGCTTCAGTGGTGCTTTCCGGGCCGCCGGAGAGAATGATACCGCTTGGATTAAACTCGCGGATTTGGGCTTCGGTAACGTCCCAGGCCCACAGCTCACAGTAAACGCCCAGCTCACGAACGCGGCGCGCCACCAGCTGAGTGTACTGAGAACCAAAATCGAGGATGAGGATGCGATGCTTATGAATATTGTCGGTCATTGACGGTAATTCCAGGGCAAGTGAAACAAAATCAAAGCGCCCGGCAAAAGCCGGGCGCGGAAATAATCAAGAACCCATGCGGTAGTTCGGGGACTCTTTGGTGATCGTCACGTCATGAACGTGGCTCTCCTGAATGCCCGCACCGCTGATGCGTACGAACTCCGCTTCGGTACGCAGCGCGTCGATGGTACCACAGCCGGTCAGGCCCATGCAGGAACGCAGGCCGCCCATCTGCTGGTGAATGATCTCTTTCAGGCGACCTTTATACGCCACGCGACCTTCGATACCTTCCGGTACCAGTTTGTCAGCGGCGTTGTCGGTCTGGAAGTAACGATCGGAGGAACCTTTGGACATCGCGCCCAGGGAACCCATACCGCGATAAGATTTGTAAGAGCGGCCCTGGTAAAGTTCGATTTCACCCGGCGATTCTTCGGTGCCCGCCAGCATAGAACCCACCATCACGGCAGCGGCGCCCGCGGCAATCGCTTTCGCGATGTCGCCAGAGAAACGGATACCGCCATCGGCGATAACCGGGATGCCGGTGCCTTCCAGCGCTTCAACCGCGTCGGACACGGCGGTGATCTGTGGAACGCCCACGCCAGTTACGATGCGGGTGGTACAGATTGAGCCAGGACCGATACCCACTTTCACCGCGCTGCAACCCGCGTCAGCCAGCGCACGAGCACCAGCACCTGTGGCGACGTTACCGCCGATGATCTGCAGGTTAGGGTATTTTGCTCGGGTATCACGAATGCGTTGCAGAACACCTTCAGAGTGACCGTGAGAAGAGTCAATCAGCAGCACATCAACGCCCGCAGCAACCAGCGCGTCAACACGCTCTTCGTTGCCCGCACCCGCGCCAACCGCCGCACCCACGCGCAGACGGCCCTGCTCATCTTTACAGGCGTTAGGTTTACGCTCTGCTTTCTGGAAATCTTTCACGGTGATCATGCCGATCAGATGGAAGCTGTCATCCACCACCAGCGCTTTTTCGACGCGCTTTTCATGCATTTTCGCAAACACGACTTCACGCGCTTCGCCTTCGCGCACGGTCACCAGACGCTCTTTCGGGGTCATGTAGACGGTAACAGGCTGGTTCAGGTCAGTCACGAAACGCACGTCGCGGCCGGTAATGATGCCCACCAGTTCGTTGTTTTCTGTTACCACCGGGTAGCCTGCGAAACCGTTGCGAGCGGTCAGCTCTTTCATTTCAGCCAGGGTAGTCGTTGGCAGAACGGTTTGCGGGTCGGTTACTACGCCAGACTCATATTTCTTCACGCGGCTAACTTCTTCCGCCTGGCGCTCGATAGACATGTTTTTGTGAATAAAGCCGATGCCGCCTTCCTGCGCCAGAGCAATTGCCAGGCGTGCTTCAGTCACGGTGTCCATGGCTGCGGAGAGCATAGGAATGTTCAGGCGAATCGATTTCGTCAGTTGGGTGCTGAGGTCAGCAGTATTCGGCAGAACGGTGGAGTGAGCAGGAACAAGGAGGACGTCGTCAAACGTCAGGGCTTCTTTGGCGATACGTAGCATGGGCAATATCTCTACCTGGGTGGTTAATAAATATTGCCGTGGCATTATACAGAGCGTAATCGGTTGCATCCACACTTTTTTGCAAATAATGCTTGCGATCCCCCCTCACCGGGTTATATTCGACTGATTAACCTGCTGATTTAGAATTTGATCTCGCTCACATGTTACCTTCTCAATCTCCCGCTATTTTTACCGTCAGCCGCCTGAATCAGACGGTGCGTTTGCTGCTAGAGCAGGAGATGGGCCAGGTCTGGATCAGCGGAGAAATCTCCAATTTTTCTCAGCCCTCTTCCGGCCACTGGTACTTCACCCTCAAAGACGACAACGCCCAGGTGCGCTGTGCGATGTTCCGCAACAGCAACCGCCGGGTCACATTCCGTCCGCAGCACGGTCAGCAGGTGTTGGTTCGCGCCAATATCACGCTGTATGAGCCGCGCGGAGATTATCAGATCATCGTCGAAAGCATGCAGCCAGCCGGTGAAGGCCTGCTACAGCAGAAGTATGAGCAGCTCAAAGCGAAACTCTCTGCGGAGGGGCTGTTTGACCAGCAGTATAAGCAGACGCTGCCCTCGCCTTCGCATTGCGTTGGCGTTATCACCTCAAAAACCGGGGCCGCGCTGCACGATATTCTGCAGGTCCTGAAGCGCCGCGACCCCTCTTTACCGGTGGTGATTTATCCGACCGCTGTTCAGGGTGAGGATGCCCCCGCGCAGATTGTCCGGGCGATTGAACTGGCTAACCAGCGTGAAGAGTGTGATGTGCTGATTGTCGGGCGCGGTGGCGGATCGCTGGAAGATTTGTGGGGCTTTAACGATGAGCGAGTGGCGCGGGCGATTTTCGCCAGCCGCATTCCGGTTGTGAGCGCGGTGGGCCATGAAACCGACGTCACCATCGCCGACTTTGTTGCGGATTTACGCGCCCCGACGCCCTCTGCCGCCGCCGAAATTGTCAGCCGTAATCAGCTGGAGCTCCTGCGTCAGGTGCAGTCTGCGCAGCAGCGGCTGGAAATGGCCATGGATTACTATCTGGCGAACCGCAACCGTCGTTTCAGTCAGCTTCAGCATCGCCTGCAGCAGCAGCACCCGCAGCTGAGGCTGGCGCGCCAGCAGACCGTGCTGGACAGGCTGCGTCAGCGCATGAACGTTGCGCTGGATAATCAGCTGAAAAAAGCCACTCAGCGCCAGCAGCGCGCGATACAACGGTTGAACCAGCAAAATCCGCAGCCGAAAATTTACCGGGCGCAAACGCGTGTTCAGCAATTGGAATATCGCCTGGCGCAAACGGTACGAGCACAGCTGAGCGCAACGCGTGAACGCTTTGGTAACGCCGTGACCCATCTTGAAGCCGTCAGCCCGCTCTCCACGCTGGCGCGTGGCTACAGCGTCACCACCGCGGCGGATGGCAAATTGGTGAAAAAAGCCAAACAGCTGAAAGCCGGTGAAACCCTGACGACACGTCTGGCCGATGGCGTAGTGGAAAGCGAAGTCACCAAAATCACGCCGGTGAGAAAACCCCGCGCCCGTAAAGCTTAACCACGTTGCCGGGCGGCACTGCGTTTGCCCGGCCTACAAAAACCCGCAGGCCGAACGATTATTGAGCGGCCAACACAAATTCCACGCGTTTTTTCGATATCAGCCCATGGCCATTCTGGCAAAAGTAATCCACCGCGCCGCAGGCTTTTAGCACTTCCAGCGGCTTGTGGCATTCCGGACAGAGCGCCTGCAAAGTGAAATCCTGCTGGCAGTGCGCGCAATGGGCCTGGTCGCCCTGCTGCTCCAGCGGGTTGTGACAAACCGGACAGTTCAGTTCCATCATTATCTCCCGATAAGGCCAAAATCTTCAGGCCATTTTACCCTAAATGTCAGTGTGGCCCGCGCAGTTTCTGCTGTAGCTGCAGTAAAGCGGTGACTTCGGCAAGACGTCGTTGCGTCAGCTCGCTGACCTGCTGTGGCGCACGCGTGAACAGGCTGTTTTCCCCCAGGATCCAGCGCTGCAGGCAGCGGTCATAGACCGGACCATTGAGCGTCCATCGTTGCACCTGTTCGCCGCGCCAGATTTCCAGCACATCGTCCGCACCTCGGCGGTCCTGGCTCAGAATTGTGCCATTACGCAGATGCAGGCGAATGCCTTTTTGCCCGCCCGCCGGTCCGGCGTACTTATTAAGCCAGATTTCAAGCGGAATGCCGCAAAGCTCGCCCTGTAAATGCGCGCGGCCTTCCGCCGTGGTGAAATCACCTTTAGCAATCGGATTGCCGGGACGGTCCTTCGCCTCAAGCAAAGTAAGCGCTAACTGATTGTCGGCACCCAGCGCCGCCAACGTTTCATGCATCATCGCCAAAACGTGCGTGCCGATATCGACAATCACGCCATCAGGATGGCGCAGCGTGCGGGTATCGGGCTCGCCCGTCGCAAAATTCAGCGCAACAGGTTCACCTTTATCGTTGAATCCGCTTGGCTCCAGCAGATAGCCTTCAATTTTGACAATGTCTGCCAGCGACGTGAGCGGTGACATAGGCGCTGAATGATCGCCCTGCGGCTGCCAGTCGTGTTCTACGGCACCGCGCACCAGCTGTGCCACTCCGTCACGGGCCATCCAGTGGTCAAGCGCCAGCACGCGGTTAGCATTGCCTGGCTGAGCCAACAGTTCACGGAGTTGTGTAAGTTGTTCAAGCGTGGCTGCAATGGGCTTTTCAACGACGATGCGCGGAACGTCAGTTTGCAGAATTTGCGCCAGCACGGGCAAATGCCATAACGAGGCCGTGGTGATGAACACCATCTCCGGTTTTGTTGCCAGCAGAGCGTCCAGCGAATCACAGCGCTGGATCCCCTCAGGCGCTCTGGTGGCATCCACGTCATAGCCATAGCAGTGTTGAAGAGGAACATTCAGCCGCTTTAATGCCGGTAGGTACGCAGTCTCAACCACCGCGCCAAGACCAATAAAACTGAGTCGCATTCTTTACCTCAAAAACCAAAAAACCCGCCGGAGGGCGGGTTTACAGAGTGTCCTCGCCAGAAAAATCTGGCGCTTATTTGCTCTTCTTGATGTGCTTAATCAAACGTTTACGCTTACGCATCTGGTTGGGTGTCAGCGTGTTGCGTTTGTTCGCAAACGGGTTATCGCCTTCCTTAAACTGGATACGGATTGGCGTACCCATCACGTCCAGCGATTTGCGGAAGTAGTTCATCAGATAGCGCTTGTAGGAATCCGGCAGGTCTTTCACCTGGTTACCGTGGATAACCACAATCGGCGGGTTATACCCACCCGCGTGCGCATACTTCAGCTTCACGCGACGACCGCGCACCAGCGGTGGTTGGTGATCGTCCTGCGCCATCGTCATGATACGGGTCAGCATTGCGGTGCTCTGACGACGGGTTGAGCTGTCATACGCTTCGCGTACGGATTCGAACAGGTTACCGACGCCGCTGCCGTGCAGGGCGGAGATAAAGTGAACGCGAGCAAAGTCAATAAAGCCCAGACGGAAGTCCAGGGTCTCTTTTACCTGCTCTCTCACTTCGTTGCTCAGGCCATCCCACTTGTTGACCACGATAACCAGTGAGCGCCCACTATTGAGGATAAAGCCCAGCAGCGAGAGGTCCTGATCGGAAATACCTTCACGGGCATCGATGACCAGCAGCACCACGTTGGCGTCTTCAATCGCCTGCAGGGTTTTGATAACGGAGAATTTCTCAACGGTATCAGTGATTTTTCCGCGTTTACGCACACCGGCAGTATCGATCAGCACGAATTCACGGCCATCGCGTTCCATCGGGATGTAGATACTGTCACGGGTCGTACCCGGCATGTCATAAACCACCACGCGGTCTTCGCCGAGGATACGGTTAGTTAGCGTTGACTTACCGACATTAGGACGCCCAACGATAGCGAGTTTAATCGGCAGATCCTGCGGGTTAAACGCTTCTTCAGGTTCTTCTTCTTCCCCACCGTTCTGCTCAGCTTCAAATTTCGCCCAATATTCGGCGTCTTCGTCCACTTCCTCTGCAGGGGCAATCTCTTCCATGAACGGCAGGAGTGCTTCTTCGATGAGGCTTGTTACACCACGCCCATGGGAAGCGGCAATCGGGTGAATATCGCCCAGGCCCAGCGACCAGAAGTCGGCCATCGCCTGATCCGGGTCAATCCCATCGGTTTTGTTGGCAACAAGGAAAGTCGCTTTTTCGCGTGAGCGCAGGTGTTTGGCAATTGCCACATCCGCTGGCATCAGACCCGCACGAGCATCGACCATGAACAGCACCACATCCGCTTCTTCAATCGCCAGCAGCGACTGTTCCGCCATGCGGGTTTCCACGCCCTCTTCGGTGCCATCGATACCGCCGGTATCGATACAGATAAACTCGCGGCCTTCCACTTCAGCACGACCGTACTTACGGTCACGAGTCAGACCCGGGAAATCCGCAACCAGCGCGTCTCGTGTACGCGTCAGGCGGTTAAACAGCGTGGATTTTCCAACGTTAGGGCGCCCGACAAGCGCGACCACAGGTACCATGTTAAATGCCTCATAAAATCTAAAAACAGTAAAACGGCCCCTGCTTCAAACAGGAGCCGTCTTGCAAAGCGTCTTGCGAATGGACTTAACGCGTAATTGAGTACAGCGTACCGTCTTTCGCCTGGATAACCAGCTGGCCGTCTGCCTGAACAGGTTCAGTCAGGAAGCCGGAGCTGTCTACCTTCTGCTGAGCGACAAAGTGTCCGTCCTGCGGATCCAGCCAGTGCATGTAGCCTTCGCTATCACCCACCACCAGACTTCCATTATACAACACCGGAGCGGTCAGCAGACGATGCAGCAGATCGCTTTGTGTCCACAGGGTAACGCCACCGTCAGTGGTCAGCGCCAGAACGCGGTCGTTCTGATCAACCAGATAGATGCGGTTACCGTCGACAACAAAGTCATTCACCGAGCCAAGCTCACGTTTCCACATGATTTGACCGCTGCGCAGATCCAGCGCCGTCAGGTTACCGTTATACGCCAGGGCATACACCACGCCGTTGGCGATCACAGGAGTGGTATCGACATCGCTCAGACGGTCAATTTCGGTCGGCCCGGTGGCCTGAGAAATACGCTGCTGCCAAATCAGCTGACCTTGCTGCATCAGCACGGCGTTCACGCGACCGTTGTCGCCGCCAACAATGGCAGCACCAAAGGCGGTTGCTGGTGCAGATTCACCGCGCAGTGACAGCGCTGGCATATCAAGGTTAACGGTCCATTTTACTGCGCCGTCGCTTTCGTTCAGCGCCTGCAGCTGACCGTTGCTGGTGTGAACCAGCACCATGCCGTCACTGACCACTGGGCGAGACAGTGCTTCACCGGCCACACGGGTCTGCCACGCGACGCTACCGTCACCGGTATTCAGCGCATAAACCTGCGCTTTTTCGGTACCGACGTACACGTGACCGCCAGAAACAGTCAGACCGCCAGACAGCAGGGCTGCATCGCGAGAGAACCAACCATCTTTCTCTGCCAGCGTGATGGACCACACTTCTTTACCGTCGTTGCTGTTCACTGCCTTCACGGTGCCTTTACGGTCGGCCGCGTAGACAATGCCATCTGCAATGACTGGGTGCAGGTTAGAATAAAAATCGCCAATACCGTCACCCACGGAAGTGCTCCAGGAAGTGGACGGAGTAAACTGATTTGCAACCGTTGGCAGCGGGGACATTTTCACAACGTCTTCTTCGCTGTTAAACAGTGAACAACCGCTCAATAACGTAACAGACAGCAGTCCTGGCAAAAGTAATTTACGCAATTGCATCGGGTCCCTCTCAGATGGACAAATTGTTCATTTTCATGCGCATCATTTCGCTGAGCGCAGGTGAAGCATCACTCTTAACACCGGCTTCCCAGGCGGCGCGAGCCCCCTGCTTATCGCCTTTGCTCAGCAGAATTTCGCCTTTCAGATCGGCCACAATCGCCGTCCAGCCTTCGCCTTTGATACTTTCTAACGTTTTCAGCGCGTCATCCGGCTTTTTCAGCTGCAGCTGAAGACGGGCAAGACGCATGCTGATCACCGATTTCAGATTATCGTCTGAGGCGGCAGCAAGACCGAGTTGCAGCTGTTGTTCTGCTTTTTCTGGCTGGTTGGCATCAACAAACTGCTGAGCCAGTTCCATCGCGGCGAAAGCGCCATACGTGTTCTTTTCATTTGCCGCAAATTTTTCTGTAGCAGCAAACGTTTCAGGCTGATTCGCTTTCAGCGTCGTCACCGCGTTTTCATAGGCCTGTGAAGCCTCGCGCGACGAGTTGTCCTGATGTGTTCCCCAGTAGCGCCAGCCAACCAGCGCTCCAATCCCCAGGATCACGCCGACCGCGAGCGCTTTGCCGTTCTCGACAAAGAAATTCTTGAGTGCGTCGACCTGTTCGTTCTCGTTACTGTAGACTTCCACGCAGTTCTTCTCCTGAATAAGTATTGCGGGGGATTAACCCAGCAGTGTGCGCAAATGCGCGGCAACGCTATCCTGCGTTACAGTCGTCTGCTCACCAGAGCGCAAATCTTTGACCACCACGTTACGCTCAGCAACTTCAGATTCACCCAGTACCAGCGCGATGCTGGCGCCCCACTTGTCAGCGCGGGCAAACTGCTTCTTGAAGTTACCACCGCCGTGGTTGGTCATCAGTTTGATGCCAGGCAGCGCATCGCGTACCGCTTCAGCCAGACGCAGCGCAGCAGACTGAGTATCGGTGCCAGAGGCTACCAGGTATATATCGACAACAGGATCGGCTTTAAATTCCGGATTGACTGCCTGAACCAGTAAAACTAAGCGCTCGAGGCCCATGGCAAAACCCACTGATGGGGTTGCACGGCCACCCAGCTGTTCGACCAGACCATCATAACGACCGCCGGCACAAACGGTACCCTGCGAGCCGAGGCTGCTGGTGACCCATTCGAACACGGTGCGGTTGTAGTAATCGAGACCACGCACCAGGCGCTGATTTACGGTGTAGCGGATGCCTGCGGCATCCAGCAGCGCGCAAAGGCCAGCAAAGTGTTCACGGGACTCGTCGTCCAGATAGTCACCGAGCGCAGGGGCGTTATCGAGCAGCGCCTGAACATCCGGATTTTTAGAATCCAGCACGCGCAGCGGATTGGTGTACATACGGCGCTTACAGTCTTCGTCCAGTTTCTCTTTGAACTGTTCGAGATAAGCCACCAGCGCATCACGATAGTTGGCGCGCGCTTCCAGCGAACCGATGGAGTTCAGTTCGAGGCTCACGTGCTCAGAGATACCCAGCGCACGCCACCAGCGGGCGGTGAGCATGATAAGCTCAGCGTCAATGTCCGGGCCCTGCAGGCCAAAGACTTCGCACCCCAACTGATGGAACTGACGATAGCGTCCTTTCTGCGGACGCTCGTGGCGGAACATCGGGCCGATGTACCAAAGACGCTGTTCCTGATTGTACAGAAGACCATGCTCGATGCCGGCGCGTACGCAGCCCGCAGTCCCTTCAGGGCGCAGCGTCAGGCTGTCGCCGTTGCGGTCCTCAAAGGTGTACATCTCTTTTTCAACCACGTCAGTGACTTCACCGATGGCGCGCTTGAATAACGGGGTCTGCTCTACAATCGGCAAACGGATTTCGCTGTAACCGTAGCTGCCGAGCACCTGTTTCAGTGTGCCTTCAATGCGCTGCCAGAGAGCGGTATCGCCCGGCAGATAATCGTTCATGCCGCGGATGGCTTGAATGTTTTTTGCCACGTTTTTTCTCTTTATAGATACAAAAATGAACCCTGACGCCCGATGCGCCACGGGTTCAATCATACACGGGAAGCGCACCGCTTCCCAATACGTTATTTCGCGTCGACTTCCTGGATGTTAATACGGCGAGCTTCATCCAACATGCTGGCTTTCGCGCGAATGCGCGTTTCCAGCTGGGTAATCATGTCGTCGTTATCCAGTCGGTCTTTGCGCACGCCGTCTTCATACAGGCCGCTTTTCTTATTGCCGCCGGTGACACCGAGCGTTGACACCAGCGCTTCGCCAGGGCCATTGACCACGCAGCCGATGATAGAAACATCCATCGGGGTGATGATGTCTTCAAGGCGCTGCTCAAGGGCGTTGACCGTACCAATCACATCAAACTCCTGACGTGAGCAGGTAGGACAGGCAATAAAGTTGATCCCGCGAGCGCGGATACGCAGCGATTTCAGGATATCAAAGCCGACTTTGATCTCTTCGAGCGGATCGGCTGCCAGCGAGATACGCAGCGTGTCACCGATCCCTTCAGACAACAGCAGTCCCAGACCGATCGCTGATTTCACCGCACCGGCACGCGCCCCGCCCGCTTCGGTGATCCCTAGGTGCAGCGGCTGATCGATCTGCTTAGCCAGCAGACGATAAGACTCTACCGCGAGGAACACATCAGAGGCTTTAACGCTGACCTTGAACTGATCGAAGTTCAGACGATCGAGATGATCCACGTGACGCATGGCGGATTCAAGCAGCGCCTGCGGCGTAGGTTCACCGTACTTTTCCTGCAGATCTTTTTCGAGTGATCCGGCGTTAACGCCGATACGAATAGGGATGTTTTTGTCACGGGCACAGTCAACAACCATGCGAATACGCTCTTCGTTGCCGATATTACCCGGGTTAATACGCAGGCAATCAACGCCGTATTCCGCCACTTTCAGCGCGATACGGTAGTCGAAGTGGATATCCGCAACCAGCGGTACGCTAACTTGTTGCTTGATCAGTTTGAAGGCTTCAGCCGCATCCATCGTCGGAACAGAAACACGAACGATATCTGCACCTACGCGCTCAAGCGCTTTGATCTGATTGACCGTCGCTTCCACATCGGTGGTGCGCGTGTTGGTCATGGACTGTACGGCGATGGGAGCCCCATCGCCCACAGGCACGTTCCCAACGTAAATGCGTGTTGATTTTCTACGTTGAATTGGAGCCTGGTTATGCATGAAAAATCTCCCGCGATGCGCGTCTGTTACTGAGTCGGTGATTATTCGGCACTCACGGTCAGACGAGCAACCTGGTTTGTTCTGATAAAGCGGCTCAGGTCGACAGGTTTACCCTGGAACTGAATTTGTACCGCAGAGGGGGCACCGATTTTCAGTTTATACGGTGCCTGGCCCGCTAGGTTCAGGGAAGCGTCTTTACGCTGTAAGCCGCTGAACAGTTTTTTACCGGTCGCATCGGTCACTTCCAGCCAGCAGTCAGCATTGAAGTTCATGACCAACGCGTTCGGATCAGCGGCCTGAGTGACGCCAGCCTGAGAGGTCGGCAGTGGCGCTGCGCCGTTAGCGGCCGGTGCGGTCGCCGCTGTTGCGGTGTTATCCACGTTAGCCTGGGAAGGCGCAACCACCGCATTGTTCTGTGCAGCCGTCGGTGCCGGTGCCGCAGTGTCTGCTGGTGCCGGTGTCTGTGCAGTCGCATCAGGGGCTGGTGCGTTCTGTGCATCATCGGTGGCGTCCGGGGTCTGACCCTGAGCGGCGCCAGTATCCAGCGGCACATCCTGACCGCTGGTCGCGTTATTGGCATTCAGCTCCGCGCTGGACTGATCCGCCATAGTGGTGATCTCTTCCTGCTGGGCTTTATGGTTCTGCCACCACCACGCACCGGTCAGGCCAATCACGACAAACAGGACCAACCAGGTAAAGCTCATCAACCAGCCGTCACGCTTTTTACGACGCTTACCGAGAGACATTCTCTGCCCCGGGGTCACTTTCGCCGCGCGCACTGGCACTTCCTTCGCCATCATTGGCAGCAGTTCTTCTTCCGGGATATGTACAAGACGGGCATAGGAACGGATGTAACCACGCAGGAACGTTGAAGCGAGCTCAGCGGGTGCCTTGTCATCTTCAATATCACGTACCGTGGAAACCTTCAGGCATAAGCGTTCTGCAACGGCTTGCTGGCTGAGTCCGAGTTGTTCACGAGCGTTGCGAAGACGCGTGCCCGTGGTTTTTGCTGCTTCATGGTCTTGAGTGGCTTCAGTATTCATTCGCTACAGCTGCTGGTACGTAGATTTTAGGCTCAGGTGCCGGCGAAGCCCGCACCGCGAAATTTCGGGTTACCTGTCATCAGACAGACAGTATAAAACACGTATGGCTAACCTGTTGTTGCCCCGTTACATACTGCCTCAATCCAGGCAGAAACGCACCGTAATTATTAACCGTATCAGTGCGTTTCGGTTATTCCTTAAACATTTTAGCCTCCACGCGCAAAAACGCGCGCGGAGCACTGTCCATCAGACCGCTTTGACGTCGATCGGTTCGCCCTGCATACGTTTACGCATTGTACGCTTGGTACGGTCGATAACGTCGCCAGCCAGCTGGCCGCAGGCTGCATCAATGTCATCACCACGAGTTTTACGCACGATAGTGGTGAAACCGTAGCCCATCAGCACTTTAGAGAAACGATCGATGCGGCTATTCGAACTGCGTCCATACGGCGCACCCGGGAACGGGTTCCATGGAATCAAGTTAATCTTACAAGGCGTATCTTTCAGCAGTTCCGCCAGCTGGTGCGCATGCTCAGTCCCGTCATTGACATGATCGAGCATTACGTATTCGATGGTGACACGGCCCTGATTGGCGTTAGATTTTTCCAGATAGCGACGTACGCCAGCCAGGAACGTTTCGATATTGTACTTTTTGTTGATCGGCACAATTTCGTCACGAATTTCATCATTAGGCGCGTGCAGAGAGATAGCCAGCGCGACGTCAATCATATCGCCGAGCTTATCCAGTGCCGGAACCACACCCGAGGTGGACAGCGTAACGCGGCGTTTGGACAGGCCAAAACCGAAATCGTCCAGCATGATTTCCATTGCCGGTACGACGTTAGTCAGGTTGAGCAGCGGCTCACCCATGCCCATCATCACCACGTTGGTGATCGGACGTACACCGGTCTTCTTCTGTGCGCCGATGATTTTCGCCGCACGCCAGACCTGGCCAATAATTTCCGAAACGCGCAGGTTACGGTTAAAACCCTGCTGCGCGGTAGAACAGAATTTACACTCCAGAGCACAGCCAACTTGTGAAGAGACGCACAGCGTCGCGCGGTCATCTTCCGGAATGTACACGGTTTCAACGCGCTGGTCGCCTACCGCGATGGCCCACTTAATCGTGCCATCGGTAGAACGCTGCTCTTCCACCACTTCTGGTGCGCGAATTTCGGCCACTTCTTTGAGTTTGGTACGCAGGACTTTGTTGATGTCCGTCATCTCATCGAAGTCGTCACAGCAATAGTGATACAGCCATTTCATCACCTGATCGGCGCGGAAAGGCTTTTCACCCATTTGCTCGAAGAATTCTCGCATCTGCTTGCGATTGAGATCTAATAGATTGATTTTGCCGTTTTTATTAGGAACTGCAGGCGTGATGACTTCAGTGGTGTTAACTAATTCTGACATAATATTTTCCGGCCTCGTTATTACACGTTATGGCCCCTGGAGGGTTGAAAAAGAAACGCCCCGGTGAGCATCGGCTCGTCCGGGGGCGTTGCATTGTACAAATTCTGACGCACGGATGCCACGTTTGCACGCGACATCAGTGAAATAAAATGTAATCCCCGATTAACGGGTACGCGCGCACACTTCGCCTTCAGCGAAGAAGTAGGCGATTTCACGTTTCGCAGACTCAACGGAGTCAGAACCGTGGGTACCGTTCTCAGTGAAGCTGTCCGCGTAATCTGCACGCAGAGTACCTGCCAGAGCGTTAGCCGGGTTGGTTGCACCCAGCAGATCGCGGTGACGCTGTACCGCGTTTTCGCATTCCAGCACGGAAACAACGATAGGACCGGACGTCATGAATTCAACCAGACCGTCGAAGAAAGGTTTGCCGTCGTGTTCTGCGTAGAAGCCGCGAGCCTGCTCAACGGTCAGGTGTAACATTTTGGTACCGACAATTGTAAACCCTGCTGCTTCAAAGCGAGCAAAGATGCTGCCAATAACGTTTTTTGCCACCGCATTAGGCTTGATGATGGAAAAAGTACGTTCAATAGCCATGATTACCTCTATTTAATGTTCTGTTGTTGTGCATACCGCTGTATGACCTGGCGCGCATTATAATGAGCAATAATCCTTGTGGATATGGATTAAGGTAACATTTCTTTAAAATAAGATGATTTTTAGCAACACGCACCGCGACGTTGCAGAATGCCTCATCATTGCAGGGTAAAGCTTGCCGCCGCCGTCTGTCCAGACTCATCCATCACTATCAGTTGATACTCGCCTGCGCTTGCCAGCGTCAGCGTGGTGTTCACGCCAGCCGCCTCCAGCGGAGCACCGTTGAGGAACCACCAGCGCCGCCCTTGCCCTCCGGTTGTTTGTAACAAGATTGAGACCTGTTTTTCGCCGGGAAGGCGCTTAAGCACCACTCCATCACGCACCCCGGTCAGCATCAGTGGGATCAAATCCTGCTGATGCAGCGGCGGGCAGCTTTTCGATACAGCCGGTAAACGTGCAGTCCGTTTTTCTCCCGCAGGCAGCCAGGGTTCAAGCGGGAGCGGCCAGACATCAAGCGTTTGCGCTCTGGCGCCTGGGCAGTCCGCCGCCACGCGCTCCCCTTGAGTGTTCAGCCAGACAGGGAAACGGATGCCGCGCAGGCCATCCTGATCGGGCAACAGCAGCGTGGGAGGTTGACTGTTATCGAGCAGCCAGGTCGATAAACGACGACGACAGTTGCTGTCCCCCGCGGGCAGAGCCTGGCCGCCTGGCCAGCAAATCGTCCCCGCGCTCACCGAGGCAGGACGAGGATCAGAGGGTAAGCCGTTTTTTGCGCTACTGGCGCGCGCGAGCAGCATATTGCTGACCTGATTTAATAACGGCACCGCGCTCACAAAACCAAACTGCCCCACCACCGGCGTGCCATCCGGGCGGCCCGTCCAGATCCCGATAAGATAGCGGGCGTTGATCCCCACGGCCCAGGCATCGCGATAGCCATAACTGGTCCCCGTTTTCCAGGCGAGCGGCACCACCGCAGGCAGCGTTCCGTCCGGCAACGGCTGCTCTTCGCCCGCCAGAATACGACGAATAATCCACGCCGCTCCCGGTGAAAGCAGCGGCCGCTCAACCAGCGGATCGCTGGCGAGCAGGCGCAGACGCCCTGCCTGCCCGTGACGCGCAAACGCGCTGTAAGCGGCGGTGATATCCGCAAGTCTCGCCCCTGCGCCCCCCAGAATCAGCGACAGATTCGGCTCCGCCCCAGTGGGTAACATCAGCGGCAGACCGGCATTACGCAGCCTCGCGGCAAACTGTTTTGGCCCATAGGCTTCCAGCACCTGGACTGCCGGTAGATTCAGAGAACGCACCAGCGCATCGCTCATACTGACCGGGCCGTGAAAACCGCTGTCAAAGTTTCCCGGCCGGTAGTCGCTGAAACGGCGCGGAACATCCTGCAGTAACGAGGCGGGGTGAATTAGCCCTTCGTCCATGGCGAGGCCGTAAATAAAGGGTTTTAGCACCGATCCGGGCGATCGCACCGCACTGACCATATCCACATGACCAAAGCGGCTGTCGTCATTAATGTCAGCCGACCCCACCCAGCCGCGAACTTTCATCGTGGTGTGATCGACCACGATCATCGCCATCGAACTGCGCGGCGGCAAACGGGATTTCCAGTTTAACGCCAGCTCTTCCAGCTGCCGTTGCAGCCCGGCATCCAGCGTGGTCACCACTTTTTCATTTAGGCTCCCCGCCAGCACGCGTCGGGAGAACAGCGGGGCCAGCTGCGGCACCTGGCGTGGGAACAGCCACACCGGTTCCTGACGTGCCTCTTTCACGTCCTGCGCTGACCACACTTTTTGCGTGACCATGCGATCCAGCACTTTGTCACGCGCCGCCTGCGCGCGCTCCGGCCAGCGGTCGGGCCTTAAACGGCTCGGTGCCTGTGGCAAAACGGCCAGCAGTGCCGCTTCTGAATAGCTCAGCTGTTGCGGGGGTTTTCCCAGATAGGTCCAGCTTGCGGCACCAACTCCCTGCAGCGTGCCACCAAAAGGCGCACGATTGAGGTACAGCGTGAGGATCTGGCGCTTATCAAGATGCCATTCCAGTTGAATCGCACGCCAGAGCTGGCGGATTTTCCCGCCAAAGGTGCGGGGATGAGGATCCAGCAGTCGCGCCACCTGCATGGTGAGCGTGCTCCCGCCGGAGATCACTCTGCCTGCGCGCAGATCCTGCCAGGCCGCGCGTAAAACGGAGAACGGATTGACCCCTGGATGATCCCAGAACCAACGATCTTCATACTGGATCAACGCCTGTAAATAGCGCGGGGAGACATCCTCGATCGTCACCGGATAACGCCAGATCCCTTCTGCATCGGCAAAACGCCATAGCGGTGTGCCGTCTTCCGCCACTACCACCCGCGCTGGCGCGACCACTTTTAACGGTAACGGCCAGATCCGATCCGCAATGAGCACCGCCAGCCAGAGTAAAAGGAGAAATCCCGCCAGCCAACGCCAGCGGGATTTGTTCAGTCGAGGGAATCGCATGTTATGGCGTAACGATCAGTGGTCCATCGCTGGTCCCCGTCGCCCGCCACTGCGGAACATACATTGACTCCACCTGTGAGGCTGGCACCTGGTAGGTTCCCGGCGTCACCACGCGGGCCAGATACACCAGCGTCACCGGCTGCCCGGCGTTGACGGAAACGGCTGCCACGAAGCGGTCGTCGCGGAATTCAATATGTTGAATATCCGCCTGCTGCATCTGATTCAGCAGGTTTTGCACTTCCTGACCGTTGTCCTGCAGGCTCGCGCTGCTGTTCGCCAGGTTCTGATTTTCCAGCTCCAGTCCGGCAGGCAGCAGATCCACCACCAGCGCATCCGGCACATTCTGACTGGCTTTCACCTGCAGATGCACCAGCACTAAATCGCCGCTGTGCAGTGAAGAGAGCGATTTCAGTTGGCCATCAGCGCCCAGGAATTGACGCTCAATTTGCAGCACATTGGACGACGGCTGCGGCGTGTTTTCCGGATAACCGCTGCTGTCCAGACGCAGCCACAGCGGCTGAGTCCCGGTGTTCATCACCTTCAGCGCGGTCAGTTGGTCAGCGCTCAGCGTCCGGGTCTGTGCTTTCTCCCCGCTCAACGGCTCGGCCTGCAACGACGTTTGCGCCTGCCAGTTCCCCGGTAAATCCTGCAGTCCTTTCGCGGCCAGGAACAACGCGTTCATCTCCTGCGTCGACAGCCAGCGTTCGCCGAAGGCCTGTTGTGACAGCGTATTGAGCAGGGTGTTCTGCGCATCCGGCAGCAGTTTATTCTCTTCCAACAGGCTCAGGACCAGCGCGTTATCACGCAGCGCGCTGCCGTAATCTGCCATCCAGCTATTTTTATCCAGGCGAGGGGTGTTTAACCCCTGCTGAATTGCGGTATCACCGCGTGGCGCATCCCCCATCGCCTTCAACGCCAGCCCCAGCTGTACCAGCGGCAGGCCCGCTTTAGCCTGTGCATTACGGCCCCAGATTTCACGCAGCGCGCCCAATGGGGCTTTCTGCTGACGAGCCAGTACCAGCGCAGCATAGGACTGAACGGAAAAGCGGCTGGCCTGCGCATCATCGGTATAACGCAGCGTCATCAACCCAGGCTCCTGCAGGTAACGCAA
Source organism: Enterobacteriaceae bacterium RIT691 (assembly GCA_009668205.1). Lineage (GTDB taxonomy): Bacteria > Pseudomonadota > Gammaproteobacteria > Enterobacterales > Enterobacteriaceae > Scandinavium. Next base: position 78,568 of record WJYM01000003.1, on the reverse strand, counting down.
CAGACGGTTGTTGCCTTTCGTCATCGCATCGGCCGGAACGCTGTAGCCCTGCTCGCTGGCGCGAATGAGGAAATCCATCACGTAGGCAGTGAGCCAGTACTCTTCCGGACCTTCTTTATCCCACAGTGCAAAGCCACCGTCGTCCCGCTGCATTTGCAACAGGCGGGCAATCCCAAGATCCACCGCCGCACGGCGCTTATCATCACTGTCCCCTGCGATACCCAGCGCTTTTAACTGTTCAGCGTTGGTATACAGCTGTGGGAAGAGACCACTGGTGGTTTGTTCCAGACAACCATAAGGATACGCTTTCAGCTCGCGGATATAGCGACCCAGGTTCAGTGGCGGCTTGCCGCTGAACAGTAACTGCCCTTCCAGCGTCGCCGGCGAGAAGCCTTCGATATGTGCCGCTGGCGCGCTCCAGCTTTCACCTGGCTGAAGTGCGATTCCAGAGTTAACCGTCTGCGCCGGGAACGCCGGGCGTACACCAATCTTCCACGTTTTTTGCAGTGGTGTGAACGTTTCGCCAGGCAGCGTCAGGCCGGTGATCGTGGCCTGAACGCTGCCGTCACCAAAGCCATCCCCTGCACTGACAGGAATAAACAGCGTCATACGCGCCGAGGGTTGAAGCTGGATCGTTTGCGAGGCCGTTCCCTGTAACGTGAGCAGGCCACTGGCGGCCAGTTGCACATTCAGGGACTGCGCCTGATCCGTCAGATTGGTGATATCCAGCGTCAGACGGCTGGTATCGCCATTGGCCATAAAGCGCGGCGTGTTGAGTTCGGCAATCACCGGCGCGGCCACTACCACTTTGCTGTCGCTGTTGCCGAAATCGTCGGCGGTCCAGGCCTGGGCCATCACCCGCAGTTCACCGTTAAAATCACCAATGGGCAACGTCACGCTGCCTTCACCGTTGTCATCAAGCTGCACGGGCTGCGCCTGCTCGGCGATAATGGTGACGTGATTGACGGGCGGTTTCCCTCCGCGTTTCATTTCGTCGCCATCGCCACCAAAACGCAGGCTGGCCAGACGCCCCTGACCTTCAATCACCTGGCCATAGATGTCATAGATATCGGCACCAAAGCGCTTCTGCCCAAAGAAGGCATTCCAGGGATCGGGCGTCGCATAATCGGTAATGTTCAGCACGCCGCTATCGACGGCTGACACCAGCACATTGACCTGCTTAGGCGTCGGGCCTTCTTTCGCGCTGGCCTTGATTTTCACCGTCAGCGGCTGATTCGGGCGCATTTTCTGCGGTGTATCAAGCGTGATATTCAGACGCCGGTTTTCATCACCCAGCGGGAGATGCAGTACGCCGACCGCACGTTTCGGCGTCGCGGATTTCGATTTGTCACCCGGACGAACCACCAGCGTACTGAGATAGAGATCGTGGCGATTCCACTTCTGATCAACAGGAATCGTCAGATCCATGCCGTCGGCAGGCACAGTAATCTCCTGCCACCACAGTGGGCCTTCGCTGGATTCCACCATCGCGTACCCTTTTCCTGCCGCCGGGGCAGAGATATGCAGCTTAATGGTATCGCCAGGTTTATAGGACGGTTTATCCAGCTTCATGGTGACGCGGTCAGGACGGGCTGCGCCGGTGCCATCACTGTTATCCTGCCAGCTGTAGCCTGCCCAGAAACGCACACTGCTTACCGTATCGTCTGGCGCTTTCACCTCGAGACGGTAGGAGCCCCATTCCACCGGGAAACTGACTTTACCCGTTTCACCCGCTTTCAGATCCAGCGACTGTTCACCTTCCACCAGATCTTTTTGATCGTATTGTGACTGCCAGCCTTCACTGTCTGACCAGTTCCAGGAGTAATCCCGGCGTTCGCGGATCAGGCGCACCTGCAGGCCGCTCACGGCTTTTTTCTCCCCCTGGGCATCGGCATAAACGATGTCAAAACCGGCGTTGCTGTTCTCATCCACCATCGGCTGATCCGCGGTGGTATCCGTGCGGTAGTCATAGACAGATTTGCTGGCGAATTCAGGACGGATGCCTGGCAGCGTATCCGCAGGCCAGATGGCCTGTTCTGCACGGCGAACGACAGGACGACCACCCGATTCCAGTAAGCTCGCCTGCAAAATCACCTGCAGCGGCGAATGGGTTTCTGACCACTGACTTTGGGTCGAGACTTCACCCCGGCCCTTATCATCCAGAGTGACCTGTACCTCATCCAGAGTGCGGGAAAGATTTTCTTCCGCAATATCGCCAAACTGATAGCCCGGCAGCGCGGCGACGGCATCACGCAGAGGACGCAGGAACAGTTTGCCCTGAAGGGCGTTGCCATTGGCTGGCGCACCGTACAGGTAATACCCCGTGACGCCAAATTTCACCTCATCAGCAGGGGCAATCGGCATCTTTTCCGGCGTCAGGTTCAGCGCCATCCGCTCCGGCATAAAATCTTCTACGTGGAAATCCCACTCGCGCTTCTGGCCATCACCGGCACTGGCGCGGATATGCCACATGCCTGTCGCAGCATTGCTGTCGAGCGCCCAGCTAAACTGATACAGCCCATTAACCGCTTTGCTCATTACCGTGCGCATCACCTGACCATCCGGCTGCACGACCTCCAGCTTCACCGGTTGATCCGGTAAGGGTTTGCCGTCACTGTCGCGCAGCAGCCCGTTGATGATCACGGTTTCGCCAGGGCGATACAGATCGCGAGGCCCGAACATAAAGAACTGCTTGCTGTAACCCGGCGCACCTGAAATCGCAAACTCTGACAAATCCAGTGCCGGCAGTTTGAGATCCAGCAGCGTGGTCTGCCCGTCTTTGCGCGCCAGCAACAGAGCGGCTTCTTTGTCGGTTTGCAGTGAAACGTGGCCCTGTGCATCACTGTTCGCCTGCGCCAGCGTCTGGCCTTTGTCATTCAACAGCTGCACGTCAATACCGCTTTGTGAGGCGCCGTTTTCCAGACTTTGTGTGAAGACATCAATGCGATTGTGATAACGATGAGCGGACACCCCAATATCACTGAGGGTAAACAGCGTTGCCGCATTGCTGTAGGTGTAGTGCCCCGCCTGATTCATCACCGCCACGTAGACGCCCGCCTGCTGCAGCGGTTTGATATCGCTGAGTGGCAAGAGCAGTTTTTCGCGGGTATTGCGTTCTGGATTGAGGTCAAACCGTCCGGTGTAGACCAGATCGGCCATTTTCAGCAGCTCGTCGGATTCCCAGTTGGTCAACGCGCTGCGGTATTCCCACTGGCTGACAAACGAGGCCAGTGATTCAGGCTTGATGCGGAAGAAGTTCACGTCAACGTTGTTGACGTTGAGCGCCATCACCGGCAGTCCGGCAACCACTTTACCCGGCAGCAGCGAGCCGCGACTGGCAAAGCCCACGCTTGGCGCGATGTCGCGGGTCTCAATGACTTTCTCATAGGTTTTATCAAACGTGGCTTTGTTTACCGCTTCAACATCAGGATCCACCGTCAGGACCAGATTGCGCTTGGGCTCAAGATGGCGCATGCGCAGCTCTTTCAGGTTCGGTGCGATTTCCCATGCACCGTCCACTTTGCCACTTTTTTTATCCACCAGATGGATACGGCTGGAGAAATCCTGTGCGGGATTCAGAGGAATAGAGAAAGTCAGCACCAGCGTTGCGGCGCCATCGAGCTGAACTTCCGAGGCATCAATCAGGGTCAGCGCTTTGCCCTGGTTCTGGGCGGCAAGCTTCTCCAGCGTTGCCGCATCAGGTCCCACCGGCGCAGGCTTGGCCGGTGGCGCGGCCGAGGAGGACGCAGGCTTCACGACCTGAGGTTTATCGTTGTTATCACAACCCACCAGTGAAAGTGCGGTAAGCAGCGCAATTGACAGCGCCGCCAGGCGATACGGTTTCATCCTTTAACCTCTGGCCCGAAGCCTCAAATTTTCGTCAACACAGTATTATGCTTAATCAGTCATTTTACCAACAGCATATAAATTCTGATAATTACATCATTTCTGGGATTCGCTCGCTTGTTGCTTTCGGTAAAACAGCCGACAATCGAACGATCCCTGGTAGAATGGAGAACACCATGAGCACCTCATATTTTGTTGCCGCAGACTGGCTGGCGGAACACCTCGATGACCCGCAGATTCAGATTATCGATGCCCGTATGGCACCGCCGGGCCAGGAGCACCGTGACCTGGCGGCAGAGTATCGTTCCGGCCATCTTCCCGGTGCAGTATTTTTCGACATTGAAGCCCTTTCCGATCACACCAGCCCACTGCCGCATATGATGCCGCGCCCTGAAGCTTTTGCTGTGGCCATGCGGGAGCTGGGCGTGGACAGCAACAAACATCTGGTGGTGTATGACGAGGGCAATCTGTTTTCCGCACCGCGCGCCTGGTGGATGCTGCGCACGTTTGGTGCGCTAAATGTGTCGATTCTCGCCGGCGGCCTTGCGGGCTGGCAGCGCGATGAACTGCGGCTGGAAACAGGGAATGTCACATTGCCGGAAGGCGATTTTGAGGTGAAGTTTGCCGCCGATAACATCAAACGCCTGACCGATGTGCTGGTCGCGAGCCACGAGCACAGCACGCAGCTGGTGGATGCCCGTCCGGCACCGCGTTTTCTGGCTCAGGCCGATGAACCACGTCCCGGTCTGAAACGGGGTCATATTCCCGGCGCGAAAAATGTGCCATGGGGCGATCTGGTCATCAATGGCGAGCTGAAAACCACCGATGAACTGGAAGCAATTTTTGAGCGTCAGGGGGTGGATATTAACAAACCGATTATTGCCAGCTGTGGGTCAGGCGTGACCGCCGCCGTGGTAATGCTGGCACTGGCAACATTAGATGCGCCTGATGTGACGCTTTACGACGGATCGTGGAGCGAATGGGGTGCTCGCGAGGATTTACCCATTATAAACAGCAAGGCCTCCTCTTAAGAGGAGGCCTTTAGTGTGTGCTCCCTCTCCCCGTGGGAGAGGGCCGGGGTGAGGGCATCAGGCCGCACGAGGTAAAAGCAAAACGGCAATGCCGGGCGGCACGTTGTTTGCCCGGCCTACAAAACCCTTGTAGGCCGGATAAGCGCAGCGCCATCCGGCGATCGGGTCAAATAATCCGGTTCTGCTTAAAGTCACGCAGGAAACTGCCCCAACGCTTCTCATAGAATGGCGTGATATGAGCCAGCATAAAGTGGCTGACCCCTTTCTCGCCTTCCACGACCTGGCAAATATCAATCGGTTCGTCGCCCGGTAACGTGTCGGTTGCCACGCTGCCTGTCGCCTGAATGACATTTTCGATGTCGCCTTCCGCTTCAATGCCAATCAGCAAGTTAGGCTGCTCATCGGCGTGCTCTTTGATAGAACACAGAAACGCGCGCTTCACTGTTTTCAGCGTTTTGAACAGGGTGGTCAGGGATTCCACCATCTGTGCTGGCGGCTCCGCCACTTCAGAAAGCAGCAGCGTTGTCCCCCCTTCCAGCACCGACTGCGTGCTGAGCGGATTGCCCTCTTCGCCAACCAGATGGCTGATTTCGCGCGGAGTAAACTCTTTTCCTGTCGGCAGTTTGGCATTGAGGAACAGCGTCTCGCCAAGCGTCATTTCGAACAGCGTGCGTACCGGCATCACCACGAAGGCCTGTTCTGTATCGACAGCCTGCTGCAGCGCTTCCAGCGAAGAGAAAAAGGGAATAACGGTAGTACCGTCATCTTTTTCCCAGTGCTGAATATCCAGCGCGCTATCTTCAACAACCTGTTCGCCTTCCGCCGCGTTACCCGGTACCCAGACCGTGGCGGTCAGCAGTGCACGGAAGAACGCCGGACGGTGCGCGGGTTCAGTTGCCGCCTGTTCCAGCAGGGTTTCTAATTCGTTTTTTTGTTCGGACATAGTTTCACTACTTCAAAATCACCCGGCGGCGCTGCGCTTGCGCGGGCCTACCGGTTTTGTAGGCCGGGTAAGCGCAGCGCCACCCGGCAAGACAATTACTCCGCGATCAGCAAATTGGCGAGGGTACGCACGCCCAGACCGGTCGCACCCGCCGCCCACTGCTCGACGGCAGATTTACGGTAGGTTGCTGAGCAGTCAATGTGCAGCCAGCCCTGGTGATAGTTTTCCACGAAGTGGGACAGGAAGCCTGCTGCGGTGCTCGCCCCTGCCGGATAGGCCGCGCTGGCGGTGTTATTCAGCTCAGCAAAGTTCGACGGCAGCTGGTTGCGGTGGAATTCCGCCAGCGGCAGACGCCAGAACGGCTCGTTTTCCGCTGCCGCACTCGCCATCAGGCGGGCAGCCAGTTTGTCATCGAAGCTGAACAGCGCGTGATAGTCGTTACCCAACGCGGTTTTCGCCGCACCGGTCAGGGTTGCCGCATCGATGATCAGTTCCGGCTTCTGCGCACAAGCGTCGATCAGGCCATCGGCCAGCACCAGACGCCCTTCCGCATCGGTGTTCATCACTTCAACGTTTTTGCCGTTGCGGTAGCGGATGATATCGCCCAGTTTGAAGGCATTACCGCTGACCATATTGTCAGCACAGCACAGGATCAGCTTCACGCGCTTGTTCAGACCACGTGTGATAGCGAAAGCCAGTGCGCCGGTGACCAGCGCCGCGCCGCCCATGTCTGACTTCATGGAGTCCATGAAGGCGCTTTGTTTGATGCTATAACCACCGGAATCAAACGTAATGCCTTTACCGACCAGACAGGCGAAAACAGGCGCTTCTTTATCGCCTGTTGGGTTGTAGTCCAGCGCCAGCAGTACCGGAGGACGCTCAGAGCCACGGCCCACGGTGTGCAGACCCATATAGTTCTGCTCGCGCAGATCTTCACCTTTGGTGATGCGATAAGACATCTTGTCGCCAGCCACACCGCACAGCAGATCCACTGCGCGCTGTGCCAGCTGTTCCGGACCCAACTCTTCTGCCGGAGCGTTGATGGTATCTCGCACCCAGTCGATGGCATTCAGACGGTTTTTCAGTTCATCGTCCTGCTCAGCCCACTCCACGGTGCGGCTGCCTTTTGGCCCTTTGTAGCCCGCCCAAAATGCCCAGCTGCGGTCGGTATTCCAGCCTTCGCCAGACAGCGCGACATGTTTAATCCCCAGACCGTCAATTTTACGGGCAGCGCGCTGGATCAGGCCCAGATCGTCTTTGCCGTTCAGGTGCAGAGTGATGCCGTCGTTGTTAATACTGTAAGTGGCTTTTTCGCCCCAGCGCGCATCGGCGGCTTCGGTAGAGAGCGTAATCTTCATCGCTTCGGTCATTTTATTATCCTTATTAGCAAACGGGCCGCCTCAAGGCAGCCCGTAACAATATTTATTCTGCTTCATCTAACCAGACTAACAGAATCGCTTCCAGAATTTTTTCATTGGAGGCGTTGGGATCGTCGTCGAACCCCTCAAGATCGCAAATCCACTGGTGCATATCGGTAAAGCGCACCGTCTTCGGATCGAGATCCGGGAAAGTGTCATACAGCGCTTCACCGATTTCACGGCTGTCGGTCCATTTCAGGCTCATATCAACCCTCTCGCGCGTGGTTGATGGTGTAGCGTGGGAATTCCACCACCAGATCTTCGTCGGTCACCGTGGCCTGGCAGCTTAAACGGCTGTCTGGCTCCAGACCCCATGCTTTATCCAGCATGTCATCTTCGTCTTCGGTGCTCTCAGCGAGCGAGTCGAAACCTTCACGCACAACGCAGTGGCAGGTGGTGCAGGCACAGGATTTCTCACAGGCGTGTTCCACTTCAATTCCGTTACGCAGGGCAACGTCGAGAATGGTTTCACCGGTCTTCGCTTCCAGAACTGCGCCATCCGGACAGAGGTCCGCATGAGGCAAAATAACAATCTTTGGCATATTAAACCTCGTCCACGGACTGGCCTTTCAGCGCCTGACGGACCGACTGGTCCATACGGCGTGCGGCAAATTCCTGGGTTTGTGTGTCGATATTTTTAATGGCTTCTTTAATGGCTTCGGCATCACTGCCGACGGCAGCGGCTTGCAGGGCAACCACACCGTCGTCAATCAATTTGCGTTCGTCGGCGCTCAGCAGCTGCGCATCTGCAGCCAGCGCGCTGTTCAGGCTTTCCATCACGCGTGCGGCTTCCACTTTCTGTTCGGCAAGCATGCGCGCCTGGACGTCGTGTTCAGCAAAGCTCATGGAGTCTTTGATCATGGTCGCGATTTCGTTGTCGCTCAGACCGTAAGACGGTTTCACCTGAATGGACGCCTCCACGCCGGTGGATTTCTCCATCGCCGTGACGCTCAGCAGGCCGTCAGCATCCACCTGGAAGGTGACGCGAATGTGCGCCCCGCCCGCAGGCAGCGCCGGAATACCGCGCAGCGCGAAACGCGCCAGCGAACGGCAATCCTGAACCAGCTCACGCTCGCCCTGCATCACGTGGATAGACATTGCGGTCTGTCCATCTTTGAAGGTGGTGAACTCCTGCGCACGCGCCACCGGAATGGTGGTGTTACGCGGGATCACTTTTTCCACCAGGCCACCCATGGTTTCAAGACCAAGGGAGAGCGGGATCACGTCCAGCAGCAGCATTTCGCTGTCCGGCTTGTTGCCGACCAGAATGTCTGCCTGAATCGCCGCACCGATGGCGACGACTTTATCCGGGTCGATAGACGTGAGCGGCGTGCGGCCAAAGAATTCGCCAACGCGCTCGCGCACCAATGGCACGCGGGTAGAGCCGCCCACCATCACCACGTCTTTCACTTCTTCGGCTGCAACGCCCGCGTCTTTCAACGCGCGACGGCAGGCCAGCAGCGTGCGCTTCACCAGCGCGGCAATCAGTTCGTTGAACTGTTCGCGGGTGATATCGCCTTTCCAGCCGGCGACCTCAACGCTGACACTTTCCGCGTCGCTGAGGGCGATTTTCGCGGCAATGGCGGCGTCTAACAGCTCACGCTGCAGGCGGTTGTCGGAGCGATCCGCGATACCTGCCAGTTCACGAATATGATCGGCCAGCAGATGGTCAAAGTCATCGCCACCGAGCGCGGAATCGCCGCCGGTGGCCAGCACTTCAAATACTCCACGGCTAAGGCGCAGAATCGAAATATCAAAGGTGCCGCCGCCGAGATCGTACACGGCAATCACGCCTTCCTGCCCGGAATCCAGACCGTAGGCAATCGCTGCCGCCGTCGGCTCGTTGAGCAGACGTAATACGTGCAGGCCTGCCAGACGCGCGGCGTCTTTGGTGCCCTGGCGCTGTGCGTCATCGAAATACGCAGGGACGGTAATCACTACGCCGTCGAGGCTGCCTTCCAGCGCTTCGGTGGCACGCGCCGCCAGCGTTTTGAGGATATCGGCAGAAATGCGAATCGGGTTCAGCAGACCGGCAGAGGTCGCCAGCATCGGCAGGCCATTTTCGCTGGCCTGCAGCTGGTAGGGCAGATGCGGGTAGCGCGCCTGCACGTCGGCGAGTGAACGCCCCATCAGACGCTTCACAGAGCTGATGGTGTTCACCGGATCGCGCGCGGCATTAGCACGGGCTTCATAACCCACGTCATGCCCTTGCGCCTGATAATGAACAACGGAGGGGAGCAGATGACGGCCGTCGTGGTCGGCCAGCGTTTCCGCCTGGCCGCTGCGCACGGTCGCCACCAGGGAATTGGTGGTGCCTAAGTCGATGCCCGCCGCCAGACGACGCTGGTGCGGCGCGGCACTCATACCCGGCTCACTGATTTGTAATAAGGCCATGTTGAGCTTCCGGAATCAAAAATCGAGCAGCTTTTCTTCGAGTTGTTCTGCTGAGCTGCGCAGTTTATCGAGAAAACGCAGTTTACGCACGGTATCCGCCGCCGCATCCCACGTTTCATTGTCGAGTTCCGCCACCATCTGCTGATGGCGGGTATCGAACATGTGCTTCACGCGTTTCATAAACGCATCAAGTTTATCACTGTCTTTGGCACGATCGATGTCATCCAGCTCTTCACGCAGTTCCAGCTGTTCCATCAAAAATGCCGTATCACGCACCGTGTGCTGTTCGCTCGCGAGATCAAAGCCATGCAGGGAAAGCAGATATTCGGCGCGTGCCAGCGGGTTACGCAGCGTCTGCCAGGCCTGGTTGATGGTGGCGGATTGCTGTACCGCAGCGAGCTGATCGGCACTGGAGTGGCTGGCGAATTTGTCCGGATGGAACTGGCGCTGAAGATCCTGAAAGCGCGTGGCGAGCTGCTGGCTGTCGAGATGGTACGAGGCCGGCAGGCCAAAGAGCGTGAAGTAGTCCATAGCTGTCTCTGAAAAAGCAAACCCCACAGGCAGCCAGGCTGTCGTGGGGCTATCTTACGCGTGATTAAACATGGAAGCTTTCGCCGCAACCGCACTCATCTTTGACGTTCGGGTTGGTGAACTTAAACCCTTCGTTCAGGCCTTCTTTGACGAAGTCCAGTTCGGTGCCGTTGAGGAACTGCAGGCTTTTGCCATCGACCACTACCTTCACGCCTTTGTCTTCAAACACGGTATCTTCCGCGTCGGGCGCATCGACAAATTCCAGCACGTAGGCCATACCAGAACAACCGGACGTACGCACGCCCAGACGCAGGCCGAAGCCTTTGCCACGGTTGGCCAGGAAAGAGCTCACTCGCGCGGCAGCGCTGTCGCTAAGGGTAATCGACATAACAACAACCTCAACTTAATTATTTTGCTTCACGTTTGCTTTTATAGTCCGCAATGGCGGCTTTGATCGCGTCTTCTGCCAGGATAGAACAGTGAATTTTCACCGGCGGCAGCTCGAGTTCTTCAGCGATATCGGTGTTCTTGATAGCCTGAGCTTCGTCCAGGGATTTCCCCTTCACCCACTCGGTGACGAGAGAGCTGGAGGCGATAGCAGAACCACAGCCGTAGGTCTTGAAGCGCGCGTCTTCAATGATACCTTCATTGTTGACTTTAATCTGCAACTTCATCACGTCGCCGCACGCCGGTGCACCGACCATGCCGCTGCCGACGCTGTCGTCGCTGTTGTCAAAAGATCCCACGTTGCGTGGATTCTCGTAATGATCGATAACTTTTTCGCTGTAAGCCATGTTGTATTCTCCTTATAGGGTACCGATTAGTGATGTGACCATTCGATGGTGTTCAGATCCACGCCCTGCTTGAACATATCCCACAATGGAGAAAGGTCACGCAGACGACCAATGGATTTCTGTACCAGCGCAATGGTGTAATCAATCTCTTCTTCGGTAGTAAAACGACCTAAAGAGAAACGGATAGAGCTGTGCGCCAGCTCGTCAGTCATTCCCAGTGCACGCAGCACATAGGACGGCTCAAGGCTTGCAGACGTACAGGCAGAACCGGAGGAAACGGCCAGATCTTTGAGCGCCATGATCAGCGACTCGCCTTCAACGTAGTTAAAGCTGACGTTGAGGATGTTTGGCGCGCCCTGCTCGAGATCACCGTTCAGGTAAACCTCTTCCATATCTTTCACGCCTTCCCACAGACGGTTACGCAGCTTGCGCAGGCGTGCCATCTCGGTGTCCATCTCTTCTTTGGCAATGCGATACGCTTCGCCCATGCCCACGATCTGGTGAACGGGCAGAGTACCGGAACGCATACCGCGCTCGTGACCGCCGCCGTGCATCTGCGCTTCGATACGGATACGCGGTTTACGACGTACGTACAGTGCGCCGATACCTTTCGGGCCATAGATTTTGTGGCCAGAGAAGGACATCAGGTCCACTTTCAGCTGGCTCAGGTCGATAGGCAGTTTGCCCACGCTCTGGGTTGCATCCACGTGATAGATAATGCCGCGCGCACGACACAGTTCGCCGATAGTCGCGATATCCTGCACCACGCCGATTTCGTTGTTCACGTGCATGATGGACACGAGAATGGTGTCGTCACGCATTGCGGCTTCGAGTTCTTTCAGGTCGATGATACCGTTGCTCTGAGGGGCGAGGTAAGTCACTTCAAACCCTTCACGCTCCAGCTGACGACAGGTGTCGAGAACCGCTTTGTGCTCGGTTTTGCAGGTGATGATGTGCTTGCCTTTTTTCTGATAGAAGTTGGCTGCACCTTTGATAGCCAGGTTGTCTGACTCAGTCGCACCAGAGGTAAAGACGATTTCACGCGGATCAGCGCCTACCAGCTCAGCAATCTGATTACGGGCGATATCGACCGCCTCTTCAGCATGCCAGCCAAAACGGTGTGAACGGGAAGCTGGGTTACCAAAGTTTCCGTCCAGGGTCAGGCACTGCATCATTTTCTCGGCAACACGCGGGTCCACCGGCGTGGTTGCGGAGTAGTCGAGATAAATCGGTAATTTCATTGCTCTTAAACTCCGTACATCGCTTCAATGCAATGAACCAGGCAACCGGCTGGATGTACGACCGTGTTGACGGGGCTTACTGCCCCGGCCTGATTCTGAATTCTTTTTAGTTTTGCCCTAACTAGTTCGTGTTGCAGCAAGGCGGCAAACTTGAGAATCCCCAGCAGCTTACATCAAGTAAGTGACTGAGGCGAACAAGTGCGGCCAACGCAGCTGCAGCGCGAAATATAACGGGCAAATTAGGCGCGTAATTTGACGTCGATCGCGTCTTGTGCGCGGGTACTGCGATGAGATTCGTGCGTATGCTGACGGTCAGACACGTCCAGCACTTCCTGATTATTGACCAGCTCACCCAGGGTGATGTTATTCAGGAAACCGGTAAGACGATCGCTCAGATCGCGCCACAGCGCGTGGGTCAGGCACTTATCGCCACCCTGGCAGCCGCCTTTACCCTGACAACGGGTGGCGTCTACGGATTCATCTACGGCACTGATCACTTCACCTACGGCAATGCTGCCTGCGTCTTTACCCAGCAGATAACCACCGCCCGGGCCGCGAACGCTTGAAACCAGCCCGTTTTTACGCAGGCGAGAGAACAGCTGCTCCAGATAGGAGAGAGAAATTCCCTGTCGTTCAGAAATATCAGCCAACGGAACCGGGCCCGCTTCGGAGTTGAGCGCAACGTCCAGCATCGCGGTCACGGCATAACGCCCTTTAGATGTCAGTCTCATGTCTTACTTAACCTCAAACTCGCCCCTGCCCGGGGTTGTTATTAAAATGTAGGTATTGCATAGCAGGGCCAAGTCTGACATTCCCGACTAAAATGGTCAACTATTTAGTTGACTGTTTTAGTCAGGTATTTAACCTTCTGTGCCGTTTCATTGTCGGGTGGCGCTTCGCTTACCCGACCTACAAATCGTAGGCCCGCGCAAGCGAAGCGCCGCCGGGCAAAAAACTATTTATCTTTCTTTAACGCCTCGATAGACGCCAGCATCCCGCGCAGGATGTTCAGCTCCTGGCTTTCCGGACGGGCGCGCGTGAACATACGACGCAGCTTGTTCATCACCTGGCCCGGATGCCCGGCACGGATGAAGCCCGTCGACAGCAAGGTTTGCTCGAGGTGACCGTAGAAGCGTTCCAGGTCATCCACCAGGGGATAAGCGACCTCTTCTTCTTCGGTTTTAACTGTCTCGCCTTTTTCCTGCGCCGCCAGCCACGCCATCCGGACTTCATAGGCAATGACCTGCACCGCCATCGCCAGGTTCAGTGAGCTGTATTCCGGGTTAGCGGCAATCGCCACGTGGTAGTGACACTTCTGCAGTTCGTCGTTGGTCAGACCGACGCGCTCACGACCAAACACCAGCGCCACTGGCGCATGTTCGCCTTCCGCCACGCTTTTCAGCCCACATTCACGCGGGTCGAGCATCGGCCACGGCAGCGTACGGGAACGCGCACTGGTGCCAACCACCAGACTACAGCCCGCCAGGGCTTCGTCCAGGGTATCGACAATCTGTGCGTTACCAATCACATCGCTGGCACCGGCGGCCAGCGCAATCGCCTGGGAGTCAGGTTTTACCAGAGGGTTTACCAGCCACAGGTTAGTTAACCCCATGGTTTTCATAGCACGAGCAACTGAACCCATGTTGCCGGTGTGGGAGGTTTCTACCAATACGATTCGGATATTTTGCAGCATTGTCATTCTTCGGCTTAAGATTATTGGGCCATATTATCATAAAGCGGAGACAGATTCCGAATTCGCTGCTATGATGTGCGCCGTTTTTCCCGTTCTTTAACATCCAGTGAGAGTGACCGATGCAACATCCTATGTTGACTATCGCCGTGCGTGCAGCGCGCAAGGCGGGTAATGTAATTGCCAAACACTACGAAACGCCAGATTCCGTAGAAACCAGCCAAAAAGGCAGCAATGATTTTGTGACGAACGTCGATAAAGCCGCAGAAGCGATGATTATCGAAACCATCCGCAAATCTTACCCGCAGCACACTATTATCACCGAAGAATCCGGTGAACATGCAGGCGAAGATCAGGATGTGCAATGGGTTATCGATCCACTGGATGGCACCACCAACTTCGTTAAACGTCTGCCACACTTCTCTGTTTCCATCGCCGTACGCATCAAAGGCCGTACTGAAGTCGCGGTGGTTTACGATCCAATGCGTAACGAACTGTTCACCGCCACTCGTGGTCAGGGCGCACAGCTGAACGGCTACCGTCTGCGCGGCACCAATGCCCGCGATCTGGATGGCACCATTCTGGCGACCGGTTTCCCGTTCAAAGCGAAACAGCACGCGCCTGCGTACATGAATATCCTCGGCAAACTGTTCACCGAATGCGCGGACTTCCGTCGCTCCGGTTCCGCTGCGCTGGATCTGTGCTACGTCGCCGCTGGCCGCGTTGACGGTTACTTCGAACTGGGTCTGAAGCCATGGGATTTCGCCGCTGGCGAGCTGATCGCTCGTGAAGCTGGCGCGCTGGTGTGTGATTTCACCGGCGGTCACAACTTCCTGACCACCGGCAACATCGTCGCGGGCAACCCACGCGTCGTGAAAGCGATGCTGGCAAGCATGCGTGATGAACTGAGCGAAGCGCTGAAGCGTTAATCGCTTTCCCCTCACCCCGACCCTCTCCCCAAAGGGGCGAGGGGGAAAATCGCACTGTGCTGTTCCCACCCAGCACCGTACGGTTCCCTCTCCCCTCGCGGGAGAGGGCTAGGGTGAGGGGGTATTTTCAAAACAAAATTAAAACGGTCGTAATCCCCGCCCCACCGGCACCGCACTGAGCCACATCACCACTGCAGCAACAACCAACACCGCTCCGCCCGTAAACGCCAGCGTCGTCCAGCCAATTTGCCGCCAAAGTACCGGTGCTTTATTGCCGCTCAAACGAACCGCAAGCTGACGGAAACTGTGCACCAGCAGCGCCAGGGAAGAGATAGTGATCGACGTACCCGCCGCCATTGCCAGCGCAGAAACCACGCCCCAGCTGAACACGCCAATCACTTTACTGAACAGCAGCACCATGATTGCCCCGGAACAGGGCCGCATCCCCATCGACAGAATAATCATCAGCCGCGCGCGCCAGTCGCCGCCCTTCTCCATGAGCGTCGGAGAGGGCATATGCTGATGACCACAGCCGCAGTTAGCGTCATGAACGTGATGCGGGGTGAACGATGTGAATGTGGGCTTTTTCATTAACTGGTGAAGCTTCTTTAAGGCTCGCCCGCACAGCATTAACCCCAGCACCCCCACCAGCGCATAACTGCCTTTCTCCAGCCAGAAGCTGCTCAAATGAAGCTGGCGTGCGGGAAGCGCTAACAGCGTGAGAACCACCACCACCAGCCCAATCGCCACGAATCCCTGCAATAAGGACGCGGCCAGCGTCAGACCGATACTCGACTTCAGTTTTGAAGGATGCGTGGCAAGCCAGGTGGTAATCACCACTTTGCCGTGCCCCGGGCCGAGCGCGTGCAGCACGCCGTAGAGAAAGCTGAACGCCAGCAGCGAACCCCCGGCTTTAGTCGGGTTCTCTGCCACCGCCTGCAATAAGCCACTCATCTGCTGGTTCAACTCGCGCTGCCAGATAATGCTTTTGATCATCACCTGCGGCCAGACCTGCCACAGCCAGAAGCCACCGACGAACGCCAGCAGCAAAAACAGGGCCACCGGCCACAGATGCAGCCAGCGCCGTGAACGAATGGGTGCCGGGGAGATTATGGACATGCGATCGTCACCTGCTGAGCAAACTGTTTACCCAAATCCATGTCCTCGGGCGGCGCATCGGCCTTATCGAGCGACAACGCGTAAGCGGTCAGATTTTCATTCGGTTTCGGGGTATGTACATCAACGTTACAGCCTTTGGGCAGATCTGCCGGCGGCTTTACGTCACTGTCTTTTTCGTAGTGCATATCAACAAAGTAGGACGGATCAAACGTAGAGAATTGATAGGTTTGCCCAGCCAGCGGCTGCGGCTGAGCCAGCGGTAACGTGAACGTCAGCACCGCTTTATGTCCTTCACGGGCGAGCGCATAAGCCGTAGGAAGATTCTCGAACTTCACTTTCTGCTTACCATGCCAGAATTCAGTGAAGTAGTGCTGGCCCAACACATTCGCCATCACCTCCGCCGCCAGCTTCTTCCAGACTTCATCGCCCGGCTTCGCGTTTCCGGCATCATAGAGCAAATCGGCCGAGGTGATTTCATCCATCGTCCAGCGCATATCAATGGCGGTTAACTTGCCCTCTTTCGCCACCAATCCGCTCTGCATGCTGATAAAACTGTGAGGATGTGCGGCCGCCTGCCACGATAAAAGCACGCCAAATGCCAGAACTGTGCCCAGTTTCACTCTTGTCATCGCAAACTCCGTGAAAAATTCTGTGACCGACTCCCGCAATCCTTACGCAAAGGTATCCCGCCCCGCTTTCACCCTTTCATCCTTTAGCTATTCTTATCGAAAACCTTACTGGAACCTGACAGATGATGACCGTGCTTGAACCGCCATCTGTGCTTTCCAGTCCACAGCGCCGCTGCCAGATTGTGCTGATGCTGTATCTGCCTGGCCAGTCCGTGACGTCAGAGACGATACGCCGGGCGAACAATGTCGATGATGCCGTTGCCCGCGAGGATATTGTCGACCTTCATCACGTTATCCAGCGCTATCACCGACTGAACATCGTGACGCTTGCAGACGGCAGCTACCGGATTGAAGGCACCACACTTGACCAGCGCTTATGCCTGATCCACTGGCTGCGCCGTGCGCTCCGGCTTTGCCCGGAGTTCATCCGCGGGCAGTTTACCCCATTGCTGAAAACGCAGCTTAAACATTCCGGTATTTCACGCATTTTGTACGACGATACCAATCTGCGTGCGCTGGTCAATCGCTGTGGGCAGAACCTACAGCGCCAGTTCGACAGCCGTGATACCGCGTTTTTGAGCCTGTACCTGCAATACTGCCTTTTACACCAGAAACCAGAATCTGCGCCGGTTTTTAGTGAGGGGCAACGCAAATGGGCGAAGGCCAGCGCGGAGTATCAGGTGGCGGCGGAAATCGCACGCCACTGGCAACGTCGCACGCTGGAGAATGCGCATCCGGATGAGCATCTGTTCCTGGCGCTGTTGTTTATGATGCTGAAAGTGCCAGACCCGAAACGCGACCATCACACTCAGGAAGTGCGCCTTTACCGCAATATCAACCAGCTTATTGATCACTTTCAACAGCTGTCCGGCCAACGTTTTTCCGACCGACGCGGGCTTCGCGATCAGCTGTATGTCCATCTGGCGCAGGCCATTAACCGCTGTCTCTACGGCGTGGGCATTGATAACAGCCTTCCGGAAGAGGTACAGCGCCTGTATCCTCGCCTGATGCGCACCACGCAACAGGCGCTGGTGCCGTTTGAAAATATCTACAACCTGCGTTTCACCGATGAAGAGATGGGGCTGATTGCGGTTATCTTTGGCGCGTGGCTGATGCAGGAGAGCGATCTGCACGAGAAGCAGGTGTTGCTGCTGACGGGGGATGATCCGGGGCTGGAACAGGAAATCGAGCAGCAGCTGCGTGAACTCACGCTGCTGCCGCTCAATATTAAGTATCAAACGCTGCAAGCCTTCCAGAAGGAAGGTGCGCCGAAAGGTGTCGCGCTGATTGTGACACCTTACGCTATTGCACTGCCGCTGTTTTCGCCTCCGCTGATCCACGCCGGAGAGACGCTCAGCGAACGGCAGCGGCAGCACATTTGTCAGATGCTGGAAGCCCCCGGCTGAGGCGTGACTTTCGGACGGACAAAGACGGCAGGCAGCGCGACCAGCGCCATCACCCAGAACACGCCCTGGTGCAGATGCTGATAAAGGAAGCCAGCGAACACGGTCATGATGGCGATACTGCCGCCCATCGCGACGGCAGAATACACCGCCTGCAGGCGAATCACTTCGCTGCCCTGACGCGCAGAAATATACCGCATCGCCGCCAGGTGACAGACGGTGAAGGTTCCGCAATGAAGGATTTGCGCCACAATCAGCCACGGTAATTCCGTGGTCCAGCCCATAATGCCCCAACGAACCAGTCCGCACACCGCCGAGAGCAGCAGCAAATCACGTGCGCCAAATCGGCGGAAAACTTTTTTACTGACAGCGAAAATCACCACTTCAGCCACCACGCCTAATGACCACAGATAGCCAACGGCTGACGCGGAATAGCCCGCCTGCTGCCAGTAGATGGCGCTGAAACCATAGTAAGCCGCATGTGCGCCCTGCAGCAGACACACGCAGGCCAGGAAGCGCCAGCTTTGGACCACCAGCGCTTTCCACGCGGGCCAACCGGCAGAATCCTGATGGCGGCTCTCACCCTGAGGCATGATCGACGGGGTGATCATCATCCCGATCAGCATCGAAGCGATACCGATGCTGAGCAGCGTCAAAATGGCGTGGTAGTCGAACAGGCTCACCAATTTGCCCGTCAACGCCGAGCCAATCACAAACGCTACCGATCCCCACAGGCGCACGCGCCCGTAGTCCATGGTTATCTGCTTTTGCCAGGTGTTGGCCAGCGCATCCGTTAACGGTACCAGCGGAGAGAAAAACAGGTTGAAGCCCACCATCATCGCCATCAGCCACGCCACGTTGGTCCCCGCCCAGAAGGCGAGAATAAACAGCAGCGTGAGTACCGCGAGAATGCGTAACGCACTAATCAGCCGTGAAGGATCGCTCACCCGTGGCGCAATCAGCAGACTGCCAAGGAAACGCGCCACCAGCCCGGCGCCCAGCAGCACCCCAATGGTTTCCGGGGTTAAACCGGTTCCGGCGAGCCAGACGCTCCAGAAAGGTAAGAAAATGCCGTAGCTAAAGAAGTAGGTGAAGTAACTGAGCGCCAGCCAGCGCGTGGAATGCAAGACCATGATTCCCTCCTAAATGGTGGCGTTAGTCTGGCGACAAACGCCCCGGCTGGCAAGTCACTCTAACAATCTAATAACATCATTCGACAAATATGCGCCGTGCTGCGCAGAAAGCGGCAATGCTATACGCGGTGCGCTTTCACTGCGGATGAGGCGGTTTGATGGCGTGCGGCCAGCTGTTCTTCCAGCGCTTCCAGCGTAATCCCTTTGGTTTCCGGCACATTACGCTGAATGTAGATCCAGCCCAGCGCACAGATAATGCCATACAGCGAGAAGCTGCCCGCCGCACCCAGTCCGGCATTGAGCAGCGGGAAGGTGTAAGTCAGCACGAAGCAGGCAATCCACAACGCCAGCGTCCCAAGCGACATCGCCAGGCCGCGAACGCGGTTCGGGAAAATCTCTGACAGCAGCACCCAGGTGACCGGGGCCAGCGTCAGCGCGTATATGGCAATCGCCGCCAGCACCATCAGCAGCACCGGCCAGCCCATAATGCCCAACGCATAAGCACCGGCAATCAGCGCATAAATCGCCGTCAGTCCGCTTGCGCCCCACAGCATCAGCTTGCGACGACCAATTTTGTCCACCAGCGGCAGCGCGGCGAGCGTGAAAATAAGATTGATAATGCCGGTGGCGACAATCGATTTCAGCGTGTCGTTGATATCAAATCCGGCGGAGGCAAAAATCTCCTGCGCATAGTTGAAGATGACGTTGATTCCGCACCACTGCTGAAAGACCGCGAGCACCATGCCGATAATTACCACCGGGCGCACTTGCGGTTGCAGGAGCGTGGCAAACGAGACGCGATGGGTGTCCTTCGCCAGCGTGTGGGCGATATCCTTCAGCGTTTGGGTGGCATAAGAAACCGAGCCAATCCGTTCCAGCGTCTTGCGTGCCTGGGCTTCTTTCCCGGCTTTCATTAACCAGCGCGGGGATTCCGGCACCACAAACAGCAGCAGTAAAAACGCCAGCGCAGGCACCAGCTCGGCACCAAACATCCAGCGCCAGCCCGTTTGCCCGTTCCAGCTTTCAACAATCGCCTTCTGCGTCGCGCCCGCGGCGACCGGTTCTGCAATCAGCAAATTAATTAACTGTGCCGCTAAGACGCCAATCACAATCGTTAGCTGGTTAACCGCCACAAAACGGCCCCGTTTTTCTGCCGGGCTGACTTCAGCGATATACATCGGGCTGAGCGCGGATGCGAGCCCGATCCCCACGCCGCCCACAATGCGATAGACAATGAACATGTCGAAGCTACTGGCCATCGCGGTGCCCCATGCCGAGGCGGTGAACAAAATCGCCGAGGCGATAAGCGGCAGACGACGGCCAAATTTATCCGCACACCAGCCGGACACCAGCGCACCCGCGACACATCCCGCCAGCGCGGAGCTCATCGCCCAGCCGGACTGCGCCGGGTCGGTAATAGTGAAGTACGCCTCGTAGAAGGGCTTTGCGCCGCCGATCACCACCCAGTCGTAGCCAAACAGCAAACCGCCGCAGGCGGCGACCAGGCAGATGGTCCAGACGTACCCCATTTTTAATTCTGATTGCGTATGACTCATGGACTCAGTTCCTTTGTCAGTCGGGCTTCGTGGCCCGTTACCGGCTTAAAAAATGAGTCTAATGAGAAGATTAGGCGCAAAAAGATGCGCCCGGCACGCATTAAACTTAAGGCGCTTCACTGAACGTGACACCCTGCCCGCGCAGGGTGTCGACAGGGTCAGGAGAGCGATGCCACATGCAGCGTCATCGACATCGTCGTCGAACCGCCTGGTGCCAGCAGCGTCAACTCGCCAGCACCAGGGCGATGGTGATCGTCGGGCGCGTGGCTCATCGGTTCAAAACAGAAGAACTCGAACTGATAACCCTCATCAAAAGCAGGATCGGAAACAAACAGGAAGTAGCACGGCGCAGGAGGCGTGGTTTCCATCGTCAGCTGATAGCCCGCCTGTGGCTGGAAAATATGCGCCACGCCATCCCAGTGAGCAAAACCATTGTTCAGCCAGCGACGCGGCAGCGGTGACGGCTGGCTGAAATCCAGTTCCGGCGGCAGGTGTTCGCAGAACTCGCCTGCCAGCCACTGCTCACGCTCCAGCCAGTATCCCTGCGCTTTCGCCTGAATCAGCGTCTCCGGCGTGAGCGGAAAGAAAGGATGCCAGCCCAGACCAAAGGGCAGCGTCTCTTCGCCTTCATTAGTGACAGAAAGCGTCACCGTCAGCCTGTCTGCCTGTAGGTGGAAAGCCTGTTGCGCCAGATAACGGTACACGCCGTGGCGATGCTGATACACCAGCGTCAGCGCGTCGGCGCTCTGCGATCCACACTGCCATTCGCCGAGCCAGCCGTCGCCGTGCAGATAGTGCGAGTCCCAGTCAACATTGGCTGCAAACGGGTACGTTTTTCCCTGCCACTCAAAGCGATTGCCGCTGACGCGGTTGCCAAAGGGTACCAGCGGAAAACAGGAAGAATCCGTTGCAACGCCGTTGTTCTTTCCTTCCCGCAGCAGCGGCATATCCTGCCGCCACAAGCCCTCAATCACCCCGCCCGTTGAGGAAACCGCCAGACGGAGGTCGCCGTTTTGTAAGCTGTAGAGCGCCATGCTTTGCCTCCTTATTCCGGGAAGTTAATCACCACTTTTCCGCACTTGCCGCTGGCCATCAGCGCATACGCCTCTCCGGCCTGCTCGAGGGAAAAACGGTGGGTGATGGCGTTGCGCGGCCAGAGTTTCCAGTCGGTCAGGTCGTGCGCGCATTTTTCCATGTGGAACAGGCTGGTGACCCAGGAACCGATGATCCGCCGCTGGTGATGCATCAGGTCGGCGCTGACTTCAAACTCAACTTTGCCCGTTTCGCCGATATACACCACTCGCCCCCAGTCCGCCGTGGACTGCAACGCCAGCAGACGCCCCGCCGCATTTCCTGAGCAATCCAGCGCCACGTCCGCGCCGCCACGGGTGATCTCTGCGATAATTTCAGGCAGATTTGCGGTGGTCGCCAGATAGCCGTTGTCCATTACGCCAAGCTGTTTCGCCATCGCCAGACGCTCCGGCAGCATATCGACGCCGATAACCCGCTTCGCACCGCGACCACGCGCCAGCATCATCGCCATCATCCCCACCGGGCCAAGGCCAACCACCAGCACGTTGTCACTGCCCGACACGTCGCCGCGCAAAATGCCTTCGTAGGCCGTACCCACGCCGCAGCTGATAAACGCACCATCCTCATAGCTCAACGCTTCCGGCAGCATGATCAGGTCTTTTTCTTCCGCCAGCAGATACTCCGCATGGCCGCCATCCCGCTGCCAGCCGTACGCCGCTTTGCCTTTGCCGGTACAGGAGATGGGAAAGCCGCGACGGCAGTTGGCGCAAAAACCGCAGCCGGAAATGTGATACACCAGCACCCGGTCGCCCTCTTTAAAATGACGGCATCCCGGCCCGGTGGCGACAATCTGTCCGCAGGGTTCATGCCCATTGATAAACCCCTGATACAGCGGCTTGTCCGGCGCCGCCGCCGTCGCGCGGTGCTGGTGATAGATGTAGTGCACGTCACTGCCGCAAATCCCGGAGGATTTCATTTTGAGCAGCACCTGATTAATGCCCGGCGTCGGCACGGGCACTTCCCGCAGGTCGACCGTTGAATTCCCGGGTAAATACGCAGCCAGCATCTTGTTCATAGTTCCCTCATCGCTCTTAATTGAAAATTCAAGCCTGCCGCAGATGCGCCAGGCTCATCGTTCTTCAGCGCTTTGCTTTTTGGCTGCGCTGGGTCAGCAGGATGTTGGCCAGCACGGCGGCCACAATGATCACGCCGCGTACCACCTGCTGGAAAAAGGAGTTGATGCCCAACAGCACAAGGCCATTGCCGATAAGCGTGATAACCAGCACGCCAAGCAGCGTGCCAAACAGCGAGCCACGGCCACCGGAAAGTGCAGTGCCCCCGACCACCACAGCGGCAATCACGTCGAACTCCAGCCCGTTGGCAGCGCCCGCATTTCCCGAGCCAAGGCGTGCGGCGAGCAAAATCCCCGTGATGGCCGCCAGTAAGCCGGAAAGCGTAAAGATAAGAATGCGCACCCGGCGGACGTTGATGCCGCAGAGTTGTGCCGCCGTTGCATTACCGCCGACCGCAAATACCGAGCGGCCAAAGGCCGTTTTCCGGCTGATAAACACGAACGCCACAAACAGGATCATCATGACGATGGCGGAGACCGGCAGGCCGAGGAACTGGCCGCCGAGCCAGTCCAGCACGTCGTTTTCATCGATGGGCACCGGCAATGCATTGGTCATAAACAGTCCCATGCCGCGCAGGGCGCTCCACAATCCGAGCGTGGCAACAAAACTCGGCACGTTAAACACGCCCCGCAGGACACCGGCGAGTGTGCCCATCAGCGCGCCAAGCAGCAGCACCAGCAGGCAGGCAACGCTCAGCGGCACCTGGTATTGCAGTAAAAACGCCAGGCACACCGACACGAACGCCACCATCGGCCCGACGCTGACGTCGATTTCCCCGGCGATGATAATCAGCGTCATCGCCCACGCCGCAATGCCGATGGTGGCGGCATCGCGCAGGATGTTCATCTGATTATTCAATGAGATAAAACCGGGTGCATTCAGGGAGAACACCAGATAAAGCAGAGCAATAACCACCAGCAGGCCGATTTCGTTGATGTGGCGGCTGACGATACTTTTGAGCGAGACACCTTTGCCTTGCGTCAGCAGGATTGGCGATGCAGACATGTTCAGTTTCCTCGTGATGAGCCCATCAGTGGACGGACAAAATGGCGGACATCAGCGCATCCACACTGACGGGTGAACGAAATTCCTCGGTAAAGGTGCCGTGCTGAAGCAGCAAAATGCGATCGCACACCAGCGGCAGCTCCTCCACTTCACTGGAGATAAACACCACGCTTTTTCCCTCGGCGGCCAGTTCACGCACAATGCGGTAAATCTGCTGCTTGGCTTCAATGTCGACACCGCGAGTAGGCTCATCCAGCAGCAGGATTTGGCTGGCGGCATACACCCAACGGCCAATCACCACTTTTTGCTGATTACCGCCGGACAGCGTGCCAATCGGCGTCGCGCTGCTGGCGGCTTTTACGGTCATTCTCTGCATCACTTGCTCCGTGAGACGGCGGATAACCGGCCATTGCAGAACACCGCGAACGCTGACTTTTCGGTGTTCGGTGATAACGGTGTTTTCATCGACCCCAAGCCAGGGAATGATCCCCGCTTCCTTGCGATTTTCCGGGGTGTAACCGATGCCCCGGCGCAGCATGCCCTGATAGTCAGGCCGTTTGATGCTTTCGCCGTTGACGACTAACTCGCCCATCTCTGCCTCTTCCAGCCCAAGCAACGCTTTCAGCAGTTCGCTGCGCCCCGCGCCAAGCAGCCCGGCAATCCCCAATACTTCGCCACGGTGCAGGGTGAAACTGATGTTGTGCAGTTTTGGCGCCTGACGCAGCTCGCGCACTTCCAGCACGGCATCTTCCTGGCTGTTGAGCGAGACAATCGGATCGCTTTCAATGTGAACGCGCCCGAGCATCAGCGACACAATCTCACGGGTCGACGTGCTTTCAAGGTCGACATCTCCGGCAACCCGCCCGTCGCGCATGATGGTGGCGCAGGACGCAATCCGGCGGATTTCCTCCATGCGGTGGCTGACATACACCACCGCCACGCCCAGCGCGGACATCTTTTTAACGGCATGGATAACCAGCTCCACTTCCGCACTGGCGAGCGAACTGGTCGGCTCATCGAGGATCACCACTTTCGGCTGGCCTTTCATCACCCGGGCGATTTCAACCAGCT
Source organism: Enterobacteriaceae bacterium RIT691 (assembly GCA_009668205.1). Classification (GTDB taxonomy): domain Bacteria; phylum Pseudomonadota; class Gammaproteobacteria; order Enterobacterales; family Enterobacteriaceae; genus Scandinavium. The sequence goes on along the minus strand of WJYM01000003.1, from coordinate 53,670 downwards.
GTTTTTGCGCCGGGCTCAGTGAGGAAACCAGCTGCAGCGGATCGACCTCCACGCCCAGCGCCAGCAGGCTTTGACGGGCCTCGTCTTTCATCTGCGGGTAGTCAATCATGCCGTTGCGCTGCGGCCAGTGACCAAGACACAGGTTCTCTGCCACAGTCAGCCCTTCCACCAGGCTCAGTTCCTGATACACCGCGCGAACCCCTAACTCGGCGGCCCGGCGGGTTAAGGTGGCTTCATCTCCCTCAAGCCGGATTTCGTCCAGCCAAATCTCGCCGCTGTCGGGCTTTTCGCTGCCGGTCAGCAGCCGAATCAACGTGGATTTCCCCGCGCCGTTCTTGCCGAGCAGTGCGCGCACTTCCCCTTTTTTCAGCGTGAAGCTGACATCTTCCAGCGCCACCACGCCGGGATAGCGTTTGTTGCCGCCGATAACCCGCGCTACAGGCAGCGAGATGCATTGCGTTGCCGTCATCTTGATCCCCTCAGTTCACTCACGGCAGACCGTCAACGTGGGTCGCCAGCCACTGCTTGCCGTCTTCGGTGGTGGTGTAAAGGTCAATCGGCACCTGAATCACTTTCTCTTTTGGCGGGTTTTTATTGATGACGTTCAGGGTCTGGGCAAATACCGCGTCGCCCATTTTCTTGCCGGAGATATCCACCACCGCCTTCAGAACCTGATTGCTCGCCAGCTCCTGTGCGATTTCCGTGGTCATGTCAGAGCCGAACACCGCAATTTTTCCGACCTGATTCTGGTTACGCACGGCCTTCACCGCACCCAACGTTGCCCCACCGGATTCACCCATAATGGCGTTCAGACCCTGAGTCGAAATGATCAGCTTTTCACCGACTGAAATAGCCTTGTCGAGGACCGTGCCTTCCTGATTCGCCACGATGTGCGCGCCCGGCACCCGCGCTTTCAGGGCTTCTTCAAACCCTTTGCGGCGCTGAACGCAAACTTCGAAAGCTTCACAGTTGATAACCGCAATCTTTGGCTCGCTGATATGGCTGGCAAGGAAGTAGTCCGCCGCCGCGTTACCGAGCTTTTTGCCAAACTCCAGCGGGTCACCCACCAGATAGGCGGCGACGTATTTATCCACGCCTTTGGCGTTGATGCAGGTGTTGTAACAAATCACCGGAATACCGGCTTCGCTGGCGCGGCGCACGGTACGGCTGCTGCCGTTTTCGGACACCGCGGAAAGGATAATCGCGTCGACGTTACGCGCGACCAAAGTATCAACGAAGGTGCTTTCTTTGGAGATATCTCCCTGCGCGTTGGTTTCGATTAATTCAGCCTGCACCGCAGACGCTTTCGCCGCATCCTGTACGCCCTGACGGACGCCCGCGTAGTAGCCCTGGGTATCGAGATAAATCGCGCCGACGGTTATCTGCTTCTGCGCTGAAACGGCAGAAAATGCACTGATAAACAGCGAAACGACGAAGATCGAGAGCAAAGATGTTCTGATTTTTCCGCACATGACGTGCCTCCTTGTAGGGTTAAGGCATTTTTGTTATTGACGGCAAAGCGCCCTCGGGCGAGCCCTGAGGACAATCGAATACAGACATCGAAAACTGAGCGGCAGAGAACGCCGCTCACTGACAAGCTAAATCAGGACTTCACCCACTGCTGAACAGCAGGCATCACCTCACGGAACAGCGCCGCTTTCGGCCAGGCAGGATTGAGTTTTGACAGCGCACGGCTGGCATTTTCCCAGGCCTCGATATCACCCAGTCCGACTGCCGCCAGCGCCTCCACCATCAGGCATTTCTCCCGGTGTTGCTGCTGCAAATCGGCATACAGCGACAGCAGGTCTGGCTGGGAAACGGCAAAGAAATCGGCCTCGATACTGCTCTTCGCCATCTGCTGCGCCCACTGTTTCATCTCGCTGAAAAGCTGTTCCGACGCCTGCTTTTCACCCAGCATTTTCAACGCCAGCCCCTGCCAGAACAGATAATCGACCGGCTGATCGTTGTAGTAACTGTGGATATTGATGGTGCGATCGCCGGTTGCCGCCATCTGCAAACAGCGTTTTGCCTCGGCTTCATCGCCTGACGCTTGCGCACAGACGGCAAGGAAAAACCAGATGTCGTTATCGGTCTGTCCGGGCAGGCGGCCTTCGCTCAGATTCTCTGGGTACTGCAGTGCGGCACGGAGCAACGTCTGCGCAGACTGCGGCTGTTTTTGCTGAATACACTGCCAGGCGCGCAGCAGCTGATTGAGAATAAACTGGCCGGTAATCTTCCCTTCCCCACCTTCCCAGGGGTGGAATTTACGCGTCGCCAGAATATCCGCGGCTTTTGCCGTTTCGCCTGTCAGATGCCACAGGTTCAGCAGTTCGGCGGTCATGTCGTCACGCAAAAGCGCGCAAGGCAGATGCTGTTCCAGACGCGCCAACCGTTGTTGAGGTGCGATGCCCATCAGCTTGTCGAGTAAGTCACGCTCGAACAGCAAGCGTGCATCGTGCGGAACGAGGGAACAGGCGGTATCAAGGTAACGCACGGCCTTCTGGGGATCGTGACGTTTGTTCCAGGCGTGAATGGCCAGCCCGCGCCAGGCGTCGGCAAACTCAGGTTCCATTTCCACACAGCGCTGCCAAAGCTCGATGGCGTTGTCATAGCTGCCTTTGTGGTAGTGGAAACAGGCCAACAGATGGCGGGCAAACCAGCACTCTTCGAGGTTTTCCAGCGCGGCCACTTCGGTGAGCGTATTGGGGAAACGGACAAACTGCGGGAAGGCCGCACGCGCCTGTTCGATGAGCGTGGCTCTCTCTTGCGGCTGCTTCAGGCTGGCCTGTAAATAGAGCGCCAGCGTCTGCTGACATTGCAGGGCATCCAGCATTTGCGCAGCAAGCGCGGGCATTCCCCAGCTCAGCAGTTGCCCGGCGGTGAGCAGTGCGTTGATATCGCGACCACGGCACATTCCGCGCCACTGGGAAAGACGGGTTTCACTGCGCTCATCAAACCAGCCAAGCCACCAGAGCGTGGGGTTCAGCGGGTAGTCCCGTAAAAGTTTTTGGCGCTGTTCACGGGACTCACGCTGTTTGCCACTTTGCAGCAACAGCAGGTTTTGCAGGCATAACACGTCCTGATTGGTCGGGCATGCGAGCAGGCTCTGCTGGCAAAATTCCAGGCCAGCGTCATGTTCGCCACGACGTGCTGCGAGCCGCGCCAGGCCATAATATCCGCCTGCTTTGCTGTTGCCACTCCACACCGCACGCCAGAAATCTTCTTCGGCTTCGTGCCATTTCTCCTGCCGCTCATAAGCGCTGGCGCGGATCAGACTCGCCTGGCCACACTGAGGATTTTTATTGAGACGATGAGCGCGTTTCAGCGCCTGGGTGGCATAGTCGACCGTTCGGGCGAAATCCGCCCGGTTGTACTCCAGCATCGCCAGCGCCAGGTTGCAGCGATAATCAAGCGGGTCAAGCGCCACACCGCGCAGGTAGTAATCGAACGGCGAACGGCTGGCGTGGTGATATTGCTCCAGATGCTGGCCGATAAACCAGGCTTCGTCCGCACTGGTAATCTCTTCAGCCGCTAAAGGCGCGGTGGCGACTTCCGGCAGCGGCACGGCGGTCGGCTGGTGTTCCTGATAGCGCAACACGCATTTGCCCTGCGCATTAATAAGCTCAATCGTCAGCCTGCCGGGCGCGGCCTGTTGCAACACGCCCTGAATCGCCGTGGCAGGCGTCAGAGAAATGGCTTTATCGAGCAGCGCATCCTGCCGCCCTTCTTCACGAACAAGCAGACGATGCCCTGTTAAAGGCGCAATTGCATACAGCCCCCACTCAATGCCCTCGTGGCTGCGCTGAAGTTTAAGCACCGCATCGCGCGAAGCGTTCTGCACCATGCCCAGCGAATGATAAGGCAGGAAATACTGCTCAAAGCGCTTCTCTTCATACGCATCAAGCCAGGTAAAATCAGGCTGGTTATCGGCAAAAATACCGGTCATCAGCTCGATGTAAGGGCCGTTTTCGTCGGTAAGACTTTTGTCCCACGCCTGACCAAACTCGCTGTAGCCCCAGCTCCACTGTTTTTTGCCCGGCGCGATATGGTGATTGGCGACGTGCAGCAGCCCGCCGTCTTCGTCATGGCACCAGGCGCCGACGAAATCATATTCTGATTTTTCCGCCATATAAGACGTTGGGACGGGCACGTTTTTATAGCGCGAGATATCAACACCAGCCGAGTAATCGACTTTGTAGTAAGTGCCGGTGGCAATCGGGAAAGCGGAGACGGCGCGCTTGCCGTGGTCAAACACTGCCGTCACATCCGGAGGGAAAACGCTCTGATGCCCTTCGCCGCCTTTCACCGCCGGATTGGCCCACCATAAGAAGTGACGCGGTGTGGCGTTGCCATTGTAAACGCGGCTGCCGATTTCCAGCGCCGCGCGATCGGGCCGTAGCGTAAATCCGGTCATCACCTGCAAGCCGTGCATCGGCTCCGTTTCACCGACCCACACCGTTTGCGAGCCATCCTCATGGGACTCAATGCTGAAATCGACCGGCATAAACGTGGTTGGGCGGTGATGCTGCGGCCAGTTAAATTCGATACCTCCGGAGATCCACGGCCCGAGCAAGCCCACCAGCGCAGGTTTGATAACCTCGTTGTGATAGACAAAATCACGCTGTTTGACCTTGTCCCACGCCCTATGCACGCGCCCGCCCAGCTCTGGCAGGATCAGCACCTTGATATAGTCATTTTCCAGCCACACGCCCTGCCACTGCTTTAGCGTTTTCTGTTCGCTGAGCGTGTCGGTCACGCCGTAGGGATAGACCGCGCCGGACGAACCCTGATAAACGCGATTTTCGAGGAACATAGGATGACTATCCTGCGGCCCGGTTTCATAGGTCGGAATGCTGAGGTTTTCTTGCCACGCTTTGACTGATTCCATATCGCCCTCAATATTAACAAGACACACTAAACAAAAAGATTGATGGCAGTTTAATGAACAATCTGGCACTGTTTTCGCGCAATAATCACGCAATACAGTAAACGGGATTTAGTGATATGAAGGCTTGCATCAACAATCAGCAAATCCGACAGCACAACAAATGCGTGCTGCTGGAGCTGTTGTATCGCGTTAAACGGGCGAACAAGTCGACGCTGGCTCGGCTGGCGCAGATTTCCATTCCGGCGGTGAGCAACATCCTGGAAGAACTTGCCAAAGAGCAGCGGGTGCTGAACGTTGAGGAAGATAAACCGTCACGCGGTCACAGCGGTGGCGTGTGGCTGATTGCCCCGGAAGGGGACTGGACGCTGTGCCTGAATATCACCCCGACCAGTATTGAATGTCAGCTGGCGAATGCCTGCCTGAGTCCAAAAGGCGATTTCGAACGCGTGGCGATAGACGCCCCTTCCCCACAGGCTCTGCTGGGTGAAATAGAAAAATGCTGGCATCGCTACCGTAAGCTCTGGCCAAATCGAACCATCAATCTGGCGCTGGCTATTCACGGCCAGGTGGACCCGGTGACCGGCGTGTCGCAAACCATGCCGCAGGCCCCGTGGAAAGCGCCTATTGAGGTGAAATATCTGCTGGAAGAAAAGCTCGGTGTCCGGGTTTTGGTGGACAACGACTGCGTGATGCTGGCGCTGGCAGAGAAGTGGCAAAACACCGCCCGTGGACGGGACTTCTGCGTCATCAACGTGGATTACGGCATTGGCTCGTCGTTTGTGATTAACGACCAGGTGTATCGCGGCAGTCTGTACGGCAGCGGGCAAATCGGCCATACCATCATCGACCCCGACGGAATGGCCTGCGACTGCGGGCGCTACGGCTGCCTGGAAACGGTGGCCTCACTGTCTGCGTTGAAAAAGCAGGCCCGCATCTGGCTGAAGGCGTCGCCTCAGCCTTCACAGCAGGATCCTGAGACGCTCAAATCACACCAGCTCGTCAGCGCCTGGCGCGAGGGCGATGAACGCGTGGTGCGCTGGGTAGAAGAGTCGGCCAATGCCATTGGTCTGAGCCTGTACAACTTCCTGAATATCTTAAACATTAACCAGATTTGGTTTTATGGCCGCAGCTGTGAATTTGGCGAGCAGTGGCTTGCCACCATCAAACAGCGCATCGGCTTTAATCCGTTTGATCATAATGACGGCCTGAAGCGAAATGAGACGGAGATTGGGTTTGGGCAGCTGACCCGTGCTCAGCAGGTCATGGGGATCGGGTATTTATATGTCGAGGCCGCGCTGGCTAACCAGGGATGAGCAAATGGCGAGACGGCAGATTGTGTATTAACGTTATGTTATCTCCCTCTCATTCTGGAAAGAGTATGAACTCCCTTCGTTATGTCGATTTTGGCGGCGCGCGCCCGCTGCTGCTGCTGATTGCCAGAATTGCCCTCGTGGCGCTATTCATCATTTTTGGTTACCCCAAACTGCTCGGCTTTCAGGGCACGGTGCAATACATGGCGTCGAGCGGTGCGCCCGTCCCGATGCTGTCAGCCATTATCGCGGTGATCATGGAAGTGCCTGCCGCCATTCTGATTGTGCTGGGTTTCTTTACGCGTCCGCTGGCGGTGATTTTCATCTTTTACACCCTGGGGACCGCGGTGATTGGGCATCACTATTGGGATATGAGCGGTAATGCGGTGGTGCCAAACATGATTAACTTCTATAAGAACATCAGCATTGCGGGCGGTTTTCTGCTGCTGGCGATCGTCGGGCCGGGGTCGCTTTCTTTGGATCGGCGCTGAGAGTGCCCGGTGGCGCTGACGCTTACCGGGCCTACAAAAGCAGCCTGAGGTACGGGCAAGCCGCCTTCAGGCAATAAAAAAGGCCGCATCAGCGGCCTTTTTCATGGGCAAAACGGGATTATGCGTAAACCGGGAAACGGGCGCAGATATCCAGCACTTTACCTTTGATACGCTCAATGACCGCTTCATCATTGATGTTGTCCAGCACGTCACACATCCAGCCTGCCAGCTCTTTCACTTCCGCTTCTTTGAAGCCGCGGCGAGTGACAGCCGGGGAACCGATACGGATACCGGAAGTCACGAACGGGCTCTTCGGATCGTTCGGCACGCTGTTTTTGTTGACGGTGATGTTGGCGCGGCCCAGGGCTGCGTCAGCTTCTTTACCGGTCAGGTTCTTATCAACCAGATCCAGCAGGAACAGGTGGTTTTCCGTACCGCCAGACACCACTTTGTAACCGCGGTTCAGGAACACTTCCACCATCGCTTTGGCGTTTTTCGCAACCTGCTGCTGGTAGGTTTTGAACTCTGGCTCCATCGCTTCTTTCAGCGCGACCGCTTTCGCCGCGATGACGTGCATCAGAGGGCCGCCCTGTGCGCTTGGGAACACCGCAGAATTCAGTTTTTTGTACAGATCTTCGTCACCGCCCTTCGCCAGGATCAGGCCGCCGCGCGGACCCGCCAGGGTTTTGTGGGTGGTGGTGGTGACGACGTGTGCGTGTGGAACCGGGTTAGGGTAAACGCCTGCGGCAATCAGACCGGCAACGTGTGCCATGTCGACGAACAGCCATGCGCCGATGCTGTCGGCGATTTCACGCATTTTGGCCCAGTCAACCACGCCGGAGTAAGCAGAGAAACCACCGATGATCATCTTCGGCTTGTGTTCTTTGGCCTGCTTCGCCATGTCTTCGTAATCAATTTTGCCTGATTCATCAATACCGTAAGGGATGATGTTGTACAGCTTACCGGAGAAGTTCACCGGAGAACCGTGAGTCAGGTGACCGCCCTGTGCCAGGTTCATACCGAGAACGGTATCGCCCGGCTGCAGCAGCGCAGTGTAGACCGCGAAGTTCGCCTGAGAACCTGAGTGCGGCTGCACGTTGGCGTAGTCTGCGCCAAACAGTTCTTTCGCACGATCGATAGCCAGCTGCTCAACGATATCAACGTATTCACAACCGCCGTAGTAGCGCTTGCCCGGATACCCTTCAGCGTACTTGTTGGTTAACTGAGAACCCTGAGCCTGCATGACGCGCGGGCTGGTGTAGTTTTCGGAGGCGATCAGTTCGATGTGCTCTTCCTGACGGACTTTTTCCTGCTCCATCGCCTGCCACAGTTCGGCATCATAATCGGCAATGTTCATTTCACGCTTTAACATTCGCATCTCCTGACTCAGCTAACAGTAGTTTTACCGCTAAAAAAGGGGGCCCTTTCGGGCAACGGCGGACAGTATAACTGATAAGTTCTGTGATGACAGGTCTTGACAAACGATTTTACGCAAACGATTACCTCGCCGTATCACAAGGGTTTGAGACATAAAGGCCCTTTCAGATTAAGCGGATTTCTTTTCAGGTTTGTGATGCAAATTTTTCACGCTGCGAAGAACCCTTTACAACAAAGGGTCATTTTTATAACATGCATTAAAAATGCATCATTAAAAACCTTCAAAAGGATATTGCTATGCTCGACGCCCAAACCATCGCCACCGTAAAAGCGACCATTCCCCTGCTGGTTCAAACCGGACCTAAACTCACCGCCCATTTCTACGACCGTATGTTTGCCCATAATCCGGAGCTCAAAGAGATCTTCAATATGAGCAACCAACGTAACGGCGACCAGCGCGAAGCGTTATTCAACGCCATTGCCGCTTACGCCAGCAACATCGAGAATCTGGCGGCGCTGCTGCCTGCGGTGGAGAAAATTGCTCAGAAACATACCAGTTTTCAGATAAAACCGGCGCAATACGCCATTGTCGGCGGCCATCTGTTAGCGACGCTGGATGAACTGTTCAGCCCCGGTCAGGAGGTGTTGGACGCATGGGGCAAAGCGTACGGCGTGCTGGCAGACGTGTTTATCCAACGCGAAGACGAAATTTACAAACAGAGCGCGGCGAAAAATGGCGGCTGGGAAGGCACACGCCCGTTCCGCATCGTCAGCAAACAGCCACAAAGCGCGCTTATCACCAGCTTTGAATTTGAACCTGTGGATGGCGGCAGCGTCGCAGCGTATCAGCCAGGGCAATATCTCGGCGTGTGGCTGAAGCCTGAAGGTTTTGCCCATCAGGAAATTCGCCAGTATTCCCTGACGCGTCAACACGACGGCCAACGCTACCGTATTGCCGTGAAGCGTGAAAATGGCGGCCAGGTTTCTGAATGGCTGCATGACGTTGCCAATACCGGTGATGTCGTGCATCTGGCGGCCCCGGCAGGTGATTTCTTTATGAACGTTGACGCGGCAACGCCGGTGACGCTGATTTCCGCCGGTGTCGGCCAGACCCCGATGCTGTCCATGCTGCATACATTGGCGGCGCAGAAACATACGGCTCAGGTTAACTGGTTCCATGCCGCTGAAAATGGCAACGTCCACGCGTTCGCTGAGGAAGTGAACACCCTCGGCGCGAGCCTGCCGCGCTTTGCCTCTCATGTCTGGTTTGCGGCGCCAGCAAGCGGTGATGTGTTTGACAGTGAAGGCCTGATGGATTTACGGACTCAGGAAGCCCTGTTCAGCGATCCCTCGATGCAGTTTTACCTCTGCGGGCCGGTTGGCTTTATGCAGTTCGCCGCGAAGCAGTTGATCGCGCTGGGCGTGACGGTGGAAAACATTCACTATGAGTGCTTTGGCCCTCATAAAGTCCTGTAACGCCGTTTTCTCCTCCTTAAGCGGGCAGACACGTTGCTCTGCCCGCGTCGCCAGACATCAGCGTTTTCTCACCAAACCATTTATGGCAAAAATATAAGCATGCGAATTATGTTATGATTTGGCCTTCCCGTTTTTCGTCTGAGCCTCTTTATTTATGCAGCAACCTGTTGTACTCATCGGTGAGTGGCTGGTCACACCTTCAGTAAACCAAATCAGCCGTCAGGGACGCCAGCTCACTTTAGAACCCCGCTTAATCGACCTGCTGGTCTACTTCGCACACCATCCTGATGAAGTCCTGAGCCGTGATGAGCTCATTGATCATATCTGGACGCGCAACGTTGTGACTCCTCACGTTGTCACGCAGAGCATCTCCGAGCTGCGTAAATCGCTGAAAGACGGAAATGAAAACAGTCAGGAATATATTGTTACCGTGCCCAAACGCGGCTACAAATTAGCGGCCCCTGTTGTCTGGTGCACCGAGAGCGGCGAAGAGCTACAGCCGGTGTCTGCTGCGGAAATGCATGCTCATGAGCCCTCAGTCTCTGCGCCAGCCTCACCCGAAGACTTGCCGAATGACCCACCCGCGCAAACACACACACGTAAACATGGCACCGCCTTCTGGGTCTGGAGTCTGTTTGTGCTGGCGCTGGGCAGCTGCGTTGCGCTGGTGGCAATGTCCACGCTGCACACCCATCCGCCCGTCACCAAAAACCGTCTGCTGCTCAACCCGCGCGATATCGATATTCGCCTGCTCGACGGTAATTCGTGCAACAACCTGGCGTCTCAGCGCTCGTATGCGATAGGGCTTGGCAGCCTGATCACCACCTCGCTGAACACGTTTTCCACCTTTATGGTGCATGACAAAAGCAACTACAACATCAACGAACCCAGCAGCTCGGGGAAAACGTTAACGATTGAATTCGTCAATCAGCGCCACTACCGGGCGCAGCAGTGTTTTATGTCGGTGCAGCTGGTCGACAACGCCGACGGCTCACAGATGATGGATAAACGCTATTTCATCACCAACGATAACCTGCTTTCCATTCAGGGCGACCTGATGAGTAGCCTCTCTCAGGCGCTGACTCAGCCCTGGCCGCCAGAAATGCAGGCCATGCTCCACCAATATCAGCCATCGAAAAGTGCGGCGTTGGCCCAGTTTTACCTCGCACACCAGCTGTTAATGAAGGGCGATGTTGATTCCCTTGGTAAAGCCAGCGATATCCTGGATGGCGTGCTTGAGCTGTCCCCTGACTTTGCTTATGCCCTCGCGGAAAAAGCGCTGGTCAATGTGCTTCGTCATTCTCAGCAGCCCCTGGATAAAAGTAAGCTCACGGAACTGTATGCCGAAATCGATCAACTCAGTAAAAATCCGGCGTTAAAAAATGCCTCGGTATTTTATCAAATTAAAGCCATTGACCTGTTGGGTCGCGGCCAAATCGATGATGCCTTCGCGGCCATCAATAATGGCATTGATAATGAAATGTCATGGATGAATTACGTGTTACTCGGTAAGGCTTACGAGATGAAAGGCGAAAACCGCATGGCGGCGGATGCTTATATCACGGCGTTTAATTTACGCCCTGGCGAAAACACGTTGTACTGGATTGAAAATAGCGTATTTCAAACCTCTCTCAATCGCGTTGTTCCTTATCTCGATAACTTCCTCACGTTAAAATAAGACACTATCTCATCCTGCGGGTCATTCATCGGCAGGGTGAGGTTATTTTTATGTATATAAACAGCCTGCAAATTGTTATTTAACGTTAACAACCCCCTTCTGAAAACGCCCTTCCCACCCCTCGAAAGCAGCCACTAAATCAACTGAAAACATTAAACATTTATCTTTTCGTGACCTCATGACCTCATCCTGATGTGTTAATAAAAAAGCTCATGAAGTCATTTGTCTGATGTTTGTGGTTTTTTCACTTTATCTTTAGGACTTCTCTGCTGGAGCTCATTAATCTTGCTGGCAGTCGGTCGGATCAGAAAACAGCTCTACATCATGATCTGCGCCTCCAAAATACACTCAGGAGAAAACCAAACATGAGTTCTGCCAAAAAGATCGGGCTTTTTGCCTGCACCGGTGTTGTCGCCGGTAATATGATGGGGAGCGGGATTGCTTTATTACCTGCCAACCTCGCGGGTATTGGTGGTATCGCCATCTGGGGTTGGGTCATTTCTATTATTGGTGCAATGTCACTGGCCTATGTCTATGCCCGACTGGCCACCAAAAACCCACAACAGGGCGGTCCTATTGCCTATGCGGGTGAATTATCCCCGGCGTTTGGTTTTCAAACGGGTGTTCTTTATTATCACGCAAACTGGATTGGTAACCTGGCAATCGGGATTACCGCCGTCTCTTATCTTTCGACCTTCTTCCCGGTGCTGAATAACCCGGTACCCGCAGGCCTCGCCTGTATCGCCATCGTCTGGATTTTCACCTTTGTGAATATGCTCGGCGGAACGTGGGTGAGCCGCCTGACCACTATCGGTCTGGTCCTGGTGCTGATTCCGGTGGTGGTTACCGCGGTGGTCGGCTGGCACTGGTTTGATATCAACACGTACCACGCAAACTGGAACACCTCTTCCACCAATGACTGGCACGCCGTCATCAAAAGTATCCTGCTGTGCCTGTGGGCGTTCGTTGGGGTGGAATCTGCCGCAGTGAGTACCGGGATGGTGAAAGATCCAAAACGTACCGTTCCGCTGGCGACTATGCTGGGTACCGCCCTGGCCGGTGTGATTTACATTCTGGCGACTCAGGTCATTTCCGGTATGTATCCGGCCTCTGAAATGGCCGCCTCCGGTGCGCCGTTCGCTATCAGCGCCTCAACCATTATGGGCAGCTGGGCCGCGCCGATGGTGTCTGCCTTCACCGCATTCGCCTGCCTGACATCACTGGGTTCATGGATGATGCTGGTTGGCCAGGCCGGTCAGCGTGCCGCCAGTGACGGTAACTTCCCGAAAATTTACGGTGAAGTGGACAGCAACGGTATCCCGAAAAAAGGCCTGCTGTTAGCCGCAGTGAAAATGACCGTGCTGATGATCCTCATCACCATCATGAACTCCAGCGGCGGTAAAGCCTCCGACCTGTTCGGTGAGCTGACCGGTATCGCGGTACTGCTGACCATGCTGCCGTACTTCTACTCCTGTGTGGACCTGATTCGCTTCGAAGGCGTCAACGTTCGCAACCTGGCGAGCCTGATTTGTTCCGTGCTGGGCTGTGCGTTCTGCTTCATCGCGCTGATGGGCGCCAGCTCCTTCGAACTGTCCGGCACCTTCATCGTGAGCCTGATAATCCTGATGTTCTACGGCCGCAAAATGAACCAGCGCGAACACGCCAACGACGCCGCCAGCGCCCACTAAACCTCTTTCCTGAAAGCGCCTTCCATCACCTGTCACACCGTGACGGGAGGGGCTTTCTACACCTGGAGAAACGACTATGAACGTAATTGCCATCATGAATCACATGGGCGTCTACTTTAAAGAAGAGCCTATCCGTGAACTGCATAAAGCCCTTGAGGGCCTGAATTTTCGCCTTGTTTATCCGAACGATCGCGAAGACCTGCTGAAACTTATCGAAAACAACTCCCGCCTGTGCGGCGTGATTTTCGACTGGGATAAGTACAACCTTGAGCTGTGCGAAGAGATCAGCAAGCTGAACGAGTACATGCCGCTGTACGCTTTCGCTAACACCTACTCGACGCTGGACGTCAGCCTGAACGATCTGCGGATGCAGGTTCGCTTCTTCGAATATGCGCTGGGTGCGGCCGATGATATCGCGGCAAAAATTCAGCAGAACACCGACGAGTACATCGACACCATCCTGCCTCCGCTGACCAAAGCGCTGTTCAAATATGTGCGTGAAGGCAAATATACCTTCTGTACACCTGGCCACATGGGCGGCACCGCGTTCCAGAAAAGTCCGGTCGGCAGCATCTTCTATGACTTCTTTGGTCCGAACACCATGAAGTCCGATATCTCAATTTCCGTGTCCGAACTCGGTTCCCTGCTCGACCACAGCGGCCCGCATAAAGAAGCGGAAGAGTATATTGCTCGCGTGTTTAACGCCGAACGCAGCTACATGGTGACTAACGGAACCTCCACCGCCAACAAAATTGTCGGGATGTACTCTGCCCCTGCGGGCAGCACCGTGCTTATCGACCGTAACTGCCATAAGTCTCTGACTCACCTGATGATGATGAGCGACATTACACCGATTTACTTCCGTCCGACCCGCAACGCTTACGGTATCCTCGGCGGTATTCCGCAGAGCGAATTCCAGCGCGCAACGATCGCGAAACGCGTGAAAGAGACGCCAAACGCTACCTGGCCGGTGCATGCGGTAATCACCAACTCCACCTACGATGGCCTGCTGTACAACACCGACTACATCAAGAAAACGCTGGATGTGAAATCCATCCACTTTGACTCTGCCTGGGTGCCTTACACCAACTTCTCGCCAATCTATGCGGGCAAATGCGGCATGAGCGGCGGCCGTGTGGAAGGCAAAGTCATTTACGAAACCCAGTCCACCCATAAGCTGCTGGCGGCATTCTCTCAGGCTTCGATGATCCACGTAAAAGGTGACGTCAACGAAGAAACCTTTAACGAAGCCTATATGATGCACACCACCACGTCACCGCACTACGGCATTGTGGCGTCCACAGAAACCGCCGCTGCGATGATGAAAGGCAACGCCGGTAAGCGTCTGATCAATGGTTCGATTGAGCGTGCGATTAAGTTCCGTAAAGAGATCAAACGCCTGAAAGGGGAATCCGAAGGCTGGTTCTTTGACGTCTGGCAGCCGGAACATATCGATAGCCCGGAATGCTGGCCACTGCGTTCAGACAGCGCATGGCACGGTTTCAAGAACATCGATAACGAGCACATGTATCTTGACCCGATCAAAGTCACCATTCTGACACCGGGGATGAAGAAAGATGGCTCGATGGACGAGTTCGGTATTCCGGCCAGCATCCTGGCGAAATATCTGGACGAGCGCGGCATCGTGGTTGAAAAAACCGGTCCTTACAACCTGCTGTTCCTGTTCAGCATCGGTATCGACAAAACCAAAGCACTGAGCCTGCTGCGCGCGCTGACCGACTTTAAACGCGCCTTCGACCTGAACCTGCGTGTGAAAAACATGCTGCCCGCACTGTACCGAGAAAATCCTGAATTTTACGAAAACATGCGCGTTCAGGAACTGGCGCAAAACATCCACAAACTGGTTGAGCATCACAACCTGCCGGACCTGATGTTCCGCGCCTTTGAAGTGCTGCCAGCCATGGTGATGACCCCGTACACCGCCTTCCAGAAAGAACTGCATGGCGAAACGGAAGAGGTGTATATGGAAGAGATGGTGGGTCGCGTTAATGCCAACATGATCCTCCCTTACCCACCAGGCGTCCCACTGGTCATGCCGGGTGAGATGATCACCGAAGAGAGCCGACCGGTGCTGGAGTTCCTGCAAATGCTGTGCGAAATCGGCGCCCACTATCCGGGCTTTGAAACGGATATTCACGGGGCCTATCGTCAGACCGATGGTCGTTACACCGTTAAAGTGCTGAAAAACAGTAAATAAGAAACCAGGGGAAGTGGCTTGCCGCTTCCCTTTCTTGCTTTTTTGCCGGGTGGCGCAGCGCCACCGGGCGATCAGCCGAACCTGGAGGTTACATGCAAACACCCTCACAACCGCGCGCGATTTATTACATCGTCGCGATTCAAATCTGGGAGTACTTCAGCTTTTACGGCATGCGGGCTCTGCTCATCCTCTTCCTCACCCACCAACTTGGCTTCGATGATAGCCACGCCATCACCCTCTTCAGCGCTTACGCGTCTCTGGTTTACGTTACCCCTATTCTTGGCGGCTGGCTGGCGGACAGACTGCTGGGCAACCGCACCGCTGTGCTGATTGGCGCACTGTTGATGACATTGGGCCACGTCGTGCTGGGCATCGAATCCGATGGCATCTGGAGTTTATATCTGGCGCTGGGGATAATCATCTGCGGCTATGGGCTGTTTAAATCCAACATCAGCTGTCTGCTGGGCGAGCTTTATGCACAGGACGATCCGCGTCGCGACGGCGGTTTCTCGCTGCTGTATGCAGCAGGCAACGTGGGGTCTATCGCGGCACCGATTGCCTGTGGCCTGGCGGCGCAGTGGTACGGCTGGCACATCGGCTTTGCCCTGGCGGGCATCGGCATGTTTATCGGCCTGCTGATTTTCCTCAGCGGTCGCCACCACTTTGCGCACACCCGCAGCGTCGACAAAGTGGCTCTGCAACGCAAAACCCTGAGCGTACCGACCTGGGGCTGGCTGCTGCTGATGCTGTGCGTGTCGCCGGTGTTCTTTACGCTGCTGCTGGAATATAACGGCTCCGGCTATCTGCTGGCGGTTGTCAGCCTGTTTGCCGCCGGGATCGTGGCGCGCATTATGCTGCGCTCACCGCACCACCGCCGCGCGCTCTGGCAGATTGTCCTGCTGATGCTCACCGGTACGCTGTTCTGGGTACTGGCGCAACAGGGAGGCAGTTCGATTAGCCTGTTTATCGATCACTTTGTCGATCGCCGTCTGTGGCACATCAATGTCCCCACCGCCCTTTTCCAGTCAGTGAATGCCTTTGCCGTGATGGCCGCAGGCGTAGCGCTGACGTGGTTTGCCCGTCCGCAGGGGCGACTGAGCGAGAGCGTCCGCATCTGGCTGAAGTTTGCCCTGGGCCTGGCGATAATGGGCGGCGGATTCCTGCTGCTGGCGTTGAATGCCCGACGCGGTCAGGCCACCGGTCATGCTTCGATGGGCCTGATGGTTTCGGGGCTGGCGCTAATGGGATTTGCGGAGCTGTTTATCGACCCGGTGGCAATGGCGCAAATCACCCGGCTGAATATGCCTGGCGTGACTGGCGTGCTGACCGGCATCTATATGCTGGCCACAGGCGCGGTGGCCAACTGGCTGGCGGGCGTGGTCGCACAACAAACGACGGAATCACACATCAGCGAAACGGCGATCGCCGCCTATGGGCACTTTTTCTCACAAATGGGGGACTGGACGCTGGGCGTGGTGGCGATAATTGTGGTGGTGATTGTTGGGACTGTCGCACTGCGCCGACTGAATCGTAGCCCAATGCCTCATCTGCAGGAGCAGGAGTAACAAGGACGCTGCCCGGGACATCGGGCAGCGGTACTATCAGATTGCCGCGTCGTCTTCTTCGCCGGTGCGGATACGGATCACGCGTGCGACATCAAACACGAAAATCTTACCGTCGCCGATTTTGCCGGTCTGCGCGGTGCGGATAATGGTGTCAACACAGGTATCGACAATATCGTCAGTGACCACGATTTCAATTTTCACCTTCGGCAGAAAATCCACCATGTACTCGGCACCGCGATACAGCTCGGTGTGACCTTTCTGACGACCAAAGCCTTTCACTTCCGTTACCGTCATCCCGGTGATACCGACTTCCGCCAGCGCTTCACGCACATCATCGAGTTTGAAGGGTTTAATAATCGCATCAATCTTTTTCATGGTTTCCTGTCTTATCCGCGTAACCGGTTGCTTACCCTATCATAACGTCGGCGCGTCTGCCGGGCTACTCTTTAAAATCACTGGCGTCGAGTTCATGGCGCGACAGCAGCTTGTAGAATTCTGTTCTGTTACGCCCCGCCATGCGTGCCGCGTGGGTGACGTTGCCTTTGGTGATTTGCAGCAGCTTACGCAGGTAGTTCAGCTCAAACTGATTACGCGCCTCGACAAAGGTCGGCAGCGCCGTGTTTTCGCCTTCCAGCGCCTGCTCCACCAGCGCATCACCAATCACTGGCGATGAGGTCAGCGCCACACATTGCTCAATCACGTTCACCAGCTGACGCACGTTGCCGGGCCAGTTGGCGGTCATCAGCCGTTTCATCGCATCCGTGGAGAAGGCGCGAACGAAAGGCTTATGCCTGTCGGCAGACTGGCGCAGCAGGTGGTTTGCCAGCAGGGGAATATCTTCGGTGCGCTCAGCCAGCGACGGAATTTTCAGGCTCACCACGTTCAGGCGATAGTAGAGATCTTCGCGGAACTCTCCGCGCGCCATCGCTTTGGGTAAGTCCCGGTGGGTTGCGGAAAGAATGCGCACGTTAATGTCGATATCGCGGTTGCTGCCGAGCGGGCGGATTTTTCGCTCCTGCAACACGCGCAGCAGTTTTACCTGCAGGGCCTGCGGCATATCGCCGATTTCATCCAGAAACAGGGTGCCACCTTCTGCGGCCTGAAACAGCCCTTCGCGATTGCTGACTGCGCCGGTGAAGGCACCGCGAGCATGACCAAACAGCTCCGACTCCAGCAGCTGTTCCGGCAATGCGCCGCAGTTAATGGCAATGAACGGCGCGTTGTGGCGCGGGCTGGCGTTATGAATGGCCTGAGCAAAAATCTCTTTTCCGGTGCCGCTTTGTCCATTGATCAGCACGCTAACGTCTGATTGCGCCACCATTCGCGCCTGCTCCAGCAAACGCAGCATCAGCGGGCTGCGGGTCACAATGGACTCACGCCATTGATCGTCAGTGGCCGCTGCGGTATGCACCAGCGCCTCGTCGATGGCTTTATACAGTGCGTCTTTATCGACAGGTTTGGTCAGGAAGCTAAATACACCCTGCTGTGTTGCCGCGACGGCATCCGGGATCGACCCGTGGGCGGTGAGGATAATCACTGGCATGCCGGGCTGCACTTTTTGAATTTCAGCAAACAGCTGCAGGCCGTCCATTTCATCCATCCGCAGGTCACTAATCACCAGATCGATTTTTTCTCGCGCCAGCACCCGCAGTCCTTCCTGTCCACTTTCAGCGGTGGCGACAGAAAAGCCTTCGCTGGTGAGGCGCAGGCCCAGCAGCTTCAGCAGGCCGGGATCATCATCGACCAGCAGCAGATGAGCGGGTTTACGTCCTGTCATGGTTTCTCCTCTCCGGTCGCCGGCGTGAGCTCGCCCGGATGCGCGCTATCGGGTCCCAGGCTGCTGCCCGAAGGTTTCCGGCTGGAGAGCTGGCGCTCAATATCGGTCAGATTCTCCAGTTTGCGGGTCGTCAGGTCGAGCTGGCTGCGCAGGTGCTGTTGCTGCTGGCGCAGCGTATCCAGCTCGCCATCGGTGGATTGTTGCAGCTTACTGTACCGCGAGCGCTCGTCAGAGAGCTGCAGCTGCGAGGCCTGGCCATCACGCCATACCCGGAACAGAGAGCGCACCTGAGGTGGGATTTGCGGGCTTAGGCCATCAAGGCTTGCCAGCATATCGCGGCGCTCAAGCGGTGTTATCTTCGCGCTCCCCAACAAAATGCCGCGACGGAACGCGTCCTGCCAGGTTTCATCGGTGTGGAGTTTCGCTTCGGTGCGGGCCATCTGTGGCGACAAACGCCCACCACAATCCATGGCGCGCAGCCAGTAAAGCGGATTTTTCTCCGTCACCTCGCCGTGCAGTGACCAGACGTCGACGCAATCGGTAGAGAGGAAATCTGCCACCTGCTGCTGCGGCAGGTTTTCTTCACCGCTGGTCGCGGTGGTCGGGTTTGACGAACTGCAGCCTGCCAGCAGCAGGCAGACAGCCCCGGCAAACAGCCGGAACCCGTCAGGAAAAAGTGTGACCAAAGAGTGCTTCATTGCGTGGTTGTATCCGTGCCTGAAAGAGAGAGTTCGATACGGAAGCAAACATTTCCCGCCTCGTTGTCCACCAGCTGCAAATCCCCCTGCATCCGGCGCACACAATCCCGGGCGATACTCAGTCCCAGACCGCTACCTTTGACAGCCCCTTTACGCTGATGGCTGCCCTGATAAAAAGGCTCAAAAATTAAGGTTTTTTCTGCGTCAGGAATGGGTGTCCCGCTGTTGGCCACCTCAAGGAAAACGCGTTTACCCTGTTGGCGGCTGCGTAAAGAGAGGGTACCGGATTCTGCCCCATAGTAAACCGCATTGGAGTAAAGATTATCCAGTGCGCTGAGCAGAAGCATCGGCTCCGCCCAGCAGTATTCTGCCTCCAGCGCCACACTGGTATGCATCATTTTAGCTCGCGCTGGCAAACTGTGAGAGGAGATAACCATTTCAACCAACGGCATCAGCTCAGTTCGCTCCATCTCCACCGACGTATCCGCCAGTTTTCGGTTGTAGTCCAGCAGCTGTTCAATCAGTTTTTGCAGATTGCGGCTGCTGTCATCCAGAATCGACACCACCTCTTTCTGCTCTGCGGTCAGCGGCCCCACCACCTGGTCGGCCAGAAGCTCGGTGCCTTCACGCATGCTGGCGAGCGGCGTTTTCAGTTCATGAGAAAGATGACGTAAAAACTGGTGGCGCTGGGTTTCCAGCCAGGAGAGACGTTCGCTTAACCAGACAATACGCTGCCCGACCGATCGTAATTCACGCGGCCCTTTAAACAGCACGGTGCTGCCGAGCGTTCGGCCTTCTCCCAGTCGGTTAATCATTCGTTCGATGCCCTTGACCGGGCCGATGATCATTCGGGTGAACAGCGCCATCATGGTCAGGCTCACCAGAAACAGCACCAGCGCCTGCCAGCCGAAAAATTGCCCGCGCTCGGCGATTTCCTGCTGCAGCTGCTGCCCGCGGGAGAACACCACCGCCCGGGTTGCCTGCACCATATCGGCGTTGGCGGCCGAGAAGGCCTCCAGTTTGCTGGCAGAAGCCGCCTCCAGCCCGCTGTTTTTGCATCGCATCTGCGCCAGATCGTTCAGGTCCTGGCGCAACGTCTGATAGAGCTTGTCATCCGGTAGCACCCCGGCATGTGCGTCAAGCATTGCGCTGTAGCGTTTACGCTGCCCCTCGTACACGTTGGCAAGCGTTGTATCATCCAGCACGCAGTACTGCCGATAGCTGCGCTCCATTTCCAGCGCGGCATTGGCCATCGCTTCGCTGCGGCGGGCATCAATCAGCGTGGTTCGATTAGTCATCGCGGCCTGATCGCTTAGCGCATTGAGGCTCTGCCACGCCTGCCAGGCCAGCACCAATAATGGCAACAGGATCAGCAGAAATGACAACACCACCAGTTGGCGT
The DNA here is from genome assembly GCA_009668205.1 of Enterobacteriaceae bacterium RIT691. Lineage (GTDB taxonomy): Bacteria > Pseudomonadota > Gammaproteobacteria > Enterobacterales > Enterobacteriaceae > Scandinavium. Next base: position 33,103 of record WJYM01000003.1, on the reverse strand, counting down.
AACGATCGGGGGAAAAGAGACCAGCGTTTCAATGAGTTCATCCCTAAAAGAGTCTTAACTCGCAGGGTAACTGAGGCGGGGGTGTCGATACAATAACGCCGGGTGAAAACCCGGCGTTATCATGAAATAGGCGGTGCCTAACTCGACGTTTCGCCCGGAGGTTGATATAGCTACGCTGATATCAGAAGTTGGACGGCAGGCACCTGTTTGTGCGTCATTCGAAGTTTATGTAGCACGTCCCGAAGGGGCTGACATAAGAAGGTGAATGAGCCACTGCTTAGTATTATGCAGCATTCGTGCCAGCATACAAAATAAATCTTTAATTACATGAAATTAAACCTATTTCATCAAATTATTATCAAACATGCTTTAGCGCGCTTTTTAACCGAAGCGTCTCTTAAAAGAGACACCAAAAACAATAATAAAATAAGATGTTATTTATCATGCGATTAAATGTCTCCTTTTAGAGACACTGAAAACAGCGGCTGTCGCTATTCTCAGACACTTTTTCTGTCAGATCTCACACATAAAAAAGCCCTCCGTTATCGGGAGGGCTTGAAAACGCGCAGAGCAATTATCCCAGCTGCTTACGGGCGTTGCGGAAAATACGCATCCACGGGCTGTCTTCGCCCCAGTTTTCCGGGTGCCAGGAGTTCGCCACAGTGCGGAACACGCGCTCCGGATGCGGCATCATCAGGGTGACACGCCCGCTTTCGCTGGTAACAGCCGTAATACCGTTCGGTGAGCCGTTCGGGTTCGCCGGATAGTTTTGCGTCACATTACCGAGGTTGTCGACGTAGCGCAGTGCCACCAGGCCTTTGCTTTCGAGCGCGGCAAGGTGTGCGGCATCGCGAACTTCCACACGCCCTTCACCGTGAGAGACCGCAATCGGCATCTGCGAACCGACCATCCCCTGCAACAACAGTGACGGACTTTGTGTCACTTCCACCAGGCTGAAGCGCGCTTCGAAGCGATCGGAGTGGTTACGCACAAAGCGTGGCCACAGGCTGCTGCCAGGGATCAGTTCACGCAGATTAGACATCATCTGACAGCCATTACACACGCCCAGTGCCAGCGTCTGTGGACGATGGAAGAAGGTCTCAAACTCATCACGCACGCGATCGTTGAACAGAATCGATTTCGCCCAACCTTCACCCGCGCCCAGCACATCGCCGTAGGAGAAGCCACCGCACGCCACCAGCGCCTGGAAATCGTCCAGACCGCTACGGCCCGCCAGCAGGTCGCTCATGTGAACATCGATAGCATCGAAGCCCGCACGATGGAACGCCGCTGCCATTTCAACATGCGAGTTGACGCCCTGCTCACGCAGCACGGCCACTTTCGGACGCGCGCCTTTGGCGATATACGGCGCAGCCACATCGTCGTTGATGTCGAAGGAAAGCTTCACGTTCAGGCCCGGATCGTTGTCGTTACGCTTGGCTTCATGCTCCTGATCGGCGCACTCCGGGTTATCGCGCAGGCGCTGCATCTGCCAGGTGGTTTCTGCCCACCACATACGCAGCGTGGTACGGCTTTCGCTGTACACCGGATGGCCGTTGGCGGTGATAACAAAGCGATCGCCTTTCTCAGCCTGCCCCAGGTAATGCACACAATCCGCCAGACCGTGGGAAGCAAAAATGCCTTCCACGAGCGCACGATCTTCGGCACGTACCTGAATCACGCCGCCCAGCTCTTCGTTAAACAGCGCGGCCAGACGATCTTCACCCAGTGCGGCGATATCCACCTTCACGCCACAGTGGCCGGTAAACGCCATTTCAGCCAGCGTGACCAGCAGACCCCCGTCAGAACGGTCGTGCCAGGCCAGCAGTTTGCGTTCCGCCACCAGCACCTGCATCGCTTCCCAGAAGCCTTTCAGCTGTTCAGTGCTGCGAACGTCGGCCGTTTTATCACCCAGCTGGCGATACACTTGCGCCAGCGCCGTTGCGCCCAGCGCGTTGTGGCCTTTACCCAAATCGATCAACAACAGGGCGTTGTCTTCCGTGGAGAGCTCCGGCGTCACGGTACGGCGCACGTCTTCCACGCGACCAAACGCAGAGATAACCAGCGACATCGGCGAGGTCATTTCGCGCTGCTCGCTTCCTTCCTGCCAGCGGGTTTTCATCGACATAGAGTCTTTGCCCACCGGAATGGTCAGACCCAGCGCCGGGCAAAGTTCTTCGCCTACGGCTTTCACGGCCGCATACAGACCGGCATCTTCACCCGGGTGGCCCGCAGCCGCCATCCAGTTTGCCGACAGTTTGATGCGTTTCAGACTGCCAATCTGTGTGCCTGCGATGTTCGTCAGCGCTTCGCCGACCGCCAGGCGGGCTGAGGCGGCGAAATCAAGCAGCGCGACAGGGGCACGCTCGCCAATCGCCATCGCTTCACCGTAGTAGCTGTCGAGGCTGGCGGTGGTCACAGCACAGTTCGCGACCGGGATCTGCCACGGGCCAACCATCTGATCGCGCGCGACCATTCCGGTCACGCTGCGGTCGCCGATGGTGACGAGGAAGGTTTTCTCAGCAACCGTTGGCAGGTGCAGCACGCGATTAACGGCTTCCGCAATCGTGATGTGCTGACGATCCAGCGCCTCACCGTTCGCGGTAAGGGTTTCAACATCGCGAGTCATCTTCGGCGTTTTGCCCAGCAGTACATCCAGCGGCAGATCGATAGGCTGGTTGTCGAAATGGGTGTCGTTGAGGCTCAGGTGCATCTCTTCGGTGGCTTCACCGATTACGGCATACGGCGCGCGCTCGCGGCGGCACAGCTCGTCAAACAGCGGCAGCTGCTCTGCCGCCACGGCCAGCACGTAACGTTCCTGAGATTCGTTACACCAGATTTCCAGCGGGCTCATCCCTGGCTCGTCGCTCAGGATATCGCGCAGCTCAAATTTACCGCCGCGCCCGCCGTCGCTCACCAGTTCAGGCATGGCGTTAGACAGGCCACCCGCGCCCACGTCGTGGATAAACAGGATTGGGTTAGCGTCACCCAGCTGCCAGCAGCGGTCGATCACTTCCTGACAGCGGCGCTCCATTTCCGGGTTGTCACGCTGGACCGAGGCGAAATCAAGATCCGCATCAGACTGGCCGGAGGCCATCGAAGATGCCGCACCACCGCCCAGACCGATATTCATCGCCGGGCCACCAAGCACGATCAGCTTCGCGCCCACGTTGATCTCGCCTTTTTGCACGTGATCGGCGCGAATGTTGCCGATCCCGCCCGCCAGCATGATCGGTTTGTGATAGCCGCGCAGTTCTTCACCGTTGTGGCTGTTCACTTTTTCTTCGTAGGTGCGGAAATAGCCGTTCAGCGCCGGACGACCAAATTCATTGTTAAACGCTGCACCACCCAGCGGGCCGTCGGTCATGATGTCCAGGGCAGTGACTATGCGATCCGGCTTACCGAAATCTTCTTCCCACGGCTGTTCAAAGCCAGGGATGCGCAGGTTGGAAACGGAGAAGCCCACCAGCCCGGCTTTCGGCTTCGCGCCGCGCCCGGTGGCGCCTTCATCACGAATTTCACCGCCGGAGCCTGTTGCTGCGCCTGGCCATGGAGAGATGGCGGTTGGGTGGTTATGGGTTTCTACTTTCATCAGGATATGGGTCGGTTCCTGATGGAAGTCGTAACGCAGACCGTCGCGATGTGCGTAGAAGCGCCCCACGTCAGAACCTTCCATGACTGCGGCGTTATCTTTATACGCCGACAGGACGTGATCCGGCGTTTTTTCCATGGTGTTCTTGATCATTTTGAACAGCGATTTTGGCTGCTCTTCGCCGTCGATAACCCAGTCGGCGTTAAAAATCTTATGGCGGCAGTGCTCCGAGTTGGCCTGCGCAAACATATAGAGTTCGATATCGTTCGGGTTGCGGTTCAGTGTGGTGAACGCGTCGTGCAGATAGTCGATTTCATCTTCCGCAAGCGCCAGACCCAGACGCTGGTTGGCTTCGACCAGAGCCTGACGACCCTGTCCCAGCACATCTACGCTGGAGACCGGTGCGGGCTGGTGGTGAGCAAACAGGTTTTCCGCTTCCTGCAACGCACCGTAGACGCTCTCCATCATTCTGTCGTGCAGTTCTGCGGCGACGGTTTGCCACTGGGCTTCGTTCAGGGTTGAGGCCTCAACGTAATACGCCACACCGCGCTCGAGGCGAACAATCTGCGCCAGGCCACAGTTATGGGCGATATCCGTTGCTTTTGAAGACCAGGGGGAGATGGTGCCAGGGCGGGGAGTGACGAGCAGTAATTTTCCGGCGGGGGTATGGCTGCTGAGATGGGGACCATACTGCAGCAATTTTGCTAACCGGGTCTGTTCTTCTTCACTCAGCGGCGCGTTGAGCTCAGCGAAGTGGACGTACTCGGCATAAATGTTGCTGACCGGAAGGTTGGCTGCCTGAAAGCGTGCCAGCAGTTTGGTAATACGGAATGCAGACAGTGCAGGCGAACCACGCAGAATTTCCATCATAAGTCTCTCGTCTTCTGGGTTTCAGTGTGCGCAATGGCGGAAAACGGGCGCCATTATAGAGCATCCTGCACGGCTACGTAACCGTTTGCGTCGAAATAAAATTGCGGCTTCGCTTTACCAATAGGTGTGACGAATAATACTAATGGGTTGCCAACTGACGGAATGTTAAGCAAAATGCCGCTCATTCTGGAGTGCCCTTAAACTTTAACATGGTAACTATTGCCTGAGATTGCTCTCGTAGCAGAGAATTAACTAATTGAAAAAATTAAAGATTAATTATCTGTTTATTGGCATTGTCACCCTGCTATTGGCAGTGGCGCTTTGGCCTTCTATTCCCTGGTTCAGCAAACCAGAAAACCGCATCGCCGCCATTCAGGCGCGCGGCGAGTTACGCATAAGCACTGTCATCTCCCCGCTCACGTTTGCCAATCTTAATGAAAAAGATTACGGCCTGGATTATGAGCTCGCTCAGCAGTTCGCTGATTATCTTGGCGTTAAGCTGAAGGTCACTGTACGTCAGAATATCAGTCAGCTGTTTGACGATCTGGATAAGGGCGATGCCGATCTGCTGGCTGCCGGGCTGGTGTACAACAGCGAGCGGGTGAAGCGCTATCAGGCAGGGCCGACCTATTATTCAGTGTCACAACAGCTGGTCTACCGGAAAGGGAATTTACGCCCCCGGACGTTGGCCGACATCAACGCCCAGCAGCTGACGGTGCCGCCGGGCCACGTCGCCATTAGCGATCTGCAGATGCTGAAAGCGAAGAAGTATCCCAATCTGGGCTGGACGGTGGATGAGAAGCGCGGCAGCGTCGAACTGATGAACGACATCATCGACGGTAAGATTGACTACACCATCGCCGACTCGGTGGCGATAAGCCTCTTCCAGCGCGTCCATCCTGAGTTGGCCGTCGCGCTGGATATCACCGATGAGCAGCCCGTCACCTGGTTCAGCCTCAAAGATCACGATAATACGCTGCCCGCGGCGATGCTCGACTTCTTCAACAACATTAATGAAGACGGCACGCTGGCCCGGCTGGAAGAGAAGTACCTTGGCCACGGCGACGACTTCGATTACTTCGACACTCGCACCTTCCTGCGCGCGGTAGAGAGCCTGCTCCCGGATTTCCAGCCGCTGTTTGAGAAGTATGCGTCTGAGATTGACTGGCGTCTGCTGGCGGCGATTGCCTGGCAGGAGTCGCACTGGGATCCGCTGGCGACGTCACCCACCGGCGTGCGCGGCATGATGATGCTGACCAAAAATACCGCGCAAAGCCTGGGGCTGACCGATCGTACCGATGCCGAACAGAGCATCAGCGGTGGGATGCGCTATTTACAGGATATGATGGACAAGGTGCCCGACACGGTGCCAAAAGGTGAGCGAATTTGGTTCGCGCTGGCGGCCTACAACATGGGCTATGCGCATATGCTGGACGCCCGGGCGTTGACCGCAAAACAGAAAGGCGATCCTGACAGCTGGGCCGATGTGAAACAACGCCTGCCGCTGCTGAGCCTGAAGCCTTTCTACAGCAAACTGACGTATGGCTACGCGCGGGGACACGAAGCGTACGCTTACGTGGAGAATATCCGCAAGTACCAAATCAGTCTGGTGGGCTATCTGCTGGAAAAGCAGAAGAAGGAGTCAATGGCGAAAGAGTATGCCCAGGATTACCCTACTGTCCGGCCAGATGAGCTGGGGCATACCAGTATTGGTTTGCTGCCGTTTATCTCTTTCCACCCTGACGAACACAACGGCCAGATTGAAATTAAGCATCCCAGCTCGCTGGTGGAAGTGGCCCCAAGCCATTAAGGCATGACGCGAGCGCAGAAGCTACGCGTCACTGCTTCGTGGATCCTGACTCGCGCGTTTGAGCGCTTTTTTCTGCTCACGCCGCTCACGGAAAAAATCGCTCAGCAGGGATGAACAGCTCTCTGCCAGCACGCCTTCCGTCACCTCCACCCGGTGATTCATTCCCGGATGGTGCAGGACGTCAATCAGCGAGCCCGCCGCACCGGTCTTCGCATCCCTTGCGCCAAAGACGACTCTTCCAATGCGGCTGTGGATCATCGCGCCAGCACACATCACGCACGGCTCCAGCGTGACGTACAGCGTGGCATCGATCAGGCGATAATTTTGCAGCACCATACCGCCCTGGCGTAGCGCCATAATTTCGGCATGCGCAGTAGGATCGTGGCGACCAATCGGCCGGTTCCAGCCTTCGCCTATCACTTTGTCCTGGTAGACCAGCACAGCACCTACGGGGACTTCCCCCTCCTCCCAGGCGCGTTGAGCCAGGTTCAGCGCGTGACGCATCCAGTATTCATGGTTCAGTTCAGTCTCGGACAAAGCGTCTACTCCGGTTGAAAAACGGGGCGCATTATACACACCAGGCCTGGTTTTCACTATTCCAGCTGTTGCAGCTGCCCTTTGGGTGTGACCCGCCAACGGTGCTGACAAAACCCAAGCAGCGGGTTGTCCTGATTGCTATCGCTGTAACCACTCCACAGGCTCAGCGGTGCACCAATTTTTTGTTCAAGCTGCACCACTTTTTCATGCCCAAGACAGCGTAACGTCAGCACCCACCCGCCATAGCGACGTTCGAGCAGGCTGGCGATCAGATTCACTCGTGGTAGCCAGGGCGTATCGAAATAAACCTGTTCAACCAGCTGTTTTGGCGATCCTGTGATGAGCCACACGTCTGCGTCGGTGCTGGTTAAGTACTCCGTCAGCCGTGCGTGAACCGCAGGAAATGTCGTCACACGTTGGCGAAACGCCTGCACGAAAGCGGCTTCCGTCGCCTTGAGCCGTGCTTCGCTGTGCGCAAACGTCGCCCCCCACAGCAGCAGGCTCATCGGCCATCGCGCCGCCCTGCCCTTTATCAACAGAGCCGTTGCCACGATGGGAAGCAGGAAGAGGACGAGCAGAACATTCAGAGGATGCCGCCAGAGTAAAAACCGGATAAAGCTACCAAACATATCCTGCTGATGGAGAGTGCCATCAAGATCAAAAAAAACCACCCGACGTGAATTGCTGGTCAAACCGTTCTCCTTCTCAGCACAGGGATTTCACTGCCATCACCACCCGATAGCGTAACAGCCTCAACCTCACAATAGCAAAAACGCGGCTTAATCAGACTTTTCCTTCTTATCGTTAGAGCGTATCCTTTTGATTAGCATAATAAATTGTTTAATAAAGCAGCAAGTTCTCTGTGACCGACAGCGATCCCCTATAATCAAAGACGAAAATCTGTCGGGAAGTCCGTTAAAAAACCTTTGGAGCGCTAATGAACTGTTTGATTCGTATCCGCCAGCGCTATGCCGGTCTGGCGCAAAGCGATAAGAAGTTGGCTGACTTCATCCTGACACAGCCGGATAAAGCCCGTCATCTGAGCTCGCAGCAGCTGGCAGCCGAGGCCGGTGTCAGCCAGTCGAGCGTGGTGAAATTTGCTCAGAAAATGGGATTTAAGGGCTTTCCGGCGTTGAAACTGGCGCTCAGTGAAGCACTGGCCAGCAACCCCAATCCGCAGTCTGTGCCAGTGCATAATCAGATTCGCGGCGACGACCCGCTACGCCTGGTCGGTGAAAAGCTGATCAAAGATAACATCGCCGCGATGCATGCCTCGCTGGACGTTAATGGGGAAGATAAGCTGCAGGATGCCGTGACGCTGCTGCGAAACGCCCGTCGCATCGTCCTGACCGGGATTGGCGCGTCTGGCCTCGTGGCGCAGAACTTCAGCTGGAAACTGATGAAAATCGGCTGTAATGCCGTGGCTGAACAGGATATGCATGCCCTGCTGGCCACCGTGCAGGCCATGACCCAGGACGATTTGCTGTTGGCGATTTCTTATTCCGGCGAGCGTCGGGAGATCAACATGGCCGCCGATGAGATGCTGCGCGTGGGGGGCAAAATTCTGGCCATCACCGGCTTTTCTCCCAACAAACTTCAGCAGCGCGCCAGCCATTGCCTGTATACCATCGCGGAAGAACAGGCCACGCGCAGCGCGGCAATCTCCTCCACCAGCGCGCAGATGATGCTGACCGATCTGCTGTTTATGGGGTTGGTACAACAGGATCTCGAGCGGGCACCCGAGCGGATCCGCCACAGCGAAGCGCTGGTGAAAAAGCTGGTCTGAGCAGGAAATGAGCGTATAATGCCCGCCCTGTTTATGTTGTTTCTGAGAAATTCCTGATGGCGTTGTTAATCACCAAAAAATGCATCAATTGCGATATGTGCGAACCGGAGTGCCCGAATGAGGCCATTTCGATGGGCAACAGCATTTATGAGATTAACAGCGATCGTTGTACCGAGTGCATCGGCCATTATGAAACGCCGACCTGCCAGAGCGTGTGCCCTATCCCCAATACCATTACCAAAGATCCAGCCCGGCCGGAAAGCGAAGAGCAGCTGTGGGACAAGTTTGTTCAGCTGCATCACGCCGACAAAATCTAACTTTCCATAATCACCGTGGCACAGGCGTAATGACGTTCATCTGCCAGCGTCACGTGCATATGCTGCACACCGAGTTCCGCCGCCAGCTCGGCCGCCGCCGCCCACAGGCGCAGCTTTGGCTTGCCTAAATCGTCGTTGTAAACTTCGAACTGTTCAAAGGCCAGACCGTTGCGGATGCCAGTCCCCAGCGCCTTTGAGGCCGCTTCTTTCACCGCAAAGCGCTTGGCCAGAAAGCGCACCGGTTGCTGGTGCGTTTCCCATATTTTCCACTCGTTTTCGCTAAGCACGCGACGAGCCAGGCGATCGCCACTGCGGGCGACCACCGCTTCGATGCGGGCAATTTCCACAATATCGGTACCTATGCCCACGATAGCCATTAGTTACGCGCTTCCAGCATCAGGCGTTTCATTTCGGCCACCGCATCTTTCAGCCCACTCATCACCGCGCGGCCAATAATCGCATGGCCAATGTTGAGTTCGTGCATCTCTGGCAGCGCGGCAATCGCTTTGACGTTGTGGTAAGTCAGGCCGTGACCGGCGTTGACTTTCAGGCCGAGGCTTGCGGCATAAGTGGCGGCTTTCGCGATGCGATCTAACTCTTTCGCCTGCTCCGCTTCAGTTTCTGCATCCGCATAGCAACCGGTATGGATCTCGATGTAAGGCGCGCCCACATCCGCAGCGGCTTTGATTTGCTCGCGATCGGCATCGATAAACAGGGAAACCAGGATACCCGCGTCGGCCAGGCGTTTGCAGGCATCGCGCATTTTGTCGAGCTGGCCCGCCACATCCAGTCCACCTTCGGTGGTCACTTCCTGACGTTTCTCCGGGACCAGGCAGCAGAAATGCGGTTTGGTCTCGCAGGCAATCGCCAGCATCTCTTCGGTGACGGCCATTTCGAGGTTCATTCGGGTGTCGAGGGTCTGGCGCAGAATACGCACATCGCGATCGGTGATGTGGCGACGATCTTCACGCAGGTGCACGGTAATACCATCAGCACCCGCCTGCTCGGCAATAAACGCAGCCTGAACCGGATCGGGATATGCCGTGCCGCGCGCGTTACGCAGAGTAGCAATGTGATCAATATTGACGCCTAACAGTAATTCAGCCATGACAATCCTCGTTTTTGATTTTGGTTCGTTGAATCTCCTCTCCCTGCCCCTCTCCCGCGGGGAGAGGGAATATGCCCGAGCTCGTATTCTTCTCCCTTAGGGAGAGGGCTGGGGAGAGGGTATTAAAACTTACGCACGCTTTGGCACAAACTGCCGGAACAGCTCTCGGCTTTTTAGCGGTTTACCGCCAAGATACGGCTTCAGCGCCATGCGGGTAAAGCGCTTTGCCGCACGCAATGCATCGGCATCGGGAAACTCCCGGCTGGCAAGGGCTTTAAGATGGTGCCCGGTAAACGTTTTGTTATCAATCACTACGCTTGCGATAAACCCTTTTTCCTCACGGTAGCGATACGTCATGGTGTCATCCACCGCCTCTCCGCTCCCGGCACAGTGCAGAAAATCGACGCCGTAACCCAGATGCGCCAGCAGCGCCAGCTCGAAACGACGCAAGGCAGGTTCCGGCGTACCCGTGACGCCAGCCAGCGCCTGGATACAGTGCAGATAATCAAAGAAAAGTTCGGAGAAACGGGTTTCGTTTTCCAACACGCGGGCAAGGAGTTCGTTGACGTAGAGGCCGCTGTAGAGCGCAATGCCGCTAAGCGGCAGGGCCAGCGAAACCGCTTCGGCGCTACGCAACGTTTTGACTTCGCCGCGGCCACCAAAACGAACCAGCAAGGGAGTAAAGGGCTGAAGCGCACCTTTAAGATTTGAACGTTTGGAGCGTGCGCCTTTAGCAACAAGACGCACGCGGCCTGACTCTTCCGTGAAGACATCCAGCATCAGGCTGGTTTCGCTCCAGGGGCGACTATGCAGGACGAAAGCGCGCTGCCAGCCCTCCATCATACTCGTCGTCTTTCAGGCTGCAGGTGCGTTGACTGCACCTGTTCACCCCAGTCACTGACTAAAGTAAGCTCCTGGAGATTCTCAGTCTTGCCGCCTTCCTGCAACCAGAAAGCCATAGAGTAGTTTACTCAGAGATCGTCGACATAACCGAGACTGCGCAGGGCGCGCTCGTCATCGGCCCAACCAGATTTCACTTTCACCCACAGTTCCAGGTGAACCGGCGCTTCAAACATTTCCTGCATGTCTTTGCGGGCTTCAATACCGATGGTTTTGATTTTGGCGCCTTTATTGCCAATAACCATCTTCTTCTGCCCTTCACGCTCAACGAGGATCAGGCCGTTGATGTCGTAACCACCGCGCTCGTTAGTCTGGAAGCGTTCGATTTCCACGGTCACGGAATACGGCAGCTCTGCGCCCAGGAAACGCATCAGCTTTTCACGGATGATTTCAGACGCCATAAAGCGCTGAGAACGGTCTGTGATGTAATCTTCCGGGAAGTGATGGGTTGCTTCCGGCAGGTGCTTACGCACGATGCCTGCAAGCGTGTCGACGTTCAGACCGGTTTCCGCAGACATCGGGACGATATCGAGGAAGTTCATCTGGCTGCCGAGGAACTGCAGGTGCGGCAACAGGTCCGCTTTTTCCTGCACGTTGTCGACTTTGTTCACCGCCAGAATGACCGGCGCACGACCGCCACGAAGCTTGTTCAGCACCATTTCGTCATCTGCGGTCCAGCGGGTGCCTTCTACCACGAAGATAACCAGCTCAACGTCGCCAATCGAGCTACTCGCCGCTTTGTTCATCAGGCGGTTAATGGCGCGTTTTTCTTCCATATGCAGGCCCGGGGTATCAACATAAATTGCCTGATATGCCCCTTCGGTATGGATCCCCACAATACGGTGACGGGTCGTCTGCGCTTTGCGGGATGTAATCGAAATCTTCTGCCCGAGCAGATTATTCAGCAGCGTGGATTTGCCTACGTTGGGGCGTCCAACGATGGCAATAAATCCGCAGTATGTTTTTTCGTCGCTCATTCCAACTCCAGTTTTTTTAGCGCCTGTTCGGCGGCGGCCTGCTCAGCTTTGCGACGGCTGGAACCTGTGCCAACCACCGGTTCACTCAGGCCACTGACCTGGCAGTGGATAGTAAATTCCTGATCGTGGGCTTCGCCACGCACCTGCACAACCAGATAGGAAGGCAGTGGCAGATGACGACCCTGTAAATATTCCTGCAAACGCGTTTTCGGATCTTTTTGCTTATCACCCGGGCTGATTTCATCCAGACGGGTTTGATACCAGCTCAGGATCAGCTTCTCAACGTTTTGAATATCGCTGTCGAGGAATACGCCACCGATCAGCGCTTCAACTGTATCCGCGAGGATAGATTCACGACGGAAGCCGCCACTTTTCAGCTCACCTGGGCCAAGACGCAGACACTCGCCCAGCTCAAATTCACGGGCAATTTCTGCCAGCGTATTGCCGCGGACCAGCGTTGCGCGCATACGGCTCATATCGCCTTCGTCAACGCGCGGAAAACGGTGGTACAGCGCGTTGGCGATGACGTAGCTCAAAATGGAGTCACCCAGAAACTCAAGACGCTCATTATGCTTACTGCTGGCGCTTCGGTGAGTTAATGCCTGCTGTAACAGATCCTGATGTTGAAAAGTGTAGCCCAGCTTTCGTTGAAGCCGATTAATTACGATGGGGTTCATGCGTTACCAATAGATAAAATGCGTCAATAATTCAGCACACGAAACCGACCTGAATACAGCCAGCGCGGTTTCGTGTGCCGTGGATCCCTTACGGGTACCAACCTAAAACTTCGGGGGGATATTCTATACGCAACGACAAGGGTTGTCGTTAGCCGAGAGACATTTAAATCAGAAATAATTCATGCCGCCAGACACAGGCTGGCGGCATGAACTCACGGGAGAATTAGTGGATAGCACCGATACGACTTAAACGGACGCCAGTTGGCCACTCACTTTCCTGTTTTTCGAAGCTCATCCAGATAGCAACCGCTTTACCGACCAGGTTGGCTTCCGGGACAAAGCCCCAGTAACGGCTGTCGGCGCTGTTATCACGGTTGTCACCCATCATGAAGTAGTGTCCTGGCGGAACCACCCACGTTGCGAGCTGCTGGCCTGGCTGCTGGTAATACATCCCCAGCTGATCCTGCGCGATAGGTACGGTGAGGATGCGGTGCGTGACCTCACCCAGCGTCTCTTTGCGCTCGGTCAGACGAACACCGTTATCTTTGCTCTCGCCTTTTGGCAACTGCCAGAAACCGCTGGTCGCTTCACCGCCGTTACGACGGGCAAAGGTCTGCACAAAATCGCTCGGCTCGACGTTAGAGTAAGTCACCGCCAGGGCATTGCCGCAGGCCTGACCCGAACTGCAATTTGGCTTAATGGTCACTTCTTTCGCCACGGGATCGTAAGTCACTTTATCGCCCGGCAGACCGACAGCACGCTTAATATAATCAAGACGCGGATCTTCAGGATATTTAAAGACCACGATATCGCCGCGCTGCGGATGGCCTGTTTCCACTAAGGTTTTTTGGTAAATCGGATCTTTAATTCCGTAGGCAAATTTCTCCACCAGAATAAAGTCACCGATAAGCAGCGTTGGCATCATTGACCCGGAAGGGATCTGGAACGGCTCATAAATAAAGGAGCGAACCACCAGCACAATAGCCAATACCGGGAACACGGAAGCGCCGGTTTCCAGCCAGCCCGGCTTCGGGCCCACTTTTTTCAGCGTTTTTGCATCCAGAGACTCACCCGCCGCTGCCTGAGCAGCGGCCTGACGTTCACGGCGTTTTGGCGCAAAAATAAACTTATCCACGCACCATAAAATCCCTGTCACCAGGGTCGCAATGACCAGGATCAGGGCAAACATGTTCGCCATGCCAACTCCTTATTGATTATTTACCGTCTTTTCCGACATGCAGAATAGCGAGGAAGGCTTCCTGAGGCAGCTCAACGTTGCCCACCTGCTTCATACGCTTCTTACCGTCTTTCTGCTTCTGCAGCAGCTTTTTCTTACGGCTGACGTCACCGCCGTAGCATTTCGCCAGAACGTTTTTACGCAGCTGTTTCACGGTGGAACGCGCAATAATGTGGTTGCCAATCGCCGCCTGGATCGCGATATCAAACTGTTGACGCGGGATCAGCTCTTTCATCTTCTCGACCAGCTCACGTCCGCGGTATGGCGCGTTGTCGTTGTGGGTGATCAGCGCCAGCGCATCGACACGATCGCCGTTGATCAACACATCCACACGAACCATGTTGGAAGCCTGGAAGCGTTTGAAGTTATAGTCCAGCGACGCATAGCCACGGGAGGTGGACTTCAGACGATCGAAGAAGTCGAGGACCACTTCTGCCATCGGAATTTCATACGTCAGCGCGACCTGGTTACCGTGGTAAACCATGTTGGTCTGCACACCGCGTTTTTCGATACACAGGGTGATGACGTTGCCGAGGAATTCCTGTGGCAGCAGCATGTGACACTCTGCAATCGGCTCGCGCAGCTCATGAATATTGTTCAGCGGCGGGAGCTTGGACGGGCTATCGACGTAGATAACTTCTTTAGACGTCGTTTCCACTTCATACACAACCGTTGGCGCGGTAGTGATCAGATCCAGATCGTATTCACGCTCCAGACGTTCCTGAATGATCTCCATGTGCAGCAGACCAAGGAAGCCACAACGGAAACCGAAGCCCAGTGCGGTTGAGCTTTCTGGCTCATAGAACAGGGAAGCATCGTTGAGACTCAGCTTGCCGAGCGCATCACGGAAGTTTTCGTAGTCGTCAGAGCTGACCGGGAACAGACCGGCATACACCTGTGGTTTGACTTTTTTAAAGCCAGGCAGCGCTTTGTCTGCCGGGTTACGTGCCTGGGTCAGGGTATCGCCGACCGGCGCGCCAAGAATGTCTTTGATTGCACAAACCAACCAGCCTACCTCGCCGCATTTCAGCTCGGTACGGTCAACCTGTTTCGGGGTGAAGATGCCCAGACGGTCGGCGTTATAAACCTGACCGGTGCTCATCACCTTAATTTTGTCGCCTTTGCGCATGGTGCCGTTTTTGATACGCACCAGAGAAACTACGCCCAGGTAGTTATCGAACCAGGAGTCGATGATCAGCGCCTGCAGAGGTGCATCCGGATCGCCTTCTGGTGCCGGGATATCACGAACCAGACGTTCCAACACGTCAGGAACGCCCACGCCGGTTTTCGCGGAGCAGCGAACGGCATCTGCCGCATCGATACCGACGATATCTTCAATCTCTTCCGCTACGCGCTCAGGATCTGCCGCAGGCAAGTCAATCTTGTTCAGAACGGGAACCACTTCCAGATCCATTTCCATCGCGGTATAGCAGTTTGCCAGCGTCTGAGCTTCTACGCCCTGCCCGGCATCCACCACCAGCAGTGCGCCTTCGCACGCCGCGAGGGAACGAGAAACTTCATAGGAGAAGTCAACGTGTCCTGGGGTATCGATAAAGTTAAGCTGATAAGTTTCGCCATCCGCCGCTTTGTAATCAAGGGTCACGCTCTGCGCTTTAATGGTAATACCGCGTTCGCGTTCCAGATCCATGGAATCAAGCACCTGGGCCGCCATTTCACGATCGGAAAGACCCCCGCAAATCTGAATGATTCGGTCAGACAGCGTCGATTTACCGTGGTCGATGTGAGCAATGATCGAAAAGTTACGTATATTCTTCATAGTTGGAGTTAATTATGCCTTACGAATTCCTGGAAGCCGCGGGTCTGCGCCTGACGTTTGATCGTTCGAAAACGCCGCATTCTACACTACATCCCCGTCACCAGGAAATGCTCTTGCGGCAAGCTTAGCGGTAAGTTGGGAGGAGATCCCGTCGGAGATGTAAATAAAGATAAAAGCCAGCAGAATTACTGGCTCATTTCAGAAGACGTGGTGTCGACACGCAGTAAATCTGGCGGTAATCCGACGCTCAGGATGACCGGCTGCCAGGCATCTTTAGCGGCGAGGCGCGGAGAAAGGCCACGGGCAACGAGAAAACCGCCAACGCCCCCCAGCACACCGCCAGCAAATGCGGCCAGATCGCTGTTGAAGAGCAGCTGGAAGACTGCGGCGATCACGAAGAGGCCAAGCAGCGGCGTCATGTAGACCAGCATCGCGGAGGTTAACAAACTGCCTTCGCTGATCCCCAGTTCCACTTTTTGACCGACAACCAGCGGTTCAACACTTGGCACACTAATGGTGTGTTCCGTTTGCGGCCCGAGTTTGTTGAGAACCCGGCTCCCGCAACCTGCACGTGAAGAACAGCTGCTGCAGGATGACTTCACATCACAACTCACCAGCGCCTGGCCGTCTCGCCAGGAAACGACCGTCGCCCACTCTTTAATCATTTTGACGTCCCGAATTTCACGCTCTCGGCGATGCGTTTTGCCGTTTGCGGAGGTAACTCACCGACAATAGTAATTTCATCGTTCTCACGCACCGACGTGCTCACGGTTCGGCGACCGGTACGCAACATCTGCTCAGCACTGTTGGCGTTTGCCGGATTCACGTTCACCGAGAAACTAAACAGGCCATCAGAATAGAGGCGTGACTCCACAGGGGACGCGATAGTCGGCAACGTACGACGGCTGCCGGAAACCTCAATAAAGCCCTGAGGTAACCAGGTCGGCACCCAGTTGAAATTCGCTTTGTCACCCGTAGGAACGGACAGCAGAGGCGGCAAACTGGTGGTCGCCAGGCTTTCCATGCTGCTGCTGACCTGGCTGTTCACGTTGAAAGCAACAACGCGGAACTGTTCCAGCGTTTCACCATCACGGTCGAGTAAATCGACCCGCATCGGGAGCTTGGTTTCTGAGTCCATCCAGACAATGTAGCTGTAACGCGTGCCGTCGCGAGCGACAACGCGGATAACGTCACAGAGTCTGTCAGCAATACGCGTGCGACCTACTGAGATGAAATCGTAGTAAGGTGCAAGACGTTTGAAATCGGTATAAACCAGAGAAGGCAATGAATCGACGATGTAATCGCCGTTCAGGGTAAAGGGATCGAGGCCGGGCTCGAAATAGCTGATCTCGTTACCGCGTTGAACAACTTCACGACGCGGGCCATCCATCTGCAGCAGTTGAGCCAGAGCCTGATTATTCAGACGCGCATGGCGATAGCGTAGAGACTCTACGCCCTGCTTATTGATGCTGACAAACGACAGCTCATAGTTGAGGGACTGCGTTGCCAGATTCATCTGCTGCAACAACGCCCCGGACGAGACATCAGCCGAGGCGTTGGCGGAGAAGAACAGGCTACCAGCCAAAAGTGACATGGCACACCAAAGTTGCTTCATTACTGCGATTGCGTTCCTAACGTTTGATATCCTGGCACCTGGACAGCAGCTTGCTGAGTCTGTGCCTGTTCAAACTGAAGCTGTTCAGAGTGCAGACGACGCTGCAATTCGTAATCCTGCAGCATGGCATTGATACGACGACGCTGCTCCTGCACCTGCTGCTGTTGACCACCGGCGGCAGTCGCGTTGCTGTCAGCAGGAACCCCCAGGCTTACCGGGCTGGCTTTACCCATCATCGGCAAGGTGTTAAACACAGGTGTTTCTGATTGCTGAGTCGTGTCAGATTGCCCGTTATAGTGCTGGACACCGACGATAACCGCAAGCGATACACAAGCGGCAACACCCATTTGGGTAAGCGAACTGGCCCACGGGCGCACTTTTTGCCAGAACGGCATTTTCTGCCACTGGTGCGGCGCAGGCTGAGCTTCAGGAATGAGCGGCGTCGCCAGGCGAACAGGTTCTTGCTCAATGGCGGCCATCACGCGGGCTGAAATATCAAAATTGAGAGTCTGTGCAGTCTCACCGCGCATGGTATCGCGAATGAGATGGTAGCTTTCCCATGCTTTTTGCATTTCAGGAGATCGGGTCAGCTCGTTGAGCAGCTCCGAGTCCAGCGTTTCACCATCCATTAAGGCGGAAAGTTTTTCTTTCTGCATGCCTAAATACCTTTTCCAGTATTCCGCTATCGTCAACGCCTGATAAGCGGTTGAACTTTATTATCAATAGCTTCTCGCGCACGGAAAATGCGCGAGCGTACCGTACCCACCGGACAATCCATGATAGCGGCTATCTCTTCATAGCTCAGACCATCCAGCTCCCGTAACGTGATTGCCATGCGTAAATCTTCCGGGAGCGACTCAATAGTACGGAACACTATCTGTCTCAGTTCTTCTGACAACATTAAGTTCTCAGGGTTCGAAATTTCTTTCAGTGCGCCGCCACTTTCGTAATTTTCTGCTTCAATCGCATCAACATCACTGGACGGTGGGCGTCTCCCCTGAGCAACCAGATAATTTTTTGCTGTATTCACAGCGATTCGGTACAGCCAGGTATAGAAAGCACTATCTCCCCGGAAAGAATCCAGCGCTCGATAGGCCTTTATAAAAGACTCTTGTACAACATCTGGCACATCGCCTGATGGTACGTAACGGGAAACCAGACTCGCCACTTTGTGCTGATAGCGTACCACCAGCAGGTTAAAGGCCTTCTGTTCTCCCTTTTGGACCCGTTCGACAAGGACCTGATCCGTTAACTGCTCGCTCATCCGAGGTAATGTCTCCTCAAACCTTATTCCCATGCGTAATCAGAACGCCACTCCGTACACTGCACTATGAGCAAGCATCAGCTTAGAGTGTGCTATCACCAGAAAGTTCCGTCACGCTTTTGCTTTTTGTTGATCACGATAGACAGTTCATTATCACTCATTATAAGTCTACCGCTGCTAAATGAAGTGTCAGGCACGTAATTAACGTCTGAAATCTGCCAGCAGAGTACCGTAATACAAGGATTTTTTCATCATTAAATCTGAAGCTAACGATCTCCTTCGCAATAATTTTCCTGTCTTTACAAATCGCTAACCCTGACCGCTATGTTTAGTACCCGCAACCACACTGAAAAAAAATCGTGCTATTCGCCACATTCAGGTGCTACTCTCCGATAACCTTGTTTAGTAAATTAAACACGCATCATGACAACAACCTCCGATCTCTCCTGTGACGTTTTGATTGTAGGCAGCGGTGCTGCCGGTCTCTCACTGGCCCTGCGTCTGGCTGAACACAGCTCTGTGATTGTGCTTAGCAAGGGCCCCATCAGCGAAGGCTCAACGTTCTATGCCCAGGGCGGGATCGCCGCCGTGTTTGACGAAACAGACAGCATTGAATCCCACGTTGAAGACACGTTGATCGCCGGTGCCGGGCTATGCGACCGGCATTCGGTGTCATTTGTCGCCAGCAATGCCCGCCATTGCGTACAGTGGCTGATTGACCAGGGCGTCCTTTTTGACACGGAAATTCAGGCCAACGGCGCTGAGAGCTACCACCTGACTCGCGAAGGCGGGCATAGCCATCGGCGGATCCTGCACGCCGCTGATGCGACCGGAAAGGAAGTCGAAACCACATTGGTGAGCAAAGCGCTGAGCCATCCCAATATTCGGGTACTGGAACGCAGTAATGCCGTCGACCTTATCGTCTCAGATAAGATTGGTCTTTCTGGTACGCGTCGGGTGGTCGGCGCCTGGATTTGGAATCGTAATAAAGAAACCGTCGAAACCTGTGCCGCAACTTCCGTGGTACTGGCAACGGGCGGCGCCTCGAAGGTCTATCAATACACCACCAATCCCGATATTTCCTCTGGGGATGGCATTGCGATGGCCTGGCGAGCAGGTTGCCGGGTAGCCAACCTCGAGTTCAACCAGTTCCACCCAACGGCGCTGTACCATCCGCAGGCGCGTAACTTCCTGCTGACGGAAGCGTTACGGGGTGAAGGTGCCTATTTAAAACGCCCGGACGGGTCGCGCTTTATGCCGGACTTTGATGAACGAGGCGAGCTCGCCCCCCGTGATATCGTGGCCCGCGCCATCGACCATGAAATGAAACGCCTGGGCGCGGACTGCATGTATCTCGATATCAGCCATAAGCCAGAAGCCTTTATTCGTCAGCACTTCCCGATGATTTACGAAAAACTGCTCGGTTTAGGGATCGACTTAACCAAAGAACCGGTGCCGATTGTCCCTGCTGCCCATTACACCTGCGGTGGCGTGATGGTAGATGATTTTGGTCGTACGGATGTTGACGGTCTGTATGCCATTGGCGAGGTCAGCTATACCGGCCTGCACGGTGCAAACCGTATGGCGTCGAATTCCCTGCTGGAGTGTCTGGTGTATGGCTGGTCGGCGGCGGAAGATATCAAAAAGCGGATGCCTTACGCACGCGGTATCACTGCCCTTCCCGCCTGGGATGAAAGCCGGGTAGAGAATCCGGACGAACTGGTGGTCATTCAGCACAACTGGCATGAACTGAGGCTTTTCATGTGGGATTACGTTGGCATTGTGCGCACCACAAAACGCCTGGAACGCGCGCTGCGTCGTATCACTTTGCTTCAGCAGGAGCTGGATGAGTATTACGCACGCTTCCGCGTTTCTAACAATCTGCTGGAGCTGCGCAATCTGGTGCAGGTTGCAGAGCTTATCGTCCGCTGTGCGATGATGCGTAAAGAGAGCCGTGGTCTGCACTTCACGCTCGACTACCCGGCGTTACTGGAAAATGCCGGGCCGTCTGTGCTCTCACCGTTGGTTCACATAAATAAATAGAACATCTGGGTCAGGGCGGTATACCCTTCGGAGTATTGCTGCTCTGGCCCACGAATCACCAGGCGGTCAGTGAAACACTCCCCTGCTCGCGGAGAAAATGCCAGTAACACACGATGGGGTGGACGCAATTCCGTTTCAGCCACATCCGTGCGCAGACGCAAATGCCAGCCCATCGACAGCGCCTGTTCGCTAAAAGCTGTCCCTATGTTCTCGGGGAGCACCACACAGAAAAAACCGTCTTCCGTAATAGCCTCTGCGGCACAGCCCAGCAGCGTTTGGTGATCCAGGGTGGTGGTGTAACGCGCCTGCTCGCGCTGCGGTGTGGCACATTCAACGCCCTGTTCATAGTAAGGTGGATTACTGATTATCAGGTCATAACGGCTGTTTTCCTGGGTCAGCCACTGCTGTACATCGGCAGTGTGGAGATGAATTCGGTTCGCCCATGGCGATTCCTCCACGTTTTCCTTCGCCTGCTGAGCGGCGTCTTCGTCCAACTCAACGGCATCAATAACGATATGATCATCCGTACGCTGCGCCAGCATCAGCGACAGCAGACCGCTTCCGGCACCGATATCCAGCACGCGCTTTACCCCGACAATCGGCGCCCACGCGCCAAGCAGGATCCCGTCAGTACCGACTTTCATGGCGCAACGATCGTGTGCGACAAAGAACTGCTTGAAGGTAAATCCGTTACGACGAAGCACGGAACCAGGCTGACTCATCTTCAACACCTTTTGCTGATATTTCCCTGTAGGATTGGGTTATGCACAATACCCGAGAATAGATAGCCATACAAACAGATGAAGATTGCAGCCATAACGTCTATAATCAGCGGCCCACACAGAGGTAGATCATGACTGTAACGACTTTTTCCGAACTCGAACTCGACGATAGCCTGCTGGACGCGCTCCAGGAGAAAGGCTTCACACGCCCAACAGCCATTCAGGCCGCAGCCATTCCGCCTGCGCTCGATGGACGTGATGTCCTCGGTTCTGCGCCGAC
This sequence comes from Enterobacteriaceae bacterium RIT691, assembly GCA_009668205.1. GTDB lineage: Bacteria > Pseudomonadota > Gammaproteobacteria > Enterobacterales > Enterobacteriaceae > Scandinavium. The sequence continues at coordinate 11,591 of WJYM01000003.1, read as the reverse complement.
AGGCACCGGTAAAACGGCGGCATATCTGTTGCCAGCGTTGCAGCACCTGCTCGACTTCCCACGTAAAAAATCAGGTCCTCCACGGATCCTGATCCTGACGCCAACCCGTGAGCTGGCGATGCAGGTTGCAGATCATGCCCGTGAGCTGGCGAAAAATACCCATCTGGATATTGCCACCATCACCGGTGGCGTGGCCTATATGAACCACGCAGAAGTGTTCAGCGAAAACCAGGATATCGTGGTTGCCACCACCGGTCGTCTGCTGCAGTACATCAAAGAAGAAAACTTTGACTGTCGTGCCGTTGAGACGCTGATCCTTGACGAAGCCGATCGCATGCTGGACATGGGCTTTGCGCAGGATATCGAAACCATCGCGGGTGAAACCCGCTGGCGTAAGCAGACCATGCTGTTCTCTGCAACGCTCGAAGGTGAAGCCATTAAAGATTTCTCAGAGCGTCTGCTGGAAGATCCGGTTGAAGTCTCTGCAACGCCATCCACGCGTGAACGCAAGAAGATCCATCAGTGGTACTACCGTGCCGATGACGTTGAGCATAAAACCGCGCTGCTGATTAATCTTCTGCAGCAGGACGACGTCACGCGTTCTATCGTGTTTGTGCGTAAACGCGAGCGTGTGCATGAGCTGGCAGGCTGGCTGCGCGACAAAGGCATCAACAACTGCTATCTCGAAGGTGAGATGGTGCAGATCAAACGTAACGAAGCGATCAAACGTCTGACCGACGGGCGCGTGAATGTGCTGGTAGCAACGGATGTTGCTGCACGCGGTATCGACATTCCTGATGTCAGCCACGTCTTTAACTTTGATATGCCCCGCAGCGGGGACACCTACCTGCACCGTATCGGGCGTACCGGCCGTGCGGGTAACAAAGGCACCGCAATTTCGTTAGTCGAAGCGCACGACCACCTTCTGCTCAACAAAATTGGCCGCTACATCGAAGAGCCGTTAAAAGCACGCGTGATTGATGAACTGCGTCCAACCACTCGCGTACCGAGTGAGAAGAACAAAGGTAAGCCGTCGAAAAAAGCGCTGGCCAAGCGTGAAGCGAAGAAAGAGAAAGAAAAAGAGAAGCCGCGCGTGAAGCAACGTCACCGCGATGCCAAAAATATTGGCAAGCGCCGCAAGCCTAGCGCACCGGCGACACCAGAGCAGAAAACAGAAGAGTAAACAAAAAGCCGGGTTATCCCGGCTTTTTTTATGTCGACTGACCCGTCCTGAAGAGATAAAAAAAACGGAGAATGCTTTTGGCATTCTCCGCTGTTGCGACCGGTTTTATGACGACCAAACCGGTATTTTCCCACCCCTGAGAAATTACAGACTTTCAGTGAAAGTACGAGCGATAACGTCGCGCTGCTGTTCTGGGGTCAGAGAGTTGAAACGTACCGCGTAACCAGACACACGAATGGTCAGCTGTGGGTATTTTTCCGGATGCTCAACCGCGTCCATCAGGGTTTCACGACGCAGCACGTTCACGTTCAGGTGCTGACCACCTTCCACGCGCACTTCTGGCTGTACGTCTACCGGGATTTCACGGTATTCGATGTCGCCCAGGTTGTTCACTGCAACAACCTGATCTTCAGTGAAACCACCTTTTGCTACCAGGCAACGGGCTTCGCCTTTTTCGCTGTCGAGCAGCCAGAAAGAGTTCAGCAGGTCGTCGTTAGCGGCTTTGGTAATCTGAATACCTTTAATCATTTTATGCCTCCTGGGCTAAATTATTTGTTCTCATTGGCCACGTCTCTGGCCAATTGGTAAAACCATTGTTGCTTGAGTGTATATATATCAGGCGAACACCCGGCAAACATTGATTAAAATCAACAAAAACCACACCTCAAGTGATTTGATGCGTAAAGACTGTTGATCCAGATCAGTTTTAATCAGCCGAAAACACCACTTTTGGTTGTGGATAATCAACTTTATTTGAACCACTTAGCGAATGACTGAGCACAAAATTTTGTTCTGCCCGCGATAGCCGTTAAGCTAGGGCAATTGCATTCGCAGGAGAGCGACATGACCACTTCCCTAACCTGGCACGACGTGCTCGCCAGTGAAAAAGAGCAACCCTATTTCGTTAATACCCTGGCGACTGTGGCGAACGAGCGCCAGGCCGGTACAACAATTTATCCGCCGCAGAAAGATGTCTTTAATGCATTTCGCTATACCGAACTGAACGACGTGAAGGTGGTGATCCTCGGTCAGGATCCCTACCATGGCCAGGGCCAGGCGCACGGATTGGCCTTCTCGGTTCTGCCCGGTGTTGCCACGCCGCCTTCCTTACTGAATATGTATAAGGAGCTGGAAGGCACTATTCCCGGTTTTACGCGTCCCGATCACGGCTACCTGGAAAGTTGGGCGCGTCAGGGCGTGCTGCTGCTCAATACCGTATTGACGGTGCGAGCAGGACAGGCACATTCGCATGCCAGTCTGGGATGGGAAACGTTTACCGATAAGGTGATCGCTCTGATTAATGAACACTGTGAAGGCGTGGTGTTCCTGCTGTGGGGAGCGCACGCGCAGAAGAAAGGGGCGATCATCGACAGACAGCGCCACCACGTGCTGAAGGCGCCGCACCCATCCCCGCTTTCCGCCCACCGCGGCTTCTTCGGTTCAAACCATTTCGTGCAGGCAAATGAGTGGCTGGCGCAAAAAGGCGAATCGCCAATTGACTGGATGCCGGTCATTCCGGCGGAAAAACAGTAAAAAAAATGCCAGCGCTATGCTGGCATTTTTGTCTTTGCTGATGCGAATCAGGCTTTATTCTGACGCCACCATTCGGCCAGCAGAACACCGGTTGCTACCGAGACGTTCAGGCTTTCCACGTTTCCGGTACCGCTAATCGCCACACGCAGATCCGCGCTATCGAGTGCGGCATCAGAAAGGCCATCACGCTCCTGACCCAGTACCAGCACCATTTTCTTCGGCATGGCCGCGTTGAACAGCGGCGTACCTTCGTGGCTTGATGTGGTCACGATGGCATAGCCCGCTTTGCGGAACTGATCCAGCGCGTCAATGAAGCTGTCGCCGGTGATCGGTTGTACGTGTTCTGCACCGCCTTCCGCGGTACGGATAGCAGCACCAGATTCCAGTACTGCGGCATCCTGAACCACCACACCTTTCACACCGAAGTGTGCGCAGCTACGCATGATTGCGCCGAGGTTGTGCGGGTTACCCACATCTTCCAGCGCCAGTACGCAATCGTCTTCCCCTGCTTCACGGACCCACTGTTGTACGCTGGTGCCGTTACGCTTTTTGATCAGGAAGCACACGCCGCCATGGTGCTCAGTGCCAGAGGCTTTCGCCAGCTCAGCTTCGTCAACCACGTGGTAAGCTTTGCGGTTTGCCGCCATCCAACGCAGCGCTTCTTTGAAACGCGGCGTTACGCTCTGGATAAACCAGGCACGTACGATGCAATCCGGACGGCTCAGGAACAGGGCCTGACAGGCATTTTCGCCATACACACGGGTTTCTTCCGCGCGCTGGCGACGAATGGTTTCCGGGTCGACAAAGCTCTTACCGCTGATGCCACCGTGATCCGGTTTTTCCGCAGCCTCTTCGCCCGGCGCGCGGGAAATGGTGCGCCACGGTGAGCTTTCACGCGGCTGGCTGTCACGGGATGCATTATCGCGATCGCGGAAACGGTCGCCACGCGGTTTGCCGTCGCGGGATTTTCCATCACGGTTATCACGTGAATCGCGGGAATCGCGAGCAGGACGACGACCACCTTCGGTACGGGACGCGCCAGTGCGGCCGCCACCTTTACCGGTACGCGGGTTTTCCGTGCGTTTATCCGAGTCATCATCACTGCGGACATACATCACTTTGACCTTGCCGCTTTTGTTTTTCAGTTCGTCGTTCATCTTTTTCTCCACCTGCGCTGCGCGAAGCGCGAAGATTACCCGATGTGTCCGAGCTTCGCCATGATTTCATACCAAAGACTGCGACTATTGTACTCATTGAATAAACCAGATTGTCCTTTAAAACAGACTCATCGATAATGTGTAACATTAAAGAAACATCCGGCCCCCGGGCCGATACGTAAACCCGATTACCCAGAGGTTAGCTATGAATACCGTTTGTGCCAGTTGCCAGGCGCTTAACCGTATCCCCGACGACCGAACCAGTGAGCCAGCAAAGTGCGGCCGCTGCGGTCATGAGCTGTTTGACGGCGATGTTATCAACGCCACTGGCGAGACGCTGGATAAATTGTTGAAAGACGATTTACCGGTGGTCGTGGACTTCTGGGCGCCGTGGTGCGGCCCATGCCGCAGTTTTGCGCCGATCTTTGAAGATGTGGCGGAAGAGCGCAGTGGAAAAATGCGCTTTGTGAAAGTGAATACTGAAGCGGAACCTGAGCTCAGCGCCCGTTTTCGTATCCGTAGCATCCCGACCATTATGATTTTCCATAAGGGTCAGGTTATCGACATGCTGAACGGCGCTGTACCAAAAACACCTTTCGACAGCTGGCTGAACGAGGCCACTCAGGCATAATTTTTGTGGGGCACTTTCTTGTGCCCCTTCTTCCCCTCTGCGACAATAGCGTTTTTCCTGCATAATTCCCCATGACTGATAACGCTGTCCTTCGCCTGCGCGCAGAACGCCTTGCCCGCGCCACCCGTCCGTTTCTTGCCCGTGGTAATCGCATTCGTCGCTGCCAGCGTTGCCTCCTGCCGCTTAAACAATGTTTGTGCGATACCCTGACACCCTGCGCCGCAAGAAGCCGTTTTTGCCTGGTGATGTTTGATACCGAGCCGATGAAGCCCAGTAATACGGGCCGCCTGATTGCCGATATCCTGCCTGAGACAGAAGCGTTTCAATGGTCGCGCACCGAGCCGCCGCAGGCGTTACTGGATCTGGTACAAAACCCCGATTATCAGCCAATGGTCGTTTTCCCTGCGTCCTATGCCGGCGCTGAACGCCAGGTTCTCACTGTGCCACCTTCCGGCAAACCTCCGCTGTTTATTATGCTGGACGGGACCTGGACTGAAGCGCGTAAGATGTTCCGCAAAAGCCCTTACCTTGACGCGTTACTGGTGATATCGGTCGATCTGTCCCGTGTGTCGGCCTACCGCCTGCGCGAGGCTCATGCGGACGGTCAGTACTGTACCGCTGAGGTGGCCATTGCGTTGTTGGACTTAGCGGATGATCTCGCTGCTGCCAGCGCCCTGGGAGAACATTTTCAGCGTTTCCGTACCCGCTATCTGGCAGGAAAAACGCAGCATAAGGGCAATATCACAGTGCCGGAGACTGAAAGCGTTTAAAATCATTCAGCAACGGATCTCCAGGAGAGAGCGCAATGAGCCAACGAGGACTGGAAGCGTTACTGAAACCCAAATCGATTGCGGTCATTGGTGCCTCAATGAAACCACAGCGGGCAGGCTATCTGATGATGCGCAATCTGCTTGCTGGCGGTTTTAGCGGCCCCGTGATGCCCGTGACGCCTGCCTATAAAGCCGTATTGGGCGTGCTGGCATGGCCAACGATTGAAAGCCTGCCTTTTACCCCGGATTTGGGCATCATCTGTACCAATGCCAAGCGCAATTTAATGCTGCTGGAAGCACTCGGCGAGAAAGGGTGTAAAACCTGCATTATTCTGTCTGCCCCGCCGGAGCAATCCGCGGAGCTGAAAGCCTGTGCTTCGCGTTACCAGATGCGGCTGCTGGGCCCAAACAGCCTGGGACTGCTTGCGCCGTGGCAAGGGTTAAACGCCAGCTTTTCTCCTGTCCCGATTCGTCGTGGAAAACTCGCTTTTATTTCTCAGTCGGCCGCCATTTCCAATACCATTCTCGATTGGGCCCAGCAGCGCGACATGGGATTCTCCTGGTTTATTGCGCTGGGCGACAGCCTGGATATCGACGTTGACGACCTGCTCGATTTTCTGGCGCGTGATAGCAAAACCAGCGCTATTTTGCTGTATCTCGAACATCTCAGCGATGCTCGCCGCTTTGTGTCAGCGGCTCGAAGTGCGTCACGTAATAAACCGATTCTGGTTATCAAAAGTGGCCGCAGTCCGGCGGCACAGCGTCTGCTGCATGCCAATGCAGGAATGGATCCGGCATGGGATGCCGCAATCCAGCGTGCTGGGCTTCTGCGCGTGCAGGATACTCATGAACTCTTTTCCGCCGTAGAAACGTTAAGCCATATGCGCCCGCTCCGCGGCGAGCGGCTGATGATTATCAGCAATGGTGCCGCCCCAGCGGCGCTGGCGCTGGATGAACTGTGGCGGCGAAACGGTAAGCTTGCCGCCCTCAGTGAAGAGACGCTGGAAAAACTGCGTGCGGCATTGCCTGCTGGCGTGGAAGCGGCAAACCCACTTGATATTCGTGACGATGCCAGCAGCGTCCATTATCAGCGAGCGCTGACGATTTTACTCGACAGCCAGGATTATGATGCATTGCTGGTGATCCACTCCCCCAGCGCGGCGGCACCCGGTACGGAAAGTGCCCAGGCGCTGATCGACACCCTGAGTCAGCATTCCCGGGGAAAATATGTGACCGTACTGACCAACTGGTGCGGTGAGTACTCTTCTCAGGAAGCGCGTCGTCTGTTCAGCGATGCCGGGATCCCAACCTATCGCACGCCCGAAGGGACCATCACCGCTTTTATGCATATGGTGGAATACCGTCGGAACCAGAAGCAGCTGCGCGAAACGCCAATGCTGCCGGTCAGCCTTGCAACCAACTCTGCCGAAGCCCACTCGTTGCTGCAGCAGGCGATTAAAGAGGGTGCAACGTCGCTGGATACGCATGAAGTTCAGCCGATCCTTAACGCTTATGGCATGCAAACGCTGCCCACCTGGATTGCGGCCGATAGCGCCGAGGCCGTACACATTGCCGAACAAATTGGCTATCCGGTCGCATTAAAACTGCGCTCTCCGGATATCCCGCATAAATCTGAAGTTCAGGGCGTGATGCTCTATCTGCGGACCGCCGCTGAAGTTCAACAGGCTGCAGATGCCATCTTCGATCGCGTCAAAATGACATGGCCTCAGGCACGGATCCACGGTCTTCTGGTGCAAAGCATGGCCAATCGTGCCGGCGCACAGGAGCTGCGGATCGTCGTCGATCACGATCCCCTGTTTGGTCCGCTGATCATGCTGGGAGAAGGCGGTGTTGAATGGCGGGCAGAGGATCAAGCCGCTGTCGCCTTACCGCCGTTGAATATGAACCTTGCCCGCTATCTGGTCATTCAGGCCATTAAGAACAGGAAGATCCGTGGCCGCAGCGCGTTACGCCCGTTAGATGTTGCCGGGCTGAGCCATCTGCTGGTGCAGGTTTCGAACCTTATTGTGGACTGCCCGACGATCCAGCGGCTGGATATTCACCCTCTGCTGGCGTCCGGTAGTGATTTCACCGCGCTGGACGTCACGCTGGAAATTGCCCCTTTTGAGGGGACCAGCGAAAGCCGTCTGGCGATCCGCCCGTATCCTCAACAATTCGAAGAGTGGGTGGAGATGAAAAATGGCGAACGCTGTCTGTTCCGCCCGATTCTTCCTGAGGATGAGCCGCTGTTGCAGCAGTTTATTTCGCAGGTCACCAAAGAGGATCTTTACTACCGCTATTTCAGTGAAATCAATGAATTTACTCATGATGATTTAGCCAACATGACGCAGATCGACTACGATCGTGAAATGGCTTTTGTCGCCGTGCATACGGCGGGTGATACGTCGGAAATTCTCGGCGTCACACGCGCTATTTCCGATCCGGACAACATTGATGCGGAGTTTGCCGTGCTGGTGCGCTCCGATCTCAAAGGGCTGGGTTTGGGGCGGCGGCTGTTGGAAAAACTCATCGACTATACGCGGGAACACGGGTTGCAGCGTCTGAACGGTATCACCATGCCCAATAATCAGGGCATGATCTCTCTTGCCCGCAAGCTTGGCTTTGAGGTAGATATTCAGCTTGAAGACGGCATTGTGGGATTAACGCTGCGGCTCAATACGCAATCATCGTAACTAAGCTGCTGGAAATGTTGACCACTTTAGTGGGTACTAATGGTATTATTGCCCGCTTGTGCCGTCAGCTCGGTACAGAAGCCCCTTGATTAATCAGAGAAGAAACGCACTGTGATGTTGTCAAAATTTAAGCGCAACAAGCATCAACAACACCTTGCTCAACTACCTAAGCTTTCTCAGTCAGTTGATGATGTCGAGTTCTTTTATACTCCGGCCGATTTCCGGCAAGCGCTGCTGGCAAAAATTGCCAGCGCCACGCACCGTATCTGCATTGTCGCGCTCTATCTGGAGCAGGATGACGGCGGTAAAGGCATCCTTGAAGCCATTTATACCGCCAAGCGTCAGCGCCCGGAGCTGGATGTTCGCATTCTCGTTGACTGGCATCGCGCACAGCGCGGCCGTATCGGTGCCGCCGCGTCCAATACCAACGCCGACTGGTACTGCCGTATGGCGCAGGAAAATCCCGGCGTTGATGTCCCGGTGTATGGTGTCCCGGTCAATACCCGTGAAGCGCTGGGTGTTCTGCATTTCAAAGGTTTCATCATTGATGACAGCGTCCTTTATAGCGGCGCCAGTCTGAACGATGTTTACCTGCATCAGCATGATAAATATCGCTACGATCGCTATCAGTGCATCCGCAATGCAAAAATGGCCGATATCATGTTCGACTGGGCAGATCAGAATCTGGTCCACGGTCGTGGGGTCAATCGCCTCGACAATGATGAGCGCCCGAAAAGCCCGGAAATCAAAAATGATATCCGACTGTATCGCCAGGAGTTACGCGACTCGGGTTTCCATTTCCAGGGTGATGCGGATAACGAGCAGCTGTCGGTCACGCCATTGGTGGGGCTCGGCAAATCGAGCATGCTCAACAAAACCATTTTCCATCTGATGCCCTGCGCTGAGCACAAGCTGACTATCTGTACACCTTATTTCAACCTGCCTGCGGTCCTGGTGCGTAACATCATTCATCTGCTGCGTGAAGGGAAAAAGGTTGAGATTATCGTGGGCGACAAAACCGCGAATGACTTCTACATTCCGGAAGATCAGCCGTTCAAAATCATCGGAGCCCTGCCTTATCTGTATGAGATAAACCTACGTCGCTTCCTCAGCCGCCTGCAGTACTACGTGAACACCGATCAGTTAGTGGTGCGCCTGTGGAAAGATGAGGACAACAGTTATCATCTGAAGGGCATGTGGGTCGATGATGAGTGGATCCTGTTGACCGGCAATAACCTTAATCCACGCGCCTGGCGTCTGGACCTGGAAAATGCCGTTCTCATCCACGATCCTAAGCATCAGCTGGCGCAGGCCCGTGAGAAAGAGCTGGAGCTGATTCGCACGCATACTACGGTGGTTAATCACTATCGCGATCTGCAAAGCATCGCCGATTATCCGGTGAAAGTACGCAAACTGATTCGCCGTCTGCGCCGAATTCGTATCGACAGATTGATCAGCCGCATTCTGTGAATTCTGAGCCCCGCATTGCCGGGGCTTTTTATTGGGGGCCCGCCATGCGACTTCCGCTACTCCTTCCTTCACTGCTTCTCTGCGGCTGCAGCCATATGGCCAACGATGCCTGGACCGGGCAGGACAAAGCGCAGCATTTTATCGCCTCCGCCATTCTGTCTGCGGCGGGTAATGAATATGCTCAGCATCAGGGGAACAGCCAGGACAAAAGCGCCGCCTACGGCCTGATGTTCTCCATTAGCCTTGGCGCCGGTAAAGAGTTTTGGGACAGCCGCCCTGCAGGGAGCGGCTGGAGCTGGAAAGATTTCGCGTGGGATATCGCCGGTGCCACAACGGGTTACACGCTGTGGCAAATGGCGCATGAGTGATTCAGAGGCGCAGTCCCTTTCCTTTACGATGTAGCATCAACGAGACCAGAAATGCCAGCGCGCTCAGCAGCGTGACGTACCAGAAGAAGGCGCTCTCGAACCCAATAGACTTCAGAGACAGTGCGACATACTCCGCTGACCCACCAAACAGCGCATTAGCGACAGCATATGAAAGTCCAACGCCTAACGCGCGCACCTGAGCTGGGAACATTTCTGCCTTGAGGATCCCACTTATCGAGGTGTAGAAGCTGGCAATCAATAACGCGCACATGACCAGGGCAAACGCTGCATACGGAGAATGAACGTGCTGTAAGGCCGTGAGAATGGGGACGGTGGAAATCGTGGCTAACCCTCCAAACAAAAGCATGGAGTTACGGCGTCCAATTCGATCAGAAAGCGCGCCAAACAGCGGCTGAACGGCCATATAAACAAACAGCGCTGCGGTCATCACAATACTGGCAACGCTGGCGCTCATGCCGGTGGTATTGACCAGATACTTCTGCATGTAAGTGGTAAAGGTATAAAAGACTAACGACCCCCCTGCGGTAAAGCCAAGCACCATCACAAAAGCTTTGCGATTGCGCCATAGCCCTTTGAAGGAGCCCGCTTCTTTCAGTGCTCGTGTTTCCTGTTTTGATGTCTCATCTAACTGACGTCGCAACCACAGGGCAACCAGTGCCAGCACGGCGCCCAGCGCAAAAGGAATACGCCAGCCCCAGGCATGAAGAGCATCATTGCTCAACACCTGTTGCAACACCACGACAACCAGTAACGCCAGCAATTGGCCGCCAATCAGCGTCACGTACTGGAAGGAGGCAAAGAAGCCCTTACGGCCTTCAATCGCGACCTCACTCATGTAAGTCGCGCTGGTGCCATATTCTCCCCCAACTGACAGCCCCTGGAACAGACGCGCCAGCAACAGCAACGCGGGAGCCCAGGTACCAATGGCAGCATAGCCCGGCAAACAGGCAATCACCAACGAGCCAAAACACATCATGCACACGGAGACCAGCATCGAGGTTTTGCGGCCATGACGGTCGGCGATACGACCAAACAGCCAGCCGCCAATGGGGCGCATCAGAAAACCGGCAGCAAATACGCCCGCCGTTTGCAGCAGCTGGGTGGTTGTATTTCCAGAGGGAAAGAAAATATGAGCAAAGTAGAGGGAGCAGAAGGAATAGACGTAAAAATCAAACCACTCCACAAGATTCCCGGATGATGCCCCCACGATAGCCCAAATCCGACGCCGGGTATCATCTCCAATGACGCTATCACGGGAGGAAAAGGTACTGTCTGCCATTGTAATAACACTCCAGCTAATGATCTGATCTGCCTCGCCGCGGGCAAACCACGTCACTCAGACAGAATAATTAGTGGGAAAATGTTACTGAATTGTTACTTTTTATTTTGTGAAGTGGTTCACAAATTAAGTTAGCAGGCTTAGTAACCAGGAGTAATCGGAGGTAGAGCAGGCAGCTAAGTGCGATGAATTTCTCTGCCTGAAGATAAACGCAAAAAGGCCATCCGCAAGGATGGCCTTCTTTTTGTTTTGTTTTGTTCTGCTCTGTTTAAAATCTCAGACCGCAATGATGCCTGGCAGTTGTATGCCGGGCTTCCTGCCCGTCACCCTCCGGGCAGCACTGCGTGCTGTGCAAAATTGTTCCCGACGTCATAGTACTCGTATCATCCTGATACTTGCCCCTTCGGGGCCGCCGTAAACGGCGTTCAAAATCGTTCCCGACGATTTTGTCCTGTTCTGGAGAGCGTTCACCGACAAACAGCAGAT